>NZ_KQ758626.1 GCF_001457035.1 Fictibacillus enclensis | reverse complement strand
TCGTTATCATCCGGTATTAGCTCCGGTTTCCCGGAGTTATCCCCGTCTTACAGGCAGGTTACCCACGTGTTACTCACCCGTCCGCCGCTAAATCAGAGGAGCAAGCTCCTCGTCATTCGCTCGACTTGCATGTATTAGGCACGCCGCCAGCGTTCATCCTGAGCCAGGATCAAACTCTCCAATAAAGTGTTTGATATAGCTCTTAATGTTTAAAAATAAGAAATTGATGGGATTGTAAAATCCCTGACTTACTCTGGCTTTTGTTTGGTTTTCAAAGAACATTTGTTTGCGTCGCTTGTTTTGGCGACTTTATTAGTATATCACTTAGCTGCCGATCAAGTCAACACTTTTTTTAAAAAGTTTTTTCTTGGCTACTTGCCAAATCAGCAAGCAAAGAAGCAGCTCAATTAATATACCACGGCAGCTAATGGTTGGCAAGAGTTTTTATCAAAATAAAAAAAGAATCCTCTTTTGCCGAACAAAAGCTCAGCAGGAAGAGGATCAGCCCACAATAAAATACTGTATGGCTGCCAGTGAAGCAAGCCCAGGCAGACCGAGCAAACCGGAAATAAAGACAGTGGCCGCATTGATCGGTACGTGGATATCGTAGGAGGCCCCTGCGGTGTTCAGAAAGAACAGCAGCAAAGCTCCAATCGACAGGCGTATCAGCAGCTGCCCTGTCCACCTTAGCGGCTTTAACGGAGCTCCGATCAATAGTAACAGCAAGATTGCACTTCCTATAATGGAAATGACCATAACAGGTTGCATACTCATCCTCCCTACCCTTCATATATAGCTAATGTATGGAGGATGTCCCAAAAAAAGAACAGGAAGGCCTATTTCAGCCTCCCTGTTGTGACTTTTCTAATTTTCGCTTCCTTTAGCAGGAACAAATATTTGGCTTCTGCCAGCTTCAATTCACACAAAACCTGATCCGAAGGCTCGACGCTTCGTTCTACCATGGCTTTCTGATTGGCCCAGACAGTCTTGATTTGCTGAAGGGATTCTAAAAGACGTTGATCTCCTTCTTTTCGCAAACGCCCTTTTCGGGAGAAGAACATACGGTATGTCTCCTTTTAATTATATTTCACGTCTGCCTTCCATGGCTTTGGAAAGTGTCACTTCATCGGCATATTCCAAATCCCCGCCTACAGGGAGTCCATGAGCAATCCGCGTAACCTTAATGCCGGTCGGCTTTAACAGCCGGGCAATATACATAGCTGTAGCTTCACCTTCAATATTGGGATCCGTCGCCAAGATGATTTCCTGAATGTTGTCATCGGCCAGCCGTTTTAAAAGTTCCGCAATTTTGATGTCTTCCGGTCCAATCCCTTCAATCGGGGAAATGGAACCGTGCAGCACATGGTAGAGGCCCCGGAAGTCCTTCATTTTTTCCATGGCGATAACATCCTTGGAATCATGCACCACACAGATGGTGGTATGATCCCTGCTGGAATCATCACAGATCATGCACGGATCACGGTCTGTAATATGAAAGCAATTGGAACAATATATTAAGTTCCTTTTGGCGTTCACAAGGGCACGACCAAAATCGAGCACATCATCTTCACGCATGTCTAATACGAAAAATGCCAGACGGACCGCTGTTTTGGGCCCGATTCCTGGCAATTTCATAAAGCTGTCTATCAGCTTTGATATCGGCTCTGGGTAATGCATATGTTAGCCCCCTAGAATAATCCCGGTATGTTCAGCCCTTTAGTGAATTTGCCCATATCCTGTGATACAAGCTCATCTACTTTTTTAAGTGCTTCGTTGGTAGCAGCAAGCACAAGGTCTTGAAGCATTTCAATATCTTCAGGATCTACGACTTCCTCTTTAATGTTAACTTCCAGAATTTCTTTATGTCCGTTAGCAATCACGGTAACCATACCGCCGCCAGCAGTGCCTTCCGCTTTTTTATCCTTAAGGTCCTCCTGGGCTTTTGCCATTTCCTTTTGCATCTTCTGCATTTGTTTCATCATATTGTTCATGTTTCCGCCGCCACGCATCATAAATATCTTCCTCCTAAGGTTTATTCTTTTATTTCAATTAATTCTTCTCCAAAGAGCTTTTTGGCTTCTGCAATTAGTGGATCTTCCGCTTCCGCCTCGCTCTGTCCTCCATCGCTCCGCTGCTGCTGCTGAATGAACTCCTTTTTTACGGTCTCCCATTCAGGCTGGAGGATGGTTAGCATGGTTAGGGACTTCCCTATTGTACTATATATTACGTTTTCCACACAGCTGCGAATGTTGTCGGACGACGCCATTTGGCTGTGAATTTCATGTTGGAAGGAGAGAAGCACATCTTTGTCTGAGCATGCAACCGGTTCTGCACCAGATAAAAGAGCAAAGACACTTACTTTTTCCGCCTTGATCTTCTCCATGATGGTTCCCCAGTTGTTTTTCACCTGGACCAAATTCGGCTTGGCCGCTTTTTTCAGCATCTCTTTCACCCGGCCGGTATTTGTTCCGCTTCCTTTTCCCGATGTCCTGAATGTTTTCTTTTCCTGGACAGGCGGGGCATCGGATGAGGAAGGTGCAAGCGCCACACCTTTTTCCTTCAGTATTCGGACTTCATGCTCGAGGTCTTCTATTTTCTTAAACAAGTCCTGGCTCACTCCTGCTGTTTCCTGCCGTTCTTCCTGGCAGATTTTGATCAGGGAAAGCTCCAGAAAAATCTTAGGATGATTGGTCCACTTCATTTCCTGCTGTGACTGATTCAACAGCTCTATTACTTTGTAAATCCACGTACGGTCCGTTTCCTCTGCAAGTTCTTTGAATTCATCATCCACTTTTACCCGGTCAAGTATTTCTTCAAGATTCGGAGCCGTCTGGTATAAAAGCATGTCACGGTAGTAATAAATGAGATCGGTAAGGAAGCGTACAGGATCCTTCCCCTCCGACATAAGCCGGCCCGCCACATTCAAAGCTTTCGCTACGTCCTTCTCCTTAAAGGCTTTGGCCACCTGTGATAAAAAGCCTTGCGAAACGGCTCCGGTAACCGCGAGCACATCCTCGACCTTCACTTCATCCTCGCTGTAGGAAATCGCCTGATCGAGCAGACTTAACGCATCCCGCATTCCCCCTTCAGCAGCCCTGGCAAGAAGGTGGAGGGCATCATCATCCGGAATGATGCTGTTGGAATCCAGTATGGTCTTCATTCGGTTAACGATGGAATCACTGGAGATCCGCTTGAAGTCAAACCGCTGGCAACGCGAAATAATAGTCAGTGGAATTTTATGTGGTTCTGTTGTAGCAAGAATAAAAATAACATGGGGTGGAGGCTCTTCCAATGTTTTAAGCAGGGCGTTGAACGCTCCAGTTGAAAGCATATGAACCTCATCAATAATATAGACCTTATAACGGACAACCGATGGTGCAAATTTCACTTTATCTCGTATATCCCGGATGTCGTCGACTCCTGTATTGGAAGCCGCATCGATTTCCAGTACATCGGAAATGGACCCGTTTGTAATTCCCATACAGTGATCGCATTCATTGCAAGGTTCTGCTGTTGGTGCATGAACACAGTTTACAGCCTTAGCAATAATCTTCGCCGCACTTGTTTTCCCCGTTCCCCGTGGCCCTGAAAACAGATAGGCATGGGAAAGCTTGTCCTGGACAAGTGCGTTCTGGATTGTCTTGGTGATATGTTCCTGTCCGACCACATCATGAAAGGACTGAGGCCGCCAGACACGGTAAAGCGCTTGATAGCTCATCCCATGCCCTCCTTCATTCATGTTTAAAAATAAGTTCTCTATCCTCTATTATACTGAAAATCAGCAAAAAACTCACCCCATAAGGAGTGAGTTATTGTTTTAAGTATATAAAATGCCGCGCACCTCTCTTTGGAATAGCCAACCTACGCGTTACCCAGGCAGTTAGCTCGATCCAGGCTGCCCCGCGGCACACGAAGATGACCACTTACTGCTGCTTCCTTCCGGACCTGACAGGGTTCATGGGTCCCCGTTGCGCAGGACCCGAATGTCAACACCACTTACGTGGGTCAGGCCGTACGTTGGACTAACCGAGGAGAGGAATTCAGCCTCGCTACAGCGGATTGCGAGTACAGGGCACCGCTACCTCCCCGCCTAGCGCGACAAAGTGTATAACATTGTTAGGCACATATCAAATGTGCAAGATTAAGTATACAACGCCAGCGTTAAAAAATCAACCCGGACCAGATATTTACAATTCTTGGCGGTCCTGCAACTTCTTCTGTTCTTTGTTCCGTTTTCTGAGCCCCCGAAAGAAAGCAGAAAGCATCTCGCTGCATTCCTCACCACGAACCCCTGCTGCAACCTCGCATTGATGATTAAACCGTTCTTCCTCCAGAAGGTTCATCAATGTGCCGGCACAGCCGCCTTTGGGGTCTGATGCACCATAGACCACCCGGTCGACTCTTGAGAGGACAAGCGCTCCCGCACACATGGCGCACGGCTCAAGGGTAACGTAAAGCGTACTGCCCGAAAGCCTCCAGGCCTCAAGCTTGCGGCACGCCTGATCGATCGCCAGCAGTTCTGCATGAGCAACGGCACGGTGTTCAGTCTCGCGGCGGTTAAAGGCTGCAGCAATCACCTCATCATCCTTCACCAGAACGGCACCGATTGGCACTTCACCTATTTCTTCAGCCTTCTTGGCTTCTTTAAGGGCCAGTGACATATAATACTCGTCTTTTTCTTGTTGAAGCATTGTTTTCAGACTCCATCTTTGTATTTGATGTGATTATACAAAAGGTTTTGCTAATAATAAAGAAAGGAATAGATATGAGTACCTGAGAGTGACTTTAAAAAGGAGTGAGTTTTCTTTGTCCTCATCACCATCTTATCCCCCTGTAGCTCTGTTAATCATAGATGTAATCAATGATTTTGATTTCCCTGAGGGAGAGATGCTCATTGAGCAATCCCTTCCTATCGCCCCTCATATCGCCAACTTGAAAAAAAGGGCTAAGGAAAAAGGAATTCCCGTGATTTATGTTAATGATAATTTCGGTAAATGGCAATCCGATAAACATAAACTTGTGGATTATTGCCTCGGAGAAAGAGGGAAAGAATTTGTGGAGCAGCTTACACCGGAAGAAGATGATTTTTTCATTATCAAACCAATGCACTCCGCTTTCTTTTCAACTCCATTATCCACCCTTTTGCATGACATGAAAATCACAAGCCTGATCATGACTGGCCTTGCCGGAAATATTTGCGTACTCTTCTCTGCCAATGATGCCTTCATGCGCGATTTTACTCTTTATATACCGGAAGATTGTTCCGCATCCAATATTGCCGAAGATAATGAACGTGCTATTTTGCTTATGAAAAACACACTTAGCGCCGATATAACCAAGGAGAATGAATTGGACCTGGAAAAGATCATAAAAGAAGCGGAAGAAAACAAAAAACGAACGATGTTTTGATAACCTGCCCCAGGATGTTTTGACAAACATCCTCATAAATGATTTTGTTCTATTCCCTCCGCTCTTCATATGCTACAATATCTTCTGTCTGTTATTTTTTTGTAAGTGAAGTTAGGGAGGAACGCAGCATGAATTCTACCCCTTTTATTGCAGTTGAAGGGCCGATTGGTGTTGGAAAGACATCATTAGCAAAAGCCATCTCAGAACACTACAGGTTTAAACTGTTAAAAGAGATTGTAGAAGAGAACCCGTTTTTGGGAAAGTTTTATGAAAACATTGATGAGTGGAGCTTCCAGACAGAAATGTTTTTTCTCTGTAACCGCTACAAGCAGCTTGAGGATATACAGAAACTTTATCTAAACCAAAACATCCCGGTTGTGGCTGATTACCATATTTTTAAGAACCGAATTTTTGCCGAACGGACGCTTACAGGCAAAAATTACGAAAAATACATGCAAATATTTGATATCTTAACCGAAGACATGCCGGTTCCGAACATGATCATCTATTTGAATGCTGGACTGGAAACGTTGCTTGAACGCATTGAGCTTCGCGGCCGAAATATTGAAAAGCAAATGGATCCTGCTTATCTCATGCAGCTGGTTTCCGACTATGAACTGTTCATGACTGCTTTTCAAAAGGAACATCCTGAGATCCCTGTCCTCACCTTTAACGGAGATAATCTGGATTTTGTTGCAAACAGCAGTGACAAAGAGCGCATCTTTGCCGAAATAGAAACCACCCTGCATAAAGGAGAATTAAGCAGATGAATTTAGCACAGAAATACAACATTCCTTTAGATGCTGTGATTACGGTGGCAGGTACAGTGGGCGCAGGTAAATCCACACTGACTTCTGCACTGGCTGAAGCTTTAAACTTCAGAACATCGATGGAGAAGGTAGACAACAATCCGTACCTCGACAAATTTTACAAGGACTTTGAACGATGGAGCTTCCATCTTCAGATTTTCTTTTTGGCCGAGCGTTTCAAGGAACAAAAACGAATGTTTGAATATGGCGGCGGTTTTGTACAGGACCGCTCGATTTATGAAGATACCGGTATTTTTGCAAAAATGCACGCTGACAAGGGAACCATGTCAAAAATGGACTATGATACGTATACACGGTTGTTCGAGGCCATGGTAATGACTCCATACTTCCCTCATCCGGATGTGCTGATCCATCTGGAAGGTCCGCTGGAAGATATCCTCGAGCGGATCAAACACCGCGGACGCCAAATGGAACAGGATACCCCGGTCGACTACTGGATTGAAATGTATGAGCGGTATGAACAATGGATTTCCAACTTTAATATCTGTCCTGTTCTTCGTGTGAACATCAATGATTATGATCTTATTCAGGACCCGTCATCCATTGAGCAAATTGTCGCCAAGATTGCACAGAAGATCGAAACCAAACGAGAAGTACGTCTATAATAAAATCCTCCCCAGGATGCTTGGGGAGGATTTTTTCTTTCTTATAAATGAGAGCAATAAAAAACACCTGCGCGAGGCAGGTGTGTTCATTATGTATGGAGGAGGTAGAGGGATTCGAACCCCCGCGAGCTGTTACACCCCTGTCGGTTTTCAAGACCGGTCCCTTCAGCCAGACTTGGGTATACCTCCATGTTCAATTCTACTGACAAAAAATATATTACCATGTGACTACCTATAAAGTCAACCGCTTTTTACAAAAATATTCCCCTTATTCATTCTATGCATTCCATCGGCAAAATAGCACGGTATATTGAATAAAAAGGGGGAGGAAGACATAAAGAAAGATCTTGTCCTTTAAAAAAGAGAAAAAGGGAGATTGAGTTCTCCCTTCCTCTGTTCAAGCTTATTATTGGATGATTTCCTTGTTCCCCATGTAAGGACGCAACACTTCCGGAATCACAATGCTTCCGTCTTCCTGCTGATAATTTTCCAAAATTGCAGCAACGGTTCGGCCGATCGCAAGTCCGGATCCATTTAACGTATGAACGTATTCCGGTTTTCCTTTGGCTTCACGACGGAATCGGATTTGTGCTCTTCTCGCCTGGAAGGCTTCAAAATTGGAACAAGAAGAAATTTCACGGTACGTTCCATAGCTCGGAATCCATACTTCAATGTCGTACTTCTTAGCTGCCGTGAATCCTAAGTCAGCCGTACACATGCTGAGCACCCGGTAAGGAAGCTTCAGGAGCTGAAGAATTTTTTCAGCATGACCTGTAAGCTTTTCGAGTTCTTCATAAGAATCCTCCGGTTTAACAAAGCGTACAAGCTCAACCTTATTAAACTGATGCTGGCGGATCAGGCCGCGTGTGTCTCTTCCTGCAGAACCTGCTTCAGAACGAAAGCACGCGCTGTAGGCCACATAACCTTTTGGCAATTCATCAGCGGTTAAAATCTCGTTGCGGTGCAAGTTTGTTACAGGGACTTCCGCTGTAGGAATTAAAAAGTAATCTTCTTCACGAATTTTAAACGCATCTTCTTCAAACTTAGGAAGCTGCCCGGTACCTGTCATGCTTTCCCGGTTTACCATATATGGCGGTAAAATCTCCGTATAACCATGGTGGTCTTCATGATAATCCATCATCATGTTGATCAAAGCACGTTCCAGACGTGCACCCGCTCCCTTATAAAAAGCAAAACGGCTGCCAGTTACTTTGGCTGCTCTTTCAAAGTCTACAATATCAAGGTCCGTTGCCAAGTCCCAATGTGCCTTAGGCTCAAAGGAAAATTCTTTAATATCTCCCCAATGGCGGACCGGCACGTTATCATCCTCTGTTTCACCAACAGGTACGCTCTCATGTGGAAGATTTGGCAAAGTCAGCATGATGTGATTCAAATCTTCTTCAGTCGTGCGGAGCTCCTCATCAATTGCTTTGATCCTGTCGCCCACTTCACGCATCTCTTTAATCAGATGATCCGCATCCTTCTTTTCACGCTTAAATTCCGCTACCTGTTTGGATACTTCATTCCGCTTGGACTTCAGCGTCTCCGTTTCACCAATCAACTGACGGCGTCGTTCATCCAACGCGAGAAAACGGTCAAGACCGGATAAATCTTCTCCTCGTTTGCTTAGTTTTTCTTTTACTTCATCAAAATTCGCTCGTACAAATTTCAAATCCAGCATGTTTTTATCCTCCTTTATTTCACCTTTACAAAACAACTAATGTTCCATCCATCCAAAAGGAAAAGTCCATATGGCTCCGCAAAACCAAAGCCTACGAAGAAATTCGCAATTTTTAAAACGGCGTACAAAATAAAAAACTCCCGTCCCTACACTACGCATAAAGTAGAAAGGGACGAGAGTTAACCCGCGTTGCCACCCTGGTTGCAGGCGATTGCCTGCCGCTCGGCATTGATAACGGACAATGTGGACCGTGAAAGCCTACGTAACATTTCAGCTTTCCACTCAAGGATGGATTCGCAACTGATTTTGATCGGTTTTCACCAGCCACCGACTCTCTGGTCAAAAATCATGTTGCTACTGATTCCTGTCTTCGATTTAACAAATAATGTTTGTATAGTAATGTACAACAATTTCTTTTTTTATGCAATGACTTTTTTCGTTTCATCCACCATCTGCACAAAAAATTGATGCAGGCGATAGTCATCCGTTAGCTCCGGATGAAAAGCTGCACAAAGGAAATGTCCCTGTCTGGCAGCTACAATGCGGTCATTGTGAACGGAAAGAACTTCAACGTCTTCACCAACATTCACAATGTAAGGAGCACGGATAAATACACCATTTACGTCCTCACCCACACCTTTGATTTCAAGCTCTGCTTCAAAGCTTTCTTTTTGGCGGCCGAATGCATTGCGTTCAATCGTCATATCAATCAGCTCGAGGTGGGCGGTATCTTGTCCCTGAATGCTTTTCGCCATCAGGATGAGACCTGCACATGTGCCAAAAACCGGTTTTTCCTTTGCAAATGCTTTGAGTGGTTCAAGAAATTCATATTTATCGATTAAACGCCTCATGGCCGTGCTTTCTCCACCCGGGATAATCAGGCCATCAAGGTCGTTTAGCTCATCAATTCGCTTTACGCTTACTGCTTCTGCGCCGCTTTCCTGTAGAGCTTTAATATGTTCCCTTACAGCGCCTTGCAGAGCAAGTACACCTATCTTAGTCATTTATGCAGCGTTCCCTTCTTACCAGCCTCGCTCCTGCATACGGTCTCCAGGAAGAAGCGTGGAGATGTCAATTCCTTTCATTGCTGTTCCAAGTCCTTTGGACAATTCTGCAATCAGCTCATAATCTCTGTAATGAGTAGTTGCTTCTACAATCGCACGGGCAAACTTTTCGGGGTTTGCTGATTTGAAGATTCCGGATCCAACAAACACACCGTCAGCTCCAAGCTCCATCATTAATGCGGCATCCGCTGGTGTAGCTACACCGCCGGCTGCAAAGTTAACGACTGGAAGACGGCCGTCTTTTTTGATTTGAAGAAGAATTTCATAAGGTGCCCCAAGGTTTTTCGCCTCTGTCATCAATTCATCCTCACTCATTGCAGATACTTTGCGGATCTGGCCTTGAATCATGCGCATGTGGCGAACCGCTTCAACGATGTTGCCTGTTCCTGGCTCACCTTTCGTACGAAGCATGGATGCTCCTTCACCAATACGGCGGGATGCTTCTCCAAGGTCACGTGCCCCACATACAAATGGAACGGTAAAATCACGTTTGTTTAAGTGGAACACTTCATCGGCAGGAGTCAGTACTTCACTTTCATCCAGGTAGTCTACTCCCATGGATTCAAGAACACGAGCTTCGACAATGTGGCCGATTCTTGCTTTCGCCATAACGGGGATACTTACTGCATTGAGTACTTCCTCTACGATGGTAGGGTCAGCCATGCGAGCCACTCCGCCTGCTGCGCGAATATCAGCCGGAACACGCTCAAGCGCCATAACGGCTACTGCACCGGAAGCTTCAGCAATTTTGGCTTGCTCTGCATTGATGACATCCATGATGACTCCGCCTTTTTGCATTTCAGCCATTCCGCGTTTTACACGATCTGTACCTGTTTTCAACATGCTACATATCCCCCTATTTATTAACTCAAATCTGAGTTTTTGTAATAATCAAATTCACACTTATTTTAACGTAAAACCGATAAAATTCATAGGGTTTAAAAAAATACTCTCCAAAAGCAATGCTTTCGAAGAGTATGATATGACATTAGAACCAGCCTTTTACCGTATCCATGGCAGAATCCCAGACACCGCCAAAGAAATGACCCGTGCTTCTCATGGACAGTACAAACCAATTGGCTTTTTCGACCGCTTTGGTTGTTACCACACTGGCTTGTCCTTTGCCGGATCCATCATTGAGCAAATAGCCCTGATCCTTTTCTTTACCTGTATACTTCAGCTCGATGTGTCCGATCGCTTCACCTTTCTTAAGAGGGGCTTTCAATTTCCCGTCTTTATCGAGGTGTTTTTTGTCGATCACAAGTACAGGCTTGTAGTTTTCTTTTTCACCGTTTTTCACCAGCATGGTTACCGGTTCTTTTGTTTTAATTCCTACTTCTTTATCCTTGCCTTGAATAACAGGAAGGGTTTTTTTGTTTTTGAGCTCGTAGCCCTTGGGCAATAATGTTTCTTTAGAATAATTTTCAAATCCATAACTCAGCAGCTTTTTAGTTTCGTCAAAACGGCCTTTGTAGCTGTCAGATTTCATTAAAACAGAGATAAGTCTTGTTCCATCGCGTTTAGCAGTAGCAGCAAAGGCATAACCGGCGCTGTCAGTGGTACCTGTCTTAAGACCATCTACACCTTTATATCCGTATACAAGTTCCGGAAGCATCCAGTTCCAGTTTTTCATAAGGATTTTGTCATCGGTATTTGGACGGAACCATTTAGTAGGAATACTTGCGATATCCAGAACTTCCGGATAATCATTGATCAGCTTGTACGCAAGAATACCAACGGATTTTGCGGACATTTTATTCTCATCTGTTTTGCTTCCAACAGAGTCAAATCCTTGCAGGTCATTGTTATTCAAACCTGTACAGTTAACAAAACGGGCATCCTTGATTCCCATTTGCTTGGCTTTGTCATTCATCATTTTAACAAACTTTTCTTCAGACCCGCCGACTAGCTCTGCAAGCGCAATGGATGCACCGTTGGCAGAATAGATCGCCATCGCTTCGTAAAGTTCTTTTACCGAATATTTATAGTCACTGCGTAATGGGACATTTGATAGTGAACGGTTTTGAGAAATTTTATGGGCATATGTACTGATGGCAGTTTTTTGATCCCACTTAATTTTACCTTTTTTAATTGCTTCATTTACCAGGTATTCTGTCATCATTTTTGACATACTGGCAGGCGGCAATACTTGCTCGGCTTTCTTTTGATATAAAACCTTTCCTGTATCTCCATCAACTAAAATCGCGGTCTCTGAACTGGATTTAAGCACAGGAGCAGCACTTGCTTTATCTGAATATCCAAACATACTGGCTGATAACATCGAAACCAAAACAGCAGAAAACGTAATACCTTTAATTTTGTTGCCGAACAACACTGACACCTCCATACAATTTACACACAAACGTAATTGTACCATAGCAATATACAAAAAAATAGACAGAGGAATAACCTCTGTCTATTTTTTTTCAAAAATCTATCTTTAGACTGAATAATTTGGTGCTTCTTTGGTAATCTGAACCTGGTGAGGATGACTCTCGCGAAGCCCGGCACCTGTAATCCGAACAAACTTGGAATTATTTTGAAGATCTTCGATTGTTGGTGTCCCGCAATATCCCATACCGGAACGAATACCTCCGACTAGCTGGAACAAGGTATCGGCCAGCGGTCCTTTGTAAGGTACTCGTCCTTCAATGCCTTCCGGAACAAGTTTTTGGTTATTTTCCTGGAAATATCGGTCGCGGCTTCCTTGTTCCATGGCGCCGATGGATCCCATTCCCCGGTATACCTTAAACTGACGTCCCTGATAAATCTCACGCTCTCCCGGGCTTTCTGACACACCGGCAAGCATGCTGCCCAGCATAACGGCATATCCTCCAGAAGCCAGTGCTTTTACGATGTCACCGGAATATTTAATGCCACCGTCTGCAATGATTGGAATCCCGTGCTTTCGGGCTTCTGTCGCACAATCATAAACAGCTGTAATCTGTGGAACGCCAACTCCTGCCACAACGCGTGTAGTACAGATAGACCCTGGACCAATACCTACTTTAACCACACTAGCGCCTGCTACAATAAGATCCCTTGTCGCTTCGGCAGTAGCCACATTACCGGCAATAATCGTAAGGTCCGGATATTTGGCACGAACTTCCCTGACTTTAGTCAGTACGCCTTCAGAATGGCCATGAGCGGTATCAATAACGATAGCATCCACGCCAGCTTCAACAAGCTTGTCGATACGAACCATCGCATCCTTCGTCACACCTACTGCTGCACCAGCCAGCAAACGTCCCTGGCTGTCTTTTGCAGAGTTCGGAAACTCAATCACTTTCTCAATATCTTTTATGGTAATTAATCCTTGAAGAGTTCCTTCATCATCAACCAATGGAAGCTTTTCAATCTTATGCTTTTGAAGCAATTGTTCAGCTTCTTTAAGCGTTGTTCCAACAGGTGCGGTAACAAGGTTCTCTTTTGTCATGACATCTGAAATCTGGATGGAGTAATCTTCAATAAAGCGAAGATCACGGTTGGTGAGAATGCCGACTAATTTTTTGTCGCCGTCGACAATGGGTACACCGCTAATTCTGTATTTCCCCATAAGGTGCTCAGCATCAAATACTTGATGGTCAGGAGTCAGGTAAAAAGGATCTGTGATAACCCCACTCTCAGAACGCTTGACCCTGTCCACTTGTTCCGCTTGCTGTTCAATTGACATGTTTTTATGGATAATACCCAACCCGCCCTGGCGTGCCATCGCAATTGCCATTTCAGCTTCTGTTACGGTATCCATTCCTGCACTAATAATCGGTACATTTAGTTGTACAGAGTCAGAAAGACGTGTTTTTAAAGAGACATCCTTTGGCAGTACTGAGGACTTTGACGGAACCAACAGTACATCATCAAACGTTAATCCTTCTTTCTCAAACTTGCTCTCCCACATGCATACTCCACCCTTCTCATCAATTTTCTTCCTGTAAAATATTATTTGTAGATTAACAACTGGATAAACTACTGTCAAGGAAGGAACAATAAGTCTAACTTTTCAAAAAATAACAGGAGAGGAGCACACTCATGTCAACTCATAATATTTGGTCTATGTACAGCAGCTTCCTCTCTTCAAGCAGGGCTCAAAAATATCTTTATTCTTGTTACTTCAGCAAAGGGATTGAGCAGGCAGAAAGCAAAAGTTACCAGAACTGCTACCCCTTTATCTATTTTCTCGAACACGGAAAAAAATATTATGATCTTGCGGGCACAGCTCCTACAGAGCTGCAGCCTGTTCTTTTGTTCTATGGTATGATCCAGCTGCTTAAAGCCTGCATCCTGACGGTCGATCCCGGCTATCCGGAAAACAGCTCCGTGCTTGCCCATGGGGTGACGACAAGGAAAAGGAAAAAGAAGTATTATGAATTTCTTCATGATGAAGTAAGAATCCAAAGAAGCGGCCTTTTTAATCACTTTTCTACTGAATTGTTTCATGTGAAACATGCTGAAGGAGAAAAGCTGAAAATGAACGACATTATGCCTCTTATTCCTGAATTAAGAGATCTGTTTTGGCATGTGCAAAACGAATCGGTAAATGTAGCCGTGTGCAGAAAGGACCAGGAACTGATGATTCCAGTTGAGGTCTTTGACGGTCTGTACATGAATACGGAAAGGTTCCTCCTTTTCCTGAATGAAAATCCGGCCATTACGTATCAGTTATTAAAAGAAACAAAGGAACACATCATTGTACACTCATCCAAGGAGCTGCATCCTCTTGAGTGCGAGCCATTCAGTTACCATAGTAACGGCCAATATTACTTGTATGGCAGCAGGCGGGAAATGAAGGAATTGAATGAATGTATGATTCATTACGCGGTACTCTACAACCTGAGTATGTTGTGCCGCTATGAAACCGAATGGTGGAGTGACATCTTCCACTCCTACACGACCAATGATCTCCCTTTTATTAAAGAGTTTCTCGCCGTTACACAGTACAAAGTGCCTTATCTTCTGGGTGAGTATTTGCGCAGGAAGGATTTACAGGGAGAGGGCTATTGATTTCTAAAGGCAAAGGACTAATTGGATATAGTGGCGAGGGGTGATTCATAGCTTTGAGGATATCCTGGTCTTCTAGTCGCTGCGTTACTTGCAGTTCGACAAAGAACACTTGTAAATCACGTCATTTTCATCTTTCGACAAAACAAAAAAGCACGGCTGAATGTTCAGCAGTGCTTTCATTTGCCCGGCAACGTCCTACTCTAACAGGGGGAAGCCCCCAACTACCATCGGCGCTGAAGAGCTTAACTTCCGTGTTCGGTATGGGAACGGGTGTGACCTCTTCGCTATTGCCACCAGACATATATCGATTTGTGATCAACGGCGATTTTCTTCGTCAGCTTCACTCCTCCTCTTCCTCATGTACGGTAAAGTACACTCCGGAGAGTCGTCGTTTTGCTTCCTCGAATCTCTT
>NZ_KQ758625.1 GCF_001457035.1 Fictibacillus enclensis | reverse complement strand
CCCCTGTTAGAGTAGGACGTTGCCGGGCAAATGAAAGCACTGCTGAACATTCAGCCGTGCTTTTTTGTTTTGTCGAAAGATGAAAATGACGTGATATGCAAGTAAATCGTGTCAAACCGCAAGTAACGCCGCCACGAGGAGAACAAAACCAGTCTCCAAAGTCCTGGATCACCCCGATCCTGGCTTCGCCCTCACCAAAAAACCCCTCAATTAGTCCTTTCCTTTTCAAAAAAACTAAAAACTTATCTCAGAGAGCCCTGACTTGTCCAAACCTTTCCTTATCCAAAACCTCAAATCCGCACCAACCATCAGAAAAAAGAATCAGCATAAAACCTGAAAAAGGCTTTAATTTTCGGAGACAGACACGAACAAATTCCGGGTTACATACATTGAACTAGAGCCCAAGAAGAAAAAACGAGTTTAGTAAGGTACGAGAGTATAGAGAAGCTTCGCCCTGGGAAGAATGGGAGTAACGGAGGTGGATAAACAATGGAATCATCAAAACAGCAAGCAGGGGAACTGTGCTTAGTTTGCGAAGAAAGGAAGCAAATAGGCATTCACATTTTACATCAGTACATTTGTATGGATTGCGAAGAAAAAATAGTTTCTGCCGAGACCAATGACGAGTATTATAAGCACTATCTGAATCAATTACGAAAACTGAAACTGGTAAAATCCTCTGTCTAAACAGGCCGCCAACGGCCTGTTTTCTCTTTGGACGTAAAGCAGACGATATGAAGTTATGCTAAAATAAAGCTAAGCAAAACATTTAATGACCAAAGGAATAAACAGGATGCGACAACAACAAACACCATTGTACGATGCCCTTGTGCGGCATCGTGAACATACAAAATGGTCTTTTCACGTACCAGGCCACAAGAACGGGACTGTAGGATTTCAGCTGACCGAGGCGTTTTCATCTGTGCTTCCCTTTGATGTGACAGAACTGTCGGGACTGGATGATCTTCATGAACCGACAGAAGCGATCCATGAGGCACAGCAGCTGACCGCTTCTTTTTACAGCGTGAAGCACAGTTACTTCCTTGTTGGTGGGAGTACCGCAGGAAATCTAGTCATGCTGTTTTCGGCTTTTAAGGAAGGGGATGTTGTCTTCATTCAGCGGAATTGCCATAAGTCCGTGTTAAACGGGCTTGAGCTGGCTGGATTGAAGCCTGTTTTTTTATCTCCTGAAGTAGACCTGGCAGGGCAGTTTGCGACAGGTATTTCCTTTGCAAGTGTGAAGAAGGCACTGGACAAGTATCCAGTTGCCAAAGGAATCCTTCTCACTTCTCCAAACTACTATGGTATGATTCCTGATCTGACTGAAATCGTTGAGTATATGCATCATAAAGATCTGGTTGTGCTAGTGGATGAGGCGCATGGTGCTCATTTGGGGCACAGTCAATACTTTCCGGAGGGTGCGATAAGGGCTGGAGCGGATATGGTTGTGCATTCGGCTCATAAGACCCTCCCGGCGATGACAATGGGCGCGTACCTGCACTCCAACAGTTTTCGAATTGACGAAAAAAGGGTAAAACATTACTTACAAGCCCTTCAGTCAAGTTCACCTTCCTATCCCATTATGGCCTCTCTTGATCTGGCCAGAGCGTATACCGCGAATCTTTCTACTGGTGATTTTAAAAAAATCAGGCAGAATGCAGATCATTTTCGCCGCTCCTTAACTGATCTTTCTGGACTTCATGTGCTGGAGGCTTCACCAGGATGCAGAGTGGATCCATTGAAAGTTACGGTACAGAGTACGATGGGATTATCGGGATATGAACTACAGCATATATTTGAGAGAAAGGGAATTTACACTGAACTTGCTGATCCCTTCAATGTATTGTTTGTTCTACCATTGAAAGAGGTTCAGGATTCAACGACAATCATTCAAACGATACAGGATGCTCTTTCGGAAGAAATGTTTCACAAGGAACAATTTCGACAAACTCCGGTAACCGTCCGGTCGGCTGAGATTAGTGCTCTTGAAAAGAGTTACAAGGAATTGGCGCAAATGGAGACCCAGTTTGTGTTTCTTGAAGAGGCAGCAGGTTTTATTGCAGCAGAAGCGATTATACCGTACCCGCCAGGCATTCCTTTGATTGCCAAAGGTGAACGGATCACAGAAGCTATGATTAAAGAATATCAGTACTTGTCCAGCCAGGGTGCAAGGTTTCATGGAGGACAGGAACATAAAATATACGTATTTGCAGAACAGAAGGAAGAGTGCTTGTGAACGGATTATTTATAACCATTGAAGGACCTGATGGCTCAGGCAAATCCACTCAAATCAAAAAGTTGGCGGAGTTTTTACAGGGAAATTCAATTCCCTTTATTTTAACCCGGGAACCGGGGGGAACCGCGGTAAGCGATAGAATCCGGTCATTAATCCTGGATCCGGCCCATCCGGAGATGGCGGATGAAACGGAGGTACTGCTGTACGCCGCATCGCGTGCACAGCACGTAAAGGAAAAAATCGTCCCCGCACTTCAGGAAGGAAAATTGGTTCTGTGCGACCGGTTTGTGGACGCTTCGGTCGCTTATCAGGCGTATGGCCTCGGTATTCCTGTAGAGGATGTGACCCGCATCAACCGATTTGCAACAGGGGGATTAAAGCCGGACCGCAGCTATCTTATTGATGTCGCACCCGAGATCGGGAGACAGCGCATGGTAAGCCGTTACTCAGGGGAAGGGCTTGACCGTATTGAGCAGAAAGAGCTTGATTACCATGAACGGGTCCGATCCGGTTTTCAAAAGATTTATGAAGAAAACAGGGAGCGTTTCCTGCTTGTCGCTGGAAATCAGACGGTAGACGAAGTTTTTGATGAAATCATAAAGGATATTAAATTGCTTCTAGCGAACCGATATAAATAATACAAAAGCAGGAGGGATACAAAGGATGAAGATGATCATTGCAGTTGTACAGGACAAAGACAGCAACCGGTTGGCAGATGCCCTTGTCAAACATGAATTTCGTGCGACCAAGCTTGCGACCACAGGAGGGTTCCTGAAGGCAGGCAACACGACGTTTATGATTGGCGTGGAAGATCAGCAGGTTGATCGCGTCATGGAAATTATCAAAGAAAACTGCAAGAGCCGCAATCAGCTGGTTGCTCCTGTATCTCCTATGGGCGGCAATGCTGATGCGTATGTCCCTTATCCTGTTGAAGTTGAAGTTGGAGGCGCAACGGTGTTTGTTCTTCCGATCGAAAGTTTTCAGCAGTTTTAAACAATGGAGGAATGGAAATGAAAATCGGCCAGGATTCCCGTACGGTGGTTGAGACCAGGATTGCAGAAACCAGAGAAAACGGGAAAAACGGTCTTTCGTTTAGGGAAGCAGTAGCGACTCAACAGAAAAAGCTTCAAAGAGAGCAATTGGGAACGCTTTTTAAAGATGTGGAAAAACAGGGCGAGCGGCTCATTCGGAGCCAGACATTGAAAGATTTCACGCAATACAAGCGGCTTGTTCAGCGATTTGTCAAAGAAGCCGTAAGTTTTGGCATGAATCTTAAACAACACAAAGGGTGGGACTGCCAGGGAAGATTGCAGACATCACGGCTGGTTCAGGAGATTGACACGAAACTGCTCGAAATGACCGATACGATGATAAAGAAAGAAGAAAAATCAATCAGCCTCCTTGATCAGGTTGGCGAAATGAAAGGGCTATTGATTAATCTATATATGTAGGTGGAAAAAATGAGCTGGGAACAATTAAGTAAGCGTCAGCCAAGGGTTGTTAAAACGTTAACAAACACTGTCAGGAAAGACCGTCTTGCTCATGCTTATGTATTTGAGGGGGGCCATGGCACCGGCAAGATGTACGTGGCCCTGCAGCTTGCAAAGACATTTTTATGCAGGGAGAAAACAGATGTTGAACCTTGCGGAGAATGCAGGGATTGCAGACGGATCGATTCAGGCAATCATCCCGACGTTCATGTGGTTCAGCCGGACGGGCAATCTATTAAGATCGATCAAATACGCGGTCTGCAAAAAGAATTTGCCTATCATGGCATGGAATCGGAAAAGAAGGTTTATATTGTCGAACATGCCGACCGAATGACGGTCCAGGCAGCCAACAGTCTGCTGAAATTTCTGGAAGAGCCTACGTCTTCCACTATCGCCATTTTGCTGACTGAACAGATGCACCGGTTGCTTGAAACGATTATGTCACGCTCACAGGTGCTTTCTTTTTCACCGCTTCCCTCCGACCAGCTGATCGGTGTTCTTCAGAACGAGGGAATTTCCCTGCCGATGGCATCCATGGCAGCGGCTCTGACGAATGATACGTCAGAAGCGCTCGAAATTTGTAGGGAAGAGTGGTTTGCACAAGCACGAGACAAAGTGATACAATTAACTGAAGAGTTGAGGAGTCGTCCCAACCAGGCTCTTGTTTCATTACAGGAAAACTGGTTGTCGTTTTTTAAGGAAAAAGATCAACTCGACAACGCATTAAGCCTTTTATTGATCTGGTACAAAGATCTTTTATTTATACAGCTTTCGGAGCCGGAGCACCTGGTATTTGTCGATCAGCGGCAGGCGTTGGAGCAACAAGCTCTACATACCTCACAGAAACGAATCAGTGAGAACATGCTGGCGGTATTAACAGCCAAGCAACGTCTAGGTGCAAACGTAAACCCACAGCTCCTCATGGAGCAGCTGGTTTTACGATTACGGGAGGGATAAAAGCCTGTGTATGAAGTAGTTGGTGTCCGTTTTAAAAAAGCGGGAAAAATATACTATTTCGATCCTGGCGACCTTGAAATCTTAAAGGATTCATTCGTAATTGTCGAAACAGCACGCGGTATTGAGTACGGGAAAGTCGTTATAGACAAGAAGCAAGTTGGGGAGAATGATGTTGTACTTCCTTTGAAAAGAGTCGTAAGAAATGCAAACGAAAAAGATACTCTTGCAGTGGAAGAAAACAAAAAAGCTGCCCAACAAGCCTTTCATCTTTGCACTGAGAAAATCACCGAGCATAAGCTGGATATGAAATTGGTGGATGTTGAGTATACATTTGACCGAAATAAAGTTATTTTTTATTTCACAGCGGATGGACGCATCGATTTCCGTGAACTTGTTAAAGATCTTGCTTCCATTTTCAGAACACGGATTGAACTTCGTCAAATCGGTGTTCGCGATGAAGCCAAAATGCTTGGCGGAATCGGTCCATGCGGAAGAATGCTTTGTTGTTCAACTTTTCTTGGTGACTTTGAACCCGTCTCAATCAAGATGGCCAAAGATCAGAATCTCTCGCTGAACCCAGCGAAAATTTCCGGACTTTGCGGCCGTTTAATGTGCTGTTTGAAGTATGAAAACGACTACTATGAAGAAGTCAAAAAAGAACTTCCGGATGTTGGAGAGTATATTGCTACTCCTGACGGAAGAGGTCGCGTGGTAGGATTGAATATGCTCGAGAAACTTGTGCAGGTCGATCTGCCTGAACTTGAAAAAGTAACAGAATACACAATTGATGAGCTCATGAAAGAAAAGGAATTATTTACGCAAGCTACAGAATAATGAGGTGGAAAGCACGTGGAGAAAGATCAAATTTTTTCCCGGGTGACCCATATGGAGCAGCAATTGGCAGCTTTAACGGAGCAAATTGGAGACTTAAAAGCAGACCTTGTCGCCTTATTGGAACAGAATCACAACCTGCAAATGGAAAATTACAATTTGCGAAGTGCTCTGAAACCACAGGAAAAAAAGGGATCCAAATCCTCTGTTAAAAAGCGGTCACTGTCACAAGAATCGGCAGATATCGGGGAAGGCTATGACAACTTGGCCAGGCTGTATCAAGAAGGATTTCATATTTGCAATCTGCATTACGGAAGTGTACGAACAGAGGGCGACTGTCTGTTCTGTCTTTCCTTCCTTAATAAAAAATAAGAGTCTTTCCAATGGGGAAGACTCTTTTCTGTTGTAAGGGTAAAACTACGAAAAGAGTGATGAAATGGAGAGCCGGTTACAAGGAGACGAACGTCTGGATTATCTGGTGGATGAGTCCCTTAAAATTATTCAAAGCCCCAGCGTTTTTTCTTTTTCCCTGGATGCTGTATTGCTGAGCAGGTTTGCCTATATTCCCATCCAAAAAGGAAGAATTATTGACCTTTGCAGCGGGAATGGAGCCGTGGCACTGCTTTTAACCCAGCGTTCCAAAGCCCAAATTACAGGCGTGGAAATCCAGGAGCGGCTGAGCGATATGGCAAAAAGAAGTATTGTGCTGAACGGCCTTGAGGATCAGGTCAGCATGGTGACGGACAACATTGTCAATCTCCCGGAAAAATTGGGCCACGGCCGGTTTGATGCCGTCGTATGCAATCCTCCCTATTTTCCATCAGCTAATCGAAAAGACCATAATGAAAATGAACACCTAGCTGTTGCCAGGCATGAAATTTACTGTACGCTGGAAGATGTCGTCTCGGTCAGCAGTAAACTCGTGAAACAGGGCGGGAAGGTCACCTTTGTACATCGGCCGCAGCGTTTAATGGATATTTTAAGCACCATGAGGACGTACCGGCTGGAGCCAAAGAGACTGCAATTCATCCATCCGAAAAAAGGCAGTGAAGCCAATATGCTGCTGATTGAAGGCATGAAGGATGGCAGTCCGGATCTTCACATTCATTCGCCGCTTACTGTTTATGGAGAAGACGGCCAGTACACGGAAGAATTGAAAACTGTCTTTTACGGAAAATAAGAAGGAAGGAGGAATGAGTCATGTGGCAGCAAAAGAGCTATCAGGAACAACATGAAACAGGCGTACTCTACCTGGTTCCCACACCGATCGGCAATCTGGAGGATATAACATACCGTGCCATTCGGATTTTGAAGGAAGCCGATTACATAGGGGCGGAAGACACACGGCAGACCAAAAAGCTTTGCAATTATTTCGAGATACAGACACCGCTTCTCAGCTATCATGAGCATAATAAAGAAGCAAGCGGCGTGAAGATGATCGACCGGTTAAAGGAAGGGAAGACCATCGCGATCGTATCCGATGCGGGAACGCCCGCCATTTCGGATCCAGGCTATGAGCTGGTGGTCAGCGCCTTAAAGGAGAACATTCCTGTGATTCCTTTGCCTGGAGCCAATGCGGCTCTGTCCTCTTTGATTGCGTCGGGGCTGGATACAAAGGACTTTTACTTCTATGGATTTCTTCCACGCGGAAAAAAAGAGAAGCGGGAACAGCTGGAGCGGTTGAAGTTCTATCCGTTTACCATAATCTTTTATGAATCTCCTCATCGATTAAAAGAAACGCTCTCAGTTTTGCATGAAGTGCTCGGAGATCGCCAGCTTTCGATGGCCAGAGAATTAACGAAGAAATATGAAGAGTTTATCAGAGGTACTTTGACGGAAGTTCTGGAATGGGCGAAAAACACAGAGATCCGAGGGGAATTTTGCCTCATTGTAGAAGGCTCGGAAAATGAACCGGGTGAAGAGAATGGGGAGACCGAATGGTGGGAACCGCTCACTATGGTTGAGCATGTCGAGCATTACATCGAACAGGAACAGCTAAAAAGCAAAGATGCGATCAAACGGGCCGCCGCAGACAGGAACGTATCCAAGAGAGAAGTCTATCAGGCTTATCACGTCGAACAAGAACAAAATAACGGTATATAAAAAAGCCTCCTGATCGACAGGAGGCCATTTTTTATTATTTTGAAGTTTGAAGTTGTTTTTGAAGTTCGTTCATGATTTCTTTTGCACCTTCTGGGCTAAGAATGATTTTCCCGCCAGCTAGTGAGTAGTTATCATCAGAAACTTCACCTGTAACAGCACATGTCATGTTTGGCTTATATTTTTTGAGGATGATGCGGTCATCATCAACATAAATTTCCAATGCGTCTTTTTCAGCAATTCCAAGAGTACGGCGTAATTCGATTGGAATTACCACACGTCCTAGCTCATCAACTTTACGAACAATACCTGTAGATTTCATTTTAGTAATCTCCTCCCGAATAGTAGAATATCTAAACCTAATTTTTATCTATATTTATATAATCGTCAGAATTCGACAAAATCTTACGGATTCATCATAACAATATTTCCAGATTAGGTCAACTATTTTGTAAATAAAAATTTCTCTATCTATTTACCTTGTTTTCTATAGATTCAATCATATCAGAATGTTGAAGAAAAAAGGTAAAAAAAGGCTTAGAATTTTATGTTTTATTTTCAAAATTATTACTGGAAATTACGCTTGATAAATTCGTCATTTTTCGACAAAACTGACTTTTAAAAAATACCCTCTTAGCCTGTTCTTCCCTGCTCATCCTGTTTACCTTGACATCACTTTGTGGTATTAGGTATATTTTGAGTGAAGAAAAGAGCATAATGAAGATATTTACATAAAGTGATTTCGCACCTGCTTTGTATTTTATGTCCCAGAAGAAACATTTTTTTACACTTTTTCTTATTTACCCAATCGAATAGGTGCGCTTTATCCTCACTTTTCCTGTAAATAACATGTCCCTCCTTCTGCAGGGGCTTTTTTCATAGTTTATTAAATTTTTATACCGGAGGAATTTATTATGGGAGAAAAAACATTTTATATTACAACGCCTATATATTACCCTAGCGGAAAACTCCATATCGGGCATGCATATACAACCGTTGCGGGTGATGCTCTTGCACGGTACAAGCGCTTAAAAGGCTACGATGTCATGTATTTGACAGGAACCGATGAACACGGCCAGAAGATTCAGCAAAAGGCAGAAGAAAACAATGTAAGTCCGCAGCAGTATGTGGATGAGATTGTTACAGGAATCAAGGAGCTGTGGGAAAAGCTTGATATTTCCTACGATGATTTCATTCGCACCACGGAAGTCCGACATAAGGAAAGTGTCGAAAAAATCTTCAAACAGCTGCTTGATCAGGGAGATATTTACCTTGGCGAGTATGAAGGCTGGTACTGTACGCCGTGTGAGTCCTTTTTTACGGAGACTCAGCTTGTTGACGGAAAATGCCCGGATTGCGGGCGAGAAGTTAAACGTGTAAAAGAAGAAAGCTATTTCTTTAAAATGAGCAAATATGCCGACCGGCTCCTTCATTTTTATGAAGAGAACCCTGAATTTATCCAGCCTGAATCCCGAAAAAATGAAATGATTAATAACTTTATCAAGCCGGGTCTGGAGGATTTGGCGGTTTCCCGTACGTCTTTTGATTGGGGCGTGAAGGTTCCGGGCAATCCGAAGCATGTGATCTATGTGTGGATTGATGCATTGTCCAACTATATTACAGCTCTTGGGTACGGCTCTGAAAATGACGAGAAGTATAAGAAATTCTGGCCGGCGAATGTCCATCTGGTGGGTAAAGAGATTGTGCGTTTCCATACTATCTACTGGCCGATCATGCTGATGGCACTCGATCTGCCGCTTCCGAAAAAAGTGTTTGCGCACGGATGGCTATTAATGAAGGACGGAAAAATGTCCAAGTCCAAAGGGAACGTGGTGGATCCGGTTACGCTGATCAACCGCTATGGCCTGGATGCGCTCCGCTACTATCTGCTTCGCGAAGTTCCGTTTGGTTCCGATGGGGTATTCACACCGGAAAGCTTCGTAGACCGAATCAACCACGACCTTGCCAATGACCTTGGTAACCTTCTCAATCGAACGGTTGCCATGATCAACAAGTATTTTGACGGAGCACTTCCTGCCTATCAGGGCAATGTAACGGATTTTGATCAGAGCCTTGTTGATTTTGCTGAGGAAGCCATCAGGAAAACGGAAGAATCTCTTGAAAACATGGAATTCTCAGTAGCGTTAAGCAATATTTGGCAGCTAGTCAGCCGTACGAATAAATATATTGATGAAACACAGCCTTGGATTTTGGCTAAGAACGAAGAAAGCAAGCAAGCCTTGGGTTCAGTAATGTACCACCTGGCGGAATCCATCCGTATCGTCTCCATCCTTATTCAGCCATTCCTGACCAATGCGCCTGCAAAGATCTGGAACCAGCTTGGCATCCAGGAAGGAGAGCTGACAGAATGGAATACAGTGTTTGAGTTTGGTAAGCTTCCTGGAGGAACTACTGTCCAAAAAGGAAACCCGATCTTCCCTCGCCTGGAAACAGAAGAAGAGGTCAGTTACATTAAACAATCAATGGGTGGTGCTCCTGCAGCGAAAGAGGAAGAAAAAGCAGAGGTTCCTGTAGTTGAAAAAGAAGAATCCGCTGAGATTTCGATTGATGATTTCATGAAAGTCGATCTTCGGGTGGCACAGGTCATTGAAGCAGAACCGGTAAAGAAGGCGGACAAGCTTTTAAAGCTTCAACTTGACTTGGGCTATGAAAAAAGACAGGTTGTATCAGGAATCGCAAAATTCTACCGTCCTGAAGACCTTGTTGGACAAAAAGTCATCTGTGTGACAAATCTCAAACCGGTTAAATTGCGCGGGGAATTGTCAGAGGGCATGATCCTTGCCGGTTCGGCCGGTGACCAGCTTACATTGGCAACCGTTGATCAAAATTTGCCGAACGGTGCAAAAGTAAAATAGAACAGCGTCGAATGGGAAGCCTAAAAGGGCTTCCTTTTTTTGTATAAAAACGAAGAAAAAGAAGGGATAGGGCAGATTAATCCCTATATTTACCGCTGAATTTCCAGTATGTAATCATTCTGTAATGCAATTGTTATACGTACGACTTGGTGTTATAGGACAAAGGTATGATAAACTGTGAAAGTGTTATGGGAGGGTTATCTTCATGTTTGATACACACGCACATTTAAATGCAATTCAGTTTGAAGAAGATCTTGAAGACGTGATTCAAAGAGCTTTGGATGAAGGAATTTCACATATCGTGGTTGTCGGGTTCGATCAGCCGACAATCAAAGGCGCTCTAAAATTGGCTGATACATATGATTTTATCTATGCAGCTGTAGGATGGCACCCTGTTGATGCAGTGGATATGACACCGGAGGATCTGCAATGGATTGAAGAGCTTGCGGACCATCCGAAGGTCGTAGCCATTGGCGAAATGGGGCTGGACTATCATTGGGACAAATCACCGAAGGACGTGCAGAAGCGCGTGTTCCGGCAGCAGATTCAACTGGCGAAAAAAGTGAAGCTACCGATTATCATTCATAACCGCGAGGCGACACAGGACGTGGTTGATATTCTGAGAGAAGAAGGAGCCGAAGAAGTCGGCGGAATCATGCATTGCTTCAGTGGCAGTCTTGAAGTGGCAAAGGAATGCATGGATATGAACTTTTATATTTCGTTTGGCGGTCCCGTGACCTTTAAAAACGCGAAGAAGCCAAAGGAAGTAGCCAAGGAGATTCCGATTGACAGGCTTTTGATTGAAACGGATTGCCCTTACTTAAGTCCTCACCCGCTCAGGGGAAAACGAAACGAACCATCCTATGTAAAGTATGTGGCGGAGGCCATAGCAGAATTAAGAGAAATACCTTTGGAAGATTTAGTTAAAAAAACGACCGAAAATGCGAAGCGCCTGTATCAGATCAGCGACTGAGTGCTCGGTCACATCAACGTTGAAAATCCAGCAATAGCAAGGGATGAGTGAAGGAAACGATAGGGAGGTTTCCCCGCTCTTCCTGCCCTGATTCAATCGATTAGTGGATATTTGCCAATCAATTGAATATGAGGAGGGATTTGACAACGAAAAAATCTGCGATTATACTTCAATCTTTGTGAAGGGGGAAAAGGTGACATGAACAGGAGCAAAGGAAAGCTTTTTTATGAATTTTTGACGAAAAAGCTCGTATTGGCTGCTGCCGCTATCATCGTTCTGGCTGTGACAACAGGTTTCGTAAGCTATGAAACTTCGAAAACAGATGTTTCCATCATGGTTGACGGAAAGAAGAAATCGTTTAGTTCGCACGCTGAAAATGTTAGGGATGCACTTTCTGATTATGGAATTAAACTAAACCGCCATGATGCGGTCACGCCAGGATTAAATGAGCCGCTCAAAGACGGCATGCAGATTGAATACACGCCTGCACACCGGGTGAACTTTACAGTTGACGGGGAAAAGCAGTCCGTGTGGTCAACAGCCGATACAGTAAAAGAATTTTTTGGTGAACGAGAAATCAGCGTAAACCAGCACGATAAATTACAACCTGCATTAAATACACCAATTGAAGACAAGCAGGAAATCAACCTGCAGCAAGCTGTCTCTGTGGACCTTGTTGTGGGAGGCAAGAAAAAACAAGTTTGGACCACCTCGACTACGGTCGCTGACCTTTTAAAGCAAGATAAAGTAAAATTGGGAGATCTTGATCGCGTGAAACCTGCGAAAAAGACCAAACTTAAAGACGGATTGAAGATTAATGTAACCCGGGTGAAAAAGGTCACCGATGTAGTGGAGGAAGATACACCGTTTGCCACAGTTAAACACCAAGACGGAAAGTTGGCAAAGGGCAAGGAAAAAGTAGTGAAAGAGGGCTCAAAGGGCCGGCTTTCCAAAAAGTATGAGGTCGTACTTGAAAACGGGAAGGAAGTATCCCGCAAACTAAAAAGCAAAAAAACCCTGAAAGATAGCAAAGACAAAGTGATCGCTGTGGGAACAAAGATCGCACCAAAACCACAACCGAAGCCGAAAGCAAAACCGGTTGTTGTATCCCGCGGAAAAAGCAGCCCATCTTCCTCTGGAGATAAGGAGCTGTATGTAACAAGCACAGCATATACAGCAAACTGTGCAGGGTGCACCGGTAAGACCGCAACAGGCGTGAACCTGCATGCGAACCCGAATGCGAAAGTAATTGCGGTCGACCCGAGCGTGATTCCGCTTGGCAGTAAAGTATATGTAGAAGGTTATGGTTACGCGGTTGCCGCTGATACAGGCGGAGCAATCAACGGAAACCGAATCGATGTATTCTTCTCCTCTCAGTCTCAAGCCGAACAATGGGGAAGAAAATCAGTAAAAGTAAAAGTTATTAAATAGATAATAAACAAAAGGAAGCAGGGGAGAGGCGTCCAACCCGGATCGGCGGGCACGGGCGGCAATCCTCTGCTTTTTATTTTCCTAAAAGGAAAGTAAGGGTATACTAGAAAGTAGTTTTTTGCATCATCTGGGAGGAAATTATGAAAATTAAAGAAGTAATCGTGGTAGAAGGAAAAAGTGATACCACTGTGATACAGAATGCAGTCAATGCGGATACCCTTGAAACAAATGGCTCTGAAATCAGTGAGGAGACGATTGAGCAAATCCGGCTTGCCCAGGAAAAGCGGGGAGTGATCATTTTTACCGATCCCGATTACCCCGGTGAACGCATTCGAAAAATCATCTCAAACAACGTACCAGGCTGCAAGCATGCCTTTCTTCCGAAACAAGAGGCCATCGCAAAGAATAAAAGAGGGCTCGGTGTGGAGCATGCATCCAAGGAATCCATCAGGGAAGCGCTCGATAATGTAAAGGAAGAATATATTGAAGAAGTGGAACGGATCACCTGGAATGATCTTGTTTCGGCCGGCCTGATCGGCGGACCAAAGGCAAAGGCCAGAAGAGAAAAACTGGGAAGGCGATTAAGGATTGGCTATATGAATGGCAAGCAGCTTCACAAGCGATTGATGATGTTTCAGATCACGGAAGAGCAGTTTGCTGATGCCATACTTGAAATACAACAGGAGGAGCGGGAATAATGAAGGATATCTCGAATCCGCAAAGCATGAAAGCCATTTTGAAGAAGCATGGCTTTACATTTAAAAAAAGTCTCGGTCAAAATTTCTTGATCGATCGCAATATATTGAATAACATCGTTGCTCAGGCAAACCTGACGGAACATACCGGAGCGATTGAAATCGGACCTGGAATTGGTTCGCTCACCGAGCATATTGCCCGTCAATCACAAAAGGTCGTAGCATTTGAAATTGACCAGCGGCTGTTGCCTATTTTAAGTGAAACACTCGCACCTTATCCTCACGTTAAAGTCATTCATTCGGATATTCTGGAAGCTGACGTGAATAAAGTGATTCAGGAAGAGTTTTCCGGCATTGAGGATATTATGGTGGTGGCGAACCTTCCTTATTATGTGACTACGCCCATCATCATGAAATTGCTTACCGAAAAGCTGCCCATCAGGGGGATTGTCTGCATGATTCAAAAGGAGGTAGCGGACAGGCTTGCGGCGAAACCGGGGACAAAAGAGTACAACTCCCTGTCCATCGCCGTCCAGTATTATGCGGAAGCTGAGACCGTCCTGAAGGTGCCGAAAACGGTTTTTGTGCCTGCACCGAATGTGGACTCGGCTGTGATCCGTCTGACGCTGCGTAAGGAGCCTCCGGTTCAGGTGCAGGATGAAGATTTCCTCTTTGAAGTCATTCGTTCTTCCTTTGCACAGCGACGGAAAACTCTTTGGAACAATCTCCTCAATAACCTTCCACTAAAAGAGAAGCGTGAAGAGCTCGAAAAGGTGTTCGGACACATTGAGATTGACCCTAAACGAAGGGGCGAGACCCTGACCATTCAGGAGTTTGCCAAGCTCGCAGATGCGTTGGCTCCTCTTTTAAAATGAGACTCATGTTTCGAATCCCGGTTACATATCTTTAATAAGAATATGGTAACTGGGATTTGTACTTTTTCCCAAACAGGGGGAGTTTGATGAAACTTGAGATTGGTGCAGTGGTTGGCAGAACATCTTATAATTGTGATTTGTTGTTCCGCATCGTAGGTTTTAATGAAGATAAAACAGTAGCTGACCTGGCAGGAGAGGAAATGCGTCTCTTGGCCGATGCTCCTGTCGCTGATCTCGTGACCATGTCGCAGCAGCAGCAGCATGAGAGGCGTCAGGAGGGCCAGGCAAAGGAAGAGTCTTCTTACAAGCTGTTCCGGCAGGATTATTATCTGCTCCGGCAAAAAAGGGAGTACCTCTCGACGAACGGTTACGAATATGATCAATCTTATTTTGAACTGCCCGGACGAGTGCTGCATGTGGATGGTGATCCTCTTTACCTCAGCAAATGCCTGGAATTATATAAACGGCTGGGTGTGCCGGTGTACGGAATTCATATCAAAGAGACGGAGATGCCGGAGAAAGTTCCGGCCCTTGTGGATGAGGTCCGTCCTGATATTCTTGTCATTACCGGACATGATGCGTATATGAAAAGCAAAGGCTCCATTGAGGATATGCAGGCCTACCGCCATACTAAGTTCTTTGTTCGGACGGTTAGGGAAATCCGCCGGAAATACCCGCAACTGGACCATCTCATGATATTTGCCGGTGCCTGTCAGTCCCATTTTGAATCGTTGATCAAAGCCGGCAGCAATTTTGCAAGTTCACCCGCACGAATTAATATTCATGCTCTGGACCCGGTCTATATTGTTTCAAAGATCAGTCTTACGTCGTTTATGGATCATGTGAATGTGATGGACGTCCTGAGAAACACCCTTACGGGAAGGGAAGGTCTGGGCGGGGTCGAAACGAAAGGCTTCTTGAGGACTGGCATGCCGATCAAATCACAGACCTATATGCAATAAAAAGGCTTCCAGCCTGCAAAGAGCGGCCTGACTTATGCTGCTCCTCGCTGGAGGCTTTTTTGTGTTTTTTTAAAGTTTTTTGGTGTTCATACATAATTTTTACATTTGTCCACATAATAAAAGTGAAAAAAAGGATAATTTTTCATTGACATTCGAACTTCAAAATTGCTATAATTTTAGTTTTAATTTGACAAAAAGTAGCGATTTATGTTACAATTTGTCTAAGTGAGGTGGAGCCGATATGGGTAAAACAATAGTGGACATTAGACGAATTTTGGAGTCTAACGTGGGTAAAAGACTTTCTCTGAGAGCTAACGGAGGTCGTCGCAAAACGATTGAACGACTTGGTACCTTGGAAGAAACATACCCTGCCGTATTTATTATTAAACTGGATCAGGACACCAACGCTTTTGAACGTGTTTCTTACAGCTACGCTGACGTATTAACGGAAACCGTTGAACTTACTTTCTTAGAAGAATCCCAGGTGGTTAGCGGGCAGTAAGAATTCTTACTGCTTTTTTTTATGCTTTTTTTCAAGCCGCCTATTCATACATAACCATACCCCAATCGTAAAATACTAATCCATATCGCTTATTTTTTATATGAGAGGGGTTTGCATCATGAGCAGAAGACGTGGAATGATGTCTGAGCAATTCAAGATGGAGCTTGCCAAAGACCTTGGGTTTTATAATACGGTCCAGCAGGAAGGCTGGGGCGGCATCAAGGCCAAGGATGCAGGCAATATGGTGAAGCGTGCAATTGAGATCGCACAGCAGAACCTGTCCCGACAGCAATAAATACGCGAGTGCCGGAGCCATGCTCCGGTTTTTTTGTAGACCCTTTGCCGCAGTCTCTTTTCCATATAGAGGCTGCTCCGGATTTGTGATAGTATCAAATTATATATTAATGATATAGGGGAATCTTTATGAATGATAAAAAGATATCCATCAAAGCTCCGGCAAAAATCAATTTGTCTCTTGATGTTCTCGGTAAGCGGGAAGATGGGTACCATGAAGTTAAGATGATTATGACTACAGTGGATCTGGCGGATCGTGTGGAACTGACCCTCCTTGAGGAAAATAAAATTACGATCGAATCCACAGGCGGATTTGTGCCTCTTGACCAGCGGAATTTAGCATATCAGGCAGCAATGCTGCTGAAAGAGACGTTTGGGGTAAAGAAAGGTGTCGGAATACATATTTCCAAAAATATTCCGGTGGCCGCAGGATTGGCAGGGGGAAGCAGTGATGCCGCCGCAACACTGAAGGGCCTGAATGAACTCTGGGATCTGGGACTGACGATTGACGAAGTGGCTGTTCTCGGCGCGAAAATCGGTTCTGATGTTTCTTTTTGCGTGTATGGAGGCACAGCCATTGCAACCGGAAGAGGAGAGCATATTCAGCATATTAAACCGCCGCCGCCTTGCTGGGTGCTCCTGGCCAAGCCGCCAATCGGGGTTTCCACAGCTGAGGTCTACCGCAAGCTCAATGTTCAAAATATCGAGCATCCCGACATTGATGCAATGGTTCAGGCGATCGAAGGCTATGATTACGAGGCCATCTGCAGGGAGCTCGGGAATGTTCTTGAAACGGTCACTCTTCCACTGTATCCGGAAGTAAAGCAAATTAAGGATCAGATGCACCGGCTCGGCGCAGACGGAGTGCTGATGAGCGGCAGCGGCCCTACCGTATTTGGGCTGTTTCAGCATGAATCCCGTGTGAACCGTGTCTATAACGGACTGAGAGGATTTTGTACGGAAGTATATGCTGTACGTCTATTGGGTGAAGGACAGGAAGACTTTAAGGACTCCATTCGGGAAAAATAGTGAAGCAGAACAACCATTTAAATTCCCGCTTAATTTTAAGGATTTCCATTTCTTTGTTGATAAAAACCGTATGAAAATGGTATATTAACTTCAAATATTCGGTTTTTGGAGGAAAAGGATGAAATTAAAAAGAAGCGGAAGAATGGTTGATCTCACCACTTATTTATTGCAGCATCCGCATCAGTTAATTCCACTGTCTTATTTTGTAGAACGGTATCAATCTGCCAAATCATCCATCAGTGAGGATCTGGCCATCATCAAGGAAAACTTTGAATACCAGGGAATCGGCTCAATCATTACCGTTGCCGGTGCGGCAGGCGGTGTTAAATACATTCCGTCGATTTCAAAGGAAGAAGCGTCAGGTATCATCCATGAAATCATTGATATGCTTGAGGATCCGGAACGGCTGTTGCCAGGAGGATATTTATATTTAACAGATATCATCGGTAATCCCAACCTGGTCAATCAAGTGGGGCGCCTGTTTTCCTCTGTCTTTTCCCACCAAAAGATTGATGCAGTCATGACCGTGGCAACAAAGGGAATTCCACTCGCCTATGCAGTGGCTTCGCAGCTTAATGTTCCTGTAGTGATCGTAAGAAGCAACAGCAGGGTTACAGAGGGCTCCACGGTAAGCATCAATTATGTTTCAGGTTCCACAAAGCGCATCCAGACCATGGCGCTGGCGAGAAGAAGCATCCAAAAAGGCGCAAATGTCCTGATCATTGATGATTTTATGAAAGCCGGCGGAACGATTCGTGGCATGATTAGTCTGATCAAAGAGTTTCAGGCTGAAGTTGCGGGAATTGGCGTGCTTGTGGAAGCACAGGATGGGGCAGAACGACTGGTGGACGATTATGTGTCACTCACCAGACTGGCAAGTGTTAATGAAAAAGAACAGCGAATAGAGGTCGAAGAAGGGAACTATTTCAACCAAAAGGAGACGAATAAAAATGAATAAGGTACAGACTGAAAAAGCACCAGCAGCCATTGGTCCATATGTACAGGGAATGGTTGTGAACAATCTTTTCTACAGTTCGGGACAAATTCCATTGACCGCAGAGGGGGAAATCGTTGAGGGAGGTATTGAAGTCCAAACTCACCAGGTATTCAAAAATTTGGCTGCTGTGCTGGACGCAGCAGGCTCTTCCTTTGACCAGGTTGTGAAAACGACCGTCTTTATTAAAAATATGGATGACTTCGGTAAAATCAACGAAATCTACGGAGAATATTTCTCGGACCATAAACCTGCCCGCTCTTGCGTGGAAGTGGCACGCCTGCCAAAGGACGTTCAAATTGAAATCGAAGTCATTGCACTCGTCAGGTCTTAAAAAAGATGATCTAGAAGATAGGAAAATAGCACCTTTTCATTTGAAAAGGTGCTGTTTTTTTATTTCACAAAATTTTTTAAAAATTATCATATTAATAGAAGGATTTTGCAAGGAAATGAAGAAATGTTGTTATACGTTCTTATTTATGGAAAAAGGTGGTGTTTGGAATGGAAGTGACTGATGTACGACTAAGAAGGGTGAACACTGAGGGCCGAATGAAAGCGATTGCTTCAATTACAATCGATCATGAGTTTGTTATTCATGATATACGTGTGATTGATGGAAACAACGGAATGTTTGTTGCTATGCCTAGCAAAAGAACCCCGGATGGGGAATTTAGAGATATTGCTCACCCAATCACGTCGAGTACACGCGAGAAGATTCAAAACGCGGTATTGACGGAGTATCACAGAATGGGTGAAATGGAATCTGCTTTTGAAGAAGCAGGAGCGTCCTGATAATTAATGATTAAAAGAACTCCTTACCAAAATGGGGGTTCTTTTTTTTAGTGTTCTTTACGCCCTTTTTGCCGTCCGCCTTCCAGACTGTGCCAGCGGCCTTCCGCTTAACGAATCGAGCTCCAGCGCCCAAAGCCTTTGCCGTTTCGCACTCCCAACACAACACAAAGAACGTGTTGATGAGTGAGTCCTCCAACGTCTATCGGCTTTAAACGGTCGCTTCCGCTTTTTAACGAATCCAGCTTCAGCGCCTAAAAGCTCTGCCGTTTCGCTTTCTCACAAAATACAGAAGAACGTATTGTGTTCGAAAACTCCGACGTCTGTCGCTTTTGAGCAAGGCGCTTCCGCTTTTTAACAATCCCTTGACAACTTCTGCACATTCCTTGAAATGGCTTTGATTATAAGATATATTCGTAATGGAATATTACCAGAATAATAGTAAATACTAGTGGAGGTCATTTATGAGTAATCGCTATGCAGTAGTGTTAGCTGCAGGTCAAGGAACAAGAATGAAATCCAGTCTATATAAAGTACTACATCCTGTCTGTGGCAAACCGATGGTACAACATGTGGTCGATCAGATCTCTCAGCTGGACATGAAGAAGATCGTAACAGTGGTAGGCCACGGAGCTGAAAAAGTAAAAGACCAGCTAGGAGACGCTTCAGCGTATGTTCTTCAGGAAGAGCAGCTTGGAACGGCACATGCTGTAATGCAAGCGGAAGAAACGTTGTCCAACGAGGAAGGCATTACGCTCGTGGTATGCGGAGACACGCCTCTGATTACTGCACAGACCATGCAAAAACTGATTGATGAACACCAGGCTGCCGGAGCAAAAGTCAGCATTTTGACTGCAAAAGCGGAAGATCCTGCAGGCTACGGCCGGGTGCTTCGCAATGCAAGCGGGACGGTTGAGCGGATCGTAGAGCACAAAGACGCAACAGATGAAGAGAAATTGGTGCAAGAAATCAATACTGGAACCTACTGCTTCGATAACAAGTCCTTATTTGAGGCTCTTTCTTCTGTCAACAATGATAATTCCCAAGGCGAATACTACCTTCCGGATGTCATTGAAATCATTCAGAAGCAGGGTGAAACCGTAGCGGCTTACCAAACACCTTCGTTTGATGAAACGCTTGGTGTTAATGACCGTGTCGCACTTTCGCAAGCAGAGAAAACGATGAAAAAACGAATTAATGAAAACCACATGAGAAATGGTGTCACACTCGTGGACCCGGATCAGACCTATATTTCTGCAGATGCTGTCATTGGCAGGGATACCGTTATTTATCCAGGCACCATGATTACCGGAACCTCGCGAATTGGCGATAACAACATCATTGGCCCAAACAGCGAGATCAAGGACAGCACGATTGGAAATGGCAACACCATCAAGCAATCAGTGGTCCATGACAGTGAAGTGGGGAATAAAGTCAGTATCGGGCCATTTGCCCATGTACGTCCGGCATCTTCCATTGAAGATCAAGTGAAAATCGGGAACTTTGTGGAAGTGAAAAAATCAGTAATGGCTCAAGGCAGCAAGGCATCCCACCTTACCTATGTGGGAGATGCAGAAATTGGCAGAGATGTTAACCTTGGCTGCGGCACAATTATGGTAAACTATGATGGGGTAAACAAACACCTCACCAAAGTGGAAGACGGCGCATTCATTGGCTGCAATTCCAATTTGATTGCTCCTGTGACAGTGGGGAAAAATGCGTATGTAGCCGCTGGATCTACCATTACGGAAGATGTTCCCGCGGAGGCACTTTCAATTGCCAGAAGCCGTCAGACGAACAAAGAAAATTATGTTTCCAAATCCAGAAACAACAATAAAGCGTAATGCTTTCAAAATAATTGAGCAAGCAGTTAAAAACGGAAGGAATAGGTGTTAATGGCTACTAGTTATGTTGATTCTACGTTAAAGGTTTTTACGTTAAATTCCAATATCGAACTCGCCCAGGAAATTGCAAAGCATATCGGTATTGATCTTGGAAAAAGCTCCGTCACTACCTTCAGTGATGGCGAAGTTCAAATTAATATTGAAGAAAGCATCCGTGGCAGTGAGGTTTATATTATTCAATCGACAAGCGACCCGGTGAACGAGCATCTGATGGAACTTCTTATCATGATTGATGCACTCAAGCGTGCTTCAGCGAAAACGATCAATGTGGTTATTCCGTACTACGGATATGCACGACAGGATCGTAAAGCGCGCGCCCGTGAACCCATTACAGCAAAACTAGTAGCAAACCTTCTTGAAACCGCTGGCGCAACAAGATTGATTACGATCGATCTTCATGCTACCCAAATTCAAGGCTTTTTCGATATTCCGGTGGACCAGCTTCTTGGTGTTCCGATTCTTGCCAATTATTTTGAAGATAAAAAACTTGAAGATATTGTTGTCGTTTCACCGGACCACGGTGGTGTGACACGTGCCCGTAAAATGGCAGATCGCCTGAAAGCTCCGATCGCCATTATTGATAAGCGCCGTCCGCGCCCGAATGTGGTAGAGGTCATGAATATTGTTGGTAATATTGAAGGCAAAACAGCCATTTTGATTGATGACATTATTGATACCGCCGGAACGATCACGCTTGCAGCAAATGCACTTGTGGAAAATGGGGCGAAGGAAGTATATGCCTGCTGTACCCACCCGGTGCTCTCTGGTCCGGCCATTGAGCGTATTCAAAACTCACGCATCAAAGAGCTTGTAGTTACCAACACGATCGTATTGCCGGAAGAAAAACGCACAGACAAAGTGACACAGCTTTCTGTGGCGCCATTGCTTGGTGAAGCAATTATTCGTGTGCATGAGCAGCTTTCCGTTTCCAAATTGTTTGATTAAGGCCAGGTAATCTTTAGGTCAAGGTTTTTTGCTTGCTTGTTTTAAACTTGGATAAATAGGGTAATTCTTATAGAGACTTATATTTAGGAAGGGTGAAATAATATGGCAACAGAACTCAAAGCCAATCAACGAAATACCACAAAACGTTCTTATATCACTCAACTAAGGCAAAAAGGAAATGTGCCTGCAGTAGTGTATGGAAGCGGCACAGAACCTCTGTCAGTAGCGGTTATTGAGACCGAATTTATAAAAGTATTAAAAGAACAGGGACTGAACGGGGTAATTGACCTTAATACCGATGGTAAAAAGCAGTCCGTTATGGTTCAGGAGATTCAGCGGGACCATTTGAAAAATGAAGTGACCCACGTTGACTTCATCGTGGTTGACCTTAAGAAGGAAATTGAGTCCGATGTGCCTCTTACGGTTACAGGAGAATCACCGGGAGTAAAAGAAGGCGGCGTTCTTCAGCGTATCCTTCATACGGTAACGGTTAAAGCCAAACCGAATGACTTCCCGGATCACATCGAAGTTAATGCTGAAAATCTTAACATCGGCGATTCCTACCTCGTGAAAGATCTTCCAACTTCATCTTCCTACGAAATTATCGATGACGAGGAAGAAGTGGTTCTTACCGTAACACCTCCGACCGTTGCTGAAACCGAAGATGAGAACGCAGAAGATGCGGAAGAAGCTGAAGCGGATGCAGGCGGAGATGCAGAAGGCAAAGCCGTGGACGAAGAGGATAAAGATAACAGCGGCGAAACAAAGGAATAAGATAGCCTCAAATCTACTCGAACGGTGCAGCTTACAGGCTGCACCGTTTGTTTATGATAACAGGCGTCTTAATTAATGAGTGACAGAGTTTCGTGTATAATAAAAGTAGCAAAAAGGGCTTTTGTTTCAGAAAGTGAGGATTTCATGGTGAAATGGTTTGTAGGTCTCGGCAACCCAGGCCGAGAATATGAAAAAACCCGCCACAATGTCGGGTTTTGGGTAATTGACGAACTGTCCCGGCGTTTCAATATTCCCTTAAACCAATCTAAGTTTAGAGGGATATATGGATCGGGCGTTATAAACGGAGAAAAGGTTTATTTGTTGAAGCCTTTAACATATATGAATTTATCGGGTGAATGCGTTCGTCCCTTTATGGATTATTTTAAACTGTCGGTCGAGGATATGGTTGTGATTTACGACGATTTGGATACTCTGGCAGGGAAACTCAGGCTAAGGGAAAAAGGAAGCGCCGGAGGGCATAACGGAATGAAATCCATCATTGCCCATATCGGCACGCAGGAGTACAACAGGGTCAGGTTCGGTATTGGCCGTCCGAAAAATGCCCAGCCTGTTCCCGACTATGTACTGAGCCCTTTTTCAAAGGAAGATGTTCCTTTTGTCGAGAAGACAGTGGAACGCTCTGCTGATGCCTGCGAAGCCTTTCTTTCCATGCCATTTATACGTGTCATGAATAAGTACAACGGCTGAATAGAATCCCCCTGTTCCGTTCATAATGGTAGTAACATATCTTATGCTAGTGAACCGGATAAGGGGGCTGAAAAAACGTGGCCATTCATTACCAGTGCCGCCATTGCGGAAAACACGTCGGGCGTTTGGATCAGAACAGTCTGACGGCTGAGCAGCTTGGCTTTCATGAGCTGTCCGCAGAAGACAGGCAGACGATGATCGAGTATGACAAGCAAGGTGAAATTCACGTCAAAACCATTTGCGAGGATTGTCATGAAGCGCTCGAAAGAAACCCGGATTATTACGCGCTCCATTCTTTTATTCAATAAGAAAGACGCTTTGGCAGCAAGCCAAGGCCTTTTTCTATTTTCAGGACGGTTGAGCATACTTGGCGTGTAAAAGGGGAAAAAAGCAAGAAATACGAAGAAGAAGCATATACAACATAGTACTGAGGAATACGGAGAATAGTATTTCGTCAGGGGGGAGGTTTACATGTTAGGATTGAAGCAGCATTATCGCCAGGGCGATGATTTTCAGGCGGTATTGACCGGCCTGAAGGAGAATTTGAAAGAGCAGCTTGTGGCGGGACTGTCCGGATCGGCAAGAACACTGCTGATTGCCTCTTTGTATGAAGAGACAGGCAAAACCCAATTTGTGATTACTCATAATTTGTACCAGGCTCAAAAGCTATATGAAGACCTTTGCAGCCTTCTTCCGGAAGAAGATGTTCTTCTATATCCCGTCAATGACCTTATTTCTTCGGAAATAGCCATTGCGAGCCCGGAATTAAAGGCACAGCGCCTGGAAGTATTGAACTTTTTAACCTCTCGTGACAAAGGTGTGGTTGTTGCGCCGATCGCGGGAGTACGGCGTTTTTTACCGCCAAAAGAGGTTTGGAAAACGTCCCAACTGCATTTTGAAACCGGAATGGATATAGACGTTGAACACGTTTTAAATACATTGGTAGCCATCGGCTATGAACGGGTGAGCATGGTATCGGCCCCCGGTGAATTCAGCATGCGGGGCGGCATTCTTGATATATATTCATTAACCGAACGGATGCCCATCCGGATTGAGCTCTTTGATACGGAGATTGATTCCATACGCTATTTCGAAGCAGATACACAGCGGTCGGATGAAAAAACAGAAAAAATCACCATCGGGCCAGCACAGGAAATCCTGCTTTATGATGAACAATTTGATGGGGTCGTTAACAAGATGGAAGCGGGCCTCGCATCCACGCTGAAAAAGGTAAAAGACAAGCACGTGAAAGAATCCCTTGTCGAGCACATGAACTACGAAATGGGGCAATTCAAGGAAAGGCAGCGGTTTCAGGGGATGTATAAATATATTTCCCTGTTTTATGATGAGCCTGCCTGTCTATTGGATTATGTACCGGATGACAGCATTATTGTCATGGATGAAGTGAGCCGTGTGGAGGAAATGTCCAACCAGCTTGAAAAAGAAGAAGCCGAATGGCATACTTCCATGCTGATGCAAGGTGAGATTCTTACAGATATCCGCCTGTCTCAAGACCGCGACATTCTTCAGCATACGCCTTATCAAAAAATCTACCTTTCTCTTTTCCTGCGCCATGTTCCACATACGAATCCGCAAAACATCTTGAATGTTGAAAGTAAAAGCATGCAAAATTTCCATGGACAGCTTAATGTACTGAAGGGTGAGCTGGAACGATGGAAAAAAACGAACTATACGATTGTCTTTCTTGCGGCGAGTGAAGAACGGGCAAAGCGTCTGGAACGGGTGCTTGCGGATTACGATATGGATGCAAGTCTGATTTCAAGCGACAAAGCATTGAAGCCAAAAGTGAACCAAATTCTGATTGGAGACCTCTCCAGCGGCTTCGAATCACCAAAGCAAAAGCTAGCGGTGATTACGGAAGAGGAAGTTTTCACAAAGAAAGCCAGGCGTCCCGTCCGCTCTCAGAAAATGTCCAATGCCGAGCGGATCAAGAGCTATTCCGAGCTTAAGGTCGGAGATTATGTTGTCCACGTGAACCACGGGATCGGAAAATATCTGGGGATTGAAACCCTGGAGATCAAAGGTGTTCACAAAGATTACCTGCATATCCGGTACGCGGGCAACGATAAACTTTACGTGCCGGTTGAGCAAATCGACCAGGTACAGAAATTTGTCGGGTCCGAAGCGAAGGAACCGAAAATTTACGCACTGGGCGGCAGCGATTGGAAGAAGGTTAAGAACAAAGTTAAGTCCTCGGTGCAGGATATTGCCGATGACTTGATCAAGCTGTATGCGGAACGGGAAGCAAGTGTCGGCTATGCCTTCGGAAAAGACGGGGCCGAACAGCAGGAATTTGAGTCCTCATTCCCGTACCAGGAAACAGACGACCAGATCCGGGCCATCAACGAAATCAAAACGGATATGGAACGGACCCGGCCGATGGACCGCCTACTGTGCGGAGACGTGGGCTATGGAAAAACTGAGGTTGCAATCCGTGCTGCATTTAAAGCGGTTATGGACGGCAAACAGGTAGCCTTTTTGGTACCGACGACCATCCTGGCGCAGCAGCACTATGAAACCTTCCGCGAGCGGTTTGCCGAATTCCCAATAACGATCGGATCACTCAGCCGGTTCCGCTCAAAAAAAGAACAAACGGAAGTGACAAAAGGATTGAAGAACGGGACGGTCGATATTGTCATCGGTACACATCGCCTTCTTTCCAAGGATGTCCAATACCATGACCTTGGTCTTCTTATCATTGATGAAGAGCAACGGTTTGGTGTGACCCACAAGGAAAAAATTAAACGGCTAAAAGCCAATGTTGACGTATTAACGTTAACGGCGACGCCAATCCCGAGAACCCTCCACATGTCGATGCTGGGTGTCAGAGATCTGTCGGTTATTGAAACTCCGCCGGAAAACCGTTTCCCGGTTCAGACGTATGTGGTGGAATATAATGCGTCGCTGGTCAGAGAGGCGATTGAACGCGAGCTTGGGCGCGGAGGACAGGTTTACTTTTTATATAATCGTGTCGATTCCATTGACCGGATGGCCGAGCAGATTTCGTCTCTCATACCGGATGTTAAAGTCGGTGTCGCCCATGGCCAAATGTCGGAAAACGAACTGGAATCCGTTATGCTTGATTTCCTTGAAGGCAACACAGATGTTCTGGTGTCAACGACCATCATTGAAACCGGTGTGGACATTCCAAACGTGAACACATTGATTGTTTATGATGCGGATAAAATGGGACTTTCCCAGCTGTACCAGTTAAGAGGACGTGTCGGCCGTTCAAACCGTGTCGCTTACTCCTACTTCACCTACCAGCGGGATAAAGTGCTGACGGAAGTAGCAGAAAAAAGACTTCAGGCCATAAAGGAATTTACTGAACTCGGTTCCGGATTCAAAATCGCCATGAGGGATTTAACCATCCGCGGAGCAGGTAACCTGCTTGGAGCACAGCAGCACGGGTTCATTGATTCTGTTGGTTTCGATCTTTATTCCCAAATGCTGCAGGAAGCCATTGAAGAACGAAAAGGTGGAACACCGAAGGCAGCGGCGCCCGTTATCGATATTAACGTGGAAGTGGATGCTTATATTCCGGCTTCCTATATTGAAGACAGCAAGCAAAAGATTGATATGTATAAGCAATTTAAAGCAGCAAGCTCCCTGCAGGATGTGGATGAGCTGCATGACAGCCTGATCGACCGTTTTGGCGATTATCCGGTGGAAGTGGAATGCCTGCTTTTCATTGCACGCATTAAAGAGCTCGCCAAGCGGGAGAAAGCAGAAAGCATTGAACAAAAAGGCGATACAGTTACGATACTCCTGTCAGAGGAAGCAACAGAAAAAGTAGATGGAGCCAAGCTGTTTGAAATCGTCAATAAAATCGGCCGCTTCATTAACCTGGGTGTGGAAAAAGAAAAGCTCAAAATCGTATTTAATAAAAAACGTATTTCCGATAAAGAACTGCTCCAAGCCATGGAGAAAGTATTGAAAAAGTTAAAAAGCGCAAAAAAAGATAAAGCGAAGGCAAGGTCATAAACGAGATAACCCCCGGCTAAAAAACAAAAGTGCATTTCATGAATAGAACTCGCAAGGAAACAAATAATAACAGCAGAGAATGGAACAATCTTCAAAAGAAGGTTTCATTTATGCAATACATCCAGTGATTACATCTCATGAAAGCGAGGGCACTATTCAATGAAAGCAACAGGCATTGTACGCCGTATTGATGACCTTGGCCGGGTTGTTATTCCAAAAGAGATTCGCCGCACGCTTCGTATCAGAGAAGGCGATCCTCTTGAGATTTTTGTGGACCGGGACGGGGAAGTCATACTGAAAAAGTATTCGCCGATTAATGAGCTTGGCGATTTTGCGAAAGAATATGCAGAATCTCTGGCTGACAGCTCCGGACATATCGTTCTTATCGCCGATCGCGACTCTTATATTGCTGTGGCAGGAGGATCCAAGAAAGATTACTTGAACAAAGGAATCGGAAAAGTCGTAGAGACTTCCATGAACGACCGCAAGTCGGTGCTTGAGGCCAACAGCACGACCGTGGAAATGGTTGATGGAAATACAGAGTCTTCATCTTATGTTATTGCTCCCATCGTAGCCAGCGGCGACCCTATTGGTGTCGTCACCCTTCTCTCCAAAGAAGGCAAAAAAATGACAGAGCTAGAGCAAAAGCTTGCAGAAACAGCAGCCGGCTTTCTTGCCAGGCAAATGGAACATTAAAAAAGAAGGGTGCCTCGGCTCCTTCTTTTTTTCGTCCTTGTTGGACTCGATCATTTCGGCCTCCTGCAGAAAACAAAAAGTGTGTTGTGCAGAAGTCCTCCAATGCCTGTCGTCTCTGAACAGCGGCCTCAGCCTTTCCTGATCCAGCTTCAGTGACCAGAGATTCGATTGCTTCGCTCTCCCGATTCAACACAAAAAGCGTGTTGTGACGGGAGAACTCCAGCGCTTTTCATCTCTAAACGGCCACTTCAGCCTTTCCATGCTATAATACGTTGTACGTTATGTTGTTTTTTGTTAGGAGAAGGTATGGACGATCAATCGAAACGGATATTGCAGGGTGCGGTTGTGCTGGCGCTTGCCATGGTTATTGTAAAAATATTGAGTGTGGTTTATCGCATTCCTTATCAGAATATAACGGGGGATACCGGGTTTTATGTGTTTCAGCAGGTGTACCCTTTTTACGGAATAGCTTCAATCTTTGCATTGGCCGGTTTCCCGGTCGCGCTTTCCCGTATATTGTCTGAATCGGGAGAGATGGCCACCCATCGAAAAAAGAGGGTTCAGGAGGCGTTTACTGCGTTTTTCGCTGCAGGTATCCTTTTGTTTGTTTTGCTTTTCTTCGGTTCGGCTCACATTGCCAGCTGGATGGGTGATGCCCGTTTGCAGCTGCCGATTCAAGCTACATCCTTTATTTACTTGCTTGTGCCTTTTGTCGCCGTGTTCAGAGGAATTTTTCAGGGAGTGGAACAGATGAAGCCGACTGCCTACTCCCAGGTGGTTGAGCAGTCGATCCGTGTTTTGTGCATTATTGGGTTTTCCTATTACTTCATGTCACAGGGATACAGTGTTTATACAGCAGGTGCGGCTGCGACCTCAGGCTCGGTTGTGGGGGCACTGGCGGGACTGCTCGTCTTATTCCTCTTTTTCAGTAGAGAGCAAAAGGAACGAAGATGGATGCGCCCTCGCTTCATCACGCCAGGAAAAGGCAGTGTTCAACTGCTGTCTGCAGGATTGCTGCTGTCCCTTTGCTCCATGATTCTGCTGCTGTTTCAGCTCGCAGATGCGTTTACCTTTGTCAATTTTCTCAGTAAAAGCGGTATCGCTTTAGAGAGTGCCCGGAAAATCAAAGGGATATTTGACAGAGCACAGCCGCTTCTTCAGCTTGGAACGGTGATCGCAACGTCGCTTTCCCTCGCCGCTGTTCCGGCGGTGGCAGCAGCAAAAAGGCGTGGAGATGCTACGAGTGTACGCAAAATCTGCGGCCTGTCGATCAAGGTTGTTTTTATTATTGGACTGGCTGCTGCTGCCGGCCTTGCCGTGATTATTGAGCCGGTCAATATGATGCTGTTTGAAAATAAAGAAGGATCTCTGGAAATCGCCGTGCTCGGCCTGTCGATTTTGCCGGTTTCCCTGTTCTTGACCTCAACCGGTTTGCTCCAGGGGCTTGGATCGACCATATACCCTGTCATCAGTGTCTTGTTGGCGTTTCTACTTAAAATTGCGGGAAACGCGGTTCTAATGTCATCTCTTCACGAGCTAGGAGCAAGTGCAGCTACCGTTCTTGCTTCCTTTTTAGCAGCAGGCATAAATCTTGTTTTTCTTGAAAAAAGGACCGGGTTTGCCGCAGCGGAAAAGTTTTACGGCATGCGCATCGGAAGTGCAGTCGCCCTTATGGCATTGTCCGCCTGGCTTATCAAATCAGGACTAGCTGCAGCGCTGCCCGAGACCCGTACAGCGAGCGCCGTGATTTCCCTGGGTGCCAGTGCAGGCGGGGGAATCGTGCTGTTGGCCGCATTGCTGCTGGCCAAGGTGTTTAGAGCCGATGACCTTATGCGTATTCCAAAATTACAAAAAATCCGGCATATATTGAGCCGCTGGAAAGAAAGAAGGAGTTAAACGTGTCTCGTACGATTACGATCGTTGGTTTAGGAGCAGGGGATCTTGATCAGCTCACCATGGGAGTGTACCGTCTGCTGCAGAAGACGGATCATTTGTATGTCCGCACAAAAGATCATCCGGCAGTAGAGGAGCTTCAAAAAGAAGAAATTCACATGACGTTTTTTGATGATATCTATGAAAAGCATGATGGTTTTGAAGCGGTTTACCGGGAGATTACCTCTGTCCTTTTTGAAAAAGCACTGGAAGACGACATCGTCTATGCAGTGCCGGGGCACCCGCTTGTTGCCGAGCAGACCGTTCAAATCCTGCTAAAAGAAGCAGAGGGCAAGGAAATCCAGGTGAAAGTCGCCGGAGGAAAAAGCTTTCTGGATGAAATGTACACGGCTCTGAAAATCGATCCAATCGAAGGGTGCCAAATACTCGATGGAACTAGTTTGAAGAAAGAACAGATCCAGGTTCGCAACCACCTTATTATTGTTCAGGTGTATGACGGGTTTATTGCGTCCGATGTAAAACTTACGCTGATGGATAAGTACCCAGACGATTTTGAAGTTGCGGTCGTAACGGCTGCGGGAAGTACCAGCGAGTCCGTTCACTATGTTCCGCTGCACGAATTGGACCGTTCGGTGGAACTCAATAATCTGACAGCGGTTTATGTTCCGCCTGTTCGGGATAACATCATGCTGCTCAAGGATTTTGAACATTTGCGGGGCGTTATTGCCACATTGCGCGGGCCCGACGGCTGCCCATGGGATAAAAAGCAGACACATGAATCCCTTAAACGCTATTTAATAGAAGAAGCGTACGAAGTCATTGAAGCCATCGACGAAGAAGACGATGAGCATCTGGTGGAAGAGTTGGGAGATGTGCTGCTTCAGGTGCTGCTGCACGCCCAAATCGGAGAAGATGAGGGTTATTTTTCCATTGATGATGTGATTTCCGTCCTGGCTGAGAAAATGATCCGGCGTCATCCCCATGTTTTTGGAGATGTTGAAGCAGAGACAGCGGATCAAGTGCTGAAAAATTGGGAGGAAATCAAGTCGGCCGAAAAAGGCAACGCCCACCGGACCTCTCTTTTGGATGGCGTGGCCAAAGGACTACCTGCCCTTCATAAAGCCTATGATTATCAAAAAAAGGCAGCAAAAGCGGGCTTTGACTGGGATGAGATTACACCTGTCATAGACAAGCTGAGGGAAGAATTTGACGAATGGAAAACTGCCCAGTCTGATGAGGAACGCAAAAAAGAATTTGGGGACATGCTGTTTACCATGGTCAATCTTGGCCGTTTTTATGGCATTGATCCAGAAGAGGCCCTGTCCCTAACAAATCAAAAATTCTACCAGCGGTTCCGGTACATTGAAACGGAGCTTGCTAAGGAAGGGCTAACCCCTCAGGACACAACGCTGGAAAAGATGGATAAACTCTGGGATCAAGCAAAAGAAAATTTATAAAACCCGGAAGGAATCCCTTTTTTCTTAGAGAATATTGTTCAGAGCAAGCGGAACCCTTAAGTTTTCTGGACTTTATCCGAATCTTTTGAAAGAATGCTAAGGAGGCTATTAAAATGAACAGAAATGAACTGGTTACCAATATTGCTGAAAAATCAGGTTTAACAAAGAAAGACGTTGAAGTGGTTGTAAGTGGACTTGTTGATGAGATTACAGAAGCGCTTAAGAGCGGAGATAAAGTACAATTTGTTGGATTCGGAACGTTCGAAACGAGAGAGCGTTCAAGCCGTACAGGACGCAATCCTCAGACCGGGGAAGAGATCAGCATCCCTGCGTCAACGGTTCCTGCTTTCCGTCCGGGAAATAAACTGAAGGAAGCTGTAAAGTAAATGCGTCTGGATAAATTTCTTAAAGTCTCCCGACTGATTAAACGCAGGACGGTGGCAAAAGAAATTTCTGATCAAGGGCGAATTGCCGTTAACGGCAAACAGGCAAAGTCCTCTTCGGTTCTGAAAGCCGGGGATGAACTCAAGATCCGCTTTGGCCAGAAGCTTGTCACGGTCCGTGTGGATGAGCTGAAAGAGTTCACGAAAAAAGAGGACGCTGCCGGGATGTATACCATCATCAATGAAGAATCACTTCAATCAACGGAAGAAGGGCCTAAATTTTAGGCTCTTCTTTTTATTGGGCAGGTTTTTGATTCATAAAATGTGGTCTGTTCTAAAGTTGTCCCCCTTTTCATAAACATATAGCGAAAGAGGGGGATTAAAATGGACCAACACTATGATTATGGCTCATTAAATAAAAACACGAACCCGGATCACGATGTGAAGATGGTAGGACGGAAAAAGCTGGAGATCACCGGTGTGAAACAGGTGGAGAGCTTTGATAACGAAGAATTTCTTCTCGAGACAACGATGGGGTTTCTGGCTATTCGGGGTACAAACTTGAAAATGAAAAACCTGGATGTGGAGTCCGGCATGGTGTCCATTGAAGGAAAAGTGTTCGATCTGGTTTACCTGGACCAGCAGAGCGGAGAAAAAACTAAAGGATTCTTTGGCAAGCTCTTCAAATGACTCTTTCTGTACAGTTTCAAACCATGCTGGCCATGGCAGCCGCGGGAATTTGGATCGGAATGGCCATTGATACCTATGGCCGCTTCGTCCATGAACGCAGGAAATGGTACTGGCTGCATTTCATCAATGACACCATCTTTTGGCTGCTGCAGGCCCTGATCGTTTTTTATGTGCTGCTTCATGTAAACCATGCCAATCTCCGTTTGTATATTTTTATTGCCCTTCTGTGCGGTTTTAGTATGTACAAGGCCCTTTTTCAGACAAGCTACAAAAAGTCACTGGAAGTCCTGATCACGTTAATAAGCAATTTGTATCGTTTTATTGTGCGGCTGCTCTTTGCTCTTATCGTCCATCCCGTAAAATGGGTCATCTCGATCATTTTTGCGCTGGTTCTATTGGCTGTACGGTGGGTCTGGGCCCTCGTCCGGCTTGTTCTTAAAATCATTTTTTTACCGGTAAAATGGTTATTCAGCCTGATTTTACGTTTCATTCCCAAGCAAACATGGTATAATTTAAAAGGTAAATGGCTAAAAAAAGCAGGGATTCTTATTTCTCTGAAGAATACAGTCAAAAATTGGTTCCGCAAGAAGGAGAAATAGGAGGTTGTACATGGTCCAGTTTAGTAAAGAGAACATCACTGAATTAAATACGGGCTACGTAAAGGAACATCATCTCCAGCAAAAGATTGACGCAAAGAGGAAACGTGGTTTATACCGCAGGCTGGCGGCTTTCCTGGTCATTTTTTCAGTTCTTGCGTTTGCCATGCTTTCAACCATCACATCACAAATGTCTACCCTTGCCGAGAAGGGGAAGCAGGAAAAGCAGATGAAGTCCAAGTTAGCGCAAACTAAGGAAAAGAAGGCACAACTGAAAGAGGAAGCGCATAAACTAAAAGACGTTGATTATATCGGGGAAATCGCGCGGCGTGATTTATTCATGTCCAAGAAGGGGGAGATCGTGTTTAAAACACACGGATCTTCGTCGGATTGACATCCCGAATTTTACACATGTATAATGTATAATAAAGTAAACTTATGAATACCTAAGGAGGAGCATTTTCTTCATGTCAATTGAAGTAGGCAGCAAGTTGCAAGGTAAGGTTACAGGGATTACTCATTTTGGAGCGTTTGTCGAGCTGCCAGGAGGAACTACCGGACTTGTGCACATTAGTGAAGTTGCAGACAATTATGTTAAAGACATCAATGACCACTTAAAAGTCGGAGATGAAGTCGAAGTTAAAGTCATGAATATCGAAAAAGATGGCAAAATCGGCTTATCCATTAAAAAAGCAAAGGATAACCCGGCACCGACGAGAAGCAACTACGGAGCGAACAAAGGAAACTATGGCGCACCGAAAAGCGGTGGGTTTGGACCGTCAAAAGGCGGATTCAATAAACAGCGCAAAGGTTCACCTCGCGGCAATGGTGGTTTTAACACGGCTGTAACATTTGAAGATAAAATGAGTAAATTCTTAAAAGACAGTGAAGACCGTCTGGCAACATTAAAACGCCAAACTGAGTCAAAACGCGGCGGACGCGGAGCGCGCCGAGGATAGCAAGCTGCTGATTTGAATGCTCAAGCTTCACGACCTTATATTATATATCCAAGGCTTCTCTTGAAAAAGAGAGGCCTTTTCTTTTCGCGCTAACCTTTGTAATTGTGAGTTGTTGATTTACGTTTCAGGATGCTCGTTTTTACCCGCATCTCTCGCATCTTGCATTACAAACTACGGATCAACGATGATTTTAAAGCCTCACCATTAGAGAACTTTTTAAAAATCTTAAAAATTCCTGTGCCAAAAACTGTGCTGTTTCAACTTTTTATTTAATTCTTTTTTAAAAGCGTTGACAAGGGGGGCCCCTTCTTGTAATATACTATTTGTGTCTTTAACATGGCGGTGTAGCTCAGCTGGCTAGAGCGTACGGTTCATACCCGTGAGGTCGGGGGTTCGATCCCCTCCGCCGCTACCATTTTTTCTACAAAAAGCACAAGCTGGCCCGTTGGTCAAGCGGTTAAGACACCGCCCTTTCACGGCGGTAACACGGGTTCGAATCCCGTACGGGTCACCATACATATAGAATGATACACCCTGCATTTTGAGGAGAAGCCCTTCTCTGCAAATGCAGGGTTTTTTGTATTTGTTCAATGCAAATACATGATTTTTGTATTTGTTCGTCGAGAAGTTTTTGGGGGATGCTCTAACCGTTTGACAAAAAATGTGAATACCCTGTGGTTATAATGGGACACACAAAACTAAACGGGTGGTGTGGAGGATGTATCAAAAGGCGGACAGGAATGTAATGGAACCCATGCGGGCGATGGTTTGGCTGGAGAAAACACAAAGTGTGTCAAACGGTATTTGCAAGGGCTTCATGAGCAAGCTGGAAGGCGTACTGTTGAATTGGAGACTGTTGTTGTTTGCAATCGGCTTCTTACTTGGACGAGCCATGATATTATCAGAAATCACTCCTTTTGCTCTGCCATTGATCGCTTCTGTATTTGTTTTGCGCAAGGAGCGAACTGGATTTGCTATATTGGCGCTCGTAGCCGGCGCATTGTCTCATGTCCCCATGAATGCATTTTACATATTGGCGGGTGTTGTGGTGTATGCAGTCTATCAGAAAACGGCCGACATGTTTACAAAGAACCGCATGAGATGGGCGCCGGCTGTTGTATTCCTGAGCAGTTTTACGGCCAGGATCGGAACCGTCTTCTTTACTTCTGGGCCTCCTCAGATCAGTGAATATATGATGGGTGCAGTAGAGGCGGGTCTTTCTCTTGTGCTGACCTTGATCTTTTTACAAAGCATTCCTTTATTGAATTTAAAAAGGATCCCTCAATCCTTAAAGAACGAGGAAATTATCTGTTTTATGATTTTGCTGGCTTCTGTCATGACCGGGACCATCGGGTGGGAAATCCATCATTATTCTGTGGAACATATAGTTTCTAGATATTTGGTACTGATGTTCGCGTTTGTGGGCGGAGCTGCCATTGGTTCAACTGTTGGTGTGGTAACAGGCTTGATTCTAAGTCTGGCAAATGTAGGCAGCCTCTATCAGATGAGCCTCCTGGCCTTTTCAGGATTGCTGGGCGGGTTGCTGAAGGAAGGAAAGCGGCTCGGTGTGGGCATCGGGCTGTTAATCGGAACGCTGCTGATCGGCCTCTATGGGGAAGGGAATGTTGCCATAGCCAAAACGCTGATTGAATCTGCCATTGCAATTGGGGTCTTTTTGCTGACGCCCCAGGCGGTAATACACAGCATTGCCCGCTATGTTCCGGGTACAAGGGAGCATTCCAATGAACAGCAGCAATATGTAAAAAAAATCAGGGATGTCACAGCTAACCGGGTGGAGCAGTTCTCGAGCATGTTTCAGGCTCTTTCCCACTCCTTTGCTTCGTACAATGAAAGTGCCTATGATGAATATCAAGATCATGAGGTGGATTTGTTTTTAAGCAATGTGACCGAAAAAACCTGCCAGACGTGTTTTAAAAAAGAACAGTGCTGGGCTGTGAATTTTACTAAAACCTATGAAATGATGACCCAGATTATGACTGAGCAGGAACAATATCAGGAAATTAAAGACCGAAGGCTAAAGCTGGAGTGGGAGAAGCACTGTGTGAAACCACAAAAAATTACAGAAGCCATCTCCAAAGAGCTTTCACAATACCAGGCAAGCCAGAAGCTGAAGCAGCAGGTTCAGGAAAGCCGGAAGCTGGTGGCCAACCAGTTGCTCGGCGTGTCACAGGTAATGGGGGACTTCGCCAAAGAAATCCAGCGGGAACATATCAATCACCAGGTGCAGGAAGAGCAGATCAAAGAGGCGATTCAGAGTGCGGGAATTGAGCTGGGACATATTGATGTCTACAGTTTGGAAGCTTCGAATGTAGATATTGAGATGAGTCTCCCCAGTTGCAACGGCAGCGGAGAGTGCGAAAAAATAATTGCTCCTCTTCTGTCTGATATTTTGCAGGAAACCATTGTGGTGAAAAAAGAGGATTGTAATTTTTATCCGAATGGCTACTGCCATGTGGCGTTTGGTTCGGCGCGCGAATTTGTCATCGAAACCGGTATTGCGTCTGCGGCAAAGGGAGGAGCATGGCTTTCAGGAGACAGCCATTCAACCATGGAGCTAGGCGGCGGAAAATATGCGGTGGCGATCTCTGATGGAATGGGCAATGGCGAACGGGCCTTCAGGGAAAGTAATGAGACACTGGAGCTTCTGCAAAAGATTCTCAAATCGGGTATTGATGAGGAGGTGGCAATTAAGTCAGTTAATTCGGTGCTTTCACTCCGTACAACCGATGAGATTTTTTCGACACTGGATCTCGCCATGATCGATCTGCAGGATGCCTCGCTGAAATTTTTAAAGATCGGCTCTTCGCCAAGCTTTGTGAAACGGGGAGACCAGGTGAGGATCATCGAGGCAAGCAACCTTCCGATCGGCATTATTGAGGAGTTTGATGTGGATGTTGTGAGCGATCAGTTAAAAGCCGGGGATCTGCTCATCATGATGAGTGACGGCATTTATGAAGGTCCGAAGCATGTTGAGAACATCAACGCTTGGATGAAGCGTAAAATCAAGGAGATTGGCACCGATGATCCCCAGGTGGTTGCAGACCTGCTGATGGAGGAAGTCATACGCACTGGGTCCAACACCATAGAAGACGATATGACCGTTGTCGTCACCAAAATCAACCGGAACATTCCGAAATGGGCCTCCATCCCCCATTTCCCGAAAATCAACATCAAACGGCCAAAAGCGCAATAAATTTCAAAGAACAAAAGTATATTTCCTCTGATCGATGACAAGGATGATAACAGCATTCGATGAGAGGAGTTTTTTAAATGGAAATGAAAAAAGGTACCCTGCGTCAAGTGTTGCTGATTACCGATGGCTGCTCCAATCACGGAGAGGACCCCATCGCCATGGCGGCGCTCGCGCGTGAGCATGGCATTACGATAAATGTAATTGGAATCTTGGAAGAAAACAGCCCTGAATACCATCAGAAAGGGCTTCGGGAAGTAGAGGAGATTGCTTTGTCCGGAGGCGGCGTCAGCCAAATTGTGTATACGACCCAGCTGTCGCAGACCGTGCAGATGGTAACCAAAAAGGGAATGACTCAGACCATTCACGGTGTCATCAACAGTGAGCTTCAGCAGATACTGGGTAAAGAATCGACCATCGAAGACCTGCCTCCTGAAAAGCGGGGAGAGGTAATGGAAGTGGTGGATGATCTTGGTGAAACCATGGACCTGGAGCTGATTATTCTCGTGGATGCATCAGGCAGCATGGAAAAGAAGCTTGCCACGGTTCAGGAATCACTTATTGATCTTTCCATCTCGCTGAACTCGAGGATCGGCTACAATCAATTTGCGCTGTTTGCGTTCCCGGGTAAAAGAGACGAAACCGAGCTTTTGATAGATTGGACGCCCAAGCTGAATTCACTGACCCAGGCCTTCACCAAAATTTCGTCAGGCGGCATTACACCGACTGGTCCGGCCATTAAGGCTGCGATCAATGAATTTACGAACAGACGTTCAAGAAGGAGATTGATCACAGGTGATGAAGAAGAATACTCCGAAGGGTCAGGTTTCTAAACTTAATTCCGGAGACATTATTTCCGGGAAATGGCACCGCAACGAGTATTCCATCATCAGAGAACTTGGTTCGGGCGCCACAGGCACAGTGTATCTTGCTTCAGGTAAGGGCGGAAAAGTAGCGGTCAAAACCGGCCATGACAGCATGGCAATCATCTCAGAAGTGAACGTGTTAAAGCATTTTTCGAGGGTCCAGGGCAGAATCCTTGGGCCTTCTTTAATCGATGTGGATGATTATGTGATGAACGGCAGGCAGGTTCCCTTTTATGTTATGGAATACCTTAAGGGAGACTCTCTCTTTCAATTTATGAAAAACCACAGTGAGGAATGGGCAGGAATTCTCCTCGTGCAGCTGCTGACTGATTTGAGTATGCTTCACCGCGCCGGATGGGTGTTTGGTGACCTTAAACCGGATAATCTTTTGGTGGTTGGCCCTCCGTCACGCATTCGTTGGATCGACGTTGGGGGAACCACGCAGATCGGACGGTCGATCAAAGAGTATACAGAGTTTTTCGACAGAGGCTATTGGGGCATGGGCACACGTAAGGCAGAACCTTCCTATGATTTATTTTCCGCCTGTATGATCATGGTCAACCTGGCTTTTCCAAGCCGCTTTGAAAAAAAGAAAGACGGGCGGCAGCAGCTGAAGGAAGTTATTCGCAGCAACCCTCTTCTTGCAAACTATCAATCCATCTTGTTCAAAGGGCTGTACGGTAAATATCAAAGTGCTGAAGAGATGCGAAATGATCTGGTTTCTTCCCTGAATAATAAGGGAAGATTCAAAGTGTCAGCTCCCTCCCAGACGTCGTCTGGCGCAAGCCGGCGGTCGGTTCATAAAAAAATAAAAAAGAAGAAAAAAAGAGCGATGATGTTTGAAACCGTTCTTTTGGGCTCATTTCTGTTTATTGTTTATCTGTTTTATCTCATCAGCCAATCCATGTAACGCAAATGGCAAATCCTTTAAGCCCCGGTCTCCTTTTGTTATACTTACGGAAGGTTTAAAGTAAAAAAAATGGGCGAAGCATATCAGGATACGCCGGATAAGGAGAGAAAGGAAATGCTTCAGGCCGTCGATCAATTTATTAAAAAACATCAGCTCATCAAGCAGGGGCAGACGATAGCGGTCGGCGTTTCCGGCGGACCGGATTCCATGGCACTGCTTCATTATTTATGGAACAGGGGAAAGGGGGAGAGCCTGAAGATCGTTGCTGTGCATGTGGATCATATGCTGAGAGGCAATGAATCCTACGAAGACCTTCTGTACGTCCAGACGTATTGCGAAAAGAACGGCATTCCGTTCGAAAGCACCCGGGTGGATGTAGCAGCCTATAAAAAGGAGAATGGCCTGACCAGTACGCAATCAGCCGCAAGAGAATGCAGGTATGCCTTCTATGCGGAAGTCGTTTCGCGCTTTGGTGCAGATTCGGTTGCACTTGCTCACCATGGCGATGACCAGACGGAAACCGTTCTGATGCGGATGACACGAGGAAGTTCAGGAACCGCCCTTGGCGGAATGCGGGCCAGCCGGCCATTTGGAGACTCGCGCATTATTCGGCCGTTTCTAGGAATAACAAAGGCCGAAATAGAGCACTATTGTAGAGTACATAAGATTTTCCCAAGAAGGGATCCGAGCAACGAAACGGACGATTATGTCAGAAATCGATTCAGGCACCATGTTCTTCCCTTTTTAAAAAAAGAAAATCCAAATGTTCATCTTCGTTTTCAACAAATAAGTGAAACTTTTTATGAGGATGAAACGTATTTAACCGAGCAGGCCGGAAAAGGCCTGGAAGCGGTTGTTTCAGAGAAAGATGCTTCCTTGGTCGAGGTCTCTGTAAGCAAATTTCTGGGCATGCCAATTCCTTTACAAAAAAGGGCGATTACACTAATATTAAACTATCTATATAAGCAAACACCTTCATCTCTTTCCTCCATACATAAGGAAAGCTTTTTAACTTTACTCAGGAGTGACCATCCTTCCGGCCGACTTCATTTTCCGCAGGATTTACACGTCATCCGTTCCTATGACCGTTGCAGGCTCGCTTTTAGCCCGTCCGAAAGACAAGCAGGCTATCAGTTGGAATTGAAGATCCCGGGAAAGCTGGAGTTTCCTGTTGGAGTGATTACCGCTGGGTATAAAGAAGAGTATCCGAATGAGAAAAGGGGAAAAGATGTTTTTGTATGTGATGTAAAAAGTGTAAGTCTGCCAATCATTGCGAGAACACGCAAACCCGGTGACCGTATGGCGCTGCCGGGAGAGGGCGGGACTCGGAAGGTAAAAGATATTTTTATTGACCAGAAGCTTGAAAGGGAGAAACGCGATGTGTGGCCCATCCTGCAAGACGGGGAGGGGAACATTATCTGGATTCCGGGTATAAAGCATGGCGAAGTTCGACCATCAGGCGATCCCAAGCAATGGTTAGTCTTACAGTTTCAAAATTTCTGCCAGGACGTCTAGGAGGCCAAAGCAGCATGCATGATGAAATTAAAGAAGTATTAATTTCCGAGGAAGCGCTTCAGGAAAAGATTAAGGATCTCGGAAAGCAGTTATCTGAGGATTATCAGGACCGGTTTCCGCTTGTAGTCGGAGTGTTAAAGGGTGCCCTGCCTTTTATGGCAGATCTGATCAAACGGATGGATATTCATCTTGAAATTGATCTCATGGCGGTATCCAGCTATGGGGCATCAACCGTTTCTTCAGGAGAGGTCAAAATTATTAAGGACCTTGATACATCCCTTGAAGGACGCGATGTCATCATTGTCGAAGATATTATAGACAGCGGCCTTACGCTGAGCTATCTTGTCCAGCTCTTTAAACACCGCAATGCCAATTCGGTGAAGATTGTGACCTTGCTGGATAAGCCGACGGGCAGAAAAGTGGACATTAAACCGGATCTGACCGGATTTATCGTACCTGATGCCTTTGTAGTCGGTTACGGGCTGGATTACATCGAGCGCTACCGCAACCTGCCATATATCGGGGTATTAAAACCTGAAGTATATGAAAAGTAATTCTGTGTTTTATTTAACATGCAATAATAAATGTAATGGATCGTCTCATTGTCGTTGAGGAGGTAAGGAATGAATCGGATCTTCCGGAACACCATATTCTATTTGTTGATCTTTTTAGTTGTAGTTGGTGTCGTCAGCTTTTTTAACGGAACCAACAATGAAGTAAAGAAAATTCGTTATGACCAGTTAACGCAGTACATTCAGGATGGACGTGTGGAAAGCATTGAATACCAGCCTGAAGGCGGCGTTTTCGTCGTCAGGGGTAAGCTGGACAACTACAAGCAGGGAGAGGTTTTTGAAACCTATACCCCGGATTCAGATGAATCCATGAAGCAGCTTACTGCGCTTACGAACAAAGCGAAAATTGATTTCAAACCAGAAGAACAAACAAGCGGGTGGGTAACATTCTTCACATCCATTATCCCGTTTGTCATCATCTTCATCCTGTTTTTCTTCCTGCTCAACCAGGCTCAGGGCGGCGGCAGCCGTGTAATGAACTTCGGTAAAAGCAAAGCGAAACTGTACAATGAAGAAAAGAAAAAGGTAACGTTCAAAGACGTTGCCGGAGCGGATGAGGAGAAACAGGAACTTGTTGAGGTAGTTGAGTTCCTGAAAGATCCGCGCAAATTCGCCGCTCTTGGCGCACGTATTCCTAAAGGGGTTCTCCTTGTGGGACCTCCGGGAACAGGTAAAACATTGCTTGCCCGTGCAGTTGCAGGGGAAGCAGGCGTTCCTTTCTTCTCCATTTCAGGTTCTGATTTTGTTGAAATGTTTGTCGGGGTCGGTGCATCCCGTGTACGTGACTTGTTTGAAAACGCCAAAAAGAATGCCCCTTGTATTATCTTCATTGATGAGATCGATGCAGTAGGACGCCAGCGTGGTGCTGGACTTGGCGGCGGACATGATGAACGCGAACAAACGCTTAACCAGTTGCTTGTTGAGATGGATGGATTCGGTGCCAATGAAGGTATCATTATCATCGCCGCAACCAACCGTCCGGATATTCTGGACCCTGCCCTTCTTCGTCCGGGACGTTTTGACCGCCAGATTACGGTTAACCGCCCAGATGTAAAAGGACGCGAAGAGGTGCTTGGTGTACATGCCCGGAACAAGCCTCTAAGTGAAGAAGTGAACCTGAAAACCATCGCGATGCGCACACCTGGTTTTTCAGGTGCGGATCTCGAGAACCTGCTGAATGAAGCGGCACTTGTCGCGGCAAGGCAGAATAAAAAGAAAATCAATATGGACGATGTGGATGAGGCGATTGATCGCGTTATCGCAGGTCCTGCAAAGAAAAGCCGTGTTATTTCTCAAAAAGAAAAGAATATTGTGGCCTACCACGAAGCGGGACATACCGTTATCGGCCTTGTGCTTGAAGGCGCAGACACCGTTCATAAAGTAACTGTAGTTCCTCGCGGCCAGGCGGGCGGATACACCGTTATGCTTCCGAAAGAGGACCGCTACTTTATGACAAAACCTGAGCTGCTTGATAAGATTGTTGGTCTCCTTGGCGGACGTGTAGCAGAGGAAATCACATTTAATGAAGTCAGCACTGGTGCTCATAACGACTTCCAGCGTGCGACAGGCATTGCCCGCCGCATGGTAACCGAATTCGGTATGAGTGACCGATTGGGGCCAATGCAGTTTGGTTCCAGCTCCGGCGGACAGGTATTCCTTGGCCGCGACTTTAACAACGAGCAAAACTACAGTGATGCGATCGCCCATGAGATTGATATGGAAATCCAGAACATTATCAAGGACTCTTATGAGCGTTGTAAGCAAATTCTTACAGAGCATAACGAAAAGCTCGAAATCATTGCTCAAACGCTACTCAACGTAGAAACACTTGACGAGGAGCAAATCAAGGAGCTTGTAAAAACCGGTAAGCTACCTGAGCGAAAAGTGATCTCTTCTCCAGAAAATGATGTGAAAGTTACCATCCACAAGAAGGAAGAAGAAGAACACAAAGAAGATTAAAATCACAAAAAGGATGTCTCTCATCGCAGAGGCATCCTTTTTGAAAGTTAGCGGGGATTTTCCATGATCTTGTGTTTTGATGTAGGAAATACGAATATCGTGCTGGGCTTGTATGAAGCAAATGAATTGAAGCGTCATTGGCGGATCAGCACCTCCCGGGAAAAAACCGAGGATGAATACGGCATGCTGATTCTAAGCCTTTTTCACCACGCTGAAATTCAACCGGAAGCAGTGGAAGGCATTATTCTTTCATCGGTAGTGCCGCATATTATGGCAACCCTGGAGCGGATGTGCATCAAGTTTTTTCATAAAAAGCCACTTGTTATCGGTCCTGGCATCAAGACAGGGCTGAACATTAAATACGAAAACCCCAGGGAAGTGGGAGCCGACAGGATTGTCAATGCGGTGGCGGCGATCCATTATTATGGGTCACCGCTTGTTGTCGTGGATTTCGGCACCGCCACCACGTATTGCTACATCAATGAGCGAAAGGAATACATGGGCGGCGCAATTGCCCCGGGCATCAATGTTGCTACAGAGGGTTTGTATAAAAATGCGGCCAAGCTTCCTAGAATTGAATTCGCCAAGCCGGATAATATTATTGGGAAAAATACAGTCAGTGCCATGCAGTCGGGACTTATATTTGGATATGTTGGACAGGTTGAGGGAATTGTTAAAAGAATAAAAGCTCAGGAAAAAAGCAATCCAAAGGTCGTGGCTACCGGAGGAATGGCCGGTCTGATTGCCGAGGAATGCCAGCAAATCGATATTGTTGACCCCTATTTGACGTTAAAAGGGCTTCAACTCATATATACAAAAAACCGCAGAACGTAATAGCAAAACTTCTGAGCGAAAAGATAAGGACAGGTGATAAAAATGCAGGATTATTTAATCAAAGCTCTGGCTTTTGACGGGCAAATTCGTGCCTACGCAATGAGAGGAACAGAAATGGTCGGTGAAGCTCAGCGCAGGCACCAAACATGGCCGACCGCGTCTGCGGCACTTGGCCGTACGATGATGGCAAGCACTATGATGGCCTCCATGCTGAAGAGCGACAAGCACAAAATTACGGTAAAGATAGAAGGGGGAGGCCCCATCGGAGCGATCATTGTGGATGCTCATCCAAATGGGCAATCAAGGGGGTATGTTACAAACCCTCAGGTCCACTTTGATTTGAACCAGCATGGCAAACTGGATGTTGCCCGTTCGGTAGGGAAAGATGGCTTTCTTTCCGTTGTTAAGGATTTGGGACTGCGTGATAACTTTACAGGGCAGGTGCCCCTGGTTTCCGGTGAAATCGGGGATGACTTCACGTACTATTTTGTTGCATCCGAACAGGTGCCTTCCTCTGTAGGAGTGGGTGTGCTGGTTAATCCGGACAACAGCATTCTGGCAGCTGGCGGATTTGTGATACAGGTGATGCCGAATGCTTCAGATACGATCATCGACCTTTTGGAAGAGCGGATATCAGCCATTCCCCCGATCTCAAAGCTGGTGGAAAAGGGGCTTACCCCGGAAGAAATTCTTTTTGAACTGCTTGGAGAAGAAAATGTGAAGCTGCTTGAAAAGATGCCGGTGTCGTTTCAATGTACTTGTTCGCGTGACCGCATTGCCAATGCGCTCATATCATTAGGTAAAGAGGAAATCAGGGCAATGATTGAAGAAGACGGCCAGGCAGAAGCTCACTGCCAATTTTGCAATGAGACGTACTTGTTCTCTGCTGAAGATCTTGAGGAGCTCTATACCGAAAGCAAATAGTTTGAAATTTGCAGGTCTAAAGATGGGCAGAATAATTGACAGACGATTTGTATTATTGGTAAACTTAATCCAATAAAAATACTCGGGATTATTTTAGGAGCGTGATTAAGTTGGCAAGAATAGCAAATTCAATTACAGAACTAATCGGAGAAACACCCGTTGTCAAACTGAACCATTTGGCAGGTGAAGATGCTGCAGACATTTATCTGAAACTTGAATTCATGAATCCGGGAAGCAGTGTAAAGGACCGAATTGCTCTCGCCATGATTGAAAAAGCTGAAGAAGAAGGCGCATTAAAGCCTGGCGATACATTGATTGAACCAACGAGCGGCAATACGGGAATCGGTCTTGCCATGGTGGCGGCAGCCAAAGGGTATAAATCGGTAATTGTTATGCCGGATACAATGAGTATGGAACGCAGAAACCTTCTTCGCGCTTTTGGAGCTGAGCTTGTTTTAACTCCGGGAGCTGAAGGAATGGGAGGAGCCATCCGTAAGGCAGAGGCATTATCCCAGGAAAATGGATACTTTTTGACTCAGCAGTTTAAAAACCAGGCGAATCCGGAAATCCACCGCAAGACAACAGGTAGAGAGATTATTGCTCAATTCCCGGATGGTCTTGACGGGTTCATTTCAGGGATTGGAACTGGCGGAACGATTACGGGTGCCGGTGAAGTCTTAAAAGAATCTTTCCCTGATATCAAGGTTTATGCAGTGGAACCAACAGATTCACCTGTCCTTTCAGGCGGAAAGCCGGGGCCTCATAAGATTCAGGGCATCGGTGCAGGATTTGTACCGGATACGCTAAATACATCCGTGTATGATGAAGTTCTACAAATTACCAATGATGAAGCGTTTGAATATGCACGCCGTGCTGCCCGGGAAGAAGGAATCCTCGGAGGTATTTCTTCAGGTGCAGCGATTGCAGCTGCACTTAAAGTGGCGAAAAAGCTTGGCAAGGGCAAGAAAGTGCTCGCTATTATTCCGAGTAACGGTGAACGTTATCTGAGCACACCTTTGTACCAATTTGACGAAGCGGAGTAAATCACTTGAAAGCCGACATATTGTCGGCTTTTTTTTATGAACAATTTCCCGTTTGGTTTCCATAAAATTGCAGGATTTTTATCACCACTTTCATGACATCATCAGTTACAATAGTATCCATAAGAATGATCAGGAGAGTGAAGGGTGTGCCTAACCAAAACAAGTCAGATCGGCACGTTATTTTTGAGACGCTGGCCATGCCGAAAAATGAGTGGTTTAGACGGTATAAAGCTCTTTCGGCAGAAGAACCACACCATGTGTTTCTCGAAAGCGGGCGGAGCGGAAGATACAGCATCGCGGGTCTGTCGCCAGTGGCTTTTATTTCAGGGAAAAACAACAAGGTGAGCATTATGTATAAAGGGAAAACTATCACAAAGAAAGGCAATATGCTCCCTATCATAAAAGAATGGCTATCCTCGTTTCATACTGCAGCTGTTCCCGGCCTTCCAGATTTTAAAGGAGGCGCCATCGGATATTTCAGTTATGATGTTGCGCGTGAAATCGAAAAGCTTCCGGAACAGGCGGAGGATGATCTGAACCTGCCCGATGTTTCGCTTCTCGTATTTGACGATGTGTTTGTTTATGACCACGAAAAGGAACAGCTTTTTATTATGGTTCATTCCGCGGAAAAGGACCGAAGCAGCGCGGGACGCAAATTGATGCAATATGTGCAGCTATGGAGTGCGCCGCACCAGCAAGAGCAAAGAACAGCGGTGGAAAAAGTTCATTTTCCGTTTCTTCAGGAATCCGTCTCAATGTCTGAGGAATATTTTGTGGAAGCTGTAAAAACGGTAAAGGAATATATTGCTGCCGGAGATGTGTTTCAGGTTAATCTTTCTGTTCGTCAGTCCAAGCCGCTAATGTCGCAGCCTTTTCAAATTTATGAAGAGCTTCGCCGTTTCAATCCCTCTCCTTACATGGGGTATCTTCACACACCGGACTTACAGCTCGTTAGCGGTTCACCTGAACTGCTGGTCAAAAAAAGGGGAGATGAGATCAGCACCCGCCCAATTGCAGGAACCCGCTCAAGAGGCAAAACAGAAGAAGAGGACCGCAGGCTTGCGATGACATTGATCGAAAATGAAAAAGAATGCGCGGAACATGTAATGCTCGTCGATCTGGAACGAAACGACCTTGGGAAAGTAAGCGAATATGGAAGTGTTGAAGTGGATGAGTTCATGACCATTGAAAAGTACTCGCATGTCATGCATATTGTTTCCAATGTAAAAGGGAGACTGCGCAAGGAATGTGACGCGTTTGATCTCATTGCAGCAACCTTTCCGGGGGGGACAATTACCGGTGCCCCAAAAATCAGAACGATGGAAATTATTGAAGAACTTGAGCCTGTGCGGCGAGGGGTATATACTGGCTCTATCGGATGGATTGGGTTTGATGGAGATGCAGAATTGAACATCGCGATCCGGACGATGGTCTGCAAGGACGGTATGGCACATGTCCAGGCCGGAGCCGGCATTGTTATTGACTCCGATCCAAAAGCGGAATATAAAGAGTCCTTGAAAAAAGCAGCTGCGCTATGGCGGGCAAAGGAATTAAGCGAAGAAAAAAGTTGTGAATTAGTTTAGCAGAGCTTAGAGGAGGAAGATGAGAAATGATTTTAATGATCGATAATTATGATTCATTTACGTACAACTTGGTGCAATATTTGGGAGAGCTTGGAGAAGAATTGGTCGTCAAGAGAAACGATGAAATTACACTTGAAGAGATTGAAGCACTTAAACCGGATTACCTGATGATTTCGCCTGGCCCTTGCTCGCCGAATGAAGCAGGTGTCAGCATGGATGTCATCAAGCGGTTTTCAGGAAAAATTCCTATATTCGGTGTTTGTCTTGGCCATCAGTCCATTGCACAGGTGTTCGGAGGAGACGTGATTCGCTCGGAGCGTTTGATGCATGGTAAAACATCTGCGATCCTTCATGATGACAATACGATTTTCAGCGGTGTGGAGAATGGGTTTACAGCAACAAGATATCACTCTCTTACCGTAAAAAAAGAAACGCTTCCTGACTGTTTTGACATTTCAGCATGGACGGCTGACGATGAAATCATGGCCATCAGGCATAAAACGCTGCCGGTGGAAGGCGTACAGTTTCATCCCGAATCCATAATGACAGGAGCGGGCAAGCAGCTGCTCCGTAATTTTATCGATCAATACAAAAATAAAGGGAACAAGGTATGTACCTCTTAATAGATGGAAAACTTGTAAGTAAAAATGAAGCATCAATCTCTCCGTTTGACCACGGATACATGTATGGGCTTGGAGCCTTTGAAACCGTCCGGGTCTATAATGGACATCCGTTTTTGTGGGAAGACCACATGAATCGTCTCCGGCAGGCACTCGTAGAGCTTAACATCAAGCATGAGCTGGACAGCTCGGCAGCCTGGATGGAGACCAAGCGATTAATGAGGCGCAATAAATGGAAGAATGCCTATATACGATTTAATATTTCGGCGGGAATCGGCGAAATTGGTCTTCAAACAGAGCCTTACACAAAACCAACCATTATCATTTACGGAAAACCGCTTCCTGAACAAGGACCATTTAACGAAAAAGAGCTGGTGGTTCTGCAGACGCGAAGAAATACACCGGAAGGCAGAATCCGCCTGAAATCCCATCACTATCTGAACAGCATTCTTGGAAAAAGGGAACTGAAGGAGCCTGTTGAACAGGAAGGGCTTTTTTTAACAGAGGACGGTTTTGCCAGTGAGGGAACGGTCTCCAATGTATTCTGGGTAAAGGATGGGAGGTTGTACACTCCTTCGCTCGGCACCGGCATATTGAACGGCATTACGCGGCAGTTTATTATGGCTGCGGCTGCCAAGCTTGATATGGATGCAGAAGAAGGATTCTACACACCACAGGATTTGCTTGCTGCCGATGAAATTTTTCTCACCAACTCCATTCAGGAAATGGTGCCGGTTAAAAGATTTGAAGGAAAAGACTTTCCGGGTGCCGGGGGAAAGGTGTTGCATTCGCTATTGTTTTTATACCATTCATGCAGCAAGGATTTATGGAGTATTGATGAATTAGCATAAAGGGGGAGCCTATAATGGGACAAGCTATCACAACAAAGAGTTTTAACCATCTCATTTCCTGCGGCCCGTATACACTTGATCTGTCAAAAAAGACGCATGTGATGGGGATTTTGAATGTGACTCCTGACTCATTTTCCGACGGAGGAAAATTTAACTCGATCGAAACAGCCATACAACACGCCCGGCAAATGGTGGCTGAAGGGGCAGATATCATTGATATCGGCGGAGAATCAACCCGACCTGGCGGTGAAAAGATAGGGGCACAAGAAGAATTGCGCCGTGTCATTCCCGTGATTGAAGCGGTCTCCCGTTCAGTTCAGGTTCCTTTATCCATTGACACCTATAAAGCGGAGGTGGCGGAGAAAGCGATTCTGGCGGGGGCCCACATTATCAACGATGTGTGGGGAGCGAAGGCGGATGACAAGATGGCTGTAACCGCGGCCCGCCTCAATGTTCCGATCATCCTGATGCATAACCGGCCTGACCGCGATTACGATGAGCTGATGCCCGACATCATCGCTGACTTAAATAAGAGTATTGCTATCTGTATGAAAGAAGGCGTCAACCCGGAGAATATCATTTTGGACCCGGGAATCGGTTTTGCCAAAACCTATGAACAAAACCTGGAGACGATGCGCAATCTAAATCAGATTGTGGATATGGGGTATCCGGTCCTTCTCGCCACGTCGAGGAAGTCCATGATCGGCAATGCTCTCGACCTTCCTGTCAATGAGCGTATGGAAGGGACAGGCGCCACGGTCTGTCTCGGAATTGAGCGGGGCTGTACCATCGTCCGGGTTCATGATGTTAAAGAAATGAGCCGCATGGCCAAGATGATGGATGCCATGCTTGGAAAAGGAATGAGCCCACTTGGATAAAATATATATGAACGGTCTTTCGTTTTATGGGTATCACGGTGTTTTTCCGGAAGAGAATAAGCTCGGGCAGCGGTTCAAGGTGGATCTGATCCTGCAGATGGATCTTCAATCTGCCGGAACAACCGATGATCTGGAGCACACGGTCAACTATGGTGAGGTTTATGCAACGGTGAAGGAGATCGTGGAAGGCGAACCGAAAAAGCTCGTGGAAACCGTGACTGAAAGCATTGCGACCACCCTTCTTTCCAGTTATCCGCTCGTTCAGCAATGCACCGTAAAAGTAGTCAAACCCGACCCTCCTATTCCAGGCCATTATGATTCGGTTGCTGTTGAAATAACGAGGGGCAGAGCATGAAAAACACCGTCTATCTTTCACTCGGTTCCAATCTTGGCAACCGGGAGGAATACATTCGTCAGGCGGTACAAGAACTGGAGAACCATCCGGACATCGAAGTCAGCGTTGTTTCGTCCCTGTATGAGACAGATCCTGTGGGCTATACCGATCAGCCCCCTTTCCTGAATGTGGCGGTTCAGCTGCAAACGTGCCTTTCTGCAGAAGAGCTGTTGAGCATAACCCAGAAAATTGAAAACAGACTGGAAAGAATCAGGGAAATCAGATGGGGGCCCAGAACAATAGACCTTGACATTTTGTTGTATAATAGTGAACGTATACATTCAGAGACACTGCACATTCCGCATCCACGTATGCTGGAACGTGCTTTTGTACTGATTCCGTTGCTTGAGATTGCTCCAGATCTCACATTCCCCGGTACAGAAAAAGTACCACTCGGGGTTCTCTTCAAACAGCTGCAGAATAAAGAAGGTGTACACAGATGGAAGAAGAAAAGTGGGGCAGAAGAATCCGGGCCTTTCGAAAGTTAAAAGGCTTTACACAGGAGGGCCTTGCGAGGGAATTGGGCATTTCCGTTTCCATACTTGGAGAAATCGAGCGCGGAAACAGGAAGCCGAAGGAAGAACTGATCAAAAAGATTGCTACAATCTTTCAGGTTTCTATAGATGAATTAACGCAACACTATGTTCGAAGATAAGGTGAGGTGATATACGTGTTAGAAATCGGCGGAATTAAGATGAAAAACCCGGTGGTGCTTGCTCCAATGGCAGGTGTATGCAATCCGGCTTTCCGTCTGATCGCAAAGGATTTTGGTGCGGGACTTGTTTGTGCCGAAATGGTCAGCGACAAAGGAATTCTGCTAGAAAACGAAAAATCGCTGAAGATGCTCTATGTCGATGAGCGGGAAAAACCGCTAAGCCTTCAGATTTTTGGAGGGGAGCGGGAATCGCTTGTTGCTGCGGCAAAGTATGTAGACAAGAACACAAATGCCGATATTATAGATATCAATATGGGATGCCCTGTTCCTAAGATTACAAAGTGTGATGCCGGGGCAAGATGGCTGCTGGATCCGGATAAAATCTATGAGATGGTGGCAGCCACTGTTGATGCGGTACAAAAACCGGTCACCGTTAAAATGCGTGTCGGCTGGGATGAGGACCACATTTTTGCCGTCGAGAATGCCCAGGCGGTCGAGCGTGCCGGCGGTGCCGCAGTAGCAGTTCACGGACGCACCCGTGTTCAGATGTATGAAGGAAGAGCAAACTGGGATATCATTAAACAAGTAAAAGACAATGTTTCCATTCCGGTCATCGGAAACGGAGATATTGCTACACCGCATGATGCAAAGCATGCGCTTGAAGCGTACGGCGTGGACGGCGTGATGATCGGCCGCGGAGCACTCGGTAATCCATGGATGCTGTACCGTACCATCAAGTTCCTGGAAACAGGAGAGATTCCTCAAGAGCCGACGCCAAGAGAAAAAATCGACATCTGCATGCTGCACATGGACCGCCTGATTGACCTTAAAGGGGAGTATGTGGCGGTTCGCGAAATGCGCAAGCATACTGCATGGTATCTTAAAGGACTTCCAAAAACCGGCTCTGTCCGTAACGAAGTGAATATAAAAACAACAAGGGAAGAAATGCGCAAGCTTCTTTATGATTATATTGAAGAAGTAGAAGCAAAACCGGCTGACAAAGTAAGCTGATCATTCAACCCTGATAGGAAATAACACCAGCCAGAACTATTTCTGGCTTTTGTTGCACTTATATTATCTAAATCCTGCTCCCTGGTGTTTTCACAAGATATTATTTATTAATGATATGGAGGAGAAGCAAATGACCCAAGAAACGGTTTTGCTTACGAATGAAGGCACCAGGAGGCTTAAACATGAGCTGAAAAGCTTGATCGACGAAAAGGAAGCCTGCACAGTAGAGGAAAAAGGACAATTTTTGGATAAGAGAATCAAACAGCTCGAGCATGTGCTTCTTCATGCCCGAATTCTTTCAAACCAGAAAGAGCCCGGCCATACCGCTGAAGTCGGTTCCACTATTACATTGCTTGAACTCGAATTTCAGGACGAAATGACCTATACAATAGTACATCCTTTTGAGGCTGATCCGAGGGAATTCAAGATTGCCTCCGATTCTCCGGTAGCCAAGGCTGTTCTTGGCAAACCGCTGAACTCAAAAATCTATATCTCCCTTCCCGGGGGACAAATATCATATGAAATCATTAATATACAAAACTGCAAAAGATAGGAGAATTCCATGAGCCAGGATATAGAATTAAATGATTTGCTGCGGGTACGCAGAGAAAAAATGAACAACCTCCGCGAAAGCGGTAAAGATCCATTTGGTACAAAGTATGTCCGTACGCATAGTGCCAAGGACATACTCGAGCAGTACCAGGACCTCTCAAAAGAAGAATTGGATGAGAAAAGTATTGAAGTGACAATCGCCGGACGCATCATGACCAAGCGCGGAAAAGGAAAAGCAGGTTTTGCTCACGTTCAGGACCTTACAGGACAAATCCAAATCTACGTAAGAACCGATGCGGTTGGGGAAGAACAGTATGAACTGTTCAATACCATTGATATCGGGGACATTGTCGGGATTACAGGTACTGTTTTTAAAACCAAAGTAGGCGAGCTTTCCGTAAAAGCAAAAGATTTTCAGCTTCTTACAAAGTCGCTTCGTCCGCTTCCTGACAAATTCCATGGCCTGAAGGACGTCGAGCAGCGATACCGACAGCGTTACGTTGACTTGATCATGAATCCTGAAGTAAAGGATACCTTTATTGCCCGAAGTAAGATTATTCGTTCCATGAGACGCTACCTGGATGACCATGGCTATTTGGAAGTGGAAACTCCAACCATGCACTCAATCCCGGGCGGAGCTTCGGCACGTCCGTTCATTACCCACCACAACGCGCTTGATATGGAACTTTATATGCGTATTGCTATTGAGCTTCACTTGAAGCGACTCATTGTGGGTGGCCTGGAAAAGGTTTATGAAATTGGCCGTGTATTCCGCAACGAGGGTGTATCTACACGCCATAACCCTGAATTTACAATGATCGAGCTATATGAAGCGTATGCGGATTATCACGACATCATGGAGCTTACAGAAAATCTGATCGCACACATTGCAAAGGATGTTCACGGAAGCACAACCGTAAAATACGGCGAGCATGAAGTAAACCTTGAACCACGCTGGAAAAGAATCCATATGGTTGATGCGGTTAAAGAAGCGACAGGCGTCGATTTCTGGCCTCAGATGAGCAGGGAAGAAGCTCTTGCTCTTGCAAAAGAGCACAAGGTTCCTGTAACAGAAAATATGTCCTACGGGCACATTGTCAACGAGTTCTTTGAACACTTTGTTGAAGAAACGTTGATTCAGCCTACCTTTGTCTACGGACATCCTGTAGAAATCTCGCCGCTTGCCAAGAAAAACCCTCAGGATGAGCGGTTCACTGACCGATTTGAACTGTTTATCGTTGGCCGTGAGCATGCTAATGCCTTCTCTGAGCTGAATGATCCAATCGATCAAAGAGAACGTTTTGAGGCACAGCTCCAAGAGCGGGCGGCAGGAAATGACGAAGCCCATATGATGGATGAAGATTTTGTAGAAGCACTTGAGTATGGTATGCCTCCTACCGGGGGTCTCGGGATCGGGATCGACCGTCTGATCATGCTTTTGACCGATTCACCATCCATCCGTGATGTACTGTTATTTCCGCAAATGCGCCATAGTGAAAAGTAAAAACACGACGGGATCAGAACAGCCTGCAAGGACTTGTGGGCTGTTTTTCTTTATTTAAAAAGAAAATCAAACTTTTTTCAAAAAAGGTATTGCAAGTGAATTAAATAGGTGGTATATTAGTATTCGTCGCTGAGGCGCTTTACTAAAAAGCATCAACAAAATGATTTAAAAAACTTTTAAAAAAGATTGTTGACAAGCCTAGAACGACATGATATGATAATAAAGTCGCCAATGAGCGACGGCGAGCGGCTTTAACAACGAAGTTGTTCGGCAAAATGTTCTTTGAAAACCAAACAAAAGCCAGAGTAAGTCGGGGATTTTACAATCCCATCAATTTCTTATTTTTAAACATTAAGAGCTATATCAAACACTTTATTGGAGAGTTTGATCCTGGCTCAGGATGAACGCTGGCGGCGTGCCTAATACATGCAAGTCGAGCGAATGACGAGGAGCTTGCTCCTCTGATTTAGCGGCGGACGGGTGAGTAACACGTGGGTAACCTGCCTGTAAGACGGGGATAACTCCGGGAAACCGGAGCTAATACCGGATGATAACGAGAAGCGCCTGCTTCTTTTTTGAAAGTCGGTTTCGGCTGACGCTTACAGATGGGCCCGCGGCGCATTAGCTAGTTGGTGAGGTAACGGCTCACCAAGGCGACGATGCGTAGCCGACCTGAGAGGGTGATCGGCCACACTGGGACTGAGACACGGCCCAGACTCCTACGGGAGGCAGCAGTAGGGAATCTTCGGCAATGGACGAAAGTCTGACCGAGCAACGCCGCGTGAGCGATGAAGGCCTTCGGGTCGTAAAGCTCTGTTGTCAGAGAAGAACAAGTACCGGAGTAACTGCCGGTAC
>NZ_KQ758624.1 GCF_001457035.1 Fictibacillus enclensis | reverse complement strand
ATGGTCGGGAAGACAGGATTTGAACCTGCGACCCCCTGGTCCCAAACCAGGTGCTCTACCAAGCTGAGCCACTTCCCGTTATGGCGCGCCCTGAGAGATTCGAACTCCCGACCTTTTGATTCGTAGTCAAACACTCTATCCAGCTGAGCTAAGGGCGCGTATTATTCTTGATGAGTTTTATGTTATATATGAGAAGCTATTGGTGCGGTCGAGAGGACTCGAACCTCCACGGGGTTGCCCCCACTAGCCCCTCAAGCTAGCGCGTCTGCCATTCCGCCACGACCGCAAAGCAGTTAAAGTTTTAAGTACATTTTTGAAAAAATGGTGCGGGTGAAGGGACTCGAACCCCCACGCCGTAAAGACACTAGATCCTAAGTCTAGCGCGTCTGCCAATTCCGCCACACCCGCATGATGTGTAAATGGTGAGCCATGAAGGACTCGAACCTTCGACCCTCTGATTAAAAGTCAGATGCTCTACCAACTGAGCTAATGGCTCATGAAGATGGCTGGGCTAGCAGGATTCGAACCTACGAATGACGGAGTCAAAGTCCGTTGCCTTACCACTTGGCTATAGCCCAATAATCATGATGCATTTCTTATTTAAATGTTGGTTTTAAGTAAAATGGCGGGCCCGACCGGGATCGAACCGGCGATCTCCTGCGTGACAGGCAGGCATGTTAACCGCTACACCACGAGCCCATTTTAATAAAACAGCTTGTCCGTTTTTTTCTTCCGAAAAATACTTGAAAATACTTGGTTCTTTTCTTCGAAAAGAACTTGGTGACCCGTACGGGATTCGAACCCGTGTTACCGCCGTGAAAGGGCGGTGTCTTAACCGCTTGACCAACGGGCCGATAAAAACTGGCAGAGAAGAAGGGATTCGAACCCTCGCGCCGCGTTAGCGACCTACTCCCTTAGCAGGGGAGCCCCTTGAGCCACTTGGGTACTTCTCTGTATGGCTCCACAGGTAGGACTCGAACCTACGACCGATCGGTTAACAGCCGATAGCTCTACCACTGAGCTACTGTGGAATGTGTTTTTGAGACATTTAATATCATACTTGTTTTTTCTCAAAAAGTCAACTGTTTTTTTCATTTATTTTGTTTATGTAAAGAGCAAGATGTCTTTCAGCGACTTTATTAATCTAACACAGATTTGAACACCTAGTCAACACTTTTCTCACCACTTTTTAAAAACAATTTCCCCCGGCATTTTCCGCACACGTATTTCCTTGTGTCAATCTTGCGCTTCCGCTTGTATTGCTGCTTACAGTCTGTGCATATATAGAGGTATTTATAAGCTTGGGTTGTTCGGGTACCCGGCAGGACTTCACAATATCTCAGGCCGCCCACTTTTTTCAGCAGCTGTTTAAATTCATGATCTTTGTGCTGGTAGCCCCTTCCCTCGATATGCAGATGATAATGGCACAGTTCATGCTTAATGATACCCACTAATGCCTGCATCCCAAACTGTGTCATCTGCTTAGGGTTGATCTCTATATCATGGGACCTGAGTAAATACCTGCCGCCTGTTGTCCGCAAACGGCCGTTGAAACGGGCATTATGCCGGAAGGGTTTGTGAAAATAATCATTTGATACCTTCTCCACGAGCAATTGAAGTTCCCTTTGATCCATTTTCTTTCCTATCCTTTCTCCTTCTATAGAACAAAAAGTTGGTCACATCAACAAGCCATGAGACATAGACTAAATCACGCTTAAATACGCGGAGGTTTTGTCTATGCCCACATGGTTTAAGAAACAACTCAGAAAAGCTTATTTTCAAAAAGACCGTTATCAAATCCGTTTATTAAATCAATGCTGGTTTTTTTATAATCAAAAAAATAGCAACACCGAAAGTAAAAGTCTTCCCTGACAAACAGAAACTTTTTGATTGGATATTACTGCGCCTCCGGAGGCAGCATTGTAAGAGCCACTCTTCCTTTATTGAGATCCACGCTATCCACCCAAACGGTAACAACCTGCCCAACGCTAACCACATCCATGGGGTGCTTCACAAAGCGCTTGGCCAGCTTGGAGATATGAACAAGGCCGTCCTGTTTCACGCCAATATCCACAAAAGCGCCAAAATCAACGACATTTCGCACCGTTCCTTCCAGCTCCATTCCTTGTTTAAGGTCTTCGAGCTTAAGGACATCGGTTTTCAGCAGGGGCTTTGAAAGCTCTTCCCGCACATCCCGGTTTGGACGAAGCAGTCCGTCCACGATGTCATGAAGAGTGGGCACTCCAATATTGAGTTGCGCCGCCATTGCTTCCACATCGATCAATTTCAGCTTGTCTTTCAGGCTATCTGTGCCGATTTCTGCTACCTCACTGTTCATTTCTTTTAAAAGCAACAGCGTTTCTTTATAGCTCTCCGGGTGAATGGCCGTTTGGTCGAGCGGATTTTTCCCGTCCGGAATTCTTAGAAATCCGATACATTGCTCGTACGTTTTCGCACCGAGGCGCGGAATCTTCTTCAGTTCTTCGCGTTTTTCAAACTTCCCTTTTTCTTCTCTCGCTTTTACAATATTTTGCGCAACGGTCTTGGACAAGCCGGCTACATACTGAAGCAAGGAAGAAGAAGCTGTATTCACGTTGACGCCTACCTGGTTTACGGCGGTTTCCACCACAAAGGTCAGGGATTCGTTCAATCGTTTTTGCGATACATCATGCTGATATTGTCCGACTCCAACCGATTTCGGGTCAATTTTCACCAGTTCAGCCAGCGGATCCTGCAGTCTTCGTGCGATAGAAATGGCACTTCGCTCCTCCACCTGAAGGTCAGGAAACTCTTCCCTGGCGATTCCTGAAGCGGAATATACACTGGCTCCTGCTTCGTTGACGATAATATAGGAAACCGGCTCCTTTAAACCTTTAATCGTATCGACAATAAATTGTTCGGTTTCCCTGGAAGCTGTTCCGTTTCCAATGGCGATTACATTGATACCGTATGTATCAATCAGGCCCTTGACGACCGCTTCGGACTTTTGCACTTCCGATCTTGGCGGTGTTGGGTAAATGGTTTGAATATGAAGCATTTTCCCTGTTTCATCCACAACACCAAGCTTGCAGCCCGTGCGGTAAGCGGGATCCACGCCTAAAACCATCCTGCCCTTTAACGGAGATTGAAGAAGCAGGTTCCTCAGGTTTTCAGAAAAGATGTGAATGGCCTGTTCCTCACCCTTATCAGTCAGTTCGTTCCGGATGTCTCGTTCAATGGAAGAAGCAATCAGCCTTCGATAGCTGTCCTCAATCGCCTCTTGTAAATATGGTGCAGCGGGAGATTCCGATTTCTTGATTACCGTCCGGTTCAGCCGCTGAATAATTTTTTCAGCAGGTGCCGTCACTTCCACCTTAAGGACGTCTTCTTTTTCGCCGCGGTTGATGGCAAGAATACGGTGAGGCACGATTTTGCCAACCGGTTCACTGTACTCATAATACATTTCGTAGACCTTTTTTTCGTCTTCTCCGTTTTTCTTTAAAGACGTTTGCAGCTGACCTTCCTTAAACGTCAGGTCTCGGATCCACGATCGAATCGCAGCATCGTCTGAAATCTGCTCGGCTAGTATATCCTGAGCACCTGCGAGTGCTTCTTCAGGTGTATGTACCTCTTTTTCCTCGGAAAGGAACTCTTTCGCCTTTGCCAGGACATCGCCTTGCCACGGCTGGCTCATGAGCCATTCAGCCAGCGCTTCAAGCCCCTTTTCCTTGGCTACCGTCGCCCGGGTTCTTCGCTTTTGTTTGTATGGGCGATAAAGGTCTTCGATTTCCTGCAGTTTTTTGGCGCTTGATATGGAATTCGCCAGTTCATCGGTTAGCTTTCCCTGCTCTCCAATCAGGCGGAGAACTTCTTCTTTACGTTCCTTTAAATTTTCTGCGTATTGCCAGCTATCCATAATATCTTTAATTTGAACTTCATCCAGGCCGCCTGTCAGCTCCTTACGATACCTGGCAATGAAAGGCACCGTGTTGCCGTCCTTCAATAACTCAATCACGTTTGCCACTTGTTTTTGTTTAATGCCCAATTCTTTCGCAATTTCAGTAAATCCTTGATCCAACTCTATTGTTTTTTCCAATAGAAGTACCCCTTTCGAATCCGTAAAAATTACGGGTATACCCTTTTAGTTTAACACTTTCCCGATGTTTTAACGAAAAATGATCAATGAATTCCATATAAAAAAGCACCCCTGGAAGGGCGCCTGGTCGGATGTAAAACCAAAAAAAAAAAGCCGAGGCAACCCGGCAGAGAGATCCATCAAAGGCCTCCAATGTACTTATGCATGCAACACTTTTCCTACGAGGCAGGTAGCGTCATCAATTAATTTTTGAGAAAGATTACCGAGGTAAGCAGCCGATTCCCGAGGCGATATCATATTGGTTAGAATGGAACGGCTTTGCGTATGAATTTCCATTCCATCTGAATAAATGATAAATGCGGTCTGATCATCAAACGGAAATTGCTGTACACGGAACTTCTGCGGCTTTCCGGAAAGAAAACCAACCGTCGGAAGAGGGTAAATTAATTTACGGTCTTCCCCCGCCATCATAAAGCGGATATTTCCCACTCCCGCATAGCGGACGATGCGCTGGTTGAAGTCAATTTTAAAAATGGAAAGCACCGCTCCCCTGGTTCCTTTTAGCTCTTCATTGCATACCTGCATGATTTCCTCAACTTCTAATTGATGATTCTTTTCCACAGCGATCACTGCCGCCTGGGAGGCTTTTCTGGCTAAACCTCCGCTCCCCAGCCCGTCAGCTACCGCACAAATAAAATAATCACGGGTTTCCGTGACATAAAAACTGTCTCCACATAATTCATTACCGTTTTTTGGCTTTTGGAAAGAAGAGACGGCGATTTTGTCATAGGAAAAATCCTGGATCATTTCAAAGCCTCCGATGGTTCCACCCGAATCGCTTCACGAAGCTTCTCAAGTGCTCTCCTCTGCAGACGTGAGACATGCATTTGAGAGATATTCAGGCGCTCCCCTGTTTCTTTCTGGCTCAAATTCTCAAAATACGTGCATTTAAGGATTTCCTGCTCTCTTTCAGAAAGAACCGCAAATGCTTTCTGCAGAAGCATTCTCTTGTCAATTTGATCATAGCCGGCATCCTGTGTTCCCACGAGGTCCAACAGGGTTACTGTGCTGCCTTCCTGATCGGCTTCAATGGAACTGTCTACGGATAGGGCCTGGTAACTCTTGCCCATTTCCATCGTTTCCAGAACTTCTTCCTCCGTAACCTCCAGGTAATCAGCAATTTCCTGGATTTTCGGGGAACGCTGAAGCTCATTTGTCAGATCTTCTACAGCTTTTTTTATGCGGGGTCCAAGTTCCTTAATTCGTCTTGGCACATGGACGCTCCACGTTTTATCACGGATAAACCGTTTAATTTCACCTATGATGGTAGGGACCGCAAACGATTCAAACGAACGTCCAAAGTCGGCATCGTACCTTCGCAATGCAGCGAGCAGGCCGATCATTCCCACTTGGACCAAATCGTCATGAATGCTTTTTCCCTTGGAAAATTTTCGCGCTAGTGAGTGAACGAGATCTTCGTACTGATGTACGAGTTTCGTTTGCAATAGTTCATTTTGCGGATCGTTTTGCAGCTCGTGAATCCATTTATAAACTTCTTCTTTATTGTGTAGGTGCTGGTGAGGTCCTGTCGACATTTTCCTCCACCTCATCTCTGTGAAGATACTTCGTCATCATAACGATCACACCCGCCTCACCGCTGATTTCCACTTTGTCCATCAATGACTCAATTAGGAAGAGGCCCAGACCTCCTTCGTTCAATTGTTCTACGGATTTCCCTTCTACAGGTCCGAGTGATTGGTTTACATCATCGTAATCAAAGCTCTTGCCGTGGTCCACAACCATAATTTCGAGCCGGTTATCATACACCCCGCATCCGACGCGGATCTGTCCTTTTTCCAGCTCCGTATATGCATGATTTACAACATTGGTACAGGCCTCTGAGACAGCAATTTTGATATCCTCAATTTCGTCAAATGCAAATCCCATCCTGTTGGCAATACCAGAAATCGTCAGACGCACCACCCCGACATAATCGGTTTTGGCGGGTACCGTCATTTCGATAAAATCAGAGGCTTTATTACTCATCTGGCCTCCCCCTTTACCTCGTTGTCAATGTCCATTACCTCTGTCAGGCCGGTAATTTCAAATAAACGCTTAACCCTCTCGGTCATTCCGCGCAGCTTTAATGTCCCGTCGTTTTTCTTCGTGGACTTTAATGCTCCGACAAAAATGCCGAGCCCTGTACTATCCATATAATCAATGTTAGCCAGATCAATGACAATCTGGGTATTTTTCACCTCGGTCAGAGGAACCAACATCTCTTTTAGTTTTGGTGCGGTGTACGCGTCTACTTCTCCAGCTAGTGTTAAATAATGAACTCCATTCGTTTCTTCGTGTCTAATTTGCAAATTCATTTTTTTCCCCCCAGGATATTATCATAAACCCATAACACTAATTACCCGTTCTTAAAGGAGATTAAACCATTCTTTTTAGAATGAGCAAGGTAAAGTCATCTCTCAATTCAAATTCCTGAAGTCGCTCGAGCTCGTGAAATACCGAATCCACGATTTCCTGAGCCGGTTTGTGCATATTTTCACGGATGAGTGCAACAATCTCGTCTCGTTCAATAAACCCTTTGCTGGTCCTGCACTCCGTTACCCCGTCCGAAAGGAGAATAATCATATCCCCAGGATCGAGCTGCTTTTCATATTCTTTGTATTTCGTCGTTCTTGATACACCCAGCACAAGGCCTTTGGCAAACATGTCCTCAAACTCATCGGTTGCTGCTTTATAAAAAAAGCCGGGCTCGTGTCCGGCCCCGGCATAGTAGAATTTATGGACATCGGTGTCATAAAGCCCATATAGCATGGTTATAAACATGTTCGGGTGCACGTTCTGTTCAACGACTCTATTCAGATTTTCAAGAAGAAGGTTAGGCTGCATCCTTTGCTCGGGAAGACTGTCCATCGCGTATTTAATCATCGACATGCACAGCGCGGCAGGAATCCCCTTACCGATAATATCCGCTACAGCCACGCTGATTGACTTGTCATCCTTTACAAAATTAAAATAGTCCCCGTTCATTTTCTTGGCAGGAACGCTTTTGACACCAATGTCAAGAGAATCCACCGTCGGCACATCACTGATTAAAAGTGTCTGCTGCATGCTTGCCGCCACTTCAATTTCCGATTCCAACTGTCGCTGGCGGGTCCTCAGACTCTGATGTTCGCGATACGCAAAACCGTACCCGATCATGACCTCCAAAAGAAAATCAAACGCGTCCTTCATTTCCTCGGTCATGTCAGGAAATAACTCATTTAGTACATTTATATGATGGCTGACCACATCTTCAGGCGAGATCTGCTGTTCAATCAGCTTTCGGCTGAACTGCTGTCCTTTGTATAGGGCTGTCTCGTTTTTCCCATTAAGATACGTTGTCAGCAAGTCTTTATATCGATCTATGATGAAATCTCGGTCGTTCATTTAATACCTCCTAACGAAGCCACTTCGTCGCAAGGATTTCAGTTCCGGAGTCAATCGTGGAATCAATGGTAAACTCGTCCATTAAACGCTTTACCCCCGGCAGTCCGGCTCCAAGTCCCCCGGAAGTTGTATATCCGTCTTCCATTACCTTACGAATATCCCTGATTCCAGGGCCATTGTCCACAGCAATGATGCGGAGGCCTTTTCTTCCCATTTGTTCCACGGGCTCAAGGCAGATCTTTCCGCTTCCTGCATATAAATAAATGTTACGTGCCAACTCTGAAATGGCGGTAGTGATACGAGCCTGGTCTACGTTGCCAAATCCGAGTTCTTTAGCCATATTTCTTCCCAATTGCCTTGCGCTTACGATATCCCATTCATTGCAAACCTCTACACAGGATTGGATGTCCATGCTCACCCCTCCAGTTCCAGCTGCAATTTATCAAGCCCTTGTTCCAGGTCAAGAGCCGTCGGAACCTCTCTCATTGAAATCCCCAGGTCGATCAATGTAATTGCTACTGCGGGCTGGATACCGGTCAATACCACTTGCGCTCCCATCAGTTTTGACATGCGGACAACGTCTCCCAGTACTTTTGCAATGAAGGAGTCAATCATGTCTACAGAGGTCAGGTCAATTACTACACCTTTAGCACCGGTGTCATGTATTTTGTTTAACAGGTCTTCCTGAAACTGCAGAGCGGTCTGATCATCGAGCTCTACCTGAATGGTAATAAGAAGATACTCATGCAGCTTCAAAATAGGAATTCTCATTTTCCCCACTCCCTATTTTTCATTAACAATTTGTTGGTTTGTAACTTCCAGAGCTTTTGCCATCCCTTTTTGCAGCGTGCTTTTGGTAGGGAACAGGCTGAGGTCAATCCCAAGGCTTACAATCGTTTGCGCAATTTCAGGACGTATCCCGACCAAAATGCAGGTAGATCCCAAAAGCCGGACGGCATCCGCCGCCTGAATGATGTGGTGGGCTACCATTGTATCGACAACGGGCACACCGGTTATATCAATAAGAACCACCTGTGAACGGTATTGAATAACACCTTCCAGAAGGTTCTCCATTATTAACTTCGCGCGTTCCGTATCAATGGTTCCGATCAATGGCATCACGCTAATATGCTGAAAGACCGGAATAAGCGGTGCCGATAATTCCAGCAACGCGGACTTTTGAATGGAAACGGTACGCTCCCAAAGCCGGGATGAATTTTCAACCACTGAATTTAGAATGGGATCCATCCAGCGGTCCACTTGCCTATATATTTCAAACGCCGCATCTTTTTGAATATCTTCTTCGGTGATGATTTCCAAAACTATACGGCGAAAGGATTGCAGCCCTTGTGTTAAATATTCAAGCGGCATATTCGCACGCAAAACTTTATCGAAAAAACGTTTCAATGTCCCGTCCTCAGAAATATCTCCCTGGCTGATATGGCTAAACAGGAGCGATAAAAACTCCTTGTTCAACTGTTCACGCATATAGGGTGTTATGGCGCTTGTTGTCGATTTGTACTCATCAATTTCGTCAGACCACAACCCATCTATTTCCGTGCGTTTATTCAGGATCATATCGATGATGGCCGCATTCAAATTCTATACCCCCTTACGTCGGTACACTACTTTCATTATTCCACTTATCATTCATTCTTGCAATCTTTTGCTATATAGTTCGCTTGTAAACTGGATTTCCTGTTCCAACTTTCTCTGTAAGTTGTTTCCATTAAAAAAACCGCCACTTTCCCAGAAGAAAACGGCAGTTTTTAAAAGTCAATAAGACCAAGACTGATTTGTAACGCTTCATCAACGCGACGCATCATTTCATCGTCCAGATGCGTAATTTTGTCAGTTAGCCTTTGTTTATCAATTGTTCGAATTTGCTCCAGCAAGATAACGGAATCCCGTTCAAATCCGTACTTTTTCGCATTGATCTCTACATGCGTCGGCAGCTTCGCCTTTTGGATTTGTGCTGTAATGGCTGCAACAATAACTGTAGGACTAAATCGGTTACCGATATCATTTTGAATAATTAGAACAGGTCTGATTCCCCCTTGTTCTGATCCAACAACCGGGGAAAGGTCTGCAAAGTAAACGTCTCCGCGTTTTACGATCAAAGGCCTACACCCCGCTAACTAAGCGGTCTACGGTAATTTCAGCTTCCTCCTCTAAAAGAAAGGCTTCTGATGCAATGTTCAAATTAATTTTCGCCATTTCCATATAACCTTGTCTCATAGATTCACGAATGTGACGTTTCTTCTTTTCGCGAATATACATCTTGGTTGCCTGATGGATAAATTCGCTACGGTCCAAATTCTCATTCTTAATCATCCGGTCAATTTCATTGATAATCTGTTGAGGAAGACTGATAACGATCCTCTTTGTGTTCGCCAATTCGGACACACCTACACCTCCAGAGCAAAGCTTCTGCGATTTGCTACGATCATTCTTAACCACATATAATCTTATCATTTCACCAAAGGGTTTGCAAAACGATTTCAAAGTAAAATATTCTTCATGTTTTTTAATAGTCCTGCTAATATTCTGCTAAAAATTTAAAATTACATTCACTTTTTCTAAAATTCGACCCTGTTTCTTATAAATCCGGGGTACTCGTGATGTAATTAAACAAGGAATTTCGTAGTTTATCGTATCATTTTGAAGTGCTACATCATCCATGGAGATCTTTTCGCTTCCCTGTTCCCCAATGAGGGTGACAAGGTCACCAACCTTCATTTCAAACGGCAGGCGCACCATGCATTGATCCATGCAGATTCTGCCCACGAACGGAACCTTGATTCCGCCCGCAATCGCATGGCCCTGATTCGCGTAACGCCTTTGCCAGCCGTCGGCATATCCGACTGGAAGGGTGCCGATCCATTCTTCCTCTGTGGCCGTATAGGTGGCACCGTAGCTAACCGTATCTCCCGGCTGCACTTTTTTCACATGAACCAGCCGTGTATTTAGCGTAAACGCCTCTTTCAGCGGAAACGGCAATACATTCTTGAGTTCGCCAGAAGGGGCCAGTCCGTACATTGAGATTCCGATTCTCGCAATATTGAAGATTTGCTTTGGAAAGCGGAGACTCGCCGCACTGTTCCCACAATGGATGTACCTTGGCACAGCTCCCAATTCCTTCAGCCAGGCCAGACTTTCGGAAAACCGTTCAAATTGCTGTTCCACCAGAGGAGATTCCAGTTCATCCGCTGTGGCAAAGTGCGTAAATACTCCTTCCAATTGGAGGGAAGGATACTTTTCTATCGTTAAGACAAGTTCCTGTGTTTCCTCTTTATCTCTTGTTCCAATCCGCCCCATGCCGGTATCCACTTTCAGGTGCAGTGCTACCGGCTGGCCATCCTGCAGGTGGGCCGAAGCTTCCCTTGCCCAGGACGCCTGAAACACAGTGAGCGCAATATTATACTTGGCAGCAAGAACTGCATCTTCCGGCCTTGTTCTGCCCAATACAAGAATGGGTGCCTTGATTCCTTGTTGTCTGAGGGACAATGCCTCATCCAATAGCGCCACGGCAAGATATGTGGCGCCGGCCTCCAGCGCGGTTTTCGCCACCGGCACAGCTCCATGTCCATAGCCATTGGCTTTAACTACCGCCATAATCTCGGTGGTGTCTGGCAGCAGGCGCCGGAACGAGCGGATATTTTCTTCTATGCAGGATAAATCAATCTCCGCCCAGGTATCTCTATAAAACTCTTCAGTATCCAAACCTATCCGTCCCATCTATCTATATCATTTCATTCTAATCATTGGTCTATTCGTTATTCTACAACATCCACGGCAATTGTGTAAGAGCAAATAGAATAAAAATGGCTGATTCACCATTAAGGAATCAGCCGGCCACTTCTTTTATTATTTTGACCCTTGCGCGGAAACAGAACGGGCGATAGCCATCAGTTCTTCCTGATCCAGTGAGTTGGAGGCTAAAAAGAAATCAGTGCCTTTATACGTCCAGGAGATTGATTTGTCATTCATCGCACCCACCGTGAAGCCGAGATCGACCGGTTCTCCACCCGGCATCGTCAATCGTTCTCTCTTGGCGGCGGCTGTTTCTACCGCTACATTTTTTCGTTCAATCAATGTAAACGATTTTTTCTTTTCATCCGTGTAGCCGAGGACCACTTGTTTTTCCCCGTCGGCCATGACTTCTTTCTCATTCGTCAATTCAATATTTCCAGGACCCATATATTGCGGGTACAGCACTTCCATTTCTTTTTTTGGCTCACCGGCCTGGCTCATTGCCGGCAGCTCCAGCTGGGCGCCTGTCATGTTCGTTTCCATATCGAAGGCACCTTTATCAAACTTGGCATTGAACTTGACGTTTTTGAACTCCAGTTTAACCAGTTCCTTAGCATCCTTATCCATAATCCGGACCGAGCTCGGATCCAGGTCCTTATTTAAAATAATTTCCTGCTGATACAGGTTTTTGTTTTGATAGTTGGTTTTGGTATGGAAAACATACGAGTTTTCTTTTGCCTTAAACCCGCGGTCCGTGTCATTTAAAATATCGGCAGCTAGCGACTCAAACAAGTAGACCTGACTATTATTTTCCGGCCAATCGCTCTGAAATCTGAAACTTTTATTCAGCGCAGGCGTTAATACAAATACACCCTCTTTGTTTCTCAGGATCATCTGGCTCTGGTCCTTTTTGGCGTTTTTCAGGTTCACCCGGTAAAAGTTAGGTTTCTTGTGCCACACTTCAAGATTATACTGTAACGGTTTTTCGCCAGTATTCAGCGTCATGACGGCGTCCGCTTTATAGCCCGTCATTTCTTCCATTTTCTTATCCAGTGACGCTACAACATCTTCCTGGCTTTTTGCTCCGCAGCCTGCCAATCCGAATATGAACAGAAGCGCCATCAAGGATAATGATAGTGTCTTCTTCATTTTCTTATCCCCTTTGCCCTTTATTTTACAAAGGAGGTTCACCGCTGCTGTGTCCGACGCCAACAGGATGTCCCTCCCCACCGCATTACACTATATGTGGACAAAAGGGACATTATGCAGACTAGCTTGACAAGCAAACCAACTTACAGGACGGTTTCAAGAATAACCTGGGCCACTGCAAAGTCCTTGGAATGGGAGATGGAAAGATGAACACGTGCCTCCGAACCTGCCACAATGACCGGCTTTCCATTATCATTTTTGGTAATTTCGATATCCTGCCATGAAAGGTGCCTGCCGATTCCTGTGCCGAGCGCTTTGGCATAGGCTTCTTTAGCGGCAAAGCGGCCGGCCATAAATTCCGCCTGCCGTCTGCCGCTGAGCTTTTCAAACACAGCAAGCTCCCTTTCCGTAAGGATCCGTTCGGGAAAGCGGTGCTGCTTCCGGCATACTTCCTGGATTCTTGTGATTTCAACAATATCGATCCCTGTTCCTATAATCATCAGTCATTTCCTTTCCGGCATGGTATTTCTTATTTGTATTACCGTTATGCTAAGATTAATATACTACATTCAGGTGGTGATGCTGGTTGTTCGTAAGAGAGGAGAATTTCAAAACATTCATCAGGCTATATCCGGTAATATCGATCATAACAGCCGTTCATTTGATCGTTTTCCTGCTGGCTAACCTCGGGCCGCAGGCGGATTTTATTTATTATTACTTTACCGGGTCCAATTACTTTATTTCACAGGGAGAATACTGGCGTCTGTTCACGCCGATTATTACTCACGTCAGTCTCAGCCACGTGCTGTTCAACACGTTCTCTCTTGTTATTTTCGGTCCCGCTTTGGAACGTATACTGGGAAAAGGAAAATTTATCATTGGCTACTTAGGCGCAGGCATTATTGCCGATATCGCTACCTATTTTCTTCTTCCACTAAACTATGCCCACATCGGGGCCTCCGGTGCCATTTTCGGACTGTTCGGCATTTACCTGTATATCCTGTATGCCCGAAAAGAATATTTGGGGCGCGCGAATAAACAGATTCTCATCGTTGTTTTGGTTTTCAGCCTGATTACCACCTTCACAACGCCTGGCATCAACATCCTTGGCCACTTGTTCGGGCTCATTGCCGGCGCAGCTCTGGCTCCTGTATTAATGGCGTTTGTTCCACGACGGAGATAAAAGCAAAAAAAGACACCAAGCCAGCATGCTTCGGTGTCTTTTATTATAGATATTTTTTCATCGCTTCCTGAAGGGTGGACAAGAAAGAGAATTCCACTTCTGAATTCAGCTCATGCATTTGTCGGGCATGCCCGGGTTTTACACCGACAATTACTGATGCGATGCCGCCCATATAGGAAAGCACCCTGAACAAACTCTCCATTTGTTCCAATCCTTCGAGTGTAATAGAACCCACACCGGTAAAATCAAAAAGGATGGTATCAAGATCTTCACGATACGCACTTTTCAGCGTATTTCCTCTGATTGAATTGATTTTGCGGGGAGTGATGTCGCCAAACATGGGAATCAAAGCCACCTCATCCGACAGCGGAATAAAAGGACCTGAGAGTCTGTCAATCTCCTCTAACGCCTGTTGAAGCTCTTCCTTTTTTTCAAACAGTTCAAAATCCGTGCTGGACAACCTGCTCTGCAATCGATATACCATGTTTTCAAGATTTTTGTTTTGCTCGTTTTTTTTGATGCAGATCAAGTGGCCGTTCAAGTAATGATCCCAAGAAATGTAGAGATCGAAAAGCTCCAGCGGGTAGTTTTTGGTTTTCATGCTGATCTCCATGGGTTGTGCCCCATCAGAGGTCTGAAGAAAATTTTTCAGCTTTGCCACACTTTCCTCGTCCACAATCGAGGTAATGTTTTCAGTAATTGTAAAAAGGGCCTCCGCTTGTTTTGAAAAATTAAGGATGTGGAAATCGGTATTAATTTTAAAATATGGAACCGGTAATACATAATCAGTAACGGGCATTTTGCTTCTCTCCTGTACTATACACACTCAGCCAGCTGTGAAGCTCCTCCACATCTTTTATAATCACTGTTTTGTCAGAACAGTAGGGCCTGAGATCATACTTTTCTGCCAAACGGCCACCGACTAGGACAGTGGGACCATAATTCAAATCCTCCAATGCTTTTACATAGGTTTGCAGATTAGGCAGGTTATAGGCAATAGAAACCGAAAGCCCAATCACATCCGGCATCCATTTTTTTGCCGTATCCACCGTATATTCGAGCGGCAGATCCGCACCCATGAATCGGGAATGCCAGCCTTCCTCTTCAAATAATCCAGAAACCATTTTAAGGCCAAGGGCATGCTGCTCCCCTTCAAGGCATGAAAACATCGCTTTATGGTTTACACTGTGACGGTTCATTGCAAGGCTTTTGCCGGGACTGTAATGATATTGGGCCAGGACGAAATCACAAACGGCAGTAGCCAGATGTTCTTCTGCCACCGTAATATCATTTCGTTCCCACAATTCGCCAATATAGCGCATGGCCGGTGTCAGCAGCTCGTTATACAGTTTATATCTCGGGGTGTGCTTAGCAATCTGACGCAAAAGTTCGGTCGCACGCTGCTGATCTCCATTTAAAAGAAACTCCGCAAATTGCTGCGGTGAATGTTGTTGCACCGCAATCCCCCCTTTATGCCTTTTCTTTTAATACCCTTATTCCTTCTCCAAGATAGGACCGATAAGCTGAAACCCTGTCATCATCAGGCATATCGGCTAAAATCTTATCAATTTCATCAAAGTTATAAATTAAAAGTTCGGCTGTCATCCCGAACTTTTCAAGAATTCCATTGAGCCAGCTCGCATAGTCCGAAAAAAAGACTGGGTTTTTCAATTCGTAGGCTGTCTCTAAATGCTTCATATGGTGATAATTGTCTTCGATGGCTTTTTTCTTTCCCTTTTCTCCGTATCGGTTCTGGAGATCGGGATAATCTTCGTACATCTTTGTAACTACCTTATTAACAATATCATCTACTGGAATTTGTGTCATGTGGCTACCACCTTGTATTGTTTAACTGCCGGGATAACGGCGGCCAGCTCCTGGTCAGGGTACTTCTTTTCCATGTCATGGATGTCCTTGAACTGCTGGCTTCTTACCCATTCCAAATAATGCTCCTTTGTATCAAAGGTCAATTGAACGGTAATTTCCCCCGGCTTTTTTTCATTCTGAAGCAGCAGGAAATCCAAAAAGCCCACTGCGTCATCTACAAGACGGGATCGATTTCTGTATATGTTAATGACTTCTTCCGCTTTTTGTTCCGGTACATCGAATGTTGAGTGGACAATATACATGCTATACCCCATTTCATGAGTTAGTTACCATTTGTTTTATAACGTTCAACCAGAATAATCGTTTCCCCTTCCCAATTTATAGAAAACAAGCCTGTTCCCTATAACTTTCGCCCACGTATAACAAAAACAGGGAATAGCAGCTATGCTTTGCCACTAGTTGCACAAACAAGGAAAAATATGAGAAGGAAGGGGCGCAAAAAAAGAGAGGACTCTACCTCTCTTCTTCCGTGATCCTCTTTTTTCCAGTTAAACCAAGGATAAAATGGCCGTCATCATCAGTAAGATGAAAAGCGTGACTACCAATATCCTTACTTTCGTATTAATATCCATAAAAATCCCCAATCTGCCCTATTTGATAAAGGTATAATTCTTTTCGTATCTTCTCATCCGCTGCAAGGCTCTACGTCTTTTGTTCCTCATCCGGATCATCACCATCAAAGCAGTAAGCATAAGAAACCCGCTGTAAAAGAAAAGGGCTGTTCTTGTCGTTAACTGAAGGGCCAGTTTGCTGCCGGTCGCTTCTCCTGAAGAATGGGCAGCCATTTGACTGGCTTCCTTTTTCGGACTCGGCTGGAACAGCTGGACAGCAGCCAGTGAGTCACCCGCACTGTTTTTTAGTGTCAGCTCTCCCGAAGCTGATACATTTTTAAGCACATGCTCTCCAACCGGCAGGGTTACTTCAAGGTCCTCTTTTAAGGCGTGTTTCCTGCCGGCCGGATCTTCAATGAGTGTGCCTTTGGAAATCTTCTGCCTTTGGAAATGGCTGAAACCGTAATCAAATAATGATGTCGTATCGCTGTATGCCACCTTGGAGGTAGAAGCTTTTAAAACAACCGCAATAAATTCCATGCCATCCCTGGATACCGAGGTTACCAGTGTATGCTTAGACTTGTCCACATAACCGTTTTTCACCCCGGTCGTTCCCGGATAATCCCAAAGCAGACGGTGATGGTTCACGAGTGTGGTATCCCATCCCTTTACATGCCAGGGAAGGTTCTTGATTTTTACAATCCTTCGAAATTCACTGTTTTTCATGGCGTATTGCGTGATCTTTGCCATGTCTTCGGCCGTGGTGTAGTGATCCGGATTAAACAGGCCGTTCGGCGTCACAAAATGGGTATGCGTGGCTCCGGCCTTTTTGGCGAATTCATTCATTTTGTCGGCAAATGAAGGTACATCTCCAGCCAGGTATTCTGCAATGGCAACCGCCGCATCGTTACCGGAATTCACCATCATTCCTTCAACAAGTTTTCGTAATGGGATCTGTTCACCCTCGTTTAAATAGACGCGGGTCCCTTCAGTTAAGGTCGCATTTTTGCTCACTGTCACGGTTTCATCCATTTTTCCGGAGTCGATGGCAAGGATGGCTGTAACAATTTTGGTAACACTTGCTGGATACATTTTTTTATTATCCTTTTTATTATAAAGGACATTTCCTGTTTTTTGGTCAATTAAAATGGCGCTATTACTCTTAATGTGGGGTGCTTTATCTTGTTCAGCAAACACCGGCGCAACCGGCGCAAGCAGTCCTGAAAGAAAGCAGAGGTAAACAATAGTGTGGAAAAACTTCTTCATTTGCCGCGAACAACTCCCGTCTTCATACTACTCCCTTACTAAAGGGTTCGAACTAAACCTTACACTAATAATGGTCAGGCGAACAGTTTTCGTGTTATTTTTTCATAACATGTTAACATTCGACTTAACATTCGACAAAAGACGGCAAACCTCTTCTTTTTTTGTAGAAAATTAGCGGCAAATTTTTCAATGGTTTATTTAAAGCGGCTCTTTCGGCTGCGGCTCTTTAGCAAGTCGCCGGTCCATCCTTTCATTCTTAACCAAATATAAATGCTGGCGATTGAAAGGCCGATGAGACCCAGGGCAATCGCGTATCCTGCTTTCCAGTCGAGTTCTGGCATGTTTCGAAAGTTCATTCCCCAGATGGAGCCAAGCATCATGCCAGGTGTGAAAATGACGGTCATAACGGTCAGTGTTTTCATGATTTCATTTCCACGGTGGGAAGAAAGTACCTCCTCAAGCTTCAGCATCGTGTCAATATCGTGCTGGTAGTGGTTGATGAGATTTAGCGTACGCTCAATTCTGACGCTTGTCCTCCTGTACTCGGTCGTTTGGGTGATTTCATCAAAAAAGGCTTCCTCTGCCGCAAGCTTGATTTCTTCAACCGGTATCGTCAAATCTGTCCAAATTAACAGTTCCTGACGCAGGTCGTAAATACGATCCAAGAGAACTTGATTGTTGTTTTGCCTTAAATCGTATTGCAGTTCTTTCAGCTTGTACTCAAAATGATCGATTCCATCCAGATAATTGTTGAGCACTTCCCCCAGCAGGATAAAAAAACCTTCAACTGCGGTTTTGCATTGATGCATCTGCCGGATCATATCTTTCTTGATGGTACGGCCCAGCCTGACAACTTCCAATCCCACCGTCACAAAATAAGACCGGGTGATATAAAAATGAAAGAAGTCGTGATCAAATTCCTCTTCTTCTTTTTCATAAGTCAGGCAGCCATGGAGAACCGCTTCGTTTCCATAGTTTTCAATGCGAAGATAATTCGTGTTTTGTTCCTCTACATTTTCCAGCCACTGCGTACAATCCGGCAGCTTATGAACCATCTCTTTGATGTGTTCTGCTTTATGATCTATGGATTCTATTTCATACCATTTCCAGTTTTCCAAGAATCGATGGTTCATCTGATCTCTTCCTTTCTAGACGTAAACCTACAGCGAAAAGTCCGTAGCTCCCTTTTGTTTTGCCCAGCTCAGGCATTTCTGAACCAATTGCTGCCGGAGCTGACTTTCACATGAAGGTACACACAAATGCGTAATGGCCGCGGTTGGCCTTTCCGTAAATGAAGTCGGGTCTTTTTTGCTCAGTCTCACCACCGCATAGCCGTGTATCGCTCCCTCTTCCTCCGCCACAAAAATCTCCACGTCTTCACGCTGCAAAGAAGAACTCCATTGCTCCCGGGACCATTCATCCATGATTTTCTCCGTGTTTCCCACGAGTTCTTTCATATTTTGAAAATCGCCAGCAGTTCCTTTACGAATGGATTGGCTCATTGTTTTCCTCCAATAACAGGTTTTCTTTTTGCTCTTCGCCAGCTTTGTTGCTTTTGAAAGTGGTGATTTCCATTTTCGAGGAGTCTCGCACCTTGCACTACAAGAAACTTCAATGAAGACTCTGTTTCTAAAGCATCAAAACTTTAAGAAAAACCCTCATCTTAATTACCTTATTTACGTTTACTTACAAATTTCCCCCATGAAGCCCTTCCTGAAACTCTGACTGATATTTTGTGTTTCTTCTATATAATTATCTGTTCGTCCACCTATGAAAAAATCCTGCTGGCGTCACCAGCAGGATTGTGCGTTCATATTATTATGATATTTTTTTACTGCACACGATTTTTCGGTTGCAGTGATCCCAGGTGAACAGGGTTTTGCTGTCCTGCTGCAAGAGGGAGAGTGAAGAACTCGTGCATTCCACCACTTGAGAGTTCGGGATGGTATGTGTGATTTGCTGGCCGGTGTTAAGATCCACGTAAACGATCTTTTCCGATTTTCCTGTCGCAAGATCAAGTTCATACACCATGATTTCGTTCTCCACATGGTAAAGGGCTCGTGGAGAAATGCTAAGCGGATACTCCCTGATCACCTTTTCCTTATTGTTCAGCACGATGATTTTCTTTGGATCCCCATTCAAAATGGGCGCTGCAGAAATATAAACTTCTTCACCGATACAGAGAATGTCAGTCGGTGCTATATTTTTTCCAAGGTTTACCCTTTTTTTCTTATCGCCCTTGATGATGTAAAGGACAGCCTGATCTTCCTCTACGATGTAACAGGAAACATAAAGCGTGCCGTTGTTCTTTTCCACTTCCCACAGATACCCGTTCACTTTCCACTCCTTTAAAAGCTCGGGATCATCCTTGGAGAAGATCAGAATAGAGCCTTTGGACCCATCTCCTTCACAAGCCACCACCACGCTATCCTCAAATTCATAAAAGTTCGGACGTCCGTTGACAGGGTGACAGAGGCGCTTCTTCGTTTCATGGTTATGGGTGTAGATGGTATGGCGTCTTAATTTTGTTCCTTCAACCTGGCTCACCCAGTAATTTTTATGGTTGTCTTTATAAACATCGATATATGTTTGTGGATCATTCCATTGCAGTGTCGAAGAGTTCCCGGCTGTATCTGGATCATTCGAGACATATAGCAGTTCCTTGATGTCTGATTCGTTTGCTGATAATGAAAACATTTTTGCCATTATGTTCTCCTCCATTTCTAAATGGCCGGTATAACTTTCTTACCATCCGGACAAGTCTGTTAATTTATTTTTAATTGGTAAATCTAGCAAAAAGCAATTATTATCTGTTATATTTATCTTACCAGACATTTCTGTGGGTATGTATTGGGAAAAGTAGTAGTATTGGTACTTGATTAATGGGGGGTTTGCATGACAATTTTCCCAAGTTCGGAAAGGGGGATTATATGGTCGGTCAAAGAATAAGATATTATAGAAAAACCAAAGGCCTAACCCAGGAAGAACTGGCTCAGGGAATCTGTTCAGTGTCCTATTTAAGCAAGATTGAGAAAGGGGATGCAAAGTCCAGCGAAGAGGTTATTAACCTTCTTTGTGAAAAGCTGGGTATTTCGTCCGAGGAAGTGGACAGCAACGAGATCCTAGAGATGCTCAACGAGTGGAATATGATGATGGTGAACCGCCGGTTTGATGAGGCGGAGGAACTATTTGAAAAAATCCAGGACAAAATGAAGCATGTTAATGAACCTGACTTAATATTAAGATTCGAGTTATTTTTAGCAAGATACTATCTTGTTGGAGAAGTTCAAAATATAAATTCTGCTGAGAAACTAATTGGAAAAGTTGAAAAGCTAAAGGAACAACTTTCACCTGAATTAAAATTTTATTTTAATGTGGTCTCAGGAATGCTAAATATATTTTCGAGAAATTACCATTTATCTATACAGTTTTTTAAACAAGCAGAAGATATTTATAACACGAAAAATACAAATATCAATGAAAGTAATTTGGCAGTTTTATATTATTTAACAGCTTTAACATATGGTTACTTGATGAGAATAAATGCTGTAAATTCATATGCCTTTAAAGCAATCGGAATTTTTGATAAAGAGTATAATTACAGCAGAAGTGCGGATTGTCAGATATTACTGGCGATTAGTTATAGAAGAGTTCAGAACTATGACCAGGCTGAATACCACCTAAATCAAGCATTAAAATATTCCCGATCTTTTCACGATGATTTTACTTCCGGGGTTATTTATCATAATCTTGGATATGTTTTTTCTTGTAAAAGAGAGAGTGTTAAAGCAATTGATTTTTATAAAAAAGCTCTTCATTATAAAAAAGACTCTATAGACGTAGAACGGATTACCACAACAACATATCTTTTAGCACAGGAATATTTCAATATTAAAGATTACGAGCAAGCACAATATTGGATTAATAAAAGCTTTGAGACACTTGGGGAAGATTCTAAAAACGATGTTTATTACCATCTAAAGGTATTAGACTTTAGAGTTAAAGGGACTCAATCTAATGAGTTTGAATCCTTTATAAGCAAAGAAGCAATCCCTCATTTTGAAAAAAGAAACATGTGGGAATATGTCTCTATTGATTCAGAGCTGTTAGCAGATTGGTATTTTGATCAGAGCCAATATAAAAAGGCAAGCCATTATTACCGTATTGCAAATAATGCAAGAAAAAATATTTTCTAACAGGAGGAAAATAAAAAAATGAAAAAATTAATTATTGGTCTTTTTTTTGTCAGTTTGGTTTCAGTAGCATACCCTGTTTATAGTAACTTAGCTCACGATGATCTTCCAAGCGCAAAATCTGTTAAGTTTGTAGCTCATGATGATCTTCCTTGGCCTGGTACAGGTTTTATAAAGAACTCTGATACTTTACTTGCGCACGATGACCTGCCTCAGGTAATCAGCATGCGTGGATAAAAAGTTATCTCCCAATATAAACCCTCGTTCCAACCGGAACCATTCTGGACAGTTCGAGTACATCTTTATTGAACATTCGAATGCATCCTTTTGAGACGTTTTTTCCAATTGACGATGGGTCATTGGTGCCATGGATGCCATAGTGGGGTGCGGAAAGCCCCATCCACATGACACCAAACGGACCACCGGGATTAGGCTGCTTATTAATTATTGTATACGTTCCCACAGGCGTAGGAGTAAGCATCTTCCCCACTGCAATGGGATATCGCCTAATGGTTCTTCCGTTTCGCGTAACTGTCATTCTTTTTTTACCTACAGAAATGAAGATCTGATACGCCATTTATACCACCTCCACTGTTACAGTATGTCAGTGGAGGTGGTTCTGTTTGTATTGCCGTAAGCTTTAGGCCTTTTGGTGAAGATAACAGCTTTCCTCATGCTGTGTGGGCATCATTCCGGTCGCCATGAGAAAGCTTTCCGCCGTGGTCAAGCCGAAGTGTTTAAACGTTTGTTTAAGGATTTTCTGCTTTTCAACCGGATCCTCCGGCAGCTGTTGAAAGAAAGCATCCAATCCGCCATACTTCATGATTAGTTCATCGCACCGCTTGGCGTTTTCAATCGTTGCTTCAATTTTTCTTCTGTGTCTGACAATGCCTTCGTTATTCATCAAGTTCTCTATGTCGTCTTCCGTCATTGCCTTGACGTGCTGAATATCAAATTGGGCAAAGGCCTTCCTGAAATTTTCACGTTTATGTAGAATTGTGCGCCAGCTCAGCCCCGCTTGGAACATTTCGAGTGTAAGGCATTCAAATAATTTGTTATCCTCCGTTACGGACACCCCCCATTCTTCATCATGATACGTTGAAAGCATCTCGCTCTCTGTACTCCATTTGCATCTTACCCGCTTCTCCATAAGCCGTTCCCCCTATATAAAACAAAACCTGGCCGGTCAGGTCAGGTTTTTCATGTTAATCTGTTTTTCGAATATCTTTGAATGGATAGATGACCACTTCGGATTTGCCCTCAATGGAATCGATATTAATCAGGCCAAGGCCGTTTCGGGAATCCATGCTGTTCAGCCGGTTATCTCCCATAACAAAACATTTCCCTTTTGGAATTTTGATTGGGCCAAAGTCTTCTGTCAAATAGACACCGAGGGTTCTTGCCTGTTTTTTATTCTGGTTCAAATACGGTTCTTTCACGGGCTTTCCATTGACCAAAAGCTTATCTTTCTTTACCTGGATGGTATCGCCTTCCACTCCGATCACACGTTTTACATAGCGTTTGTCATCGCCTTTGATGATAACAATGTCACCGACTTTCGGCTCGGTTACCGAGTAGATGATTTTATTGACATAGAGTTTATCGTGATTATGCAATGTTGGAGACATGGAAGCTCCCTCAACCATATAAGGCGCGAAGAAAAAAGTTTTAATAATATAAACAAGAACGAGAGCAAATACAATGGACTTAATCCAGCTGAAGAGTTCATTTCCTTTTTTCTCTTTTTGCTCCATACGGTTCACACCTTTCTTCATTAAGATTGAAACAAATTTTAAACGGTTTATCTTCTTATTGTACCGTATAATTTATAAAATGGTCACGCAATTTATGTCCACTCCCCCTTGTATGGCAGACGGTATGAATGACTATCACTTATTGTAACAAAAAGGGGGGAGACGCAATCACTTTTGAAAGATTTTACAAATTTATTTAGGTATTACTAAGTAATGTATAGTAATTTATATTTAAAAAACCGGAAGAAATTCTCTTCCGGTCTTCCTATTATGGTTCAATGAATTCAATCCAGCCGCCCTCCGGAAGTTCATAAAAAACCGTCTTCCAGCCGTTGTTCAAAAGAAATGGCCCTTCCAAAGTGAGAATACCCTTGTTCTGTAATCGGTGAATCATGTCCTCCATGCTTTCGATTTGAAAAGCGGTATGGGCACCGTCGTCCTGATTCTCTTTCTGCTGAATCAGTTCAATCTTCCATTCATCATTTCCAACAAACAGAAGGTGCTCCCCCTCCCAATCCGATTCAAAGATGACCTTCATATTGAATGCCTTTAGGTAAAAATCTGCAGCTTTCCACAGGTTTCGGACGATAATGCCGTAGTGATGAACTCCAATCGTTTTCATTCTAGATGATCAAATTCATGTCACCAAACTCGTGCCAAAAATACTTTTGACCGATGGCTTCTTTATAGGAGACATGAAGGTGCTGCACAGGGACAAAGGCAGATAGAAGGTCGAGATGGCTTGCTTCCGGTTCATGCAGTCCGGTGATCAGTCCGTCCGCCACTTGAAGCTTCGTGGTCCCGGTAATATATAAATTGGTCCAGCCTCTGGCTGCTTTTAGGTGGCCTTTGGTATCGACAGCTGATTCCAAAGCGCGGACTACAGTTGTTCCCACTGCAATCACTTTATGGCCATTACTTTTGGCCTGCCGGACTGCTGCCGCCGTCTTTTCAGGAATGCTATACTCCTCCAGGTTTTCCCTCGGTTCCAGATGCCATTTATCGTCCATTAAATAACTCAAGCCGGTATGCAGTTCAACATACTCAATTCTTACCCCTTTTTTCTGAAGGCGGAAAAGGAGCTCCCAGCTGAATGCACGTCCGGCAGAAGGCATTTCCACCGAACCTGGAGACGTCGCAAATACCGTTTGGTAATAATCCAGATCCCACGGTGTTTCGATGTATTCATACCGTACCGGCTGCCCGATTTGGTAGATCTGATCATAAAGGGCAGTGCAGCACAGGTTAAACGCCAGCAAGGAGAAGGGACTGTCGGTTGCTGCTGTTACAACCGTTGCGGACAATACAGGAGAAAAGTGAATGGTGTCACCGTTCTTCACCTCGTCAGCAAGTATGAGAGCTTCCCAGTTTTGATCACTTTTTTTGTGTGCCAGCCGTACCTCGATCACTGTGCCATCCGCCAGATTTCCCTTTAAGACCGCCGGGATGGTTCGGCTTGCATTCAGCACAAGAACGTCCCCCTCCTGTAAATAGTGATCCAGTTTGTAGAAATGGGAATGGCTGGTGGTTCCCTCTTTTTTATCAATCACCATCATTTTTACGTAATCCCGGCGGATGCCCCGCCGCTCTGGCGGCATACTGGCATTTAATTCGTCGGGAAGAACAAAAGAAAGGGCCGCGCTCATCACTGTTCACTTCCTTCCAATGTGAATTCCTGGGCACTGAATCGTTTTCCGTTTTCTTTGGATGCTTCAGATGCCAAGTATCCGAACACATGAACAAGGTCATGAGGATCTGCCAATTTGTAATCACAGTCCGGGACGGCCAGGGCATGCATTTCAGTATCCATTTCCCCCGGATCGACCATGTTGACTCTCACTCCGGTTTCTCCTACCTCATCTGCCCAGGTTTCAGTCAAACCTTCCAGCGCAAACTTGGAAATGCCGTACGCCCCCCAGCCGGCAAACCCGGTGTGTCCCGCTTCAGATGTAACGTTGATGATACTGCCACTGTTGCGCTTCAGCATGTCTGGAAGCACCCGCCTTGTCACAAGGAATGGCCCGAGAGAATTAACCCGGACGACTTCAGCGAAGTCTTCTTCCGGATAGTCCAAAAGATAAGGCATCGGGCTCGGTCCGAGCATGGAGGCATTGTTAATCAATACATCGATGTGCCCGAAGTGCTCCTCTGTCAGTGCCACAAACCGTTCCACGTCCTTGGATTCCGAAACGTCCGCTGTCACCGCGAGAACATCAGCTCCGTACGCTTCTGCCTCCTTTTTCACTTCCTGTAGTGGACTTTCTCTTCTTGCGCAGATCGCCAGGTCGTTTCCCTCCTTTGCAAAATATAGAGCAAGCGCCTTTCCTAATCCCTGTGAAGCTCCGGTAATCATCACTACTTTTTTCATTGTTGTTACCTCCTTTTTATACTTTTTATACATTTATGTTTAATAAGTATCTTAATTATAATTGTTTGAAATTTCTAACGTCAACACTTTTTATTTCTCTTTTTCCGACAAAAGAAAAAAACCCTTATCTATCAAGGGTTTTTTTGGTTTTTATTTTAAATAGAAAGAAGCTCCGTTAATCACTTCGGCCTCTTTTCTCTCTTTAATGTTCTCCATTAGCTGAAACAGTGCTTCATCCTTGCGTTTCGCTTCAATCATGCAGTCGACTTGCTGGACACTTCCCTTTATTCCGTCCAGGAAACGAAAAAATAGATCCGGATCAACAAAGTCCGCATGGTGCCGGAATTCCTTTTCACTCTTCGGGCTGGAGATATGAATTTTTAGCGGCAGGGGTGAATGGGACCATGTGTGTACTACCCTCTCCCAGTTCTCCTGCCAATTATCATTATGGTGGTGGGCCAGATGATGATGATAATCAAAGACCAGGGGAATGCCCAGCTTTTCGCAAAGATACAAGGTATCTTCAAGGGTAAATGAGGAGTCGTCATTTTCAAGCATGATCATCTCCTGAAGCCGGTGCGGCACATACATCCAGTTATGAATAAAACGCTCCAGGGCCACATCCGTTTCCTTGTAGTTGCCGCCCACATGCATCACACAGCGGTGGACCGGATCAATGTTCATGCCCTTAAGGATTTTATAGTGAAGGTTGAGCGTTTGTATTGAATTCTTTAATATTTCATCCTTCGGGGAATTGATCACCACAAAATGATCCGGATGGAAATCAAGCCTCATCTCATGTTTTTTTGCGAAATCTCCAACTTCCCGAAGTGATTCTTTTAATGGCAGCATGTATTTCCAGTCGAGCAGCTCCTTGTGGTTAGCCAGCGGAATCAGCCGGGAGGTCATTCTGTAAAAATGAATGTCATGGGCGGCATTGTGCCGTAACAGACGAAGCGTGTTCTCCAGGTTGGATTTTGCGATCCGCTCCAGTTTTCTGAGTGCTGCCCCGCGGTCTTCAATCTGTGAAAAACGGGCATATGTCATCGTCTGGGATGGAGAGGCATTTTGCAGCTCCATGCTCATCGCTACATAGCCCAGCCGTATTTTTGTCATGCCTGTCACCTCACTTCTACTAACAGTATGTCCAAAAAAAGGATTTCTTTTATCAAACGTGTTATAGACAAATTCTTGAAACAGGTATATATTCGATGGCAGAACAATAAAAGACAGAGGGATTGCAGGATGGAAAAAAAGAAATTTTACCTTATATTGATTTCATTAAGTATCGTAACGATTATCTGGGGCCTCAATGTCATTATGATTAAATACCTTTCAGGAATTTTCCCGGTTGTGCAGCTGTCTGCCTGGAGAATTTCAATGGCCGCTCTATGCTTGCTTATCTTTACCTATTCCAAATGGAAACCAGGAATCAAAAAACTGACGTTGTCGGCCTGGGGACTCATCTTTCTGGTCGGCTTTACCTCGATCTTCCTGCATCAGCTTTTGATCTCACAGGGACTGCGGTTTACGTCAGGCTCAGCCGGTTCACTCATCCTTGGGCTAAATCCGCTGACAACCTCTCTTTTGGCGATGGTGTTACTTGGTGATCAGTTCAACCTTAAACGCTTTATCGGCATTGGACTCGGCTTTACAGGCGTCCTTATTGTCGTCGGCCACCCAGGTTCAGCCGGAACTGATCCCGTGAAAGGGAACCTGATTGTATTTCTCTCCATGCTCGCTTATGTATCTGGCGGCCTGTTGATCAAACAAGCGGTAAAACAGGCATCCGTCTTTCAGGTAACAACCTTCAGCCACATGTTTGGCGCATTGCTTTTACTGATCATGTGGTTCCTGTTCCCTGTTGAGCCGTCGGTTTATCATGCAAACCTTTTCGCTTTTGGAGTGATGGTGTTCTCCGGCTGTATTGCCACTGCCCTTTGTACGTCCTGGTGGAACATGGCGATCTCAGAGATTGGTCCAAGCAAAACCACCTTATTTTTGAATGTCATGCCGATCAGCTCCTTGTTCTTCGCCGCCCTTTTTCTGAATGAAAAGATCCACTTGTATCATGCGCTCGCCCTTTTGCTCATTGTGGCAGGTATTTACCTCGGACTGTCCCGCCAGAAAGGAACAGCACTTCCCGCAAAATCCATCAGCATCAATAAGGCCTTGTAAAAAAAACTGCCTGGAATCCAGGCAGTTTTCGTTTTATATTTAGTTCAGATCGATATCACCGGTATCGGTTTTAATGCTGATTTTCGGACCACCTTTTCCCGCTTCCGGGCTCTGAATAAAAAATGCCGAGTATTCCCAATGGAAAATACAAGGTACAAACAAAAAACAACCAGGTGGCATACACCTGGTTGCTTACTACTACTGTTCTTTCGTTTCCATAAAATTGACGGCACCCACCTGTTCTGTCTGCTGTTCCTCTGCCTGTTTTTCGGTACCGGCTCCATCGTCAATGGCTACCGTATCGCTTCCGTAATTTTTTACCGTCACAAGGGCGGCATCCAACATTTTGCGAGTTTCTTCATCGTCCGCTTTGCCCTTTCCTTCTACAGTAACCGTTGCCTTCGTTCCCGAACGGTCAGCATGGAGGGTTGTATCCTCCGGCACAGCCGGCACTAGCTTTTTGTCTTTATAGCCTTCTTTCATCTGATCCATGGCTTTCTCCAGGTTTTCGGCCGGTTTTGCGAAGGTGGTCGCATTGCTGTCTACCAAAAATTCATCGCCCGTTGAGGTCGTATAAGAAAAAGCGGGACCTCCCCTTACTCCGTCCACATCCAATTCTTCCTTTGAACCCAGATTGGAAAACTCATAACCTGGTTTTCCATCCGTTTCAAACTTCACCTTGGAATAGCCTTCACTATAACCAAACGTGTAGCCCAGTACTTTCGGAAGCAGTGCTTCTTCAGAAGAAGAGACAGAGCCTGCTGGAAGATTAACAACAACTGCTCCTTCTTTTTCCGACAGCTTTGCCTGGTTCAGCAGTGTTGGCTGAAGGCCGACCTTTTCCGGATGGAAAGAACCTAGCACATCCTCCACTTTATCAGCATACGTTCCTCCTCCCTTTACAAGAAAGGAGAGCGGGACCACAAGCTCCGCCTGATCATCGCGATAGGCAACGGTCACCAGGGATTTTCCTTCTTTTAGCTGCTGATTCAGTTCATCCTTCATGAGAGGAGAGTGATAGTTTTCATCACTTGATGCCTCGACCGTTACAGGAGGTGCTTCCTGATCTCCATTGGCTTTTTTATCCGCCGGCAGCTCTTTTTGCGTTGATGGGGCAGTACTACCTTGATTCTCATCCTGCGGTTTTTCAATTTTCGGTTCCGGCCGGTCCTTTTCTTTCTCCTTTATGGGAGCATTATTTTCATGTTCGCTTGGATCCACTCTTTCTGCAGGCGGCTCCGGATCCCTCGCTACTACATTCGGTTTTACCTGGTTTCTGCTTGGCAGCGTACGTTCCGGCGGGCTTGGTGCCGAAGCTTCTTTTTTGAAAAAAGGCAACGGCATGAGAAGAAAGACAACCGCCAGCAAACAAACCATGGCCAGCCCTGGCATCATCCACGTTTTTTTGACTGTTGTTTTATGTACAGACGATGCGGTCAGCTTTCCTTCGATTTCATGAAAGATGAATTCTTTTGAACGTTTATCTTTAACAGATGGCATTTTCTCCAGTTGTTTTTGAATCTCTTCTTCTGTCCATTTAGACGATTCCATCTTTCCATTCCTCCTCCAAACCAGGCCTCTGGTCGAGCAGCCCTTTAAGTTTCTTAAGGCCCCGATGCTGTGTAGTTTTTACCTTGCTCTCCGTCCAGCCGAGAATTGCGGCTGTTTCTGTTATTGAAAGCGACTGGATATAACGCAGAACCAGTACCTGCTGCTGCTGGATCGTACAGCTGCCTAATGCGCGGTACAGTTCTTTGACCGACTCTTTTTGTGTGACGAACTCATCCGGAAGTGGCTGAAGGTCCGCAAGCTGATTTTCCTTCTGTGACAGGTTGAAAAAAAGAAGCTTTTTCTTCCGCCGGTTTTGCTTGCGAATCCAGTCAATCGTGACATGCCTGGCAATCGAGTACAGCCACGTTTTTTCCGAGCTTTTTCCCTGAAACGTTTGGTATGCTTTTAACACCTTGATATAAACTTCCTGAACAATATCTTCCGCTGCCTCCCTGTCTCTGACCATATAAAAAATAAACTGAAACAGAGATTGATGATAGTCACCATACAACCGGTCAAACGAGTCATTCACTGCGTTGCCCCCCTGTCTAACTACTCATTAGTCGATACACCTGATCAAAAGGTTGCAAAAAAACCCAAATTTAAGTTTACCCCATTTCCTGTAAATGGCAATGTGTAACCAGTTGATAAAATACGAGCTTATTTGACAGACAACCGTTTGTAATGAGGATAACGTGGATCATTTCGACACAATCATTTATAACCCGGGAAATTATTCGCTTTTATGGCACAAAAAAATCGGGAGACATGGTTTACTCCCGACTGGTTGATGAAGAAATGCCCCTGATAAAAAACTCCTCAATCATTTCCCATGTTTTTTTATATTTTTCTTCTTCACCAAGCAGTGAAGAATGAAGCGCATTGCCGTCACGGATGGCCCAAAAAATTTGGGCAATGAATTCAGCATCCATGGGTTTGAATTCGCCTGACTCCTGTCCCTCTTTTATAATTTCCTGGATAAAATCAGTGAATTCCTGATACCGTTCTTCCATCAACTTCTTTAAATCCTCCTGACGGGCACTGTACAGCCAAAACTCGGTGTAGAGCCTGAAGGATTTTCGCCGTTCATCCGTGAGCTGCTGTTTCTGAAACCGCTGAAACAAAAACCTCAATTTTTCAGTGGCCGTCTTTAAGGTATGGTACTCGCTTTGAACCTCCAGGAAAAAGTCCTTTGTTTCTCCCTGAAGAAGCTGCAAATAGATTTCTTCCTTGCTGGTAAAGTAGTTATAGATGGCTCCTTTGCTTAAATTGGACACTCTCACAATATCGTCGATCGTGGTCGCCTCATATCCTTTTTCACCAAAACAGCGGAGTGCTCCCTGCAAAATTAAGTTTTTCTTTTCCTCTTTATACTGTTCTGAAACCTTTGGCATGCTTTTTCCTCCAATGTACTGATCTCATGGTTGTATGCACACCTTTTTCTGTGTGAACCTCCAAAACCCTTTTAATTTCTGAAAATCCGGGGTGTTAAATTGTTTTTGACATATGCACCTGTTGAATGGCCGTGTTGAACCCTTCATTCTGAAACGCCCGGCATGCAAGTTCGTTGCTTTTCGGAAAATTGAAGGTCGTGCGCTTGCAATCCGTAAGGGCCGGTTGAAACACAGAATGCAGCAAACACAGGATCACATCTTCTTTTTCATTAAATTCCGGTTTTCCTTCGCACTGATATAGGACGATACTCTCAATCTTGCCCTCACTGTTTCTCACGCTTCGGTACAGCGCATACCCCACGGATTCTTCACCCGATTTGACTACCACTGCCTCTGCGCCTGCCAGACCTTGTGCTTGTGTCTGCCATGGCGAAAAATGCTCATAAAAATCGAGAGTCACTATCTCCTGCGGAAGAGCACGAACCACATCATAGCTTCCGCTGTAGGAGAAAGCATCCCTGGAAAGACTTTCGTTAGAAACATAGAAAATCAGGTCATCCGTTTTTTTATATCCTATTTTCTCATAAAGCTTAATGGCCTTTGTATTTTCGGAGATCGCCTCAAGCATGAGACAGCCGACTCCTTCCTGATTATATAGATCCATGCAGGCGTTCATCAGTTCTTTGCCGATTCCTTTTCCTCTGTAGTCCGGAATCACGCCTGTGCCTCCATTCCAGGAAACCTTCTGGCCATTGATCGTTCTGAAACCATTCAGGACAAACCCTACCGGTTGGTCCTGGTCATAGGCAACCAGGGAACGTTCCGGTGATATCTCTTCATTGGCCATCTTTTTAATCAGAGCATCCACCGTAAGATGAATATCGGTAAAATAATACCTAAACCCCTCATTGAACAGATGAACCGCTTCTTCAATACTTAACATGCTGAACCTTTTGAATGTCAACAATCCAATCTCCTCCAATAAAATGACTAGTCGTTTTATTTTATTTTTACACCAACTCACCCTTCTAATCAACAACATTTCATCGACAAAAGGCGCAATATAAAAAAGCTAAAGCAACCGGTTTACGCTGCTTTAGCTTTCTTCAATGGTTTTCGCTTATTAATAGATTTTGCCGCTGTCTTCTCCAGGCAGATCTCTGTCGTAATAACGGGAGTTCAGCGTGTTGTTGGTTCGGAATGTGTCGTAAACGTATTCCCGGCGTTCCTTATCTCCATCCACAAGAACAAGAATATTTCCGCTTTCCACATAATTGTTGTATTCCTCAGCTTCATCTTCAGGAATGCCCATACCGACCAATGCACCGACCAGGCCGCCAGCTCCAGCCCCAATGGCCGCTCCGCCCAAAGTAGCTGCGATTGGACCAGCAGCTACAATCGGTCCGATTCCGGGGATCGCTAGGGCTCCTAGTCCGGCCAAAAGACCGCTCACACCTCCAAGGACACCGCCTGTCGCCGCACCTGCAGCAGCGCCCTCTCCGGCTTTGGTTCCCGTTTCGTCTTCAATATGGCGCCGTTCCTCTTTATCCCGGGCGATTACAGAGATGTCATCTTCCTCATAACCTCGTTCTCTCAAAGAATTAATCGCCGACACCGCTTCTTCTTCCGTTGAAAAAACGCCAACTACTTTTTTCTCATCCATTTGCAATCCCTCCAAGTTTAGACTCTTTTCACTTGTGTCTGTTCCCCGGAACGTTTAATTTAAAACTATTTATTCTTCGATCAACTTCTTCAGGTGCTCATAATACTCGTTCAGCTCTCTGGATTTGGATGCAAGAAATTCTTTTTTATCCTGCTTGGTTTCCATGGCGTCCTGGCCCACGGAAACAATATCGTCAAAGACTTCTGTCGTCTGTTCTCCTACTTCCACATCTTCTTTTAGAAGCTGGCTGATCTCAGTGATTTTCTGTAGTCGGTCTTCATTAAAGTCTTCATTTTGAAGCTGTTGCCCCAAAAGAGAATACAGCACATCTACGCGTTCTTTTGTTTGTGGTTTTAGCATATTGGCACCTTCCTTTTTTTCCTGTAACACTTGTCTCCGTTAATTTACCCTTATGTCAAAAAGCTAATCTTTTTTTGCATGGTCAAGAGGACAACTTCTTCCTTTTAAAGGAAAAAAGTGATGGGTATCGAAATTAATATACACAAGCTTTGAAGGAGGAACACTGCTATGCATCATGTTGATCACCAGGCAGAGAAACCGGAAATAAAGACCTTTGATGAATTTTGGGTTTTTTATTTATCACAACACTCCAAGAAAAGCACAAGGGCCTGGCATTTTACAGGTAAATCCCTTGTCTTTATTTTTCTCGCACTCGGCGCCACGTTAAACGCCTGGTTCTTGCTGGCTGCACCAATTACAGCGTATAGTCTGGCCTGGTACAGCCACTTTTTTATCGAAGGAAACAAACCTGCCACTTTTGGCCATCCTTTCTGGTCTTTGCGCGCTGATTTTAAAATGTTTTTCTTTACGCTCACCGGAAGAATGGAGCATGAATTGAAAAAAAGATCCTTGTAACTCCTGTTTTCCAAAGCCCTTATCTGTATTTCCGGGGAAATTCGCTAAATTTCGCCGTCTTAAAACCCGGCAAATTCCACCATTGTCCCAGTAGATGTCCAAACCCTTCCAGCTAATTTTCATATTCTATATGGCAAGTAACTTTTAATAAAAATGCTGGATGAAAGGAGATCTACACATTGTCTGGTTACAGAAATAAGCGTCAAGGATTTGGCTACGGCTATGGCGGCGGATTTGGCGGCGGCTATGGCTACGGCCCGGGATTCGCTGGTGGATTTGGAGGCGCTGGGGTTGGCGGCGTAGGATTCGGCGGCGCAGGCGGATTTGGCTATGGATATGGATATCCGGGCTGGGGCGGCTGTGGTTTTGGCCGCGGCTTTGCGATCATCGTCGTTCTGTTCATTCTGTTGATTATCATCGGCTGTTCGTGGTGCGGGGGCGGCCATGATGGCGGCGGCTTCCTCAGCGGTTGCGGAAAAGGCGGCTGCTAATCATCCCTGGAGACAAGATTTTATATCTTGTCTCTTTTTTTGTTTACCTGCAAAAAAAGCAGTATGCTCCCGGCACACTGCTTGAATGACACTATTCTTTTTTCGTTTCCATAAAAGGCCACCAGTTTGCTTTTCCGAAGATTTTGACCATCACGGGCACAAACAACGGCAAAATAACAAACGCATAAAGCAGCAGCCCGCTTAAAATAATGGTTGCAATCTGGAGAAGGGAGAGAACTCCTGAAGGTAACATCGCGGCAAATGTTCCTCCCAGTATGACCACCGCCGAAATGATTACCGTCCCCATATTCTTCATGGATAGCAGCATGGCTTCTTTAACAGAAAGCGATTTATATTCGTTGAACCGGTCCATCAGGAAGATGCTGTAGTCTACGCCAAGAGCCACCAGAATGACAAAGGCAAAAAACGGCACTGCCCAGTTAATGCCGGAATACCCGAGCATGTTCACAAAAATCGATTCGGTAAACGCCATGGCTGTGTAGTACGTCAGAATCAATGAAGCGATAATGTACAGCGGCATGATAAAGGAACGCAGCATAATGATGAGGATGATCGCGATTCCCACAAGCATCAATACGACGGTTCTGGAATAGTCGGATGCAGATATATCGTTCAGATCCGAATAGATACTTGTGACGCCGCTGATCCCAAGCTTCGCATTTTCAAGGTTGGTGGCGGTACTGGCCCGCTTTACGGCTTTCTTGATTTCATCCACCTGGCCGAGCGCATCCTGGGAATAAGGATTTTCCTTAAAAATCACGTCCAGTGTGGTCAATTTCCGGTCACCCGGCATGTACTCGTCAAACACCTGCTGAAACTCTTTTTCTTTTAAAACATCCTCAGGCAAGAACCAGCCTGCCATCTCGGGATCTTTTGCGGAAGACAGGGACTGAAGATAATCATTGGCCGAGTCGATTCCTCCAGATACCTTCTTTATGCCTTTGGCGCTGGAATTTAGCCCGTCAGACAGCTCTGCCAGCTGGGAATCCATTTGCCCGAGGCCGCTTTTCAGCTGTTCCTGCCCACCGGCAATCTTCGCAAGTCCGCCCTGTACTTCAGGCAGTTTTGCAATTACCTGCTGCTGGCCGTCCGCTGCTTTATTGATTCCTGATTCAAGTTCGCCAAGGCCTGTCGAAATCGAACCAAGACCGTCAGCCAGTTGCTTTTGACCAGAAACCACCTTGCCGAGACCATCGTTTGCTTTACTCATATTGGTCTTAACGTTATTCAGGTTTCCGTTCAGCTGCACGAGCCCGCCGGCCATCTTGCCGAGTCCGCCCTGCAGTTGGGTGAAGGTGCCTTTAATGGCCTGATATTGCGGGTCTCTGTTAATATCCTGGTTTGGATCTTCACTGCCGTATTTGGATTCAAGATGAGCAAAACTGCCTTGCAACTGGGAAAGACCGTTTGCTGTGGTCTTCAGCTGCTGCCCCACTTGTGCATAACCGCCTTGCAGCTTTCCGAGTCCGTTCTCCATCGTCTGATAGCCGGAAAGAAGCTGTTGACTGCTGTTGGCCAGCAGATCCGCACTCGATTTCGCCTTCTCTACGCCGGCCTTCAAATCTCCTGCACCTTGGGAACCGTCACGCATCCCTTTTTCAATTTGGGAAAGCGCACCGGATAAGTCGCCGATTCCTGACTTCAGTTTATTGGTGCCATTTACTAGTTCACCAATTCCATCAGTCGTTTGTTTCATTTTCGGCTGGGAATCACTAAGCTGTGAGCTTGCTTTAGAAAGGCCGCCGCTGATTTTCTTCAATCCGTCATTCCCTTTGGATAGTCCGTCATCCAGTGACTCTGCCTGTTTGGTAACCTGCAATTCTTTTAATTGCTCACCTACCGGACGGGTGGCGCTCCGCACCTGGTCAACACCGTTCACCTGCTCGACTTCCCGGCTGATCTTTTCAATCGTTGCCATGTACTCCGAGCTATCCAGCGGTTGGTCGTTTTTCAGTACAATTTTGGCAGGAAGAGACTCTCCCGGGCCAAAGCTTTCTGAAATCACATTAAAAGCTTTAACGGAATTATACTTATCCCCGATTTCATCCAACGAATTGAATGATAGATCGCCGTCATAGGTTGCCAGAAAAGGAGTGACGATCGCAGCAACAATAATGAGGGTTGCGAGTGGTCGCTTAAATGAAAATGAACCGGCCGCTCCCCAAATTTTGCTTTGCTTGTGCTCCATTGCCGCTTTCGATGGCCAGAACAGCTTGCTGCCGAGAACCATCATAAAAAACGGCACCAGTGTTAATAGAGCAAGCAGCAGCACAGCTACCCCGATCGCTACAGCTGAAGCAGATTGATAGAGTTTAAAAGTGGAAAAACCAATCGCTGCAAATCCGATCATCACGGCAAGGCCGCTGAAAAACACGGTTCTGCCTGCCGTTTTATACGTAGCCAAAATCGCATCAGGCAAGCTTTCATGCCTGCCCATCTCTTCTTTAAACCGGCTGAGCAGAAGGATGCAATAATCGGTCCCGATTCCGAAAAGAACCGCCACCAGGAAAATTTGCGTGAATGTGGACAGCGGGAAATTCCAGCGGTCCACCAAAAAGGCTACAATCGACTGCGCCGCAATATACGAGATTCCGACGGTCACGAGCGGAATGAGCGGTGCCACAAAAGAACGGAAAACAACAAACAGGACGGCGAGAATGAAGACGACGGTTATGTATTCCGTTTTCTTTAATCCTTCCTGTGAACTTGCCACCACATCCTCATCGATCATCCAGCTGCTCGTAAAGTAGTGAGGAACATTAACATCCTTTAACTCGCTATAGAGGGAGTCGGAAATCTCAGCTGCTTCCTTGTTCGCGGTATTGACCGTCACAAGGGAAAGAACGGTTTTCCCATCCTTGGACGCCAGCTGATCCTTCAGCTCCTTATTATCAAAATGGGTGAGAACCTCCGTAATCCCCGCATTTTCTTTATCTTGTTTCAATTGATGCATTGCGGTTTTTATTTCTTTGAGGTCACCATTGCTCAGCTTCTCATTTTTGTGAAACACAAGCGCAACCTGTGATTCATCCGCTGATTTCTCTTTCTTGTCTACATCATCAAGAAGCTTCTGTGCAAAGCTGGAAGAATACCCGTCCGGCACGTTGATCTGCCCTTTTTCACGAACCAGCTCCGCCATATTGGGCGCCAGCAGCACCAGAGCCGCGACCAGAGCAATCCAGACAACGGCAATAACCCACTTTGCTTTTAGCACAGCTTTCATTCTGTTTCCCCTCTCCTATTCTTCATTCACCTGAGATGCCAGCTTTTCATAAAGCGTTAAGAAGGTTTCTATCTCTTCATCACTGAACGTTTTTAAATAAGGAGACACCACTTCAAACACTTTTTCTTCTCCACACTGAAAAACATCAGACCCTTCCTCTGTCAATTTTAGATAAACGATTCTCCGGTCCTTTTCATCTCTGAGCCGGTGAATGTATCCTTTTTCCGCCAGCCTCGTGACAATGGCGGTAATGGCACTTTTTTGCACACAAAAGGCTTCTGCCAGCTCTGTAGTAGTACAAGAACCAAACCGTTTGATATAGCTCAGTGTCATTTGCTGCTCAACGGTCAATACATCCTGAAGCTGTTCCTTGATCATCGAGCCAAACCGCTTGTTCACTGTGAAAGAAGCCGCTTCATACCGACCGAAAATGCTTTTCCATTTTCCAACATCCATTCTATTCACCTCTGTTTTCTATTAGACCATAACTAGTTCAAGAGTTGAACTGTTCAAGACAAGAACAAGATGACAATTTGGTGACAGGAGTAACGCTGTTGCTCTTGGGAGTTGATTTCCGTTTCAGATGCTCGCTTTCCGCAGGGCGTGCGGTGAGCCCGTCGGCGCAAGCGCCTTCCTTGGTCTCACCTGTCCCGCTTTCCCTGCTGGAGTCTCGCACCTTACACTTCAATCAACAAATCAATGAAGATTCTTTAACAGCAATGTTCTCACAGCAACAATGACCTTTAGTAAGCAGAAAAAAACCGCCCTTGTAAAAAGGACGGTCCTTATTGCTTCTTATGCAATCTGTTGTGCTTCTTTAAATTCTTTTTCGACTTCAGCCGATGGCTTTGCTGTCAGAAGGCTGACGGCGATAATGACAATTCCACAGACAATGAACCCGGGAATAATTTCATATACAGCTTCAAGCGCTTTGACTTGTTCCCAAATAATCACGGTAAGTGTACCGGAAATCATTCCGAAGAACGCTCCCCATTTCGTCATGCGTTTCCAGTACAGGCTAAGAAGAACAACGGGTCCGAAGGCCGCTCCAAAACCGGCCCACGCATAACCCACAAGATTGAGAATCGTTTTGTTCGGATGAAACGCCAGAAGAAGCGCGATCAGAGATATACCCAGAACCGCCAATCGGCCAACCAGGACCAGCTCTTTGTCCGAAGCGGATCTTCTGAAAAAAGCTTTATAAAAATCCTCGGTTACCGCGCTGGATGTCACGAGCAGCTGAGAAGAAATCGTACTCATGACCGCGGCCAAAATGGCTGCCAGCAGAAACCCGGTGATTAATGGATGAAATAATACATCGGACAATACGATGAACACCGTTTCCGGCTTCTCAAGCTTTCCGCCGTTTGCGTGGAAATATGCTATTCCCACAAGCCCGGTAAACATGGCGCCTACAATGGAAAAGATCATCCAGCCCATGCCGATTCTTCGGGCACTTTTCATTTGTTTTACAGAGTTAATGGCCATAAACCGGACGATAATATGCGGTTGCCCGAAATATCCGAGCCCCCAGGCTAATAGAGAAATAATGCCAATAATGCTTGTTCCTTTGAAGGCATCAAGCAATTCAGGATTAATGGAGTGAATCTCAGAAAAGGTAGTCCCTGTTCCGCCAAGGTTGAAAATAGTGACGACCGGCACTAGGATCAACGCAACAAACATAATGGTGCCTTGCACAAAATCAGTCCAGCTGACCGCGAGAAAGCCACCGAACAACGTATACAACACCACCACACTGCCAGTCAGCCAGATGCCAACTGAATAATCGAGATCGAACGCTGATTTAAAAAGTTCGCCCCCTGCTACCATACCGGATGACGCATAAAATGTAAAAAAGATTAAAATAACAATTGCCGATGTTATGCGCAAAATCCGTGAAGTATCCTTAAACCGGTTTTCAAAATAATCCGGAATGGTAATGGAATTGTTCGCAATTTCTGTATAGGTACGCAGCCGCGGAGCAACAAACAGCCAGTTCAAATAAGCTCCTAATGTTAATCCGACCACAATCCAGCCTGCGCTTAATCCCGAAACATACATCGCCCCGGGAAGACCCATCAACAGCCAGCCACTCATATCCGATGCTCCGGCACTGAGTGCTGTAACTGCCGGCCCCAGATCCCTGCCGCCCAGCATATAATCCGATAAATTGGCCGTCCGGCGATAGGCAAAATAACCGATCAAAAGCATCCCCACCATATAAATGGCGATGGAGATCATTACTCCGTATTCCATTGTCTCTCCCCCTTTTTCTGTCCGCCTTCATCTGATAACGCTTTCACACACAGGCGGATTTCCCCTGTCCTTCAGCAGCCGCCACCAACTGGCTCTGAAACACAGCTCTTTTTTAAATTATCACAGGCCTTTCGTTTAAACAATGCTTGAAATTCACCAAAAAACATGCTCAATGCTTGTCCGAAAAAACAAAGTACAAACCGGCCAATAACAATACCAATCCAATCATCTTTTTATATGTAAAATGAATCGCTTCATTGCCAAACCAGCCGTTGTGGTCAATGATTACACTCATCATGAGCTGGCCGATAATAACAGCGGTAATGGCGCTCGTCACTCCAATTTTCGGTACGGCAAGAATGACGATAAACACATAGATGGCTCCCAGTATGCCACCGATCAGGTTCCATTTCGGCACCTGCCAGACAGTGCTCAAGCTTCCGTTTCCCCAGATCAGCATAATCACCAAAAGCATGACCGTTCCTGTAAAAAAGGAAACAAATGCCCCTTCAATGGAGCCGATCCTTTTTCCGAGCGTTCCATTTACAGCGGCCTGCATGCCTTGTCCCATGCCGGCAAGCAAAACAATCACGAGCATTATGATTTTCCCCATGGATGTTCTCTCCTCACTTTTATCATGCTGCCTAATCTTTTCCCCACATAAAAAACACCACACATAACGTGGTGTTTATCGATTAATCAGGCTTGAAAATATAATCAACCAGCTCTTGAAAGACGTTGACATTGTCCGTCAACAGGAACGCCGGAAGAAGCAAAATGGCAAACAGCACAAGAAGATTAGATCCGATCCCTCGAATAACAATCTTTTTTAGCATATTCATTTATTCTCACTTCCTTTTGGCTTATTATAACGCTTGCTGCCTAAATAGTCAAAATTTTTCGGTAAATACAATTTGATCTTTCAACCATTGTATTTTTGTTTCCCTGCTTTTAGAAGCAAAATCAAAGGGGGGGTAATTATACTTACCCTTTTGCGGTGAGAAACGAAACATTCCCAGGACAAAACCTGCGCCCAAACTACATCTCCTCCTAGTCACCTGAAATCTGTTAAAATACCTGCATATAAGGAAATACTGAGTATAGAAAAGATCGCTCAAGCAGGTTTCATCCTCTTTCCTTGTGGAAAAAGACCAATAATATAAACTTTCTATAGAAAGGAAAACGCCATTGAAAAAAGGATTGGAAGTCTTACTTCGACTTGGGATTACTCTTCAAGTGTTAAAAACAGCCATCGCAGCCGCGCTTTCCTGGACCGTATCTTCCCATCTCTCTCAAAATGACTACCCCTTTTTCGCCCCGCTGGCCGCTGTTCTGACCATGCAGGTCACCATCGCCGGCTCTCTTCAAAAAGGGTTTTACAGGGTGTGCGGCGTCATAGGTGGCGTGATTATCAGCATGCTGATCGGGTATTTTCTTCAAGTAAATGCTGGCTCCATCATGCTTGTTGTCTTGATAGGCATGGCCGTAACGACCGCCTTTAAGATGCCTGCCGGTGTAACGTCACAGGTGTGCGTCAGCTCGATCCTGGTTCTCGCTTTTGGACAGGGTTATGCGTTCAGCCGAATCATTGAAACGTTCATTGGTTCCGCGATCGCCGTTCTGACCAATGCGCTGCTTGTTCCTCCGAATGCCATTCCGGCAGCAGAAGAGCTTCTTCTTAAACTATCCAATCAGGCTTCCAGGACATTAAAGGATCTGGTCGTGCTGTGGGACAGGGATCCGGCTCACCGCCGGGATATTCAGCAGGAAGTCAAGGAACTCACAGAACGGAACGAGAAAGGAATCGAAGCCGTCATTCTCGCGCGTGAAAATCTTCGTTTCACCCCGTTTTTCACGAAACGAAGAATCCGGCTCACCCATCTCGAAACGGGCATGAAACATCTTAATCACATTACCCTGCAAATCCGGGGCATTGCGCGCGGCATCCGGGACTTATCATCGATTATTGATACAAGCACCGACTCTGAGGAGATTAAGGAACTAAACCGGGCAATTGAACAAACAGCGATTTGTGTTACTCATTATGGAGAAACGGTCATTAATCCATCGGCTGATAATTTGTTGATTCTGATCTCAAGCTTAAAAGAGGCACAAGAAACTCAATCCCGTTGCCTGGTGATTCTGAAACGGTATGAATCACTGACCATTTTGCGGGATGTGGGGGCGATCCTCACTGACTTGAACCGCATCTTGAAAGAGACAGGCGGCCAGACCGTCATCAGCACCGGCCGGGTTTTCTAACAAAAAAAAAGCAGGAAGGCTATTCCCAAGCCTTCCTGCTTTTTTTATTTTTTCATATTCTCATAGTGGCTGATGATCGCCTTGGACAGCTCAGAGGCTGCTGGTATTTCTGTAAACTGCTCGATTGCCTGCTCCAGTCCTTTGGAAGCAATCGTCTCCTGAACGGTTACTGCCTCGGGATCTTCTTTGTAGTCATACAGCAGAGCGGCTGCAATGACTTTGGTTAAAGAAGCTGGAATGTCTCCGGTCAATTCATGATACTGCTTCGCAGGGCTGACGAGGCGGTCTTTCGGTCCAAGTTTACGGATCGGAGAGCGGCCCACACGGGTCACCTCATCCGAAATATACGGGTTCGTGAACCGGTTTACAATCTTGGCAGCATACGCTTCATGCGCTGCACGCTCAAAGCCGTATTTGCTGATGAGCATGTCTCCGGTTTCCTTCACTGCACCCTCAATCACTTCTTTGATTGCCGGGTTGTTCATGGCTCCATCAATCGTTGGCACACCCGCATGATAACCGAGATAGGCAGCTGCCGCATGCCCGGTATTTACGGTGAACAATTTACGTTCAATATACGGCTTCAGGTCATTTACATACGTAATGCCTTCCACATCCGGTTTGGTTCCCACAATTTTGGTTTGATCCACAGCCCATTCATAGAAAGGCTCCACCTTGACCATTAGTTTGTCTTCGTTGGATTGGTTTGGCACGATGCGGTCGACCGCTGCATCCGGAAATCCAAACCGGGATTCAAACTGTTTTTTTTCATCTTCATTCAATTTTTCAAACACCTTTTCCTTTAGAAGGGTGCTTCCGCCGATCATGTTTTCACAGGCGATGATGTTCAGCGGTGCGTCACTTGCCGCTGCCCGCTTTCGCAATCCTTCTGCGATGGTTCCGGCGATAAAAGGCAGAATGTTTGGCCCGACAGCAGCTGTTACCAGATCAGCCTTTGCGACCATATCCACTGCTTTTTCAGCATCAGTACTGCTGTTTATCGCACTAACGTTTTTGATGATTTGCTCTTGCTGGCTTTGATCTGCAAGAACAACGGTATATTGCTTTCTTTCATTTAAAAGTGAGACAAGTTCGTCATTTACGTCCACGAACACTGTTTCATAGCCTGACTGGTACAATAAATTGCCAATAAATCCTCTGCCGATGTTGCCTGCTCCGAAATGTACTGCCAGCATGTTACTCAACATCCTCAAAGAATGACATGATTTCTTCCTTGGAAGAAGCATTCACAATACCCATGACGTTTTCTTCCGCGGAACAGACAATCGCAATTTTGGAAAGAAGCTCAAGGTGCTCATCGCCTTTTCCGGCAATACCAATCAAGAGCTTAACATCGCTCCCTGGTGCAAATTCCACACCGCCAGGCACTTGGATGATTACAATTCCTGATTCCTTTACTGATTTTTTGGCATCCTCTGTTCCATGAGGAATGGCTACATAGTTCCCCATGTACGTAGAAGTTAATTCCTCTCGCTCAAGCATTTTCTCAATATAGTCCGGTTCAACATAGCCGTTTTCCACAAGCAATTTTCCGGTCAGGCGGATGGCCTCTTCCTTGTTGTTCACTTCTGCTTTCAGTACTATGTTTTGATCGTTTAGAATCGTTGACATGTTAACCTCTCCTTATTTCCTGTAGTTTTTCGTCATAAAACTGATGAAGCTTTTCTGTAAGATAAGACAATATGTGTTGTTCTTCCTTTGTTTCAAACCGCGTGATGCTCTCCTGATCTTCAATAATAAGAGAGCTGATAGTACTCAGTACCTCCAACCCCTGACTGGTAAACGCCTCTGGAGCAAGCAGCAGTAAAATGCGGTTAATTTCAATGGCCGATTGATCCATGGCCGTAACCGTCACTTCAGATTGCAGCTCAAAAATCGTGAAGGAGGGTTTTGCGATGTGCGGGCTTCGCGCATGAAAAAGTGCCAGTGACGTATTCGGGATCCCCAATCCGCCTAACCTTTCACGCTCGATCAATGCATCAAGGACACCTTCGCTATCCTGTAAAACCTCTAGAGCCTTTAATGTTTCGCATGCCTCTCTCAACACGTCTTCCACATCTTGCCCGCTTCCCGAAAGAAAGAGTTGAAACCCGCGAAGTACATCGGTAACAGCATCCGTATAATGCTTGATGTTTTCCATTTCGGCCAGTACCTGCAGGGGATCCCGATCCTGTTTTACAGTTTCTGATGGAACACGTTCTGTTGTTTGCTGCCTGCTCTTTGTTTCGGCAACCCATTGTCTGACCTTCTTTAGCTCTTCCTGATCGGGAATTGGGCTGACGACAATATGCGGCAGATGATAATCCGGCAGGTTAACTGTTGAGATGACAAGATCATATGAAGTGGTATCCATATGGTTCAATTCAAAGAGCGAGGCGTTTTTCAGTTCGCTGATCTCCGGAATTTCCCGCTTGAGCACGGTAGCCAGCATTTTGGATGTTCCAATCCCGGTGGAACAAATGACGAGTGCCTTCAGATCATTGGACTCGCGGCCGTTCATCAGTGCCGATCCAAAGTGCATGACCAGATAGGCGATTTCCTCATCCGGAACGTCCAGATCTGGAAAGATAACGGATACCGCTTCCCTCACTAAGTCAAAGAGATCTTTATAATCGGTCTTAATCTTCGGCAGAAGCGGGTTGGATATGCCCATTTGTTGCTTAATGCGGTAGAGGGCAGGTTTTAAGTGGGTAACCAGCCCCTGAAAAAGCGATGTGTTCTGCAGCAGGTCGGTACCCGTTTTGTCAGCGATAAAGGTAATCAGGCTCTTGGCTTTTACCGCCGTTTGAAAACTGGACTCCTCCAGCAGGTATTCTTTGTCCCGCCGGAGCTTGGCCCCCTGAAGATGCATCGTAATGTAGCCGATTTCCGCTTCAGGGATGTCCGTGTTGAATACCCTCTTCAGCTTGTTGATGATCTTCTCTGCTGCTTTATACTCTGGCTCAAGCTTCAGTCGTTCCAGAAACGCATCATCCATGTTGATGTTTTCACCCTGAAGAATCCGCTCAATCGCCAGAGATAAATGAACGACAAGTCCGATATAGGCGCTGTCGGCAATTGGATAGGGAAGCTCTTCGTTCACTTCCTCGATGGCGTGCTCTACCATAATGAGCCGGTTCTTTTCCACCAGGCCAAGCAGCCGTTCAGAAATCGAATCGGCCGTTTGCAGGGAACGCTTCTGGATATTTTCCTTAACAAGTGACAAAAAGTCAGTTTCGTTAAGGTTCTGCGCGATGATTTGGCTCATCGCTCTCCGTTTGGCGCTCTCATCTCCGGTGATTTCCACCCCATAGCCTCGTTTTCTCACAAGGGTCAGGTGAAACTCATTCAGCCGCCCTTCGAGTTTCGTCAGGTCATTGCTGATGGTGGCAATGGTGACGTTGAGGTCGTGGGCCAGGGAAACAAGCTTCACCGGTTCCTTCGCTTCGAGCAGTGTGCAAACGATAATCATCTGCCGTTCATCCGGCGTGTATTCGTTATACGACAGTTGAAAGAGCGCCATCCTCAGCTCTTCCATGTTTTCCTCGGATCCGACAATCTGGATGCCGACCCCTGACTTTTTAACGAGCTCTAAATTATAGCTTTTCAGCGTATTTTCCAATTCTTTTAAATCGCGGTGAATGGTGCGGGTACTGACATCAATGGCATCCGCAAGATCTTTGACTGTCATCTCTTCCTTTTTGGATAACAAGATCTCGAATATCAGCCGTTCTCTTGCCGATATATACATGTTCCTCACTCCCATAAGCAGGTGCAGGTTTGGTGAATCTTTTGTTAGATTGATGACAACTTTTAAATTGTATACCCTATATTTATAATAAATCTTTAAAAACCCTTGAAACAACAAAATGAAAAAGCATTTTCGTCATTCGGGTTGTTGCCAACATTTAAATACGAAGCGAAGGGAAGCCGGACACAGTGTCCGGCTTCCCTTCGCTTATTTTTTGGCTGATTCCAATTTGCTCATCAGCTCATCATATTTGGGTGAGTTCAAGAAGTTTTCCACTGAGATGTGTTTCGCACCCGGAAGCTTAGTCTTAGCACGATCGGTCAAATCTTTATGCGTGATGACCACATCGGCATCGTCAGGCAGGTTGGAAATGGATGTGTTGGACACGGCAACATCGAGTCCGGCTTTCTTCACCTTGTTTTTCAGGATAGAGGCACCCATCGCACTTGAGCCCATTCCTGCATCACATGCGAAAATAATCTTGGAAACATCAGTGTACTCATTATCTTCTGCTTGCTCTGCTGCGGGCTCTGACACAGCTTCAGCCGGAGCAGCACCCTGTCCCTCTTTCAGCTCATTCATCAGCTCGTCATATTTCGGGCTGTTCAGGAAATTCTCCACTGAAATGTGCTCTGCACCCGGAAGCTTCGCCTTCGCACGGTCTGTCAAATCCTTGTGTGTGATGACGATATCCGCATCGGACGGAAGGTTGTTGATGGACGTATTGGATACCGCGATATCCAGTCCTGCTTTTTGAACTTTATTTTTCAGAATGGAAGCACCCATCGCACTTGAGCCCATTCCTGCATCACATGCAAAAATAATTTTGTTCACATCACTGCGTGTTTTCGCAGCTACTGGCTCTTCTTTTTTCGCTTCAGGTTTGTTGATTAGAGAAGAAGCACGGCTTTCTTTACCTTTTAGTGCAGATGTTTTCTCTGCTGCTTTTGTCAATTCGTCATCATCGTCATCTGTTTTCTTGGAAGTTTTCAATATAACAGACGAGATCAAGAAGGATACTGCGGTTGCTACAAGCACCCCTGCGAGTACGCCAAGATAATGTCCTCTTGGTGTCATGGCAATCAGTGCGAAAATGCTTCCTGGTGATGGAGCAGCCACAAGACCTGCATCAAAGAGCAAGAATGTGAATACACCGGATGCACCACCGGCAATAACGGATAAAAGGAGCATTGGCTTCATTAAAATGTACGGGAAGTAAATCTCATGAATTCCGCCCAGGAAGTGAATGATTGCTGCTCCCGGTGCAGATTGTTTCGCCATTCCTCTTCCAAAAAGAATGTATGCCAGAAGCACACCAAACCCAGGTCCAGGATTGGACTCCAGCAAGAAGAGAATAGATTTTCCGGCTTTGGCCGCCTGTTCAATACCGAGCGGGCTCAAAATACCGTGGTTGATCGCGTTGTTCAGGAACAATACCTTTGCTGGTTCAATAAAGATACTGGCCAGTGGCAATAGGTGAGCGTCAACGATCGCCTGCACGCCTGCTGCCAAGGTTTTGTTCAATGTTAATACGACCGGCCCGATGCCTTTATAGGCAACGAGGGTAAGAATACCGGCAATGATACCGGCAGAAAAGTTATTGACAAGCATTTCAAAACCGGATCGGACTTTTCCATCGATCATCTTGTCGAATTTCTTGATCGCCCATCCGCCAAGAGGACCCATAATCATGGCACCTAAAAGCATTGGAATGTCAGCACCAACGATAACCCCCATGGTTGCCGTTGCACCAACTACACCACCGCGCAAATCGTAGACGATGCGTCCGCCGGAAAACCCAATCAGTAGCGGAAGCAAGTAAGTGATCATCGGTGAGACCAGCTTCGCCAAGTCTTCATTCGGAATCCATCCGGTTGGAATAAATAATGCGGTGATAATACCCCAGGCGATGAATGCCCCGATGTTTGGCATGATCATACCGCTCAAATGGCTGCCAAAGCGCTGAATTTTCACTTTAGCGCCTGACTTTTTCTCTTCAGGATTAGCCATATCTATCAAAACTCCCTTCATGTATCGCTTTTAAATTAATTAGTAAATAGGACTTATGTATTAATTGTAAAGCGGTTACAGTCTTTCTACAACGGAAAGAAAACGGGGTTTTGTCACGATACTTGTTGTCATTTCTTTAATTCCCCTGATCTGTGGCAACAATACTAAACATTAAAACCCTTTAGAACAAAGAACGGATGAGTTCTGTATAGTACCGTCTTAGTTCTTCTTTCAAACTTGACGGCTCAATGGCAGAAAGACTTCTGCCGAATCCAGCAAGATAGGAAACAATAAAATCAATCTCTGCAGGTTCATAGGTTCCGGTAAGATAAAGCTCTTCCTCCCTTTCCGTGATTTTCATGGAAGGGAAATTCTCCTGCTTAAATTTCTCCGCACCTTCGGAGGTGATTCGGCAGCTGAAGGATATGGCTTGATCGGTCGGCTTCCATAGGCGATGAGCATTGTGAATGGTTATCTCTTTTAAATCGAATCCATGTTCAACATTTGCATCTTTTAGAGAGATGACACGGTCACACCGAAACACCCGGTATGCGGTTTTCTCCACATCATACGCCTGGCAATACCAATACCCTTTCCTCGCATAAAGTGCAATGGGCTGGATGGAACGGCTTGTTGGTCCCTTTGCCCCAGCATATTCGATTCGAATGACCTTTTGTTCTATCGCTGCCATCAGGATCTCTTCCAAGTAATGCCCTTCGTGCGTCTGATTCCCATGAAAAAACGAGAGTCGGTTCTGCATGTTGTCAATTTGTTCCCTCTGTTTTGGAGAGACACTTTCCAAGAATTTTTCAGAGATCGATTGAAAAGTGACCCGAAACGGAGAGCGGGCAAGACTTTTGATCGACTGCATCGCAAAATAAAGCGCAAAAACTTCATGGCTGGTGAATGTAATCGGAGGCAAATTCATCGTTCGCACCAAGCGATAGCCTCCATAACGTCCATATTCCGCATAAAGCGGAACACCCATCTCCTCCAGCGCTTCAATGTCACGGAGCGCCGTCCTCTTTGAAATATCGAATTCGTTTATCAAGTCATTTAACGTGAATCGCTGTTTTTTGTTGATATAACGCAGCATCTGATTGATCCGTTCTGCTTTTTTCATTTTCCTCACCTTATAGGTGCCACGATCTGTCACCTTATTTTTATACACTTAAAGTGTAAAAGACAAAATCCAAGGAGGCAACCCCATGAAACTGGAAGTGATCCCTTTTTTATCATTGAACGGCAGAGGTGCAGAGGCCATCACGTTTTACGAATCGTATTTAGGAGCCGAAGTATTATTCAAAAAAACATACAAAGAGATGACAGAGATGGACCCTCGTTTTACGTATAAAGAAGGCGAGGAAAACTACATTACTCATTCTGTATTGCAAATCGGATCCAATAAAATCATGATAGCGGAAGAGGAAATGGATCCCGCCCACCCCTGGCAGCTCGGCAACAGCTTTTCCCTATGTATCCAGTCCAAAGATTACCCCGTCATAGAGGCAATTTATGAAAAACTCACTCAGCACGAAAAAGTCCAGGTCCTGACACCTTTTGAAAAAAACTCATTCAGCCCTGGCTATGCACGTGTCAGAGATCCATTCGGGATTGTGATTCAGCTGACTGTCACACGGCATAATTTTTAATTAAAGGATTAAATCAGCCTGAAGAAATATATTGGATGAATCTTCCCCTCCGAATCAACTTTCGTATTTTTGCAGGATATCCAACCCTTACTATTAAATTAAATATGTATTGAGAATTCGAAAAGAGGAGTGAGCGGGTGGATCAATCAGTATTGATGGCAGCATCTGATGCATTTGGACTCAATTGCAAATGGCTTACACACATAGGCGGCAACGTAAATGATGTCTATAATTACCCAGCAGAAAACAGTAATCCTTCCCGGATATTACGCCTGACGCATAAACGATGGCGTAATGAAGATGAAACCGCCGCAGAATTGCATTTCATGAACTATTTGTATGATAATGGCGTTTCTGTACCTAAGATTTTGACTTCGCAAGCAGGAAGATGGGTTGAACCAGCAACCAATGGATATCATGCTTGCATGTTCGTTAAAGCTCCTGGCCATACCCCTGTCGGTGAAGATTGGAACTCGAATATGGTTGTCAATTGGGGGCGATTGATAGGACAAATGCATATACTCACCCAATCTTATACCCCATTAGAAAATCTAAACCGCCGTGATTGGAAGCAAGAGTCCTGGATGGATTTAAGGCAACTGCCTCAGAAAGAAAAAATAGTCTGCCACAGAGCAACTGAGCTGTTAACCTGGTTAAATACGCTTCCCATGTGTTCAAAGAATTACGGCCTTGTACACTGTGACCTCCATGCCCGCAACTTTTTTGTTACAGATGAAGGTGCTCTCACAGCCTTTGATTTTGACGATTCATGCTACCATTGGTTCGCTTATGACATTGCCGTTATCCTGTATTCGGTCATGAGTAAATTTAACCAACAGGAAGGAAAGCGAGAGTCCCTAGATGATTATATGTCTCTTTTTCTTTCCTCGTTTTTAAAAGGCTACCAAGAGATACACCATTTCGATGATTGGTGGCTAGAAGCAATGCCCCGCTTCCTAAAATATCGCAGGTTGGTGGTTTACAACTATCTTCATCAACGGTATGACTGGAAAACGGCAGACAAAGAAAAGAAGGTGAAATGGTTAAGCCTTAAAGCAGAAATTGAAGCAGATGAATCCATACTAACTATTTAAAAAGACCCAATCCCTCTTGAAGGAATTGGGTCTTGCTTGAATTATTTCCTATTCAACCGTTACACTTTTCGCAAGGTTACGCGGCTTATCCACGTCACAATCACGGTGAAGCGCAGCGTAGTAGGCAATCAATTGAAGCGGTACAACAGATACGAGCGGAGTAAGGTATTCATGTACTTCTGGAAGTACGATACGGTCTCCTTCGTCCTTTGTTGCTTCTGTACTGATCACGCAAGTGTTGGCTCCGCGTGCCGCTACTTCCTTCACGTTACCGCGGATGCTTAGATCCACGTGCTGCTGAGTGGAAAGCGCGATAACCGGTGTGCCATCTTCAATCAATGCGATCGTACCATGCTTAAGTTCTCCTCCGGCAAATCCTTCAGCCTGGATGTAAGAGATCTCTTTCAGCTTCAGAGAGCCTTCCAGGCAGACAAAGTAGTCAACCGCACGGCCGATAAAGAAGGCATTGCGTGTTTCGGAAAGGTATTCCTGAGCGACACGCTCCATGGTTTCTTTTTGGTCGGTTAATGATTCAATCGCATTTGCCACGATCGCAAGCTCCTGAAGCGGGTTGAAATCAAGTTCAATTCCCTGCGCACGAGCCGCATCAACGGCAAGGATCGCCAGAACAGCGATTTGCGCCGTATACGCCTTGGTTGAAGCTACGGCAATCTCAGGCCCTGCATAAAGGTTAAGCGTATAGTTCGCTTCCCTTGAAAGGGTGGATCCTGGAACGTTTGTAATGGTCAGTGCCTTGTGTCCAAGCTTCTTGATCGCTACAAGCACTGCACGGCTGTCAGCTGTTTCTCCGGATTGGGAGATGAAGATGAACAGCGGCTTCTCGGAAAGAAGCGGCATGTTGTAAACAAATTCACTCGCAATGTGTACTTCAACCGGTACCTTTGCAATATTTTCGATCAATTGCTTACCAACAAGACCGGCGTTATAGCTGGTACCGCAAGCTACGATGTAAATGCGGTCGGTTTCTTTCATGGCCAGGCGGATATCATCGTCAAGCTTCAGGTTTCCGTCTTCGTTCTGGTAGTGCTTGATGATGTTACGCATAACGAACGGCTGCTCGTCAATTTCCTTGAGCATATAGTGAGGGTAAGTACCCTTTTCAATATCGCTTGCATCAAGCTCGGCAGTGTAAGGCTCACGAGAGACTTCCTGGCCGTCGAGCGTTTTAATGGTATATGAATCACGCGTCACGATGACGATTTCTTCGTCCATAAGCTCCACGTATTTGTCAGTTTGGGAAATCATCGCCATAGCATCACTTGCTACAACGTTAAAGCCTTCCCCAACACCAACCAAAAGCGGGCTTTTATTTTTTCCAACATAGATGGTGTCTGGATCTTGGTTATCAACCAATGCAATGGCGTAAGAACCTTTGATGACAGAAAGAGCATGGCGGAAAGCTTCTTCAACGCTTTCGCCTTCGTTCACGAATTTCTCGATGAGCTGCACGACAACTTCTGTATCTGTATCACTTACGAATGTTACATCCTGTAAGTATTCTCGTTTTACTTTTCCGTAGTTCTCGATTACACCGTTATGAACCAGTGTGAAACGTTCAGCAGAACTTTGGTGTGGATGAGAGTTCACTTTGCTTGGCGCTCCGTGGGTTGCCCAGCGGGTATGTCCGATCCCCATTGTTGATTCAACGCCTGAGTCAACGATGTCGCGCAACACAGCAATTCTTCCTTTTTCCTTGAAAACCTGCACGCCGTCCTGATCAACTACTGCAATTCCTGCAGAGTCATAACCGCGATACTCCAGCTTTTCAAGTCCTCGAAGCAAGATTTCCTTCGCATCCTTATTACCTACATAACCTACAATTCCGCACATTTAATTTATCCTCCCTTAGGTCAGGAACAGCTCTTTATCTGATGCTGAACCCGCCGGACAGGGGGACTGTGAGCGGGGCTCACAGCCCCACCTATGTTTATTTTTTATGGTAATTAGCCACTGCTTTTATTTTTGTACAGGAAGTCGCCTTGCCTGTTTTAGATAAAAGCTAACGAAAGTGACTGATTCCGAGAGGCATCCGCCGAATGATCGATGAACCTCTTCCTCGTCAACTATTTTCTTTTCGTCCGAAAATAGTTCAGGCGCTTTTTATTTAACTTACCACTCTGTACTCCTTCCCGTTTCTGAGTCAAGATAAACTTTATGATAGCCTGTTTTTTACCAAGCGTCAATTGGTGGCCAGGTAGCTTAATAAATATTTAATAAAATATGCATAAGCGAATCGCTAGGTGATACGCTTATGCATACTTTTCGTGTCTATTTAGTCAAATGAGGGTGCCTTTTGTTAAACAAGCTCCGCCTTCACCACTTCAACAATCTCTTCAGCGTAGGTTTGGCACTGCTCTTTTGTCGGAGCTTCAACCATAACGCGGACGAGCGGTTCTGTTCCGGACGGACGGACAAGAACGCGGCCGTTTCCATTCATCTCGTCTTCCACCTTGTCGATGGCAGCCTTCACTGTATCATTGCCCTGCAGCTTTGTTTTATCTGCGACTTTCACATTGATCAAAAGCTGAGGGAATTTTTTCATTTCATTGGCAAGCTCGGATAATGGACGCTTGGTTTGCTTTACGATGCTTGCCAATTGAATAGCAGAGAGCATTCCGTCACCTGTTGTTGTATGGTCAAGGAAAATGATATGTCCGGACTGTTCACCCCCGAGGTTATAGCCGTTCTTTCTCATTTCTTCCATGACATATCGGTCACCAACCGCTGTTTGGACCGATTTTACCTCTTTTTCTTCGAGTCCTTTATAGAAGCCAAGGTTGCTCATGACCGTAGAAACGATCGTGTCATTTTTAAGTCCGCCTTGTTCTTTCAGGTATGTGGCACAAATAAACATGATCTGGTCGCCGTCTACAATCTCACCGTTCTCATCAATCGCAATCAGACGATCGCCGTCCCCATCAAAGGCAAGACCCATGTCTGCTCCTTTTTCCTTCACCAGTTCGGCCAGTTTTTCGGGATGGGTCGAGCCCACTCCGTCATTAATGTTCAGGCCGTTCGGGTTGGTTCCCATGGTCGAAATATCAGCTTCCAGGTCCGCGAATAGATGCGGCGCAAGAGAAGAGGTCGCTCCGTGGGCGCAGTCAAGCGCAATATGAAGGCCGGAGAAATCTCCCTCAACCGTCTGTTTAAGATACTGAAGGTACTTCTGACCGCCTTCAAAGTAATCGCCAACAGATCCGATATCTCCGCCTGACGGACGCGGAAGTTGATCCTGCTCCTGATCGAGCAGTACCTCAATTTCAGCCTCCTGTTCATCAAGAAGCTTGAAACCGTCTGACCCGAAAAATTTGATTCCGTTGTCTTCTACCGGATTGTGAGAAGCGGAGATCATGACCCCTGCCTGAGCGCCAAGCGCCTTTGTCAAATAGGCGACGCATGGTGTAGAGACAACACCCAACCGCAATACTTCAGCTCCGGTGGATAATAGGCCCGCAACCAATGCTCCTTCAAGCATATGTCCGGAAATTCGTGTATCCCGTCCAATCAGAACTTTTGGCTTTTGAGTTTCCTTTGTTAATACATATCCCCCAAAGCGGCCCAGTTTAAATGCTAGTTCCGGGGTAAGTTCTGTATTGGCAACGCCTCTTACCCCGTCTGTTCCAAAGTATTTTCCCATGATTTAATTCTCTCCTTCAGTCTGTGATTCGGTAGGATTCGATTTTTCCTCTGATTTTGATTTTGCTACGGCTGGGTTCTCTTTTTTTCCATCGTCTTTATTGGTGGTGCTGTTCTCGTCAGGCTGTGCAGGCGTGTCGTTGTTCTGCTCGTTTGTACTATTATTTGTCTCGGAAGCAGGTTTTTCAATGGAAATAGTCGCTTCAGAAACCTCTGTATCCATCTTCAGGTTCTTGGAATTTGAGGCATGGATGGTTACTGTGTGTTCCCCTGGTTCCAGGTTGCTCACATCGACATAGGCCGTAATGTCAGAAGCATCCAATCCATCGATGGTCTTCTTGCTTCCTGAGATGGTCACATCCATTTTCCCGTCAGAAGGCGATACGAAGGAAGCCGGCTGCTCACTGTCTTCTCCGCGGATTTCAATGGGAACGTTTTTTAACGTCTTTGTTCCCGTATCTTTCTCCACGTCAACGTTCACCTTCACTTGCTTTGGGTTGACCGATTCTGCTCCGTCCGGAAGAGGTACATCCACATCAACCATTGAATCTTTCTTTATTTTTGATAAATCTACATCAACATCGCTGATTTCATTAATTTTATCCAGAGCGGAAGATGGCCCTGACAGTGTAACCTCTTTTGGATCAAATGTGATCCCTGCAAGGGTCAAGCCTTCCGGGAGATCTCCTTTTTTATTGATGCTCAGCGGAACGGTCTTTTCCGGCTTGGAGATCGGCACCGTCACATTGACTGACTTCGGATCAATCAGCACATCCACAAGGTTCCCCTGGCTGTCATACGCTCTTAAAGGTACTCTTGTTTCCACATTGTCTTTTGCATTTGAAACATCGACCGACGCCCGTACGCTTTCAATGCTGCTGATGTAATCATCCGGCCCGGTCACGTAAACAGATTTCGGTGAGAAGTCGACCTTGCCGGTTTCATATCCTTCCGGCAGCTTTGCTTTGTTTTTAAGATCAAGACTTATCGGAATCTGCCTGGTTCGTTTTTGATGAAGCGTTACCTTCACTTGTTTTGGGGAAGGCACAGCATCGAGTTCATCCGGTACATTTTTCAATTTGACCGGAACGGTATGAGTACCTGGTCCTAACTTGGTCAGATCTATATAAACTTGTATTTTCCGGTCGACCTTCAAAGCCTTGGTCACCAGGTTGGACTCACCCGTAAGTTTGACATCCACGGATCGAGGCATGTCAGTAAGTACATATTTATTTTCATCGAAGTATGGGACAATTTCTACTCCGTTCACGGTTTGAGTGTTTTTGGACACCGATGTAAAAAGAGCATTCCTGCTGGTCTGCTGCTGGTCTTCCATCGATATCACGGTGTAAAGCATGAGAGCCAGAAGAAAAGCGATGATCTTTACGAACCAATTGCTTCTAAGGAGTTTGTCCATTTTTCTTCCCCCTCCAATTCCAGCGTGATGAGGAAGCCGAGCGGCCCGAACCCATGAGTTCGGCAGTTAATAAATTTTTTAAAGATTCCTCATCCAGGTTACGGTGAATTTCCCCGTTCTTGGTAATGGAAACTCCACCCGTTTCCTCTGAAACAACCACTGTTATCGCATCGGTCACTTCGCTGACTCCAATGGCTGCCCTGTGTCTTGTACCAAGTTCCTTGGACACAAATGGACTTTCCGTAAGCGGTAAATAGCAGCCTGCTGCTATAATTTCATTTGGCCGCAAGATAACGGCTCCATCATGCAATGGAGTATTGGGTACAAAAATATTGGTTAAGAGCTCTGAAGTGAGTTTGGAATGGATGGGAATTCCCGTTTCCACATAATCCGTCAGCCCCGTTTCCCGTTCGAACGACATGATCGCTCCGATACGGCGTTTGGCCATATAGCCGGTAGCCTTCACGATGGCAGCAATGGATTTTTCCATTTCCTCTTCCTCAGCCCCGCCCGCTCTTGAAAACAGTTTACCGCGCCCAAGCTGTTCCAGTGCGCGCCTCAGTTCAGGTTGAAAAATAATAATAATCGCGAGCAGTCCATATGTAATGGCCTTATCCATCAGCCAGCTCATGGTCCTCAGTTCAAAGAAGCTGCTGGCAAGCCAAACGGCTACGATTATAACAATTCCTTTTAACAGCTGTACCGCTTTTGTTCCGCGGATCAGCATGATCAATTTATAAAAAACATAGGTAACCAGTAAAATATCAACAATCTGGCTAATATAGTTACCTAAGCTAAAACTTCCAACAGGTAACATGACATCACTCCACTTCGGGAACTACCCTTTCTGTTAATGTAGTGCAACAATGGTCATAATATACAACATCCCTTATTATAGCATATCCAGACCTTTCCTTTAAAAATTCAACGCTATTTGAATCTGTTTAATTGGCGTAATAAAGGAAAAAGCCAGCCTTCGCTTCAGGCGGCTTATCAACTACTCTATAATCATTCGATGTGCAATCCTATTTTTGTTCCTGTCCGGTAAAGAACGTTTTTAGTTTATACCAAACCCATTCTACTGCCTCATGAATTTCCTGGCTGTCCCCGGTGATTTGTCCGGCAGAAGCCATATATTTTTCTCCCTTTATAACCACCACATTGCCCTCGACCTTGCCTTCGACCTTAATGTCGCCATTTTCAACGACCAAATCTCCTTTGACCGTTTCCCCTTTTGGCACGGTTACTGTATGGGCAGCAGAATTCACCTTTATATTACTGGCTGCTGAATGCACCGCAAAATCATTCTCCGTATTCCAGCCTGCCATCACGGAGCCAAACATTAAGATTAAGAAAACAGCCGCGGCGGTTAAGACGGGATAACGCCTGATCCATTGTGCCGGCATACTCCGCTTTTTCACTTCCGGCAGCTTTTTCATCACATTTTCTGTAAAATGTGCAGGCGCCACCACAGGGGATGCTTCTTTCATTTCATAAATAATTTCCTTTAATGCATGATAATGCTCTTTGCAGCTCTCACAGCTTTCCATATGACGCTCCAGCTCTGTCTGTTCCTCTGCTGTAATTTCCCCATCAAGGGCTTTATCAATGAGATCCATATATTCTTCTGATTCACATGACATTATGTTCACCTCGATTTCGCAACCTTTTTGTATGCCTTTTTCAACGCTTCTCTTCCCCGATGGATTCTGGTTTTCACGGTAGGAACCGGCAGGTCCATCACAGAACTGATCTCCTCGAGAGACATGTCCTCAATGTACTTCAGCAATATGGCTGTTCTGTATTTTTCAGGAAGCTTCATGATTTCCTGCTGCAGATGGTCATGTTTTTCTTTTTCTTCCACTTCTTCTTCCGGAAGCGGATCCGCATCTGCTACCTGGCTGTACAATGTGGCACCTTCCGTCCCCGGAATTTCTGCATCCATGGAGTAATCCGGCTTTTTTTTCCTCAGCCGGTCAATGCATAAATTTGTGGCGATCCGGTACAGCCAAGTTGAAAACTTATAGCTTCCGCTGTATTTATCTATGTTCACAAAAGCCCGTACAAAGGCCTCCTGTGCCAGATCTTCTGCTTCATGCCTGTCGCCGACCATTCTATAGCACAGCCGGTAGATCTTATCCTTATAGATCTCCACCAGGCCTTCAAAAGCCTCCCAGTTACCCGATTTAACCTGAGTAACCAGGCTGTTTATTAATGATTCCATTTCAATTGTCCACCACCAGTTATGGTTCGTATTTTTCTACGTATCGAATACAAAAAAGTTTCAAGTTCTTAAAAAAATAAAGCAGTTTTAATTTTAGCATGAAACGGTAAGACTATCGAAAATATTTTTATACATTTTTTACAAATAAAGTTTCACAATGGATAATTGCGGGAATACTGGAAATTAAGATAATCTATAAGGAGCGTGTATCTATGGACCGCAATATCCTACTTAGAGAAATTGAAGTATCTCGAAAAAAAATGAATGAAATGTCTAAATTTATGCCATTAATCGCTGATGAAATCGTTGAAATGAGCCAACATATAGATGCCCTCTTAAATGAATTCCAAAAAGCGAACGTAAAAAACAGCTACTCTTAAAATGAACTGCACCCCTTTTGTTAGACACATCTAACAATAGGAGGTGCAGTTTTTTCATGACCAAGTATTCTTTGGAGACAAAATTAGCTGCTGTTCATGCTTATCTTCAGGGGGGAGATTCCTTTAAAGAGACCGCTCATAAACACAGTGTGACTTCATCAATGTTAAAAGAATGGGTGGCCAAGTTTCGAAAACACGGAGAAATGGCTTTTAAAGAATCATACACAAATCATTCTATTGAGTTTAAAATGGACGTACTTCACTATATAAACGAAACGGGAGTATCTATCTCAGAAGCTGCCGCCCATTTCAACGTGGCTTCTCCCAGCACCGTTTGGAATTGGTGTCAACTTTTTGAAACGCAAGGGATTGAGGCTCTTTGATCAAAGATAAAGGGGCGTTCATCCATGAAAAAAGATTCAAAAAGAAAGCAGCCATCAGAAGGATCCGTCGAAGCTCTACGAGCTGAAAATGAGAGATTACGCATGGAGAATGCATACTTAAAAAAGTTACAAGCCTTAATTCAAGAAGAGGAAAAATCACAGAACAAGTCAAAGCGGAAGTGATTGATGAGTTAAGGCATGAATATAAAGTCATTGACCTCGTTGAGGTCGCAGGCATTCCACGAAGCACGTATTATTACTGGATGAAACAAAAAAATCGTGCAGATAAATATCATGAAGTGAAAGCTGTTATTCAACACATTTTTAATGAGCACCAAGGTCGATATGGCTATCGTCGGATCCGATGGGAATTACAAAATCAAGGCTATTCACTTAATCATAAAACGGTCCGTCGCTTAATGAATAAAATGAAGATCAAGTCTCTGGTGAAGGTGAAGAAATATCGCTCCTATCGTGGAAATGTTGGAAAAATCGCTCCAAATGTTATAGCACGTAAATTCCAAGCAGTGAAACCGAATGAAAAGTGGGTAACCGATGTGACGGAAATTCAATTACATGGTGAAAAGCTATATTTATCGCCAGTTCTTGACCTATATAATGGAGAAATCGTTGCCTATCAGATGGAACACCGTCCGGTTTACTCTTTGGTTTCAAAGATGCTGGATAAGGCATTCAAACAATTGAAAGAGAACGATGCCCCCATCCTTCACTCTGATCAGGGATGGCATTATCAAATGAAACCGTACCAGCATGCATTGAAAGAAAAAAATATAACACAAAGCATGTCCCGTAAGGGCAACTGTCTTGATAACGCCGCCATGGGGAGTTTCTTTGGCTTATTGAAAAGTGAATTGCTTTATCTCAAAGAATTTGAAAGTATGGAACACTTTAAAAAAGAATTGGAACAGTATATCGATTACTACAATAAAAAACGGATAAAAGCAAAATTAAAAGGCATGAGCCCGGTTCAATACCGGACTCATGCCGAAGTAGCTGCTTAAAATTTCGTGTCTAACTTTTTGGGTTCAGATCAAAAATAGAGCAGCTGTTTTTAATTTGTTTATTATAGAAGCTTTTCACCAAAAAGGGAGCCCATCAAGGCGACCGCTACTGTCGCTGTTTTATTTCGTTCATCCAAAATCGGGTTGACCTCCACAAATTCCGCGGAAGTAATGAGCTGTGATTCAGCCAGCATTTCCATCGCCAAATGGCTTTCTCTGTAGCTGATTCCGCCGAGAACCGGTGTACCCACTCCCGGGGCATCCTGGGGATCGAGCCCGTCAAGGTCAAGACTGAGGTGAACTCCATCTGTTTTTGCGGACAAGTACTCAATCGTTTCCTCCATCACCTTCGTCATACCGATCCGGTCAATCTCATGCATCGTATACACCTTGATCCCGCGTTCCTTGATCAACGTCTTTTCTCCCTCATCAAGAGAACGCGCCCCGATGATAACGATATTTTCCGGTTTAACTTTCTGTTCGTATCCCCCAATGCGAGTTAACGATTCATGGCCAATGCCCAAACTTGCAGCAAGAGGCATACCATGAATGTTTCCGCTTGGTGAGGTATCTGCTGTGTTCAAGTCTCCATGGGCATCATACCAGATGACCCCAAGGTTCTCATAGTGGTTGGAGATGCCTGCAAGTGTTCCGATCGCGATACTGTGGTCCCCTCCCAGAACAAGCGGAAAGCGGTTCTCCTGAATAACATTCGAAACGGCCTGAGCCAGGTTCTCACTGGCAGAAGCCACCTCTTCCAGGTTCTTCAGGTTTGTTTCAATGGTTTCCTCGATCGTTCCCGGCCGGGCAATCTCAATATCCCCAAAGTCGAGAACGTTGTATTCAATATCCTTCAGCCGTTCCACAATGCCTGCATATCGAATGGCGCTTGGACCCATATCTACTCCCCGCCGTGTTTGCCCTAAATCCATTGGTACCCCGATAAGTGTAATATCCTTCTTCATTTGTAGGCCTCCCCCTAAGCTGCGTTTCAATATTCTATCAATTAATTTTAGCCTGTCCTTTACAGGTGGTTCAACTGGACAAAAAATTGCATAGATATACCCGGTAGTAAGCGCTTTCTATAGATTGAGTGGATAATTATTAGATAAGATAGACAGTTGGATCCAATCAAGGAATAGGAGTCTGGCATTCGGCAATAAAAAAAGCCTTTGGACAAAAGTCCAAAGGCTTTACGTTTATTATGTATGGTGGAGCCTAGCGGGATCGAACCGCTGACCTCCTGCGTGCAAGGCAGGCGCTCTCCCAGCTGAGCTAAGGCCCCATCTTGTCTTTATTAGAATGTGTATGGTGGGCCTAAATGGACTCGAACCATCGACCTCACGCTTATCAGGCGTGCGCTCTAACCAGCTGAGCTATAGGCCCAAAAATAAAATGGAGCGGGTGATGAGAATCGAACTCACGACCAGAGCTTGGAAGGCTCTTGTTTTACCACTAAACTACACCCGCATATTAACCTTATTGTAATGTTATGTCCATGCTTTCTGTCTTTTATTCAGAAAGTGGTGAGCCATGAAGGACTCGAACCTTCGACCCTCTGATTAAAAGTCAGATGCTCTACCGACTGAGCTAATGGCTCATGTTGTTATGTCCGTCGGTCCCCTGTCTCTTCCCCTAAAAGTTAAAGCAAGGAGAATATACGTCGAGACAACTCGCCGTTCAACCACGAAGCGTAGTTCGTGACTGAGCTAACGGCTCATGTTGCTTACCAAAATCGTTTAAAAAAATAAGTGGTGGAGGGGGACGGATTCGAACCGCCGAACCCGGAGGGAGCGGATTTACAGTCCGCCGCGTTTAGCCACTTCGCTACCCCTCCACATAAAAAAAGGATCCCGGTATTTCTTATTAAAATGGTGCCGGCTAGAGGACTTGAACCCCCAACCTACTGATTACAAGTCAGTTGCTCTACCAATTGAGCTAAACCGGCGTTGTAAACAATGGTGATAAAAATGGTGGAGGATGACGGGTTCGAACCGCCGACCCCCTGCTTGTAAGGCAGGTGCTCTCCCAGCTGAGCTAATCCTCCAAATGGAATATTATTGGTTCTTTTCTTCAAAAGAACTTGGTTCTTTTCATTTTCATGAAAAAACTTGGTGACCCGTACGGGATTCGAACCCGTGTTACCGCCGTGAAAGGGCGGTGTCTTAACCGCTTGACCAACGGGCCG
>NZ_KQ758623.1 GCF_001457035.1 Fictibacillus enclensis | reverse complement strand
AAAAGAAGCAGGCGCTTCTCGTTATCATCCGGTATTAGCTCCGGTTTCCCGGAGTTATCCCCGTCTTACAGGCAGGTTACCCACGTGTTACTCACCCGTCCGCCGCTAAATCAGAGGAGCAAGCTCCTCGTCATTCGCTCGACTTGCATGTATTAGGCACGCCGCCAGCGTTCATCCTGAGCCAGGATCAAACTCTCCAATAAAGTGTTTGATATAGCTCTTAATGTTTAAAAATAAGAAATTGATGGGATTGTAAAATCCCTGACTTACTCTGGCTTTTGTTTGGTTTTCAAAGAACATTTTGTTTGCGTCGCTCGTTTTGGCGACTTTTATATCATAACATCTTAGCAACTATCATGTCAACAACTTTTTTGTTGATAGTTTGTTGCAAGTCACTGTGTCAGCAGCGACAAGAAATAATATACCACGTACCTGTTTTTAGAGTCAACACTTTTTTTGAAAAAAGATATCCATTCCGATTTTTCCTTACTGGTACTCTTGTTTCCTTCGACAGAAGCGTGTGCACTCTGCCGGGGAGGCCAACAGGGTAAAAAGCCGGAAAAGCAAGTGATACCGTTCTTCAAGCACAGTCTTTACCATCGGCTCAATCTGATCATCTTTAAGATCTGACAAAAGCTCCTCGAGTTCTTTTTTAAGCAGGTATACCATTTCCTTCGCTTCTCTTTTATTGAGCATTATGCCTATCATGGGACACTGCAACATCCTTTATCTGTTTTTTGTCGTATGTTTCCCGCTCCTTCAATTTCTATGTATAGAGTTATATCTTGTCCTCCGCGGTCATATACATCTCCTTAGACAGCATTGACAGAGAAAAGGATCACCGAATTCATTGGGATCAGGGGGGACGGCATGAAATTCTTTATGGTGGTTAATGGCAAAAAGGCAAAGCAGTACATGGTTGTTGTATTCGCTGCTTTTTTTGCAGCTTCACTCGCTTTTATGGGGCAAGAGCAATTATCTGTTTTTTCATCCAAAGACGGACCGCGTGCCATTTATAAAGGCGAGGCAAAAGGAAATAAAGTCGCCTTAACGTTCGACATCAGTTGGGGCGATAAACGGGCTCTGCCTATATTGGATATTTTGAAAAAGCAGGGCATCAAAAACTGTACGTTCTTCGTATCAGCCGCCTGGGCAGAGCGACATCCGGAAATTGTGGAGCGCATTGTAAAAGACGGCCATGAACTGGCGAGCCTTGGTTACCAATACAAGGACTATACCGACTGGAAAGATCCGCAGATCCGACGTGACATCTTAACTGCACAGGAAAAGATCAAAAAAGTGTCCGGCAAGACGACATCTTTAATCCGGCCGCCGAATGGAAGTTTTGATAAACGGGTACTTGAGGTATCAGAAGGTACTCATCATTCTGTCGTACACTGGAGTATCGATACAAAAGACTGGAAAAATCCTGGAGTTAATAAAATTGTTTCGAATGCAACCAATCATGTGAAACCCGGAGATATTCTGCTGCTCCATGCTTCCGACTCTGTGAAGCAAACTCATAAAGCATTGCCGGAAATTATCGGCAAGTTAAAGTCAGAAGGCTTTTCCTTTGTCAGTGTCGGTGAAATGATTGCCAATACACAGGCACACAGCCAGGAGGTTCATTAAAATAATAAGTAAAAAACTTCCGTCCATTTTAGGCGGAAGTTTTTGATTTGGCAGCGGATTTTGGCTGAATGAGCCGGTGAAGCATAAGAATCTGATAAAGGTTGCACACACCAAGGGAAGCGAATGCCATCCACATGGCGCTTGGTGCATTCGTTTTTAAGACGGGCACCCATTCCATGGTAGTCACCACAATCATAAAAAACAATGTGGGTACAAACGCTCCCTTGTTCGTTTGCTTCTGTTTCATATACGCTACAAGCAAACCAAGAGCGAAAACCCCGATAGGAATTAAACTGTAGGAGGCAAGGCTTTGCCCCGCTTTATGAAATGCGGTATACCGCAAGTAAAACAAATCAAAAAGAACAACAATAATAAGGACAATCTGAACACCGTTCCACAGGGACTGCGATCTGAAAATGCCCAGACCAAACCGGTGAACCGTCAAGTAAGCGAAAAATCCCATCTGGCTGAACACACTAAATAAAGCGCCAAAGCCAACAAGACCGAGTATATAGATAAGAAATTCTTTCACGCCCCCGGTTTCGGGAAATTGTGAAATTAAACCTGCAACAATGGCACAGCCAATCCCAATAAGTAACGTCGTGATAAATAAAAAGACCCAGTTTCTTGACTTCACATGATTGCCTCCAATCCAAATGTAACCGTTATCGATTGTATCAATCCTAACCAAAAAAAGCCATACTGTTTTCCTATATTTGTCCTGCATAAATCTCCGTAAAACACCCACCCTAATGGTAAGAACTCATAGAAAGGAGAAGGAGCAGACGTGAGAAAAACGTGGATCCCATGCCTCTTCTGTTTTCTTCTTTTAGCCCTTAGCGGCTGTGCCCAGAATGAAGCACAAGGAAGCAGTCCCCAGAACATGGATTATGACGCCACCAAAAAAATGCTGGTGGATATTTTAAAAACAGATGATGGAAAAAAAGCCATCACCGATGTGTTGTCTGATGAAAAAATGAAGGAACAACTTTTGCTTGATCAGGCGCTCATCAAACAAACGATTGAAAAAGAACTCTTGTCGCCAAAAGGTGAAAAGTTTTGGCAGCAAGCCTTTAAAGATCCGAAATTTGCTGCAGCCTATGCAAAAAGCATGAAGACTGAACATGAAAAGCTGATGAAAGGCCTGATGAAAGATCCGGCGTATCAGCAGCTTATGATGAATATCCTGAAAAGCCCGGAAATGGGCAAAGAAGTACTGGACCTTTCCAATTCGCCTCAATACCGAAAAGAAGTAAAGAAAATCATGATGGAAACCTTCGATAGCCCACTGGTACGTGCGCAATTGTCAGAAATGCTGCAAAAAGCCGCTCATGATGAGATCGACCAGTCGGCCTCTAAAAAAGGATCGCAAGGACAACAGCAGCAAGGCCAGCAACAAGGCGGCGGACAACAGTAAATATAAAACAACCTCGTACGTAAACGGTACGAGGTTTCGTTTTGTTTAGTTTAAATGGTCGATGACTTTTTGTGCAATGTCTTCATAGGCTTGTCCCAAACGATGGTCTCGGGCATAAACGCTTGGCGCAAAATCCTCTTCGTTAATATCAGGCTGTCCGAGAGGCAGCTGTCCGAGCATCGGAACTCCAAGCTCGTCTGACAGGCGTTCTCCTCCGCCTTTGCCAAATACATATTCTTTCTCGCCTGTGATCTTGCTCTCAAAGAAAGCCATGTTTTCAATAACCCCAAGGATCTCATGATCCGTCTTTAGCGCCATGCTTCCTGCTCTGGCTGCAACAAAGGCAGCTGTCGCATGAGGTGTGGTCACAATAATCTCTTTGGACTTCGGCAGCATTTTATGAACATCGAGAGCTACGTCTCCTGTTCCAGGCGGCAGGTCGAGCAGAACATAATCAAGGTCTCCCCAATTCACTTCGCTGAAGAAGTTCATGAGCATTTTTCCAAGCATTGGCCCGCGCCAGATGACAGGTGCGTTATCTTCCACGAAGAAAGCCATGGAAATCACTTTCACTCCAAACCGCTCCACCGGCTGAATGGTTTCTCCAACGACTTTCGGGCGCTCAGTAATCCCCATCATATCAGGTACACTGAATCCGTAAATATCGGCATCAATCAATCCGACTTTTTTGCCAAGACGGGCCAGCGCCACCGCGAGGTTTACCGATACGGTTGACTTTCCTACACCGCCTTTTCCGCTGGCGATAGAGATAAATTGGGTTTTGCTTTCCGGTGCAAGCAATGTCGGAACACCCGGTGCTGCAGCTTGCTGCTGGCTTCCCTTAACGGGCTTTCTCTCCTCAAACCGCAGGCCGACAGATTCAACTCCCGCGCCTTTTAGCGTATTGACGATCTCCTGCTGAAGCATCATTTGCTCCTGAGATCCGGTTTGGGGAAGTGCAACCTTCAGGCTGACATACCCTTCCTTTACTTTTAGTTCTTGAATCGCTCCGGACTCGACAAGGCTTTTATGTAAAAAAGGGTCTTGGATTCGAGATAAAAGTTCAATTACTTTTTCTTCTGTCATGGATAAGACACTTCCTTTGCATGTATTCGATTTCACTCCTTAACAAGTATATCACAGATGAGCTTAATCGTAGACTACAGACGATTGAAGGTGCAAGCCGGTTTGGCGTGCACCTTCAATTTGGTACTTTTTCTTTTGTATAATAGCGTAAAATTCCCTGATAGACAGAGGCGGATATTTTATGCTGGTACGATTTTGTTTTCAGCAGTTCCCTTTCGCTCGGATTGGATAGAAACCCGACTTCAACCAGTGTTCCGGGCAGCTTGCTCGTCCGGAGCAAAAATATGCCCTCAATGGATTTTGCGATCCGGTCTGTGTTCTGAAGGTTTCGCTTCAGTTCACTTTGAATAAATTTGGACGCGGCCTCGCCTTTCTTATCGGAGGGTGAATAAAACACCTGCGCTCCCCGCCAGCGCGAAGAAGGAAGTGCATTCAGATGAATGCTCACATATAAATCGCCGTTGGATTCATTAATGATTTTTCTTCGTTTTCTGAGATCGTCCCATTTTCGGGCACGGATCCTCCCGCTGTCTCTGCCGCTTAAGTCCATATCCCGCTCTCTGGTCATAATGACAAGCGCACCAGCTTCCTGCAAATAATCCCTTAGCTTTAAGGAGATATCCAATGAAATATCCTTTTCCAATACCCCGTCTCTGCCTACCGCTCCGCCATCCATTCCGCCATGCCCGGGATCAAGCACGATTACTTTTCCCGACAGCGGAAGGCTCCACGGTTTCCAGGTTCCTTTTTCCGAAAACTGATACGTAAAAATAAATAGCAAAAGGGTAAATCCCAAGGCAAAGGCGACTTGCTTTACCCGTCTTTTCATTCCTTGCCCCCTAATCAACAGACGTATATGTCTATATATATGGGACAAGAAACCAATTAGTACTTAATGGAGCTTCATTCTATATCTTTTCTCACCATTCCAATATCCTTCAAGCCACCAGTGCTCAATGTACACTTCACAGCACAAGTACAAGGATTCCATCATCTGCTCGGTGCCCCAGCACCAGAACTGCCAGTAATCAAACAAGCTTTCCGTCAATTCCTTTTCGGCCTGCCGGCTCCGTTTCTTGATGTCTTCCAGTGCTTCCCCGTGGTAGGCGAACCGGCTGTAAGCCGCACCGAGCAAATAAGCATCTATGGCCAGATCAATACAGGCATCCTCAATGTCCTGCTGATATAAGAGCGAATACTGAAAAAAAGGCTGGTACAGAGTTTGAATTTCCTTTTTAATTTTCCCTAACGAAAGATCCCTCAGCACTTTTCTTTCGTACTCCGCTTTTTTCGTACGCTGTTTCTCCCTAAATGTTGTAATTACAATCGCCATCATTTATCCTCTTCCCGCGCGAATGCGCCAATCACATATCTATATAGTGGGTACACCCTTACCTACATCTTTTGCAAAACACAAGAGCATCATCCTGCGTAAATGATGGGAATAATCTCAAAAGCTGAAGCGGCCGCTTAGAGACGAAAAGCGTTGGAACTCTTGAACAACAACACGCTTTTTGTGTTGTAGTGAGAGAGTGAAACGATCGAGTCTTTGGCCGCTGAAGCTGGATGCTGAAATGCTGAAACGCCTGTTCAGAGACGAAAAGCACTGGAGGGCCTTATCATAAAACTTTGTTTTCTGATAAGGAGCGAAGTGATCGAGTCTCTAGGCGTTGAAGCTGGACAAATTCAAAAGCTGAAGCACAAAACAAAGTTAAACGACCGTTTAAACATGCAAACTTAAACGATCGTTTAACTTATTCTTTATCAATAGGCGCCTTCAGTCGGTCGGCGTAGGAATCGAAATATAGATTGCCGTTTGTTCCCTGTACGGCATAATACACATCTTCAAGAGCCAGGCCTCTGTTTTTGAGCTCCGCCTGCAGCCAGGCTTCGGAAAGTTTGTTCTCCTTCAGATTATCGCCAAGGATTTCTTTTTCCATGATGAGTTCCACCGGGAACTGTGAGTCTTTCTGGAACGTCAGATTTAAATCCTGGCGGGTAACCGAGCGGAATGGCGGCTTTTTTTGAATGGAGATTCCGCCGTTTGTTTCAAGAATGGCATATTGCACTTCATACATATCAAAGATTCCCTTTTCCCTGAGGAGCTGGTTTAAGTTATCAATTGTGAATTTCGCTTTTCCCATGTTTTTTTCCAAAATGTGACCATCTTCAATCAGCACGGTAGGTTCTCCCGATATCCAGCGGCGAGCTTTTCTGCTTTTGACGGTGAAGACCAGGACCAGTATGGAGGTACCAAAGAAGGTCAGCATCGCAAAAACGGCGTGCCAGGTTTTGATATTCAGGTTAAAGGCAAGGTTTGCCGTAATTGATCCAAGCGTGGCAGCCGCAATAAAATGGTTCAACGTTAAATAGGACATCGTCTGTTTGCCGAGAAGACGCGCAATTCCGATAAACAGCGTAAACGCCAGTAACGTCCGCCAAAAGACTTCCATGATCTCAGACATCCTGTTCCTCCTGTTGGAAAATGGTGTTATGCCTATTGTTTGCGAATCGAGCCGGGAACATGAGCAAAATATAAAAAAGACCCCCAACCAAAATGGTTGAGAGCCTTTGAAACGTTGAGAATTAACGTTTTGAGAACTGTGGTGCACGACGAGCGCCTTTAAGACCGTATTTCTTACGTTCTTTCATTTCTGGATATTATATGAGGAAACCAGACATAATATGATTTAATTAAAGCCTGAGTTATCAGGCTTTTTTTTACGTTTAATTAAAACTAAATAGATATACTTATTTTTGGTGTGTGGTCAGAAGGTGGTCAAAAAATAAAGTAATCAGTTTCTTTTTTCTTGAAGTACCTCTTTTAAAAACTCAAGCGCACTCTCCTCTGTTTGATCGTTAGTATCAAGTTCTCCACGGAAAGCTTTCGAGAGTATTGCTTGTTTTAATCTGACAACATCATGTTCCAATTTTAAGAGATGGTTTGCATGTTCTTCTTTTTCATCCAACATTCTAATCAATTTTAATATTTCATTTTGCTCTTTAAGTGGAGCCAAAGGAAAAGGTAAACTTCTTACCTGTGTGAAATTCAAGCCTTCTCGCGTAGCTCCTACCTGTGTTTTCATTATAATACTTTGTAGCATGGGAGAGTTTAACCAGTATTGAGGTAACTCATCGTTTATTTGCGATACAAACCTAATAGCACATACGTGTTGATTAATATTAGCTGGTACCAAGTCCTTTATAATTCTAGCCGCTCGACCAATTGAGGCACCTGTTATATTGAGTAAAGTTTCATTACCTTGTAACTGAGTACGTTTCATTTTTCCATGAATTCCTTCAGAAATAAAAGAAATGTCTGAAATATCCATTTTATTTCTCAATACATTTTGGCTTCTAATAAATGGTATTCCTTCAGTTAAATATACCGACTTTCCACCTTTTGGGGTACTTCCACTACCAACGAATGTTGATATTAAGTCAATATTTACCCAAGTCCAACCTTCGGGTAATTCATAAGGTGATTTTTTATCAACAAAATCAATAAGCTGTTTTTTGTTTGTATTGCTGTGTTTTTTCTCTTTTTTAATATTTTCAATTAAAGTGTTTGCTGAATCTAAAACATGCTGATTTTCCCGCCACTCCGCAGTTAACTCCCCTCGAAAAGCCATATTTAAGATAGATGCTCTTCGAAGTTCAAACGTTTCCCTTGCTTCTTCAATTAATTGCTTTGCTTCTTCAATTTTATTTAATAAGCTTTCCAACTTTTTAGCAATTTTTTTTTGTTCATTTATTGGAGGCAATGGTAATTTAAGTCTTCCCAGTATTTTTGCATTAGCACCGGGCTGTGCACTACCCTTTTTTACTACCATAACTTGCTTCCAGTAGGCCGGTCCCCTCATAAACATCCATAAATACATAGGGTGCAATAATATACTCGGTCTTAACCTTATTAAGTATGAAGCAAAGACAACATCGGGCGGGTTATTTATAAGATAACTTTTTCCTGTGGTAGCCCCAGTTCTTGCAACTACAATATCACCAGATTCTAAAGAATATTTCTCTTTTCGTTTCTCATTTATTTTACAATAAGGAACACTTTCCCAGTTTACATCATCATTTTGAATATCTGTTATCCTAAGATATTTAGGACCAATTTTGTCTAATGTAGAAGAATCGGTATAACCGTATTGAATATTCTCAAGAGCATGTTCTAAAAAAACCCAAACCCAGTTCTTTGGCAGTTCATACAGTTGCTCTTCATGCGGCACCAATGCTTCATCAAGTATATCCTCTAAAAGCTTATGCTTTTCTGTTTTCTTACCCATTGCTACCCACCTCGGTAGTTTGAGCAACAACCCTATGATTTTTACCTATTGGATTTCGATTGCTTGTACGATTCACTGCCCCATTAAGGTCTGAGACAACTTCATATAATAACGCTACAGCTTGTTCAAGCTTTTCAATTGCTTCTTCGGCTGAATCAATCGGATCGGAAATGTTTTCGTATACTGACAAGGACTCATCCGAAATCAAGCCAATGTCTAAACTATTTGCATTTTTATTAATTTCTTCTCTTGTAAACACATTAAAGCGTTCAATATTTACATTTGCTCGATTTTCGGCTTTATACGCTTCCACAAACACATCAAAATGTTTATTTGTTAGCTGTGATCTTTTTCCAAAGCTCGGCATGTTGGTACGTAGGTCATAAACCCATACATCTTTTGTATTACTTTTATCAGTTGTACCACGAGTAAAGAAGAGGACATTCGTTTTAATACCTTGTGCATAAAAAATTCCTGTTGGCAAACGTAAGATTGTGTGCAAGTTACACTTATCCATTAAATCTTCACGTATCTTTGCGCCAATGCCACTTTCAAAAAGAACATTATCTGGTAACACGACCGCTGCTCTTGATTTTCCATCTGGCTTTAATGCCCGATAAATATGTTGTAAGAAATTTAATTGCTTGTTAGTGGATGTGAAGGTCAAGTCATCTCTGGTTGGCCTTTCTCCCCCTTGCTTCGTTCCAAAGGGAGGATTGGTCATTATCACATCGTAATTTTTCAAACTTTTCCCTACATCAGACAACGTATCGCCTAGGATAATTTCACCTTGAATATCATGTAGCATGGCATTCATTAACGCAAGGCGGTGAGTATCCCTAACCAGTTCTACTCCAGTAAAAGCTTTATACTTCTGAAATTCAGCTTCTTTTTCTCCAAGTTCAAAATAATCATCCGTATGTTCACGCACATGGCGGTCTGCTGCAATCATAAAACCAAACGTTCCAGCAGCTGGGTCATTACACCGCTCTCCAGGCTGTGGGTTAATCAGTTTCACAATAATATCAATAAGAATGCGCGGTGTGAAGTACTGCCCTGCACCCGATTTTGTTTCACTAGCATTCTTCTCTAATAATCCTTCATATAGGTCTCCTAAGCCTTCTTCTTTTGCGCTGTACCAATCAAGCTCATCTATTGAGCGGACAATTTTTTCGAGGTTTTTAGGCTCATCAATGTTTGTTTGAGCATTTGTATAAATTTGTTTAAGTATATCGTTAGTTTCATTGCCCAGATCAATCAAGAGCTTTTGATAATGGGTTTTGAGCTCCAAGCCATGAAGGTTTGTCAGTGAATCCCAACGGTACCCTTCTGGAATTGATTCTTCATTATTGGTTTCCTTCATCATTTTCAAAAATAACAAATATGTTAGCTCTGTCACGTACTGATGATATGTAATCCCATCATCACGTAACACATTACATAAGTTCCAAAGTTTCTGTACAATCTGCTGGTTGCCCATTTTTTAAGCTTGCTCCTTTTCATCATAAACATATAATGCATAGTTGATTTTACTCACAATGTCATCTAACTGTCCACTAAAGATCTTGTTTAGCTGTTTGTAGCCCCCCCGACTTTTGAAAGGCTCGACATTAAAAGCCTGCTCAGGGTCAGGGTCTAATACGGATTCTTTTAATAATTGTTTTTCGATTCGTTCTAACCAGGACCTTTGAACTTTTGGCCATGCTTTTATCGCGTAAATTTTCTTCATTGCTTGTTTGATTCGCTCTTCATGGTCGATGAGCGGGTCTCCCAAAGCTTGCTGCCGAATAAAGCTTATGATGTCTGCTGCTATATCTTCATTTTTAGCATCACGCCATGCTGTCTGAAGTCCTTTTTCGGTGAAGCCTTTTTGGTCAAGCGCGATTCTTAATTCCCTTAATTGATTGCGGGTCAACTCTTTCGGACGAGAACAAACAACCTGAAGCGCAGGAATTAAGTTCATGTTCTCTTTAATGAATTGATTAAAGCTTTGCAGGTAGTCCTCTGGCTTTTCTGCATCCCCATACCCGCGGGTTACTTCTTTTATTTCATCCTCATGTGTTGAAATATACTGCAGTACTGGCCGTCCCCTATTTTCATCTAAAAACTGTAGAATGTTTTGATTCATAGTGAGCTTATCCACAACCTCTTTTGGTTCAGCTTGTTTCATCCAGGCCACAAACTCATTGACCGTTTTTCCACCTGAGAGGACTTTAAAGTCTTCATAATCCTTTTCCATCCACCGCTGCTTCCGACGTTGAACCTTGGCAATTAACTCTTCTTTATGCTGCTCCTGTTGGCTTTTATCTTCTATTTGTTCCAATTCGTCCACTAATTGCATAACCGTAACTTTCGGACTTGTTACAACTGGTTTCATTGTTGTATAAGGCTTTAGTGATTCATACAGACCAACCGCATCATAGATCGAAAAATGATCCTTGCCAATCTCATCATAACGTCTCGTTGCCCGGCCTAACATTTGCTCATAAAGAATACGAGAGCGAACACGCCTTAAAAAGACCAGATTCGTAATAGCTGGAACATCAATCCCTGTCGTCAGTAGATCAACCGTTACAGCAATGTTCGGTAACCGTTCGTTTTTATAAAGTTTAATTGCTTGTGACGGATTTTTTATGGAGCCTGTAATTTTCATAACAGCATTGTCATCTATAGGACCATGTATTTCTTCTAACTCTTCTTTAAAGATTCGAACAACCATGTCGGCATGATCATCTGTTGCAGCAAAAATTAATGTTTTTCCGAGACTTGTCGGATCAATGTATTTTGCTAACTCTGTTAAAATAACCCGATTGAAATTCTCCGTGATAACCGTTCTATTAAAATTGGTTACCTCAATATTAACCTCGTCTTCCAGCAGTTCTGTCTCAATTTCACCTGTTCGTGTATTGTACACATCAACGGTATCACCTGCCGACCACTTAATTCCCGTTTTCTTTAAAGCCGTTTCAAACTGATAAGGCGGCTCATGGTCAATGAGATACCCATCTATGACGGCTTCCCGATAAGAGTAGGTATAGACTGGCTTTCCAAAAATCTCAACCGTATGCAGAGCAGGAGTAGCAGTTAAACCAATTTTCGTTGCATCGAAATAATCCAACACTTGACGATACTTACTAACATAGTCCTGATGATCCCTAAATAACTCTTCTACCTCAGACATTTCTTTATCCAGAGTGTAACCACGGTGGGCTTCATCAACGATAATGCAATCATACTGATCCACTGTTGGCTTGTTTTGATCATTTTCAGAGTAGAACAATCTATTTAGCATTCCTTGAACAGTAGCAATCTGCACTTTCGTTTCCGGGTTGGGCCGTATATTTTCTAGTGACTGAAGCTCAAATATTTCTGTGAACGAGTGGTAATTCTCCAACTTAGAGTCTTTAAATGCAGCTTCCGCTTGTTCTCCAAGTGATGTCCTGTCCACCAAAAATAAAATCCGCTTAAAACGATTATGTTTAATAAGACGATAGATGAGACCGATGGCCATCCTTGTTTTGCCTGTTCCTGTTGCCATTGCGAGTAGAATATGCCGCTGTTCATTACTCACAGCACGTTCTACTGATTTAATGGCATCCTCCTGGTATGATCTTAAATTTAAGTAGTCCAAATTTTCATCATGGAGCTGCTGATTGGCCCGATCCACATCCTGCTTCAGTAATTCTTTCAAGCCTTGGGGAGAATACCAGGCTTTAAGTGGACGCGGATGATTGGTTGATTTTCTTGCGTCTAAAAACCATATGCCCGATTTCTCAGCAAACTGCTTTACAAACGGCTGACCATTGGTTGCAAACAAGAAGGGGACAAAATAGTCACCATATGGCTGTAGAATGGCTTCTTCACCCTTCCGCTCAACTAACCGTGCATAGTTTTTAGCCTGTTCTATGTCAGAAGGAATGTTTTTACTTACTCTTTTTGCTTCTACGATTCCGACAAAATCCAGTCCGATAAACAATGCATAATCCGCAAACCCCTTCTTTAATGGCCATTCAGCGATCGCTAGGTTCTTACCTTTTTGAGGTCTTACCCCTTTACCATATCTAAGCTTTTCCGTGTCTGCTTCCCAACCTGCATCTCGTAACTGTTCATCTATTTTTATACGCGTTTCCGCTTCTGTTAAATTTAAATGGCTTCCATATTTTTTAGCGTCTTTCTTTCTTTGCTGCTTATCTTTAACGGGTACATAAAGTTGTGCTTGACGAAGCTTTTGAAGTTCATTTTCAAGCTTGTCCACTTTTTCATCATATGCAGCGGATAACTTTTGTAGTGAATCCTTATCAATTTTGCTTTCTGGAGCAGGCTCTTGGTATTCCGGTTCTGTAAAATCCCATGCTCCGTATACTTGCATAAACCAAACAGCCAGCCGAAATGCCATATGTACTAAAGTATGAGCTTCCTGTTGTGTTCCGTATCCCTCGTGCATGGCCTTATTGCCTTTTTTACGGATCGTCTCAAGGATATCCTCTAACTCTTGAGTAATGAGATCTTCCCTTCTTAGTGCCTGTATTCGATCCGTTTGTTTTGTATCGTACGTTTCTTTTATTTCTTCAAAAGCTAATACAAACTTTGTTAAAGTCTCAGCAAAGACGCGGAGTTTCATCAGGGTCGTGTTTGGGTCTATAAATACATTTCTCTCTGCGGTCTCTCCTAAGTTCGCTAAGATATCCCATTTTGTAGAAAGAAAGTGAAAATTACCGTTTGTCATCACTTACACCCCTTGGTTGTGATTATACCTAATTATAACCAATTAACACGGAATAGGACATTAAGGGATAGAGGGGTAAACGAGCCATTATCGTCTGTCCGCACCTCTTAACCCACCTTCAATCAACCGATCTGTACAATGCCTCTTTGAAACACCACAAACTTTTAAAAGACTTGCATTTCCGTAACTCCCCACATCTTATCTTCATTCCGCATGGCCTTAGATTTAAGATTGTAATAGGTATTCCAGTGCATTCCTTTTGGTTTTGCAGGAAACGGAGATAAAGTAGAAAGATCCCCCCCAAGTTTCCCTCTAACCTTTTGTGCTTTCTCCAATAAGCGAAATTGTTGGCTCATCATCTGCGTTTTATAAGCTAATCCGTGACAATGCCGGCATAGGAAATATTGTCCTCTTAAAAAGAGCGTTCCTACCCGTTTCTTACAATTGATATTCGGACAACGAAACCACGGTCTCTCACCACCAAAGTTACAAGCAGAATAATCAACCGGGACAGAATAAGATACCTTTTCTCCATTAATCTTATAAGTAAGAGTAATCAATTTAGCATTAGTCGATGTGATGGATGTCTTCAAACTACGTCCACTATTAGTAAATCTCTGTTGACAGTTGCCTTTTACGGTACATCCCTTTTGTAAAAAATCATGTTTTTTTATCCAATGTATTTCCAGCGAAAAGCAGTGATTTGTTGTTAATTTCGAATGAATTCTGCTTCCTTTACCCATGTGTAACACCTCCCTTTAGTACCTACCCTTATAAGTTTTATCGAAATCATTAAGGAAATTTTTTTGATCAAATCACCTAAAACATTTTAGAACTACTAAGATTACTGCATTAATCTGATTTTCCACATTACGGTAACGCCTCGGCTGTTTGCAGGTTTTGTACGGTTTTTGTTAAACTGACAACCTGTCCAGACGCCCCTACTGAGTGCACTGGTCTCGCCGCCAAACGATGTTGTAAATAAAATTTAAGACTTTACGATGCTATGATTCATAATCTGGGCTATGGGAAGATGTTGCTGGACATTTTGCTGGAGGAAGTACGTGCAGAGTCAAGGAAAGCCATAGACATTATAGGCAGGGGACGCCGTAGATCAGCTAAAAGAAATACTATAAGCTGATAAGTTTTAGACATAAGAAAAGAGGGGCTGGCGACCCCTCTTCTTTGTAGTAGGTCAGGCATTCCTACTACGGTGCTGGAATGAACTTTTTATTAGTAGCCGGTTTGCTCTATCGGCTATTCAAGTTCGATTCCCATTCTTGGCGCTGATTTCATGTTTAGATCATCCCTTTCATGCGTAATGCGTTGTGAAGCTTAATGAACAGTAAAACGACGTACAGAGATGTTCCTACTAATGAAATCTCTTTGAACATGGTAAGTTGTGTGAAATTAAAATGCGTGATGTAGAAGAAGATCACCGCCAAGGCTATCACATCCCCATACATCATTTTCATTAAATCTCGCATAATTTTCGTCTATTGTGGTACACTGACTGTAGGAGTTATACGAGGGAGCGCCAACTCCCCCGATAACAGTTTGTATCTTTATCTAAACCATTTAGCTTTGCTTTTCCGTCGTGAGTGTGAATCACGGCGGCTTCTTCTTGTCTGGGGACTTAATCCTACGTCGACGTCTACAGCTTTCGCCTTAACGTCCACACCAAGTTCTCTATGTAACTTCTTAGTTGTCAGATGTTGATTTCGGATTTCCAACAGTGTCTTACCAGCCAATAAGAAGGGCAACAGCACCGTGGCGATAAAGACCCCAATTGCAGTCAATACCGTCATAGACTTTTCACCTCCTTACTTATTATAATGATACCATAATTTCCCTTAGATGTCGCGTATTAGGCGTCTTTTTTGTTTTCAAGGGTTACGAGGAGTCCCTGGGAACGAAAATGGTTGTTAGATCGCATCATTGAGTAAAGGTAGGACAGCGTGATACCTACCGGCAGTCTCGTCCGATTTCCTTTTTAGGACTACTTGACCAATTAGCTCATCACCGATACAACAACTGGTGGTAGAACAAGTCGAATATCCACTCACTACTTAAAACTACTGCTTAATCCTAGTAAGGTGTATGATCGTCACTTGGTTGTAGACGGGTAGAACGGTTTAAGCAGTTACAAAAACAAGGTATTGTTCCCCCTAGCTACCGCTATTCAATCGAATGTTCGACATCTCATCTTTTCAGTGATGGTGAATAGGTTTGTCCGGTCGAAATAGGTCGTCTACACCCTTATACATGTTCTACAACATATGTGAAATGGCAGTTTTAGAAGTTCAACTTTGGATTGCCTTTGAATATAAAACAAACTCCCTGATGATTTGACGTTTGTAAAGTGATTGTTGGATTTCACCTAACCTTTGATGCTCAATACGTGCAATAGTATCTTCAATTATGCTGATATTAGTGTAACGTCCAAATACTTTCCCCCGGTTAATAGCATTTACACGCATGCATAACCCCTTTTCATGCTTTTCACCTTTACTCTTTACATATTCCATTAGTTTGATGGCATTTTTGTCTTGCATGTTTGATTGGGTAAACTGAAATACTTTTTTTGCATGAGATTTAAAATAATCCATAATGTAATTGGTGAAGATAACCAACTCATCTTCTACAAGGCCCTTGTTTACCATTTTGTAATTATCTGCCCATTTAAGAATGTGCATAATAAGCAATATCCTGGGGTGAAGACCTTTTAATTTTTTCCACACCCCTTTTAAAGCCTCTGGAAAGCCCGCTTTTTCAGTTTCTTCTTCAGTATTGTCATACCACATAGTATAGGCAAACTTCGCCTTGTCACTTAATTTAACCAACGTAGGATGATCTTCACTAAGCGAATGATAAATTCGTGTTATGATATCACAATACCCCCCTATAATTTCTTCGCTTACATCATCGTCTGTCCAATGCGAAGAAACCGGATCAGGATAACAAAATAAAAATCGATCAATCAAACCATCATTGTTATTCCCTTCAACTGCTTTGACTATCTCCTCTATCATATCTGGCTGGATACCGCCAATAATGCTCACGAAGGGTTTTGGGATTTGAATGGGTTCTTTTCCCTTACGATTAATAAAGATAGGTTCATTAGACCAAATAGACAGCCAGTATTGGCGATCTGCTCCAGCTCGATACTGATTCATCCCTTTAAAAAAACCAAGCAGCTCGTCGTGCAATTTTATTACGCCCTTTTTATTGTATTGGAGAGCTTCCTGCATCGCCTCCAATGTAGAATCCATCGTTATCAGCTGCTGAACAGATGGCATTTTAGGATGTTCTGGTTTATCTTCATATTCCGCTCTCTTAGCCCCTTTTATACTTTTCTTCCAATTCTCAAGCTCTATTTCGTAATTGTCCCTCTCCAGTTCATACTGTATTTTTTTATGTTCATATTCCTCAAAGTTACTGTTTTGAAGATCAAACAGTGGCTTTAGAGATTTGTTTATAGCAGGGGTTTTTGCACTACCAGGTTCAGCCACTACGCCACAATAAAGACTTGCCCCTGTTTCCCAACTTTTTTTCAATTCCATTGTTGCTCCATTTCCAATGGCTACACTAGCACAAACTAGTACACCCATAGCAACAAAATCTGGAGGACAAGATAACGCTTTTGATGTATCCCTAATGAATGTAGCAACTGGTGCCGGAAAAAAGATAAAAGGAAACTCTCTTGTTTCTAGTAAAGATAAAGTCTGAGCTTCCTTTCGTAACTCTGAATCAAATATGTCGCACGTCTCAGACAAATGGTTATTTTCTTGTGTTATACTCTCTTTAAATGATTGGCTATTTGGGGGTTGTTCTGAATTAAGAGCAGCCTCTTTTTTTATTTCTGTCATTTTCTTCTCACCCTCTCTCCTTTTGATTTGAATTACAGCGCATCCATGCCTTCACCTCGGCAAGGTTTAAACGGATCACTTGTCCTCTCTGAAAATAAGGGATCTCCTTGTTAGCAATCATAGTACGGACTGTCGGTACGCTTACTTTCAAATATTCTGCAGCTTCGCGTATTGTCATGATTTCATCTTTACCATTACTCCTTTGAACTTCTGCCATCACCTCTTGTACTAATCTTTTAAGGTGATCTTCATTCACTAGGAGGGTCCCCTCTGGTAACTCAACCTTGAAGCCCATTGAAGTCCTCCCCCTCATTCTTTTTTTCATTTTGAATACATAGATCCTCGACCTTCTTATCCAAAGTTATTGCTATTTGATTGATCGTTGAGTAACGTATCCTCTTTTTATTACCCTTTTCTATCTCTCCGATGGTTTTTCTTGTAACCCCAGATTCATTGGATAATTTAGTTATTGTCCACCCTTTTTCAGCTCTCGATATTTTCACTTTTATTCCATCAATTTTTAAATATTGTTCCTTTATCATTTCTTTTTTGCATTCCAACATTATCACCTCGTTTTCTCAATTTGAGTACAAAACGATAATAACATCCCGATTTGAGCAGGGGGTTGATTTATGTTCGGAGAGCGAATAAGGCTATTAAGAAAAGAAAAGGGAATGACGTTAAGGGAGTTAGCAAATGAATTAGATATTCCATTTACTACACTTGGTAATTATGAACGTGAGGACAGACAACCTAATTTTGAAATGTTTGAAGCCATCGCAGATTACTTTAATGTAAGCATCGATTTTTTAACGGGTAGACACGATCAGAGGACATTCGATGAAATAGTTTTTAACAATGACTTCAAGAAATTACAAGTGCTATTGGCTAAAGCAGATCCAGGCATCAGAGAGCAAGTAGTAAATATCTTTGATCAAGTGTATTTAATTACTAATGAGAGCATGGAATCAGAGTTGGATATTACTAAAGAGTTAAAAATAATATTTGAGATTGTAAATTTTATTTTTAGAATGAAAAATGGTTTTGTCTGGAGTAAAAGTGACTATGGTTTCTTTAAAGCATCAAACTCATATGAATTTGCTGTTCAATATCTAAAAGAAAAACGGATCCTTGACAAGGAGTTTAATGACCTTTTAGAAATTTATAGCAAACGGTTTAAGTAAAATGTTATGGGAGTGGAATAAGTGGCATCTTTTCAGAAATACACAACAAAACAAGGACCAATGTGGTTATTCAAAATGGATACTGGGACTAACCCAGAGACAGGAAAGCGGCAGACCACGACACGTAGGGGATTTAAGACAAAAAAAGAAGCTCAGAAAGCTGCTAGTACACTTGAGCTTGAAATATCAAGTGGCATTTGGATAAGCACCAATAACTATACTTTCGATGAGGTATTTAATCAGTGGTTCACCAATCACAGAAAAACCATCAAGGCAAGCACCCAAAAAACTATCCAGTCAAAATTTAAGAAGCATATTCTTCCCCGCTTTGGAAAAATAAAAATGAAGGATGTAACAAAAGCATACTGCCAGGAGATGATTAATGAGATAGCTGAGTTAATAGCATCTGTAAATGACATAAAAATACAAGCTAATCAAGTTTTCAACTATGCATTAAAAATGGACATCATCTCAAAAAATCCTATGGAGCATGTTAGTATTCCTAGGAAACAAAGGGAGATGATCAGTGAGGATAATGATCAAACGGATCGAAACTATTGGAGAAAGGATGAAATAAAAAACTTTTTAATGATAACGGAAAGGGAATTAGAGTTTCGTGATCATGTCCTTTTCCACCTTTTAATATATACCGGAGCAAGGAAGGGTGAATTATTAGCACTTACGTGGGACGATATTAATTTTGGAGACGGTTCTATTCGTTTAGCAAAGACACTCTTTCAAAACGAAGGAGGTTTTGTATTTCAAACGCCTAAAACTAAGGAATCTCGGCGTTTAATTAGTTTGGACAGAAATACCCTCCATCTACTAAAAAAATGGCGTACAAGGCAATATGAAGCCATTTTAGCTAGCGGGAGTAATATCGTCCTTAATAATGTGGTCTTCACACGAGAAAATGGGTCTCCAATGCGATTGGCCTACCTGAATGAGAAACTCAATATAGTGATAAAAAAACATCAGCTTCACAGAATTACTATTCATGGATTAAGACATACTCATGCATCTCTCCTATTTGAAGCAGGAGCCAGCATAAAAGAAGTACAGGAGCGGTTAGGACATACCGACATCAAAATGACTATGAACATCTATACGCACGTTACTGACACACTGAAAGAGCAAACCGCGGAAAAATTCCAAAGGTATATTGAGCTGTGATTAGTGGTCATATGAGGTCGAAAAATATTTTCGTGGTCAAAATGTGGTCAGAAGCTATTTTCAAGTATAAAAAAGACCCCCAACCAAAATGGTTGAGAGCCTTTGAAACGTTGAGAATTAACGTTTTGAGAACTGTGGTGCACGACGAGCGCCTTTAAGACCGTATTTCTTACGTTCTTTCATACGAGCGTCACGAGTCAAGAATCCAGCAGCTTTAAGGTTGCCGCGGAATTCAGGATCAGCTTGTAGAAGAGCGCGAGAGATACCATGACGGATCGCTCCTGCTTGTCCTGTATATCCTCCACCTTGAACAGTAACAAGAACGTCGTAGTTACCTTCTGTTGCTGTTTCGTTAAGTGGTTGTCTTACGATAAGTTTTAGTGTTTCCAAACCGAAATATTCGTCAATGCTGCGACCGTTGATTACGATACGGCCATCACCAGGAACTAAACGTACGCGAGCAACGGAGTGCTTACGACGCCCAGTACCGTAATATTGTACTTGTGCCACGTGAATACCTCCCTTTTATTATCCGCGTAATTCGTATTTTTCTGGCTTTTGTGCTTGATGTTGGTGCTCAGCTCCAGCATATACGTGAAGCTTTTTGATCATTTGACGGCCAAGGCTGTTCTTAGGAAGCATACCTTTGATCGCTAGTTCAAGCATTTGCTCAGAACGAGTTGTACGCATTTCTAATGCAGTTCTTGTACGAAGTCCACCTGGATGTCCAGTGTGACGGTAGTAAATCTTGTCACTTAACTTCTTACCTGTTAGATGAATTTTTTCAGCGTTGATTAGGATTACATGATCCCCAGTATCAACGTGTGGTGTAAAAGTTGGTTTGTGTTTTCCGCGAAGGATTGCTGCAACTTCACTTGCAAGACGACCTAAAGTCTTTCCTTCAGCGTCAATCAACAACCACTTACGTTCTACTTCAGAAGCTTTCGCCATGAATGTCGTACGCATGAATTTTCCCTCCTGTATCTTCATTCGCTAAATCGCTTAATTTTTTTATGGGTGCTGTTCCACTCACTGTAAATTACGGTCAGCTGAACATTTTTAGTTACTAAACATTTCACCGAATTACCTTCCGGGGCAGGGAGATAATCTTAGAAATACCAAAGAATATCTTATAACATATAAACAACGATGTCAAGTGTGTCGCGAAATTTCCGCGAGTATTTTTCGCATCATTTATAGGTGACGCGATATAAGTACAAACCGTGCGGCGGTGCCGTTTTACCTGCGGCGCTTCTGTCCTTTTCCGCGAGCATGGAACGGATTTCCTCCGGCTGAATTTTGCCCTGTCCGGCATCCAAAAGCGTACCGGCCATTATCCGGACCATGTTATATAAAAAGCCGTTGCCCCGCACTTTAAAAATAAGCTCGTCTCCCGCTGTTACCAGCTCAAACATGGTAATGGTCCTTACCTTATCTTCCACTTCCGAGCGGGCCGAGGAAAACGACGTAAAATCATGGGTGCCCATGAAGATCCCCATGGCTTCCTGGATCGCCGTATGATCCAGTGGATAAGGGAAATGGGAGGCATAGTTCCGCCGAAAAACATCCGGTTCGCCGCTTGTCATCAGCCGGTAATGATATTCCTTCTCTACCGCACTGAAACGCGCATGAAAGTCCAAAGGCACTGCTTCCACTTCCAGGATACGAATGTCGGCCGGCAACAGGGCATTCACCGCCTTTTGCCATCGTTCCGGGACAATGGCAAGCGGGCTGTCAAAGTGGAACACCTGCCCGATGGCATGTACCCCTGCATCCGTTCTTCCGGAAGCGGAAATTCTTACAGAGGTCCCTTTATGCATTTTGGACAGGCTTTTTTCAATCTCCCCCTGAACCGTGCGGGCTCCAGGCTGGACCTGATACCCGGCAAATTGAGTGCCGTCGTAGCTTACGGTCGCTTTCCAGCGCTGCATACCTCAAACTCTCCTTTACCCATGCGTCCTTAAAACAACCAGCACAGCCGCCAGAATCACCAGCAGCAAAAGCGCTCCTGTATCCCTGAACCTCCAGTGGAGAACACGGAGCCTTGTCCTTCCTTCTCCTCCACGGTAGCCGCGTGCTTCCATGGCCAGAGCCAGGTCTTCCGCCCGCTTAAATGAAGAGATAAATAAGGGTACCAGAAGCGGCACAAAGGCTTTGACCCGCTCTTTAATTGGTCCTGCGGTAAACTCCGCACCACGGGCCATCTGGGCCTTCATGATCTTCTCTGTCTCCTGAAGCAGGGTCGGAATAAAACGGAGGGAGATTGACATCATAAGAGCAAACTCGTGAACAGGGAGCTTGATCTTTTTAAACGGGGCCAGCAGGTATTCAAGTCCGTCCGTAATATCGATTGGTGTGGTCGTCAATGTCAAAAGAGATGTGACAAGGACAAGATACACCAGCCGCAGGGAAATGAAGACACCCTGCTTCACCCCGCCGTTGTAGATTTTCAGCCATCCCAGGTCATAGACCACCTCTCCCTGCTTGGTCATAAGGATGTGCAGGACGAACGTAAAGATTACAATAAAAAAGATCGGCTTCAGGCCTTTATACATATAACGGAGTGAGACTTGCGACAACAGGATCGCAGCCACTGCAAACACACCGAGGATCCCGTAGGTCAGCCAGTTGTTAGCCAAAAAGACAACAAAGATAAACACAAAGATGCCAAGAAGCTTTGCCCGCGGATCCATTTTGTGAAGTACGGAGGTGCCCGGTATATACTGGCCGATGATCACATTATCTAACATGTGGACCCTCCTTTGCCAAAGTCGGCAGAGATGGCCTTGGCTGTGTCCTCAATGGTAAATGACGACATCTCTGCCGGTTTACCGGTCTTCCCCTGCCACCTCAGCAAAAACTGAACGGTTTCAGGAACATCCAGGCCGACCGCCTGAAGTTCTTCCCGTTTAGCAAAGATTTCAGCAGGGGTCCCTTCAAGATAGGTGGACCCTTTTTCCATAACAAGAATGCGATCTGCATAATAAGCCGCATCCTCCATGGAATGCGTGACAAGGATGGTCGTCATGTTCCTTTGATCATGAAGGGTACGGAACAAATCCATAATTTCTTTTCTTCCACGCGGATCAAGACCCGCTGTCGGTTCATCCAGAATCAAGACGTCAGGCTCCATGGCGAGCACTCCGGCTATAGCTACCCGGCGCATCTGTCCTCCGCTGAGATCAAAGGGTGACTTCTGAAGCACCTCGACAGGAAGTCCGACAAGCTTAATCATCTCATGCGCTGCCGCTCTGGCCGCCTCTTCGCTTTGGCCAAAGTTCATCGGTCCGAACATAACGTCTTTTTCCACCGTTTCATCAAACAGCTGATGTTCAGGATATTGAAAGACAATTCCCACCCGTTTGCGGAGTGCCTTCAGCTGTTTTTTCTTTCCTCCGGCAGCAATCGTGAGGTCCCCTACTTTAATGGTTCCTTCAGATGGCTTTAATAGCCCATTCAAATGCTGAATCAAGGTTGATTTGCCTGAACCGGTGTGGCCGATGACAGCAAGGAATGTCCCCGAGGGGATGGACAGGCTGACATCATGGAGGGCAAGCCGCTCAAAGGGCGTTCCTGCTTTGTAGCGATGGGTCAATCCGCTGATTTTAATGTCCATAATGCATCCACCAATTCTTCCTGTGTCAAATGTTGTTCTTTCAGGCTGACGCCATAGTCCCTGAGCGCTAGTCCAAGTTTAAGCGAAAATGGAAGATCAAGCCCTGCATCCAGCAGCAGCGCTTCGTTCTGAAACACTTCCCGTGGACTGCCGGTAGTCAGAATGGCTCCTTGTTTCATCACAATCACCCTGTCAGCGCGTACGGCTTCTTCCAGGTCATGAGTGATGGAAATGACGGTAATTCCTTCTTCCTCATTCAGCTGTTTCACTGTATCAATAACTTCCTTGCGGCCCATCGGATCAAGCATGGACGTCGCTTCGTCCAGAATAATGATGGATGGCTTTTGGGCGATAATGCCTGCAATGGCCACTCGCTGTTTTTGCCCTCCAGAAAGATGATGGGGCTCACTCTCGATAAAGTCCTGCATGTTCACTCGGGCAATACTCGTTTGTATGCGCTCGATCATTTCATCACGGGGCACTCCAAAGTTCTCAAGGCCGAATGCCACATCGTCTCTTACGCTTGTCCCGACAAACTGGTTGTCCGGATTCTGAAAAACGATGCCGACCCGCCTTCTGATCTCCCAGAGCTCTTTTTCATTTGCGGTTGTATAGTCCTCTACCTTAACTTCTCCTGAGGTAGGCAGAAGAAGTCCATTGAGCAGCTTGGCCAATGTAGATTTCCCAGAACCGTTATGGCCGACGATCGCCAGCCATTCTCCTTTGTACACCGAGAGGCTCAATTCTGTCAGAGTCAAGTCGTCCTCACTCGGGTACTGGAAGGAAACGTTGTTAACTGTAATGAGTTCCTTCACGTTTTTCTCCCCCTCAGCTCAGCTCTATTGATAAATGCATTTTAAAACATAAAAAAAGGGCAAGAAACGATCGTAATGACCCTGTCCCGCCCTTTATTCATTATTAAACTAATTCAATGATGACCATTGGTGCACCGTCACCACGGCGAGGACCGATCTTAGCGATACGAGTGTAACCACCATTACGCTCTGCATAACGAGGTCCAAGGTCACTAAATAGTTTTTGAAGTGCCTTTTGGCCAGATTCTTCGTTAGCTACTTCATTGCGAACGAAGCTTGCAGCTTGACGGCGTGCGTGAAGGTCTCCACGCTTACCAAGCGTGATCATCTTCTCAACAAATTTACGTACTTCCTTAGCACGCGCTTCTGTTGTTTCAATACGATCGTTGATAATTAAGTCTGTTGCCAAGTCACGCAGCATTGCGCGGCGAACAGCTGAAACACGACCCAACTTTTGGTATGCCATGTCTATTCCCTCCTTCTGTGCTTTTTGCAGACAGGGAGGCTGTTACAAGTAACAGTCACCTGTGAAAAAGCAAATTCTAGTCTGTCAGATTAATCGTCAGCACGTAAGGAAAGCCCAAGCTCGTCAAGTTTCTCCTGAACTTCTTCAAGAGACTTCTTACCGAGGTTGCGTACTTTCATCATGTCTTCTTCTGATTTATTAGCAAGTTCTTGAACTGTATTAATACCAGCGCGTTTAAGGCAGTTGTAAGAACGCACAGAAAGATCAAGTTCTTCAATCGTCATTTCAAGAACTTTTTCCTTTTGGTCTTCTTCTTTTTCAACCATAATTTCTGCTTTTTGCGCTTGATCGGTTAGTCCGACAAAGATATTCAAATGTTCGGTAATGATCTTCGCTCCAAGAGAAACTGCCTCTTCAGGACGGATGCTTCCATCTGTCCAAATGTCAAATGTGAGTTTATCGTAATTTGTCACTTGTCCAACGCGAGTATTTTCAACCTGGTAGTTTACACGGGAGATCGGTGTGTAGATAGAATCAACCGGAATAACTCCGATTGGAAGATCTTCTGACTTATTGCCTTCCGCTTGTACATAACCGCGGCCTCTTCTCGCATTCAGCTTCATTTGGAAATGAGCACCTTCCGCAAGAGTGGCAATGTGAAGATCCGGATTCAGAATCTCTACATCACTATCATGTGTAATATCACCAGCTGTAACGACTCCCTCACCCTGTACATCTATTTCCAATGTCTTATCTTCATCAGAATAAATCTTCATTGCAAGCTTCTTCAGGTTAAGGATGATGGTAGTTACATCTTCCACCACACCTTCTACTGTAGAGAACTCATGCAACACGCCATTAATCTGAATGGATGTAACAGCTGCACCAGGCAGTGAGGATAATAGGATACGACGTAAGGAGTTGCCCAGTGTAGTACCATATCCACGTTCAAGTGGTTCAACAACAAACTTTCCATATGTGGCATCGTCGCTGATTTCAACCGTTTCAATTCTTGGCTTTTCGATTTCGATCATTCAACTAAACCCTCCTTCAAACGTCGAACCTCGACTTCGGGCGAATTGCCCAGCCGAAATTCCCCAATGGCATTCCCGACTAAAACAACTAATTAGTGTTCTTCACCAAATCTTATATTATACATACCCATTATAGACAGGTTATACATATAATATACCGCAGAGTGTAACTAAAGTTACACGCGGCGGCGTTTTGGAGGACGGCATCCGTTATGAGGAACAGGTGTAACATCGCGAATAGCTGTTACTTCTAGACCTACCGCTTGAAGGGCACGAATCGCAGCTTCACGGCCAGCACCAGGGCCTTTAACAGAAACCTCTAGTGTTTTCATGCCATTTTCCATTGCAGTCTTACCAGCAGTTTCAGCTGCCATTTGTGCTGCGAATGGAGTTGATTTACGAGAACCTTTGAATCCCATGTGGCCAGATGTAGCCCAAGAGATTGCGTTCCCGTGAGTATCAGTAATCGTAATGATTGTGTTGTTGAATGTAGAACGGATATGCGCGATACCGGTCTCAACATTCTTTTTCACACGACGTTTACGAGTGTTTGTTTTACGTTGTTGCTTCGCCATTAGAGTTTACCTCCTTTACTTACTTTTTCTTATTCGCTACTGTACGACGAGGTCCTTTACGAGTACGAGAGTTGTTCTTCGTATTTTGACCGCGAACTGGAAGACCGCGACGGTGGCGGATTCCACGGAAGCTGCCGATCTCGATTAGACGTTTGATGTTAAGGGATACTTCACGACGAAGGTCACCTTCAACTTTAATCTTGTCGATTGCTTCACGGATTTTATTCAATTCATCTTCTGTAAGATCACGAACGCGAGTTTCTTCAGATACACCAGCTTCAGCAAGAACTTGTTGAGCTTTCGCTTTACCGATTCCAAAGATGTAAGTTAGCGAAATGACAACTCGCTTATCGCGTGGAACGTCGACTCCTGCAATACGTGCCATAATGTAGCACCTCCTTAGATTAACCTTGTTTTTGCTTGTGTTTAGGGTTTTCGCAGATCACCATTACAGTTCCTCTACGACGAATAACTTTACACTTTTCACAAATGGGTTTGACTGATGGTCTAACCTTCATTTTTTTAAACCTCCTTATGTCACGGAGTACGATTTTTTATTTAAAGCGATACGTTATACGACCACGTGATAAGTCATATGGAGACAATTCTACGGTAACTTTATCTCCTGGTAAAATCCGAATGTAGTGCATGCGGATCTTTCCGGAAACATGTGCTAGAATTTTATGTCCATTCTCAAGCTCCACTCGGAACATGGCGTTTGGCAGTGGTTCGATAACCGTACCTTCTACCTCAATTACATCGTCTTTAGCCATCGATATGGTCTCCCTTCTTCAGAGCAATGACTTTCTCGTCGGAAAACTTCGCTACTGCGTACCGTAGTTTGCCATTTGTTACACGGCCTGTTTCAAGAATGCTTCTTGCAACTTCCGGAGAAATAAAATCAAGAAGTTCTAAGTGAATCAGGTTTTTACGTTTGGCGCGATCATATTTGCGCTTATCGCCATCTGCGACAAGTACAAAGCGATCATCCAGGATATTTACGATGACACCTAATTTCTCTGCGTCTCTTCCCTTTATGATTCGAACCATCTGTCCTATCTGAGGCATCGATTCAGAATCGCTAACCATTATATCACCTTCACCTAGATCTTTGTTAGGATTTCGTATCCTTCCTCCGTAATGGCCACAGTATGTTCAAAATGAGCACACCATTTGCCATCCGTTGTCACAACCGTCCAGTTATCGGATAATGTTTTAACATAACGAGATCCGGCATTGATCATCGGCTCGATGGCCAAGACCATTCCTTTTTTCAGGATCGGCCCTTTACCGGGCGGTCCATAATGAGGAATTTGCGGATCTTCATGCAATTCCTGGCCGACTCCATGCCCCACGTATTCGCGTACAACAGAAAACCCTTCAGCCTCTGCATATACTTGAATCTCATGGGAGATATCTGTAAGTCTGGCACCTGCCTTCGCTTTCTCCAATCCTTTGAAAAGAGATTGCTCAGTTACATCAAGAAGCTTTCGAGACTCTTCCGAGATCTCTCCGACTCCGTAAGTCCAGGCAGAATCGCCGTGGTAGCCTTTGTATTTCGCCCCTATATCCAAAGAGATAATGTCGCCATGGTTCAATACACGCTTTCCCGGAATTCCATGTACAAGCTCTTCATTCACGGAAGTACAGATGCTTCCCGTAAATCCATTATAATCCTTGAATGAAGGGATTGCACCCTGGCTGCGAATAAACTTTTCAGCAATGTTATCCAGCTCTTTTGTTGTCACACCAGGTTTAATGTGTTTCTTTAACTCCTCGTGAGTTAGGGCAACGATTCTCCCTGCTTCCCGCATGAGATCGATCTCCCGCGGCGTTTTGCAGATAATCATTTTGCCAGCCCTCCGATAAGTTCGTTAATGTCTGCATAGACTTTATTGATTTCCTGGTCACCATCAATATTCTTGAGGTAGCCTTTACCCTTATAGAAATCCAATAATGGTTTGGATTGCTCCATGTTTACTTCCAAGCGAGTACGAACCGTTTCTTCGTTGTCATCTTCGCGCTGGATTAAGTCAGCCCCATCCTTATCACATTTCCCATCCACTTTTGGAGGATTGAAAATGATGTGATAAGTGGTTCCGCATACCGGACAAATCCGGCGGCCGGTCAATCGCTGCATCAACTGATCTTTTTCTACAGAGATGTTGAGTACATAATCGATTCGGCGATCCAGCTCAGACGTGATGTCCTCAAGCGCTTCGGCCTGAGCAACAGTCCGAGGAAAACCATCAAGCAGGTATCCCTTCTCACAGTCATCTTTGGCAAGACGTTCACGGACAATTCCGATCGTTACATCATCCGGAACCAAGTTACCGGAATCCATATATGACTTTGCCTTCAGACCAAGAGGAGTGCCTTCCTTGATTGCAGCCCTGAACATATCTCCTGTTGAGATATGGGGAATGCCGTACTGCTCAACAATTTGTTCTGCCTGTGTCCCTTTTCCGGCACCAGGCAATCCCATCAATACAAGATACATCTAATCCCTCCATACTCACTAATCTTGCCAATAGACCGAGGGTTTGAGGGAAGAAGACGTCTTCCCTTTCCTCTACTTAATGAAGCCTTTGTAATGCCGTTTAATCAACTGGCTTTCAATCTGCTTCATCGTGTCTAATGCCACACCTACAACAATCAGTAAGCTCGTGCCGCCAATCTGAATCGAAGACGGAAGGTTGAGCCCTGGAATTGCTGTAAAGATTACCGGGAGAATAGCGATAAACGCAAGGAATAGAGATCCTACAAAAGTTAATCGATATAAAATTTTCGTAATATACGATTGGGTGTTTGCTCCTGGACGAATACCCGGGATGTAACCACCCTGTTTCTTCAAGTTATCAGCCATTTGCTCTGGATTGACCTGAATGAACGTGTAGAAGTACGAAAATCCAATAATTAAAAGCGCATATAAAATCATTCCGACTGGCTGGGTGTAGTCAAACGTGCTGACAATCCACTTTGTTATATCGTTTTGCTCGAAAAAGCCGGCAATCGTACGAGGAGTAATAATCAGGGAAATCGCAAAGATAACCGGGATAACTCCTGCCGCGTTGACTTTAATCGGCAAATGCGTGGATTGGCCGCCAACAGGGTTTGTACCGACGACGCGTTTTGCATACTGAATCGGGATCTTACGTAAACCTTGTTGAATGTAGATAACGCCGACAACGATTAAAATAATAGCTACCAGTAACAGAAGTACAGTTACAATGTGCATAAACATCTGATCGTTTGCGCCTTTGAATTGCGCTGCATATATCTGGTTAACAGCTGTAGGAATAGCTGCGACAATCCCCGCGAAAATGAGAACGGAAATCCCATTTCCGATTCCCTTAAGGGTAATCTGCTCACCTAACCACATCAAAAAGGAAGTTCCGGCAGTCAACACCAACGCAATAAACAAATACGTCATGATTCCAGGGTTTGAAATCAGTCCAGGGAACAGGTTGTTAAACCCGATAGACATCCCGATGGCCTGGATAAATCCAAGGACAATCGTTCCGTATCTGGTGAACTGAGCCAGCTTGCGTCGGCCCACTTCCCCTTGTTTACTCCACTCTGTGAACTTAGGAACCACATCCATTTGAAGCAGCTGAACAATGATTGATGCTGTAATGTATGGCATGATACCCATTGCAAAGATGGAGAAGTTTTTTAATGCTCCACCACCGAACGTGTTCAAGAATCCAAAAATACTTGCGTTATTTTCAGTACCAAACTTAAGGACCTCGCGATTCACACCTGGAACAGGAATAAACGTTCCGATCCTGAAAACGATCAGCATCAAAAGTGTAAATAGAATCTTGTTTCTGAGATCACCCACACGCATAATGTTGGAGATTGTCCGGAACATTAAATCACCTCAGTTTTTCCGCCGGCCGCTTCAATCGCTTCTTTAGCAGAAGCGGAGAACTTATGGGCCTTAACTGTAAGCTTAACTCCTAACTTGCCATTTCCTAACACTTTAATGCCGCTGTTTTCTTTGCTTACCACACCAGTCTCGATAAGAAGTTCCGGAGTTACCTCTGTACCTTCTTCAAAACGTGTAAGCTTTTCAAGATTAACAATTGAGTACTCTTTGCGAGTTGGGTTTGTGAATCCACGTTTAGGCAAACGACGTGCTAATGGGTTTTGTCCACCCTCAAATCCAGGACGAACTCCGCCACCAGAACGTGCTTTTTGACCTTTGTGTCCACGACCACTTGTTTTACCATTTCCTGAACCGATACCACGTCCTACGCGGTTGCGTGTTGAACGGGATCCTTCAGCTGGTTTCAACTCATGAAGTTTCATGTGAGCACCTCCTCATGATTTTATTAGCGTTTTACGCGTCGATTTCGTTTACAGTTACAAGGTGAGATACCTTGTTAACCATACCACGGATAGCTTGGTTGTCTTCGTGTACAACCGTTTGATGCATTTTTCTAAGACCTAAAGTCTTAACAGTTACACGCTGATTCTCAGGACGTCCGATAACACTGCGTGTGAGGGTGATTTCTAATTTCTTAGCCATCTACTGTTCCCTCCTTAACCTAAAAGCTCTTCGACTGATTTGCCGCGAAGTTTCGCAACGTCCTCAGCACGTTTAAGATTTCTTAATCCTTCGATCGTAGCACGCACCATGTTGATTGGGTTGTTAGATCCAAGTGATTTAGAAAGAATATCAGCTACTCCAGCAAGTTCTAGTACCGCACGGACAGGTCCACCTGCGATAACTCCAGTACCCTCGGAAGCAGGCTTAAGCAATACTTTTCCTGCGCCAAATTGTCCTGTAATTTGGTGAGGGATTGTTGTACGAACAACTGGTACTGTAATAAGATTTTTCTTTGCGTCTTCAATTGCTTTGCGGATCGCATCTGGTACCTCTTGAGCTTTACCAGTACCAAATCCGACATGACCATTTTTGTCACCAACGACAACAACTGCAGCAAAGCGGAAACGACGTCCACCTTTTACAACCTTCGCTACACGGTTGACCGTTACGACACGTTCTTCAAGTTCAAGTTTATTAGGGTCGATACGCATCAGTTTCCCTCCTTCTATTAAAATTCTAACCCAGCCTCACGGGCTGCATCAGCTAATGCTTTTACACGTCCATGATATAAATAACCGCCACGGTCGAATACTACTACTTTAACGCCATTTTCTGAACCACGCTTAGCAATAGCTTCGCCGACTGCTTTCGCTGCTTCAACGTTACCGCCGTTTTCGATACCTGCTTCTTTATCCATAGAAGAGGCAGATGCGATTGTTACTCCGTTCACATCGTCGATCAGTTGAGCATAAATGTGCTTGCTAGAACGGAATACGTTCAAACGAGGACGTTCTGCTGTTCCGATTACAGAGCGGCGAACACGAGCATGTCTTTTTTTACGAGCGACATTTTTATCCGCTTTAGTGATCATCCTATGCACTCCTTTCCGCTAACTTCTTAACCGGTCTTATTTACCAGTCTTACCTTCTTTACGTCGTACAAACTCACCTTCATAACGAATTCCTTTACCTTTGTAAGGCTCTGGAGAACGGATTGAACGGATGTTTGCTGCAACTTCACCAACACGCTGCTTATCGATACCTTTAACTACCACTCTTGTGTTAGAAGGAACATCGATGTCGATTCCGTTTTCAGGAACGATTTCTACTGGGTGAGAGTATCCAACGTTAAGGATCAGTTTGTTTCCAGATTTAGATGCACGGTAACCTACACCAATGATTTCGAGTGCTCTTTCGTAGCCGTTAGTAACACCGATAACCATGTTGTTAAGTACGCTTCTAGTTGTTCCGTGTAAAGCACGGTGCTCTTTGTGATCGCTCGGGCGTTCAAAAGTGATTGTGCTTTCAGCCACGTTAATTTTAATATCTTTGCTGAATTGTCGAGTTAGTTCTCCCTTTGGACCTTTAACAGTTACGAAGTTATCCTTCACATCAACTGTTACGCCGCTTGGGATCTCAACAGGTTTATTACCTATGCGAGACATAATGACACCTCCATTCGCTGCTAAAATTTTACCAAACGTATGCTAATACTTCGCCGCCGACTTGTTGCTGGCGAGCTTCTTTGTCAGTTAGAATGCCTTTTGAAGTGGATACAAGCGCAATCCCCAATCCTCCAAGTACTCGTGGAAGTTCAGTTGATTTTGCGTATACACGAAGTCCAGGCTTACTGATTCTCTTAAGACCAGTAATTACACGCTCATTGTTAGAACCGTATTTAAGGAAGATGCGAATCATCCCTTGTTTATTATCTTCAATGTATTCTACATCGCGTACAAAACCTTCACGCTTGAGGATTTCTGCGATCTCTTTTTTAATTGTAGAACCAGGAACCTCTAATTTATCGTGACGAACGGTGTTAGCGTTGCGAATACGAGTAAGCATATCTGCAATTGGATCTGTCATGACCATTGATATTTACCTCCTTCCCTTTGTTCAGGGTATTACCAGCTGGCTTTTTTAACACCAGGAATTTGACCTTTATAAGCAAGTTCTCTAAAGCAAATACGGCAGAGTTTAAACTTGCGGATGACTGAATGAGGACGCCCGCATCGTTCACAGCGAGTGTATTCCTGCACTTTGAACTTTTGCTGGCGTTGTTGCTTAGCAATCATAGATTTCTTTGCCACGGGTTTACCTCCTTTGGCTTAAAGATTATTTTTGGAAAGGCATTCCTACTTGAGTCAATAGCTCACGAGCCTCTTCGTCCGTGTTGGCAGTCGTTACGATAACGATGTCCATACCGCGAACTTTATTTACTTTATCGTAATCGATCTCTGGGAAGATCAATTGTTCTTTAACACCAAGAGTGTAGTTACCACGGCCATCAAAAGCTTTCTTTGAAATACCACGGAAGTCACGTACACGTGGAAGTGCAACTGCGATTAGTTTGTCTAAGAAATCATACATGCGCTCTCCGCGAAGAGTAACTTTTGTACCGATTGGCATCCCTTCACGAAGCTTGAAGCCTGCGATAGATTTCTTAGCACGAGTAATAACTGGCTTTTGACCAGCGATTGTAGTTAGTTCTTCAACAGCTGTATCCAGCACTTTAGAGTTGGAAACTGCGTCACCAACACCCATGTTGATTACGATTTTTTCGATCTTTGGAACTTCCATTACAGAAGTGTAGTTAAACTTCTCTACTAGAGAAGGAACAATCTCACTTTTATAACGCTCTTGTAGACGGTTCATCAAGATGCCCTCCTTTCACTGCGATTATTTATCTAAAACTTCACCTGATTTAGCTACACGAACTTTTTTACCATCGACTTCTTTGTATCCTACACGGGTAGGAACGTTTGTCTTTGGATCTAGAGGCATTACGTTAGAAACATGAACCGGAGCTTCTAGGCTTACGATTCCACCTTGTGGATTAGCCTGAGACGGTTTCGAGTGTTTCTTAACGATATTAACGCCTTCTACAAGGACACGATTTTGTTTCGGATAAGCTTCAAGAATTACTCCTTGTTTGCCTTTATCCTTACCGGAAATCACTTGTACTTTATCGCCTTTTTTAACATGCATTGGCATGAGCGTGTTGCACCTCCTTACAAGCCTGCAGATTTGAGCCTTGCATTCTATTGATATTAAAGCACTTCTGGAGCAAGTGAAACGATCTTCATGAACTGTTTGTCACGAAGTTCACGAGCAACTGGTCCAAAGATACGAGTACCACGAGGACCTTTATCATCACGAACGATTACTGCTGCGTTCTCGTCAAAACGGATAGTGGATCCGTCGTTACGGTGCATTCCGCGTTTTGTGCGAACAACTACCGCTTTAACAACGTCACCTTTCTTAACAACGCCGCCTGGTGTTGCGGATTTTACAGAACAGACGATGATGTCACCAACGTTAGCGTATTTGCGTCCAGAGCCGCCAAGAACTTTAATGCATAATAACTCACGAGCACCAGAGTTGTCAGCTACTTTTAAACGAGTCTCTTGTTGAATCATGCGAATTGACCTCCTTTCGGATACATTTTCGATCCGAACATATATTAAATAACTACTGCTTCTTCAACCACTTCTACCAAACGGAAACGCTTGTCTTTAGAAAGCGGACGAGTTTCCATGATTCTTACCAAATCATTCACTTTTGCAGTGTTGTTTTCATCATGAGCTTTGAACTTTTTAGAGTACTTAACACGCTTGTTATATAAAGGGTGCTTTTTGTAAGTCTCTACAAGCACAGTGATTGTTTTGTCCATCTTGTCAGAAACTACACGGCCAAGATAAACTTTACGTTGATTTCGTTCACTCATTGTGCGAACCTCCTCTCAATATTAAGCGTTAGTAATCCCTAGCTCTCTTTCACGTAAAACAGTTTTTGCACGGGCAATTGCTTTACGAACTTCACGAATGCGGGCAGGGTTTTCTAATTGACCTGTAGCGAGTTGAAAACGAAGATTGAAAAGCTCTTCTTTTAGAGACTTAGCGTTTTGTTCGACTTCAGCAGTGGTCATGTTACGGATATCATTAGCCTTCATTAGTGTCACCACCCACTTCTTCGCGTTTTACAAATTTACATTTGATTGGAAGCTTGTGTGCAGCAAGACGAAGTGCTTCACGAGCTACTTCTTCAGATACACCAGCGATTTCAAACATAATTTTTCCTGGTTTTACTACAGCAACCCATCCTTCGGGTGCCCCTTTACCGGAACCCATTCGAACTTCTAGAGGCTTAGCTGTGTAAGGCTTTGACGGGAAAATTTTGATCCATACTTTACCGCCACGCTTCATATAACGAGTCATCGCGATACGAGCTGCTTCGATCTGACGGTTAGTAATCCAAGATGCTTCAATAGCTTGTAAACCATATTCGCCGAATGCTATTTCAGCGCCACCTTTTGCACGTCCGCGCATTTTTCCGCGGTGTTCACGGCGGTATTTAACACGTTTTGGCAATAACATATTATTTGCCTCCTTCCTCTTTTTTCGTTCCTCTTGTTGGAAGGACTTCCCCACGGTAGATCCAGATTTTCACACCGATTTTACCGTAAGTTGTGTCAGCTTCTGCAGTTCCATAGTCGATGTCTGCACGAAGGGTATGAAGAGGAACAGTTCCTTCACTGTAAGATTCTGAACGAGCGATATCAGCTCCACCAAGACGTCCGGAAACTTCAGTCTTGATACCTTTTGCTCCAGCACGCATAGAACGTTGGATTGATTGCTTCATTGCACGGCGGAAAGACACACGGTTTTCCAATTGACGAGCAATATTTTCGGCAACAAGCTTAGCATCAACATCCGCTTGCTTGATTTCAAAAATGTTTACGTGTACTCGCTTGCCAGTTAGTTCGTTAAGTGCTTTACGAAGTGCTTCAACTTCAGTACCACCCTTACCGATAACCATACCAGGCTTAGCAGTTTTGATCGTGATATTTACGCGGTTTGCTGCACGCTCGATTTCAACACCGGATACAGCCGCGTCTTTTAGTCGTTTTTCGATATATTTACGAATTTTAAGATCTTCGTGTAATAGATCAGCATAGTCTTTATCAGCGTACCATTTTGAATCCCAGTCACGAATAACGCCAATACGTAGTCCTATCGGATTTACTTTTTGACCCACGTCTTATCCCTCCTTCTTTTCAGAAACAACGATAGTGATGTGGCTAGTACGCTTGTTAATACGGCTTGCACGTCCCATTGCACGAGGACGGAAACGTTTTAACGTAATGCCTTCATCTACGAATGCAGATGATACCACAAGGTTGTTTGGTTCCATTTCATAGTTGTGTTCCGCGTTTGCGATAGCAGATTTTAACACCTTTTCAATCACTGGAGAAGCAGCTTTTGGTGTAAGGCGTAGAATCGCAAGTGCTTCGCCTACTTGCTTACCTCGAATCAAATCGATAACAATTCTAGCTTTACGAGGAGCAATACGCACTTGTTTAGCAACAGCTTTTGCTTGCATTTTGTGTACCTCCCCTCAATTAACGTCTTGTTTTCTTATCATCAGCGGCATGACCTTTATAAGTACGTGTTGGTGCAAATTCACCCAACTTGTGTCCGACCATGTCTTCTGTAACATAAACCGGTACATGCTTACGGCCATCATATACTGCTAATGTGTGTCCGATGAATTCCGGGAAAATTGTTGAACGGCGAGACCAAGTTTTAATAACTTTTTTGTCATTAGATTCGTTCAAGCCTTCAACTTTTTTCATTAAGTGGTCATCAACAAAAGGTCCTTTTTTCAAACTGCGACCCATACGTGAACCTCCCTTCGCGATTGCGCTACGGTTCGATTGAACCGTAGAACAAACACGTTATTTTTTACGACGACGTACGATGTACTTGTCTGTTGGATTGTTTTTCTTACGAGTCTTGTAACCAAGAGTCGGTTTGCCCCATGGTGACATTGGTGATTTACGTCCGATTGGAGCGCGTCCTTCACCACCACCGTGTGGGTGATCATTAGGGTTCATTACAGAACCACGAACTGTCGGACGGATACCCATCCAGCGAGAACGACCGGCTTTACCTACGTTAACTAGTTCATGTTCAAGGTTACCTACTTGACCGATTGTTGCACGGCAAGTTAGAAGGATCATACGAACTTCGCCAGAACCTAGACGAACAAGAGCGTACTTTTCTTCTTTACCAAGAAGCTGAGCTTCAGCACCAGCAGAACGAACCAGCTGACCGCCTTTACCAGGTTTAAGCTCGATATTGTGGATTGTAGAACCTACAGGAATGTTCGCAAGTGGAAGTGCATTCCCTACTTTAATGTCAGCCTCAGGGCCGGCCATGATTTCTTGACCAACTTTAAGTCCTTTAGGAGCAAGAATGTAACGTTTTTCACCATCAACATAGTTGATTAGCGCGATGTTAGCCGTACGGTTTGGATCATATTCGATCGTAGCAACGCGTCCTGGTATTCCATCTTTGTTACGCTTAAAGTCGATAATTCTGTATTTACGCTTGTGCCCACCGCCTTGGTGACGAACAGTAAGTTTACCTTGGTTGTTACGTCCAGCCTTTTTGCTTAGCGGAGCAAGCAATGATTTTTCCGGTTGGTCAGTTGTAATCTCAGCGAAGTCCAATTGAGTCATATTACGACGACCGTTAGTGATCGGTTTAAACTTTTTGATACCCATGTGTGTTTCCCTCCTTTACCTGTTTCTCGGTTTATACTCCCTCAAAGAAGTCTAGTTCTTTGCTTTCTGGAGTTAGTGTAATAATCGCCTTCTTACGCTTTGCAGTGTAACCAGAATGACGACCTACACGCTTGAATTTCCCTTTGGAGTTTACAGTGTTTACTGATGCAACTTTAATCCCAAAGATTTCTTCAAGAGAAGACTTGATTTGAGTCTTTGTTGCGCGAGTGTCGACTTCAAAAGTGTATTTACCATCAGCCATAATTTCAGTAGAACGCTCTGTAATTACGGGGCGCTTAATAATATCTCGTGCATCCATTATGCAAGCACCTCCTCTACTTTTTCCACAGCGTCTCTTGTCATAACAAGCTTGTCGTGGTTAAGCACATCAAGCACGTTTACACCGCTTGCTGTAACGACTGTTACACCAGGGATGTTACGAGCAGATAACGCAACAAATTCGTTGAAGTCACCTGTCACAACAAGTGCTTTGCGATCTGCGGATAGATTTGTTAGTACTTGTTTCATGTCTTTTGTCTTAGGAGCGTCAAAAGAAAGAGCTTCAAGTACGACTAGGTTATTATCGATAACCTTTGAAGAAAGTGCGGATTTAATTGCTAAACGGCGTACTTTCTTAGGTAATTTAAATGAATAGCTTCTTGGTGTTGGTCCGAAAACCACTCCACCGCCAACCCATTGTGGAGAGCGGATTGAACCTTGACGAGCACGTCCAGTTCCTTTTTGTCTCCATGGCTTGCGTCCACCACCAGCAACTTCAGAACGGTTTTTCACGTCATGGTTGCCTTGGCGTTGAGACGCTTGCTGCATAACAACAGCATCAAATAACACATTTTGGTTTGGTTCAATACCGAAAACGGAAGCATTAAGCTCTAGGTCGCCTGCTTGAGAACCATCTTGTTTGTAAATAGCTACTTTAGGCATCGATGTATCCTCCCTTCTTATTTAGCTTCTTTTGCTTTTACAGCTGCATTGATTGTAACGTAGCTTTTCTTCGCACCAGGTACGTTACCTTTGATTAGAAGCAAGTTGCGCTCAGCGTCAACTTTTACTACTTCTAGGTTTTGAACAGTAATTGTATCTCCGCCTGTACGTCCAGGTAGGTTTTTACCTTTGAATACACGGTTAGGGTCAACTGCACCCATAGAACCAGGACGACGGTGGTAACGGGAACCATGGCTCATCGGTCCGCGGGATTGTCCGTGGCGCTTGATTACACCTTGGAATCCTTTACCTTTTGATGTGCCGGTTACATCCACGATGTCACCTTCTGCGAAAATATCAACCTTGACTTCCTGACCAACCTCATATTCCGCGCCTTCTACATTGCGGAATTCTTTAACGAAGCGCTTAGGGTTTGTGTTAGCTTTAGCAGCATGCCCTTTTGCAGGCTTGTTCACACGGCTTTCTTTCTTGTCATCAAATCCTAATTGGATTGCTTCGTATCCGTCGTTTTCAGCACTTTTCTTTTGAAGAACAACGTTTGGAGTAACTTCTACCACAGTAACTGGGATAAGATCACCGTTTTCTGCAAACACTTGAGTCATTCCAACTTTTTTACCTAAGATTCCTTTGGCCATTAGTCACACCTCCTATTAAATGTTAAATGTTGTTTTTATATTGTGAATTCACACGAATTAAAGTTTGATTTCAATGTCCACGCCAGATGGAAGATCCAAACGCATTAATGAATCAACAGTTTGCGGCGTTGGCTCGATGATATCGATCAAGCGCTTATGTGTACGCATTTCGAACTGCTCACGAGAATCCTTATATTTGTGCACCGCACGAAGGATTGTGTATACAGCTTTCTCAGTTGGAAGCGGAATCGGTCCGGATACTTTTGCACCAGAACGTTTTGCTGTCTCAACAATTTTCTCAGCAGACTGATCAAGAATTCTGTGATCATACGCTTTTAATCGAATACGAATCTTTTGCTTTGCCATTATTTTCCCTCCTTTATTCGCCCATTTTGATAAACAGACATTACTCCCACGGAAATTTACCTGACAGACATCCGCCATGGCAATGGGGCCGGGTGTGTCAGCAACCTTCCGGATCATCGCAAATGAATGACCAACATTACTTATTATAGTAAAAACAGCTGCCCATTGCAAGCTATTCTTATAAATATTTTTCTCGATCGCACACTTTTACTATTATAGGGGTAAAACCGCTCAAAATCAAGGGAAAATACAAATTGAAAAAATGGTCATGTCGTGTTTCTTCTATATTATAAAAACAAAAAAAGCACCCCGGCAATCGGGATGCTTTTTTATATGAAAGACTATTCAGTGATAGTTGCTACTACTCCAGCACCTACTGTACGTCCACCTTCACGAATAGAGAACTTAGTTCCTTCTTCGATCGCGATTGGAGCGATTAGTTCAACAGTCATTTCGATGTTGTCTCCAGGCATAACCATTTCAGTTCCTTCTGGAAGTTGGATGATACCCGTTACGTCAGTTGTACGGAAGTAGAACTGAGGACGGTAGTTAGAGAAGAATGGAGTGTGACGTCCACCTTCTTCTTTTGAAAGAACGTAAACTTCAGATTTGAATTTAGTGTGAGCTTTAACAGTTCCTGGCTTAGCAAGAACTTGTCCACGCTCAACATCCTCACGGGATACCCCACGAAGAAGTGCACCGATGTTGTCACCAGCTTCAGCATAGTCAAGAAGTTTACGGAACATTTCAACACCAGTTACAGTAGTTGATTTTGGCTCTTCAGTAAGACCAAGGATCTCAACAACGTCACCGACTTTAACTTGTCCACGCTCAACACGTCCAGTAGCAACTGTACCACGGCCAGTGATTGAGAATACATCCTCAACAGGCATCATGAATGGCTTTTCAGTGTCACGTGGAGGAGTTGGGATGTACTCGTCAACTGCGTCCATAAGTTCGATGATTTTTTCTTCCCACTCAGCATCTCCTTCAAGAGCTTTAAGAGCAGAACCTTTGATTACAGGAACATCGTCTCCTGGGAAATCGTACTCGGTAAGAAGGTCACGAACTTCCATTTCAACTAGTTCAAGAAGTTCTTCGTCATCTACCATGTCACATTTGTTCAAGAATACAACTAGGTAAGGAACACCTACTTGACGAGAAAGAAGGATGTGCTCACGAGTTTGTGGCATTGGGCCGTCAGCAGCAGATACTACTAGGATCCCTCCGTCCATTTGTGCAGCACCAGTGATCATGTTTTTAACATAGTCAGCGTGTCCTGGGCAGTCAACGTGTGCATAGTGACGCTTGTCAGTTTCGTACTCAACGTGTGCAGTTGAGATTGTGATTCCACGTTCGCGCTCTTCTGGAGCACCGTCGATTTGGTCGTAAGCCATTGCAGCACCTTTACCGCTTCTTTTAGCAAGTACAGATGTGATAGCAGCTGTTAAAGTTGTTTTACCGTGGTCAACGTGACCAATTGTGCCGATATTGGCATGCGTTTTGGAACGATCAAATTTCTCTTTAGCCATGAGAAAGATTCCTCCTTATTATGTGTGAAAATTAGTTGATTTATTTATATAAACAGACAGATTGTCTGCCTATTCTAGCTTACATGAAAAGCAAGCCTGTTACAACTGTCAACCATTATTGTCCAGTTGATTTTTTGATGATTTCTTCTGAAATGGATTTTGGCACTTCTTCGTAGTGGTCAAAGTGCATGGAATAAGTTCCACGTCCTTGTGTACGAGAACGAAGAGATGTTGCATAACCAAACATTTCAGCAAGTGGTACCATCGCTTTAACCACTTGAGCGTTACCGCGAGCTTCCATACCTTCAACACGTCCGCGTCGGGAAGTTACGTCACCCATAATGTCTCCCATGTATTCTTCAGGAACAACCACTTCAACTTTCATGATTGGCTCAAGGATAGCAGGGTCACATTTTGATTTAGCGTTCTTAAGTGCCATTGAACCGGCAATCTTAAACGCCATTTCGTTGGAGTCAACGTCATGGTAAGAACCGTCAACGATTCTTGCTTTAAGATCAAGCAATGGGAATCCTGCAAGCATACCATTTTTCATTGATTCTTCAATACCAGATTGTACCGCTGGGATGTATTCACGAGGAACTACACCACCGACGATTTTGTTTTCAAATACGAATCCAGATCCTTCTTCACCTGGTTCGAACTCGATCCAAACGTGACCATATTGACCACGACCACCGGACTGACGTACGAACTTACCTTCAACCTTAGCCGCTTGGCGGATGGTTTCCCGGTAAGCAACCTGCGGAGCACCAACGTTTGCTTCAACTTTAAATTCACGCTTCATACGGTCAACAAGGATATCAAGGTGAAGTTCACCCATACCGCCGATGATCGTTTGTCCTGTTTCTTCATCAGTTTCAGTTCGGAACGTTGGATCCTCTTCAGCAAGTTTCGCAAGAGCCATACCCATTTTGTCCTGGTCAGCCTTGGATTTAGGCTCGATGGATAAGTGGATTACCGGCTCAGGGAATACCATGGATTCAAGGATAACCTGATCCTTCTCATCACAAAGAGTATCACCAGTTGTAGTATCTTTCAAACCTACAGCTGCCGCGATATCTCCAGCATATACAGTAGAGATCTCTTCACGGTGGTTTGCGTGCATTTGAAGGATACGTCCTACGCGCTCACGCTTACCTTTTGTAGAGTTCTGTACGTATGAACCTGAGTTCAATGTACCGGAATATACACGGAAGAAAGTAAGTTTACCAACGTAAGGGTCAGTCATAACTTTAAATGCCAATGCTGAGAATGGAGCTTCGTCGCTTGATAGACGAGAAACTTCTTCTTCAGAATCAGGAAGATGTCCTGTGATCGCTTCTACATCAGTAGGAGCCGGCAAGTAGTCAAGAACCGCATCCAGCATAAGCTGAACACCTTTGTTTTTGAAAGCAGAGCCACAGATTACAGGGTAAAATTCAACATTTACAGTACCCTGACGAATTGCGCCTTTGATTTCGTCGTTAGTCAACTCTTCGCCTTCTAAGTATTTCATCATCAATTCTTCATCAAGCTCAGCTACAGCTTCGATAAGCTTTCCACGGTACTCTTCTGCTTGTTCTTGATATTCAGAAGGAATTTCACCTATTGTGATATCAGTTCCAAGGTCGTTACTGTAGAATACAGCTTTCATCTCGATAAGGTCGATAATGGCTTCGAATTGATCTTCAGCACCGATTGGAAGCTGAATTGGGTGTGCGTTTGCACCAAGACGGTCATGAAGTGTCTTTACAGAGTAAAGGAAATCAGCACCAATCTTGTCCATTTTGTTTACGAAAACTACACGGGGAACCCCGTAAGTTGTTGCTTGACGCCATACAGTTTCAGTTTGTGGTTCAACCCCAGACTGTGCATCTAGTACAGCTACAGCTCCGTCTAATACACGCAATGAGCGTTCTACTTCTACTGTAAAGTCTACGTGTCCAGGAGTATCAATGATGTTGATACGGTGACCTTTCCACTGAGCAGTTGTAGCAGCGGAAGTGATTGTGATTCCGCGCTCTTGTTCCTGCTCCATCCAGTCCATTTGGGAAGCACCTTCGTGAGTTTCACCAATTTTGTGGATTCGACCTGTATAGTAAAGTACACGTTCAGTTGTTGTCGTTTTACCGGCATCGATGTGAGCCATGATCCCGATGTTACGCGTATTTTTTAAGGAGAATTCTCGTGCCATGAATTTCTCTCCTTCCTATACATAGGAAATAATTTTTTATAGTGGGATAGAGACAGCCAATAAACTGTCTCATGTGTTTTCTACCAGCGGTAGTGAGCAAACGCTTTGTTCGCTTCTGCCATTTTGTGCATATCTTCACGCTTCTTCACGGAAGCTCCAGCATTGTTAGCAGCATCCATGATTTCGTTGGCAAGACGTTCTTCCATTGTCTTTTCACCACGAAGACGAGCGTAGTTAGTCAACCAACGAAGTCCTAGAGTCGTACGGCGCTCGGGACGAACTTCAACTGGAACTTGATAGTTGGCTCCGCCCACACGGCGGGCACGAACTTCAAGAACAGGCATGATGTTTTTAAGAGCTTGTTCGAAAACTTCCATTGGCTCTGTGTTTGAGCGTTCTTTAATAATGTCAAATGCATTATAAAGAATGGTTTGTGCTACTCCTCTTTTACCGTCAATCATAATTTTGTTGATTAGACGAGTTACAAGCTTAGACTTGTAAATTGGATCAGGTAACACATCACGACGAGATACAGGTCCTTTACGAGGCATTGTGTCCCCTCCTTTCTCCTATTTATTTTTTATTTATTTCAGCTTACTTTTTAGCAGCTTTAGGACGCTTAGTTCCGTATTTGGAACGTCCTTGCATACGGTTGTTTACACCAGCAGTATCAAGCGCACCACGAACGATGTGGTAACGTACCCCCGGTAAGTCTTTTACACGTCCGCCACGAATCAACACAACGCTGTGCTCTTGAAGGTTGTGCCCGATCCCAGGGATGTAAGCAGTCACTTCAATTCCGTTAGTTAGACGTACACGAGCGTATTTACGAAGAGCCGAGTTCGGTTTCTTCGGTGTCATTGTACCAACACGAGTACATACCCCACGTTTTTGCGGAGATGAAACATTGGTTTGAGCTTTCTTGAAGCTGTTATAACCTTTGTTAAGTGCTGGGGAATCAGATTTTTTACCTTTTGACTCACGGCCATTACGAACCAATTGATTAATTGTAGGCATTTGTTTTTCCTCCCTTCTTATCCTTTTTTCTAAGACCACTGAACCAGGTGGTTCATCTTTGGACAAAAGAAAGTTTTTGCGAGAGGCCACGCAGGCGGCGTCGCAAAAACATTTAATTTATCCTTTTATCGCAACAGTTGCGGCTCCAACATCAATCCCGCAAGCTTTGCCAAGCTTTTTCATGGAATCGACTCTCGTAATCGGGACAAGTCTTTCCTGTGCAATCTGCAATACTTTACCGGTTACACGAGGGTCGGCATCGTCAGCAACGACGAGCTCTCTAACTTCCCCGTTTTGCAAAGCCTTAATGGTTTGCTTAGTTCCTACGATAAAATCAGAAGCCTGTGTCACTTTTTCATAAGACATCGTTATATCCTCCAAAGTAACATTTCTTAGGAGCACTCAGATATAATATCACTCTTGTGCTCCCAATGTCAACACTTCTCTTGTTAATCTTGAGAGACTAGCTCTGTTGCTTCTGAACCTACAGTTTCTTCGTCAGTGGAGACCGGAGAATCCATTCCAACGTTGCGGTATAGGGACATACCTGTACCTGCAGGAATCAGTTTACCAATAATTACGTTCTCTTTCAATCCGAGCAATTCATCGCGCTTACCTTTGATTGCCGCATCAGTCAGGACACGAGTTGTTTCCTGGAAGGATGCTGCTGACAAGAAGGATTCAGTTTCAAGAGATGCTTTGGTAATACCAAGCAATACAGGACGTCCTGTTGCCGGAATTCCACCTTCGAGAAGAATCTTTCTGTTTGCATCGGTAAAGGTATGAATATCAACCAACGCACCAGGCAATACATCGGTATGGCCGGCATCGATGATACGGACTTTACGAAGCATCTGGCGAACCATTACTTCCACGTGCTTGTCGCCAATTTCTACCCCTTGCATACGGTATACTTTTTGAACTTCACGCAGTAAGTATTCCTGAACACCTTCTGCTCCACGGACTTTGATCAGTTCTTTCGGGTCAATGGAACCTTCAGTCAGTACCTGACCGGCAGTTACTACATCACCTTCTGCAACTTTAATGCGGGCACCATATGGAACGGTGTAAGAACGGGTTTCGATTTCACCTTGAACAAGGATCTCACGCTTCTCTTTGGACTCGTTGATGTTAATTACGGTACCTTCAAGTTCAGAAATCAATGCCTGACCTTTCGGGTTACGTGCTTCAAACAATTCCTGGATACGCGGTAAACCTTGTGTGATATCGTCTCCTGCTACACCACCTGTATGGAAGGTACGCATGGTAAGCTGTGTTCCCGGCTCCCCGATGGATTGTGCAGCGATGATACCAACCGCTTCCCCAACTTCGACGTCAGAGCCTGTTGCCAGGTTGCGGCCGTAACATTTCTTACAAACACCGTGACGGGTATCACATGTAAATACGGAACGAAGGGTTACTTCTTGCACTCCGGCATCGACTACAGCCTGAGCGGAGTCTTCCGTAATTTGTTCGTTTTTGCTGACAAGAACTTCATTCGTTTCCGGATGGTATACGGTTCTGAAGGCTGTACGGCCAACAAGACGCTCGTATAGGTTCTCGATTACTTCGTTGCCTTCTTTGATCGCTGCCACTTTAAGTCCGCGGTCAGTTCCGCAGTCATCCTCACGGACAATAACGTCCTGTGCAACGTCTACAAGACGGCGTGTCAAGTAACCGGAGTCAGCTGTTTTCAGTGCAGTATCGGCAAGACCTTTACGTGCACCGTGTGTAGAGATAAAGTATTCGAGTACCGTCAGACCTTCACGGAAGCTGGACTTGATCGGCAACTCAATGATTTTACCAGCCGGGTTGGCCATGAGACCACGCATACCGGCAAGCTGTGTAAAGTTAGATGCGTTACCACGGGCACCAGAGTCACTCATCATGAAGATCGGGTTTCTCTTATCAAGGGTAAGCATCAGTTTTTGCTGGATTTCATCCTTCGCCTGGCTCCAGATGTTGATGACGCGCTCATATCGCTCGTCTTCTGTAATCAGACCGCGGCGGAATTGTTTCGTTACCGTAGTAACCTTTTCTTCCGCTTTTTCAAGGATACCCTGTTTCTCCGGCAATACGACGATGTCGGAAACACCAACGGTAATACCAGCTCGTGTGGAATATTTAAATCCAAGCTCTTTCATGCGGTCAAGCATCTTGGATGTTTCAGTAATCTTGAATCGTTTAAATACTTCTGCAATGATTTTCCCGAGAATTCCTTTTTTGAACGGATCTACTTCATCATGTTTAGCGATTTCTTCTTTAATATTCGCAGCTTGAGGAAGGAAGTATTTCTCTGGTGTTTCAATTTGCAGGTTGTTTGTTGTCGGCTCATTGATGTATGGGAACGACTCCGGAAGAATCTCGTTGAAGAGAAGTTTACCGACAGTTGTCATCAACATCATGTTTTGCTGGTGTTCTTTAAATGAAGGTTTGTTTAAAGTTGAAACTGGAACAGCAATACGAGTATGAAGATGGACATAACCATTTTCGTACGCCACGATTGCTTCGTTTGCATCTTTAAAGACAGATCCTTCACCAATTGCACCTGCACGCTCCATTGTAAGGTAGTAGTTACCTAATACCATATCCTGTGACGGTGTAACAACCGGTTTACCGTCTTTCGGATTTAGGATGTTTTGAGCAGCCAGCATGAGCAAACGTGCTTCAGCTTGTGCTTCAGCGGATAAAGGTACGTGAACCGCCATTTGGTCACCATCAAAGTCAGCGTTGTATGCTGTACATACGAGCGGGTGAAGACGAATCGCACGGCCTTCAACAAGCGTTGGTTCGAATGCCTGGATACCCAGTCTGTGAAGCGTAGGGGCACGGTTCAGGAGTACCGGGTGCTCTTTGATTACATCTTCAAGCACATCCCATACATCAGGCTGAACGCGCTCTACTTTGCGCTTCGCACTCTTAATATTATGAGCAAGACCTTTGGCCACGAGCTCTTTCATTACAAATGGTTTGAAAAGCTCAAGAGCCATTTCCTTAGGAAGACCACATTGGTACATCTTAAGGTGAGGACCTACTACGATTACGGATCGGCCGGAATAGTCAACACGCTTACCAAGAAGGTTTTGACGGAAACGACCTTGTTTCCCTTTAAGCATATGAGAAAGTGATTTCAATGGACGGTTACCCGGCCCTGTTACAGGACGGCCGCGGCGTCCGTTGTCGATTAGCGCATCAACCGCTTCCTGAAGCATACGTTTTTCGTTTTGTACGATGATGTTCGGCGCACCCAAGTCCAAAAGACGCTTCAAACGGTTGTTACGGTTAATCACACGGCGGTACAAGTCGTTCAAATCGGATGTGGCAAAACGTCCTCCGTCAAGCTGCACCATCGGGCGAAGCTCAGGCGGAATGACAGGAAGAACATCCAAGATCATCCAGTGTGGCTCGTTTCCTGAATGACGGAACGCTTCCAGTACTTCAAGGCGTTTAATCGCACGGGTACGGCGCTGTCCTTGCGCTGTTTTCAATTCTTCTTTCAGCTGGTCGACTTCTTTTACAAGATCAATATCTTCAAGAAGACGGCGGATCGCTTCCGCTCCCATTTGTGCAGAAAAGCCCTGACCGTATTTTTCACGGTATGACCGGTATTCTTTTTCAGAAAGCAGCTGTTTTTTCTCCAGCGGCGTTTCACCCGTATCTGTCACCACGTAAGATGCAAAGTAAATGACTTCTTCCAGTGCTCTTGGAGACATATCGAGTACAAGACCCATACGGCTTGGTATTCCTTTGAAATACCAAATGTGCGAAACAGGTGCAGCAAGCTCGATGTGACCCATACGGTCACGTCGAACTTTAGCACGAGTTACTTCTACGCCACAGCGATCACATACAACGCCTTTATAACGGACGCGTTTGTATTTTCCGCAATGACATTCCCAGTCCTTTTGGGGACCAAAAATTCGTTCACAGAACAAACCGTCTTTTTCAGGCTTTAATGTACGATAGTTGATCGTTTCTGGTTTTTTCACTTCTCCTCTTGACCAGGAACGGATCTTGTCTGGAGAAGCGAGGCCTATTTTCATATACTCAAAATTGTTTACGTCTATCAAGGAGCAAACCTCCCTTATGATATCCTGTTTTTATTCACTCACAGTGTAAGATTCAAGATTTAGATTAAGCTTTTCGCTTGCCTGATCTTCTTCATCATCAAGCTCGCGCATTTCAATTTCTGTGTCGTCTCCGGACATGATCTTAACGTCCATTCCGAGTGACTGAAGTTCTTTGATCAATACTTTGAATGATTCAGGAACTCCTGGTTCCGGAACGTTCTCGCCTTTGACGATCGCTTCGTATGTTTTCACACGGCCGACCACGTCATCGGACTTAACGGTAAGAATTTCTTGAAGTGTATAAGCGGCACCGTATGCTTCGAGTGCCCATACCTCCATCTCACCGAAACGCTGTCCACCAAACTGCGCCTTACCACCAAGCGGCTGCTGGGTAACAAGAGAGTATGGTCCGGTTGAACGGGCATGAAGTTTATCATCAACCATGTGAGCCAGTTTGATCATGTACATGACCCCGACAGACACACGGTTGTCGAATGGAACACCGGTTCTTCCGTCATAAAGAACGGTTTTACCGTCACGGGCCATTCCTGCTTCTTCAATGGTTTCCCAAACATCTTCCTCACGGGCTCCGTCAAATACTGGCGTTGCCATATGAAGGCCCAGCTGTCTTGCAGCCATTCCCAAGTGAAGTTCAAGCACTTGCCCGATGTTCATACGGGAAGGTACGCCCAGCGGGTTCAACATGATATCGATTGGTGTTCCATCTGGAAGGTACGGCATATCTTCTTCCGGCATAATGCGGGAGATAACACCTTTGTTACCGTGGCGGCCCGCCATTTTATCTCCTTCGTGGATCTTACGCTTTTGCACGATATAAGCACGCACAAGTTGATTCACACCAGGAGGCAGCTCATCGCCGTCTTCACGGTTAAATACTTTTACGTCAAGGATAATCCCGTCGCCTCCGTGAGGTACTCGAAGGGATGTATCGCGAACTTCACGTGCCTTTTCACCAAAGATGGCGTGTAGAAGACGTTCTTCAGCTGTAAGCTCGGTAACCCCTTTAGGTGTTACTTTACCTACAAGAATATCTCCGTCTTTTACTTCAGCACCAACACGGATAATACCGCGGTCATCCAGATTGCGAAGAGCCTCTTCCCCTACGTTCGGGATGTCTCTTGTAATCTCTTCAGGCCCGAGTTTTGTATCACGTGCTTCAGACTCGTACTCCTCGATGTGAATAGATGTATACACATCGTCTTTTACCAGACGCTCACTCATGATAACGGCATCCTCGTAGTTGTAGCCTTCCCATGTCATGAATCCGACAAGAACGTTACGGCCAAGCGCAAGTTCTCCTTTTTCCATGGATGGTCCGTCTGCAAGGATTTCTCCTTTTACTACGCGGTCGCCTTTAGAAACGATCGGACGCTGGTTATAGCACGTTCCCTGGTTGGAACGGATAAATTTAAGACAGTTGTAGCGGTCAAGCTGACCTTCTACTTCTTTTCCATCCACGACTTGAATTCGTCGCACCTGGACTTGTTTCGCAGTTACTTTTTCAACAATTCCCTCGTATTTACAGATAACAGCCGCACCAGAGTCTTTTGCAGAAACGTGCTCCATTCCTGTTCCGACAACCGGCGCTTCCGGAACCATCAAAGGAACCGCTTGACGCTGCATGTTCGCGCCCATCAAGGCACGGTTGGAGTCATCGTTTTCAAGGAACGGGATACAAGCTGTCGCAGCAGATACAACCTGCTTTGGGGAAACGTCCATGTAATCAATTCGATCACGGCGGACAATCGTGTTTTCACCACGGAAACGGGCAATAACGTCTTCGTTCAGGAACGAACCATCATCACCAAGAAGGGAGTTCGCCTGTGCTACTACATAGTTATCTTCCTCATCAGCTGTGAGGTAGTCGATTCGCTCTGTTACTTTACCAGTTTCAGGGTCAACGCGACGGTATGGAGTTTCAATGAAACCATACTCATTTACCTTCGCATAGCTGGATAAGGAGTTGATCAAACCAATGTTTGGTCCCTCTGGCGTCTCGATCGGACACATACGCCCATAGTGGGAATAGTGAACGTCACGAACCTCAAATCCTGCGCGCTCACGCGTAAGTCCACCTGGTCCCAATGCGGATAGACGGCGCTTATGTGTAAGTTCTGCAAGCGGGTTGGTTTGGTCCATGAATTGAGAAAGCTGAGAGCTTCCAAAGAACTCTTTGATTGCAGCAATTACCGGACGGATATTGATCAATGCCTGTGGTGTAATGGCGTTTGTATCCTGAATGGACATACGCTCACGAACCACACGCTCCATACGGGACAGACCAATACGGAACTGGTTTTGGAGCAGCTCGCCTACAGAACGCAAGCGGCGGTTTCCAAGGTGGTCAATATCATCGGTGTTGCCCACACTGTGAAGCAAGTTGAAGAAGTAATTAATAGAAGCGATAATATCAGAGACTGTAATGTTTTTAACAGACTTCTCAACGTACGCATTACCAATTACTTTAATGACGCGCTCACCGTCTGGATCGTCCGGAGCATAAATGTTAATAGACTGAAGCGGGATATCCTGATCTTCAGCTACTCCGCCTGCCGGAGTCACATGACGGAACCCAATGCCGTTTTCAAGGTACGGAAGCACCTTGTCCAGCGTACGCCGGTCCAGCAGAGTGCCTGCTTCCGCAAGAACTTCGCCTGTTTCTGGATCTGCAAGGGTTTCAGCCAGCTTTTGGTTGAATAAGCGGTTTTTGATATGAAGCTTTTTGTTGATTTTATAACGGCCCACGCTTGCAAGGTCATAACGTTTTGGATCAAAGAAGCGTGAGTCTAACAAACTCTTGGCATTATCGACTGTAGGCGGTTCGCCGGGGCGAAGGCGCTCATAGATTTCCAGGAGTGCTTTTTCCGTACCCTCTGTGTTGTCTTTATCAAGAGTGTTTCTTAAATACTCGTCTTCGCCAAGAAGGTCTATGATTTCTTGATCAGAACCAAACCCTAATGCACGAAGCAATACGGTAATAGGGATTTTCCTTGTGCGGTCAATGCGCACATAAACGATGTCCTTGGCGTCTGTTTCAAACTCAAGCCAGGCACCCCGGTTTGGTATAACAGTGGCAGTGAAACCCTTTTTACCGTTTTTATCAATCTTTTCACTGTAGTAGACACTTGGTGAACGAACAAGCTGAGAAACAATTACACGTTCAGCACCGTTGATCACAAACGTGCCTGTATCTGTCATTAACGGGAAATCTCCCATAAATACTTCTTGCTCTTTCACTTCGCCAGTCTCTTTATTAATGAGACGCACCTTTACTCGAAGCGGCGCAGCATAAGTTACATCACGCTCTTTTGATTCTTCTACAGGATATTTTGGCTCTCCTAAGCTATAGTCGATAAACTCTAGCACGAGATTTCCTGTAAAATCTTCAATTGGCGAAATGTCCTGGAACATTTCACGCAGTCCCTCATCAAGAAACCACTGATACGAAGCTGTTTGAATCTCGATTAGATTCGGTAATTCAAGCACTTCGCTAATTCTTGCGTAACTTCTTCGTTGGCGGTGGCGTCCAAACTGAACTAGTTGACCTGTCAACTGATTCACCCCTCAAATCCAGCGTTTTTTCTTGTTCCTATATACTCTAACATTCTACTATCGAATGCCAGAAAGACAAAAAGAAAAAGGGTTTTCTTACAAAACCACAATTTCAATCGAGCAACAGATTATATAATTTTGTCCAATTTCTTCTCTTGATATACCTAGAAATAGTTGTTATATCGAGGTTTTTTCTGCATTTGAGCACAAAGGCAGAAAATGTGAATTCATTGGCATTTTACAATAATAGCATAGAGCATAGGCAGAGTCAATGTTTTTTTGCGCGAATAATATAATATCCTTTGTTCTTGGAAACAATTTCCACCTCGTCGAAAACTCCCTTCAGTTTCTCGATGGCAGAAGGAGCTCCCTGCTTCTTTTGAATCACAACCCACAGCTCTCCATTGCTTTGCAATTTCCCGTAGGAATCTTCAAAAAGCTGATGAACAACCTTTTTCCCTGCACGGATGGGCGGATTGGTGAGTATAGCTGCAAATTCCGACTCCTGCACATTGTCAAAAAGATTACTCTTTCGCACCTCAATATTGGAGATTCCATTTTTCCTTGCGTTTTCCCGGGTCAACTCGAGCGCCCGTTCGTTCACATCCACCATCAATAATTGACGGCTTTCATCTTCTTTGGCGAGCGCAAGCCCAATCGGACCATACCCGCAGCCCACATCCAAACAATCTCCACCGATTTTCGGAAAGACAAATTCCTCGATCAGCAGCCTGCTCCCAAAATCGACTTCTTTTTTGGAGAACACACCGGCATCCGATGTGAATTTCAATTCGCGGTCTCTCAGAACAAACGTCCAGGTTTTCGGATTGCTTTTTGCATCAGGATTTTCTGAATAATAATGGCCACTCATGTTTTTCTCCCTTTCATCCAAAGGAATTCCTGGTATCAGTATTACCCAAATGATTTCAAATAAAAAGGCCCGCCTGTTGGCGAACCTTTTTTAGATTTAAAATTACTTAACTTCTACAGAAGCTCCAGCTTCTTCAAGTTTAGCTTTGACTTCTTCAGCTTCTTCTTTAGCAACGCCTTCTTTAACATTGCTTGGAGCGCCGTCAACTAGTTCTTTAGCTTCTTTAAGACCAAGTCCAGTAAGCTCACGAACTACTTTGATAACTTTGATCTTAGAAGCGCCAGCGCTTGTAAGAACTACATCAAATTCAGTTTGCTCAGCAGCAGCGTCTGCACCAGCAGCTCCACCAGCAACAGCTACAGGAGCTGCAGCAGTTACACCAAACTCTTCTTCAATTGCCTTAACTAGGTCGTTAAGTTCTAAAACTGTCATGCTTTTTAGGCTTTCAATGATTTCTTTAGACATTATAATTTCCTCCTTAGTTAGTTAAATCTTATTTGATTTAAAACGAAAGGCTTATGCGCCTTGTTCTTCTTTTTGTTCAGCAACGGCTTTAGTAACCAACGCAAAGTTGCGGATTGGCGCTTGAAGCACGCTGAGTACCATAGAAAGAAGTCCTTCGCGTGATGGAAGATCCGCAAGAGCTTTAACTTCCTCAAGTGTTGCGATACGGCCTTCAATTACACCAGCTTTGATTTCAAGAGCGTCGTGTTCCTTAGCAAAGTTGTTAAGGATTTTAGCCGGAGCCACTACATCGTCATTGCTGAATGCAATCGCTGTAGGTCCAACCAAATGCTCGTTAATCTCAGATAAGCCGGTTTCGTCAGCTGCACGCCGAGTCATTGAGTTTTTGTAAACTTTAAACTCGATTCCAGCTTCACGAAGTTGTTTACGAAGCTCAGTTACTGCCGCTACAGTCAAACCACGATAGTCAACAAGAATTGTTGATTTGCTCTCGCGCAATTGTCCAGCGATGTCAGAAACCAACTGCTTCTTAGTTTCAATAATGCTGCTCATCCTTACACCTCCTGTAGAATAGTCTAGTCATCTTCATACCGTAGCCATAAGAAAAGCCTTCATGTTAGACATGAAGGCGTAGTTTCAGAAATCAAGCAATTAAAAATTGATGTATTCTGTGCTACACACCTCGGCAGGATGATTAAGCATAAAGCCCCTGCTGTCTACGGCATGACATAGATATTTATTTTCAACATTCCAAACTATATCAGTTTAAAAAATGTTTGTCAACTATTTTTTAAGAGAAAAGTTAGACGGGTTAACTTTAATTCCAGGTCCCATTGTAGAAGAGATCGCTACGTTGCGGATATAAGTACCCTTTGCAGCAGCTGGCTTAACTTTAATAAGCGTATCGATGATTGTTCCAAGGTTCTCGGACAATTTGTTGTCTTCGAAAGAAACTTTCCCGATCGGCACGTGAATGTTACCGGCTTTGTCAACACGGTATTCCACTTTACCTGCTTTAATATCGTTAACCGCTTTTTCAACTTCAAAAGTTACAGTACCTGTTTTAGGGTTTGGCATTAAGCCTTTAGGTCCTAATACACGTCCAAGGCGACCAACTTCAGCCATCATGTCAGGTGTTGCCACGATTACGTCGAAGTCGAACCATCCTTGTTGGATTTTGTTGATGTAGTCAGTATCGCCTACGAAGTCAGCTCCGGCAGCTTCTGCTTCTTTTGCTTTTTCGCCTTTAGCGAATACTAATACACGTTGAGTTTTACCAGTACCGTGCGGTAGCACGACAGCACCACGGATTTGTTGGTCCGCTTTCTTAGGGTCCACCCCAAGACGTACTGCTACTTCAACAGACTCGTCAAACTTAGCTGTTGCAGTCTTTTTTACAAGCTCAATCGCTTCAGTAGCCTCATAAGCTTTTTGGCGGTCTACTAATTTAGCCGCTTCTTGGTATTTCTTACCTTTTTTAGCCATTGTAAAAATTTCCTCCCTTATGTGGTTTAGCGGATATACCTCCCACTTAAACGGCCACCCGAGATTTTGAGGGCCGCTGCGCCTCTCTGGCACCGGAATTAAACGCCGGTGCTTTCAGGCTTTGTTTCATTAATAAAGGTTGCGAACCGTTTTACCGGTAGGATGTCTCCTTTACTCGCAACCCGTTTGACGCATCAGGATTAGTCTTCGATAACAATTCCCATGCTGCGTGCTGTACCTTCAACCATACGCATTGCAGACTCAACGTTTGCAGCGTTTAGGTCAGGCATTTTTGATTCTGCAATTTCGCGAACTTTATCACGTTTTACAGTTGCAACCTTTTTCTTGTTTGGCTCACCAGAACCAGACTCGATACCAGCAGCTACTTTTAGAAGTACAGCAGCTGGAGGGGTTTTAGTAATGAATGTAAATGAACGGTCTTCAAAAACCGTGATTTCAACCGGGATAATTAAACCAGCTTGATCAGCAGTACGAGCGTTGAACTCTTTACAGAATCCCATGATGTTAACACCAGCTTGTCCTAATGCAGGTCCAACCGGTGGTGCCGGATTTGCTTTACCAGCAGGGATCTGAAGCTTTACCATTTTAATAACCTTTTTAGCCACGCGACACACCTCCTTAAGTCCGTGATGTGGTATATGGGTGCAATACCCTCCCACTCAAAAATACGCTTCCCCCATGCTTAGGAGAAAGCAGTTGTTTAGAAATATCAAACATTAAAAAGTCTATCACTTTTTAAGTTGGATTTCAAGCGTTTTTAAAATTACTTTGAAACTAGAGCTTGACGACCTGGTTGAAATCCAATTCAACCGGCGTTTCACGGCCAAACATGTTGACATGAACCTTAAGTTTCCGCTTGGTCGGATCGATCTCTTCAATCGTACCCACAAAGTCAGCAAACGGACCTTCCTTCACTTTCACCGCTTCCTTAAGCTCAAAGTCCACTTCGATGCGAGGCTCTTCCATACCCATGCCTTTAAGGATGTGTTCAACCTCTTCAGGCAAAAGCGGAGTTGGTTTGGAACCCGCTCCTGCAGATCCTACGAATCCTGTAACACCCGGGGTATTTCGAACTACATACCATGAATCGTCAGTCATGACCATTTCAGTCAAAACATAACCAGGGAAAACCTTTTTCATGGCTGTTTTTGTTTTGCCGTTCTTTACTTCCGTTTCTTCTTCGACAGGAACGAGCACACGGAAGATCTTGTCCGACATCCCCATTGATTCCACGCGCTTTTCCAGGTTCGTTTTCACTTTGTTTTCATACCCTGAATACGTATGAACGACATACCAGTTTTTTTCCATATTTATCGGGACAACCCGTGTCCTTTCCCTCCTAAGCGGATATACTCTAAGCAGTGTATCCAGTTATCTTTCTATATAAACAAATTAGTCAACAATGAGTTCAACAAGTTTTGAAATGCCTAGGTCAACTACCCAGAAGAAGAGCGCCATCACTATAACAGTACCGATCGTAACCGTTGTATAGCGAATCAATTCATCCCGCTTCGGCCAGCTAACTTTCTTCATTTCCTTCTTAACGTCGGATAAAAACTTTGCAGGAGACTTTCTTGTTTTTTCTGCAATGTCAGCCATCATGTTACCCCCATTAGCTAAAAGTTAATATATGTGCAAACAGCCGGCAAGCCGGCATCTTATTTCGTTTCTTTGTGGGTAGTGTGTGCATTGCAATGACTGCAAAATTTCTTAACCTCGATACGTTCAGGATTTGCTGCCTGGTTTTTCATGGTGGTATAATTTCGGCTGCTGCATTGATCGCAGGCTAAAATAACTTTTTTTCGCATAATAACACCTTCCGTGCTGTTTAGACCCACTCATCCACGATATCTATATTACTTTTACCACATTATCACAGGGCAAAAGGCTTGTCAATAAAGGTCGGAACGGCTCTGGCGGCAGCAACCGGCCTTATGAATACAAAAAGAAAAACAGGGGTAGCCCCCCTGCTTATAATGTTATTTCCCGTAATTCAAGATATCGTTCAAGTTTTCTTTTTACACGCTGAAGTGCATTGTCTATCGACTTGACATGCCTGTCCAGGTCAATGGATATTTCCTAATATGACCTTCCATCCAGGTAGAGCATCAGCACTTTCCGTTCGAGATCGCTTAATATCTCACCCATTTTCAGCTCGATATCATCGAACTCTTCCTGGTTAATGATGAGTTCTTCCGGATCGGTTACCTTTGTTCCGCATATCACATCCATCAATGTCCTGTCCGATTCTTCATCATAAATCGGCTTGTCCAGCGAGACATACGAATTCAGCGGTATGTGTTTTTGCCTTGTTGCGGTTTTGATGGCCGTTATCATTTGCCGTGTGATGCACAGTTCGGCAAAAGCCTTAAAGGATGAAAGCTTGTCCTCTTTATAATCTCTGATGGCTTTATAAAGGCCGATCATGCCTTCCTGGATAATATCTTCCCGGTCAGCACCGATTAGAAAATAGGACCTTGCTTTTGCGCGCACAAAATTTTTGTATTTGTTAATCAAAAATTCCAACGCGGCACTGTCTCCTACATGGACATGTTCTACCAGACTTTCGTCTTCGATCTGTTCATAATCCAGAACCGTCATTTCTTTGAGGTAAATGCTCACGACAATCCCCCCGGTCAGCGCCTGAATGCAAGGCAAAATATAACAATATTATACAGCATGGCAGGAAATTGCGTCAAGATTGTTTATTTTTGTCCTCTTCTCCATTTTTCGAATATTTCAGCGATTTCTTCAGACAAAGAGATACTCGAGAAGTTGCGTCCCCTGGCCGACTTTACTTTTCGGTCAATCCGCTTTTCGATATCCTCCATCTCGATTTTCAGTTCCCTGGAAGACTTTCGAAGAGCCCCCTTAGCAAAAACTACCCATTGTTCGGTATAGTCCGAAGTCGCTACGAAAATCCGGGTATTCACATTCTTAAACTCCGAAGCCAGTTTCTCAATCCGTTCATCTGCGGTTTCATTCTCTCTTGTAAAAATGACTTCAACCTTATAGTTCTTTGATTTCTTTTCAATGCCCGGCACCAAGTGAGCGTCAAAGACCACGATCACTCTGTATCCGGTAAATGCCTGATATTCTGCCATTTTTTCAATGAGAATATCCCTGGCCTTCGCAAAATCCAAGTCTTTCAGGGATCTCAGCTCCGGCCAGGCTCCAATCACATTGTATCCGTCAACGATCAGGATGTTTTCCATTATGATGATTGCGGATGGCGTTTGCGGTAAACCTCGTATAAGAGCAGGCCTGCTGCCACTGATGCATTAAGAGAAGTAACCTTCCCTTCCATCGGCAGCCGTACAAGAAAGTCGCATGTATCCTTCACCAGGCGGCCCATCCCCTTGCCCTCACTTCCAATGACAAGGCCGATCGGCAAATCCAGCTTGGCTTCCCTGTAGTCTTCTTGCCCTTTCATGTCGGCTCCCACAAACCAAAGGCCGCGCTCCTTCAATTCCTTCATCGTTTGAACAATATTCGTCACACGAACAACCGGGATATATTCAATGGCTCCCGTGGAGGCTTTGGCAACAGCCGCCGTAAGCCCTACCGCCCGCCGTTTGGGAATAATGACGCCATGGGCTCCGACCGCGTCAGCCGTTCTGATGATCGAGCCCAAATTGTGGGGATCCTCGATTTCATCCAGAATAATGAAAAAAGGATCTTCTCCCTTTTCTTCCGCTTTTTGAAATAAATCGTCGATCTCTGAATATTCATAAGCCGCTACTGCCGCAATGACACCCTGGTGGTTTCCTCCATCACTCAGCAAATCCAGCTTTTTTTTCGGAACGAACTGAACAAGCACATTATTTTCTTTGGCCATGTGTATGACCTGGCTCACTGGCCCTTTTTGAGAGCCTTCTCCCACAAAAATTTTATTGATATCTCTTCCTGAACGCAGCACTTCGAGTACAGGGTTTCTTCCGATAATAAATTCTTCGCTCATTATTTTCCTCCCTCTTCCGCCTGTTCAACGAAAGACACTACTTTTTCAAAAATCATATCCAGCCGTTCCTCTCGGCCCAACAAATGGTGATAGCCAATAATGGCTTCAAAGCCTGTCCCGTACCGGTACGTTTGGACATCTGTGTTTTTTGGGACTGACCCTTGGTTTGCGTTTCTGCCCCGCATGATGACAGCAGTTTCTTCTTCATCAAAAAAGCCCTCTTCAAGCAGCCGTTTAACGACCGATGCCTGCGCTTTCGCAGATACATACTTGGTGGCAAGGGTATGGAGTTTGTTCGGTTTCACCTGCCCTGAATGAATGAGGTGATGCCGCACAAACGTTTCCAGCACGGCATCTCCCATATACGCAAGGGTCATTCCATTTAATTGTTTAACATCAGCATTAGTGATTTGTTTGCTCATTTACTGCCTCTTCCAGCGAACACCCTGCGGCGTATCTTCCAATACGATATTCAGGTCGCGCAGCTGGTCACGAATTTCATCCGCCCGGGCGAAATTGCGTTCTCTCCTGGCGTTGTTCCGCTCTTCAATGAGCGCTTCAATGTCTTCGTCCAGCAGCTCTTTCTCTTCTGTCAGCGTCAGGCCAAGCACTCCGGCAAGCTCTTCGAAAAGACCGATAAATTTGGCAAGCACCGCGGTTGAGGTGTTTTCTGACTGCAAGTACACATTCGCCTCTCTTGCCATATCAAACAGGACTGCAATGGCGTTTGCGGTATTGAAGTCATCATCCATTTCAGTGATGAAGCTTTGTTTGAATTGCTCTATTTTTTCGTTCCATTGCTCGGCATCAGAAGCAAGATCCGCGCTGACTTCCAGGCGGTGCTTCAGATTTCCATAAGCCGTACGAATCCGGTTCAAGCTGACCTCGGCACTTTGAAGCAATTCATTACTAAAGTTGATCGGGTTGCGATAATGAACGGCCATCATGAAAAAGCGGATCACCTGCGGGTCGAACTCTTTAATCATATCGTGAACAAGCACGAAGTTCCCGAGTGATTTGGACATCTTTTCGTTATTGATATTAATATACCCGTTATGCATCCAATATTTTGCCATCGGCGCTTCATTTAGCGCTTCTGACTGGGCGATTTCATTCTCGTGGTGAGGGAAGGTTAAATCCTGGCCTCCTCCATGAATGTCAATGGAATCCCCAAGGTACTTTTTCGCCATGGCCGAGCACTCGATGTGCCAGCCCGGACGGCCTTTCCCCCATGGGCTCTCCCATGAGATTTCTCCCTCTTTGGCTGATTTCCACAGTGCAAAATCTAGAGGGTCCTTCTTGATGTCGCCTACTTCAATCCGTGCCCCGGAACGAAGATCATCAATTGATTGATGTGAAAGCTTGCCATATCCGTCAAAGGCTCGTGTTTTAAAATACACATCGCCTTTTGCTTCATAAGCGTAGCCTTTTTCAACCAGCTTGCTGATAAAATCGATAATTTCCGGCATGGTCTCGGTTACTCTTGGATGATAGTCCGCTTCCTGGACACCAAGCGCGCAAACATCTTCATGATACGAGTTAATAAAACGTTCTGCTACTGTGGGAACATCGGTACCGAGCTCTTTAGCCGTCCTAATGAGTTTATCGTCCACATCGGTAAAATTGGAAATAAAATTCACGTCATAGCCGCGGTATTCAAGGTAGCGTCTTACCGTATCAAATACGATGGCCGGACGGGCATTTCCGATATGAATGTAGTTGTAAACGGTCGGTCCGCATACATACATTTTTACTTTCCCTTCCTCAAGGGGTTTAAATACCTCTTTTTGACGGGTTAACGTATTATAAATCACTAAGCTCATCGCACTTCACTTCCCTTTCGTAAACGTTCCATATCTTCCTGCAATCTTTCAATCTCCGCCTGCAGTTCGCGGAATTGGGCAGCCACCGGATCCGGAAGATTGCAGTGATCCAGCTCCTGGCCGACCTTCACGCCATCCTGTACAACGACCCGACCGGGAATCCCTACTACTGTCGAGTTCGGTGGCACATCCCGAAGAACAACCGAACCGGCCCCTATCTTAGAATGTTTCCCAATTGTGATGGATCCCAATACTTTAGCTCCCGAAGCAACCAATGCATGGTCCTCAAGTGTCGGATGCCGTTTTCCTTTTTCCTTACCAGTACCACCAAGTGTTACTCCCTGATACAATGTAACATTATTTCCGATAATACACGTTTCTCCAATAACTACACCCATCCCATGATCTATAAACAACCGGCGCCCGATCTGCGCACCCGGATGAATTTCAATTCCTGTAAAAAAGCGGCTGATCTGTGAAACCAGACGGGCGAGAAACAAGAAATTGTGCCTAAACAACTTGTGAGCCACCCGGTGGGCCCAGACCGCATGCACGCCCGAATACGTTAAAATGACCTCCAGCTTGCTTCGTGCCGCCGGATCATTATCAAAAACTGCCTGTATATCCTCCCTCATGCGCTTCCACATGGAAATCCCCCCTTAGTTAAGAAAAGCTGAAACGGGCCGTTAAAAAGCGGCAGGCGTTGGAACTCTTGAATGGCAACACGCTTTTTGTGTTGTGGTGAAATAGTGAAACGACCGAGCTTTTGGCCGTTGAAGCTGGATCAAGAAAAGCTGAAACGGCTAACCTTTGCCTTCTAGTTGACCATAATCCTGTTTTGGCGGGTAAATGCGCGATTTCGGCGGTTAAATCCTTTGTTATGCCCTGTATTTACTTCATTTCCGCCGGTAAATCTTCCATTTCCGCTTGTAAACCCCGTGGAACCCGCCCATGGGCATATAAAAAAGCGTCTCTGTGCATATGCACAGAGACGCTTTTGGCGCGGTTCCACTCTGTTTAACAACAAAAATACGAAAACAACGAGGAAATTCAGTATTTTTGCTCTTCCCTTGTACTCCGTAACGTGGAGGGCCGCTTTTATCTACTATTGGTTCGATAAAAGGCTCCGAGGTGCACTTCAGTTTCCTTTTTCATAAACCACTTTCAGCCAAGGTGGTTCTCTCTAATATGAAAATGAGAAACTTACTCTCCTCATCCTTGCTGTCGCTGTAATTAATTTCTTTTAATATATTACATTGCGGGCAAAATGTTAACTAATTTTGCCTGATAAATTTATGCAAGGTGCGCTGCCGTATGATCCAGGCGTTTCAGGATCTCTTCTTTTCCGAACAGGGAAATGGCCTGCGGAAGGTCCGGTCCGTGCGTTTGACCTGTGGTTGCTACGCGGATTGGCATAAAGAGATTTTTCCCTTTTTGCTTTGTTTCCTTTTGGGTTGCCTTGATCGCAGCCTTTACTTCTTCTGCAGAGAAATCGGTGATCGCTTCAACGTGCCCTTTGAAGGAAGCGACAACTTCAGGAACGGTTTCGCCTTTCAGCACTTCAAGTGCTTCTTCTTCATATTCAATCTGTTTCTTGAAGAACACGTCGGTCTGCTCAACGATTTCAGCGCCGTAGCTGAGTTTTTCTTGATAAAGAGCTACAAGCTTGGCTGCCCACTCACGGTCCTCTGCTGACATGTCTTCTTTTAAGCGTCCGGCTTCCACCAGATGCGGAATCGTAAGCTCAATGACCGTTTCCAGGTCTTGCTTTTTCATGTACTGGTTGTTTACCCAAAGCAGTTTCTGCTTGTCAAAAATAGCCGGAGCTTTGGAAAGGCGGGAAGCATCAAAAATTTCGATGAACTCATCCTTGGTAAAAATTTCTTCCTCTCCAACTGGAGACCAGCCAAGCAGTGCAATAAAGTTAAACAACGCTTCAGGAATATAGCCGAGCTGTTCATACTGTTCAATGAACTGAATGATCGACTCGTCACGCTTGCTGAGCTTTTTGCGATTTTCGTTAAAAATCAGTGTCATGTGGCCAAACACCGGTGGTTCCCAGCCGAATGCTTCATAAACCATCAGCTGTTTTGGTGTGTTGGAGATATGATCATCCCCGCGCAGTACATGCGAAATCTTCATCAAATGATCATCGATGGCCACCGCAAAGTTATACGTTGGGATGCCATCTTTTTTCACAATGACATAATCCCCGATCCCATTGGAATCGAATGAAACATCACCTTTTACCATATCGGAAAATGCATAGGTGTGGTCTGCCGGCACAGCAAAACGAATGCTCGGCTTTCGTCCTTCCGCTTCAAGCGCCTTGCGCTGATCCTCAGTAAGATGACGGCACTTTCCGGAATAATGCGGCGTTTCATTTCGTGCTACCTGCTCGTCGCGTGAAGCTTCAAGCTCCTCTTCTGTACAATAGCATGGATAAGCCAAACCGCGGTCAAGCAAATCCTGATAATGCTCTTTATAGATGTCCAGGCGCTCCATTTGAGTGTATGGACCGTACTCTCCACCGATATCAATGCTTTCATCCCAGTCCATGCCCAGCCATTTTAAATACGTTAACTGGCTTTCCACTCCGCCCTTGATATTTCGCTTTTGGTCTGTGTCTTCAATACGGATGATCAATTTACCGTTATGATGACGGGCAAACAAATAATTAAACAGCGCCGTTCTTGCATTCCCTATATGTAAATGTCCTGTTGGGCTTGGCGCATACCTTACCCTTACGTCGTTTGACATTTTACGTCCACCTCGTTCATTTTTATGCTTTGTTCATTGTACCACTTTCGTCTACTTTTTGGTAATAAGGATTACTGCGTTGGCAGCAATGCCCTCACTGCGGCCCGTAAAGCCTAGCTTCTCGGTTGTCGTCGCCTTTACATTGATCTGGTCAGTTTCTGCTCCAAAAATTCTGGCAATGACATTACGCATTTCCTCGATGTATGGCGCCATTTTTGGCTTTTGAGCAATGATGGTGCAATCCACATTGTTAAGTTCGTATCCCTTTTGCTTCACTATCTCCCATGACTCCTGAAGAAGTTTTTTGGAATCGGCATCTTTAAATGCTTCATCTGTGTCCGGAAAATGCTGGCCGATGTCCCCTTCTCCAGCAGCACCGAGCAACGCGTCCGTAACGGCATGCAAAAGCACATCCGCATCAGAGTGGCCAAGCAGGCCTTTTTCAGAAGGAATCGTGATTCCCCCGATAATCAGTGGCCGCCCTTCCACCAGCTGGTGCACATCATAGCCTTGTCCCACTCGAATCATATGTTTCTCTCTCCCTTTGTTCCAAAATCGCATTGGCAAAAATAAGATCGTGTACGGTCGTTAATTTAATATTTAAATAATCTCCCTCAATGATGGAAACCGGGTACCCTGTCTGCTCCACCAGGCTGGCGTCATCGGTGCCGAGATAGCCCGATTCCGCCGCTATTTGGTGGGCCTGTAAAACGACAGGCAGACGAAAAGCTTGTGGTGTTTGGACAGCCCACAAGCTCGCACGGTCTATCGTTTCCGTCACGGTTTCGCCCTTTGCTTTTTTCACCGTATCTTTTAACGGAACCGCCAGAATAGCGGCTCCTGTTTCATTTGCTTTAACCACGAGTTTATGGATGCTGTCTTGCTGGACAAAAGGACGGGCACCATCATGAATCAACGCAAGATCCGTTTCCGCCACTGCCTTCAGTCCTTCAAATACACTGTGCTGACGCTCCGCTCCGCCACGAACAATCTTGGTGACCTTTTGAAAAGAAAAACGGTCCACCGCCTCATGAAATTGATGCTGCTCCGCCTCGTTCACGACGAGGATAATTTCACGGCACCATGGATCTTCCTCAAAGACGGACAGCGTATGGGCAATCAGCGGCTTTCCCTTCAGCTCGATCCATTGTTTGTTCTTGCCTGCATTCATCCTTTTCCCCTGTCCCGCTGCAGGGATTACCATGCTATACTCCAACAACCTTCTCCACCACTCTAGACTGCATACAGAGAAATCAGCTCTCCTGTAAGCTTGTAGTTATAATGCTTTTTCCAGCAGTTTCGGCTTCGCAAAAATCATACGTCCGGCAGATGTCTGCAACACACTGGTAACCAAGACATCAATCGTCTTGCCAATGTAATTTCTGCCTTCTTCGACTACGATCATCGTGCCGTCATCCAAATAGCCGACTCCCTGATTGTGTTCCTTGCCGTCCTTGATCACCTGCACGATTAATTCTTCACCCGGAAGAACGACAGGTTTTACCGCGTTGGCAAGATCATTTATGTTCAATACTAACACATTTTGAAGCTCACAAACCTTGTTCAGGTTAAAATCATTGGTTACAACGACACCAGACAGCAGCTGGGCGAGTTTCACCAATTTGCTGTCAACCTCGCTGACCTCTTCAAAGTCTCCTTCGTAAATTTCAACCTTGATCGAAAGCTCTTTTTGGATGCGGTTCAGGATATCCAGCCCCCGCCTTCCTCTGTTTCGTTTCAGGACATCAGAGGAATCAGCAATGTGCTGAAGCTCTTCCAGTACAAAACGGGGAATAATCAGCGGACCTTCCAAAAAGCCAGTCTGGCAAATATCGGCTACCCTGCCGTCAATAATGACACTGGTATCCAGAATTTTGTACTTCCCTTTCAGCTTTTCTTCTTCAGCATCCTTTTTTCGTTCTTTTCCGGCCCGGTTAATGGAAAAAAGCGCGATGAGTTCGTCCCGCTTTTTAAAGCCCACCTGAAATCCGAGATACCCGAGCAAAAGGGTAAGAAAGATAGGAAGAACAGAACTAAAGACCACGATATTGATGTTGTTAAGCGGAAGTTGCACAAAAAACGCTACTATAAGTCCAAATATAAGTCCGATTGTTCCAAAGAGTACATCCGTGACCGGTGCTTTAACGACGGTTTCTTCCACCCATCGAATCAGCCCAACGATGTAATCTGTTACCCAAAATGTAGATAAAAAGAATATAAGTGCCCCTAAGACCGCTCCCGCATAAGAAGACGTTAATTCGCTGGGCAAATCACCCAAATTCAATATACGGATAATGTCAGGGACATAGATAAAACCAAGCATGCCGCCAACAACAACAAAAAATAGCTGTACAAACCTTTTTAGCATGCATTTCACCTCCCTTAACCATTATTTACAGAAAGTCTGTTTTGAAACGTGTTCGTGTGAGAATTTCCATAAAATTTTCGTCATTTAAATATGCCTGTCTACAAAAAGCTGCTCCTGAATCCGTTTCAGCCCTTCCTTAATTTTCTTGGCGCGAATTTCCCCGATGCCTTCCACTTCATCCAGTTCTTTGATGGAAGCCCGGAGAATGCTCGGAAGACTGTCGAACGTGCCGATCAAATTCTCTACAATCAGAGTTGGAAGTCTTGGAATCTTTGAAAGGATCCTGTAGCCGCGCGGATGAACCGTTTCCTCCTGCACATTAGCGGAAGGCGAATGTCCCAGCAGTTTAACAATGACATTCTCGTCAAACAGTTCATCACTCGACAGTTTCTTCAGCTGCCGCAGAATATGAGCCGGGTCGTGCTTTCTGTCTTTTACATAATCCTTGATCAGAAGAACAGCCTCATCTTCAATGTTTGCGACAAGTTCTTCCATCTGCATCCGTATTAATCTTCCCTCGACGCCTAACTCATTAACATATTTTATGATTTCATTCTTTATTCTTAGAACCATTTCAATACGATGAATGACCTGGGATACCTCCTGGAACGTCACCAGTTCTTCAAATTCCAGGGCGCCGAGGTTGGTAACACTCTGGTCAAACACAACTTTGTATTTTTCAAGCGTTTGGATCGCCTGATTGGCCTTCGTTAAAATAACACCAATATCTTTCAGCGAGTAGCGGATCACACCCTGATAGAGCGTGATGACATTTCGGCGCTGCGAGATGGAAATGACAAGGTTCCCTGTCTGGCGGGCCACCCGTTCAGCCGTTCGGTGCCGAATTCCCGTTTCCGTGGAAGGAATGGAGGTATCCGGTACAAGCTGTGTATTGGCGTACAGGATGCGTGATGCATCCTCGCTCAGGATGATGGCTCCATCCATTTTGGCCAGCTCATACAGAGATGCAGGAGAATATTTACAGTTGATAGAGAACCCTCCATCAACGAGCTGAGTGACTTTATCATTATAACCGACAACAATGAGGCCGCCGGTGTTGGCACGGAGCACATTGTCTATACCCTCTCTGAGGGGCGTTCCCGGCGCAACAAGCTGCAGCATGTTGCTGATGATTGCTTCTTTTAGAATATGATCCATACGTTATCCTCCCAAAGTATAGTGCAATGTCTCTTCGACAGTAGACACACCGATAACCTCAATTCCATTAGGGATCGTCCAGCCCCCAAGGTTTTTATCCGGAATGATGGCCCTCTCAAAGCCCAGCTTGGCTGCTTCATGGATCCGCTGGTCAATCCTCGATACCCGCCGGACCTCGCCTGTTAATCCCACCTCGCCAATGATCACATCAGTTGGGCGTGTGGGCGCATCCCGAAAGCTCGAAGCGATGCTTACAGCCACCGAAAGGTCAACAGCCGGCTCATCCAGCCTTACTCCTCCAGCAACATTCAGGTAAGCATCCTGGTTTTGAAGCAAAAGGCCGACCCTTTTTTCAAGAACCGCCATCAGAAGCGAAACACGGTTGTGGTCAATGCCGGTAGCCATCCTTCTTGGATTTCCAAAACTTGTAGGAGATACTAATGCCTGTATTTCTACAAGCATGGGCCTGGTTCCTTCTAATGAGGCAACAACAGTTGATCCCGCTACGCCTTTCGAACGTTCCTCCAGGAAAATTTCCGACGGATTGAGCACCTCAGCAAGGCCCAGCTCCTTCATTTCAAATACGCCGATTTCATTAGTTGAGCCGAAGCGGTTTTTAACCGCCCGTAAGATCCGGTACGTATGATGGCGCTCTCCTTCAAAGTAAAGCACAGCATCCACCATGTGCTCAAGCATCCTCGGGCCGGCGATGGCCCCTTCTTTTGTCACATGGCCCACGATAAAAATAGCAATGCCCTTCGTTTTGGCGATCCGCATAAAATGCGAAGTACATTCTCTCACCTGGGAAACACTGCCCGGAGCACTTGTCACTTCCGGCCGGTAAACCGTCTGAATGGAGTCAATGATCACAACCGACGGATTAATTTCGTTCACCGCTTTTTCAATCAGATCGAGGTCCGTCTCTGCCAAAACAAACAGCTCTTCGGCCGCTATATCCAGGCGGTCCGAACGAAGCTTCGTCTGCTTGACGGACTCCTCTCCTGAAATATACAGCACCTTTTGCCCGTGCTCTGCCAATTTAGCAGAGGTTTGCAAAAGAAGGGTAGACTTTCCGATACCGGGGTCACCGCCAACCAATACGAGTGAACCTGGTACAATGCCGCCTCCGAGTACACGGTTCAGTTCTGCAGTATGCGTATTGATCCGCGGCTCCTGCTCGCTTTTTACAGAAACAATGGATTGGGGTTTTTGCTGTGTGCCGGATGAGGAAGAGGTGGATAACCCCCTGGTTGGGGTATCTTTCTTGATGACTTCTTCCACCATGGTGTTCCATTGGTGGCAGCCCGGGCATTTCCCCATCCATTTAGGTGATTCATAACCACATTCCTGGCACATAAAAACAGATTTGTTTTTGGCCATTACGTTCTCCTCTATGTTCAACTGTCGTCTGACAGTATACAATTTCTTTCTTTTTATCTCTATGTCTTTATTTTAGCAAACATCATACCCCTCTTTCCATTGGGGACATTTAGAATTCTGGCAAATCGCAAATATCATGGAAAAAAACCCGGAAGACATGTATGTCTCCCGGGTTCTGTCAAAACGATCCTGACGATTATGAAGAAGCTCCGACGGTCTCTACAACAAAGTCGTTATTGTCGACATCGATTTTGACCGTGTTGCCTTTGCTGATGTTTCCTCGTAACAGCTCTTCCGATAACCGGTCTTCGATTTTACGCTGTAATGCGCGGCGCAGTGGACGTGCTCCATAATCCGGATCATAACCTTCATCCGTAATCTTATCTAATGCAGCATCGGTAAGCTCAATTTCAATGCCCTGATCTTTGAGACGGTTGATCAAGGATTCTGCCATCAGTGTAACGATCTGCTTGAGATGTGTTTTCTCAAGGGAATGGAACACAATGATCTCATCGATACGGTTCAAGAACTCTGGGCGGAACGCCTTTTTCAGCTCAGCCATCACTTTCGTTTTCATGTCGTTGTATTGTTGATCTTCTGTATGAACAGTGAATCCGAGTGAGCTGTTGCGTTTGAGCGTGCTTGCACCGACATTGGACGTCATGATGACGACCGTGTTTCGGAAGTCCACGGTACGCCCTTTTGAGTCGGTTAAGCGGCCATCTTCAAGCACTTGCAGCAAAATGTTAAATACTTCAGGATGCGCTTTTTCAATCTCATCCAGCAGGATAACAGAGTAAGGCTTGCGGCGAACTTTTTCAGTCAGCTGTCCGCCTTCTTCGTGTCCAACGTATCCTGGAGGTGAACCGACCAATCGGGAAGTCGTGTGTTTTTCCATATACTCGGACATGTCGATGCGAATAATTGCATCTTCGTCACCAAAGAGGGATTCAGCCACGGCACGGGCCAATTCCGTCTTACCAACCCCAGTCGGTCCAAGGAAAATGAAGGAACCGATCGGACGCTTCGGATCTTTTAGTCCGGCGCGTGCACGGCGGATGGCTTTTGAAATCGATTGGACGGCTTCGTGCTGACCAATTACCCGGTTATGAAGGATTTCCTCCAATTTCAAGAGGCGCTCGGTCTCTTCTTCAGCCAGTTTGGAAACCGGTACTCCCGTCCAGCTGGACACCACTTGAGCGATGTCTTCCGGAGTCACTTCGGTGTTTTCCTGACCCTGCTTTTCTTTCCATACGTTCTTGGTTTTCTCCAGTTCTTCACGCAGACGCTGCTCTGTATCCCGGAGTGACGCTGCTTTTTCGAACTCCTGGCTTTGAACCGCGGCGTCTTTTTCCTTGCGCACTTCTTCAAGCTTAAGTTCAAGCTCTTTCAGATTTGGCGGCGCGGTATAGGAACGAAGTCTCACTTTGGATGCGGCCTCGTCAATGAGATCGATCGCTTTATCAGGAAGGAAGCGGTCGGAAATGTAACGGTCGGACAAGGTGACCGCTGCTTCAATCGCATCATCCGTAATGGTCACACGGTGGTGGGCTTCATAACGGTCGCGCAGACCCTGAAGAATCTGTGTGCTCTCTTCTTTCGTCGGTTCGTTCACCGTAATCGGTTGGAATCGGCGTTCAAGCGCTGCATCCTTCTCAATGTATTTACGGTACTCGTCAAGCGTGGTAGCACCGATACATTGGAGTTCACCGCGTGCAAGCGCAGGTTTTAAGATATTGGAGGCATCAATTGCGCCTTCTGCCCCGCCTGCCCCGATCAAGGTATGAAGTTCATCAATGAAAAGAATGATATTTCCGGCCTGGCGGATTTCATCCATCACCTTCTTCAGACGGTCTTCAAATTCGCCGCGGTATTTTGTTCCCGCAACCACTGTTCCCATATCCAATGTCATTACCCTTTTATCACGAAGGGTTTCAGGTACCTCATTGTTGATGATTTGCTGGGCAAGGCCTTCGGCGATCGCTGTTTTACCTACACCGGGCTCACCGATCAGAACCGGGTTGTTTTTTGTTCTGCGGCTCAACACCTCAATGACTCTCTGGATTTCCTTAGATCGGCCGATGACCGGATCCAGGCTGCCATCCTTGGCGATTGCGGTCAAGTCTCTCGCAAGACTGTCCAGAGTCGGTGTATTGGCATTGGTGGAAGCCCCTCTGTGGTTGGAGGATGCTTCATTGCTTCCAAGGAGCTGAAGCACCTGCTGGCGGGCTTTGTTCAGGCTGACGCCCAAATTGTTAAGTACACGGGCTGCTACTCCTTCTCCCTCACGAATCAGACCCAAAAGAATATGTTCTGTTCCCACATAAGAATGTCCGAGCTTTCTCGCTTCATCCATTGACAGTTCAATCACCTTTTTTGCCCTTGGAGTGTAATGGATGGTTTGCACGGATTCCTGACCGCGTCCAATCAGTGTTTCCACTTCTTTTTGGATTTTCTCAGGACCGAGTCCGAGGACATGGAGCGCTTTAGCAGCAATTCCTTCTCCTTCGCGGATTAAGCCAAGCAGAATGTGCTCCGTTCCAACATTATTGTGGCCAAGACGGATGGCTTCTTCCTGTGCCAGCGCAAGTACTTTTTGAGCTCGTTCTGTAAATCGACCAAACATCATAATCATTCACACTCCCATTCGGATTTTAAGCTTCTTCAAGTTCAACTCTTTCCCGGATCAGCGCGGCCCGAAGGATATCACGCTCATCCGGATTTAACATTTCATTGGCATACTGCTGTAAAAAGCCCGGTTGTGTAAGTATCATTAACTCATTTAATATCGATCGGGAAATCCCCTGGATCACTCCCAGATCTATTCCCAGCCTTACATCGGATAGGCATTGCGCCGCTTCCTTCGACTGGATGATCCGGCTGTTGGCCAAGACGCCATATGACCTGAAGATTCGGTCTTCCAGTTGAATTTTCAATCCCTGCTGGAGATTGTTTCGCGCGGCCCTTTCCTGCTGGATCAATTGGAGGACAACGCCACGCAAATCTTCAACGATATCTTCTTCCGATTTCCCAAGCGTAATTTGATTGGAAATTTGGAACACATTTCCCTGAGCTTCTGTTCCCTCTCCATATATTCCTCTCACCACCAGCCCCAGCTGGTTGATGGCCGGAATAATGCGGCTTATTTGTTTGGTAATAACCAAAGCCGGAAGATGCATCATAACAGAAGCTCTAAGCCCCGTTCCAACATTGGTCGGACAGCTTGTTAGGTAGCCTCTTTCTTCGTCGAACGCATAATCCACTTTTTCTTCAAGCCAGTCATCCAGTTCTCCGGCAAGCTTTAACGCTTCTTTCAGCTGGAAGCCTGCAAACAGGCACTGAATTCGCAAATGATCTTCTTCGTTGATCATAATGCTTACCGATTCATCCTCATTCAGCATGACCGCTCCATATTTGGATTGTTCGGCAAGATGAGGGCTGATAAGGTGCTTTTCTACCAATACCCTTTTTGCCAGGGGTTTTAGCTGATCCAGTGAAAGAATTTCAAATTCGCCCCAATTTCCGAACTCCTGGTCCCCATTCGCTTCGTGTAATTTACGAATCACGGTTTCAGATTCTTCTTTGGAAGCAAAATCCGGGAAATTATAATTTTCCAGGTTTCGGGCGAGCCGGATCCTGCTGCTTAGCACAATATCAGAATCAGGTCCTTCTTCCTTCATCCAGGGACTGATGGCTTCACTTATAAAATGTTCAAGTGACACGCTCTATTCCCCCTTTTCCTGATGCTTTTGCTTCTCTAAAAGCCGGATCTTATCACGGGTTTCAGCAGCTTTTTCGAATTCCTCACTCAGGATATACTGTTGCATCGATTTCTTTAAATTCTCCAATTCCCGTTTTTCCTGAAGTCCGCTGCCAATCCGCTTTGGAATTTTCCCCTCATGCTTTGTATTTCCTCCGTGCACCCGCTTTAAAATTGGATCAAGCTTGGAGTCAAATACTTCGTAGCAATGGCTGCATCCAAAACGGCCAATTTTGGCAAACTGTTGATATGTCATGCCGCATTTCGGGCACACCAGAACTGATTGCTGAGAAAGTCCCGGAGAAGCTGTTCCCGATATCGCCGGATCTCCGTAAAGAAGTCCGGAAAGCAGCTGATGAATAGAGAATGTATTCGACCCTGGAAGGAATTCTCCTTTTTCTTTTGCACAATGCTCACAAATATGAAATTCTGTTTTCTGTCCGTTTACAATCTTTGTAAAGTGCAAAGTGGCAGGCCGTTCATGGCAATCCTGGCAAAACATTTTATTCTCCTCCCCTATTAATAAATGTGATACAACGTTATCTGGTTCTAAATTTTAGCGTCCGAATCATGCCTTTTAATAATTCGGCTCTCAATTGATCACGCTCAGGAAGGTCTAACACTTGAAGAACAGTGCGGTCAATGACACTCAGCATAATTCTCGCCTCGCGTTCCGATATGATCTGTTCATCCAGCAGCCGCAGCACCACATTTTCGGCATTCCCCTGTGAAATGCGGTCATTGATCAAAAGCAGCAGCTGGTCAATCAGGTGGACGTAATTTTCTGTTTTGACCTTAATAATGCGGATATATCCCCCGCCCCCCCGTTTGCTTTCCACAACAAATCCTTTTTCTACGGTGAATCGTGTATTAATAACATAGTTGATCTGGGAAGGGACACACTGGAATTTTTCAGCAATATCCGTCCGTTTGATTTCAATAAATTTATCATTCGAACCTGCAAGGACCTGCTTCAAATATTCTTCAATAATGTCTGAGATATTTCTCAACCTGCTACCCTCCCCTCTGACTTTGACTATCTTTGACTATATGTATATATTATAGTCCGTTTCCCAGGTTTTATGCAACTAATGAATACTTTCTGCCTCATAGGGGAACAAGGTATTTCTCTCACAGTATTACCCGATATTTTTCCTGTTAATCGTTCCTTTTTGAAGGATTAAAAAAAGAAGCCCCTCAAAAATACCGCCGGGACTTCTACTGAAACAACCTATTGCTTGGAAAAGATTTTTTTGCCTGGTCCATCGCCATCTATTGCCTATCGCCGAATAATCAAGCCACGGCTGATCGGGAATCACATAAACATGTTTGTTTTTTACTGCTTTTAACCCTTTCCAGATCGCAGAGTTTTCCATCTGCTTAAAGGCGGTTTTGATTGATCGGTTTTTGATTGATCGTCCTGATTCACTACGACAAAAATTGCATCTGCATCAAAACCAGGCAGCACCTCCTGGGAGATTACTTGATATGGCTGGCTGGCATCCACTTTTTTAACCCCATTTGCAGGAGTAAGCCCTAAATCATCAAATAGAAAGGGGCCCCATGGGACGAGCGGTGCCAAATACACGCAGCTCTTTGGCGGTTACACGAATCGCCATTGCCCTGCTGTTTTTTCCAAGTTCTTGTTTGATTAAGCCTTTTACTTCTTTTGTTTCCTTCTCGTATCTTCGACAAATTCATTAGCCTGTTTTTCACGATTAACAAGTTTCCCTATTTTTTTCAAATGGTGCTCCATGTCCCTTCATCAAGGTTAAAAACATGAATAGGCGCAATTTTTTTTGAATTTGTCAAGTTCTTTTCCACCATATTCTTCGTCCATATAAACAGCTGAGCGCTTTAAAGCAAGCAGGGCTTTCATATCAGGATTAGCTGCAGGCCCAAGTTTTTTGTATTTTTCAACTCGTCTTTCACGTGAGGAAGAAAATCCTTTAAACTGTAAGTCTAAGCGGAGACATCCCCCCGGGGGACATCGAACCAAGCGCAATAAATAACATGCTCAGAACCGCCCCAATACGGTAGATGAGGGAAAAAGGCAAAACAGAGTGCGACGACCAGCATGGAGCCTCCGTTTATTCCTAAAATACCTGCATCCGCCAAAGGGTTCCGGGCAATCCCCTGCATACGTGTTCCTGCTACCGCAAATGCAGCTCCTACAATCGCAGCCCCAATCACCCGCGGATGCCGCAGCTCACGAATGATCTGTTGCGAAGTAATCGCAGGATCGTAATGAATTTTTGGGACCAGTCAGGAGCTTTTCGGGGCAAGATTTTGTTTTTTTGAAAAGAAAAAGGACTAATTGAGGGGTTTTTTGTGCGGGCAAAGCTGGAACTCAGGAGGGTTCGAGGATTTGAGGCTCTGCTGATCCCCTGGTGGCTAGGATACTTGCGGTTCGACACGATTTACTTGCATATCACGTCATTTTCATCTTTCGACAAAACAAAAAAGCACCGCTGATTTCTCAACAGTGCTTAATTTTTGCCCGGCAACGTCCTACTCTAACAGGGGGAAGCCCCCAACTACCATCGGCGC
>NZ_KQ758622.1 GCF_001457035.1 Fictibacillus enclensis | reverse complement strand
CTGTAAGCGTCAGCCGAAACCGACTTTCAAAAAAGAAGCAGGCGCTTCTCGTTATCATCCGGTATTAGCTCCGGTTTCCCGGAGTTATCCCCGTCTTACAGGCAGGTTACCCACGTGTTACTCACCCGTCCGCCGCTAAATCAGAGGAGCAAGCTCCTCGTCATTCGCTCGACTTGCATGTATTAGGCACGCCGCCAGCGTTCATCCTGAGCCAGGATCAAACTCTCCAATAAAGTGTTTGATATAGCTCTTAATGTTTAAAAATAAGAAATTGATGGGATTGTAAAATCCCTGACTTACTCTGGCTTTTGTTTGGTTTTCAAAGAACTGTTTGTTTCCGTCGCTCTCATTGGCGACAAGGAATATCTTATCAAATCCTGCTTGCTAAGTCAACAACTTTTTTCAATGTTTTTTTGAAGGAAAGTGTGTATCAAAAGCAGCAACGTTTACTACTATACCAGCGATTTCAGGAGTGGTCAACCCTTTTTATCAAAATAAAAAAAGAGCCCGCAGATGAAAACGACCGGGCTCTTGGAATAATTATTTGGTTGCTTCTTTAAGGAGCTCCATTTTTGTAGTCCATGCTTTTTCGCTGAGGTCCACATGATAGGTCTGCGGATTCAGCTTTCGCATGTGCTGAGGCCAGAACATCTTAATCTGGCTGCGGAAATGGGATTTGATTTCATCCACCTGCGGCAAGTCATAAACAAGTTCTCCCTCATTAAAGACCGGCTTGAGCAGTTCTTCCGCTCGGTAGTTATGGATGGTTTTGCTTTTATAGGTTTCCACCGGATCAAAAAGGTAGATGTCTTTTTCCGGAAGGGCTTCGTCTACCATCGCAATGTAATCCGCTTCGGCTTTCCCTGTGTCTTCGTTTACGATACGATATACCGTCTTGAAGCCCGGGTTGGTCACTTTTTCCACATTGCCTGATACTTTTATGGTTGGAACATACTCGCCATTGCTTTCACGGGCAACAAGCTTGTACACTCCGCCAAGTGCCGGCTGGTCAGCAGCTGTAATGAGCTGGGTTCCCACGCCCCAGGAAGTGATCGTAGCACCCTGGCTTTTCAGCTCAGAGATTACTTCTTCATCCAGATCGTTGGAGCCAACGATGACCGTATCCGTCAATCCGGCTTCATCCAGCATTCTTCTCGCCTGAATGGAAAGATACGCAAGATCCCCGCTGTCGAGGCGGATGCCTTTAAGTGTCTTCCCTTTTTCTTTCAATTCCAGGCCAATTTTGATGGCATTTGGAATTCCGCTTTTCATCGTATCGTATGTGTCAACGAGCAAGGTGCTTTGATCCGGAAGAGCTTCGGCAAACTTTCGGAAAGACTCTTCTTCCGTTTCAAAGCTTTGTACCCAGGAGTGAGCGTGAGTGCCCTTGGTCGGAATCCCAAAGTATTTGCCTGCCAACAAATTGGAGGTAGCTTCAAAACCGGCAATATAGGCCGCTCTTGCTCCCCAGATGGCAGCGTCCGCTTCCTGCGCGCGGCGCGATCCGAATTCCATAAAGTAATCTTCAGGTGCCACCTGCTTAATTCTTGCCGCTTTGGTCGCGATCAAGGTTTGGTAATTCATGAAGTTCAATAGAGCCGTTTCGATCAGATGAGCTTCAAAAATTCTCGCTTCGATCCTGAGGAGCGGCTCTCTTGGAAAGACGATGCTCCCTTCCTGAACGGAAGCCAGGCTTCCCGTGAACCGGAATTCCCTCAGTTCCTGAAGAAATCCTTCCTCATATTGTTCTTCCTGTTCTTTTAAATAATTGATATCTTCTTCTGTAAAGCGCAGATTCTGCAAATAATAAACAATACGTTCAAGCCCTGCAAATACAGCATAGCCATTGCCAAACGGGTTTTTGCGATAAAATGCTTCGCAAACGCATTTTTTATTTTGTGTACCGTTTTTCCAATGAGCATACATCATATTGATCTGGTACTTGTCGGTATGTAGTGTCAAATCTTCATGCCGCATCATCGTTCTTCACACCTTTCTCGCCTTATTTTCCCTTAAGTTCACAGTTCCTACTCTACTCGTTATTAAAAAATAAAGAAAGCCCTGAGACCTGAGTCCCGGGCTTACCTTAATATTCAATTCCAGACTTCGTATGGGACTTCTTAAATTCCTCGGGGTTTGGATCAAAATATTTCAAGGTGTAATTCCTGACAAAGCGGCCGTTCTGAAGATAGCCAGAACCCCAGGTCGGATCCATGGTGAGCCAGCGGCCGTCCACCTTTGTTTCTATCCAGGCATGGTCCTGGCCGGCATATCCGATGGCCATCCTTGCTTCCAACCCGCCTGCCCTCAGCAGAGCAATCGCCAAATACGAAAAATCCTGACAGACCCCTTTTTTCTCATGAAGCGTTTTAAGCGCACTGTCATCAAAAGCAAAGGACCGTTTGTCGAGCTTATTGACATCATACTGAATGTTCTTGGCTACGTACTCGTACACGGCTTTTGCTTTGTCTTTGTCATTGTGCCGGTTGGCCATTAACTGAGCCGACAGCCTGCCGATTTCCATATCGTCCGATTGTATGCCTCTTGACGGGAGGCTGTAACGGGCATCATGCTGGTTGTTGTTTTCCATCGTAAAATGGGCAATGCCAACAAAATGCTGAACGCTTGTATTGGCCGAGGAAATTTCCGGCGCAAACACATTCACATCATATTTTCCGGGGCCGAACCGAAGATAAAACTTTCCATCAAACGCGTAGTCTTTCACAGGGACAGCGTACATGGCTTCAAGCGATCCCTTTTTGGTTTGAACAAACACGGTGTCTGTATCTTTGGCAAACGGAGCGTTCGAATCAATTTTTCCTTTAAGTTCATAATCCAGATCGGTTTTTATTCCGCCTGCAGCAGGAGACTCCAGTGTGAATCCTCGCTCGCTGTATTCCTTTGAAAACTCGATCGGCTGGGAAATGGTGTCGGATGTGTTATCTACTTTCAGTTCAGCAGCCTCGTTATAATAATTGGCCACGTTAGATGCAGGTGTCATGACTTTCAGGGTATGAACGCCCTCACCAAAATAAAGAGGCACCTGAGTATCAAAATGTCCGTTTTCAACAGGAACCATAATTTTCGTGACCTGAGTTCCTTTGGACATTTCCACCAGCAAATCCTTCGCTTTATCATCATCGATGGATCCCTTGATATCCACATTTCCGTCTTTTTTCATGTAGCCATCAATGGAAGAGTTCAGCTTCAATTTCTGCTGATACGCATTTTGCGTGTACAGCACATCGCGTTTTACTTCCGGGTTCACGTTGGTTACGTTCATTTGAGCCAAGTCATAATAATAATCCTTGCTTTCATCGCTCGGAAGGCTGACTTTCACATCATATTTGCCTTTCCCGTTAAACAGCTGGACTTTTTGCTTGAACCGTCCATTTTCGATGGGTGCCAAATACTTAAAATGGCTTCCGTCTTTTTCACTGCGGATCGTAATCAGCGTATAGCTTGATTTTAAACGCTTTGTATTATTGATTCTTCCCGTAACCATAAAGGAAGAATTCACACTGAATTCTTTGTATTTGGGACTTGTTAGCGTAGCACCGATCCTTCGGCTGTAGCCGCTGAGCTCCAGACGTTTTAAATCGGCTGTCTCATTATTCTTCTCCGCCGCTTGAGTAAGGGCATTGCCTGGTGTGTCTTTTTTTTCAATAGGGCTGCCTGAGTCCAATAAACTGCAGCCTGGCAAGCTTAAGAGCAGAAACGGAACAATGAAAGTGAGGATCGTTTTCCTCATTGTTTTCACTCCTTACTGTACTTACCTCTATTTTAAGGCATTTACAGGTTGGTGGCTAATCGTATTCATTGTATAGGACAAGACAACGTTGACTCCTACTACTTTATCGACAGCTGCTTGTATGACAGCTTTCTCACTGGGTCTCATTTCCAATTAATACCCGTTGCCAAATTGTGGTTAAACTAAAATGTGAATCCTCCCCCCGCTTTTCACGTATGACAGTACATATTAAAATATAAACAGAACCTTATAAGGGTACAGGTTATGAAGGAGTGTTTACGATCGAGTCTCTTGAATTTTTGCAGAAGGAATTGGAAAGTGTTGAGAAATGGGAAAAGGATCAAAAGGATTTATGGTTTTGGGAAAAGCTTGGACGGATCCCTTTCAAGCTTCTCGATAAAATCACACCAAAATTTTTGCAGGACAAGGCGCTTCAAATCCTCGATGAGATTGGAAGCTATGTTCAAACAGGCGGCAAGTATCTCGTCAGCGGGAAATCCATCTTAAAAAAATTTAAAGAAACAGGAATCCTGCAGGAGGAATTCGCTCCATCAGACATCGCAAACCTTCCACTTGGCGCCATGGACCAGACCGCTTCTTATTTTAAAAGCAGCCGTACCAAAATGGCCGCCGTACAAGGAGCAACAACCGGTGTTGGCGGGCTGTTCACATTAGGGCTCGATATTCCTATCATTCTCGGCCTGTCACTGAAAACCCTTCAGGAAATTGCGATCTCCTACGGCTATAATCCCAACAGCAAAGAGGAACGGATTTTCATCATCAAATGCCTGCAATTCGCTTCTTCGGATTATGTAGGGAAACGGGTGATTTTAGAAGAACTATCCATGACGGATGGCGAGCGGAACCGCCAGGCCATCTCCCAGCTTCAGGGCTGGCGGGAAGTCATCGCTGCCTACCGGGACAACTTCGGGTGGAAAAAATTGTTTCAAATGGTTCCTGTAGCAGGGATTGTTTTCGGGGCGTTTATCAACAAGTCCACTATTGATGAAGTGGCTGAAACGGGCATGATGCTCTACAGAAAACGCAGAATCCTGGAACGAATCCAGCAAATTCAACAGCGACCGGCAGATGAGTAAGAAAGAACTGCTCGCTATCGTCCCGTGCCACCGGAAGCCCGAACGCTGCTTGAAAATCAACGGAAAACCGATGGCCCTGTATGCACGGTGCACCGCACTTTATAGCTCTTACCTGTTGCTTCCTTTCCTCTATTTTGTTCCGCAGCTGCACAGCCTTGCGATCGCGCTCCTTCTTCAGGTTCCCATGCTGGCAGATGGCCTGTCCCAAAAATGGAAATGGCGGGAAATCACCAATACATTAAGGGTAGTGACCGGAGCCATGAGCGGAGTCGGGCAGTGCTTTTTCATATGGTTTATGGCAGATTGGCTGAGCCAAGCACTCAGTTAACTTTCGTAGGAAAGGATGGTTGGAATGTTTATTCTTCAGCTTGTTGCACTATTGAGCTTACTGGTTGCCGGTTTTCAGGTGCTTGCGGTTGGAAACGTGATCGCTGGTGTTTCCCTGATCGGTTCAGGGTCGGTCATCAGCGCTGGCACGTATTATCTCTATTCCAAAAAAGCAAAAAACCGAAAAAAGCAGTCAGGCAAAAAGTCAAAAAGCCTGGATTGCTGCGATTTTGATCTCTGTGACTAATACATAAAAACAAAAAGAAGCAGGACCTTCGTGGTCCTGCTTCTTTTTGCTATATTTGCGGTACCGCTTGTTCTGACTCTGGGAGAGGGGCTTCCTCTTCTACCGGAGTGCTATCTGTTGCATCTGCAGCTGGTGCTTCTTCCTCTGATACCTCTTCTTTTGGTGTCTCTGTTTGAGATGTTTCAGATGGAGAAGGCTCCGCTTTTGGTGTTTCAGAGGTTTCCTTTTGATCCTCCGCTTGCGGTTTCTCTACTTCTTTCTTCGGCTCAGAACGTTTTACTGGTTTCTCCTGAGGCATTTTATCTTTTTCCACATCGGAATCGGATGCTGGCGTTGATTTCTTCTTCAGTTCATCAATCGCACTTTGCGCCTTGTCTCGTGTGCTTTGATTCACGTGCTTTGTGACGAGCAGTGTTTTATAGTATCGAACGGCCATTTCAAGATCCTTGTCTTTGCCTGTTGCCTTTAGAGTGTTCGCTTCACTCAGCAATCGAGTGGCCTGCTCTTGGAGTTGAGCGTCCACTAAAGGAGCCATCCATTGGCTGTCAGCCGCCTTATCAAAGTAATACACCGCTTTTTCACGGTCACTCTCCGTGAAAGTCTTCGCTTTTTTGTAATTGTCGATCGCTTCCTGTCTTGCCACAGCTTTACTCTTTTGATCATCCGGCATGCCGGTAGCGCTGGCAATCGTGCGATAGACTTTTACCAAGTCATCAAAGCTTCCTGATGGATGCTGTTCAAATAAGGCATTCGCAGCAGCTCCAAGTGTATCTTTGTTTAGCCCTTCCTTGCTGTACAACTGGTTGGATTCGCTGGCATAGAAAATGGATTCCTCATATTGTCCTGCAGTTAATAAATCTGAAGCTTTTCTTGAATAGGCCAAGGCCTTTTTGCGGTCAAAGGCTGTTTTCGTCACATCATCACTTACATGAGGTGTTGTGCTCAACAGCTCATAGACGTTTTCTTCTTTTTTCACGTCCTCCAAATCTTTAGCGGATGATAACAGTTGTGTTGCCAACTCATTCAACTTGCCGGCAGATGCACCTGTCTCCCATCTCCCAACGGATTCGGATGCCACGATGACGGCTTCGCTCAAATCATCAATGGAAGCACCTTCTTTAGATGCCGTGTTCATCGCCTGAAGCATCAAGAGGTAGGCATTTAAATGTGACTCTGCTTTTTGATCTTCATCTTCCGGAACATTGGATACCTCTGTGAGTATCCGGTAATTGTTGATGATCTGATCTTTCTTATCTATATAGGTTACAGGGTTGCTGGCAAGAAGATCTGTTTGCTCTAAAAGTCCCTGTGCCGCATCCCCCATCACTTTCTTGAGGTGTCCTATTGGCAAATTAGTCCCGATTAATAGGCTGCCTTGTTCAATGACTTGGGCATATTTTCCTTCCTCTAGCAATTGTTTGAGGGTTTCAAGTTCTTTACCCTCTGGGAGGGGTTCATATTGTCCAGGTTCCCTTGGATCTAAGCCAGCTCTCGCTTTTTCAACCTGCTTTGCCATTAGTCCATCCTTAAGGTTTTTGGCACTTTCGCCATATGTCGGAGAGAATTGAGCGAGCATTTGAAACTTGTTTAAAGCAGCCGCCAAGTTATCGGTTTGTTCCTTTAGAGCAGCTTCCATCACTACACGGTCAACTTCACTATACTCGTTCGGATTCAAGTCCTTGCCAGGGTTTTGGACATTGTACTTACCGACGTAGTATAGAACCTGCTGAGCTTTTTCAGCATCCATCGGCTGCGGCTGATCCGGCTCTTGGTTTCCTTCACCGGGATTTTCTGGATCAACTGGCTTGCTCTTATATATAGAGATTTCCCGTTCGGCAAACTTGGAGAAAAGTTCTGACCTGATCTCTTCTTTCATTTTTGCAAGCTCTTCATTTCCTTCATCATTAAGAGATGAGATCATCTGAAAGCTGGTTAAGCTTTCTGATGTCATGAAGTGATCTTCGAACGCTTTTGCTTTGGCCTCTGCTGCGGCATCGATCACCATTGCAACAAGGTCAGCATACTTTTCGCTTTCTGGTTTGATTTCCTTTTTTCCATAGTACATCACATTATAAAAGTCGTTGTTCGCACTATAGCTGGTTAGACGGTCGTATAACGACTCAGGAACAACAAGGGCCACATCCGGAATTTGGCTGCCCGGGTCTTCTCCCCCTGGATTATCCGGGTTGCCCGGATCAGTTGGCGTTCCTGGGTCTGTCGGGGTGCCAGGGTCAGTTGGCGTCCCTGGATCTGTCGGGGTGCCTGGATCAGTTGGCGTTCCCGGATCTGTCGGGGTGCCTGGATCAGTTGGCGTTCCCGGATCTGTCGGAGTGCCTGGATCAGTTGGCGTTCCTGGATCTGTCGGATCTCCATTGTCAGTAGGGGTTGTTCCATCACCAGGCTGGGGTGACCCATCATCAGGAAGAGTCGTTCCGTCATCTGGGTTAGTTGTATTATCCCCCGGAGGAACCGTCTCATCTCCCTGGTTGTCTGGATCCACTTCATTCCCAGGATTCAATCCTGGAATCGTTGGATCCGCATTAGGAATTTCCGGCGGTGGCGGTGTTGGGATCACAACCTTATCCTGATCCACAAACAATTGAGTAATTGGCTCATCCGGGTTGGATGCATCCACAAGGTATACCGGGCTGTCGGTGTCGTCTTTCAGGGCGAAGTCGTCACCGGTGTTGTCCGGGGAGATTTCGGTTACTCTTCTTTTTGGCTGGTTATCCCTGTCGTCTTTGACCTGGTTGTCATCGGTATTGAGTGTGATGTCCTTGGCTGGTTTGCCCTTGTTCTTTTCTGATTTTGCGGTTTCCACGCTGGCGGTCTCCGTCTTTTGGGTTTGCCAGTAATACGTTCCCGTACCGGCAAGCGCCACAAGTAAGGCGGCAGAAGATGTGAGCATTACCTTCTTCGCCTTCGGGCTTAAAAAACTTTCTTTTTCCTGATCTGCCATGGTTGTCCCTCCCTAGATCAAAACCTTTTTCGATTCCATTTCTTTGATGCGCTGTTTCGCGAGGCTCACATCGGTTGCGTCATCGTTGATTTGAATCACTTTTTTCAGCAGCGGCAATGCCTGTTTGTAGTTCTTTTCTTTTATCTGAAACATTCCGTATATAAAATAGGCGTGGCCGTAAATCGGATTCAGCTTGATGACTTGCTTGTACGTTTTTTCTGCCTTTTTCTTGTCCCCGACTTTTTCGTACAGGATGCCAATATTGAGAATCGTTGTTTTCTCCTGAATTCCCAGGTCAATCACCTGGTTGTACGAGTTCAAGGCTTCTCTATATAAATTTTGGCTTTTCGCCTTTTGCTTTCTATCTTCAGCATATAATCCGTATTCATAGTAGAGCTGGCCGGTCATGTTCAGGTAATCGATATTCGTATAATCATCACGAAGCAGTCCGTTCGCCAGCGTAATCGCATTTTCGTACGTTTTTACCTTTGTGGCATCATCCGTTTGGTTCGTCTTATTGTTGGTGATGTAAGCTTCAACAAGCTTCTTGGCGTACTTTTTGTTTCCTGGATCCAAATCCACCGATTGTTCAAAGAAATCTGCTGCCTCCGAGCTCTTCCCCTGTCTGGTGGCGAGATCACCTTTTAGATAGGCCACAAACGCCTTGGACTGATTGTCCTTCCCTTGCAGCTGCTCCACCAGCGCATTTGCTTTTTTCAGCTGGTTAATGGACGCATAGCTGACAACCAGGTCACGGATGGCGTCCTGGTGGTATTTGTTCTTTTTATCCTTGTATGCTCCCTGGTAATAAGGAATGGCGTCGTTGTAATCCTTCTCCAAAAAGTAGGCGCGGCCCATCAGATAGTTGGCCTCGGTATTCTTTGAAGACAGTTCCTTCTTGAATTTCAAGTCATTCATGTACTGAATGGCCTGCTGGTTCTGCCCCTGGCTGATATAGATCGTGGCCATTTTCGTGTAAAGATCTTCAGTCGGCTTTTTATCGATCGCCTTTTGAATATACTGTTCAGCCTCGCTGTATCTCCGTTCAGAGAACGCTTCGGTTCCCTGCTTTATGTAATCGTTCCATTTCTTTTCCTGAGCTGCCTCGTACAGGTAATAAAGTCCGATGCCAAGGCAGACCGCAGCAACGGTTCCGGCCATCCATTTCCAATGGCGGGAAAAGAACACCTTTGCGTTGAATTTCTGCTTTTCCGTTCTATGTGCTTCAAGCGGCTCAGCCAGTGCGGCGGCTGTTGTCTGTTCCCGTTCCTTGGCGATCAGCTTCAGCTTTTCCGCAGTGGACTGCTGCTCCGCCTCTGCCCTGATCTGATTTTGAATTTCCTCGATAATGATCGACAGCTCTTCCTTGGTCGTAAAGTCAACCGAAGGCAGCTGGGTGCATCGCGTATAAAAAATAAGGGCGGTATTCCAATCCCGGAGTTTTTCAAAATGCTGGGCAGCCTCGAGATAATGCAACGGTACGAGCTCCGGCCGGCGGCTTTCTTCCTCATCACTCAGAAGCATCTGCAGCTCTTCGACGACCGACTTCTGTTCAGGAAACTGCTGCATGATGTATTGGTACTCACTGTGCGCCGCTTTTTTATTGCCCAGTCCTTCAAACCCTGCGGCAATTTGCAGAAGGGTGTCCAGGCTCATGGCACCGAGCGGCACGGAAGGTTTTTTCGAAGCCATATATCGTTCATGGCTGTTCATCACAAAGCTTTTCACACTCTCGGGAAAAACCTCGTACCACTGTGAAAATGAAGGACATTCTTGCAAACTCTCACTCTTCCAAGCTTGTTCGAACAGCGCCTCACCCTTTTCACCCAAGGTCTTTCCAACAACACCTTTAAGCTTTTTATAGCGTTCACTGTCGCTTTGCATCTCATCGGTATCAAAATAACTGAAGTCATCTGCCTTCAGACTGCGTACTTCCTTATCGTGCCAGGATGCCATTTCCGCGATTAAAACCGCTCCCGCAAAACGGTCGGCCTCCTTTGACCAGATGCCAACCTTCACATAATTGGCCGCATATCCGGGCGATCCACCCGGCAGGGCTTTGGGCTCGTCCAATTCGGGTGCGTATAGCTCCTCGATATCAATCAGTTCAATATCGGCAAAAATGGGCCGGGCACTTTCCCCAAGAAACGGCAGCATCACGTTGCTTGATGACAGGTCACAATGAGCCACGCCTGCCTCTTCCAGCTCTTTTAAAAGAAAAGCCATCAAGCAGGCAATACGAAGACAGGTATCTTTGGACAGTGCCTGCTCACCCATCAGAATGTCGGCCCATGTAGGACCATCGATCCATGGCATGATCAAGGCATAGTTCAAGTCGTCATACTGGCCGACCTGCCTCGCATGCTCGTCTTCCTCGATCACCGAACGCAGACAGGCAGACAGCCCGTAAAAGGAAGAATAGTTTTTAAGCTGTTCGGATAGGCGGACCTGATTCTTATTTTTAAACCGGTCCCTGAACACCTTCAGTGCCGCTTTATTTCTCGTATTCTCTTCTTTGATCTGGTAGACCGTACCCTGGCGCCCTTCCTGTCCGTAAGGAATATCAATTCCCACAACGGCGGGGTGCTTGGGGAACGTATATCTCCTTCCAAACAGGCGAATGCTTTCGCCAACTTCCGGCTGAAAACTCATAATGCCAAACTCCTATCCCTGAGACCATTAGGCTATGTAATTGCCAATGATATACATTCTCTTTTTTCGACAATGATAAACCATGAATCTATTGCTTTCTGTATTATTTTACAAAACCCGCGCTCAATAATACACACCCTTTTATCTCTCAGGCGGTCTTGCCCATGCCATCGATGGCCAATCCGAGCAAAAGAAAAAAGAGGAATGAAACGACAATCATGGCAAGCCTTGCGAGCAGTCTATTCCATTTGTATACGAAGGCGGCAATATAATAGGCCGGTCCAAAGAGCAGAATCGCTCCCATCCCATCCAAATGAATGTCCAGGAAACTCCCAAAACAAAAGACCAGCCAAAGGAATTGACTAGTCTTTCTGGTTTGCTTTAAATCAACCGATTCCTTATTGTGCGTCGACTGTGCGGAAACGAGTTGCGATTTGGCGAAGCTCTTGGTCGATGTTGTCAAGTAACTGTACATAAGCCTCCATATGGCGGCGAGATTGTTCGAATTGGTCGAAGAAGCGTTTTTTCGTTGCTCCATCCCATTTCCCTTCAAGTGATTGAAGTGCCTGGTAAAGCTGTTGTGTTTGCTGGCGGCTGTTGTCGGATCCGCTTCTGAATTTTTGTGCGATAGCTTCTAGTTCTTCTGGTGTTACGAGGATTCTTACTGACATTCATTTCATCTCCTTTTTTTCCATTATGAGGCAAATATACAATACATTTACCCAGTTAGAAACATCCGAAACCCTTTTTCATCCTTTTTTCCTATGCAATTTGGTACACATGTACCTGCCTGACCACTCCTACATTTCTAAAACTTGGTTTTTCTCACGGACTATAGACTCCCATTGGTGCTGTTCTTCGGCCGAGATAAACGGAAGGGCCGCCTTGATCCTCGTATGCTTTCCTTTAATAATATAGCCGTCACCTGCAGGAAGCTCCTTATCCGTCTCCGCGTGCGGAAGACGCATGTTAAAGAAGTACAGGTCGTTGCTTAAGGTAGAGCCCAGCAGGAATCCGGCAAACTTTTTCTTGATGTTCATGAACCACGCATCATGCATATAACTGTTCATGCTCGTAAGCGAACCGGCCATCATAAAGTGAATGTTCTTCTGCCGTGCTTCTCTCGTCAGCTTTTCCAAGTGATCCTTGATTTCAAAATCCATGTTCATCTGCTGCATGAAATTTTCTGCATCATCGATCACAATGACGACTGGCGAGTACGCATTGTCTTCCTGGCCGCTTCCCCACCCAAAGGAAAGGCTGTCGGTCTTGCGCTCGTCCATTTTAGCGGCGATGTCGTTAAACAGCTCCTTCGCCTGCATAAAATCAGTGGCATACCCTTTAACATGCGGAAAGCTGGCCATGCTCATGATTCCCTTGGATTGCGGCTCCATTTCAATCAAATAGAGATCGATCTGATCCGGTCGGTACTGGTACATCATTGACAAGGTCAGGGACTGCAGCAGTGACGTTTTGCCGGATTCCACACGCCCCGTCACAAAGACATGGTCCGCGTCATCCAGATCCAGCGACTGAATATCGAGATCTTCCACATCAATACCGTACGGCAAAAGCTTAGTATCGGCAGGCGGAAACTCATCAAGCAGCTGGTTGAGCGAAATTTCGCTCGGCAGCATCTGGATCGGCTTGGCCCGCTCGTTCTTCGCTTCCTCCATCATTTTTCCTGATAGTTCGCGGATAAAGGATACCTTCTCAAGCTCGCTGCCGCCATTGTAAGGAAGCATCGCCTGAAAAATATGCGGCGGATTGTGGCCCTTCACAAAGCCCCGGCCCTCCGGAAGGTTGACGGCTTCAAAGTTCGGCCGTCCGACCGCATAGTAATAGTCGGTCGGATCCGCAAGCTCGAACGCCACCATGGACGTGAAATTGCTTCGATAGCGTTCGTACATGTCATTGGTCTGGTTCGCCGTCACAAACACGAGGATGCCGTATGTGGCTCCTTCTCGCAGGATGGTTTCGAGCTTCTCATTTTCAAACTCAAACGTGGAACGGAACCGGTGATAGCCATCAATGCAGAGCAATAGCACCGGCAGCGATTTCTTCGTGATGCTGCGGTACGTTTCCAGAGAACTAACGCCTTCATTGGAAAAAAGCTCTTTGCGCACCTGCAGTTCCTTCAAGAAATAACGGAACAGCCGCTGTATTTTTTCGGTATCTTCTTCATGCACCACACCGCCCACCTGCGGAAAACGGGAAAAGTCCTTCATCCGCCGGCTGAAGTCAATAATATAGGTGTACAGATCACGCGGACCGTGATGATGGAACAGCGACAGCAGCACCGACTGCAGAAACGTTGTCTTCCCTGTTCCCGGCATGCCAAATGCCATCAGGTGCCCTTCCTTCAAATCAATATGGAGCGGATATTGATCCTGATTTTCCACGTCATCAATCATACCGGCGGCAGGTTCCATCCATTTGCCTTCCTCATTCCAAGTATTTGACGTCCACTTGTCTGTTTCGACCAGATGGGTGATTGGCAAGTTTTCCGGAAGCGGCTGCAGCCATGGACCCGGAAGCGGCTGAACCCCGTTCTTTTTTGCTTCTTCCTTCATATAACGGATGAGCACCTGAATCTGCTTTTCCGCCGTTTTGCTGTCGGTTTTAATTTTCTTCTGCACTTCATCCGTCCCATCGAGCTTCACTTCTGAAATGGTGACGATATTGTTTTCCTCGTCGTTTTCCGGATGATAGCCGGCACCGCTCCACGCGGACTGGAAGTATTCGAGTACTTCATTATTTCCGACCTGAAAATAGGCACGGCCCGGCACATTGATGCTCGAGGCGTTCGGAATCTTGATCATCTCCCGGCTGTCATTGTCATCCTGCACGCGCAGACAAACTCGGAACCGTGAGTTACTCCAGATTTTATCGTCCACCACTCCGGCCGGCTTTTGGGTGGCCAGCAGAAGATGGACCCCAAGCGTACGTCCGATCGCCGCAATGGAAATAAGCTCGTCCATGAACTCTGGCTGGTCCTTTTTCAGCTGGGCAAATTCATCAATGATAATGAACAAGTGAGGCAGCGGTTCCTTCGTCTTCCACTCGGACTTGAAGTATTCATCAATATGCTGGATGTTGCCCGCACGGTTGAACAGCTTCTGCCGACGTTCAAGCTCGGCGCGAAGCGATATTTTGGCCCGGTTGATCAGGTTCGGATCCTCCAGGTTCGTGATGGTCGCCACCACATGCGGCAGTCCCTGAAACGTGTTGGACATTCCGCCGCCTTTATAGTCGATCAGCATGAATGCCATGTCATGCGGATGGTAAGTGGCCGCAAGCGAAAGGATCATCGACTGGATGACCTCACTCTTACCGGAACCGGTCGTACCCGCCATTAATCCGTGTGGCCCATGCCCCTTCTTTTCAATCTTGTCGTGTATGTTCAAATAAACCGGTTTACGCCCTTCTCTTACACCGATCGGAACCGGCAGTGTGTCCGGATAGCGGTTTTCGTTCCATTTGTTGATCACATCAAGCTCTTCCACTTTTTTTACACCGTACATATCAAGGAAGGAAAGCACTTTTGGAATCACGCCGGCCGAAGACTGCTTCACCCTGAGCGGTGCAATCATCCGTGACATGTTCTGCGCTTCAATGAGCGAGAAATGATCAATGGCAATTTTTTCGGAACCGGTAAAATAAACCACTTCATCCTCGTCATTTGAGAAGGTTTCATAGAGCTGGGCCACACCGTCCCGCACTTCCACAATAAGCTCGCACTCCATCGGAAGGGCTTCCTTTGTCGGAGCCATCAGCACGGCAGACGCACCGATCGCGTCCCCTTGCTTTAAAATGAGCGGCAGGAGGGAATCATCCTCCAACAGCGCCAGGCTTGGCAAAAAGAACACATACTCGGGAATGTGGATAACATCAGTGTTGTCTTTTCCCTCCTGCTCGAGACGGCGGATATTGAGCTTGCTGTAGAGCCGCTCAAACAGCTTTTGGGCCATGAGCTTTCCTTCTGCTGCATAGCGGCGTTCGCGGTCTTCATCCCACACGTGCGGAAGCCACTTCATCCAGCCCCACTGCTCACTCTCATTTTCCGTATAAGCGGTAACCAGCTTGACCTCTTCCGGCGACTGGTGCGTGACGAGCTGAAGCGCCAGCACACGGGCCATCTCAAGGATATCTCCGCGGTCCCCGACCAATCCAACCACGCGCTTTTCCTGCAGCGGAATGGAGACTGGCACATTCTGAAGCTCCAGGTAGTCGGTCTGCAGCTTTTGCGCCTCTGCAATCAGCGGGTTCACGTCATACCCATCCTGCGCCGGCACCTCGATCTCCATCTGAAACGGTCGGGAGCCAAGGCCGAACCTCAAATCCATAAAGTCTTCAGAGTTATACGCCCGTTCCCAGAGCGAGCTTTTGCGGTCGGCAATCCTGCGTACACAATCCTTAGGGTTCGGATCTTTGTCCCGCAAAAACTGGGACTGCCTGTTTTTCAAATCTTCAATTTCGGCATGATGCTTTTTGATCTGTTCGTAATATTCGTTGTGCAGCTGTTCCACTTCCAGCCGGTACGTTTTCTTTTTCCTGAAATGGATCACGATTGTCGCAAGGTATGAGCCAAGCATCGGTATACTCATCGCCATCATAAAAATGGCATAGCTCGCGCTGTTGTACATCGTTTTTGAGATGTAGTACATGATCCCGACCGTGGCGAGTGTCAGAAAGATGGGTATGATCATCGACTCGAACGAAAACTTCGGTTCGCTCGGTTCCGCTTTCGGGCGGTGGACGACCATTCTTCCTGACGGCATGGCCAGCTTAAGCCGCGGTGCCCGTTTAAAATACGGCGATTTTCTCATCCCGTTCCCTCCTATTCAATAATCTTCCAGGCATAGCCGCTTTCGGCCTGAACCTGAGCCTGATCCTCTTCTGTATCGTCATCGGCAACAAAGTCATCTTCTTTTGGGAGAGACGACTGTCCTTCCCGGCAAAATCGCATAAATGCTCCGTCCCAGATACCTGCCTCGCTCAGCGATTTCTTTTTCTCCAGCCGGAACCAGTTCTTCTGGTTAAACGAGTACTCCAGGTCATAGGGCTCCTCTCCCCAGCCCCGTTCAAAACCGAGCCACTCGTGTAGCGCCTCGGCGATTTTTTTGCTTTCCAGATGATTGGGCAGGCGCAAATCCCGCTCCTGCTCATTATGTATAAACGTCAAAATAATGTCTTCCATCCTTCTTCCTCCTACCAGGCGATATCCAAAAAGGAAAGATCATCACTTAATGGGGACTGCAGCGACTTTTTCACAAGAATCTGCAGCTGATCGGTCGAAGGCAATGTGTTCAAACCGTCGATCGTTGAAAATCCATCCGAATAAACCGCAATCCGCCGTGTGTCTTTAAGCGTGCTTCCCGTTGCGATTTGAATCTTCCCGCCGATGATGCCGTCTTTAGTGGACCAGCGCTTTTTCGTATCCGAAGTGATGTGCGGATTAGAAATCTCTTCAGCCTCACCCCAGAGCCTGAGCCGCAAATCTCCGGATGAAGCGAGAAAAACGTGAGCCTTATGCGTGATATCATCGGCCATGTCGATCCGACCGCACAAAAACATCGTCTCACTGCCGTTTGTCCGCTTCTCCTCCAGCACTTCCCTCAGGATGGGCGGCATCGATCCCGGCAGCCGGTGCCTTCTGATCGCCTCTGTCCCTTTGGCCGTCAGCTCCCCCAGGTGTTCTGTCAGTTTTTCTTTGATTAAGGACTCGTCCTTTAACTCTTCAGGCGTCTGGCTTCCCAGCCATTGAAGAAGCTCTTCGGATAAAAAGCGTGCAGCCAAATCTCCGCAAAACGACAGGCTGACCCCGTCGCACACGGCAAACACAAGGCTTCTCTCCTTCACTTCAAATGCGAGAAAATCCTGTCCGAAATCGTCCGCTTCCTGAGTCTCGTTCGCCCGGGCATACCCATATCGTATCGAAAAAGGATCCCGGTACACAGATGATACCGGCGTTTCTTTCTTTTGGTCACTGTAGAACGTGTACATGAACTCACCTCAAACCGGTTGGATTTTTTATCGTACAGGTGTGGCAGCAGACATCTGAAAGCCAAGAGAAACCAGATCGGCATTCGTTCCCGGCAGCATCATCAGCGCTCCCGGTTCAATTTTATAGCCGGTTTCGATCATCATTTCACGGTAGCTTTCCGGCAGCGGGCTCGACAGACGCTTCAGCTTGTTGCCGTAGTCTTCATCCAGCACGGTTTCATACATGATCCCCGGCCATTTTTTCGAATTCTCAATAGGCTTGGACAAAATTTCGTCCGATATAAAAATATTTTCCACAAGCACTTTGCCATCCGGCACGGTAAGATTCATGATCCGCTGCACAATCGGCTCAGGATCCTCTCCTGTATAAGCACCGTCAGTCATGTGGCAAATTAATGGTGCCGGACAATCCTGCATCTTGTCCAGTTCCAGAAGCAGAATTTTTTCCGCAGCGGAAAATGCCTTGGCCGTATTTGTCAGACGCTGGGTCTGCACATTATCGAGCGGCTTCATGCGGGCAAGCTCATCAATGCTCTTAATGCCGCCGAGTACATCAAAAACATTGTCACTGTAGGCCAGAATCGAAACCTTATAGCGGGGGCTCAGCCGGCTTCCTTTTGTTGACCGGAACACCATCTGACGGATGGCTGAGTTCAGCGCGCTCGTCACGACATCGATCCGTCTTTTTTCCTGGTGGTTCCCCGCATCCATCAACTGGTTCATCGAGGCACTGATGTCGAGCAAGTACATAATATACGCGGGTGTTTGCTGTGTTGCTTGAAGGCGATAATCCATTTATTTTCCGTCCCCTAGTTTAATAGTTTTAGTTAGTTCCTACTCTATATTGTAAGAAAAAAAGCTGGAAAAGTGTAGGTCAGAAGAGCAATCCAGCTACTATGTGACTATTTCCCTATTTCCTGTTTTTTAATACAGTGTTTTCCAGATGATTTTTGGAGCACATTGCTTATTAGAAAGGTTTACTCACGGATTTTGGTTAGTTACTCACCATTTTTGAAGATTTACTCTCAGAAATGGATCCTTTACTCACCGTTTTAAGGCTATTACTCACGGAAATAACTCATTTACTCACCATTCAAGTCATTTTCGTAATAAACACCAGCATAACAAAAAAAAACCCGGACAGCTGTCCGGGCTCCTCACTTATCTTCCTACTCCACCAAGAAAGCAAAGTAACAAACGAAGATGACAAACAATACATACATGATCGGGTGAATTTCTTTGGCGCGGCCCTTCACGAGCATCGTTACCGGGTACATGACAAACCCGAGCGCTATCCCTGTGGCAATTGAGTACGTGAGCGGCATTGCGATGATCGTCAGGAATGCCGGTACGGCTATCTCAAGCTTTTCCCATTCAATCTTGCCAAGCACACCAACCATGAGCACACCGACAACGATCAAGGCCGGAGCGGTTACAGCTGGGGTGACTACTACCAACAGTGGTGAGAAAAACAACGCTAATAATAGGAACAAACCCGTTACGACAGAAGTAAAACCTGTACGTCCGCCCGCTGCAACACCGGAGGCTGACTCGATGTAAGCGGTGGTGGATGATGTACCAAGAGTTGCACCAACCACGATTGCCGATGAATCCGCTAACAACGCGCGTCCTGCACGCGGAAGCTTGTTTTCTTTCATGATTCCGGCCTGGCTCGCTACTGCCATGATCGTTCCAGCCGTATCAAAGAAATCAACGAAGAAGAATGTTAACACAACGACAATGATATGCGGTGTAAAGACTTTATCGAAGTTCGTGAACGCTTCGCCAAACGTTGGCGCAAGGCTCGGAACAGAACCAACAATTTTGGAAGGTGTATCGATCAGTCCGAAGATCATGCCGACAACCGCCGTAATAACCATTCCGTAAAAAATCCCGCCGCGCACACCGCGGACAACCATCAAAATCGTTACGATGAATCCGAAAATCGCAAGCAGTGTATCCGGCTTCGTCAAGTGGCCAAGCCCTACAAATGTTGCTTCATTGGATACGACAATCCCTGCACTCTTTAAACCGATAAAAGCAATAAACAAACCGATTCCGCATGCGGTTGCGTATTTTAGTTCAACCGGAATCGCGTTGATGATCGTTTCACGAATTTTAAAAATGGTGATCGCAATAAAAATAAGTCCGGATAACAAAACACCTGAAAGGGCGGTCTGCCAAGGAATCCCCATGCCAAGCACAACGGAAAACGTAAAGAACGCGTTTAGTCCCATTCCCGGCGCAAGTGCGATCGGGTATTTGGCCACAAGCCCCATAAATAACGTTCCGTATGCCGCAGCCAGAGCTGTTGCGGTAAATACGGCACCCTTGTCCATGCCCGTTTCACCCAACACGGACGGGTTGATAAAAAGGATATACGCCATGGACAGGAACGTTGTCAGTCCTGCGATAAATTCTTTCCGGTACGTGGTACCATGCTTGTCGAAGTTGAAGTAATTCTTCATGTTCATCCCCCTGATTTCTCTAATATGAAAAAACAAAAAAAGCTCAAGGCGTTTATTTCTGCCTTGAGCTAACATACAAAGGGAACGGAAAAAGATATGATAAATCTGCTGCAGCTGCTGCAAATCACATATACAATTCCATGTACCTTCGTAGTCAGGCCATTTACGGCAGCCTGGTAGAAACTTTTGGGCCATATTCCCAAATTTATACGAATGACTTAAGCACTCACGGTTAAAGCGGTCAAAAGCTTTGATCCTGTGACTTTTATACTGTATACATGGAAATTATACAAATTGCTACACGTTTCGTCAATCTATTTCCGAATATTTTTCTGGTAATATTATCTAACGTTCGTATTTTGCTGTTATTCCCACTCGATTGTTGCCGGTGGCTTGGACGTAATGTCATACACCACGCGGTTGATGTGGTCTACTTCGTTCACAATGCGTGTGGAAATTTTCTCTAGCACTTCATACGGAATACGCGCCCAATCGGACGTCATTCCGTCAACGGATGTAACGGCACGGATACCGATCGTGTAATCGTACGTTCTCATATCACCCATAACGCCTACGCTGCGAATGTCCGGAAGAACAGTAAAGTACTGCCATACATCACGCTCAAGACCTGCTTTGGCGATCTCGTCACGCAAAATAAAATCGGATTCACGCACGATTTCAAGCTTCTCATCCGTTATTTCACCAAGAACACGGATGCCAAGACCAGGTCCTGGGAATGGCTGGCGCCAAACAATCGCATCAGGAATTCCAAGCTCTGTTCCTACTTTGCGGACTTCGTCTTTAAAGAGGGTATTCAATGGTTCGATCAATGTAAATTGCATATCTTCAGGAAGCCCGCCAACATTGTGGTGAGACTTGATCGTTTGTGCTGTAGCTGTTCCGCTTTCCACGATATCGGTGTAAAGCGTTCCTTGGGCAAGATAGTCGACACCTTTAAGTTTGCTTGCTTCTTCATCAAATACATAAATGAATTCATTACCAATGATTTTACGTTTTTTCTCAGGGTCGGAAACACCTTTCAGCTTGCCCAGGAAACGGTCCTTGGCATCGACCTTGATGACGTTCATGTGGAAACCTTCACTGAACGTTTTCATCACACTGTCGGCTTCTCCTTTTCGAAGAAGTCCGTGATCCACAAAAATACAAGTCAGCTGGTCGCCGATTGCTTTATGAATCAATACCGCAACAACGGAAGAATCCACACCGCCGGAAAGCGCACAGAGAACACGCTTGTCGCCAACCTGTTCACGAATTTTTTGAAGCTCGTCCTCAATCCAGTTTTCCATCGTCCAGTTACCTTCGCACTCACAGATCGAGAAGATGAAGTTGCGGAGCAGTTCGTTGCCGTATTCGCTGTGGCGCACTTCCGGGTGGAACTGCACGCCATACAAATGGCGGGAAACATCGCTCATCCCGGCAACCGGGCAAGAAACGCTTGTTACATCAGTAACGAATCCTTGCGGTGGCGCAAGAACAAGGTCACTGTGGCTCATCCACACGACCTGCTGTTCCGGAAGGTCCTGATACAGTTTGGACTGGTTCACAATCGTAATTTCTGCTTTTCCGTACTCACGGTGATTGGCGCGTTCAACTTTTCCGCCAAAGTGGTGGCTCATCAGCTGCATGCCGTAGCAAATTCCGAGTACCGGAATTCCCAGGTCAAAAATCGCTTCATCCGCGGAAGGCGAGTTTTCTGCATAAACGCTGTTCGGTCCGCCGGAGAAAATGATTCCCTTCGGATTCAGCTTTTTGATTTCTTCTGCTGTAGTTGTGTGCGGAAGCAGTTCGCTGTATACGCCAAGATCACGAATACGTCTTGCGATCAGCTGATTGTATTGGCCCCCAAAATCTAAAACGACAATCATCTCATTGGCTAAATTCATTCTGTCACCCCATCTATTGATCTTTCCGTAGTATTTGCAATATTTACCCCCGTATATCCTTTTGCCTATAAAAAAACCGGAATCCCGACTCTGTTTTTTCAACAAAAAAAACAAAGGCAGAATTCCGGCTTATACATCAAGAACCCTGCCTTCATAGTCAGGCCATTTACGGCGGCCCGGTAGAGACTCTCGATCCTTATTATCGAGGATATACGAAGGTGAATCATATATACGGCATAATATCTTAAGCACATTCTAACAATGGCTTGTCAGGCGGTCAACCCCGCAGCCTTTTAATTAAATTTTCCCACAATTTTCGGTTCGTATCGTTCCAGTAATCCGTGCTGTCCCGTCTTCCGTATTGCAGCGATTCATACGCAGATGTCAGGACTTTCATATCTTTCGTATCAAGAGAACGGTCAACATAGGCGGCATATTCCCTCAGGGTGAAAGCCGGGTCGCGCTTTAAGCCGTACAGCTGAGTCAGATACAAAAGACGGTGATAGGCTTGCGCAAAAGTTCCCGTGCCTTTTTGCCGTCGGAACTTCCAGATGTAATACTGTCTCAGCCATTTTTTACGGAACAAAGCAACGATCAGCACAGCGGCCAACACAAGGAACAGCGTCACAAAACCGGCGATGTTCACGCCGGAATCGCTTTTCTTTGCCGCTTTATCCGAACCCCGCTCTTTTTGTTCCGGTTTCATCTCGTTCTTTTTCTTGTCTTTTGGAACTGCAGGAGCAGCAGGAGCGGCAGCGCTTTGAATTTCCTCTTCAAAAGAACTCGGGTTGGAAAAACCGCGTGTCGGTTCAAATGGGACCCAGCCTACTCCTGAAAAATATACTTCGGGCCAGGAGTGGGCATTGGCATTAGTGATTTTGTAGGTTTTGTAATCTTTGTTCGTTTCCTGGTATTCACCGTACGTAAATCCTTTCACCCAGCGGGCCGGAATGCCGACGGACCGCAGCATTACCACCATAGCGGAAGAAAAGTTATCGCAGTACCCCTTTTGCGCTTTGAACAAAAATTGGTCAACGTAATCCTCATCTCTTTTTGGAGCCCGCACGTTTACCGTATCGTAGCCAAAGTTATTGAGGGCAAAATAATTTTCCACAGCTTTTGCCTTGTCGTACGGATTGTCGAGTTTACTGGTCACCTTGGCAGCCAGCTTCTTTACTCGTTTTGGCAGTTCTGCCGGCAGCTGGAGGTAAAGGCCGGAAACATATCTCGGGTAATCTCCCCCGCTTTCGCGCAGCCTTTTTTCGTCATACTGCGGCAGTTCATAATCCATCTGATAGCTTTTCAGTTCGGTCGAACGGTTCTGGCTGAACGTATTGATTTTTCCGGTTTGGGGATGCATCAGAAAATTCACATCTTCCCTTGCACGGAGCGAAGTAATCACCCCGGGGGAAACAATAAACGGATACCGTTTGGTCATTTTAATGGAGGCTTTTTGCTTTTCCATTTCCGCCCCGCCCGGTTCAATCAGGTTAGAGCCCAATGCGTTGTATTCCACATGGTCCCGGTTCAGAAACAGCGGTTCATCCCGCTCGGAACTCTCCCATCCTTTTCCGGTATACATATCCTTCGTCTCCACCCGCCAATAATGGCGCTCTTTCACCTTTGCCGTAAACACTTCATCATAATTAAACTTGAATGGACCGCCGAGCCGGCTGTCGTTGGTGCCGTAGCCGATCCGGCCAAACGAGTTGCCATTTCCCGGAATGTCCTCATCCGAGTTGTTCAACGCAGAAAGAAATGGTACAGGATCCGGCCATTGCGGAGACGCTTTTGGAGCGAGCAGCCCCAATGTGGACGACAGAGCGATCACTACTGTCAGCGGCACCATCCACATCACCGGAAACCGGCCTTTCATCAGGGAAAAGCCTTCTTTCTCCACAATCTTCATGATCCGGAGAATTCCGACGAGAATAAGTCCGATAAATACGGTCCGGACAATTGCCACCTTCGCATCATACGGAGTGAACGTATCAAGAACGGTAATGTAAAAAACGGTCATGAACAAAAACAAAAAAATCCGCTTTGTCTGCATGAGCCAGTAATTCATCAGATAGCTTACAAGCCAAAGCAAAACGAGGAACAGCAGTGACCGTGTGATCGAGGACAATTCGGTCCAGCTCCGGCTCCAGATCATCGCCATGTTGGCCTGGATATCTCCCAGCAGATGTGGAACCCATTGAAAGGAAAGAAACAGATCCGGATAGTAGAGAGAATGAAGTGCATACAAAAGGGCAACGAATTTAATGGGAAATGAGATCCACAACGGCAATTGAAAATAGGTGATCAAAAACAAAAACGCCGTAAACACCACAAAGACGTGGGTGTCTTCAGTTGATGAAATCTGGTTCAGCGGCCGGAGCCACTCCCACAGCAGCATGAAACCGAGAAAATAAAGCACAAGAGAATAAAGCGCGGGCGGCCGTTTTTCTTTAAATGCTTGCACGATTTGCACCTGCCTTTAACGCCTCATTGAAGTAAGGCCCATAAATGGCTGTGGTCGGAATTAAACCATTGTTTAACCGGTGAATATAGGTTAATTCCTGCGGATGAAGTCTGTCATTCGGTGACATGTAAAAGAAAATCACATTCGCCTGGCGGGCCGAAACCAATTCCAGTGTCTTCATCATCACATCATCCAGCAGCGGAGAGATGACCACAACCGTCCGGCTCTCCAGCCGGCCATCCTTAAACTCGCGCCGGAGCCATTCGTAAAAAGGCTCCACAAGATGGGGCTGGATCCCTGCCAGCTCATGAAAAATCCGCCATTCATGGTCAGTACCGGTATTCATCGGCACCCTCTGCTTGCTGCGGCTGCTGTGAAGGCCGAGTGATGCTCCTTTTTGCACCGAATAGTGGGTGATGGAGGCAGTAAACGACACCGCCTTTTCAAATAGAGAGTCGTTATTTTTATAGCTCGGCACGGACTGATCGAGCACGATGACATAATCGTTGTTGCGCTGGTGTTCAAACACTTTTGTGACCAATTTATTGGAGCGTGCACTTGCCTTCCAATGCAGCCAGGACAGACGGTCACCTTGCACATAATCCCTTACGCTCACGCTTGACGTATAATCGGTCATTGAATTTCTCCCTGACTTTTGAACCCCGTTTTGGAGGTGTCTATCTATCTCCAGATGCTCAATTTCCTGGTAGCGCGGATAGATAAAAACCCGGTCGCTAAGATGGACCTTGATTTCCTTTTGAACAAAACCGAAAACATCCCCGGTCCGGAGCGAAATGCTGTTCAGCTCAAATATGCCTCTTGGTACCGGCTTAATTCGGTATAGATAGACCAGCTTCTTTTTAAACAACGGAAAAAACAGCACGCGGGAATGAATCTGGTCCTCCTCCCCGTCATGCAGGGCTTCATTATATAAAGGGGCGGGAATTTCATCATGAATGATCAGATAGAACAACGGAAATGGCGTCTTGCGTTTCAGTTCAATCGTGACCACCAGTTCCTCACCCGCCATCATAAGATCTTTATTCAGTGTCCGGGTGATTTCAATTTTATGAAGCGGATAGAATACCATGGTAATGGTATACGCCACAAACGGAAGCATGCTGTAAAACAGAAACCAGCTTACAAATCCTCCCTGGAACATGGCGTATGAAAAAAGCAGTCCAAGCAGGATCATGATGCCGGTCAGACCAAGTAGAGTCTTGTACTTGCTGCCCAGTTTCCATGTTAATCGTTTCATCTGGCATGATGACCTTTCTGAATCGGTACAGGAACACGGTTTAAGAGTTCGATAACGACAGACTCTGCTGACTCCCCTTCAAACCGCGCTTCCGGTTTTAAAAGGATCCGGTGGGTCAGTACGTATGGTGCGAGATATTTCACATCGTCCGGCACCACAAAATCGCGGTCCATAATAAACGCCAGCGCCTGGGAAGCCTTCATGAGCGCAAGCGATCCGCGCGGGCTTGCTCCGAGGTAAATGGAGCGGTGGTTCCGTGTACGATTGACAAGATCAATAATGTATTTTTTAACGGTGTCGTCCACATAGACTTCCGTTACTTTTTGTTTCATCTCCTGCAGCTGCCCGGATGTAACAACGGGCTTCAGGTTATCAATGGGATGGTCATGAATCATCAGGTTGAGTATGGACATTTCTTCGTCTGGAGTGGGATAGCCCATGTTGAGCTTCAGGAGAAAACGGTCCAATTGGGCTTCAGGAAGCGGATAGGTTCCTTCATATTCAATCGGGTTCTGGGTAGCCATAACAAAAAAAGGGTTGGGAAGGATATGAGTGTGGCCATCAATGGTTACGCTTTTTTCTTCCATGGACTCAAGCAAGGCGGACTGTGTCTTTGGTGAGGTACGGTTGATTTCATCGGCCAGAACCACATTGCCCATCAACGGGCCGGGCCGAAATTCAAAATTCATTTCTTTTTGATTAAAGATAGAAACACCAGTAATATCAGAAGGCAACAGATCCGGGGTAAACTGAATCCGGTTAAACTGAAGGCCGAGGGATTTTGCGATCGCACGCACCATCATCGTCTTACCAACACCCGGTACGTCTTCGAGCAGCACATGCCCGCCGGCAAGCAGGGCAACAAGACTCAGCTCGGAAATCTGCTTCTTTCCTACAATTACGTGCTCTATATTCTTAATTACCGCATCAAGTTCAGAACGATAACTGTCATACCTGGCTTTGTTTACACTCATTAGAATCCCCCTTCATATTCGGCTACTCACGGGCATACCATACTTTGGATATTCCCGTACTTTCAGCCTTATAACCCTCATCCCCAAATTCTGTCTAGGTGATAGTACCTATAGTATTAAATTCGAAAACCCTCGCCTCTTCTCCTTGTTTCGGCAAAAATTTTACAAAGGAGATGAAGCCCGACGCTGCCCACAACATATAAAAAAGCCGCAGGGAAATCCCCGGCGACTTATGTGCGGTTTCGTGAATGTTATTTTTTAGCCGATGACTCTATGAAATATTTTACACCGGCGACTGTTCCAATGCCAAGCAATGCGTACTTTAATCCGATCAATGTCGTATGTGGCGATACGCCTGATTCCCAGAAGGAATACAGCACACCAAGCACAATCGCCACAATCGGGATATAGCGGTTTGATACCTTGGATGTCTGACGGATGGCATACAAAATGACGGCTAACCCAACATACGGAGCAAAATCATTGATAATGTCCATTCTTAGCCCTCCTTATTGATGCGTTGCTATTTGTACTAATGTATGTCGGATAACTTTACGGCAGAACAGAACGGTCCTGTTCTAATTCTGTCGATATCCATGAAAAATCTGTAGATATTTCTCGGGAAATGTTGAAGGCCATCGAGGATCGAGCATTTAACTTGTTATTTATTTTGATAGGCGTAATATGTTTTACGTATACGTCGAGGAGGCACAACGATGAAACAACTTTCACGAGTTCAAACCGCCTTTCTGCTTACATTCCTTGTGATATTATGGGGGATCAATTGGCCATTATCCAAGATGGCACTTAACTACACACCTCCATTATTGTTTGCAGGAATCAGAACGATTTTGGGCGGCCTTATTTTACTTCTCTTTGCACTTCCACGGTTGAAGAAGCTTCGTTTTAAAGAAACGTGGCACTTTTATTTCATTTCCGCTTTTTTTAACATCATCCTTTTTTACGGACTTCAGACATTAGGCCTCGGGTACGCCCCGGCAGGTTTATTCTCCGCCATAGTTTTCGTTGAGCCTGTGCTGCTTGGGATCTTCTGCTGGATTTGGCTTGGGGAATCGATGTACGGTTTAAAAATTATCGGGTTATTTCTCGGATTTGCAGGTGTGGCGATCATCAGCGCCAGCGGATTTACAGGAGACATTTCCGCAATCGGCATTATACTAGCGCTTGGCTCCGCCATCGGCTGGGGACTTGGTACTGTTTATGTGAAGAAGACCGGTGACCGGGTGGATGCTATTTGGATGGTTACCATACAGTTGCTTATCGGGGGAATCTTCCTGTTAGGCGCGGGCACCGGGTTTGAAAGTTGGTCAATGATCAAATGGGAGACTCCATTTATCGTAAATCTACTCTTCATTTCTACCTTTGTGATTGCTTTTGGCTGGCTGGCCTTCTTTACGCTGGTCGGTTCGGGCGAAGCGAGCAAGGTCGGGTCCTTCACCTTCCTGATTCCGCTCATCGCCATCCTTTGCAGTTCGTTTTTGCTGCATGAAAGTATTACCCTGAATTTGGTCGTAGGGTTGTTGTTTATCGTGGTTAGTATCATGTTTGTAAATATGAAGCTTAAATCGAAGACGATGCCCGATTCGAGTGTTTAATACTACTAGAAGGCTGTTTCCTTTAAGGAAGCAGCCTGTTTAGTTTTTCCGCCGACCCCTTTTTGCTCATCAGATCACCAATTTACTTAGAGAATTATTGATTTATAAAATGGGTAAATTATGTATCAGCGTAAATCTTTTCATAGTAACGAAGTATATGTTGGACTTACATACAGAAAACAAACCCCGCCTTTATATGAAAGGAGGGCATGCATGACAACCATTCGGAGCCGCCTGCTGCTGATGCTCGTTCTTTTTATTCTTATTCCTTACTTCTTAACGGTCGTCATCCTCTATGGCGTAACCAAAAATAACGTGGAGCGGCACGAACTGCAAAACAGCCGGGCACAAATGCAGAAAAACGCGGAGGAACTTCAGCAGTACTTTAGTGACCTGGTGGATCTGCCGTATATCCTGTACCGCAATCCTGATTTATTCAGGATATTTCAGCATGGATTCAAAGATTCCATTTACCTGGATCAGTCCTCCATGGAAAAAAGCCTGGAGACCTTTTACCTGATGCGAAAGGAAATCCGCCAGCTACGTTTTTACATCGCCAGAGATCAGGAGTCGTTCACCGTTTACAACGCGATTGTCAGCACAAGGAAACACAGACCGGACGTCTTAAAGGAAAAGCCCGTTCAGCACCTGCTTCACTCTAAGCAAAAGTACATCATTGAACCGCCACATGCGCTGAAAAACTACAATAATGTAGCCATTGTTCCTCAATCCGATAACACCACAGTGCTGACGATTCACCATAAGATCACAGATATTCTGTCAGGTCGGTTCCTTGGCATCATGACGATGGACATCACCCCTGGCACGTACTCCGGTATCATTGAAAAAGTAGAACAGAAAAACGGCGCGTCTGTTCTGTTGATGGATGACAACAATCATGTGACGTACGGAAGCGATCGGTCCCTCATTGGCAAAGAGGTTCCTGCTTCTTTACAAAGACAGATGAATGCCCCGAAGTCAAAGAAAAATATCGTCTTTTCCCAAACCCTGTCAGGACCGCTCGATGGATGGAAGCTTGTGAAGATTACCCCTAGTGATGTCTTGTTTTCCAACGTAAGGAAAACAGCCTACACCAACATTTTAATCGGCCTTGGTGTGGGACTACTCGGACTGTTAATGATCGGCTTCATCTCCTACCGGATCACCCGTCCGATCCAGGAGCTTAGCGACAAAGTCCGGTCCATTGAAGGCGGAAAGATGAATGTCTCCTTCGATACGAGCAGAAAAGACGAGATCGGCCACCTGGAGACCCACATTCAAGAAATGATGCACCGGATCAATCATCACATCGACCGTGAATATAAGCTTGAAATCGATAACCGGAAAAACCAGCTCAGGGCGCTAAAATCCCAGGTGAATCCGCATTTTCTCTTTAATGCCCTCCAATCGATCGGAGCCGTTGCCCTCCGGTCCAAGGCACCAAGAGTCTATCAGCTGCTGACGTCTCTCTCGAAAATGATGAGATACTCCATTCAGGCAAACCAGTGGGTGATGGTGAAGGACGAAATAGCCTATATCAGAGCCTACCTTATCCTGCAGCAAGAACGGTTTGGCCGCTCGTTAAATTATTCAATCGAGCTCAGTGATCAGATCATGCAACTGACCATTCCCAGCATGATTGTTCAGCCGCTCGTGGAAAACTTTTTTAAACACGGGTATGAAAAAACGCATCAGGCCCATTTGTCCATTTACGGAACGCTTGAACAAGATTATTTATACCTCTTTGTGGAAAACAAAGGCCCCACCCTGAGTGATGAAGCCCTTCAGGAGTTAAGGAAGAACATTTACGCCTCCACGGTTGACGGAGATTTTCCAAATGAACATATCGGTCTGAAAAATATATACGACCGTCTCCTGTTAAATTACGGGTCAAACACAAGCCTTGAGATTGATACATTACAAGGAACAGGCTTCTCTGTGAAACTATCGATCCCCCTGTCAGAACCAACCGATGGAAAGGAGGATGGCCATGAAAGTTTTAATCGCTGATGATGAATTTAATGTACGGGACGTAATCCGACACCTGGGACAATGGGACAACAATGGAGTGACACAAATATTGGAAGCAAGCAATGGAGATGATGCCCGGCAGATCATTGAGACAGCTGAGCCGGAACTGATTTTCACCGACATCAAAATGCCCGGCATGAACGGGATTGAACTCATTGAATGGTTGAACAGCATTTCCTATCCCGGAAAAGTGGTAATGATCACCGGGTATGACGATTATGCGTTTATGCGAAAAGCCATCCAGAACAACAGCTTCGATTATTTGCTGAAGCCGATTGAAGAAGAGGCTTTTAACGCTACTCTTGAAAAAGCGGCCAACGCATGGAAAGAAGAACAACAGAATCTTCTTTTCACTGAAGATGCCAAACGGCTCCGGCTGAACCAGGTGATGACAGCAGCTTGTCAGGGTGAACCGGCCGAACTTGAATTGGTTGCACCCTACCTTCCCGAAGCGGAAACCTATGAGGTGACTCTTCTTTCTTTCTATCAGATGCATCAGCCTGACGCTCATCTTGATGATCTGGCTGATCACCTTTTGGAACGCTGGCTCGGGTATGCCTTCAAGCTTCAGCATCAGCACAACTCCGGATTGGTGATCACAGTGCGCGGGGAATGGCTCGCAGCAGAGGAATGGCTCGTCCATCACCTGGACATACCCGTCCGGCTGGTAAGCGGGATCATCGAATCCTTGGACCACCTCCCCCTCCTTTTCCCTAAACTGCAAAAAGAAATGGAGGAACAGAATTTCCGGTCCATCCAGCGGCTTGATGATTTGGAAGCCGCCCGCCGCATGCAGGACATCATTTCCTATGTGGATCATTATTATATGGAAGACATTACGCTGGAAAAGCTCGCAAACCGTTTCTTTTTCAGCCGTGAACATATCTCTAGAAAGTTCAAGCAGGAAACCGGCATGCCCCTGTCCAAGTACCTGGCCCGATTAAAAACAGATCAGGCCAAATACTGGCTGAGGGAAACGGACGAAAGCATCTACTCCATTTCCTCGATGCTTGGGTACCAGGACGAAAAGTACTTTTCCAAACTGTTCAAAAAGGTTGTTGGTGTCACGCCGTTTGAATATCGGAACAGCGAAAGACAGGAGTAGAATGATGAGAAAACTTCCTTTGATCCTGTTAACTGGAATGATCAGCCTTTCGCTCACGGGTTGCCAAAACCCTGACGACAGGGAAATGGAAAAGCCAACACCCTCAAAGCCGGACGTCACCTTGACGATCCGAAATCCGAAGGTGGAAATTTCCACGCAGTTCGAGCAAATGGCCAAGACCTATGAAAAGAAAAATCCCCATGTGCACATCGTGATTCATACGGTGGGCGGTGCAGCGGATACCTTATCAGACCTGAAAGCAGAGATGGCCAGCGGCAAAGCGCCTGACATTTTTACCAACACTGGATTCGAAAATGCAAAGCTGTGGAGAAAGTACCTGGTGGATTTATCTGATCAGCCCTGGGTAAAAGATGCCTACGGTGATGCTTTGAACCCCATCAAATTGAACGGAAAAATCTACGGAATGCCAATGAATCTCGAAGGCTACGGACTGATTTACAATAAAAAGTTATTCCGCAAAGCCGGCATTATCCGTGAGCCCGGAACATTGAGTGAATTAACCGCCGCCGCCCAAAAATTGAAAAAAGCGGGCATTACCCCGTTTGCGACCGGTTATTATGAAGACTGGAAGCTGGGTGTCCACCTGTTGAATATCGCGTTTGCCATGCAAAAAGACCCGGCAACTTTTATCCAACGTTTGAATAATGGAACCGCACGCATTGACCACAATCCAACATTTAATGATGTGCTGGATTTCCTGGACCTGACCTTGAAATATGGTACGGCAAACCCTTTGACCACCGACTATACGGCGGAAGTCAACAGTTTCGCCAATGGAAATGCGGCCATCATCCTGCAGGGAAACTGGATTCAGCCCATGATCAATGATCTGGCACCCGGCATGAAGCTCGGACTGATGCCCGTCCCGATTAATGAAGAGCCATCCACTGGATCAATCGTGGTGAGTGTTCCAAACTATTGGGTGGTAAACAAACAGGCCTCGTCCGAAGAGAAAAAAGAAGCCAAAAAGTTATTGAATTGGATGGTTTCATCCTCCAAGGGGAAAGCCTTTATGACGGAAAAGTTCAAGTTTATTCCTGCCTTTAAAACGATTAAGCCTGCAAATCCCGGCCCACTGGCTGCCGAGATCATGCAGCACTATAAGGAAGGAAAAACCCTCTCTTCCAACTGGTTTCATTTCCCTGTCGGCGTACGGGATGAATTTGGCGCCGCCATGAAAATGTATGTAGGAAAAAAGCTGACCCGGGAACAGCTGCTACATGAATTCCAGAAATCCTGGGAACGTTCGATATCGCAATAAATGCTTTAAGCCTCCAAAAGGGGCTTTTTTTTTGCGCCTGGTTTTCCTATATCAATATAAGACGAAATCCGTATCAATATGTGCCATATCCAAGCCTGACGCCCCTGTCCTATAATTCAATGTGTAATAAACAAGGTTCCCTGCCGCACGGTTATGACAGGTTTACCGCAAAAACACTATAGGAGGAAACAAAATGAGATTTCAAAAGCTGGCCGTAAAGGCTTCAGCCGTATCGTTGAGCGCCGCTATCCTTTTTGGAGCAGGCGGGCCAGAGGCTTTCGCAGAAACCGCAACAAAAGACTACAAAGAGACGTACGGAACGTCTCAGATTACCCGCTCTGACATGAAAGACATGATCTCCCAGCATGGAGATGCCAAGTTCGAAGTTCCGAAATTCGATGCCTCTACCATCAAGAACATCCCCTCTGCCAAGAAGTATGACAAAGACGGCAACCTGATCAAAATGGATGTGTGGGATACGTGGCCGCTGCAGAACGCTGACGGAACGGTGGCGAATTACAAGGGCTACAACATCGTATTCGGGCTTGCCGGTGATCCAAAGAACGCCAATGACACATTCATCTACATGTTCTATAAAAAAGCAGGTGACCATTCCCTCGATGCCTGGAAAAATGCCGGCCGTGTGTTTGATGACAACGACAAGTATAAAACAAACGATCGCTACTTAAAGTATCAGTCCGAAGAATGGTCCGGTTCTGCCACCTTTACATCTGATGGCAAAATCCGCTTGTTCTATACCAATCGTGAGCCGTTCACACCCGAATCGAAGCATTACGGCAAACAAACGCTGACCACCGCACAAGTAAACGTGTCTGAAAAGGACAGCAGCACCTTGGATATCGATGGCGTGGAAGACTACAAGTCCATCTTCGAGGGCGGAGACAGCAAAATGTACCAAACGGTAGAAAAAGCATTTGGCGGTGGTGACTATAACGACAACCATACGCTAAGAGATCCGCATTATGTGGAAGACAATGGCCACAAATACCTTGTGTTTGAAGCCAATACCGGCACTGAAACCGGCTATCAGGGCGAAAATCAGCTTTACAACCAGGCCTATTACGGCAACAGCAATGCCTTCTTCCAGGATGAAAAGAACAAGCTGCTTCAAAGCCCGAAAAAGGATGCAGCCGAAAAAGCAAACGGCGCCATCGGAATCATTGAAATCAATGATGATTACACAGTAAAAAAAGTGATGAAACCACTTATTGTTTCCAACACCGTAACCGATGAAATCGAACGTGCCAACGTGTTTGAAAAAGACGGCAAATGGTACCTCTTCACAAGCGCACGCGGATCCAAGATGACGATAGACGGTATCGATAATAAAGATATTTACATGCTTGGCTATGTTGCCAACTCCCTGGACGGCCCGTTCAAGCCGTTGAATAAAACAGGAATCGTACTTCACCAGGACCTTGATCCAAACGATATTACGTGGAATTATGCTCACTATGTTATCCCTCAAAAGAACAGCGACAACGCGGTCGTCACAAGCTACATGACCAACCGTGGGTTCTTTGAAGATCATAAGTCCACGTTTGCGCCAAGCTTCAAGCTGAACATCAAAGGACCGCATACTTCGGTTGTAAAAGACAGCATCCTGAACCAGGGTCAGCTGACGGATTAATTAATGAAAAAAGAAAATGCCCGACTCGGCATTTTCTTTTTTCATTTCATGGAAAGGAAGGTGAATGGATATGAAGGCCATAGATAATAAAAAACTGTTGTGGGCCGTTATCGCTCTCGTGGTACTCAGCCTTCTGGAATTTTATTCATTGATACAACAGCCAACCAATAACCCGCCAAAGAAAAAGGAAAACGAGCAATCCCACAGAGCTGCGTACCATTTCACTGCACCGGACCATTGGAAAAACGATCCGCAGCGCCCAATCTACGTTAACGGAAAATATCACTATTACTATCTTTATAATAAGGACTATCCGAAAGGCAACGGAACCGAATGGCGGCATGCTGTATCTCAAGACCTTGTCCACTGGAAGGACGAAGGCGTGGCCATTCCAAAGTACACGAATGAGAATGGTGATCCGTGGTCCGGATCGGTCGTCATCGATAAGGAAAACAGTGCTGGCTTCGGCAAAAATGCCTGGATCGCTATTCTTACCCAGCCTTCAAAAGACGGCGGCAAGCAGGAACAGTTTCTCTGGTACAGCACAGACAACGGAAAAACCTTTAAATCCTACAGTGAAATGCCTATCATGACCAACCCCGGCACCAAGGATTTCCGCGATCCGAAAATCGTCTGGGATACGCAGCACAACAAATGGGTCATGACGATGGCGGAAGGAAACAAAATCGGTTTTTACGAATCAGACAACCTGAAGGATTGGACGTATACGAGTGGCTTTTCCACCGAGAATCTTGGTGTGCTTGAGTGTCCGGACCTTTATATGATACGTGCTGATGACGGAACAATGAAATGGGTGCTTGGCGTCAGTGCCAACGGCTCCACTATTGGCGAACCGAACACATACGCCTACTGGACCGGCAGCTTTGACGGAAACACCTTTGCCCCCGATCAGGAAAAACCGCAATGGCTTGATCACGGCTTCGATTGGTACGGCGGCGTGACATTTGAAGATGGTGCAGCGAGCGATCCATACGAAAAGCGCTATGCGCTTGCCTGGATGAACAACTGGGCGTATCCGCATAACACCCCAACCTTAAAAGAAGGCTTTAACGGCATGGATTCTGTCACCCGTGAGATCAAGCTTATATCCCGAGATGGCGGTGCCTACTATTTGGCCTCCCAGCCCGTGAAAGCACTGGAAGATTTAAAAGGTGAAACAAAAACCTATGAAAAGATTGAAGTGGACGGCTCTAAAACACTGGATGTGAAAGCAGATGTCTATCAACTCGAGACCGATATCAACTGGAAAGAGGCCAAGAATATTGGCCTGAGACTTCGTGAATCAGATGATAAGAAGCGTCACATCGATGTGGGAATTAATGCGGCAGATCAGTATTCTTATGTGAACCGGTCATTTACAGATCATCCCGATAAAGAAAACAAGTTTACCGAGAGTAAGGCACCCTTTGATGCAGCCAAGAAAAAGGTTCATCTGAAGGTAATCGTAGATAAAACGAGTATCGAAGTGTTTGTGGATGATGGGAAAGCGGTACATTCGAATCTGGTTTATCCGAGATTTGAGGATGAAGGGATTTCGTTATTCTCTGATGATGGTAACGCAACTTTCCACAACCTTAAAGTCAGTCATTTGAAAGGTAATTGATAATTATGTTTGCATTACCTTCCGATTTTTGGTATGATGATTGTAGAATTATTTTTGTTCGGTGTAGAAAATTAATACTTTGAGCAGGGATAGTAATATATTTGTGTGGCAACGCACTAGGAGGCAACATACATGGAAACAGGTACAGTTAAATGGTTTAACGCAGAAAAAGGTTTCGGATTCATCGAGCGCGAAGAAGGAGACGATGTATTCGTACACTTCTCTGCTATTCAATCTGAAGGATTCAAATCTTTAGACGAAGGCCAAAAAGTAACTTTCGACGTTGAGCAAGGTGCTCGTGGAGCTCAAGCTGCTAACGTTCAAAAAGCATAAATTGCTTTAAACAGTCTCTTGATGATCAAGAGGCTGTTTTTTTATGGATAAATCCATAAAAAAACTATGCAAAAAGCCCCGCTCCAATTTGGAGCGGGGCTTTTTACAAGTAATAAATCGTGTAATCTTCACAGGATATTAACAGTATACCATATCATTTGGAAATAGCATTGAAATAATACATAATCCTGTAACATTTTGTTAGGCTTTTTTTATTACGAAATTTCATTTATCCTCAATAGCAGTTCTTTCATAGCCTTTAAATCACTTTTGCTATAGATCGGCTCTTTATTTGCCTGCTGTTCCAAATATCCCTTTAACTCTTCTTGCGAGCTGATAAATGGAGGATTTCTATCCCCTGTATTCGTTACAAAACTGGTTAATCGATTGTTTTGATCCTGCGGATAGCCGAAATACAGAATACCCTGTACCCACAGGCAAGGTAAGTTTTCATGGTTTAAAAAGTGATAGAGGCTCCCTGCCGTCTTTTTCACTTGTTGATCCGGATTTCCATCCCCGTATCGTGTAATCTTTAGGGCGTTCTCTTTTTCAGAAGCAGAGTCAGTATCACTCATCCCTTTTACGACAATGGTCCGTTCATCCGCGTCTTTTATATCTCCAAACAATTTATCCAATATAAAGGAAAACTCTTTGGCCGTTCTTTTGGAAATGCCATGCAGAACATCCCCTGCCCAGTATTTGGTCTCGATCATAAAGATGCCTGTTCTCATTAAAATTAAATGGTCAATTTGACGGGAGTTGAAGCCTTCCATTGTTACATTTGTGGCATGCGGTATAAACACATTTCCCATGATGATCATGTCATCGTAATCGAGCATGCCCTTCTCCATAAATTCTTCTTTCACCATGCTGAGAAACGTATGTGTGAGGATTTCCCCTTTATCCCGTTTATACCGGAGCAAATGATTGATATAGTTGTTTTTTTGCAGCAGTTTTTCTTCGAACAATTGCCTTAGGGCTACTTGCTCTTCTGCCGCTTTGGCCAATTCCCTGTTTTTCTCCTGCAGCAGCTTTTCCTCCGTGATCTCTAGAGTAGCTGCCGTCTGAAGCTGCATTTCTTCAATTTCCGTAATTTTTTCTCTTTTTATCTTTTTCAATTGTTTTTGATGAAGAGCCTTTGCATCCTTTTGCCGTTTATAAAGAAAAATGCAAAGCACCGCTAATACAACAACTAAAATGGACAATGTAATTACCATTTTAACAAGCTCCTTATGGATGAATTAAACCGATGCTGATTCAGTTAATGGTTACTTACAATTTTATCTCTGTCAATTTTGAAGTAAATACTCATAAAGGCCTGATTTCCATAGACCTCAAATTTTCATTTCCCAGGACTTGAATTTGACGATACGTCATTTTATATACTGGCAGCAATACGGAGATACATTTGGAAGTTTTTCGATGAAACAGAGTGATCTGATTATGTACGGATGTGTCATTTTGGTGCAGATAATGGATTAATGATAGACCAAGCTGTTCCCGGAGTGCTGATCGGCCTGGGAGCCGGTTACCTTCTACAGCCGGTGATCTTTAGCAGCTTGGAGTTTTTGCAGCTTTTCTTTTATAAGTTAACGGTGTCATTTTAATAGACTTTCGAAAAGTATCAATGAAATAGCTGGTACTGTTAAATCCAACCTGATAGGCCACTTCAGTCACATTCGACTCCTGCTGCTGCAGGAGAATCAGGCTTTGTTGGATACGATACTCTGTCACGTAATTCATAGGTGATTTCTTTAATATTTTTTTGAAATAACGGCAGCATTCTGACCGGCTCAATTGGCCCGCTTTGGCGATATTGTCGAGCTTCACCTTCTCTCCATAATGTTCATGAATCCAGTTGAGCATTTTTTTCATCCTCTGACTTTTTACCACTTCCGTTTGTTCATGTTCCAGGTGAAATCCATTGAGTATTAAGTTTTGCCAGAGGGAAATCAGTTGCGTTGTAATCGTGATTTCATAAAACGAGGGTTTTTGTTGAATTAATTGGTGGATCTGTGTGACGGCCTCTAAACTATTCTTCGCCCATGTTTCATGGTGATCCAAGTAGATGCAGGGTAAATTCGTTGCTTGTACATAGGGATAGACATAAGTCGTATACAATTCTTGTGATAACACAAAATGAGGAGAAACGTTTAGACAGATATACACACTGCCTGGTTGATTTACTTCCTCCGCCTTGTGCAGGCACCCGCTATTAATAAATAATCCGTCGCCTTCTTTAACCAACCTCTTTTCTTCATTTACCTGAAAGGCTGCTTCCCCTTTTACCATCAAAACAAACTGAATTTCATCATGCCAGTGAAGTGGAATATAGCCATGGATATTTTGGTTAATCGTGGTTTTGTAGCACGCAATGGGCAGCACAACTGTCCGATGAGGAGTTAATTCTTTTAAGTTTTGGTCAATCTTAAAATTTTTCATCTGCATAGATGCCACCTCAATATCCTTATATTTTCCCGTTCAATCTGGGTATTATTAAGCTCAATTCCCAGTTATTATAGCACTATTATGATAGTTGAAGGTGGAGAATCAATCGTGAATGCACCAACAAGAAAAACGGGATTAATCCTCGTGATCACCGGCGCGATATTTTGGGGAATCGGCGGCACAGTGGCAAAAAAACTGTTTCAACAAGGAATTGATGTAAACTGGCTGGTAACAAACCGATTACTTCTAGCCGGTTTTTTGCTGTTAATAATTCAATATGCTGGAAAGGACCGTTCACAAATTTTGGGCGTTTGGAAAAACAAAAAGACTGCCCTTTCCTTGCTTGTCTTTGGGCTGCTCGGTATGTTGGCGGTTCAATATACATACATGGCTTCCATCCAATATGGAAATGCGGCGGTCGCCACTCTGCTGCAATATTTGGCACCGGTCATGATTATTATTTTTTTACTTCTTCGTAAACAAACAATTTTCACAAGAAAAGATATGGTTACCGTTTCGCTGGCGTTGGTTGGGTGCTTTTTCTTATTAACCAATGGCTCGATCTCGCAACTTTCCGTGCCGCTACCAGCCATCGTCTGGGGTATTTTATCCGGAGTATCGCTGGCCTTTTATACGTTATATGCTGTCCCCTTGCTGAAGCAATATGATTCACTCGTGATCGTGGGCTGGGCCATGATTATCGGCGGCTTTGCATTAAGTTTCATCCATCCGCCCTGGCAAATGGAGATAGACTACTTCACTTTTGAAACCTTTTTAAATTTGGTTTTCGTGATCATCTTTGGAACGATGATTGCCTTTTGGTTTTACATTGAAAGTCTGCAAAGCCTTACTCCCAAGGAATCCAGTCTGCTGGGGAGCATTGAACCGCTGGCCGCTGTTCTCACAACGGTCTTTTGGCTAAAAGAACCCTTTGGATTTTACCAATGGATGGGCACGGCTTGTATTATCGGCATGATTTTCCTGTTGGCAGTGGGTAAACATTCCTCTACAAAGGAAGATCAGAACGAAAGTCCCTTAGAGTCAGTTAACTGATTTAAGGGGTTATTTATTTGTTTGAAGTGCAACTTATTAGTTGCACCTCAAACAAATATGTGCTACCTTATGGTTGCACGAAACATTATCCTCTAGGAGGGCTCAAAATGGCAAACGACCGAATTGAACGAAATATTTTCATAAACGCATCGATTCAAACCGTCTGGGATATCGTTAACGAACCTGCATGGTGGGTCGGTGACGCACCAGGTCCCGACAAGGTGCAGGTAGAAGGATCACGTGTGGTGGCCGATACCAAGTACGGGAAGTTTCCGGTAATCATAGAACAAGTAGATCCGCCAAATTATCTCGCCTGCCGATGGGCAAGTTCATTTCCAGGCAAAGAACCTCGGGAAGGAAATTCAACCTTAGTTGAGTTCATGTTGACGGAAAAGGATAGCGGAACCATGCTAAGTGTCATTGAAAGTGGCTTTTCTAGCCTTAACGTGGATCAGGAAGAACAGCGTAAATTCTTTGATGGAAATGTTGAAGGATGGGTATATCAGCTGGAAGTTTTGCGAAAGCGTGCGGAGCAATAAGATGCTGTCCACAGATGAGCATTTCGAAATTGTGTTGAATGCCATGGCAGATCCAACCCGCAGGGAACTGCTTAACCTCATTGCGGAAAGGGGCCAGGCCACCGCCACAATATTGTCGTCTATAGTAACCGTCTCCCGACAAGCGGTAGTCAAACACTTGAACGTTCTTAATAAAGCCGGACTTGTAGCCGGTGACCGCATTGGTAGGGAAATGCGTTATAGCGTATGCCCCAGTCAACTATCCGATACGGCAGAGTGGATGGCAAATCTAGCCGCAAATTGGGATAACAAACTCCATTGGGTTAAGCGAGTAGCAGAAGCAAAGGACAACAAAAAAAATCTATAAGTAACCGTCGCTTGATTTGATTTTACAAAAAAAGACCCTTTTTGGGTCTTCTTTACATTGCTTTTCAATTTTCTTATTTCTTCACGTTCACTTCCCCAAAGGTTTTCTTTTTAAAGCTCTTTTCCTATCCAAAAACTGACTAAATTGTTCTTTGGTTACTTCTGATCCCATAGCTTCCACTACAAGCTGCTGCCATTCAAGATCAGATAAATCCCTTTCCATCATGGCTCTTGATAAATCAATAATCTTGTTGTCCATAACTCCACCCCTAACCCGATTACAAATATACGGAATGTTACCCTTTACTTATCGACTTCTAAACTTAATGTTTTTATATGATAAATGTTGTGTTTTTAGCTATTTATGCTCTTTCTAATTGATCTAATAAAATCAAACAAGCGGCCATTTTCCTACTTAAAACTCATATACGCGAAATAGTCAATTGAAAAAAAAGATATAATTCTGTAAAATAGACAAAGTTTGGTTCTTTAGGTATATAAAATATTTATGTAAATTGTATCCTTTTTATCAGTTTTATATGAATACATAAAAGGTAGTATTTCATATACACGAACATCTTGGAGGGGACCTGCATTGATCATTGAGACAGAAAAATATTACATTCCTAATAAACGACGAGTTATATTATTACCAATCGCGTGGCGAGAGGAATTTAATATCGATGTAGAAGATCATGTGTTAATTGGATTAAATGAGAACGAAATTATTATTAGTCCTGATTCAGTCTTGGAAACAGAGTTTACTAAGCCTGCAAAGGTGTATAAAAAAGGTGAATTAACCATTCCTAAATCTATAGATGAACATCTGGAACAAAAACCGCATCAGTTATTGGTAGATCCTGTGAATAAATGTTTTTACTTATCCCCTGTCAACTAGGCATCTTATTATGCCTTCTCAAAAAAAATAAGCCACCCCTGAGGAGGCAGACATCATTAAAGCGTTTGATACATAAAAATCAATTTATCTAATTCCTGGCTTTTTTCAACTAACTCATTGCTTGAATAAACTTCACTTTTTTTAGCAATCAAGTATAGCGATTGACGTACGGTTTTTATTTCTTTTTTCAAGTCTTCTTTAGTCAATTTCTTCTACTCTCCCATAAACGTTAAGATTTAAGGATAATATAATCGTACTGTTAAAAATTACAAATATCAACTATTATTTCCTAGAAGTGAAAAAGCTTCTCTTAATGAGAAGCATAAATTTCTCTGTTCTCCTCGAAAGGAGTCAATATGTGCCGACATTTACTCACAATTTGTAGATATTTCTCGGGAAATAGGTAATATGCCTAGAACCCTTACTTTCCGAATAGAGAAAAAAGCTTCCCCCATTTTCCTTTACGCTGTTGCAGCGCTTCTTCCAACCGTTGATTAAAATCGGTTTGGGAATTCCATTCTCTTTTTTGTTCGTCCCTCATTGATTGTATCTCTTGTTTTAATTGTTCAGTTTTTTGTTTTTCCTGCTGCAGCAATGATTCATAATGATTCGTTTGCTGTTCGGTTAATTTTTGGATTTTAGCGTTCGTTTTTTGTGCTGCATTTCCAATAGTGGAACTGATAATATGGTGGTCCTGCTGGAGTCGGGAAATGGTTGTTTTGAGCTGGGACATATCGTTGGTCAGTTGAACATTCATTTCACGGGTGGCTGCGAGTTCCTTGAATACAATCATTAAGGCTTCTTTTAGTTGATTGGGATCGTGGGGTAATGTTTCATATGTATCACTTATTGCAAGTTCAGTTTGATTGGATTCTTTTAATCTTTCTTTCTGCAACTCCACAAGCTCTTTGGCTGTATCGTCCAGAGAGTTGGGCGTATCGCGCAGCGCTACAAGCGCTTCGATATCAGATTGAACAAAGATTCGGCGTTCGCCGTCCTTTAGAAACTCGTATCCGTTCCTCTCCAGGACTTGTCCATACTTACGCACAGTGGGAGTCGCTATCCCCACTGTTTCCGCGACTTCCTTGGAGGAGAAAGCACGTTCATTCGGTTGTATATCGCGTCGCATATCGGGCCTCCTTTTCTATTTGAAATGTCGGTTATTATGTAAGTTTGCTTATCGCCTGATATATCGCCCAGCGATACGCAAAACTGAAGCACTTTTTTAAAAAGACATCTACCTATTCAATTATATCATTTCGTTAAATAAAATGTTTTTTTGACGAGTAATTATATCGCCTGGCGATACAAATATAACTAAGTAAAAGAAAAAGCCTATCTTCGTGATAGGCTTTCAAAAGATATTGGATTAATAGATCCATTTAGTAACCGACTCGGCACTCTGCCTGATCTTAGCACGATTAGGTTCTTGGGCACGGTAGCCAAATGCCGCCATGACTGATACACCAAATGCACCATCTTCCAGCAAGCCTTCGTTCTCAAGAATTTTGGTCACATTTTCTAGATTAAACCCTTCTATCGGACAAGAATCGATGCCAATTTGAGCAGCAGATGTCATCATATTTCCAAGGGCAATGTAGGTTTGTTTACTCGCCCAGTCAAATAGCGCCCGCTCACTTTCAAACAAATTTAAATCATTTTCCTGAAAACTTCTATATGCCTCATTCATTTGTGCAAGGGTCTCTTCTGGTATTTCCTTCACATCTCTAAGCAGTTGCTGGACATACGCTGAATCATACCGTGCGTTTTTTCGTGCTAGAAGAATGACGAAGTGACTTGCAGTTGGCAGCTGTCCTTGCGCTCCAAAACTGACTGCTCTGATTTTCTCACGGAGCTCTTGATTTTGAACCACCAGGAACTTCCACGGCTCATAACCTACTGAACTTGGAGATAGTCTGCCTGTTTCTAAAATAAATTGAAAATCTTCCTCTGAAATTTTCTTCGTTGGATCAAACGCTTTGGTAGCATGTCGGAATTGAAATGCCTCTATGATTTCTTTCTTTTTTTCCTGTACAGCGATCATATCGATCCACCCTTTCCATTCAATAATTCCCTCTATAAGTGACAATATTAATTCATAAATACACTCCAAACAAGTACGCACATTTTTGTGATATAGAACCCTTTTTTATACCTAGTTCTCCACCAAAAAATCCCCGCACGGTTGGCAGGGAATTCATGCTTGCGTTTATTTATTTGTACTTTCTTCAGCAGTCTGGTGCTTGTTCTTTTTAGAAACACTTCTGACTTCATCCTTATAACGCTCTCCCCAATCACGTAAAGCAAAGATAATTGGATTTAAGGTTAATCCGAACTCCGTCAGTGAATACTCCACTTTTGGCGGAATCTGTTCATAAAATTCCCGATGGACGACGCCATGCTTCTCCAGTTCACGAAGCTGAAGCGTGAGCATCCGCGTTGTAATCTTGGGAACCAGCCGGCGCAGTTCGTTAAAGCGTTTCGGTCCTGAGGTTAAATAATAGAGAATAACCCCTTTCCATCGTCCTCCGATGATTTCCAATGTATTGGTTACAGGACAACCGGCATTGGTCGAGTAGTCCCTATTGTTATCTTCCATTCTTTCATCACCGCACTTATTATAGTAGTAATAGTTATTCATCCTATCGTATCACAAAAGAAACTTCAGTCACCATCGGGAGAAAATCCCCTCCACACTTTCCTTCGTCTGTAGCAATTTATGTTAAAATTAATGCTGATTCGAACGCAAGGTGGACAGCCCTGTCTGCCTTCCAATTGAAAATCAGGGCAGCTTAGGAGTGTTTTTTATTTATGAACAAAAAAGATATTGCTCAGATTCGGAAACAATTTAAAAAAGATAATCATTCTCTCAAGATCTCCAACATTTTTAATGTTTATATTATGAAGGAAACAAGTGAAATTTATCATCATCAGAATCAGCCGTTTGAAATGCTGGATCCGGACCAGCAAGAGCTGTTTTTAATTAACTTCAAGAAATTACTCGGCGGCAACCTTGATGAGAAGCTCTTTGAACTAAAATTTCAGCGGAATGCCGAAAACGGCAGTCAGCTCATCTTGCATCAAGGCTTGCTCAGCAGTGAGGTGGAAGACTGGAAAGAGCGCATGCTGCAAATCGTAGGCAAAATGCTGTTAAACCGGCAATATGAGAAAGATATTGTTATTACGTTTATTCGCGGAGAATACTTCAAGCCAAGCAAACGCCGTGGGGCTGATGCGGAGGAGAGTGCAAACGATACAGTTTACTCCCATCCCTTTATTCTTTGCAGTATCAATAACACTCAGGAACCAAAAAAAGAACTGCTTTTTGACTATGTAGAAAAAGAGTTCAAGTACAACTTCGTGCTGGATCCCGTTATCAATCTCAACGCACCAATGGGTGGATTCCTATTCCCTTGCTTTACCGACAATGCAGCAGATGTGAACCATATTCTGTATTCGTCAGGGAAAGTACATGAACCAGATTATTCTTTCATAGAGGACGTATTAAACGGGGAAGAAACGATGACGGCAAAGGATGACAAAGCCGTTTTTGAAGAAATCATCAAACATGTAACCAGTGATCAATTGAATACCTCCACCCTCTCCAATGTGTACGAGGAAATTCACCGGATGATTGAAGAAAATGAAGAAGAAGAACAGCCAAAATTGGACACGAAGGATGTGGAGCGGGTTCTCACAATGAGCGGCCTGGAAGACGTTAGCTCGGAAAAAGTAGAATCAGCCTTTAAAAACATAATTGATGATCAAAACTATGAAATTAAAGCAAGCAACGTTGTTCCGAAGTATAATTCAAAATCCATTAAAATTAATACAAAAGTCGCCAACATTTCAATTAGCCCGCAGGATCTAAGGTACGTCAAACAAGTCGAGCTCAGCGGCAAACGTTATCTCATGATTGAAGTAGAAGAGGATACCGTCGTCGAAGGCTTTACAATGATTCCAGAGGCTTTTGCTGAAAAAGTGGAAGATTAACAGAAAAAAGCTTCTCCTTCTTCATTGGGAGAAGCTTTTTTGATAGATACTTATACCTTTTGATCAATCGGCAGCGGGGCACGTGGAGAAACAAGATTTTGGTCCCTTAACTCGTCCCAAAAGTCAGAAGGAATGTCTTCCTTGGATGCCGCTACATCCTCCTTGATATGTTCCGGTCGGGTAGAGCCGGGAATAACAGCGGCTACTGCAGGATGTGCCATTGAAAATTGCAGGGCAGCCGCTTTTACGCTTACCCCATGCTTTTCGGCGATCTGTTTGATTCGGTTGGCTTTTGAAGCGATTTCTTCAGGAATATCTCCATAATCGAAATGACTTCCTCCAACCAATACGCCTGAGTTAAACGGTGCTCCAACAACAATTTTCATATCTTTCTCGAGAGCCCGTGGCATGAGCTTAAGCAATGCATGATCATGGTTTAAGAGCGTATAATGAGTCGCTAGCAGGCTGATATCCGGATGAGCTTCTTCCAGCTCCATGGCCAGTTCGATCGGTTCCGTCCGGTTGACTCCCAGCCCCCACTTCTTAATGACTCCTTCTTTACGAAGCCGGGACAGTACACGAAATGCCCCTTTTCGCGCAATATCAAACTGTGTGACCCAATCATCACCGTGATAGTCGGGTGAAACATCATGCACATACACAAAGTCCAGGCGATCCGTCTTTAATCGTTCAAGACTTTGCTCGACCGATCTCTTAATGGCATCTTCACTGTAATCGGTCGTCACTTTATTTTTACGGCCATATTGAAACATGCCCTCTTTTTCCTCTGTTTCATCTTCAATCACCCTGCCCACCTTCGTTGACAGGAAATAGTCATCACGATTATGTTGGGATAAAAACTCTCCCACGCGCAATTCTGCTAATCCGGCTCCATATAACGGGGCGGTATCAAAATAACGGATTCCCAAGTCCCATGCCGTTTCCAGCGTTTGTCTCGCTTCGTCCTCCGGAACGTCCCGGAACATATTTCCAAGCGGAGCCGTACCAATTCCAAGTTTCCCCTTGATTAAGCTCATCAATATTTCCTCCTATCCAACGATTCATCTTTTTTTCAGCACTGTTATCTCATTTCCTTTTCTTTCTGCACTTAAAACACAAAAAGCCGCCCAATTAAGTGGCAGCTTTCATTCATTATTTTATTGTGATTTTAACGAACGGTAACAGAATCAAATTCATAGTATTTGGAGACTGAATTAACGGTCGTTTCCTTCGCTATTTTGATGGCTTCTTCAGCGCTCAATTGATAGTATTCTGGACGAAATAATTCGATCGATGCTGCACCCTCATATCCAATTTCCTTTAAGGTGGATAAAATGCCATCGAGATCAATGGCACCTAATCCAGGCCATACACGATCCTCATCGGTTAAAATTCCGATCGGGAAATCTTCTGTATCATCCATGTGCAGGATGAAGATTTTTGATCCGTCTGCCTTTTTCAAATCCTCCATTGAGGATCCCATGGCATGGAAGTGGAAACAGTCAAAAACCAATCCGACATTCTCACGATTAACGGCTTTAACAATATCATATGCCTGTCCAAACGTATTGACCGTACATTGCGGATGTCCCACGAACTCAACTGCAATTTTAATACCATACGGCTCCGCAATATCAGACAGCTCTTTGAGTACTTCTACACAGCTGTTTTTAATATCTTCCTTTAGAATCTTTTGTTCAGTTACGAGCGGAACAGCGACCACATACTGGATGCCCAGCTTCTTGCCGGTTTCCATCATCTGTTTGAACTCGTCAATAATTTCTTTATAGCCAGCTTCATCGCGGTTATTGAAAAATACGAGCGCATTGAATGCGAGCGGTTTAATATGATGGTTTTGAAAATACTCCACGAGCTCATCCAAAGAATGGTCTTTCAAATACTCGGGTAACTTATCCATCGTACGAATTTCAATGTAGTCGTACCCATGTTTGTCGCAGAATTCCAGATCCTTTGCTAGATTCGAATTTTCAAGCGTTGTCGCCTGGTTAAAACATAATTGCATGGAAATCATCTCCGTTCTATTTCTATTAATCTATTAATTGTTTTGAAGAATGTGTTCGCTGTAAAACGCTGGCCGTTCTTGAAGGCTGATCGGTTCCTTCTCTCCGGTTTGCTGCGCTTTCACACACGCATCAGAGGTGACTGCGGCTATGTAACCATCCCATGATGTTGGTCCCTCGGGTTCACCAGACTTCGCGATAGAATCGATAAAGTCCTGGATCTCCACATTGTAGGCATCCATAAAGCGGTATTTCCAATCATTTAAAATGTTGGTGCTTAGCTGTTCACTTTTTCTCATCACGACACTTGGGAACTCCGGCAGTTTTGCGATTCCATCTTCACCAACAACTTCACACTGAATGTCGTAGCCATATTTACAATTCACGAACACTTCCACATTCATAACGATTCCGCCAATCGTTTCGATGGTAAATAATTGCGGATCCTGCAGCTTGCCATGTGCATTTTTGGTTTTTCGCGGAAAAGTAACCTGAACCGTTTTGTAATCATCATTAACCAACCAGTGAAGTACATCGATTTCGTGAATTAATGTATCCTGTACAGCTGTTTCCGTTACGTAATTTTCACCAACTGTCGGGTTGCGGTGTGCAGCATGAATCATTAAAGGCTCACCGATTTCATTGTTTGCGATCACTTGCTTCAATTGAGCATATCCCGTATCATAGCGGCGCATGAAACCGACTTGAACGAGTTTCTTTCCTTGCTTCATTTCTGCTTCCACGATTCTCATACAGCCGGCAGCCGTTGTAGCCAAGGGCTTTTCACAAAATACATATTTTCCGGCTTCTACAGCTGCTACTACTGTTTCCTCATGTGCAGGACCCCAGCTTGTAACCAGTACCACATCGACATTCTCATCCGCAATCAATGCTTTGTCATCTGGATAGATGACAGCATCCAATTGATAAGTTTCAACGGTTTGTTTTGCAGAATCCTGGTTCACGTCAGTTACGGCCACAATTTTACCGCCGGATAATTTATTGGTAATTCTGTTGATATGTTCTCTTCCAATGGCTCCTGTTCCTACTACACCAAATCTTAAAATCATGATAGTTGTTCCTCCTCATTTGTAGTTCACCCGAACTGTTGTAAGAATAGTATGAATTTTTTACTTATTGGTTGGCAACTTTGTTTGCGACTTTTCTTTCCGCCTTTTTGTCAAAATTACGGAAAAAGCTTTCCAGCTGCTCAAGTGATTTTCCTTTTGTTTCCGGCAAAATTTTATTTACAAAAAGAATGGCGCAAATTCCTAATACCGCAAAGATGAAAAAGGTGGATGATAACCCGACAGCGTCCATCAAAATCGGGAATGAAAGCCCCACCAGGAAATTTGTAATCCACAAGCAGAACACGGTTACTCCCATTCCAAGACCCCGCAAACGTAATGGGAATATTTCGGACAGCATCAGCCAGGTTACCGGTGAAATTGCTCCTTGTTGAAAGCACAAAAACGTAACAGTCAATGTAAGTACGACGAATGGAAGTGCTGCGGACCCTCCAAGGATCGAAGAAAATAATCCAATCAAAGCAAGTGCTGTCGTTGTTCCTGCCAATCCGATAATCAGCATCGGTCGACGGCCTATTTTTCCAAGCAGCCAGATCCCTACAAACGTAGCGATAACGGAAATGGCACCGTTTGCAATATTTCCAATCAAGGCAGCATTGGTTGAAAATCCTGATTTTTGAAGAATTTGAGTCCCATAGTACATGATGGAGTTCACACCTGTAATTTGCTGTACGATTGCAATTCCAATTCCAATCAATACAATACGGCGGACCCATGGCACATTCAGATCACTGTAGGTTGCCTGTTTTATCTCAGATTCCTGGGCAATATTATCCTGAATTTCTTTTAGTTCTGTATCAGCATTACCTGCATCGCGTATTTCTTTGAGGGTGCGCAGGGCATCCCCTATTTTTCCCTTGGATGCCAGCCAGCGCGGACTCTCTGGGACAGACATCATTCCAAACCATAATACCACAGCCGGAAGTGAAGCAATAACGAGCATATAGCGCCATACATGTGCGGCTTCCTCACCAATGGTACTGCCAAGCGCAGCATTAAAGACAAAGGCTAAGAGTTGTCCTGAGACAATCATTAATTCATTTTGGGTTACGATTTTCCCCCGCTGTTCTGCCGGCGCGATTTCAGCAAGAAAACTTGGCACCATTACAGATGCAGCACCTACGGCAAGACCGAGTAGAAAACGAGAGGCTATCATCACGCCAGCAGATGGCGAAATCGCACAGCCGACTGTTGCCAGGAAAAACAGCAAAGCCAGGTTAAGAATCATTTTCCGGCGGCCAAAACGGTCTGACAAACGACCTCCAAATACAGATCCAAATGCTGCCCCAAACAGAAGGGAACTCGTTACGAGACCTTCAGCTGCCGGAGTCAGATTCAACTGATCGGATTTGGCCATGAAAGGCAGCGCTCCGTTGATAACACCTGTGTCATATCCAAAGAGCAGTCCCCCAAATGTGGATATAACCGTAATCTTCTTTAAAGCCTTCTTGTAATCACGTGGTTTTTCAATCGCCTGATTACTCATGCTCTTCCCTCCCCAGGATCCGATTTTTTAATGCTTTACCAATGAACCATTCTCTAATGGAAGTAATTTTTCATCAATATACTTACGGGCTTTTAACGCGTATTCCAATGGGTGTGCAATGGAAGGATCCTGCTCTGCTTCAATAACGATCCATCCTGAATACTGGGTTTCCAATAGCTTGTTATATACTTTTGTAAAATCAATGCACCCGTCGCCAGGTACCGTGAACATCCCTGCCAAAAACGATTGTAAGAAGGATCGTCCATCTTTGTCGCATTGATCTTTGACTGCTTGGCGTACATCTTTAAAATGAACATGTTTGATGCGGTCTATATGTTTATTCAACAGTGTCATGTAATCACCATCAGAAACATAAATGTGACCGCTGTCATAAAGCAAATGCACAGCGTTTGAATCCGTGTTCTCCATTAACCTGTCCACTTCTTCAAGAGTTTGGACCCCAGTTCCCATATGATGGTGATACACCAATTTCAAATCATATTCTGCTGCAATTTTCCCCAGCTCATTAAGTCCCTGACATAACTGATCCCATTCTTCATCCGTAAAGCTCGGTTTCTCAGTGAAAACATTTTTTCCCGTACCCTGGATGCTGTATGTTTGCTCGGATACAACGGCAACAGCTGCATGAACTTCCTTTAAATACTCACAATGTTTATGGAAAGCGTGTGTTGCTGCTTCCACTCCATCCTGAATGATATAACTGCTGAACCACTGCCCGGCGATTCTTAGATTACGAAGCTGAAGTTCCTTGTTCAATACGTGAGCTTCCGGGAAAAAACCGCCAACTTCAGTTCCCTCAAAATCCGCTACGACAATATCGCTAAGCAAATGGGACAATGTGTTTTCTGCACCGATCTCAGGAATGTCATCATTCCGCCAGCCAATAGGAGCGATTCCCCAAGATATCCTTTGATTCCCCATAACCATGCCTTCTTTCTTTTTAGAATCCGCTTTCATTTAGCTTTAATAAGGTAATTTCAAGCTCTCTCCTTTTCATCTGTTCCATAGAAGTTTATCAACAGTTGTCTCTTTTTTGGTTAACTTTTGGATACGTTGGATTAATCATAATATTAAAAGCGCTTACAGTCAATCTATTTTTCAGAAAATATAACCTTTTTACCATTAGCAGCTGACAGGATCTATACCTATATAAACGGTTTACCCCATGTACCTCGGCCACTGTTCAGCTTAGAATCAACTATATACAAGTAAAAGGGCGTGATTTGCGGAGAAAGCAAAAACAAAAATCCATGAAAATTAAAGATAGTAAGAGAAACTCAAAGAAAAAGATTGATGCAAAAGGCTTACATTCCCGTTGTTGCCGTTTTCATACACTTTGTCAAAAGTTACCCAACAAATTATAATCAATTCATAATCAACCGAATGGAGGAAGCGAATATGAAACAATTTGCTAAAGTGATTTCGACTTTCAGAGCAGACTTGGCAGAATCCATGAAAAAATATGGCGCTGCACGAATCAAGATGTACACCCACCTGTAAAATAACCTATAACTCTAAATTGAAGAAAAAAACCGCCAACCAGAGTCTCTTGAATAAGAGCAGGTTGGTGGTTTATTTATGATGTGATGAAATACGAGGATGGTTCTGGAGAAAGTTTGGGGAATGAATGGTTAATAGCCAACACTCATTAAATAATCATAGCTTTGCTTTACATCACGCAAACTGGAATCCGCATTCCTGGGATCACGTTCTTGTTCAATCGTAATATATCCCTGGTAATCCATTTCTTTTAAAACACGATGAATGGAAGAGTAATCGATAACTCCCTGTCCAATCGGACACATAACACCTTTGGCACAAGCATCAAAAAATCGAATCTTTTCCTTCATCACCTGATGATAGATAGTGAGGTTAATATCTTTAAAGTGGATATAATCCAAACGGTCAGCGTACTCCTTAAGCCATTGAAGTGGATCCATTTTTGAATAATACAGATGGCCGGTATCGAGGCAAAGACCTGCGGTTTCGTGAGGAATATCTTCGGCAAGCTGTCGGATTTCATCTTCGAACTCGATGTAGCCCCCTGCATGCGGATGGATCACGGATCGCACTCCATATTGATTCCACGCCCGTTCTGCCAGCTCCCGTATATGGCCCATTGTTTTCTTCCAATCCTCTGCAGACAGCCTTGGTGCCCGATCAAGATGGCCTGCATTATAATCCCTTTCATCATGACCCCAATCAATAATGACTAAATACGGGGCAGAAAACCTTTGGCCCTCTTCCTTTGGAGCCGGAGGAAGTTTGGTGATTAATGAACAAATGTCATCGGTTTGCTTCAACAAATTCACCAGATTGCTTTCAGATACCAAATCATCAAAAATGGTTCCGGCAATAATGTTCAAATCCTGCTTTTCCAGTTCTGCCTGCACGCGATCAGCATCCATAGGCATATATCCATAAGGTCCCAGCTCAATCCCTTTATAACCAGCTTGTGATGCCTCTTGCAGCACCCGCTCCCATGGTGGCAGGTAAGGATTCCTCGGATCATCAACGCCCCAGCAGCAAGGAGCTCCTGAAATTTTTATACTCAATTCGATCCCTCCTTCCAAAACGCCGATTCTATGCTTTCATTTTAAAGTTTTCCTCGATTTGTTCCAATGACAGCCCTCTTGTCTCTGGCAGGTTCTTTGCCACAAATATGATTCCAAGGAATCCGAATAAGGCAAACAGGAAGAACGTTCCGGCAAGTCCGATGCCGCTTAATAAAGTAGGAAAGAAAAGACCTACGATAAAATTGCAAAGCCATAGAAACAGCACGGCAATTCCCATGCCCATACCACGCATGCGCACTGGGAAAATTTCAGCCATAAGGAGCCAGCTTAATGGGCCGATTGCGCCTTGAAAGAAGGCTAAATATAATACGGTGAGAGATAATACGAGATAGGGCAATATGGATGAACCTGCTGCAGCGAATGCAGATATCCCAATGGCAATAAGAACAACAGTCACGCCCGCCAAACCGGAAAGCAGCATCTTCCTTCTGTTTATTTTGCCGATCAGATACATACCCGCAATACAAGCAATGACAGCGATTAACCCATTGGCTACGTTGGCGATTAAGGCTGTTTTTGTTCCAAAACCAGAGCTCTCAAGAATTTGTGTTCCATAATACATAATGGAGTTAATGCCAACCAGCTGAGAAACTCCGCCAATGATGGCTCCCAGTAAAACTATGCGTTTGACCCAGGGTACCTTTAGATCCTTAAGTGTGATCTTGTCTATCCTTTGTTCAGCCTGCATATTGGCCTTGATCTCTTTAAACTCTTCTTGTGCTGTTTTGTCATCACGAATCGTCTGAAGCACCTTTAGCGCATCAGCTATTCTCCCTTTAGATGCAAGCCACCGGGGACTTTCCGGCAGAACCGCTACTCCGAACCATAATGCGATGGCCGGCAATGTGGCAACGACGAGCATATACCGCCAGACATGCCCTGTATCATCAAAGACATTTCCAATTACCGCATTGCACACATAAGCCAGAAACTGCCCAGTAACAATCATTAATTCATTTCGGGTAACCATCATGCCCCGCCGGTCGGAAGGAGACATCTCAGCAAGATAGGAAGGTACGATTACAGAAGCACCTCCAACAGCGAGACCCAGCAAAAAGCGAAAGACAACCATGATGGCGGCATTGGGTGCAATCACACAGCCAATCGTTGAAAACAGAAACAAGATGGCGAGATACAGGATCACCTTTCTGCGCCCTTGTTTATCTGCAACCGGCCACCCAGTAATGAACCAAATGCAGCGCCGAGGATCAATGAGCTTGCGACCAATCCCTCCGTAAACGCGTTAAGATTCAGTTGGTCATGCTTACTCATAAAAGGAAGCGCCCCATTAATTACACCTGTATCGTATCCAAATAAGAGTCCGCCGAATGTGGATACCGTCGTAATTAATTTTAGGTACTTCTTTGGGTTTCTTTTCTTGGTATGTTCTAGCTGAACCGCCTGTTCTGAAACGTTAATGTTTTGCATATCAGATTCCCCTTTGCTACCTTTTTTTAAAAATCGCTTCTACCAGATTCCTGAATAAACGAAGGCTGGAATCATAGATTTGCAACGCCTTTAATAAAACGTTTTAATTCCATATCAAAATATTTCTTATTTAGAGCTAACCTGGTGAGTTTAAATGGAATATGCAATTTTCCTGTTGGGAATCATGTACAATTTTTTTATGCCTGCACTAGTTTTTTGGTTTCAAACTCTACCCAAACCCCGCCATTGTCTGCAGAACGCACACAATTTTCGATCCAGCGGATCCCCTGTATTCCGGCATCAATATCGGGATATACCAGACTTTTTAAGGTATCCTCATCTCCGCGATTTTTGGCGTCAATGGCAACGGCAAACTTCAGATAGATATTTGCCCATGCTTCAGAAAGTCCTTCCTGATGCAGTGCCCCTAAACGCTCATCCGCATTACATGTTTCATCCATGTATGGCATGGCCCGGATTAATGTTTGTGCAGGTTCACCCTGAACTTCATATTTAAGTTGGTTAGGTTTGCTGTCCCACCATTCCAGACTTGCTTTGGTACCTACAATGCGGATTCTTTGGCCGTCCATGCAGCCTGCATTGATGGAAGATGTCCAGAGTCTTCCGACCGCTCCGTTTTCATAATGCATCATTACGAACGCATTATCTTCCAGCGGTGCGCGTGTTCCAACAAAGCTTTGCCGGTCACATAATAGTTTTTTAATTTTCATCTCTGGCATAATCAGCTCGGACATATAATAGGTATGGGTTGAAAGGTCTCCCAGAACAAAGCTTGGCCCGGCAACTTTGGGATCCACACGCCACTTTTGTGCAGCACTGGTTTTTTCACCCTGATCGGTTGCATTAAAACCGTGGGTGTACTGCAGATCAACCACACGGATCTCGCCAATTTTTCCTTGCTCAATCATGGCCCTCATTTGCAGCACCATCTGATTTCCGGAATAGCCATAGGTGACTCCTACAATTTTTCCTTGTTTTTCTGCCAACTCTTTAACTTCTTCACCTTCTTCTACGGTAAAAAAAAGTGGTTTTTCGCAAATCACATGCAGTCCGGCATTTAAAGCCGCTTTAGTAATTTCATAATGCGTTCCGTTTGGAGTGGCAATGGTTACAACTTCAATCCCATCCTCCCTTTTTGCTTCTTCCGTAAACATGGTTCGATAATCCGGATAACAGCGGTTTTCATCCACCCCAATGTTTACACCGAATTCCTTCCCTCGTTCAGCATCGATATCAAATGCTCCGGCAATCAATTGAAAAGCTGTATTATCTCTTAGGGCGCCCGTACGGTGTTTATAGCCTACCTGGCTTGTTCTTCCGCCACCGATCATGGCCCAGCGCAATGGCCTGGCAATCTTCTTCTCTCCATTTAACATTGTAAAAAACTCCTCTCAATGATTGTTTTTATCCTCAAAAGCTAAGCGTTTGCAGTAATGCACTTATGGATGTTTTTATCCCTGCTTCAACGGACATCGTCAAATCTTCCATTTCGAGGGAAACTTCCTCGTTATATCCCATCATCCTTACAACCGAAAAGAATTCTTTCCACCATTGCAAATCCTGGCCGCAGCCGACAGCCACATAATTCCAGGCTCTGTTGGCCACATCGGTAACTTCCTTTGTTTCCAGCACGCCATTTATCGCTGAAAGATGCCTTTCCAGCCGAAGATCCTTGCCATGAACATGATGAATGGCTGCTCCAAGCTCTCTGGCTGCAAGAATCGGATCAGCACCCATCCAGATCAAATGGCTTGGATCCAAATTCAAACCCACCATCGGTCCAACGGCATTTCGTAACCTGAATAACGTCTCCGGGTTATACACCAATTGAGAACTGAAATTTTCAAGGGCGATTTTCTCCACACCGCATGCTTCGGCTTTTTCCACCAGCCCTCTCCAATACGGAATGGCGACCTCATTCCATTGATAATCCAGAATATCTTTTAATACAGGCGGCCAGCTTACGGTATAGGTAATCCAGTTTGGAATCTTATCCTCAGGGCTACCAGCTGGAAGGCCGCTCATCATAATAACCTTCTTAACACCAAGCAGCCCCGCTAATTCCATTGTTTTTTCCGTGATTTCCCGATGTTCCTTGCCAAGTTCACCCGGATCTAATGGGTTTCCGGAACAATTTAATGCACAAAGCGTGATGTTCCGCTTTTCTAACTCACTCAGGAACTCACTTCTTTTCACATCGCTTTCCAGCAATTCATCCAGACGCAAATGGGGAGCCGGTGACCATCCTCCCGTTGTCATCTCGATGGTATCAACTTTCAGTTCAGCCAATGTATCCAGCATCTCTTCAAAAGGCAAATGGCCCAGGCTATCTGTTACAAAAGATAATTTCAAATTCTGTCTGCTCCTTTCCTGGAAGACGTATTCTTGTACATTTTGAAGACATCGTCCAAAATCTACGTTTTTAAGAATCCGCTTTCATAAGCTTTTTTTGGAAGCCATGAAATCTTTATGTCTCCCTCGTCTATGTGATGATTATCATTATATAAAACGCTTTCATAACCGTATTTAAATTATCAAGACATGGTTTTATACTATAAGGACATCTTTTATTTACGTAACAAAAAAACACCCCCACGAGCTTGGGGATGAATCAGCCTTCCGAAAATGTAGTTGTATATTTATCAAAATACAATGAGCGGAATTTTCCCGGCGATGTTTGCATCATTTCGCTAAATACTCGGGTAAAATAGTGAACATTCATAAAACCTGTTTCCTCAGAAATTTCTTTTATGGATAACTTTGATCTTTTCAGCAGGACCATGGCTTTCTTGATCCGCTCATCTTGAACATATTTAGAGAAACTCACGCCTAACTCCGCAACAAAAATCCGCGATAAATGTCTGCCCGAAATGTGCAAATGCTTTGCTACTTCCGTAAGCCTCAAGGAATTGGACAGATTGTCATGGATATATAATTGCGCTTGAGTAAGGAGTGCAGAATACTGTTCATAGTCCTGTTTAGGATGACTTTTATTCAATAATGGCACAAAGTCCTGCAGTATGGAGAGGATCAGACCATAGGCAGTATTCGAAAGCATTTCTTCAAAAAACTCATGATGGCGGTTTGTTGCACGTAAAAGTAAGGATCTCCATAACAGCGCGGTTTCCGTCTCCTCTACATCATATAAAATGATGTTGGAGGATTGCTTGGCTGTCTCCATGATCTTAATCCAGCTCTCACTCGACTCTGAATCAATCAAATCGAAGGCTACATATAATAAAGACAATCCTTTTTTACTTTTTATTTGATGTAAAACTTCAGGCCTGGACAAGAAAAGTGTGTTCTCTTGAAGAGGATAGGTGAGATCATCTTCAATATAAACTCCTTCCCCCTTAATGACATAAACGACTTCAAAAAAAGAATGTTTATGCCATTGAGTGTCATAGTGATTTGGCATGACCCCCCAGTAATGAATGTGAAAAGAGGCCCCATTTTGGTTTAAACGATGAATAAAGTAATTCAGAGAGATTTTACCAGATAAATAGTTGTTTAAGTCCATTGTAATCACTCCTTTTCAAAGTTTGTAACCCTCCACCTACGGCTGCTGTTTCAATTGTTGGACAGGTTTTTCCACATGGTTTTTGACGACCGATGTGTTATGCCCCCTGCCCCAAAAAGTAACAAGGAAAGTAGCCACCGCGCCCAAAACTCCTACAAAGTAAAATCCAGCTTGAATCCCCAGCAGTGAGTTAATAATTCCTGCAAAAAAAGGTCCTGCAAAGATTCCTATGGCATAAAGCGCCTGGTAAGCACCCATCGCGGTTGCTCGTTTTTCGGGTACAATGTTCTGGATCGACATTCCTAACAATAGCGGAAAGATTAATCCCAGGGAAAAACCGCTGAACACTTGAACCATCAGGAATAATCCTCTGGTCTGAACAAGTGGAATTAGAATTGTAAACACGGTGGTTAGAAGATAGGCGACTTTTAATGCTTTCCACTCTCCCAAAAGCGGAACAAGGACCTTTCCCATGAAAAGAGTGGCTATCGCATGCGGAATCATAAACGCCAATACGATAAACGTCAGCTCACTGGTGTGAAAGCCAATGTGCAGGGCATAGTTGGAGGTGAATCCAAACATGGTCGAAAAAATAATGCTATGGGTCAAAATAGATAAGATGGCGACTTTTAATAAGGAGGGTTCTTTTACCACCCTCGCTAATTCCTTGACCTTTAGTGGTTGCCTTTCGATGCCTGCCTTTTGTTCAAAAATAAAAAAAGAAAGAATCACACCGATGATGCTGAAACACACAGCAATCCAAAAAGGAGCTTTCCATCCCCACTCGCTCGCTATGTATCCGCTGAAACCCATCCCTAAAAACTGCGCGAGGACAACAACAAAAGAAATGCTTCCCATGGCACGATGGACTTCATGATCGGCAAAATAACGCGGATACAAGACGGTAAATGCAACCCATGTCGCAGCTGCAACCCCAGCAAGGGCACGGGCCACCAAAATCCAGCCCAAATGATCGGTTACAAGAAAAATAAGACAGCTGAGCATGCTCGCTAACATCCCGAAAATAACAAACGGTTTCCGTACCTTTTTCACATCCGAAAAAATACCTATCGGCAGCCGAAGCAGAAGCTGCGTGATCCCGTAGCTGCTCAGAATAATTCCAATGAACGTGTATTTTCCGCCAAGCGACTCCATATAGGGAGCGAAAATCGGAACGTAAAGAAATTGCGGAAACCATAATAAAAAAGAAACAACAATAAACAAAGACTTCCTGCCGCTTGATTTGTTTGTATCCACCGTACCACTTCCATTTTCCGAAAAATGTCTAAGAAAAAACCGGGCAACAACTGCCCGGTTCTATTTATGCTTTCTGGTCTGACTTAAATTCCCTGATCTTGGTCTTTACCGTTTCTTTCACGGCTTCTTTCCCCGGTGTAAGGATGGCCTTGGCATCATAGAGTTCTTTATCATTATCAAGTACCTGACGAACGGCCTTTGTCCATGCTTGGAGACATTCTGTGTTCACGTTGATTTTGGCGTGGCCCAAATCAATGGCTTTATGGATTTGATGCAATGGGATGCCTGAACCTCCATGCAGCACGAGCGGAACATTGGTCAGCTCTGAAATCTCAAGCATTACGTCATATCCCAGTTTTGGCTCTCCCTGGTAAGGGCCGTGAACAGAACCAAGTGCCGCTGCCAGCGCATCAACGCCTGTTTCCTGAACCAGCCTTAAGCATTCCTGCGGATCGGCATAGTTGATGCCGCCGATCAGTCCATCCTCGTTACCGCCCACAGTACCGACTTCCGCTTCCACGGAAACGCCATACTTGCGGGCATAATCGGTAACCTGCTTCGTCATCTCGATGTTTTCCTCGATCGGAAAATGCGAACCATCGATCATCACAGATGTGTATCCAGCATCAATAGCTTCCTTACACCGTTCCACACTTTTTCCATGGTCCAGATGCAGCGCAACCGGTACAGAGATGTTCTTTTCCTCTACGATTCTATTAATCATGGTGGCTATGGTTTTGAATCCACCCAAATAATCGACGAGTCTGTCGGACGAGGCTACGATAATAGGAGATTGTTCTTCTTCCGCCGCTTCGAGCATCGCTTCCGCCCATTGAAAGCTGTTGATGTTGAATTGTCCCACTGCGTAGTGTTCTTTTTTCGCTGTCTCCAGCATTTCTTTCATAGGAACCAATCGTGTTGTTGTAATCATCTTATTCCACCCCTTTCATCTGATTTCTTCGAAGCTATTGAAGTTAGTGGCTGCTCGCTTTCCTCGGGGCGTGCGGTGAGCCTGTGACCGGCATAAACGCCTACCTAGTCTCACCTGTCCCGCATTTCCTGCAGGACAAGGAACACTTCGGCAGCGAGACATCGCACGGAGAAAATGTGAAGTTCATTTTCGAGGAGTCTCGCATCTTACACTACAACCAACTTTTCGATGAAGAATCCGAAACTTAATTATTAATACTGCTTAGCAAGCTCCAATTTCTGCTTTCGGGCGTCAAAGGCTTTCTGGATGCTGTCTTTGTGAGAGACTTCGGCTACGCCGACATTCCACCAGCTTTCGTAGCCGTCGGTCATGGTTTTTGGCAATACTTTGATATCAATGAGTGTTGATACTTCTTGTTGCTTTGCATCTTCCAACGCAGCCTTCAGGCCATCTACTGTGTTCACACTGTATGTCTTCGCACCGTAACCCTCGGCTACTTTTGCATAATCAATGTTTAAAATCTCATTATTATGTGTTCTGAATTCAGTGTAGAAACTGTCGCTTCCGTTTTCCATTTGCAGGTTATTAATGCAACCCCATCCGGAGTTATCAAACAGGACAATGTTCACCTTTTGGTTGTATTGAATGGCGGTAATGAATTCAGAGTGCATCAACAGAAAGCTTCCGTCACCCACAAGGGAATAGACTTCCTGATTTGGAGTGGCCAGTTTAGCTCCGAGTGCTCCGGATACTTCATATCCCATGCAGGAGTAGCCGTACTCTACGTTATACGTATTTTCTACAGTCGGATTCCAAATCCGCTGTACATCTCCGGGAAGTGATCCAGCTGACGTGATGATAACACTATCCGGTGCGACCGTATCATTTACAGCCAATAATGCTGTTGTTTGAGCAAGCTCGGTATTCAGAGCATCCGCATATTCGTTGAATACGTCCTGAGTAAAGTTGTTTTTCACTTCCGGCTCGAAGTTTTCACGGGTGAAGGTGACTTCGCTCAGCCGTTTTCGCTCGGTCAGCCATTCCTCTTTCAGCTCGGCGATTTCCCTGCCAAACTGGGTCTCATAGCCTTCCAATAAAGGTACCAATTGCTCAAGGGTCAATTTTGCATCGGCTACAACCTGGAAAGCATCCAGCTTATACGCCTGCAGGCGGCTGACGTTGATGTTCAAAAACTTGCTCTTTTCAAAATCGAATGCCGTTTTTGAAGATGTGGCGAAATCGGTATATCTTGTACCGATCCCGATAATCAAATCGGATTCGCGCGCGGCTTTATTGGCCGCGAGTGTACCTGTAATTCCCATTCCGCCGAGATTATTTCTGAAGTCTGACCCCACCGTTGCCTTACCTGCTTGCGTTTCTACGAGCGGGATATTGTGTTTTTCAGAAAGCTCGACGAGAATATTTTTGGCTTGTGAATATTTCGCTCCACCGCCCACAAGAATAACAGGCTTTTTGCTGTTTTTGATCAGCTGTGCTGCTCCTTGGAGCTCACGATCCACCGGTGCCTTGCGATCCACATAGTGAACACGCTTTTCAAAGAATTTCTCGTCATAGTCATACGCTTCGCCTTCCACATCCTGAGCAATACAAATCGTTGCAGGACCGGATTTTCCAGGATCGGTCATGACTTCAAAGGCACGAAGCAGGCTGGACATTAGCTGTTCCGGCCGGGTAATACGGTCCCAATATCTTGAAACCGGCTTTAAAGCATCGTTCGTGGTCACTGCCGCACTGTATTCCTGTTCCACCTGCTGCAACACCGGATCCGGCTGACGAGTGGCGAACGTATCGGCCGGCAAAAGCAATACAGGAATATTGTTGGCAAGCGCTGTTGCGGCAGCGGTTACCAGGTTTGCAGAACCTGGGCCAACCGAGGTTGTCACCGCATAGATTTTTTGTCGAAGCATTTGTTTGCTGTAGGCCATGGCGGCAAGAGCCATTCCCTGTTCATTTTTTCCCTGAAAGACTTTCAGGTGTCCAGGATCCTGTTCAAGGGCCTGGCCGATCCCGAGCACGTTTCCATGTCCAAAAATCGCAAATACACCTTCCACGAAAGGAAATTCCTTTCCATCAATATGGATATATTGCTGGTTTAAAAATTTAATTAACGCTTGAGCGGTTGTTAATCTCACTTTCCCCATGTCCATCAAACCCCTAACGTAATTGATCTGCTGTTTCTGTTCGTTCCGCAATCAACTGTTCGATTTCAGCAACAGTTGGCATCGCTTCTGAAGAACTGTGCTTGCTCACTACAATCGCTGCCGAGGCACTGCCGTATTTTAGTGCGGTTTCAATACCCTTGCCCGAGATCAAGGCATATAAGAAGGCAGATGCATAAGAATCGCCTGCTCCAAATGTTTTCAATACTTTCGTTAAATACGCTTGCCCTCTGAAGCTTTCACCATTTTTGGTGTAGGCATAAGATCCTTCGACGCCATGCTTGATCACAACCAGTTCCGGAGAATAATTAAACAACTGTTTAATTGTGGCTTCGTTATTGCCTTCCGTCACGTTTTCCATGACATCAAATTCATCTCGTGTACCTACAACCACATCGGACTGTTGGGCTACCAGCGTATAGTAAACGGATGTTTCTTCAAGGGATTTCCATGTATAACCGCGATAGTCCAGTTCAAAAATAACCTTCACATGATTTTTTCTCGCTAATTGAACCGCTTTCAAAACGGCTTCACGAGAAGGGCTTTTCGCAAGGGCGGTCCCGGAAACCAAGAGCACTTTTGCCTTTTTAATATAGTCTTCGGATACCTCTGATGGCTCCAGGTAAAGGTCCGCTACATCATCACGATACATAAGAATGCTGCATTCTTCCGGACTCTTAATCTCTGTAAAAGCCAGCCCTGTTTTATGGCCTTCCTCATCCACCACCATGTTGGAGGTGTCAACGCCAAGACTGCGCATATATTGTTCAATAAAACGGCCATGCTGATCGTCCGCAAGCTTGCCGATAAATCCGGCCTTTAGTCCAAGCTTGGAAGATCCGATCGCAATGTTTGCCGGTGATCCCCCAACGTACTTCTTGAATGTCATCGTTTCTTCCATTGCCCGGTTGTACTCCACTGCGTTCAAATCGATGCAGGCACGGCCAATCGCAATAAGATCAAATTCCCGATCCGGATTAAATTGAATATTCATCTCTGCCACAGCTCCTCTTATTTACGGTTTAAAATCCACTCATGTGCTGGTTCGTTATGGAACTTCCACGAACGGGATGGCCCTGCCATCACATTTAAGTAATACGATTCATAACCATCGGGCACCCCAACTGGATGGTAGCCGGCCGGTACAACGACAACATCACCATTCTCTGCAGCCATCGTTTCATCAATGGAGCGATCATCGGTATAAACACGCTGGAATACAAATCCTTGTCTTGGATTCATTTCATGGTAGTAGGTCTCTTCCAAAAAGGATTCATGAGGCAAATTGTCCTGATCATGTTTATGCGGAGGATAACTCGACCAGTTTCCGCTTTCCGTATAGACTTCTACAACCAAAAGGCTGTTTGCGGATGGGTCGGAATCGGGCAGAATATTATGCACCAGACGTTTATTGCTGTATTTTCCACGATTTTCTATACTGTTGTCATCTGCCTTAATGAGCTTTGTCGGCAAGGACTGGCTGGAAGGCGAGTAGCAAAGAACGATGCGGGCCTGCGTTACAGCCATTACTTCAAATGTACGGTCATTGGATACATAGACGCTGTCGGTCGGTTTCTTTTCAAAGACACTTTCTCTCGTACCCAGATTTTCAAAAACCTGCTCGGAATCAGAAACATTTATTTTTCCTGTTAAGGCAACAATGCAGCATTCAGTGTTGCTCAAGTTTTCCTTATAGGAACGTCCTGGAGCAAGGTCTACGACTTTCACACCAACATATTCCAATTGAGAGGTTTCACTGTTGACTTCCTGAACGACAGTAACTCCTTCTGATATCTCTTTTTGCTGTGGTTTACGAAGCAATTGACTCACTTTGCCATCTCCTCCTGTCTATGTAAAACCATTATCCTGATGCAGGGGACATCAGGATAATCGCTGTTATCTAATGGTTGGATCTCATTCAAATGATGGTGCTTTATAATTGGCAGTCACTACTTTTTTGCGTGTGTAAAACTCAACGCTGTCTTTTCCATTGGCAGGAAGTGTTCCGTAGAAGGAAGACTTCCATCCTGAGAATGGGAAGAATGCCATTGGAGCTGGCACGCCCAGGTTAATTCCAAGCATACCTGCGTCGATGTTTTCACGGAAGTAACGGATTGCTGAAGCATTGGATGTGTAGAGACAGGCACCGTTGGCAAACTCGGATTGGTTGGCCGTTTCCACTGCTTCCTTCAAGTTCTTCACACGGACAATGGACAATACCGGAGCAAAAATTTCATCTTTCCAGATGGACATATCCGTTGTTACATCATCAAAAATCGTTGGCCCAACAAAATATCCTTCTTCAGGTGCATTATTGCGGCCATCGCATACGAGCTTTGCACCCTCTTCAACACCTTTTTGGATATAGCCTAATGTACGCTGTTGATTTTGTTCACGGATCACTGGTCCAAGGAATACTTCTTCATCCAGGCCGTGGCCGATTTTAACGGTTTTTGCTTTTTCAACCAATTTATCGAGGAAAGCATCCGCAATTCCTTCTTCTACCGTTACGACTGAACACGCCATGCAGCGCTCACCGGCAGAGCCAAAAGCGGAAGCAAACACGTTGGATGCCGCAAGCTCAAGATCTGCATCATTTAATACAACAGAGTGGTTCTTCGCACCGGTTAGAGCTTGAACACGCTTAAGCTTTTCGCTTCCGCGCTTGTAGACATACTCGCCGACAGGCTGGGAGCCTACGAAAGAAATGGCCTTTACTTCTGGATGATCCAGCAAACCATTTACCACATCATGCGCACCGTGGACGATGTTGAACACGCCCTTTGGAAGCCCTGCTTCTTCAAACAACTCTGCTAAACGATTAGCAAGCAGTGGAGTTCTTTCAGACGGCTTTAGTACAAAAGTGTTACCTACAGCAATCGCCATTGGGAACATCCAGCATGGCACCATCATCGGGAAGTTAAAAGGTGTAATTCCTCCAACAACCCCAATTGGATAACGATAATTTGTGATTTCCACATCGACTGCGATCGTTGCAAGTGAATCACCCATCATGAGTGTCGGAGCGCCAGCTGCAAATTCCACGTTCTCAATTCCTCGTCCTACTTCACCGAGTGCTTCGGTCAGGTTCTTACCATTTTCAATGGTGATGATTCGAGCCAGCTCATCTTTATTTTTTTGAAGCAGCTGTTGGAAGTTAAAAAGAATGCGTGCACGCTTTTGCACCGGAACTGCCTTCCAGCTTTGAAAAGCTTCGGCAGCCACTTCGATTGCGTGATCAACCTCTTCTTTCGTAGAAATAGGAACCCGGGCAATTACTTCTTTTTTAGCAGGATCGTATACATCCTCGTATTGAGTGGCTTTGCTTTCCACCCACTCCCCGTTTATGTAGTTTTTCAACTTTTCTACTTGTGTTAATACTTCAGCCATGCTTTTTCCTCCTCTATTATCACTCCTGAGAGTGTGATTTGCCTTTTAAGGGTAAATCAAAATCACATTATTATCATCTGTTGGTGATATTTTGGTTATCTTTGATTCAATGTTAATACTAAAAGCGCTTTCAGTCAACCGTTTTCGGTGTTGTTTTTTGATAATTTAGACGGTTATAATCTTCCGGTTAAAAACTGAGCCTCTCCAAAGCCAAAGCTCCAGTCCGCCGCTCCGTTCGTCACAATGGAAACCATAATGTCATTTGGTGCAATTCCGCAGCTTTCTCCCAGTTCCTTTACCAAAAGGTCATAAAAAGCTTTCTTTTGCTTATCGCTTCTTTGGCTGCTGGTCATACTGACAACCACCACATCACAGCTTCTTTCAAATCCCAATCCCGTATCTTCAATGATCATTTCATTGGGAGAATGCTGGGCGACAATCTGATAGCGGTCCCGTTCAGGTACACCAAACGCTTGAACCATCGCTTTATGGGAAGCATCCAATAACTGTTTTAACGCTTGATCATCCCGGCCTTCTATTACATCGAATCGAACTAACGGCATGTTTTCTAACCTCCTGTTTTAGTAGACCATCATAATTTTGAGTACATTTTGGTTATATTATGATTATACTTTAATATTATTTGATAACTTCGTCAATAACTTTGATCACGGAATAACAATAAAAAACCTTTCCTTTAAAAAAGGAAAGGCTTGAATGTCAGATTAGATATGTAATCCTTCTCTGATCGATTTTAAGGTCATTTCGTTCGACCATTCAGGCTTATCAGGATAGGCAAAAACGGAATTCGTTACAATGCCATCAAACTTCATTTCTCTTAATTTACGATATAAGGCGTCAAAGTTTACTTCTCCCTGACCAGGGTTCAAGTGCTGATGAATGGTAACATTCGCATTTGGCGGGTTAATAATATAGCGCAATCCAAATGCCGCTTTGTGATTAAGCGTGTCCGCAATAAGAACATGGGCGAGCAAACCGCCTGCTTCCTCCAGGTGCTGTTCAACATCTCCAATTCCATCATCATAAAAGAACGCGTGAGCAACAGAATAAACCAGCTTAATCCAATCCTTATCAAGCGCACGGATCATGCGGATGGCTTCGGTGTTCAGCTCAATAAAATCATGAGGATGAGATTGTAAGTTAAGCTTGATTCCCTCTTTTTCAAAAAAAGGCATTAACTCGTACATTGACTTTACAAAAGCGCCTTCACTTTCAACCGGGCGGCTCTTGTCTCCGCTAAATTCAGTGTTCATTAAATCGACGCCCAAGTCAGAAGTGATTTCAATACAGCGCTTCCAATTTCTCACGGCCACCTGGCGCTCTTCTTCGTTTGGTGAAGACCATTGCTGTACAGGAAGTACGGAAGAGATTTTCACACCTGCATCCGAGCAGTATCGTTTCAGGTCTTTAATCAGCTGCTTGTCTACCTTCGGATATTCATAAAACCAAATAAAATCTTTGCGCGGAGATAACTCTACCCATTCGTACCCTAATCGGGCCACTGCATCAATCGTATCTTTTAAATTGGTGTTATCACGGTAGTGTGACGGATCATAAGCTAAACGCATTCAAAAATTCCCCTTTCTTTGGTAGGCAAAAAGCATATCCTTATTTAAAAAAACCGGAAGCGCTTTCTGTTTGCATTTGGATAAGTCAGACCAACATTTAATAATGTGTTGGTTAACTTTTGATTATCTTTAAATCCATATTAATAGTAAACGGATGTTCAATCAAGACTTTTTTATTTGTTGAACTGAGATTTGGAGCTTACTCACCAATCTAAAGCGTTTATTCACGGGAATACGCTGCTTACTCACCATTTCGGTGATATTACTCACCGAAATTCAAACTTTACTCACCGTTTTTGAATCGTTACACACCAAACCCATCACAAAAAAAATCAGGAAAACTAGAGTCTCCTGATTCCTATCCTTAATCGGCAATGACAAATTGGATGTTATTCTGTTTCGCAAATTCTTGATAATTCTCTTCGGGTGCCCTGTCGGTAACGATATAATCAACTTCATCCAAACCACAGTACGTCATTAATCCGTATTTATCGAATTTATTGTGGTCGACCAATAAGTAGACCTCTGAGCTGCGGTTCACGACGATTTTTTTCAATTCACTTTCATTCGGTGATGCATTGGTCACACCATTTAATAGTGAGATTCCGGTGGATGCCATAAATGCTTTCTTGATGTTGTAATCTTTTAATAAGTCCATATTTCGCGGGTTAACAAATGAATTGGTTTTACGGTCCACCATTCCCCCCATTGAGATGACATTTAAATTCTCATACGGAAGCGCACGAACGATAAAATCAATGCTGTTCGTAAAAATGGTCAAGTTTTTTTCCTTTAGAAAATTAAACATTTCAATGGTTGTCGTTCCGGAATCCAGAAAGATAAAGTCACCATCTTCAATAAAACTGGATGCTTTTTCGGAGATAAGTACCTTTTCCTTCAGATTCCGGACTTGCCTGTCCTGGAAAGACTCCAATTTTTTATGGATGGCAGAAACCCCGCCATACACTTTTTTGAGCTCCCCGTTATCCACTAATTCCTGTACATCACGTCTGATCGTGTTTTTGGACACATCAAAAACTGTAACCAATTCGTCCAAAGAAGCAGACTCATGTTCCATGACATATTCTTTGATCTTTTTTATTCGCTTATCTTTAATCATGTCATTCCACCTTAAATTCGTACCTGTACTTTTTTAATCGCTTACATGTCATCATACCATTCTAAATATATATTACCAACAAATGCTCAAAACTTCATGGTTTTTTAAGGAATTTTAATGGGAAACAACAAGTTGGATGTTATTCTTGCCTGCGTACTCGGTATAGGCTGTATCGGGAGCTACATCGGTAAGGATATAATCGATCTCGTCCAACCCACAGTAGGTAATCAGCCCGTACTTATCAAATTTATCATGATCAACCAATAGGAAGACTTCCGAGCTCCTATGCACGATTTCCTTTTTCAATTGGCTTTCCAGTGGCGAAGCATTCGTTACACCGTTGGAGAGTGAGATTCCGGTCGAGGCCATAAAGGCTTTCTTGATGTTGTAATTGCTCAACAGATCCAGATTCCGCGGATCGCCGAACGAGTCGGTTTTACGATCCAGCATGCCTCCGATTAACATGACATTCAATTCCTTATAAGGCAGGGCACGAACCACCAGCTCTATACTGTTTGTAAAAATCAACAGATTTCGGTCCTTAATGTATTCAAACATTTCAATGGTTGTCGTTCCTGAATCGATAAAAATACTATCTCCGTCTTCCACAAACCTTGACGCCTCTTTAACAATCGATGCTTTTTGATCTTTATTCCGTTTTTTTCGATCCTGAATGGATTCAAGTGTCTTATGGTTAACAGTCACCCCGCCATATACCTTTTTTAGTTTTCCGCGGTCAACCAGCACTTGAATATCACGCCTGATTGTATTTTTGGATACGTCAAAAATTGAAACCAACTCGTCAAGTGAAACCGAGTCATGCTTCGAAACATAGTTCTTTATCTTGTTAATTCGCTTTTCCTTGATCATTCGTTTACCCCCTTTTCCCATCTCTTATAACAATATATTATCAATAGTTAACCATGACTTCACTATATTTTTTTCTGAAAAATAATAAAAAAACCACCAAATCGAATTTCGGCGGTTTTAATCTTTTAATCGTTAACAATGGGGGAAGGCGAATGGGAGGACAAGACGGTTATGAATCAAATGACCATATTCCTGTTGCAAGTTATGTAAAAAAAGAGCATTTCTTCCCTTTCATTTTTTATCTATTACAGCCACCAGTACGTATAGTTGACAACAATCGTTTGGGACCAATCAAAGGAGGGGTGTTCCCTGATTGGTCTTACTACTAATCTATGAAAAAATCTATCAATGGTGTGGGATTATTGAGTCCAAAATTAAAAGCCGCCATACAATTTTGGCGGCTTTCAATCATTTTACATTCTATGCCGATTTGGCATCCTCCAGCTGTCGGCTTGGGGAGTTCCACATCTCCAGCCATTTTTTAATCGCTGCCACCATAATGATAACTCCGAGGATCAGCATGATCACAGAAAGTACAGCATTCAGCATATTGTAGCCCGGGTTATCCGGGTTAAGGTAAACATTTTTGACCATCCAGTAACCGGCATAATTGACGGTAACAAAGAGATAGGCCAGTGGAACAAGGCACGTGAGCATGTATCGTCTCTTGTCGGCTACTTTCAAAATAACGGTTCCTCCAATAATCAATCCAATGGAGGCCATCATCTGGTTGGATACCCCGAAGAGTGCCCAAATCGAGCCAATATCTCCGGAGTACAGAAGATAGCCCCACATGAAGCAGGCAAGAGCACTGGCGATAATGGAACCCGGAAGCCAGTCTGTCTTCTTCAGCGGCTTATAAAATTCACCAAAGAAATCCTGGATCAAGTAGCGGGAGACACGTGTTCCTGCATCAATTGCTGTTAAGATGAATACCGCTTCAAACATAACCACGAACTGAAAGAAATAAGCGGACAGCTTGGCAAACCAGGGAATTCCGGTAAAGATATAGGTCATCCCGACCGCAAGCGTTACCGCTCCGCCTGTTCTGCCTTCCAGATCCAGACCGATTTCACGGCTGAGTTCTGGCAAATTCACAACATCCATTCCTAATGTTTTAAATACCTCAGGCGTGGAGTTGATCGCAAAATAGTCCGCCGGGTGAAGCGCAGTTGCTGCGATCAAGGCCATGATGGCCACCAGGCATTCCACAAGCATTCCGCCAAAGCCAACGACCTTAATATCCGACCATTTATCAAGCATCTTAGGTGTCGTACCTGAGCCGACAAACGCGTGAAATCCGGAGATCGCTCCGCAAGCAATCGTAATCGAGATAAACGGCCACACCGGACCCGCTAAAATCGGGCCACCGCCATCAATGAACTTTGTAAAAGCCGGAAACTCAATCGATGGATTAATAATAAAGACACCGATAATCAAGGCAATGAATACACCAATTTTCATAAAACTGCTCAAGTAATCCCGTGGTGCAAGCAGCAGCCATACCGGCAGTGCTGCCGCAAAGAAAGCATAGATCGGCAAAATGATCGCCAATACTTTCGTATCAAGTGTCAGCCAATCGCCCAGGGCGGTCTCTTGGATTTGAGGGCCCATAAAGACACCGGCCATCAGTAAAATAAATCCGATCGTTGACGTGACTTTCAAGTTGCCGGTTTTCTTATAAACAATCCCTACTCCCATCGCGATGGGAATGGTGATGCCGACAGCAAACGTGCCCCATGGGTTGTTTTCAAGCGCATGAAGAACCACCATGGACAGTCCTGCCATTGTGATTGTAATGATAAAGAGCATCGCAAGGCCTGTACAAAAACCAGCTACAGGACCGAGTTCATCTTTGGCCACTTCCGAAAGCGATTTCCCTTTTTTGCGCATGGAAGCAAATAATACTACCACATCATGGACAGCTCCGCCCAGTACCGCACCAATCAATAGCCAAAGCAACCCTGGAAGGTAGCCGAATTGTGCCGCAAGAATAGGGCCAACCAGTGGTCCGGCAGCTGCAATCGCTGCAAAGTGATGTCCGAACGTTACCCATTTATTGGTTGGAATATAATCCTTACCATCATTTAATTCGTGTGCCGGGGTAGGCGTAGCATCATTTAATTTCATGACCTTTGCAGCCATGAACGTTCCATATAACCGATATGCAATCATTAATATACAAATGGATCCGATAACAATTGAAACCGCATTCATTTTTTCTCCCCCTCTGCCTCGTTTCATTTATGTATCCTTCATCTTACTAAATGAAAGCGTTCACAGAGGGTTTTCATTTTAAAATGCAAAAACAAGGAGCTGAATGACATGATCCAGTCGCTGAATTGCATCCTTAAAAGCCAAAATGCTCTTTTAAATTCTTTGTAAACGTCCGGCTGACCGGTATCTTCTCCCCGTCCTTCATAATCAGGTTATAGGTGGAGTTAAACCACGGCTGGATCTCCACAATTTTATCCAGGTTCACCAGGTATCCGCGATGCACGCGTATGATGGAGTTCTGCTGCAGCTTTCTCTCATAGGTGACCAACGGCTCATTCACCTCGTACCGTTGCTGATCGGTGACAATCACCGTTTTTCCTTCAACCGCTCCGATCGATACAATGTCAGAAACAGCAATCAGCACGATCCGCTCATCAACGGTCACTGCCAGCTTGTCCGTTTGTTTTCCGGTGGTCCCCCCTTGCTCAGGAGAAGGGCTTGTCCGGTTTTCTTTCCCCTTGATCACCTTAGCCACTTTTTCCACTGTCTTTTGGACCCTCGTTTCATCAAACGGCTTCATGATGTAGTCAATGGCTTGCAGATCAAAGGCTTTCAGCGCGTACTCATCATACGCAGTTGCAAACACAATTTCCGGACGCGGATCAAGGTCCATGATGTTTTCTGCCAAATCCAGCCCGCTTTCATTCGCCAGCTGGATGTCCAAAAAAATCACATCAACCGGCAGTTCTTGAAGTTGTCTTAACGAGCTTTCGATGGAATCTCCTTGTCCCACAATCTCAACTTGCTTGCTCCTTTTTAATAGATACTCCAGTTCATCTCTGGCTAACGGCTCATCATCAACGATAAATGCCTTAAACATCATTCTCACTCCACTTGTTTTGGGTTAACGGCAGGGTCATGGTCACCTTTGTGCCTGCATCCTGTTCACTTTCAATCAAAAAAGAACCCTCCAATCCGTAGATCTCTTGGATCCGCTTCCGAATGTTCCAAAGCGCGGTCCCGGTTCCCTCTGCGGATTGAACCGACTCCTTTCCGAGCGATTGGATCAGGTCGGCAGGAATGCCCTTGCCATTGTCTTCTGTTGTTAATATCATTTTGTCTTGATCCATATAAGCGGTAACCTTTACGTTTCCCTGTTTCTTGCTTGAAAACGCATGGCGGATCGCATTCTCTACCAAAGGCTGCAGCGTAAATGGCGGGATTAATACGTGGTTCAGCTGTGGCTCGATATCAAACTCCACTTCGTATTTGCCCGGAAAACGCGCTTGCTCGAGCGACAGATAGGCGTCCACATGTTCAATTTCCTTTTCCAATGGAATCAACAAATGCCGTGCTCCCTGAAGGTTACTGCGAAAGAACACACCAAGCTGAATTAAGAGTTTCCTTGCTTTTGGTGCATCCGTCCGGACAAGGCTTGAAATGGTATTGATGGCATTAAACAGAAAATGCGGGTGCACTTGCGCCTGCAAGGCTTTCACCTCAGCATCCTTCAATAACTTCTGTTGCCACTCTGCCTCGGCCAATTCCAGCTGAGTGGAAAACAGCTTACTTAAGCCTTCTGCCAGCTCCTGTTCCACCTGATCTAGCTTTTCCGCGTCCTCAAAGTACAGCTTCAGTGAGCCCACGGTTTCATCCCGAACCTGTAAAGGAACCACGATCGCGGCCTGCAATGGACAATTTTCACGATAGCATTGGATTTCCTCTGTTGACCTGGCAATCAAGATCTTCCCGTTTTCTATGACCTTTTTCGTCAACAGGGTTGCCATGTTCTGACCCGGCTGGTGATGGTCCGACGCCGCTCCGGTATGAGCCAGCACCTGTTCCTTATCTGTGATCGATATGGCATCCGCCTTGGTTGCTTTCAAAATAATTTTCGCTGCTTCCCCGCAGGAATGAAAATTTAACCCCTGACGGAAAAAAGGAAGCGTTTGCTGAGCAATTTGAAGCGCATTATGGGTTTGAAGCGCACGCGTACGCTCTTCCTCCATTAAAATGCTTTGAATGATCATAATAAAAATCAGCGTTCCAAGCCCATTGATCGTAATCATCGGTATGGCTATCACCTCAACCAAATGAGACGCCGCTTCAAACGGCCTTGCGATCAGCAGAATCACGCCCATCTGGATGATCTCCATTAAAATCCCAACCGCTACAGCTCCCCACGGTGAGCGGTTCCTGCCGATAATGCCAAAACGGCGGCCAAGCCAACCTGTGATCAATCCTGCCAGAATGGTGGAAATCGCACAGGCTCCAGCCGTAAACCCGCCGAGCGTCAAACGGTGGAGACCGGCAATTAATCCAACACCCAGACCGACGATGGGCCCTCCCAGCAATCCGCCAATCGCCACCCCCATGATGCGCGTGTTGGCAATGGCCGCGTCATAATCCACATCCGCCTGCCAGGTCTGAGACACAATGGCTCCATTATTTATCTCAATCCCGGTATAGTTGCTGATGACACCAAAAGCGCCAAATATCAGGATCAGAAGCATCTTTTCTTTTCGATTATGCTCTTGGTGAACGATTTGCCGGAATGATCTCAATCTGGAAAGCAAAAAAGCCACCATCACGAGAACCCCCGCCCGCTCAAGCATTAAAGGCAGCAGCTGTAACAGCGCAACCCCCTCCTTTGGTAAAAACTTTTCTATTAAAAATGCGTGATTAACTCCTTCATACGTCTCTATTTTAACAAACTTATGGTTTATTTCATTTCACTATTTTCTAAAACGTCACAGGTGGATATAATAGATGAGTGGGTAATACTAATTCATAACGAATATTCGTTCAACGAAAGAGGTTACTATTGTGAGTACTACAGCAGTAAGAGCGACTAGAACAAGAGCATTAGTCATCAATGCACTTTTCATCGGTTTGACCTATGTGGCAACCGTGTTTATTAACATAAAGCTTCCCATCATGGGGAACGGTGGATTAATCCACCTGGGCAACGTTCCACTGTTTATCGCCGCCTTTGTGTTTGGCAGAAAAACAGGCGCCGTTGCAGGTGCCTTCGGAATGGGCTTATATGATTTGCTTTCTCCATGGACGATATGGGCACCGTTCACCTTCGTGATCGTAGGAGCGATGGGCTATGTAGCGGGACTCATCTCCGAAAAAGTGCCCGGCAACAAAGTACTGGTCAACACACTTGCAGTTGTCACAGCCCTTGTCATCAAAATCGTCGGCTACTATTTTGCCGAAGTCATCCTTTACCACAACTGGATCCAGCCGTTTGGTTCCATTCCAGGCAACTTCCTGCAGGTTGTCATTGCTGGTATTATTGTTGTGCCGCTTGTGGCGAGGATCAAGCAGAGAGTGATATAGATCAAAGCAGACAACAAATCCTATGGAGCAACACCTTAAAAAGGGTGCTCTATAGGGTTTTTTTATTTCATGCTCAATGAAATATAAGCTGGTAAAGCTGCAAAGACAAAAGAATAGATTTAACAAAAAAAGGCAAGAGCGCTGTGCTCTTGTCCTCATTTGTAATTCAAACTTTTTAAAAACTTATCTTTGGGTTGGGAATAATCTTTGAACCATCTCGCTGAATTCATCAAAGAACCCTTTGACCGGTTTTCCGGCCTGAACATCGTCCACGTACTTTTGAACACGGTCCACAAAGTCAGGGTTAGTGGACACAAATACGTTGTTGATATCCGGATCTGTGCTTTTTACTCTATCTGCTATTTTTTTCTCGGTATCCTTTGTCAGCTTGCCATTGGTGCCATCCTCCAGAACAGCTGCCACATAAGCGTTGTTATCTGTAACGATTACATTGGCCCGGCGTACTTCCGGCAGCTTGACAACTTCATCAGCTGCCTCATTTGCAATGTCCAGTCGGTTGCCTCGGTTCTCATTGTCGCCTGTATTTTCATTCGTGCTTATGTTCCTCATACTTTTGTTACGATTCTCCATACCCTGCTGATTATTATCGTTTCGATTCATACAGGCTGATAAAGCAGCTGTCAAGATAATGACCATCATGAGCTGAATAAATCTGTGTTTCTTATTCAATACGTTCACTCCCTTCCTTCATTTTTAGGATGAGGAGTTCCAATAAAATTATGCATCAATTGAGATTTAATCTAATTCGTTAAACGGCTTTGGTAACAATCTCCTTAATTTAAACAATTTATTTAAGACAAAATAGTATTGGTTCAGAAATGAACTAATTCCCAAAACGAGGTGTTGTAGATGAAAACAAATCTAAACAGTATCTTACCCATTATTGCTTCCGTTGGAGTTGGTATTGCTGCTTATCAAATGATGAGCGGGAATGGTGGGAAAATGAAAAATATTGTGCCCCTCGCTTCTAATATGATGGGAATGGGATCTGGGATGCAGGGACAAGGTCAGCAACAACAGTCAGGTAATCAATAGGACGTTTTATTATCGGCTTTTTGATATTCGACCTAAAATATGCAATATTTCCGCCTTTTTGGTAATGTTTATTCAAAAAAATTACTGGGGGAATCTAAAAATGGAACATAAAACTCTTGGCAGCAAACGAATCATTGCCTCAAATAAGAAATCAGAGGATTATGTCCCAACCATAGAAAAACCGAGTGACCAAAGAGGTGCATTTACTGGTACCCGTTTTGTGGATGAAGAGGTTACGGTAAGGTAACAAAAAAATATACAATAGCCCGGCTTACACGTTGGGCTATTGTATATTTTGCACACACATTCTTTCCAGTCCTGCTGATCGCCGGATGGGTATAAAAGTCATTAGAGAAATGGGTGATAGAGAAAGCTCAAACATGAAGCAAAAAGTTCTTCTTAGCCATTACGTAACAACTTATGGTCATTAACCCTGTTCTACATGTCCTTTTGGACTTCACTACTTTAAAACAGCAAGTGCCTCCGCTGCTTTCTGCGCAAAAGTCAACGGCGGTTCAACCGATTGAAAGTGAATATAAAGGATGGTCGGTTTGGTAAACAGCCAATGATTGTGCAGAGCGCTAATGATAAACCCTTTATTAACAAGCTGCCTTGTAAACTCCGGTATTTCTTCTTCCAAAACCACAACTTCTCCCAAGTTTAACGCATTTCCTTCAAAATCCAATGATTCAAATGAGAACCCGGCATGCAACTCCCCCTTACTTGGTCTTCCTTGAATCGTTACATATAAATTCCTGGCTATAGATACAGAACATATCCCGTTTTTCACTTCAACATTTTCATTAAATATTTTTCCATATTGATTACAGAGGCTATTGAAATTCATCATAAAGATAAAATCATCCTTTTTTGATTTTACTTTATGTCTGAGCAAAGGATCTATGCATTAAATGCTTGGAGGGAGACTCCCTATTTTACTCGGGAAGAACGGACGGTTCTTGCTTTGACAGAAGCTGTAACCCACGTCGCAGAGTCACATGTTCCTGATGATGTCTACAAGGAAGCTGCACGATATTTTGATGAAAAGCAAATGTCCGAAATCATTATGCAGATCGTCGTCATCAACGCTTGGGACAGGCTGGCAGTTACGGCGCGGAAAATGCCTGAATAACAATAGGTTGGATAGGAATTGGTTTCATATTTGGGTTGGTTTTAGTCATCGGCCATACCAGAGTAAAAGTTGATGTAAAGGGTAATATACCTCTATTAAACTTTAACGAGGTGAGGGAAATGTCTAACATGATGGACCAAAAAGAACTGGAAACCGTAAGAGAATTAATCAAAGACATAGACACGGCCATGCTGACTACGCTAACGGAAGAAGGCCTTGTTTCTCGGCCAATGAAAACACAAGAAGTAGAGTTTGATGGTGACCTATGGTTTTTCACTAAAAAAGAGACGAATAAATATGATGAAATTCTACACAATCAAGAGGTTAATGTAGCTTATGCAGGTAAATCCTATGTTTCCATCCGTGGAAGAGCGGAAATCGTTGAGGATTTAGATAAGAAGAAGGAATTGTGGGGATTCGCTTATGACAAAATTATGCAAACCACTTATGATGATCCCAACATTGTCTTGATTAAAATTAAAACAGAAGCAGCCGAATATTGGGAAACCGGCAGTTTAACGAAGAGAATCGCGTTTATGTTTAAACGAATAACAGGGCAAAATGCTGAATCGGCAGATGTTAATGAAACGGTTGAATTGGATAAATAACAACAGTAATCCTTCCCCGTCCTCAGAAAAGAGGCTTCGTTAAAAGTTACCGAACTTTTAGGAAGCCTCTTTCTATTTATCCTTTATCGCCTTTACCCGGCAGCAACTGATAAAACTGCTTGGCTACATAATGTGGAGATTAGGGCATGTCGTTTCGCAGCCATCCAATAATCGTTCCAAACAACGCGGAAGACACGTTAAATTTTGAGAATGCCAAAGTGAATAACATGATAAATGAAAAACAAACGGTTGAAGGTTTTCCAAATCCTTATACACTGCCTGATGTTTATAAGTCAGGCGGAGCTATCTTGCCAATTCTATATAAGTCATTGACAAACAACTGATATCTTCTCCATAATAATTTTTAAAACGTTCTATGCCAGGACAGTAGTGGGAAAGGATATAAATAATGAAAAAAGGAATTATCTTATTAGTTGTAGCTACTTTTTTTTGGGCGGGCAACTATATTTGTGGTCGTTATTTAGGCTCAGCGTTACCAGCAACGTTATTGAATACAATACGCTGGGCAATTTCAACCCTTATACTTTGGGGATTACTCGCTATTAATAAAAGTAAACTTCCTATCTTTTTGAGATGGAAGGAATTTTTGATATTAGGATTCTTAGGTATATTCGCCTTTTCAACCTTGAATTATTTGGGATTAAGATCCATTAGTGCATCACAAGCAGGAATGATCTCAGCTGGTATTCCAATTACCATCTTGGTTTTTACCCCATTTTTTCTTAAAGAAAAAATTAAAACAAAAGCATGGATAGGAGCGATCATATCCATAATTGGCGTTATTCTGCTGATTCAAGGCAGACAAACAACATCTTCTGAAGGATCCCTTCTTGGAGAAATTGAAATCCTTTTATCCTGTGTAGCCTGGGGAATGTATACGGTTCTGGGTAAAAAATACGGAAGAAAGATTGATGCGCTGACTTTGACTGCTGGATCTGCCTTTTACGGTACTCTTTTTAGTGCGATTAGTTGTATTGGCACCGTTGATTCAAGCTTGATTCATATGACTAAAAATGCATGGATCTGTATTATTTATGTGAGTACCTTTGCGTCTGTCATCGCATATTTTGCGTGGAACGCAGGTGTGAAAATTATTGGTGCAGGTCGTGCAGCACCCTATATTAACTTACTTCCGGTTTGGACTGTATTATTGGGTGTTCTTTTATTACAGGAACAAATATCTGGATTCACATGCATAGGAGGCCTTATTACCATTTTTGGAGCTGTCTTAGCCAGCGTTCAAAGTAAAGCTGTAAGCGCAACAAGAACTTAATTCTCAGTGAAGAGGAAGATCTCCGTATTGATATTCTGTCTTTAGGAATAAAGCTAGCTTTTGAAAAAAATAAATTTAATCAGAATCGTTGAATCTATTTTGGTACATCTTCTCTTTTTAAAAATGGATTCAACGATTTTATATGACCAACTGTTCAAATCAATGTAAACCACTTGATCAAGTGATTTTATCGAGAAGAGCACCACCGGCTATACCAGGGTTTGTCATTTCATACGGGTTTAAAATCAAATCGAGTTCTTCCTCTGTTAGAACATCATACAGAAGGCAAAGCTCTCGTACGGATTTCCCTTTTAAAATGGCTTCCCGTGCAATACGCGCACAAGCTTCGTATCCCAAGTGCGGATTTACGGCTGTAATGATTCCCACGCTTCGTTCCACATATTCTTTCATCCGGTCTTCATTTGCCTCAATTCCGGACAGGCAAAAATCTGTAAAGCTTCGGAACGCATTGTTCATGATGCTGATGGACTGAAGAAGGTTAAAAACGAGCACAGGCTCCATGACGTTTAATTCAAGCTGTCCCGCTTCAGATGCCGAGCAAATTGTATGGTCGTTACCGATGACCTGAAAAGCCACTTGGTTAATGAGCTCCGCCATAACCGGGTTCACTTTTCCAGGCATAATGGAGGATCCGGGCTGACGCGACGGCAAAGTAATTTCACCAAGTCCTGCACGCGGGCCGGAGGCCATCAAGCGTAAGTCGTTCGCAATTTTGGACATATTCATCATGCAGACCTTCAATGCGGCTGAAACTTCTGTGTAAGCATCCGTGTTCTGTGTGGCATCCACCAGGTGCTCGGCCCCGACAAGAGGCAGTCCGCTAATTTCAGAAAGGTGCCTTACCACATGTTTTATATACTGTGGATCGGCATTTAAGCCTGTCCCTACAGCTGTCGCTCCCATATTAACTTCGTAAAGATGCTCGCGCGTCTGTTTAATCCGCTTAATGTCGCGTTCCAATACTCGGCTGTACGCTTCAAATTCCTGGCCAAGGCGAATTGGCACGGCATCCTGCAGATGGGTTCGCCCCATTTTTATCACGTGGTCGAACTGTACCGCTTTCTTCCTGAAGACCTCCAGCATATCATTCATCGTAACAAGCAGCTTCTCCAGCAATTTAAGGGTTGAAATATGAATGGCTGTTGGAAATACATCGTTGGTTGATTGCGACATATTCACATGAGTGTTCGGGCTTAGTTTTAAATAGTCACCTTTATGATGACCAAGCAGTTCAAGCGCACGGTTGGCGATGACTTCATTTGCATTCATGTTCATCGAAGTACCGGCACCACCCTGGATCGGATCGACGATAAAATACTCGTGCCAGTGTCCCTCCAAAATTTCATCAGAAGCTTGAACGATTGGCTTGCCAAGTCCTTCGTATAGACGATGAACATCCATATTGGCCAGGGCGGCCGCTTTCTTCACCATTGCCAGCGCATGAATCATTTCTTTATGAATTCTGTAGCCAGTGATTTGAAAATTATCTACAGCGCGTAACGTTTGGATTCCATAATAAACATCTGCAGGAATTTCCTTCTCACCGAGAAAGTCTTTTTCAATTCGGTATGCGATCTCGCTTTTTATCATTAACCCTGCTCCTTATTGATTTAAAGTGTAATATCATCTGCAATGGGTGTTTCCATCAATTCCTTCACCTTTTGCGGATCCTGCGTCTTGCCGAGTACCCACATCAGCTTGGGAACGATGGCCTCTGTATTCATATTCCGGGAACGGATAATGACATTTTGATTAACTTTACGCCCTACTTCATAAAGTTCAATATCCTCCCCTTCTTCTAAACACTGTGTCGTAATGACAACAGAGATCCCACACTCAATCAGCTCGTCCAATTTTTCCAATATGTTTCTTCCCTGAAAGGGAATGCCACCGCTTCCATAACTTTCGATCACAATCCCCTGACATTGATTTTTCAGGCAATCAAAGAATTCCGGCTTAATTCCAGGAAATAACTTAACCAACGAAACATCTGTGCAAAGAGAAGTATCCAGCTTAATTTTCTTATTTTCTAATGAATGAACAGGCTTGCTGTACTCAATATGATCTTTATAGATAGAAGCAATATAAGGATAGTTAATACTTTCAAACGAATCATAGCTCTTCGTTCTCAACTTGATGGCCCTTGTTCCCTGAATGACTCTTCCGTCAAAAACCACATATACGCCACCGATCTCCTCACAAGCAAAGCGCACGGCATCCGCAATATTTCGTTTCGCGTCGGTTTTCTTAAAAGAAATCGGGATTTGGGACCCGGTAACCACCACTGGTTTTTCGAGATCTTGCAGCATATAGGAGAGTGCAGCTGAAGTATATGCCATGGTGTCTGTGCCATGCGTGATCACAAAACCGTCATACTCCTCGTAATGCTCATAAACCGCCTTTGCCATTTCAACCCAATATTCCGGCTGCATATTGGTACTATCAATATTAATCAAAGCCTTACTATCAATCTGGCAGAGTAAATTGAATCCCGGCAAATGACTTAAAATATCGTCGGCTGTCATCTCAGGAACCAGCCCATTCTCCCCTTCGAGCGAGGCAATGGTCCCGCCAGTCGTAAGCAGCATCAACTTCTTCAATATAACCCCTCCTTAAAGCCATTTCTATGAAAATTAAACGAGTGTTTAACTTCTTCTTTAATATGCGTTTCGCGTACTACATACGCAATTATAGTAATGATTACGTGGGAAATCAATACCATTTTACGCATTACGCGTACTTTTTATTTTTAACTGTGCTATAATAAACGAAATCATAGAGGAGTTAGGGAGTTAAACGATGATTTTAACTAGATTAACGACATTACGGAAGGGCAAAAAATGGTCGCTGCAGTATACGGCTGATCGGCTCGGCATTGCCAAAAGTACATATGCAGGCTACGAATCGGGGCACCGCCGCCCTTCATTGGAAGCCCTCGCATTAATAGCTGACTTATTTGACACCTCCACTGATTACATTCTGGGCAGAGTCGATCACCAAGATCCTCAGTTGGATGAGGATTCATCTGTCACATGCATGGAATTAACGGATCTGTCTGCTTTAAATCTGTCTGTCGATGGCCTCTCCCTTTCTAAAGAAGAACTGCAGCAATTTATTGCGTTTATCAGAGCCAAGCGGCAATTGGAAGATAAGTCAACATAAACAACGACAAAGAACCAATTCCTTAGGTAATTGGTTCTTTCATAAAACTTAAAAATGCATATAAAAATGACCATCAAATGGCAATCTATTTGATGGTCTATTTTTCTTTATTCGAAAAAACTCTTTAAACAAATTTGTTGTCTGTTGTTAATGAGTGGCTTCGTCGCTTTTGTATTCCAAAATATCACCTGGCTGACAATCCAACGTCTTACATATCGCTTCTAATGTTGAAAAACGAACTGCTTTTGCTTTCCCATTTTTCAGAATGGAAATATTCGCCATGGTCATTCCAACCCTCTCTGCAAGCTCCGTTACGGTCATTTTTCGTTTTGCTAACATAACATCAATATTAATAATAATTGCCATTTTCCACACCTTAAACCGTTAAATCATTTTCTGATTTTATATTAATAGCTTCTTGTAAAAGACTTTGCAGAACAGCAGCAAAAACGGCGATAACCATAGAAGAGAAAATAATAACCAATCCGATTGGCATGATACTTGGAGGGTCAACTCTTTTCGCCACGAGATAGTAGAGTGGCATACCTAGCAGGTACAATGCACTGATTGTGATGGCACAATATTTTATCTTCTTTAAAGCCTTTACCGATAATTCCGAGAAAGCTTGGCTCTTATCAATATAGCTAAGAAGTTTAAAAGTTTGATACAGAGCGAAGTAAAAAGGTATCGCTGCCGCGTACATATCGATTAAAACGAGAGTTTTCATAAAAGCAATATTAGGATATAATTCTCCTGCAAAATTCCCAAACTTAGGCACCAAAAATATACACAATGCAAGAACTGGGATTCCGATAAAAATAACAGCTAACTTTAAAAAGAAGGTCGTAACTTGTTTCACAAAAATACACCTCACTGACTTTATAATAAAATGACTTTAACACTTAATTTATCGTTTTACAATAAATTAATATCGAAATTTAATTACATTATTACTAATTATTATATTTTTTATTTTTGGCAAAATTAAAAAGCATTTCTCATTACAAGGAATGCTCTTATTATAAGTTGTTAAATTACAACTAGTTCACAAAATGTCTTTATCTTTTAAAAAATGAGGTCGAAGCGGACTGCATCAAAACCTTGTTTACAAGGATCCCAAAACGAAGTAACAGAATCCATAGAAATTGTATCGTCATCTATAACATCATCATCAGAAGTTTCTTCACCTATCCCCTTCTAAAGTCTTGATTTTCCAAAGCTATATACCAACCCACTCCATTTAAAAGATGGGCAAAATAATCCTCATCTCTCCGCCACCTGTTCTCTAAGCTAATTTGTGTAGTTCCTTTAAAGCCGTTTTCTAGCGCTGTCTAAAGCATAAAGTTTGATTTTGGGTATAAAGGAAAATAATATAGAGATATTGCAAATTATCAATATCCTTTTGTTCGATTAGTTTAAACACATCTTAAGCAAAATAGATTTTAATAAGATCAGAAAGGGGCGGGCACCGTTGAATCGGGAATCAAATATGATAAATGACGAACAGGCAGTTGAAATTTTCAAGGCTCTGTCAAATCAAATAAGAGTAAATATTCTGCAAATGTTGAAAGAACCTAATAATAATTTTTCCCCGCAGGCCCATGTCATCAAAGAAAAAGGCTTTGATGGCGGGGTTTGTGTTAGTGATATTCGCAGCAAAGTAGGACTATCACAATCCACTACCTCCCAGTATTTGTCTATCCTATTGCAAAGCGGTCTGGTTGAAATGAAACGAATCGGACAATGGACTTATTATCGACGCAATGAGGAAACCATTAAACAGTTTGAAAAGTATATAGGCTTAAAAATATAACCTTTTTAAGGAGGACCAAGAGTGAGTTTTCAAAATCATCGTGCCTATTGCAGCATGTACCAAAAAGACAAAATGACACTTGGATTTGTCCTCCCGACTGCCAGGATGTCTAAAAATCCGATTATGGAGAATCAGCTGGAGCTTGCCCGTAAAATTGAGGAATATGGCTTTGCTTCATTATGGCTCCGTGATATTACGATGCAGAATTTGAATATTGATGATAACGGCCAAAAGTACGATTTATGGATTTATTTGACGTATCTTGCCGCCTATACGAAGCACATTGCGTTAGTGACAGGAAGTGTAGTTCTCCCTTTGCGCCACCCCGTCAGGGTAGCCAAGGAAGCGGCATCAATCGATCAATTGTTTCCAGGCCGATTGATTATGGGAGTGGGATCAGGGGACAGGGAAAAAGACTTTACAGCTTTAGGGATATCTAAGCAAGAAAGCGGTCCGTTATTTAAAGAAAATTTCGAAATTCTCGACCGGCTGTTAAAAGAGGATCAGCCGACAATCCACAGCCACGCCGGGCTGATCGATGGTACAGATATGGGTTAATCCCAAAGCCTGTATCTTCGATTCCGACCATGGTGACTGGATTTAGCAAACAGTCTATCAATTGGATAGCCAGGAATGGGGATGGGTGGCTTCAATACCCTAGGAGCATTATTCAACAGGCGCAGCTTATCCAGGATTATCGTGCTTTAACTGAAGGAGATTTTAAACCCTTCTCTCAAAGCTTGTTTATCGATTTATCGGATAATCCCGATGAAATGCCTGTCCCCATACCCTTAGGCTATTCCGTGGGAAGAAACCGTTTAGTTGATCTACTTCAACAGTTTCAATCGATTGGGGTCAACCATTTGGCGTTTGTTCTGTATTTTTCCAATCGCCCTCCAGAGGAAGTAATCCAGGAACTTGGAGAATTTGTTTTACCCCACTTTCCAACCCATAAAGGTACAGGCCAGCTTTAAAAAATTAAATTGTATAAAAGGAGGAAGAATGATGACAAAGAAAATAGAACTTTCAGTACTAGATCCCTCCCCAATTGTCGAGGGAGGATCAGCCGAACTTTCCCTTCAAAACACGCTTGATCTAGCAAAGAAAACAGAGCAGTGGGGATATAAACGGTTTTGGCTTGCTGAACATCATAATTGGGCAGGAATGGCGAGTTCAGCATCCCCGATCGTAATTGGACGAGTAGCCTCTGTCACGGAAAAAATGCGTATTGGATCAGGCGCAATGCTGCTTTCCCATTATTCTCCTCTTTCCGTGGCTGAGCAATTTGGTACATTAGAAACCTTCTTCCCTGGCCGGATCGACCTTGGATTGGGACGGGCACCTGGCACCGACCAATATACAGCAAATGTATTGCGGCAGCGGGTTGCCGGTGAACCTGAATTTGATGCCAGGCTTGAAGAGCTTATCGCCTATCTTTATGGTACAGGAACAGCAACTAAGAATGGTTCATTTCGCTTTCACGCCATACCCGGCGAAAAAACAAATGTGCCAATTTGGCTGCTAGGTTCAGGGTTATATAGTGCACAATTGGCTGGAATACTTGGGTTACCATTCTCTTTCGCGGGACATTTTGCTCCAGGTAACATGATGGAGGCCATAAAACTGTACCGGGATTATTTTCGTCCCTCTCAATTTTTGGAGGAGCCTTATGTACTGTTAGCCGTTCAAGTGGTGGCTGCAGATGAGAAACAGGAAGCACAAAGGCTTGCCACTTCGATGTATCAAAAATTTCTTTTGTTAACCCGCGGACAGCCTTCGCCAATTTTGCCACCTGTTGATAATATGGACGAGCTTTGGAACGATAATGAACGCAGGGCGGTTGAAGAACAGCTTTTCACTTCCATCATCGGGGACCCTGCAGGTGTGAAGCAGCAGCTCCATGAGTTAATAGAAAAGACTGATGCTGATGAAATTATGGCTCATACAGAGATTTTTGATCATAAGGCACGGCTGCGCTCTTATGAAATTTTGGCTCAGGCTGCAGTAAATTAAACAGTGTCTAGTCTAATAAAAGATGTAGTTTCTGCAGATATTAAATCAGTTAAATTAATGTGATTTAGATTGAAACAGTAAAAGAAAACAAAGAAACAACCTGTAAATTCTTTTATAGGTTTGAACCGAAATTTTTAAAGAAAGAAGATGAGCATATGCCTGAAAATGATATAAAACAAATTACGGATATTCCATTCTCGGTCCTGGATCTCTCTCCAATTGCAGATGGAAGTACGCCGGCTGATTCTTTTCGCAATACTTTGGAGCTGGCCCGGCTCGCTGAAAAGCTGGGGTTTAACCGATATTGGCTCGCTGAGCATCATAATATGCCTTTTATCGCCAGCTCTGCAACATCGGTAGTGATTTCCCATGTTGCAGCAGGTACATCAAAAATCCGGGTAGGTTCAGGCGGCATTATGCTGCCGAATCATGCACCTCTTGTTATTGCTGAGCAATTTGGTACTCTGGAGTCATTATATCCAGGACGTATTGATCTTGGCTTGGGCCGTGCACCAGGCACTGATCAGCTTACCGCACATGCATTAAGACGTGACTTGAGAAGTTCAGGAGAAGATTTCCCTGAGCAGTTGGCTGAGCTCCGGAATTATTTTGACCCTTCCCTTGCACAAGAATATAGTCATGTTAAAGCAATTCCGGGTGAGGGATTAAACATACCTATTTGGCTGTTAGGTTCGAGCGGATACAGTGCCCAGCTGGCAGGAGAGCTTGGACTGCCGTTTGCATTTGCGAGCCATTTCTCGCCGCATAACACACTCCCGGCTATCCAGCTGTACCGCCGTTCATTTAAGCCTTCTAAAGTACTGGACAAGCCGCATGCAATGGTAGGGCTAAACATCATTGCGGCCGACACAGATCAAGAAGCTGAGCGGCTCGCTACAACATTGCAGCAGCAGTTCTTGAATTTGATGCGCGGAAAGGACGTCCCATTGCCGCCGCCAGTGGATAATATTAATGATATAGCGAGCGACTATGAAATAGCTGCCCTTGAGAATCAATTAGGAACTTCGATTGTCGGCAGTCCTCAAATCGTAAAAGAAAAGCTGGAAAAGTTTCTGGCTGAAAGTCAAGCCGATGAAATCATGGCAATCGCCCAGGTTTACGATCATAAGGCACGCCTCCATTCCTATGAAATATTGGCAGAAATTACTCAGTGAAAATAGGTCAAAACTGGCCGATCCCTATGGCAAGCTTATAATGTGTCTATGTTATCCATTTGCTAAATAGCAAAACCCTTTAACCAACTTGATGTAAACAAAGATGAATCCAAAATATGAAGCTGCTTTTAAACCATTTACCTTCCGTTCTGGAGTTGAAATAAAGAACTTTTAAAGGGAAACCCTCTTAGTGGTTTCCCTCTTTTATTGAGTATTAGAGCAGGAAATAAGCAAGTTCATTTGTTTATGACTAGAAGTTATTGTTAATATATAATCAACAATAGACGCCCATAGAAAGGATTTGATTTAAAGTGAACCTGGGATTAAAAGATAAAACGGCAATCGTGACAGGCGGCAGTAAAGGTATCGGAAAAGCAATTGCCATAGCGTTTGCCAAGGAAGGCACCAATGTTGTAATTTGTGGCCGCGGTGAAGGAGCATTAAGAGAAACAGCAGCGGAAATTGAAAAGCTGGGAGGCAATGTGCTTGCCGTTCAGGCGGATTTGACGAAACAATCTGATGTGGAACATCTGGTCTCCTCTGCAATCGACCGTTTCAAATCAATCGATATACTCGTAAATAATGCAGGAATAGCCAGTGGATTTGATGATTTTGAAACATTAGATATAGAGGCCTGGCAGCATATTTTTGATGTGAATGTATTTGGGACGGTCCGCGTAACCAAAGCAGTTATCCCTTTTATGAAAAAAACCGGATATGGACGCATCATTAATATTTCATCGGAATCTGGGCTTCAGCCTGATTCGTTTATGCCTCATTATAATGCTTCAAAGGCAGCCATTATCAATTTTTCAAAGAGCTTATCAAAGGCGTATGCCGCACAGGGAATTCTGGTGAATACTGTATCACCAGCATTTATCATGACACCAATGCTGGAAAATCTATTAAAAGATAATGCGAAGCAGCTGAATATAACCTATGAAGAAGCTACTCAACAATTTTTAAAGGAAAACCGTCCACATGTCGAAGTAAAACGGCCTGGAACAGTTGATGAAGCAGCGTCTGCTGTTGTTTATCTTGCTTCCGAACAGGCTTCCTTTATTAATGGTGTAAACCTTCGGGTAGATGGCGGTTCGGTTGCGAGTATATAAATTAAGCTAATTCTTAAGAAAAAATTCAAACAAAAAGGGCTATCTTTTTTCGATAGCCGCTTTTTTGTTTAGATTACCTGATTCCGCCCGTTTTCTTTAGATATGGATGAAGCTTTATCAGCCCGAGATAGTAAAGACGCTTCGTATCACCGTTTTTATATTCTGTATCACCAAAACTGCATGTGATTTTTCTTTGAATAGTCCTGGGGATAATTAGTAAACATGCTTGGAGTTTACCGTTATTTATGGTGCGGTTTACCGTACATTACTAAAGAACATTGTTTCTTTTGAGCAAAAAGTCTATATTTTTGTTTCAAAAAAATAATGACCACTTCCTTGTTATAGAGGAGTGGTCATTTTTTAAATAATCATACATATCTTGACCGTCTGTTTAGCTAAAGCACAAGAATGTCCATAGGCATTTTTATTTTCCTGATTCTATCGACTTGGTCATACAGAAGATGAAACTACAACACAGGTTTATTTACACATTCCCAAAGACAGAAAAAAAGAAGCTTCCCAAAAGTTTGCTCAACTAATGAGAAGCCTCTAATTTTAATTTCGGATCAGTTCAGGCACCTTTGAGTAAGTTTCCTTATCCATATTCTACCATGTAATGTACATCTCCACGCCTCCTCGGGAGGCTTTCCATCCCATGTCTCAACGGGTCAATGCCCTCTCATTCCTTCGTTATGCCTATCCAAGGGTGGAGGCCAGTTATGTTAACGCAATGGGTCAGAGTCCTTTTGTTGAAGAAACCTGGTACTCCGTACTTACTACTACAAGGCTGTTTAGCTTGTTAATAAAAGCACACTATTAGGCATTTAAGAGTCGACTGGCGTTACTTCTTTAGTGGCGTGACGGTCGATGTCTTGAAATAAAAAAGGAGGACTTTATAGCCCTCCAGTGCATCCTGTATAGTTAATGGAATGTAGCGATTTTTTCTAAGTCAAAACGATGATGCGGATATCCTTCAGAATCTGCTTTACCAATGGGTAGAATGCCTGCCAATTTGACATGCCCGGGAAGATTCAGGAGCTCTCTTACTTTATCCTGATCAAAGCCCAGCATAGGGTTGCTTGAATATCCATATCCTTGAACGGCAAGCATTAAGAACCCGAAAGCAATATTTGTTTGGGTTAATCCCCATTGAGCACGATCTTCCACCGTCATACCATTGAAAAATCCTGACAGATTGGCCACTTCTTCCTGCTTGCGCTCTGGAGGAAGTCCCGGATGTACAGTGTCAGCAATATTTGCAAGTACATCCTCCATATCACTTGTAACCACAACAACCGCGGGTGCTGAAGTCACTTGTTTTTGACCATAAGCTGCTGCTTCCAACTTTTCCTTTAGATCGTTATCCGTCACTACATGGAAACGCCATGGTTGAAGGTTCCATGCACTTGGGGATAAGCGGACCAACTCAAAAATCTTATTTAGGTCTTGCTGAGGAATAGGCTCCTGCTTATATTTGCGAATGCTATGGCGTGTTTCAATTGCTTGTTGTACCGATAGAGATTGTTCTGTTGTGTTCATAGCCATGATGATCATCCTTTCTAGAAAAAGTCTTAATTAGGTTACACTACATAAAAACACAATAACCTTTTGTTAGTTAAAATTTACACTATGTGTAGCATCAGCCTTGTATTTTTATATGAAGCGATTGCTTTTCCGTCTTTAGGTTTTAAATAAAACGATAAAAAAGGAACTTTAAGGGTTACTAAAACTTTATATAATCCAAATAATAATTTTGAAAGCTCCAATAACTTACTCCCAAAACAAAGGGATCCGTCCGAAGTCTTAAGATTGATGAACCCTAGTGAATTTATTAAAAAAGCACCGGATAAAACAAAATGAGATTAAATTGAAAAACAACCACATTTACTATGATAATGGGTTTATATTTGCCAGGGATGATGGACATCCACAATTAAGAAAAGTAATTGAAACTAGGCTCTAACGACTGCTGAAGAAAATCAGGTATAGAAAAAAACATAACTCCCCATTCCTTCAGACATACTCATACTTCTTTATTAATAGAAGCCGGGGTGTGAATTAAAGAAGTCCAGCAGCGATTAGGTCATACAGATATCAATACAACAATGAACATTTACGCCCATATGACCGCCAATATGGAAGAAAAGGCCTCCCAACAGTGTAGTAAACTGATGAAAGACCTTCTCTTTAGTTATTTTTTTGTCATAGGATGCCTTGTTTTTTATAAAACGAGGACAAGAAAAGCATATATTCATTTTAGACGTTGGTATAACAAGGTTTTAAAACCTTAATTACATCATGCCGCCCATCTTTTAGTTGGATTTTGCTGTTTTTCGTTCCTGTACTCTAAAAAGGATACAGTTAAAAAATTTTCCCCATTACACAACTACGACCTTCATTTTCTTGGACATAAAAGACCTAACATAATAATCAGACTCCTTAAAACGAGACAATGAGAAAACCCTTTTATATAGTTATTACATAAAAGGTGTATTTTCAATGAAAAAAGGGGCTTTATTCAATGGGAAGCGATAAAAGTTAGCACTCTTTTATTGAGTTGAACAATTAATCGTAAGCAGCCCTTTACTGAGGTTTGCTACACTTGTTTGAAAATAGAAATAGTAACTAGTAAAGACTTGGATACTTCACTTCTTTAAGCCTTAAAAACTTAGCATTTTTAACCGTTATAAACCATTTGCATTAAGGGGGATGTTTATGCAAAGAGATGCGATTTTATCAGTTGAGATTAAGGGATTATTTGGTTACAAAAGTCTAAAAATACACCTTGATCAAGAAGTAAAGATATTCATCGGTGAAAATGGAACAGGAAAGACTTCAATATCTACTTCTTTTCCTTTTTGTTCTTCATAATCAGGTTTCTTTTTAGACAATCCTAATACATCATCCTTCCCACTGCTTGGCATTCCGCTCATACTCTTATAAGAATCCCCCACTTTTGGTAATAATTATAAGATGGTTTATGAGAGTAATATGAAGAATAATAAGCAAATATACTTACCGTCATCATATACACGTATTTTAGCATTGTCTCTTTTTATTGACATTTATCAGCTATAATAAAGATATTTTAAATACACAAACCATCTGTGAATAATCACCAAAATTACGTAAAACCAAGTTATAACCGGCCTTGACACTTAAGGGATGGCAAGGACGAAAGTGCAAAAGAACAACTAGAACCATTAATTTTGCTCATTATTACAAAAAGTGAACTAAATCACATAGCCATTACCAACAATTACCTATATACTAGATTTAAGATATATAAGGAGAGGATTTTATGAGTTTTAAATATTTGTACTATCCTTCAATTTCTTTGCCTAATGATAATTGGCTGAAAAAAATGTTGCTTTACTCAGAAAAAATAGCATCAATTGTCCCTTATGATTTAATAAATAAAAAAGATTATATAATTCAACAATTAGAGGAAAATAATGAATATGAAATGCTTTCACCTGAGAGATTCTTTTCTGAGAGTACGAATAAAAATTTGTTTGAAGAAGAAGTAATTAATTTATTATCCTCTAAACAATTTCAACTTAAAATGAATCGAACTGTTCGAACGTCAGAAGTATATTCCTCAAAATTCAGTCATGTAATCGAGGAATTCTTTCAACAGAATGGATTGGATAGAATAAAAGGGGATAAATGGTATGAAATCCCTAAGATAGTAAGTGATTGTTATCTCGGAATCTTAGCAAAACACATGGCTATAGATAAATCTTACATTCCAGCAACCAACTATGTAACTCAAGAAAGGTTAATATATGGATTAAAATCTAAAGAGGATAGAAAAAAAGTTGGAGAGTTAAGATTACTAAATTGTCTTCCTGTCCCTACCTCTGATGTTTCAATAAACGAAATTATCTCCTTTAAAAAGGAAAGAAAAGAAGAATTACTTAGATTTAAATCCATATTAAGAGATTACACAACAAGAGTTAGTCAGACGGAAACAAATTATGAATTAGAAGAAGTTATTCAAGAGTTTAAAGAAGATATTGAATTGAATATTCTTCTAATTAGTCGATTACTAAAAGAGAAAAAGATTTTATTTAAATTTGATTCATTAAAATCATTGATTAACTTAAAAGATCCAGTCTTATTTACTCTTGTTGGAAATATATACTCAAATTTAAAGGAATTATCACCTTTAGTTGGAACGACTGTAGGTGGAATGATTGGTTTAGGATGCAGTTACATAAACTATAGATATTCTATCAATAATGAAATAAATAATTCACCATATTCCTATGTATTTCATTCAGGAGCTATGAGTAAAAAAGGAAAATTCCATAAAATTTTTTCAACTAATTAAGCTGAAAGAAAATCACAAAAGTTAAATTTCAAACAAACCAATAATAAAAATCTAATTCCTTTAAGGAGATAGTCATTTAAATTTCTCATTCAGAGCACAACTCCTTATGAACTAGCGGTTATTACAATCATGCCGCCCATTCATTTCGATATATAATAGAAGAAAGATGGGCAATAAAACGTACTTAGAGATAAATGACCCTAATATTGTTTTGAGGATAACACAACAATCGAAGACATATTCAACCTGTTCTCTTTCGATAATCTCCTCATTTAATTTAGAATTTTAGAAATATAGGGTGGTTATCATCTTGTATTAAAAAAGGAAAATTTCGGAGGATGTTTATGGATAAAGAAATTGAAAATCAAGATTTAATAATAAATGAAGAAGATGAACTTGATGAATGGGAATATACAGGGGTTCAATTGGCTAATGGTGGGATCTCAGTAGTAGAAAATAAAAGAAGTAGAGATGATATGATTAAAGATGTTTCTCACACCTTAGCCGCCAGTGGATTAACCCCCAAAGCAAAACGGGACCTCTTTGAAACTGTAGCAAGAGATTGGACCAAAGACCTTGGTAAATACAAAGGATGTCAATTCTGGTCTAAAGAAGCCATAACATTGTATACAAACATGGTTGTAAGTAATAATGGAAAATCTATACCTGAAAAAAACTATCAAATATACTTGTTCATGAGCATGTAGTGCCTATCAAGCAATTTATAAGATTCCTCGATTATAGACAAGAACCATATGTTAAATATATCCATGAACATATGATTGATAAACTTATTGGAGCGGTTATTACTAACTAGGAAGATAAGAAATTAAGAGATGCCGGGTTGAAAGAGAAGCTTCCAGACCACTTCTGGTTTGATGAAACTCAAAATCCATGGTGGAGATACATTAAGGTGGGTATTGACATAGAACTTTGTGAATGGGATGAATCAAGAAAAAAATTTATAAAATCTAAGAAATATAACCTTAAAAGACGAATGTTACAAAGTGATGCAGAAGAAGCAGATAGGTGGAAATACCTTGATGATTAATTTTTTATAATGGTTTAGCCAAATAGGATATAAATTAAGGAGCTTGGTAAATTCCAAGCTCCTTTGACATATTCTCTATTTGAACTGTTAACAGTGTAAGAAGTCATTACTTTAATAACTTTAATTACACATGTGCCGTCCACTCATCAGATAGCTGGTGAGCCGAATCTCCCAGCGGAACTTCAAGGCGCTCTTCATAGCTTATATGGGAATTATCAAAAATACTATGAACAGTGGGATGAGGCCTCTAAGCAGAATAGTAAGAGTGTTTAGTTTAAAAGTAGCTGAAACTAAAGTATTATGCTCTATGCATATTCTACTTGCCTCTGAAATTCCAAGGCTTTTTTAGCCCAATATTTTGGTGAATGGTGCAAAACGAAATTGAAGTTATCATCTAACATTTCGAAATAAATTGAATCATCAAGAAGTTCGATGGCTTCTTCTTTTTTAACACCATGTTCGTAAATTAATATTTCTAATATTTTTTCAGTAAATCTATCCACGTATTCTTGTTTTTTGTTTTCGTCTAAGCTCATGTGGTAAGATCACCTCTTTCCATAATAAAGTTTCAATAGCTCGAGGGGTGTGAACTGATAACTGGTCAAAACCATTAAGCACGTAATGTTCACTCAATATATTATTGTAAAAATCCGGCACTTCCATTTCGCCGTTATCGACATCATCTATCATTCCCATAAGTCCGTTGCCGTCTGCTAAAGGGCCATATACGATATCTATATCTTTATTTCTATTGTTAAATTGCGGATGGTCGATGAATGATCGGTTTCGGTAAACAAAATCTCCCCATCTTAAATCAGCTGTTGGGAACACATGAGTATTAAATTCGAAGGGTGTAATTCCCTGTAGTCGCATATTATAAACTACAATCACGCCTTTAACATAATTAGCGTATGAAGTTCTTTGCTTTATTTGCTTTTTTTCTTCAGTTCTATTATGCTCATTTTCTTTTGTAAATGCCCACTTTTTTGCTTGCTTCAAGTTTGTAGTTAAATAAAATCCTTGCCCAAAATCGGTTTGGGTATCACATTTACTAATTTGAATACCATCAAACAACGATTTTACGTAATTACTAGTTGTAGCATGATAAAGTTTTGTATCTGGATTAATTATTTCCTCAATTCTCACCATTTAATCTCATCCCCACCCACTTTTTATCATTTTAGTAAATGATACCATAAAAAGTTAAAATCAGGTGGATATTATTAAAATTTCATGAATTTTCAATAAAATTTAAACACATCTATTAAGTAAACAATCCTTTTCCAGCACATACATTACAATACTATTAGCTTCTTTTTTAGATACTGCCGCATGACATTGGTCATTTCTTTAAAAAGTTCTACTTCATAATATTCAGGTGAATTTTTGGAACAGGGTTTTATATCTCCTTTATCATTATTTAACTTTTACCTTTTAATTTCCTTAAAGTTTATGTCTACCAACCCCCTTTTATAACAAGATATTACATTAATTATAAACCAAGGTATTCCTATTTGATATGACTTTCAAAAACGTATTTTACTCAGAAAACAGCTTGCTAAATTGCTTTCCATACAATGGATATATGGTAAAATAATCCTACGTGCAAAGGAGGTGAATAGCAAAAGGGCAATTGAAAATTTTCCCAAATTTATTTTGGATAACTATGTAGTTCATAAATGGAGACACGCTAGTGCCATTCTTCAAAATGACTTTCCAGATGAATGGCTTGATCTCGTAGCAGAATCTGTCAACTATATTCTAGCGTTTACAGCTGCATGCCAAAATATTTTTTAAAGATTTTTCTTATTAGAAAGGGTTAAATAGTTATATCTAAAATATTTTTCCTTAACATGTGCTGTAAGTAATTTTTAGAACTTCACAAATTTGGAGGGTTAGTATGCTGCTGTACTTATTGATTGGAATCATGGGAGTATTTTCATTGATTTCAATGATTTATACACTGTATGTCAAAGTAAGAAAGTTAAAAATAAAAAAATTCAGAAATTTTCGTTTGGCAACTATAGTTTAAAAAAAGATCCATTGGTTATCTCTTTGAAACAACCCAATACTTATCGTAAGTTGTTACTAATTCGTTCAAGGAATCAATTCATTCTATTGGTGTTTTTAATAACATTAGCATGCATGGTTTTTTTGCCCGAAAAACATCATTCTTTAGGGCGATTTGGGGCTCTAACTGTAATTTTTATTTTAATTTATGGAGTGTGTTTATTTCTAACAAAGCCTACACCTGGAGGAATCTTAGCACGATCATTTTTCTACATTTGTAAGGTTTACATAATAGTTTATTTTTTTGCACTATTTATAAGCCTATTATTTGAAACAAAAAGCAATATTATTGTGTTAATATTTTGTGTCTTAACGCCTTTGTTATTATCCTTTGTCTTAATGAAGCATACAATGGATAGTTTTAAATCGATATCATTTCAAATTTTAAATTTTATCGGTCTCTTAATTTTAGTCCTGTTCTTTCTAGGCTTTTCTTTTGGGTCTTTTTACTTTGAGCATAACGATGTTTTTAAATTTTTTACAGACCATGAACACACTCAGTTAATGCAAGATGACGATATGTTATTCCAGTTTATTTTTGTTACCTATAAAGGATTAACACCGTTTTATTCATTACAAACTGTTGTATTGGATCAACCGTTGACCTATATACCTTTTATTGAATACATTGTTGGAATTATTTTCAATACAACATACATCGGTTTTTTAATGTCTTATTTAGTTTCTATTATCCTAATTCGAGAACAAGAAAAAGCTCCAGAATCTCCCCAAATTAATAGCCCTTATTTTAAATATAAGAATTACCTTATTAAAAAGCAGGATTTAATTCAAAACAGTGCTGGGGAAACAAGACAATAAGCCAAACCCTTGACTTCACACATTTAATCGCAAGATTAGCGTTTAATAATCAAATATCTAAAACGGTATTCATTATTTGCCACTGTTAACTGGATGCCTCCGATAAAGAATAATGTTGAAAAAGGTTTGTGATGGCTATTTGATTTCAAGAAAAGTCTTCTTATGGTCATAACAGAGATCGTGCTTTACAACCATCCTTGACAATTGAGTGTGTTTGCGATTTTAATTAACTTTATTATCATTTAACAGCATAAAAACAATAAGAGAGTAGACAACATTTGGTCTACTCTTTTAACTTTGTTTCTTTTCCCTTAACTTCTTCATAATCTGGTGCTTTCTTATAAAATCCCAAACGATCACCTTCTCCACTTCCTGGCATCCCACTCATTTCTTCATACGAATCTCCAAACTTTTCATAATAATAATATGGAGTAAGTTCACGATCTGGATCATCCATATAAAAAGCCAATTGAATATACTTCCCACCATCATAAACTCGTATGATAGCATTATCTCTAGTCATAGCTTCTGTACTCATACCTTCATCTTTAGTATGCTTTATTTCTTGATTAATTACTTTATCAATCCTTTTAGAGAAGACATCCATAAAGAAACATGCAACACCTCATATATTCAGACACACACATATAAGTATGTTAGCTGAAGCTGGAGTCGACATTACCACCATCATGAGAAGAGTTGGTCACGATGACATGAAAACGACCATGAAGATTTACACCCATGTAACAGATAAAATGAAAGAGGATGCTTCTCAAAAAGTCCATCAGACTTTCGGAAACATCCTCAAAATGGGGAATTCAAAATAAATGTTATTAAAATGTGATTTTTTTAGGTGAAAGACCTAATGTAACACGCTTAAGCCCTGATATAACAAGGTTTTCGAGCGTTAAATTACATCATGCCGCCCATTCATCAGGAGATGAAATGGGCAAAGATAGCATCATAAAAAGCCTTGATAAGAAGGGTTCATAGCGTTCTTCTAAAATAATCCTTAACCAAACAAAAAAATTCAATGAGCAAAATTATGAGCATTTTAATGAATCACAACTTCCTCTCGTCGCCCCTCTTCTCCCGCAAATGAACTCCTTCACTGTTGAAAAAGACCAATTCTTATCCCTCTACATACCTTTTCAAACAGATTTGACCTTTTTACCTTGATCCCCCGAGAAGCAATCCAATAATGAGTACAATACCGATACTTTTTTAGTTTGACATTAATAATTTCTAATAAAAAGAAAATATCAGGAGGACAAACATCTAACAAAAATAGCCTTAATAAAGGAGATCCACATGGTTGTATTCAAAAAAAAAGTATTTTGCATAAAAAAAGCCCAGTCAGTGACTGTGCTTTTTACCACCTTGAGTGGACCCGAACGGATTCGAACCGTCACCTCTCAATTCGTAGTCGAGAATGCTGCCATTACACCACGAGCATATTTATTATATATCCGATGGATAAATTAAGCGAGAACTATTTTTTAGAATATGGAAAAAGGCCAATTATTACAATAAACTGCCTTAGTATCATTAGCAACTAGAATTGCACTATTCATCCTTTATCCTCTAAATCATTTTATTTATTAATTTACAACACTTCTAATCGTTTAGTGAAAAGTGGAATTAAATGTTTATCAGATTATGTTCTTTTGTAACATTTTAGCTGGCCATTTTCATCTAATACTCTTGCTTGGTTATTTTCAAAGAGAAAACTAGTTATAGACTCTTGTGTTTCATCATAAATCAATTTCACAGAATTTCCGAAATTAACAAAGAAAAATTGCAAAAACATAAAATACTCTTTATGATTGAATGTAAGTTGTATATTTGGTTTTGTTCCAATATATGTGAGTCTTGATTCATCCATAACTATGAGGGAAAGATTTTCAAAATTCACCTTTGAACGAGCATATGAAAACCTTGCCGCTATTTCTTGTAGCTGTATAGGATGAATTATTAAATCTATGAAGTCATTTAGTATTTTACTATTACCTAACTTTGCATATCCCCAGTCTCCAAAACTATATACAATTCCAATATCCCCTATACGAATACAGCCTGTTATAAAAATCGTATCTATATATTCATAATCTTCAAGTCTGGAGTCATTATGTACTTGAAAAACCTGTACAGACCAAGGAATATCGCCAGTAAATTCTATTGGCTTACGTAATGATTGTAAAAATTCATGTAAGCCCCTATAAGAAAAAATTTGTTCTTTATTTACCATTGTCCCAAAGTCTTTATTTTTTCTGTCAATTAATAGATTCAACTTTTTAAATAACTTTCCGTAGTATACTTTCGAAACCCATTGCATTATTGTTAATTCGTCTAAGTTCTTAAACTTTTCATATCCTCCATTAACTGCTTCATTAATTTTATTTTCTAATTGAGATAAAGATTTATTATTGCAGTTTTTACAACAAGGGATTTTTAAATCTTTATATTGTATACTAGTTCTATTTCGGAAATAAATTCTTTTATTCCAAAGATCATACTTTCTCTGCAGCCATTTTGGATAAACATGCTCTTGTGAATCTGGTTCTCCTCCACACAGAAAACATTTATCATAATCAAAGTGCAAATCTTCAAATGGGGAATAGATTGTTGATTCCATGTAACCATCTCCAAATTTCCTAAAATAGTAAAAAAAGGCTGCATAAGCAGCCGGTTCTAATATGATTGTTTAATGTAGTCTTGGCTCCTCTGAATATACATCGGACATTAAATCATCACTTGTCAATTTAAACCTAACCAATAATTCCTGAATTCTCTTTTCAGATAAATTATCTAGGTCTAGTCCCTTAAATTCTAGGTAAAACTTCCTAACATTATCGGTTAATAATCTTAATTTATTTTCTCTCATCACTTGTACTGATTTATTGAATCCCGCAGCCTTAGAAACGTTTTTAGTCGAAATTATAATAATATTTTTAACAAGTACGTCCCCATATACCTTTTCAAACCATGCACAAGCATTGTTAATTTGTCCCGTTTCATCTTTATTAATTTCATTTCTTGTTACGTCCACATTATTCTTACATTCGACCAGAAGGTATTTGTTATCCCCTGTTTTCCATATATTATCTGGTCCTTCTTTCCATTCTTTGTCAGGCCTTTGACTTGGAAATCCCAAGACTTTTGCAAGCTCATCAAATGCCTGCTCAAACCGATCGGCATTCACTCCAAATTTCAATTTACTTAGAATATCATCCAATTCCAGATAAAGTTCATCAAAATTATCAAATGAGTGAATCCATTGAGATATATTTTCTATTCTCTTTAAACTAATGGATGATATTTTTTGAACCTCCATACCTTCCTTTGGTTTTAAAAGAAATGTATTTTTCCTGTGCGCACTAACTTGAAATTTATTTGAAGTCATTTTTGAAGAAGGGTATATAAGTCTAGCCATTTCTTGTAAATACCATCCTCTTTCCTCATCGGTTGTAACATGGTTATCGATTAATTTCTGGATTGTTTGAACAGCCCCTTGGAAATCTCCTCTTGAATATTTTTCTTCAGCTAAATTTTCAAACTCTATTATTTCTAACATATTAGAGGTTTTACTATCAGGTTGAATCTCATCCATTTTTTCAGTATAAAATTCCTTCCACCCTTCATCTCGTCCCAGTGACTGTTTTAAAAGTCCTAAAAATGATTTTTTAGGCTCATCACCTTCTCTTATCTCTTCTTTGGAAAATTCAGCTATTTCGAGGCCGATTTCTATTTGTGTCCTTGTTTGTAGTGAAAAATATCCCCTTGATTTCTTACTACGAATTGCACGAACTAACTCAGTACCAGTAATAATTATTGCACAATAATCCTTTTCTCCTCTGACAGCTCTACCAAGTCCTTGTTCAATTGTCTGAGCAAGCTTTATTGAAACAATATCACTATTTCCACGGCATTCCTCAAGATACCTGTCATATAACGACTCAAAATATGGCCTTGAATCAAACACTAACACTCTGCAGGAACTGTCAGGTAAATCAATTCCATCGTATCTATTAGCTATTACTAAGGTTTTTTCGAAATTCTTTTCTTTGAGCTTTCCTATTTCATCAACAATAATCTCTCTTGTAGCTATGGTAGCTCCGTATTCCTTCCAGTCTTTAGTTGAATTAAAACTTGGTACTAAGGCTACAACCCCGAATTTTCTCTTCTTTGATGGTTTTGCAAAAATGTTGACTATCTCCGTTCTATTTAATGAGGAATCAATTAAAGATGGAATTAATATCATTTTCTCACCAGACCACCCTTCGTCTGGTAATACCAAAGGATTACGAATTGTATCTGATGATATTCCTAGCCCTTTAATAAAGAAAGAATCATCGGTAATTGTTGCAGACATAAAAATTCTATGTTCAGCTTTATGGTAAGACCCGAACATATATAGTGGAGTTACATAAGGAATAATTTCCAAGCTTTGTCCTGAAATAATACATTGGCAATCTTTAATCATGTCCTTAATTATCGGCCATGTAAACCTAATATCTTTTTGGTTACTGTATTTTGACAATATGTCAGATACCTCTGTATGCATATCTTGCCAAACCCAATAAGGGACAGCTGTTAGTGAATCATAACTTTTTCGAGTAATATCAGCATATGTTCCCGCCCCTTGGTTCTGTAATTCCGTGGAAAACAATGAGAAAATTTCATGATAAGCATGCGAGTCTTGCTTTAATACAATTTTACAGGCATTTTTTATTACCTCTATACATGCATGTGCATCATCCATTAATACAGTAGAGACAGAGATTGATTTGTTACCCAGACCAAATTTGGTTTCACCATTGAAAAGCTTTTGAACTGATGTTATTAAAATAGTCTTTCCATCTATGAATTCATCAGGAATTTCCCTATCAACAGTTGTATAACCAATTCCAAAACTTTCAGCCTGTTTACAAGTTTGTTCTACTAATTGATTATTATGGCAAAGGTATAAAGCAGGACCTTTTTCTTGATTTAACTTTGATTGAAGCATAAGTAACCCAACTAACGTTTTACCTTGACCTGTATGTAACTTCAATATAACATCTTTTTTGCCTTGAAAATCCGTAAACCACTTGTCAAGTATTTTTTCCTGTACTGGACGTAATGGCCCTTTATCGCTAGATCTATCAAGAGTAGAATAAATTTCATCAGGACGGATTTTCTTTTCAATTTTTTGTTTAGTAAGTCGCTTTTTAAAGTTAACCATATAATCCTCCTTATTTATTCCTAATTATACCATTCATATAGTAAGTCTGTTGTTTTTTCAAATTTAGACTAAAAAATTACTACACTCTCATGACACTCATTTAGACATATCATTGTATTACTGATTGATCTAATTAGATTATTAATGTTGAATTCCAGTTCTCAAAACGTTCCTCTCTGATTGCTTGAAAAAATGAATAAATTTTGTCATTTTCTATAGATAAAAATTTAAAATGATATTTATATCAAAAACCTATACTTTTAGACAAAATAAAAATAGCCACACAACCCGCAAACCCTTAAATATCAAGGTTTACAAGGCTATGCGGCTTTATTTGGGCATTTTAGGGGTACCCCCCTATCGAATTATGCGATTTTTCACGTGTTACCCGGACGCGGTCACCTTTTTTACCAATTGTTTTGTATAAGGTAATAATTGTTCAATCTTCTCCACAATTCGTCTTTGTTCAGCGAGTGGAGGGAGTGGGAACAAATGATTTTTTACTACTTCACCAGTGATGGCCACAAAAGTTGTTCCAGTAGCTTTTCTAATGAAATCATAATTCCACTTTTAAAGGATCATACTTTCTTTAATAGTAAAGCGTTGTACGGTGAAAATAAAAATGGACTAATTGAAAAGATTAACGCTGAGGATAATCTAAAAGTCTTTAAAAACAAAGCGTCTTTTATAGTTGCAAAAAAGGCAGTATCAAAATTAAAAACAACCGAAGATTTCAATAAGCAAATTTTCTCCAATGGATTATTGACTACAGAATATGATTTGAAGTCATATGGAAGAACGCTTTACACAGAGTTAGCAAAAAACCCTTTTTCAACTTTCTCAGATATAATGAACTTTTGTAATACGTGGGGTCTTCCGACTGGAATAACTCAATCTATCTTGGAGGAAAAACCACAAAAGGTAGATATCAATATCATGTGGATGTCCCTTCAAGATTTTTTTCACGAAGTCCACCAGTTTCAAAAAGTATTTTCTTACCTAAAAGCGCTTCTTACAGATGATTATTCGACACTACCAACGGCTCCCAGAAAGGGAGAATTTGTGGATGACCATGCAAGACGAATGTTGCATGAAAAAACAGAAGAAAAATCGCTCTTCTCCTATAAGATGAAAAGCAACATTCCTATAACAGTATTTATGGATTTATTTGATGCAGCTTATTTTTATTTAAATCTATTCATGGAGAATAAAGCGGAGATGAAAATTTGCGAAAATTATGGTCATCCCTTTGAAGTCACCCATCAGAGACAGCGTTTTTGTTCAGCCCTCCCAGGTCGTAAACGTTCTAGTTGTGAGATGGCATATAATAATAGGTTAAAGAAAGAAAAACGGAAAAAAGGAGATAAATAGCATGGCATATTTTCGAAAAAGTAGTAACGGCAAGTGGTCATATACGATTTCCCTCGGTATCGATCCATTGACCAAAGTTCAAAAACAGAAGACAAAATCAGGATTTCCCACCAAAAAGGAAGCAGTCTCTGCTGCACGGGCTTTGGAAGCGGAGGTAGAGGCTGGAACATATATAAAGGAATCAAAAATGACGTTTCAATCTTTTACTGATGATTGGATAAAGGCTTATGGTCAAAATGCCAAAGTAAGCAGCGTAAGAGCACGCAGTAAAGAATTGAAGCACTTCACTTCAGTATGGGGGCCATATCCGCTTAACAAGATAACAAGAAGGGATTATCAAAAACGGATAATCGAACTTTCCGAGCAGTACAGCAAAAATTATTTAAGTGGCATCCATGCGTGCGGCCGTTTGATATTTAAGCATGCTGTTGCGTTAGAATTTATCAAGATTAATCCTACAGAAAATATTCAGTTACCAAAGCAGCGTATAGAAGTAGAGGAAATTGAGAATCAAGAAAAAGAGATGAAGTTTTTAGAGAAAGAAGAACTTGCGCTGTTCCTGCGCCTTTGTGATATGGAAGGTTTGGATTTGGATTCTTTAATATTTACCACCCTCTCCTAAACAGGATTACGTATAAGCGAATTGCTTGCTTTAAAATGGAATGATGTTAATTATGAAAAAGGAGCCCTTCGAGTAACCAAAACACTATATAATCCGAGTAATAATATAACTAAATATCAATTACTTTCGCCCAAAACGGTAGGTTCAATTCGTACAATTCGGATTGATGATCGACTCGTAAAAATGCTTAAACGCCATGAAATCCAACAAAAAGAAATGAAATTACAATATGGCTCCGTATATGTTGATAATCAATTTATATTTGCACGAAATGACGGTCATCCTCAACTTAGAAAAGTTGTGGAAATTCGGTTAAAGCGTTTATTAAAAAAAGCAGGCATCACAAAAAATATCACTCCTCACTCATTTAGACACACACATACTTCATTATTAATTGAAGCTGGTGTCGGAGTAAAGGAGATTCAAAATCGCTTAGGGCATACCGATATAAACACCACAATGAATATTTACGCCCATATGACCTCTAATATGGAAGAAAAGGCCTCCCACCAGTTTAGCAAACTGATGAAAGACCTTCTCTAAAAACTTTGTATTCATGCTGCTATGAGCAAAAGTATGAGCATTTGCAATTTAACACCTTCAAACCCCTCAAATATCAGGGCTTTAAGATGTTTATTACATCATGCCGCCCATTCCGCCCATGCCCATGCCGCCCATGTCAGGCATGCCTGCGCCGCCAGCGTTTTCTTCTGGCTTGTCAGCGATAACAGCTTCTGTTGTTAGGAACATAGCTGATACGGATGCTGCGTTTTGAAGTGCAGAACGAGTTACTTTAGTTGGGTCAACGATACCCGCTTCGAACATGTTTACCCATTCGCCAGTTGCCGCGTTGAAACCAATGCCGATTTCTTCGTTTTTCAAGCGCTCAACCACAACAGATCCTTCAAGACCAGCGTTGTGTGCGATTTGACGAATTGGCTCTTCAAGTGCACGAAGTACAAGTTTCACACCAGTTTTTTCGTCTCCAGCTGCTTCAAGAGAAGAAAGGGCACGAACCACGTTTACTAGGGCAGTACCACCACCGGATACGATTCCTTCTTCTACTGCTGCACGCGTAGAGTTAAGGGCATCTTCAATGCGAAGCTTGCGCTCTTTAAGCTCAGTTTCAGTAGCTGCACCAACTTTGATGACCGCTACGCCGCCAGCAAGCTTAGCAAGACGCTCTTGAAGTTTTTCTTTATCGAACTCGGAAGTTGTTTCTTCCAATTGAGCACGGATTTGAGTTACGCGGCCTGCAATTTTGTCAGACTCGCCAGCACCTTCAACGATGGTTGTGTTTTCTTTAGTAACAACCACTTTAGAAGCTGTTCCAAGCTGTCCAATGTTTGCCGTCTTAAGGTCAAGACCTAGTTCTTCAGTGATGACTTCACCGCCAGTAAGGATCGCGATGTCTTCAAGCATAGCTTTACGACGGTCACCGAATCCTGGAGCTTTAACAGCTACAGCGTTGAATGTTCCGCGAAGTTTGTTTACTACTAATGTAGCAAGAGCTTCACCTTCAACATCTTCAGCTACGAGAAGCAATGGCTTGCCTTGTTGAACCACTTGCTCTAGTACAGGAAGGATTTCCTGGATGTTAGTGATCTTCTTGTCCGTGATCAAGATGTAAGGATTTTCAAGAACCGCTTCCATCTTGTCAGAGTTGGTTACCATGTATGGAGATGCATACCCACGGTCGAACTGCATACCTTCAACCACTTCAAGCTCAGTTGTGAATCCTTTGGATTCTTCGATCGTGATAACGCCGTCGTTACCTACGCGCTCCATAGCTTCAGCAATCAATTGGCCAACTTCATCGTCAGCAGCAGAGATTGCAGCAACTTGAGCGATGGACTCTTTGCCTTCGATCGGCTTGGAGATCTTTTGAAGCTCTTGAACAGCAACTGCAGTTGCTTTTTCGATTCCTTTGCGAAGAACCATTGGGTTTGCACCGGAAGTTACGTTTTTCAATCCTTCACGGATCATTGCCTGAGCAAGAACAGTCGCTGTTGTAGTTCCGTCACCGGCAACATCGTTTGTTTTGCTTGCTACTTCAGCAACAAGCTTTGCACCCATGTTTTCGAATGCATCTTCAAGCTCGATTTCTTTTGCGATCGTTACACCATCGTTAGTAATAAGAGGTGAACCGAATTTCTTCTCAAGAACGACGTTGCGTCCTTTTGGTCCAAGCGTTACTTTAACTGCGTTTGCAAGTGCGTCTACACCGCGAAGCATTGCGCGGCGAGCGTCTTCACTGAACTTAATGTCTTTAGCCATGAGTTAAACCCTCCTATAAATAGTTGAATTTTTAAAAGCTACCTATGTAGCTGTTCTGTTGTTATGCCGGTATTAGCCGATTACAGCCAATACATCCGTTTCACGAAGGATAAGGTACTCTTTACCTTGATACTTCACTTCAGTTCCTGCGTATTTTGAAAAGATGATAGAATCTCCTTGAGAGACTTCTAGTGCTACGCGTTCTCCTTGCTCAGTTACGCGGCCTGTACCTACTGCAACAACTTTGCCTTCTTGCGGCTTTTCCTTTGCAGAGTCTGGTAGTACGATCCCGCTTGCAGTCTTTTCTTCACCTTCTACAAGCTCAATCACAATGCGATCACCTAGTGGCTTTAACAAGTGAAACACCCTCCTCAAAATATTAGAAAGTTTTATTATTATTAGCACTCTGATTTACTGAGTGCTAACTCCATTTCCTATATTAAATAATTTTTTTCCACTTTGCAAGCATGACCTTAAAAATTCTCGAAAATTTTCTGAAAGGGGTATCATGCCATGTTTTCAAGCAATCTATGTTAGAATAAAGAGATACATGGGCATGCTGAAAACATGACCCAACTGAACTTGATTAAAGGAGAAATTCTACATTGACGAAGCGCTATTTATGGATCGTACTGACTTATATCCTGATGCAGCTTTCGGGCTACGTCGGCTACCCGATCTTAAACTCGCTGAACGTTCCGCGGGAACACTGGGCCGGCCTTTGGGGAACCATCAGCTTTCTCGTTGCCCTCGTAATTGTGCTCTTGCTGCTCATTCCTGACATGAAAGACCCGGCGCTTCGGGGCGGCCGCGTTTCAGGGGCATCAGCAGTCGGGTGGGCCATCGGGGGGATTTTCCTCGCCTACGGCGCACAGATTGTTGCCGGCATCATTGAAATCAATGTGTTTGGCATCAAGCAGGGATCGGAGAACACCGAGATGCTTGTCAAGATTGCCAAGGCGACTCCCTACTTTATGATCGTAACGTCCATTGCTGGACCGATTTTGGAAGAAATTATTTTCCGTAAGATTATTTTTGGCAGTCTGTATAGACGGTTTAACTTTGTCATTGCTGCTATCATTAGCTCCCTAATTTTCGCAGCTGTTCACTTCGACTTTACCCACCTGCTCGTTTATACAGCCATGGGCTTTGTCTTTGCTTTTTTGTATGTAAAAACAAAACGGTTGCTTGTTCCCATTGTCGCCCATGTCTCCATGAATACACTCGTGATGCTTGTGCAGGTGATATTCGCTGACAAGATCAATGACTTACAGGATAAGGCCGAGAAAATGCAGATGATTATTGGGGGACTTTTCTAATGAGAACATCACCATTTTTTATGAGCGGGTTGTACACGGTTATGGGTGTCCTATTCACCTGGCTCGCCATCCACTATTCGTCGGAATACGGCGTCACCGGAATCTGGACACTCATTACCATGCTCGTGGCCACATTTGATTTCGCCAACGCGATCAAATACTACCGGCTGCACCGTCACATAAAAAAATACAAGAAGTAAAAAGAAATCCGGCTGGACGTTCATTTCTCAGCCGGATTTTTTTATCTTCATGTTCCGCAAAACGTTTGGTAACTCATGGCCTCGGATGGAGGCGGCGGTGCACTGTATTCTTCCTGCTCTTTCGAATAAGCATACGGATCTTTCAGTACAGATACTAATTTCTCCATTACACTCAGATTTCCTTCTTCTGCCGCTTTAAGCGCCTCTTCCACCCTATGATTTCGTGGAATGATGGCAGGGTTATGCTTGCACATCAGGTCTTTCGATTCTTTTTGGGATTCCGGCTGCCTTTTGCGCCGCTCTTGCCAGCGCTTCTCCCATTCCTGAAAGTCCTGGTACACAAACAGAGAGAACTTTCGGTCATCAAGAGTAAGGGCGCGGAATGTGTTCGTATAATCTGCCTTTTCTTTGTGCATGATTTTCAGCAGATCGAGAATCAAAGCTTCATCCGCTTCCTCTTCATTAAACAAACCAAGCTTGCACCTCATCCCCTTCACCCAAGCGGTATTAAACGCGAGAGGATATTCCGAAAGCACGTCCTGTGCGAGCTGAATCGCCTTCTCCTGGTTGTCGTGGAACAACGGCAAAAGAGCTTCCGCAAAGCGGGTAATGTTCCAACCGGCGATCGGCGGCTGATTGCCGTACGCGTAGCGGCCCTGCACATCGATTGAACTGAAGACGGTTGCCGGATTATACGTATCCATAAACGCGCATGGGCCGTAATCAATCGTCTCCCCGCTGATCGTCATGTTATCGGTATTCATCACCCCGTGAATAAATCCGATCATCTGCCATTTGGCGATGAGTGCCGCTTGGCGCTTCTGCACTTCACGAAGCAGAGACACATACGGATTTTTATCTTTTTTGATTTCCGGATAGTGCCGTTCAATCGCATAATCGGCCAACGCTTTCAAATCTTCCTTTTCGGCAAAATTCGCACCGTATTCGAACGTTCCTACCCGAAGATGAGATGCTGCTACGCGGGTCATAATCGCTCCGGTCAATTGGCTTTCACGGTAAATCGGCTCTCCCGACGTAACAACCGCCAAACTGCGGGTCGTCGGGATGCCAAGCCCGTGCATCGCTTCCGAAATGATATATTCACGAAGCATCGGCCCAAGCGCGGCCCGTCCATCGCCTCCCCGGGAGTAGGGCGTCCGTCCGGAACCCTTCAGCTGGATATCATATCGCTTCCCGTCTGGCGTCATTTGTTCTCCGATCAGGAGAGCCCGTCCGTCCCCAAGCATCGTAAAATTCCCAAACTGATGCCCGGCATAAGCTTGAGCCAGCGGCACTGATCCTTCTGGAACCTCATTTCCGGCAAATACCTGAACCCCTTCCTCGCCCTCAACCACCTTGGCGTTTAAACCGAGAGACTCCGCCAGCGAGTGGTTCAAAACAACCATCTCAGGTGAATCCACCGGTTTTACCTTGATGATGGAGAAAAATGCTTTCGGCAATTCAGCGTAAGTATTTTCCAACTTCCACCCGACTGCATTTACTTTTTCTTGTGTCATCCTATCTCCTTCTCTTCTTCTGATTTATCTTTCATTATCAGTAAACCCGCTCTAGGTGTCCATTTATAAGGGCTATTTTCTAAGTATTCCCTTTTCGACCATGATCGACACGTTCACTTCTCTATCCTATTTTACAGCGAGGAGTTTTGGATTGGTAAAATGCCCCCATGCGGTTGATTGAAGTGCAAGGTGCGAGACTCCTCGAAAATGAACACCACATTTTCTTCGTGCGATGGATCGCTGCCGAGGCGTTCCTTGTCCAGCAGTAAAAACGGTACAGATGAGACCAGGTAGGCGTTTACGCCGGTAAGGTAGGCGTTTACGCCGGTAAGGTAGGCGTTTACGCCGGTAAGGTAGGCGTTTACGCCGGTAAGGGAGGCGTTTACGCCGGTAAGGGAGGCGTTTACGCCGGTAAGGGAGGCGTTTACGCCGGTAAGGCTCAGCGCCCGCCCACGGATATCAACTACCCTCAAAGGCACCAATGATCACCAAAACAAAAAAACACACCCTTTAGTCGGGATGTGTTTCATTCAGCTCCAAATCAAGTCTGGCTTCTTCTTCCGCTCTCAGCCTCTTTTTGTAGGCGTTGGCTGAGATCATGATGCTGATTTCGTACAGAATGATCAGTGGAACGGTAATGGTTAAATGTGAAATCAATTCAGGCGGGCTGATGATCCCGGCAATAACAAGAATGCCGAAATACGAAAACTTCCTGATCTTCCTCAGGAACTGTGGGGTGATCAGACCGAGCCTCGTCAGGAACATGATGAGGACCGGGAACTGAAACAGCAGCCCGAACGGCAGGATAAGCCCAAATAAAAAAGAAAAGTATTCGTTGATCCCGTACTCCCCTTCGACGTTCAGGGAATCGGCAATGTTCGACATGAAGTGAACCACCATCGGGAAAAGAATGAAATAGGCAAAAGACAGGCCGGCCGCGAACAATAGGAACGAAATAGGAATGTACGAGAGCGTGACCTTTCTTTCATTCTCAAATAGACCCGGGCTAATGAAGGCCCAGATTTGGTAGAGCCCTACAGGAAGTGTGAGCAGAAGTGCAATGATAAATGAAAAATCAAAATACACTTTCAGCGGGTCCGTTAGATTGAAGGCGTTCATTTGAATGTCTTGTGCCACAGGATCACTTTGCAAGTATACAATGACGGGTTTGGCAAAAAAGAGACCTACAACCATAAAGATAAAAAAGAAAGCCGCCGTGATGATGATGCGGTTTCTTAATTCTCCCAGATGATCATAGACCGACATGTTTTTTTCTGTCATGATGTTCATCCTAACTGCTACTTCTGTTCGTGCGTTTTAGAAGACTCTTTCTCTTTCTTATCATCATCGTCCATGAGCCCTTGTGTGGCATTCTTGAACTCTCTTAGCGTTCTTCCTGCTGCACGTCCGAGTTCCGGAAGCTTTTTCGGTCCAAACATGACTAATGCTGCCGCTGCAATCACAATTGCACTGCCTGTTCCAATCATCCCAGTTCCTCCTTCAAGTAATTTGAACTTCTATATTTCATCTGACGGATAATGCTTCATAAAATAAATCAATGACTGTAATTCCACAGCCAGGTCAATATGGTGCACCCTGATTTCAGGAGGCAAGGTCAGGCGCGCCGGCGTGAAATTTAACAGGCCTTTAATCCCCGCATCAGCCAGCTTGTCCGCCGTATGCTGGGCAACACCGACCGGTACGGTCAAAATGGCCACCTCCACATCACTTTCCCGGAGCTCATCGACCATATTGTCGATCGAATGAACCGGAACTCCCGCTACTTCCTTACCAACCTTGTCCGGATCCACGTCAAATGCGACCTGGATGACCGTATTGTTGTTTTTAATAAAGTTATAGTGAAGGAAAGCGGTACCTAAATTCCCGACGCCAATCAAGGCAACCTTCGTCACTTCATCCTGATTAAGCGTTTTCCGGAAAAAGGATAACAGGTAATTCACGTTATAGCCATATCCTTTTTTTCCAAGTGCGCCAAAATAGGAAAAATCCCTTCGGATGGTTGCTGAATCTACTTTTACTGCTTCGCTTAGCTCTGCCGAGGATACACGCTGCTTTCCGGAAATGGAAAGGTTCTTTAAAAAGCGGTAATACAGCGGCAGTCTCTTCGCGGTTGCTTGCGGTATCTTTATCTGTTCTTGAGTCATTTTGTAGCCTCCACAATTCAGAAAGCTTATCTATAGTTTATCATATTTTTTACTTGGAACGTTGAAAATCCCCGTTTTTTCCCCCGGTTTTACTCTGAAGATAAGTCGGTCCAATGACCATTCCTTTATCAACCGCCTTGCACATATCATAAACGGTCAGAGCAGCAGCACTTGCCGCCGTCAAGGCTTCCATTTCAACCCCGGTATTGCCCTTTGTTTTCACCGCTGCTTCAATATGCAGCCGGTATCCCTCGTCCTCTTTTTCCCACTGAAAGGAAATATCCACACCCGTAAGAGCGAGCGGATGGCACATCGGAATCCAGTCGGAGGTTTTTTTGGCCGCCATGATGCCGGCCACCTGTGCCACAGCGAGCACATCTCCTTTTTTGAAGGAACCTTCGGTGATCTTTGTGTAGATTTCCGGATTCACAAAAATCGAGCTGTGGGCCACAGCGGTGCGGACCGTCACATCCTTGTCCGAAATATCCACCATTTTTGCTCGTCCCTGTTCGTTAAAATGCGTAAAAGATCCCATATCCTACTCCTTCTTCCTAAAATATACACGATCTTATTATAGAATGGCAGTTGCTTCTTCTCTCAATATATAACAATATGTTGAACATTGATTAGTTGCCCGGCTTTGCTTTTGTAGGCTACACTAAGAGTAGACAGATTACAGCAAAACAGGCGTAACCCCGTGCATTTTTTGTCGTTTGCACCCCGTCTGTTTCCTGATGTTTTGTTGACAGGAATTTGAGGTGACGTACAGTGATTATTTTGCAAGTGAATGACTTAACAAAATCGTTTGGGGCTGACCCTATTTTATCGAATATTAAGCTCGAAGTCCAAACACGCGACAGAATCGCGCTTGTTGGAAGAAACGGAGCGGGCAAATCCACGCTGTTGAAGATCATAACGGGCGACCTGTCCTATGACTCCGGACAGCTTATTATGCCAAAAGGAGTCAAGGTGGGCTATCTCGCACAGCACACCGGCCTTGAATCAAGCCTCTCTATCTGGGATGAGATGCTGAGTGTGTTTGAACCGCTTCGTAAAATGGAAAGACAGCTGCGCAGCATGGAAAGCCGCATGGGCGACCCTGCGCTGATTGAAGACGAAAACAGCTACAATAAACTCCTAAAGGAGTATGACGAGCTGCAGATCACATTTAAAGAAGCGGGAGGCTATCAGTACGAAGCGGAAATGCGGACCGTCCTCCACGGGTTTCAGTTCGCAGACTTTGACCCTGCAACACCTGTCGCAACCTTAAGCGGCGGACAGAAAACACGGCTGGCCCTGGCCAAGCTGCTCCTTACCAAGCCGGATCTTTTGATCCTTGATGAGCCGACCAACCATCTGGACATCGAGACGCTTTCCTGGCTGGAGCAATACCTGCAGTCCTATCCGGGCGCCATTCTGCTCGTATCCCATGACCGTTATTTCCTGGACAAAATCGTAACGACGGTCTATGAAATTACCCGGCATCGCTCCTTCAAATACAAAGGAAACTACACGCAGTTTCTGGAGCAGAAGGCCGAGCGGCTCGCGCTCGACATGAAGGCGTACGAAAAGCAGCAGGACGAAATCGCCAAGCTGCAGGACTTTGTCCAGAAAAACCTGGTTCGTGCCTCCACCACCAAACGTGCGCAAAGCCGAAGAAAACAGCTCGAGCGTATGGAAGTGATGGACAGGCCGCTCGGTGATGAGAAGTCGGCTTCCTTCATGTTTGATATTGAGCGGCAGAGCGGGAATGACGTGCTGAAGCTTGAACATGTGGCCACGGGCTATGAGGACGGAGTGCCGCTCATCACCAACATCAATTACGATGTATCCCGTCAGGATGCGGTAGCGCTTGTCGGGCCGAACGGTATCGGCAAGTCCACCCTGCTGAAGGCCGTTTTAAAACAGCTGCCACTCCTTGACGGCACCATCCGGTACGGAGCCAATGTGAAGATCGGCCATTACGAGCAGGAGCAGGCCAACCTGAACTCCCGGAAAACCCTGCTGAACGAGCTGTGGGATGAATATCCGGACAAAACGGAAAAAGAGATTCGCACCGTTCTCGGAAACTTTCTGTTTAGCGGTGACGATGTACTAAAGCTTGTCAACGAGCTGAGCGGCGGCCAAAAAGCACGGCTCGCTCTTGCCAAGCTGATGATGCAAAAAGCGAATCTGCTTCTTCTGGACGAACCGACGAACCACCTGGACCTCGACAGCAAGGAAGTCCTCGAGCAGGCATTGATCAATTATCCGGGAACGATCGTCTTTGTTTCCCATGACCGTTACTTTATCAACAGGATCGCAACAAAGGTCGCCGAACTGTCGCGCACCCAAATCACAAACTATCTCGGTGACTACGATTATTATGTGGATAAGAAAACAGAAACGAGAGAACGGGAAGAATACCTGAAAAAAAGCCAGGAAGCCTCTGCCCCTTCCGCCAAAACAGATGAACCACCCATCGGCAGCTATCGTCAGGATAAAGCCGCCAAACGGGAAGACCGGAAACGCCTGAGAAGGATTGAAGAAATTGAAGGCCTTCTTGAAACCCTTGAAGCACGCCAGGCCGAGCACGAAGAAGCCTTGTGCGATCCTGAGATCTTTCAGGACTATGAAAAAACGCAGGATCACAATGAGCAGATCGAGGCACTGAGCGCCGAGATGGAACAGTTGATGGAAGAATGGGAACAACTTCAAGAAGAGAATTAAAACAATGGCCAAGTGCCATTGTTTTATTTTTTAAACAATTCACAGTATCCACATACTTATACACATAAAAACAGGAGAAAAATCCACAATTCACACACTTATGCACATTATCCACAGGTCGATTGATAGTTATCCACAGAATTTTATACACAGCTGGAATTCGTGGTTTTTCTGCTTTCATTTTATTTACACACAAATTCGTCTGACCTGTGGATAAGTTTGTCCACATCCACAATGAGGAGCAAAGAACAATAAAATCCCTTCTTACCTGTTGATAAGAAGGGATTTTCTCGATTTATTGAGCTTCCAGATCCAGGCCCGGCACGCCATTGAGCGCCCAGTCGGCTCTTTTGCCTTTTTGATAAGCTACACTGCCCGCAGCACCAATCATCGCTGCGTTATCTGTGCATAAGTAAAGCGGCGGAACGACAAGCTCCTGTGGAAGATCCGAGAAACGCTCTGCCAGCGCCTTGCGCAGTCCCTGGTTCGCCGCTACACCACCAGCCAGCAACACTTGCTTGACGTCATATTCCCGTGCGGCACGTGCGGTTTTTTCCACAAGCACTTCGACGACGGAAGCCTGGAAACTTGCGGCCAGGTCTTCTGGTCGGATAGTTTCTCCGCGCTGGGCGGCATTATGAACCGTATTGATCACAGCCGATTTAAGTCCGCTGAAGCTGAAGTCATACGAATCCGGCTCAAGCCAGGCCCGAGGAAGCTTCAGCACCGGTTCCCCGTTTTGTGCGAGCTTATCGATATGCGGACCTCCCGGATACGGAAGGTTGAGCGTACGAGCTACTTTGTCATAGGCTTCTCCCGCTGCGTCGTCCCGCGTCTCGCCAATCACCTCAAATGATCCGTGCTCTTTCATCAGAACAAGTTCGGTATGCCCTCCTGAAACTACAAGGGCCAAGAGTGGAAACTTCATTTCAGTGATCAGGCGGTTAGCATAGATATGACCCGCAATATGATGCACCGGCACCAGCGGCAGACCATGAGCAAACGCCAGCGCCTTGGCTGCGTTCACTCCGATCAAAAGCGCTCCGACAAGCCCCGGACCTTCCGTTACCGCCACAGCGGTCACGTCGTCCATCGTCAGCCCTGCCTGCTGTAATGCTTCCTCCGTCACGACCGTCATCTGTTCCACATGATGGCGTGAAGCTATTTCCGGAACCACCCCGCCGAACCGTTTATGGCTTTCAATCTGTGAAGCCACAACATTTGCGAGAATCTCGGTGCCGTTTTTGATCAGTGCCACAGCTGTTTCGTCACAGCTCGTTTCAATTGATAATATGATTTCATCTAGTTTCATTAAAGCATCACCCACATGACTAACGCGTCTTCCCCGTTGTCGCTGTAATAATTTTTTCGGATACCGCCATCCTGGAAACCGAGCTTGCGGTATAAATTCTGTGCCACATAATTGGTCACTCTAACCTCAAGGCTCAGCCTTGCTGCACCATACCTTCCGGCCAGATGCATCGCCTGGCGCATAATCGCTTCTCCGAGCTTTCTGCCCCGGTATTCGGGACGGATCGCCACATTGGTGATATGCGCATCATCAATGATCACCCAGACACCGCAGTAACCAACCGTCCTGCCGTCTGCCTCGATCAAAAGATAATAGGCAAATTGATTATGCACAATCTCGTTGTAAAACGCCTCCTGCGTCCAGGGCAGCGTAAAGGAAGCATGTTCAATCTCTATAATATCCTGAAGATCATGAACCGTTGCCAACCTGTATGTGAACGTCTCCTCCATGTTTCGCACCTACTTTTTCTGAGCTGCCAGCCAATTGGCTTCCGCTTCTGCAAGCTGAAGGTAACTCGGCACAAAATGATGAACCGGTTCCGGCTCGCGTTCCATACCGATTCTACCCAATTCGGACGGGCGTGGATTGTGGTCCGCAGCGCTTCCAAACACCGCCTGTTCGCCAAGCTCCTCGGAAATCCGTTCCTTGTGTAGATCAAGGTCATTCCCTAAAAACAGAACCGGCTGATCCAGCTTTTTCAGCTCGTTTAACCAGTTCTCCCGCAACACCAGACGATCCTCCTTTACCGTTTGGAACTGTCCGTCTTTTTTGCCATACAGCCCTGTATACAGCTGGGCGCGTCTGGCATCAAACAGCGGACAGACATACCCGCCAAAATACTTGCCGTTTTGCGCGACCACTTCCAGGCTTGAGACCCCGACTAGTTCTTTTTTCAGCGTCCAGGCCATCGTTTTGGCGATGGTTACCCCGATTCTTACACCGGTATAGGAGCCCGGCCCTTTCGCTGTAATAATCCGGTCCAGCTCGGCCGGCTTTACGTTGGCTTCTTTCATGACGTCATGAATCGCCGGCATCACCCGAACAGAATGATTTTTTTTTAAATTAGTAATATATTCACCGATCACTTTTTCGCCATCCAGCACCGCAATTCCCATTACGAGGTTGGAGGTGTCGATCGCCAGAGCTTTCATTCTTCTAACTCCTTACATACCTTAATAAACCGTTCACCGTCAGGAGTAAACTTTAATTCCCTTGTCTCATCTCCCGTACGCCGGATATCAATAGTTAATCGTTCTTCCGGAAGACGGTCGGCAATGAACTGTGCCCACTCGACCACCGTTACTCCTTCGCCTTCAAAATACTCCTCAAATCCGAGATCCTCGTCACTGTCTTCCAGCCGGTACACATCCATATGATAAAAAGGCACGCGCCCATTGTATTCTTTAATGATCGTGAAGGTTGGCGAATTGACGACCCGTTTAACTCCGAGACCCTTGGCCAAACCCTTGGTAAAGGTCGTTTTGCCCGCACCCAAATCTCCTTCGAGTGTCAGAACATCACCGGCCTGAAGCAGGGTTCCGAGCTTTTCCGCCAGTTCCGCCGTCTCTTCAGGAGAGGTTGTACTTATTATTAACTGTTCCATGTGATGCACCTCTATTACGAAAAATGATTGTATCCCGCCTTCAATAGTGGTTCCACGTGTGATCCCTTTTTAAGCCGCACACCGGGCTCCCCGCTGGAAACCTCGCCGATGACGGTTAACGTATATCCCCCCTTCTTACAAGCAGCTTCTGCCTGTGCAAAGTCGTTTGGAGACATCGTCCCAATCAGCTTATAGTCCTCTCCGCCGAAAAAGATCCATTGATCCTGTTGATCCTCGGGGTACATCTGGAGAACCGGACTCCTGGGAAGCTTGTCATGAAAGAGGGTAAGAACTGCACCGCTCGCTTCGGCAATCTCATTCGCCTCGCTTGCCACACCGTCACTAATGTCATTCAGCGACACCCGTTTGTCGGAGGCAGCCAAGATCCGTCCCTGCCCCACATGCGGCTCGGGAAGCTGGTGCGCTTTTACGAGTTGTTTTTCTTCCGCGGTAAAGGGACCTGTTAACGACCGTTTCAACAACAGATCCAGGCCGCCTGCCGAATCACCGACAGGCCCGGATAAAAACACCACGTCACCCGGCCTGGCATTGCTTCTCAGCAGTTTTCTGCCGGGCTCCACTTGCCCCATGATGGTAACCGACAAAACAAGCGGCCCTTTGGTCGAAACCGTGTCCCCGCCAATCAGGTCCATATCGTAGGCTTCTGCTAAGTCAGCCATCCCTTTATAAACCTGAGAAAGGTCCTCTTCCTCCCAGCTAGACGGAATCGCAATGGAAACCAGATAGTAGAGCGGAACACCGCCCATGGCCGCAATATCACTGATGTTGGCAGCCAGTGACTTATAGCCCACATGATAAGGGGTCATCGTCTCACTCGTGAAATGGATACCTTCCACCATCGTGTCCAGGCATACAATCTGATCCCACGATGAACCTTGAACAAGGGCCGCATCATCGCCGATTCCCTGTATGACAGACGACTGGCGGTGGCCAGCCGGACTGATTGTTTTAATCCACTCAAACTCATCCCGCATCGTATGTACCTTTCCTTTGCGAATTTGATTTGAACATTTTTAACTTATGAAAAAACCCTAGGCATCTGAGATCCTAAGGGTTATGTGTCTTTTATTAGTTTATCTTATTTCACCGAAAAAACCTATTTTTACATAAAAAAACACGAAACAAATTGTTTCGTTTACGTTTAAAAGATGGCGGACCCGACCGGGATCGAACCGGCGATCTCCTGCGTGACAGGCAGGCATGTTAACCGCTACACCACGAGTCCATTGGCTATATTTCTTGACTGTGATGCCAGAAATTAAAATTGGTTGCGGGGACAGGATTTGAACCTGCGACCTTTGGGTTATGAGCCCAACGAGCTACCAGACTGCTCCACCCCGCGATGATAAAAAGTAATTCATTTGTATGTCCGAGTCGACAATAATAACTATATCATGGAATTCGTTTTCATGCAACCCTTTTTTCCCTTTTTTTAAGGAAGTTGCACGCCAGCGTAATCGCTGGCATACAACTGATTCTTATTATGCCACTTTCGTCTCATCTTTATTCTTTTTATGAAGCCCTTTTCCATAATAAAAGGCTACAAGCCCCAAGATCCAAATTGGACCGACGATGAGCGCAATACGTGTATCTTTGAAATATCCCATGATTCCGAGTACCATCAGCAAGAAGGCTAAAGCAATATACGAACCGTAAGGCCAGAATGGCGTCTTGAACTTCAATTCCTTAAGCTCGTCCGCTGACAATGACCTTCTGAACTTCATTTGAGAAAGAAGAATCGTTCCCCATGTCCAGATTGCACCGAATGTAGAGATACTTGTGATCCATACAAAAACGGCTGAACCCGGGAACAAGTAGTTAAGCACTACCCCAATGAGCAAAGCCCCTGCGGAAAGCAAAATGGCCTTTGATGGAACACCTTTGGAGCTGATCTTTTTCAGCCCTTTAGGTGCCTGCTCCTGCTGTGCCAGGTTAAACAGCATGCGTCCCGTACTGAAAATACCGCTGTTACAGCTGGAGAGGGCGGCTGTTAACACTACAAAGTTGATAATACCTGCTGCTTGAGCGATACCAATTTTCTCAAATGTAAGCACAAACGGGCTTCCTGTTGTCCCAATTTCATTCCATGGATAAATGGACATGATGACAAACAAAGCACCCACGTAGAATAATAAAATTCTCCAGAACACGGTGTTAATGGCCCGTGCCAATACCTTTTTCGGATTCTTGACTTCCCCGGCGGTTACACCGATCATCTCAATTCCCAGGAAGGCGAACATGACCATTTGCATGGACATCAAGATACCTTTAAAGCCGTTTGGCGCAAAACCTCCATGTGACCAGAGGTTGCTGATTCCAGTCGCAATTCCGTGATTTCCAAACCCAAAGAAAATAATACCCAAACCAGAAATAATCAAAGCGATAATGGCAACAATCTTAATCATGGCAAACCAGAATTCAAATTCACCATATGCTTTGGCGGTAATTAAGTTTACCGCAGCCATAATAACGAGGGCTGCAAGTGCCCAAATCCAATTCGGCACGTTCGGGAACCACTTCTCCATATAGATCCCCACAGCCGTAATCTCGGCCATACAGGTAACGACCCATAGGAACCAGTAATTCCACCCGGTGATATAGCCGGAGAGCGGCCCGAGGTGATCCTTCGCATATCGGCTGAAAGAACCGGCAACCGGGTTGTGAATTGCCATCTCCCCAAGTGCACGCATAATAAGAAACATAACGGCTCCTGCAATGGTATAGGCTACAAGAATGGCCGGACCAGCGAGCTTAATCGCACTGGCTGAACCCAAAAATAACCCGACACCAATTGCGGCGCCCAGTGACATTAGCGTAATATGTCTTGATTCCAATCCACGATGAAGTTCCTCTTTTTGCTTCATTTCATGTTGTCCTCCCTGCTTTCAAATTAAAGCGCTTTCATGCTTATACTATCATATAGTATGTAATTCGACAAACCCATTCATTTAATGAGGATATCTCCCTATCCCTTGATAAATAAGGGTTTCTTTCGCCTCCGCCTCTATGATTATACAGCTTATTAACCAAAAAGAAAATTGAATATATACAAGAGACGATGGGGCAACTTTGCCTCCCATTTTAGTGGGTTTTTAAAAAATAAGGAGACTAATTAGGGGGTTTTTTATTAAGTTGATGCTCTTTTGTGGTCCGTTTACTCTCTTTGGAGAAGATACTTGGAAAGAAAAAGGACTAATTAGGGGTTTTTTGGTGAGGGCAAAGCTGGAACGCGGGAGGGTTCGAGGATTTGAGGCTCTGCTGATCCCCTGGTGGCTAGGATACTTGCGGTTCGACCTGATTTAGTTGCGGGTTGGCCTCTCTTACTTGCGCTTCGACATGATTTAGTTGCGGTGATCGGGAATTTAGTTGCGGTCCGACACGATTTACTTCCATATCACGTCATTTTCATCTTTGGACAAAACAAAAAAGCACCGCTGATTTCTCAACAGTGCTTAATTTTTGCCCGGCAACGTCCTACTCTAACAGGGGGAAGCCCCCAACTACCATCG
>NZ_KQ758621.1 GCF_001457035.1 Fictibacillus enclensis | reverse complement strand
ACTTCAGAAAGACCAATGTAACGCACATATCCCTTCTTTACCATATCGGCAATTGCACCAACCGTTTCTTCAATTGGAACGCTTGGATCGATGCAGGCTGTGCCAGGTTGATAAAGATCGATGTATTCAACACCTAGGCGCAGTAGGGTATCCTCAAGGAAATTCTTTACTGTATTAGGGTGGTTATCACTCTTTGGATGACTCTTGCCCTGAGAGTGTAGCTTGCCATCGAATTTTACTGAAATAAACACATTTTCCCGTTGGATTCCTTGGAATGCTTCACGTAGAAGTAATTCATTGTGTCCATCGCCATAGAAATCCCCTGTATCAAAGAGTGTAATGCCTTCCTCAAGTGCCGCATGGATTGTTGCAATACTTTCGTTTCGATCAGTTTTACCATATAGCCATGACATCCCCATACAACCGAGACCAATCTCAGAAACCAAAGGACCGTTTTCACCAAGTGCTCGTTTTTTCATTGATATATCCCCCTATCTAAAGTCTTCCCAGGTAATATCCAACGTTAAAATTCCTGCATGCTTTCCTTCAACAAATTTATTTAAGCTCTTTGTCGCTAACTCTGGTTTTCGAAAACAAACCAATTCTTTGTAATATCCAAACTTACGGCAAATTTCTGGTCTTACGGAGTGTATGCCACATCTATCTTTATCTAAATCATAAAAAATACATGTTCCATAATATCTGCTTTGATTCTCTAAATCTAAACGTACTTTAATAGGCATGGATTTTATTTTCTTTTTTATAATCTTAACTTCGCCTACACTGACAGGAACAGGACCGCAACATAACCCTTTACAACCTTGACATGGTAATGTCTCCATATTTACACTCCTTAATAAATATTTTTATCATTCCTGTTAGATTAGTAGTGTAATTAACATATGAAAAAGCCTCGCAAAAATGCGAGGCTTTAAAAAATCTTTTATCGAAGAAAAAACTTAGTTTCATATGAAATCTTAGACTTAGGGCAAGAAGGTAAGAGGCCATTCTTTAAATGTATTATAACATAAATTCAGATTATTCTCAATAATTAGTTTTTTAAGATATAAAAGAAAAACCTGTCTAATCAGCAAGTTTCTTTTTCATATCAAGGCTAAATCCTGCTTGCTGCAATATAGCCAAAAATAAATCAATACATACGAAGAAGAATGGTTTTTTTTAGTTGAAACGAAATTCCCCTCTTTTTATATTATAGGTGTAAGGTAAATTCTTTCTTTCTCTTAGGAGGCGATAGATATGGAAGTCTTTATTTATTGTGGCCAAGAATTTTCTTGGCAAAGAGACAGCCTATACTGCCCAAAGTGCGGACAGGCTGTAGTGGAAGGAGCCTACACGAATGATGGGTACTATAATTATGATGAAGTTCTTCTAGAATATGAAGATTATCATGGATATTTAAAGGAGGCAAAGAGTACATATCCTTTGTCCCCATTCATTTTATATAATATCCAAAGGTGTTTTTCTTGTTGGTTTTGGAAATACCTCGTCAAGTCTGTTCAGATCTTCTATGGTCAATTGAATCGTAGCAGCTTGAGCATTGGCTAAAACATGTTCTTCCTTAACAGCTTTTGGGATAGCAATTACGTTGTTCGAACGAATGGTCCACGCAAGAGCAATTTGTAATGGTTGCATATTGTATTTTTCCGCAATCTCAATGATGGTTGGATCGCTTAGTAATTGTCTTCTTAAGCTTCCTCCCTGGGCCAGGGGACTATAGGCCATAATTGGCATTTTATGTTCATGATGCCAGGGCAGGAGATCATAATCAATTCCTCTAGAACCCAGATGATATAACACTTGATTTGTCACACATTTTTTTCCGTTAGGGGTATTCCACAACTCAATCATATCTTCCGTATCAAAATTAGAAACTCCCCATCTTGCAATTTTACCATCCTTGCGCAGTTTCTCCATTCCTTCAATCGTTTCTGCCAAAGGAACACGGCCTCTCCAGTGTAAAAGATACAAATCAAGATAATCTGTTCCTAATCGTTTTAGACTATTTTCACATGCGCTTTCAATCAAATCTAAGCCGGAATGATGAGGATATACTTTCGATACTAAAAAAACTTTATCTCTACGCCCCTTGATTGCCTCACCAACCAAACGTTCGGAATCGCCATTTCCGTACATTTCAGCCGTATCGATTAGCTTCATGCCTAGTTCTATTCCAAATTGCAAAGCTTTGATTTCTTTGTTTTTCATTTGAGGATTTTCACCCATGTACCATGTTCCTTGACCAATACTTGGAAGAAAGGTTCCATCAGCTAAAGTTACGATACGTTTTTCAAGTGAATGCTTCATTCTCAATATTTTTTCATGGTCATGTAAACTCAATTTCATCATTCCTTTCAAAACTCACCTTGTTTTTCTTGAACGACAATTCCTTTATTACCATTTATTGAAAAACTGGATTATAATTTTTTAAAAAAATGTGGCTAAACATGTTGTAGTATAGCCACAAAAATAACATATTAATGCTCACTTACACCAAATGTGCTCCTCCATCAATAAGAAGAGCAGTACCGGTTGTAAAACCATTTTTCACTAAGTACACGTAGGCCTCTGCAATGTCTTCAGGCTGTGCCACGCGATTAACAGGTAGCTGCTGTGCAATGTTGCTGTATAAATTTTGTCTTTGCTCGTCAGGCATCCCTCCGTAGAGTGGGGTGTCTACGATACCAGGTGAAACAACATTTACCCGTATAGGGGCCAGGTCTACTGAAAGCCCTCTAACCAAGCCATCGATCGCTGAATTGATCGAAGCAAGTGTAGTTGCCCCCTGTGGCGGACGGATTCCATAAACACCAGAGGTCAATGTGATAGAACTGGTATCATTTAAGTACGGAATAGCAGCACGAACGGTTGAGTATTGCCCCCAAAACTTACTATCAAACGCTTCTCTAACATCCGCAACAGGTAAGTCACTAAAATGACCCATTGCACCTTCACCTGCCGTAACGACAAGGTGATCAAAATTACCTACCATTTTAAAAAAGTCAGCTAGTTTTTCTTCACTGCGAAAATCAATATTGTATCCTTCCACATTACCACCGAGTACATTCTTTGCATCCGATAGTTTTGCCTCTGAACGACTTGCAATAATGACTTGAGCAGATTCATCAAGAAATGCCTTTGCTGTGGATAATCCGATACCAGAAGTACCTCCTATTACGACTACACGTTTTCCTTTTAATGACATTGTATGAACCCTCCTAGAAAAATTCTTTTTAGGTTGTATCTGAAAACAAAATTACATACTATTTTTGGTGAAATAATATAAACCAACGCTACATTATTTTATTTTGCTAACAGTTTTAGCGCCTCACGATTGAATGCCGGGATATCATTTGGAAAACGGCTAGTCACAATATTATTGCTTACCACAACTTCTTCATCTTTGTAGTGAGCCCCTGCATTTTTTAAATCATTACGAATAGATTTGAAACCAGTTATGTCGACGCCTTTTAACAGGTCTGTATCGATCAATACTTGTGGTCCATGGCAAATGGCAAAAACAGGTTTGCCTTCTTGGATAAATTCTTTTGCGAATTGACCAAAGCGGTCATCTTCACGAAGTAAATCAGGGGAGAAACCACCTGGAATAAGCAAAGCATCAAAGTCTGCAGGATTAACCTCATCAATGGCTTTATCAATTTTTACGGTCGCGCCTTTTTTACCAGTGACTTCATTTCCTGCATCTTTATCAATTGTAATTACTTGATGACCAGCTTCTTTGAATGCTTCTGCAGGTTCTGTAAATTCAACATCCTCAAATAAATTGGTGATAAGTGTAGCAATTTTTTTGTCCAATCTAAAAACCCTCCTTGTAATCGCAAAAACTTTCTCAAAAAAATGCTAATAATTAATGGAAGAGGTGGGCTCGAAATTTACTTCCGAACCACTCTCTATCCAACTAAAATGTAACTAACGTAATGCTTTAACAAGGGCTTTTCCAAATTCTTTGGCCCCTTGTGGACCATCGCCAGTAATAATATCATCGTATGCAACAACATGTTGTTCAACATAGTTAACGTCAACAGCTATCAATTCGTTCTTTTGAACATCTACTGGATAGCAAGTTGCTTCTCTTCCAGAAAGCAAACCAGTTTTAGCAACTGTAACAGCCCCTGCACAAATTCCTGTTACAAGAACTTTCTCATTGTAAGCTTGCTTCAAAAAGCCTTGTAATTTTTGATCTCCCCATAGATGATCATTTGTACCAGATCCTCCAATGACTGAAACAACATCAAATTCTGTGGGCGATACGTCCGAAAAGATAACAGAAGCAGTTGCTTTTCCATCATAGTCACCAGTAATTTCACCTGCCACGGTGCTGGCAATGGTTACTTCGACTCCTGCATTTTCAAGTTCTTCTTTTGGTTTGAATAACTCATCTTCATTAAAACGTTCTGGCGGTGTTGTCACCCATTTCACCATCGATTTCCTCCAATACAGGTGCAATCATTTTACAAGGACCACACCATGGTGCCCAAAAATCCACTAAAACTAATCCCTCTTTCATTTCAGTGCTAAATGTTTGATCTGTTACGTGTGAGATAGCCATTATGATATCCTCCAGTTCATTCTTATAAGTTTAATGAAAGTGGTTTAATGTAATTAAAAAAGTTACAGTTTGCTTAGTTTGCAGTTAATGGTCTGGTAAATGTCCCTAACAAACTAATCTATTTTAAAAGCCACTTTCCAAATTGATTGCTTCCTGTTCAAAAGGAATTACTGTAATTTTAATGTTTACAGTTTGTGAAGTCAAGAAAAATTAACTTGATATTCTCAAATTCCATCCTTAGTGGGTATACTATGATAAAAGTTCTCATCTTATTTTCGTATTTCACCTGAAGCAGATTTTTGATGCCGAATCCATGAGCAAAGAAGTAGAAGCCGATAACTCCATTTATTTAGTCACTTTTATTTAATCCATTAATTTACAGTTGGCCCCATGAACTGTAATGATTAAATTTACAGTATAGCTGGAGGAAACGAGCTTAAATATTGTATTACATGCGCTTAATGAATATTAAAGATGATGACTCGGACGTGGAAAAACGTTCAAAGGAGGAAGGAAAACGATGATTGAAGTATTCGTTACAGTTAATTTTTTAGATAGAAATTATCAAACCAATGTTATTGTAAATAAAGAAATGACATGGAAAAAAATTAAAAAAATAGCAGAACAACAAGTCAAAAAACAATGGGATATTTAAATGTCTATACAAGGCATCGAATTGCTTTTTCATTAGCAAAAGTGGCGACAGCGGTTTCCATAATTGCTTGACAAGCTAAACTGTAATATTTAATATTACATTATATTATAATTGTTAAAAGGTGAAAAGGTTAACTGTATATTAAAAGGTTTTTATTTCTTAGGGGGTAGGGCAATGAATAGTGATTTTACGCTTGCCATTCATAGTTTAACTTTTCTTGCGTTGCAGCGAGACCGGATGTCAACAAGTGATGCTATCTCAGAGAGTGCCGGTGTCCACCCGGTACGCATTCGTAAAGTGTTAAGCTTGTTAAAAAAACATGGATTTATAAAATCAAAAGAAGGAACCGGCGGCGGATTTATTTTTACTCTAGACCTTAGTGAAGTTAATCTTTGGGATATATATAGGATAACCTCTGAAGGTGCTCTGCAGCCTAAGTGTCCTGATTCAAATAAAAATTGTATTGTGGGCGCGAATATGAAAAGAGTATTATTTACAATTTTCTTAGGTGCGGAAGAACATTTGGGTGAATTTTTAAAGAACTATACAATTAAAGAAGTTATCGATCTTGTAAATCAAGAACAAAATAGCAGCTGTGATTGATGGCCGTTAATTGCACGTTATGATGATTGGATTGGCAGGTCCTCAAAATCTTATAAAGGATGTGGCATCGAGCCACCAATTAACCCGTTTATTTCCTGCATAATTTGGGAATAACATATATAACCCTTTTACTTGCTTGCCCCCCATGACAAGCAAGACCCCCTAGTGAGCCTGGAGGATGACAGACCTTCAGGCTTTTTTTATGGCTGTGAACCTGTATTAGTAGTGAATTTGTCCGATATAATTTACATTTACTTCTTTTATTTGAAACCTGTTCCATAAGATGTGTTATAATTTTATATAAGAACAAAATGTTATTTTTATCGAATAAAGGTAGATGGGGGACAATTATGGCCATTTTAGTCACTGGCGGTTCAGGTTTTATCGGCAGTCATACCTGTATCGAGCTATTGAATGCAGGATATGAAATTGTTGTATTGGATAACTTATCAAACAGCCACATTGAATCATTAGAACAGGTCCGTGAGATAACCGGAAAGTCTTTTGTTTTTGAACAGGTGGATTTATTAGATAAAAATGAAGTAATGAGAGTATTTACGGATCATTCGATTGAAGCAGTTATTCATTTTGCTGGCCTAAAAGCGGTTGGTGAATCCGTATCTAAACCGCTTTTCTACTATTATAATAATGTAGCCGGAACGTTGGTGCTTTGTGAAGTCATGCAGCAATTTGGCGTAAAAAATCTGGTTTTCAGTTCATCAGCCACAGTTTATGGTCTGACAGATCAGGTCCCGATCTCCGAAGGAGCACCTCTCGATGCCACCAATCCGTACGGACGCACTAAGTTAATGATTGAGGAGATACTTCGAGATCTTTGTGTGTCTGATAGAGAATGGAGCATTTCGTTGCTGCGGTATTTTAATCCTATTGGTGCTCATGAAAGTGGGAAAATCGGAGAAGATCCCAATGGAACACCCAATAATTTAATTCCGTATATTACTCAAGTTGCAGTTGGAAAACTGCCTAAGCTCCAAGTGTTCGGCGATAACTATGAGACAGTTGACGGTACGGGCGTGAGAGACTACATCCATGTCGTGGATCTGGCGAAAGGCCACTTAAAAGCTTTGGCTAAAGTTTTAAACAGTAAAGGTATTGAAGCTTACAATCTTGGGACCGGTAATGGCTATAGTGTCCTTCAAGTTCTGCACGCCTTTGAACAAGTGGTTGGCGTAAAAATCCCATTTGATGTTACAGACCGCCGGCCGGGAGATGTGGCGATCAGTTATGCAGACCCATCAAAGGCCAAAAGTGAATTGGGATGGAAGGCAGAGAAAGATATACATGAGATGTGCCGTGATGCATGGAATTGGCAGAAGAACAATGTAAATGGTTTCAGGGGTAAGGTGTTACAATAATAATCTTTTTAAGACTAAAATCGACATAATATGACTTTGTATAAGCAAAGGTTTTTCAATAGGAAAGACTTGTCCAGCAAAAAATAAGGACAAGTCTTTCCTTCTATATTAAAGAGTAGCAGATTGTATAAAGTCAGGCATGTTGGAATGCGGATATAATGTTCACCTCGACTGTACCCTTCCCATTTTATTCTCTCCCTATTTTGCGGTTACTCCACCGTCAACCGGCAGTTCAATTCCGGTAATATGGCCCGCTTTGTCTGAAGCAAGGAATAAAACGGCCGTCGCAACTTCCTTCGCGGTTCCCAAGTTTGGTAAAGCGATTTGTGATAAAAAGTGCTGTACCACACATCTGGAAATAACATCGCGCTTAAATTGCCCATCACATATATCGTGGATGATATCTTTCCGCATACTCAGCAAAAGATATTAAAAGAAATTCTTTTATCCTATGTTCAGCCCAAATAACGATGGATTTTGAACAAATGCAGTACAAAAAGAGGACCTAATTGCCCTTGAGGCATATCAGGTTATTTTTTTATTAGACAATTTATTAAATTTATCTTGCAATTCTGACAATAAAAGTTATACTAAATGTAACCGATTACATTTTACATCTAGCAGAAATCATTTCATGAGTATAGGGGATGCACCAATGGTAAAAATGAGCGATGTGGCAGATAAGGCGAATGTTTCAAAAGCGACGGTTTCACGGGTTTTGAGAAATCCGGAAACCGTGAAAAAAGCAACGCGGGATAAGGTGCTGGCGATCATTGAGCAGTTGAATTACCAGCCGAACATATTGGCGCGGCATTTCAGGCGCAGTGAAACGAATACGATTCTTGTCGTGATTCCGAACATCATGAATACGGTGTTTTCCCATATTCTTGGCGGAATTGAACATGAAGCCGGGATGCATGGGTACCGTGTAATTCTCGCCAATACGAACAGGCAGGTGGAAAAGGAGTATGAGTATCTTGACCATTTGAGACAGCGCCAGGCGGACGGCATGATTTTGCTGTCAGCCCGGATGGATAAAGGCGTCTTATCAGAAGTGATGAAACAGTATCCGGTTGTTCTCACTGCAGACTATCTGGAAGGCATTCCCATTCCGACGGTGACTATTGATAATGTAAGCAGCGGCCGGACGGCAACCGAGCATCTGATCAAGCTCGGCCATTCCCGAATCGCTCATATTACCGGTCCGCTTCATCTGCTGGTCAGTCAGGACCGCCTGAAAGGGTACCGTCAGGCGCTATTGCAAAATGACCTGGATGTTGACAACATCCTGATCCAGGAGGGCGATTTTTCCCATGAATCAGGGTACAACCAGATGACCAAGCTGCTGGCGCTGGAACATCCGCCAACTGCGGTGTTTTCGGCCAATGATGAAATGGCTACAGGCATCATTAAAGCGGCGAAGGATCATGGTCTCTCAGTTCCTGAAGATCTAGCGGTTGTGGGATTTGATAACGTCAAGCTCTCCGCAATTTATGACCCGGGCATTACGACGATCGCCCAGCCGATGTTTGAAATGGGAAGCAAAGCAATGGAGCTGCTGCTTCAGCAGATCAACGGGGATGAAACGAGCAAGAAACAATACGTGCTTCAAAATGAGCTTGTAATCCGGGAGTCCTGCGGAGCAAATCAGAAAAAACTCGGTTAGTCATGTAATGGGTTACATTTTACAGACTTAAGAACCCCTTTATTTTAGGGGGCTAGCAACAATGAAAAATGAAACCGATTACATTTTAAAATATGCACTATATCAAAAAGGAGAGGTTGTTTATGTCCAAACGCATACCCGTTGCGCTGCAGATGTTCACGCTGCGCAATGAAACAGAGAAAGATTTCACAGGAACACTGAAAAAAGTAGCGGAAATCGGCTATGAAGGCGTAGAGTTTGCAGGATATGGCGGGCTGGAGGCCACTGAATTAAAGAAGGTGCTCGATGATCTTGGATTAAAAGCTGCATCCAGCCATGTCCCATTGATTACATTGGAATCTGAACTGAGCTCTGTTATTGAGTATCAGCATGCAATTGGCAACAAGCACATTGTCTGTCCGTTCCTGCCTCCTGAGCGAAGAAGCGAGCAGGATTACCGCGAGCTCGTTTCCATTCTGAATTCTGTTGGTGAAACCTGTGACAAGGAAGGCTTGTCCTTCGCGTACCATAACCATGATTTCGAACTTCAGCCATTGTCTGACGGACGCAAGCCGCTTGAAGTGCTGCTCGAAGAAACCAATCATGACTGGGTAAAAGCAGAGTTTGATGTGTACTGGCTGACGAAAGCGGGAGAAGATCCTGTGAAATGGCTTGAAAGGTATCAGGGACGCACACCACTCGTTCATTTAAAAGACATGACCACAGACGGGGAGAAGTTCTTCGCAGAGCTTGGCACCGGCGGCGTGGATCTTTCTGCGATTTTAAATAAAGGAGAAGCTTCCCAGGTCGAATGGTGGGTCGTTGAACAGGACCAAAGCCGCCGTTCACCGCTTGAGAGCATCGAAATGAGTTTTCAATACCTCACCAAGAACTACATAACGGTATAACCATCATTTAAAACAAGAAAAGAGGGAATTGCTGTGAAAAGAGTAATGTTGATGTTAAGCCTTGTGGCAGCACTGTTGTTATCAGCATGTGGGTTAAATGGCGGTGGATCGAAGGAATCATCTGCCGATGGTTCAGGCTCCAAAGGGAAAAAGACGCTGGAATTGTGGCAGATTGATCCGGGTGAAAAAGAGAAAGTGTATAAGGAAGCCGTTGCACGCTTTGAGAAAAAGCATCCAGATGTAAAGGTGAAATTCCTTACGATTCCGAACGACGCTTACAAGCAAAAGCTTTCTGTTGCGATGTCCGGCAACCGTGCGCCTGACGTGTTTACCAGCTGGGGCGGCGGCTGGCTCAAAAACTTTGTGGACCAGGATAAGGTGCTTGATATTTCAGCTGATACCGATAAAGAGCATTTCAACAAATTGGCGCTCGACAATTCAACGTATGACAACAAAGTATACGGATTGCCGCTGGGCTTATCCGTCGACGTGATCTTTTACAACAAAGAAATTTTCAAGAAATACGGGTTAACCCCTCCGAAAACCTATGATGAGTGGCTGAAAGTCATCGATACACTAAATAAGAATGACATTATTCCTCTTGCGCTGGCTAACAAGACGAAATGGCCAGGTGCTTATTATTTCATGAACTTCGCGAGCCGTGTAGGCGGACCTGAATTGTTTGACAGCGCGTTCCACCGTACGGGCAAAACCTTTGATGATCCTGCGTATGTGAAGGCAGGAGAGCTGATACAGGAATTGGTGAAGAAGAAGGCCTTTAACTCTGGCTTTAACGGCATCTCGTATGATGAAGGCCAAAGTCGCCAGCTCGTGTATTCCGGCAAAGCGGCTATGATTGATATGAGTCTTGCATTTGTAAACAACATGAAAGAAGAAGCGCCTGATTTTGCGAGCAAGCTTGATTTCTTCATCTTCCCGACCGTTAAAGGCGGCAAAGGTGACCAAACAAACCTTGGCGCAGCAGCAGCTCCGGTATGGTCTGTTGCGAAAAACAGCAAAAACCAGAAGCTGGCCACTGAGCTTGCCAAAGAGATGACTAGTACGGAAACCGCAAAAGCCTATGTGGAGCGTACAGGATCCTTAACTTCAGTGGATGGCGTGGCTCCGAATGATGAAATGGGCAAACGCTTCTATGAAGCTGTAAGTCATGCGACACACCTTCAAATGCCTTACGATCAAACCCTTCCTCCAGAGCTTGCAGAGCTTCATAAAGACACTACACAAGCGGTGTTCGGTCTCGACATGACACCGCAGGAAGCAGCGAAAAAGATGGAGCAAAAAGCGAAGCAAGACTTGAAGAAGGAGTAAATGACGGAGAATCAAAGGGGCAAAGAGCCCCTTTGATTCTTTCCTTCATAAAACGTGAGGAGGGATGACGTGGAAACGCAATTAAAAGGAGTACGAACGGCAACACCCGCGGCGCAAACAGCAACACGGCCAAAGAAGAAGTCATTGAACAAATTCATTACGATCAGCTTATTTCTGGCCCCGGCCATCATTGTTTATATCCTTTATGTGCTGTACCCGATCTTCACGACGCTGCTCTACAGCTTTTACAAGTGGGACGGGGTCGGCGCCGGTGAATATGTGGGTTTGCAGAACTATATTAACCTGCTGAGTGATAACGTGTTTTGGACGTCGCTTACGAACAATACGTGGGTAATTCTGACATCGATTTTTGTTCAGATCCCGCTCGGGCTGATCATGGCACTCATGCTATTGGCACCGATTCGCGGCATCAGGCTGTTCAGCGGAATTTACTTTTTTCCGTTCCTGATTTCCACCGTTGCAGTCGGTTTGCTATGGGTATTGATGCTCGATCCATTAAACGGGATCATCAACCAGATTGTGAGTGTGTTTGGCTTTGAAAATGTGGAATGGCTGAGCCAGACCCATACGGCCATGTTTGCGGTCTTGCTCGTAATTGTCTGGCAGTTTTCTCCGTTTTACATGATTCTCTTTAAGGCAGCGATCGTCGGTATTCCGGAAGAGCTGTATGAAGCGGCGGAGATCGACGGGGCAAGCGCGTTCACGAAGTTTTTCCGTATCACCTTGCCGCTCTTGATGCCAACGATTGTGAGCTCATCCATCCTCGCTATTGTAGGATCGCTGAAGGCGTTTGATATTTTCTACGTTATGACCGGCGGAGGGCCGAACCACAGTACGGAGCTTCTCGGAACGTACATGTTCAAGCAGGCGTTCGTGAACTTTAACATGGGCTATGCCAGCGCCATCGCATTTGTCATGTTCTTCCTGGCTATGATAGTGACCATCATCATTCAGGCGCTTGATTATTACCGGAAAAAGAAAGGAGCCTATGTATGAATGTAGCGATTAAAAAAGTCCCTTTGTATGTGATTGCCCTTATTCTGCTGGTGTTCACAGGCTATCCCTTTCTTTACATGATCTCCACCAGCTTAAAAAGCCGGACGCAGTTCTTTGAAAAGCCGTATTCCCTGTTTTCATCCTTTACGTTAGAAAACTTCAAAAGTGTATTTGAAATGGGACTGTCTCGTTATTTTTTCAATAGTATTCTTGTATCGGTCATTGCCGTGTTTGCCGTTATGCTGATTGCAGCGCTGGCCAGCTATCCGCTGAGCCGGATGAAATTTAAGCTGAACCGCGTGGTGTTCCTGCTGTTTATTGCGGGCATGATGCTTCCGATTCACGCCACCTTGATCCCGGTCTTTAAGCTTTCCCAAAGCATGGGATTGTATGACACCGTTTGGGCGCTGCTCGGGCCGTATATCGCATTCAGCTTGCCGATTTCGATCTTTATTTTGACGCAGTTCATGCAGGAGATTCCGGCTTCACTGGAGGAAGCGGCGAAGATTGACGGCTGCAGCCATTTTGGCATTTTCTGGCGGGTGATTCTGCCGATGCTGACTCCGGCGTTGATGACCGTTTTAATTTATAACTTTATCCATCTATGGAACGAATTTATCTTTGCTCTCGTGCTCATTTCAAGTCCTGAAAATATGACCTTGCCGCTAGGATTGCAGGATTTTAAAGGCGAATTTTCTGTCAACATTCCGGGCTTGATGGCCGCACTGACATTGGCCAGCCTGCCGATTCTTGTTGTCTATATTTTCTCGCAGGAAAAAGTGGTCAAGGGACTTGCGGGCGGAGCAGTAAAAGAGTAATAGACAGGAGAGAGATACCATGAAAAAGATTAACATTGGACTGATTGGCTGCGGTGTGATCAGTGATATTTATTTGAAAAACTGCAGCAGTTACGATCATCTGGAAGTGGTGGCTGTATCCGATCTGGATCAGAAGCGGGCAGAAGAAAAGGCCCAGCAGTACAACATTCCGTCTGTTCTTTCAGTGGATGAACTGATCCATCATGAAGATATTGACATTGTGCTGAACCTGACACCTCCGGGCGGTCATTATGCGCTTTGCCTGCAGGCGCTGAACGCTGGTAAGCATGTTTACGTGGAAAAGCCGCTTTCGGTTTCTGTTCCGGAAGCTCAGGAACTGATTGATACGGCAAACGAGAAAGGACTGCTGATCGGTGCTGCGCCGGATACGTTCCTTGGAGCAGGACTGCAAACATGCCGTGCCTTGATTGAGGACGGAGCCATCGGCCAGCCGGTCGCGGCGACGGCTTTCATGATGTCACGGGGACCCGAGCAATGGCATCCGAGCCCGGCGTTCTTTTACCAGGCGGGCGGCGGACCGATGTACGATATGGGCCCTTACTATCTGACCGCCTTTATTTCAATGCTCGGACCGGTAAAACGCGTAACCGCGTCTGCCGGCATGCCGTTTTTGGAGCGTACGATTATGTCAGGAGAAGATGCGGGCAAGAAAATCCCTGTTCATACACCGACACATATTTCAGGTAATGTGGAGTTTGAAAGCGGAGCCGTTGGCACGATCATCACAAGCTTTGACGTGCAGGCGAGCCGGCTTCCTTTTATCGAGATTTATGGAACGGAGGGAACGATCTCCGTTCCGGATCCAAACACATTCGGCGGTCCTGTCGTGTTGAAGCAAAAGGGATCTGACGAGTGGGTGGAGCAGGAGCTTGTGTCTGAAACAGTGGAAAATTCAAGAGGAATAGGAATCGCTGATATGGCAGATGCGATCTTGGAAAAACGGCCGCATCGAGCTTCAGGTGAACAAGCGTTTCATGTGCTGGAGATCATGCACGGATTCCACGAGGCGGCGTCACTTGGCAAGCATTATGACATGCAGAGCACTTACAACCGCCCGGCAGGCGTAAACGAAACGTTAGTATCAGGAGGGAACCAATAAATGAACACATTACGAGTTGGAGTGATCGGCTGCGGCAGTATCGCAAGAAAGCGCCATCTGCCAGAATATGAAGCAAACGAACAAGTAGAGATTGTAGCAGTTTGCGACCTTCTCCCAGAACGGGTGCAGGAAACTGCAAGCAAGTATGGAGCTGCCAGCTATACCGATTATGAAGAACTTTTGAAAAATCCGGATATTGATGCAGTCAGCGTGTGTCTGCCGAACTACCTGCATGCGCCTGTAACGATTGCGGCACTAAATGCTGGCAAGCACGTGCTTTGTGAGAAGCCAATGGCTACTTCAAAGGAAGAAGCAGAAGAGATGAACAAGGCGGCTCAGGAAAGCGGCAAAACATTGATGATCGCTCATAACCAACGATTTGTGGCTTCCCATCAGAAGGCCAAGCAACTGATCGACAGCGGTGAGCTCGGAAAAATCTACAGCTTCCGCACCACCTTCGGCCATCCTGGACCGGAGCAGTGGAGCATCGATGGCCGCAACAGCTGGTTCTTTGACAAAGAAAAAGCTTTTATCGGCGCGATGGGTGACCTTGGCGTACATAAAACCGACCTCATGCGCTACCTCCTCGGTGAGATCACCGAAGTCGGCTCGTTCATCGATACTAGCGCGAAGGAAAACACAGAAGTCGATGACAACGCAGTCTGCATTTTAAAGACCGAAAAAGGCGTGATCGGCACCCTGGCTGCAAGCTGGTCCTATGTTTCCGGCGGAGACAACTCAACCATCATTTACGGTGAGAAAGGCATTCTACGTCTGGAAGATAATCCGAATTATTCCCTCGTCGCTCAATACAAAACCGGCGAAACCGTCAACTACGAGCTGGAGAGAATCCAATCCAATGATAAAGGCGGACAGACCCAATCTCATGTCATCGACCATTTCACGGACGCTGTCCTGAATGGAAAAATTCCGCTTATTACGGGAGAAGAAGGCATGAAGTCCCTGGATGTCATCCTCGCTGCGATTGAGTCGAACCAGACCAAGCAGATTGTGAAGGTTGGGGTGAGTGAGGGGAAAGCTCTTACTCATTAATAGAGTATTCATGATAGGATGACCTCGGTATGGTTCCGGGGTCGTCTTTGTTTTTGGGGGGAGAAGCTGATGTTATAATGGATCACAAAGTGGATGGAGGGGAAGCAGATGTCTTACGAAGTTGTACATACCAACGTGTTTTCTTTAGAAGAAGGTGGAGGAAATCCATGTCCCGTTGTGTTAAATGCCGATGATTTAACAACAGAGGAAATGCAAAGGATGACAAAGGACTTTGCTCATGAAACAGCCTTTGTGTTAAAACCAACTCGTCCAGATTGTGATGTAAAGTTTCGTTTTTTTGTTCCATTACATGAGATGGAAATGTGTATTCATGCGACAATTGGAAGCACCACTGTTCTTGTAAAACGGGGATTGATCAAACACTCACCGCTTCAGGTGGAGACCTTGTTAGGGCCAGTTAGAGTGGAATGGGAAGTAAAAGGATCGGAGGTAGACGTTACTGTTGAACAATTCTCCCCGGAATTTAAGGACGAAAACCCTTCAAAGGAAGAAGTATGCAAAGCATTAGGTATTGGAATGGATGACATTCATGACTTTCCTGTTCAATCTGTTTCTGCGTCTCGTTATAAATTAATCATTCCATTAAAAAGCGTTGAAACACTTAATCGTCTTACACCCGATTATGAATACCTTTGGAAATTATGTGACGAATATAACACGACTGGATTTTACCCTTTTGCGATTGAACAAAACAACGGGCAGAGTGTCCAAGCTCGTCAATTTCCCAAAAGAGCCGGGTATAACGAAGATCCGGCAACAGGTGTAGCTGCGTGTGCATTAGGTGCCTATTTAACCGAACATAACGTGTTTTCATCATTATCGGAGGGTTGGAACAGTTATCGAGTGATCCAGGGAGTCGCTATGGACCGGCCAAGTATTATTGTTTCTGAAACATGTAGTAAAGAAAATAAAGTAATCCGCACTCGAATTAAAGGAAACGCACTAGAAACACGTTAAGTGTTTTAGTGCGCGAGACTTTATAAGGTATATTGAAAGGCCTTTACTACAATTCCATCGTCAAGGGGAGAAAAGTCCAGTTCGGGTAACCGCTTGAAACCCATTCGCTCATAAAGCTTAACGGCACTTTTCATAAAATCTGCCGTATGGAGACCGACCGCAGGATATCCTTTGGCCTTGGTTCTAACAAGGCATTCTTCAACGAGCGCTTTTCCAATCCCCCGCTTCCGGAACGAAGGGTCCACCACTAGCATTCTTATTTCCGGCAAAGTTGAAATCCCAGTCAGCCCATCATAGGCATCGGTTTCTGGAGGGAATACTACGATACTTCCAGCAATCTCCCCGCCCCATTCTGCGACCAAATACTCCACTTCTTCCTCCGTGCTCACATCAGCAGAAATGGCCTTTAATAATACCTGCAAATGCGCTGCAGGTACATCTTGTTCATACTGTGAATAAGCTTTGATCCTTTGTTCTTGAAGGAATTCAAATTCATATTCCTTCGCCGTTCGAACGACTAACATGCAGAACCCTCCTGAGAATAGTGTAGGTACATCTTATAATAGCTTAGGTGGCATATATAGTTTTAAATTGATTTATTTTATTTTGATAATGATTTATTAACCCAAAAGGAGCAACTAAAAGAGTCGATCCATTACAAACATCAAAGACTCTATTTTCTTCACTAGGTATTTTTCGCTTTCCAATGGTCAGATGTTTGTATAGATATAGGAGATCTAAGTGCCAGGGGGAGTTTGGTTTGAATGCCTGCCGGGTTTAACGTTTTATTCTCAAGAAACTTTTAATAGAAGTATACAAAAACTTTATTGTTTTAATAAATAAATCCCCTACTTTTTGTAATAAAAGATTTAATTTTCCTGGGAGTATGATATCAATAAAAAGCAACAACATGAAGCAAGAAATTAAAACAGAAAAAGTTATAAGAAGAACATCTGTAGAAAGAATGTTGATGTCATTAGCAAGATTTATCATATTCAAAAATTTTATGTATAGGTTAAATAGCAAAATTCCAATACAGATGGAAACAATAAATTGAAAAAAGTTTTTCATATATTTTGCTAACTCAAGGATAACTCTATATGTAAAACCTGCATTAAGAATTCTGGTATTAAGTCAAAATCCCTATAAAGAGCATTGAAAGTAGTCCAATAACGTTCTTCTATTATTTTATAAAAACTGCTTAACTTAGTTTGAAAGTCTTCAGTAAGCTTTAATTTGTTTTCCTTATAAAATGCTTGTTTAAGCTCAAGGAAATCATTGATGATTTTTTTGTTGCCCAGTTGATATAGAGGAGCTTCATCTGCGAGCGTATTACTGAACCATTTTAATATAAGATTCATTTTTTGCTCATCATTTTCAATCTCTAATATGTATTTAAGGTTGTAGTAAATTGGTCCAGTTATATTTTCCAATCCTTCTTTTGCTTGGTTAATATAAAAACTATAATTCTCTTTTTTTCTACCGAATAGATAAGTGAAAAAAGAAGCTAAAATAGCCACAATTACTGAGAGATATTCTTTTAGGAAAGGCAAAATTGATTCCATTGTTTCTTTCATCGTTTATCACCCTATAGTTTATATTAATTTTAAAGTTTATAGTCTATTTCCCAGTTTAAAAAGAGGGAAACTATTTATTTTGTAAATAAGAGAGATATGTGGCGTACCAAACTGAAAAATATGATGATGCGCCAGCCATGGTTGTACCATCTTTTTTAAAAATGATTTATTTAGTCAGTGGAGCTATAAAAACGAAGTGTAACGCCTCCATTTTGTCAGTAAACAATGAAACATGCGGAGTAATACATAATTTCCGTGAGTAAGCCCATCAAACCGTGAGTAACGCCCTAAAACCAACCTTCCCCTCCATAACAAAAACTGCTAACGTGTAAGCAGGCCACCCACTATGCAAAAAAGGAGGAGGTTTATTGAACCTGCAGACTCAAAAACGCTCCCCGCTCATTTCTCTATATGAAAGTAAACACAACGAAAAAGACGTGGTCCAACCCCATCATCATCAAAACCATCAGATTCTCTACATCTTGGATGGGGAAGGGATCTGCATGCTCGATGGCGTGGAAAACACACTTAAAACGGATTGTTTTATGATTATTCCGCCCGGAGTGGAGCACTCCATCCATTCCCATTCGAAAACGAGTGTGCTTGTTTTGGAGTTTGACGCAGCCACACTCGGTGAGGACATTCAGCAGGAGGTTATTCCTCATGTTTTTCGAAAAGCGTGTGTGCTGCAGCTGAATACGTTCGACAGCAGTGATGTTCGGCAGCTCCTCCGGAAAAAACTGTATGAACAATCCCACCGTGATCTTTTTTGGCAAATGGCACTCAAGAACTCGTTGAGCGAGATGCTGATCATCATTTCACGCTCTTACACCCAGGAGGCGGCGGACCTTAATTCGCTGAGGGTGGAGCAGCTGAAGCGGTACATCGAAACAAGGTACTTTGATATCCGCAGTACGGAGGAATTGGCGAACCGGATCGGCATCAGCAAACGTTACCTTCAACAGATCTTCAAAGAATACTACAGCATGACTCCTCTTCAGTATTTAACCGAAGTCCGCATAGGGAGGGTAAAGAAAGAGCTGCTTGAAACAGAAAAGGATATTGTATCGATCTGTTTTGAGATGGGCTTTGAATCGTTATCTACGTTTTACCGGCTGTTTAAAAAAATGGTCGGTGTCTCTCCAAATGTCTACCGAACGACGTACAAATCAAAATGAGTTCCGAAATTGAGAATTTCATTCGCTATCTAGTAAGACAGGATGAGCTTATGCCTTTAAACTGACGTTAAATCAGTGAGGAGGTTAGAGCCATGACGACTCATAATGCAGGTGTCATTTTAAACGGCGTAACAGGAAGAATGGGAACCCGGCAGCACTTGATCCGCTCCATTCTGGCCATTCGGGAACAAGGCGGTGTGCAGCTGAACAACGGTGATGTGGTGATGCCGGATCCGATATTGGTCGGGCGAAATGAAAAGAAGCTGGCAGCTCTGGCCGAAGCTCATTCGCTCAGCCGATGGACAACTGATCTGTCCGAAGCGCTGCAAGACGAGTACAACGTGATCTATTTTGATTCCCAAACGACCGACCGTCGGCAGGAGGCGATCAAACAGGCGATTGCTGCCGGAAAGCATATCTATTGTGAGAAGCCGACAGCCACCTCAATGGAAGGTTCCCTGGAGCTTGCTAGAATGGCAGAGGAGGCTGGTGTCAAAAACGGTGTAGTGCAGGATAAATTGTTTCTTCCAGGCATCATGAAGCTCAAACGCCTGCTGGATGCCAACTTTTTTGGAGAAATCCTTTCGGTGCGCATGGAGTTTGGCTACTGGGTGTTTGAGGGGGACTGGCAAGAATGCCAGCGGCCGTCATGGAACTATAAGAAGGAGCTGGGCGGAGGCATTATCGTGGATATGTTCCCTCACTGGCGCTATGTGCTGGATGACCTGTTTGGCGGGATAAAAGCCTTGTCGGCTGTGACTTCGACACACATTGGGACCCGGGTGGATGAAGAGGGGAATACATATAATGCCACAGCAGATGATGCGGCGTACGCCACCTTTGAGCTGGAAAACGGCGTGATTGCAAGTGTCAATTCTTCCTGGGCTGTAAGGGTCAACCGGGATGACCTCCTCACCATTCAAGTGGACGGAACGGAAGGAAGCGCGGTGGCGGGGCTTCGCCAGTGCAAAACGCAGCACCGAATCAACACGCCAAAACCGGTATGGAACCCGGACCTTGAGAATACCATCGATTTTCAAAGCCAGTGGAGCGAAGTCCCAGATAACCAGATTTTTGACAACGCTTTCAAGGTGCAGTGGGAACTGTTTTTCAAGCATGTCTTCCAGGGTGATCCGTTCCCGTGGGATCTGTTAGAGGGAGCAAAAGGAACGCAGCTTGCCGATCTCGGACTGCAATCAGCCAAAGAACGCCGCTGGCTTGATGTGCCGGAATTGACCACAGCAGGGAGGGTGAAGGATGAGCACTATATATCTTCCAGCTCCTGATGGCACCGCGTTTCACTATCATCTTAAAAACAAGGAACCACTTCCAATATCAAAATCAACGGCTGACCCGTTTCGTTCAAGAACCGCATATGCCGCAGCCCATGTGGTCGCCAATCCTTTCTCGCAGAGTAAAAGGGATGTTATCGATTGGGAGCTGACCCTGCATTATCGGCGCCATTTATGGTCACTTGGCTTTTCGGTGGCGGAAGCGATGGACACCGCGCAGCGCGGCATGGGCCTTCAATGGGAGGACGCAAAGGAACTTATCACCCGCTCTGTGAACGAGGCGAAGGCGGTTGGCGGAGGGATTGCCTGTGGCGCCGGGACCGATCATCTTCGTGATGATGACCATTTTTCGCTCGAAGCGATTTGTGAAGCCTACGAGGAGCAGGTTGCTCATATTGAACAGGCGGGAAGCCAGGTGATCCTTATGGCCAGCCGCGCGCTGGCTGCCTCTGCCCGGTCCCCTGAAGACTATGAGTTGGTATACGGAAGAATCCTGAAACAAGTTTCAAAGCCGGTTATTCTTCACTGGCTGGGAGATATGTTTGATCCGAAGCTTGCCGGCTACTGGGGATCCAGCGACCTGGATGAAGCAATGGAAAACTGTCTGGCGATCATCCGAAACTATGAAAACAAGATCGACGGGATCAAAATCTCATTGCTTGATGACCAAAAAGAAATCAAAATGCGCCGGCTGCTGCCAGCTACGGTGAAAATGTATACCGGTGATGATTTTAATTATCCATCTCTGATCGAGGGAGACGAAGTTGGCTATAGTCATGCCTTGCTGGGCATTTTTGACGGGATTGCGTCTGTTGCTTCCTCCGCTCTGGGTGATTTGGACAGCGGAAATTTGGCGGACTACCGGAAGAAGATGAATGTGACCGTTCCCCTTTCCCGACATATTTTCCAAGCACCGACGTACTGTTACAAGACGGGCATCGTGTTTCTGGCGTATCTCAATGGGCATCAGCCTCATTTCCGAATGGTAGCTGGTGCGGAAAGTACGCGTTCCATCCTGCATCTCTCTCAATTGTTCCAGCTCGCTGACCAGGCGAACGTGCTCGCTGATCCTGAGCTCGCCATCGAACGGATGAAGCCTTTGCTTCAACTGGCCGGTGTTCATCAGATTGAGGCCGTCAAATGAGCGGCGCTGTGGATGTGAAAAGGCTCAGCTTAAACCAGATCACAACGGAAAACTGGTCACTGCCCGAGGCGATTGAAGGTTGCCTCAGGCAAGAGATTGAAACGATTTCAATTTGGCGGCATAAAATCGCCGATATCGGATTGAAGGAGAGCAGCCGGTTGATACGGGAATCCGCCCTGAACGTGTCCAGTGTATGCCGGGGTGGAATGTTTCCTGCCCTGTCGCAATCAGAACGTAACGAACGGATTGAAGATAACAAACGCGCAGTGGAAGAGGCAGCGGAGCTTGGCACAGAGGTGCTAGTGCTTGTATGCGGACCTTCCCCTCATAAAGATCTCTCGGAAAGCCGCAAGTGGGTGCAGGAGGGAATCGAAGCGATCCTGCCGTTTGCCCAGCAGCATGGAGTGAAGCTTGGCATTGAGCCTCTGCATCCCATGTTTGCGGCGGACCGGTCGGTGATTACCACCCTTGCTGAAGCCAATGACCTGAAAGGAAGAATCGGATCAGAACAGGTTGGCGTTATTGTAGATGTGTTTCACGTATGGTGGGATCCCTATTTGTATGAAGAAATCGACCGTGCCAACGGGAACATTCTTGGATTTCATGTTTCTGACTGGAAGGTGCCGATCACCGATCTGTTTATGGGCCGTTCCTTGATGGGAGAAGGAGTCATTGATATCCCGCGTATCCGTAAGGCGGTGGAACAAAATGGCTACCACGGGCCGATTGAGGTTGAAATTATGAACAAGGAACTGTGGAAGATGCCTGGCGATGAAAATCTCGCGCTGATCAAAAAGGCATTTGCTCAGCATGTCTAATTCTTCAACAAATTATAGCAACATCTGTCATCAATCCCGGTAAATGAAGCAACATGAACAAAGCATGCTGATTCCCGACCTTTTACCATAAGAGGAAGGAGTATTGCATACAGGGAGTGATTTCATGAAATTGGCGTTTACCACGCTTGGATGCCCGGACTGGAATCTAGAAACAATGATCTCGCGTGCCGTTCAGCACGGTTATCAGGGAATCGACTTTCGCGGATATCTGGGAGAAATGGAAATCTACCGGCTGCCCGAGTTTTCGACAAATCTGGAAGTAACAAGGGACCGATTCAGGGAAGCTTCACTTGAAATTCCCTGCTTTTCCAGTTCGGTCCGCTTATTTACCGAATCAACGGAGCAACGAGAAGAGTACCTTGCAGAGTTGAAACAGTATGCTGATCTTTGCGAGTATTTTGGAACCCCATTTATCCGGGTGTTCGGCGGTTTGATTGGGGACCGTGAGAAAGAGGAAGCGATAACCATTGCCGCTCGGAATACGGCAGAGTATTTGAAGGTCTTCGAAGGTCTGCCGGTCACTTTGCTGCTGGAAACGCACGATGACTGGACGAGCTGCCGGGTCGTGCAGGAGCTGCTTAGCCGGGTGAATTCTCCTCAGATGGAGGTTTTATGGGATGTTCATCATCCGTACCGGACGATCGGAGAGGAACCGGAGCAAACATGGAACGTATTGGGAGATAGAATCAGGTATACCCACTGGAAGGATTCCTATGTGAAAACAGAGCACAAGAGAGGCTATCAGCTTTGTCTGCTTGGAGAGGGAGATATCCCACTTTACCGGATGTATCGTTTGCTGAAGGATCAAGCCTATGAGGGGTATTTTACGCTGGAGTGGGAAAAGGTCTGGTGCCCAGAAATTGAAGAGCCGGAAATTGCGTTTAAGCAATATGCTCATTTTATGAAGCAGTTGGAACAGCAGGTCTCCTCTGGTCCGACCATGAAATTCTGACACCGGGAGGAAGCGAATGATCAATTTTGCGATTGCAGGATGCGGAAGGGTGGCAGCCGTTCATGCGGAAGCGATCCAACAGGCGCAAGGAGCTAAGCTTCTTGCTGTTTGTGATACCAACGAGGAACGTCTTTATTCTTTTGCACAAAACTATGGAGCGGTGTCCGCCTTTGTCGATTTCAGAGCAATGATCAATGATCCCGCTATCGATGTGGTCAATATATGCACTCCGAATGCCCTTCACGCAGAAATGGCCATCCAGGCAATGGAAAAGGGCAAGCATGTCATGATCGAAAAACCGATGGCATTATCGATTCGTGATGCAGACCGGATCATCGAAACGGCGAAAAAACACCATGTCAAAGCAACAGTCGTTCATCAAAACCGGTTCAATGAGGCGGTTCAAACGACAAGAAAAGCACTGGAAGAAGGCAAGTTTGGAAAAATGGCTTACGGGACGGCGAACATCCGCTGGCGTCGGGGCAAGGAATATTATGATCAGGATGCCTGGCGTGGAACGGCCGCCATGAAGGACGGCGTTTTGATGAACCAGTGCATCCATACCATTGACTTGCTGATCTGGCTGATGGGACCGGTCAAAAGCGTGATGGGAAAAACGGCAACCCGAACCGTGGATATTGAAATGGAAGACATCGGAACCGCCCTTCTTGAATTCCAGGATGGATCCATCGGCGTGGTCGAAGGAACAGGTGCCATTTATCCCGCCGATCTCGGAGCAAGCTTGAATTTATTCGGAGAAAACGGCACCGTCTGCATTGGCGGTAACGCGGCTAACCAAATTGAAAAGTGGCGCTTCTCCACCTCCTTTCATAAGGAGGAAAGCAAGATGGTCTCCGATCAAAGCAACCTTCCCGACTCCGTGTACGGCGAAGGCCACAAAACCATCGTCACCGACTTCATCCGGGCCATCCAAACAGACACCGAACCCTACGTCTCACTAAAAGACGGCAAAGCCGCCATCCAAGTCATCCTAGCCATCTACGAATCTTCCAAAACAGGAAAAGCTGTAGACCTGGGTACAAAGCGGGATACCAAGAAAAACACACTCTTGTCCGGCTGACAAAATTTTTTTAAAAAAGATTATTACAGGAGAGCATTTCTTCTTCATTGCTAAGTTGATTGGAGTGCAAGGGCGAGACTCCTTAGGGATTAGCGGGACAGGTGAGACAAGGTAGGCGTTTACGCCGGTCACAGGCTCACCGCCCGCCCCTAGGAAAGCGAGCTCCTGGAACGGAATATCAACCACTTCTAGAGCAAGGTTTTGAAAAAAACTACAAGGAGGGCACGAAAGATGGAAAACGTAAGGCTTGGAGTCATTGGAGCAGGAAACATGGGAGGAGCGCACGCACGCTATCTTCTCAACGGAGAAATCAACGGAGCCGTTCTCACCGCCGTCCTAGATTCGAGCAAAGAACGGGCTGAAGCACTAAGAAAAGAACTTGGGAGCAATGTACAGATCTTCACCGACGAAGATTCATTCTTCGCATCCGGTCTGGTCGATGCCGTACTGATCGCAACGCCTCATTATTTTCATTCTCCGCTCGCCATCAAAGCATTTGACCATCAGTTGCATGTGCTTTGTGAAAAGCCCGCAGGCGTGTACACCAAACAAGTCCGTGAAATGAACGAAGCCGCCGAAAGAAGCGGAAAGGTATTTTCCATGATGTACAACCAGCGCACCAATCCGCTGTACCAGAAGCTTCGGAATCTCATCCTTACGGGAGAACTGGGCGAAATCCGCCGGGTGAACTGGCTGATCACCAACTGGTACCGGTCGCAAAGCTATTACGATTCAGGCGGCTGGAGAGCCACATGGGAAGGAGAAGGCGGCGGTGTGCTCATCAATCAGTGTCCGCACCAGCTCGATCTGTGGCAGTGGATGACAGGCATGATGCCCAAGCGCATGCGTGCGTTTTGCTATTTTGGCAAGCACCGGGATATCGAGGTGGAGGATGATGTCACCGCCTTTGCGGAGTATGACAATGGCGCGACCGCGGTCTTTGTTACGACAACAGGAGAAGCTCCGGGAACAAACAGGCTGGAGATTGCCGGCAGCCGGGGCAAGGTGGTTGTTGAGAACGACAAGCTCGATTACTGGAGGCTTCGGGTATCAGAGCCTGAGTTTAACCGTGAATACAAAGGCGGCTTCGGGGCACCGGAATGCTGGAAGGTCGAGGTGCCGATTGAAGGCAAGGAAACGGCGCACCGCGGCATCACCCAGAACTTTGTGGACGCTATCCTGAAGGGAACTCCGCTCATTGCACCGGGAATGGAAGGGATTAAGGGGCTTGAGCTTTCCAATGCGATGCATCTTTCCACATGGCTGGATGACTGGGTGGAATTCCCGATAAACGAGGATCTCTATCTGAAACATCTGCAGGAAAAAGCGGCACAATCCACCGGGAAAAAAGATAAAATCAGCGTTGTGCTGGATGTTGGCGGCACGTACTGATAAAGGAGCGGACACATGAGCAAACAAGACGGCATGAATTATGCCCCAAAAGGAAAACCAAACCGGGTGGTGGCAGAAGGTGACTTTTTTATCGCTGCCGTTGCCCTGGATCATGGTCATATTTACGGCATGTGCAACGGCTTGATTGAAGCGGGTGCCACGCTGAAATGGGTGTATGATCCCGATCCGGAAAAAATTGATCAATTCAAGAACGCCTTTCCGGAGGTCCAGGTCGCTTCCTCCGAGGAAGAGGTTCTGAATGATTCGGACGTTAAGCTTGTGGCCGGTGCCGCCATACCCTCCAAGCGCTGTGAACTGGGCTTGCGGGTGATGGACCACCAAAAGGACTATTTTACAGATAAAACGCCTTTTACCACATTGGGACAACTGGAACAGGCGAGACAAAAGGCAACAGAAACCGGACAAAAGTACATGGTGTATTACAGCGAACGGCTCCATGTGGAATCGGCAGTGTTTGCCGGAGAGCTGATCGATAAGGGAGCGATCGGCAGGGTCATCCAGGTGACAGGTTTTGGCCCTCATCGTTTATCGGCATCATCCAGACCCGATTGGTTTTTCAAAAAAGAAACGTATGGCGGAATTCTTTGTGATATTGGCAGCCATCAGATCGAGCAGTTTCTTTTTTATACAAAGTCAAAGGATGCCAAGGTGCTCTCAAGCAAGGTTGGAAACTACAGAAGCAAGGATTATCCCGAGCTTGAGGACTACGGAGACGCTACACTCGTCAGCGATAATGGGGCAACCCAATACTTTCGGGTCGACTGGCTGACGCCAGACGGACTCCGTACATGGGGCGACGGAAGAACGTTCATTCTTGGAACGGAAGGCTATATTGAAATCCGTAAGTACATTAATGTGGCGAGTGAAGACAGCGGGGATCACCTGTATTTGGTGAATGGCGAAGGCGAACAGCACTTTCACCTCACAGGTAAAGTGGGTTATCCGTTTTTTGGTGAACTGATCCTGGACTGCCTGAACCGGACGGAAAAGGCGATGACCCAGGAGCATGCCTTTAAAGCGGCGGAATTGTGCCTGATTGCTCAGGAGAACGCAATCAGGGTGGAATAGAAAAATTCAAAGATGGGCGGGCTGATAACATGAAGTTTTCTGTGTTTACTGTAATGGCACCGGATGCAACACCTGGACAGTTACTAGGCTATCTGAAGGAATACGGTTACGAGGGAGTGGAATGGCGGTTTAAAGAAACGCCTCATGAACTCAAAAAGGAAGAGCCGAGCTTTTGGGGCAATAACCTGTGCACCATTGCCCCGGATATCACCGATGAAGAGCTTGCGCATTTGTCGGCAGTAACAAAAGAAAACAACATTGAAGTAACGAGCGTGACGCCTTACCTGGCCTGTGGTGATCTGGCGGCAACGGAAAATGTGCTGCGGGTGGCCAAATCACTCGGTGCATCAACGGTACGCCTTGGTGTTCCCCGGTATGACCGGAACCGAAATTACAATGATTTGTTTAAGGAAGCTGTGGCCTACTTAAAAGAAGCGGAAGAGATGTGTAAACAATACGGCGTTAAGGGACTGGTCGAGACGCATCACATGACGATTGCTCCGAGCGCCGGCCTTGCCCATCGTTTGGTTTCTTCCTTTAACCCTGACCATATCGGCGTGCTTTACGATCCGGGCAACATGGTGCATGAGGGATTTGAAAATTACCGAATGGGAATGGAGCTTCTCGGACCGTACCTCGCTCATGTTCATGCGAAAAACGCCATCTGGAAACAAAGCGGACAGGCAGAGGACGGAAGTATTCAGTGGAAAGCAGAATGGGCCTTGCTGGAAAAAGGAATCGTAGACTGGAAGCAAGTGATTCAGGACTTAAAGGCGGTTGGCTATGATGGATATATTGGCATCGAAGACTTCAGCCAGGAGTTTTCGACGAAGGACTCCCTGAAGCATCATGTTCAGTCGTTGAAAAAACTGTTAAACGAAACGCTTGCGGTATAAAGGAGGAGAAGGCAATGAAGCTTGGCTGCTGTACGATCATCGAAAACTCCGCCATAGCAAAAAAAGCCGGTTTTGATTTTCTGGAATGTACGGTGGTATCCCTCGTTCCGGAAAATGATGATGATTTTCCCGGAATCCTGGAACGCTATCAGGAAAGCGGGCTCCCGGTAGAGGCCTGCAACATCTTTTTGCCGGGATCACTTAAAATCACCGGTGAACACGTGAACATCTCATCGGTTGAAAGCTATGTTGAAAAAGCCCTTCTTCGGGTCAAGCAAATCGGTGCCGATACAGTCGTGTTTGGCAGCGGAGGCGCCCGGTCCCTGCCAGAGGGATTTTCAAGGAAAAAGGGAGAGGAACAGATCATTCAGTTCCTTGATCTTGTGGCCAATTACAGTGATCCTCTTGGCATTACGGTCGTCATTGAGCCGCTGAATCAAAAGGAAAGTAACATCATTAACTCGGTTCCCGAAGCAGTAAGGATCGCCAAGAAGGTAAATCGTCCATCCATCCAGGTGCTGGCCGATTTTTATCATATGGATGAAGAAAATGAACCGCTTGGGCACCTTGTTTCCGAAAAAGACTATATCCGCCATATTCATGTGGCTGATACCGGAAGGCGGGCGCCCGGGACGGGGACCTATCCTTACGACAGGTTTGTTTCCTGCCTGAGCGAGGCGGGGTACAACGGCCGAATCTCAATCGAATGCCAGTGGCAGGACTTTGAAGCGGAAGCAGGTGCAGCAAGGCAGTTTTTATCATCGGTTCTTTACTCCCGGAAAGTATAATCAGGTTAGCTTTTTAAATCGTAAAGGGGGAGAAAAAATTGGAGGAAGAATTCTTTGTTTCTGAATACCGGATGTCCAAAGAGATCAAGAAAGAGGACTATGATTTCCATTCCCATGATACGTACGAGGTGTATTTCTTTCACAGCGGCCGATGCAAGTACATGATCGGTGATGAAATCCATCACCTTCAGGAAAACGACATTATCATTATGGATGGTTTGACACTGCACCGGCCTTACCCTGAAGAAGAGCAGCCTTATATCCGAAGCGTGATTCAGTTTTCCGGAGAGTGGCTGAAGCCTGTGCTCGCCAATTTAAAGGTGCCGGAGCTGTTAAACCCTTTTTATATGCTGAACAATTGCTTGTTCCGCGGGGTGGATCAGGACATGCTGCTTGAAATCGAAGAGCTGATCAAGAAAATAGCACAGGTCGGTTTTTCAAAAGGGTACAAGCAGGAGGACAAGTTTGAAAACCGGCTGAAGGAAGGCGAAGTGACTACGCTTCTCGTTCAGCTGTTGTTTAAAATCTATGAATTGAGCAAGTTGAGGATCGTCAAAATTCCCTCCGTCAAGTCGGAAAAACACATGCACGTCGACCGCATCATCCGGTGGGTGGAAGACAACCGCGAAAAGAACATCAAACTGGACGATATCGCCAAGAGCCTGAGTATCAGCAAATATTATATGTCCAGAATCTTCAAGTGCGTAACCGGCTTTACGATCATGGAATATCTGATGAGCTGCCGCATCAAAAGGGCCAAGTATTTGCTCGAAATGCACCCTGAAATGTCGATCCTGGAGGTGGCATTGGAGTCTGGATTTGAAAATTCCTCGCATTTTAGCCGCTTTTTCCGCAAACAAGTTAAAATTACACCCACCGCCTACCGCAACGAGCGTACCATAAGTGAAGCGCTGGATCAGATCGGAAACTATTAAAACCAAAATAGAGCAATATCAGACAAATTTTTCAAAAAAAAGGACCATCCTGCAACCTTTAAATTATCCGAAAATTAGTAAAATTAAACAGACAAATGAAAGCGTTTTATTATCCAGGCAAAACCCTGATTTTCCCGCCAATTGAAAGGAGGCTGTTATGGCTAACAACAGCATTGAGCTGAACGTACGAATGGAAGTGGAAAAGGTGCGAAGCAAACGGAAGGACTGGGGGCTGAAATGGTATGTTTTCCTGATTCCGAGTTTCTTAGGGATCCTGCTGTTCATGGTCTACCCCATCTTTGAATCTCTGCGCCTCAGTTTCTATCAATCCAACGGAACGGTCGAGCATTATATCGGACTCGCAAACTTCAAGTCGGTCTTAACCTCGAACTCGTTCTGGAACGCCGTTTGGAACACCTTTTTTATCGGCATCTTTCAAATCATCATTACCATTCCGCTCGGTTTTATCTTTGCATCGATCATCAACTCTACCAAACGGGGCCAGAATTTTTTCAAAGTCCTCTATTTCCTGCCTAATGTTACGTCCATTGTTGCCGCTGCCATGATTTTTGCTTTCGTGCTTCATCCGGAAATGGGAATCGTCAACTATGTTCTTCATGCCATCGGGCTGCCGACACCAGGCTGGCTTTCTGATCCTTCCACCTCAAAATGGGCGGTCATTATTCTTGCGGTTTGGCACTGGGTTGGTTTTGTCATCATCATCTGTCTTGCCAATCTCCAGGCGATTCCGAGCGAAATGTACGAAGCCGCAAAAATCGACGGAGCAAGCGGACTGCAGCAATGGTTTTTTATCACCATTCCCAATATGGCAGGAACCTTTGCCTTTTTGCTGATTACCGGATGGATTGGAGCGCTGCAGCGATTTAATGAAGTCTATGTGCTGGGGGGCCCAAACGGAAGTCCGGCGCGGTCGATTCAAACGATGGGAGCGTTTATTTACGAACGAGGCTTCACAGGGTTTGAGTTCGGAATCGCTTCGGCCGCAACGTATATTATGTTTATTTTGATACTGGTCTTCACGTTTATTAACCTGAAAGTTTCCAAGATGAAAATCTAAGCGAAAGGGGGATGTGTTTCATGAAAGCTGGGCTTTCCTATAGAAAGAGAGAACAGATTGCAGGAGGCTTCAAATTCGTTATTTTGCTGGTGTTTGGTCTGCTGCTCATTACGCCTTTTGTCTGGATGGTGAGCGTGGGATTTGACCGCACCGCCAATGTCACGATGCCCTTTCCGCCCAAATTAGTACCGAAGCACCCATCATCGTTTAACTTTGGCATCGTGTTTGAAAACGGAAGCCTGATCAAGGCTTACCTCAACTCTGCGATCGTTACCGTCAGTTCTGTACTTATCGGTGTATCGGCATCGCTTCTCGCAGGATATGCGTTTTCCAAAGGACGGTTCAAAGGAAAAAAGGTGTTGTTTGTGGTCGTCCTTTGCACGCTCATGATCCCAATGGAGCCGCGCCTGATTCCATTGTACAAGCTGTTTAATTCCGTTCATCTGCTTAATACGTTCTGGCCACTCGTTCTGCCGTCTCTGATCAGTGGCATGCTGATCTTTCTTTGCAAGCAGTTCTTTGACCAATTACCGGACACGCTGAGAGAGGCCTCGCAAATTGACGGGGCAGGGGAATTTACAACCTTTTTCCGCATTTATCTTCCTCTTGCCGGACCGATTGTGGCGACGATGATTATTTTAGCCTTTATCTGGAGCTGGAACGATTTCATGTGGCCGCTCGTTGTGTTGAACGACAAAGAGCTTCAGACCGTCCCTCTGTATCTCGCCAGCTTCTCGCTCGAGAACGGGACAAGACTTGGCGGATTAACGATGGCACTAGCGACCATGAGTGTCCTGCCGATCGTCATTTTGTATCTGTTTTTACAAAAATACATCATTCAGAGCATTGCCCTTAGCGGAGTAAAAGGAGAGTAGGACCCATTTTAAAGGAGGCGGAAAAATGAAACATGTTCGGAAAGGGATTTCGTTATCGCTCATTTTAATTCTGGCTGTGATGGCCATGCTGACCGGCTGTTCAAGCTCAGATACTTCAGGAAAAGCGGATGGAAAGTGGGCAGGGAAAAAGATTAAGGTGCAGATGATCGGAGACTTCAAAGATAAAACGGCAACTGATCCGATCACGGGAAAGAAAGTGAAAGGGATTGACGTGTTAAAGGAGGAATTTGAAAAACAGCATCCCGGTGCAACGGTTGATTTCATTCTGATGCCGTGGGAAGGATATACGGAAAAAACGCAGGCGATGATTACCTCCAATGAAGCCGATGTGTATCAGATGCCTGGACTCGCGGATTTCGCGCCTCAGGGTGTACTTGAACCTCTTCAGCCGTACATCGATAAAGACAAAGAAATGGATCTGGACAAGTTTATCGACAGTCAGGTGGATGGCTGGAAGGTGCTTGGCAAGGATGACGACAAACTGCAAATCTACGGTCTTCCGTTTTTGGGAGACGCTCGATTTATCGCGTATGACAAAAAGCTGTTTGACGACTGGGGTGTTGACTATCTTTCCGACCACCCGACCATGAAGGAGGTTGCGGAAAAGGCGAAACAAATGACCGGGAAAAACCCGAAAACCGGTAAGCAGAACTATGGCATCTGGTTCCGCGGTGACTGGTCTTCCGCGTTCACCTTGATCGATCTGGCTGAGGGCCAAAACGGTAAATGGGGAGAAGGATTTGCCTGGAAAGACGTAAAGTTCAATTTTAACTCTCCGGAGATGAAAAAAGGGCTGGACTGGCTGCTCGACATGAAGAATTACGCGCCAAAGGGCCTTGTCAGCAACCAGGGCCAGGAAAAATGGCTCACCAAGGATAACAATGTCGCCATCATGATGAACCAGGGACCTGGCGATACCATCAAACCGACCTATGCTCAAGGGTTAGAAGATCGGATTGGAATCGCACAGGAATTCAAGAACAAGGACGGAAAAGGCGGATTGTTTGCAGGAAGTCCGCTCGCGATCGCCAAGAGCAGTAAAAATAAAGACCTGGCCTGGGAATGGATTAAATTTGCGACCGATGAATTTGCGCAAAAGTACGTCTTTGAAGAAGTAGGTGCCATTCCGGCCATTAAAGCTGCAGAAACGTGGAAAAGTACAAAGGAAATGCCGTTGATGCAGCCTGTGTTTGAAGCGATGAGCAGTCCGTGGACACCGCGCTATCCTTGGGGCTCCTCACAGCCGCGCTTTACCTTGACGTCAGAGGTGGAAGCTGCCTTGACCGGCAAGCGTACGGCACAACAGGCGTTGGATAAAGCGCAACGCGAGAGCACCGCCTGGGTGAAAAATAGAAAGTAAGTTGAAGGAGGAGGAGGAGAAATCCTCCTTTCTTTGCATAGGAGGGATGTTGGATGGACGGTACAGCCTTTGGGGGCTTTTACATGGCCTGTGTGTGGTTTGCACGGTTCGCGTTTTTAAGTGTTCTGTGCCTCCTTTTCAGCCTGGCAGGATTGGTGATCGGCGGTGTTTTCCCGGCAACCGCAGCGCTTTTTGCAGTTGAGCGTTCCTGGATCAGGAAAGAGGAAAGCCCTTCGCTTATCCGGCAGTTCTGGAGAGAATACCGAACTCAGTTTGTAAAGGCGAACCTGTTGGGGTATTTTATGGTGCTGTTTGGAATGCTTCTGTGGGTAAATGTAAAACTGGTGTTTCCCGTTGATTATTTTTTGGTTGGTGTGCTGAAAGTTTTGCTACTTGGTTTGTTCTTTTTATATGTGATCGTCCTTCTGTATCTTTTTCCGGTGCTGGCCCATTTTAAAGGCGGACTTCTGGATTGTGTGAAAAATGCCTTGTTTGTAGGGTTGTCCTCACCGTTGATGACGGTATTCAGCGGCATGAGTATCCTGGTGGTAACGTATATTTGCTATGTGATCCCAGGGCTTTCTGTCTTTTTTTATGTGAGTGGTGCGGGCTTTCTTTCGATGTGGTTTTCTCATTGCGCATTTCTCCGGCTCGAAGGGAAAGCAAAAGCGGGTGGGTGGAATGGATAACCCAATGCGCTCATTATGGCTCGACACCATGCTCACATTAGCCAGAACCCCGCTTGAGGCGTTGGCCAAAAGAGAACTGAAAGCAAACATGAAGGTGGAAATGAAAGAAGGTGCAGACAGAGAATCGTATGTTCATCTGGAAACACTGGCCCGGCTGCTTGTCGGGATGGCGCCGTGGCTGGAAGGAAAATCAGAAGGCAGTGAAGAACGTATTCGAAGCCATTATTGTGAGCTGGCTCGTGAGGCGATTGATGCTGGAACGGACCCGTCATCACCCGACTATATGAATTTTTCACAGGGCTTTCAGCCGATTGTGGACACTGCATTTTTGGCCCAAGCCATTCTTCGTGCACCGACCGAGCTGTGGGAGAAGCTGGATGGCCGGGTGAAGAGGAATGTGGTTAATGCTTTTAAAGCGGCCCGATCAAGAAAACCCGTGTTCTCCAACTGGCTGCTGTTTTCCGCTATGATTGAAGCGGCATTGCACCGGATGGGTGAAAGTGACTGGGATCACATGCGGATTGACTATGCCATCAAGCAGATGGAGCAATGGTATGCGGGGGATGGCGTCTACAGTGACGGTCCCCATTTTCGCTTTGATTACTATAACAGCTTTGTTATTCAGCCGATGCTGCTCGAGATTTTGGAGTCGGTTGGTTTTCATTATGATGACTGGCATGAAAGAGCGGAAACGGTAAAAGAGAGGTCGCGCCGCTATGCAGAAATTCTTGAACGGTTGATCTCGCCGGAAGGAACATTTCCGGCTGTTGGCCGTTCGCTCGCCTACCGCTGCGGTGTTTTTCATACGCTGGCTCAGCACGCGTGGCGAGAGGACTTGCCGGAGAGTGTGTCTTCCGCCCAGGTTCGGTGCGGATTGACTGCCGTTTTGGAAAAGTGCCTCCATGCGGCCGGAACGTATACGGACGATGGTTGGTTATCGGTCGGATTTTGCGGCCATCAGCCGGGAATTGGTGAAGGCTACATTACGAATGGCTCTACCTATCTTTGCTCGTTGATCTTTTTGCCCACGGGCTTGCCGGAATCAGTTTCCTTCTGGCGTGATGAGGATGAAAGCTGGACGTCAAAAAAGGCTTGGTCCGGATTGGATTTTCCGATGGATCATGCATTGAAAAGTTAAGTGGGAAAGGAGTGCAAACCGTATGAAAGGATTATTTATCATGGACGAGGCGCCTTTTGATTGGGTTTACCCGTCAACTATACGACAGCAAATTGAAGATCTGGTTGGTATGGATCTTCCTTTTTTGACTAAGGACCGGGCTAAGGAAAATAAATCCATTCTAAAGGATGTTGAGATCATTTTTTCTGGATGGGGAGGGCCAGAGCTCGACGAAGCATTTTTGGCGGCAGCGCCCCGTCTGAACGCCGTTTTTTATGCGGCAGGAACAGTAAAAAACATTGCCACTCCGGCGTCGTGGAGAAGAAACATCCGGATTTTCAATGCGGCTGAAGCGAATGCCGTCCCGGTAACGGAATTTGCACTGTCACAAATTCTGTTTTCCTTAAAAAGCGGCTGGAGCTATGTCCGAAGCATCCAGCGGGATCATGCTTACCCGGGAAAATCGATATCTGCCGGGGCAGGGGCGTATGGAAGCACAGTAGGAATCATCTCACTGAGTAAAATCGGCCGCCGGGTTTGTGATCTGCTTGAGCCATTTGATGTGAAGGTCATTGCCTATGATCCATATGTAAGCGAAGAGGCTGCCGGAAGTCTGGGTGTGGAGTTGTGTTCACTGGAAGATGTATTTCAGCGGGCAGACGTTGTTTCCCTGCATACGCCGTTATTAAACGAAACACGGGGAATGATTACGGGACAGCATTTCTCCCTGTTAAAACCAAATGCCAGTTTTATTAACACCGCGCGCGGTGCCATCGTACGAGAAGATGAAATGATAGAAGTGCTGATGCATCGTGAGGATATCACTGCGGTCTTGGATGTGACATACCCCGAGCCGCCTCTTCCCGGCTCACCTCTATTTACCCTTCCCAATGTGGTGCTGACCCCGCACATTGCTGGCAGCAAAGGCCCGGAGTGTGCCCGGATGGGACAAAGCATGCTGGATGAATTTCAGCGGTATTTAAAGGACGAACCGCTGAAGTGCGAGGTTCTGGAGAAGGATATGGGGATTATGGCGTAGAGAAGAGGATAGTTAAGATAATTCACCAGATTCACTATGCTTAATAAAACCAAAAGTAACCACCTCAGGTTGTCTTCGCTGACAGGGTGGTTACTTTTTTTGTTTCATGAACTGATAGAAACATAAAATTTTGCTAGATTTTCACTACTAATTCCCTTCACCCTGACATAGGTTGTATTAAGAGATTTGAGCAACCAGAATGGAGGGGATGTATGAAACGGGGAGTATTCTTTTTTATGGCGTTTATTATTGTAACCGGTCTTTGTACGGGTATGAAAGTGAATCAGCTGCTTTTTGCAAAATATGAAGATAATGAGACTTCCCCGGCTGGCCTGATAGTGGCTGGAGTCGATCCGAAGCAGCTGGAGCGGGAAGCGAAAAATCAAATGAAGCAGGATATCGAAGAGGAGTTCCGCTCTTCCATGTCCTATACCTTTGGGGATTTGAAACGATACCATTCGGTTCTTGATACGCAGGCGGTTCTGGCTAAAAAGGAAACCTTCTTTATCATCCAATCGAAAAATGAGTCCTATAACGAACAAGTGGAGCGATTCTTCACTGTAAGTCTTGACCATTTCAGCACAGAAGCTGATCCTGAGCTCCGTGTGCACCAGGTTTGGCTGGTGGATAAGGATTTTACGATTCTTAAAAAACAGAAGGTATATTGAATGGCTACAACGTGTAAAAGCAGCCGCCTCTCGTACCACGAAGAGGGAGGCTGCTTGTTTGTTAAACGACCGTTTTATTCCTGTGCCCCTTTAAAGGAATTGGATTTATGTTATACTTTAGGTATGACACTTTTTTCAGCTCTCTTCTCTTATGGCGAATACATAAGTGTTTATGATGCAAATAGACTAATGACATTGTGCCACGGCCCCCCCATTGGATTTGAGGAGTCGGGCCTTTTCTTATTGGAGGAAAGATAGAATGAAAAATCAACACGTTCATATGTTGTCTGTTTCCAAGCCGGCTGGATGGCTTTTGATTTTGGGTATTATCTTTGCCGGCGCTAATCTGAGAGCGCCATTAACCTGTGTAGGGCCGCTCATCGAGATGATAAGGGAGAATACAGGGATGTCCAACACACTCGCGGGTATGCTGACTACAGTGCCGCTGCTCGCTTTTGCGTTGATCTCGCCACTGGCGCCGAAAATGGCACGCAAATTCGGCCTGGAGCATACGCTGTTTGGTGCATTGCTGTTACTCGGTGCAGGTATTTTATTGCGGTCTGTTCCTCTCTCATCCGGATTGTTTGGCGGGACGGTATTGCTTGGAGTTGCCATAGCGGTATGCAACGTTTTGCTGCCGAGTTTAATCAAAAGAGAGTTCCCGAACAAGGTAGGGTTGATGACAGGAACCTATTCGGTTTCCATGAACATGTGGGCAGCCGTTGCTTCCGGCGTGAGTATTCCCATTTCAAAAGGATTGGGCTATGGATGGCGCTTTGCGCTTGTGTGCTGGGTGCTCATCTCGCTCGTTTCCATTCTTGTTTGGCTTCCTCAGCTAAGGATGAAGCATGTTCCCATATCTTCTTTAAAAGGCACATCCATGTGGGGCTCAGGGCTTGCCTGGAAGGTGACGCTGTTTATGGGGCTGCAGTCCACCGTTTTTTATTCGATTATTACCTGGCTACCGGCCATTTTGCATCAGCAGGGACTGAGTCCTTCAAAAGCCGGCTGGCTGCTGTCACTGACTCAATTTGCGAGTCTTCTTCCAACGTTCTTCGTTCCGGTTTTGGCGGGCAGGAGCGCAGATCAGCGAAAACTCGTAGCATTTACGGTCCTCTTTTTACTCTTGGGCTATGCAGGCATTCTTAGCGGGATAACCTGGCTCGCTCCTCTCTATGTGATTTTGATTGGGATCGGCATCGGCTCAGGATTCGGCTTGGCGACCATGTTTTTTGTGCTTCGGACGCAAAATGCCCATCAGGCGGCAGAGCTTTCAGGAATGGCGCAATCGGTCGGTTATTTGCTGGCTGCGATTGGACCGGCCCTTTTTGGCTTTTTGCATGATAAAACCCATAGCTGGACCCCTCCCCTTACAGTGTTGGTCGTGGCCGGCGTGCTACTTTTTTTCGTTGGCATGGGAGCGGGAAGCAACCGGTATGTGAGCGTTGAGAAAGATACTGATGTTCTTCAGAAAAAAGCTTTATAACGTAAGAAAACAGGCTGTTGAACACGAACAGCCTGTTTTTTTATATGGATTTTTAAGGCAGGAGATATACCGTATAGTGCGGATAATCCTGCAATTGCTCTCTTCTTAACTTCCCTTCATCCACTAATTCATCAAGTCCCTTTTCCACTTCGATTGCTTGGACTCCATACAAATCGGCCATTTTTACAGGTGAAAACGCCATATGCTTCGGCACTTTGGCTGAGGATACAATCATCGCCGTGACATGCGAAAGTAATTCTTCCTTTTCCATTTTTTGATCCACTCCTTTATCACATCTATCAAAATCCTAACCAATCTCTACTTTTTCTATGCAAATCCATTTTAATTCCCTTCGGTTTTGGAAATGCTTGTTAAAAAGAAACGAAATTGGAATAAAAGGAGGCTGATTTATTCAATGGAAGACAACCATTTTTCCATACAAATCAACGGAAAAGAATTTCCTGCTACTGAAGGCCAAACGATTCTGCAGGTGGCCAAATCACAGAACTATGAAATTCCGAGCATTTGTTATCACCCTGACCTGGGTACGATTCAAACGTGTGATACCTGTTTTGTGCAGGTAGAAGGCGAACTGGTTCGTGCTTGCTCCACTAAAGCTACACCAGGGATGCAGGTCGATTCACTGTCAAAAACCGTCAAGGATGCACAGTACGAAGCGATGTCCCGCATTTTAAAAAATCATGAGCTCTATTGCACAGTTTGCGATAACAATAACGGTAACTGCGTGGTGCATAATACGGCTGAATATCTGGAGATTGAGCATCAGAAATATAAATTTGAAGCGAAACCTTACCCGCCGGACAACTCACATCCTTTTTACCGCTATGAACCGGATCAGTGCATTTTGTGTGGAAGGTGTGTGGAAGCCTGCCAGGATTTGCAAGTGAATGAAACGCTGACCATCGACTGGGAACGCGAAGCTCCGCGCGTGATTTGGGATAACGATGTTCCCATCGATGAATCATCATGTGTTTCCTGTGGCCATTGTGTCACGGTCTGTCCCTGTAATGCACTAATGGAAAAATCGATGCTTGGAGAGGCGGGGTATCTGACAGGCATTCCGGCCAACATGCTTGGACCGATGATCGATCTTACGAAGGAAGTCGAGCCGGGGTATAAGGAGATTTTCGCCATATCCGAAATGGAAGCAGCCATGCGGAAAGCCCGGATCAAACGGACGAAAACAGTGTGTACATACTGTGGGGTAGGCTGCAGTTTTGAGGTTTGGACGAAGGGCCGGGAAATCCTGAAGATCGAACCGAGTGAAGAAGCTCCGGTTAACGGAATATCCACCTGCGTCAAAGGAAAATGGGGCTGGGATTTCGTTAACAGTGACAAGCGTCTGACGAAGCCTTTGATCCGAAAAGGAGAAGAGTTTGTTGAAGCCACCTGGGAAGAAGCGTTGAAACTCATTGCGGAAAAACTGACAGGGATAAAGGAAGAGCATGGTGCTCATTCCATCGGCTATATCGCCTCTTCCAAATGCTCGAATGAAGAGAATTATCTTTTTCAAAAGTTTGCGCGATCCATTATGGGAACCAACAATGTGGACAATTGCTCACGATACTGCCAGTCTCCGGCAACGGCAGGACTGTTGCGGACCGTTGGAATTGGCGGTGATGCCGGAACCATTAAGGATATTGCAGCATCTGAGCTGGTAATGATTATTGGGGCCAATCCGGCAGAATCCCATCCTGTTCTGGCTACCCGAATTAAACGGTCCCATAAATTGCACGGGCAGAAATTAATGGTCGTGGATCTGAGGAAAAATGAACTGGCTGAGCGGGCTGATCTGCATGTTCATCCCAAACCGGGTTCAGATTTGATTTTGCTTTCAGCAGTTACAAAGTACATTCTTGATCAAGGATGGGAAGACAAAACATTTTTGGAGAAACGGGTCAATGGATTGGAAGAATACCGGTCATCATTGAATAAGTTCACACTGGAATACGCTGAGGAAAAAACAGGATTATCCAAAGAAACGTTGATCCAGATGGCAACTATGATTCATGAGGCAAAGTCGGTCTGTGCCTTATGGGCAATGGGTGTCACCCAGCATATGGGAGCGACCGATACGAGTACAGCAATCTCCAATTTGCTGCTGGTGACAGGAAACTACGGACGAACCGGAACAGGTGCGTATCCACTTAGAGGACACAACAACGTTCAGGGTGCGTGTGATTTTGGCACGATGCCGGCATGGTTTCCCGGTTATGAACCTGTCCAGGACAAAGCGGTGCGTGAGCGCTATGAAAAGGCATGGGGCGTCAAGCTTCCGGAAGAGCCGGGATTGGACAACCATCAAATGGTGGAAGGCATCCATAAAGGAAAGCTAAAGGCACTTTATTTGTTTGGTGAAGACATGTCACTGGTGGATTCCAATTCGAATTTTGTGGATGACGGCTTTGAAAAGCTGGAATTCTTTGTGGTGCAGGACATTTTCTTCAGTAAAACCGCTCAATTTGCGGATGTGGTTTTACCGGCAGCACCAAGTCTGGAGAAGGACGGTACGTTTGTCAACACGGAACGCCGCATCCAGCGTTTTTACAAGGTTCTTGAGCCGCTTGGCCAGTCGAAACCGGATTGGGAAATCTTTCAGGAGCTGGCCAACTTGATGGGAGCCAATTGGAACTACACACATCCTGGTGAAATCATGAAAGAGGCGGCCAGCCTAGCCAAGTTTTTTGCCGGTGTAAGCTATGATCGGCTGGAAGGATGGAACAGCCAGCTTTGGCCGGTAGCAGCAGATGGTACCGATTCTCCGCTCTTGTACAAGGAGAGGTTTGCATTTCCTGACGGTAAGGCGAAGCTGGTTGCTGTTGAATGGACTAAGCCGTTTAAGCCGGGTGAAGAGTTCGACCTGCATTTAAATAACGGCCGTTTGCTGGAACATTTCCATGAAGGAAACATGACGTACCGCTCAGAGGGGCTTACACACAAAGTTCCACATCCATGGGTGGAAGTCTCGCCAGAGCTTGCCCGTGAACGGGAGCTTGAGGACGGGGCACTCGTTGGCCTGACTTCCCCGTATGGCCATGTGGAGGTCCGGGTAATCGTCACCGACCGGGTGAAAGGCAATGAGCTATATCTGACCATGAACACTTCTGAGGACATTGAAGCGGTTAACAAGCTGACGAGCAGCTACCACGACATTATTACTCACACACCGGCATATAAGGAAATGGATGTCAGAATGGAAGTTCTCGAAACTTCCGGAGAGCCTCCATTACCAAAAGTGAATCACCGATTTGGGAACCGTATTCCACAAATCAGTGTCCGCGTGGAAGCCAAGTGGAAGCGTGACGATTTCACGCCGATTGAAGAGTTGATAAGGGGGGACGAGCATGGCGAAAGCAATCAGGCAAATTAAAAAGGAAGGCCGCACCCGGGAAGAAGAACAGGCAGAAGCAGTGGCAGGAATTGTTCGGGAACTGGCGGACAACAGCGAAGCGATTTTGACCATGATTAGCATTGTGAAAAACCTTCATGAAATGGGGGCACTGGATACTTTATCCGCTCTTATTGAAAAACGTAACGATGTTGGAGTAATCGCCATTCAGCAAATTAACAAGCCTGAAATGCACAAAACGATTAAAAACGGAATCAATGCCTTTAATTTTCTCGGTACCATCCATCCGGATCAACTGAAAACGATGCTTTCCGGGATGAGTAAGGGGCTTGAGAGAGCGGCCGATTCTGCAGAAAAAGAGGAAACACCAAGTTTATGGCAGCTGGGAAAAAGCATGCGCACTCCTGAAACGAGAGCCACGATGGCCATGATGATGGAGTTTTTGCAGGGCATGGGCGAAGGCATAAATGAAGTACCAAGACACAATAAATAAAGGATGAAACCCGCATTGGAAGCAAAAATCATCAAAATTAAAGGGCTTGAAAATGAGCAGGATGCCGATACCATTTCAAATGCACTTCAGCATGTATGGGGTATTGGGCAGGTTGATGTCAACATCAGCCGGGGAGAAGCAAGCATCAGCTTCGACCCAAGTATGGCGTCCTATGAGGATTTTCTTCAGGCCATCCATGAGAGAGGCTATGTTGTGGAGAATGGTCTACAATGATTCAGATGAAAAAAGGAGAACAAACGCATGAAAAAATGTGAAATCTGCGGATTGGAAGAGCCGCTCGAAAACCACGAAGCAGGCGATTCCCCGAAAATTCTTCATCTCTGTGAAAGCTGCCAAAATGACCGCAAGTTCGATGGATTAGATCATGTTTAAAAAGGAAAAACAGGTGAACCGGAATAAGGGTCACCTGTTTTTCCTTTTTCCTCTAATCGGTTCTATTCTGAAGGAGTTGTTGCTTTATAGCAGTAAGATCTGTGCCAACAAAACTGGCGCCCGTCAATTTTCCCTCCATTGAATATATTGGTTTTCCAAAAATGTCATACATATGAATGCCATCGGACATGTCATAATGAATAAGCTTGCGCTGGGGCTGGTCCGTTTTAATGATTTTATACTTCAATGCCATAAATTCTTTGGAGCCTGCATGATCGATTAATTCATCATCTCTCTTTCCCAGAAGAAAATTGGGCGCATCGTAATCAGACGGAGGATTAAAGGCCCATGTGTACCGGAGCTGCAAATCGCAGTGGGCAATGGATACAGGTGAGCAGGATAGGACTTCATTAAAAGGTTCATTAAAATAGTTCGAGTAAAACCGTGCCGTATCAAAGTTTAGTACTTCGGCTATTCTTCTGGCGACCTCCTGGCTCGGGACCCTTTTTCCCCATTCAATTTGGGAGTAATAGCTCCTGTCGATAAAAGCAGCGGATGCCACTTTTCCCTGAGACATGTTTTTTTGCTGTCGTAATTGTAATAACCATTTTCTCATTGTAACCACCTGAAACTTTTCATCTCTTTTTTCTATGATTATAAACCTGGATGAAATCAAATCAATACCAATAATGTCAATTCATAATAAATTTTGGTCAAAAAAGGAAAAATCACTTATCTCTATGTTTCAGATGATAAAGCGGTTTTTCAGTTTGGGTTTACTCTATTCTTGTAATTGATTGGTCTTTGTAGGAATTATTGTAAAGCATACTTCATCCTATGTTTGGAACAATACCATTGTATTACGAAAAAAGGAGGGGAAACAAAATGGATCAACAGAAAGTATTAGCTGCCCACGAGTCTTTGGACTTACATGAGGCCATTAACTTTAAAACGCTTTGTATCGCCAAGTCAAAATTAATGCAAGGACTGGTTTTTGATGACGATTTGAGGAATTTAATGAAAAAAGATGTTCAACAATCATCGCAGGATCTTACTGAATTGCAGTCCCTCTATGAACGAGCGCCTTTTCAAGCTCCTGTTCCTCAAAATCGCCCCACTCCCATCATTGATGGAAAGGAAGGTACCATCCATTGAATAATGATTATTTGGACCCGATAAACTCGCTGCATATGCCTGAGATGGCAGACACTACCTTTGCCATGGACTTTCTTCTTCGTGCCAAAGAAGGTGTTCGCAACATAGCTGTAGCATTAACCGAATCCGCATCACCTGATGTCCGTGCCACATTAAGAAAACAATTGATGCAGGGCATAGCGATGCATCAGGAAATATCTGAATTGATGATCAAGAAAAAATGGTTCCATCCTTACGAATTAACGGAACAGTACCAATTGGACCAGCTATCGGCCAACAATACGATGAAAATTGGCAAAATGAACCTGTTTCCTGTTGAGACCAATCGAAAGGGCTTGTTCGATCGGACACCTGATGAACATTGACACTGGAGGTTATATAGTATGAAGGCGGTAACGTATCAAGGGATAAAAAATGTTGTTGTGAAAGAAGTGCCAGACCCTAAGATTGAAAAACCGGATGACATGATCATCAAAGTAACCAGTACAGCAATATGCGGTTCTGATCTGCATTTAATTCATGGCATGATCCCTAACCTGCAAGAGAACTATGTCATTGGACATGAACCGATGGGAATCGTTGAAGAGGTTGGCCCTGAAGTGACTAATGTAAAAAAGGGAGACCGCGTCATCATTCCATTTAACATCGCATGCGGTGAATGCCGTTTCTGTAAGGACAATTTGGAAAGCCAATGCGACAATTCAAATGATAATGGAGATATGGGAGCCTATTTCGGCTATTCCGGAACAACTGGCGGTTACCCAGGCGGGCAAGCGGAATATTTGAGAGTTCCTTTTGCCAACTTTACTCATTTTAAAATCCCGGAGACCTGCGAGGAACCTGATGAAAAGTTAGCGGTTATTGCGGATGCGATGACCACTGGTTTTTGGAGTGTCGATAATGCGGGCGTAAAGGACGGGGATACCGTTATCGTTTTGGGATGTGGTCCGGTGGGGCTTTTTGCACAAAAGTTTTGCTGGCTAAAAGGGGCGAAGCGCGTGATTGCCGTTGATTATGTCAATTATCGCCTGCAGCATGCGAAACGGACGAACAAGGTTGAAATCGTTAACTTTGAGGATCATAAAAATTGTGGAGAATACCTAAAGGAAATCACCAAGGGCGGTGCGGATGTAGTCATTGATGCGGTTGGTATGGATGGAAAAATGACAGATATGGAGTTTCTTGCCAGTGGGTTAAAACTTCACAGTGGTGCATTAGGTGCATTTATCATGGCGACTCAGGCTGTCCGAAAAGGCGGCAATATCCAGGTGACCGGCGTTTATGCGGGGAAATACAACGGTTTCCCATTTGGAGATATTATGAACCGCAATGTCAATATCCGCTCCGGACAAGCACCTGTTATTCACTATATGCCTTATATGTTTGAACTCGTTTCTACAGGAAAGATCGATCCGGGAGATGTGGTCAGCCATGTCCTTCCGCTCAGTGAAGCGAAGCGCGGCTATGAAATTTTTGATACCAAAACGGATGATTGCATAAAAGTCGTCCTGAAGCCTTAGGAAGGAGGATTGAAAATGAACTATGCTCTGCACGAAGTACTTGAGGTTCAAGAAATGGCCGCTTTTAAAACAAATTGTTTAACCAAGTCCAAAACGATGAAAGCACTGGTTAGTGACCCAAGGCTAAAAGAAATAATGCAGCAAGACATTGATCTTTCCACCAGTCAGTTGAACGAATATACCTCTGTTTTATCCAATGCAAAGCAATCGTTAGGAGCTGAGTTAAATTGAATTCAATCATTGAAAACTTAACAGGAATGGATGCCATTTCCGACCAGGTTGTTGCGATGGATTTATTGATTGCGGCAAAAAGCGGTGTCAGAAATTACGCGATGGCTGCCACGGAAGCCGGAACACCTGAAATCAAAGAAATGTTAACCCGGCATTTGGAGGAAGCCATAGAGATGCATGAACAAATTTCCGGTTATATGGCGGAAAAAGGATGGTATCATGCTTGGGATACGAACGAGCAGATCCAATTGAATTTGACAAATATGAATACCGCTTTGGATTTGCCAACACTATAGATGATGTAAAGGGGCTGTCTGAAAAGTCAAAAAATGACCTTCAGGCACCCTTTTTGTGAGAAAAAACTTCGTGGAAAAGTTGATTGTAGTGGAAGGTGCGAGACTCCTCGAAAATGAAAACCGCATTTTCTTCGTGCGATGAATCGCTGCCGGAGTGTTCCTTGTCCTGCAGGACTAGCGGGACAGGTGAGACTAAGGAGGTGCTAGCACCGGTACCGAAGGTGCTTGCGCCAAAAGGTAGGCGTTCACGCCGGTAAGGCTCACCGCCCGCCCTGCGTAAGTAGGCGTTTACGCCGGTAAAAGCGAGCGGCCTGGAACGAAAATCAACGACTTCCAGACTTCTTGGACAGCCATTTATTGTCAGAATGCAGGAGCAGGCAATTCATCTATGTTTATGCGAAGCAAACTATACGGCTTTTCCCGCAGGTCCCTTCCATAATGAAACCTGGCCTGCCGGTGTAATTGGTTCACAATCACATATAAGTATTGATCCGGTCCAATCGAAAACGTATCCGGCCATAAAAGCCTCGGGTCATGTGCAATGGTTTTCATGTTTCCGCTCGGCATGATCTTTCGTATGCTGTTGTTTTCATAATCCCCTGCATAGACGTTTCCTTTTGCCCCGGTAATCATTCCGTCAGATGCCCCTTTTTCCCCCAAATACTCCACCCGGGAAAGTAAGTCCTTCTCCGGTATCGTTCTGTCTCTCAGGGCTTCTGTTGAAATGGAGAACAGATGACGGCTGGTTAATGGACAAAAAAATAATGTCTTTCCATCCACAGAAATCGCGATACCGTCAGACGCCAGTCGAAAGGGAGAAATGGAGCCGTCTTTATTGCGGTTCATCAGTATTTTACCTTCTACTTTTGGCAAGAAATAGGGATCGGGTGATGTAGGTGGGGTGCCACTTAACCGTCTGAATGCGTTTCCGGTATCTAAATCCACAACAATGATCGCTCCTGGACCTTTGGAGGATGAATCTGTGATATAGGCATAACCGGCTTTTCCTACGCGAAAATCAAAGCGAACATCATTCAAATATGTGGTTGGCAGGATGACTTCTTCTGTAAAGGTATACACATTTCTGATTGTATTTGTTTTTAAATCAACAGCGACCAGTTTTGCTCCCCCTTTAATCGGTTCAGAAAAATTGGGTGCTGCTGTATCCAATACCCAAAGTGTTCCCCTCCCATCAGCCACTACACTTTGGACACTGATAAATGACATCGCAACGTTTGCCGGGTTGGCCAAATTTGTTTCCAAATTTGGATAAGGCTGTAATTGATCACCCGCAATTTCAGCCACCGTAAATTTCACATCATCTCCCCATTTCGGAAAGCAAACGAAAATACGCCCGGTTTCTGACACGGTAACGCCTGTAGGCATAGCCCCATAAAATGAATAAACGAGTTCAAACTTACCGAAATATTTTTCCATAGGCAGCATAAATTTCATCATCTCCCTCATCGATTTGAACCGATATACCTATATATGACCCGCAGTTTTTTTTGTGCATGGCAAAGCACATGAGCGGAGCACTTGCTTTTTTCTTTGGTTAAAATCTATTCACCTGTACATAATAAATGCAGAAACTATCAAGGTATTCGGTTAGGTGGTAGGTATTGATGTTCCGTAAAAAGAAAAGGACAGCAGCCAATCAGAAAAAAAATGAAGAGATGAACAGGATTACGCATGAAGCTGTGACGCTCGATTTATTAAAACAGGCAACTGCGAAAATGGATGATGCTAAAATCGTGCAGCGGCAAACAAACAACGGGGCTTCTTTTTCGCTTGTATACATACAAACTCTGATCGACAAGGAGAGGCTGAACGAGGCTATTATTCAGCCTCTTCTTCAGAGTGGGGATCAGGCGTTTATTCAATGTATATCCACCTGCAGCGTTCTAAGAATCCATTCAATAGAAGAAGCCAAAGAACACATGCTGTTTGGTGCTGTTCTCATCCATGATCATGAGAATAATGAATGGTGGGCGGTACAACTGGAGAATACGCTCAGCCGTGCGATCGAAAATTCGGAAACTGAGACGATAATGTACGGGCCCAAAGACAGCTTTACGGAAAGGATTGAGCAGAATGTGTTCATGATTCGGCGGCGTCTGCCCGTTACTGAGCTAAAAGCAGAAAAGTTCCAGGCAGGTTCGAATACCAAAACACAGGTTCAGATGCTGTATATTGAAGGAATTGCGAATCCCGATATCGTAGAAATTGCACGGGAAAATATTTCGAAAGTGAACTTTGACTTGATTTTGGAGGCCTCCAATCTTTCCGCTTTTATGGATGATCATACGCACAGTTTGTTTCCACAGTTTATGCAGACGGATCGTCCGGACTCGTGCGCCTATTCACTGGGGCTTGGCAAGATCGTTATTTTGCTAAATGATACACCTTTTGCACTCATCGCCCCCATTACTTTTTTTCATCTGTTTCAATCTCCAGAAGATTATGTTCACCGCTGGGTGATTGCCAGTTTTTTACGCACCCTTCGTTATTTAAGTTTTTTTATAGCCATCACTTTGATTCCTCTTTATGTGGCATTAACCACTTATCATTATCAGATGATTCCACTCCAGATTCTGTATGTACTCATGGAATCACGGTCCAAACTGCCGTTCACCCCATTTTGGGAATCACTGATCATGTTGATTATCATTGAAATTATTAAAGAAGCGAGTTTACGGATGCCGACAAAAACGAGTCAGACCATTGGAGTTATTGGCGGTATTGTCATCGGACAAGCTGCTGTTGAAGCGGGATTTGCCAGCAAGGTGTTGATTGTTCTTGTGGGTATCTCGGCGATTGCATGCTTTTTAGTACCGAATTATTTAGTCACAAAAGCAACTACCGTCCTTCAATTTTTGATTCTTATTCTTGCATCATTTTATGGGATCCTGGGAATTGCCTTTGGATTGATACTCCTGCTCGCTCATCTGAATGGTCTTTCTTCCTTAAAACAGCCATTTTTTGCACCGGTTTCTCCGCTTTACTGGAGAGATTGGAAAGATCTTTTTGTTCGCGCACCATTGCCATGGGCAAAGCTGCGGCCGGAATATTTGAAGACGGTGAAAAAATGGCGGGTCTCTAAAGGGGAGGGGAGCGAATGAGCAGCAGATTTCGCTTGTTTGATAGAACGGCTGTTATGGGAAGCGGTTATATCTTTGCCATGGTGAACCGGATGCAAATGCTGTACTACGTATTAATTTTGCCCAAACATTTGGTCCATCCTTATATGATGGCAGGGATCCTTGGAGTGGGTGTGCTTTCGCAGATCAACCTTTTGATTCTGGGCAAATATTTAACATCGAATTATTTTGTTCTGGGTTATCGCGGCTTTGTCCAATTATTTAGCGAAAAGATGGTCCGATTCTTTGCATTTCTGGGGATTTTTTTCATTTTAATTAAAGTGATCGTGACCACTTTGGGGTATGTCGAAATTGTCCACCAATTTATGTTTCCCTCGATGAAGACGAGCTGGCTTATTTTCGTCTTGATGGCATCCGGGTTTTATATTGCTTCTCAAGGGATGGAGAAAACGATTCGTTTGTCCATCATCAGTTTTTTGGCCACGATCTGGGTGATTCTTGTCTATATTCCATATTTCTTGCCGCCCATTTCCCAAACTCATCATTTGTATCCGTTGGTGCCGGGGGAGGTTTCACTTCATTCATGGTACGGACTGCTGATGGTTTGGTCTGCCCTCTCCGGACCTGAATATATAGTTTGCCTGGGCCCATGGATCGGCCCTAAGGAAAAGATTTTAAGGGGAATGAGTATAGGCAATGCACTCTCAGTCTTTGAATACCTTGTTCTGTTTGTGGCGTGTCTTCTCTATTATGGTTCACCATATTTGCAGAAGATTAGTTTCCCGGTTGTGAACATGATCCGCTATCTGCAGTCCCCTGTTTTCGAAAGGGTGGATCTTATATTAATTTCCCTAAACATGATTTATTTTCTCTATTTGATTGCCCTTTTTTTATTATGTTTGTATGGAGCAATAAGAATCGTGGCAGGGAGAATAAACATCAAGACGAATCGCAAGGGCTTTTTAGGAAGTGTAGCTGCAGTTTTTATCTGTATGCTGATCATTAATGGTTGGTACTGGAGGGAAGGAGAGGAATTAAATCTATGGGTAACACTGCAGCTATGGCTGGGGGCAATAACCTACCTTTTGGTTCCTTCTGTACTTGCCGTTGCTATTAAATGGAAGAGGGGGCAGTCTTAGATGAAGACTCTTTTGTCCATCCTTTGTATCCTCCTTGTTTTTTCAGGCTGTTCATCACCTTATGTTGAAAACAATACGGTTGAGGAGATTGCTCCGGTCACGTTTTGGTCCCTGAATCAAGGGGAAGGAGGCAAATTTAAAATAACGACCCTCGTTCCTCCGGTTACTGATGAGAAAAAAAGGCTGTTTACATTGAATGTGGATTTATTAAAGCAGGGGAAAAAAGAATTCAACCTGAAGTTTTATCGGGAATTAAAGAATGGCCAACTTCGCATGCTGATCATTAATGAAAAACTGGCAAAAAAAGAAATCATCTCGTTAATTGATACGATCCTCTCAGATCCTGATGTATCTCCGCGCCTTTTTCTTGTACTGGTAAGAGGGAGCTTTGAAGATTTTTTAGAAGAGGAAAGGAAAGTGCAGAAGAACCTGGATTATTACCTTTACCGGATGTTCCGGCATTATGAAAGAAGAAATCAAGGGGAAATGAGCATCGTCAATCTGCATGAATTTATGGAAAAGGTCTACTCTCCTTATTCCGATCCAGTGCTTCCGATATTTAAGGCAGACAAAGATAATTTTACGTATGAAGGAACTGCGTTATTTAATGAAAATAAGTATGTGGGTTTATTTAATAAAAGGGAAGACCAAATGTTTCAGCTCATCGCCAATGACCACTATTTAAAGAATCTTCCCATCCCACATCTAAATGTTTCCTTGGGCCAGGTACGCTCCAAGGTTCATATGCAGGTCGATGATCAATTCAAAACGTTAAACATTCATGTTAAGCTAAAGGGAAGAATCGATGAATACCGAGGACACCGAAACATACTCGATAGAAGTGAAATGAATAGGATGACCCACGATATCGAGTCTTATTTACAACGGGAAACCGCGGGGCTTGTTAAGGAAACACAAAGGTTAAAGATAGAACCGCTGGAAGTGGGAGCCCATACGCTCTCTCCCTTGGTTCATCCAATGACAAGAAGGGAATGGCTGGACCATTATGAAAAAATGAAGGTTCATGTGAAATACTCGGTGAAAATTGAACCGCTAAGTTTGTAATTAAAAGGAGCTGGTGTTTGCCAGCTTTTTTTTGTTTGGAACGAAAGAGTTGCTTTATGATGAACAACGCGAGTATAATAGCAAAAGTGAAACGATACGTATCGTTTCGTTTAAGAAGGTTTTGGAGGTTGTAACTAATGATTCAAACCAAACAGCCGAGAAATAAAGAAAAGATTTTAGAAGCGACCATCAGCGTATTAAACGGTACAGGTTATTTGTGTTTGACGATTGAGGGGATTGCAGCTGAAGCCGGTGTGGGAAAAGCGACCATTTACCGATGGTGGCCAACGAAGTCGCATCTTGTACTGGATGCTTTTTTAATGGTGACAGAGTCTGCGTTTCCATTCGATCTCAATGATTCGATCAAGAACAATTTTGTGGAACAGTTAAAAAACCTGGCCGATGTGTTCAGTACGACACTCGGCCGGTCGATGCTGGCCATCATTGTGGAGGACAAGGGAATTTCTGATGCGTTTTATACTTCGTACCTGAGTCTGCGCAGAAATGATTCAGCTGCCTTTTTGCGCCAGGCCATGGAAAGAGAAGGGATTGAAGCGGAAGTTAATATCGATATCCTGCTCGATATGCTCTTTGGTCCGATCTATTTTCGCATTCTCATTTATAAACAAACACCAGATGAACGCTTTATTTCTGAGCTGGTGGACCATGTGATTGCTGGTATTTTACCGGCATGCAGTGGAAAGTAAGCAAGTAAAGGAGACCTTTAGTGAAAAATAATAATAATAAATATTCCATCATGACCCTTATTTTACTGTGGAGCGGATTGGTTATCATCTCGAGCATGTATGTGACCATCCCGCTCACCACCGTGTTCACGGACACTTTTCATGTTACAGCCAATCAGGCAGCCTGGATTGGAAGTTCATTTTCATTATGCTATGCGATCGGTTGCCTGCTGTACGGACCATTTTCCGATAAGTATGGCCGTAAAATTTTTCTTGCCAGCAGCATTAGTGCGTTAGCGATTGTTTCTTTTATCATTGGATTTATTGATCATTTTTCAGGATTAGTGATGTTCCGGGCATTTGAAGGTCTGATTGCTGCCGCCTTTGCTCCCATCTCTTTTGTTTATGCCGCAGAGATGTTTCCGCCTGAAAAGCGTCTGACAGCAGTCGGCTTTATCAGCTCCGGTCTTTTGATGGCAAGCGTGGTGGGGCAAGTGTTCAGCGGGGCCGTCAACCATGCGTTTGGATGGCACGCCATTTTTACCATTTTGGGCGCTGTTTACCTGGTATCAAGTCTGCTTGTCATTTTCTTTTTGCCAAAGGATGATCTTCCGCGAGCCAAGGGCAGCGTGTATGCTCAATTTAAACAAACAAAACTGTTGTTCTGGAACAGACAGCTGATGATGATCTATATCATTACATTTACTCTCCTGTTGTCCCTGGTTGGCATGTATTCCGTGCTGGGCAATTATCTGACTTCTCCTGAATGGGGATTGTCTGCCCAGCAGATCTTGTGGGTACGGGCCTTCGGTATTATTGGGATGCTGCTCTCACCGTTTGCCGGCAGGATCGCGGGAAAACTGGGCAATGGCCTGATGTTCCGCGGCAGTTTGGTGTTAAGTGTTGCGGGTCTGGCAGGACTTGGTTTCAGCCATAATCTGCCGATGCTTATAGTGACCACTGTCCTGTTTGTTGCCGGAATCGCGTTGATTACACCCATTTCGATTACGCTCATCAATCAATTGGCAGGAGCCGCAAAGGGAAGCGCCATTTCCTTCAACGCCTTTATTTTGTTTTTAGGCGCGAGCACCGGACCATCCGCCGCCCTCTATTTAATCAGCCGCGTCTCCTATCAGAGCGCCTTTGAATGGCTGAGCCTTTTTATGGCCGCTGGATTCGTGATCTCCCTGTTTATCAAAACAAGCCCTGGACAGACAGAGGCCATGTCGTCTGTTAAGCAGGTTTCATAAGTTAGATCGGAAGCACCCCGCATGAGTCGGGGTGCTTTTTTTTGAAAATGACGTGTTATGCAACTATTCCATGTCGAACCGCAAGTAAAAAGCCCAAGGCAACTCACTGCTCTTACTGACCCAGATGTCATTTGTCGAGATTAAATATTCTTCATCCTCCCAAATTCTCTGCCTTGTATAACGCCCAATCACGCTCTCAGTTCCTAATATCCGTCCTCTAATCGATTTCTCCCCACGTTACATTTTCTAGTTAAAGGTTACTTATCCCTGCGAAAGGCAAAAGAACTTAGTTTATTGGATATCCAAACTTAAGATAAAGTGATATAATATTCTAAATGTTTTGTATATGAAGAAGAGTATTGAAAGAGTTCTATTAGAATCAAAAAAACCATGGGTCAGAAGAAAAAAAGGGAGCGATTATACCATGAAAAAAAACGCGTTAATTGTTTGGGGCGGCTGGGATGGTCATGAACCGGAGCAGATTTCTCAAATTTTCAAAGGAATCCTTGAAGAAGAAAATTTCAATGTAGAGGTTTCAAATTCTCTTGACTCTTATGCGGATGCAGAAAAACTAAAATCACTGGATTTGATTGTTCCGCACTGGACAATGGGCGAGATTGAAAAGAAATATGTTCTTAATATTTCTGAAGCGGTCATGAATGGTGTCGGATTGGCTGGGTGCCATGGCGGGATGTGCGACTCCTTCCGAAACAATGTAGACTGGCAATTCATGACAGGGGGGAATTGGGTGGCGCACCCTGGAAATGATGGAGTGGAATACATGGTAAACATTAAGCATTCCACAAGTCCTCTCTTGGAAGGTCTCTCTGATTTTAACGTGGTGAGTGAACAATATTACCTCCACGTTGATCCGGCTGTTGAAGTATTAGCAACGACACGCTTCCCGGTTGTTGAAGGACCGCATGCTGCAAATAAAGCGGTGGACATGCCTGTTGTCTGGACAAAACGCTGGGGTCAGGGACATGTTTTCTATAATTCTTTAGGCCATAAAGCAAATATTGTGGCTATGCCAGAGGTTACTCTTATAATGCGTCGTGGTTTTCTTTGGGCTGCTGAAGGCAAAAAACGAGCTAACGATCTGTTAGTATCAGCTTCGGGAACATCAGGTAACGGAAACGGCCGCATCTATACAGGAATGGGAGATAGCCAATAATCCTTTGCCGTTGCTGGATTGGATAAAAGCTTTTCACAAAATTTATAAATAGTGAGGTCTAAAATGAAAAAACTTAAAATCGGCATTATCGGCTGTGGCTACATTAGTTCTATATACATGCAAAATTGTCCGAAATTTGAGCACCTGGAGTTGGTTGGGTGTGCTGATCTGGATCTAGAGCGGGCAAAAGCACAAGCAGAGACGTTTAATATCCCTAAGTCATGCTCTGTCGAAGAACTGCTTTCTGACCCGGAAATCGAGTTGATTATTAATTTAACCCTTCCGAAAGCCCATGCTGCTGTTTGCATCCAGGCGCTTGAAGCGGGAAAGCATGTGTTTACGGAAAAACCACTCGCTGTTACACGTGAAGAGGGAAGACAAATTTTAGAAACGGCCAAAAAACATAATCTCCTTGTTGGGAGTGCACCAGACACCTTCCTGGGAGCTGGCATACAAACGGCGGTCCAATTAATCGAACAAGGTGAAATTGGTGTGCCAATTGGAGCATCTGCCTTCATGATTTCCCGCGGGCACGAGCATTGGCATCCAGACCCTGCATTTTATTATGACCTTGGCGGGGGGCCGATGTTTGATATGGGACCGTATTACTTAACGGCCCTGGTAGCTCTTTTAGGACCGATTAAACGAATTTCTGGTTCCACTCGCATTAGTTACCCTGAAAGAACAGTGCTTAGCCAACCAAAAGCAGGAACGAAAATTAAAGTGTCCACCCCGACTCATATTTCAGGCGTGATTGACTTTGAATCGGGAGTAATCGGAAATATGACAACCAGCTTTGATGCCATTGGCGGTACATCACTTCCTCCAATCGAAATTTATGGCAGCGAAGGGACTTTGCTTGTGCCTGACCCGAATACTTTTGGTGGTCCCGTAAAAATAAGAAAACGTGACGAGATGGAATTTAAAGAGGTACCTCTAACGTTTGGTAATGATCAAAACAGCAGAGGACTGGGTGTTGCCGATATGGCCAAAGCCATCCTTGAAGGCGGAAAATACCGGGCAAATGGCAGACTGGCTTATCATGTTCTAGAAGCCATGCATGGATTCCATGATTCCTCAGACAGCGGAAGACACTATATCATGCAAAGCACCTGTGATCGCCCGGAACCTGTGGCTTTGGAATTGCAAGCGAAGTAGATTCCTTATTTTTAGGTGAACATTATCTAATATGTCATATCAGCTTTTGTAAGCACTTTCATAGAAAAGTCAATCCGCTCGTTGTTCATCCCGAAGCACGCATGTATTTCGCCTGGGCCAACCGGGGGAGTTGGAGAAATGAAGGTATGGGTAGATACAAGGGCGAATGTATAAAGAGACACTGAATTCAACGTTGGAGGCCAGATGAATTATGAAAACAATGCAACGCCCTAAAGTCATATCCCCAGGTTTTTTTGGCAGCGTGATTGCCGCCGATTCCAGACGAACAGTATTTGATTTCCACAATGAAGTGCTGATTGCCAGGCAGGCACACATTGATTTTCTTTTTATCGGAGATTCCATAACGGAAATGTGGGATACAGAAACGTATTTTGGCGGAAAAGGAAACCGAATCGTGAACCGGGGAATCGGGGGAGACACGACCACCTACATGCTGAAGCGCTTTGATGCTGATTGCGTTCAGCTCAAACCGAAATATGCTGTCATGAAAATCGGTATCAACAATCTATGGGCACTTGATGCTCCAGTAAGAGGGGAACGAAAGGATCAGACACAACTTCTTGCAGAGGTAGTTTCTGACATTGCAGAGATGGTCAGAAAGGCGAAGGACGGCGGGATTATCCCGGTAGTTTGCTCGCTTCTTCCAACAAATATTGAAACGAACTTGCAGACCAGCATCCGCAATGAGCTTGTTCTTAAAATCAATGAGCAGTTGAAAGAGCTGGTACAAAACGAAGACATTCCTTATGTAAACTACCATCCTCATCTGACAGAGCCCGATGGCAAAACGCTTCGTCCGGAACTTGCTGACGATGGTCTTCACCCGCATGTGCTGGGGTATGATATAATGGCTGAAGTTTTGCGTGAGGATTTAGAAAAACAGGGTATTACTATATAATACAAAGTTGTACCAAAAATGAGCCAGAAAAGGGAATTCCTCTTTCTGGCTTTTATTGTGGCTCAGTTTCTAGAATGAACACTTAGAATTTGGTTTTGTTTACAGGGATATTTTTAAATTTGTCGAAAACCAAATAAGCCATGTAAATCCAGGAAGTAGGGAACTGTATGTGGGAGTCTATCCAAAGCATGTGCTTGCATGTGGTATTCATTCTTTTTACAATTCTTATTTACCAAGTCTTTTTCAAAGAGAGAGAAGAGAAACGGAAAAAAATTCGTTCGAAATTCTTTCTGTTTATGCTCATGATATTAGTTTTTACAATGAGCCAGCCTGTTCTTTATACCGAAATCTATAAGTATGACTTTAAAGCAGTTGTTATTATCCTGTCCTTTTTATATGGAGGTAAAAAGGTAGGGTTTGCTGCTTTTTTGGCATTGCTTATCACAGGCTTCTTTACGGACCAGAGGCTGCCCGTCCTAGTAGGGAATTATACGGTGTATTGTCTGTTGTTGCTCCGCATTACCCGCATGTTTCACCGCTATCAGATAAAGGGAAAAGTCCTGGTCATCAGCTTGTTTTATATGACGATCCCGATTACCAGAGGGATTTTTCTTGAATTGAAAGGTGATTACCGGCAAACCTATTTCGTGTTTGGCTCTTCTCTTATTGTTTTGGCCACCTTGATTGCCATCGTCTATTTAATTGAAAATATGAATGAGCAGCTTGAAATGAAACAGGAGTTGATCCGGGCGGAAAAAATGAATGTGGTGAGCCAGCTGGCGGCTTCTGTTGCACATGAAATCCGCAATCCTATGACATCAGTGCGGGGATTTATGCAGTTATTGCAAAAAGAAGAGTTAACGAAGGAGCAGCAATTGTACATAAACATCTCCATTGAGGAATTGGACCGTGCTCAGGAAATCATTAATCAATATCTGGCACTTGCCAAGCCCCAAACCGATCAATATGAGATTATTAATTTAACATCCCTTATTCAGCAATCCATTGACGTGATGCAATCGTATGCTCTTCTCAACAGCATACAGATCACACAGGAAGTAGAGCCGTCTCTCAAAATTGAAGGATTGAAGCTTGAAGTTCAGCAAGTATTCATCAACATCATCAAAAATGCGATTGAAGCGATCAAAAGTGATGGTGAAATCGGGATATCGGGCAGTAAAACGGCCGATGGCTTTGTCTCCATTCAAATCAAAGATAATGGAGTAGGCATGACTAAAGACCAGCTCAAAAAGCTGGGCAGCCCCTATTATTCAACAAAGGAAAAGGGAACCGGATTGGGATTGACCGTTTGCCATCAAATCGTAAAGCAGATGGGTGGGCAAATTTTGATAAACAGCGAGTTAACGAAAGGAACATGCTTTACGATCAATCTGCCAGCTTATAAGAAAAAATCAGAAGAATATACACCATGACGTTCGGCCAATGCCGGGCGTTTTTTTATGTTTTCAAGGAAAAATCACTCGAAAATTGTCGACTAAATATTCAGAAAATAATATTGACTTCGAATGAAACCGATGGTAAATTAATACCTAATAATATAACAATATATAACGTATTATAATGTTGTGTATTGTTTTGGGTATGCGCGCACCCGAAAAATTTAATAATTGGAGGCAATATTCATGAGTACAGAATTAGTTGTTGACGTAAAAAAACAAGTTCAGGCAGCCCTTGAGGAAGTTAAGAAAAAAACAATCGAAAACGTATTTTTTGTCGCATGCGGAGGATCATCCGCCCTCATGTATCCAAGCAAATATGTGATTGACCGTGAGGCGAAAAAAATCGACGCCCACTTATACAGCTCTAATGAATTTATCCACCGTAATCACAATAAATTGGGTGAAAACTCCCTGGTCATTCTTTGCTCCCACTCGGGTAACACGCCAGAAACTGTAGAATCTGCGAAATTTGCCCGATCAAAAGGAGCGCTGGCCGTTTCCTTGACGAATGTGGAAGGTTCTCCGTTGGCTCAAGCCTCTGATGTTGTCCTCAAGTATGAGTGGGGAGAAGAAGCAAATGCCTTCACAACGAACTACTCCGTTCTTTATCAGCTTGTTTTTGGTGTATTAAAAACAATTGAAAACAATGATAAGTTTGCACTGATCGAAGAAAGCCTTGAAAATCTCCAGCAGGTACACGAAAAAGCAGCAGAGCTATACAAGGGAAATGCAGAGGATTTTGGCCAAATGTACAAAAACGAAAACATTATTTACACGATGGCCAGTGGCGCCAACTATGGAGTGGCTTACTCGTTTGCAATCTGCATCCTGATGGAAATGCAATGGATACATTCCCACGCCATCCATGCGGGTGAGTATTTCCATGGGCCGTTTGAAATCATTGACCAGGAAACGTCGTTCATTATCCTCCTTGGTCTGGATGAAACGAGACATCTTGAAGAACGCGCGCTGGAATTTTCCAAGCGTTATGGCAAAAAACTGATTGTCCTTGATGCCGCTGATTTTGATTTCACAGGTGTACGTGAGGAAGTGAAAGGTTACATTGCTCCATTAGTCCTAAACTATGTGTTGAGAACTTATGCGGATCGACTGGCTGAAGAGCGCAATCATCCACTATCAACGAGAAGATACATGTGGAAGGTTGAATATTAAACTATCGAGCTTTTACAGGGGGAGGAAAGGAAATGAAACGACTGCTACTTTTAGGTATGATCACCGCCATGATTCTTTCATTCATGGCGGGTTGTACCTCCAGTTCGTCATCAGGAAGCAATGATGACACCGTTGTACTCCGTTTTTTCCATCGTTGGCCGACAGAGCCAAAAAAGCAATACTTCGAAGATGCGGTGAAAGAGTTTGAAAAGTCCCATCCGAACATCAAAATCCAAACCGAAGCCGTTTTGAATGATTCCTACAAAGACAAAATCCGGGTGCTTCTTGGCTCGGATAATCCTCCTGACGTGTACTTTTCCTGGAGCGGCGAATTTGCCTACAATTTCGCCCGTGCCGGACAAGCCTATGATTTAACCAAGTATGTAAACGATGATAAAAAGTGGTCAGATCAAATCATTTCTTCTCAGTTTAAGCCCTTTACCCTGGATGGGAAAATTTACGGAATTCCCTGGTCAACGGACGGCAAAGCCTTTTTTTACAACAAAAAGATTTTCAAAGATCTTGGTTTAAAGGCGCCGGCTACCTGGGATGAATTGATCTCTGTTTTGAAAGACATTGAGAAAAAGGGCATTACACCGATCGCTTTTGGCAGCAAGGCACCTTGGACAATCTCTCACTACATCGGCTCATTGAATGCCCAGATGGTACCGGAAGATGTCATCGAAAAAGACTATAACCTCAAAAATACGGATGGTGAATTTACAAATCCGGGATATGTGAAAGCCCTGGAAAAGTTTAAAGAGCTCGAACCGTACTTTAATAAGGGTGTTAACTCGGTGGACCACGAGTATGCACGCCAATTGTTTAACAGTGGAAAAGCAGCGATCGGCTATTTCCAGTTGGCCGAGATTGGAATGATTGAGCCAAGCCTGAAGAAAAATCTTGGGGTGTTCAACACGCCGGAAATTGAAGGCGGAAAAGGAAATCCGAACTCGATCACCGCTGCTCCAGAAGGAATCATGATTTCTTCCAAAACCAAGCATCCAAAAGAAGCGATGGAGTTCATTAAATTCCTCACGTCCAAAAAGAAGGGTACGGAACAGCTGACAAAGGTCAGTGAATACAGCGCTGTTAAAGGAACAACCAATGAAACGAATGCTTCCAAGCTTCAGCAGGATGCCATTAATCTGATTGTAAATGCCGACAAAACCTATCTCTGGTTCGATACTGCAGTGGATATCAAAATTGTTGATGCGTATTTAAAAGGATCACAGCTGATGCTCAATGGAAAGAAAACACCAAAAGAAGTCATGGCGGATGTCCAGAAAGCCGCCAATGGATTACAGAAAAAATAGAAAACGATGAAGAGAAGGTGGTTGCACGTTAACCACCTTCTTTTAAAAAAAGAAGAGGTGAATCCATTGCCGATCAGAAAACTCGTCCCGTATCTGTATCTTGCACCTTGTATAGTGATGATGGGGCTTTTTGTATATTATCCAATCGTGGAAAACTTCAGATTTAGTTTTTATGATTTTTCGGCTTTCTCCCCGGACAAGGCATTTGTCGGGTTTACCAATTTCATCAACCTCTTTCATGATCCGGTATTTTATACCGCATTAAAAAATAACGTCTGGTATGCCGTCATCTCGATTATCTGCCAGGTGTTTGGCGGACTGATTTTGGCCGCTATTCTCGAGGATCCCATTACCCGGTTCATCAGCAGTTTTTTTCGGACGGTTTTCTTTTTGCCGGTGGTTATCTCGGTTACGGTCATCGCATTGCTTTTTACCTTTGTCTATGAGCCGAACATGGGAATCCTGAACAGCTTTCTGCACGGATTGGGACTGGACTCCTGGGCAAGGGAATGGCTGGGTGATTCGGAAACAGCGATTTTCGCTGTGATTGCCGTGTCCCAATGGCAGAGTATCGGTTACATCATGATGTTATTTATCGTTGCCATTCAGGCGATTCCTAGGGAAATTTATGAAGCAGCAGAAATGGATGGAGCCGGTAAAATCCGCAGGTTCATTTCCGTCACGGTTCCACAGGTGAAAGAGATGTTTTTTGTGGCTTCGCTTATTACGCTGACAGGCGCTTTTACGGTTTTTAATGAACCGTATATTTTAACGGGAGGCGGTCCCGGCAACGCCAGTGAGGTGCTTGGTACTCTTCTATACAGCTCAGCTTTCGCCAAAGATCAGATGGGCTATGCATCCGCCATTGCCACCGTTATTCTCATTCTCACATTACTTTTGTCCTTGGTTCAAAAGAAGCTATTCCGAACAGGGAAGGATGATTGATTTGGAAACCAAAGCAACGATTGATTACACCTACAATGTACCGGTCAAAAGAAGACGGAAGAAGGCGAAAATCAAAGGAGCTGTCCCACTTTATTTCATTTTAGTGGTCTATTTTATCGTGGTGGCGTACCCGCTGTTCTGGATGATTATTAATTCCTTTAAAACCACGGACGAAATTTTCTCCAACAGCTGGGCCATGCCGGAGAAATGGCTGTTTTCCAACTATTCCCACGCTTGGGAGACAGGAATTTCAGGATATTTCGTGAATAGCTTAGTCGTTACTGTCAGCACCTGTTTAGGGACAGTGTTCATCAGTGCACTGGGGGCTTACGGGTTAACACGGTTTTCCTTCAAAGGAAAAAATGCGCTTCTTATTCTTTGCATGGGAGGAATGATGCTCTCCCCGCAAGTCAGTCTTGTTCCTTTATATAAGCTGATTCAGGCTTTGGGCATCCATGATACGTATTTGGCGCTGATTCTTCCCTATGTCGCTTACCGGATCCCCATCACCATTTTGCTCATCCGTGCCGCTTTCCTGGATGTGCCAAAGGAAATTGAAGAATCTGCTGTCCTTGATGGATGCAGTTCATGGGCCGTGTTCACCAAGATATTTTTACCGCTGAATTATCCCATCCTTTTAACCGGGATTATTCTTACGGCGTATTTTACATGGAACGAGTTTATGTTCGCGCTCATTTTTGTCGATTCAGAATCGCTGAAAACCATACCTGCCGGATTGATGCAATTCAGGGATGCGCTGCAAACTAACTGGGGAGTTCTTCTGGCAGGTTTGATGATTTCTGCAGCGCCTATTATTCTCTTATTTTTATTTATGCAAAAATATTTCATTCGCGGCTTGGCTGCAGGCAGTGTAAAAGGATAAGAAAGGGTTGGAATACAAATGAAATTAATAGCCATTGGTGATAACGTAGTTGATGTTTATTTGGAACGGAATGAAATGTATCCGGGAGGGAACGCGCTGAATGTAGCGGTGCTGTCACGGCAGTTCGGTGCGGCTGAAACAGCATTTATAGGTATCGTAGGAAATGACACAGAGGGTGACCATATCGTTGAATCTCTGAAAAAAGAAAATGTGGATGCCAGCAGGGTTCGCCGGGCAATCGGGGAGAGCGGAAAAGCCTACGTTAATCTGGATGAAGAGGGCGACCGTATTTTTGTGAAATCCAATAAAGGAGGCATACAGTCTGCCTTAAAGCTGAGACTAACAGAAGAAGATTATGAATCTATTAAACGCTACGATGTGCTGCACACGAGCATTTACAGCAGTCTGGAGGATGAGTTGTCCCGGCTGCAGAAATTGATCCCTCTTTCTTATGATCTTTCCAATCACTATACCGATGAGCTGCTCCAAAAGGCATGTCCTTATCTTACGTTTGCTTTTGTTTCGGGAAGCGATTTATCGGAACTGGAAATTGATGCATTGATCGCTAAAATTCATACATTGGGAACCGCCAATGTGGTGGTCACCAGAGGCTCTAAAGGCGTAATTATGTCAGATGGATCCAACCGGTACATTCAAGGCATTGAGGAAGCGGAGGTCATTGATACGCTCGGAGCAGGAGATTCGTTTATTGCCGGGTTTTTAACAAGCTTCTTTAACCAGTCTTCTATTAAAGAGTCCCTGCAGTTCGCGGCATTAAAAGCCGCAAGAACCTGTGAGATTATGGGAGCATTTGGCCATGGTAAATCGTTGATGGTATGAAAAATGGAACTAGCCAGAAATGGCTTAGTTCCATTTTTTTAGGTTGAAATGGTAAATGCGATATGAGTGGTTGGTACTTTAAAGGTGGAAATATGAATAGGTACCCCTTGATCGTCAAATACCGTTTTATCAATGTTGAACAGCATGGCCCCAGGATCACAATCCAGGTACTCAGCCTCGGTGGTGGAAGCAGGTACAGCGGTCAAAATCTTGGTGGATGAGGTCTTTTGCATGTTCACTTGATACATATTTTTAAGCACATCGTAGGTGGATTCATACTCGAAAATGTTTTCCATCAGTTTTGGAAAGCGGATCAGGGAATAATGGACAATATCAATGGTGAATGGCATGTCATCAATAAACATCAGGCGCGAAAGATTCAGTACAGGTGAACCCACTTCAATCTGAAGAGCCTCGGCAACTTGTTTTGTCGCTTTTATTTCCTTGCATTCCAATACTTTTTTCGAGGAGTTCACTCCCAATTGCTTGCTGAAATCAGAGAACCCTTCAACGGTAATCAGCTCCCGGGCCACTTTTTTTCGGGAAACAAACGTGCCTTTGCCTTGCTTTCGCTCCAATAGTCCTTCCTCTACCAATTCTTGAATGGCTCGTCTGACGGTAATCCGGCTCACACTGTAAAGATCACAAAGCTCAGCCTCGTTCGGAATTCTGTCCCCTGCTTTATAGACCCCTTTATCCATCTCATCTTTTATGTTGATCATCAGCTGTTCATATAAAGGAAGGGAACTGGCGTTGTTCAGTTTCATCGATTTAGCTTCCTCCTAGCATTAGGTCATTATATAATATTATATAACAAATATGATATAAAGTCATATGGTTAATACGTCCTTATAAAACTATTCGATAGACAAAGTAAATTGACTTCTTATTTAGCGTATTCTGTTACATTTTTTTCTAAAAAATAATGGAATTGGCAGTTAGTGGGTTGAGCCACTTGGTTCAACTAGTACCTAAAAAGAGAAGGGCATCTTTTTTTATATCTTAGTTTTGTACCAATCTGCCTTAGCTTTCTCTATTCTGATTAGGATTTGCTCTGCTTATAATCAAGGGGAACAGAATGAAAAGGAGGAAGATTACGCAGTTGAAAGCGGCTTCACCGTTTTTGTTGACGGATGAGCAGATCAAGAAGTTTATCACAGATGGTTTTCTTATCCTGCAAACAGACTTCTCCGAGGAATTTCATGAAGCATTGAACACACAGTTAAGACGGTATATGTAGAAGAAGGAAATCCTGGGAACAATCTCTCCCCCAGAATTCCTGAACTTCAAAAAGTGTTTGATCATCCCATCATTACAGGAGCGTTGACCAGTGTTTTGGGTTCGGATTATATGCTTCATGCTCATCGGCACGGCCATTACAATGCTTCAACTGAAGCTGGTGCTTGGCAAAAAGACAGCTATTGGGGATATCAGCGGATGCGCAACCATCATCCATGGTGGGCGATGATCATGTATTTTCCTCAGGACACGCCTGTGGAACTCGGGCCGACGGGAATTATGCCGGGAACACAATATTATGAAACCCGTATTTTCCAGGATGATGATACAGAGGAAGAAGCCTTAGCCAACGGAAAGGCAGGTACCTTCGCGCTGATCCATTATGATATCTGGCACAGGGCAACCGCAAATGTGCTGGGTGAACCGCGCTTTATGCTAAAGTTTAAGTTTATGAGAATGAAAGCACCGGCAGTTCCAAGTTGGGCTCATGGTTCGGTGGCTGCTTTTGTGGGGGCCGTTTCGGGCATTATGATCATTAACCATCATGTTCCTACCTTCCTGGCCATCATCATTTCGCTCATTAAAGCAGGTAACCTGTTTGAGCTGGATGCCATTGCTGCCTGCTTTATCGGCGGCGCTTCAGCCTACGGGGGGATCGGAACCTTTGCAGGAGCCATTATTGGCGGTCTTGTGATGGGAATCATGAACAACGGCATGTCCCTCCTTGGCGTCGGCATCGACTGGCAGCAGGGCATCAAGGGCTTTGTCCTTCTCGCTGCCGTGGCGCTGGATATCTATAATAAGAATAAAGCGGCTTGATTTTGTGAGAAGTGGTGAGCCCCTCTTCAAAAAAGGAGAGGGGTTTTTTATCAATTTTAACGAGAAGACTCCTTCCTCAAAATTCGTCAGAATTTAGGTGGAGGGTAGTTCAAGAGACTACTAAAAATTTTAGTAGTTTTTTATAATACTACTAAAATGAAGGGCAGATAAAACAGCATTAATCCGCATCAGCTGCACATCGGAAACCCAGGTGCCCTGCAGAGCTATCAGGTGTATTTGCACATCTTGCAGCCACGCGGTACTGATTGCAATAAGATCGATGACATAAATACGATCCGCCCTTAGTAACTTTTGAGTGCCCTTTTATTGGACCTGCCGGGTTATTAAGGTTCGACTCGTGGGGAGAACTGAACCAATCAGAGCACCACTCCCATACATTGCCTACAGAATTATAGAGGCCAAAATTATTTGGAGGGTAGGCATACACTGGTGCTGTACCCACATATTTGTCTTTTGCAGTGCTTTCATAAGGGAACTTCCAGGAAAAAGAAGAATTCAGCTTAAAACGTCATGACTATTTTAAATATGTCGATAACAGGTGTTCAGAAAGAATGAGTTTCAATAATATATCAGCAAAAAGGCCCTTTTCCTACTTGGAATAAGGGCCTTCCTTAGTGTTTGGGTAATGCAGCTTTTCGGAATGCTTGATTTTAAAGTGTTTCGGTGATTCACCGGTAAACTTTTTGAACAGCATAGTAAAGTAATTGGGATTATCGTAACCCACGAGCTGGGCAACCTCACGTACTTTTAAATTGGTTGAGACCAGAAGCCGTTTTGCTTCTCCCATTCGTCTTGTGATCAGGTAGTGAATGGGTGAAAGGTTTGTTTCTTCCTTAAACACATGGGAAAGATAATAGGGACTGATGAAAAAAGCCTCCGCAAGGTCCTCCAGTGACAGACTTTTCGTATAATGCTTGTCAATATATTCTTTTATCCGGTGTGCCAATGAGTCTCTTGATTCAGCCGAAATATCACTGGGATGCAGATGAAGGATGCGATAGATCAACGTAATGAGAGAGATCAGTAAATGCTTCGAGACTTTTTCATACCCATCCGCTTTTAGTGCCGCTTCATCAAAGATCTCGGCTATCAGGGTTTCTATTTTGGAAGAATATTTATTGCGTCTGATCACAGGTTCGATGCCTGAAGGGATGATATGAAGATCATCCAGCCCGGCAATGGAAAGGTTGGTCACTCCGCAAAAGTAGGTTTTTAACGGCTGATAAGGGTTGGACCATTCCTCGTGCAGAACATCTTTATTGTAGATGAGGGTATCGCCTTGTGATACTTCATAAGTGGTACCATCGATCGTAAACGTTCCCTTACCGGCACAAATATGAACAATCTCGCTTAAGTTATCATGCTTGTGGCTGGAAAACTTCCAATAGGGATTGTCGCAGATCTGCCCGGCATATAGAAGATGAGGGTCTTTATTGATTAACAAAGTTTCAGGGGAGAACGATTCGTGATCAAGTATGTCTCTCAATACAATAACCTCCCAATTCGTTTGAGAACCATCTGAACATGATGGTTCTTTTTAGTGTATAAGAGAAAACGCTTGAAATCCATAGAGAACCGCAAGATATGAAAGATTTTGGTAAAAGTGAGCAATATTGTGGTGGTATCTGAGTTGGGAACGGAAACAAAGGGAAACGATTACGAGTTTCATAGCCAGGTAACCACAAGATTGTATAGATTTAAAAAAAGAAAGGCAAGATTGTTAATTGTACGAAAACAGTCGGAGGACTACGATTAAATCAACATCAAACCATAAATAAAAACAAGGAGGAAGAAAGATGAACAAACAACAGCTCAATAATATTCTCAAAATCTCCGTTCCGTTAAACGAGAGAAAGAACAATGAACCGCTGCGTGTGCTGAGTGAAGACGATTGGTCGTTTTGGAAAGAGAACGGATATGTGATTGTGCGGGATGCCGTTCCGAAGGATCACCTTGAGCGTCTGGTCAATTTGATTTGGGATTTTGAAGAAAAGGACCCTCAGGATTCTTCCACCTGGTATAAGCCGGCAAGGCGAGAAATCCAAATGGAGGAGCTGAAAAACACAGGAATGGTTGAGCTCTACAATCATCAGTACCTGTGGGACAACCGGATGTTTCCGAAAGTTTATGAGGCATTTACAGACATCTGGGGAACGGAAAAATTGTGGGCGAGCATCGACCGGTGCAACCTCAACCTTCCAATGAAGCCTGGCCATGAATACAATAGCTTCATCCATTGGGATGTGGATACTTCACTTGATCCGATTCCGGTCAATGTTCAAGGAGTCTTGTCCCTCGTGGATACGGATGTAGATATGGGCGGTTTCCAATGCATTCCAGAGCTTTACCGAGATTTTAATGAGTGGGTGAAGAAACAGCCGGAAGACCGGGATCCGCATAAACCGGATACGACCGGGTATACGCCGACAAAGGTTGTTACAAAGGCTGGAGACCTGCTTATTTTTTATAGCATGCAGCCGCACGGTATTCGCCCAAACTATTCGGATAAGCCCCGTCTTGCACAGTATATCTCCATGTTCCCTGCACAAGAAGGTAACGATCAGTTGAGGGAAACGAGAATTCAATCATGGAAGGAAAGAATACCTCCAACCGGAAAAGCCTTTCCGGGAGATCCGCGCAACCTGGAGCATCAAAAATATGAGACGGCCCAGCTCACAGAATTGGGAGAAAAATTGCTTGGATTGAAAAAATGGTAGATTTTAAAGCGGTGCCCTGGTGCACTGCTTTTTTCTGTGAATGTTATTCCTATTTGCAGGTGATTCGCCTATAATTGAAAAAAATAAGAGGGGGGCCTGCCGATGAAAGAATTGCAGACTGAGAGATTGCGCTTGAGACCTTGGAAACCATCCGATTACAAAGATTTATACGAGTATGCGAAGAGTGAGCAGGTGGGACCGAATGCCGGCTGGAAGCCTCATAAGGACGAAGAGGAAAGCAAGGAAATCATAGATTTATTTTTAAAAGAAGATGAGACCTGGGCGATTGAGCTGCTTTCAGAAGGAAAGGTCATCGGCAGTATCGGCCTGCATGATCGGACACCTGATTTGTCCCTGGTATATCTAAATCAAAAAGAAATAGGTTATGTGCTGAATCCGGCATATTGGGGAAATGGATATGTCCCTGAAGCGGTGAAAACTGTGCTTCAATTTGGTTTTGAAGAGCTGAACCTCGATATTGTATGGTGTGGCCATTTTGATTTTAACCATAATTCCAAACGGGTGAATGAAAAATGCGGCTTCAATTTCCGGTTCAGCCAAGAGAAAATTTTGGAGCGTGTGGATGGGAAAGTAGTTACGTCTTTATACTATAGCATTCTTAAGGAGGAGTATGAGGAACGCACGCAACAAGTAGAATAGCAGAGTGAGAGAAATACCGTTTGCGAACGGTATTTTTTTGGGCCGTTTTATGAAAATGATGTGTTTGGTGAGTAAAGCAGGCAAAACGGTGAGTAAAATAGGAGTTTCCGTGAGTAAATGTAATCGAATGGTGAGTAATGATAGAAATTCCGTGAGTAAGCCAACAAAAGTCGTGAGTAAACGCCGCCCATCACTTCAAAAATATTGCAGGTCTTCCCGCCTGAACAGGGAATGTATAAAATAGATTATTTTTCGTCAAGAAAGGGGTGCCTGCTGTGAAAGTTGTCATCTTGGGCTATGGTTTTATTGGAAATATTCATTTAAGTGCCTATCAAAAAATGAATGACGTTGAAGTTGCCGGAATTTACTCGACCACCAAAACAGGGAGAATTGAGGGAATACCGGTATACAACGATCTGGACGAGTGCTTGGAGCAGGCGGATGTGGTAGATATTTGCCTGCCAACCTTTATGCACCGTGAAGTTTTTGAAAAAGCGGTAGCCAAGGACAAGCATATTTTTCTTGAAAAACCGATGGCACATACAGAGGAAGACTGCCGATTCATGCTGGAACAGGAACAGCGTTCGGATGTCAAAGTCATGGTCGGACAGGTGCTTCGTTATTTTCCGGAGTACCGCCAATTAAAAAAAAATATTGATCCGGAAAAGCCGGCGTCTTCGCTGCTATCACGCAGGTCACAGCTGCCGGTTAGCGCGAAAAACTGGTCGTTGGAACGGAAGAACAGCGGTGGCGTCATTCTTGATCTTTTACTGCATGACATTGATTTTGCACGCTGGGCGTTTGGGCCGGTTACTCGGATCTTTGCGCAAAGTGACACTGAGCATTACTACGCATTACTGACCCTTCGTCATGAGAACGGGTCTATCACACGGCTGGAAGGAAGCTGGAGGTATGACGGCGGTTTTGTTCAGGAGGCAGAAATCGCGCAGGAAAATGAGCTCTTTACCTACAACAGCCAGGATGTCTTGCCGCTGCAGGTTCATAAAAATATCTCTGCTTCAAAAGATTCCACCGAGATTCCGGCCGTACTTTTACGGGATGACCCTTGGTATCTCGAGCTGAGGGAATTTATAGACGCCATTCGGAACGACCGGCCGGTTCCCATTACACTCAAGGACGCCTATGAAAGCACGAGGGTGGCTTTGCTGGCCATGCAGTCAGCGGACGAAAAACGGCCTATTTCCTTAGTAAAGGAGCTGAATACCTGATGAAGGTCTCTATTTTATCAACGGCTCACGTCCACTTTGAAGCATTTGCGAGTGCCGTAAAGTCATGCGCGGGTACGGAGCTGGCCGGAATTTATGATGATGATGCCCATCGCGGAAAAAAGAAAGCGGCTGACCTGCAGACGGTCTTCTTTGAAAATATCCATGATGCGCTGGCGGTATGTGAGGCGGTGGTCGTCTGTTCAGAGAATGCCAAGCATGAGGAGCTGGTGCTTGCGGCCATTGAAGCGAATAAACACGTTCTGTGTGAAAAGCCGCTGGCCATATCCACTGTCAGCGCGGAGCGGATGGCGAAAAAAGCTGTGGAACAGGACGTGGTATTGGCTACCGCTTTTCCATTGAGATTCAATACTCCGGCCATGGAAATGAAACGAGTGATTGAGCAAAAGCAAATTGGGGAGGTGCTCGCTTTTCATGGGGTAAATCCGGGGCAATGCCCGAAAGGCTGGTTTATTGATAAAAAGCTTTCAGGCGGGGGCGCACTGATGGATCATATCGTGCATCTCGCTGATTTGATGAGATGGCTGACCGGAGCGGAAGTTTCAAAAGTATATGCAGAAGCCGATTCCTTTTTGGTTCCGTGCATTACGATTGACGATGTGGGACATGTCCAGCTGGAGTTTAATAACGGCATCATTGCCGATATCGACCCAAGCTGGTCACGGCCGGAGGGCTTCCCGACATGGGGAGGAATAGAACTCCGGGCTACTGGAACGCAAGGGTCGGTCGATTTACGGGCCTACGCACAGAAGGTGACTCAATACAACAATACGAAGACCCTTCACCACGATTACGGTGACTTTGAATACTTGTATATGATGAATGCCTTTGTAGAAACCATTGGAAATCAACAGACCGAGCTTGCGAATGCCTGGGACGGAGTGGCGGCCACCAAAATTGTGGATGCTGCCTATCAGTCGGCAAAGGAGCATGAAGTGGTCACCATTGCATGAGCACCTTTTTGAAAGGTGCTTTTTTTCTCCCTATTTATGTAATTTTAATTGATTATTATTCTCAATTAGGATAGGATGTTAATAGATTACGAAGTTTCTCCTTCTCATTTTTTTGGAGATTCACATTTTAACAAGAAGGAGGGGGCATCCATCGATACGATTAAACGTTTCGCCTCATATTATAAACCTTATAAAGGGCTGTTTATTCTGGACTTCAGCTGTGCGGTTTTCGTTGCTCTGCTGGAGCTTGCGTTTCCTGTTGCCATGAACCGTGTGATTGACGACTTGCTGCCAACAAGTAACTGGCGCTGGATTTCGATTGCTTGTATCATTTTGCTGTTTGTTTTTATCTTGAGCACGTTCATGAACTATGTGGTCACCTACTTCGGCCACCGGCTTGGGGTGGGCATTGAAACGGATCTTCGCAGAGATTTGTTTGCCAAGCTGCAAAGACAGTCCTTTTCGTTTTTTGACAACAATAAAACCGGCCATCTCGTATCCGGTTTGACGAATGACTTAATGGACATCGGCGAAGTGGCTCACCACGGTCCGGAGGATTTGTTCATCGCGATGATGACGATCGTCGGTTCCTTTGCCATTATGTTTAACATCAACTGGCAGCTGGCTTTAATTCTTGCTGTCGCGATTCCGATCATCATTTTTGTTTCTCTCATTTACAGCAAAAAAATGTCCAAAGCGTTCCATACGATGTATGAAAAGATTGCAGGCTACAATGCCCGGATTGAAAACAACATCGGCGGAATCCGTATCGTGCAGTCTTTTACAAAAGAAGAGCATGAAATTAACTTGTTTAAAGGCACAAATGCCGGCTTTCGCATTGCCAAGCTGGTTGCCTACAAAATCATGGCGTGGAGCAGCTCCATCAACTTCGCCCTTATGAAGATCATCTTATTGTTGGTTCTCGGCTGTGGTTCCTGGTTTGTTATCAACGACCAGATGACCTACGGAGAGTTTGTCGCGTTTGTTATGCTCTCTAACGTCTTCATCGCACCGATCAAGCACATCAACCAAATTCTCGAGCTGCTGCCAAAAGGGTATGCAGGGTTCAGGCGGTACCTTGAAGTATTGGATATGGAGCCTTCCATTAAGGATAAGGAAGATGCGATTGAGATTGCCCATGTACGTGGTGACATTGCATTTGAAAATGTAAGCTTTGATTATGAAGAGGACCAGTCTGTGCTTGAAAATATTTCGTTCCGTGTTCGGGCCGGGGAAACGCTGGCTCTGGTAGGGCCATCCGGCGGCGGAAAAACGACGCTGTGCTCTTTGATTCCTCGTTTTTATGATATTACTGAAGGAAAGATTACCATCGACGGCATGGATGTGCGTGACCTGACATTGCAATCGTTGCGCGGCCAGATCGGCATCGTCCAGCAGGATATTTATCTTTTTGACGGAACGATTCGGGACAATATTATGTATGGTGACTTTGAAGCGAGTGAAGAGGTGCTGTGGAACGCCATCCGAAGCGCTCAGCTGGAAGAACTCATCGAGAGTCTGCCGGAAGGGCTTGAAACAACGATCGGCGAGCGCGGCGTGAAGCTGTCGGGCGGGCAAAAGCAGCGCATTTCCATCGCCCGGATGTTTCTGAAAGACCCGGCGATCTTGATTCTGGATGAGGCTACATCGGCACTGGATACGAAGACCGAGCGTGCGATCCAGGCGGCGCTCGATGAGTTGTCCAAAGACCGTACAACTATTATCATCGCCCACCGTTTATCCACCATTCGCAATGCCGATAAAATCATTGTCGTCAAAGACGGACAAATTCAGGAAGAAGGCTCCCATGAAGCACTGGTTGCCGGTGAAGGAGATTATTATCAGCTGCTGCAGACGCAGATGGTGTAACAAATTCTATAGACGCATTGAAAAAAGCTGCCAAACGGCAGCTTTTTTGTCATTCTAGTAAAAACGTCGGAGATATTTTTAAAGAATTTAGCGAACGTTGGATAATCCTGCTTTATTTTGTAATATAAATGTAATGGTGGTGCTATATTCCTGTTACCTAAGTGCTATATAGTTAGACAGGTAGAAAACAACAGGAGGAACACAACTCAATGTTAAAAAAGAATCTTCTAGCATTATTGTTGCTTGCCGCTATTTTTACTACATTCCTAGTATCACCATCCAAGAGTGAAGCTGCTTCGACTACATACCATACAAAAGCCATTTCTGTCGCTAAGTCCAATTTGGGCGTCCGCTATCTTTGGGGAGGCATGTCTCCAAGAGGGTTCGACTGCTCCGGACTAGTAAAATACTCATATAGCAAATCAGGAAAGACGCTGCCCCGTACTGCAGCTGAAATGTATAATAAAGGAACAAAAGTGAAATCTCTAAAGGTTGGCGATCTTATGTTTTTCGCACCCAACAGAGCTTCACGCCCTACGCATGTTGCCATGTATATGGGAAGCGGAAAAATGATTCAGGCCGCTACCTCCCACGGAGTCTCCATTACAACAACAAGCAACAGCTACTGGCATCCGCGCTATATTGGCGCAAAAAGAATATAATTGAACAAGCCGCTCATTTTGTGAGCGGCTTTTTATATGGTTTGATTCAATTTGTCCGTTCTAAACAAAAGGCCAGTACATACAATAAAATGATTACGCTTACATTTAAAGAATATTCAAAATTTATAATAAACTTATTGACTTGTCATTTTGAAGCTGTTAACCTTAATTTTAAAATTGATCAGAAAATTCAATGACGAGAACAGTAGGATAATATTTTTGTTCCAAAGAGAGCCGGGATGGGTGGGAGCCGGTGAACAAACATTATCTGAAAATCATCTCTGAGAAGCAAAGCTGAACGATAAAGTAAGCTTTGTCGGTAGTTTCCGTTAAAATGTCGGTTGACTAAGAGCCGGAGCCTGTTTTCGCTCTGGAACTAGGGTGGTAACGCGAGCCAAACTCGTCCCTAAAAAGGGATGGGTTTTTTATTTGTAAAAAATATGGGTTTTTTATTTGTAAAAAATATGGGTTTTTTATTTGTGAAAATTTATTGGGTAAAAAACATGAGTCTTTTTATAGTAAAAAAACGAACGGGAAAGGAAGAGGAACATGGAACAGGTACAGCAAAAACAAAGAACGGTGCTGGTAGAAGACATAATGATCGCCAATCAGCGCATCAAGGATGTGGTCCTTCATACCCCTTTGCAATATAATCCTTTATTGTCCGCACAGTATGACTGTAAATTATATTTGAAACGGGAGGACTTGCAGGTGGTCCGCTCCTTCAAGATCCGCGGGGCGTATAACCGGATCAAGAAGCTTAGCCCGCAGGAGCTCGCCAACGGTATCGCTTGTGCCAGTGCCGGGAATCATGCACAGGGGGTTGCCTATTCCTGCCACCTCTTGCAAAGCAATGGCAAGATCTTTATGCCGACCACTACGCCAAAGCAAAAAGTGAACCAGGTCAAGTTCTTCGGCGGCGAACACGTTGAAGTAGTGCTCACAGGTGACACGTTTGACGATGCCTACGAGCAAGCGATTGCCAGCAGCCGCGAGGAAAACCGGACGTTTATCCATCCTTATGACAATGAGGACGTAATTGCCGGGCAAGGGACGGTCGCAGTGGAAATCCTGAATGACTGTGATGATAACATCGATTACATGTTTGTCCCGATTGGCGGCGGTGGACTGGCAGCTGGAATGGGCACATTCATGAAAAGCGTATCTCCGCAAACGAAGGTCATTGGGGCGGAACCTGCTGGGGCGGCAGCGATGAACGAATGCATGCTTAAGGGAAAACATGTATGCCTCGACCGTATTGATCCGTTTGTGGACGGTGCTGCTGTAAAAAATGTAGGGGAGATCACGTATGAAATCTGCCAGCAGATCTTGGACGATATCGTGGTTGTACCTGAAGGAAAAGTTTGTTCCACGCTTTTATCGCTTTATAACAAGAATGCAATCGTGGCTGAACCAACCGGATCGCTTGCACTTGCTGCACTGGACGAGTATGCCGGGGAGATCAAAGGCAAAACCGTCGTTTGTGTTGTGAGCGGAGGAAACAACGACATCGGCCGCATGCAGGAAATCAAGGAACGTTCCATGATCTATGAAGGCTTGCAGCATTATTTCATTGTTCATTTTCCACAGCGGGCCGGTGCTCTTCGTGAATTTCTGGATGAAGTGCTCGGACCGGATGATGACATTAACCGATTTGAATATACGAAGAAAAACAACAAAGAAAGCGGGCCTGCCCTGGTCGGCATCGAGCTGAAGCACAAAGAGGACTATCCGGAGCTGATTGAGCGGATGAACCGCAAAGGATTTGCCTATCAAAATGTCAATCAGGACAAAACCTTGTTTCAGTTGTTGGTGTAAGAGGGAGAAAGATGGTACAAATATGTGCCATCTTTTTTTACTTCTTCGATTTAAAGCAATAAGGCAGGAATAAGAGGAAGGTTATAGAAAACGTTACACTGAAAACTGAAGAAAGGAGTGAAGAAAATGAACACAAAAAATGATTGGGAAAACCTTCTGGTGCTAGAAAGGAACCGGGAGCCGGAACGCTCTTGCTTTGTCTCCTATGAAGACAAAGTATCTGCCCTATCTTATCAAAAAGGAAGATCCTCCAGGTTTAAGCTGCTGAATGGAATGTGGAAATTTTATTATGCAGATCAGCCGGCACTGGCACCTGTTGGTTTTCAAAGGGATGACTTCAATGTTGAGAACTGGGATGAGATCCCGGTGCCTTCCAACTGGCAAATGAACGGTTATGGCCATCCTCATTATACGAATGTCCAATATCCGTTTCCTGTAGATCCACCCTATATTCCCGATGAGAATCCTACGGGTTCCTACAGACGGGAATTTTATGTACCGGATGGCTGGCAAGAGCAAAACATCCTTCTCCGTTTTGAAGGTGTGGACAGCAGTTTTCACGTGTGGGTGAATGGCGAGGAAGCAGGGTACAGCCAGGGGAGCCGTTTGCCTTCGGAATTCGATATCACTTCTCTCATCAGAGAAGGTAAAAACACCCTGGCGGTACAAGTCTATCAATGGTCTGAAGCGAGTTACATAGAGGATCAGGATATGTGGTGGCTGAGCGGGATTTTCAGGGATGTGTCTTTGATTGCACAGCCACGGGTTCATGTGAACGACTATTTTATCCGAACAGAGTTGGTTGAAAACTATCAGGACGCTGTTCTTCATTTGGATGTGGACGTGCATAATCATCATTCGAAAAAATGTAAGGGCTACCACGTAGAAGTATCGTTATTGGACAGGGATTTTAAAGCGGTAAATGGTGTTGATAAAAGAGAGGAAATCTCAGTTGATCCTTTCGATAAAGCACGGCTAACGCTGTCGATGCCCGTAATGAATCCTGAAAAATGGTCAGCAGAATCACCGTATTTGTATCACCTTCTTCTTACGCTTAAAGATGATCAAGGAAATACGATCGAAGAACTAGCAGCCAGAACAGGATTCCGCAGTGTTGAACTAAAGGACGGATTATTCCTTGTTAACGGAGTACCGATCAAGCTGAAAGGGGTTAACCGGCACGACCATCATCCTGATTTTGGACGTGCGGTTCCGCTGGAATGGATGATCGAAGATGTGAGGTTGATGAAGACTCATAACATCAATGCCGTGAGAACCTCTCATTATCCAAACGATCCGAAATTTTATGACCTGTGTGATGAGTATGGATTATATGTGATAGATGAAGCTGATCTTGAATGCCATGGCTTTGTATTTACTGATAATATGCACCAGCTCAGTGAGGATCCGGACTGGCAGGAAGCGTATATGGACCGGATGCGCCGCATGGTCGAACGGGATAAAAATCATCCTTCCATTATTATGTGGTCGCTTGGAAATGAGTCTGGATTCGGCCAGAACCATGTGGCGATGGCAGAATGGGCCAAACAACGAGATCCTTCGCGTCTCGTTCATTATGAGGGAGAAGTACGGGAAATCATGGTCAAGGATGACAACAACCCGAAACGCGAACCCGTTGCCTCTGATGTGTTTACCACCATGTATACCGCAGTTGAGATCATGGACCAATTGGGGAGCCGGACCGATTTGGAAAAACCCCATATTTTATGTGAATATGCGCATGCGATGGGAAATGGGCCAGGCGGATTAAAGGAATATTGGGAAACCTTCTATAACTATCCCCGCCTGCAGGGCGGTTTTGTCTGGGAGTGGCTTGATCACGGCATTCGCCAACACACAGCAAATGGTGAAGAATACTTTGCCTATGGAGGAGACTTTGGTAAGCAACCACATGACGGGAATTTCGTGATCGACGGACTGGTTATGCCTGATCATACACCATCACCTGCATTGGCCGAGTACAAAAAAGTCATAGAGCCGGTTTTCGTGGAAGCACGGGATTTAAAAAACGGAAAAGTTTCCATTCTTAACCGTTATGATTTTCTTTCACTTGATCACTTGCAGTTAAACTGGTCCATTGAAGCCGGTGGCAAACGAATGAGTAGTGGAGTCGAGTTACTGGAGGATATTCAAGCAGGTGAAACGAAAGAGTTAGCTGTTCCATATGCTCTTCCGGTTGTCATTCAGTCTGGAACAGATTACTGGCTGAACCTTTCGTTTACCTTGATCTCTGATACTGCTTGGGCAAAAGCGAGCCATGAGGTCGCCTGGTCCCAGTTCAAGCTTCCTGTTCAGTCAGAAGCTGCGGTAATGGACAGACGTGTTATGCCTGATTTGGAAACAGTGGAAGAGCCACATAAAGTGCACGTAAAAGGCCAGGCATTTGAGGCCGTGTTCAACAAATTGAATGGACGGATGGAATCATGGACACATGAAGGGTCTTCGGTGCTGGAAAAAGGACCAAAGCTAAACTTCTGGAGGGCGTCGATTGACAATGATTCTTTGTCAAATTCGGGATGGAAGGCGGTATCTTCCTATGACCAGTGGGTGGAATTCGGCGTGAATCAACTGCAGCAGAGGTTACTCTCTTTCACATATGAGGTTTCTGCTGATGATAAGAGCGTTGTAATTGAGGCAAAGTACCGGATTGCACCGGCTAAGCTAAGCTGGGGGATTTCTGCAACGCTAACGTACGAGATTTATGGAAGCGGCGATGTGGTTTTAAAAGCAGAGGGCCGGCCTGAAGGGAACCATCCGGCCACACTCCCAAGAATCGGACTGCAGCTTGAGCTGCCGAACGAATTGGATCAGGTGAAGTGGTATGGCCGCGGACCAGGAGAATCCTACATTGACAGCAAGCAAGCTGGACGAATTGGAGTCTGGAGTACCAATGTAAATGGGCTTTACACACCATACGTGCTGCCACAGGAAAACGGCAACCGGCACGAAGTCCGCTGGGCGTCGTTTACCAATCATTATGGCACTGGCTTGTTTGCAGGAGGAATACCCGTGATCGATTTCGGTGCTTCACGTTATTCGGTGGAAACGCTAGAGGCCGCCAAGCATACGCATGAGTTAGTAAAAGAAAATCATATTGTGCTGCATCTGGATTTTCAGCAGCATGGGCTTGGGTCTGCCAGCTGCGGCCCGGATGTATTGAATAAATATCAGCTGCACACGGGGGATTTTCAGTTTGCCGTCCGCCTGAAACCTTTTAATGAGGGGCAGATGCCGGCTGCGGAGCTTGGAAAGCTCAGTTTTAAAGAAAAAGTTGGCGCCGTGAAAAGCTAAATAAAACGAATTGGATGACGCGGAATCTCTGCGTCATCTTTTTTTATGAAAATGATTGGTATGGTGAGTAATTGTTAAAAAATGGTGAGTAATGACCTGATTTCCGTGAGTAATTGGAGGAGAACGGAGAGTAAGACAAAAAAATCCGTGAGTAATCCGCACGAAACCGTGAGTAAAACAGTTGTTCCGATGCTTCTGTTCTGTCTCTGGACGCCTCAGACAAAGGTTTCCGTTTTAATTTGTTTGGGTAGTGTCTCTCCAAGGTGGTTTGTACGGAAAATAACTGCATATTCTCTGCCGCCCAAGGGATAATATGGAAGTATTTGTACTATTCGTGACAGTATTCAAAAAAGGAGTGTGCTTATGAAGAGAACAGTTGCTGATCTGTTGGTCGAGTCGTTGAGAAGTGCCGGTATTGAACGGATATACGGAATTGTGGGAGATTCATTGAACGCTGTGCTGGACTCCATCCGTCGTTCTGGAAAAATTGAATGGATTTCGGTCCGCCATGAGGAAGTTGCTGCCTTTGCAGCCGGATCAGATGCCATGTTAAGCAACAGTATCGCAGTTTGTGCAGGGAGCAGCGGTCCGGGGAACCTGCATTTGATCAACGGGCTTTATGATTGCCACCGTAACCGGATACCGGTTCTGGCCATTGCGGCTCATATTCCAAGTAACGAGCTTGGCGGGCAATACTTTCAGCAAACCCGTCCGGAGCTTTTATTCCGGGATTGCAGCCATTATTGTGAGGTGCTGACACGTCCTGAGCAGATGCCGCGCATGGTCACGATGGCCATGCAGCACGCCATTAGCCAGGAGGGGGTATCCGTCATCATTTTGCCAGGAGATGTGGCTTCACTTCATGATGAAGAAACGGTACCTCCGCAGGTGATTCATGTGACCAAGCCAGTCGTGCGCCCATCGGATGAAGAACTTGAAAAGCTGGCGGGTTATTTAAATAAAGGAAAAAAAGTGACCATTCTTGCCGGTGCAGGGTGTGCAGGCGCGCATACGGAGGTCATCGCCCTCTGTGATGCCCTGAAATCACCGATGGTTATTGCGCTTAGAGGGAAGGAACATCTGGAGTACGACAATCCATATTCGGTTGGTCTGACCGGGCTCATAGGATATGCCTCAGGCTATCACGCCATGATGGAGTGCGACGTGCTGCTCATGCTCGGAACCGACTTTCCATACCGTCAGTTTTTCCCTGAAAAAGCGGATATCCTTCAGATCGACATCCGTGGGGAACACCTTGGACGAAGAGCCGCGCTCAGCTATGGGCTGGTTGGCGACGTGAAGCATACAATTGAGGCACTGCTTCCGTTATTGAAGGTGAAGAAAGATACCGGCCATCTGGATAAGCACGTCAAAGACTACGCCAAGGTGCGCAAAGATCTTGATAAGATGGCAACTGGTAAAAAAGGGAAGGGGCCAATCCACCCTCAATATCTAACCAAGGTCGTTAGTGACTATGCTTCGGAAAACGCGATTTTTACATGTGATGTAGGAACGCCGACGTTATGGGCTGCCCGTTACCTTCAAATGAGTGAGGGACGCCGTCTGCTTGGTTCCTTCAACCATGGAACGATGGCCAATGCCTTGCCGCAAGCCATTGGCGCCCAAGTGTCAAGAAGGGATGCACAGGTTATCTCCTTATCAGGAGACGGTGGACTGGCCATGCTTATGGGGGATCTTCTCACCCTGAAGGTTCATAAGTTGCCTGTCAAAGTGGTGGTCTTCAATAACACTTCATTAAGCTTTGTGGAATTGGAGATGAAGGCAGCCGGATATCTGGAGACCGGGACTTCACTTGGGCAATTCAATTATGCCTCAATAGCTGAAGGAATGGGCATTAAAGGCATTCGTGTCGAGGATCCAGGTGACATGGAGGATGCGGTTAAACAATCGTTTAATCATAACGGTCCGGTACTTCTGGATGTTGTGGTCAACCGCCAGGAGCTTGCCCTTCCGCCGAAAATCGAGTTCGAGCAGGCGCACGGCTTTACACTGTGGATGCTCAAAACCGTGTTGAACGGAAAAGGAGACGAACTGATCGAGCTGGCAAAGACCAACTTGTTCAGATAGTTTACAAAATTAAAGTGACATGCGAGTAGTCTAAAAAACACTGAAAGTAGCAGGTATCCATAGGGCTATTTTCTAAAAAGAACAGCGAAAAAGCAGGGTGGAAAAACGGCTCGTTTTCCACCCTGCTTTCAATGTAAACACTTATTATTCAGCTCTTGTTTTAAATTTAAGCTGAAAACGAATTTTCAGAAGTTAATTCTACATCTTGTACGACGGGAGGGCTATTAAAAATATGGTGATGAATGTATTCATATGTGTTTTTTGTATTTTCTCCATCTGTACATTCTATCAATTTGGCATATTGAGCAATATGAAAAGATAATTGTGGCCGTGCGTAGTTTTCTGAAATTTGAGAATGCAGCTCATTAAATTTTTCGGTAATATCACCAAATGCGATCTCTTTTTGTAGAATATTAGGTGAACCATATTCCTTCTCCGCCAACTCTTTGTCTTCCCAGTAAAAGATTACATTGCTTCCGCCTGCAAATGCATAAAAGGTGATGGAAGAGTAATCTGAAATGACAACCTTACTGCGGAGCAGGGCATCTTTAATATCTCCGACAAAAAAGTATGATTCATATTGTTTATAAATGTCGGGAAACTGTTCCTGCAGAATGATTTTTGATTTTGGATGGAGAACGACATTGACCTTTTTATCTTGATAAAAGGGTTCCTTTCGGATCAGCTCCAGGAAAGACAAATAGCGATCTAAATAGCTGCCTGGTTCGATACTTCCGGTAAGGTCCCATGGACGCCACGTCAGCATAAAGGTAATGTCAGTCTTTGTGTTCGTTTGTTCTTGCACATATAAATCCAGGTTTGGAAGTCCTGTGACCATGATTTCTTTTTCAGTATAAGTCGTATTCTTTAAAAATAAATCTCTCTCAAAATTAGAGTTGACCAGAATATAATCCGGGGCAATTGGTACTTTTCGGTTAAAGTATCCTCTTTCAAAAACATTGGTCGCCATACTCGGGCCGTGCTGAAGCATTACTTTTTTGTTTGTCTTAAGAACCTTTCTTTTTATCTGGTTGTCATTATCATACAGCCTTCTTTGGATGTGACTGACTAGATCTGAAGAGAGAAAGCTTCTTGCCAAAAAGATATAGAGAAAAGAAAGAAAACTATTTTTAGCCACAATGCGTTTACCGTATTTTTGTTTGAGCTCTTGAAATTGAACATGATCCTTATCAAGGATGTAAACGCAAACATCCCCCTTTTGATAAGCATACTTAAAAAGCTCAAAAGCGGATTCTGAGGCCCCCATACTGAACTTTTCGAAATAGATATCGTACTTTTCTTTATTTAACATTATGAAATGTAGCAGATACGCAAACATTTCTTTCACCGCAATCCATTTGCTCATAATACTGGTGACCACAATGACATATTGTCCAGTGATTGACTTTCTTACGAATAATTCACTGTTCATTTTCTTTAAGCGGGTCGAGGTGGTATTGTATAAATAGTGTTTTTTATTATAGCCATGTTTTGAAGCGGATTTCAGGTTGTACCAATAATTGTTGTCGTTGTGATCAATTTTAATATAGACAGGTATATTAATAGAACTCGTTTCTAAATAGTGCTGATAGATTAGTTTAACGGGAACCCAGCACCAATAGGTATGAAAAAGCAGTGTAAGTTTTCCTGTGTTAAAAGCAAATCGTTCCCTGATTTTTTTCGGAAAGAAAAACTGAACCTTTACATTAACACTTTTATCATAGCCAAAGGATAAATGAGTTTCATTAAACGAGTTATTCTTAAAGCGCATAATCCCGAAAAACAAAAAATGATACAAAAATAAGAGAACAGTGCCTCGAATCGCCGGTGTTTTCTCAATCTTATCAATGTATTTTTCAAAATGATTCTGCCTTGTCTTAAGAAAAGCAAGGTTTTGCTTGGAATCTACATAAAAAACAATTCTCTCGTGAACAAACTTTCCTTGTTTGGTGCGAATCTTGCGTAAACTCATTGTTTGTAATACGGTCAACGGTTTGTGTTCAATCAGTTTCACTACTTTTCCAGTTTCCTGGTTATACACATAGTATTTTTGGTGAAGCTTTTTCTTTTGATTATTTATACTTTTAGTGCCATTAAAAGTACAATAACCATCTGTAAGCATTGCTCGATTGTTCACCTTTTTTCCCAATATTTTCCCTAACTCCATCTTTTTCCCCCGTTTTAAATTTAATACAAAATGAATCAAAATTTCACAAAAATAGCCATTATATACCATGATATTATTATAGTAAGTGATTAAGGTCAACCTAAATAGAAGTAAAGACCTAGCAAGCCGGCCTTAACCTTATTTATTATTCCTGGTATGGAGGTTTTATGATAAAAAGAATGGTCATTACATTATCAGTCCTTTTCTTCCTTTTTCTTGTATTGTTTGGGATCTATAAACTCATGAATGCTCGGAACTTTCAGGTGTTTGGTGGGCTGACAAGCCATGTCGACACAAAGGAAAAGGTGGTCGCCGTGACTTTTGATGACGGACCAACGGGAAATGTGGATGCCCTTCTTCCTGTTCTTAAAAAGTATCATGCAAAAGGAACGTTTTTTCTGATCGGAAATGAGCTGGAGAAGAATATGTCGGAAGGCAAGAAGCTGGTAGAAGCTGGCCACCAGATCGGCAACCATACATTTTCCCACAAACGGATGATCTTCAAGTCACCTTCTTTTATCAAGCAGGAACTGAAAAAGACAAATGCTTTGATCCGCCAGACCGGCTACAAGGGAGAGATTGATCTCCGTCCACCGAACGGCAAAAAGCTCATCGGACTGCCTTATTACGCAAATAAATTTCACATGGACACCATCACGTGGAGCCTAGAGCCGGACACCTATTACACCTCGGTGGAAGACAAGGTGAATTATATTGTGAAAAATGCGAAGCCCGGTTCCATCATTCTTTTTCACCCGATGTATAATAAGACAGGGAATGAACTGAAGTCGGTGGAGAAAACACTCGATGCTTTAAGTAAAAAGGGTTACCGGTTTGTAACGGTGAATGAACTGCAGAAGATGAGAAAATAATGGGGGAAGGCATTTGAAGAATTGGTTACTATTTTTCGGTGTCGGCAAGGTCATCATTTTTGGTGGAGGATTTCTCATTCGGTATTTACGAGATGGGGATTTTTATATTGCAGAATTTAGGAGGTATCATTGGTATTGTAATAGCTATCGCAGGTTTTCTTAAGGAATTAGAAAAGCTTAACTACAAGCCAAAAACCGGGAGGAGATTGCCCTTCCCGGTTTTTCTTTGTCTATTACACAGCTTTCTTCACTCGGCCGTTCGGCAGCAGCCGTGCTTTTTCCAACCGGGAACGAACGGTAATGCCGATCCAGCTGGCGAGGAACGCTTTGATCAGCCCGACTACGATAAACGGATAAGCCCCAGCCGCCAATGCCTTGGTCCAACTGAGGTCGACCACAAATTTGAGCTGGATGACACCGAATAAAAGCGTGATTACCATTCCGGCAGTGTTGGCCATCATGGCGTTTGTAAGAGTAAAAGACGTTTTTTCAAGGAGGAGGCCTGTAATGAATGCGGCAAAGATAAATCCGATGATGTAGCCTCCGGTTGGTCCGATAATGACGCTTAAGCCGCTTTTTGCTTCGGCAAAAACAGGTACTCCTGCAGCCCCAACGGCCATATAGCCGATCATGGTCAGTGCACCAAAACGGCTACCCAAAATGGTAGCGGTGATTCCGACAGCAAGCGTCTGTCCACTGATGGGCACAAGGGGAAGCGGGATTTCAATTTGCGCCAAAATCGCTGTCATCGCCACAAACAAGGCGCAGATGATGGTCGTGCGCAAACGTGTGGATTGGTCCATAGCATGTCTTCCTTTCTTTATTAATGTAAACTTTATATAATTAAAGGTTAACATTAGAAATGTGAATTGATAAGTTATTTTTTTCTATATGCCCTCATAAGTTCTTTTATGTTTTGCCTTCATAAGGAGGGGAAGACAAAATATACAAATCCTTACAAGGGTGGGTTCATCAAATGAAGTTTCGTTTTTTGGCAGCAGCCATACTATTGACCGTATTCATGCTAGCCGGGTGCAATTTCGGAAATACGGCATCCAAAGATAACTCCTCCGGCAAGCCGCAGTCTACAAAGGAAGAGAAAGGTGCAACAAATGATTCCAAAGCGAATCAAGAAAGAGACTCCTCAAGCGATAATGATCCTTCAGCCGAAGCAAATAACAGCACTGAGGACAACAACGATAAACCTTCATCACGCGATGTCCATGACCAGGATGTTAACAAAACAACCTATAAAACCAACGAGGAAGCTGCAGAAGCGATAAAGGGCTACGAAAAAATGGAGCAGACGAATGTGGATCTGGGGCATGATATTAAAGCTTTTGCTGAGGGGGCGGCGGGTCATCAATATCTTTCATGGAATGAAGGGCGCTGGCTGATCCAGGTGAATTATCCATCCGATCCCCAATATGCAATAGATAAAAATGTCGATGGGTTAGGGTTTTCCAAGAAGATGGTTGCCTATTTGGAAACTCACTATCTGCCGGCCCCAAAAGATAAAGGGATTGTGATAGTTAATGGATTTAAAGACTCCGGAGTGACGACCGTTCGGTGGCAAAAAGGAAACGTGGTTTATGAGATCAAGTCAACGAAAAATAGCCCGATTGAAACCCTGGAGAAAGCAGTGGAAGCAGGGAAGAACCGTTAAACAATTGTTTAATTGAATGGAAAGGAAACAGCCACTCTGTGTATTTTTGGCAGAGTGGCCGTTTTTTTTATACCGATTGATAGCTTTGCAGCATGTGTTCTATGAATTCTTTAATGGTGGAACTCATGAATTTTTGTTTCCGGTATACGATTCCAACTTCTTTCAGCGGAATGGAAGGAATGATGGGGATTTGGCGTGTTTTCCGGGTGTCAACGGTGTTCAAATAGGACTTGGGCAAAATGGTGATGCCCTGTTCAATATGGTCATATGAAGAAGCGAATGCATGTCCGACAGTTCAACGGCCGGTTTGATCTGAAGGCCAAGGCTTTTGAAATAGCCGTCGATATACTGGCGGGTCAGGTACTTCTCCTGCAGCAAAAAAAGAGAATGCCCCGACAGATCTTTAATGTGAGTGCCCAAAGGATTGGATCAAGAAATTAGAGACCCCTCTGTTAAAAAACTAGCTATATTGAAAGCGATTTCTTCCTTTTCTTGCTTCTGAGAGGTATGCTGATGGTATGGGAACAGAGAGGGGATGAGTGAAGTGGAAATGAAAGATTTGAAAGACACGATGCTTGGTGCTCTAGGCATCGAGATTGTTGAACTTTCCGATGAGAAGGCGGTCGCGACCATGCCGGTCCATTCGGCGACACACCAGCCGTTTGGACTGCTGCATGGCGGAGCATCCGTAGCGTTGGCAGAAACCATCGCGAGCATGGGAACCTATCATTTTATTGATGAAAACACCGAGATGGCCGTCGGAATGGAGATCAACGCCAACCACCTCCGCGGCAAAAAGGATGGACTCGTAACAGCTACCGCAACACCGCTACATAAGGGCAGGACCTCTATGGTCTGGGACATTAAAATTACTGATGAAGCCAGGAAATTAGTGTGCGTGTCCCGCTGCACTATGGCTATTATGAAAAAGAAGTAAGAAAAAGGCCTGTTGAGGGCCTTTTTTTGTGCTTTTAGGAAGAAGGTGGCAGCTCGGGATTCGGGCGAGTTTTTTGGGTGCAGGCAGGCTTGAGAGATTTGCGGGTAACTTTCTGGCTTTTCCGGGCAAGTTTCATGAGTTTGCGGGCTCCTTTGGCGAATTTCCGGGCAACTTTGTCGAATTCACTCCACAAAAAAACAAGAGGAGCCTGTCCTCTTGTTTTTTACAGTCCACTATAACGCCAGCCGGCTGTATGAACCTTCTAAATGTTTTTGCATAGCCTGCAGAACTTGCTCCACATCCCTGTTTTTTAACGCAGCAATAATTTGACGGTGTTCTTCTGTTCCTTCTTTAACATCAACCTGCCCTTTTGGATGGTATAGACGGCAATTATGAAGATGAATATTTAATCCCTTCCAGGCTTGCAAAAGATAAGGGTTACCCGCTATTTCAAATAAATAAATATGAAACTTTTCATCTGCATCAATAAACGGACGAAATTGTGTGTAAACAGGCAGATCGGGAATGGTAATCTGGCTTTCTTCTAAAATGCTTTCCAATTGAAGGATAGCATCCTCTGTAATGTGTTCCACTGCTAATTCCATTGCATTTAATTCAAGGATTTTTCGTGTTTCGTACAATTGTTTAAAGGCTTTTTGATCAAGAAGAGGAGTCACAATATATCCCCGGTATGGAGTGAAGTCCACCAGACCTTCAGCATAGAGACTGGATAATGCCTCACGAACCGGAACAATGCTGCAGCTTAATTCTCCTGCAATTTGATTGATTGTTACCTTTTCACCAGGTTTTAATCGTTGATCCAGAATTTCACCTTTAATGTATTCACGTATTTGGCTTACGACCGATTGTTTCTCCAATTGCATAACCATAACATTTCCTCCTGACACTTTAGGGTTAAATCGTTGATGACAGATAAAAGGCCCTAGTACTCTATTTAATTTTATCAAAATTTTCTAAAAATATATTGCGCAATTACATATCGTGTATTAGGATAGATCGTATAATGATATATTATTATACGATCTATAATCTGTCATTACTTTTTATTACATACAACTAGACTGACTTTAACGCTTAAATTAATTTTTCGCACCAAAAGGAAAGCGTTTACAAAGGAGGTTAATGATGAGCACATATTTTCGAAATGTCATGATGCAGCCCAATGACAATGTCTCTACCGCCCTGACAGACATTCCCGTCAACAGCTTGGTAAGTGTGAGGTGTAATCAGCAAATAATGGAAGTAACAGTGAAAGACACCATCGAATTTGGGCACAAGTTTGCCGTCGTCTGCATTCCAGAGGGGAGCGATGTGGTCAAATACGGCGAAGTCATTGGTGTAGCCGTAAAAACCATTGAGGCGGGCGAACACGTTCATATTCATAATGTCGATGGAAAAAGAGGAAGGGGAGATATAACCCATGGAACAGAATCTGCTTTGGGGATATAGGCGTCCGGACGGGAGAGTTGGAATCCGGAATCATGTGTTGATTTTGCCAACGATTGTGTGTGCCACGCAAGCAGCTAAAAATGTGACCGAACTCGTGCAAGGCACAGTATCGTTTATCCATCAGCATGGCTGTGCTCAGGTGGGAGTCGATTATGACCAAACCTTCCGCACTTATGTGGGAATGGGGACCAATCCGAATGTGTATGGTGTTATCGTGATGGGACTTGGTTGTGAAACCCACCAGGGAAAAAGTGTCGCTGATGAAATTGCCAAGTGCGGAAAGCCGGTTGAACTTGTGTCCATTCAGGATCATGGTGGGACTCTTGCTGCAACGGCTGAAGCGTCAAAGATTGCGGCACAAATGGTACAGGATGCCTCTGCGCTGGTAAAGGAACCATTTGACATGAGTGAGTTAATCGTTGCTACAGAATGTGGAGGTTCGGATGCCTGCTCTGGTCTATCTGCCAATCCTGCTGTAGGCTATGTGAGTGATAGGGTTGTCGACCGGGGTGGCACAGCCATTTTGGCAGAAACAACAGAATTGATTGGCGCAGAGCATCTGTTGGCAGATCGTGCGGTAAATGACCGGGTGGCGCAAAAGGTATACCAGGTCATTGAAGCAATGGAGAGCCGTGCGATACACATGGGTGTCGACATCCGAACTGGAAATCCGAGTCCTGGTAACCGGAAAGGCGGGTTGACTACGCTGGAGGAAAAGTCATTGGGAGCTGCAGCGAAAGCAGGTACACGGCCACTACAGGAGCTAATCGACTATGCCGAACGTCCTTCTGAGAAAGGGCTAGTTTGGATGGATACGCCAGGCCATGACATTGAACAGTTAACTGGAATGGTAGCGGGCGGTGCTCAAATTGTTTTATTTACAAGCGGGCGAGGAACACCAACGGGTTCACCCATCGCTCCAGTTATTAAAATCGCAACCAATACGTCCATGTTTGAAAAAATGAGAGAAAACATGGATGTGAATGCTGGAACAATTATCGAGGGTACGGAAAATCTCGAGTCGGTTGGCGAGCGTATTCTTAACGAAATTGAACGAACAGCCAATGGGAAACTAACTAAGTCAGAAATTCTGAAACAGCATGATTTTGGCATTTGGCGGATTGGCCCCACATTTTAAATAACCGTTTGTAAGCGTTTACTGATAATCGGAAGAGAAATGAGGAGGTAAAGCTATGAATATTAAACAATCGATTGAAAAAGTCCCTGGTGGACTTATGGTCATTCCTTTACTCGCCGGTGCTTTAATTAACACAATCGATCAATTGCATATCCCTTTCATCATGAACTTCCTAAAAGATATTGGTGTAGCTGCGACAGAAGATGGGAATTATGAGCTTTTACGAATCGGTGGCTTTTCCCAGGCACTTTTTAAAGATGGTGCACTCACTCTGTGTGCTCTGTTTCTGTTTTGTGCCGGAAGTCAGATGAATTTAAGGGTTGGTGGCAGGGCACTGAAAAAAGGAGTACTGTTGACCTCCTCAAAATATGCAACAGGCGTTATTATCGGAGTGCTTTGGGGCTTACTATCAGATCCGGTGCACGGCTTTTTGGGCTTATCCACCATGGCCATTATCGCGGCTATGACCAATGGTAATGGTGGAATGTTTGCTGCCCTCACCGGACAATATGGCAACCGGTCGGATGTAGGAGCGACTGCCGTTCTATCCTTGAATGATGGTCCTTTTTTCACACTGATGGCGCTGGGAATGATGGGGGCGAATTTCCCGTTCATAGCTTTTATTGCCGTGCTGTTGCCGATTTTAATTGGTATGCTTCTGGGAAACCTGGACAAAGAGATTCGTTCGTTTTTGGCAGCAGGTGAATATCTGGTTATTCCGTTTTTCGCCTTTGCTCTGGGAACAGGCATGAATTTATCCAACTTCTTTAACCCCGAAGTGGTAGGTGCCGGCCTAGTATTGGCCTTAATGACGATCATTTTTACTGGTGGAATGGGGGCGCTTGTATTCAAGCTGTTCCGGGAAAAAAGCAAAATTGCTCCTTGGGCGGAAGCCTCCACAGCTGGTAATGCCGCAGCTACACCTGCTGCTATCGCTGCAGCTGCAACAGTGGCCAGCGGATCAGGTTTGATGACCGCATCCCAAGCACAGGTATATCAGGACCTCGTGGCTGTCGCAACTGCCCAAATATCGATATCCACGATCACAACAGCCCTGCTTTGCCCAGTTGCCGTGATTTTAGTAAACAATTATCAAACGAAAAGAGGAATCAATGGCAAAGTAGAGTTTTATGGTAAAATCGGTGACAGAAATGGGGAAAAAGAAATTGCAGCAGGAGATGTACCGGTTTCCTGATTCAAAAAAGGCCTGTTCAGGGCCTTTTTTCTTTTTAATAAAAATTTTCTAATTTCGCGTATAGGACAAGTTTGGCCCCGGGGACAATGAAGGTAAAGGAGGACGATGCTGATGAACACATTTGAAGTCATCTCGTTAATGCTCAGCTTTGGAATGTTTGTAATCGCTGTTCTCGACTTTCACAATCACGACAAAAACTCCTGATCCAGACCCAGAAAATGATCCGTACCGAAAAGGGCCCGAAAAGCGGGCCTTTTTTTATTGATGCCGACAGCGAATCCAATAAGCGTACCATCTACAAGTACATCCACGAAAACGGTATCCAAAGCTGCCAGCTTATGATGGGAATGACTTTGCTTGAGCCAAATAACATGTGGAACACGATGCCTGCGCATGTGCACGATCGCCGAATGGGAGTGTATCTGTATTTTGATCTTGACGAAAAGGCACGCGTCTTCCACTTCAGGGGCGAACCGAATGAGACCCGCCATATCGTTATGAAAAATGAACAAGTCGTGTTCGCCAATTACGCGATCGCGCTGTCTCTGTTTGGCATTATTGAACGACCGGTTCTTGTTTTCAGGCAAACTTGCTCGGCGCTGGTTAAAGGCAAGGCGTCATAAAATTTCTAAAAAGGTATTGTGTTTGGAAAAGTGAAGTTGTACAATTAACAACAAGAAAAATTGTTAACGTGAACATATGAACATTTTTGAAAGCGGTTTTTTTGTGATGAATTCTCATCGGGAAAGCCGTTTTTCAGAACTCTGTATTGTTAGCGTTAACATTTTAGAAAATTAAGAAAGTCGGTGGAAGAATGGCAAAGTTTATGGATGAGAATTTTTTGCTCAAGAATGATATCGCAGTTACTTTGTACCACGATTATGCACGTGAAATGCCAATTATCGACTATCACTGTCATTTAAGTCCGAAGGAAATCTATGAAAACAAAACCTTTAAAAATATCACCGAAGCCTGGCTCTCAGGTGACCATTACAAGTGGCGCGTCATGAGAGAAAACGGCATCTCGGAAGAATACGTAACCGGAGATGCACCAGATTACGAGAAATTTCTGGCTTGGTCCAAAACCGTTCCAATGGCGATCGGAAACCCGCTTTACAACTGGACACACCTTGAGCTTCAGCGCTTTTTTGGAATCTATGACATTCTAAATGAAAAAAGTGCGCCGCAAATTTGGGAGAAAACAAATGAGCTGCTGAGCAGCGGATCATTTGGAGCAAGAGACTTGATCGTGAAATCCAATGTAAAAGTAATTTGCACAACCGATGACCCGACAGATTCACTTGAGTATCACGCACTTTTGAAAGATGAAGCCGACTTTCCAGTAAGTGTCCTGCCAGGGTTCCGTCCGGACAAAGGCTTAGAGATAAATAGAGATACGTATCTTCCATGGGTGGAAAAGCTTGCAGAAGCTGCTGAACGCAGCATTGAGAATTTCGATGATTTTCTTGAAGCCCTTGAATCCAGAGTCCGTTTCTTCCACTCTTTAGGCGGACGTGTTTCAGATCACGCCATCGATTCCATGGGCTTTGAAAAAGCAAGCAAAGAGGTAGTCGCGCAGATTTTTGCAAACCGTCTTTCTGGAGGTACTGTATCCCGTCAGGACGAAACCAAATATAAATCGTATACGCTCCGCTTTTTGGGAGAATTGTATGCAGAGCTGGACTGGGCCATGCAATTCCATATTAACGCCTTGCGTAATAATAACAGCAGAATGTTTAAAACCATTGGACCGGATACCGGTTATGATTCAATGAACGATGAAGGAATCGCAAAGCCACTTGTTCAGCTGCTTGACTCGCTTGATGCGAACAACAAGCTGCCAAAAACGATTCTTTATTCCTTAAATCCGAATGATAACTATGTGATCGCAAGCATGATTAATAGTTTCCAGGATGGTGTAACACCAGGGAAGATTCAGCATGGAACCGCGTGGTGGTTCAATGATACGAAGGACGGAATGCTTGCACAGATGAAAGCGCTGTCCAACGTGGGCTTGTTTAGCCGATTTATAGGAATGCTTACTGATTCCAGAAGTTTTCTATCGTATACACGCCATGAATACTTCAGAAGAATTGTCTGTAATCTGATCGGTGAATGGGTGGAAGACGGGGAAGTGCCGGAGGATATCGAATTGCTCGGCAGCATTGTCCAGGGCATTTCCTACAACAACGCGAAGGACTATTTTCAGTTTCAAGCGAGTGAAGTAAACGTATAAGCAAAAAAAGATTCCCTGCTCAGCATAGAGGGCCAACAATATACTAAGTGAACTTCACCAAGGAAGTTAAAGTTTTTTGAAAACGGGGTACATGCAGGTTTAGCTGAGGGAGCCTGAGTGTTAAACTATAAACAAAGATTGCAGATTAAGGACTATGGCAAAAGGATGAAACAAGTATGGTAACGATAAAAGATATTGCTAAACTGGCGAATGTTTCTCATACAACGGTGTCAAGAGCGCTTAATAATAGTCCTTACATTAAGGAACCGACCAAGCGGAGGATTCTTGAAATCGCTTCCCAGCTCAACTATACACCCAACTACAATGCCAAGAACCTTGTGATGCAGAAGTCGCATACAATCGGCCTTTTTTTCACAAGCATCACAAACGGAACATCACCGATCTTCCTGGCGGATACCATCAAAGGGGTAAACAGTGTGATCGGGCAGGAATTCAATCTGTTCGTGCGGGGAATCGATGATTACGATGACTTTTCTTCCATTAATAATATGAGGTTTGACGGCATCATTTTAATGAGCCAGAGTGAGGCCGACAACACCTTCATCTATCATGTTATGCAGAAAAGGATTCCTCTTATTGTCTTGAACCGGGAGATACAGGAACAAGGCCTGATCAACTTGCTCTCCAATGACCAGGTGGGAGCCCGGCAGGCAGTTGAACATTTAATTACCAATGGACACAAAGACATTGCTCTAATTGAGGGGAAAAGAGGGTTCAAATCGGCACAGGCGCGCAAGGAAGGGTATATGGCCGCCCTCATTGAAAATGAGCTTTTGATTCATAAGGAGTATCAGGTGGAGGGCCATTACGATATGCAGAGCGGGTACAACGCGATGAATCAATTGCTGAACCTGGACCGTCCTCCAACGGCAGTGTTCTGTTCCAATGATGACATGGCCATCGGGGCGATGAATGCGGTATTTGCCAGAGGTCTGAAGGTTCCTGATGATATGTCCATCGTCGGCTTCGATGATATCGGCTTCGCCCAATACACAACACCAAGGCTCACTACCGTAAAACGTCCGGTTGAAAAAATCAGCATCGAAGGGGCAAAGCGTCTATTGGCCACCATCAGCCAGGTCCCTGGGCAAGGTGTCAAGCTGTTCGAAAACACATCACTGATCGTCAGGGACTCTGTAAAGGATCTGAAAGAGGATGCAAGGGGATAAAAGTTTCTGGAAGAGGTTGATTTCCGTTCCAGGATGCTCGCTTTCCGCAGGGCGGGCGGTGAGCCTGTGACCGGCGTAAACGCCTACCTAGTCTCACCTGTCCCGTATTTCCTGCAGGACAAGGAACGCTTCGAAAGCGATACATCGCACGAAGAAAATGTCATATTTATTTTCGAGGAGTCTCGCACCTTGCACTACAATCAATGTATCAATGAAGATTCTTTACAGAAGTTTTTCTCAAGTATTAGAACCCGTTTAAACCAAAACGGGCCTTTTTTTCAAATGCATTGTTCACGTGTGCAAAAAGACAATAGGAGGGGTTGGATTGGAAACATTAAATCGAACCATGGCCGGGGTTACAAACCGTTATCCCGAAAAGGTGCTGCAATTTGGAGAAGGCAACTTTTTGAGAGCGTTTGCAGATTGGCAGATTCAGGAGATGAACGAAAAAGCAGGCTTTAATGGCAGCGTTGTCGTTGTCCAGCCGAGAGGTTCAGGGAAAATTGAGCGCCTGAATCATCAGGACGGCCTTTTTACCCTTTATCTTCAAGGAACCAAAGAGGGACAGGAAGTCAATGAACACCTCGTAGTAGATTCCATCAGCCGCGGCATCAACCTGGATCAAGATTATGATCAATATCTGCAGCTGGCTGAAAGCGAAGAGCTGCGGTTTGTTATCTCCAACACAACGGAAGCCGGCATCCGGTTTAACGAGAATGCTAGATTAGAAGATCGTCCTCAGGAGGGTTTTCCGGCGAAATTGACCGCTTTTCTTTATCACCGGTTTCAGGCGTTCAGCGGGGATTCTTCCAAGGGCTGTGTAATGATTCCGTGCGAATTGATCGAGAACAATGGACCGGAGCTGAAAAAAGTCGTACTGCAGTATGCCGAGCATTGGAACCTGGAACAAGGGTTTGTGGAATGGCTCCACGAGGCCAACACCTTTTGTTCGAGCCTTGTAGACCGGATTGTACCGGGTTATCCAAAGGACTCAGGCGATGAAAAAGAAGCAGAACTGGGATACCGTGATGAACTGATGGTGGTATCAGAGCAATATTATCTTTTTGTGATTGAGGGGCCAGAGTGGCTGAAGAATGAGCTTCCATTTGAAAAAGCAGGCTTGAACAGCTTTATCGTGGATGACCTTACCGCCTATCGTGAACGCAAGGTGCGAATTTTAAACGGTGCCCATACAGCCATGCTTCCTGTGTGCTATTTGTACGGATTGGATACGGTGTCACAGTCGGTGAATGATGAAGTGACCGGAGCATTCATTAAAGAGATGATTGCAGAAGAAATGATCCCGGCGATGAAGTACAGCGAGGAAGAGATGAAAGCTTATGCCCAGGATGTTCTGGAGCGCTTTAGAAATCCGTACATTCACCACTTTTTAAGCTCACTTGCACTTAATGCCATTTCGAAATTCAATGCGCGGAATGTGCCTACCCTGGTGGATTACGTGGAAAAGAAACAGAAGCTTCCCCAACGCCTCACTTTCTCGCTCAGCGCTCTCCTGTACTTCTATAAAGGAAAAAGAGGAGAGGAAGACATTCCGCTGGATGACAGTTCTGAAATTATAGAAGAGTTTAAGGAGCTTTGGCAGAAAGTCGACAGCAAAGAATTGCAGCTGACTGCTTTCGTTCAGGACATCCTTTCCAAAGAGCAGTGGTGGGGAAGAGATCTTTCGTCCATTTCCGGGCTGACCACAGCGGTCGCCGAGCATTTGAAAGTCTTTGAAGATAAAGGGATTAAGGCTGCAGTTCTCGAAGTCAATGCTGCCTTCACCAAATAAAGGAGCGGTATCATGAAGGACTATTTGCAAATCCATGAAAACGATAATGTCATTTTGGCTCTCCGCGATTTGAAAGAGGGAGAGGTGCTCTCTACAGGAGGACAAGAAGTGGTGTTAAAGAGCGATGTGGGCAGGGGCCATAAGGTGGCGATTACCGATCTTCCTGCTAACAGCGATGTGGTCAAATATGGTTATCCTATCGGCCATGTGACCGAGTCTGTGAAAGCGGGAGAGTGGGTGCATACCCACAACACGAAAACCAACCTGTCTGGTACTGAGGAGTATGAGTACCATCCGAAAAAAGCGCAGCTCGCTTATACAGAAGAAAATCTGACGTTTGAAGGATACCGCCGGGAAAATGGCAAAGTGGGTATCCGGAATGAGCTTTGGATTGTTCCGACCGTAGGATGCGTCAACGGCATTGCGGAAAAAATCATCAAACGGTTTGAAAAGGAAGTCGGGGACATCGCGCCTTTTGATAACGTGCTTGTATTGAAGCACAGCTACGGCTGCTCCCAGCTTGGGGACGACCATGAAAATACAAGGCAGATTCTAATTGACGCGGTGAACCATCCAAATGCCGGCGGAATCCTTGTGCTTGGCCTTGGCTGCGAAAACAATGAACTGCCCGCCTTTAAAGAAGCACTTGGACCAATCAACGAAAACCGCATCAAATTTTTGGTGTCACAGGAAGTTTCCGATGAAATTGAAGCTGGGGTGGACCTAGTCAAAGAAATCCATGCGGCAGCAGAGGGAGACCGGCGCGAAGAGGTTCCGGTTTCAGAATTGAAGATCGGCTTGAAGTGCGGTGGATCGGACGGCTTTTCCGGCATTACAGCCAATCCGCTTCTTGGAAGGTTTTCAGACTATCTGGTTTCTCAGGGAGGTACGACCGTTTTAACCGAGGTGCCGGAAATGTTCGGTGCAGAAAAACTTTTGATGGAACGGGCGCAGAACGAAGAAGTCTTCCACAAAATCGAGCATCTGGTAAATGATTTTAAAAACTATTTTCTTCAACATGATCAGCCGGTCTACGAGAATCCATCTCCAGGCAATAAGGCAGGCGGCATCACGACATTGGAGGACAAGTCGCTTGGATGCACCCAAAAAGCGGGTACTTCTACCGTTGTAGATGTGCTGAAATATGCAGAAGTATTAAAGAGCAATGGATTAAACTTGCTGAGTGCACCGGGCAATGACCTGATTGCTTCGACCGCTTTGGCTGCCGCGGGATGTCATATGGTTCTTTTCACAACAGGTCGTGGAACGCCGTTTGGGACATTTGTCCCAACCATGAAGATTTCAACCAATACTCAATTGTTTGAAACAAAGCCTCACTGGATTGATTACAACGCCGGAACGCTGCTTGACGACGATGTTTCGAGCGAAGAAGTGACAAAGGATTTTCTTCACTATGTCATCAAAGTGGCAAGCGGTGAACAAGTAAATAACGAAAAGAATGACTTCAGAGAAATTTCCATCTTTAAGTCAGGTGTAACACTGTAAGCAAAAGAAAGGAGTGGGTTAGATATGAAGGGAATCATTTGCGAAGAACCAAATGCATTTAAACAAATTGAGGTGGAAAAACCTGTGCCCATGGAAGGAGAGGCATTGATAAGGATTCGCCGGGTTGGCATCTGCGGCACGGATCTGCACGCATTCAGCGGGAACCAGCCGTATTTTACCTATCCCCGCATTCTTGGACATGAGCTATCCGGTGTCATTGAATCCATAGGCGCCAATCCATTTGGCTATAAGGAGGGCGATCAGGTAAGCATTATTCCTTATCTGGAATGCGGAACATGTGTGGCCTGCAGAAACGGAAAAACCAACTGCTGCACAGATATGAAGGTGCTTGGTGTCCATGCGGATGGCGGAATGAGAGAATGGATGGCTGTTCCAGTCGATCATCTGATCAAAACGGAGGGCCTAAGCCTGGATGAGGCAGCCATGATCGAGCCTTTAAGCATTGGCGCGCATGCGGTAAGACGCTCCCGGTTGAGAGAAGGTGAGAATGTACTCGTAATCGGGGCAGGGCCAATCGGTCTTGGCGTTATGGCGTTTGCCAAAGCGGAAGGTGCCCGGGTTTTTGCCATGGATCTAGATGCCGAGCGGTTAAACTTTTGCCAAAAGTGGGCCGATGTTGATGGGATTGTAAATGCAGCAGATCAGCCGATCGAAAAACTGATGGAGTTGACAAACGGCGAACTTCCGACCGTTGTTCTCGATGCAACAGGCAACGCACGTTCCATGATGGGTGCGTTTGATTATGCGGCGCATGGCGGAACCCTTGTATATGTAGGGTTAGTTAAGAGTGACCTAACGTTCTCAGATCCTGATTTTCATAAAAAGGAACTGACCCTGATGGGCAGCCGGAATGCCACACGGGAAGATTTTGATAAGGTGCTGAATACAGTAAAAAGCGGGGAAGTTGATCTAAAGCCATACATTACCCACCGCTCAAGCCTGGATGAAATGATCTCAGATTTTGATGGCTGGCTCAAGCCGGAATCCAAAGTCATTAAAGCCATTGTCGAATTTTAAACAGATTTTTTAAAATTTTATAATTTTTTGTCTTGCTTTTGTAAGGGTTTTCATTTACGATGTTACTAAACCGGTTTACCAAACCGATTTACCAAACCGATTTAGTTCAGTTGTCTATGAAACAGCCCTTACATTTTGCAGTATTTAAAAGGCTCTTTTCTAACAGTTGGTTGCAATGGGAAATCTTCAATGACAAGTTGATCGTAGTGCAAGGTGCGAGACTCCTTAGGGAAAAGCGGGACAGATGAGACCATGGAGGCGCTCGAGCCGTTACCGCAGGAGCTTGCGACGAGAAAGTAGGCGTTTACGCCGGTAAAGTAGGCGTTTACGCCGGTAAGGCTCAGCGCCCGCCCTAGGAAAGCAAGCATCTTGTAACGAAAATCAACCGCTTCCATGGAAGACTAAGAATAGAGAAAAAGCCCAAAGAAAAGAAAGGGGTAGGAATTGTGCCAGAACAGTTCGGGATTTTAACCATGGGTGATGCGATGATCACGCTGAACCCTGCAACAACAGGGCCGTTGCGCTTTGTTGCCAATTTTGAACGAAAAGTAGGAGGAGCGGAACTCAATTTCGCGATCGGCTGTGCAAGGCTTGACCTTCGCTCCAAATGGATCAGCCGCCTCGGAAAAGATGAATTCGGACGTGTTATTTACAATTTTGCCAAGGGAGAAGGCGTGGACATGAGCGATGTGGCTTATGTTGAAGGCCATCCCACTTCACTTAACATAAAAGAAATCCGTGAAGACGGATCCGGCAAAACGTTTTACTATCGTTACAACTCACCGGTGCTGACGATGGAACCGGAAGACATCACAGGAGAGATGTTCAAGGATATTCACATTGTTCATCTCACCGGTGTGTTCATGGCGATTGACCGCAAGAACCTGGATATCGTACACCGCGTACTGTCCATTGCCAAAGAAAAAGGTATCCTTGTTTCCTTCGATCCGAATATTCGCCTGAAGCTGTGGAGCATTGAGGACGCCAGGGCGGCCTATCATGATGTGTTCCCTTATGTAGATATTCTTTTAACCGGCCGCGATGAAATCAAAAGCATCATCGGTACAGACGATGACAAAGAACTGGCAGATTTCGCCCAGCGCTATTCCATCAGCCAACTGGTCATCAAAGACGGAGGAGAAGGTTCGGCGCTATACATCGATGGACAATGGGTACGGAAAGAAGCCTTTTCCATTATACCAGTAGATACAGTAGGCGCAGGAGACGGCTTTGATGCAGGGTACCTGTACAGCTTCCTTCATGGGTTTGAGCCGGAAAAGCGGCTCGAGTTCGCCAATGCGGTTGGTGCACTGGTTACGACCGTTTCCGGCGATAATGAGGGACTGCCGCTCCTTGAAGAAGTGTTGTCTTTTGTAAACCAAGAAGCCGTTGTAGAACGATAGAACGATAGAACGATAGAACATAAACGATAGGGAGGAAGAATTATGGCAACAACAACATTGTCAGCGCAGGAAGCGAAGGAACTGGTAAAACAAAAGCTGGTGGATGCCAGGCTGAATGAAAAGGATGCCGAAACAGTGGCGGACGTTCTTGTTCATGCAGATCTCAGAAATGTGAATTCACACGGGGTGCTACGGACAGAGCATTATGTGAACCGTCTGAAGATGGGAAGCATCAATCCGGAAGCGAAGCCTGTGTTTAACGAAACAGGACCGGTGACCGGGGTACTGGACGGTGACGACGGATTCGGTCATGTGATTGCTGATATCGCCATGGATCATGCGATGGATATGGCGAAAAGAAATGGTGTGGGCATGGTAACCGCCATGAACAGCAGCCATTGCGGAGCACTCAGTTATTTCGTGCAAAAAGCAGCCGAAGAGAAACTGATCGGCATTGCCATGACACACACTGACAGCATTGTGGTTCCGTTTGGAGGAAAATCCTCTTTTCTTGGAACGAACCCAATCGCCTATGGTGTACCGGCTAAGGAGAAGAAACCATTTATTTTGGATATGGCTACCTCGAACGTGGCATTCGGAAAAATCCTTCAGGCGCGTGAAGAAGGAAAAGAAATTCCTGAGGGATGGGGAGTGGACGAACATGGTGTGCCTGCTACTGATCCGCATCAAGTCGCTTCTCTTTCAACCTTCGGCGGCCCGAAAGGCTACGGACTTTCTGTAATTGTCGATGTATTCTCAGGGCTTTTGGCAGGTGCCGCGTTCGGCCCGCATATCAGCCGGATGTATGAAAATTTAGATCAAAAAAGAAAACTTGGACATTATTTCTGTGCCATCAATCCATCATTTTTTACAGACAGAGACGCATTTCTAGAACAAATGGATGCAATGATGGAGGAACTGCAGCAGGTTCCACCTGCACCAGGCTTTGACCGAGTATATGTACCAGGAGAGATAGAACAGCTTCACGAGGAGAGAAACTTAAAGAACGGGATTACGATTGCAGAGCCAGTGTATGAATTCTTGAAAAGCAGGTGAAGAAAATGAAAGCGGTTCAAGTACGAAAAGCGCATGACCTTGTCACAGAGGAAATCGAAAAGCCAGTCATCGTAAACGATAATGACGTTCTAGTCAAAGTAAAGCGGGTGGGTATCTGCGGATCGGACATGCATATTTATCATGGCACAAACCCTCTCGCTACGCTTCCGCGTGTGATTGGCCACGAAGTGACCGGCCAGGTGGAAGAAGTGGGCGCGTCAGTTAAGCACCTTCAGCCTGGAGACCACGTGGTGGTTGAGCCAATTTCGTATTGCGGAACATGCTATGCATGCCGCAAAGGACGGCCGAATGTTTGCTTGTCCCTTTCTGTTTTCGGTGTTCATGAGGATGGAGGCATGAGGGAATATCTGGTGCTGCCGGAAAAACAGCTGCATGCCGTTTCAGCGGAACTGCCTTGGGAAGAAACGGTGATGGCTGAGCCTTATACCATTGGCGCGCAGGCCGTTTGGAGAGGCCAGGTGGAAGACGGCGACACAGTTCTTATTCAGGGAGCAGGGCCGATTGGAATTTGTATTTTGAAAATGGCAAAGCTGCAGGGCGCATCTGTCATGGTGACCGACCTGAATGGAGAGCGGCTGGCGTTTGCAAAAGAAAACGGTGCAGATGTAACGGTCAATGTTCAGCAGGAGGATGTGCTGGCGCGGGTTCAGGAATGGACTGACAATGAGGGAGTTAATGTCGTGATCGATGCGGTTTGCCTTCCATCGACGTTTAAATTATCCGTTGATGCAGTTTGCCCGGCAGGAAATGTGGTCGTTCTAGGCTTTGATGAAAAGGAAGCGGGAATCTCACAGCTTCCGATTACGAAAAAGGAAGTAACGATTACCGGTTCCAGACTCCAGACCAACCAGTTTCCGAGAGTCGTAGAATTATTGAATAATGGAAAGCTTACGCATGACGGGCTTGTGACCCATACATTTTCGGTAAATGAGGTTCAAGACGCCTTCCGGTTTGTTGAAGAGCATCCGGAACAGGTGCGCAAGGCGATTATTACGTTTGATTAAAGGAGGAGAAAGCATGCTGCCAAAGTATTCCGTTTATCAGGTGTTGATGGAAGCAAAAGTGGTTGCGGTTGTCCGCGGACAAAACAGCCACGAAGCCATTCAGGTATCAAAAGCAGCCATTGAAGGCGGAATTACCGCGATTGAACTGACCTATACCACTCCGGAAGTGGAGGAAGTGTTTAAAGAACTGCGCCACATGAATGTGCTTTTGGGTGCAGGTTCTGTAATGGATCCTGAAACGGCAAGACATGCCATTTTATCCGGAGCGAAATTTATCGTAAGCTCCCATTTTGTAAAAGAGATCGCTACACTTTGTAACCGCTACAGTGTTCCGTATCTGCCAGGGTGCATGAACATTTCCGACATGGCGCTTGCCCTTGAAGCAGGATGCGATGTGCTGAAGCTTTTCCCTGCCAATACGTTTGATCCGTCATTTATTAAATCCGTAAACGGTCCGCTGCCTAATGTCCGTATCATGCCAACAGGCGGAATTTCATTGAAGAATATGAACGACTGGCTGAGTGCCGGTGCAGTGGCTGTCGGGGTAGGCAGTGATTTAACAAAAGCCTTCCAGAAGGGCGGGTACGATGAAGCGGTATCGTTAAGCAGAGAGTATATCGCGAAAATGAATCAACATTCGGAGGTGTAATATGAATATTACGTTTCGATGGTACGGGCGGGACAATGATACCGTAACAATGGAGCATATCAAGCAGATTCCTAACGTGAAGGGAATTGTTTGGGCCCTGCACCAAAAGCCTGTAGGTGAAGTATGGGAAAAGGAAGAGATTAAAGAAGAAGTAGAGTACATTCAGAGCCATGGCTTTCATACCGATGTCGTGGAAAGTGTGAACGTCCATGAATCCATTAAACTCGGAAACAGTGAACGCGATCGGTACATTGAAAATTACAAACAGACGATCCGCAATCTCTCCGAATTTGGCGTAAAGGTCATCTGCTACAACTTTATGCCGGTCTTCGACTGGACACGGACTGACATGTACCGCCCACTTGAGGATGGTTCCACGGCTTTGTTTTTTGAAAAAGCAAAAGTTGAAAATCTCGATCCGGAAGAGCTGATCCGTACGGTGGCAGAAGCCTCAGACCTAACGCTTCCGGGCTGGGAGCCTGAAAAGATGGCAAAGATTAAAGAGCTTTTTGAAGCTTATAAAGAAATTGATGAAGAAAAGCTTTGGGATAACCTGAAGATCTTCCTGGACGAAATTTTGCCGGTAGCCGAAGCACACGGCATTCAAATGGCCATCCATCCGGATGATCCGCCATGGTCCATCTTCGGATTGCCGCGCATCATTACAGGAGCTGAAAGCTATGAACGCTTGCGGGCGATCTCCGATTCTCCGGCCAACGGCATCACAATGTGTACAGGTTCCATGGGTGCCAATCCTGCCAATGACATGGTCGATATTGCCAGTAAGTATGCAAATATCGCTCCGTTTTCACATATCCGAAATGTGAAGATTTTTGATAACGGAGATTTCGTGGAAACGTCCCACCTGACAACGGATGGTTCCATCAATGTTCAGGGTGTGGTCGAAGAATTGCACAAGCAAGGCTACAACGGATATGTGCGTCCCGATCATGGACGCCATATCTGGGGTGAGCAATGCCGTCCTGGCTATGGCCTGTACGACCGGGCTCTCGGGATCATGTACTTGAACGGCCTGTGGGACGCCTATGTCGCTCTAGCCAAAAAAGAGGTGGAAGTATGATCCCGGTCCATGAAAATCTCAATGGCAAAACAGCCGTAATTACCGGCGGAAGCGGAGTGCTGTGCTCCGAAATGGCCCGAGAGCTTGCCCGTCATGGTGTTAAGGTGGCTGTACTGAACCGCACTGCGGAAAAAGGTAAAGATGTGGTGGATGAAATTGCTAAGGCAGGCGGAACGGCTCTTTCGGTTTCTGCTGATGTACTGAACCGTGAGTCTCTGGAGAAAGCAAAAGAGGAAGTCCTGAGCCGGTTCGGCTCTGTCGATCTGCTGATCAATGGGGCAGGAGGAAATCATCCTGACGCGATTACGGACGTGGAAACCTATGAAGAGGAAGGGCAAGGAAAGTCCTTTTTCGATATGGATGAGAACGGGTTTTCAAGAGTGTTTGCAACAAATTTTACAGGCTCATTCCTTGCCTCCCAGGTCTTCGGAAAAGACCTGCTGAAATCAGAATCACCTGCCATCATCAACATTTCGTCCATGAGCGCCTATTCTCCGATGACCAAGGTTCCGGCCTATAGCGCAGCAAAAGCGTCCATTAACAACTTTACGATGTGGATGGCGGTTCATTTTGCGGAAACGGGCCTCCGGGTCAATGCGATTGCACCAGGATTTTTTTTAACTAAACAGAACCGAAACCTGCTTCTTAAGGAAGATGGCAGTTATACGGACCGCTCGAACAAAATCATCACAGGCACACCGATGAAGAGGTTTGGAAAGCCGGAAGATCTGCTCGGCACGCTGCTTTGGCTTGCAGATGAGTCGTATTCTGGATTTGTCACAGGCATTACCGTCCCTGTTGATGGAGGATTTATGGCATATTCCGGCGTCTGACCGGATATGCTGTTTTCTCCGGCTGATTGTAAAGCGCTTACAGGTCGCTTATACTAGTGAAATATGACGAATTAGACGGGGATGACACAATGAAAACCATTACGATTGCAGACGTAGCCAGGCATGCCAATGTTTCCAAAAGCACGGTTTCACAATTTTTAAACCAGCGCTTCGATTATATGAGTGAAAAAACAAAACGAAAAATCGAAGCAACCATTCAGGAGTTGAATTACCAGCCGAACTTCGTCGCCCGCAGCCTGAAGCAGAAGTCAACCTTTACAGTGGGTGTGGTGGTCGCCAACATCCTGCATACCTTTTCCACGCAGGTGATCCGGGCCATCGAAGACTATTTTCATGAACAGGGCTTTCACATTATTGTCTGCAATGCAGATGATGAGCCGGCAAAGGAAAAGAAGTACATTGAAATGCTTCGTGCCAAACAGGTAGACGGAATCATCATTTTTCCGACAGGTGAAAACCAGGCTTTATATGAAAAGATGAAGCAGGATCGTTTTCCGATCGTGTTTATGGACCGGACGATTGAGGACCTTGAAATATCAACAGTGATGCTCGATAACCATGCCGCGGCCAAACTGGCTGTAGACCGTTTTGTTGAACATGGGCTGGACAGGATTGCCATCGTAACAACGTCCATTATCCGCAACATCAGCCCGAGGGTGGAACGGATTGAAGGATACAAAAGAGCGATGGAAAATCGCGGTCTTCCTATTCGGGAGGAGTACATTAAAACAGCGGATGTTGGCCAAATCTCAGAAGTGCTTTCGGAACTGTATTCTTTGCCCGAGCCGCCGCAAGCGATTTTGGCAGGCAACGATATCGTTCTCGTTGAGGTATTGAAGTTCATGAAGGAAAAAGATATTGCGATACCTGGGGATACATCCGTTATCGGTATAGACGACGTTTCCTTTGCCAGCTTCTTTACCCCGCCGGTAACGACAATTGCTCAGCCGGCTGTGGAAATGGCAAAACAGGCCGGAACTATTCTTTTTAAGCAGATTAAAAACAGTGAGCAGGCAGAGCAATGGATGTACCGTTATGAGCCGACTCTTATTTCAAGACATTCAGGATAAAAAGGGATAACTTTTCCCTGTAAAAATAAACCGGTTTACCCCGGTTCGCGTTCAACAGTCAGAAGATTCACACAGTATAGGGGAGGGTTTTTTAGATGTTTACAAAAGAAAGGCTTCCAGTTATTATCTTATTATTTTTAGCCGGAGTCATAAATTATTTGGACCGTTCAGCATTATCCATAGCAGCACCTTTTATTCAGGATGATCTGACACTTTCTGCCACACAAATGGGTTTGATCTTCAGTAGTTTCTCGGTAGGTTATGCGATTTTTAACTTTTTGGGCGGAATGGCGTCTGACCGCTATGGCGCGAAGTTGACCCTGTTTGTGGCCATGGTGGTTTGGTCCCTGTTTAGTGGCGCGGTTGCGCTTGCTTTCGGATTCGTCAGCCTGATGATTATCCGCATCCTGTTCGGAATGGGGGAAGGACCTCTTTCGGCCACCATCAACAAGATGGTCAATAACTGGTTCCCTCCGACCCAGCGGGCTTCTGCTATCGGATTGACGAACAGCGGTACCCCGCTTGGCGGGGCAATTTCGGGACCGATCGTCGGTATGATCGCAATTTCCTTCAGCTGGAAAGTTTCCTTTGTGCTGATTATGATCATCGGATTAATTTGGGCGATCTGCTGGTTCAAGTTTGTAAAAGACAAGCCGGCAAAGCGTATGGGCGATGCTCCTGCAATGAAAACAGAAGTTGCTCCTAAAGAGAAAATTCCGTTGACGTTTTACCTCAAACAAAAAACAGTACTCTTTACTGCATTTGCTTTCTTTGCTTACAATTACATTCTTTTCTTCTTCCTTACCTGGTTCCCAAGCTATCTGGTGGAAGAGCGTGGCTTAAGTGTAAAATCGATGAGTGTGATCACAGTTATTCCATGGATCTTAGGATTTATCGGCCTTGCAGCCGGCGGATTTGTATCCGATTATGTGTTCAAGAAAGTCGCTAGAAAAGGCGTTCTGTTCTCACGTAAAGTCGTTCTTGTTTCTTGCTTGTTTGCTTCAGCGGTATGTATCGGATTTGCAGGATTGGTTACCACAACAGTAAGTGCAGTAACTTTAGTAGCACTTTCCGTATTCTTCCTGTACTTGACGGGAGCCATCTACTGGGCAATCGTTCAGGATGTGGTTGATCAGCAGAATGTCGGTTCCGTTGGCGGTTTCATGCACTTTTTGGCCAATACAGCGGGTATTATCGGGCCTGCATTAACCGGTTTTATCGTGGATAAGACAGGAACCTTCTCAGGGGCATTCCTGCTCGCCGGCGGCCTTGCCATATTTGCATCTCTTGCGGTTATTCGCTTCGTCCGACCGATTATTGTGAAGAAATCTGAGGTGGACATAAAGGATACAGTGACTTATTAATTTAATGAAATTCTAAAACCGGACTCGTTGGAATGGAGTCCGGTTTTTTTATTTGTGTGTAAAAAAGGATTTATCTGAGTAGAAAAGAAAGTAGTTGAGTGGATTTTTTGTGTACTGAAGATATTTGGAAAAAATGAAGCGGGTTATGGAGAGGATAAAATGAAAGTGATTGGTCTTATTGGTGGAATGAGCTGGGAATCTTCCGCTGAATATTATCGGATGATGAATGAGGAAATCAAGCGAAGATTAGGAGGCTTACATTCGGCCAAGTGCATTTTATATAGCGTTGACTTTCAAGAAATTGAACGTTATCAGTCAGAAGGAGCATGGCAAAAGGCGGGTGAAGTGTTGAGTAATGCTGCACGTTCTTTAGAAAAAGGCGGAGCTGACTTTATTGTCATTTGCACGAATACCATGCACAAAGTGATAGATGCCATTCAAGCATCAGTTAACATTCCTCTTTTACATATCGCAGATGCAACAGCGGACCGAATCATAGAGAACGGCTTACATTCAGTTGGCTTACTTGGCACCAGGTACACAATGGAGCAGGATTTTTATAAATCACGTTTGGAGAGTAAAGGTATACAGGTAATTGTGCCAAAAGAAACGGAAAGAGAAATGGTAAACAGGGTGATTTACGAAGAATTATGTTTGGGGAACATTCGTCAATATGCAAAGGATGAATATAAAAAAGTGATCCAAGGATTAATCGAATCAGGTGCTCAAGGAATTATTTTAGGCTGTACAGAAATTGGCCTATTGATCAAGCCCGAGGATTCGTCCGTTCCTCTGTTTGATACGACGAACATACATGCATTGGAAGCTGTAAACTTGTCCTTAAAATAAATCTTATCAGTTGAAAAAAGAATGCGAGGTAAGAAAAACATCAGGAGGAAAGCCGCTATGAAATATGTGTTGTTGTTTGGCCCGCAGGCTGTCGGGAAGATGACGGTGGGGTATGAGCTGGCAAAGATGACGGATCTGAAATTTGTTTCATAATCATTGCGGATGAATAATACGAAGTTGAGTGCAGAAGAGACGGCCAGAAGGATAAAAGAAGAATTTGGGCTGTAATTTAATAGATTTTAAGTGAAATAGCCTCCTTTTTGGGAGGCCTTTTTGCTTTTTGGAGCGGTGGAGGTTACAAGCCGAAATCAATGATTACTCGCCAAAACCATATTATGTAAACTACCGGCACACTTCGCCCCCTCCCCTGCTTGTCAGATAATCTCCCCTTCTTTTTCTATTTAACACATTGCAATATTTTGTCATAAACAGTATCATTATATTTAATATATTGTAAGAATATTCAATTTATTAAAAAGGGGTGGAAGTATTTGTCGGAAATGCACAACTTAGATTCAAACACGCCCTCTGCACCACAGCAAGAGCCCCTGATCTCCTTAACGGGTGTGTCCCTCAGGGTTGAAGTGTATCCATTCTATTACCACAACCATCTGCCCGGCTCGGAGAATGATTGTTTTCTGCGAAACGGAACAGTGGAAAAACTCATCAACGCGGCGGAACAGCTGCCGCCTGGCCTGAAGCTGGTCGTCCTTGACGGCTGGCGGTCCTATGAAACGCAGCTTGCCATCTATGAAACCATTAAAAAAGACCTCGAAGATCAACAACTCACCCCAGAAGAAATGCAGATTGAAATTTCCAAATATGTAGCCATTCCCACCCGGGACTTGATGAAGCCGTCGCCCCATCTAACCGGCGGAGCCGTTGACCTTACGCTCGCCAACGATCAGGGCTGGATCGACATGGGAACCGGCTTTGACGATTTTACCGAAAAAGCGCAATTGGAATGGTATGAACGAAAGGCGAGTCTCAGCCCGCAGGAAAAAACCATCCGTGACTACCGCCGCTTGCTGCGGCAGGTGATGGAAAACGCGGGCTTTGTGTCCAATTCAGAAGAGTGGTGGCATTACGATTATGGCAACAAGAGGTGGGCGAACGCGACAGGCGGCTCCATTTTGTATTACGGAATTGAAAGGTAGACAGCGAGAATCGGCATAACTGTTTTTAGTTTATAAAAATAAGGGTTATGGAGGAAAACAATGAAAAAGAAAATGAGTATATTGCTGATTGCCGTGCTGATTGTTGCGTTGTTATCGGCCTGTGTAAAGAATTCAAACGCCAAGCCGTCGGGCGGCGAAGGTTCCGACTCCCATTCAGAAGCGGCAAGCGGCAAGGATGTTTTAACCATTGCGACAACAGCAGAACAGGGGACGATCGATCCGGCTGTAACGATGGATAATTCCGCATGGAAACTTACATATCCGGCCTACGAACGTCTTGTGGAATATGACGGAGGAAGCACGAAGGTCAAACCCGGACTGGCCAAAGAATGGAAAGTGAGCAAGGACGGGAAAACCTGGACGTTCAATTTAAACGAGGGACATAAGTTTGCCGACGGGACAGCGGTTGATGCGGATGCTGTCAAAAAGAGCTTTGAACGCCTCAAAAAAATCGGCAAAGGTCCATCTGAAGTATTTAGTGTGATTTCAAACATTAAAGCAGAGAATCCAACGACGGTGGTCTTCACACTCAAAGAAAATTTCCCGCCTTTTATCTCGACACTGGCAGCCAACTATGGAAGCATCGTCAATCCGAAAGTGATGGACCATGAAGAAAACGGCGACATGGGCCAAAACTATCTGGCCACCGCCACGATGGGAAGCGGTCCGTACAAGCTGGCCAAATGGAAAAAGGGTGAGTATGTAAGGCTGGATCAAAACAAATATGCCTCCAAGAAGCCTTCCTTCAAAAAAGTCTATTTTAAAATCGTAGCTGATCCTTCCGCACAGCGTCTTCAGCTGGAAAAAGGAGAAATTGATATCGCCGAGGGTATTCCGGTCGATCAGATCAACGCGGTGAAAAAGATTGAAAACGCGAAGCTGCTTCAGGAACCGAGCTTGCTTGTTGAATATGTTTACGTGAATTCGACCAAGGGCAATGAGGCGCTGAAAAATAAAAAAGTCCGCCAGGCGCTCAGTTATGCCGTTGATTACGACAAACTGATTGATGCGGTGCAGCAGGGTTACGGAACTCAGATGCGCGGACCGATTCCAAAAGGACTCTGGGGCCATGACGACCAGGCCAAGCAGTATACGTATGACAAGGATAAAGCTAAAGCATTGCTGAAAGAAGCGGGAGTTTCCAATCTCAGCCTCGACCTTTTGTATTCGGACAACAAAACATGGTGGGAAACAGAAGCACTGACCATTCAGTCCAATCTAAAGGACATCGGCGTTAAAGTCAACCTGAAAAAAGTAGCGTATGCGACCTCGCGGGAAATGATGGACAAAGGCGAGTTTGATCTGGCGCTTGGCATGTGGAGCCCTGACTTTGGTGATCCGTATGCATTCATGAACTACTGGTACGATTCCAAAAACTTCGGACTGGCCGGAAACCGCGCGTTTTATAAAAATGATGCCGTCGATCAGAAGCTGAGAAAAGCGGCTACCTTAAATGATGCCAAACAGCGCGAGAAGCTGTATCAGGAAGCACAGGACACCGTGATTGATGATGCTCCTTATATTCTTCTGTACCAAAAGGACTTCTTGATGCCTATGAGCAAAGATGTGAAAGGGTTTGTGTATAATCCGATGCTTGAGAGCATGTACAACCTTGCAGATATGTCCAAATAACCAAAAAGCGGAGTGTTAACCATGAAGAAAATGATTATTAACCGGCTGGGACTCCTGATTTTTGTGGTGTTTGGTGTCACCCTTATCTCCTTTTTGCTGTCGCATGTCATTCCGGGCGATCCTGCCCGGATGATGGTGGGGCAGCGTGCGAATGAGGAAACACTGCAGCAGGTACGGCAGCAGCTCGGGCTGGACCAGCCTCTTTTCATTCAGTATGAAACGTACATGAAAGGCATTTTAAGCGGAGATCTTGGCACTTCGATCCGTACGCAAAAGCCGGTGATCGATGACCTGGAAGCCTTTTTCCCGGCGACCATGGAACTGGCCATCATTGCCTTTATCTTTGCTTTGGCGATCGGCATCCCCCTTGGTGTTCTAGCGGCGGTTAAAAAGAACAGCTTCTGGGACCATGCCAGCCGGATTTTCTCCATCGGCGGGGTTTCTACTCCCGTGTTTTGGAGCGGGCTTGTGATCATCCTTATTTTTTATGGCTATTTAAATTGGTTTCCTGCAAACGGGCGATTGGATATGAACATTCATCCTCCGACACACATAACCGGTCTGTATATCGTTGACAGCTTGCTCAGTGGGGACATGGTGGCGTTAAAAAGCAGTCTCCATCATATTTTGCTGCCGGCCATCGTGCTTTCTTACGCACAACTGGCCGTGATTACCCGCCAGGTGCGTGCGAGCATGCTGGAAATCATGGAACAGGAATACATTCGTACGGCGATTGCCAACGGAATCCACGGACCGTTTCTCTTTTTCCGGTACGCGCTCAGGAATGCGCTCATCCCCACTATAACGGTTGTCGGCATTTCCTTTGGATCCCTTTTGGGAGGAGCGGTCGTGACAGAAACCATTTTCGGCTGGCCAGGCATGGGAAAATATGTGGTCGACTCAATCGCCTATCTTGATTTTCCTGCGATGATGGGCTTTACACTGTTGATTGCGGTCGGCTATGTAATCATTAACCTGATTGTGGATCTCACCTATTATGTTCTTGATCCGCAAATCAAAGGATAGGAGGTCGGTTATGGAAACACCACTGCAAACGGAAACGAGCCAGCCGAAGCCGATTACCTCGGTCCGGCCGTTTTGGTACAAGCTGAAACAAAATCAGATGACCTGGGCAGGATTGGGGATTTTGGGTGTGATCGTTCTGTGCTCGCTGATCGCTCCCATTCTCACACCTTATAACCCCACTCAGGTCGATATCTCGCAAAAGTTTCTGGGTCCTTCTCTTCATCATTGGTTTGGAACCGATGAAGTCGGCCGGGACATTTTAACAAGAATTTTGTATGGTGCACGAATTTCTCTGGGAGTCGGCATTACGGTCATTATCATGGCAAGTGTAATAGGAATCCTGATTGGCACCGTTTCCGGCTACTTTGGCGGTGTGATTGACGTGATCATCATGCGGATCATGGACATGGTGATGGCCTTTCCAACGCTGATTCTGGCCATGGCATTGGCGGCAGCATTAGGGCCGAGCCTGCAAAACGCCATGCTCGCCATTGCCATTGTAAAAATCCCGGTCTATGTCCGCCTGGCCCGTGGGGAGTCGCTTGTGCTCCGTGAAAAATTGTTCGTGAAGTCCGCCCAGTCGTTTGGAATCAATCCATGGCGCATTATCGGCAAGCACATTGTGCCTAACTCGGTTTCTCCTGTCGTTATTCAGGCTACGCTTGATGTCGGTGATGCGATTCTCATGATTGCGACGCTTGGCTTCCTTGGTCTCGGGGCCCAGCCGCCAACACCGGAATGGGGAGCCATGATCAGCATTGGCTGGAAGTACCTGCTGGACTTTTGGTGGTACCCGACCTTTCCAGGCCTGTTCCTTTTCTTATCTGCAGGATCGCTCAATCTAATTGGTGACGGAATCCGTGATATTTTGGATCCGAAAGCCGGACGCTAGGAGGGACATCATGGTACTCGTACTGAAAGATCTGTGCGTGGATTTTACAGGCATGAGAGGAAAAGTCAGAGCACTGAACAATGTCAGCCTTTCGATTGAAAAAGGGGAGGTGCTTGGCGTTGTTGGTGAATCAGGATCGGGAAAATCGGTCACCGCACTATCCATCCTTGGACTGCTTGGCTCGAATGCCAACATTTCAAATGGTGAAATCTCATATTCGGGGCAAAATCTTTTAACGCTTGGTCCAAAAGAAATGCAGAGCCTGCGGGGCAAGAAAATCGGCATGGTGTTTCAGGAGCCAATGACGGCCCTGCATCCGACAATGAAGGTCGGCAATCAGCTGGCTGAAGTGATCAAACGGCACCGGAGTGTATCGAAAAGGCAAGCCTGCAAGCTTGCAATCGAAGCGTTAAAAGAAGTTCACATCCATGACCCCGAACTTGTGGCCAAAAAGTATCCATTTGAACTGAGCGGCGGTATGCGGCAGCGGATTGTGATCGCCCTGGCGATGTCCGCACCGCCTGACCTTTTGATCGCGGATGAGCCGACAACCGCACTTGATGTGACGATTCAAAAGGAAATTTTACAGTTGATAAAAGAGCTGAATGACAGGCGGGGCACATCCGTGCTGCTAATCACCCATGATCTGGGCGTGGTGTCAAATGTGTGTGACCGGGTGATGGTGATGTACGCGGGAGAAGTAGTGGAAGAAGGGATAACGGAAGCGGTGCTGAATGCTCCTTCGCATCCTTATACCGAGGCATTGCTCCATGCTCTGCCTGATCTCGCGGATCCCGGAGAGCCGCTTAAGGCCATTCCGGGTGAAGTTCCTGATTTACAAAACCGTCCTGCCGGCTGTGCCTTTGCGTCGAGATGTCCGAAAGCGATGGACATTTGCGGCGTTTCCGCTCCGGCCCTGGAACTTGTATCAACTAACCGCTCAGCTGCCTGTTGGTTAAGGAGGGATACCCATTGAACACACTCATCGATTTTCATTCTGTAGATAAATCGTTTCATAAAGGAAAACAATCGGTGAGGGCGGTCGTTGATGCCAATCTTACCGTAAAAAAAGGCAGCGTTGTCGGTCTTGTGGGCGAATCGGGATCCGGTAAAAGTACGCTTGGTAAGATGCTGATTGGTTTGGAGATGCCGTCTGAGGGCAGCATTCACTTTGAGGGCACACCGCTTTGGAAAAAGAAGAAATTCATGCGTCCCCGTCCCGGTGATATTCAGACCGTTTTTCAGGATCCGCAATCTTCTCTTGACCCGCGGATGCGTGTCAAAGAAATCATTCTTGAACCGCTTTTGGCGCTTGGCAGCAGAGAGCGAAAGGAAAAAGGCGGACGGGAACGGCTCACTTCGCTAATGAAGCGGGTGGGTCTGAAGGCTGAACATCTTGACCGCTATCCCCATGAGTTTAGCGGCGGACAACGGCAGCGGATTGCCATTGCCAGGGCACTCATTACCGACCCATCTTTTATCGTTCTCGATGAACCGACTTCCGCCCTTGATGTTTCGGTTCAGGCACAGGTGCTTAACCTGCTGAAGGAACTGAAAAATGAGCGAAATTTAACATACCTGTTCATTTCCCACAACATGTCGGTCATCCGGTACATGTGTGATGTGATCGCAGTCATGTATAAGGGACGAATTGTGGAATCCGGCCCGGCCCGTGAGCTGTTTGAATCTCCACGCCATCCGTACACAAAGATTCTCTTATCCTCACTGCCGAGTATTTTTAGGGAGAAAGGGCCGGTGTTAAGCTTTGCTCCTCCTTCTGAAATGGAAACGGGGGAGGAGGCGTGCGGATTTTTTGACCGCTGTCCCTTCCGGATGGAAGCTTGCTTAAAAGCCCCTGCATTCGAAGCCATCACCGAAGAGCATGGTGTAGCGTGCTATCGTGAAGGATAGGGAGGAGGAATCACATTGATTCAAGGGGAGCGGCTTAGGGAACTGCGAAAGCAGCGTAATTTTACACTTCAGGCGTTAGCGGCACAAACTGGCTTAAGCTCAAGCCTGCTGTCTCAAATCGAGCGGGGACTGGTGGACCCGACAGTGAGCACGTTTTGGAAAATATGCACTTGCCTCAACGTTCCTCTAACCTATCTTTTTGAAGGGGTGGATGAGGATCGGTTGGTTGTAAGGAAGAACCAGCGCCGGAAGATTCAGCTGTCGGACGAAAAGGTAAGGTACCATCAGCTGACCCCCAACCGCAGCGGAAAGCTGGATTTTCTTATGGTGGAAATTCAGGCCGGCGAGATGAAGGAGGCCGAACTGGTTGCACATTCTGGTGAGGAGTGCGGCATTGTGCTTCAGGGTGAGCTGATCGTCATACTGGGTGATCAGGAAATTCACCTTCAGGAAGGTGACAGCATCCACTTTTCCAGTACGACGCCGCACCGGTATGTAAATCCTGGGAGTGATGCATCATTATCCATTTGGGTGATGATCGCCACCTGATTTTGGGGTGAAAATGAGAGATTATAAGGAAAAAGGCCTCCGAAAAAGAGGCTTTTTTGCTGCCGACTGCGCTTCCGGCCCAAAACCACATACAAATCTAGTTACTTCTTCAAAATCCCCAAATATTCAACCCACGGGCCTACATCGGCACGATAACGTTCAGCCATGACCCGGACGATCTGGGCAATATGAGTCAAATCGTGCAACGTCCATGTGGAGATCAGTTCTCTCGCTTTAACGGTGCCAAAAGCGGGATGGGTACCCGTGCGTTCGAGCGCATCACCCTCATCATTCATTAAAACTCTCAGCCTCGCAACATTTTTTTCACGAATCTGGGTAAAGTCCGTCAGCTTTTTTTCGATTGTGCTATCCTTTTGTTCATTCATATGGGCGTACCGGTCAAACGGAGGAAACGGCCGGCCTTCTCCCTCTTGAAGAATCCATTCCAGCCGGGGAATCCAGTTGGTGTTCTCACCTTCAATGAGGTGGTCGACCACTTCAACGGCATTCCATGTCCCTTCCCCTTCATGGCAGTGAAGCCAGCCTGGCGATAATCCCGATAAAAAATGCTGCATTGTCCGGGGTGTACGCTCCAGCACTTCGATCGCTTCGTTCAGTGTAAAGTTCATTTCAACACCCTTCCTTTCTCAAAAAGAAATTCAATGAGGGTGAATCAAATTCCTCTACTCTTAGGAACCTGAATCCGCTGTGAAGGTTTTCTGACCAGTCCGAAATAGGAAAGGAAGGCAAGAAAACTTGCAGAAAAAATGACCATTCCCATCGGAACCGCTGAATTTTCGCCGGCCACCCCGACAAGCGGTGCGGCGAGCGAACCGAGGATAAACGGCAATAAACCGAGCAAGGCGGACGCGCTCCCGGCAATATGCCCCTGGGCATCCATCGCGAGTGAAAAAGAAGTCGTGGCGATGATCCCAAGTGAACTGACAAAAAAGAAAATCGGGATAACGACGGCGGCCAATGGTGCTTTTAACAGTACCGAAATGAGCAGTACAGCTCCTGCCAGGTTGGAAACGAGTAAGCCGATTTTTAAAAACGTCGTCTCCGGGATGATATCTGTTAACCGGCCGACGAGCTGGCTCCCGAGCATTAAGGCAAATCCGTTGATGCCAAATAAAATACTGAAAACCTGGGGAGATACACCGTATATATTTTGATAAACAAACGGGGTGCCGGATACATAGGCGAAGATTCCCGCGATAATAAAGCCTTGTGTAAACGCGTAGCCAAGAAACTGCCGGTTTTTCAATAACGAGCCGAAATTTCGGATAACCTGAAGCGGATCGCTTGGTGTGCGCTTCTCACTCGGCAGCGTTTCTTCCAATTTGGCAGAAACAATCAAAAACAAGATCAAGCCGATACAGGCCAAAACAATAAACACACCAGTCCAGTCGGTGAACGCTAAAATGGTGCCGCCGGTTACCGGGGCAAGGATGGGCCCTAGGTTGTTGACCAGCATCAACAAAGCAAAAAACTTGGTAAGTTCCTTGCCGCTGTACAGGTCGCGAACGACGGCCCGGGAGACGACCAGCCCGCCTGCTGCCGAGAAGCCCTGGATAAACCGGCTGGCGATAAAGAAATAAATATTCGGGGCAAAGGCACAGGTAAGGGAAGCCGCCAAATATAAAATCAGAAAAATAAGCAAGGGTTTGCGCCGGCCCTGAACATCACTCATGGGGCCGATGATCAGCTGCCCCACGCCAAGGCCAAGCAAACAGGTGGTTAAACTGATTTGCACCAAAGACGCGGTCGTGTTAAATTCCTTTGCAATCGTAGGAAAGGAGGGCAGGTAGGTATCAATGGTGAACGGGCCTAAAAGGGCAAGAGAACCTAAAAGAAGTGCAAGCTGCATTCGTTTTCTTTTTGTTATTTCAGTCAATGTTATCGCCTTTCTTCTCTATTAGTTTTATATAAACCGTGTTCTATCATACTGAACAAGCGGGAGACTTTTATTAATTATAGAGGATAGATTACCAGATTTAAACTTTTATAAACTGACTTTTCAAATATTATAAAAAAAAAGAAAAACCCCGCCCAACTTTATGGGCGGGATTTCTTCTAATCCGCAAGGGTATTCGCTGACTGATCTTCATATGATGTTCTTGCTGCGTTTCTCTTTTTCAAAAGGAAGAAGGAGCCAATTACTACAGCTGTAACGAGTAAGGTGAGGAAAAGCTGCGAACGCATCGACCCAATGAAGGCCATCGATATTAGAATCACGGTGATGCTGACAATCACAAAATACGATAAAGCAGGGAAGAGCCACATTTTCAACTCAAGATCTTCGCCAGCCGCCTCGGCCCGGCGCCGGATAACGATGTGTGAAATGGCAATGGCCAGATAGACAATTAACGCGATGGCACCAGAGGCGTTAATCAAAAACTGAAATAGCTTGTCCGGTGAAACGAAGTTAAAGATGGCTGCGATAAAGGCGACCACTGTTCCTACCCATACGGCCCGGACGGGAACGCCCTGTTTACTTAATTTAAGAAATGCTTTTGGCGCATCTCCACGGCGGGCAAGCGAGTAGATCATCCGTGAATTGGTATAAAGCGCCGAGTTTAAACAAGAGAGAACCGAAATTAATACGACGATGTTCATGATCAATCCTGCACCCGGGATATTGATCATCTTCAGCATGGTAACATACGGGCTCTCAAGGGCTGTCGTAGAGTTCCATGGCAGCAAGGTAACGAGAATGGCAACGGAACCAATGTAGAAAATGAGAATCCGCCACACGACGCTTTTGATGGCAACGCGGATTGTTTGCTTTGGATCTTCTGATTCACCTGCAGCGATAGCGGCAATTTCGGCTCCAAAATAGGCAAAGATAACTGTAGCCACACCAAGGAAAACGGAACTTACGCCATTTGGTGAGAATCCGCCGCGGCCGAAGAGGTTTTCCATACCTGGTGTTTTGATGCCTGGGAACAGGTGAAAAATAATCGCCAGGCCAAGACCCATAAAGAGGGTGATGGCCACAATTTTAATCAATGCAAACCAATATTCAAATTCTCCAAATGATTTTACAGAGAAGATGTTTGTTAAGGTCAATAAAACGGTTAGGACCAGACTCCACGTCCAGATGGGAATGGAGGGAATCCATCCGTGGACGATCGCTCCGCCGGCCACAGCCTCGATGGCGATAACAATGACCCAGAAGAACCAGTAGAGCCATCCGATGGTATATCCCGCCCAAGGCCCGATGGCTTCACGGGCATAAGTGGCAAACGAACCGCTGTCAGGATTTCGTGCCGCCATTTCACCAAGCATTCTCATCAGAAATACGACGAGCAAGCCGGCAAAGGCATAGGAGAGAACAGCACTTGGCCCTGTTGAACGGATGACAGAACCGGCGCCCACGAACAGCCCTGCTCCGATAATCCCACCTAAGGAAATCATCGTAATGTGCCTTGTTTTCAGTTGTTTCTGAAGTCCTTCTTTATTTTTCATTGATTTTCGCCTCCTTGACTTTTTTGTGTGGAATGGAAGCTCAGCGATTACAAGCCAATGGAAACATATTTCACTTCCAAATATTCTTCAATTCCAAAGTGGCCGCCTTCACGTCCCAATCCGCTCTGTTTCGTGCCGCCAAATGGTGCCTGCGCAACGGACGGCAGCGCATCGTTCAGACCGACAATGCCGTAATCCAGTTCTTCGGAAAGGGTAAGCGCCTGAGTCAAATTTTCCGTATAAAGATAAGCTGCAAGGCCGTATGGCGTATTGTTTGCCCGTTCAATGGCTTCTTCTGCTGTTTTAAACGTGGTGATCGGAGCAAGCGGTCCGAAGGTTTCCTCGTTCATGCACAGCATGTCATCCGTGGCATTGGCAATAACCGTTGGCTCCATGAACAGAGAATCCCCCTTGGCGGATCCTCCGCAAGCCAGGCTTCCGCCTTTTTCGATGGCATCCTGCACATGGTTTTGGACTTTTTTGACTGCATTTTCATCGATCAGAGGGCCTATGTCGGTTCCTTCTTCCAGACCGTCTCCCACTTTCAAGGCGGAAACCGCTTGGATAAACGCTTCGGTAAACTCTTCTGCGATGGATTCCTGTACATAGGCACGGTTGGTGCAGACGCACGTCTGGCCGGCATTGCGGTACTTCGAAGCCAGCAGTCCCTGTACGGCTTTTTCAATATTGGCGTCCTCCATCACGATAAAAGGAGCATGGCCGCCGAGCTCAAGAGAGATCTTTTTTACAGTATCTGCTGCTTTTCGCATGAGTAGCTTGCCAACTTCAGTAGAGCCGGTAAATGATATTTTCCGGACGCGGGTGTCCTCCATCCAGGCATCGGAAATGGCGGCTGCGTCACCGGTAACCACTTGCAGCACGCCTTTTGGAATGCCCGCTTCAATAGCCAGCTCTGCCAGCCGGATGGCAGTAAGCGGCGTTTGTTCAGCCGGCTTGACGACCGCTGTGCAGCCAGCTGCAAGGGCAGGCGCCACCTTTCTTGTGATCATTGCGGCCGGGAAATTCCATGGCGTGATGGCTGCAATTACACCGACCGGCTGCTTTTGGACAAGCAGCCGCTTATTGGTATGGGAAGCGGGAATGGTTTGACCGTAAATCCGTTTCCCTTCTTCTGCGTACCAGGAGATAAAACTGTTTGCGTATGTTACCTCACCAATCGCTTCCTTCAATGGTTTGCCTTGTTCCCGGGTCATCAATTCCCCGAGTTCTTGTTTGTTTTCTTCGATCAGCTGGTGCCACTTCATGAGCAGGGCGCCTCGGTCTTCAGCCGTACGCCTGGACCAGCTTTTGAAGGCATCATGAGCAGCATCTGCAGCGGCTCGTGCTTCATCAAATCCTCCGTTTGGTACGGTAGCGACGACTGTGTTGTTTGCCGGGTTCGTTACTTCAATGAAAGATTGCATGTGTATCACTCCTCAATGCTGTTAGTTGGATGCAGAAACGGCTGTACGCTCGACCGCCTCAATGGATTCATTTAAAATTTGGATTAGCTCGTTGATTTCCTGCTGATTGATAATCAATGGTGGTGCGAAGACAAGGGTATCCTGATTGTCGAACACGACGGAACGCACGATCAGTCCGCGTTTTGCGGCTTCTGCCAGCACCTTAGGCGCCAATGGTTCAGGGAAGCGTTCGTTTGTTTCTTTATTTTTAACGAACTCAACCGCACCAATCAGGCCGAGAGTCCTTACATCTCCGACGACGGAACGTTCGGATTGAATTTTCTTAAAGCCTTTCAGCAACTCTTCACCCATCACAAGGGCATTGTCGATCAGGTTTTCGCGCTCGAGGATTTCAAGATTTTTAAGTGCAACCGCACAGGCCATCGGATGTCCGCTGTACGTGTAGCCGTGAAGCAGCGTTCCTTCGGACAGTTCGATGAAGTCGTTGTGCATCGTTTCGGAGATCATGACGCCGCCGAGCTGAGCATAGCCGCTTGTAATCCCTTTAGCAAAACACATCATGTCAGGAGCGACATCATAATGATCGATTCCGAAATACTTGCCGGTACGGCCGAATGCTGTGATGACTTCATCCGTAATAAAAAGAATGCCAAATTCGTCGCATATGCTTCGGATTTCTTTAAAATAGCCTTCGGGTGCGATGTGCACGCCGCCTGCTCCCTGAACGGGCTCTGCGATATAAGCAGCGACGGTTTCAGGGCCTTCCTCTTTAATTTTGTCTCGTAATGCCTGCGGCGAGAAATGGTCCACATAGCAAAAATCAGGTGCCAGTGAGTTAGTGAAATCACGAAACGGTTTCAGGCCAGTTGCACTTGTGGCTCCCATCGCCACCCCGTGGTAGGACTGTGAACGGGAAATGATTTTTTTGCGCTCCGGCTGCCCTTTTAAAATCCAGTAATGGCGGGCAAGCTTATAGGCAGTATCATTGGATTCCGAACCGCCTGAGGTGAAAAATGTGGCGGTGAGGTTCCCTGGTGCAATTTCTGCAAGCTTGGCCGCGAGCTTGATCGCCGGTTCGTTTGAGAAGGTGGCGAAACAGGAGCTGTAGCCCAGTGTTTTCATTTGTTCGTATGCAACCTGAGCAATCTCTTCCCGCCCGTGGCCGATATTCACGTTCCAGAGAGAGGAGAGGCCGTCAATTGAGCTTCTGCCCTTGAGGTCGTAAAGGCGGACCCCTTCTCCCTTGGTTAAAATAAATTCCGGACCGTTCGCTTGCTGCTGTTTGATTGCGGTCGTCGGATGCAAGAAATGCTTTTTATCGAGTTCTGCCAATTGTTCATAGGATTTTTGATTTTCCATCATAACCACCCTTTGCTGAATAATTATAGTTTTCTGACTTAATAACGCTTTCATGATTACTAATGCAAGTTCTGTGCCAAACGGTTTGACGGGCATCCTCCTATGGTTTGATTCATAAATGAATTAAACGCGATGAAATTCGATTCGCTTATGAATTATCGATTCAATATTGAATTAATGCCATATTTTTTTAGCCGCCTGAACACAGTCGGCTGGCTTAACCCCAAATATTCTGCCATTTCATACGTAGACTTGCAGTTTCGGCTTGCCCGAAGGAGCCAGCTTTTTTCCACAGCTTCCAGTGCTTCCTGGAGGGAGGATGCTGGAGTATCAAATTCCGGAACATGGTCTATTTCCTTTTTTTGCACAAAAGGAAGATATTCCGGCAGAATCATTTTTTGTTCAAGGGTAACGACAAGTCGTTCCATCAGGTTCTCGAGCTCTCGTACATTACCGGGCCAGTCATGCTGCCAAAACGCCTTCAGTGTTGAAGGATGGATGGTCTTTTCACTGCCATACTTTTCGTTAAATACCCTTAAAAAGGTTTCGGTCAGCTGATGAATGTCTTCTTTTCTTTCCCTGAGAGGGGGGATGCTGATTGGGACGACATTCAGCCGGTAGTAGAGATCATCACGAAAGGTGCCGGCTTTTACCATTTCCTCAAGGTTTCGGTTGGTCGCAGCCACGAGGCGGAAATTAACGGTACGGGTTTTCGTGCTGCCCATTCGTGTAATTTTCTTCTCCTGAAGAACTTTAAGAAGCTTCACCTGGATGGAAAGAGGAAGCTCACCCACTTCATCCAAAAACAGCGTTCCCTGATCCGCAAGTTCAATCAATCCCACTTTCCCTTTTGCACTAGCACCGGTAAAAGCACCCGGCTCGTAGCCAAACATTTCCGACTCAAAAAGACTTTGCGGAATGGCTCCACAGTTCACTTCAATCATCGGTTTCTCCCGGCGGTCACTTCCGCTGTGAAGCGCTTTGGCAAACACGGTTTTACCAACCCCCGACTCACCCTGTAATACCACCGTTGCTTCACTTCGGGCTACCTTATTGACGAGCTCCCAAACTGTCTGCATCGGGCGGCTGTTGATGATGACATCCGTCGGTACGGATCCCCTGACACGAAGCTGCTCAATTTCCGATTTGTAGCGCATCATTTTCTGCTGCAGCTGTTCATATTGTTCCTTCAGGTCTTCCATTTCCGTCATATCATGCGAAAAGCTGATGACCCGGATGATTTCGTTATCTTCATTAAAAAGAGGAATACCGCGTGTCATGATGACTTTCCCAGTCCCCGTTTTTTGCATAAATGTAATTGGTGCTTTCTGCTGAAGCACACTGAGCGTAACCGAAGGACTGAAAATTTTCTTCTGCTCTAGCTCTTTAACGGACGCGCCAACAAGCTCCTCGGAAGAAATCCCGTACATCTCCTTGCTGTTTTTGACTGCCCGCAAAATGATGCCTTCGCTGTCGGTTACGATGATGTTTTCGCCGGATTCGTTGATAATTCCCTCGATTTCCATCTCCAGCAGTATTAGTTGTTCATCCATGGCTACAACTCCCTGATTTATTGAAACATTATTCTGATTATTAATTAGGATAACACAGCTTCTCTTGAAAAGGAGTAGAGGATTTCGGTTTCCAGTACTTCACAAAAATCATTTTTTTCAAGAACCCATCATAGAGTATAAAGCGTCTAGCAAAAGAAAAAGAGGACAAACTATGCTAATCTGATGGTAGAGTAAATTGAAGAAAGGAATGTTTTGATGGGAGTGGAACTGGAACAAAAAGAGATTAAGCTGATTGCCCTGGATATGGATGGAACGTTATTGAATGATGAACTGGAAATTTCACCAAAAAACCGGCTGGCGATCAGGGAGGCACAGGAAAAAGGTGTACATGTGGTGCTCAGTACGGGACGATCACTCCTTACATGCCGTGATTATGCAAAATCGCTTGAGCTAAAATCGTATCTGATTACGGTAAACGGCAGTGAAATCTATGATGGAGAGGGAAACCTGGTTGAGCGGAATTCGCTTCATAACGATGAAATTGCAAAACTGATCGAGATGACGAAGAAGCATTCGGCCAAGTTTTGGGCCGTTTCCACCGATAAGGTTTGGCGCGAGAACTTTCCGGAAAATGCGGCCGAAATGGAATGGCTGAAATTTGGTTTTAATATTGCCGATGATGAAGTCCGCAAACTGGTACTGGAGGAGCTGGCCCTTAATAAGGAGCTTGAGATCAGCAACTCCAGCCTGACCAACATCGAGATCAACGCGGTCGGCGTTACAAAGGCAAAAGCGCTCAACCGTGTTTGCAATGAACTCGGTATCACGATGGATAATGTGATGGCGATGGGCGATAGTCTGAATGATATCCTCATGATCACAGAGGCGGGCATTGGTGTAGCCATGGGCAATGCGCAGGATACAGTAAAAGAAGCAGCCGACTGGATCACAGGAACCAACGTGGAAGACGGCGTAGCGCAAGCGATCCGAAAATGGGCGTTATAAGGTAGAAAGAAAGAGGGACCATCCGGAATGAATCCGGATGGTTTTTTTTGCGTTTGATAGGGGAGGACGGGGTAGCGATTCGACAAACCTGCCCGGAAATTTCGCAAAGTTGCCCGGGAAATGCTGAAACTTGCCCGAAAACCCCGTAAACCGGCCCGCAAATTCCCTAACCAACCACTCCCCGACAAAAATAAGCCTCAAGGCGTAGCTGAAATACAGCCGCAGTACATTTCTGGAGAATCTTCCGGGCCGTATGATAGGAATATGAAAATTTTAAAGATATTTACAAATTCTGGTTTATAATTTCTGAGATTGTAAGTATACTGGGTTGTGAGGCTTTGGGTGCTAGGTATAAAGGACTCAACAGCTGACCTTTGCCTCACATACATAGGAGGGGGAGTTGAAAAACAAGACGTTTCTTTTCAACAAGAGATACACACGGTGAAATGAAGATGGGGAGTGGGAAATGTATGCAGTCTATTACAAATTGGGCTTTTCGCAATAAAGCTCCGGTCACGTTGTTTGTGATCATTGCGCTTATCATTGGAGCGGTAAGTTATTTTCGTTTGCCGATGGAATTTCTTCCTGAAGCAGATAATCCGCAAGTGAGCGTGGTTACGATCGGGCAGGGATATGATGCTGGATCGATGACAGAAAAAGTGACCGAGCCGGTAGAGCAGGCAGTATCCGGTGTAAAAGGAAAGTCATCCGTTCTGTCAACAACGGGTGATGGATATTCGCAAATTACCATTAATTTTGATTCAAAAACCGATATGAAGGAAGCAAAGCGGGAAGTGCAGGATGCGGTCAGCTCGTTAAAATTCCCTGAAACCGTCGGGAAACCGCAGGTATCACAGCTGAATACGTCCATGATTCCTGTAGGGCAAGTCTCCTTTACGTTTGCTGACGGCCTGAACAAAGAAAATATGGAAAAAGCGAAAAATCAGCTGCTTCCGCTTTTCGACAGCAAGAAAAGCATTTCACAGGCCAGCATTTTTGGAGAAAATACTTCCCGTGTGGAAGTAAAGCTGGACACAAAGAAACTGAAAGAAAAAAACATCCCGGTCAATAGTGTAATGAGCGTCCTGCAAGGACAGAATGCCTCTGTAACGGCAGGCGGTGCCACCATTGACGGCAAAAAAAGCACGATTAATGTAACGGATAACCTGACTTCCGTACGTGCGTTGGGAAAATTAATTATACCGGTTCAGGCTGCCGATCCGAAGGCACCGCCGGTCCGTTTGAAGGACGTAGCAACCGTTAAGCAAAGTAAAATGGAAGATACCGTACTGCGCATTAACGGGAAAGAAAGCCTGGCGATCACGGTATTTAAGGAAAACAGCGCCAGTGCCGTAACAGCGGGCAATGATGTCAATGATACGGTCAGCAAAATCAATAAGGAGTACCCTGGGGTAAAAGCGAAAACCATTTTTACAACAGGTGAAATGGTGGAAAACTCAGTAAACAGCATGATGAAGGAAGTGCTGCTTGGGGCATTGTTTGCCACGATCGTTATCCTTGTGTTCCTGAGACGAGTAAAGCCTACTCTGGTAACGATTGTATCCATTCCGCTATCGCTTGCGATTACACTGCTTCTTCTCTGGCTGTCCGGCGTTACATTAAACATCCTGACGCTTGGCGGTGTGGCGGTAGCCGTTGGCCGCCTGGTGGATGACAGTATCGTTGTGGTAGAAAATATTTTCAGACGAAGCCAGGGCAAAGCCTTTACAAAAGAAAATGTACTGGCGGCGACAGGAGAAGTTACGCGTGCGATTACGTCTTCCACATTGATCACCGTTGCCGTGTTCCTGCCGATGGGTCTGGTCAACGGCTCACTGAAGGCGTTTTTATTACCGTTCGGATTGACCGTCACCTATTCCTTGCTGGCGTCCCTTTTAGTAGCGTTAACAGTCGTTCCGCTGATGAGCCAGGGCATGCTGAAAAATATGAAGCTTCCGGCACACGGGGAGCCGAAGCGATATTTGAACCTGTTAAAATGGTCATTGAACCATAAGTATGTACCGATTATTGTAGCTGTTGGTGTGCTGGTCGGCGCAGTCGGCATGTATGTCTCCCTGCCAAAGGGTGAGGTAAATGCTGAAGATGCCAGTATGGTAGCTGTGAATATGGAGTTTCCATCCAATACCCCGACAGATGAAATCAAGGATCGAATGAAAACCTTTGAAAGCAAGCTTGCCGACCTGAAAGGCTACAAGTATTTGCTGACGCAATATGGAGTCAGTGAAGACGAAGCGAAATATGGCAGCGTGAGTTCATCGGATGTCGTGAAATATACGGCCATCATGAAGGAAGACGCGAATGCGGACGATTTCATCAAAGAAGTGAACAAAGCGAAAAAAGAGGAAAGCGGAGTAACAATTACCGCCTCACCGGGAACCATGTTTGGCTCCGGCACGGGGACCTCTGAAATTACGTACGACATCCAGGGGAATGACAAAAATGAACTGGAAAGCACATCCAAAGAGCTGATGAATGGAATCAAGGATGTGAAAGGGGTCAAGAAGGTTTCAAGCAACCAGGATAAAACCGCCCCTGTTTATACGGTTAAAGTTGATACAGAAAAAATGAACACCGAGCAGGCCGCGCATCAGATTGCTTCCCTCATTCAGCCAATGCCAATTGGAACCATCACGCTCGATGATAAAACCACACCGGTTCTGCTGGATGCAGGAATCAACCCGTCGAAGGCTTCGGATCTTGATGACCTTTCTGTTCAGACAGCACAAGGCATTCAGCCGCTGTCCAAAGTGGCGGACATTACGATAGAAAACAAGCCAAGCACAGAGCTGCATAAGGATGGAAAGCCATACATCCGCATTTCCGCGGAAGTAAAGCCTGATAACCTTTCTGCTGTGGCTGCTGCCATCGACAAGAAAGTCAAAAAGCTAGATCTTCCAAAAGGCATGAACCTTGAAAAAGGTGGTGCGGCAGAACAGCAATCCAGTGATTTTGCGGACCTTGGAACGACAATGCTTGCGTCTATCCTGATCGTTTATCTGATCATGGTTATCACGTTTAAAACGTTCCGGGCACCGCTTGCGATCCTGATGACTCTTCCACTTGCCTCCATTGGTGCGGTTCTTGGTCTCTTGGTCTCGGGTGTTCCGGCAGATCCAACCGCACTGATTGGCGGACTTATGCTGATTGGAATTGTGATTACGAATGCGATCGTGCTGATCGACCGCGTGAAGCAGAACGAGGAAAAGATGATCATCCGAGATGCCATCATCGAAGCGTGCGGCACGCGTCTCCGCCCGGTTGTTATGACAGCTGTTGCCACGATTTTTGCGATGCTTCCGCTCCTCTTCTCCCACACGGAAGACGGCAGCCTCGTATCCAAATCGCTCGCTGTAGTTGTAATCGGCGGACTGACGGGTGCAACGGTCCTCACCCTTGTTATCGTTCCTGTTTTCTATGAACTGCTTCACTTCAGAAAATCCAAGCGCCAGCGTGTTGAAGCTGCACAGGATACCGTTCCGTTAACCAAAAATGCATAACAGAAAAGCCAGTACCCTTTGGGGCACTGGCTTTTTATCTTCGTATTTTGGACAGCAGCCGGAGAATTTCAACATAGAGCCAGACGAGGGTAATCATTAAACCAAAGCCTGCGTACCATTCCATATATTTGGGGGCTCTCCGGTTCACACCGCGTTCGATAAAATCAAAATCCAGGACAAGATTAAGAGCTGCTACACCGACGATCACGAGGCTGATCAGAATACCAAGCCAGCCCGTTTCATGAAGATAGGGAACCTGAAGACCAAAGAAGCGGAGCACCAGATCCACCAGATAGACAATGAAGATACCGAGTGTGGCGGAAAGGACACCGACCCTGAAATTTCTGGTGGCCTTGATCCAGCCCAGCTTGTAGACAATTAAAAGGGCAAAAAGCACACTGAACGTAAGCACTACCGCCTGCGTGGCAATCCCTGAATACTTGTCTTCATACATAGCACTGATGCCGCCGAGGGCCAGTCCTTCCAATAAAGCATAAAGCGGGGCCGAAAAGGGAGCCGCCCTGGGAACGAATATCGTAAAAAGGGATACGATCAGAGAACCGATCACTCCAACAAGAAGCAACCCGTGAATCTCCTTTCCGTCGTAATACAGATTCCATGTATAAAAGGCTGTCGCACAAATGAGCACAAGAAGGATGAATGTTTTGTTCACCGTTCCCTGCAGTGTCATCGGGCGGTTAAGTCCCTGATTTTTCAGATGCGTAAACGTTGAATCTTTTAAACTAGGATTGGCGCTCCTCATGGATACCCTCCTTTTTGTCCATCATACTAAAACGTATGCGGGAGTTCCAACTTCATGTTAGAACTACCGGTAAATATTGGCCACGATCACAAGAATCACAGCAACAATAATAAAACCAAAGCCCATACCGGTCGCTTTCGCCCGGTAATAAAGAATGCCGGCATAGATCAATACAGCCGCAGCACAGATGGCGAACAAGGGAAGATGAGGGAGGACATACCGGTCAAAGGAGTTGTAACCTGCTAAACTCAAAAAAACCGCCTCTTTTCTATAATATTGGTTCATTTAGCATACAATAATTCTTCAAAAAAAGGTAACTGCAGTCGTTGCAGTTACCCTTTTTATCCCATTGTCAATTGTCAGCTTTTGGAAATGGCGCCTAATGCACTTTGAATGGTTTTAAAGCTTTTTTCAATATGTGTCTTCATTTCATTTTCAGCTTTTTGTGCATTATGGTCTTTAATGGCAAGATAAATCCGTTCGTGATCATCAACAAAATCAGAAAAGTTTTTGAAATGGTTTTTTAAGACATTGTTTCGAATATAGAGTGTCTTTGTTTTGATGACATCACATAACTGAATCAGCTGTTGATTGTGGGAAGCAATATCTATTAAATCGTGAAATTCCTGGTTTAAATTAGTGAGAGTCTGAGTATTGTTTTCATTCACTGCTTTTATTGATTCATTCAGGACGATGCCGAGCCGTCTTAATTGGTCATCTGTTATATGAGAAGTGGCCAGTTTAACTGCTAAAGATTCAAGGCTTTTTCTGCATTCGTATACGTCAACAATATCCTGCACCGTTGGGTTATAAACTGAAATGACGTTGTTGTTTCGTGTTAACAGCCCGTCTTTTAGCAGCATTTGAAAGGCTTCCCTTACAGTTCCCCTGCTGACCCCAAGCTGTACAGCAACTTTTGTTTCCACTAAACGTTCCCCGGGAGCAAAGTCACGTTCCATGATCATCGTTTTTAAAATGGCATAAACCTGGCTGTGAAGCAGCTCTGTTTTCTGAATTTCCCTCAAATTCAAGACCTCCTAGACTACTATTTCAACCGTTAATCACTATTTACTACTTCAGTTTACAATAACTAGATCGGTTGATAAACAATTACTAATTACGGTAAGAAAAAATGTAAACGGTTGACCGTTGACAAGATGAAGCTGAATAGCTATTATTATAACTATTCAGAAAATTTAATCAATATAAAGTTACTTTAAATTGAAACGAGGTGTTGAAATGGCAGAGATTAAAGAGGGACCCTTAAAGGGGCTTAAAGTACTGGAATTGGGAAGTTTGATTGCCGGTCCATTTGCCGGCAGATTACTGGCCGACTTTGGAGCAGAGGTTATAAAAGTGGAACCGCCTGAAAAGGGCGATCCGATAAGAAAATGGAGAATGCTTCATGAAGATACGTCTCTATGGTGGTATGTACAATCAAGGAATAAGAAAAGTGTATCGTTAGACCTGCGCTCAACAGATGGACAGGAAATCATTAAAGGCTTGGTAAAAGAAGTGGACATCATTATTGAAAATTTTAAGCCAGGCACGCTGGAAAAATGGAATATTGGCTACGAGGATTTGAAGGAGTTGAACCCTGGCCTCATCATGATTCGTGTTTCAGGTTATGGACAGGACGGTCCGTACCGAAATAAGCCTGGTTTCGGAAGCATAGGAGAAGCCATGGGAGGAATTCGATATCTGACAGGCTATCCCGACCGGCCGCCCACAAGGGTCGGAATCAGTTTGGGTGATTCTGTAAGCGCTTTATACGCTGTAATAGGAGCATTGATGGCTGTATACCACAGAAATAATACAGGAGAAGGCCAGTATGTGGATGTTGCGCTTTATGAAGCCGTTTACAGCCTGATGGAAAGCGCGATTCCAGAGTATGATCAGTACGGCGTCATCCGTGAACGGACGGGAAGCACACTACCGGGCATTACCCCGTCTAACACCTATATGTGCAAAGACGGTAAGTATATTGTGATCGGTGCAAACGGTGATGGAATCTTCAAAAGGCTGATGGATGCTATTGGACGTGAAGATATGCGTGATCAGCCACAGTATGCTACGAATTTTGACCGGGCGCAGCATGCTGACTATTTGGATAAAGTAATTGGAGGATGGACCATTCAGCATGAATTAGAGGATGCCTTAAAGATTCTTGATGAACACCACATCCCTGCAGGCTCGATTTATAACGTGGAAGATATGTTCAAGGATCCCCATTTTAATGCGCGGGAGATGATTTGTGAAATGGATGTTGAAGGATTAGGAAAACTGAAAGTGCCGGGTATTGTTCCGAAAATGAGCAAAACTCCAGGACGAATTAACTGGGCAGGGCCCAAACTTGGAGAACACACGGAAGAAGTGTTAAAAAAATTGGAGATTGCCAAACAACCAATGAATTCAAAGTAAATTCAGTTGCGGAAGCGGAGGAGATAAAAGGTGATTAACCTGCCTAAATCAGTGGACATACTCGAATCAGGCCCGAGGGATGGTATACAAAACGAAAAAACATTTATTCCGACAGCAAAGAAGCTGGAGCTTATTCATGCTTTGTCTGAAACCGGGCTTAAAAGAATAGAAGCAACATCCTTTGTCTCTCCTAAACATGTACCTCAAATGGCAGACGCCACAGAGGTCTATCAAAACATGATGAAGAAAAATGACATTCAATATTTGGCTCTTATTCCTAATCTAAGAGGTTTTGAGCTGGCAAAAAAGGCTGGCGTAAGGGAAGTGGCTTTGGTAGCTGGAGCGAGCGAGACATTTAATAGGAACAACGTCAGAATGTCCGTTAAAGAATCTTTGCGGCAGCTTTCGATTGTTATTGAAACAGCAAAGGAAGAGGGGATGTTTGTGCGTTTTAGTATTGCCACCTCTTTTTACTGTCCATATGAGGGCCTTGTGTCACAGGAAACTGTATTAGCCATGGTAAAAGAACTGGAAGAAATGCAAGTTAATGAAATTGTCTTGTGTGATACGATTGGCCGTGCAAATCCGAAGCAGGTTTATGAACTTTTTTCCAGGGTCCTGGATCAAGGACCTACAGCAACCATAACCGGTCATCTTCATGATACATACGGGTTATCAAAGGCAAATTCCCTGGCAGCCCTTCATGCTGGCATCTCCTCGTTTGATACAGCTATTGGCGGGTTGGGAGGATGTCCATTTGCTCCTGGAGCTGCCGGCAATGATTCTACGGAGGATTTTGTCTTTATGCTTCATGAAATGGGAATCCAAACAGGCGTTCATTTTGAAAAATTGATGGACTGTGTAAAATTGGTCAAATCAATGACAAAGCGTTCATTGACGGGTCATTTACAGCAGATCGTAAATAAAGGACATGAACAGACGGTTTAATAAGCCGGTCAAAATAAAATGTAATCGCTTTCTGTTTTAAAAATAAGGAGGTTTAGGTATGGCTATTTTAGGCTTTTTAATGATTGCGACGTTTCTTTACCTTGTAATGACCAAAAAGGTGTCTGTTTTAATCGCCTTCGCCCTCGTCCCTATTGTATTTGGCTTGATTGGCGGTTTCAGGCTTGAAATGGGAGAAATGATGCTCGAAGGCGTTCAGAAAGTAACGCCTACTGGAATTATGATTGGATTTTCTATCCTGTACTTTGGATTAATGATTGACCGGGGGCTATTTGACCCCATGATCGCAAAATTAATTAAACTTACCAAAGGAGATCCTCTCAAAATTGTAATGGCCACGGCGGTTATCACTTTAATTGTGGCACTGGATGGAGATGGTTCTGCCACATTTATGATCACGATTACTGCATTGCTTCCAATTTATAAGAAGCTTGGGATGAACCCTCTAATTTTAGCCAGTACGGTTGCACTTGGGGCAGGAGTGATGAACATCATTCCATGGGGTGGACCTCTTGCTAGAGCCATGGTTTCCCTTGATGCTTCGTCATCACAATTGTTTAATCCCATCATCATTCCGATGCTTTCGGGCATGATCTGGGTCGTATTTGTTTCTTATGTTCTTGGAAAGAAAGAGCGCAAACGGCTGGGCATTGTACAGTGGTCCGGGAGAGGTGCAGCTGAAGAGACAGCTGCTTCGTTGGAAGCCCCGTCAGCGGTTCTTCCCAAAATGTTCTGGTTTAATTTTATTCTTACAGCAGTATTGGTCACTGTACTCATTATGGACATTATGCCTGTCCCCGTGTTGTTTATCCTTGCATTCGCTCTTGCCTTAATCGTTAATTTTCCGGATGTCAAAAAACAAAATGAGCAAATTGCAGCTCATGCTAAAAGTATGGTTATGGTTTGTTTTACCATATTTGCAGCCGGGATCTTTACAGGAGTTCTTTCTGGAACCAAAATGCTGGATTCAATGGCCGTGTCTTTTGTATCTTTGATCCCGGATTGGATGGGCCCGCATTTGCCGGCACTAATCGCTGTGATCAGTATGCCGTTGAGTTTGGTGTTTTCTCCTGATGCCTTTTATTATGGTGTTCTTCCTATTGTGAGTAAATCGGCAGCTTCTTTCGGCATCGATCCTTTGGAAATAGGAAGGGCAGCCCTTTTAGGCAACGCGACAACCGGTTTCCCGTTAAGTCCAATGAACCCCTCCATTTTTGTACTTCTCGGTTTATGCAAGGTGGAACTGGGTGATCTTCAAAAAAGTATTTTCTTATGGGCATTTGGAACCACCATCGTTATGACCGCAGTGGCGCTTATTACCGGTGCCATCTCTCTGTAAAGAATAAGAAAAGGAGGAATACAAATGCTGCCGCTGGAAGGAATTACAGTTGTTTCTCTTGAACAGGCGGTTGCCGCACCTTTTGCGTCCAGGCAGTTGGCTGATCTCGGGGCAAGGGTGATTAAAGTAGAAAGGCCGGGGACCGGAGATTTTGCCCGTCAGTATGACCGGACGGTAAAAGGTCTTTCCAGTCATTTTGTCTGGCTTAACCGGTCAAAGGAATCGATTGCTTTAGATTTACAAACTTCAGAGGGCCGGGATATTCTGGACAAACTACTCTCGGAGGCGGATGTTTTTATTCAGAACCTGAAGCCGGGAGCTGTCGACCGGCTGGGGTTCAGTGCCAGTGTGCTGAAGGAAAAATATCCTCATCTGATTATCTGCGGCATCTCCGGATATGGGTCTGATGGACCTTATAAAGATAAAAAAGCATATGATCTTTTAATTCAATGTGAAACAGGTGTCGTTTCGATAACCGGTACCGACGAAACACCCTCCAAATCAGGGATATCCATTGCCGACATTGCAGCCGGTATGTACGCTTACTCGGGAATATTAACGGCCTTGCTCTCTCGTTTCAGGACTGGCAAGGGAACCGTACTTGAGGTTTCCATGCTCGAGGCACTGGGGGAATGGATGGGGTATCCTCTTTATTATTCAGAGTATGGGGAACATGAACCTCAACGAACAGGTGCAAGCCATGCCACGATTTTTCCTTATGGGCCTTTTCAGACAGGAGATGGAAAATTGATCTTCCTGGCGGTTCAAAATGAACGGGAATGGGCAAAGTTTTGTGATTTTGTACTGGAGGATCAGGATTTAAAAAACAACGAGAACTTCCATAGCAATGCAAAACGGCTGTCGAACAAAACAGAGCTGCAAAAGCTGATCTCTGATGTATTTCAAACGCTCACTTCGGAAGAAATCGTAACGAGGCTGGAAAAAGCTGAAATAGCGAATGCGTATTTAAATACCATTAAACAATTTATTGAGCACCCTCAATTAGCTTTTCGAGACCGCTGGAAAGAGATAGGTTCACCAGCAGGACCGCTGAAAGCTCTTATTCCGCCAGTTACTTTTGCTGATATGAAGCCAGTTATGGGTCCCATTCCAGCTGTCGGGGAACATACTGATTCCATTTTAAGAGAATTTGGTATGGCAGTTGAATTGGGAAAAAGGTGAGGTGAAGTAAATGGAACGATCCTATTCATGGATGTTTGTTCCAGGATCGGATGAAAAGAAGTTAATGAAGGCAATCTCGCTGGATGCAGATGTTCTTATATACGATTTGGAGGATGCTGTCTCTCCACATGAAAAAACAGCGGCTCGAACCCATGTAAAAAGAACGATTGAGCATGCCGACCGAATGAATTATGTAAGGATTAACAGCTTTGATTCTGCTTTTTTTCAGGAAGATGTTATTGATATGATACACAATAACCTTACCGGGATTGTATTGCCGAAAGCAGAAAACACAAAACAAATTGCACTGCTGGACAGAATGATCAGCGAGTTGGAAGAGGAACGAAAGATTGCTACTGGAAAAATCAAAATTGTTCCTATCATTGAAACCGGCTGCGGTCTGTACAATGCATTTAAAATTGCTTCAGCCAGCCGGCGAATCGAGCGCCTTGCATTTGGTTCCATGGATTTTGCATTGGATATTGGTGCCCATTTGTCCAAGGAAGGAACGGAATTGCTTTATGCGCGTTCACAACTGGTTGTTGTATCACGAGCAGCTGGTGTGAAGGCGCCGATTGATACGGTTTTTCCTGATATAAAAGATCCCAATGGCTTTATAACTGAGACCAGGGCCAGCAAAGACTTGGGTTTTCAAGGAAAGCTGCTAATACATCCCTCCCAAATTGAGCTTCTCAGCCAAGTCTATGCACCGACAGAAGCAGAAATTGCTCATGCCAAACGGTTGATTCAAGCGTTTGAAAGTTCTGTTACAAAGGGAGAGGGGGTGCTGCAGCTGGATGGTAAAATGGTCGACTTGCCCATTGTAGACAAAGCAAAAAAAATGCTGGCTGCAGTTGAAACTCAATCCAGATAGTCAACTTAAACATGTTGCCAGGTGAGGAGAAAAAAGCATGAAAGCAATACGGATAGGCGGGGGTGCAGGCTATGCGGGCGACCGCATTGAGCCTGCACTGGATTTAATGGAAAAGGGGAATCTTGACTATATCATTTTTGAATGCCTGGCTGAACGGACCATTGCACTGGCCCAAAAAGAAAAACAAAAAAATCCTTCCAAAGGGTACAACCCGCTTTTGGAATATAGAATGGAAAAGGTGCTTCCGTTATATATTTCAAAGGATTGCAGAGTCATCACCAATATGGGAGCCGCAAACCCGGTTGGTGCTGCCAGAGCAGTCAAAGAAATGGCCTTGAAGCTGGGTCTTCGGAATCTGAAAATAGCTGCAGTTACAGGAGATGATGTTTTTTTAAACATAGAGCAGTACCTGGATTCAACCATAATGGAAACAGGAATGCCATTAAGGGAACGTTATCCTGACATTATTTCTGCCAATGCTTATATAGGAGCAGAGGGGATCGTCAGGGCTTTAAAGGAAGGTGCCCATATTATTATTACGGGGAGAGCATCCGATCCTTCATTGACTGTCGCCCCGCTGGTCCATGAATTTGGCTGGGAATGGACCGACTATGAACGTTTGGGACAAGCTACGGCAGCCGGTCATCTCCTTGAATGCGGAGCGCAAGTCACAGGAGGCTATTTTGCTGAACCTGGCTATAAAGATGTACCTGAACTTTGGAATGCAGGTTTCCCAATTTCAGAATTCCATGAGAATGGTGATTTTACAGTAAGCAAGCTTGATGAAGCAGGAGGGCTGATTTCAACAGCTACAGTAAAAGAACAACTGCTTTACGAAATTCATGATCCCGAAAGTTATTTAACACCAGATGTTGTTGCAGATTTCTCCCAAGCAACAGTTGAAGAAATTAGTGCAAACAACGTAATCGTAAAAGGAATTTCTGGTAAAAGAAAGAGCGGCTACTATAAAACAAGTGTAGGCTATGAGGATGGGTATATTGTGGAAGCAGAAATTAGTTATGGCGGTTCAGGATGTATGAACCGTGCAAAGCTCGCGGAGGAAATCGTTAGAAAAAGAATAGCATACACGAACCTTCCTTATGAAGATTTAAAAATAGATTATATTGGAAACTCCTCCTTATATGGAGAGAAGACATCTATAAATCTCATCCCTGAGGTTCGTTTGCGTGTGGCTGCAAGGTGTGAAGAAAGAAAAGAGGCCATGGCAATCGGGCAAGAAGTTGAGGCGTTATATACCAATGGCCCAGCGGGGGGCGGGGGTGTCCGTGTACATGTGGAAGAGGTCATTTCAATAGCTTCCATTCTAATACCAGAGGCGGATGTACGGGTAGATGTTGTATATGAGGAGTTGTAAGGATGAAGTTAAAAGAGCTGGCTCACTCCCGCACCGGGGATAAAGGAAATATTTCAAACGTTTCTTTAATTGTCTATCATTCAGAAGATTACGAGCGTCTCAGGCAAGCCGTTACAGCAGAAAGGGTAAAAGATCATTTCAAAGATATTGTAAAAGGAGAAGTAATCCGTTATGAGCTTCCTAAAATTGGAGCGATGAATTTTGTGATGCAGGAAGCCTTAGGAGGAGGGGTAACCCGGTCCCTTTCACTGGACCGGCATGGAAAAAGCTTAAGTTCTTATTTATTGGAAATGGAAATCAGTTTGGAAAGCTAGAAACGCAAGGTGGATTTAAAGGTGTGATCATAGCCTTTAAGTCCATCTTTTATTTTTGGAAAAATCAAAAATAACAGAAAACGAGTGAAAAATTAGGATGCTATCTTAATTTTTTCGGATTATCAAGGGTTTTGAAACCGTTTACAATTAAACTATCGTTTAAACAATTGATTGAGGGGGCGTAAAAGATGAGTAAACGGTTGGGAGCAAGAGCGCTTTTGGTTGTCTCAGCATTGATGCTGGTCCTGATGTCGGCCTGTTCGGGTAATGGCGAAAAGGCTTCGGGCAACGGAAGCGGGGATAAGATTGAACTGACGTTTTGGAACATATGGACGGATCCTTCCCCACAAAATAAGGCGAGCTTAAAGGCGGTTAAGAAGTTTGAGAAGGAACATCCAAATATTGTGATCAAGCAGCAAAACATTCCTCATGACCAGTTTAAGGTTAAGGTGAAAACGCAAGCGGCTGGCCAGCAGCTGCCGGATCTGGTGCAGGTATGGCCGGGGGCTGAGCTGACACCGCTCGTAAACGGCAAGCTGATTCAGCCGCTCAACAGCATATTGAGCCATTGGGACGGCCTGATCAAGAAAAACCAGCTCACCGATTACAACGTGGACGGAAAGCAGTATGCACTGCCGGCGAACGTAACGCCAACGAGCCTTGTTTACTATAACAAAAAGATGCTTGCCAAAGCAGGGTATAAGGAATTTCCAAAAGCCTATGAAGATTTCAAAACGCTTATCAAAAATCTGAAAAAGCAAAACGTGATTCCAATCACGCTTGGTAATAAAGCGCAATGGGTACTGCAGTCTTCCTACATTTCTATGATTGGTGACCGCATGACAGGAAGCGATTTCCTTCCTGATGTATTAGATGGCAAAAAGAAGTTTACGGATCCGGAGTTCGTCAAAGCAGTCGGGGTAATTAAGGAACTTGCGGATATGAAGGCCTTTAACGATGACTTTAATTCTATTGATAATATCCAGCACAGAGACTTGTTCGTCATGGGTGATGCGGCGATGATGATCGATGGAGCATGGTCACTCGGCCCTGTTCTTGAGGCGATGGACGATGACAGCAACTTGGGAATTGCCCTTTTCCCTTCCATTGATGGAGGAAAAGGCAACCCTGAGGCCGTTTCTGCTGTCACCGGGACAGGCATTGCCCTCAACAGCAAGCTGAAAGGCGAGAAGCTGAAAGCCGCAAAGGAATTCTTGAAAAGCTTTTACAGCAAAGACTACTATACTGACTTGATGAAAGCAGATATTTTGGTTCCTGCTGATATTGATCCGCCTAAAGGTGTGAGTCCGGCCTTGAAGCAGGTATCTGAACTGACTGGCGACCATATCGCACCGGTTTATGATGCCACTCTTCCGGTGGATGTTACCGATGTGATCAATTCAGGGCTGCAGGAGGTCACGCTTGGTCAGATGACGCCGGAACAGCTTGCCAAAAAACTGCAGGCAGCGGTGGATAAAGAAAAGTAAAAGGATCAGTTGGAAATCAAGTAAACTTGCTTGATTTCCTCCTTTTTAAGGAGGGATACCATGCATCTGTTAAACCGCTATAAGTGGCCGGCTCTAATTGGCATCGCGCCGGCACTTGTCATCTATCTGTTATTTGCCATCGTTCCTATCATTCTTTCCTTCTATTATTCAGTCATGGATTGGGACGGTTTCACGAAAATGAAGTTTGTGGGGCTGGCAAACTTTAAGGAAGCACTGGATGATCCCGTATTCTGGGGAGCTTTGAAGAATAACCTGCTGGTCGTGGCCGCGTCCGTCTTTGGCCAGGTTCCGCTCGCCTTGTTTTTCGCTTTGCTGATCAACCGCAAGCTGAAATTCGGCAAGGTGTTCAGAACATTGGGCTTCATGCCGGTTGTCATCTCCACCGTCATTATCTCTCTTGTCTGGGGGATGATGTATAACTCGAGAAGGGGACTCTTCAACCAGCTGCTTGAAGGAATCGGTCTTGGCGACTGGGCGCAGAACTGGCTGGGAGATCCGAAATGGGCCATGTTTTCCGTCTGTGTGACGATCATCTGGCAGTTTATCGGGCTGTATTTGATTATCTTTCTGGCAGCACTCCAAAATATCCCGGAAGAAATTTATGAAGCGGCCAAAATTGACGGAGCGTCCGGCCTTAAAAGGACCTTATACATTACGCTGCCCATGATGAGAAACACCATCATGGTGGCCGTTATTCTTTGCATCAGCGGGAGCTTGCGGACCTTCGACCTCATTTATGTGATGACAACAGGAGGGCCTGGCCATACGACGGAAGTGCTGGCGATGTACATGTTTGACCAGACGTTTTCTTCCACAAGATATGGCTATGGAAGCACCCTGTCGCTCTTTATCTTTTTCTTCAGTCTCGCGCTTGTCTACCTGTCTACTCTTATACTGAGAAAAAGGGGGGATTAAAATGGCTCATGTAATGGCTGAAAAACAGAAGAACATCGAGCTTCGAAAAGAATCGAACAAGGGCAGGCGTTTTTCGAAAAAGGCGCTGATTTATCTTTTGCTAGTGATCTATGGGCTGGTGAACGCCTATCCAATGTTCTGGATGTTTTTGAATTCGTTTAAAAGCAATATCGATTTTGCGAAGAACCCGTTTGGTTTGCCGGTGCAATGGCTGTTTGATAACTATAAAACCGCCTGGGAGACAGCAAAGCTCGGCACTTATTTTTTCAATAGCGTCATTGTTTCCGTGGCAGCGGTGGCGGTAACGATTTTTGCCGGGGCCATCGCGTCCTACTTTCTGGCGCGGTTTGCTTTCAAATGGGGAAAGATGGTGTACGCCTTCTTTGTATTCGGCATGCTGATCCCCATTCATGCCACACTCGTCCCAATGTTTCTGCTCATGAAGTCTTTGGGCCTCTTAAACACACATCTTGGATTAATATTACCTTACATTGCTTTTAACCTGCCCATCACGATCTTTATCCTCGTTAGCTTCATGAAGTCCTTTCCACGGGACATTGAGGAATCGGCAATCATGGATGGGTGCGGTGTTTTCCGGATTTTCTTTTCGATTATCCTTCCAATGACCCGGCCGGCATTGGCTACAGTCATAATCCTGAACTTCATTAACAACTGGAACGAATTTTCCTTTGCGCTTGTGCTGATTAATGATGATTCGTTAAAAACACTTCCGCTTGGGCTGGCTAACTTCGCCGGGCAGTTCACCACCAATTATGGCGCCCAGATGGCAGGCCTTACGATGGCCGTTATCCCAGTAATCATCATTTATTTATTGCTTGAGGACTATCTTGTGAAGGGGATGACAGCCGGTGCGGTAAAGGGCTAAGCTAGTGTTATACGAAGCATAACAGGAGTAGATGCGATGAAACGGCTTCTCTATTTTCCCGACTGGCAGCTGAGGTGGAAGTTCTTATTCATTTTCCTGGCACTGGTGATGATCCCGATGATTGCCTTCAGCTTATTCATTTATTCACAGGCAAACCAGGCCATCCAGCTGCAGGCGATCGACAATACGAAAAGCCATCTGGAGAAGGTGGAAGACAATATGTCAGCTGCCATTCTCAGCATTGAAGATATTTCTTCCTACATGATTTACAGCAATGACTTCCGGACCTTTTTAACAACACCAAGTACCCCGGAGAACCAGATCCGGCTGAAACATCTGGAAGAACGGATCAACGGCTATGCGGTTTTTCATTTGAATTCCAAACCGTATTTGGATTCCATCACGCTTACCGGCCTTCATAACAGCCGGATTCATATCGGCACTCCGCTGGAGAAGAATGAGGAGGGCGTCTGGGAAAGAAAGGCGAAAGCGCTTTATGGCAAAGTATTTTGGAGCGAGGCCTATACGATTACAGATGATTGGGGCCGAAAGAAAAAGGTCGTCAGCTTGTTCAGGGTAATCAATGATATCAACAATGTCACCAGGCCGATCGGCCTGGTGACCATCCGGCTGGATGCCGCCAAGCTGTACCAGATCATTGAAACCGATTCAAAAAGTCTTCAGCAAACCTTTGTGTTGGACCATAATCAAAAAGTTGTCCTTCACCATGATCCATCATTGATTGGCAGAACGTATCCCGATAAGAAGTTTATGAATAAGACGCTGCAGCAAAAAGAACAGGGAGGATCCTTTCTTTACGAAAAAGAATCAGAGCAATACCATGTGGTCACCCAGCCGCTTGAAGGAACAGATTTGGTTCTTGTCGCCATTGTCGACAAGGCGAATGTAGCGGAAGGCTTAAAGAAGATCATGGATTCGATCATCATGATGATGGTGGTCCTTACCTTGTTTGGAATCCTGGCCATGGCGGGTTTTTACCATTTTAATATTAAGCGGATCGTTCGTTTGACGGAGCAGACCAGGCAAGTGGAAAAGGGTGACTTTTCTGCGAATGTCCTGGTCCATTCCCGGGACGAAATCGGATTGCTGGGCTTACGATTTAACAAGATGGTGGAGAGGATTCAGCATTTGATTGAAAAAGAATACAAGATGGAAATCCGCAGCAGGGAAGCGGACCTCAAGCTTCTGCAAAGCCAGATTAATCCTCACTTTCTGTACAACACACTTGATATGATTCGCTGGACAGCCAGGCTTGAGAATGCGATGGACACGAGCAAGCTGATCGAACAGCTTTCCAAAATGTTTCGAATCAGCCTGAACCGGGGCAAGCCCTGGATAACGCTTGAGGCCGAACTGACCTACAGCCAGAGCTATTTGGCACTGCAAAAAAGAAGACTCGGAAAAAAGCTGGAGTTCACGCTGTATTGCGAAGCCGGAATTATGGAAGCTCAGGTGCTTAAACAGTTGATCCAGCCACTTATTGAAAACAGCCTTCAGCATGGATTTGAGAATATGCGTAAAATCCGGAAAATCTATATCCGCTGTTTTCAGGAAGAAAACAGGCTGGTCATTGATGTGATGGATAACGGCAAAGGATTTTCTCCTGAAGAGGCGGCATCCGCCATGAGAGGAGGCTTTGCCCTTCAAAATATTCTGGACCGGTTAACTAGCGCTTATGGGGAACGGGGAGCGCTGGAAATCCGGAAGAAAGAATCCGGGGGAGCATGGGTCAGGCTTGTTTTTCCTTTTGATGCCGAAAAAAGTGAAGGTGATGGCTATGACGCTGAGAGTGTTGATTGTGGACGATGAACCCATCATTGTGCAGGGACTGAAGGAAACCGTGCCATGGGGCCAAATCAACGCAAAAGTCGTTGGAGAAGCTTATGACGGTGAAGAAGCGATTGAAATTCTGCAGGAAACTGAAGTGGATGTTATTTTATCCGATGTGAAGATGCCAGTCATGGATGGATTGAAGCTGAGAGAATGGGTATATAAGAATGCCCCGGGAATAGAGACGGTAATGGTCAGCGGCTATGATGAGTTTGAATACGCTCAGCGGGCCCTCCGGCTCGGTGTAAAGGATTATTTGCTGAAACCGGTGGACATTGAAGAATTAATGGTTCTTGTCCAAAAAATATCAAATGAAAGACGGCATGACCTTGAAAAAGAGTGCAGACAGCATCTGCAGCGGCTGCTGACGGACACGGTCCTCGATCACGAAATGGATGGGGAAGACCGCCGTGTTACGTGTCTGGAAGGAAAGCATTTGCTTTTACTGGGCAGTGAAATGCAGCAGTATCATGAAAAAACAGAGAACCTCAATCCAGAGCAGGAACAAGAATTGAAACAGAGGTGGAAAGCAGCGCTGGAAAACGAGTTGAACTCACAGGATATGATCAGTGCCTCTTTTTTCAGTGACCAAAATCGGCTGATTACCCTTTGCCTTGCAGAAAATGACGATAAGGAAAAGGAGAATTTCCTCCAGGTGCAAAAGGGTTTGGAAAAGAAGGCGGGAATCAGCTGCTTCTTGTGCATGATTGCTGTCGAGATAAGTCAGGATCTGAAAAGTGGCTATCAGGAATTACTGCACGGCCTGGATGGGTATCCGTTTCAGCCCGAACCGGTTTATTGGTCATCGGAGGTGGAGGATTCTTCCTGTTCTTTTTCATGTGAAGAAGAAGTGAGGCAGGTGTTTCAGCTGGAAGCAGATGATACGGCCGAAGCGGCAGAACAGCTTTTTCTGAAGTTCTCCGACTGCCGGTATACGGCTGGCGCGATTTGTATGGCCATTTCATCTGTTGAACACAGCCTTTTGGAATGGTGTCCAAAGGCTGTTCGCTTCGAGTTTTTAATGGGAGTGAACCCGACCGTATATAACTCCTACGATCAGCTGAAGAACCTGTTTTTAAAGGATCTGTCATCTTATTTCTCGTTTCAGCAGAGCGCAGCCAATGAAGGATCACGCTGGCTGATTAAGAAAGCGGTTTCTTATATTCGAAAGCATTATGCCGAGGACCTGAAGGCAGGTGAAGTAGCGGGCATTATCCATGTTTCGCCAAATCATTTCAGCCAGCTGATCAAGCAGGAAACGGGAAAACATTTTAATGACTTTTTACACGAGGTCCGGCTGGAACAGGCGAAGAAATTGTTAAAGGAAACCTCTTGCCGCGTTTTTGAAATTGCGGAGAGAGTAGGATACCGCGAATACAAATACTTCGTTCATATCTTCAAGAAAAGTACGACACTTACGCCAACCCAATACCGGAATCTGGTTCACGCCCATGGCGGGCACGAAAGAAATCCATATGAAGAAAGGGAGAGAATGTGAAATGAAGCTATCAGGCGAATGGAAGCTGAAGTGGTTTGAGCCGGGGAAGGTGCCTTCTCTGGAAATAGCAGCTCCATCCTATATCGATCATTTTTGGATGGGGGCGTCTGTCCCGGGAGACGTTCACTCCGAGCTTTTGAAGAAAAGGCTCATTGAAGATCCATTTGTAGGACACAACGACCTGGCCAGCAGCTGGGTGGAAGAAAAGGAATGGTGGTACCGCTCCACATTTCTGTGGGAGGATGAATGCCTGGATGAGGAATATCTGCATCTGGTTTTCGAAGGACTTGATACGTATGCGACCATTTTTCTTAACGGAAAAGAAATCGGAAACACGGAAAACATGCTGGTGGAGCATACCTTTGAGGTTACCCGGCAGGTTCAACAGGGTAAAAATGTGATCGCCGTTAAATTCGATCCCATCGCCATCCACATGAAAAACAAGGAAAAGGATTATTGGTGCAGTTATGGAAAGGAACGTATCTGGACACGCAAGGCTGCGATGAATTTTGGCTGGGACTGGGGTCCTCGCCTCGTGACTGCGGGAATTTGGAAGGATGTTTCCTTAAAAAAATACACAAAAGCCCATCTTGAAGGAGTACACGCAAAAACGGTGAAAGTTGAAGAGGATAAGGCGCTGATCGAGGTGGAAGCTGACATTAAACAGTCGTTTAAAAACAAAGAAACGCTGTCCCTGTCGGTCGAACTCCGGTCCGGAACAGAAGTGGTCACCTCAGAAACAGATGTGCTCTACCGTAATGGCAGAACCACAATGGAGGTGCCTCAGCCGAAGCTCTGGTGGACGCACGACCTTGGTGACCCATACCTGTATCAATTAAGAATAGAACTGAAGGATGAAAGCGGAGCGGTCCTTGATGTTCATGAACAGAGCTTTGGCATCCGCGAAATTAAGGTGGAACTAACCCATGAAAACGGAGAAAACCTGTTTGCTTTCAATTTGAACGGTGTCAGGATTTTTGCCAAGGGGGCGAACTGGATTCCTGTTCACAGCTTTATCGGCAGTGCAGAAGACAGCAGATATACGAAGCTTCTGGAACTGGCCAAGGACGCTCATATGAATATGATGCGTGTCTGGGGCGGCGGCATCTATGAAAAGGATATCTTTTACAAAGAATGTGACCGGTTAGGACTGCTTGTTTGGCAGGACTTCATGTTTGCCAACGCCCTTTATCCTGATTACAACCGGAATTTTATGCTCAATGTGAAGGACGAAATCACGAAGGTCATAAAAAGGCTGAGGAATTACTCATGTCTGGCGATCTGGTGCGGCAATAACGAGATCGACTGGATTTATGACCGCAAGCATTCGGACGGCGAGATTACCACACCATTTTACGGAGAGAGCATATATCATGAAGTGATTCCGAAGCTGCTCACAGAGCTCGATCCTGGGAGGCTGTATTGGCCAAGCTCCCCCTTTGGAAGTTCGGGAGACAGCGACCACGATGATGAAACGGTGGGTGACCGCCATAACTGGGTGGTTTGGCACGGAAATGTCGAGCCAAGAAAAAAAGGAGAGCCGGTGATTCAGGACATTTCGCTTGAAGGGGTTTCTTTTAAACAGTACAAAAAGGATTATACCCTCTTTTCGAGCGAGTTTGGCATGCATGCCTCTTCCAACTTTCATACCTTGTCCAAATACATTCCAGAAGGCGAGTTTTATTGGAAAAGTGCAGAGATGTCCTACCGGAACAAAGATCATTTTCATGAAAAAGGGATTCTTCTTATGGAAGGGTTCACCGGAGTGCCGGATACCATTGAAGAGTATATGAACTATTCGATGCTGACCCAGGCAGAAGGGCTGAAGTACGGAATTGAACACTACCGGCGCCGCAAGCCGTACACCAGCGGTGCGCTCATCTGGCAGCTTAACGATTGCTGGCCGGGCACCAGCTGGTCCATGGTCGATTATGAACTCCTGCCAAAAGCGTCCTATTATTATGCCAAAAGGTTCTTTGCCCCTGTTCTTGTTACGCTTGACCATGATCCCGGCAGCGACATTGAACTCACGGTGATCAATGATCAGCTGCAGCCGGTGAACGACTCGGTGACGCTGGAAGTTCTTGATTTTAATGGAGAAACCGTATTTTCGCGGAAACTGGATTTTGAATCGGAAGGAAACAGTGTTTTATCCCTTTTCAAATTTACAGAGGAGGAAATCCTTCAGGGGAAAAACGCGGGTGAAGTGATTGTTTGCCTTTCTTCAAGAAATGGAGCGTTTCCGGAAAATAGATACTATTTGCGGGATTTCAAGGAGATGAACTATCCGGAGGCACACCTGAAAATTGAAGAAAGCAGAGAGCAGAATACCATCACTGTCAGGGCGGACAAGCTCGCCCGTTTTGTAAAAATCGATGTTGATCAGGAAGAGGTGCTTTGCTCGGATAACTTCTTTGATCTGCTGCCTGGTGAGGAAAAAAACATTCGGATACATTCTTTAAAAGGGCATGAGGTCAATTTAGAATCTCTGAGGGTCTCTGCCATTAATGCGGACTCAATGAAAGCAACAGAAACAGAAGCCATACAACTTTAAGGAAAAGGAGCGAACGTGATGACACAGGAATTGTCCTTCAATGCAACCAGCACAAAAAGCACTTTGCAGCTAAAAGACTGGAAGTTCAAGGCATGTGATGAACAGAACTGGCTTTCTGCCGAAGTACCGGGATGTGTGCATACCGATCTACTAAAAAATAGGCTGATCTCTGATCCGTTTTACGGTAAAAATGAGCTGCAGCTTCAATGGATCGATAAGAAAGATTGGGAGTACGAGACCACGTTTGATGTGCCTCATACCATGCTTTCCCTCGACCGGCTGGAGCTTCTGTTTCACGGGCTGGATACGTACGGTGATGTTTACCTGAATGATACGCAAATTCTAAAGACAGACAATATGTTCAGGGTATGGAAAAAGGATGTTAAGGAGCACCTGAAAGAACAAAACAATGTGCTTCGGATCCGCTTTTGCTCGCCCATTGAAAAAGATCTCGTAAAACAGGAGAAGCTCGGTTATAACCTGCCTGCGGTCAATGACCATTCGGAGGACGGAGAAGTAGGCGACAAGACGTTAAGTGTGTTCGCGAGAAAGGCGCCGTATCATTATGGCTGGGACTGGGGCCCTCGTTTTGTGACGAGCGGAATCTGGAAAAGCGTTGAACTGGCAGGCTGGTCAACGGCAGAGATTAGCGACCTTTTTATTCAGCAGAAAAAGGTTACTTCCTCTTCCGCCGAACTGACCGCTGTCGTGGAGATTGAAACGGAAAAAGAGGCTGAAGGCATCCTCCATATAGAAGCAGAAGGAGTCAGTATATCACAGGATGTACGATTGGCTGTTGGAACCAATACGGTAGAAATCGAACTGAAAATCACCAATCCGAAGCTCTGGTGGAGCAGAGGCCTGGGTGAACCGCATTTGTATGATTTTACTGCATCGTATGTTCAGGAAGAGCAGATGATTACGGAAAAAACGGTACGCACAGGGCTGCGTTCAATCACGCTGGTTCGCGAAAAAGATGAACAAGGCGCTTCCTTTTACTTCGAATTAAACGGAGTACCGGTTTTCGCCAAGGGAGCCAACCATATTCCAAACGACAGCTTTGTGACCGAAGTGACCTATGAGCGGTACAAACACGAAATCATCAGTGCAGAACTGGCGAACATGAACATGCTCCGGGTGTGGGGCGGCGGAATCTATGAAAACGACGAGTTCTATGAACTGTGTGACCAGCACGGGATCTTGGTTTGGCAGGATTTTATGTTTGCCTGCAGCATGTATCCTGGCGACCAGGCTTTTATGGACAATGTCAAGGCCGAGGCGGAGGATAACATCAGACGCCTAAGAAACCATCCGTGCATTGCATTATGGTGCGGAAACAATGAGATGGATGTTGCCTGGGCCCAATATGATGAGGAAGCGGGATGGGGATGGAAGCAGCAGTATTCACAGGAGCAAAGGGATGAAATCTGGCAAGCCTATGATACACTTTTTCATCACCTGCTGCCGGAAGCCGTTCAACGGCTCTCGCCTGAAATAGCGTATTGGCCGTCATCGCCGATGGCCGATTGGTCCAATGACCGGCAGCAGCATTCAAACTATGTATCCGGCAGCGGTGACATTCACTACTGGGACGTGTGGCACGGCTCTAAACCCTTTGAGGAATACAACAGTCATGTTGGGCGCTTTATGAGTGAATACGGGTTTCAATCGTTTCCGGAATATAAAAATGTAAAACAGTATGCGGAAGATGAGGATATGGAACTTGAATCGGAAGTGATGCTTCACCACCAGAAAAACGGCCGCGGGAACGCCCTGATTAAAGAATACATGGAAAAGTACTTGCCGGTAGCGAAGGATTTTCCGTCGTTCCTTTACATGAGCCACGTGCTTCAGGCTGAGGGCATCAAGTCTGCCATTGAGGCCCACCGCAGGAAAAAGCCCTATTGTATGGGAACCTTGTACTGGCAAATGAATGACTGCTGGCCAGTAGCCTCATGGGCTAGTATGGATTACTACGGACGCTGGAAGGCACTGCATTATTATGCGAAGAAAAGCTTCCAGGATGTTATGGTGTCCATTGACGGAACGAACAGCGAAAAAGTGGATGTTCATGTGATTTCGGATCAGTTGGATCCGGTGGAAGGAACACTGATTTCGAGGCTGCTGAATTTCCAGGGTGAGGTCATCAGGGAATTCAAGGATGCTGTGAACCTCGATAAGAACACAGGCAACGTAATATTGTCCCTGTCCACGGCCGAGCTGCTGGATGGACAGGATCCGGCAGGAACTGTCTTTCAGGCAGAGCTTGTTGCAGATGAAAGAGTCATAGATTGCAAGGAGCATTATTTTGTGTCCGGAAAAGAACTAAAACTAAAGATACCGGTGCTGTCTATAACAAGAGTCAGTGACAGTGAATACATGATTGAAACGAATACGCTGGCCAAGCAGGTTTGGCTTTCGACGGATACCGAGGGGGTGTTTTCGGATAACTATTTTGATTTGATTCCGGGAAGTCCAAAGCGGATTCAATTTTTCGAGCGCAAAGAGGGGGCGCTTGTCTTTGGGTCACCGGAAAATTTGGAAGTTCAATCTATGTATGATTTTATGAAAAGGTAACCATGTTTGTACTTGTGGGAGTTAATATCCGTTCCAGGATGCTCGCTTTCCTCAGGCGGTCACTGAGCCTTACCGGCGTAAACGCCTACTTTCTCGTCGCAAGCTCCTGCGGTAACGGCCCGAGCGCCTCCCTGGTCTCATCTGTCCCGCTTTTCCCGTAGGAGTCTCGCACCTTTCACTCCCATCAACCAATCGATGAAGAATAGACTGACCCGGATGCTGTAAAAGGCTTTCGGGTCTTTTTTATTAAGTTCTGTGGTATAATGAATAAAAATTTTGAAAATTTAGAACATGGAGGGATAACTTCTTGAATATACCGATGCTGTTGCCTCAGTTTTTGGATCGTGCCGTCAAGGTTTATGGAAAGAAAGCAGCAATCGTAGGGGAAAAACGAACGTATACATACAGAGAAATAAACGACCGGGTTAATCAGCTGTCACGCGGGTTGCAGGAAGCGGGGATTAACAAGGGTGACCACGTGGCCTATCTGGCACCGAACACATCCGAAATGTATGAAGGGTTCTATGGGGTGCTGCAGCTGGGGGCGGTGATGGTGCCGCTCAACACACGCCTGAAGCCTGAGGATTATTTGTATATCCTCAATCACAGTGGCACAAGAGTTTTATTTGTCGATAATGAGCTCCTTCAGCTGATCAAACCGGTTCTTGATGATCTAACTACTGTAGAGGCGATTTTCGTACATGGTTTGGAAGAGGATCAGGATGCCTGCCGGTCGTATGAAAAATGGCTCAGCGGTTTTGAATCTGATCCCGTTGACCGGCCGGGTATGGATGAAAATGATCTGGCCACACTGCTTTACACGAGTGGAACGACAGGCAAGCCAAAAGGAGTCATGCTGTCTCACCGCAGCAATTATATGCATGCGCTTACAACGCAGCATCACCTGCGTGTATCGGATCATGATGTGCTTCTGCATGTATTGCCGATGTTTCATGTGAATGGCTGGGGATCGCCTTTTTATTACACAGCAAACGGTGCCACTCAAGTGTTCTTGAAAAAGGTAGTGCCAGCTCATATTTTTCAAAAGGTGAAAGAGAACAGTGTCACGGTAATGCACATGGCGCCGACGGTTTTAAACGGACTGCTTCAGTATGCCGATCAGCAGGCGGAGGAAGCCAGAACAGAACAAAATATCCGGATTGTGATTGCCGGTTCCGCGCCGCCACCTGCTTTTGTTAAAGCGGTGGAAGAAAAGCTGAAGTGGGAGTTCATTCAGGTGTACGGCATGACAGAAGCTGCTCCGCTGATCACAACCTCGATCATCCGGGACACCCAGCAACATTTGGATCCAGAGGAAAAGTATCGCCTTAAAGCCAAGGCCGGCTATGAGTTTATTGGCAGCGAGGTGAAAGTGGTCAATGAAAACGGAGATGAAGTGGCACCGAACGGAAAAGAGATTGGTGAAATCATTGTTCGCAGCAACACGGTGATGGAAGGATACTGGAATAACCCGGAAGAGACCCATAAAGCCATTCGCGATGGTTTTTATCATACAGGGGATATGGCGTTCGTTGATGAGGAAGGAAACATCGAGATCGCCGACCGTAAAAAAGATATTATTATCTCGGGCGGCGAAAACATTTCATCCATCGAAGTGGAAGCGGTGCTGTATGATCACCCGGCTGTCCTTGAGACAGCGGTGATTGCCGTGCCGCACGACAAGTGGGGAGAAACTCCCCAAGCCGTAGTTGTACTCAGGGACGGTTATGAGACGAGTGAAGACGAACTCATCACCTTTGCGCGAAGCCGGATGGCCCATTTTAAGGCGCCGACGATCATTAAGTTTGTCGACGAACTGCCAAAGACTGCATCTGGCAAGATCCAGAAGGTTCATCTCAGAAAGGCCTACTGGGAGAATAAAGGAAAGCTGGTAAACTAGTTTTGTATAGAGGACCGGGCTTGCGCCGGCCTCTTTTTGTTTGCTGTTTTGGTGAAAATGACGTGATATGTAACTGTTTTGTGCTGAACCGCAACTAATAAACCGGCTCAACCCACAAGTAACGCATCGAGCGACCTCCACAAGCTCTCGAAAGCAAGAGAGCAGCTGAACATGTCAGCTGCCTGCTTCCTTAAGTAATTTTTGTTTGGCTGTATAGGCCATATGAAAGTATTTGCTCGCTTTTTTGTCATTTGAGACACTGTAGAATTGGGAGGCAAGCTTTTCCGCATAATCCTGCACATAACCCCACAACTGCATGGATTCAAAATAGGAAAGGGCATCAGATGCTGTTTTTTCAAGCTGTTCTGCGGTAGCTGAATGATTGCAGTCGCTCAAAATGGAAAAGTGATGAATATATTCTTCGTTTTGTGCATTCCGAGCGATTTTTAAGCCCAGTGTAATCCACTCATTGGCCCGTTCGAAATTTCTTAGCTTTACTTGTTCACGGGCAATCAGATAGGCAGTTTTAAAATCGGTGTTTTTCTCTTCAAATGCTTCGCTTAAGTGAGCGAGCGCTTTCTCAGAGTAATTTTGTTCTGCATACAGCATTCCCAGATTATAGCGGATTTTCAGTTCAAATGGTTCTTTTTTCAGTGTGCTGGAACGAAGAATGTCGAGTGCAGAGAGAAAATGATCTTCAGCTTCCCTGAACTGTTTTAACGAAGTGGAGGCTAGGCCGATGACGTTTTCGCTGCCGGCAAGCTTCACTTCATAACCGGACTTGTCCTCAAAATACTCTCTGGCTTTAAGGGCATGGCGGACGGCAAGCAGAGGCTGCCGTATATGATAATAAAAGGTGGCGACTTTATAGTTGAACTCTGCTTTTTCAATGTCATCGGTAAACTGATTTAAACGTTTTTCAGCAAGCTGGTAGTGAAGCTTCGCTTCCAGGTAATTTCCGGTTTCTGTGGCATAAATGGCTTTGAAGAAGTGAAAGTAATAAGATAAAAAGTCGTCGGTTTCTCTTTTCTGCCCTTCATTCAGATGGTTCAGGGTATACCTGGCCTCCCATAAATCGTCGATCAGCAGTTGATACCTGAAGCATAATAAAGAGTAATAGATAAAAAGAGTCTGGGTAGGATCAATCTCCATGTTTTCAATCTTTTCGTCAATCTCCAGCTTGAGTCTGCGGGATTCTACGAGGTTTTGTGAAAGAATTTCACGGTACCAGCTGTTTAACAGCTGAATCATTTGATCCGTACTCGTCAACTCTATTTCCATAACATTCGCCCCACCTTTTTGCATAAATTTACATTTTAACACAATCTTAGCATATTGGGCTTTTTAACGATTGAGTCAATTGACGCAATTAATAGAAAATTCATCCGTTCCTTTTCTCCTACTTTTTATGTCCAACGAAAAAAGGGAAGGAGACCGCTCTCTCTTCCCTGAATGCTATGTGAAGTTCTGGGTGTGCACCTGACAACGTTCTGGTTACCCATTCGTTGTAGAAAATGTTTTCCCGTGTTCGGCATTCGGTACGGCTGAGTGTTCCGCGATATAGCCACCAATCAATAAAGCGCCAGCTAATGCAATACCAACAAGAGCACCTGTCATTTTCTTCATATTGACACCCCTTAAAAATATTTTTAGTTTTCAGTCTGCTGAAGCTACAAGATGTCAGACCCCCCTGACCTCCTTCCTTCAACAATGTTTTACAATTTACAACAATAATAGCAAATATTAATAGAATTAGAGTGGGTAATTTGTTTTAATTTTCAAAAATTTTACATCAGTCTAATTTACTAATTTTTCCTGAATTAAAAGATCCCCCGCAGAACACTAGCGGGGGATCTCATCGTTGGGCTATTTCTTTTCAAGCTCTTCCTGTAAAACCCTCATTTTTTATTTTCGGCAAGGTAATGCTCGACTTTGTTAACACCGCCGCCAAATAGACGTTTGCCCGTTCCGGTGTAGGTGTATCCGAAATCATCCTTTTGTTTGTAATGATTAACGGCCTTGTCCAGATCATGAAAGATTCTGTGCAAGTAAAGCAATGCTGTTTTGTCCTTCTCTTTGGACACTATTTCAGCCAGCTCTCTGGCATTTTGGAAATCTTTTTTTACCGTTTCACTTTTTACCGTAACAGAACGGATTTCATTCACCAGTTCAATGGCGTGAGTTTGCTGATCCGCCCAGTTGATCGTTTCGTCCTTGTCATAGCAAAGCGTTTTATTATAGTACTGATGGGTGGAATCGATCAGTGTGCTATAGGGAACTTCCCCTCCTGGTTCTGTGGCTTCGACCTCCTCGGTTACAGAAGCTGTTGACAAGTAATACCATCCCAGTCCGGCCAGACTTACGAGAAGCACGGCAGCCAAAATGTAAAGCTTTCTTTGGTTTTTTATAATCGTCAAACTCTCACTTCCTTTGTTTTTGAAATTACCAATTTTCAGTGTAACTTTTATTGGCTGTGATCGACTAATAAGGTGTAATCCAAATAATCAGGGTGATAAAAAGAGAGGGGTCTTAAAAAATGAAAAAAATGATTGCTTCTGTTTTAACTGCTTCTGCATTGCTTATGGGAGTTCCTTCTGTGGCCGGTGCCCAGACCGCCCCAGATTACTCCATATTTCAACTGCCAAAGTCAGGAGTTCTGAAATCCGGTGACCATGGAGAAAACGTGAAAATCCTTCAATGGGCATTAAATAAAGTGATGAATGCAGGGTTGAAAACAGACGGAATCTTTGGCCCAAATACAAAGAAAGCCGTCATTGCCTTTCAAAAGAGTGCAAAATTGGTTCCGGATGGGATCTATGGAAAAAAAACGCATGCTGCTCTGTCTGAAAAAGTGAACTCTTACGGCTTTCCGGAAATCGTGTTGAAAGAAGGCAGCAAGGGGAATGCTGTAAAAATTCTTCAAAAAGCACTGAATGAAATTGGATCTTCTCTCAGTGTGGACGGCATTTATGGCCCGAAAACCAAAGCGGCAGTCCTCAAGTTTCAAAAGAAATATCCAGAGCTGAAGGATACAGGTATTTTTGATGCTCCAACACGAATTCTCCTGGATAAAGTACTGCACGACTAATCTGATTTTGTATGCACCCGAAAAAGCTTGCAGCTAGTTTACTAGTCTGCAAGCTTTTCTTTCTCTTTACTTAGTTACGAGCACTGGACATTCCGCTTCGGATAACACCTGTTGGCTTACACTGCCCAGGACCATACGCTTCAGCCCGCTCAGTCCCCGGCTTCCCATGACGATCAGATCCATATCATGAACTTTTGCATAGTCACAAATCGACTTTGCTGCATCCCCTTCAAGAATTTCTGTTTTCACATGGTCTGTATAGTGTAATGCTGTATTTCTTGCTTCCTCCAATAACGTTTCGCCCTGTCCTTTTTCCGAAGCGGCGGCGTCCCTTACTTCCTGCTCGACTGATCCCTTGTAGGCTGCCATTGTAAACCCTTCCCCATAAAGCGGGTAGGCCGGTTCAGCCAAAACATGGGCGAGCGTCAACTCGCTTCCTGTGCTTTTTGCCAGTTCTGCACCATATTGCAGGGCTTGATGACTTCCTTCTGAGCCGTCAAGCGCAATCATCACTTTTTCATACTTCATCTTATTCTCCTCCTTTGCAAAATACTGGCGGGCCGAAACATTCTTATACTTATCTCATAGCCTATTTCGGATTTTCCTAAACAAAAAAGGAAAGAGCGTCCTAACTGTGGATGTGTTCTTTCCATTTTTAGTTTTTTTCCAGAATCCAGAGTGCCATTTGAAGGGCAAAGGCATCCTTGAACTTCCTGGGATCATAACCCGTTTCTTCTTTTATTTTGTTTAGTCTGTAAATGAGTGTATTCCGGTGGATATGGAGGCTGTCTGCGGTTTGCTGCAAATTCAGATGGTGATCCAAAAAACACTGCAGTGTGCCGGTTAATGAAAGCACAGAGTTTAGCAGTACACGGCGTGAAAGCCTGGCAGCTGCAACAGGGTTCAACTGATGGATCAGCGCCTGGGCTTCAAGCTTTGCGAACGAAAGCACCTCCTCCTGCGGATCACCGATTTCAAGAGCAAGGATGCAGTCTGTGTACGATTGATGAAATAATTCCAGAGTGGAGAACGGTGTGCTGCAGGCTATTCGGAACTTGAAATGGTGGAATTTCAATAGCTGCAGGACCGCCTCTTGCTTTCTTTTTCCTTCGTCTTCTTTTTGATAAGAAAAGGCCATACACAATCGTTTGGTGTGAACAAATCCTGCCAGGCAATACTCCGATCCCGCAGCCTTTTCCAGCTGCTGGATAAGCACCGAACGAGACAGGGATTGACCTTCGTCCAGTTCAATAACCAGTGTCTGGAGGGTGGGGGGCAGTTCAATCTTCAGAAGGCCAAGCCGTCGAAGAACATGCTCGATGGATGGCTGTTCGCTCAGCAAGTCCTCGATAATCATATCCTTTGTCCGCTGCTGCCATTCCGTCTGGCTGGCCATATACGACTGTTTCACCATGAGCTCTGTCGTCATTTTCACCAATCCGGCCACATCTTCTATTTCTTTGGGATTACCGGTGATCCCGATGACCCCGACAATTTGCTGGTCGAAGACGATAGGTAGATTAATCCCTGGCTGGGCGCCTCTCCATTTACCATCGTGGTTCAGAGGAACGGTAAAAGGCTGTTCGCTTCGCAGCACTTCCAGGGCACCCTCATGAATATGATAGAGGCGCGATGAATCACAGGAAGCGATGATGATGCCCTTATTGCTCATGATATTCACATTGCGGTTTAGCCGGGCTGAGGTTTCTTTTACGATCATTTCAGCGATTTCAGTCGTTAGCATGACGTTCTCCTTTGGTTATTTTCTACAAAAAATTATAAAAAATAAAAGCGATTTATAGAGGTTTTATCTATAGATATATAATTTTCAGACAAGTATACTATAATCAACCATATAATGAAAGCGTTTTCTAAGGGGGGGGGTTCAGGGTTGAAGATTGTTATTGCGCCAGACTCATATAAAGGAAGTTTATCGGCAATGGAAGCTGCAGCAGCGATCGAACGCGGGATAAAGAAGGCGGATCCTTCAATTGAAACGGTCCTTGTGCCGGTGGCTGACGGCGGAGAAGGAACCATGGACACACTAGTTGCCGCGACTGCCGGTAAGAAGAAAGAAGTGAGGGTAACCGGTCCGCTGGGACAAGAGGTTGTCGCATCCTATGGCGTATTGGGTGATACCAGCATGTGTGTGATCGAAATGGCTGAAGCCTCAGGGCTTTGCCTGCTTACGCAAGAGGAACTCAATCCGCTGGCTTCTACCACATTTGGGACCGGACAGCTGATCAAACAGGCACTGGATGATGGATTCCGCTCCTTTATTCTCGCTATCGGTGGGTCAGCCACCAATGATGGCGGTGCAGGTATGCTCCAGGCGCTTGGTATGAAGCTGGTGGACAAAAATGGAGCCGAGATCGGTTCCGGAGGCGGAGAGCTAAGCTGTCTGGAAGTTATTGATGACACAGGATTTGATCGGAGAATTAAGGAGAGTACCTTCCTCATTGCGTCGGATGTCGAGAATCCGCTTGTCGGGAAATCCGGTGCTTCAGCCGTTTTTGGCCCGCAAAAGGGAGCAACAGCAGAAATGGTAAACGTGCTGGATCAAAACCTTTCCCATTGGGCGGATAAAGTGGAAGAACTGACAGGAACAAGATTGCATGACCTGCCGGGAGCCGGGGCAGCGGGCGGGATTGGAGGAGCCTTTCAGGCGTTTTTTTCCGCTCAGATGAAGCGTGGCGTTGATATCGTGACGGAGTATGCCGGTCTTCCCCAAGCTCTTGATGGAGCTGATCTTGTCATAACGGGAGAAGGCAGGGTCGATTTTCAAACGGCTTCCGGTAAGACGCCGATGGGCGTAGCACAGAAAGCAAAAGAAAAGGACGTTCCAACCGTTATCCTTGCCGGCTCGGTCGGCGATGGCGTGGACGTTCTCTATCAATACGGCATCATCAGCATCACGAGCATCATTCAGCAGCCACTAACCCTTCAAGAAGCAATGGAACAATCATCTCAATTGCTGGAGTATAGTGCAGAACAGGTTGTCCGAACATTTATTCATAATAAACCAACAAGCGAAAGCGGGGTTCTACACTATGAAACTTAAACAAACGATTGAAAAAGTACCCGGAGGACTCATGGTCGTTCCACTGTTGTTCGGGGCGTTACTGAATACTATTGACCAGCTTCATTTGAAGCCGGTGATGAATTTCTTAAAATCGCTCGGTGTTGCCAAAACGGAAGAAGGCTACTACGAATTTTTGCGCATAGGAGGCTTCTCTCAGGAACTGTTTAAAGACAGTGCGCTCGTTCTGATTGCACTCTTCCTGTTTTGTGCAGGAAGCCAGATGAACTTGCGGGTTGGAGGAGCAGCACTGAAAAAAGGAATCCTGCTTACTACTTCCAAGTATCTCACCGGATTGGCGGTTGGTTTGCTGTTTGGTTATTTCTTTGATCCGATGGACGGGTTGTTTGGACTTTCCACACTGGCGATTATTGCGGCCATGACGAACGGAAACGGCGGAATGTATGCGGCTCTTACCGGCCAGTACGGAAACCGTTCCGATGTAGGCGCGGTGGCGGTGCTTTCGTTGAACGACGGACCGTTTTTTACACTCATGTCACTTGGACTGCTGGGATCAAGCTTTCCGATCATTTCCTTTATTGCCGTGCTGCTGCCGATTGCCATCGGAATGATTCTTGGAAACCTGGACGAAGATATCCGGGATTTCCTGAAAGCAGGAGAAATTCTGCCTGTACCGTTCTTTGCCTTTGCTTTGGGAGCGGGAATGAATCTTGCCAGCTTTTTCAATCCGTCAGTCGTTACAGCAGGTCTAACCATTGGCCTCATGACTACGATTCTTACGGCATCTACGGGAATTCTTGTATTTAAATTATTTAAAGAAAAAAGCTTCATTGCACCGGTTTCGGAAGCATCGACGGCAGGAAATGCGGCAGGTACTCCGGCAGCGATTGCGGCCGCTGCTTCGGTTGCAGCGGGGTCGGGAATGATGAGTGCGGCAGAGGCGCAATCCTACCAGGATATTGTAAACGTTGCTACTGCGCAGATTTCGATCGCCACACTGACAACGGCCATTTTATGTCCGATTGCGGTGATTCTTGTAGATAAATGGCAAAAGGCGAGAGGAATCGACGGCAAGCTGGAGAAGTTTGAATTGGAAGGACGGGACCAAAAAGAAAGAAGCGTACCTTCAACTTCAGCATAATGACAGTTAAAAAGGAGAGAACAACATATGGAGACAACTTTGTTATACGGAAAAGAAGGGCTGAAACTGAATCTCCCTGAAAACACGTTTGTTGTGGAACCGAATAACCTTCCGGGAGTTGAGAACAAAGAGCAGGCGATTTTGGATGCGTTGAGAAATCCGATCGGTGCACCGTCACTAAAGGAAAGTGTCAAGGTGACAGACAAAGTAGCCATTGTAATCAGCGATATTACAAGACCGACACCAAATGACGTGCTTGTTCCTCTGCTCATTGAGGAACTGGATCATGTGCCGCTTGAGAACTTTGTGATCATCAACGGGACAGGCACTCACCGCGACCAGACAGAGGAAGAGTTTGTGCAAATGCTCGGCCAGTGGGTCGTCGATCATATCAAGATTGTCAATAATCACTGTCATGATCTGGATTCACTCGTTAATGTGGGAAGAAGCAAGTTCGGCTGCGACGTCTATTTGAATAAAGACTATGTGGAAGCCGATTTCCGCATTGTTACGGGATTCATTGAGCCCCACTTTTTTGCGGGATTTTCGGGCGGCCCAAAAGGCATCATGCCTGGCATTGCCGGTATAGAAACCATTATGACCTTTCATAATGCGCGAATGATCGGGAATCCACGCTCCACTTGGGGCAACATGGTGGATAACCCGGTTCAGGAAATGACACGCGAAATCAATGCGATGTGCAAGCCGCATTTTATGTTGAACGTGACGCTGAACCGGGAAAAGGAAATCACCAATGTGTTCGCCGGGGAGCTGTATGAAGCACACGATAAGGGATGTGCGTTTGCCAAGGAACATGCCATGATCCGCTGCAAAGAGAGGTTTGATGTGGTGATCACCTCCAACTCCGGCTATCCGCTTGACCAAAATTTGTATCAGGCAGTTAAAGGAATGAGTGCAGCTCACAAGATTGTGAAAGAGGGAGGCTCCATCATCGTTGCTTCCGAATGCTCTGACGGGCTGCCTGACCACGGGAATTACTCGAAAATTTTTCAATTTGCTGAAACACCACAGGAGCTGCTGGATCTGATCAATGATCCCAATTTTAAAATGTTCGATCAGTGGCAGGTTCAAAAGCAGGCGGTCACCCAGGTGTGGGCAGATGTTTATGTCTATTCCAAGCTGACCGATGAGCAGGTAAAAGGAGCCATCCTGATGCCGACCCATGACATTGAAAAGACACTGGAAGAGTTAAAAGAGAAATACGGACCTGAGATGACAATAGCAGTACTGCCACTCGGGCCGCTAACCATTCCTTATGTGGAAGAACGGAGGGGTTCTGTTGTTGGATAAGTATGAAAAACTGCAGGATATTTTACGAGAAATGAAAACCGTAGTGGTCGCTTTTTCCGGAGGGGTGGACAGCACTTTTCTATTAAAAGTCGCGCTTGATACGCTTGGAAAAGAAAACGTGCTGGCGGTCACTGCAGACAGCGAGACCTATCCGTTTGAGGAACTGCAGGAGGCAAAACGGTACGCAGCGATGCTCGGCGCACGCCATGAAGTAATAGAAACCTCAGAACTCAGCATTCCCGGCTATTCCGAAAACACCTCCAACCGCTGTTATTTTTGCAAGAAGAGTTTGTTTGAGCATCTGATTCCGATTATGCATGAACATCACTATGAAAATATCGCGTTTGGTCTCATAGCCGATGACATGGGAGAACACCGGCCGGGAACAAAAGCCGCAAGAGAATACAATGTACGGGGACCAATCCAGGAGGCCGGTTTGTTCAAAAGCGAAATACGTGAGCTTTCACAGCAGATGGGGCTTCCTACATGGGATAAGCCCTCCTTTGCCTGCCTTTCATCAAGAATTGCCTATGGAGAAGAAATTACCATCGAGAAGCTGAGAAAAGTGGACCGTTCCGAACAGGCCATTCGCGCCATCGGCATCCGTCAGGTACGGGTCCGAACGCATGGAGACATTGCCAGAATTGAAGTAGAGCCACAGGAAATGAACAGGCTTCTTGAACATCACGAAGAAATTACAAAGCAGCTGCAGGAGTTTGGCTACAGCTTTGTAACGATGGATTTGACCGGCTATAAAAGCGGCAGTATGAACAAAGTGCTGGCAGAAACCAAAACAACGTAGAGAAGGAGATTTCATGAAAAAATTCGAAGACCTCGGCTTCAGTAAGGTGGACCTGGATCGTGAGAAACGTACAGGCTATCCTGAAGTCATCTATGGAGAAGGAAAAACAGCAGATCAGATTAAAAAAATCATGAAAACCCTGATTGAGACCCATGGGAAGGCTATGGTTACCCGGCTTTCCAAAGAGAAGGCAGAAGTGCTGCTCGCCGTATATCCTGATGCTCACTATCACGACGTTTCCAGAATTCTTTTATACGGACCTCCGCGTGAGAAATACGGCGGGGATGTGATGGTTATTGCGGCAGGCACCTCCGATCTTCCTGTCGCAGAGGAAGCGGCCATTACCGCCGATTGGATGGGCTGCAAAGTCAACCGCCTGTATGATGTTGGGGTAGCTGGCATTGACCGGCTTCTTGCCTATCGGGAAGATATCACAAAAGCAAGTGTGCTGATCGTTGTGGCCGGTATGGAAGGAGCTCTGCCGAGTGTGATCGGAGGCATGGTTCAGCGTCCGGTTATTGCGGTTCCGACTTCTGTGGGGTATGGTGCCCATTTGCAGGGTCTTACTCCGCTTCTCGCCATGCTCACCTCCTGTGCGTCCGGAATGAGTGTGGTGAACATTGATAATGGATTTGGTGCGGCCTATCAGGCGGCTCTTATTTTAAAACTCGCAAACGAGGGGATTGCCAATGAAACAGCTTTATCTTGATTGCCAGTACGGCATTTCCGGTGATATGACACTTGCTGCGCTTTTCGACCTTGGCGCTGATCTTTCCTACGTAACAGAGCAGCTGAAGCAGCTTCCGATTGATTCGTTTCACATGGCCACTAAGAAAGTCGATAAGAGAGGAATCTCAGCGAACCTGCTTGACCTGCAGTTTAAGGAAGCGGAACTGGTAGGTGCCGCACATGTCCATGAAGCAGGCCACAGCCATTCTCACGAACATGACCATCATCACGACCATGAGCATGAACACGGCCATTCGCATGAACATGATCATCATCACCACCATGACCATGTTCATCGGAAAGCATCAACGATCTTGGAGATGATTGTAACAAGTGAGCTTCCTGTTCGGGTAAAGGAACGGAGCCGGCGTGTATTTGAAGTCATCGCCGAAGCGGAGGGTAAGATTCACGGAATGGATCCAAAGGAGGTTCACTTTCATGAGGTGGGTGCCATGGATTCCATTATTGATGTGATCGGAGTATGCCTGGCGCTCGAAGATTTGCAGGTTGATAGAATTGTAGCCTCACCCGTCCCGACGGGCTATGGCAAGGTGAGGATGGCGCATGGACTCTATCCCATTCCGGCCCCTGCGACGGCCGAGATTCTTAAAGGAGTGCCGCTTGAGGCTTTCCATGTAAAAGGCGAACTGACCACGCCAACAGGAGCCGGCTTCTTAAAGGCGCTTGCCGATGACTATGGGTATATGCCACCTCTTGTCATCGAGAAAATCGGATATGGAGCAGGACAAAAGGACTTTGAGCATCCGAACGTTCTCAGAGCAATCCTTTTTGAGGAGAAAGTGAAGTAGAAAAGCCCGGGAGAGAGCGGGTATTGCGATCTCCCGAGCCTTTTTGTGTGATTTTTTACCAGTTTGTGAGTGATGCCGGTGGATAGGTGAAGGGTATCCGTCGTTGTTACTGGCCGAAATCGAAAATTTACTGTCGCGCAACTAGTTTGACCTGTTATATACCATCCTGGGGCATATCCTCCTAACAATCACCCAGTGATTTTACTTTGAAAATATTAAACTTACTAATTGCTTTTAAATTAAAAATAGTAAAAAGAGACTATTTTCAGAAAAATAAAAAAACGGATTGACATCCTTTGACAAGATATACTATGATTATCACAGTTATTAGTTATACAGAACACGGTTTTATATTATAAAACAATTAAGACATTGCATTTCCAGAAACAATCATCATTTTGTAAGGAGGGCAGTGTCTTTTGTTTAAGAATATAACAGAACAGAGTTTTATAATGTAAAACTATCAGTCCTCCGCTATTTTACTGATCATTTTTTTGCAGCATGGTGGTAACGCTTTCAAAAAAGTAAAAAACAGATGAAAGGGTGGTTATGGTGAAGGTGAAGAAAAGTTTGGGTGTTGTAATGGGCATCATGCTGATGCTGTCCCTGATCCTGTCGGGATGCGGCAGTAAATCCACTTCCTCTTCGGGAGAAAAAACAAAGACAATAAAGGTCGCCAATTATTTTGCCAAGGATCATCCGCAGAATGTGGCGCTGCGGGAAAAATTCAAGCCAATGGTTGAAAAGGAATCCGGCGGCACGCTGAAAGTTCAGATTTATGACAACAGCACACTCGGTGCCGAAAAGGAATTTTACGACGGCGTCCGAAACGGTACGATCGAAATGGGTATCCCTGGACTGATCATGCAGTCCGATATTGAAAAAATGGCGGTTCCGGAATGGCCGTTCCTTTTCAAAGATTATGAACATGTCAAAAAAGTGCTCAACGGCCCCATAGGCAAAGAGCTTACTGAGGATCTTGAAAAGAAGCATGGTGTTAAACCGCTGGCCTGGAGTGCGAATGGATTCCGGATGTTCTCGAGTAACAAACCTGTAAAAACCATGAAGGATTTCGACGGCTTGCGAATGAGAATGCCCAACATACCAAATTACATACAACTCGGTAAGTTGCTTGGCATGAATGTGACACCAATGCCGATCTCCGAAGTATTCTCAGCATTGGAACAGAAGGTTGTAGACGGGCAGGACAATCCGATTGCTACTCTCCGTGCTTCCGGCTGGTATGAGGTTCAAAGCGATGTTTTGGAATCCAACCATATGTTCAGCCCCAATATTTATATCATAAACAGCAAGTTCTATAACAGTCTCTCCAAAAAACAGCAAAGTGTAATTGAAAAGGCATCTAAGGAAGCGGCAGATTACGAGTTTGATCTGATGGAAAAAAGCTATGAAACGGATAAGAAGTTTTTGACCAAAAAGGGCGTGAAGTTCCATACACCGGATGGAGCGTTCGAGAAGAAAATGGAAGAAGCGTCAAAACCTATGTATGACGATTTTTATAAGAAGTATGACTGGGCAGAAGAGCTGGTCAAGAAGATAAAGGCTGAGCAGTAAGCAATGACAATTGCATGAAGAGGTGGGGAGAAGATGGAAAAGATCTCACGGTACTTGGAAACGCTTCTGAATATTTTTATGGCCGTTGCTTTGGGTCTGATGGTCATACTGGTGTTTGGCAATGTGGTTCTAAGATACCTTTTTAATTCAGGTATCACTTGGTCTGAAGAGATGTCACGCTATTTGTTTATCTGGCTCACATTTTTAGGAGCGATCGGTGCCTTTAAAGCCAAGGAACATCTCGGTGTCGACATGCTGGTCAGGCGTTTGCCCGTGAAAGCAAAAAAAGTCGTATTGGTTTTCAGTGATCTGCTCATGCTCTTTGTTCTTTTCCTGGTGTTGGAAGGAAGCTGGAAGATGACTGTCATTAATATGGACAGCAAAGCACCTGCAACCGGACTTCCGCTTTCCTTTGTTTACGGTACAGGAATCGTAGTCAGTCTGGCTATGGGACTCATCTTGATCAACAATGTGTATAAAATTTTGTTTAATAAAGTGCGCGATGAAGATTTGATTGTCATCAGCGAATCGGAAGAACTGGTGGATTTCAAGGAAATCAGTGTTGGAAAGGAGGAAAAACAAGCATGATTGGTGTATTTATTGGATCACTTCTCGGCACAATGGCGCTTGGAATGCCGATTGCCTTTGCCCTGCTGCTCAGCGGTGTCGCTTTAATGTTCTTTTTAGGAATATTCGACAGCCAGATTATTGCCCAAAACTTAATTAATGGTGCGGACAATTTTCCACTGATGGCCATCCCGTTTTTTATGCTTGCGGGCGAGGCAATGAACGCCGGGGGGCTTTCCCAGCGCATTGTACAGATGGCAATGTCAATGGTAGGGCATATCCGCGGCGGACTTGGCTATGTAGCCATTATTGCCAGTGTGTTATTTGCCAGTCTTTCCGGCTCTGCTGTGGCGGATACCGCTGCCCTCGGGGCAATTCTGATTCCCATGATGGTCAAGAGCGGTTATGACATTAACCGGTCCAGCGGTTTAATCGCATCAGGAGGAATTATAGCTCCGATCATTCCGCCAAGCATTGGGTTCATCATCTTTGGTGTAACCAGTGGGGTATCCATCACAAAACTGTTCATGGCAGGTATTGTTCCTGGGGTTATGCTTGCAGTTGGCCTCTGTGTGACATGGGCGATTGTGGCCCATAAAGACAAGGTTCAAGTGGCACCCCGCAAATCCATAAAAGAAATTCTCATTTCCATCAGGCAAGGCTTTTGGGCGCTTTTGCTTCCCGTCATCATTATTGGCGGATTGCGCGGTGGAATTTTCACTCCGACTGAAGCCGCTGTTGTTGCCGCTGTGTATGCCTTGTTCGTGGGGATGGTCATTTACCGGCAAATAAAAGTGGCGGACTTGTATCAGCTGCTGGTACGCGCAGCAAAAATGACTAGTGTCGTTATGTTTCTGGTCGCGGCAGCCCTTGTATCCTCATGGCTGATTACTGTTGCCAATCTGCCGGCACAAGTCATCGGGCTGTTGGAGCCTTTTATGGAGCACCCGCTGCTCATACTCTTAATGATTAATCTTTTGGTTGTCCTGATCGGTACAGCGATGGATATGACACCAACCATCCTAATCCTGACACCCGTGCTGATGCCGGTTATTCAGCAGGCGGGTATCGACCCTGTATATTTCGGTGTTTTGTTTATTATCAATAATGCCATCGGTTTGCTGACTCCTCCGGTTGGTACAGTGCTAAATGTCGTTTGTGGAGTCAGTAAAATCAGTATGGAAGACATTATGAAGGGAATATGGCCGTTTCTGATGGTGGAGGTAATAGTCCTGATCTTGCTGATCCTCTTTCCGTCATTGGTTACCGTTCCTCTCAAATGGTTTACTTAATTTTTTAAGGAGTGAAAGTGATGTCCAAGATGAAAGTAGTTGTTACAGATTGGGAATACGATGATTTGCGATATGAGAAAGCTGTATTTGAAAAATATTCAGAAGTTGAATTGATCGGTGCCCAATGCCGGACAGAGGAAGAAGTCATTGAGGCCTGCCGGGATGCGGACGCGCTGATTAATCAATATGCTCCCCTTGGCAGCACGGTTATCGAACAGCTTGAAAAATGCCGGGTGATTACGCGCTACGGGGTGGGCGTGAATACGATCGACCTGGAAGCCGCCACCGGAAAAGGGATTTGCGTGGCTAATGTTCCGGACTATTGCATGGACGAAGTGTCTGACCATGCGCTGTCGTTGCTCCTTTCTGCACGAAGAAAAATCGTTAAAGCAAATGAGCAGGTGAAAAGCGGAAATTGGGATTTTAAAGTGACCCAGCCGATTCACCGGCTCCGCGGGCAGGTGCTCGGACTGGTAGGGTATGGAAAGATTCCGCAAAGCCTGGCTGAAAAGGTGCAGCCCCTTGGGTTAAAAGTCGTTGCTTTTGATCCCTACTATCCTGCGGCAGAAGCAGAAAAGAAGGGGGTACAACTGGTTTCTCTGGAAGAATTATGCCGGGTGTCTGACATCATCTCTGTCCATGCACCGTTAACAGAAGGAACAAAAGGCATGATCAACGCCTCCCTGTTTTCCCAAATGAAAAATGATGCCCTTCTGATCAATACGTCTAGAGGGCCGGTAGTGGATGAAAAAGCATTAATAGAAGCGCTCGAAACGGGAGAGATCGGGGGAGCGGCCCTGGATGTGATAGAGGAAGAACCGATTTCTGAAAATCATCCCTTCCTGTCCATGGATAACGTGATCCTGACGCCTCATGTCGCCTGGTATTCCGAGGAGGCTGCCAAAGAAATGAGAACAAAAGCAGCGCTCGGTGTTGTGGACGTTCTGATCTGCAAGGAGTATCCAAAGTATCTAGTGAACAAGCAGGTTGAAGAGCGGTCGGTGCTGAAGAGCAATCAGCCCGAAAGCCGCTATGCAATGAGTTAGCCAATTGGATGAAGAGGGGGAAATAGAATGAAGAATTGGGTGAAAAAGCTGGCTATTGGTGTCGCCCTCCCGGGCATGTTGATCCTTGGGGGTTGTGGAGCAACGAAAACTGGAGGATCCGAAAAAGGCGGGATACAGGAACGAACCATTAAAGCTGGGATCGGCTTGAATGAAGATCATCCGGAAGGACAAGGCTTGAAGAAGTTCAAAGAGCTGGTTGAGAAGAAAAGCGGCGGGAAAATGAAAGTGCAAAACTTTTACAGCGCCACGCTTGGCGATGACCAGAAAATGACCGAGGCGCTGCAGGGCGGACTTCAGGAGGTAACCATTCCTTCCACCTCGCCGCTTGTTGGAATGATCAAGGAATACGGGATTTTCGATTTTCCGTTTGTGTTTAATACCGAAGAAGAAGCGTACTCCGTTCTTGACGGAAAAGTGGGGAAGGAGCTATTGAAAAAGCTGCCGGAGCACAAGCTGATTGGCCTTGGGTATTGGGAGAATGGATTCCGCAATCTGACAAACAGCAAACACCCAGTGAAGACCGCGGAGGATTTTAAAGGATTGAAGATCCGAACCATGCAAAACGAGGTTCATCTGGATGCGTTTAAAAAGCTGGGTGCCAATCCGTCGCCAATGGCGTTTTCCGAGGTGTTTACTGCGCTTGAGGGGAAAACAGTGGATGGGCAGGAAAATCCGCTCGCGACCATTAAATCCAGCAAGTATAACGAAGTTCAGCCCTACTTAAGCATGACCAAGCACGTGTACACACCATTTGTTTTTCTTGTGAGCAAGCAGTTCTGGGACAAGCTTTCAAAGGAAGAACAAAAAATCATGAGAGATTCTGCGCAGGAAGCAGGAAAATACCAGCGTGATCTGAACCGCAAAGAGAACGAAAAAGCTCTCGAGGATTTGAAAAAAGCTGGCATGAAGGTCAATGAGGTCTCCGACGCTGAAAAAGAAAAAATGAAAGAAATCGTGAAGCCGGTCACCGACAAGTACGCGAAAAAGTTTGGACAAGACCTGGTCGATGAAATGATGTCAGAAGTGGAAAAAGCGAGGAAAAAATAAGAGAAAAGTCAGATAAGGAGGAAGAGGAATGGAGATCATATCACAGTTGCTGCAGGATATAGCCCTTCCAAAGATGATGAAAGTGAAGCAATCCTTTCATGCTCCTGAACTTGATGACACCGCACAGGCCGTTCAGCAGACATTAAAAGAAACAGGCGTACTCTCAAGGATATCGCCTGGTGACCGGGTAGCCATCGCCGCGGGTAGCCGCGGTGTGGCCGACCTTCCCATACTTGTCAGGGAAACGGTCAACGCTGTCATATCAGCAGGGGGTTCTCCTTTTATTGTGCCTGCCATGGGCAGCCATGGCGGTGCCACGGCTGAAGGGCAGCGTGAAGTGCTCGAGCAGCTCGGTGTCACCGAAGCATCGGTCGGCGCACCGATTGTATCCAGCATGGAGGTCGTGCAAACCGGCACGCTTGAAAATGGCCTGCCTGTTTACACCGATAAAAATGCCGCCAGTGCAGACAAGGTGATCGTTATTAACCGGATAAAGCCGCACACGGCTTTCCGAGGCCCGGTTGAAAGTGGTTTGATGAAGATGATCACGATTGGCCTTGGAAAGCAAAAAGGGGCGGAGGCCGCGCATGCCTACAGCTTTAAGTACATGGCAGAGCATGTTCCCCAAATGGCCAAGATGGTTATGGCCAAGATTCCGATTATTTTCGGACTTGGATCCATTGAGAACGCCTATGACCGACCAGCCAAAATTGTTGCCGTTCCTGCCGAGGAAATGGAAGAAAGAGAGCCGGGGCTTTTGCTTGAAGCGAAAGTGCTGATGCCAAAAATTTTATTTGATCCGATGGATGTGCTGATTGTTGAAGAAATCGGCAAAGACATTTCAGGGGACGGGATGGACCCGAACATTACCGGACGTTATGCCACTCCTTATGCCTACGGGGGACCTGATGTTTCACGCATTGTCGTGCTCGGTTTAACGGAGAAAACCCATGGCAATGCCAACGGAATCGGACTGGCGGATACAACCACCAGGAAGCTGTTTAACAGCATCTCCTGGGAAAAGGGCTACGCCAATTCGCTCACCAGTACGGTGACATCGGTGATTAAAGTTCCGATGGTTCTTGAGGACGAAGAGATGGCTATAAAAGCGGCCATCAAAACGTGCAATGCCCGTGACCTTACAAGAGCAAGGGTGGTACGTATTCCAAACACGCTGGATCTTCAGCATATATGGATTTCCGAGAGCCTGAGAGAGGAAGCGGAAGCCCATTCGGATATTGAAATCCTGTCTGAACCGGCAGAGATGTACACAGCTGGCGAAGCCCGGTGATCTTGCTTGCCATATACAGCCTCATGGTCGTTTTTTATACGATCAGCCTGTTTGCTGACAGCTTTCTGCTCGATGAGGTGACAGGGATTTTCGCCATACTGGCACTTGTTCTTTCATTTCCGAAGGCAACCGGGCTATACCGTGCGACAGGAACCGTATTTATTCTGGTGGGTTGCCTTCTCTACTTTTATTTGCAAAAGCCGCTGCTGGAGCTGCCGCATTACATGACGTCAACCATTGTCCTGCTCGCCATCTTTTATGTGCTGCCTTTCATCAACAGCATCATCGTTGTGGGGCGGTACGACAAAAGTGTGAACCAGCTGCTAAAGCGGCGGGTGGGAAATTTGGGGCAGTTGTATTACCGAAGCTCGCTTGTCAGTTTTTTGCTGGGGTCGTTTTTAAATATCGCTACGATCCCGCTGGTTGAATCGGTTCTCCGCCGCAATCTGCAAAAAGCAGAGGACAAATTGAGGGATATTTTTATCAGCCGTGCGATGCTGAGAGGCTATGCCCTGTGTCTCGCCTGGAGTCCGATGGAGATTCTGGTGGCGATCAGTGTGGACATCACTCATTCGAATTATGTTCATCTGCTTCCGTGGCTTCTTTTGTTCTCTGTCACGTTGCTCGGAGTAGACTGGCTGATTGGCCTGAAATACCGCAAATATCAGGTGGAACAGGCGGCAGCGTCAGAAGCGGCACCGTTGGACGGAAGGATCCTCAAAAAATCCGGGGTGCTACTTCTTTATTTAAGTGTTTTTATTGCAGCAGTCATCGGAGCGAGGCGGGTGCTCAACACTGATTTTCTAATGGCGGTCACGCTTGTCATTGTTCCCTACTCATTTCTCTGGGCTCTTCTCGTAAAAAGAATCAGATCCTATCTGGTTTATAGTTTGCGAGTCTGGAAGAACAGGGCATCGTCCCAGCAAAACTTTATGGTTTTGTTTCTCTCCGCAGGTTTTTTAATTAGTACACTTAAAGTTTCACCGTTTTTAAAATGGCTGCAGCAGCCGTTTGGAGCCGTGGAGCATTGGCCCGTGTTGCTCTTTCTGCTGATTCAGGTTCTTTTTCTCGGTCTGGCGATGATCGGATTTCATCCGCTTGTGACCATCAGCATTCTGGGGGAGGTCATACAGCCTCTTTTGGGAGAGATCAACCCCTTAAGCTTTGCCGTCGTTCTTATTTCATCTGGACTGTCCACTGTCATGGCGGGCCCTTACAACATTACGGTGTCTTTAACAGGCAGTCTTCTGCATCAGAATCCATACCGTGTTTCGTTCTGGAACATCGGGTTTGCATTTCTCTACAGCAGTATGGGGACAATGATTGCGCTTCTGATGCTGTAACAGTTTACTAGTTTAAAAGGTGGCGAACTATTGTGTTGTATCCATATATCGAAAATTCCTATAATCCATATCGTGACAATGTTCAGGGTAAGGCCAATGAACCCATTTGTGTTGCGGGCCTTTTGGACCGGGCAAAACAGATTCTCGGGCCAACCTATGAAGGCGATGCGCCGGACTGGACCCTGGAGGAAATTTATAACCGGCTTCATGAAAATGCGCCGCGTATTGCCATTATCGGGGGATCTCCCGATCATCCAGCCCATATTATGGACTTTCAGACATCGTCCAGGGCTGCGCTGCGCATCTGGCAAAACGGAGGGGTTCCTTTTTATTTTTCCACACCGGTCATGTGTGACGGAACCGCGCAAAGCAACCAGGGGATGAGTTATTCCCTGCAAAGCAGAAATGCAGTTGCGGAAATGGTTGTCAACCAGATCGAGGCGCACAGCTATCATGGCGCCTTTGTCATCCAGGGCTGTGACAAACAGCCGCTTGGAGTGGTAAGTGCCATGGCCCATCTCGACCGCATCCGGAACTATCGCGGGGAAGCGCCGTTCTTTGCAACATTTGCTCCTGCCCATGTTTTACAGGGTGGAACCATTCCAGAAGGCCTTTTTCAAGAGCTTGAGGCGGTTGCCCAAAAAGCGGAGCAAAACGGAGCGGATGACATCGCTTATGATCTTCGTGATGCGATGGCTTACATTCTTCAATGTTCATCCAACACCGCGTTCCAGGGCGTTCTTCAGCGGGCAAAGGAAAAAGGATTCATCTCCCAGGCGGAACACGATGATTACGAAAAGCGTCTGGCGGTCAATACGTGCGACGGGCTTGGCGGGGTTTGTGCGTTTAACGGAACCGGAAACAGCTCGCGGCACCTGGTTGCCGGTATGGGGCTTGTACACCCTGAGCTGGAGCTGCTGACCGATCCTCCGACACAGGAACAGATCAATGCGGCGCTTGATCCGTTGGCAGGCATGATTAACCAGCAAGCCTTCGGGGCTTCCAATATTATGGCTTCTAACATTAAAAATGCCGTCCGCATCCACAGCGCATCCGGCGGTTCCACCAATTTGATGATGCACATCGTGGCCGGGATGCTTTATGGCGGATTCAAGTTCAGCCTGCATGAAATGGACCGCATTCATCACGAGGTGCCGGTGCCTGATTTGTTTGACTACAGTCTCACCCAGGGCAGGGACATATTTGCACTGGCGATGCAATGCTGCTCAGGAAACAGCCGCGGCATGGAATCATTATTTTATGAACTGCTTCAAAATGGGGTGCCGATGGATGTAGATGCTCCAACCGTAACCGGCACGAGCTGGCGTGAGCGGCTGGAAAAAGAACATAAGGTGTCCATTGAAAAGATTGCTGAAAATCCGGTCATTCTTGATAAGCCAAGACGGCCATACAGCGGTGTTGACGTACTCAGCGGTAACTTTTTTGAAAGCGCTGTGGTTAAAATCAGCGGGATGACGACCCTGCAGCTTGATGAGTTCGATAAAAAGGCGGCGTTTGTTCTTTATTATGACAACGAAGAGGACGCCAACCATGGACTTCTTGACGCCGAGCTGGTTGACAAGCTAAGAAATACGAAAGCATTCACCCATGAAAATCTTCTTGCTGCTGTAAACCAAAATGCGCCGGACCGATATGAAGCCTTGAAAACCCATTCTTATGATGTGTTATTCGATGCCATGGTGGAAGAGGGGATCCTGAAACTCGCGGTTGTGGTATCCGGCCAGGGACCTGTCGCATTCGGCATGCCGGAAATGTTTACGCCGATGCAGCACATCAACGCAAACCGTAAGCTGAAAAGGATGGCAACCCTGATCAGTGACGGGCGCTATTCAGGCGTTACCTACGGAGCCGCGGTAGGCCATATGACCCCAGAAGCCAAGGGAGACGGCGGAATCCTTTATCTCCAAACGGGGGATGTACTGTTTCTTGATTTCCGTGAGCGCACCATTCAGTTCATGGACGAAACGGCGTTCCAGCGTGGACAACAGGTATTTAAATTTGAGCATATTCGCCAGCAAAGAAAAGAATTGGCAGCTTCCCGCATGAAGGCCATCTCCAAACGCCAGCGCCAGGTAGCCGCAAGCAACAGGATGACCAGCCATACAGATGCAGCTCATGGTGTGGTTCCGCTTCAAGTGTTTGAGGAAGCAGATTTGGACTATCAAAAAGATGTTGTTTCACTTAATCTTGCCCAACATTAATCGAAAGGAAGATATCTAATGGAAGAAACGAAAAGAGCTATTGAGAAATTGGGTTTCCCTCCCGGAGATTGTCATGACCTCCCGTCTTCGGAAAAAACATTTCCTGATGGAGCGCAGTACCGTGTTGAAATCCCAAGTGTGGAAGGCCCGGCATCATTTGAAGCGGTCATTGAGGCCTGCGAGCAATATGACGTTGGCATTCACCGAATCTCACAGGGTAGTGGAATTATGCTTTTGACCGACGACGAGCTTGAGCAGATGGCAGCTATCGGCAGAAGAGAAAACCTTGAAGTCAGCTTGTTTGTTGGCCCGCGTGGCAGCTGGGATGTATCGGCCATGCAATGGGCAAGTGCCGGAAAAATTGCCGGCCTTCGTGTACAGGGAATGGATCAGCTCATCTATTCCATCGAGGATATCAAGCGCGCCTGCAACGCCGGAATCCGGGGGATTTTAGTGGCGGATGAAGGATTATTGTGGCTCGTTAATGAATTGAAAAAGACCGGGGAACTTCCTGCTGACCTGGTGGTTAAAGTTTCGGTGCAGGTGGCACAGGCGAATCCAATTTCAATCCGTCTGATGGAGCAGATTGGTGCCGGAACGTACAACGTGCCCACCGACCTTACGCTTTCAAGGCTCGCAGCGATCCGCCAGGCGGTTGACGTTCCGATCGATATTTATGTGGAAGTGCCTGATGATGTCGGCGGCTTTATCCGCCATTATGAAATACCAGAAATCATCCGGGTAGCAGCGCCGGTATATATTAAATTCGGTTTGCGCAATGCTCCTAACATTTACCCTTCAGGAACCCATCTTGAGCCGACCTCAATTGCACTCTCAAAAGAGCGTGTGAGACGAGCAAAGCTTGGCCTCGAGATGATTAAGCGTTATGCTCCGGATCTCAAGGTTTCAGAAAAAGGGGCCGAGGGAATCGCCGTTCCTTTGCCAGGCGGAAAAGTAGCAGCGCCTTGATCCAAGGCTATAGAGCGCTTACAGATTTTGGCATGTCCTGCAAGGCAAATCCGGTTGTATCCCCCTTGTGGTGTGGTACCATAAGGGAAAAGACAAGCCATCAAACTTTATCAAAGGGTGAATGAGACATGCCAATTATTCAATCCGTAGACCGGGCGCTTCGTATTCTGGACCTTTTTGACGAATATGAATCGGAATTAAAAATAACCGACATCAGCTCAAGAATGAATTTACACAAAAGTACAGTCCATTCTTTGCTTAAAACACTACAGCATTACAACTATATTGAGCAAAATCCTGAAAACGGAAAATACAAGCTGGGAATGAAACTTTTCGAGCGCGGGAACTTTGTGATCCATAACCTGGATATCCGGTCTGTAGCGAAAAAACATCTCATGGAGCTGTCCATGAAAACGGGGAACACCATCCATCTTGTTATTTTGGATGGAAAGGAAGGCGTTTACATCGACAAGGTCGAAGGATCTGCAGCTACCATCCTTTATTCCAGGATCGGGCGCAGAATACCGGTGCACTGCAGTGCGGTAGGAAAGGCGCTTGTGGCCTTTAAAGACCAGGAAGAACTGGCCGCCATTCTCAAGGATTATGATTACATCAGCCAGACGCCTAAAACCATTACCAATGAAAAGGATTTCTTGACTGAACTCGACAATGTAAGAAATGAAGGCTTCGCCATGGATAATCAAGAAAACGAACCTGGCGTTTCATGTATTTCGGTTCCGATCAGAGACCACTCGGAACATGTGATTGCAGCCATCAGCATGTCGCAGCCGGTACACCGCATTAATAAAAAAGCGATCAAAGAGATTGCCGAGATGCTGAAGGAAACAGCAGAAAACATTTCACGGGAACTTGGATTTGGGGTAAAAGCCTCGTCCATTTAAAACAAGCGCTCCTTATGCCAGGAGTGTATCCTTTAATGAGAACGCAGTTTTATAATATAAAACCAAACAAAAGGAGAATACGAGATGCGCATTTTACGATATAAAAACAATGAAGGTAATTTCAGTCTGGCTGCTTTAGCAAACGATGAAAGAGTGTATGATTTGCCTTATGCCGATTTTTTGGAACTGGTTTCAGAAGCAGAAAAAGCAGAAACCACCCCATTGAAACATGTCCAGGAATTGATTGCGGGGCAGGAGCCGCAAAACGCAACGTTTGGTGAGCTGGAGCTCGGGGTTCCTATTTTGGCTCCTGAGGTCTGGGCAGCGGGTGTAACGTATGAAAAGAGCAAAGAGGCACGAAACTATGAAGCGACTGACGGGAAGCTCGATGCCGAAACATTTTACGATAAAGTGTATGATGCAAAACGTCCCGAAATCTTTTTTAAATCCACAGCGGCACGCACGGTCGGACCGGATCAGCCGGTTTACCTTCGAAGTGACTCCAACTGGCAAATTCCTGAGCCGGAGCTTGGGCTGGTACTTGACAGGAACGGAAAGGTACTGGGATACACGGCTGGAAATGACATGAGCTGCCGGGACATTGAAGGAGAGAATCCGTTGTATCTGCCGCAGGCAAAAGTATGGAAAAATTCCTGCGCGATCGGTCCAGTGATCTTACTCGCAGATGCAGTTGAAGATCCATATGACTTTGATTTTGCCTGCCGCATTTACCGTGGGGAAGAAAAAGTGGTGGAAGGCACGGCCAATACGAAACAATTAAAGAGACGGTTAGATGAACTTGTGGATTACCTGGCAAAAGACAATGATCTTTTTGACGGAACCGTATTATTAACGGGAACCTGCATCGTACCTCCAAATGAATTCACACTGCAGGACGGAGACCGGATCGAGATCGAAATTTCTTCCATCGGCACGTTGAACAATCCGGTAAAAACGCAAAAAAGTAAAATTTCAGCGGCCCGCTAACCAGCAAAAAGACTGAAAATTAGGTATGATGGGAATGTTGAAACAGTTATTCGGGAGGAGGATCGTTTCATGGGAGTCCAGTATAAAACGGTAATGATGAAGCCTTCGGACAACGTGGCCATTGCGCTGATGGATCTGCCGAAGGGAGCTGTTGTTCCAGTTGTTTGTGAAGGGCATCAACAGGAAGTGCAATTGGTTCAGGATATCCGCTTTGGCCATAAATTCGCGGTCAAGCCGATTGAAGCGGGAGCGGAGATTTTGAAATACGGGGAAATCATTGGCCGGGCATCCTCTGAAATCAGCATGGGCGAACACGTTCATGTACATAATCTCGAAGGCATCAGAGGAAGGGGAGATAAAGTTGAATCTCGAGTACAGTAATCAATTGCTCGGATACCGGCGCCCTGACGGGAAGGTAGGTGTCCGCAACCACGTGCTGATCCTGCCGACGATTACGTGCGCCACCCAGGCCGCCAAGCAGATCACGGAGCTCGTACAGGGAACCGTCAGCTTCATTCACCAGCACGGATGCGCCCAGGTGGGAGAGGACTATGACCAGACGTTTCGAACCTATGTCGGAATGGGACTGAATCCCAATGTTTATGGTGTGGTTGTTCTAGGATTGGGTTGCGAAACCCATCAGGCACGCAGTGTGGCGGGTGAAATCGCCAAAAGCGGAAAACCCGTCGAGGTCGTTTCCATACAGGATAACGGCGGTACCTTGATGACGATTGCCCAGGGCGCAAAGGTGGCAGCCAAAATGGTGCAGGATGCCTCGGCACAGCGCCGCGAGCCCTTTGACTTCAGCGAGCTGATCGTTGGAACAGAGTGCGGCGGATCCGATGCCTGCTCAGGCCTTTCTGCCAATCCGGCAGTTGGCGTGGTGAGCGACCTGGTCGTGGAGGCAGGCGGTACCGCGATTTTGGCTGAAACGACAGAACTGATCGGAGCGGAGCACCTGCTGGCCAAACGGGCGGTCAATGATCAAGTGGCTAAACGGGTGTATGAAGTCATTGAACAGATGGAAAACCGCGCCATCCTGATGGGTGTGGATATTCGTACAGGCAACCCGAGCCCGGGCAATATTGAAGGAGGCTTGAGCTCGCTGGAGGAAAAGTCACTCGGTGCATCCAACAAATCAGGAACAACGCCTCTTCAGGAATTGATCAATTATGCGGAGCCGCCCTCGCAAAAGGGTCTGGTCTGGATGGACACCCCGGGGCATGATATCGAACAGCTGACCGGAATGGTCGCAGGCGGTGCACAAGTGGTTCTGTTTACAAGCGGACGCGGAACACCAACCGGCTCACCGATTGCCCCGGTAATCAAGATTTCAACGAATACCGCCATGTTTGAAAACATGAGCGATAACATGGATTTGAATGCCGGTACGATTATTGAAGGAGAAGAAACGATTGGGGAAGTCGGACAGCGGATTTTTGAAGAGATCAAAGAGGTTTCTTCAGGCAAACTGACCAAGTCGGAAATTCTGAAGCAGCACGATTTTGGCATATGGAGAATTGGACCTACATTTTAAAAAAAGAAAGGGAGCGATGATCAATGGCAGTACAAACACAGGTGAAAACATATTTGAATTACGTAAACGGAGAATGGGTGGAAGCCTCAACGAATGAAACCATCTCCTGCATCAATCCGGCAAACAAACACGATGTGGTGGGCAATGTACAAAAATCTGGAAAAGAAGATGTGGACCAGGCGGTTGCTGCAGCACACAACGCTCTCGCCTCATGGAAAAAGCTGTCCGGTGCAGCAAGAGGAGAATTCCTTTATAAGGCAGCCAATATCCTGGAAAGCCGTGCCGATGAAATTGCTGAAACAATGACAAAAGAGATGGGAAAAACTTTAGGAGAAGCCAAGGGTGAAACGCTCAGAGGCGTGGCCATTCTTCGCTATTATGCGGGAGAGGGCATGCGCAAGACAGGCGATGTCATTCCATCCAGCGACAGTGAGGCATTAATGTTTACAACACGTGTTCCGCTTGGCGTTGTTGGCGTTATTTCTCCATGGAACTTTCCAGTGGCGATCCCGGTTTGGAAAATGGCACCTGGTCTCATTTACGGAAATTCCATCGTCATTAAACCGGCACAGGAAGCGGCTGTAACAGCAGTAAAAGTGATCGAGTGTCTGGACGAAGCAGGAATTCCAGCAGGAGTAGTGAACATGGTGACAGGTACCGGTTCACAGGTCGGACAGGCCATCGTCGATCATCCGCAAGTCAACGGTATTACGTTTACCGGTTCCAACCAGACAGGAAAAGCGATAGGCCAGGCCGCATTGGCGCGCGGAGCAAAATACCAGCTCGAAATGGGCGGAAAGAACCCGGTGATCATTGCGGCTGATGCTGATCTTGATCTTGCGGTAGACGGGACCATCAGCGGCGGTCTTCGCTCAACCGGGCAAAAATGTACGGCAACAAGCCGTGTGATCGTTCATGAAGATGTGTATGACGCGTTCAAAGAAAAATTGCTTGCCAAAGTCCGCGAGCTAAAGGTTGGCCCTGGACTTGAAGGTGAAACTTGGATGGGGCCGTGCTCCAGTGAAAAACAGCTGGAAACGGTTCTCTCCTATATTGAAAAGGGACAAGCAGAGGGAGCAACCCTTCTTTACGGCGGACAGCGCCTCGAGGCACCTGAAACGAAGGATGGCTTTTATGTCGAGCCGGCTGTTTTTGAAAATGTGGAAAGCGGCATGGCCATTTCTCAGGAGGAAATCTTCGGCCCGGTTCTTGCGTTAATCAAGGTGGGAACGATGGAGGAAGCGATTGAGATGGCCAACGATGTGGAGTTTGGATTGAGTGCCTCCATTTATACGACCAACATCAGCCATATGCTTTCCTTTATTAACGATATGGACGCCGGGCTTGTACGTATTAATGCCGAAACAGCGGGTGTAGAGCTTCAGGCGCCATTTGGCGGCATGAAGCAATCGAGCTCCCACTCAAGAGAACAGGGGCAGGCTGCCATTGAATTTTACACATCCATCAAAACGGTATTTGTCAAAGGCAAATAAGGCTTAAATGAGGGTGATCGGCGGACAGGGTTCCGCTGATTAACCCTCCTATTTTATGTGAAAAGGAGAAGATGAACATGATTACGGTTACCTTTGAAAAAGATGGACAATGGGTATTGGGAATAAAAACGGAGCGCGGCATTTTGGATGTTGGGGGTGCTGCCCGCTCACTTGGTTCAGATGCGGTACCGCAAACTGTCTCTGAATTGATTGCGAAAGGAGAACAGGGGAAGGCTGCTCTGCAGCAATTTTCAGATTCAGAGATGGCGGCCAGGGAAGAATTTCTTTACACCGAGGATTCTTTGAAGATTGGTCCATGTGTTACAGAACCACAGAAAATTATATGTGTTGGATTAAACTACAAAAAGCATGCCGAAGAATCAAACATGCCGCTTCCTGAATCTCCTATCCTTTTCAGCAAGTTCAATAATGCTCTGGCCGGTCATCAGCAGGAAGTCAAATTGCCGGCGCGCTCATTGCAGGTGGATTATGAAGTGGAATTGGCCATTGTGATCGGAAAAACCGCCAGCAAGGTCAGTGAAGAAGATGCTCTCAATTATGTATACGGCTATTGCACAGCAAACGATTTGTCGGCACGTGATCTGCAGTTTAAAACTGGACAATGGCTGCTTGGAAAAACGTGTGATGGCTTCTGCCCGGTCGGTCCTTATCTGGTTAGTGCGGAAGAAGTGAAAGATCCAAACGCTCTGTCGTTAAAGACCGAGGTCAACGGAAATGTTCGCCAAAACTCGAATACTGCAGATTTGGTGTTTAACTGTCAGGAAATTATCAGCTATGCATCAGAACATATGACGCTGCAACCGGGGGATCTCATTTTGACTGGTACACCAGAAGGCGTGATCATGGGAGAACCGGAAGGAGAAAGAAACTGGCTTAAAGATGGGGATGAAATAACCGTAGAGGTAGAAGGGCTTGGAAAACTGACCACAATTATGAGAAAATAGAGAAAAAACAAAACAGGAGCTTACATATGGAACTACTCACGATTTTATTGATGGCCATGCTGCTCGGCTTAAAGCATGCGCTCGATCCGGATCATCTTGTGGCTGTCACCACGATTGTCAGTGAAAAGAAAAAAGCCCGTTTTTCCGCACTGGTCGGTGCTTGGTGGGGGGTCGGCCACATGACCACGATTCTGGTTGTGGGAAGCACCATTATCTACTTCAATCTTTTCGTCTCCCATTCAGTGGAAATGCTGCTGGAAGGTGTTGTTGGCGTCATGATCATCTATCTTGGTGTGAAGGCGTTTTATACCTTGCGTGTTTCCCACAAGCATGAACATGCCGTTTCAGGAAGCAGCAAGTGGATGCTCAGACCATTGATCGTTGGCCTGCTGCATGGGCTGGCGGGGAGCACGGGAGTCGCTTACTTGTTTTTAAGCACCATCCAAGACAAATATTTAGGAGTGATTTATCTGCTTGTCTTTGGTGCAGGAACATTGATCAGTATGGTGCTCGCCACCCTGCTGATCGGGCTGCCGTATTCGTGGTCATCGGACCATAAAAAAATCAACCTTCTGCTGACGCGTTTTACAGGCGTGCTGAGCGTCTGCTTTGGCGTCTATTATTTGTATAAAACCCTGTTCATCTCTTGATGAAACAGGGTTTTATCTTGCTCGGTTATTGCAAATGGATGAGTCAATTTTTGTCGAAATTCACATGGTTTAAACCGTTTGAGAATAAAATGATTGGTTTTGAGAATAAAGTGGCGTGATTTGAGAATAAATCCAGTTTTTTGAGAATAAACACGGCAAATTTGAGAGCAAGTTAAATAATGGAAGCGGATTGAGCTCCCAATAAGCCTCGGCAAGCTCCCATGTTGAGGGCAATCAAGCCTTATAATGCTTCATCGCCACCAATTTTGCATCATCGTACACGTTTTGGAGGGGAACATTGTGTTGTTCCGCGGCTTTTTTACAATCCTCATATTCCGGAGAAAATTTAATCGGTGCCTCTTGATAGATTCCGATTTTCACAGATACTTCACCGTATGCAGTCTCGGCCCTGTAAAACTCCCTGCCGAGGCGGTGACAGGAGACGGGATAATATCGCAAACCAAAGCTTGAGGTTTCACGAAAGATGATTTCTTCAAGCAATGGCTGCTTTGCTTTGTCCGAAAGTATGGATAGCTTATAGGCGGGACGGTTCTTTTTCATATAGATGGAAGTGTAGTACACATCGTTGGCACCGGCCGCAAAGAGCCTGTCCATCGTGTACGACAGCGTTTCTCCGCTGCAGTCATCCAGGTTCACTTCTATGATTACCATCTCATTGTCAATATGTTCTTGTGCATGGCGTGCGCTAAATTCATTCATTTTGCGGCTCCTTTCATCTTTGCTCGTTCTTTTCATTATACCGTACACCTATTTAATTGTACTGTGAAAATAAGGTATGATAGGAATGATTGTAAGCGGTATCAAAAAGGGGGATGTTATCATGAAGGATAACCAAAACCGGCAGGAGGTCAATGCCACAAGTTCAGAAACCAGCATCCATACGGATTTTAAAAATAATATGACATACGGGGAATATTTGCAGCTGGACAAAATTTTATCGGCACAGAGCAGATTATCCGGACATCATGACGAGGTGTTATTTATTGTGATTCACCAGGTCAGCGAGCTGTGGATGAAGCTGATACTGCATGAGATGCATGCCGCCATCGACTGCATTACGAAAGACGACCTGTCCAGTGCGTTCAAAAAACTGGCACGTGTGTCAAAAACACAGTCACAAATCATCCAGGCTTGGGATGTGCTGTCCACCATGACACCATCTGAATACATGGAATTCCGGGATTCACTCGGCCAGGCGTCCGGCTTCCAGTCTTACCAATACCGGATGATCGAGTTCGCTCTTGGCTACAAGACACCTCATGTTCTGAAAATCTATGAAAAAGATCCAAAGCTACTAAAAGAACTGAGACAGGCATATGAAGCACCAGGACTCTATGACGTGGCCATCCAGGCGCTGAATAAGGCGGGAATTTCAATTGATGAAGAGGTCCTGAACCGCGATGTCACGCGGACGTATCAGGAGAACGAGTCTGTCCGCAAAGCCTGGATCACGGTCTATAAAAATCCGCAGCGATACTGGGATCTCTACGAGCTTGCAGAAAAATTGGTGGATATTGAGGACTGGCTCCAGCAATGGCGCTTCCGCCATATGAAAACCGTTGAGAGAGTAATAGGTTTCAAGCGGGGAACGGGCGGTTCTTCCGGGGTTGGGTACTTGAAAAAAGTGCTGGAACAGCGGTTTTTCCCGGAACTGTGGGATCTTCGTACGGAGTTATAAGAAGAGAAGTGTCAGGAATGATGAAATGATGAATAACCATGCTAAATCAGCCATTTTGGATAGATTTAACGTTACACAGTCGAATTTTTTAGGTTCGGGAATGGAAGCCGGGGTGTATGCTTTATCCGACCATAAGGTACTGAAAGTTTATAATCACATGTCTGATCTTAATAAACAATGGAGATTAAAAGAATTTTATGCCGGGATCAATTCTGATGGTTTGGGCTATGAGCTTCCGTATATTTATGATGTGTTTCTGGAAAATGGGATTTTAGTTACTACCGAAAAACGGATTAAGGGCAGCAATATGCGAAGTCTGCTCTCAGACATGAGCTTTAATGAACAAAGCAAAATGATGAAAATCTACCTGAAAGCGCATCTGGAGCTGCAGCAGATTAAAGGAAATTCTACGATCAAAGGGTTTGTTTTATTTGATGGACCGGGCATATCCTCCATAAAAATCGACAACTGGTATGATGATTGAAAGAAAAAATACGTCAGAAGACACCTGAATTATTGCGCTATTTTAAAAGAGATATTGTGGAGTATGAGAGAAAGTTAAATGATCTGATGAAGATCTTATCCAAGGAGTACAAAGGGGAGTATTCATTAATCCACGCAGATTTTTTTCCTGGGAATTTATTAATAAATACAAGTAGCCAGGTTAGGGGTTTAATTGATTTTGGGTTGATGACCATGTATGGCGATCCGTTATTCGATATTGCCATCGGGTGGGTATGTTTTGATATGTACGATGAATTTCATTCAAATATCCGTAAAAGATACCTGAATCTCATACTTTCAACGTTAGGTGAGAGCGTCAGAAAAGAACTGTATTTTTATGTTCTGGTCTATAGCTTCATTACGGCGAATTTTTATTCCGGGGATTGCTCAGATGGTCATTATCAATGGTGTGTGGAAAACATCAATAATAAAAACTATTGGAATGCTTTATAAGGCATTTTAATACTGTTGATCTGGTTTGAAAAAATGCGGATCCACTTCAAAATGCCTGGAGACGATTTTTTGAAAAAAGGCAGATTCCCGTTTCAACTGGGGAAGGCTTGGAACGGTTAAGGGAACGCCAAAAATCGGTCCGCTGACATTAATGGTAAACCGGCCTGGGGCAATGAAGCTACCGGTCACACGAATCTGGTCGCTGATCAAAAGGATGGCCAGACCAATATCAATTACATCCACAAGCGTTGTGGCCGCCTGGTTTCCTCCAATTCCTTCCAGACGGTCTTCTCCTGTCAGCGGGCCGCCCAAAGAAACCCGAAAACCCCGGGGAGTCACAAAGACACCTATTATGGTTATTTGTCCGCTGAGAAGTAAAGCCGCCGTGGCCAAATCAAGTCCCCGCTGAATCGCTCCAATGATATGAAGTTCTTTTTCTGTCTGATCTGCTGCTTTCACCATTTGCCTCCCCCCACAGTTGTATCTTATTCCTCACTGCCGGGAACGGGAATGCAAGACAACTTCAAAACATTTTTTTGTCATCCATAGGTACAGGATACACGTCCCTGAAATATAGTGATAACAACATCTATAGCAAAAAGGAATGATAAGATTGGCTTTGTCATTAACCGATATTCCAACTGTCAGGCCGGCGAAGGTCGGAGTATTTTTGCTTGCGCTTCCTCTTATTATCTTCATTTTTTTCTTTACACAGCCCAAGCCAAGTGATGAGGTACATCAGCGGCAATAAAAAACTCCCCTTTCCTTGATGAAAGGGGAGTCATTTTTTTATTTTCGAAAGTCAGGATTGTTCTTCTGAAAGCCAAGCCAGGCATTCAAGACACCTTTTTCAATTTCTTCCCTTGGCGCATGGAGGCGTTCTTCGGTTCCTCCATAGCCCACTTCTAATTTTTCATCTCTCAGTCCATTAAAAATGGTATCCGCAAAATCATCAAGTGGAGCACCAAAGGTATGAAGTCCAACACCGCCCAGATCGGTATTGACGGCTGGAGGGAGGATTTCCACAACCTCGACACCGGTTTCTGCGAGCTGGTGGCGCAGGGTCACCGTAAAGGAATGCATAGCTGCCTTTGTTGCACTGTAGATTGGAACCCATACCCCTGGCTGAATGGCCAAACCGGAGGTAACGTTCATGATGGCGGCTCGCTCCTTTTTAACGAAATGAGGGATAAGAAGCATGGTCAAATGCATCGGACCTTCCACATTAATAGCCAATTCATTTTGATAGTATTTCCAGTCTTTTGTAGTATTTAACAGGTTGACCCGCTGCTGAATGCCGGCATTATTTACCAGAACATTCAAATCCGGGAACTCCTTGGTTGTCCATTCAACGAGACCGATGCGTTCCTCTTCATTTGAAACATCACAAACTTTTGTATGAAGTTCCGGGAATTTCTCTTTTGCTTCGTCCAATTTTTCCTGACGTCGTCCAACGATGATTACCTTGTTGCCTTCTTTTAAAAAACGTTCGGCAAAAGCCAGTCCGATGCCTGAGGCCCCGCCTGTAACCAGGATAGTATTACCAGTCAATTTCATTGATGTTCCTCCCTGTTCGTAAAAATTAAAAATGGCACGTGAATCTAATATACCCGTAAACCCGCCTCCAAGAAACGGAGTGTCTATCCGTTTCGGAAATAGGGGTATTTTTTGATACCACTTTCGCCGTTTAAGCAGCATCCCATTTTCTTGCTTGTTTCCCTTTAAGTCTTACAAACAGCATCATGATAGCACCGAGTAGCGGGCCAGCGGCTAGAACCATAAAACCGAGCAGGAAGCTTGAAGTAGTATCTACTACTACTCCTACAACGAGCGGAGAGATGAGAGAGCCGAGCTGCCAGATAGCATTCACCAGCCCCATGGCGGTTCCGATTTGCTTTTCATCCACCAGTTCGCCAATAATAGCGGTCATGACAGGGCTGTAGATAAACGCAGTGATCCCGAGAATGGCGGTCAAAGGCACAAGAATGCCTGTATGCGTGTTGATACCGAACCAAACCAAAACGGGAGCAAATAAAAACAGTGCCCAAAAGGCAATGGTTTTTTTGTTAAAATAGTCTGAAATAAAACCGATGAGCGGCTTGCACAACAGGCCAGCCATACCATAGACCGCCATCATTTTCCCCGCTTCCACCAATGAGAGATGAAGATTGTGGTTCAAATAGGTATTGGCCCAGGTGGCGGTTCCCCATGTCGCCCATAAACCGCCAAAACCGGCGGCTCCAGCCAGCAGCAGATTTTTATTCTTTAATACCTCGAACATCTCCTTTACAGAGACGCCTTTTGTTTTTGTTCCATGATAGGTATTGCTTTCTTTCAGAAAAAAGAAGCTCAGGATAATACCGGCGATCGGCAGCAATCCTGCGATCAAAAAGGCGGAGCGCCAACCATGGTTTTCCGCCACAGTGGGAACAAACAAGTTAACGACGGTGACCCCAAGTGAGGTTGCTGTCATGAAAAGACCGATGGCAATGCCTCTTCTTTTCGCTGATACATGGTCAAAGATTGCGGCCATTGAGGCAGAGAAGATGGCACCAGAGCCAAGGCCGGCCAAGAGCCGGAAAGCGAATCCTTGTTCAAACGTATGTACCAAAGACATGCTCAGCGTAAAAACCCCCATTGTTAAATATGAGCCCAGCAAAACTTTTCGATAGCCGAACCGGTCAGTCAACAGACCACCCGGAAATTGTGTAATCACATACCCGATGTAAAAAGCGGTCATGTAGCTGCCGGCATTTGCGGCTGACAAGCCCATATCCTTGGAGGCGAGCGGGATGACAGGTGGCCACGACAGTCTGTCCACAAACGAAAACATATACGTCATCCACACAAGCACTACAACAGTAACCGGCCGAATCCAGTTGTTTTTCATAGCAGTTATCTCCTTACTAAAATCAATATGTTAATTATTTCACATTGTTAAATATAGCAAATAAGTAGTTTAAATGCATAAAGAAACCTTCTTGAATGGGGGATTCAAAAAGGTTTACAAGGTGAAAACGGTCAGCACTGATAAAAGAGTAGAGGTGATGGTCATGGCGATAAGAGGGCGCAATGCACGGTTTTTTAAGGCACCTAAATTGACGTTCAAGCCGAGACCAACCATTGCCATCGTAAGGATAAAGGTATTGAAATTTGAGATGATTTCTGAAACGCGCGCTGGAATGATGTCTCCAAGTACATAACTGCCCAACAGGCTTGTCATGATAAATCCAATAAGAAACAAGGGAAATTCAATCTGTGTTTGGTGTTTTTGGTTTCTCGGAGCGCGTTTTTTCATCCAAAACATGAAGAAAAAGCTAAGCGGTACAAGCAAGAAAACACGACACAGCTTGGCAAGCAAGGCCATCGCCAAAGTGTCCTGGCCCGCGGGCGCGGCAGCCAATGCCACATGAGCGATCTCATGCAATGTAAGTCCGGCCCATGCGCCGTACGTACTGTCCGAAAGAGGAAGCAGCGGATGAATGACGGTATAAAGGATGGAGAATAGTGTCCCCATTAAAGCAATAATTCCAATACTAATCGCTGTATCTTCTTCCTTTGATTTAAGAATGGGTGAAACAGCCGCAATTGCGGCCGCACCGCAACCTCCTGTACCTATTCCAAGCAAAAGAGATATGGGGGCGTCTGCTTTGAGCCATTTAGCGAGGACATACATCACAAGAATGGAGAAAGCAACCGTTCCAATACCGCGGAGCAAGAGCGGCAGTCCTTAATGAAAAACAGCGTCAATGTTCAGTTTTAATCCATATAAAATAAGGGCAAATCGCAGCAGTTTTTTGCAGAAAATTCAATGCCAGGTTTAAGAAAAGTCAAAACCGATGCGATCGATGCCTTTCAATTAGGTGAGCTTTATTACAGAAACGAGGACACTTACGTCATCGAAACGCTCCATTACCTGATTGATTACTTTCTTTTATTGTTTTTGACTCTGTATGTTTTTATGTATTAGTTAAAATAAATCCATCTGACGACGCCGAGAAGTGTGTCATCGTTGTAATTCAAAAAGAAATGTTGCCCCAACTGTTTCAGTAGAGCTACTTCTTTAGCTGGAAATATTAAGTATATAAAATTTTTTTAAAAAAATTGTTGACGGGGCAGTAATAACGAGGTATTCTATTAAAGTCGCCAAAACGACGACGCAAACAAATGTTCTTTGAAAACCAAACAAAAGCCAGAGTAAGTCAGGGATTTTACAATCCCATCAATTTCTTATTTTTAAACATTAAGAGCTATATCAAACACTTTATTGGAGAGTTTGATCCTGGCTCAGGATGAACGCTGGCGGCGTGCCTAATACATGCAAGTCGAGCGAATGACGAGGAGCTTGCTCCTCTGATTTAGCGGCGGACGGGTGAGTAACACGTGGGTAACCTGCCTGTAAGACGGGGATAACTCCGGGAAACCGGAGCTAATACCGGATGATAACGAGAAGCGCCTGCTTCTTTTTTGAAAGTCGGT
>NZ_KQ758620.1 GCF_001457035.1 Fictibacillus enclensis | reverse complement strand
ACACCCGTTCCCATACCGAACACGGAAGTTAAGCTCTTCAGCGCCGATGGTAGTTGGGGGCTTCCCCCTGTTAGAGTAGGACGTTGCCGGGCAAAAAGGGCGGGACGAATGAAAATTCGTTCCGTTCTTTTTTTATGTTCTTTTTTTGTTGAAATAGTGTTTGTGAAGTCAGAATTGAACCGAAATTAAAATAATTGAACCAAAACAGTATTTAATTGAACGAAAGCTGGTTTTTGGCCAGGCTGAAAGCAAATAAATATATAATAATTGTGCAAAACGCTCTCATAATTAGGAAAGGAGCAATTCAGACTTCTTCCCAGCCACATGCCGCGCCAAATATCCCACAAAACCCCAACTAAACATAATCCCACTATCTCCCTCATATATTGGTGTAATGGTGATCCCATTCAAAACCGTAAAGAGGGATAGCTCAATGAAAATTTCGATTAAAAGTGTAAATGTAGATGCAATCATGATGAAAGGTTCTCTTAACATCGGTAAAACGCTCATAATCAAACGTTATTCCTTACATAAGGAAGCGAAGCAAAATAGCCAAAACCCGGGTGAATCCCAAACCCAGGGGCCATCATCAGCCTCAAAAACGCCGAAAACAACTCCCTTACAGGCTGACAACGATAATATTAAAAAGCAGTCGGAAGAAATGGCAGCCGAGCTTCTGGCGAATGCCTGCCTTCTTTACTACATGGCAATCATGCTGGTCTCCAATCCTTAAACGGTTTTAAAATGCACCACAACGAAAAAACGACCCAGAGGGCTCCACACAGGCCTCTGGGTCTTATTCAAAATAGTCGTAGATTTTTACTTTTTGATTTTCTTTTTCCTGTTTCAGGCGCTGGAGGCGCACATAAAGCAGTCCGCGATAGTAGCCGGCATCCAGCGGTCGGTCTTCTACCGAATGGGGGAGAGGAATTTCCCGTTCGATCGGACCTGATACAATTTCCTCGGTAACACACGTAAATTTTTTTATGGAAAAATCGATGTTTCCTGTGACCTTCAAAGTGCGGTAATGTACGTACAGATTCACATCTTCAATATTTTTTACACCTGGGAGATTAATTAAGCAGTAAATTTCTTCTTTGTTTTCATATATATTAACTAGAGGCCCTTGGTTTGCTAATCCAAATTCTTTAAAGTCTTCAAAGAAGTCCTTACCGAGTACCTGGTCGGCATACTTTTTCCATTCGTTTCCCTTGCCCCATGAAGGATTCATAGCTCTCACTCCCTTGCCCTGACAGTATATGCAGCTTTCGCCCAGTGGGTGAAACGTTGGAGAGATGAAGGAGGTTCAATGAGATGGACCAAGACCTGTACCATATTTTACAGCAGCTTCAGCAGCAAATTATTGAACTGCAGCATGAAAACCAATCCCTGAAAGAAGCGTTAAGCAACATCAAGCCTGTGAATATTGAAAACATTAATTATAAAATTCAGGAACTGCATGTCAAAGAGCTCAAGGGCACCCTCAATATTGGACTAACCGGAGAGGCCCATCTGGAGGATATGGAAACGATCATTGATGAAATTCAGCAGGAGGGGATTCATCAGCAGCATCAGACCCAAGATGAACCTGAATAAGGTAAGCTTAAGGATAAATCCAGTCCTTAAGCTTTTTATTTACAATAAAAGAGTGCCGTAGTCCGGCACTCTTTTTTAGCGGGCATTCAGCAGGTAGCTGAATTTGGTCGCGTGCTTGATTTCGTCTGAGAAAGGACGAAAGAAGGTATCCCGGATGGTGGGATCCTGTGTCATCAGATACGCATCACGGTATTTTTCATAATCAGCAAGTTCATCTTCATATGCTTCAAACAGGCTTTGACGGAAGTTTTGAATTTTTACCGGACGAATCTTGTAGTTCGGCTGCTTACCTGTTATAGATGTGTAAAGACGGGTAAACAACTGTAGATGTGTCTTTTCATCTTTGGCCGCATCCAATAAAACTTTCCGACTGTATTCGTTTGGCGCCTCTTTCGCCAAACGTGTATAGAAATCAACAGCTGTCGCTTCACCAATGATGCTCGACATTAACACATTTAACAGCTGCTGATAGGATTGCTGCTGCTGGCTTTGCTGGGCCTGCTGCTGACGCTCTGCCTCGTAGGGGTCGTAATAATAATGGGTTTCTTCAAACGGTGGTTGGGGTGCTTGATAATAATAAGGGTACATGATATCAATTCCTTTCCCGAAAAGCTTTTATAACCTATGAAGAAACGTGGAAAATGTGCCTATCCAACTTGATGCGGATGATAGAAATTACTGGATAAATCTTCATTTTTCAACCAGCGAAAAACATGGTAAATTACTTTTATGGCATCATAATGGACAGGCTAAAGAAGGAGTGTAAATGATGTTGGAAAACGGCTTCGTGATGATTGGGATTATTCTTCTGATTAATGTGGTATATGTCTCATTCTTCACAATTAGAATGATTTTGACATTAAAAAATCAAAGATACCTCGCAGCATTAATCAGTGTGTTTGAGGTTATTATTTATGTCATCGGTCTTGGACTTGTGCTAGACAACCTGGATAAAATTCAGAACCTTATTGCGTATGCTCTTGGTTATGGTCTTGGCGTACTCGTCGGCATGAAGATTGAAGAAAAGCTGGCACTCGGATATATTACAGTTAATGTTATTACCACAAATATCTCAGCAGGCTTGCCGAATGAAATCAGGTCAAAAGGATATGGCGTAACGGACTGGATGGCCTCAGGGCGGGAAGGGCAGCGAATGATGATGGAGATCCTGACGTCGCGAAAATCGGAATCCAACCTTTATGAAATCGTTAGAGCACTGGATCCAAAGGCGTTCATTATTTCTCATGAACCCAAGGCCTTTCATGGTGGATTCTGGGTCAAAAGCATACGGAGGTAGGCATGGATAAAAAGCCGAAAAAGAAAAAGTTTGAAGTACAACCCGGTGAGACGATCTCTGATTGTTTGGACCGCATGGCCGGGGAAGGCTATTCTCCCGTACGCCGCATGGAAGAGCCGGTGTTTAAAGAAGTGAAGAAAAATGGGAAAACGGTTCAGGAATATCACGAACAACGCATCGTTTTTGAAGGGAAATTGCGGTAAAACCCGAACATTAAATTGTCAGAATATATTATTGTTCGACTTTTTGGTTGACATAGGAGAAGACCCTTCGTTACAATAAGGGTGACAAAACAATAGTACCTCATATAATCACGGGATTATGGCCCGTAAGTCTCTACCCGATGACCGTTATTCATCGGACTATGAGGGGAAGCACACTGCTGTTTTCTGCATATCCGCAGGTGATGAAGTATGTCCAGCGTAGTAGCTTTCTCTCATAGATAGAGAAAGTGAGTACACTGGACTTTTTTATTGCAAAAAATTCATTTCACATAGCATTTTTGATTGCGGGGAGGATACGATGGAAAACAAAGTTGGCGTAATAATGGGAAGTACATCCGATTGGGAAACAATGAAACATGCCTGTGATATTCTTGAGGAGCTGAAGGTTCCTTATGAAAAGCAGGTGGTGTCGGCTCATCGGACGCCTGACCGCATGTTCCAGTATGCTGAAGAGGCAAAAAGCAGAAATATTGGCGTTATAATTGCAGGAGCGGGCGGTGCAGCTCATCTGCCGGGAATGGTGGCGGCTAAAACCGTGCTGCCGGTCATCGGCGTTCCGGTACAATCCAAAGCCTTAAACGGACTGGATTCTCTTCTGTCCATCGTGCAGATGCCTGGAGGTGTTCCGGTAGCTACTGTTGCCATCGGGAAAGCTGGAGCCACCAACGCAGGTCTCCTGGCCGCACAGATTCTAGCCATTACAGATCAGGATTTAAACTATCGTTTAACGAAGCGGCGTGAGAAGATTGAACAAGCCGTTATAGAAAGCAGTGATTCTCTTGGCTAAAAACAAAACGATTTTGCCGGGCCAAACGATTGGCATCTTGGGCGGAGGCCAATTGGGCCGTATGATGGCAATCAGCGCTAGAGAAATGGGATACGGAATTGTAGTTTTGGACCCTGGTGAAAATTCACCGTGTGGACAAATCAGCGACCACCAGATTGTTGCACCTTATGACGATGTAAAGGGCATTGAAGAACTGGCTCAAAAAAGTGACGTGATCACCTATGAATTTGAAAACGTGGACAGCGAGAGAGCACAATGGCTTGAGAATAACGCCTATATGCCACAGGGCAGCGAGCTTCTCTATCTGACTCAGCACCGCATTCGTGAAAAGCAGGCGATTGAAAAAGCGGGCGTACGTGTTGCTCCTTACCTTCCTGTACAAAGCAAGGAAGAGCTCCAGGCGGCTGTCAGCCAGCTCGGTCTTCCTGCCGTTTTGAAAACGTGCCAGGGCGGCTATGACGGAAAAGGCCAGGCGGTCATCCGGACAGAAGGGGATATGGAAAAAGCAGAGGAGCTTTTCGCAGGGAGCAGAGAATGCGTTCTTGAAAGCTGGGTATCCTTTGAAAAAGAACTGTCGGTAATCGTCACCCGAAGCACAAAAGGTGAAATGAGCACGTTCCCTGTGGCGGAGAACATCCACCTGGAAAACATTCTTCACCAGTCGATTGTGCCGGCAAGAATTTCAGAGGAAACAGCGGCCAATGCGTATGACATGGCCAAAAAAATTGCTCATGAGCTTAACCTGTACGGAACGCTTGCTGTGGAGATGTTCCTTGGCATCAACGGGGAAATTTACGTGAACGAACTGGCGCCGCGGCCTCATAATTCCGGCCACTACAGCATCGAAGCCTGTGAAACCTCACAGTTTCAGCAGCATGTACGCGCCGTTTGCGGACTTCCGCTCGGCCGGACGTCACTGGTCAGCCCCGTAGTCATGATCAATGTGCTCGGGGAACATGTGAAACCGCTGCTTGAAAACCTGGAACTTCTGAAAGACGCCAAGCTGCATCTTTACGGAAAAGAAGAAGCAAAAGTGAAACGAAAAATGGGACACATCACCGTGCTCGGAAACACGGTAAGCGAAGCACTCAACAAAGCAGGATACATTAAAGCTGCTGTACTCAAGATGGAAAAGCTGGAGGTAACGACATGATTGAACGGTATACACGCCCTGAAATGGGAGCGATTTGGACAGACGAGAACCGCTTTAAGGCTTGGCTGGAAGTCGAGATTTTGGCTTGTGAAGCATGGGCAGAGCTTGGGGAGATTCCAAAAGAGGACGTTAAGAAACTGCGCGAGAACGCATCATTTGATATTAATCGTATTTTTGAAATCGAGCAGGAAACACGTCATGATGTGGTTGCTTTTACACGCGCGGTATCCGAATCACTCGGCGAAGAGCGCAAGTGGGTCCACTACGGACTGACTTCCACCGACGTAGTGGATACAGCATTATCTTACCTGCTTTTGCAGGCGAACGAAATTTTGATCAAAGACATCGAGAAGTTCATCGAGATCATAGGAAACAAAGCGAAAGAACATAAATACACGGTCATGATGGGCCGCACGCACGGTGTTCACGCAGAACCCACTACCTTTGGTTTGAAGCTCGCGCTCTGGTATGAAGAGATGAAGCGAAACCTTGAGCGTTTCAAGCAGGCAGCTGACACTGTACGCGTTGGAAAAATCAGCGGAGCTGTTGGTACATATGCCAACATCGATCCATTCGTTGAAAAATATGTTTGCGAAAAGTTGGGGCTTGAAGCATCGCCAATTTCAACACAAACCCTGCAGCGTGACCGTCATGCGCATTACATGTCAGCATTGGCGCTTGTAGCAACAAGCATTGAGAAGTTCGCCGTTGAAATCCGCGGACTGCAAAAAAGTGAAACGCGTGAAGTGGAAGAGTTCTTCGCCAAAGGCCAAAAAGGATCTTCTGCGATGCCTCACAAACGCAACCCGATCGGTTCCGAGAACATGACGGGTATGGCACGCGTCATCCGCGGCTACATGATGACCGCGTATGAAAATGTGGCACTTTGGCATGAACGTGACATCTCTCACTCTTCTGCAGAGCGTGTCATTCTGCCGGATGCAACCATTGCGCTCGATTACATGCTTAACCGCTTTGGCAACATCGTGAAGAACTTAACAGTGTTCCCGGAAAACATGAAACGCAACATGACAAGAACGTACGGATTAATTTACTCGCAGCGTGTGCTGCTGAAGCTGATCGATAAAGGCATGAGCCGTGAAGCTGCTTATGACATTGTTCAGCCGAAAGCCATGCAGGCTTGGGAAGAAGGCATCCAGTTCAAGCAGCTCGTACAGGAAGAGCCGCGCATTACGGAAAAACTTACACCAGAAGACATCGAAGACTGCTTCGACTACTCGTACCACCTACAGCATGTTGATACGATTTTCGAGCGACTCGGTCTTTAATATACCAATGGGATATTCAGGACGGAAAAGCAGATTGGTTCCGTCCTGGAAACCCTGCTGAATTGGATCGCGTTTTATGATCAAAAGATCCAACGCTTGTCGGGTCTTAACGGACACTACCGCATTTCTATTTTTTCAATATTCGTGATTTTCGCAATGAAATTCGACTTATGTCAGGGGGATTTTGAATGGAAAAGCAAACCTTGCTTTATGAGGGAAAGGCGAAGAAGATTTACAGCACAGAAGACAAAAACACCGTGTGGGTGGAGTACAAGGATTCAGCAACTGCGTTTAACGGTGAGAAGAAAGCAACCATCGATGGAAAAGGCCGCTTGAACAACGAGATCACCAGCCTGATGTTTGCACTTTTGCAGCAAAACAACATTCCAAATCACTTTATCTCCAAACAATCTCCAACCGAACAGATTGTCCAGCATGTGGAGATCATTCCACTGGAAGTGGTTGTCCGTAACGTGGTGGCAGGAACACTGGCCAAACGGACGGGACTGCCGGAAGGACACGTTCTGCGTAAGCCGATCGTCGAATTTTATTACAAAAATGACGACCTTGGCGATCCTCTTTTTAACACCGACCATATCGCAGCCTTAGAGCTTGCTGTTCCACAGCAGCTTGAAGAAATGAAGGAGCTTGCGCTTCAGGTCAATTCCGTTCTTGTTCAATTTTTTGCAGAAAAAAATATAAGATTAGTAGATTTCAAACTGGAGTTCGGCACCAATGCCAAAGGTGAGCTTCTGGTGGCCGACGAAATTTCACCGGATACGTGCCGCCTTTGGGATAGTGAAACGAATGAAAAGCTCGATAAAGACGTATTTCGCCGAGATCTTGGCAGCCTAACAGATGCTTATGAAAAAATCTTAGAACGCTTAGGGGGAAACCTTCATGTATAAAGTAAAAGTATTCGTCACATTGAAAGAAAGCGTATTGGATCCACAGGGATCAGCGGTTAAAGGCTCATTGCACCGCATGGAGTACAACGAGGTACAGGATGTCCGCATCGGTAAATACCTCGAGCTTACGATTGAAGACAGCGTTCAGGATTTAGACAAATCCGTCAGAGAAATGTGTGAAAAATTGCTTTCCAACCCGGTCATTGAAGATTACCGCTATGAGGTGGAGGAGGTTGTCGCAAAGTGAGGTTTGCGGTCATTGTTTTTCCAGGATCCAACTGTGACATTGACATGTTTCACGCCGTAAAGGACGAGCTTGGTGCAGAAGCCGAGTACGTGTGGCATGACGAAGAAAATCTCGACCGTTTTGACGGCATCCTGCTGCCGGGCGGATTCTCGTATGGCGATTACCTTCGCACAGGAGCCATTGCCCAGTTTTCAAATGTTATGGATGAAGTAAAAAAAGCGGCACAAGCGGGCAAGCCAGTTCTTGGCGTCTGCAACGGATTCCAAATTCTCTTAGAAACCGGATTGCTTCCGGGGGCTATGCGCCGGAATGAATCATTGAAATTCATCTGCCAGCCCGAAACATTAAATGTTGTAAACAACGAAACCATGTTCAGCTCTTCCTATGAGAAGGACGAAGAGATTGTTATTCCGATCGCTCACGGCGAAGGAAACTATTATTGTGATGAAGAGACACTAAAACAGCTGGAAGAAGAGAACCGCATTATTTTCCGCTATAAAAATAACCCGAACGGATCGATTTCGGATATTGCCGGAATCATAAATGCCAAAGGCAACGTGCTTGGCATGATGCCGCATCCGGAGCGCGCGGTAAGCGAGCTTTTGGGCAGTGCCGACGGACTGAAATTGTTTCAATCAATCGTAAAAAGCTGGAGGGAAAACCATGTCTTATCTTCATGAGCCGACTGCAGAGCAAATTCAGGAGCAAAAATTATATCGTGAAATGGGCTTGAATGACGAGGAGTTTGGGCTGGTCCAATCCATCATCGGCCGCCTTCCGAACTGGACGGAGACCGGATTGTTCTCGGTCATGTGGAGTGAGCATTGTTCATATAAAAACTCCAAGCCGGTGCTTCGAAAGTTCCCGGTGGATGGAGAACGCGTGCTTCAAGGACCAGGAGAAGGAGCCGGAGTAGTAGACATCGGCGATGGCCAGGCAGTTGTTTTCAAAATTGAAAGTCACAACCACCCATCTGCGATTGAACCGTACCAGGGTGCAGCCACAGGAGTGGGCGGCATCATCCGTGACATCTTTTCCATGGGTGCGCGCCCGGTTGCGCTGTTAAACTCGCTTCGTTTTGGCGAATTGACGTCTTCTCGCGTGAAATATTTGTTTGAAGAAGTGGTAGCCGGGATCGCAGGCTACGGCAACTGTATCGGGATTCCAACCGTTGGGGGCGAAGTTCAGTTTGACGCTTCCTACGACGGAAATCCTCTTGTCAACGCGATGTGTGTGGGCTTGATCGACCACAAGGACATCCAAAAAGGACAGGCAAAAGGCGCTGGCAACTCGGTTATGTATGTTGGAGCAAGAACAGGACGCGACGGAATCCACGGGGCGACTTTCGCCTCCGAGGAATTGACCGAAGCTTCTGAGGAGAAGCGCCCTGCCGTTCAGGTGGGCGATCCGTTCATGGAAAAGTTATTGCTTGAAGCGTGCCTTGAGCTGATTCAGAACTGTGATGCTCTTGTTGGTATCCAGGACATGGGAGCAGCCGGCCTTACCAGCTCATCCGCTGAGATGGCAAGTAAAGCAGGAATGGGAATCGAGATGAACCTTGACCTTGTGCCGCAGCGTGAATTGAACATGACCGCTTACGAAATGATGCTATCTGAATCTCAGGAACGTATGTTGATCGTTATGCAAAAAGGCAGAGAACAGGAAGCCATTGATATTTTTGAAAAATGGGGTCTTGAAGCAGTAGTCGTTGGTACGGTTATTGAAGAAAAACAGCTTCGCCTTCTTCATCACGGCGAAGTCGTCGCCGATGTTCCGGTTGATGCACTTGCAGAAGAAGCACCGGTTTATCATAAGCCATCCAAGGAACCCGAGATGTTTTCACAGTTTCAAAACGAGGAAGCGTTCGTTCCAACAGTAGAAAGCAAAAAGGAAACGCTTCTGGAGCTGTTATCACAGCCGACGATCGCGAGCAAATCGTGGGTATTTGACCAGTATGACTATATGGTTCGCACGAACACGGTCGTGCCTCCGGGATCGGATGCCGCTGTTATCCGCATCCGTGAAACGGATAAGGCACTAGCGATGACAACTGACTGTAACTCACGCTATCTCTACCTTGATCCGGAAACCGGCGGAAAGATTGCAGTGGCAGAAGCAGCGAGAAACCTCGTTTGTTCCGGTGCTGAACCGCTTGCCATTACGGACTGCCTGAACTACGGAAATCCGGAAAAGCCGGAAATCTTCTGGCAGCTGGAAAAATCCACGGACGGAATGAGTGAAGCATGCCGCACGCTAAGCACACCGGTTATCGGCGGAAACGTATCTCTTTATAATGAAACGAACGGTGTGGCCGTGTATCCGACGCCTGTGATCGGGATGGTTGGACTCGTACATCACCTTGACCATATTACAACCCAATACTTTAAAACACCGGGAGATCTGATCTATGTGATTGGTGAAACCCATCAGGAGTTTGGCGGAAGCGAGCTGCAAAAAATGCAGCTTGGCAAAATTTCAGGAAAAGCACCGGCGTTGAATCTTGAAACGGAAGTCAAACGCCAGAAGCAATTGCTAGAAGCGATTCAGAACGGACTTGTGGAATCTGCACATGACGTAGCAGAGGGCGGATTGGCTGTTGCGCTTGCCGAAAGCATGATGAACGGCAATACAGGGGCTTCCGTTGAGCTTGAGGGAGACCTTGTTTCAGCCCTTTACAGCGAAACCCAATCACGCTTCCTTGTTTCAGTAAAACCGGAAAACGCCAAAGCGTTTGAATCAATGAACGAAGACGCGAAACAGATCGGATTTGTAACGGATAACGCGGTTCTGCGCATCGACCATGAAAATGAAGAAGTGCTGGCCGCAACTTACGATGAACTTCATTCGGCTTGGAAAGGAGCCATACCATGCTTGCTGACATCAAAGGCTTAAACGAAGAATGTGGTGTGTTTGGAATCTGGGGACATCAGGATGCTGCCCAGCTCACCTATTACGGGTTGCACAGCCTTCAGCACAGAGGACAGGAAGGCGCAGGAATTGTTGTAACAGACGGTGAAAAGTTGAAAATGCACAAAGGACATGGGCTTGTTACCGAGGTGTTCAGCCGCGGAGAACTTGAAGGAATGACAGGGCATGCGGCCATCGGCCATGTGCGCTATTCCACAGCAGGGGGCAATGAATATGCAAATGTTCAGCCCCTGCTTTTCCGCTCACAAACGTCAAGCCTTGCCGTTGCACATAACGGAAACCTTGTGAACGCGAACGCGCTGAAACACCAGCTCGAAGCACAAGGAAGCATTTTTCAGACGACATCTGATACGGAAGTTTTGGCCCATCTGATCAAGCGCAGCGGTTATATGGATCTCAAGGATCAGGTAAGAAATGCCCTTACTATGCTGAAAGGGGCTTATGCCTTTGTCATCATGACCGAGGAAAAGCTGATGGTCGCTCTAGACCCAAACGGTTTGCGTCCGCTTTCCATTGGCATGCTGGGAGATGCTTATGTGGTGGCTTCCGAAACCTGTGCCTTTGACGTGGTGGGTGCAGAGTATCTTCGCGATGTGAAACCGGGAGAACTTTTGATTATTGACGATAATGGAATGACAGCGGACCGTTTTTCTTCACCGACGAACCGTTCGATTTGTTCCATGGAATATATTTATTTTTCACGGCCTGACAGCAACATCGACCAGGTGAACGTTCACAGTGCCAGAAAGAACCTTGGAAAAGAATTGTACCGTGAAGCTCCAGTTGAAGCGGATGTCGTGACAGGGGTTCCGGACTCCAGTATTTCAGCCGCGATCGGCTATGCCGAAGCATCAGGCATTCCATACGAAATCGGCTTGATCAAAAACCGTTATGTGGGCCGGACATTCATCCAGCCTTCACAGGAATTGCGGGAGCTTGGTGTGAAAATGAAGCTGTCCCCTGTACGGGGAATCGTCGAAGGCAAACGCGTGGTGATGGTCGATGACTCCATCGTCCGCGGAACAACGAGCCGCAGAATCGTGAAAATGCTGCGTGCAGCAGGAGCAACTGAAGTGCATGTGCGGATTACAGCGCCTCCGATTGCTCATCCGTGCTACTACGGCATTGATACATCCGAGCGTGCTGAATTGATCGCCTCCAATCACTCGGTAGAGGAAATCAGAGACATTATCGGAGCAGATTCATTAGCCTTCTTATCACCTGAAGGATTATTGAGAGGCATCGGACGCCCGGACGGCGATCCGAATAACGGACAGTGCCTGGCTTGCTTTACCGGGAAGTATCCAACAGAGATTTATCCGGATACCGTGCTTCCGTACGAAAAAGAAATGGTGTAATGGCAAAAAAGGGAGGAAATACAATGGCAGAGGCATATAGACAGGCCGGAGTGGATATTGAAGCGGGTTACGAGGCGGTAGACAGAATCAAGAAGCACGCATTGCGTACACGCCGTCCTGAAGTCATGGCAGGCCTTGGCGGCTTTGGGGCAATGTTTGACTTGTCCAATCTGCCGTACAAGGAGCCGGTTCTGATTTCCGGTACGGACGGAGTGGGCACAAAGCTTATGGTCGCAATCATGATGGATAAACATGATACCATTGGAGTGGACGCTGTGGCGATGTGCGTGAACGATATCGTTGCACAGGGAGCCGAGCCGCTGTACTTCCTGGATTACATCGCATGCGGAAAGCTGGATCCTGTGAAAATTGAGGATATCGTCAAAGGGGTGGCCGACGGATGTGAGCAGGCAGGCTGTGCCCTGATTGGTGGAGAAACGGCAGAAATGCCAGGCATGTACAGCAATGGTGATTATGATCTTGCCGGCTTTTCGGTCGGCGCTGCAGAAAAATCCAAACTCATTCACCCTGACCTTGTAAAAGAAGGAGACGTTCTTATCGGGCTTGCCTCCAATGGCATCCACAGCAACGGCTATTCCCTCGTCCGCAAAGCTCTTCTGGAATCAGGCCAGCTGGATTTGGACGGCAGCTTTGGAACGGATGGAAAAACATTGGGCGAAGAGCTGCTGGCTCCAACACGCATTTATGTAAAACCGTTGCTTAATGTCTTTAAAAACTATCAAGTACACGGCGCAGCTCATATTACGGGCGGCGGATTTGAGGAAAATATTCCGCGTATGCTTCCGGAAGGACTTGCAGCAGAAGTGGATTACGGTTCATGGCCGGTTCCCGCTATCTTTGAAACCATTGAACAAACAGGAAACATCGGAAGAAAAGAAATGTTCACTACGTTCAACATGGGGATTGGGATGGTGCTTGCTGTCGATTATGAGGAATCTTTTGATGTGATCAAGTCACTCGAAAATGACGGGGAAAAGGCGTTTGTCATCGGCCGCGTGAAAACGGGCGAAGGTGTCCACTTTGGCGGCGGTGAGCTGAAATGAAGAAAATCGCTATCTTCGCATCAGGAAGCGGCTCGAATTTCCAGGCGATCATCGACGCCATCAATGAAAAGAAACTGGAAGCGAACGTCTCGCTTCTGGTTTGCGACAAGCCCGGCGCGCGCGTAGTAGAGCGTGCTGAACAGTCAGGAACGGAAACGTTTGCGTTTTATCCAAAAGAGTATGAAACAAAAACAGCGTTCGAAACGGAAATTTTAAAACAGCTGAAGGACAGAAACATAGAATTTATCGTGCTTGCGGGTTACATGCGTCTGATTGGTTCTACATTGCTGTCTGAATATGAAGGGCGTATCGTTAACATCCATCCTTCGCTCTTGCCGGCATTTCCGGGCAAGGATGCGGTCGGACAGGCTCTCGACGCAAAGGCAGAAGTAACCGGTGTAACCGTACATTTCGTGGACAGTGGTATGGATACAGGTCCAATCATCGCACAGAAAACGGTAGCGATTAAAAAAGAGGATACAAGAGAGACACTGCAGGAGCGGATTCAGCAGGTCGAGCATCAATTGTTTCCAAGTGTGCTGCAACAGCTATTCAACCAAGAGAAAGTAGGAGGCGTATCATTTTGAGCATCAAACGAGCATTAGTGTCAGTTTCCAATAAAGAAGGGTTGGTTCCTTTTGTTCAGGCGCTGGCCGAACAAGGCGTGGAAATCATCTCCACTGGGGGAACAAGCAAGGCATTGCAGGAAGCTGGTGTTAAGGTAACCGGTATATCTGAAGTAACAGGCTTTCCGGAAATCATGGACGGACGTGTAAAAACACTTCATCCGATGATTCACGGCGGCCTTCTTGCGGTTCGCGACAATGAGAGCCACGTTCAGCAAATGGAGGAGAACGGCATCTCCCCGATCGATCTTGTTGTGGTTAACCTTTATCCGTTTAAAGAAACCATCGCAAAGGAAAATGTAGCGTTTGAAGATGCCATTGAAAATATTGATATCGGTGGGCCAAGCATGCTTCGCTCGGCTGCGAAAAACCATGCGTATGTAACGGTTGTCGTAGATCCTGCAGATTACTCCAAAGTGCTGGAAGAAGTTCAGCAAAACAATCAGGTGTCGGATGAAACACGCAAAAAGCTTGCGGCAAAGACATTCCGTCACACAGCGGCTTACGACGCGCTGATCGCAGAATACCTCACCAACATGGTGGAAGAGGAGAACCCGGAATCTTTCACGGTTACCTACGAAAAGAAACAGGATCTTCGCTATGGGGAGAACCCACACCAAAAGGCAGCATTTTACAAAGCGCCGCTTGGCACGAAAACATCGATTGCCCAGGCTGAACAGCTTCATGGCAAAGAGCTTTCCTACAACAACATCAATGATGCGGATGCAGCTCTTCAAATCGTTCGCGAATTTTCAGATCCGGCTGTTGTGGCTGTTAAACACATGAATCCGTGCGGAGTCGGCACAGGCAGCTCTGTAGAAGAAGCGTTCGCGAGAGCGTTTGAAGCCGATCCGATCTCTATTTTTGGCGGCATCATCGCATCCAACGTGGAAATCAACGCAGCGGCAGCGCAAAAAATGAGCGAGATTTTCCTTGAAATCGTCATTGCACCATCGTTCAGCACAGAAGCGAAAGAAATTTTAACAAAAAAGAAAAACATCCGTCTCCTTACATTGGAGCTCGGTGAAGATAAAAAGCAGGAGAAAAAGCTGACTACCGTCCGCGGCGGCCTTCTTGTTCAGGACGAGGATGCTTACGGTCTGGATCAAGCCAACATCTCCGTGCCAACGAAGCGTGAGCCGACCGAAAAAGAATGGGAAGATCTAAAACTCGCATGGAAAGTGGTTAAGCACATTAAATCCAATGCGATTGTTCTAACAAAGGATCAAATGACCATCGGTGTCGGTGCCGGACAGATGAACCGTGTCGGCGCGGCAAATATTGCGATTGAACAGGCAGGAGAAAAAGCACAGGGAAGCGCCCTTGGATCAGATGCCTTTTTCCCAATGGACGATACCGTCGAAGCCGCAGCGAAAGCAGGAATCACTGCCATCATCCAGCCAGGCGGATCGGTTAAAGATGAAGATTCCATCAAAAAGGCAGACGAATACGGCATCGCCATGGTATTTACCGGCGTACGCCACTTCAAACATTAAAATCTGTACCAAGGAGGAGACAGCATGAACGTTTTGGTAGTAGGAAAGGGCGGCCGTGAGCATGCCATCGTATGGCGTTTTGCGAAAAGCCCGAGTGTAACAAAAGTGTACGCCGCACCGGGCAATCCGGGAATGGCAGATGTGGCAGAATGCGTAAACATCGAGGAAAGCGATCATGAAGGTCTTATCGCGTTTGCCAAGGAAAATGACATCGCGCTTACCTTCGTGGGAGCTGAAGTCCCTCTTTTAAACGGAATCGTCAATGATTTTCAACAAGAAGGGCTGTCTATTTTCGGTCCGTCAAAGGAAGCCGCATTGATCGAGGGAAGTAAATCATTTGCGAAGGATCTTATGGACAAGCACGGCATCCCGACAGCGAAATCAAAAACGTTTACTTCCTATGAGGAAGCAAGAACGTATTTGAAGGCGCAGGGGGCACCAATCGTTTTAAAAGCGGACGGACTTGCGGCAGGTAAAGGTGTAATTGTGGCCATGACCGAAGAGGAAGCAGAAAACGGCCTTGATGAAATGCTGAACCAGGCCCGTTTTGGAGAAGCAAGCGCTTCTGTCGTGATGGAAGAGTATCTGGAAGGCGAAGAATTTTCTTTCATGGCGTTTGTGAACGAAGAGAACGTGTACCCGATGGTGATTGCTCAGGACCATAAACGTGCCTTCACAGGCGACAAAGGGCCAAACACCGGAGGAATGGGAGCTTACTCACCGGTACCTCAGATTCCGCAAACCGTGGTGGAGGAAGCACGAAAAACGGTTCTTGATCCTGCTGCCCAAGCGATGGTGAAGGAAGGCCGTTCATTTACAGGGATTTTGTACGCAGGTCTCATGCTGACGGCAGACGGTCCGAAGGTCATTGAGTTCAACGCCCGTTTCGGCGATCCGGAAACACAGGTCGTACTGCCAAGGCTGCAGGGTGATTTTGCCCAGATCCTGCTTGGCATTTTACGAAAAGAAGAAGTGGAATTGAATTGGAGTGACGAAGCGGTCATCGGTGTGGTTCTCGCTTCTGGCGGCTATCCTGATCAATATGAGAAGGGCATCGCCATCAATGGGATTGAAAACCTTGATGAGTCTACACTGTTATTCCATGCCGGAACGAAACTGGCAGGAGACCAGCTGGTGACGGATGGCGGACGCATTCTCCTGGCGGCTGTAAAAGGAACAGACTTGGCCAGCGCTCAGGAAAACGTGTATACAGAAATGCGGAAAATCAGCTGCAGCCAGTCCTTTTACCGGACAGACATCGGTACGAAAGCTATTTCACGCGCCGCTTTTTAACCACAGCAAAAAGTATGGCAATGATCCCGCCAATGAGCGTGGCATATACAAAAATCGTATCCATTAAAAATTCCTTCATAGCTGTCCCTCCTTGCAGAAAACTCCCCAATCAAGGGGAGTTTTTTTGTATGCATTTTTAGTTGATGTGGGTAGTTGATTTACGCTACAGGATGCTCGGTTTCCGAGGGCGGGCGCTGAGCCCTACGGCGGAACGCCTTCCTACCGGCGCAAGCGCCTTCCTGCCGGCGCAAGCGCCTTCCTGCCGGCGCAAGCGCCTTCCTGCCGGCGCAAGCGCCTTCCTGCCGGCGCAAGCGCCTTCCTGGTCTCAGCTGTCCCGCTTTTCCCTCAGGACAAGGAACGCTTCAGCAGCGATACATCGCACGAAGAAAATGTGGTGTTCATTTTCGAGGAGTCTCGCACCTTGCACTCCAATCAACTCTTCAATGAAGATTTTTTGCAGGAGACTCTCTAAGCAATAATTTTATAACCGCTTGGGAATGTGAGATTTAGCTCGGGTTAATCGGGTTGCCTTCTTTGGTGATGTCATTGAGGTCCATGTCTTTCAGCTCGGAGCCTTGTTTGACCATTTCGGTGACCGGACAATAGCGGAGGATGCCCTCGGCGACTTTCATGGCGGCAAGGGTCATCATGAATACGTACGAACCTTTCCATGGTTTACGGGTGTATTTGGCAGTTAACATGGCAAGCATGGTTAACCCGCAAACAATGCGGATCATGGCGTTGAGGATTCCGATATTCTGTTTCATAGCAGTGATTTTCCTTTCTGTAATGAATTTCAAGTGTTTGGAGTTATGACACACATTCAGCGCAAATGTATGGTATCCTTGAGAAAATGTAACTTACAGAGAAAAAGGTGAAACAAGCACATGTCTAACCAGATTTTATTTTGGTCAAAGGTGGAATTGCGCCGTCATCAGGCCGTTATTCTCGGCGAATTGGCTCCCACCATGGTACTGAAGAATGCAACGTATTTAAATACTGCCCGGCATTGCTGGACTAAAGCAAATATATGGATCTACGATAACCGCATTGTATATGTGGGGGACAACCTGCCCCAAGAGACCACCGGCACAGAAATGGTGGAGCTGGACGGAAAATATGTTGTGCCCGGATATATTGAACCGCATGCACACCCGTTTCAATTATATAATCCCCAGACGTTGGGTGATTATGCGTCGGTTCGCGGCACAACCACATTCATCTGCGACAACCTCAAACTTTTTTTATCGACGCCAATTACGAAAGCGCTTTCTCTTATGGAGGACATCAATAAACTGCCTTATACCTATTATTGGTGGTGCCGATTTGATTCACAGTCTGAGCTGTTAAATGAAGATGCGCTCTTCTCATTGAGCAATGTGAAAAAAATGCTGTCTTCTCCGTATGTCATTCAGGGGGGAGAACTAACCAGCTGGCCTAAAGTCATGCAGGGAGATGATAACCTGCTGCATTACATGCGTGAAACCCGAAGAGCAGGAAAAAGGGTGGAAGGGCATCTGCCGGGAGCTTCTGAGAAAACCCTCACGCAAATGGCTCTTCTCGGAGTGGATTGTGACCATGAGGCGATGACAGGGGAAGAGGCCATGATGAGACTGAATCTCGGGCTGACCACGTCACTAAGGTATTCATCCATTCGCCCGGATCTTCGTCAAATCCTAAGGGAAATGAAAGAGATTGGTGCGGCTCAATTTGACCGTGTGATTTTTACAACAGATGGCTCCACACCTGCTTTTTATGAAGAGGGTGTGACGGATAAAATGATTTCCATTGCGCTTGAAGAAGGAATTGACCCGATTGATGCTTATAAGATGGCATCCTATAACATAGCAAGATATTACGGCAAGGAGCATATACTCGGAATGGTCGCACCGGGAAGAGTGGCTCATCTTAACATTCTCGACGCTGTGCAGCATCCAAATCCTGAGGCCGTGCTGGCGAAAGGACAATGGATCAAGCGGGACGGCAAAGCTGGGAAGGAGAGATCTTCATTCCCATGGAACGATTATGGAATGGGTCCTCTTGATTTGAACTGGGATTTAACGCTGAAGGATTTTCAGTTCAGCTCACTGGCCGGAATTGATATGGTGAACTCTGTTATTACGAAGCCGTATCATATTTCTCTCAATCCAACGGCTGAAAAGCTCGATGATGATCATGATGAGTGCTTTTTCATGCTGGTGGACAAAAAGGGCAAATGGAGAGTGAACACGCTTCTCAAAGGATTTGCCACGAGTGTATCGGGATTTGCAAGCTCGTACTCCAGCACAGGAGACATCCTTTTAATCGGAAAAAGCAAGCGTGATATGCTTGCAGCTTTCAATCGCATCAAGGAAATGAAAGGCGGCATCGTTCTAGTTGAAGATCGAAGCGTTGTAAGTGAGATCAAGCTCCCCATCGCGGGAGGAATGTCTCCGCTTGCGGTCGAAGAACTAATAGAGGAAGAGAAAAAATTAACATCTGAACTCCGAAAACGCGGCTATGCGTTTGAAGATCCAATCTACAGCCTGCTGTTTTTTTCATCTACACATCTTCCGTATGTCCGCATTACACAGCTTGGATTATACGATGTGAAAAAGAAAGTCATACTCTTTCCTTCGATTATGCGTTAAACTAAAGAAGTAAAGTGTTTGATCACTTCAGGCCGGGGGGCCATAGGGGGCAGGGGTGCCTAATGAGAAAATGGATGCTTGGTATTTGTGCTGCGTTCTTGATTCTTGGAGGAACCGGGTGCCAAAAGGAAGAAAAACCAACGGCGCAGGAAACGAAGCCTGCGCCGCCGGCGGAAAAGCCGGAGAAAAAGGAAGAAAAAAAGGAGCACTTAAATACGTTCCCGCTGACGGGAATAAAAACAAAGAAACCGACCGATGCCAGAGTGTTTTCAGTGATGGTAAATAATCATCAGCGGGCTCGGCCGCAGTCCGGCGTTTATAAGGCTGACCTTGTGTATGAGGTGCTCGCAGAAGGAGAAATCACGCGGTTCCTTGCTGTTTTCCAGAGTGAAAAACCGAACGTGATCGGACCGGTACGCAGTGCACGTGATTATTTTATCGAGCTCAGCCAGGGATATCATTCGTATTATGTCCATCATGGCTGGAGCCCTGATGCAAAGAAGATGCTTTCAGGGAAAAACAGCAAGGTGGACTCGCTGAACGGACTATATTATGACGGGACGCTTTTTCACAGGGCAACATTCCGGCAAGCGCCTCACAATTCGTACATCACCTACGAGGACCTGATGACAGGTTTAAAGAAGAAAGGGTATGACGATAAAGATAAAATAAAGCCGCTTCCTTTTTTGAAACCAAAAGAGGTTAAAGGGCTTACCGGTGACAAAGCGGATCAAGTTCTGATAACATACAGTCAAAATGAGAAAGTTGGTTACAAATTTAACCCGTCTACGAAACGCTATGCCCGGTCAAGCAACGGAACGCCGACAACCGATCTTGAAACGAAGAAACCGGTCGAGGTGAATAATGTGTTTATCGTGGAGATGAAGCACAGGATTATCGACAGCTATGGCCGCAGAGCCATTGATCTTACATCAGGCGGCAAGGGCCTTCTCCTACAGCAGGGAAAAGTGAGAGAAGTGACCTGGAAAAACAAAAACGGCAGAATTATTCCGTCAGGCACCGGATTTGTTCCGGGAAAAACCTGGATTAACATAATTCCGACGCAGCCAGGAATCAGCAAGAGTGTTTCTATTGAATAGAGCAGAAGGAGTGCTAAATCTATGCAAATTGATAAATTAAGGGGTAAAGCGCTGGATCAGCTGTTTGAAGCGGTCCTTTCGCTGAAAAACCTTGAAGAGTGCTACATGTTCTTTGATGATCTGTGCACAATGAACGAAATTCAATCGCTGGCACAGCGTCTCGAAGTGGCACGCATGCTTCGGGAAGGAAAGACCTATCACAAAATCGAGTCTGAGACCGGCGCGAGCACGGCGACTATTTCACGTGTCAAACGCTGTCTGAACTTTGGAAACGACGCCTATCAAATGGCACTTGACCGTGTACATGGTCAAGAAGAAACAAAATAAACTCACAATCACCTTTTGTGAGTGCGGCCCGAATCATGGACTCTCTTGGCTAAGCGTCCGTTATTCGGGTTTTTCGTATGCTTGTTTTTATTGACGGAACGTTGGAAGGATAGTATAGTTTATCTTGTTAAACTGTTTAAGTGGATAAACGAGGTGAAAGAAGTGGAGCAAGGCGAATATATAAAAGAGGCATACGACTTTTTTGATAAAGTGAATGCTCATTTATTGAAGCATTATTTCTCATCGTTAGATTATGAGATTACTCCAAAGCAATTTTTAATCCTGGACCGGGTACATAAGCATCAGCCGGTAAAGGTACAGACGATCGCCGAGCAGCTGAACTTTTCGATGAGCTCCACGAGCCAGCTTGTCAGCAAGCTCGAACAGGAAAGCTATGTTGTTCGAAGCATAAATCCCCAAAACCGGCGAGAAATTTTTTTGACGCTTGGAGAAAAGGGAAATGAATATTATGATGAATACGATCTGATAGACCAGTTTGTGATCGATAGGTTCTTTTCCCAATTGACAGTAGAAGAAACAAAGCAATTAAGGGACATTGCCGAAAAACTCCATACCATCGTTACGGAGGAGAAAAAGGCCATCACCCATGAATAAAAAGGTTCATATCCAATGACGGTGCTAAAGGATACCGTCATTGATTGGCTGGTATCGTACGGGCAGGTCGCCGTTATCATCAGCATCTATTTGAATGTTGTGATCAGTGTGCTCGGAATCGTACCGAGTGTTTTTTTGACTGCTGCCAACCTGGCTGTTTTCGGCCTCTGGCCAGGCATGGCTGTATCGTTGGCGGGAGAAGCAATCGGTGCCGTCGTGTCCTTTGTTCTGTACAGAAAAGGGTTCCGGAAAGCAGCGGAATGGAAGGCTATGCATCATCCCAAAATAAAACAATTGCTCGAAGCAAAGGGCAAGGAGGCGTTTATGCTGATTTTGGCGCTCCGGATTTTGCCCTTCATGCCTTCGGGTGTAGTTACATTTGTGGCGGCTGTCGGCAAATCCTCGCTTTTGTTGTTTGTGCTGGCCAGCTCCATCGGAAAAATCCCTGCGATTTTAATCGAAGGATATTCGGTTTACCAGCTCATCCAATGGACATGGGAAGGAAAGCTTGTGGCTACCGTCATGGCGGTTCTTCTATTGCTGTGGTGCTGGAAGAAGCTTAGAACACCGTGACAAACACCGTGACTGCAGGATGTGTCAGTCGTGAAAGGATTGTAGAATAAACATGATAAACTCTGTACTAAAGCATGTAATCAGGCTTTTGCCGCAAAATGCAATTTCCCGAACGGCGGGGAAATGGGGACATTCGTCCCTCAGCCGGCACATCATTAAACCTTACAGCGCGCTATATAAAATTGACAAAGAAGAGATCGAGAAACCTCTGGAAGAATACCCGACGTTTACCGCGTTTTTCACAAGAAAGCTGAAAGAGGACGCACGTCCGATCTCATCGGGCATCGATACACTAGTCAGCCCTGTCGATGGAAAAGTGGCACAGTTTGGCACCATTACAGAAGGAGCACTTATTCAGGCTAAAGGCATCAATTATACGGTTGAGCAGCTTTTGGGATGCACGTCCGAGATCTCGGATAAGTATGAAGGAGGCACGTTCCTCACCATCTATCTCAGCCCGAGTGACTATCACCGTATCCACATGCCTTTGCCGGGCAAGCTGACCAAGGCGACTTACCTTCCAGGCCGGTTGTTTCCGGTGAACCGGATCGGGGTGGAGCACGTCCAAGGCCTGTTTACCAAAAACGAGAGGCTCATCACGTATGCTGATACACCGGCGGGTGAAATGGCGCTCGTCAAAGTCGGCGCGTTCGTAGTCGGAAGCGTGCGTGTGCCGTATGGCGAGCACTCGACCAATGTAAAAAACGGGCGTGCCTATTCCACCGAGCTTCCGGATGTTCCTTTTGAAAAAGGGGAAGAAGTCGGATTGTTCGAATTCGGCTCCACCGTCGTCCTGTTGTTTGAAAAAGATCACATTTTTTTGAGTGATAAAATACAGCCCGATGCTCATCTGAAATACGGAGAGGCCATCGGCACGTTTCGTTGATAAGAGCCTGTACCGCCTGGGGTGGTGCGGGTTTTTGTATTGTTGTTTATGAAAATGATGTGTTTGGTGAGTAACTGTTCAAAAACGGTGAGTAAAGTGCGTTTTTGCGTGAGTAAAGCCCATAAAACGGTGAGTAAACAGAAGATTCCCGTGAGTAAACAAAGAAAAACCGAGAGTAAACGCCAAGCATACCTGCCAGCGACATTAAAAAAAGCCGCCCAGGGACTCGAGTGGCTCTCAAAATCAGTTTTTTACGCAAATGATGATAATATTTTCCAATCGTGGTATCATTTCAATAGCATGTCCGAAAAGGACGGGGAACGGCCGAACACTATAGTCAAGGATTGCCAGAAGGATGACCCTCAATGGCAAAAGAACGAACCAATTCAAAACGGGAAGTGAAAAACTTGAAGAAAAGTATCGTCGTTTTTGATTTGCTGTTTTATTTGATTATACCGTACCTGATCTGGAACCAGGGAAGAGACATGCTTGGCGACTATTACGCCATTCTTCTTTCGTCAGTTCCGGGTTTTATCTATACCATTTACCGGTTTGTGAAGGAAAAGCAGTTCAATGTCACAGGGATGTTTATCCTGTTTTCCCTTTTTGCCGGAACAACGATTGACCTCTTGTCCGGATCGGCCGGAAGAATGCTCTGGAACCAGGTGTTCTTCGGTATCTTCATGGGACTGCTTATTTTCTCAACCATTTTCATTAAACAGCCGCTCGGCATGCACTTTGCCGTGGACATCGCCTACCTTCAGGGGGAGCCGCGCAACGAAACCCAGGCGTTGTACCGGAAGCCGGAGTTTTACAAGCACTTTGTCTGGCTGACGGCCCTGTTTGCATTTCGCAGTCTGTTTCAGGCCGGGTTAAAATCCTACCTGCTGATGGAATACGGCGTGAAAAAGTATGACTTTATTTTATTTGCGATGAAGATTTCAGGCTGGATTTTTGGCGCCCTGATCACAGCAGGATTTGTATTCATTTCAGTCAAAATCTATAACTATCATGAGAAGAAAAAAGGACCGGAGGAACCGGGCAGCAACATTCGGACCGAACCCAAGATTTAAGTTTTGGGAAATGCCCAGTCCTCTGCCAGCATGCCGTACAGCGCGACATCCACAAAGTGATCGTGCAGCCATTCGGCCTGCCGGAGCTCTCCTTCCTGCTTAAAACCAAGCCGTTCGGCCACCGAGCGGCTTCTTTTGTTTGCCAGGGCTGCCTTTAATTCCAGGCGGTTCAAACCGAGCGTGCCAAACGAATAATCCACCATAGCACCGCACGAACGGGTCATAATTCCCTTCCCTTCAAAGTCCTTGCCCAGCCAATAGCCAATGTTTGCAGAATAATTATTCCACTTGATATCATACAGGGCCAGGGAACCCGCCGGGATGCCTCGGTACCAGACCATGGTAACGAGATCCGTGGAATCAACGTATTTTTGATTGGCAAGCTTGATGAATGTTTTGGTATCCTTGAGCGTTCGCGAGTAATCAACCCATCCCAGCCAGTTCCGGAGATGATCCCTGGAATGTTCCGTGAGCTGAAAGAGGAGCTGGGCATCTCTTTTTTCGAGCAGCTTTAAGGAAATTTCCTCATCGACTTGTAAAAAAAACATACACATTCTCCTGTTCCTTGCGTGTCGTAGCAAAGCGTAAGATTTAATTTTGGTGTAAGCGTTGTTTCACAGTGTGAAAGATGAGTAGCCCTATAATTTTTGATATAATGGCAAAAGGTATAAAGAGAGAAAACCAGCCGGGAAATCCGGATATAAAAATATATGAGTTTAAGTTTGGTATCATCCAGCTTCAACGCTCAAAAGCTCGGCCGTTTTTAAACGAGCGTTTCAGCTTTAGCCATCATCCAGCTTCAGCAGCCAGAGCCTCGATCGTTTCACTCTTCCACCTCAACACAAAAATCGTGTTGCTGTGTAAGAGTTCCAACGCTTTTCGGCCCTGAACGGCTGCTTCAGCTTTAGTTAACTAGGAGGATTTATGAATTTTGATTATCGGGTTTGGAAGCATGTGTTTAAGCTGGATCCCAATAAGGAAATTTCCGATGCTGATCTTGAAGCGATCTGCGAGTCGGGTACAGATGCGATTTTTGTGGGCGGGAGTGACGGAGTAACACTTAATAATACTCTTGATCTGATGTCCCGTGTGCGCAAGTATGCTGTTCCCTGTGTCCTGGAGGTGACCACGATTGAATCCCTCACACCGGGCTTTGATCTGTATTACATTCCCACGGTATTAAATAGCAAGGATGCGAGCTTTATTGTTGGCCTTCAGCATGACGCTGTGAAGGAATACGGCGATCTGATGAACTGGGATGAGGTTGTGACAGAAGGCTATTGCATTGCCAATCCCGATTGCAAGGCTGCTGACTATTCAAACGCCAATGCCAGTCTTTCATTGGAAGATGTTGTAGCTTATGCGCGCATGTCGGAAAAAATGTTCCGGCTTCCCATCTTTTATCTTGAGTACAGCGGAACATACGGAGATATCGAAGTGGTAAAAGAGGTCAGAAAAGTTCTCGACCGCACGAGGTTTTATTATGGAGGCGGCATTCAAAGCGCCGGGCAGGCCAGGGAAATGGCCATGTTTGCCGATACCGTTGTGGTTGGAAACATTATTTATGATAATGTACAGGCAGCAATAGAAACGGTAAAAGCTGCAAAAGGATAATTGAATACAGCTTGGGAATCCTTTATGATAGAAATAAGAACAAACGTTTGGGTGGTGAAGTATAAATGAGTATGCATCAAATGATAGAACAGTTGCTGACAGGGCTTAATCCTGAACAAAAGGCAGCTGTAAAACATACAGAAGGACCGCTATTGATTATGGCGGGAGCGGGAAGCGGAAAGACGCGGGTGCTGACCCACCGCATCGCGTATTTAATGATGGATAAAGAAGTGGCGCCGTGGAACATTCTTGCGATCACGTTTACGAACAAGGCAGCGCGTGAGATGAAGGACAGGGTGGCGGCCATTACCGGACCAGTCGCGGAGGACATCTGGATTTCCACGTTCCACTCCATGTGTGTGCGGATCTTGCGCCGTGACATCGACCGGATCGGCATCAGCCGGAACTTTTCGATTCTTGATTCTACCGATCAGCTTTCGGTGATCAAAAATATTTTAAAAGACAAGAACATTGATCCGAAAAAGTTTGAACCTCGAAGCATTCTGGGCTCCATTTCATCATTGAAAAATGAATTGAAGACGAGCGGCGATTTTGCAAAAACGATGAACGGACCGTATGACACAGTAGTGCATGAGGTATACAAAGAATATGAAAAACGTTTGAAAAAGAACTCTGCTCTCGATTTTGATGATTTAATTATGACAACGATTCATTTATTCAAGCGTGTGCCGGAAGTGCTGCAATTCTATCAGCGCAAATTCCAATACATTCATGTGGATGAGTATCAGGATACGAACCGTGCGCAGTATATGCTCGTGAATATGCTGGCTGACCGGTTCCGCAACCTTTGTGTGGTCGGGGACTCCGACCAGTCCATTTACGGCTGGCGTGGCGCGGACATCGCCAACATTCTTTCCTTTGAAAAGGATTATAACGACGCCAAGGTCATTCTTCTTGAACAAAACTACCGATCCACGAAAACCATTCTTGATGCAGCGAACAAGGTGATCGAAAACAACTTTAACCGCAAGCCCAAGAATCTGTGGACCGATAAAACCGGGGGCCGGAATATCACATACTACCAGGGGGATAATGAGCACGATGAAGGCCATTATATTGCTGGGAAAATCCGTGAAATGACAGCTGGCGGCCCGCGCAAATGCTCGGACATCGCTATTCTCTATCGGACGAACGCACAGTCCCGTGTAATGGAGGAAATTTTGATCAAGTCGAATATTCCTTATAATATCGTCGGCGGCATCAAGTTCTATGACAGAAAAGAAATCAAGGATATCCTTGCGTACCTGCGGCTGATCGCAAATCCTGATGATGACATCAGCATGATGCGGATCATCAATGTTCCAAAACGCGGAATTGGTGCATCGACCGTTGATAAAATTTTGCATTATGGTGCAGATAACGACCTTTCTATGTACCAGGCGCTTCAGGAAGTGGAGCAGATCGGCCTGTCACCTCGCTTTACCAATGTATTGCGTGAGTTTTCCGAGCTGATTACGAACTGGAACCGGATGCAGGAATTCCTTTCCGTAACCGAGCTTGTAGAAGAAGTTATCGATAAAACTGGCTACCGCGACATGCTGAAGGCGGATAAATCGCTTGAAGCAGAGAGCCGCCTGGAGAACATCGACGAATTTCTTTCCGTTACCCAGGATTTTGAAAAGAATCAGGACGACAAAAGCCTTGTGGCCTTCCTGACGGATCTTGCCCTCGTAGCGGACATTGACCGTCTGGATGAGGATGAAGGCGACAAACCGAAGGAATCCGTTGTGCTTATGACCCTTCACTCTGCCAAAGGGCTGGAGTTTCCGGTCGTGTTCCTGATGGGTCTGGAAGAAGGAGTTTTCCCTCACAGCCGGGCGCTGTTTGAAGAAAGCGAAATGGAAGAAGAGCGCCGTCTGGCTTACGTGGGAATTACCCGTGCCGAGGAGGAGCTGTTTATAACCAACGCACGGATGCGCACGCTCTTCGGCCGTACGAACATGAACCCGGTTTCCCGCTTTATCGGTGAAATTCCGGAAGAACTCTTGGAATCTGAGCAAAAGGAAAAAGAGGCATCTCCAAGCTGGGGCAGACCTTCACGTTCCCATGCGGCACCGTCCTTCATGAGACAGCAGCCGGGAGTGAAGAAAACATCACCGGTCTTTACATCACCCGGCAGTGAAAATGCAGACTGGAAAGTTAGCGACAAGGTAAAACACCGCAAATGGGGCACCGGAGTAGTCGTCAGCATGAAGGGCGAAGGCGACTCTATTGAACTGGATATCGCATTTCCTCAGCCGGTGGGGCTTAAGCGTCTGCTTGCCAAGTTCGCACCAATTGAAAAAGTTTAGAGTTTAACGTGAATGATTGAAGGAGTTGAAGGATTTGAACGAAGAGCATGCCAGCCAACGGGTGAATGAATTACGTGAACTCCTTGAAACATACAGTTATGAATATTACGTCCTCGACAAGCCAACCGTGCCCGATTCCGAGTATGACAGGCTGCTGAAGGAACTGATTGAACTTGAAAACAACCATCCGGAACTTCGGGACGAGCATTCCCCGACTGTCCGGGTGGGGGGTCAGGTTCTTGACTATTTCAGGAAAGTGCAGCACAAGGTGCCAATGCTCAGCCTTGCCAATGCCTTTAATGAAGAAGATTTACGCGACTTTGACCGAAGGGTGCGAAATGGCGTCGGCGACAATGTTACTTATGTTGCCGAGCTGAAGATCGATGGCCTTGCTGTGTCCCTGACGTATGAACAGGGGCGCTTTGTGCTGGGCGCGACCCGCGGCGATGGAACGACGGGTGAAGATATCACGAATAACCTGAAAACGATACGGGCCATTCCTCTGCGCATCAAGGACAAGGATGTGTCCCTTGAGGTACGCGGGGAAGCTTACATGCCGAAGCGCTCCTTTCAAAAGCTGAACGAATCTCGCCAGGAAGAGGGACAGGAGCTTTTCGCCAATCCGCGGAATGCAGCAGCAGGCTCTCTCCGTCAGCTGGATCCAAACATAGCCGGCAAGAGGAATCTGTCCATTTTCGTTTACGGTATTGGTCAGCTTTCAGGCCATTCGGTTGATTCCCACAGTGAGAGTCTGAAATTTTTGCAGAGCCTTGGCTTCAAAACCAATCCGGAATGGCACCACTGCCAAAATATCGATGAAGTCGTTGAGTTTGTCAGAGGCTGGGGAGAACGCCGGCCGAATCTTGACTATGAAATTGACGGCATCGTTATTAAGGTTGACTCTCTCCATCAGCAAGAGGAGCTTGGTTTTACAGCGAAAAGTCCCCGTTGGGCCATCGCCTACAAGTTTCCGGCAGAAGAGGTTGTCACCCAGCTGGAAGGCATTGAGCTTAATGTCGGACGGACCGGTGTGGTTACACCGACCGCTCTTTTATCTCCGGTAACGGTTGCTGGTACAACCGTCAAACGGGCTTCATTGCATAACGAAGACTTGATCCGCGAGAAGGACATTAAGATCGGCGATTTTGTGGTCGTGAAGAAAGCGGGAGACATCATCCCTGAGGTGGTCAATGTGATCGTTGACCGCCGTACCGGGGAGGAAAAGGACTTCCACATGCCGACCCATTGTCCCGAATGTGAAAGCGAACTGGAACGGCTGGACGGAGAGGTTGCGCTGCGCTGCCTGAATCCGCAGTGCCCGGCTCAGATCCGTGAAGGGCTAATCCACTTTGTTTCCAGAAATGCCATGAACATCGATGGGCTTGGTGAAAAAGTGATTGCCCAGCTTTTCAGGGAAAATCTGATCCAGGATGTAGCCGATCTGTATACATTGAATAAGGAAGAACTGCTGAACCTTGAGAGAATGGGTGAAAAGTCGGTTGACAACCTGCTTGAAGCTATAGAAAAATCGAAAGAGAATTCGCTCGAGAAGCTGTTGTTCGGCCTTGGCGTCCGACATGTCGGAGCAAAAGCAGCCAAAACGGTCGCCCAGGTGTTTGAAACGATGGACCGTTTAATGGCGGCCACGAAGGAAGAACTGATCGCGATTGATGAGGTCGGCGACAAAATGGCCGATTCCATTGAAACGTATTTTAATAAACCGGAAGTTGCAGAGCTCATCTCCGAGCTGAAGGAATATGGCGTTAATATGGAATATAAGGGACCGAGGGTCATCCGTGCGGAAGATGTGGATTCGGTTTTTGCAGGAAAAACGATCGTTCTGACCGGAAAACTTTCCATCTTAAACCGGAACGAAGCGAAAGAAAGACTCGAAGCGCTCGGCGGAAAAGTCACCGGCAGCGTTTCTAAGAATACCGACCTGCTGATTGCGGGGGAAGACGCGGGCTCCAAACTGGATAAAGCGCAATCCCTAGGTGTGGAGGTTTGGACGGAACAGCGATTTATTGAGGAGCTTGAAAAATAAAGAATAGCTCTGTTCCATCAAGTTATATGGAGGAGTGTTTTACCATGATAAAACGGATCAGTCTGATCCTGTTAAGCTCCCTTTTGCTCCTGACCGGCTGTCTGAACAGAGACAAGCTGCAAAAGGAAGAGGAAGTTGTGAAGAAAAAAGGGAAGACCGAAGAAAAAGCAATCATTACTGGGGAAATCAAGACCGGGGAAAAATACTACCGAAGCATCGTGCCCTTTGAACCCGGGGGGGCCCGCGGCCTGATCAAGTATGGCGTGGACAACCGTCTGGACATCAACGAATTTGAATTGGGTCTTATGCGGATCGCACAGGATGATTTCAGCACAGACAAGTATTATTATCAGGAAGGGCAGTATCTGTCTTCTACAACCGTCAATAACTGGCTGAAGCGTGCTGATGAAAAAGTGGAAAAAAACAGCAAGACAGACATGACGCAAAAAGGTCTGAACCCGGCCCTTGGCGTGAAAAAGGATGCGCCGTACAAGCAAGTGCTGGATGCTGAAGATAAGCATCCGAAATACTTATCTTACGTTCTAGAACAAAACTATCTGGTGCAAAGCGGGAACGACAAAGTAAAGCTGGGCGGCCTGGTGGTAGGTCTGTCGTTTAACTCTACCTATTACTACAAAGCAACAGACAGCTCCGGCTTGATTTACAATGGATCCAAAAAACTTCAGGCAAGCGATGTTGCCCAGGAAGCAAGACAAATGGGTCAGCAGGTGGTGAAACGCCTGCGCCAAAATAGTTCTCTGAAGAATGTGCCTATCACGATCGCTCTATATCAGGAAGCCGAGAAGGAATCGGTTACTCCGGGACACTTTTTTGCAAAAGCGGAGGCTGGAGCAGGCAGCACCCAGTTGGGCAGCTGGGACAAGATCGATGAGAAATACTATCTGTTCCCATCGAAAGAAGCCACAGCGAATAAACGGGATGATGCGGAGAAGTTTAATAACTTCAAATCCAAAATTCAGGATTACTTCCCGAACTACGTGGGTGTCATTGGTAAGGCACATTACCATGATGGCAGCCTCGACCGGCTGGATATCGATATTCCGATGCAGTTTCAAGGGAAAGCCGAAGTTATTTCCTTTACACAGTATGTAACGTCTTCCGTTATGAAGGAACTTCCAAACGTACCGGTGACGATTAACATCCAATCGGCCGTCAATGAACCGGAAGCTTTGATTGTCCGGGATGATGGCAGCGGCGAACCAAACGTGCATATTTATAGATAATTAATGAGACAGACCTTTGAACCTTCAAGGGTCTGTCTTCTTCTATTTGCATACTTATGAAAACCCTTGCAAACAAAGGGTTTTTTATTTATTTCAAATAATTCCGACTATTTTCCATAGTTTGAACTGTGGCACGAGTTTAGGGTAGAATAGACATGTTGCATAATGAAAACGCTTAAGGGCATAGGAGGGGACAAAATGATTCGAGAATACAAACACGAACCATTTACGGATTTTTCAGTTAAAGAAAACAAGAAAGCTTTTGAGGAAGCTTTAGATCTTGTTAATTCCCAGCTAGGCAAAGAGTATCCTCTTGTCATTGGCGGAGAGCGCATCACGACTGATGAAAAAATTGTTTCTATCAATCCGGCCAATAAAACAGAAGTAATTGGTACGGTTTCTAAAGCAAATAAAGATTTGGCTGAAAAAGCCATGCAAACCGCAGTTTCCACCTTTGAAACATGGAAAAAGTGGTCTCCAGAATCACGTGCCAACATTCTTTACCGCGCGGCTGCCATCTTGCGCCGCCGAAAGCATGAATTCTCGGCATATCTCGTAAAAGAAGGCGGAAAGCCATGGAAGGAAGCAGATGCAGATACGGCAGAAGCGATTGACTTCCTTGAATTCTATGCGCGCCAAATGGAACTTTTGAAAAACGGCGTACCGGTCAAAAGCCGTGAAGGCGAGATCAACCAGTTCAACTACATCCCATTGGGTGTGGGAATTGTTATCTCTCCATTCAACTTCCCGCTTGCAATCATGGCAGGTACTACAGTGGCTGCGATTGTGGGAGGAAACACTGTTCTTCTTAAGCCGGCAAACAACACACCGGTTGTGGCAGCGAAATTTGCAGAGGTTATGGAGCAAGCCGGACTTCCAGAGGGTGTCCTGAACTTCATCCCTGGAAGCGGAGCTGAAGTGGGAGACTATCTTGTTGACCATCCGAAAACTCGTTTTGTATCTTTCACAGGTTCCCGTGAAGTGGGCTGCCGCATTTATGAGCGCGCAGCAAAAGTACAACCTGGTCAAATCTGGCTGAAGCGTGTAATCGCTGAAATGGGCGGAAAAGACACCATGGTTATCGATAACAACGTAGATACAGACATGGCGGCATCTGCAATAGTATTCTCGGCGTTTGGCTTCTCCGGACAAAAATGTTCTGCCGGATCCCGTGCGGTAGTGCATCAGGACGTATACGATGAAGTGCTTGAAAAGGCGGTTGCCCTTACCAAGTCCCTTCGCGTAGGAAATCCTGAAGATTTCGGAAACTACATGGGCCCTGTAATCGACCAGGCTGCTTTTGACAAAATCATGAGCTACATCGAAATCGGAAGAACAGAAGGAAAAGTTGTGACAGGCGGAGAAGGCGACGACTCCAAAGGCTTCTTCATCCAGCCGACGATTGTGGCAGATGTGGATGAAAAAGCACGCTTAATGCAGGAAGAAATCTTCGGGCCGGTTGTGGCGTTCTGCAAGGCGCGCGACTTCGACCACATGATGGAAATCGCAAACAACACAGAGTACGGCTTAACAGGTGCACTTGTTACGAATAACCGTGAACACATCGAGCGTGCGAAGGAAGAATTCCATGTTGGAAACCTTTACTTCAACCGCGGATGTACAGGAGCGATCGTTGGATACCAGCCGTTTGGCGGATTCAACATGTCCGGTACCGACTCTAAAGCGGGCGGTCCTGACTACCTTCTTCTTCACATGCAGGCAAAAACAACTTCAGAGTTGCTATAAAACAGAAAATCCCCCTTTTGGCTTTAGCCGAAGGGGGATTTTTTTTGAGAAAATGATGTGTTTGGTGAGTAACTGTTTAAAAATGGTGAGTAACATCCCAATTTTCGTGAGTAAAGTCCCCGAAACCGTGAGTAAACGGAATGTTTCCGGGAGTAAACACAGGAAAACGGTGAGTAAGCTCCGATCACCTCACCTTGCACCATGTCAGAGAGCCGTCCGGGAACTCGGCGGCTTTCTTTACAGATTATTATCAGCTTCAAGAGCGGACATCACAAAGCCTTTACGGAGAACCGATTCAATTTGAAGCCAGGGGGACAGCTTTTTTCGTACCCGGTAAATCAAGGAATTCAATTCATCTGATCCTACATCAGGCACACGGCCATCGATCCAGGCCCGCTCATTCCAGACGTGCCGTTTCATTTCTTCCTTTGAAACAAACTGTCCAAGGGAAGCGTAAAGGAGCTGAAAACACTGAAACTCCTTATGGGAGAAATGAATGTCAGTTTCCCTCAAACGTACCTTTTGCAGCACCTCATATACCTCAATAAAGTTGGCAGATGGGCGGCTGACCGGCGTTACAGGATCATAATCGAGCGTCTCAAACGAGTTGGTTACCATATACTTCATGGAAATCATGCCATTGACGAGCGTGATCTGGTCCCCATGATTCAACGAATAGTTTTTATTTGGAACGAGCGGAATGCCGTTCAGACACGTCCCATGCTTGCTTCCAAGGTCCATCAATTGGGGCGCAGAGGTGTCACAGTCGATGACACAATGCTGTCTGGAGACGAGCGGGATATGAAAAGCAATCCCGGGAGCAGGACTTGCCCCAAATCGTCCAATCGATAATTTGCGTTTCAAATAAATAAATTCACTTTCATATGGCTGGCCCCGTTCAATCAATAAATGGCGCTTTTCTAAAACGTCCATTTCCTTCACCTTCATTTATCTGATTTTTCTGATAGTTATTAGAGAATTGTCAGTCTTGTTCCATTGATGATAAGAATGAGAAAGAATACCATCAATACCATAGCAGGAAATTTCAAGGAATGAAAGGTAGGATGGTCATGGATAAAAAGAAAATGGGAAAAGCATTAGTATGTGGGATGATGGCAGCGGGACTCCTGGCTGCACCGTTCGTCACCGGAGCTCATGCTCAAGTGCCAACAACAGAGATTAGCCATCATCAAAATACAATCACAAATGAAAGCGGGACAGTGACCCTCACTCAGATCAAGCCCCATGTATGGGTACATACAACCATAGGAGAGTTTAAAGGAGTGGCGGTCCCTTCCAACGGTCTTCTAGTGGAAACGTCAAAAGGGCTTTTGCTTGTCGATTCCTCATGGGATGATCCGAAGACTGATGAACTGCTGGATGTCATTGATCAGCATTTTAAAAAACCGATTAAGAATGCGATCATCACCCATTGGCATTCCGACCGGATGGGCGGGATCAAAACGCTGAAAGATAGAGGAATTCGTGTATATACCACGGAGATGACAGCGACACTCGGTATGCAAAATGGATATGAAGGACCGGACCGGCTGCTCGACCCCGTTTTGACGGAGTTAAAGTTTGGTGATGTGAAGGCGGAAACGTTCTATCCGGGAAAGGGACACACTGAGGACAACATTACGGTTTATTTCCCTCAGTATAAGCTGCTTGTCGGAGGCTGTCTGATCAAAGACCAGAAGGCTGAAGATCTTGGGAACACAGCTGACGGGGATGTACAGGCCTGGCCGGCCTCTGTGCAGCGGGTGATTGACCGCTATCCAAAAGCAAGAACAGTTGTACCGGGGCATGGAAATGTGGGAGGGAATTCCCTTCTTTATCACACGATCGAACTGCTTGAGGAAAACCAATAAAAAAAACAGGCAGGAACCTAAGTTCCTGCCTGTTTTCTTGTGTATTGGATTAGAACCAAAGTGCATCAAGAGAGTACGCGCCTGCGCCTGTAAATGCCACACCAAGTGCGACTGCGATCAAAACGAGGTTATACTCATAACCGCCAGCAGTAGACCATAAGCCGTTAGCACCGTGAACTTTCACAATGGCCATCAGCATGGTAACAATAATCGCTGCAGCTCCAAGCCATGTCACAAGTCCTGCTGCGAACAACAAGCCACCGCCGAACTCTGCAAGTGCTGCAAACACGGCCATAGTGTAGCCAGGTTTAACGCCAATGGACTCGAGCCAGCCGGCTGTTCCTTTCAAACCGTGGCCACCGAACCACCCAAACAACTTTTGCGCGCCGTGGCCGACGAACAACAGACCTACAACAATACGAATAATAAGAAGACCTAAATCTAACATACTGTTCAACACCCCTTATATAAAATTAGTTAATTACTTACTTTATGTTAGTATTATATAATGAACTCTTACTTTTGTAAAGTATCTTTTAAAACATTTTATTCAAATGGTTTGTACCCTATTCCAAGACATTGATTTTTTAATTGTAGTGACGCTCGCTGAAATATAAAACAACACTCCTTAATACATTGAAAAGTGGAAAACGAAGTTAAGGGAGGAGTTGCCATGAGCCAGCCGCCTGGTCCCCAGCTCCCATGGCACGTAAGCTCTGAACAGTTCAATCAAATGCTTCAGCCGCCAGAACTTTTTGCATTCAAAAATGAACAACGGTAGACCCTCCATGCATCGGTGGAGGGTATTTTTTCGGAAGTAAAGCAACATAAAAAATGATGATATGGAGAAATTAGGAGTAAACGTTTTTTGCGATTGGAGGACGTGCAAATGCCGGATAAGAAGAAAGAAGAGAAGCTGGATTCCCCCATTCTCGATGAAACCCTGCCCCATCAAGCCAACTCTCCCTCTTTTAAAGGCTCTGGTATGAAAATGGAGGCTCCTTTTGTAAACGATTATGGCGTGGTGATCGGAGATAGCCTGTACAACTCGGAAAACTCGCCGCTCAATAATTGGAGCGAGGACTCTGACCCAAGCATTATGGCTGGAGAACAGTGGGTGCATCCCACAAATGACATTGGCTGGAACACGGAAGAAAACCGGGAATTAATCGAAAAGAAGATCAAGCCCAAGGGGGTTCCTTTTACGCATCCGACTAAAGATACGAGCTACAGGAAGGATTAAGAGCAGAAGACCGGCAGATTTGTCGGTCTTTTTTGCTTTAACGTAAAAAAAACCCCGCTTTGTTGCTCATGGGCCTTGATGTTTGGTATCATCAATATATTGTGAAACGTACTGTTATGGAGGTGGCAAGCTTGTCTCAAATTTCAAAAGATGAGGTAAAACACGTGGCGAATCTGGCTCGCCTTTCACTGAGTGAAGAGGAAGTGGACATGTTCACGGAACAGCTGGATGCGATTATCGGTTTTGCCGAGCAATTGAATGAACTGGATACAGAAAATATCGAACCAACAACCCACGTGCTGGAGCTGAAAAATGTGCTGCGCGACGATCAGGCAAGAGAATCCGTACCACGTGAAGAAGCATTAAAAAATGCTCCTGACGAGCGCGATGGACAGTTTAAAGTACCGAAGACGTTTTAGAGTAGGAGGCAGCACATGTCATTATTAGAGAAGAAAGTCTCAGAACTGCACGACCTGTTACATAAGAAAGAAATCAATGTGACGGACCTGGTTGATGCATCGTATGACCGAATTTCACAGGTGGAAGGCAAAGTCCAGGCGTTCCTTAGCCTGAATGAGGAACAAGCACGCCGTATGGCGAAAGAGCTGGACGATGTGCTTGCAGGGTATCCCGGAGAGCGGACCCTGGCAGGACTTCCGATTGCCTTGAAAGATAACATTTCCACAAAAGGACTCCGTACCACCAGCGGAAGCAAGATCCTAGATAACTTCAACCCTATTTATGACGCAACGGTCGCTAACCGTCTGTATAAAGCAGGGGCGGTCACGATCGGAAAACTGAACATGGATGAGTTTGCGATGGGTTCTTCCAATGAAAACTCAGGATTTCATGTGACTAAAAACCCTTGGAACACAGATTATGTTCCCGGAGGATCCAGCGGTGGCTCAGCGGCATCTGTAGCAGCGAGCGAAGTGCTGTTTTCTTTAGGTTCTGATACCGGCGGATCCATTCGCCAGCCTGCGGCGTACTGTGGTGTGGTTGGCCTGAAGCCAACGTACGGACTTGTTTCCCGCTTTGGCTTGATCGCATTCGCGTCTTCTCTTGACCAGATTGGACCGATTACTCGCACAGTCGAAGATAACGCTTATCTTTTACAAGCGATTGCCGGCCATGACCCGATGGATTCCACTTCAGCGAACGTTGACGTTCCTGATTATCTGTCTTCATTGACAGGGGACATCAAAGGACTGCGTATAGCGGTGCCTAAGGAGTATTTGGCAGAAGGCGTGAATCCTGAGGTAAAAGAAAAAGTGATTGAAGCCTTGAAGGTGCTTGAAGCACAGGGTGCAACATGGGAGGAAGTATCTCTTCCGCATTCCAAGTATGCATTGGCAACGTACTATCTGTTGTCTTCATCTGAAGCATCTGCCAACCTTTCACGTTTTGACGGCGTTCGTTACGGCGTTCGCTCAGACAATGCGGAAAATCTTCTTGAGCTTTATAAAAACTCCAGAAGCGAAGGCTTTGGGGATGAAGTGAAGCGCCGTATCATGCTCGGAACATTCGCGCTCAGCTCGGGCTACTATGATGCGTATTATAAAAAAGCGCAAAAAGTCCGCACGCTGATCAAGAACGATTTTGAACAAGTGTTTAATGACTTTGATGTGATCATCGGGCCGACCACACCGACGACTGCGTTTAAAATCGGTGAAAAGACGGATGATCCGTTAACGATGTATGCCAACGATATTCTAACCATTCCTGTTAACCTAGCGGGTGTGCCAGCCATTTCCGTTCCGTGCGGCTTCTCGAACGGTCTGCCGGTCGGATTACAGATCATCGGAAAACACTTTGACGAACGCACGATTTACCGTGTCGCTTCGGTCTATGAACAGGCAACGGAACACCATAAAGCGAAACCGCAATTGTAGGAGGTGCAGGGATGAGCAATTTTGAAACGATCATTGGATTAGAAGTCCACGTTGAACTGAAAACCAATTCTAAAATATTCTGCGGCTGCTCCACCGACTTTGGAGCACCGCCCAACAGCCATACATGCCCGATCTGTCTTGGACATCCCGGGGTTCTGCCGGTATTGAACAAGCAGGCCGTGGAATTTTCCATGCGTGCGGCGATGGCGTTGAACTGTGAAATCAACCGCGAACAATATTTCGACCGTAAAAACTACTTTTACCCCGACAACCCGAAAGCTTACCAGATTTCCCAGCTGGACAAGCCGATCGGTGAGCACGGCTGGATTGAAATCGAAGTAAACGGCGAAAAGAAAAAAATTGGCATCACGCGCCTTCATTTGGAAGAGGATGCAGGGAAATTGACTCATGCGGCAGACGGATCTTCTCTTGTAGACTTGAACCGTCAGGGCACACCGCTTATGGAGATCGTTTCCGAGCCGGACATTCGCACACCGGAAGAAGCGTATGCCTATTTGGAAAAATTAAAAGCCATCATTCAATACACCGGGGTTTCTGACTGTAAGATGGAAGAGGGGTCCTTGCGCTGTGACGCCAATATCTCCATCCGTCCTGTCGGTCAGAAGGAATTTGGTACGAAAACCGAGCTGAAGAACCTGAACTCGTTTGCTTTTGTGCAAAAAGGACTGGAATATGAGGAAAAGCGCCAGGAGGAGGAAATTCTGAACGGTGGCGAAATTCTTCAGGAAACTCGCCGTTTTGATGAGAAAACGAATAAGACCATTTTGATGCGTGTAAAAGAGGGTTCCGATGATTACCGCTACTTTCCGGATCCGGACCTTGTGCAGCTCAGTGTGTCTGAAGAGTGGATTGAGCGTGTGCGCGCCGAGATTCCAGAGCTTCCGGATGCGCGTAAAGAACGCTATGTTTCTGAGTTCGGGCTTCCGGCTTATGATGCAGGCGTGCTGACGGCATCCATCAAGATGGCTGATTTCTTTGAAAAAGGTATTCAGGAGGAAGCCGATCCGAAAATGCTTTCCAACTGGCTGATGGGTGAAGTGAGCGCCTACTTGAACAATGCCTCCAGAGAAATCGATGAAACGCCATTAACGCCAGTTAACCTGGCGAAAATGATCAAGCTCATTGAAGACGGCACGATCTCTTCCAAGATCGCCAAGAAAGTCTTCAAGGAAATGATCGAAAATGGCGGCGATCCGGAAACGATCGTTAAAGAGAAAGGCCTTGTCCAGATTTCGGATGAAGGCGCAATCCGCGAGTTTGTAGTGGCTGTTCTTGACCGCAATCCGCAGTCCATCGAGGACTTTAAGAACGGAAAAGACAAAGCCATCGGATTCCTCGTTGGCCAGGTCATGAAAGAGACCAAAGGGAAGGCAAATCCTCCATTGGTTAACAAATTGATCGCTGAAGAATTGAAAAATCGTTAATTAGTGGGCTGCCGGACGTGTTCCGGCAGCTTTTTTGTGGCGTTGAGGGGGCTTGTAAGGTGAAATTGGGTGGGAATCGAGGTTAATTGGGCGAAATGTCGCGTTAATTGAGCATTATTTAAATTAATTGGGCGAAAAACCGCAGGAATTGAGCATAACTGAGAATTCAGACTTCTTCCCCACGGAATCATTTTATTAATTTTCTCCAACTTCTTTAGAAAAAATCGACAAACCAACTAAAACCCTCTCCGCACAACGCGTGAGAGGGCTTTTTTACATGCACAAAAAACGTCGAAACTTGCGTACGATTGCCTGTCCGGAAGACCCTGGAAAAATGGTATGATTCAGGTAACAGAATCGGGGGTGGGGCATTGAGAAAGGCAGGGGCAGTTGCAGCGGCATTGCTTGTAACCGTGTTAACTTCATGTCAGGGTTCCATGCTGGCGGATGGCGAACTCAAGCTGGAAACGCATTCGAAAGGTCATTATCCACGGTCATACAAACCGGTTTCCATTGATAAAAGCGAGAATGTTCTACCGTTTAAGGCACCCCTTCCACAATACATTCCATACAAGTACAAAAAGCCCAAAGTGGTGATTACCGATTGGGGAAAAAAAGAAAAACTTCAGCTGGAGATGCAGTACATAAGGAAAGACGAAAATACGCAAAAAGGCTTTATTGCGATTAAAATTTTCAACCATAAAAATTTAGTGAGTGATTTGATCAAGCAAAATAAATATGAAGAAACGCTAAAGCTGGCTGATGGGACAAAAGCATACTTTGCCTATTTTGGAAACTATGCCGAGCTGTTTTGGGTTCGGGATGGGGAGGAGTATGATCTTCGGCACATGTTTGCCTCAGAATACACCCAAAAACAGCTAAAAAAAGAGCTTTTGGGAATTGCTAATTCTATTGAATAGAAGGGGACAGCTTATGAAAATGCTAAAAAGTGTTTCATTCATTTTTGCCTTGCTTCTGGCAGTTCAATTTTTTTCAGGAAGTCATGTTTCAGCCAGTTGGACCTATCCTTTTGTGGTCTGGGATCATTACACATATTCAATTAGTGAGGAATATGTGGATCAAGTAGGGAAAGAGATCGGTGAGGTGACAAAGTATTCCGACCAGGAAGGAGCATACACTGGAAACTTCTCCAATCAATATAAAAAAGGAACAAAGTATTTCGAGATCAAAGGCATCAGCACTGACAAAGCGATTGCCGTTCAGGAGCCTGGCGGAAAATATATAAAGGCCATCCGGGAACACAAATATCAAGAAGCCAGCCTGGTGGGGAATTTTATGAGGGAGGCCGAAGCCAATCCATGGATAAGTTTTCTGGTATTGGTGGGAGCTGCGTCTGTTTTGATTGTTTCATGCAAGTCACTAAAAGACAAATTTCATATAGAAGACTGAAAATGAGGCTGGCTCTCTGGGAGTCGGTCTATTAATGTTATAAACTGATACAATGAAATGGATACTAGACCACTTTTGAAGGAGCCATAAAATATGAGCAGTGAGGTTGTAAGAATATTTGATGATCAGATGAAGTGTGTTGGACAGAAAACAAGAGAACATGTACATAGAGACGGGGTATGGCATGAAACGTTTCATTGCTGGTTTACTTTGTTGGAAGATTCAGAGCGTTATATTTTGCTCCAAAAACGAGCAGAAGTGAAAAAGGATTATCCGAACCTGTTGGATATTACTTCGGCCGGACATTTAATGGCTGATGAACGGGTTCACGATGGGACAAGGGAGATTGAGGAGGAACTTGGCGTTTCCGTTTCTTTTGAAGAGCTCATTCCACTTGGAATCATTAAAACGGAAATCAAACAGGATGCTATGTGGGACCGTGAATTTTGCCATGTTTATTTGTACAATTGCGACCGGATGCCGGCCTTTACTCTTCAAAAAGAAGAAGTCGATGCCATTTATAAAATCAGGCTGCAGGATGGTGTTGATCTGTTCAAGGGGAACAAACAGGAAATCGAAGCTGTTGAGGTTTATCCGGATCAACAGAAAACGCGAGTGGACAAAGCAGACTTCGTGGATCAAGTGGATTATTATACTGACGTATTTGAGCGGATACAGGAAACGATAAGGAAATGAACAAAATAAGGACTGAATAGCACGAGAACTATTCAGTCCCTTTATGTGAAGGACGGCCTTTGATCGAATAGCTCGGTCCGTCCTTTTTTTGTTTGATTTTTTCTTTTTTCTCGGTCATTTTTTTCATGACGTTCCGGGCGTTTTTGGATTCGTCACTGTCCGATTGCAGGCTCATTCCCTGGCCATAGTTGGCCCCGATGTTCAATTTGCCGTTCAGATCCTTGATGCCAAGGTTGGCAAAATTATTGGTCAGGTCGTATTTATCAATTCTCAGGGTTTCAATATTGATATGTTCTATGACAACAGGCGGCGTGCTGTCGTTGTCCTTTTTTAATTCCGAAAGCTCGGCCTGCAGCTGTTTAAGGTGCAGGTGAATTTCTTCCATGTTTTTATCATGATTTGTAATGGCGTTGAGTATGGTTTTAAAAAAAGGCATAGGCTACCCCGCGCTTCCGTTAGCATTGATGATCGGCTTGTACTCTAGTCTATGAATATAAAAGGAGAACATGTCTGTTTTCTCCGTTATCCAAAAAGAGAAAGGAAGGATACAAATGAAATTTTCCTCATCTAAAGTGAATCTTGGGTTTCTCGATCTGAACAAAATGGGTAACAATTGCTTGCTTTCGTTTGGCCAGACGGTTCGAAGCCGGGTCTATAATACGACGAAAAAGAATTCGGCTTTTGGCGAGAGCAATGGGGATTTTCCTCAGCATACGGGTGAGACATACAGAACGAACGATAATGATGTGATTGATAGTGACGCGAAAAACAATCACTGCTAATCAATCCGGATATTCCGTTCAGGCGCCAGGTTGCGCATGATCCTTACTTCCAGCACCCCATTGAAAAATCGGGCAGCCGTACGGGTCTCATTGATCAGCTCGGGAAGTTGAATGGTCCGCTCAAAATGACCGGTTGGCCGTTCCGCTTTAACCACTGTAGCATCCTTGTAGGGAGAGTGAAGCACTCCTTTGATCGTCAGGTTGTTGGCAGACATGGAGAGATTCACATCTTCCTTCCGGATGCCGGGCAGATCCACCACAACCATCCATTCCCGGTTGTTCGTATAAATATCGACCTTAGGAAATTCCGCCTCAGAGGACGGTGCACTCTGGTTGGGCTGGTAATGGTTATACCGGTGCCGTGCATCCTGCTGGTTATTGACCTGGGCAATTTGTCCGCCAGGCGGGCCATCAAAGATACTGTTCCAAAAATCGTTTCCCTGTACCTTTTGCGCCAGCTCCAGCCACTGTTTCAGTTTATCGACGTCCATTCGTTGCCACCTCCGGATTCAAGCAAACATATTTACAGGGAACAAACATATATTTAGGGGAAAAGGAGGGAGAAATTAGTGGGTTCACCTTCTATTGTTATAAATATTTTTCTTTTTAAAATTAATTCCTTTGAAAATGCGTCGGCGGTTAATATCGGAGAGAATTACTTGTCTGACTGGCACAATTCAGATAAAAAAAATCAGGGGTTTGGCCAAAGCTTTGGGGATGATGCGAGGTTTATTGGAAACGACAATTCAGTGGATGACCGTGATGCCGTCGATTCACCGGTTACGCAATCATCCTACGGGCGGGAAATTCCATCGCTGATTGAGAAGGTCTGACAAAAGAGCAGGAGGTTCACATGGTGCTGTTTTCACCCATGGTCGTCAACATGCTTGGGTTTAAAGTCAATACAATGGACCGCTCAGCCACTCTTGGCTTTGGGCCGGTCCAGCAGCTAGACCTGTTCAGCTCAAACAAAATCAATCAAGGATTCGGGGAGGACAACGGTGACCTTACTGTAGTTAACCTGCCGATCATCTGGGTGGCTGATCAGGATGTCATCGATTCAAACTCTGTGAAGAACAGTGTGCTGTAGCATAAGGGCCGTCCTTGAACGGCTCTTTTTTTTCCATTCAGCTCGGAGAAGGAATTCCGTAAGAGCCGGAGAAGGATTCAGCAGAAGATGATAGGGAGGCAGAACATGAATCCTTTTAAAGAATGCAACAGGGATGATGTAAAAGAGTTAATGGAAGAATACATACAAACTTTAAGCTCGCCCATCGATTCCTTTTTAGAAAATCATATTTTGAAATCGAAGTTTTATCAGATTTCCGCCGGCTCCTTCATGATTGGGTATTTTGCCATTCATAATAACGAAAAGATGACCCAGTTTTATATCCGGCAATCACACCTTCATCTTGCGCAGGATACGTTTAAACAAGTGCTGGAGTGCTATTTTATTCGTTCATTATTTGTTCCAACATGTGACGAACTCTTTTTGGGTTTGGCGTTGGATCAGGATTTTAAGATCGAAAAGCAGGCCTATTTCTTTCAGGACAGTAAACAACAGAGAGCGTCAGAAAGTCTTTATTCCGGCGGGGAGTTCCGGCTGGCAAGAGAAGAGGATGTTCCTGGAATCATAGCGATTTCCGCCGATTTTTTTCAGCAGGCAGATGAAATGGCAGAAAAAGAAGAACTGTTTACCTTCACGAAGGACGATACTCTGCTTGGAGTCGGAGTCTTTGAACGCAGCAAGCTCCTCAACGGATATGCCAGCATCGGTATGTTCACTAACGAATCTTATCGTCAGCAGGGAGTCGGTCAAACCATCATCAATCATTTGAAACAATGGTGCTATGAACATCACATGATTCCTATTTGCGGCTGCTGGTACTACAATACCAACTCCAAAAAGACGCTGGAACGGGCGGGGATGGTAACCAAAACAAGACTATTAAACTTTGTCAGATGACCGGGGAATGTACCGAAACTAAAAAATAATGGAAGAAAAAACAAGAGAAAATAACGAACTGTGGTTTATCTCCCCGCAGGATGTGGAAAAGTACATTGTTAAATTTTCCAATCAGACAGGGAGGCTACATTATGGACCAGGATCAACACCGTTATCCAACCGATACACCACCCGAACAGCAAAACCGGCTGCCGGGCATTGAAGAGAACATGTATTTGCGTCCGCAATTCGACCGTGCGGAATATAAGGGATCAGGCAAATTAAAGGATAAAGTGGCACTGATTACCGGAGGCGACAGCGGGATCGGACGGGCTGTCGCTTCGTTATATGCGAAGGAAGGCGCCCATGTGGTTATCGTATATTACGACGAGCACCGGGATGCCGAGTTTACAAAAGAAGAGGTGGAAAAAGAAGGAGTAGAATGTCTTCTTATTCCGGGAGATTTGCGGAAGGAAGCGTTCGCCAAGGAAGCGATTCAGAAGACGATTGAGAAATTCGGCAAGCTCGATATTCTCGTCAGCAATGCCGCTACAGCAATCTTGAAGGACCAGATTGAGGATGTTCATTGTGAGGACTTTGTCACCACCTTTGAAACAAATGTGTTTGGCGCGTTCTACATCACCAAAGAGGCCGTACCGCATTTGAAAGAAGGCAGTACCATTATCTTCACGACCTCCGACTCGGCCTACAAGGGGCAGAAGAACGGGTTGGATTATGCATCCTCCAAGGCGGCTGTTCTTGGCTTTATGAGATCACTCTCGCTTCAGCTTGTCGACCGGGGCATCCGGGTAAATGGAATTTCGCCGGGACCGATTTGGACACCACTTATTCCGGCGAGCCAGCCAAGATCTACGGTGGATACCTTTGGCCAGGAAACTCCCATGAAACGGGTTGGTCAGCCGGAGGAGCTGGCACCGGGCTATGTGCTTTTGGCTTCAGAAGATTCTTCTTACATGTCGGGACAAGTGATTCATATTAATGGCGGCATGGTCGTCAACGGTTAAACGATTTCAGACAGGCAGCTTTTTTGCTGCCTGTCTTTTTTCATGCGTGAAAAAGGATTCCAAACAGCAGAAGAGAATGTAATGGATGGGGAAATATGACGCCCGGAGGAGGGATGCCCAATGGAACTGATACTTGAAAAAGCAACTCTGAAAAAAAAGAATGTACTAAAGCAAATGCTGGAGCTGTACCGCTATGATTTTAGTGAATTTGATAGCTCGGATCTAAATGAAAACGGTCAGTATGGCTATGCCTATTTGGATGAATACTGGCGAGAGGAAGGGCGTTATCCCTTTTTTATAAAAGTGGACACCCGGTATGCGGGATTTGTGCTTGTCCGCAAAATCAGAGATACGTATGCGATCGCTGAGTTTTTTGTTATGAAGAAGTACCGCAAAATGGGGATTGGCCGACAAGCGGCCTTCCTTACGTTTGACCGGTTTCCGGGCAAATGGGATGTGGCGCAGATTCCAAAGAACAAACCGGCACAATCCTTTTGGGTCCGGATCATTGATGACTATACAAACGGAGAATTTACCGATCAGTTTTCTGAAACCGATCAGGTTCGGTATCAGACCTTTACAACATCCAAATCAGTTACCAGGGAGGCCGTAAAATGAATGCAAAAGAAGTGCTGCTCGAACAGCTGGATGCGTTAGAAAACAATCACTGGTTCGTATCGTTGAAAAACTCTCTCGTGGGGCTGACCGATGAGCAGGCGGCGTGGAAAGAAACGGCGGAAAGCAATTCGATTCGCGAAATCGCCAATCATCTCATTTATTGGAATGAACTTTATTTAAACCGCTTTCGCAGTGCGGAACCAGCAACGGGTGTGAGCCTGGAGAATGATGATACATTTCAGGATCACGAAGAGCTGGACTGGAAGCAGACGGTGGATAAGCTGAATAATCTTACCGCGCAGTGGTATAAAGCAGTGGAAGAGGCGGACGAAGCGCGGTTTGACGAGAATGCCTATCGAAACCGGGAAGCAGCATGGGGCAGTGTCATCGCTAACCTCACCATTCATGTGGCCTATCATACCGGCCAGATTTTGTTCGCCCGTAAAAAGCAGGGCAGCTGGAATCCGGAAAACGGTGTCCACTAAACACTGAAACTTTTTAAAATGTGATATCGTATATAGGATAGACCGTAACAAGGAGAGGAAGAAAACATGTTAAAGCGCCTAGCTTCAGATGCATTGGGATTAAGTGATGTCGGGAGTGTGATCAAGCCGGCCGATTACGACAAGGTGGACGCCGATGATTACGTCTTTCATGAGGACAATGAGAAGATTTATTTTCTGATCAAGTCAAAAACAGATGAATACTGCTTTACGAACCGCGCGCTCATCCATCTGGATGGAACAAGCGCCGTCAGCAAAAAACGAATGCTCCACCGGTACAGCTACAGCGAGAACACGATTTCCAACGTTTCTTTGGAAACTGCGGGAACGGTGGACCTCGACGTGGAGATCAAGTTTGTAATTGGATCGGTTCCATTTTCCATCGATGTGCACAAGAAACACATTGAAGAGTTAAAAGATTTGTATAAATCCCTAAGTAAAATTGCGGAGATCGCTCATGAGAACGAGTTTGCCCTGCAATATGCCCAGCAGAGCATCAATGTGGCATCCACGACGCTCAGCCGCGTCCAAAGCAAGGAGAATGAATTGGTGGAAAGCTTCAACCAGTTGAACGATGCCGCTTTTACGTGGCTAATGGAAAGCCGCAAAGAGTACCATGTGAAAGATTACGGCTATGTATTTGAAAAGTATATTAATAACTAAGTAAGGCAGGCTGCATACAGCGGCCTGTTTTTTTATGCAAAAGAGTTTAAGCGGTTTTCTTTAGCAATGGAATATATTTGAAAAAGGATTTAGTCTGGCTAGTGAAGAAGCAAAGGAAATCACCCATGTATGGAGGACCTATGAATAAATTAAAATCCTGGGCCAGAAAACTGAAACGACAGATTTATATTTTGTACTTTGCCTGCAGAGATAACAGGGTCTCTTGGTATGCTAAAGCATTTACCGCAATGGTGGTAGCTTATGCTTTCAGCCCGATTGATCTTATTCCTGACTTTATACCGGTTCTTGGGTTATTGGATGATATCATCCTGGTACCTGCTGGGATCTGGCTGGCTTTGAAAATGATACCCAATCATGTTCTGAACGATTGTGAGGAAAGGGCAGAAGAACTGATCAGACAGAAAAAGCCGAAGAACTGGATGGCAGGCGGACTCATTCTGCTGGTTTGGGCTTTGATTTTTGTATGGATTATTGTAAAGGCCGTAAAAATTTATACATAAGGAGTTAGGCATGATTAGTGAGTCAGAACAGCTAGATGATTATTTACGCGAAACGGAAGTCATAGATTTTCCCCATCCTGCTATTGCTGCATTGGCGGACAGGCTTTTTCACCCCTCTCAAACTGAGCTGGAAAAGGTAAAAATAGCGTTTGAATACGTCCGCGATGAGATCGCACACTCGTGGGATATCCAAAGCAGGAGGGTCACCTGTTCCGCGTCTGAAGTTCTTACACATAAAGAGGGAATTTGCTATGCCAAATCCAATCTGTTGGCTGCACTGTTGAGAAGGGAAGGAATACCGGTGGGTTTCTGTTATCAACGGCTGATGCTTTTTGATACACCAGATAAAGGATATTGTATTCATGCATTAAATGGGGTTTATTTAAAATCCCTGAAGAAGTGGGTCCGTCTGGACGGGAGAGGCAATAAAGAGGGAGTGTCTGCGGAGTTTTCCGTTGATCAAGAAAAGCTGGCATTTGGAGTTCAACCAGAGCAGGGCGAAAAGGATTATCCAGTGATTTATACCGCTCCGCATTCCAAAACCATTGCGGTACTGAAGGAAAATGACGATGCACTTGATATGTATCTTAATGGTTTGCCAGAAGATTTGTAAACGGAAGGGCGAAAAAGAGTGGTATACATAAAGTTTGGATACGAAGTAATCTTTGCTCTCCAAAATTCCTCTAAAATGACTCGAATAACCAAATAAACCAATTTAAAAGGCATCCATTATCAGGATGCCTTTTATCACTTACTGTTTATTTTTTCTTTCTCTTCAATATCCTTTACCACATCCGAGATCGTTACGCTGCCCAATGCTTTTTCGAGTGCGCTTTGAGCGATGGAGAGAATAGGAGTGATGGTTTCCTGAATATTGCGGCCAACCATACACTCAGGATTAGGGTGGTCATGCACACTGAACAGTTCATTTTCCTGGACGACGTTGACGGCCTTATACACATCCAGAAGTGTGATTTCATCGAGGTTCTTCGCAAGTTCTGCGCCAGCTACTCCGGGCCTGACGTTGACGAGCCCTGCATTTTTTAGCATTCCCATAATTTTGCGGATAACCGCGGGATTGGTATTTACACTTCCTGCGATAAACTCAGATGATTTTGTTTCATTTTTATAGATCTCTAAGAGAGAGAGTATATGAACGCCTACAGAAAATCGGCTGCTGATGGACAAATTGGTCACCTTCTTATAGTAGCGGATAACGTTTAACCTATAGTACTATTATAGCGCAAATCCATCCTGTTGACAAAATGGTTACATGTAATTACAATGATTACATGTAAACGAAATGATTACAGCATAATTTTGTAATGGAGGGAACAGATGATGAAAATTGGAGTTATTGGTGCGACTGGTAAAGTTGGAAGTCTTATTATCAATGAAGCGATAGAAAGGGGACATGAGGCGACGGCCATTGTCCGGAATGCCGGCAAGGTCAAAAATGAGAAAGCAGATGTACTGGAAAAGAATATCTTCGACCTGAAGACGGAAGATTTAAAAGCCTTCGATGTGGTTGTTAATGCGTTTAATGCACCACCAGGAGAGGAGCATCAACACGTTGAAGTTGGCCATCTTTTAATCGAGGCTCTAAAAGGGTCTTCACAAACCAAGCTTTTTGTTGTGGGAGGCGCAGGCAGCCTGTTTGTAGATGAGGCACAAACGACCCGCATGTTGGAAACTCCTGACTTTCCAGAAGCGTATTACCCAACTGCTTCAAAGGCGGCTGAAAATTTGAAGGAATTGCAAGGTTCAGACGGGATCAACTGGACATATCTTAGTCCCGCCGCCTTTTTCAATCCAAATGGCAAACGTACCGGTTCTTATCAAAAGGGGAAAGATCAGATGATTCTGAATTCTGAAGGTGAGAGCTATATCAGCTATGCTGATTATGCGATTGCAGTGCTGGATGAAATTGAAAAGCCACAGCATGAAAATCAGCGTTTTACAGTCGTTGGCGAAAAAGAATAACGATACGATCAAATACCATTAGTGAAAAGCTAATGGTATTTTTTATTTTAGAAAGCATTACTTTGTACAACCTAGTAACATGAGCTGTTTTTAATCTGCTTCCATTTTCTCAGAAGCATCTCCTTGTTCAAAAGCAGGACCGCCATACAGATCATTGATTTCCCTTTTCAGCGTATCCAGAAATTCATCAGATAAAAGGGGTTCTTTCTTTTCCATCATGACATACTCTCCTCTCAAAAATAATTAGATTTTCGAAGGTTTTATAAATAAGATTACCGATTAATAAAGGTTTTAATCTTTTTATTTACAATTGCCGAAAGCAGGAGTATGATATACGAAGTTTCAATTTCTTAAATCGCTGAAACCTTAGTGTGCGGGGGAACCATCTGGATGCATAAATCCATCCACGGGGTGAATCCTTTTAAAGGTAGGGCTACTCTTGAGGCCCGAATCCGACAGCTAACCTCGTAAGCGTTTTTAGAGGCAAGAAGGTGAAGCTTGTGCGACTAAAATTATAATGTCCACAGGTCTATTTACGTCGGCTTGTGGGCTTTTTTAATACCTTTTTATAGTCATCAAGAGATCAATTTTAAATGGTGGTGAATTCAATATGTTAAATTCCTTGAAGAGGTTATTGATCGGAAGACCCCTCAAATCAACTGAGCTGGGTGAACAGAAGCTGAATAAAACGAAGGCTTTGGCGATTCTTTCTTCCGATGCTTTATCATCAGTCGCCTACGGGCCTGAACAAATATTGATTGTTTTATTTACCATAAGTGCAGCTGCCTTCTGGTATTCCATTCCGATTGCCGTTGGTGTACTCATTCTGCTTACTGCTCTCATCTTATCCTATCGGCAAATCATCTACGCCTACCCGCATGGCGGAGGAGCTTATGTGGTTTCCAGGGACAATCTCGGGAAAAATCCGGGATTAATTGCAGGCGGATCGCTGCTGGTGGATTACATATTAACGGTAGCCGTTAGTGTTTCAGCGGGTGCGGATGCGATTACTTCTGCGTTCCCTGGTCTGCATCCCTATAATCTGCCAATTTCAATTGTGTTTGTTCTGTTTCTGACTACCCTGAACTTGAGGGGAGTCACCGAGTCAGCCTCCATTCTGGCTTATCCGGTTTACTTATTTGTTGTGGCCCTGATTGTCATGATCGGAGTTGGTGCGTACAACATTGTTACCGGTCATGTGCCTGAAAACTTACACACACCGGTCGGTACACCAGTTGCCGGTATCAGCCTCTTCCTGCTGCTGAAAGCTTTTGCTTCAGGAAGTTCCGCCCTTACCGGTGTTGAAGCAATTTCAAATGCTATTCCAAACTTTAAGGATCCTGCACCAAGAAATGCCTCGCGAACGCTTATGGCAATGGGAGGACTATTGGCCATCCTGTTCTCGGGGATTGTATTCCTTGCCTATTATTACGGCATCACCCCGAATGCCACAGAAACGGTTGTCTCCCAAATTGCGGATGACACGTTTGGCAGAACCTTTATGTATTTCTTTATTCAAGGTACAACTGCATTAATCCTTGTTTTGGCTGCAAATACTGGTTATTCGGCCTTTCCGCTTCTGGCGGTAAACCTGGCGAAGGATAAATTCATCCCGCGCATGTTTACGATTCGCGGTGACCGGCTCGGATACTCCAACGGTATTATTACGCTTGGGGTGGCGGCGATCCTTCTTCTTCTTGTGTTCAACGGGAAGACAGAGCATCTTATCCCGCTGTATGCGGTTGGTGTGTTTATCCCGTTCACTCTGTCCCAGACAGGGATGATCTTGAAATGGATGAGGGAAAAGCCACAAGGCTGGGTGCTTAAACTGATTACCAATGCTACGGGAGCACTCATTAGTTTCATCGTCACCATCATGTTCTTTTTAACCAAATTTCCGCAAGTGTGGCCGGTGCTCGTTTTCCTGCCGCTTATCGTTCTGCTGTTTCACCGAATCAAAACGCACTATGATCTTGTGGGTGAGCAGCTGCGCATCAATCCGAATCAGCCGCCAAAACTTGTTGAAGGAAATGTAATTATTGTTCCTGTAGCAGGAATTACGAAGGTCGTAGAAAACTCAATTAACTTTGCCACTTCACTCACAGATCAGGTTATTGCTGTTTATGTGGCATTTGAGCGGGAAGATGAACATGCGTTTGAAGAGAAATGGAAAAAGTGGCAGCCAAATGTGCGGCTCGTTACTCTGCATTCCTCCTACCGAAGCATCATTATGCCGCTTACGAAATTTATTGATACAGTTCAAAACAAAGCGGAAGAAAACAATTATCGGGTAACGGTATTGATTCCGCAGTTCATCACCAAAAAGAACTGGCATAACATTCTGCATAACCAGTCGAGCCTGCTCATCCGGGCCTATCTGCTGTTTAAGCGGGATGTCGTGGTGGCTACGGTTCCGTTCCGTTTTAAAAAATAATACGGAATACAAAAAAACCAACTTTGAGGAGTTGGTTTTTTGTTTTGTATCTGAAATTAAGGTGCTTCCTTACGTTCGCGTAAAAGGATATTGGGAACGAATCGGATATAAATGAGTTCACCGGCAAGCTCCACGATGGTTTGTGTTACGATGATGGCCGCTACCAATGTGCTCAATTGACCCGGTAGGGATAATGCCAGAGGAAGCACGACAAGCGAATTGCGTGTAGAACCGCTGAAAATCAGGGCGCGGCCAGATCCAATATCAAGCTTGAACCACTTGACCATTAACCTGGAAATGAACGGCATGATGATCATAAAAGCAATATAGACAGGAATGACTTTGATAATCAGGTCCATATTGGTTGATAATTTGCCGATTTGAGAAGATACAACAACAAAAAGCGTAAGAGCCATGAATGGAACAGGAAACCACGCTGAGGTATCTATGATTTTACTTCCGACTGATGACTTTCTTGCAAATAGCTGCAGGATCACAGCAAGTCCTAAAGGGATAACAATGAGAAAAATAAAGGCTTCAAGGAATGGACGGGGGTCTACGATTTCAGCCGCCTCATTTCCAATCAACAGCCATAAATACAGTGGCAACAGCAGCATCTGTGTAATGAAGAGTATAGGCGTAGAAGTAAGGATGATCTTTTCGTTTCCTCTTCCCAGAGCGGTAAAAACAATCACATAATCAATACAAGGTGTAAGTAATACCAGATAAACTCCAAGCAATAACGGCGGATAGTCGGGCAGTAACTTTGATAGAAGCCATACCACAATAGGAACAGCGAGATAGTTCACCGTTAATAAAGCCCAAATAAAACGGCGATTTGCCAATGACTCTTTTAAAGAAGTAAATGGAATCTGTGAAACCATGCTATACATCAGGATAGCGATGACAAAAGAAATGGTGGCATCTAATTTGGCCCCAATATCAGGAGCGGTTAATCCTAGTCCGGATGCGGAGATCAGTACAATCACATACAGCCAAACTTGGTTGTTTTCTAATCTTTCTCTGGAAATCATTAATTTTGTTTCCCCTTTTTCGTATTCTGCATCTTTTTCTAGTCCTTACGCTACCATTTCGATTGGTTAAAAATCAATAATAACCTTTGTAGAAAAAGGAAATAAAGGCTTGTTCTTGAAAATTTATTTATGTAGAAAGGAGAGGATACGATGCAGAAGGTAACTCCGTTTTTGTTGTTTGAGGGAAAAGCGGAAGAGGCGATCCGTTTTTATACGTCCACGTTCAAGGATTCGGAAGTTGGAAACATTCTGTACCAGGAAAATGGGATGGTGCTGTATGCGACGTTTACGATTAAAGGGCAAAAACTGATGGCCATTGACAGCATGATCGAGCATGGTTTTACGTTCACTCCCGCTCTTTCATTATTTATAGAATATGATTCCGGTGAGGAGCTGGAGGAAATGCACCACAAACTGTCGGATAACGGGAAGGTGCTTATGCCGATTGCCGATACACCAATCAGTGAAAAGTTCTCCTGGGTCGAGGACCGCTATGGGGTCTCCTGGCAGCTGAACATGATGAAGAAATAGGAGAGATGAATACAAGCAAAGCTGGTCAATGATACATTTTTGGCCGCGGCAAAAAAATGGGGTGAATGAAAAATACTTAATCGACTTCAGTAGCGGCAGTGTTTATATCTTGGAAAGGATGATGAATGATGCGGAAAATTACGGTGCTGAACCGAGTATCAGTGGACGGGTATTTTGCGAGTCTGAATGAAGCCGCGTTTGGAATGGATTGGTTCATTCAGGATCCGGAAGTGGACAAAGCGGTCCGGAGTGATGAAGAAGAAGTATCAGCCTTCATCTTCGGTGCAGATACGTATAGAGGGTTTGAACGAAGCTGGGTGCCCATGCTCAACGATCCCAACACTCCGCAGTATTTAAAGGATGTTGCCCAGGTACTCACTGATAATACCAAAATTGTTTTTTCAACAACTATTAAAAAAGCCACATGGGAAAATACCGAGCTGTACAGGAGTGACCCGGTAGAGGTAATTACAAGGGTTAAGCAGGAAGAAGGCGCCAATATTTTGATTTTTGGAAGCGGATCAATCGTGCAGCAGTTGGGAAATGCAGGCCTAATTGATGAATACATGCTGATTATGACGCCTGTCATTGCGGGCGAAGGGAAGGCGATGTATCAGGGGATGAAACAAACCGCTCTGACACTGATAAGAACCCAGGCGTTTGAATCTGGCAATGTGTTATTACATTATCAGACCGCTAAATAGAAATAGATTTTGGGTGGGGAGGAATCGAAAGTGGTTATAAGAGAAGACGATTTAACAGGAACCGAAATCAGGTCACTGATTGGGGAGCACCTTCAGGGAATGCAGCTGCATTCGCCCCCGGAAAGCATTCATGCCTTGAATCTGGACGGCTTACGGAAGCCGGATATCACGTTTTGGAGTGTATGGACGGACGGCGAGCTTATGGGCTGTGGCGCATTAAAGGAACTGGACGCCCGGCATGGAGAAATCAAATCCATGCGCACGGCAACCTCCCATTTGAGAAAAGGAGTAGCGCAGAAGCTTCTCCAACATATCATTGCCGAAGCGAAACATCGGGGCTATGAGCGGCTGAGTCTTGAAACCGGCTCCATGGAAGCCTTTGAACCGGCGAGAAGGCTTTACACTCGTTTCGGATTTGAGGAGTGTAGGCCGTTTGCTCATTATACCAACGATCCGAACAGTGTGTTTATGACAATGAAACTCTAACCATATGTTTTCTTAACATTTGCTTCAATAAGGGTTTATAAAGGCCCTTTATACTTGAAACGTATTCTACTATAGCGTTTAAGGGGAGAAAAGCAGATGAAAAAGAAGGTTATAGGGACGGTTATTTCAACAATCATGATCAGTTCACTGGCTGTTTTTGGAGCGGGGCCAACGGTTTCAGCAGCTGATAAAGGCCATCAATCTTTTGGGAAAAGGGGGTTTGATCTGGAAGCCCACCGCGGAGGAATCGGGCTTACGGTGGAATCCACCATCGCTTCCTTTTCCCGTGCTCTGGAGCTTGGGGTGAGCACGCTGGAGCTGGATGTGCAAATTACAGAAGACCACCAGGCAGTTGTTACGCATGACCGGCAAATTTCGGGGGCCAAATGCCGGGATACAAAGCCCGCTTTTGCAGGCGATCCGGAATACCCGTATGTTGGCAAATACATAAAAAATCTGACACTGAGTCAGATTCGGACGTTGGACTGTGGTTCCTCTACGCTGCCCCAGTTTCCGGGACAGGTGGCAAGCCATGGTGCCAAAATGCCGCTCTTGACGGATATTTTTGATCTGGTGAAACGGTACAAAGCGAAAAAGGTATGGATGAACATAGAAACAAAAGTAGAGGCCGGTGCTCCGGAAGAGACGGCTCCGCGTGAAGAATTTGTACAAATCGTCGCCCGCCAGGTTCGTGAAGCCGGAATGCTCAACCGTGTTTCGATTCAAAGCTTTGACTGGGGATCTCTTATGCGGATGCGTGAAGTCGAACCCCGTCTTCCGATTGTGGCGCTGACAAACGGACCGCAATTCCTGCAGCCTGGACAGCCAGGCGCCTCCCCATGGCTTGGCGGCATTGATATTGACGACTTTAATGGTGACCTTGTGGCGGCCGCCCACTCGTTTGGGGCAGATGCGATCTCACCTGTTCATGGTTTCCCGCAGGATGGAAAGATTACCGATGAAAACTATGAGCCCTACGTGACCAAGCAAATGGTAGATGAAGCCCATAAGGCAGGGATGAAAGTCATTCCTTGGACGGTGGATGATAAGCCAACCATGAACAAGCTCATTAATGACGGAGTCGACGGCTTGATCACCGATTATCCTGACCGTTTGCGCCAGGTGATGGCCCAGCATGGGTTTAAGCTTCCGAAACCATATAAAGCACCAAAGCATGTTTAAAATAACAGGACAAGACGGCCGGCCGAAGAGCCTGCCGTCTTTTATGTGTCCAATTAACGAACGATAGACAAATATTGAAACTTAACGGCCTTTGTTTCGTATTAGATATGGAGATGACTGAAGAATTTGATTATGGGGAGATCAAATGTAGGAAACAATTTCATGAAATGGTATTGAGAACGGACAATTAGCGTAATTTAATACAAAGGAAAAAGATCAATTATTTTTTACCTGGGAGGTGGAACCTCTTTATCCTTTGGGATGGAGAGGATCTTATTGGACATATTTAATTTATTCATGGTTGCGGTACTGATCCTTCTTACTGCGTTCTTCGTAGCTGCAGAATTCTCGATCATCCGTGTGCGTATTACCCGGATTGATCAGCTGGTGGCGGAAGGGAACCGAAATGCAGTTGCAGCCAAAAAAGTCATAACCAACCTTGATGGATCTCTGTCAGCCTGTCAGCTGGGGATTACGATTACGGCACTCGGCCTGGGGTGGCTCGGTGAACCAACGGTCGAACACTTGCTTCACCCCTTGTTTGTGAACCTGGAGCTTTCAGCAGCTTTGGCGAAGACTATCTCGTTTATCATTGCGTTTGCTTCCATTACCTTCTTGCATGTCGTGCTGGGTGAGCTGGCGCCAAAAACCATTGCCATTCAAAAAGCGGAAAGTGTCAGTTTGCTGTTATCCCGTCCGCTTCTCTTCTTTTACCAAATCATGTACCCTTTCATCTGGGCATTGAACGGAAGCGCCCAGCTGTTTGTAAAATTGTTTGGATTTCAAGCAGCCTCCGAGCATGAAATGGCACACTCAGAAGAAGAACTGCGTTCCATTTTAAGTGAAAGCTATAAAAGCGGAGAGATCAATAAATCAGAATTCAGCTATGTGAACAATGTATTTGAGTTTGATAATCGGCTCGCCAAAGAAATCATGGTGCCCCGAACGGAAATTGTTACTCTTCAGGCGGGCCAAAGCCTGGACGAAGCTTTTGAAACCATCATTCAGGAGCAATTTACCCGCTATCCCGTTGTCGGTGAGGATAAAGACGAGATTTTGGGAATGATCAACTCGAAGGAATTGTTCCATGGCGTCATGAAAGGAAAACAGGCGGTGCCGCTCGAGGAGTATACCCGTCCGGTTTTGAGCGTGTTTGAGAACATTCCTATTCAAGAGCTGTTAACCAAAATGCAGAAGAAACGCGCCCATATGGCCATCCTGATGGATGAGTACGGCGGAACATCAGGTCTGGTCACGATTGAGGATATTTTGGAAGAGCTGGTCGGTGAAATCCGGGATGAATTTGACCAGGATGAATCCCCAATGATCCTGAATGTGAACGCCAAAACGAGAATGCTCGACGGCAAAGTGCTGATCGAAGACGTTAATGATATGTATGCCCTGGATATCGATGAAACCGATCTGGACACAATCGGCGGCTGGATACTTTCCATGAACTCAGACATTCAGACAGGCGATATAGTCCGGCATGAAAAATATGAATTTAAAGTAGTAGGAATGGATGGCCACCAGATCAAAAAGATTCAGGTACGTGAAATGGAAGAACAGCCATCTGAAGCGAATTAACATAGGTCTAGCGATGGATGAACCGCTCGTATCCTAGTAAAAGAATACGTCGAAATTAGTCGAAATGCATTAGGGTTAATCCGTTTGAGAATATTTCACCCAAATTTGAGAATAAAGTGACCTAGTTCGAGAATAAAAAAGTTTTTTTGAGAATAAATGAAGGCTTTTTGAGAGTAAGTTAAATTATGGGTAAAATAAACGATATAAAAACAGCAAAGTCAGGCATTAGCCTGGCTTTTTTTGTCCTAATAAAAGGAAAAAACAGCTTTATGAAGTATAAATAGAGTTGGAATTAAGTTTAAGGGGGAGGATTATATGTTTGTCGTAAACGTAGAAGCCGCAGTATACAAAGATGATCAATGGCTAATTATTGAACGCAGCTTAAAAGAAGACCATGCAGGAGGACTGCTTGCCTTCGTGGGCGGAAAGGTGGACCCGGCAGGGGAGTCTGTCAATAATCTGGAGGCGAGCGTAAAAAGAGAGCTTTTTGAAGAGGTCGGAGCGACAGTAAAAGGCGAGCTTCAATATGTCCGCAGCACGATGTTTACGCTTGAGGACGGCCGAGAAGTTATTGATCTGGTTTTCTTATGTGAACTGGATGACTGTACGCCGTTTGTAAAAAGTCCCGATGAGGTTGAGTCGTTGCACTGGCTTTCTGAAGAGGAAATACTAAATCATCCTAAAACGCCGATCTGGCTCACTGAAAGTATTAAGGAAGCCGAAACGCTGCGTAAACAAAAACAAGCCATCCCAGCAGCCCAGTAATGGAACAATTCACCGTTAAACAAATGGATAACCTGAATGAGGAGGAACTCACTCATTTGGTTGAGGAGAGTAAACGGGAAGGCTTTCGTTTTCTCGACCGGTTAATCCGTGATTACAAGAACGGCAGTAATGCCTTTGACCAGCGAGGGGAGTCCCTGTGGGGTGTATTTGATCAAGACGGTCAATGTGTGGCCATTGGCGGGCTTAATCGTGATCCCTATGCAACCGAGACATCAGTTGGGAGATTAAGAAGATTTTATGTATCCTCCACGTTTCGAAGGATGGGTATCGGAAAGCTTTTGCTGAAAAGGATCATCCATGAGGCCAACCTCCATTTTCACGTACTGGTGCTGAATACGGATACAGAGCGGGGAGACAAATTCTACACTTCATTCGGGTTCATTCAAGAATCAAGATATCCCCAATCTACCCATTGGTTGAGATTGAAATGATATTAGCCTGAGACAAGATAGTAATATATTTTTAAAAGAATTTGCAGATGCTTAAGTTCTACTAATAAACTTTTTACCCTTCATAGGTCATTTGCTTTTTGAATAAAGTATCATTTAGTAATACTGAATAATATTTGAGTTTGGCATATAATGACCTAATCCTTGAATCGTTCAACGACCCACTAAAAAACCTTTTTAAGTTCCAATTATTATAGTTATATCATTTTAATTTATGGGTTTAGGAGGATTTGAGTTGGACTATTTGTGGTATTTTTTCATTTTTATATCGATCGCATTTCCTTTCTGCACTCTGTTCATTGCCTGCCCCTGTTCAGACGGGACAGCCTTGAGCGGAAAAGAAGAACATTGGAAGAAAAGGGAGTCAGTATACTTATTCCGTGCTATAACGAAGAAGGAATCATTGAGACGTCAGTCAGCAGCATGAAGACACTTTCCTATGCGAAGACGGAAATTCTTTATATTAATGACGGTTCTTCAGACAAGACGTTTGCCAGGCTCGATTCGTTGTTAAACTTAACGCCCTGCATGAAGGCTCATACCCTGCATTTGCAGCACAGGAACGTAAAGGGCGTGTACCAATCGGAATATTATCCACACATCTTTGTGCTGGATAAGGTAAATGGGGGAAAGGCAGATGCATTGAACGCCGGCATCGAATATTCCAGCCAGCCGCTCGTTGTCACCCTTGATGCGGATACAATCTTAACGGATGAGGCGTTACCTGCAGTAAACCAGGCGTTTTCGGATGAAAATGTCATTGCGGCGGGCGGAGTTGTGCACGTGCTTCAAACAAAAGTCCAAAAGCCTATGGAAGGCCTGTCTCTAAAGAGTGCCAATATGCTGATACGGGCGCAGGCACTAGACTTTATGAAGGCATTTTATGTCAATAAAGTTTCATTGGCACGTTTCAAAGCACTGGCTGTCATATCCGGTGCTTTTGGAATTTTTACAAAGAAAGCCTTACTTGATGTAGGCGGTTACCGATCGACCGTCGGTGAGGATATTGATATTACGCTGAAGATGCATAAATACATGGCCAAGCATAAGAAGAGTAAAGTGCTGCTTATACGGGATGCGGTATGTTACACAGAGTTGCCGGAGAACTGGAAAGACCTTTTCAAGCAAAGAGTGCGCTGGCAAAAAGCCTTTGTGGATTGCCTTTTTTATTTTGGACCGTTTTTACTTAAAACGCTGTTCACCAAACCGGTGTCCTTTTTCTATTTGTTTGAAGGGTTCTTTGCCGGTACAATGGCGGTTTATATTATGACAGGCGTATTGGTTATGGATGGTCTGGACGGAAAGCTGTTCTCATGGACCTTCCTTTTACTATATGTGGCTTATATTTTGGGTGTCGGCCTGGTTTATGATATGGTCGCCATTGGCATGAGCGAGAGGCATGGCTATGCTTTTCAGGAAAAGGATACGTATCCTTTGCTGATGGTGATTATCTTTGATATTTTCTTCTATCGCTTCATCACTATGTTTGCTGTTATTTTTGGCACGGTGGACTATTTCTTCAACCGAAAGGCCTGGAATAAGGTGGCTAGAACGGGGCGGCATTATGAAACTGGGGAAGAAACAGCGGCATAAAGTAAAAACAGACTTTCAGGATTTCTGAAAGTCTGTTTTTTTATTGTTCACAAGCGATAAGATCTTTGTCTCTGTCGCTTTTTTTATTTGCATCATAAAGCGCCTTGGATACATGAGGCTTATATCTGGTTTTGCCGCCTTTGTTCCTAACGTTTTTGGCGCGGGATACTCCACCTTTGTAATCCTTATGCATCTCCGTGCAGTTTTTATAGGTTTTTACTTTGGCAACAGATGTTTTGGCTTCTGCAGAGAGACCACTGGATAAACTAACCACGAGCCCGAAGGTTAAAAGAACGGCGCTGACTTTTTTCATTTGTACACTTCCTTTTTATGTATGTAGTTCTATTTTATAACCGGCACTTATTACCTGCAACTATTTTCCTGGTTAAAAACCAAACTTTTCTATAGTACAGGCACTAAAAAGTTCCCATAAAACCTTTAGGTGCCTACGATACTGAAAAGTGCGTACTTCTCAATACCTTCATTATGGGAAATAATAGACCTTGTTTGATAAGCTCAAGCATAGGAGGAATTAGTGTGGCCAATCATTTACAGGATACAACCACTTTGCATAATGGAGTAAAAATGCCCTGGTTCGGACTTGGGGTGTTTAAAGTAGAGGAAGGACCGGAGCTTGTGAATGCTGTGAAAGCAGCCATCAAAAACGGTTACCGCAGCATCGATACTGCAGCGATTTACGAAAATGAAGAAGGCGTCGGAACCGGGATCAAGGAAGGACTTGCGGAAGCAGGACTTTCCAGGGAAGATTTGTTCGTGACCTCCAAGGTATGGAACTCTGAACTGGGATATGAAAAAACAATCGCCGCGTACGAGGAAAGCTTGAGAAAGCTCGATCTTGAATATCTCGATTTGTACCTCATACACTGGCCGGTGGAAGGCAAGTTTAAAGATGCTTGGAGAGCTCTTGAAATGCTTTATAAACAAGGCAAAGTAAAAGCGATCGGTGTAAGTAATTTTCAAATTCACCATCTCGAAGAATTAATGAAGGATGCCGAAATCAAACCGATGATCAACCAGGTGGAATATCATCCAAAGCTCACGCAAAAAGAGCTTCAAGAGTTCTGCAAGTCTCAAGGTATTCAGCTGGAAGCGTGGTCTCCGCTTATGCAGGGACAATTGCTGGATCACCCGGTACTGAAGGAAATTGCTGACGCTCACCATAAGAGTGTAGCTCAAGTGATTTTACGCTGGGATCTGCAAAATGGTGTAGTTACCATTCCAAAATCCACAAAAGAACACCGCATTATCCAAAACTCGGAAGTCTTTGATTTTGAATTAACAACAGAAGAAATGAATCAAATTGACGCGTTGAACGAAAACCTGCGGGTAGGACCAGATCCGGACAATTTTGATTTTTAATACAAAAAAGGGCCGGTATTGGTCCTTTTTTTTATGCTTTATTTCTGGTTAGAATTTGATTGTTTATATGATGTTCCATATGTACAAGATAATCGTTGATTAGCCACTCGAAGGTTTCCTGTTGATGACTTCCAATATTACAAAGGTATGATAATTTCTCTTTTGGAACGCTTGAAAGAATTGTTATAATTTGCTGATTAAAGACAATAAAAAGGGTTAGTATCTTTTCAAGCGTCTGTTCCTGATAATGTTGTTCCGACACCCATTGGTCCTGATCATACGTTTGGATTACATAGGGCTGTTCCTCGTACTGTATCTTAATGAATCGGGTCATATTATTGATTGCCGAATCACATAAATGCCCCACAATCTCCTTTTTGGACCATTTATTTGGCGCAGGACGATGAGATGTTTCTGTTTCAGACATCTGTCCCAGCGCTCGCGGCAATTCAAGTATCCAATGGTTTATTCCACTGATCACATGTTCCATGGACAATTTCCTCTCATTTTTAAAAGTTTTTTAAACAACTAGATAGGCTGCATCACCCACACGCACTGTACCGGTTTTGATGACAGAAGCATAAACACCAAAGTGATTCTGTCGTTCTTTCGCTACTGTTTTTAGTAAAGAAGCATCCCGTTCGGCATTTTCAGGATGATACGTGATGATGGAACACCGTTCACAATGCCGCAGTAACTGAATTTCTACGTCGTCTCCGATTTTCATTCGTTTTCCAAACCAGGTTTCCTCAACGAATGGATTTTTTTCGATAAGTGATAGGTATAGATTGGGGCGAAACCGCCGGTGCTCTATCATTTGTTTTCCTGCCAGTTCCTTCAATTTGTCCAGGGAAGCGTCGGTTACCAATTGCAGATGTTCTTCCTCAATCGGACCTAAAGGGACATGCGTTGGAGTATAGGAAACGGGTAACAGCTTTCGTTGTGATCGTTCTTCCAGTTCCTTTATAAGCTCCTCATCTCCCCACGCTACCACACTGCCCTTGGGTGTAGTGATCTCAACACTCGGATAACGGTCCAAGGACTCTGCTCCTGAAAATCTCGCTTTGTACCGGACCATCTCAGGAAATTGCGTGATGGTTAAAAACTTGTTCTTTCGTGTTTCATCCCAAAAAGCATGGCTGCGGTCACCGTACAACCCATAATCCATGATCCGCGTCTCCTGTACGCTTTCGCCGAAGAACGATTTCACAGGATGGCGAACCAGTTCTTTGATGTGGCCAACTAACATATTACCGCCTCCTTTAGTATCCTCCTATAGGTTCGATGAAAGCTGGGAAATTCCTCTCATCACATTACCGCAGCCTGCTTGTAGGGGTGATATACTAATCATAGATCTTTTAACCCCATGAGATTCCTTTCCTTACTTCACCTATCAATCTCTTCATCATTATTGTCTTTGCTTTCTCCATCATTACATCAGGATTAACCTTCATGTGAAAAAGTTTGAACGGGAGGATTAATTATGTTACTGGAAAACAAGAATGCAGTGGTTTACGGGGCAGCCGGATCGATCGGTCGTGCGGTTGCCAGGGCTTTTGCGAGGGAAGGAGCACAAGTGTTTTTGGCCGGACGAACCCTCAGTTCTCTTCAAAAAGTGGTAGAAGAAATGAAAAGCGAAGGCGGAACAGCTGAAGCGGCACCAGTTGATGCGCTGAATCAGGAGGCTATCGAGAAGCATTTGAATGAGGTTGTACAAAAAGCAGGGCGGATTGATATTTCATTTAACGCCGTATGGATTCGGGGCGACCTGCAGGGGACACCGCTGCTGGATATGCCTGCCGAGGATTTTACGGTGCCTGTTCTGACAGGAATCAAAACGCATTTCCTTACAGGAACAGCGGCGGCCCGCCACATGGTACAGCAAAAATCCGGGGTTATTTTGACGCTTTCTTCTTCGTCATCTGTACTGTCAGGACGCGACCGCAGATACCATTTGACCGGAGGCTTCTCTACCGCATGTGCTGCGATAGAAGCATTTTCCCGCAGCCTGGCAGGCGAAATTGGCCCGGCGGGTGTGCGTGTGGTTTGTATGCGGCCGGATGCCATCCCGGAAACATGGAGCGGTGATGTTGCCAACGTGAAGGCTTACATGGAAGACGGGACAGTACTCGGCCGGTTGCCACAGTTGAATGAAGTAGCCAATGCCGCTTGTTTGATGGCCTCTGACCATGCCAGTGCGATGACCGGATCCATTGCCAATTTGACCTGCGGCTCTTTTATGGAATAAGAGGAGGACCGAAAACATGAAGACAGTTAAGGTGTATCATTACGAAGCGTTCAGCAAGGTGCCTCATAAAGGCAATCCGGCAGGCGTTGTACTGAACGGCGATGAGCTGACTGAGGAAGAGATGCAGGAAATCGACCGAATGGAAATCCAAATCACCGGAACAGCTGTCAAAGTGGATGAATTTGAAGTCGCTTTTTAGAAACAGCAGGGAATCTTTTCTGAAATAAGAATAAGAAAGAAATAGGGAATTTATTTTTCTGAAGGGATGTGACGCTTATGGTACGCATGAATCGTGTTTATGACCCGATCACCATTTGTAAAAAACGATTAAAAGGACGGGATGTTATTCATGATGACTGGACAGAAGACCGAACTGCGGCCGGTGTCACTTGGCGATTATAAACGAACCTATGATTGGCGGAATGATGAGGAAACGGCGCGGTTCGAAGCCGGTACAGGTTTCTTTCGCCTCAGCAATGTGCCAATGGAAAAAATTGAAGCGGACTATGAGCAATCGATCATCAAACTGGATAAACGGGAAGAAGGAGAGTTTTCCATTTATACCGTGGAAGATACTCCGGAACATATTGGATCCATTGGCTACCGGGAACTGAACATGATTGCCAGGCGCTGCACGGTGGGAATCGGGATCGGCCACAAAGAGTATTGGGGCAAAGGCTATGGGACAGATGCGATGAAAATCTTGATCCGCTTTTTATTCCAAACGATGAATTTGGAACGCATTCAACTCGACACCTGGAGCGGAAACAAGAGAGCGATCCGCTCATATGAAAAGTGCCGATTTGAAGTGGAAGGGCGCTTAAGAAACCATTCTTATATTAACGGGAAGTATTACGATACGATCGTGATGGGATTGTTGAGGGAAGACTTTCAATGTGAATAGACCATTGGAAAAGGCAGCTAAATGCGCTGCCTTTTTTGTTATATAGATTTAATTACTTTTGCTGGGTTTCCAGCCACAACCGTATCTGGGGGAACATCTTTCGTCACAACAGAACCCGCTGCCACAATGGAATGGTCACCAATCGTCACACCGGCCAGAATGACACAGCTTCCGCCAATCCATACGTCATTCCCGATGGTAATGGGAATGGCATATCCAGTCTTATTCCGGTCTTTCGGTGTAATGGAATGGCCTGCCGTATAGATTCCCACATTGGGACCGATCATGCAATTGTTTCCCACTCTGACTTCTGCCATATCCAAAATGGTGCAGTTATAGCCCGCATAGAAGTTGTCACCAACATGAATATTGTAGCCAAGGTCACATTGGAAATTAGCTTCAAGGCTGGGCTTTTCGCCGGCGCTTCCAAACAGTTCCCTAACGATTTCGTCTTTCTTTTCCTCGTCTTCGATGTCACAATGATTCAATTCCCGTACCAGTTTTTGAGCAACCGTCGTTTTTAATTTCAGTTCCTCTGTTCCGCGTTCATAAAAAATCTTTTCTTTCTCACCCAAAATACATTCCTCCTTTCAATTAACCTCTATCCTTCCAACGAACCTTCTGAAATCAATTCTTTTGTCATCAAAAGATGGGGAATGCCGTCCTCCATAAAAACATCGGAGGACGTCTGATAGCCGAGTTTGTGGTAAAAGCCTTCTGCCTGTGTTTGGCCGTGCAGCTTAACCCGGCTTGATCCTTGTTCAGCTGCGATATCTTCCAATCCCTTAATGATGACTTTTCCCAGTCCAAATTTACGGAAGGATTCCAGAACGCAGATTCTCTCGAGCTTTCCGACGCCTTCTACCCAACGGATGCGTCCCGTACCTGCCGGCTGGTCTTCATAGTAAGCCAGGATATGCTCGCAGCGGCCGTCCAACTGGTCAAACTCATCAAACTCGTCCGTCAACGGAACACCCTGTTCTTCAACAAACACCGTTTTTCGGATGGAGAATGCCTGCTCCAGCTCTTGATTTGTTGTAATTCTTTTCGCGTTCAATGATGCTTCCCCTTTCCTGTTATGTAAATAGCTATTCATAACGTATAGCATTTTCGCCTGATTTGCAAAAGGAGAAAATGGAAGGGATTTGAACAACTTTCCAGAATGTAAATGGCTGGGAGGTGGTTCCATGAAAATCGTTAACGTCCAAAAACGGATGGACTTGTTTGATCATGCAGTCAACACGTATTGGGAGCAGTGGGGCAATCAAGATAATTTTGTTTTTTATCAGGACTGCATCAAACATTCCTGCAAGACGGAGGAAGATTTGCCGAGATTCTACATAGGGTTAGTCGATGATCAGATCGTCGGGACAGTTGCTTTGCTGCGGAATGATCTCAACAGCCGCCAAGACTTAACCCCATGGCTCGCCTGTTTATATGTATCATCAGAATATAGAGGAAAAGGGTTAGGCGCACAGCTCCTTGATCATGCCGTAAAGGAAACGCGCAGAAAGGAATATCCTCATCTTTATCTAGCAACCGATCTTCAAAACTATTATGAACGGTATGGATGGTCCCAACATGGGGAAGTTTATGGACCGGACGGCGGGTCGCTAAAGATTTACAGGATGCCTACAGGTCAACAATAGGCAAAAGGATTATCGGATAGTATATCGAAAGTATTAAATAAATATAGCCTTTTTAGGAGATGAATGTATGACAGTGAGTATGAGTGTTGTTCAGGACGTTTTCGATAATTACAAATCGGCGGTTTATGAAAAAGATGTGGAGAGGTTTCTATCCAGCTATGATCCAGACGTTCATATTTATGATTGCTGGGGAAAATGGGAGAGCAGAGGGATTGCTCCATGGAAAGAAAGCGTCACCGAGTGGTTCAATGGTTTAGCAGCCGATGGAGTTTACCTCAACGTTGATTTTAACGATCTGGTTGTGGAGGAAAATTCAAATCTAGCATTCATCCATTGCGCGGTTACTTTTGCAGCTCACCAGGAAGAGTCAGGAGAAAAGCTTCGTCAAATCACCAATCGCTTTACCTTCGGCTTACGAAAAGAAAAGGACTCCTGGTTAATCACCCATGAACATTCCTCTCTGCCAATAGACATGAACACAGGAAAAGGTATGTTTAACTTAAAGTAAAAAAACGATAAAAGGATTGCAGCCGCCGCAATCCTTTTATTTTACCTTACTACTCTCTTTAAACCATTTCCGCAATTGGTTAATATGTGCCTGATGATATCGGCTATGACATTCAATTGCTCCCTATCCTTCTTTGATCATCTCCGCCACCCGCACCAAACCCTTTTCCAATTGGGGAAGTGAGGCATACGCATACGACAGGCGGAGGTGCTGCTGGTCGCTTCGGTCATACACAGTTCCTGGATTCAGCAAAATGCCCTCCTGCAAGGATTTTTTAAATAGTTTTTCCGTTGAGAGGCTTGCTGTCAGCTTCAGCCAGATGAAGAAACCGCCAGTTGGAACCGTCCACGTGGCGATGTCTTTGAAATGGGTATTCAGGATTTCAAGCGTAAAATTTCGTCGGTTTTTCAAATTCTGCCGGATGTCTTTGATATAGTTTTCATACTGCCCGCTCGCGAGCCACTGGGATACCGCATATTGCGAGAGGGAGGAGGAGCCATAATCCGTCTGCATTTTGATATCGGCCAGCCGGTTAATTACGGGCTCCGGTCCGACCACCCAGCCGATTCGAAGACCTGGCCCCAGCGTTTTGGACATGCTCCCCATATACAAAATCAGTCCCTGGCTGTCTTTCGATTTCAGCGGCGGGGGTGGCGGTTCTTCAAAATATAAATCTCCGTACACATCATCCTCAATGATCGGCAGCTTTTCACTCGTACAGATGTTCAGCACTTCGTTTCGCCGGGTTTCAGACATCAGAACTCCTGTTGGGTTATGAAAAGAAGGAGTGGTGTAAAGCAGCGACCCATTGTACATCTTTTTCAGCCGGGAGATGTAGTTGCTCACCATCCCCTGATCATCCACCGGTATGCCATGCAGGTTCATGCCTGCTGACTGGAAGACGTGGACGGAATTCAAATACGACGGGTTTTCGTGAAAAATAGTAGAGTCCCGGTGCAGCAAACCCAACGAAATCAGCTGCAGTCCCTGAAGTCCGCCGGATACAATCAAGATGGATGAAGGCGAAGCTTCAATGCCCTTTTTCTTTAAGTACATACTTACTAATTCTCGTAAATGAGGATCGCCTTTCGGCTGCGGGTATCCCATCGAAAAAGGAGAAGTGGATTCTCCCTGAAAGAGGGCTTTTGTCTGGTCTATAGGCAGTAAGTCAGGAGACAATTCCCCGGTGCCGAGCCGAATCATATGTGGATTTGCTTCCGCCTGGTTAATGTCCTGGATGGTCTGGATGTTCGGCTGATACGCACCAGATTTAACATAGCTGTTCCAGTCGGGAGGTGGGGCGGAGGCGAGCAAGCTCCACGTGTTGTTGATGACGAACGTTCCTTTTCCGATCTTTGATTCGATCAAACCGTCGGCAGTCAGTTCATCCAGCGCATAGACAATCGTGCTCCGGTTGACCTTGAATTGGGCAGCGAGTTCTCTTTGTGTTGGAATTCGGGTGCCGACGGACCACTCGCCGTTTTCAATTTTTTGTTTAATATGATCATAGATCTGCTGATGAAGAGGAGTTCCCGATTCTTTCACCGGCAGCCAGTGTGTTTCCATCATGATAACTTCTCCTTGTCCTGCGTTGAAAAATTGGTTGGTTCTAAACCGTTCCAATTGGTTGGAGACGAATGCCTCCGATTCCTATAAAGTAAAGGTAACCTTATTTTAGGAGGAGAGCAATGTTACAGGCAGCACTTCATGGCTTTATTTTGGCATTCGGCCTCATTCTGCCGCTCGGCGTGCAAAATATATTTGTATTCAACCAAGGGGCGGTTCAGCCCAGATTCAGCCGGGTGCTGCCGGTCATTTTGGCAGCTTCTGTTTGTGATACCCTATTGATCACGTTGGCTGTTGCAGGGGTTTCGGTTGTTGTTCTCGGTTCCTTTTGGATCAAAACCGTTTTGTTCATCCTTGGAATCCTTTTTTTACTCTATATGGGAGTTGTTACATGGCGAAGCAACCCACGGCCGGTGAAGGATGAGGAAATCAACGTACTGACACCGAAAAAGCAAATGGTCTTCGCGCTCTCGGTATCCCTGCTGAATCCGCACGCGATTCTGGACACAGTAGGTGTCATCGGAACAAGCTCTTTAAACTATGGAGGAACCGCAAAAATGGCGTTCGGCCTGTCCTGTATCGTGGTTTCATGGCTGTGGTTCCTGGGGCTGGGGATTGCGGGAAATATGCTCGGTAAAATCGATAAGTCGGGCAGAGTTATGGCGCTGCTGAACAAAATCTCTGCCCTCGTTATGTGGGGGACGGCCATTTATCTCGGAACCTCACTAATTAATCAATAAAGGAGAAGCATCATGAGCTGGAAACTAAAAACATTTGATGAGTTAACGACCCGTGAATTGTACAGCATTTTAAAAGAGCGGACGGAAATCTTTGTTGTCGAGCAAAACTGTCCTTACCTTGAAGTAGATGGCAAAGATCTATCTTCCTATCATTTGTATAAAGAAGTGGATGGCGAAATTGCCGCCTATTTGAGGATTTTGCCGGCGGGTGTTTCCTACCAAGAAGCCTCCCTCGGCCGAGTCATCGTTAAAAAAGAGTACAGAGGACAGGGGCTTGCACAGGAACTTCTGCGAAGAGGCATTGATTTTACATTGAATGAGCTAAAGGAAGATACGATCAAAATCCAGGGGCAACACTATCTGGAGAAGTTTTATGGATCGTTCGGATTCCAGACGATTTCGGATGTATATATGGAAGATGGCATTCCGCATGTTGATATGCTGCTGGAGAAGGAAGCAAATGGATAGGGGAAAAAGAACTGCTTTATAAGGAGCGGTTCTTTCCCCGTGATCATATGGGTTTATTTCTATAAAGAAAGGATGTAGAGTTGTGGAAATACGCAATGTTAGAAGTTCCGATTATTACGTGATTTCCCCTTAACTTCCCCGGTCAACAAGACATCCATTGCTTATCACACGAAAATGAGATTTCATATTGAACATGGTGACAAAGTGGATGGTGTATCCGTCTTTTCGAATTACGATGGTCCAAACCACGACAGGGTGTTGTTTGTTAAAACGTTGGATTAGGGCCTGTGAAAAAAGGTTTCTTTCCATAGTTAGAGAACCTAGTAGGTGAAAAGGGAGGCCTCTTATGCAAATTCTATTAATTCGCCATGGGGAAGCTGAAGATGACTTTTTAGATGAGGGTTATGTGGGTTCCACGGATTTACCGTTAACCGAAAGGGGAGTCTTACAAGTACAGAAAATGGCCAAAAGGGTGTTAAACGATTTTCCTCCGCAATTCATATGGAGCAGTACGCTGAGGCGCGCAAGACAAGCAGCAGAAATGTTATCTCAGACCACTTCGTGTTCAGTGGAATATTTAGAAGACCTAACTGAAATGCAGGAGACGGAAAATAGATTGGCATTCAGAAAGCGTGGTCAAGAGGTTTTAGCCTCTATTAAATTGAATAGCGAGGATTTCGGCCGAATTGCGATAGTTACACATGGCGGCATGATTACTCAAATTATTGAAAGCTTTCTGGACTTGCCCATCGAAAATAATATATGGTTTCACACGGACTATACGGGGATTCACTTTCTTGATTATTACCGAGACAAGAAGATTATTAAATTTGCAAACAACACTTCACATTTGCAAGGTTTGTAAGGCTGTTTTTATGTGATCTGTTTATGGATTTCGCGGGCGATCGATTCAAGGATATAGATCACCGGCACTTGTGTAGTAACATTGGACTGCTCCACAAATTCCTCGGTGACATAATACGGAATGTTGAGGTCTGAGAGTTTGGCCACGGTTGAGAGCTTTTGATTGGTAATACTGATGATTTTGCTGCCTTCTTGCTTCAACTGGTGAAGATGAGTGACCGTAAACGGGTTCTCTCCAGAAACGGAAAGGGCGATGGCTACACTGTTAGCTGTAAGTTTCGAATGAATGGGAAAGTGGGGATCCTTGATGTATAGTGAAAATTTCCCCAGGCTGGAGAAGTAGCGTGCACCGTATTCGGCAAGAATACCCGAACTTCCGATTCCGATGAATATCACATTAGCTGCCTCGAGCACGAGTTCTGCCGCCTCTTTTATTTTCTCATCGAGATCTCCCTTTAATGTGCGCTCGAAAAACTCCACCACGGATTGCTGCGGACTGTTGATCCTCGTTGCTTTCGTCTGGTCCAGCTCCATTTTCAGCTTAACTTTGAACTCGGAAAAACCGGCACAGTTTAATTTTTTGCAAAAGCGAAGAATAGTGGCGGTCGAGACATGCGTTTCATCGGCGAGCTCACGGATTCGCATATACACCACTTTTTCGCTCTGCTGAGAAATATAGTTATACAGAGCCATTTCCAGCTCATTAAACGAAGCAATCATTTCGTTTGAAAATAACATGGCTTCCAATCTCCTTATGTCCTTTATCCACATCCTACCACAATAGCTTCTTATGTAACACTGTGTGACATTCTGGTCACAAGTGACTCTCCGTGTGAAACAAAACCAAATTCCCAACACCCGTTTATTTTCATGCCGTATCACGTTACGATTTTAATAAAGCGTATTGAAGACTGCAAAAAACACATCATAACAAGTGTTAACCATAGATATGGAGGTCATCCATTTGAAAACATACACGTTTCGTGAAGGTTTTTTATGGGGAGGAGCAACAGCTGCGAATCAGATTGAAGGCGGTTTTGGTGAAGGCGGAAAAGGGTTAAATATTGCGGACGTTCTTCCGGGCGGAAAAGAGCGGTATGATATTTTGCTTAATCCCGGTTTTGATTTCAAGGTTCATCAGGATAAATACAGCTATCCGAACCATGAGGCGATTGATTTTTATCATCGTTATAAGGAAGATATTGCGCTGTTTGCCGAGATGGGTTTCAAGGTATTCCGTCTGTCGATTGCCTGGACCCGCATTTTTCCAAACGGTAATGAGTTTGAGCCAAATGAGGAAGGATTGGCGTTCTATGACCATGTGTTTGATGAGCTTCATAAGCATGGGATTGAACCCGTTGTCACCATCTCGCATTATGAGATGCCGCTTCATCTCGTAACTGAATACGGCGGCTGGAGAAACCGGCAAGTCGTCACTTTCTTTGAGAGGTACGTAAATGCCATTTTCAACCGGTATAAAAATAAAGTGAAGTACTGGATGACGTTTAATGAAATCAACAGCGGCCTGTTCATGCCAATCCAGGGACTGGGTTTCGCGATTCAAAAGGAAGAGGACAAATACCAGCCGACATTCCAGGCGTTTCATCATCAGTTTGTGGCGAGTGCGATTGCGGTTAAAGCCTGCCACGAAATCATTCCGGAGGCCAAAATCGGCAACATGATCTTATTTGCACCGGTCTATTCCTATGACAGCAACCCGGAAAATGTGATGTATGCCTGTGAGGAAGAGCGTTTGTTTAACTACTTCTGTGCAGACGTTCAGGTACGCGGGGAATATCCCTCCTACATGAAGCGCTATTTTAAAGAACACGGCATCGAGCTGGACATCCAGGAAGGCGACCTTGAGCTCATAAAAGAAGGGACCGTGGACTATATTGGTTTCAGCTATTACATGTCCCGCACGGAAAAGAAAGAGAAGACCGGAGGGGAATCATCAGAAGGAAACATCATTGGCGGCGTGAAAAACCCATTCCTGAAAGCGAGTGACTGGGGATGGGAGATCGACCCTGAAGGACTTCGCATCAGTCTGAACAAACTCTATGACCGCTACCAGGTTCCTCTGTTCGTTGTGGAAAACGGCTTGGGTGCCTATGACAAGGTGGAAGAAGACGGCTCCATCCAAGATGACTACCGCATCGACTACCTGCGGGAACACATCAAAGCGATGGGAGAAGCAATTGAAGACGGTGCCGAGGTTATGGGCTATACGAGCTGGGGCTGCATCGACCTGGTGAGTGCGTCCTCCGGCGAGTTTTCCAAGCGGTACGGAATGATTTACGTCGACAAGCAGGACGACGGCAGCGGAACCCTTGAACGGAAAAAGAAGAAGTCATTCTTCTGGTATAAAGATGTGATCGCCTCTAATGGGGAGCGACTGGATTCCAAATAGAGGGAGGCTGGCCAGTAAAGTTTCGATTTCAGCCAGTAAATATGGAATTGTGGCCAGTAACAGCAAGTTTCCGATTTTGGCTTATATTTGAAAAAGGGGCGCTGTATGCGCTCGTTTTTTGTGGTTTTAGAGGGGCTTTTTCTGGGTGAGATAGGTGGAGTGGGAGTATGGGGTGTCATTTGCCCGCAATTATGACTATAATAAGCCTGTGTGTATAATCATTATGATAAGGTATATATAGACTCGTTGATCGAAGAAGGAGAACGATAGATGAAGATAATTGTGGGAATGTCCGGAGCGACAGGAGCCATTTTTGGAATCCGGCTCTTGGAGCTTCTTAAAGATACAGAAGTCGAAACACATTTGGTTATGTCTTCATGGGCAGCTGCGACGATCAAGGTAGAAACGCCGTATACACCGCAGGAAGTGGAGAAGCTGGCGGATTATACGTATTCATATAAAGATCTGGGAGCCAAAATTTCCAGTGGTTCCTTTCAAGTGGATGGGATGATTGTGGCGCCTTGCAGTATGAAAACATTAGCGTCAATCCGTATGGGACTAGCAGATAACCTGGTCACGCGTGCAGCCGACGTCATTTTAAAGGAGCGAAAAAAGCTGTTATTGTTAACGCGCGAGATGCCTCTTAACGATATTCATCTTGAAAATATGCTGGCCCTATCACGTATGGGAACCATCATTTTCCCGCCAATGCCTGCATTTTATAACCATCCAGAAACAATTGATGATGTAGTGAATCATATTGTATACCGGGCATTGGATCAGTTTGGCATTCATATGTCGGATGCAAAAAGATGGGACGGTATAAACAAATCACAAAAGTAAACAAAAAAATCCGGCCCTCTATTAAGAGGAAGCCGGATTTTTTTGTGATTATCCAATAACGTTATAGGCAAGCAATAGAACGAGCACGAGCAGGATGATTAGGACGATCCACATCGCTGCCATCGGATTGCCTTTGCGTTTGCGGGCAACCATCATTTCCATGACGCCGATCAGCACAATGGCGAGGATTCCTTTTAACACGTAATGAAGCGGGAAGTGAAGCTGTACGAGCATCCCCACGCCGGTCACGATCATGATGAGGTAAAAGAGGCGCTGTAGCATGAGCGTCACTTTTTGTCTTGTGAAATATGTAATCAAAAATAAGATGACCAGAATTGCCCATGAGCCTGAATGTGATTGCAACAAAATATTGAACAACGAAATTTCCTCCTTTTCAAAAAACAAATAAGTGCCTTTTCACATATTAATAGTATCGGTTACCTATTGTTAAAACAAGGGGAAGCCTTCAACATCCGCAAATTGTTCACGATTAGAAAAGCAGCGTGCCGGCAATGACGGCACCAAGCGCGAGCGGAATCTGAACGACAAAACCCGCCAGGAGATACTTCGCGAGTATCCGGCCCTTTACGGAATCTTTTTTCCACACGAAATAGGCATATGGAAAAATCAAAAGCACTGAAGATACCACACCGGGTGTGTATCCGGTAAAATAAATCGCCTGCAGCACATGGGCGATTCCATTCATAAACAGTACGGCAGCGAGCAGCCGGAAAACGGGCCGTCGTTCCCCTATGTTTTTGCTGATATATAAGCACAGTGCCAAAATCACAAGGAAAATCAATCCCACACTGGCCGCAAACGTTCCCGTAGTAATGCGGTCGACCGGCAGCCTGTTGAAAGGGGCCTCGTTTTTATGTGCATTGAGAAATGGTTTAATCCAGAGAATTTCCTCAGCATCATGAAGAAGAAACACAACAGGATACAGCCAGAGCAGCTTCAGCAACAGATTCTTTTCCGCTCCGGGAGGCTGTACATTCAGTTCTGCCCTAGTCATCGAGCATTTTATACATCATGATGTCATCCACATATTGTCCGTTAATGCGAAATTCGTTCACCAGTACTCCCTGGCGGATAAATCCGCATTTTTCATAAAAACGGATCGCTCGTGGGTTGGTGGCCATGACCCGAAGCGAAAGCTTGGTTTTGCCAAGGCGCTTCATCCATTCTTCGCCTTCTTTCATCAGGGCCTGGGCCACGCCCTGGCCCTGAAAGTCCGGATGGATAGCAAGAGCCAATTCCGCGACATGCTGGTTGCTCTCAAGGTGCGTAGGGATGCGGTAGGAAAAGGCTCCGCACACCCGGTCACCGGAGAGGGCCAGAAGCTGGCTGCCTTCCGGACAGTGCTGTGCATATTCTTCGGTAGAGGTGTAGCGGATCTCTGCCGGTGTGTTATCTGTGTTCCAAACTAAGTTTTCAAGTTCCGTCAATTGCGGGAAGTCATAGCGGTTGGAAAAGCGATAGGTAAGATGTATAGTGGTCATTATTTTTCTCTCCTTTAATAAGTTCCCTTCTTTATGTTCTATCTTACTTTGTAAAAACCTTCCTGAAGCCGATTCCTTTGACACCAATGAAGGTTTGTGAGAAAATTTTACCTAACGATCGATAGGTAGGTGTTAAATGTGACAGCAGATAAAATTAAAGCCGCGGCGCTGACTCATTTTGCCAATCACGGATACAGCGGGGCATCGCTCGCCATGATTGCGGCCGATGTGGGAATCAAGAAACCCTCCATCTATGCTCATTTTAAAAACAAGGATGAATTGTTTTTGGCTGTAACCGAAGAAGCGGTTCAGAACGAGTGGAAGCAGGCGGTCGATTATATAAAAAAGGGCGGCCAATCCTTTAAGGAAAAGCTGTATGGTTACCTGAAGCTGCAAAAGGAAAGCTACGAACAAGATGAACGGGCTAAGTTCTGGCTCCGGACGTCATTTTTTCCGCCAGAACATTTGCAGCAGCAGATCACTGAATACGTATACCGCTATCTGGATCAGATGGAAGACTTACTGCTTCAGGAGTTTGTGGAAGCGAAGGCACAGCATCCCGAAATGCAAAACCTGGACATCAAACAGGCCGCAAAAGCGTATATTGCGCTTTTAGATGGTGTGTTTGTTGAGATGCTGTACGGCGGAAGCGACCGGGCTGAAGAGCGGCTGCAGTCGTCGTGGTATATGTATGAACGTGCGTTATTCAACTAAGAGGTGAAGGAAATGAATCGATATTGGTTTTTGGTGATAATGGGAGGATTGCTTGAAGTGCTCTGGGTGAGCGGACTGAAGCATGCGGACACACCGCTGGAGTGGACGGCAACCGGCCTTGTGATTGTTGTCAGCTTCTTTCTATTGATTCCCTGTTTAAATAAATTGCCGGTCGGAACGGTTTATGCCGTATTTACCGGTCTCGGGACAGCGGGAACCGTGCTGGCAGAAATGCTGTTCTTTGGTGTGCCGTTCAGCTGGGCGAAGGTTTCACTGATCGCGCTGTTGCTTGTCGGAGTGATGGGCTTAAAAGCCGTCACCGGAGAACCTGAAGCAAAAGGGAGTGAAGTGTAATGGGCTGGCTCTATGTCATTATTGCCGGATCGTTTGAAGTGCTCGGCGTGATCGGGATGAACCGGATTTCCAGAAAGAAAAACTTCGTGTCCATTCTCGTTCTGATTCTCGGCTTCGTGTGCAGCTTCTCGTTTCTTTCCCTGGCGATGCAAAGCCTGTCCATGGGAACGGCCTATGCGGTCTGGACAGGGATCGGCACAGTTGGCGGAGTGCTCGTCGGCATGTTTTTCTACGGAGAATCCCGGGACTGGAAGCGGATTTTATTCATGGCGATGGTCGTTGCTGCAGCTATTGGGCTGAAAGTTATTTCATAAATATTTCCTATTTTCGGTTTTGCTTTTTTGAAGGTGAATCACTATAATAAGAGATGGTATTAAGCAGTCCAAGTATGGGCTGTTTTTTCTAGTTCAGGCATATCATGTTAATAAACAAATCATTAGAAAAAACAAATCAGGTGAAACTATGAAACGTGCTCGACTTATATACAATCCCACATCCGGAAGAGAAGCGATCAAAAAACAGCTTCCGTATATTTTAGAACGTTTGGAAATTGCAGGCTATGAAACGTCCACCCATGCCACGACAGCCGAGGAAGGCTCTGCCACAAAAGCGGCCAGGCTTGCCGGTGAGCGCGGATTTGACCTTGTCATTGCCGCTGGCGGTGACGGTACGATCTATGAGGTGGTCAACGGTCTAGCGGACCTGGAAGAGCGTCCGAAGCTGGGCATTATTCCGGCTGGAACGACGAATGACTTTGCCCGTGCGCTGGGTGTTCCGCGTACGATTGAAGGCGCATGCGACGTTCTCTGCCAGGGTGCAGAGATTCCTGTGGATATCGGAAAAGTAAACGATAAGTTCTTTATCAACATTGCCGGCGGCGGCCGCATTACCGAGCTGACGTATGAAGTGCCAAGCAAGCTGAAGACGATGATTGGCCAGCTCGCGTATTTCTTAAAAGGCATTGAGATGCTGCCATCCATCCGTCCAACCTACGTTGAAATCGAGTATGACGGTAAGCTGTTTCAGGGTGAAATCATGCTGTTTCTCGTGGCCAATACAAACTCCATTGGCGGTTTTGAAAAACTTGCGCCAACGTCCGAATTCAATGACGGCATGTTTGATCTTATCATTTTGAAGAAAACGAACCTGGCTGAATTTGTTCGTATTGCAACCCTTGCCCTGCGCGGTGAGCACGTGAATGACGACCATGTTATCTACACAAAAGCAAACCGGGTCAAGGTTCGGCCAACCGATAAAATGCAGCTCAACCTGGATGGTGAATTCGGAGGACTTCTGCCGGGCGAATTCGTTAACCTTCGCCATCACTTCCAAATGCTCGTGCCAAAAGAACGTGTGCAAATTGCAGAGGATGGGACTCTATAAGAGGGTCTCATCTTTTCTTTTTGCCCGTTACCATATAAGGCATAAGGGTATACTTGAGAGTAAGTTAAACAAACGTTTCATTTAAACGATCGTTTAAGAAGAGCCAGGTATGCTACAATCAGGAAAGAACTGAAGATAAAGGAACGATGTACAATGGCAAAGGCGAATGCGCCGGTCTCAAAAAATGAAATCTATGAAGTGGAATTCTCCGACCTGACCCATGACGGTTCCGGTGTGGCGAAGGTAGAAGGATTTCCGCTGTTTGTTCCAAACGGCCTGCCGGGCGAGCGTGCGATGGTCAAGGTGGTCGGTGTGAAAAAAGGATACGGCTTCGGCAGGTTGATGGAAGTCATAGAAGAAAGTCCGGATCGGGTGGATCCGCCATGCCCGGTTTATAAAAAAGGCTGCGGCGGCTGCCAGATTCAGCACTTGTCCTATCCGGGACAGTTGGAGTTCAAGCGCAAGCAGGTGAAAGATGTGCTCCAGCGCATCGGTAAGATAGAAAATGTCCCGGTGCTTCCGACACTTGGCATGGGGGACGAGCCGTGGCGTTACCGAAACAAAGCCCAGGTGCCTGTCGGTGAGCGAGAAGGCCGTCTCATCACGGGGTTCTACCAAAAGCGCAGCCATGAAATTGTGGAAATGGACACCTGCATCATCACAGGTGATACGGCTGATGAAGCCATTCAGGTAGTTAAAAAGATTCTGAACAAATATGGCATCACGCCGTACGATGAAACGCGTCATAAAGGCATGGTCCGCCATGTGATCGCCCGCTTCGGCAAAACGACAAACGAGCTCATGATCGTTCTCGTGACCAATGGAAAGGATTTGCCGAACCGTAAAAAAATCGTGGAAGACATCGTGGACGATCTTCCGCAGCTCAAGTCGGTCGTGCAAAACATCAACACGAAGAAAACCAATGTTATTTTTGGCGACGAAACGAAGGTTCTCTGGGGCTCGGAATACATTTACGACTATATCGGTGACATCCAATTCGCCATCTCGGCCCGTTCGTTCTACCAGATCAACCCCCAGCAAACGAAGGTCCTTTATGATCAGGCCCTGAAATATGCGGAGCTGACAGGAGACGAAACCGTCATTGATGCCTATTGCGGCATTGGAACGATTTCTCTATTCCTGGCGCAAAAAGCGAAAAAGGTATACGGCGTGGAAATCGTGCCGGAGGCGATTGAAGACGCGAGACGAAATGCTGAACTGAATGGCCTCGATAACGCGGAGTTCGCCGTGGGGGAATCCGAAGTCGTCATTCCAAAATGGAAAGAGCAAGGCATCATGCCAGATGTCATTGTCGTCGACCCGCCTCGCAAAGGCTGTGATGAATCCCTGCTCCAAACCATTATTGAAATGCAGCCAAAGCGCGTAGTCTATGTAAGCTGTAATCCGTCTACGCTGGCAAGGGATTTAAGAATTTTGGAAGATGGCGGATTTAAGACGCTTGAAGTGCAGCCGGTGGATATGTTTCCGCAGACGACGCATGTGGAGTGTGTCGCGCAACTCATTTTAAAGGAAGGCAACTAACCCTTATGGGTGTTGCCTTTTTATGTTTCTTGAAATGGATTAACGAAGCTGTATTGGATACAAATGCTGCCGTCTTGTCCACAGGTACCTTTATCAACTAATGAATGAGAATGAGGAACTTGGGGGAGTTCCTTGAGTTTGGGGACATCTTTTAGCTCATCTCCAAGAAAGAGAACAAAATTCATATGCACATTGGTTTTTGAATCATCATACTCATTTACTCTCTGTTCCTATATGATAAATATTCTAAAAATTTCTTGGACGCAAGGGAAAGGGATTTTTGTTCCCTCATAGCAACACCAATATTTCTAAAAGCAGGAACTTCAAGCTCTTTAGCAATAATTTTGTGGGGAATACGCTGTAATATCAATTCTGGTAATATACTGATTCCCAGCCCATTTTCCACCATAGACATAATGGCATAGTCATCCCATGTTGTAAAATTAACATGCGGTGCGATTTGGTGTCTCTCGAAAATTTCGGAAATCTCTGTTTTCGCTCCCTTTTCCAATAGCATAAATGGACTGGTTAGTAAGCCGTTGATGGGAAACTTTTCGCAATTAGAAAGAGGATGATCGTGTGGGATCACTACCAGCAAACGGTCTTGTTCCAAAAATACAGTTTCAAGTTCTACTGTTGTCGGCAGCCGCACAAATCCAAAGTCAACACGTCCATTAAGGATCCAGCTTTCAATTTCCGTGTAATCACCAAGCAGAAATTCAAAATCAATCATTGGGTAATCCTTCTTGAAAATATTAATAATGTTAGGAAGCCAATGAGAGGCTACGCTGGAAAATGTCCCAATGCGAATGATACCGGATTGCAAATTATTCAAGTCGCCAATTTGCTTCATTAAGATTTCGTATTCATTGCAAATTCTCTTTAATTGTGGCAATAATTTTAAACCCTCTGAGGTTAAATTGATACCCGTACGTCCTCTTTCAAAAAGAAAAACCCCCCATTCCTTTTCTAAATCATTAATCATACGGCTAATCCCGGACTGTGAATAGTCCAATATTTCGGCAGCTTTTGTAAAACTGCCCAATTCTACTGCTTTGACAAATGCCATATATTTTTGGATATTCATAGCTCTTTCCTCATTCCATCTGGTTTTATCATGGACATCATGATAAACATTCGTTTTTGTAATGGATGTGAGTATGATACATTATTGCTATTCATTATTCAAGTTGGAAAGGAGTGGTATATAACGATGTTTTTTGTGAGTGATATTATGGGAAAAGCACCGGACAGCTACATTTCTTATCTTCAAGAAAAGGTCTATGAATCATTGGCAGAGTTACAGATTCCATTTGAGCGTGTGAATACAGATGAAGCCATTTCAATGGAGGACTGCATTGAGATTAATCACAAATTGAATATGAAAATGGTAAAAACGCTGTTTCTCTGTAATAGTAAAAAAACTGAATTTTATTTATATATAACCACCGCAGATAAACTGTTCAAAGCAAAGAATTTCAGCAATACGCTCGGCATATCACGTGTTTCTTTTGCTCCTGCGGAACTAATGGAACAAATTCTTGGCGTGAAAATTGGAGCAGCTACTGTATTCAGTGTTTTAATGGACAAGAAAAATCTTGTGCAAGTGGTTTTCGATAAGGATGTTCTTTTAGAAGAGTGGTATGGATGTAGTGATGGAACGACCACCGGATATATGAAGGTTAAAACTGAGCTCATCGTCAATAACTTCCTAACCTATGCAAAGCACATTCCGAAAGTAATCGAAATGCAAAATATAAACTAATTAAGCATCTGCGAAGATAAGCTGTTTCGTGGATCCGTAGGAGTAAATGATGAAATCTAAAATTCAGTTTATATTATCAATGGTTATTTTCGGTACAATTGGTTTAGTTGCACGAAACATTGATCTAACTTCGAGCGAGAGAGCTTTACTAAGCAGTTCCATAGGCTGCTTATTTTTATTGTTAATATTCTTCGCAACTAAGAAAAAAATATCATGGAATTCAGTTAGATCAAATGCTTTAATTTTGATCCTTTCAAGCATAGCATTGGGAGGTAATTGGATTTTTCTTTATCAATCTTATGACCATACAACAATTGCTAATGCAACGCTAGGTTATTACTTTGCACCTGTTTTTGTGATGGTTCTTTCACCATTTGTACTTGGGGAACCATTATCTATCAAGAAAATTGTGTGTATTGGTGGAGCAATCATAGGAATGTTAATGATTGTAGGAGTTGGCCTAAAAGCATCCAGCACAGATGATTTTCTTGGACTTTTGCTTGGATTAATCGCAGCTGGATTTTATGCTGCGTTATTGCTTCTAAATAAATTTATTAAAGATATGGGAAAGTTAGAGTTGACCATCATTCAGCTGGGAGTAACCACTTTGCTTTTAATGACCTATGTTTTCATGACTTCCGGCTTTCGTATCTTTGAAGTATCAAGCTTTTCCATTCCTTTTATCTTAATTTTAGGGATTATTAATACCGGGATTGGGTTTTGGTTATTTTTCTCTGGTATGGAGGGTTTAAAAGGACAGAGTATAGCTATGCTGAGTTATGTGGATCCATTTGTAGCTATATTAATTTCTGTAGTAATCCTGCAAGAAAAGATGGCAATTGTTCAGATGTTTGGTGGTTTACTACTATTAGTTTCTACATTTGTTAGTGAAATAAGATCAGTCAACTGTTCCGATCAATTAAAGAAAACAACAGCTGCATACCGTTTAAAGCAGTGAAGATAAGTGAATTAAGAAATTAATTAATGACGGCAAAGTCAACAGATGACATTGCTCCAGAATTTTAAATTAAATATCGTCAACAGAAGCAGGTGACACTGGATCCGTTTGTTTTTTATGATCACCAACATCCGATGTGTTGCCACATACAGTCCAGACACAACGGTTGTTCAAAATATTTTTAATGGTGGAAGAGTGCCACAAAGTTAATGCATGGATCGAGAAAAGGACAAAACTCAGAAATAGAGGTCTGTCCTTTTTTAGGATTGATTAATGCTGATTTTTGATTGATAAGTAAATTATTTTTCTTTAGAAACGTAAATAACAATTTAAAAATTATTAAGCCTATAAATGCGCCAAGAATGTTCATCAATGAAAAACAATTTCTGGAATTAAATGATAAAATAGTCATAAGGTAACCACTAAATAAGCATGGGGGGGTTAAAAATATGAAACAATTGGGGACGCTATACTTTCTCTGTGGAAAAATGGGCGCAGGAAAATCAACTAAATCAAAACAAATGGCAATAGATAAAGATGCGGTGCTGTTGTCTGAGGATGAATGGCTTTCGTCTCTTTACCCCAATCAGATCTCATCATTTGAGGACTATCTAAAATTCTCACCGCAGCTCAAGCCCTTGGTAAAAAAGCTTGTCCAAAACATATTAAGTGTCGGTACAGATGTAGTAATGGATTTCCCAGCTAACACTCAAAACCTGCGAAAGTGGTTTTTGGATATGGCTACAGAGGTTAATGCAAGCCATCAACTAATTTTCCTAAATCTAAATAACGAACAATGCTTACGTCAAATTGCACAAAGGCGTAACGAACAACCCGAAAGAGCAGCTTTTGATACGGAAACGGTGTTTATTCATGTAACTAGTTTCTTTGAAGCACCAGAAGCATCTGAGGGTTTAAATATTTTAGAGTTTAGTGGAAAGGAATAACAAGGAGTACAACCCAGGGTGTTTTTTTCTTTTTGGATTTTTCCCTTGACTCTTGCTGCCCCCTCATATAAACATGAAGATACAGCATGAAGAATTAAACGTCATAAATACTCAAAGATGAGGAGCTGTGGGTTATGAAACTTCTTCTTACATCTGGGGGCATTAGTAACATAAGCATTCGTGATGCACTGGTTGACATGCTGGGCAAGCCGATTGAGGAGTCCAACGCTCTCTGTATACCTACTGCGGTGTACGCCATACCCGGAGGGGCGTGGAACGCATGGAAGTTCTTGAATGGACAATCCGGGGCACCGATGTGTGAGGTGGGCTGGAAGTCTATGGGGGTGCTGGAACTATCGGCGCTGCCGAGCCTCGGTAAAGAGCATTGGGTTCCGATGGTGAAGGAGATTGACGTTCTGTTAGTGGATGGCGGTGATCCACTGTATTTGAATTACTGGATGAAGCAGTCTGGACTTGCAGAACTCTTGCCGTCGCTGGATTCAGTTTATGTAGGACTCAGTGCTGGGAGTATGGTGATGGCACCGAACATCGGGGAATTCTTTGTTAACTGGACTCCACCCAACGGCGGTGATGAAACGTTGAACCTGGTAGATTTTGCCATGTTCCCGCACCTGGAGCACGAGATGCTGCCGTACAACACGATGGCTAACGCAGAGAAATGGGCAGCCGGGATGCAGGGGCCGGCGTATGCAATGGATGATCAAACCGCCATTAAAGTGATTGATGGAGAGGTCGAAGTGGTATCCGAAGGGCAGTGGAAACTGTTCACGCCATGATCTTACTAATGGTGCACGAGAAGTGTATGGCGAATTTGGAATTGAAACTATCTAAATAAAATAAACCTTGTGGTCCGGCCCTGATCTCGCGAAAATTCGTTTGTGATTTCGGGGTCTTTTTCTGGTAAATCTTAATTTACCTTAAATAGTGGAATACTGGTTAATAGAGGTAGAACGAATCCGTTTGATAATAAGGGTTTAAGCATGGTATAAATGTAAAGGAAGCAGGGACATCTTGCTTTTTAATTTTGGGATAAGAGTATGAAGTTTCCCATCATGAGAGGATTTGGATTTTAATTATGAAAGACAATTTTTGGCGTGACTTACCACGACCATTTTTTATATTAGCACCAATGGAAGAAGTGACGGATGTTGTTTTTCGTCATGTAGTGAGTGAAGCTGGCAGACCTGATGTTTTTTTTACAGAGTTCACAAACAGTGAAAGTTATTGTCATCCAGAAGGGATTCGGAGTGTAAAAGGGCGTTTGACGTTTACTGAGGATGAACAGCCAATGGTAGCCCACATATGGGGAGATAATCCTGAAAATTTCCGGCAAATGAGCATTGGCATGGCGGAAATGGGCTTTCGGGGGATAGATATCAATATGGGCTGTCCTGTACCCAATGTGACACAGAATGGGAAGGGAAGCGGCCTGATCCGTCGTCCGGAAGTTGCGGCAGAGTTAATACAAGCTGCAAAAGCAGGGGGATTACCCGTAAGTGTAAAGACAAGGCTTGGCTTTTCTGAGATAGACGAATGGAAGGATTGGCTGACACACATCTTGAAACAAGACATTGTCAATCTATCCATTCATCTGCGCACAAGGGATGAAATGAGCAAGGTAGATGCGCATTGGGAGCTGATCCCGCAGATCAAGAAACTTCGTGACGAGGTGGCCCCTGATACACTTTTGACAATCAATGGGGATATTCCTGACCGTCAAACGGGCTTGAAGCTCGTTGAGCAATATGGTGTGGATGGGGTTATGATTGGCCGTGGTATTTTCCATAATCCATTTGCTTTTGAAAAGGAGCCGAAACAGCATAGCAGTAAAGAATTGCTGGATCTCTTAAGATTGCATCTTGATCTCCTTGATCAATACTCCGAATTGGAGCTGCGTCCGTTCACAGCTATTCATCGCTTTTTTAAGATCTATGTCAAAGGATTCCGAGGAGCAGGTGAATTAAGAAATCAATTATTCCACACAAAGTCAACAGACGAAGTGCGTGCCTTGCTCGATCACTTTGTTTCAAAGAATCCTGATTTATTTTAGTTAAATGATCGGGCTTATAAGAAATGAAATATGGCTAACGGAATCAGTTGACACTGGTTCCGTTTCTTTTTTTCAATGGCTCTTTTTGCATTGCTATTTTTGTTGGAGCAACATGGTCGCAGGGTCTTAGGAAACACGCTGCTGAATTTCTTTGACGCTTCTGGTTAGTGCTTTCACATTCATTTATTTACCTTCCTTTCCGTTTCTTTAATACGCTGTAACTTCTTTTTTACAATTAACGAGTAACGTTAATATATAAAGAATTTTGCTTGAAAAAGGAAGGAATAGGGTCACATGAATACATTTATTGAAGGAACGATGAAACGGTCTGTCCTTATTTTAACATGCGTTATTCTCCTCTTGGTGTGGGGCGGTTTATCCGCCTTTCAGATGCAGCGCGATTACTTGCCGCCGATTAACAATACAGCATTGATGGTCACCATCCAGGCAGACCAATATCAGGCCGATCAGGTTAAACGCAACGTTACTGCAAAAGTGGAAGAGGCGGTCCATTCCGTTGATAATCTGGATAATATGGAAATGAACTCGTTTGATGGAGGGTTGATGGGAAGCTTTTATTTTCCGAGCCACACCAATATGAGAAAGGCAGAAAATGAAGTAAAAGCGGCTGTTGATCAAATTCGCTTTCCGGCAGGTGTGAAAAAGCCTTTAATCACAAGGGTCAGCACGAATTCCTTTCCTGTGATGCGATTAAGTTTGACAAGCGGTTCAACAAACATCGATGAAAGCAAGCTTCGTTCTTCCATTCGGAAAAAAGTAGTGACTGAACTAAAACGGGTGCCAGGTGTCCGGGACGTGCGGGTCACAGGTGGCGGAAATAATGGTTATATGCTGACACTAATACCGGCCGCGCTTGAAAAATACGGTGTTACGGCAAAAGAGATCAAAGAGGCTCTTTCCTCGATTCATCCCATTTGGCCTCAAGGATCGATCAAGGAGAATAATGGAACAAACCGGCAAGTAATCCTGCCTATTCGAATAACAGATTGGACGATGAATAAGAGAGACCTCAGCAACCTTAAGATTCCCGCAAAGAATGGCCAAACTGTTGCTTTAAAAGAAGTGGCCAAAATCGATAAAAGTATGGTTGATCTGCAGTCCGTTACCCGGACGAAAGGAGAACCCAGTGTCCTGCTGGACGTATTGAAAACCCCTTCTTCGAACATTACGGATGTCACGCAAAGCATTAACGAGCGGATGGAAATGATTCCGGAAATAAAGTCTAAGATGGTTGATCTCACTGTTTTATTGGATCAGGGAAAAGAGATTGACTCCGCGTTACAAGGTTTGATTAAAGAAGGATTGTTGGGCATTGTATTTACTGTTTTATGTGTCTTCTTCTTTTTCAGGAATATTCGATCCACAATGATCATTGCCTTGTCATTGCCTATCTGTCTTCTTACCGCTACAACCCTGTTAAAAGTGATGGGCATCAGTCTGAATCTATTAACCATATCCGGATTGATTGTGGCGATGGGCCGGGTAGTTGATGATTCAATCGTTGTCATCGATAATATGTACCGAAAACGAATGGATAAGGTGGGTGGACCGTTACGTCTCACACAACTGGCGAATGGGGTAGTGGAAATGATTCCGGCAATTGTTTCATCAACAGCGACAACGGTAGCTGTTTTCATCCCTATCTCGATCCTCGGGGGGATGATCAGTTCCGCTTTTTCAGGATTTGCATGGGCAGTTGTCATTGCTCTGATCACATCACTTGCAGTGTCCATCCTGGTCGTTCCAGCTTTGGCTCATCTGCTATGGAGCAAACAGGACATGGGCAAGACACCTGAGATCGAAAGGCCGGCACATAACATTCTGCAATGGGCCTTTCATAAGAAAAAATGGGTGGTGAGCGCAGCATTTGTTCTCTTAAGCATTACCATTGCCGTTGCTGCCTTCCTTCCCGTCAACCTTTTTCCTAGAGGAAATTCGAAGGACGTGGCGATCCAGATTGAACTTCCCGAGGACGCACAGCTTACTGATGTTGACGCAGAGGTAAAAAATGTTGAATCGATCTTAAAGAACAACTCAAACGTAGAAACGTATTCTTCAACCCTTGGATCGAACTTTACACCCATGTTTGATGATGTATTTGATGAAGGCGGAGGGTGGATGCAAAAACATAACATCGCCAATGTTACTGTTGGAATTAAGCCTGAAACCGATCCGGATGCTTTCATAAAGCAATTGCGGCAGCAGTTTACTTTGTTATCAACATCTGCCGTTTATACCGTTTCCAATCAGGCCATTTCGGGGGACGATTCGAGATTAAAGGTCATCTTAACTGGTGCTGATCACAAGGATTTGAATAAAGCGGCGATTCTGGTGCGAAACAAACTCCAGATGATTCCAGGTCTGAGCGTGGAAGGAACGGCGAGTGATTCAGATGAATCGATGAAATATCAGCTGTCACTGAATCAGGCAAAAATCGAGCAGCTGGGCATCAACGTTGACGATGTCCTGAAACTGATCGATCTCTATCTCCCGCAGGACGATAAGGTGACCTTGTCAGCAGGCGATAAGAAAATACCGATTGAGATTCATTCCAGCGCTGAAGAAATCCCGATACAAAAAAACGATCCGGATCCGCAAAAAACGATTCTTTCCCAAATTGGCCATGAAATGTTCACGACAAAGGACGGTTCAAAGGTATCCCTTGCGGAAATTACCACCTTGAAAATGGACACCCAGTCGGTGATCAGCGAAAAGGATGGACGCCCGTTTACTGCAGTTACCGGAAATATTGTGACGAGAGACATCGGCAAGGTGACAAAGCAGGTAAAAGAAACAATGAACAACCTCGATCTTCCTGAAGGAATGGAATATTCAGTCGGGGGAATCTCAAAACAGATGAAACAAATGATAGCGGAGATGGGGGCGGCACTTTCTCTTTCTGTCCTTCTCGTCCTCATGATCGTCAGTGCCGTTTTCCGCGGCTGGTACGCGCCGGCTGCTGTGATCCTATGTATCCCGCTGGCGCTGATCGGTTCGGTTTGGAGCATGGTGATATTTAAGCTGGAATGGAACCTTGCTGCATTGATCGGCATGCTCATGCTCGGAGGGATCGTCGTCACAAACGGAATTGTGCTCGTCGATAAAATTGAACGAAACCTTGCAGAAGGGTTGGAGACGAAACAAGCCATTCTGCAAGGAACGGCAACAAGAGTAAGGCCGGTGTTGATGACGGCGGGAGCGACCATATTCACTCTTCTCCCATTGGCATTTTCTGGCGGCGGCAATGTCATTATTTCAAAAACGCTGGGAGCCGTCGTCATCGGAGGGGTGATCAGTTCAACGCTCATCAGCCTTCTGGTTATACCTATCATGTATCAATGGCTCTTTTCGAAAGCGAAAAAAACAAAAATGGACCAACGAAAGAAGCTGCCGGCATAATACTGAACAGAAAAAAGAGCTGTCCAACAAGCAAAGAGGGACAGCTCTTTTTTTACGTGCTTTTATTAGTTTTGAGGCTTTACGGTTGGATAATATCCTTTAATCTTCTTCCAGTTTTCCCTGTTCAGGCGCTGCCTGTCCACGGTATCTGGCTTCGAGAAGTCCATATCTTTCGGATAAAGGCTTTCTCCTGAAGTTGAAGTTCCGGCTGTGGCAGTGTTCGTGTCTTTCAACTGGCCATCCTGTGTCCAATACTTCGTTTCCTTAAAGTTATATGGAGCGAAATTTGGGCGCGATGTAAAGGAATTGAACATCGGGATCGCGGCCGATTCGTTTTGTGTCATCGGCTGTAAGCCAAGGATCAGCTCCATCGTTCGGAGTACGGCCGGTGTGTCATAGAATGTGCTGTCCACTTTTCCGAGCTGCGTATACGGGCTTATCGCAAGTGCAACACTTCGATGGGCATCCACATGGTCAACACCGCCCTGGGCATCATCTTCAACCACAAAAATCGCCGTGTCTTTCCAATACTTCGAATGGCTGACAGTGTCAACCAGCTTTCCTAGGGCATGGTCATTCTGGGCAACGATTTCCTGAGGGCCCCACTTCGATCCGCCCGTGTGGTCATTCGGCAAATAGACGGTTTCAAAATTAGGGAGATTGCCGTTCTGTTCATATTGTTTGAATTCCTTATTCCATTCGTCGTAACGCGTAATATCCGAAATGTCCAGATCCCAGCTCGGATAGTTCGGATCGTAGTTCCCTCCGAAATCGGTCGTATCCGGATTGTTCGGCAAATAGGTTTTCGTCTCGGGATCGTACCGGTAGGCGAACTCGCCGTAGTTTTTAAACGACTTACCTGCTTTCATGGCCACATCCCAAATATAACCTTCTTTTGAACGGGTATAAGGAGCTTCATCCAATTGGCTGCCACCGCCGCCGCCATCAAAGTCGTAATCGCGGTTTTTGCCGGAGTAGTTGGCCAGCCAGTTTTTTTGTACATAATCATTGGCTTTTCCTTGCGTCGTCCAGTTGTGGCCGTCAGCACTTACCTCCGCATCCGCATAAAAATTGTCCAGCGTCACAAACTGTTTCGCAAGCTTATGGTGGTTTGGCGTCACATCCTTGCCATAGATCGCCAAGCTTCGATCGCCATTGGTATTCTCTGCGTCTCCAAATACCTGATCGTATGTTTGATTCTCTTTAATCACATATATGACATGCTTGATCGGAGACTTCCCTTGTTCCGGATAGCGGGGAATAGGGAATGCCTCACTATTATCCTTATTCATATCCCACCAGCTATTTTTGGAGGCTTGAGAAACATTGTTGTTTTTGTTCGTCTGATCGGAATACTTCTTCAGCTGCTCCTCATCAGGAACGTTCAGGATGGACAGCGATCCATTAATCATATTTCCGAGCCATTGTTTTGATTTGTCATTTGGTCCGGCTCCGAGTCCCTTCGCATTAATCGCGTAAATCTCCTTATCATCCTTGCCAAGGTAAACTCCTGTCGGATACCAGCCGGTTGGAATCAAGCCTTTCACCCGAGCCTGATCTTGCTGTGCAACATCAATTACCGCAACATCGTTGTTGCCTGCGTTCGCAGCGAGCAGCGTTTTTCCGTCTTTGCTTACGGTTAAGGAATCCGGCTGGCTCCCGGTGGGTGCACCTTTATACGGAGCGAGGGAGACCTTATTCGTTGCCTTTAGCTGTTTTGCATCAATGATGGAAATGTCATCGCTGTCTGAGTTTGCAGCATAAATGGTGCCATTCACGGGGTTCACGGTGATCGCATTTGGATGGAGTCCTACCGGAATGGTCTTTTTAACCGACATATCCTTCGTATTCAACGCTGTAACGCTGCTTTCTCCCCAATTGCTCACATAAAGCGTGCTTCCATCTTTACTCAGCTCAGCCGCATATGGTCTCTTGCCAACAGGAGCAGTGGCAGTGATCTGGTTGTTTTCAAGATTGACTTTGGATACAGAGTGATGCACATTATTTGCCACATAAAGAGACTTGCCATCAGGTGCTACCGAAATTCCCGCAGGATAAAATTCCGAGTTTTTATCATCCTTCATGAGAATCGGATCTTTTTCCGTCAATTTGCCGCTGTTGAAATCAAACACGCGCACTTTGTTGTTGCCGCCGGCAGATGCGTACATTTTTTTGCCGTCAGGACTGAAGGCTACACCAAAATACAAGGCTTCAGGCCATTCATACGCGATTGTCTGTACCACTGTTTTCGTTGCGGTATCAATCACTTGCAGGGACTGTGTGCCCGCCCCGGCATTCGAGACGACGAGATATTTTCCATCCGGCGAAAGGGCACCGCCAATTGGGAAACTCCCCAAATTCACCTGTTTTCCCGCCGGAGTCAGCTTCCACCCACTGGGTGTAACAGAAGTGCCGTCAGCTTTTGGTCCAGCCAAAAGGGTATAGGCTGCAGATGCGCTCGACCCTATAAAAAGAGAAGCTAACGCCACACCGGCGATTGTCTTCTTATACTTTCTAATCAAATTCATACTATTAGCTCCTAATCTTTGAATTTGCAATCCTATAGAAGCTTAACCCTTCTGTGTGAATTTACTATATTAAAGAAGTGAAAAAATTGTAAAAGTTGATCATTAAAGTGATACAGAACTTACCGAAGAAGGAGCTCAAGCACTCCGTAGTTTCTGGAACTCTCTCGGTGCACCAAGCACACTTCGTGATTATGATATTGACGATAGTGAGTTCGGAAGCATCGTCGAAAAAACGTTCATTAAACCTGGAGTGGGCACATACAAAGAGCTTGATCCGGAATCTGTGATGAATATTTTGAAGAAATCGTAATAAATCAAAACCGGCTCTCATTAAAGAGGGAATGGAAGCCGGTTTTTTTATTGCTTAATAATTGCTCAAGGACTGCTTAGGTAAAGAAAGATCGTAATCTTTTTTGTAAAACATCTGACACTTCTTCTCATTTCATCTCTTGTGCGCAGATGAATGGATAGATTGACAATGTCTTGTTTTAAGATGTGTGTCAGCCAATCCTTCCATTCGTCTATCTCAGAAAAACCAAGTCTAGTATCGCAATATATAACTGATCAAGCAAACACATCCTTTTTCAATTTCTAATGGGACCCACGCTTTTTTAAGATCTATGTCAAAGGATTCCGAGGAGCAGGTGAATTAAGAAATCAATTATTCCACACAAAGTCAACAGACGAAGTGCGTGCCTTGCTTGATCACTTTGTTTCAAAGAATCCTGATTTATTTTAGTTAAATGATCGGCCAAAAATGATAAAGCACAACTAAAATGGTGTCTTAAATAATCTTGCTGACGGAATCAGTTGACACTGGTTCCGTTAGTTTTTTTAAAGAATTACCAATATCCATGTGTTGCAACATACAGTCCGGACATGTTGAAGCAGCCGGGAAAATAGTTTTACGGTAAGCAGAAATCGTAAAAATCTTCAACCGATGACTGTGAAACCTCCGTAATTAATAAAATTATCGCTTTAGTAAAAGGCAACTATCCCTTTTGAGTGTTGCCTTTTTATATTTTTACAAGGATTGACTAGTTTTTCTCTACATGTTACTATTAGGTCACGTATTAAATGTTACCTTTTGGTCACTTGAAAGATTTCCAATTGTTTCTGTGAGAGGAGTCTGAAATGAAAGAAGAGCTTTCCAGCGTTTTTAGAGCTTTGGATCATCCAATTCGAAGAGGAATTCTTGACCTCCTCAAGTTATCACCAAAAACAACAACTGAACTTAATGATTTTTTTCCTGATGTTACTCGATATTCTATTATGAAACACTTGAATATTCTGGAAGAGGGGAATTTGGTTATCGTTCGGCGTGAAGGAAAATATAGAAGAAACTTTCTTAATGCGGTGCCTCTCCAAGAGGTGCATAATCGCTGGGTAGGAAAATTCGTACAAACTGCTGCAAGTTCATTAATAAACTTACAAACCACAGTAGAACAAGGGAGGAAAAATACAATGGCAACTAATAATAATCAATTTCATATTGAGCAAGAGATTTTTATGAACGCGCCTAGAGAAAAGGTTTACAAGGCATTAACGGAAGATGTACAGGATTGGTGGGAATTTCGATTAGCTCCAAAGGATCAAAGTTCTCAATTGACTTTTAACCCCGTTCTGGGAGGGCAATTCATTGAAAAATGGGGAGAAAATAAGGGCGCTATTTGGGGAAATGTTTATTATGTGAATGCCCCTGAAGAAATTCGTTTACAAGGTCATCTTGGGATGCAAGGAGCGGTAAATAGTGCTTATACTTATCGGTTAATTGAGAAGGATGGGGGAACCCTGCTTCAACTTTCGCATACAGCGTCAGGTATTATTAAAGAGGATTGGGAACAAGAGCATACTAATGGATGGAATTATCTTCTTGGTACTTTACTAAAAAATTATCTTGAAAATAAATGAGGAAGAAATAATTGGAGGATTACCCGGATGGTAGATGTTGTAACAGAAATCATTATAAACTGTCCTATAGAGAAAGTTTCAAGCTATGCATCCGACCCTGAAAATGCACCAACTTGGTATGTAAACATTCATTCAGCGGAATGGAAAACACCTAAACCACTAAAAGTTGGTTCGAAAATTGCTTTCAAAGCAAAGTTTTTAGGCAGAGAGCTTGCATATGTATATGAAATTGTTGGAGTTATACCAGAAAAAGAGCTTGCAATGAAAACAGCTAATGGTCCTTTTCCGATGGAGACGATTTATACTTGGTCTTCTTTGGATCATAATCAGACTCGAATGATATTAAGAAACAAAGGAAACCCAGAAGGCTTTTCTAAAATCATTACTCCATTTATATCAAAGATGATGAAAAAGGCAAATATGAAGGACTTACAAAAACTAAAATATATCCTTGAAAATCCTAGTTAATAAATCAAAAAACAAATTTAAATTAACTATTATGGTTTTCCTGATCAGGTTCTTCATAATATAGTGACGGCACATTGGTAATGAATTACCGATGTGTCGTCCTCTTTTGTATCTGATGTATTAAACCTGCCATCCACTCAATAATTATTGGCAAAATAAGCGCAACTTTTCTTGTAAACCTTCCAAGATTTCTCCAGGTATTTCCCTCACCTTGACTTCTGTACCCAAAAACAATAGCCAATTGGACATTTCAGTCAGCTCTTCGTGCTTTTTTACATCAATAAAAGTCTTTAATAAAGCTGTCGTCTGATAAGGGTTGGTATAGGAAATGGACACTTTTAAAGGATGGTATTTTTTGAACTGGGCTATGGCTTTTGGGCCTAGTTCAAGGACAAGGTTGATGGCTTCTTCCTGTTTGCTTATCTTTTCCAGGATCTTTTTCTTGCTCATTCTTTTTTTCTCCGGGTAGGGCTTAACATCGGTAAGATGGTCAACAGGAATGATTTTCTTCTTTTCTTCTTTTAAGTCAAAGCCTTCAATCAGCCAGGCGCTTTTTTCACGGTAAAGGTGTAAGAGATAAATCGGATAAGATGTGCTGGTCTTCTCTTCTCTAATGGTAATGAATAAATAGCGGTCCACAAGCAGGGTTTGTATGAGTGTTTCCAGCATGGGATGGGGAAGGTCTGACAGATCCAGCAAATCAGGATTATGTGGGTTGGTTCCTTCAAAAAGTAAGATCTGATTTAAAAGAACAAGGTCATCCTGCTGGTTTTCAGATATCAGACCCAGTAATTTTTCAGCTAAAGACTGACGGCTCTTCAGATAGGGGAGCTGTTGGTTTCGAGTGGCCATAAAGGCAATAAAAAGCGCTTTAACTTCATGGTTCGTAAAGCGAACGTCAGGCAGGACAGAGTTGTGCATGACAAAATAACCCCCATCCCTTCCCACCTCAGCGACAAGGGGCATTCCCATGGCTTCAATTTCTCTTATGTCTCGAATGGCGGTCGAACGCGAGATGTTAAACTCCCGCATGATTTCGGAAATGGTAAAGTGGGCACGATTGTTGATGTAGCGCATAATGACATTGATTCGCTCAACTTTTTTCATCGGGGCTCCTAAACAGTATCATTTTTTGACATGATTTAAGGCTATGATATACCTATCAAGCGATGATTACAAATCACTAAAAAAATTTGAGAAGAGAGGTATGGAACATGGCAAATTACACTCTGGAAGAAAAAGAAGGCTTTACTGTGATTGGACTTGGAACCGAGCTTAAGAGCGATTACACAGACTATGCGGGCATTCACAAGGAAAAGGCGGATTTTTGGCAGGCGGTTGACGAGGACGGAAGACTGGATACGTTAAAATCCATGGCATCCAATGACTACATTTTTGCCGTGAATGAAGCGGTGAACAACAAGATGATGCATTATGCAGGCGTGATGACAGAGGAACAGGCACCAGAAGAAGCACGAGTGATTCAATTTCCTAAAGGCGAATACGTCGTGGTCAAAGGCGAAGGAGAATCAGCTGATGATCTGAATAACAAGCTTGCGGACGTAGCCTTTGGAGAAGTCCTGCCAGAAGCCACGAATGTTGCCTATGTTGGCGGACCCAATACATCGGTTGAGATGGGGAAGCGTAACGGCTTGATTTATGGAGAAATGTGGATTCCTGTTATCCGCAAATAATCGTAGGGAGGAACAGCAATGAGCTATACCGTTGATTTTAAAAATGTGTCTGAAGCAGGGCTGGAGTCTTCACCTGCAGCAGAAGCGCTTGCCGGTTTACGTGCGAATGAAGCCCGATATTTTATGAACAAATACAAACACGAATTTACGGTTGTACCAGCCAGCGAAAGCCAGGAAACACTTGATTATGTGAACCGGATTTTAAAGGAAGAACGTGATATTGAATTTGCGGCCAAACCGCTGGAAACATCAAGGTTTCAAGTGGAGAACATACAATTCGCCTACGTCTTTTACGAGGATGGTCTTTCGGTCAACGTCATGTATACGGTGGATAACCCTAAGAAACGTGCTGTGGGTTTTAAGCTTTCTGAGGGCATGGAGATACCCAAGGAGTTAGAAGGCAAGTTCAAGTTTGCCAGGCAAAAGTCTAAACTCGCTGGAACCATCCGGGGCTCGTTCTTTGTGATCAAGGGAGAATATTGAAGTAAGCTCATTATACTGGTACATCCCCTATTACAAGAGGAGTGCAGCACAAATTATATGAAAGAAGGCAACTGGCCCTTATAGGGAGTTGCCTTTTTTTATTTTTGAATGGATTACCGAATTGAAAACATGATCCATTTGATTCGCTCTCTAAATATCGGTACACTAGCTCTATAAGTAAAATGGAGCAGGTGCGGAAATGAATCATAGGCAAAAGGAACTATTGAGGATATTGCTCATCGAGGATGGAGCTGTCCATATCAGGGATATAGCGGAGCAGCTGGAGTGTTCGGAAAAAACCGTGCGCAACGACCTGGACAAAATCGAAGAGTATTTACTTGATTATGCTGATTCGCGTCTGATACGGAAACCGGGCTTTGGCATAGCGATTGAAAGTACGGAAGAGGATCGCACCGCCTTATTAGGCACGCTCCTGTCGGAGGTATCAAAAACGAATGAAGAACGGCTGTTGGAAATCGCTTATGAACTATTAACGAGTGAAAAGGCGGTTACCCTAAAGTATTTTGCCGATCGTTATTATGTGGCAAAAGCGGCTGTGAAAAAAGATTTGGAAATCATTACAGATTGGCTGCAGCGTTATGAGCTGGAACTCATTTCAAAGCCGCGGATCGGCCATGTCATTGAAGGTTCAGAATTAAACAAACGAAATGCTCTCGCTCATTTGTCACAGCTTGGTCCGTTGAGGCAAGATGGGAAGAATGCTGTGCTGGATCTGTTTTTGCCCTATGAAATCATGCTGGTCAGGAAAGCGCTTCAGCGCATGGAGGATGAATTTTCCTTTGCTTTTACGGATGATACGGTTGAAAGCCTGCTGGTACATGCCTTGATCATGATCAAACGGACACGGCAAAAATCACGCGTCTTTGTTGATGAAGCGGAGATGGCAGAGACGGCTGATCGGCGGGAATATCAGTATACTAGTTATTTATTTGATCGGCTTACGAACGAATTCGGCTTATCCTTTCCGGAAGAGGAGCGGGTGTACTTTACATGGCATCTGATGAGCAGTAAGCGGATGGAAGAGGGGATCGATCAGGATTTTCGAGTGAATCCAGAAACGGCGGATCTCGTTCAATCCTTGATCGCGAAGATGGGGAGGCTCACCTCTTATCGCTTTGAGGGGGATACGATGCTAATGAATAGCCTCGCCGTTCATATGCACTCGGTAATCAATCGCCTCAACTTTGGTTTTCCGATTACGAATCCCCTGCTTACGAATATTAAAAAGATGTACCCTTATATGTTTCATATGGTCATGCTCGCTCTCGAGGAGATCAAGGAGCCTTTTGCTGTTGAGATCCCGGAGGATGAGGCCGCTTATCTGGTTCTTCATTTCCAGGCCTCTGTCCAAAGATTGGAGCAGAAGAACGAAACAAAGAAAAAGGTAATTATCGTATGCCATATGGGGATTGGGATGTCGCATTTGCTGGAGGCGAAAATCGAGCAGCAATATCAGGAAATTGAAGTATTGGCCTGTGTGGGCAAGGGGGAGCTGGACAAGTACTTGAAAAAGGAACAAGCTGATTTTATCATCTCAACGGTTCCTCTTGAAAAAGTATCCGTGAAGCACATTGTCGTGTCTCCGCTGTTTGGCCAGGAGGATAAGAAAAAGGTAAGTAAGTTTGTTGAAGAGCTGGAACACGGCAAGTCAGATCATCCTGGCACTTCTGTCTTTTCTCTTTTCTTGTCTGAGAACCTTGTATTTTTTAACGTAAGAAAAGAACACCGCTATGAGATGGTGGAATTCATGGCGTGGGCTCTTTACAAGCACGGGTATGTGAGTAAGGACTATATCCATAGTGCGGTAAAAAGAGAACGGAAATCCGCTACATCTGTTGGCGGGGGAGTGGCCATTCCACACGGAAATCCTGAGACGGTTCAGCGATCTGTGCTGGCCGTTGCCATTCTGGAGAAGCCGATGGAATGGGGGAATGAGCAGGTATCGCTTGTTTTTATGCTGGCCATCGCCAAGAAAGATCATGGAGCTATCCGCGGAATTATGGGAGAGATCGCCTTATTAAGTGAGAGTCCCATTGCTGTCTATGCGTTATCAGGAGCAAGGGATTATCAGGAATTTAAAGCGATCCTTGAGAACGGAAAGTAATGCCAAAGCAGTGCACGTTAACGTCGTGTGCTGCTTTTTTTGTCCAATACGCTCATTTTACCGCAGGCTGCGGTAAAAATTTAAAAGATTAAGCCGGTATGTAAGCGTTATTATACAAGTAAGCGATTACAACGAACAGGAGGAAACAGGATGGGGAAAGTATTAGCGATTACAGCTTGCCCGGTTGGTATTGCCCATACGTACATGGCTGCCGAAAATCTTCAAAAGGCGGGCGCAGCGCTGGGTGTCGATATAAAAGTAGAAACACAGGGTTCGATCGGAGTGGAAAATGCCTTAACCGAACAGGATATTGCCGAAGCGGATGGAATTATTATCGCGGCGGACAAGGAAGTAGCGAAAGACCGGTTCGCTGGAAAGCGAGTTATAATAACCGGTGTTAAAGACGGCATCCGTAAACCGGAGGAGCTGATCAAGCGCATCCAAAGCGGGGATGTACCGGTTTATAAACCGGAATCCGCATCAAGTAATGATTCTAAAAAGAGAACTTCAAAGGAAAACCCGGTCTATAAGCATTTGATGAACGGGGTATCGTACATGGTGCCTTTCATTGTGGTCGGGGGATTATTGATCGCCATTGCTTTAACACTCGGCGGGGAGCAGACACCCGGCGGGATCAAGGTTCCGGACGGGACCATCTGGAAGCAGATTGAAAGTCTTGGCAGCACCGCCTTCATGTTTATGGTTCCGATTCTGGCCGGTTTTATTGCGGTGAGCATTGCGGATCGGCCGGGATTGGTTCCCGGTATGATCGGCGGTTATATCGCGGCAACCGGAAGTTTTTATGGAAGTGATGCTGGAGCGGGATTCATCGGCGGGATTATTGCCGGATTCCTGGCAGGGTATGTGGCTCTTGGAATTAAGAAAATCAAGGTGCCAAAAGCAGTCCAGCCGGTTATGCCTATCATTTTTATTCCGATATTATCCAGCGCCATTGTAGGCTTACTATTCATTTATGTGATTGGAAAACCTGTAGCTGGTGTGTTTGAAGCCTTAACGAGTTGGCTCGCAGGGATGCAAGGCGGAAGTTCCATCGTATTGGCCATGATTCTGGGTGCGATGATTGCAGTAGATATGGGCGGTCCATTCAACAAGGTTGCGTTCTTATTTGGATCAGCCATGATCGGCGAAGGAAACTATGAAATTATGGGACCGATTGCTGCTGCCATTTGCATTCCGCCGATTGGGCTTGGAGTGGCGACGTTTATCAGCAAACGCAAATTTTCGCAAATGGAAAGAGAGACAGGAAAAGCTTCCTTCACCATGGGGCTGTTCGGAATTACAGAAGGGGCCATTCCTTTCGCGGCACAGGATCCTCTGAGGGTCATTCCAAGTATTGTTGTAGGGTCTATGACGGGTTCCGTTATTGCCATGATGGCTGGTGTAGGCGACAAAGTAGCGCACGGCGGTCCCATTGTAGCTGTACTTGGTGCGGTTGATCATGTAGCGATGTTCTTTGTGGCGGTGATTGTTGGTGTAGCTGTGACGGCTTTATTGGTGACAGTGTTGAAGAAAAATGTAGAAGGCGCATCGATAAAAGAAGAGACTGCTGTTTCACCTGTAAGGGAGATGGAAGCAGGAAATTCTGAAGTGGCTTCCGGCCAAGACATTCACCAATTAACCGATATTACCAACTTGGAATTGATTGAAACGGATCTATCAGGCAGCACTCGAGATGATGTGATCAATGAATTGATTGCTAAGCTTGATGGAGAGGGGATTTTATCCTCGAAAGAAGCTTATAGACAAGCCATTATCAAACGAGAAGAAGAAAGCTCGACAGGACTTGGAATGAACATTGCGATTCCTCACGGAAAAACCAATGCGGTGACTCGGCCGGCTGTAGCCTTTGGGATTAAGCGGGATGGAGTAGACTGGAACAGCCTGGACGGTACGGATGCAAAGCTGGTCTTTATGATTGCTGTGCCTGAACATGCTGCTGGGGATGCTCATTTAAAGATATTGCAAATGCTGTCACGAAAACTGATGGATGACGGGTTTAGAGAGAATCTTATTAAGGTAACCTCCAAGGAAGAGGCATTCAAGCAACTTGGAACGATACGCTAATCTGTTTAAACAGTTGTTTAATAAAAATACAACATAAACCTCCCAGTCAAAAGCCGGGAGGTTTTCTTTAGGTTCTGCACAGGACCTGAAATGAAATCTTCACCGACTGCCCCATCCGCATTCAGGTTCATTTGGCTCGATTTGATTCGCTGTTCAAATACGGTTACACTAGGTCTGTACGTTTTTACAGATAAGGGGAAATGAATCACAGACGGAAAGAACGACAAAGCTTTTGAATATCCGATCTGTAATGAGACAAGGAGAACACAATGAACAATTATAAATTAACCATTCAGTATGATGGCGGCCGTTATAAGGGCTGGCAACGACTGGGCAATACTGAAAATACCATTCAAGGTAAAATTGAAAAGGTACTAACTGAAATGGCCGGTGAAGAAATTGAAATCATTGGATCAGGAAGAACGGATGCGGGTGCACATGCGCTTGCTCAAATCGCTAATTTCAAGATGCGCAAACGTATGACAGAAGAGGAAGTGATGAAGTATTTAAACAGATACCTTCCTCAGGATATCAGCGTTGTGGCCGTTACGCTCGTACAGGACCGTTTTCATGCGCGTTATAATGCCAAAGATAAAACCTATTCCTATAAAATCTGGAATAAGCCATTTCCAAACCCGTTCATGCGAAAGTACAGCATGCATGTGGAGGACAAGCTGGATCAGAAAAAAATGAAAGAAGCCGCAAAACACTTTTTAGGTGAGCATGACTTTACGTCCTATTCCAATGCCAAGGCGAAGAAAAAGTCCATGGTGCGTGAAATCTACTCACTCGATATCAAGGAAAAAGAAGGTTTCATCGAAATTAAGATCCGCGGCAACGGATTCCTTTACAATATGGTAAGAAAGGTCGTCGGAACGCTAATTGAAGTGGGGTTAGGAGAAATCGAGGCGGCTGCGATACCTTCTATTCTTGAATCAAAAGAGAGAATCCAAACCGGCCGAATGGCGGAAGCAGAAGGATTATATTTGGAGAAGGTTGGGTTTTAAGCCAATTAATCAGCTGCGAATCTTCTAAAGATTTAATAAGAATAAACCCTGTTACGCACAAATAGCAATGCTGCGTGACAGGGTTTTTTATTAGTAATATGGACTTATTTCGTCTCAGTTAAAGGTCGATCCGGTTTAACTGCAAACCACAAAATCACTGCAACAAGGATTGGCATAATGGAAATGATCAATGTGTTTTCCCAGCCGACCGTCTGAGCAAGCCAACCGCATAGGAGAGGGGACAAAAAGGCACCAATATTGCCCCAAAGATTCATCCAGCCAGATACCGATCCGGAGAATTCATTCCCCAAGTCAACTGCTGCTGCCCAAGATGTGACGACTGGAAATCCGAGTGCACCCAGTGACAGGGTTAACCAGAGCACATTCATCCATGGAGTGGTGGCATAAGCAGCCAAATACATGGAGATCGAGAAGACGATTAATCCGCCAATAGCCAAAGCACCGCGGGCAATTAATTTTGATTTGCCGATTTTTACGAGATAATCAGAAATGGCTCCGCCTGTCATAACGGTTACGAAAATACAGAGCCAAGGGAGGCTTGCTGCGAATCCCATACTGGCCAGTGAAAAGTCTCTTGCTTCCTGAAGATAAGTAGGAAGCCATACTAAAAAGAAGGTAACGATATAAAGAACAACAAAGTATTGAAGCCCCAAAGCCCAAAAACGGCCATTTTTTAAAAAGGTTCTCCAAGGAGCAACCTCTTTCTTTTCTTTTTGAACCGTACGATTTTCAAGAATATATTGGGTTTCTTCTTTACTGATGTATGGGTGATCTTCCGGTTTATTTCGTCCGAGCCAATACCATAAGAACGCAATAACTAATCCCAAAAAGCCAAAAATGTAGAAAACTGCTTCCCATCCCCATTGTTGAAAGATGGCTACGGTCAGCACTGGTGCAATGACGGGACCAAAATAGGAACCAGCCAATAAAGCACTGGAAGCACGCCCCTTTTCCTGCTTCGGAAACCAATACGTATTAAACACGGCATTTCCCGGATACATGGGTCCTTCGCCAACGCCAAAAAGGAAACGGACAGCGGCTAATAAACCATGCGACTTTACAATGGCCGTCAAACCAGTGAAAACGGACCACCAGAGTAAAGCAAAAAATACAATTTTTCTGGCCCCAAAGCGTTCAGCTAGCATACCGGCTGGAATTTGAGACAATGCATAGCCTAGTGAAAAGAAGGAAGCAAGAAGGCCAAATTGTACTTTTGTCATATTTAAATCGTCCATCATGGGTTTTGCAATCACGGCGATGTTGGAACGGTCCATATAGGCGATCAAACCAATAACAAAGAATAATAAAGCGAGCCACCAGCGTACTCGGGAACGGGGCTGGGCGCCACCACTCAAACCAATTTCCTGTTTTCTTATCGGTTGTTCCATTTTTTCACTGACCTCCTCAAATTTTATAAAGTTCTGGCTTCCTATCCTTTAGCACTGGCATCCTTTCACGGACGGAGGACACAGAGTCAAGGTCGATTGTGGCATAGAGTATGGTGGGTTCTGAACCTGCTTCCGCAATAATTTCCCCCAATGGATTGATGATCATGGAATGTCCATTGAATACGTCATTCTCGTTTCGGCCGGACACGTTGGCTCCAACCACAAAAAATTGATTTTCAATAGCTCGGGCGCGAAGAAGGATTTTCCAATGTTCTTCCCGTTGAATGGGCCATTGTGCCGGTACAAAAAGGATTGAGGCATTTTCAACCGCATAATGACGCATGAGCTCCGGGAAACGGATATCATAGCAAATGACTGTGCTGGCCCTGTGGGTGCCCAGATCAAATAAAGGGGAATCAAGACCGCCACTTAAATACTGATCCTCATTCATAAGTCCAATTAAATGCATTTTGCTGTATGTATTAATAAGTTCTCCCGAGGGGCTAAAGGATAGGTTTGTATTGTAAACACCGTCACCTCGATTAGCCGTAAACGAGCCGCCAATGAGCCAGATTTGATGCTCCTTGGCTTTTCTAGATAAAAAGATGCTAGTTTCCCCCTCTAGAGGTTCAATGTGCCTGCTTAAATGATCAAAATCATAACCGCTTAGCCACATCTCCGGCAGGACCACAACTTCTGCTCCGTTGGCTACAGCTTCATCAATCTTCTGTTCAGCATTTAACAGGTTTCTTTCACGATCTCCCTGCAACACATTTAATTGGCAAACGGCTATTTTCATTTCACTGCCTCCTTTGCTAATAGAGCTTCTGTTTTCTCAACAGGTACGACTTCATATTCCAGTTTGATTTCTTTATGTAATACAGGATCGGTTAACATCATGCGGTAGGCATCAGCATATTTAAAATTTCCGTCTTTAATGGGGACAGTTCCGCAAAAAAGGATCGTTCCCTCTTGATCGATACGGTCCCTTTTAGAGGCGAATTCAATAATGTCATTAACCGGGAGGACAGAAGAGATGCTGCCATCCTGATACATTTCCCATTGACCTTGAATCAGGATTTCGCATTTCAGTTTTAGTTCGTCCCAGTGGGGGAGAAGGCTTTCCAGAGGCCACACCGTCTTGGCAATTGGTTTTGGACAAACTTGTTTTGCATAAGGAATACTTATTGTTTCAAGTGAACGGTCCGTATGATCAGATCCTACGGTAACGTAATTGCCCTGTGGGGTAATGACTAGAACGAACTCGACTTCTCCTGATGTTTTTTCTCCTAAAAGCTGAATCTGATCTTCTTGAGTGACAAGAAGATTGCTGACCGGATAGACCATAGGGATTTCCGGGGGAGCAGGAATCCCTTCGTTCGCCAACTCATCAATATGATGCTGAACCGATTCCTGGTTTCTTCCCGAGTATCCAATACATACACTTTGTTTAATCTCGATTGCTATATCCTCGTTGCCATTTATAGAAAATCTCATCAATCTTCCTCCTTGTTTAGTTCTTCAAGTGCTGATTTTGTTTGCTCTAGGTGAATTCGCATAGCATCCACTGCACCGCCGTTTTTTAATCCTTCAGCGATTTTTTTATGTTCTCTAATAACCTCTTCACCCCGGTTTTGGCGGTGAATAACCTGAACACCTATTCTTCTGAACAGATCTGATATTTGTTCAGAAATACTAATAAGCCTTTTGTTTTCTGCAAGATCATATAAGGTTTTGTGAAACTCCCGATCAAGATTGATAAATTGATCTTCATTTCCCATTCTCAATTCTTTTTCCATTAAGAAAATGATGCCCTCTAATTCTTCTAAACTCTTTTCGCTTATAGTAGAACTAATTTTTTTTACAATATGCAGCTCCACCAGCATTCTTAGCTCAAAAACATCCTCAATGTCTTTCTTAGTTATAGGACTTACAAACGTTCCCTTGTAAGGAATGGATACAAGCCATCCTTCTGTTTCAAGGGATTGAACCGCTTCTCTGAAGGGTGTTCTGCTAATATTAAACTCCTCTAAGGCTCTCTTTTCTGTAATCACCTCATTTTTTTTGAAAAGCCCGTTTATAATCGCTTCTTTTAAAATGTTGTAAGCTTGTACTTTTAACGGGTTAGCATGGAAGGATCGACTTTTCATTTGTTAGCACCTCGAATATATAATATATAATATATGATATAGATTATTCAGATAATTACAAGAGTAAAATTCAATCATGTATCAAATTTGACAACTCGCTTACTTAAGAAGTAGAGAAATTTTATGAAACACGAAATAAACTAGTTCGAAAGAGTTTACCACCCTGCTGAAACGCATGCCAAATCTTCGTCTGAGTATCCCGCGGGAGAATGTTAACTGGCAATTCAAGCTAGCCGCACAAGGCTTAGCATCTCTTCCAGTTTCTTTTTAGAGAAAAAAGTCAAACCCAACAAAACCATCCGTTCTCGCGGGTGGTTTTGTTGGATTTGACTATTCAGCGTGCCGAGAATTTATTGATATTTAAAACACTTAATTTCACACAAGTAGTGGTGGTAATTAATTGTGAGGTACGAATTTTGGTATCATAAGGCTGCTGCATAAGCCACCGTTTTATTCTGTGATAGTTATCTCGGACAACGAATAATAGAAACTCTAGCCACCTCAGATCCTCTGAATGTGGTATCTATAAACGTTTCCTGACATTTAAAGACTCTCAGCCTGATGGTACTAGGGTTCTGTCTTAAATCAAGTTCAAAGTCTACTAATCTTCCGGACAATCTGCCAATGCCAGTCGCTCTCATCGAATGATTGAGAGGGCAAGTGAGTGATTCCAAGAGTAATGCTTGAAAGTCCAAACCCTGTGCGATATAACCAAGTTCAATGCCAAAACGGCAATTAAAACAAAGGTTTCCTTCTATAAGGGCGCTGTTTTGGGTTTTTAATCCCGCAAACTCGGAACGGCACTCGCATCTAGTTTCGGCTGGGGATCTTCGGTTACGGGCAAACCATTGGTTCCGATTGGAAGTGTCCGTTTTGGGACAACGATTATATCCGGCCTTCCTGCATCCGCAACTCCCTATTTTTCTTTTATTAAATGACATTGCAGTCTCCCCCAAAAATAAAATAACTATCTATGATTAGAAAACTTACGATAGTACTATCATTCTATGAGGACAAACTATTGGTGGTTCGGGCCCTGCTGGGAGAGAAATATATTTTCCGCAATTCTCGTTTGTTGGTTGTATAAACAGGAAAGGGGCAGGTTTCTACCGAATAGATTCTTGTTTGACTTTTTGAAATAATAGGAGGGTATTATGGGAAAAGTGGTTCATTTCGAAATTCATGTAAGTGACATGGAACAGGCGAAGAAGTTTTATGGAGAGGTGTTCGGCTGGACGTTCGAGGATTGGAGCGAATACGCGGGAATGCCTTACTTTGGAGCGACGACAGGCAACAGGGATGAAATGGGGATTAATGGTGCGTTAATGCAGCGGCAAGGCCCCCCGCCAGAGCCGAATCAGGCCTTGAATGGGTCTGTTTGTACGATGGGAATAGCGGATTACGATTCTACCGAAGCGAAGATTCTGGAGAATGGCGGCAAGGTTGCCTTGCCTAAATATGCCCTTCCAGGAATGGCGTGGCAAGGATACTACCTTGATCCTGAAGGGAATATCTTTGGTATTCATCAACCAGATCAAAACGCAAAGTAAAATTATAAAGAATACGTAAAAGGAGTTCAGTAAGTTGAACTCCTTTTGTTTATTTATTCAGCATCACTCTGAAAAACTCTTCAACAAATTGGTCGTAGTGAAGCTTCATGGCGATGCGGGTTTTTCCTTTTTTGCCTTTGGGCCTCAAATCGATATACGATAACCCTTTTCCTTCTACGGTTCCATCAATGACCTTGGCATCATAATAGATAAAATCAACAATGGAGGGATTGGCCACAACCATGACGGTAAGCAAGTCGTGTATAGGAGCGCCTTGAATGCCGGGCACCAACCTTTTGTAGGCCTCAAAATAATATTCAAAAATTGGGGACAGCAAAAATTCATACGGTGAGTCTGCCTCCTGGATGATTCGTTTAATCATGGATTCGGTAATTATAGCGTATTTTGTGACATTCAGAGGAGTAATCGTTAAATTGTGGCAGAATTTTAGAAGGTAATTGCTTGAAGTGGGGTCCCCATAAAAATTCGCTTCAGCCAGTGCAGTGACATTACCTGGAACAAAAAAGGCCCCGCCCATGAGGTAAAAAGCACCCGCTTTTTTTATTTCCTGATTAAATAAAATAAATGCAGTAGCCAAACTGGTGGATCGCCCGGTATCCACAATAATAAGGTCTTTACCATGCTGATTGAGCAGATAGCGGATCATATCAAAAGGATAAATCTGATACAGCATATCACTAGGCGGGCGGATGGGACCGATGCCCTCTTTGCCATGAATCTCGGGATAGTAGGTCACTTCCTCTTGCTGAACCGGATTGGCTGCACCCGGAATAATGGGGATATTCTTATGGCCGGCCAATTGAATTAAATAGTAGGCGTTTGCCGATGCCGTTTCTTTTGTCACGTTCCCGTAGCTGGTGACAATCCCGACAAGCTCAAGATCAGGATGCAAAAGGCTATAAATAATGGCCAGCGAATCATCAATTCCCGGGTCACAGAAAAAAAGAATCTTTTTCCTCATAATATGCCTCCCCAGTATAATCATCCCATTTTATGCTGACGTTTATGTTGTATTCCAATAATATGGAAAAAGTGGTATGATGAAGCGATCGGAGTAGTTCAATAACTAATGGACAGGAAGATAGTATTGAAAGAAGAAGGAATAATATTAACGGTCTCAGTGGCTTTGATTTCATTGGGGATTTACCTATGGAGAAAAGGAAACGCACGGGAATCATTCTGGCAGGCCTTCATTGAAACAGTTGGGGACATCGTTTTGTTAGAAATTCCTGTCTTTACGACCTTTAGAGCCTGGTCTGTCTTTCTGTGGTTTGCAGGGCTTGTGCTGTTCATACTATTTATTTTAATGACCGTAAGTAAACTCATTTATACATAACGGGAATATGTACAATGAAGAACACGACTTTTATGATAGAGGTCGTGTTTCTTCATTATGGATGCTCCAACACAAACTGCTTAAATTTCTGCGTGGCAGGAGAAACATATCTGCCTTCCACCCAGGCAATTCCGATGGTCCGCTGACAGTGCGGGTTTTGAATGGGGATCTTTTTGATCTTGCTTTGATCGGTTCCTTTTAAGTTAGGTAGAATGGAGATGCCAAGACCCGCAGCAACCAGTGCGGCAGCGGTGTCCGCTTCTTCGCCTTCAAAGGTAATGTTCGGTGTGAGGCCGGCTTCCTTAAACAACTGCTCGACCGTGATCCGCAGGGAAAATCCTTCTTTTAAGTGGATAAATGATTCATCGGCGATCTGTTCCAACGTGATTGATTCATGATTGGCGTATTTGTGGTCTTTCGGCACGATAACATACAGTTCCTCATCCCAGAGCGGCTTCCATACGATCGGTGATTTGCTTTCCATGGAGGCGATGAGGCAAAGGTCGAATTCTCCTGCCAGCAGCTTGGCAATGAGCTGATGTGAAGGACCTTGTCCGAGCCTGAAATTTACCTTTGGGTAGGATTGGCGAAAAGCGGAAAGCAGGTCGGGAATACGGCCCGTGCTTAACGTATGCAAAAATCCGATGGAGACTTCACCCTGGTTGGGATCGAGGAGATCCTGAATTTCCTGTTTTCCTTCTTCAAATTCTCTCATGATATTCTCCACACGTTGTAAAAAGAGCTGGCCGTATTTATTCAGACGGATGGATCGTCCTTGGCGTTCAAATAAAGGCACTCCGATTTCCTCTTCGAATCGAGTAATCGAACGGCTTAGTGCGGGCTGGGTAATGGATAACGCTTCTGCAGCACGTGTGACATGCTCCATCTGTGCCAGTGTTTTAAAATATTCAAACTGCTGCCATTCCATGGATTGCACCACATTTCTTTTGGATTATCTATTACATATATGAATGAAAAAGATGATTATAATGAATTATACAACATAAGATGGCGGTGGTACTATAGATATATGAAAAATATAGATTCTAAGGGATGATGGAGATGCAACAAGATGAATATCCTGCTAATGAGATGATGACACAATGAGCTATATTCAAAAAGGAACACCGCTTTTTCGAAAAACCAGTATGGCGTTCTTTGCCGCTGGTTTTAATACATTTGCGATACTTTATTGCGTACAACCGTTAATGCCCGAATTCTCTAAGGAGTTCAGCATCTCACCGACAAACGCAAGTCTGTCACTTTCGGTAACCACAATTGTGCTGGCTGTCAGCATGCTTATTTTCGGTTCGTTGTCGGAAGTATGGGGACGAAAACCGATCATGGTGATTTCCATGCTTGCGGCTTCTGTGTTTTGTATTCTTACCGCTTTTAGTCCTAATTTTCACTTTCTCTTGATTTTACGAACGCTGGAAGGAATCTCACTGGCCGGACTGCCATCGATTGCTATGGCGTATCTTGGAGAAGAGATTGAACCGAGGAGCCTTGGGGCAGCAATGGGGCTTTATATTTGCGGTAACTCCATCGGAGCGGTTTTCGGCCGGGTCTATTCTGGTTTGATGAGCGATTTCTTTGGCTGGCATGTAGCGATAGCAGGAATCGGCATCATCAGTTTAGTGGCTACTCTTATTTTCTGGAAAAGTCTCCCGGCATCACAAAACTTTAATGCCCGCAAGCTGCAGGTTGGAAAGCTGGGGAAATCCATGGTTGACCATTTGAAAGATCCAGGATTAGTTTGCCTGTTCTTTATGGGGTTTTTACTTTTGGGGAGCAATGTGGCGATGTTTAACTATATCGCCTACGTATTGCTCGGCAAGCCGTATTCGCTCAGCCAAACCATTGTTGGCTGGATCTTTTTGATCATGATCATTGGAATGTTCAGCTCAGTCTGGACAGGAAAATGGGTAGACCGTCATGGAAGGCAGCGAATACTCTTCATCAATTTAGTTCTTGCGTTGTTCGGTGTGGCAATGACACTAGACTCTCATTTGCTCGTTAAAATTCTGGGCCTCGGATTTTTTACGTACGGATTCTTTGGCAGCCATGCCATCGCCAGCAGCTGGGTTGGCCAGCGAGCGACTCATGACAAAGCACAAGCCTCATCACTCTATCTGTTTCTTTACTACACCGGCTCAAGCGTAGGGGGAACACTCGCCGGATTCTTCTGGAGCGATTTTGGATGGGGGGGCGTCATCAGCATGACCGCCGGCTTCCTTGTGATTGGTGTAATGCTTTGGGCTGCTGTCTCAAAAATTGCACAGAATGGGAAGAAGGTCAGACGAAGTATTGGCAGCGAAAGCATGCAGCATTGACACCCGATGATTCGGGTGTTTTTTATTTTGTAAAAGGGATTCTTCGATAGTTGTTGAATATAAACTTCAGCTATGTCTGTGAAATGCACTTTAAAATAACGGAACAATTAATCAAGGGAGAGAGGAAAAGACGATGTTCAGTAAACTAGGCGAAGTGATGCTGTATGTCAATGACCAGGATCAAGCAGTGAAGTTTTGGACGGAAAAAGCAGGATTCACTGTCATCTCTGAGGGCGAAAGTGGTCCAATGAGATGGATTGCAATTGCTCCAAGTAAAGACTCAGAAACCACAATCGTGTTGTTCAACAAGGAAGTTGTAGCGAAAATGTCACCTGAGCTAAACCTCGGCACACCCTCCTTAATGTTCTTCACAGAAAATCTCGATGAATTATACAAGAACTTATCCAGCAAAAATGTGAACGTCGGCGAACTTGTAGAAATGCCTTCGGGCAGGGTGTTTAACTTCTCAGATGATGAAGAGAATTATTTTGCGGTGATGGAAAGTCACTAACAAAAGGAAAAGAGTGAATGGGGTTTCCATTCACTCCTTTTTTAATGAAAATGCACACTATTCTCTTCCATCCAATAGGCCTCACGAATATTGATTTGCCTGCGGATGTCCCGGATCACATCAATTGTCACATCGCCTTTTTCGTACAGATCCTGCACTTCATCGCGTTCCGCCTGGAAGGCCTGGATCTGAAGGTCGCGCTGCATGCGGGCGAAGTGAGTGGTTTCATCACTTTTTTTAGCAAGGTTGTATTTGACGATTAACTGATTGTATTCTCCCATGACATCGAGAAACAGGTGCCGGTTTTCAGGTGTCATGTGCGTTTTTAAATAGTGAATGGCAGCCTTGGCCATGTTCACCTTTAGGCCGACCAGCCGCTTTCTTCGCTTACGGCTCTGTTTGCGCTGTTTGCTGTTCCTTGGCAGGAGTAGCTGCAACAGGGCAAACGCACTCCGCTTGAAAAGGATCCAAACAAACAGCCGGCGGTATTGTATGCGATTCGTTTGAGCAAGACGCCTTCGCTGCAGATGTTCCTCAACCAGAATGGCGGTATCCCGATCCACTTTCCCAGCTTTCTTCAAGTTCGTATAGTAAAGGCTTTCGGCTTCAATCGCCTTCATCCTGACCGCATTTTCCTGGCGTTCAATTTTTTCGGAACTTTTGGAACTGAACTCATTTCGCATATTGTTGTAGGTGCTGATGATGGATACGGCAGCTTCCCGGTTCTCCTCCGTCATGGAATTCTGAACGGAATGGATAGCGGCCTCGAATGTACGCAGTTTGGCCTTCCGTTCCATTTCATCTCTTAGCTCCTGGGCATTGGTGTTTTCGCTTTTTGCCAGGATCGGCAAGAAAATGCTTGCGAGGATCAAGGTCACCAGGATGACGCCGGCTGCGATGAAAATGATAAGCGAACGATCCGGAAAGGGGCCACCGCCCTCAATGACAAATGGAATGGTAAATGCACCAGCGAGAGTAACCGCACCTCGCACTCCTGAGACTGTCAAGATGGCAATGGCTCTTTGGGATTTCATATGGGGCATTCCTTTTTCTTTCCATTTTCGCCAGGTGACCGAAATCCATAGAAAACGAAGCACCAGCAGAGCAATTGAGATGATCAGGATATACTGGATAACCTGCCAATTATCAAACAATGGATTTTTGAAAATTTCATTGAGTACACCAGGGACCTGTAATCCGAGAATGACAAACACCAGTCCGTTTAGAATATAAATGAGGACAGTCCATGTACTTCGTGAAACGATTTCAAGTGATCCGGCGGGAATCCGTTTGCGATCCTGGTGAATGGCATGCACAATTCCAGCGGCAACGACTGAAAGGATGCCGGAGAGGCCCAGATGTTCAGTCACGAAAAAAATAACAAATGGGGTCAAGAGCTGGATGAGCATATGAATCGTAACATCATCCATGCCGAGCCGCCGAATAAAGGTTCGCAGCTGGATCACGATCAGGGCCAAGAGGGCACCGCCGAGAAAACCGCCAACTGAAATGATAAAGAAGCTTCCGCTTGCCTCTGTAATGGAAAAGGCTCCGGTTACGGTAGCGGCCACCGCAAATTTAAATGCCACCAATCCGGAGGCATCATTCATCAGCCCTTCGCCTTCAAGAACGTGCATGATTTGTTCTGGCATTTTTACCCGGCTGGAAATGGAACTGACGGCAACCACGTCCGTAGGCGAGAGGATCGCGGCAAGCGCAAAGGCTGCCGGCCAAGGAATGGACGGGATGAGCCAATGTATCAAACTGCCGATGGCAAATACGGTCATAAAGACAAGGCCAAGAGCAAGCAGAAGGATTGGTTTTCGAAGCTTCCATAATTCTTCTCTTGAAGCATGCCGTCCGTCATGGAAGAGAAGCGGCGCGATAAAGAGGATGAAAAACAGCTCCGGATTCATCGGGACTTTTATGCCCAGTGGCAGGACTGAAAGCGTCACGCCAAGCGCAATTTGGATCAGTGGAACAGGTATGTATGGAATAAAATGATTGATGAAACTGGCCAGGCCGATTAAGGCCAGCAGAACCAAAATAACGAGAAAAAATTCCATGCGCAACTCCTTTCCTCTACATTTTGTACCATAATAAAAGATTTAATTGTAATCATCCGCTTGATATGGAAAAAATTTTTCTTTTAAGAAATACCCGTCAAATAAACCGTGTAACCCCTTTGAAAAACAAAAAAGCATCCAATCAGATGCTTTTCCCCTGAACTCTTTGCCATTCCTCTTCCAAAATGGCGTAATAGTATTCATCCCACCAGTTGTCTCCATGGGGGATGCACTTTTTAAAATAACCTTCCCTTCGCATTCCGATCTTCTCCATCACCCGGTAGGACGGAGGGTTTTCCGGCTGGCATGTGGCGACGATCCGGTGCAGTTTCAAAGAATCGAAGCCGTAATCCAACACAGCTTGAGCAGCTTCGGAAGCATACCCCTTATTGTGGTACGCCGGATTGAACACCCAGCCGATCTCGTATGTATGGTTACCAAAGTATTTGTGAAACACAATATGGCCGATTAATTGGTTCACGTCCCGCAGCACCACCGCATATTTCTCTGGGTGGTCTCCGCTGTTCTCCTCAATAAATGCTTTGGCGTCCCCTTCAGTAAAAACTCCCTCAGGAATATATTCCATGACAGAAGTATTGGATGTGTAGTGATGCACCGCTTGCCAATCTTCTGGAATAAACCTTCGAATATGAAGCCTCTTTGTTTTAATGTCCATTTTCTCCTCCAGTAGCCGTTCTTTTCTCTTCTCAATTCAATGAGGGAAACAAAATCTCCTTCGTTCATTTACACAAAAATGGTGGTTGAAATTCATAGGGGTTGGGTTTATTATATAAATTATTAGAATATTACAAGTTTTATTATAATAAAAATGGAATAAAGGGAGGTAACAAATAGAGGTATAGCAAGGAAGTTGATTTTGTTTCATTCTACAGTTTTTAGAATAATGTAACCGCTTTCTGTTATTAGGTTTAATTACTTCAAAAATAGGAGGAACTTTCATGGCAAAGTCCATTCAGATTGAATCATCTGCGCAAAAAAAGTTGGATAAGCAAGTGGGAGTCAATGTCCGTTTCATAACGCTTGTTTCCATTGTGGTCGCGTTTGGCGGGTTGATGTTTGGGTATGATACGGCGGTTATTTCTGGGGCGATCGGGTTTTTGGATCAGCGTTTTGCGCTTAGTCCTTCCATGTCGGGATGGGTGGTTTCCAGTTTATTGCTGGGGGCGGCAATTGGTACGGCTGCCGGCGGGTATTTAAGTGACCGCTTTGGCCGAAAGAAAACGTTGATCCTATCGGGGGTTTTATTCGGCATAGGAACGATCGGTTCTGCATTGCCGAGCAGTGTTTCCCTTCTGGTCTTAACCCGGATCCTCGGCGGAATTGGCGTGGGAATGTCGGTCTTTATCTCGCCGCTGTATATCGCAGAAACGGCACCGGCCCACCTTCGTGGTCGTTTGGGATCCATGTCGCAGCTGGCCATCAGTATCGGGCAGTCGGCCGTTTTTATCGTTAATTACATGATTGCCCAAAGCAGCACCGTTCAATGGAACGTGGATGTGGGCTGGCGCTGGATGTTCGCGCTCGGGGCCATTCCGGCTGTCGTTTACGTGATTTTTATGCCGTTTGTGACAGAAACACCAAGGTGGCTGGCCGCGAACGGAAAAAGAAAAGAAGCGTTATCTGTATTAAACCGTATTAACCGTGACGAAGAGGTTTCGCGAAAAGAGCTGGAAGAGATTGAAGTGTCGATCCGGCAGCACAAAGGAACTACTTTTAAGGATGTATTTAAAAAGGAAAACAAGAAGGCGCTCATGGTTGGTGTCGTTATTGCCTTTATGACCCAATGGGCAGGCATCAATGCCATCATGTATTACGCACCGGAAATCTTTAAAAAGAGCGGGGCAAGCCTGGGGTCCTCGTTCCTGAACACCGTCTTTATGGGAGTCGTCATTGTTGTCTTCACATTTGTTGGCTTGTACCTAATGGACAAGGCGGGTAGACGAAAGCTGTTTTTGATCGGGTCACTCCTGATGGCATTGGCGCTGTTCTTAATCGGTCTCAGCTTTAAAACCGATACATCTGGAACGATGGTGCTCGTGTACACCTTGTTTTATCTCGCGTTCTTCATGGCCACTGTCGGCCCGGGCATGTGGGTGCTGTTATCGGAAATCTTCCCAACAAAAATTAGGGGACAAGCCATGGCGGTTTCCACCATCTCGCTATGGGTGGGAGATTACCTGGTGGCCCATTCCTTCCCGGTCTTCTTAAAGGAAATCGGCGGAATGCCTACGTTCTGGTTCTTTGCATTGGGCTCTTTCCTGATGTGGCTGTTCACCTATAAATATGTCCCTGAGACGAAAAACCGTTCACTTGAGGAAATTGAGCAGCTGTTTCAGGCAAAATTATGACTTGAGAAGATGTGAAGGGGGTGATGCTTGCCACCTTTGGAAGTACCACACTTTGACTAAACTTAAATTTTAAGAGGAGGAATAAGAATGAGCACACAAGTGAAAGAGATGCAAAAATACGATGTTGCCGAAATTATGGGTGGATTATACGGAGCTGGAACCATTGCACAAAAAGGAGCTTTCAGCCGTGAATGGATTGCACAGCTTGGGGAAGACATTGAGAAGCTGTATGAAGAAGCACTAAAACGGCCAAACGGTGCCATTGGCCGCGGGCCGAAGCGCCACTACGTTGAAATCCATCCGGAAGACATCCGCGGTTTTGTTGATCTTGTCACACATCCATGGGTTCAGTCAGTATGTGAAGCTGTTCTTGGACCTGACTATAAAGTGGTCGAAATTGGGTTTGATGTTCCCAATCCAGGTGCGGTGAACCAGCCGTGGCACCGTGACTTCCCGTCTCCGGAAGACACCTATAAAGGAAGAAGAATCAATTCATTGGCGTTTAACCTGACAACGGTTGATGTGGATCCAGACATGGGGCCATTCGAAATCGCCCCTGGAACGCAATGGGATGACGGCAGCCAATTTGAACATGAGATGTTCCCGGATAAAGAGAATTACAGCCGTTATGAAGAACGTGCACAGCGCAAAATGCCAAGCATGGGTGACATCTCTGCCCGTTCCGCGCTTACCATTCACCGCGGCACCGCCAATAACTCAACCAAATCACGGCCGACATTGGTGCTAGGGGTGGATGCGCCAACCGCCAACAATGCCGAACGCCATGACCTGCAGCTCACAAAGAAATTTTACGAAACGCTGCCAGAGTCGTTGAAGAAACATATAAACTGCCGCCTGGTGGATGAGCTCGAAGTCATTGAGCAGGCGCATGACATTGAATTGCTTAAGATGGGCGAGGCGGAGTAAGGTTAATAAATGGAGGAAGCTGACTTATGATAGGTCAGCTTCTATTTTTGTTTATAGGAATTTACTCCCATATACTATAATTATGTAGTAGAACATAGTAAATAAAGGTAGATACATAGAGAAGAGGTGATGAGGTAATGCTCAAACAAGGTATATATGAAGAGATTATCAATAAGAAATTAAAAAATCAGTTAGATCAACTAGAAATAGATACATTTGAAATAGAAAAGGAACATTTGGATGTAGAGGAAGCAAGGAAACTTTTAGCATCATATATATCTACGGTTACAAGAAAAGCTTTAAAGTTTGTTCGAGATGAGGCTGGAAATGATGTGCAGCAAGCGTTACTTGATCAAATTCGGACTTGCAATGACATCATACATATCATAAGCGAGCGGCTAGGCGATGAGGAATTTCGTGCACTTCAGATTGAAGAGGAAGGCGAAGTTCTAACCTCTCTTTATTCTAGGATTAATTCTATCAAAAGCATTCGCAAGGGAGAAACCGTTCGCCCGGTCACTCCTATCTCCCAAAGCTCCTTATTTACGGGCTCCAATTATGAACCTAACATGCTGGGAGAACTGCAAAAGGAAATTGTAAGTGCAGATCAAATTGATATGCTTGTTTCTTTTATTAAATGGAGCGGCTTACGTTGCATTATTGAAGAGCTTCGGACATTTACCGAAACACCAGGAAAAAGGCTAAGGGTCATTACCACTTCCTATATGGAGGCGACGGATTATAAGGCAATTCAAGAGCTAAGTAAGCTGAATAATACAGAGATTAAGATATCCTATGACATTGATCGGACGAGGCTACATGCAAAGGCCTATTTGTTTAAGCGTGAAACAGGATTTAGCACGGCATACATTGGCTCTTCGAATCTCTCAAACCCAGCGCTAACATCGGGCTTGGAGTGGAACCTAAAGGTCACAGAGAGGGATTCTTTTGATGTTTTAAAAAAGTTTGAAGCGACGTTTGAAAGTTATTGGAATGATAGGGAATTTAAAACGTTTAATGTTGACGATACAAAAGACCAACAGCAATTGAAGTTAGCCTTGGCCCCTAAACGATTACATGTTTCCAATGAATTGAACTTTTTGTTTGATATACAGCCTTTTTACTATCAAAAAGAAATTTTGGAAAAGCTGCAGGTTGAACGTGAGATTCATGGCCGAATGAAAAATCTGGTGGTTGCAGCTACAGGTGTAGGGAAAACTGTAATTTCAGCATTTGATTATAAACGTTTCCTAAGACAGAGCAAAGGACGTGCCAAGTTACTGTTTGTTGCACACCGGGAAGAAATTTTAAAACAAAGCAGAGATACTTTTCGAGCCATTTTAAAGGATCCTAACTTTGGCGAAATGCTGGTTGGCAACCATACACCTGTTACTTTGGACCATCTATTTGTCAGCATCCAGAGCTTTAATAGTAAAAAACTAGATGATCTTACTTCAAGTGATTATTATGACTTAATTATTGTTGATGAATTTCACCATGCCGCTGCAAATTCTTATCAAAAACTTTTAGCACATTATCAGCCAAAGGTGCTATTGGGGTTAACAGCCACTCCTGAGCGGATGGACGGAAAATCCATTTTAAGCTACTTTGATGAAGTGATTGCTGCTGAAATGCGATTAACAGAAGCGGTTGATAAAAAACTGCTTAGTCCGTTCCAATACTTTTGTGTCAGTGATGTCGTGGATCTTTCTAAGCTCAAGTGGAGTCGAAAAGGCTATGATGTGAAAGAGCTTGAGAATGTGTATACTTCCAATAAAATGCGAAGCAATCAGATTATTGTGAGCCTTCATAAATACATTACGGATATAGAAGAGGTCAAAGGTCTGGGGTTTTGTGTCTCCATCGAACACGCAAAGTATATGGCTGAGTTTTTTAATAAAAGTGGTATTCCCTCCATAGCCTTGTATGGAAACACGAATCAGAGTGAAAGAAGCAGTGCTCAAACTCGACTGGTAAATGGAGAAATTAAATTTATTTTTGTTGTTGATTTATATAATGAAGGAATTGATATTCCAGAAATCAATACAGTGTTATTTTTACGCCCGACTGAGAGTTTGACGGTTTTTCTTCAGCAGTTGGGGCGTGGATTGCGGTTATCAGAAGGTAAGGAATGTTTGACTGTCTTGGATTTTGTAGGCCAAGCCCATCAAAATTACAATTTTGAAGAAAAGTTTCGGGCGTTAGTGGGTCAGACCAAACATTCTGTCCAATATTATGTAGAGAATGGTTTCTTTCATTTGCCAAAGGGATGCTTTGTCCAGTTAGAAAAACAGGCGAAAGAATATATCTTAAGAAATATTAAGGCGAGTACCAACACGAAGGCGAATCTAATTTCTAAGCTGAAATATTTTGAAAAGGATACAGAGAAAGAATTAACCTTGGTTAACTTTTTAAAGCACTATCAGTATTCCCTTTATGATTTTTACGGAAAAAGCGGGAACAGAAGTTATAGCCGAATGCTTGTCGAGGCTGGTCTAACTTCTGACTTCGAATGTGAGGATGAAAAGTGGATAACGAGTCGATTACCCAACTTATTTCACTTGAATTCGAGTTCTTTACTACAATTTCTTATTAGGTATTTAGAAGATACAACAGTAAAAAATAATGAAGAACAATTGATGCTTAGAATTTTTTATTATTCTTTTTACCAGGCGTATCCTAAAAAAGTGGGCTTTACAACGATAGAAGAAGGAATACAACGAATTTTGTCCTACCCAGCACTTAAAGAGGAGATCCTTGAGATTTTACACTATCTCTTTGAATCTCTGGAAACTTTGGAAATTGAAAATGATTTCTCTTTTCCTTGTCCATTGCGCATACACAGCAAATATAACACTTCTCAAGTTCTTGCAGCACTGGATTATTTTAATGAAGAAAAAAGCCCAGCCTTTCGTGAAGGGGTAAAGTATTTTAAGGATAAGGACCTTGATATCTTTTTTATCACATTAAATAAATCCGAAAAAGAATTTTCACCATCCACTCTATATGACGACTATGCCATTAATGAGCAATTGTTCCATTGGCAAACACAGAGCCGTGTAGCAGAGGGGTCTGAGACAGCCAAGCGCTATATTGAACACCGAAAAACCGGTCATAAAATTGCTCTGTTTGTAAGGGAATATAAAAAAGAGCATGGTTACACATCACCGTTTGTTTTTTTAGGTACGGCCGATCATGTTAGCCATTCGGGAAGTAAGCCGATGAATTTTGTGTGGAGGTTAAAAGAGGAAATGCCGCCTTATTTTGTGCCTAGGGCTAATAAGAATATTTTATGAAAATAAAAACCAGAAGGAACTCCTTCTGGTTTTAAATAATTGCTTATGAATCACAGCCAATACCATCACCATCTCGGTCAAGGTGTTTCGCATACCCTGGTTCTCCTCTGTGAATAGGGGCAGCTCCGGCTGCACGAGCAGCTGAACAGTTTTTATAAAAGACGCTTGCTTTTGCTTGGTTTGCTGCAGCTGCTTTTGCAGCTTGAGCCTTATCTCTCTGCTGTTGGGCAAGACGAGCGGCTTCTTCTTTCTTACGTTGTTCTTCAGCAAGACGAGCAGCTTCTTCTTTTTTACGTTGTTCTTTAGCAAGACGAGCGGCTTCTTCTTTCTTACGTTGTTCTTTAGCAAGAAGGGCAGCTTTTTCTTCTTTACGTTTTTCTTCTGCTAGCATAGCTTTTTTCTTTTCTTGTTTCTCTTTATCAATTTTGGAATCTTTAGTTGCCTTGTCTTTATCTTTCACAGCAGTGTGATTGTCACTTTTAGTGGTTGCGCTGGTTTCAGTCGTGTCTTCGCCAAATACCATTGCTAAAACAATTAGAAGAACAAAACCGTAGGTAAGCGAAGCGATGGTCATTTTCCACCATTTTTTACTGCGGAAACCTAAAACTTTGTTATACCACTTTCTTGACTTTAAAGAAAAGGTAACTCCCTCATCAGAAAGTAAAGAAATGAACTTTTTCCCAGCAGCTTTTAATGTTAATTTTCCTTCATTTGTAATGATGTCTGATTTTAAAGCAAAATGATCAATAGCTGCATTATTAAAAAAGGCAAATGGCCAATAAATTATTTTTTTCGCAACTCGTTCTTTATCCTTATATTCATAAAGCCAAACAAATTTATCGACAACAATAAAATTTCCTTGTTTTTCTTTATCATAATAGAAGGCCTCTTCAATAAGTATTGCCTTTGGATGCAACTCAGATAAGAGTCGCTTTCCATTACTAGAAAACCCTTTATCATCTCGCTTCATTAGGAATGCTGTACACTGAACATTGTTCTGCCTTAACTCGTTTAGTTTTTCTGCATGAAGAAAATAATCGAAGTTGTGTGTTACAGTAGTCTGAAGTTCTTGATTAGGATTTATAACTTTCTTCTCTATAATCTCAAAAAACTCTTGGGAATCATTATCTTTCTTTATATCATCAAAGTTTCGCTCATTAAATCCAATCAATAAGGTTAATTGCATTTCATTTTTATTTTTCCCATCAGGTTTAATAGTAATATCACTGATGACCTCATATTCGATTGTAAACTGTTCTTTCTTTGATAAGAAGTGAATGCTCTTGTTTGTTGCTATAAGAACACCTTTTATTTCTCGACCGCTACTCTTATCACACTCAGCTTCTATAGCTTTTAAGATTACTTCACTATCTGAAAAGGTCGTATAAAAGGAATGAGAAAGTATATCTTTGTATTTCGCATGGAAACTTTTTTGGGCTAAAGTAGGCAGGTTTCCAATCCATTTTTCCACCAGTTAATTCCACCTTTATATTATTTTGAAATAGTTTTTGTGGTAATTCTTATTCATTATACAAGAAAAAGGAATTAAATCTACTAAATTTTTCTTGTACTTAAAAAATAATTAAATTCTGAAAATACCCTAGCTATTTTGGGACTAAGTAGCCAATTAAAAGAAGGGAAAAATTAAAAGAGAGGAATGAGATTTTCTGTGGCTTTTGAACAATGTAACCGTCTTAGATCATTATTTTCAGGGTTTAATAAACCATGGTTCATTGCCGGAGGATGGGCGATTGATCTTTTTGTTGGAGAGGAGACAAGAGAGCATAAAGACATAGAGATAGCCATATTCCGAAATGACCAAATAATTTTAAAAGAACATCTACAAGATTGGAAGTTTAAAAAGGTTTGTACTGGAGAGTTTCAAATTTGGAGAGACGAATTATTAGAGCTTCCTGTTCACGAAGTACATGCTGTTAATAAGAAAAATGGAGATCATTTAGAAATTCTCTTAAATGAATCAAATGAAAATCATTGGATTTTTAGAAGGGATTTAAGGATTTCCTACCCGGTTCATTTACTTTTTCGTTACACTGAAAATAGTATTCCTTTTTTGAGTCCAGAGATCGTACTTTTATATAAAGCGAAAAACACAAGAGAAAAGGACCATCAAGACTTTATGAGGGTCAAAGATCTTCTCGATGAGGATCAGAAACTATGGCTTAAAAAAGCTTTAGAATTACATGCACCCGAACACAAGTGGCTACAACATTTACAAAGGAAAGGTTGATAACCATGGTAAAACTCAGATCATTCGAAACCGCCGATATCAGGGAACTACACCGCTGGTCCAACGATTCACGCTCCATCTTAATGGTGGGCCGAACGCCGCTGACGTATGAGCAGGTCCTCCAAGAAGTAGAAGGGAAGCGAAGGAATAACGACCTTTTGCTTGGAATTGAAAATGAAGAACAGCAGCTGGTCGGATGGGTATTTCTTAAAGATATCGATCATGGACATGGACGCGCGAGCATCGGAATCCTCCTAGCTCCTGAAGCAAGAGGGAAGGGCTACGGAAAAATTGCCATGGAGCAGATGATTGATGTTGGCTTTAAGCAGCTGCGTTTGAACAAAATCTATTTAACAACGAGAGGAACCAATGAACAAGCGATTGGCCTTTATAAAAAGATTGGTTTTACAGTAGAGGGCAAGCTGAGGCAACACGCTTATGTGGACGGCCAATATCTTGATACATACTTTATGGGAATTCTGGCTTCTGAATGGGGTACGCAAGAATAAGGAAAGCGGTTTCAAAAAACTTCTTGCATTTTCTATTTTCTCATGCTAGATTATATCCAAGAACAAAAATCTAAACGTTTACATTAATTGTTCAAAACAGACTCAGTGATTTCAGGCATAAATCTATTTTTTTGTAAGAAAATCTAAACGTTTACATTTTAGGAGTTTTGTCCATGGAAGGGAAAGCAAACATTCAGGATGTGGCTAAACGGGCGAATGTATCGATTGCGACAGTCTCCCGGGTCATCAATAACCAGGGCGGCGTGCGCAAGCAGACGGAGGAGCGGATCCTGAAAGCCATTCAGGAGCTCGGCTATATTCGCAATGCCGCAGCACGTACGATGAAAAGCAAGGATACGAAGACGATCGGTGTCATTGTGCCAGACATCAACAACCCGTTTTTTCCATCCGTAATGGCCGGAATTGAACAGAAGGCCCGGGAAACAGGATACTTCGCGATTCTGAGCAGCACGAACGAATCACCGGTGGTCGAGCAGGAGATTCTGAAGAATTTCATCGAGCGGGGAGTGGACGGGGTCATCATCACGACAGCCAACGAAAATGGCGATCACCTGAAGCAGGTTCATGAGCAGGGCATTCCGATGGTCGCGGTCGACCGGAGCATTCAGTACTATGACGTGGATACGGTGCTCGTCGATAACGTAAAAGGCTCTTACCAGGCCGTTCAGCACATGATTCTGCAGGGGCATGAGAAGATTGCGATCATTTGCGGTCCGCAGAACACCACACCGGGTCGTGAGCGTTTTATCGGCTACAAAAAAGCGCTCGAGGATTACAACCTGAAGCTGGACGAGCGCTACATTTTTCAGGGAGACTTTGGTGAGCGCAGCGGGTATCAGGGGGCACACCAGCTGTATTCACTGGACGACCGTCCGACGGCCATTTTTTCATCCAACAACTTGATGACCATCGGGTGTGTGAAGGCGGTAGGTGATCTGGACTGGAAGCTCGGGGAGGAAATTTCGTTTTTCGGGTTTGATGACGTGGACATTGCCACCTTCTTGAACCCAAAGCTCAGCGTGGTTTCGCGGCCCATGCACGCGTTAGGGGAGCTTGCCTTTCAGCTGCTGCATGAACGGATCCAATTTAAAGATCCGGTGCCGAAGCGCGAGTACAAGCTGTCTCCGGAACTCATCATCCGGGAATCATGCCGGCTGCGCTATCCGAAGAATTCACCTGACGGACAATCTCTTAAAAAGTAAACAAGGTACAGAATGGTCATTCTGTACCTCTTCTGGAACGCGATATGTAAGCGCTTTACTACTAATCTATTTAAAAAAAGGGGATGTACACATGAAGAACAGCAACCTGATTCAGCTGCCTGATGGCTATTTGAACAAAACACCGATTTTTCAATTTATCCTGGTCTCATTGCTTTTTCCTTTATGGGCTGTGGCGGCGAGTCTGAACGACATTCTGATTGCGCAATTTAAACATGTGTTTGAACTCAGCGATTTCGCGAGCGCTTTCGTGCAAAGTGCGTTTTACGGTGGTTATTTTGTGGTTGCGATTCCGGCCTCGATGGTCATTAAGAAAATGAGCTACAAGTTTGCGATCATGACAGGCCTTCTGTTTTATATCGTGGGCTGCTCATTGTTTTACCCGGCGTCACACATGGGGACGTACACGATGTTCCTGTTCGCGATTTTTGCTATTGCGATTGGCCTGAGCTTTCTCGAAACAGCGGCCAACACCTACAGCTCAATGATTGGACCGAAAAAATACGGCATTCTTCGTTTGAACATTTCCCAGACGTTTTATCCGCTGGGATCTATCGCGGGTATCCTGCTAGGAAAATATCTTGTGTTCCAGGAGGGGGCAAGCCTGGAGTCACAAATGGCCAAAATGTCACCGGCAGAAGCTCAGGCGTTTGGATTGAAAATGCTTCAGCATACCCTTCAGCCTTATAAGTACATCATATTTGTTCTGATCGCCATGTTTATTCTGTTTGCGATTACGAAGTTTCCGATTTGTAAGCCGGTGACCAACCGTGCTAAAGGAGGAGAAAAAGCTCCGGGAATCGGTCAGACGCTCAAGTATTTGGCGCGCAACAAACGATTCAAAAAAGGAATTGCAGCTCAGTTTTTATATGTGGGCATGCAGGTTACGGTCTGGTCGTTCACCATCCGTCTTGCGCTTGATTTGAACCCGAACTTTAACGAACGAACCGCGTCCAACTTTATGGTCTTCAGCTTTATCGCCTTTTTCGTTGGGAAATTCATTGCGAACTTCCTGATGACTCGCTTCTCTCCGTCCAAGATTCTGTTCAGCTATGCCATCATCGGATCCGCGTTATTGGCGTATGTCGTGCTCGTACCGAACATGACGGCGGTTTATGCAGCAATTGGGGTAAGCATGCTGTTTGGTCCTTGCTGGCCAACGATTTATGCAGAAACGCTTGAAGTGGTCGATAAGAAGTACACCGAAACTGCTGGTGCAATTCTTGTTATGGCGATTGTCGGCGGTGCGGTAATTCCGGCTCTGCAAGGTTATGCGTCGGACGCGTTCGGCTCCATGCAAACAGCATTCCTGGTTTCCATGGCTTGCTTCGTCTATGTCGGCATCTACTTCTATGGCGAAATGAAAAAGTCTGCAGTGAGAAAAACAGACAAAACGATCGAGTTGGCACAATAAACCATTAAACCTTGTCAGGCAGCCTTTTCCTGGCTGCCTTGATGAGGTTAATCAGCAGGAAAGGGATGCTTAGACATGAGTGGAATCATTGAACTTCAGCGGGAATTTTTTAAGGAAAACAAAAAAGTGATCTATCGTGACGATGAGTTTACCGTAAGCCTGTTCCGCTATCCGTCGGGAGTGGAAGCCATCGAGCTGACAAACTCGCGCGGTGTAATGGTCGTGTTGCCGTATATGGGACAGATCATCTGGGACCTTGCGTTTGATGGCATCGATTTGAAGATGAAAAATATGTTCTCGCAGCCAAAGAACGTGCGAGAGATCGTGGATACGTACGGATGCTTTTCGTTCCATTCAGGGTTGATTGCCAATGGGTGTCCGGGACCGGAGGATGATCACGAGCTGCACGGGGAAATGGCATGTGCCGAATTGGACCGTGCCTGGCTTGAAATCAGCCACCAGGGAATCAAGGTTGGCGGCGAAACCGAATATGTAAAAGGATTCGGCCATCACTATTTGGCATCACCGAGTGTTAAAATGGGCAGAGGAGAATCATTCATCGAGATCGGAATGACGGTGAAAAACCTCTCCGGTGGCGAGATGCCCCTGCAGTACATGTGTCATACCAACTATGCATATGTGGAAAATGGGGTTATGAAGCAAAGCATTCCAGATGACGCATTCGTGCTTCGGGAATCGATTCCAGCCCATGTGAAGCCGACGGAACAATGGCTCGGATATAACAAAAAGCTGTTGAGTGGGGAAGAAACGCTCGATGCACTGAACAAGCCGGACATGTATGATCCGGAGATTGTCTTTTTTGCTGACCGACTGGATCAATACGGGGAAGAAGTGGAATTTGAAATGCAATCCCCCGACGGCACGGCCTTTTTCACGAGATTTTCAACAGCCGAGCTTAACTATGCCACACGCTGGCTTCTGTACAACAGCGATCAGCAGGTAGGAGCTTTCGTGCTGCCAGCCACCTGCCGGCCGGAAGGGTTTAAAGCGGCAGAAAAGGCAGGAACTCAGATCAAGCTTGGTGCAGGAGAGGAACGTTCCTTTACCGTCGTTACCGGAAAGAAATAGGGAGGAAGAACAATGGATATTGCAGTGATTGGATCCAACATGGTGGATTTGATTTCGTATATTGATAAAATGCCAAAAGAAGGAGAAACACTGGAAGCGCCGGACTTTGAAATCGGCTGCGGAGGAAAAGGGTGCAACCAGGCGGTAGCCGCGGCCAAGCTCGGTTCCGACGTCATGATGGTGACAAAAGTCGGGGATGATTTGTTTGCCGACAACACGATTAATAACCTCGAGAAGTATGGCATCGATACGGAATATACCGTTAAAGTGCCCGGTACGTCCAGCGGCGTGGCGCCAATTTTTGTGGATCCGGATTCCAAAAACCGTATCTTGATCATTAAAGGAGCGAATAAGCATCTTTCACCGGAGGATGTGGACGGTGCAGCAGTAAAGCTGAAACAATGCTCACTGATCGTTTTGCAGCTGGAGGTGCCGCTGCCAACCGTTTACCGTGCGATTGAATTCGGAAATGAATATGGCATTCCAGTCATCCTCAATCCGGCACCAGCATCCAAGGAACTGGACTTCGAGTATGTGTGCAAAAGCGACTTTTTCGTTCCGAACGAAAGCGAGCTGGAAATTTTAACGGACCTGCCGGTGGAAACTGATAAACAGGTTCGCCTGGCGGCCATGACGCTGGTAGAGCGTGGTGTAAAGAACGTCATCGTAACGATGGGCAGCCGCGGTGTGATGTGGGTAACGAAGGATGATGTCCAAACCGTATCCTCCCATAAAGTGGACGCGATTGATACCACAGGTGCAGGTGACGCCTTCATCGGCTGCTTCTCCCACTACTACGTTAAAACCGGAGATGTACTTGAGGCGATGAAAAAGGCCACTGCCTTTGCTGCGCTCAGTGTGACCAAGCGGGGGACGCAGACTTCGTATCCGGAATTGGATGAAGTGGAAGAGTTTTTGAAAGAGAGAGTTTGATGAGTGAAACACCAGCCTGATGGGACAGGCTGGTGTTTGTTTTTATACACGTCTCTCTTCTTCCTGATAAAAGTTTGGTAAACTATCTATAATAGATAGAACGGGAGATCAAGAAGGCAGGTAAGTAATGTGACGACAATTTATGATATTGCCAAACGAGCCAACGTTTCCTCCATGACGGTTTCCAGGGTCATTAACAACAAAGGAAACATCAGTGAAGCGACCAGGAAAAAGGTAGAGGACGCGATCAAGGAATTAAACTATATACCCAATTCGGCCGCACAAAGCCTGAATTTGAAGAAAACCAAGCTGCTTTCTCTCGTTATTACGGACATTACCAATCCGTTTTTTTCAAAAGTGGCGAGAGGGGCTACAGATAAAGCCAACCAGATGGGATATCAGCTCATTCTTTGCAATACCGATGAGGATTACGAGAAGGAAAGCGAGTATATTGATGCACTGATTGCCAAGCGGGTGGATGGGGTTATTATCGCACCAACCGGAGATTCCTCGCTTAAAAATTTAAAAAAGCTAATGAGAAACCGAATCCCTTTTACGTTAATCGACCGTAAAATTGAAAATGTACCATGTGATATGGTGCTTGGGGATAATTACGAGGGAACCCGGTATCTGCTTCAACACCTCATCAACAATGGTCACCAACGGATCGCGATGGTCCATGGACCGTTGACCATTTCGACGTCGAAGGAACGATATCAGGCGTATGTGGAGACGTTAAAATTAAATGACCTAACTGTGAATCCTTCCTTTATGGTTGAAGACCATTACAAACAGGAGGATCAGTTAGCCGGAATTAATCATCTGCTTGAACTACCGGAGGACGAGCGTCCAACGGCATTCTTTGCCGTTAACAATTTTATTGCCATTAAGCTTATTAAACACCTCCGCCAGGGAGGCCTCCGGGTGCCGGAGGATATGGCGGTCGTCTGCTTTGATGACCTTGAACTGTTTATCGAACTGGATCCGTTTTTAACGGTATCCTCGCAACCCGCCTATGACTTCGGTTACATGGGCACGCAACTGGTCATTGAACGGGTAGAAGGAAATAGTCCGACCGGTTTCCGATCCATTAATTTAAAGCCGGAATTGGTAATCAGAAAATCATCAGGAACTTCTATTAAAGAATAGAGGTTCTTTTTTTGTGCATTTTAAAAAAAATAGTTTGACAATTCTAAATACTTTTGTTATTTATAATGTTACCGGTAACATTAAATGAACACTCAAGGGGGGAATGCACATGATTGATAGCCATCAGCACTTTTGGAAGCTGGAGAGAGGCGATTACGGATGGCTGACCGAGGACATGGAGGTTCTCTATCAGGATTACCTGCCTGAAGATTTGGTTCCAATGCTGCAGCAATTCAATATTTCCGGAACAATCGTGGTCCAAGCCGCACCTACATACGAAGAAACCTTATTTCTCTTATCACTATATGAACGTTATGACTGGATCAAAGGGGTGGTCGGCTGGCTCGATCTTTCTTCACCTTCTTTTCAGGAGCAATTAGAAGAACTATTAACGAACCCGGGTGTGGTTGGTCTTCGTCCGATGCTGCAGGACATCGAGCAAAGTGATTGGATTCTGCAGGAGCAGGTTGTTGAAAATGTGAAGCTTCTTCATAAAAAAGAACTGCCGCTTGATTTGTTGATTAACAAAAAACATATCCCTTTTGTACTGGAGTTATTGAAAGCGCTTCCTGGGTTAAGAGCAATCATTGATCATATGGCTAAGCCGAATATCGCAGAGGGAGAGCTGTCTGGCTGGAAGGAAGACATGAAAGCCCTCGCCGAGTATCCGAATGTATGGTGCAAGGTCTCTGGATTCATGACAGAGGCGGTTCCGTACGAGTGGGAAACAGAAGATTTTAACCCTTACATCCAGCATGTCACAAACGTATTTGGACCGTCACGACTGCTGTTTGGCTCTGACTGGCCTGTCTGCTTATCGGCGGGAACCTATGGGGATGCCATTGACATTATTAATAAAAATCTTCCTGATTCACTTACATCAGAAGAGAGAGAAAATATCTTCACGGAGAATGCCAAGAAATTTTACCGCTTAAATACCAAGACAAAGGAGAGTACAAGATGAGTAAATTCACAAACCGTACCGCACTTGTAACAGGGGGAAGCCAGGGAATTGGATCAGCTATTGTGAAACGATTGGCGGAAGAAGGAGCTAATGTTGCGATCAACTATTTTTCCTCAAGTGACCTTGAAAAAGCCGTTGAACTAAAGAAATACGTTGAAGAACAATTTGGGGTCCGTGCACTGACAGTTCAGGGGAACGTCGGCATCAAGCAGGATGTTGATCAAATGATCAGTGAAGTGGAACAGGAATTGGGGCTAGTGGATATCTTGGTCAACAACGCCGGAATCGCCCCGTTTGAACCGTTTTTAAGTCTTTCGGAAGAAACGTGGGACCGAACGTACCAGACGAATGTGAAATCGATCTTCCTAACATCGCAGCGAGTGGCGAAATCGATGATCGGAAGAAAATACGGAAAGATTGTAAATATCGCTTCGACAGCCAGTGTGATGGTCACCAGCCCGGTGGTGCCGCACTATATCTCGTCCAAAGCAGCGGCCAGCCATCTAACCAAGGCCCTGGCGATTGAACTGGGCAAATACAACATCAACGTTAATGCGGTTGGTCCAAGCACAACCGCCACACAGATGTGCGAGGAATATCTGGCAGACCCGGCAATTCTGGAAAAAGAGATTGAAGCCAACCCAATGAAACGGTTGGGAACAGAGAAGCAAATTGGGGATGCGGTTGTCTTCCTCGCATCAGATGAAGCCATGCAAATCAATGGGCACTTATTGATGGTGGATGGGGGATTAACAGTTAAAGCGGCACAGCCTGAAGATCATATGAATCATGAGCAGGAGGTTACCCTTTGATGAGAAGTTTTATGAGAAACGAATGGGGTGCGAGCCATGCTTAAAGGCATACCTTCAATTCTGTCTCCTGAGCTGCTCAAGGTACTGATGGAAATGGGGCACGGTGATGAAATTGTCATTGCCGATGGAAATTTTCCAGCGGCAAGTCATGCCCGCCGGCTGGTTCCCGGCTATGGCCATGGCGTCTGTGACTTTTTGCGCGCTATTTTAGATTTATTCCCCCTTGATACCTATGTAGACGCTCCGGTTCTGTTGATGGATCCGGTGGAAGGTGACGACAAGAATCCGCAGATCTGGAAGGAATTCGAACGAGCCGTTCAAGCCACTAACGGGGACAAGGTGTCATTTGAAAAGCTTGAACGCCATCAGTTTTATGAAAGAAGCAAGGAAGCATATGCAGTTTTGGCGACTAGCGAACACGTTCCATATGCCAACATTATTTTGAAAAAGGGTGTTTTGGATCAGTAAAATAATCGCTTAAAATGAAAAACAGGTTCAGTATTTTTATGAGCCTCGGTTGATCTGGAACAAAGCCGCTTTAAAACGGCAAAGGAGATGGGAAGACGATTTGGCTCAGAAGTTGAATGAATTTACCGCCGGTCGAGGTGTAGACCTGGCATTGAAACGGCGGGCAGCAAGGAACAATCGCTTCTGTCCGAAAAGGTGGAAGAGACTGCTGAGCGTTTGAAAAAACCATTCATGATAAAACGAATATACTCAAGATTATGATTTATCCGAGTGGAGAGTAATGAGAAAAGGGCGCTGTCTGTAAGTGCAGCGCCTTCCTTATTTTTCATGCCCATCTATTTAGGCCAATATAAAAACCTCCAATCCCAAGAGGGATCGAAGGTTCAATTGAGCTGTCAATTAAAAGTTTTCACTTAGTAGACTGTTTCTGTTGTTTTTTCGTCATTAAAGACGGGTTCTTTTTTTTTAAGACCGAGCGACTCGGCTGTGGACTGATGAATTTTTCTCAGCAGGTCAGGATTTTCCATCAAGGAAAGACCGTAAGACGGAATCATTTCTTTGATTTTGGGCTCCCACTCTTTCATGCGATCAGGGAAGCATTTGCTGATGATATCAAGCATAACATGAACCGCTGTGGAAGCTCCCGGAGAAGCACCCAGTAATGCTGCGATGGTTCCGTTGGCACCAGTAACCACTTCTGTACCGAACTGAAGGGTTCCTTTGCCGCCAGCTTCTGTATCTTTGATGACCTGCACACGCTGGCCGGCCACAACTAAATCCCAATCTTCAATTTTCGCGTTCGGGATGAATTCACGAAGCTCTTCCATACGCTGTTCTTTGGATAGCAGTACTTGCTGGATCAGGTATTTGGTCAATGACATTTCTTTTACACCTGCAGCCAGCATCGTTAAGATATTATCGGGTTTAACAGAAGTAATCAAATCGAACATGGAGCCGGTTTTTAAGAACTTTGGTGAGAAGCCGGCAAATGGTCCGAACAGCAGGGACTTTTTGTTATTGATAAATCGTGTATCCAGATGCGGTACGGACATCGGAGGAGCACCCACCTTGGCTTTTCCGTAAACTTTTGCGTGGTGCTGCTCAATGACTTTCGGATTGTTACATACCATGAAAATTCCGCTTACCGGGAATCCGCCAATATGCTTGCCTTCAGGAATACCGGATTTCTGAAGGAGATGAAGGCTTCCGCCGCCACCGCCGATAAAAACGAATTTTGCTTTATGGCGTTCCAAGGTACCGCTGTCATAATTCTTAATTTTCAGTTCCCAGGATCCGTCACTCGTACGCTTTAAATCATTAACACCATGTCCATAGAGAACATCAACATTCTTTGTTTTTAAATGATCAAAAAGGATACGGGTTAACGCACCAAAGTTAACGTCCGTTCCGGAGTCAATTTTGGTAGCCGCAATCGGTTCGTCCATTTTACGGCCTTCAAGGATAAGTGGAATCCATTCCAGCAATTTCTCCGTATCTTCGGAAAATTCCATTCCTTGAAACAATGGATTCTTTGACAGCGCTTCAAACCGCTTCTTCAGGAACTCCACATTTTTCTCACCTTGCACCAAACTCATATGAGGAAGCGGCATGATAAATTCCTCAGGTTTTTGGATGAGCTTGCGATTTACCAGATGAGACCAGAACTGCATGGATACCTGAAACTGTTCATTTATGTTTATTGCTTTGCTAATATCAATGGATCCATCGGGCTTTTCGACCGTATAGTTAAGCTCGCACAGTGCCGCGTGTCCTGTTCCCGCATTGTTCCATTCATTGGAACTTTCCTCGCCTGGTTTTCCGAGCTTCTCAAACACTTTAATATTCCATTCCGGTACTAATTCTTTCAAGAGAGTTCCTAATGTCGCACTCATGATTCCGGCGCCAATTAAAATGACGTCTGTGTTAGTTTCTCTGTTGCTCATTTATACCAACCTTTTCGCCTAATATTTGCAGAAAAGTTGCAGGCGTCACACCAAGCCAAGGTGCAATCGAGTCACACACTTTCCTGTCTTAATGAAAACGATATCATCGCGGATTACAATAATTAATGGATTGAACTATCTCTATTATATGACAAATATCAATTATTTGAAAGCTGGTAGAAAGTGAGAAGCGCAAATAATTGCAGAAAAACCGATGATTTTTATCGATTTTTATAGGAAAGTCCGTTTCTATCGTAAAAAAACATTAAAATTTATCCAATTAAAGAGAGTTCCTTATTTTTTAGTAAGCTGGTGGGGTGTTTTATTGGGTGCCTATTTTTTACAATAAAGTTTGAACAGAAAGCATTAATAAGGAATAGCGAGGTATAATGGAAACGAAAACTATGGAGAATATTTATTATGATGCAGCCTGGCTTATAAACCAAATTATCCCAGAATTATGGGGAGAAGGTATACATTTATGCTTTATTTTATTATGTTTCAAAAGAAAGCAATAAGCTTATTTATAGCCATAATATACCTAAATTATTTAATGTGGAACAGGACAATTATGATGAAATGTATCATAACCTGTATTTTCTCTTTGATGATTTAAGATCTGAATTTATAAAGAATCAACAAGAAGTATGGACAATTCTCACCTTTACGTTACAAAACGATGGTGAGTTTAAAATTGGCTCATAACCTCTATTTTCCTTTCAAGGATTATGACTATCATGGTTTAACTGGTGTTGAATCGAATGAACATCAAAAAAACTAACCGTTAACTTTTAATTTTCATTTTCATAAATGGTAATAAACTCTATCTTCGTATTTCTTAATGAAAGCGTTTAATCCCGACCATTCCACGCAGAATAGTATTGACAAGGATAAAAAAGAATTTTATGATTAAAAATGTTCTAATAATAATATAATAACTGTTCTTATCAAGAGAGACTGAGGGATTAGGCCCAATGACGTCCGGCAACCTCCATATGGAAAGGTGCCACTTCCTGCAGAATGAACTTCATTCTGAAAGATAAGGTGAGATTGAATGCATAATCAAAAGCCTCTTTCATGATGAAAGGGGCTTTTTTACATTGAAAGAAAAGAGGGGGCAATTTCTTGATCGAAGTGAACAACCTGGTAAAGGTGTATTCTTCAAAGAAGAAAGAAATCGTAGGGGTGAACAACGTTTCCCTTAATGTAAAAGAAGGGGAAATCTACGGTATTATCGGGTATAGCGGTGCTGGTAAAAGCTCACTTATCCGCTGTTTGAATTTGCTTGAAAAGCCAACATCGGGTCAAGTGAAAATTGATGGAGTCGACCTTACGACGCTGAAAGGTGATGGCCTGCGAAAAGCACGTTTAAAAATCGGGATGATCTTTCAGCATTTTCATCTAGTGAGCTCAAAAACGGTTTATGAAAATATTGCGTTTGCACTTAAAGCAGCAGGAAAGACGAAAGCTGAAGCAAATAAGCGTGTCTTGGAACTTTTGGATCTGGTCGATCTGACTGATAAAAAAGACCAGTATCCGGCACAGTTGAGTGGTGGACAAAAACAAAGAGTAGGGATTGCCAGGGCACTTGCCAACAATCCAAAGGTGCTGTTATGCGATGAGGCGACCTCAGCACTAGATCCGAGTACAACCAAATCCATTCTCAATCTGTTAAAAGATATAAATAAAAAACTTGGACTGACCATCGTTCTGATAACGCATGAGATGGAAGTGGTGAAGGAGATTTGCCATAAAATCGCGGTTATGCAGAACGGGGAAGTGATCGAAGAGGGAGAGGTGTATGAGATTTTTTCCAATCCGAAAAAGCCGCTGACCCGGGATTTCATTAATAGTATCCTTCAGTTCGATCTTCCAGAGCAGCTGATTGAGAAAAGAAAGGGAACCATCATCAAGATCCAGTTTAAAGGTGAAATCGCTGAGGAGTCTGTCGTATCCGAGCTTTTCCAGCGGTATCAGGTGAAAGGAAACATCCTGCACGGCAAAATAGAATACATTCAGGATACACCTCTTGGCATTTTCATTATGGAATTGACAGGAGAAGCGTCTGAAGTAAAAAAGGCAATTGATTACATCACCAGCAAAACGAGAAGCCTGGAGGTGGTCCATGGTGCTGCTTGAATCGCTCGTCCAGCTTATGCCGGATATTAATAAGGCGTTTTTCGAGACTCTCTATATGGTGGGAATTTCGCTGCTTGTAGCAATTGTTCTCGGACTTCCGCTTGGTGTTTTGCTGTTTGTAACGGATAAAGGATTGTTTTTGGAGAATTCGGTGGTGAAAGGTGTTGCCGGAAGGATCGTAAACTTGATTCGTTCCATTCCCTACATCATTCTTTTGGTGGCATTGCTTCCTCTAACGAATCTTCTTACCGGCACAACGATTGGTCCTACTGCGGCCTCTGTCTCTTTGTCGGTAGCAGCGATTCCTTTTTTTGCAAGAATGGTAGAAACGTCAATGAGAGAGATTGATAAGGGTGTCATAGAATCGGCTATTGCGGTGGGAGCCACTTCATGGATGATCATTAAGGATGTTCTTCTTCCGGAAGCCAAGCCTGGACTTGTTCAAGGGCTCACAATTACAACAATTAGTTTGGTCGGCTATTCTGCAATGGCCGGAATTGTTGGGGGCGGAGGTATTGGGGATCTGGCCATTCGATTTGGATACTATCGTTACGATAACACCGTTATGATTACCACAGTGGTGGTTTTGATTCTCCTTGTGCAGGTTATTCAGCTTGCGGGAGACTCTATCTCTAAAAAAGTAGATAAAAGATAATAATTAATAGGAGAGAGAAACTATGAAAAAGTATTTGTCCGCACTTATTTTACTGCTTGTGGTTGGCCTTTTGTCAGCTTGTGGATCTTCATCGAGTGGATCATCAGGCTCTGGTGATAAAAAGAATATTGCCATTGGCGCCACTGCCGGTCCATACAGCGACATGGTAACAAAAGCGATCAAGCCACAACTTGAGAAAAAGGGGTACAAAGTCAAAGTCGTAGAGTTTAGTGATTATGTACAGCCTAACCTGTCCTTATCCAAAGGATCCATTGATGCCAACTTGTTTCAACATAAGATCTATATGGAAAATTTCGCAAAAGAGAAGAACCTAAAACTGTCTGAGCTAATCAGTGTGCCAACCGCTCCAATGGGAGTATACTCTGAGAAATTTAAAAAAATAGAAGACATTAAGAATGGAAGCACCATTGCCATTGCCAATGATCCAGTAAACCTGGCAAGAACGCTGTTAATGTTCCAGGATGCCGGGCTTATTACCATCAAAAAAGATGTTAATCCATTAACGGCTTCTGAAAAAGATATACAAGACAACCCAAAGAAACTTCAGTTTAAGCCTTTGGAGGCTGCCCAATTGCCACGTGCAGTCGGAAGTGCGGATGTTTCCGCTGTACCGGGAAATTTTGCAATCGCAGCAAAAATGAATCTTCAGGATGCGCTATTCCTTGAGAACATGCCGGATCAATACCGAAATCGTGTGGTAGTGAATACGAAAGACGTGAAATCCCAGTTCGCTAAAGACATTAAAGCAGCGGTAGAGTCGAAAGAATTTGAACAAACAATGGATAAAGAATTTAAAGGCTTCGGCAAGCCGGAGTGGATGAAGAAGTAAATCTGAATAGAGTATTTTCATAAGAGTCGCTCCGGCGGCTCTTTGTTTTATATTCCAGGCTATCTATAGGGGGAGGGGATGGTGCGAAACCAGGGGACGCTCGAATTACATGATGGGTGATAATAAATATACAAACGGCGGGGGATCCTAACCCGCCGTTTTATTCGCTATAATCGTCCCTGTAATCTTGGCAGGGGACGTGAGCTCCCCACTGGCAGGAACAACAGGCTTGTTTTTTTCGTTTCTTTCAGTTTAAAGAGATCATCGTAGGTATTCACATCAAACCCGAGGAGCGGATGCCCAGAGAGGTCCAACGCAGAAGCGGCGAGCAGCAAATGCTGGGACAAAATCCCGGCCTCCATGTGCTGGATACGGTGGCCTCTGTATCCAAAATCAGCTTGGTTATGGTCTCTTGCACCGGCAATCACAAAATGTAGTGGAACCTGGGCCAGGTTGACCGTGTCTGCCAGCAATCCATCCTGCAACTCGGTGCGGAAATCACCTTCCTCAATAAGCGATAAATCATGGCTTGATTCATCGTAAGAATAAAATCCGTTCGGTAAACCTGCCACGCTGTATGCGTAGCAATACAGCGAAACATCCGATACATCCACATCATTTTGGTGAAAAGAGGCAGAGAAGGCTTCGTTTAGAAGAGCTGTTAATGTAGATTTACTTACCGTCTTCTGATAAAAGTCCAGCCCGGGAGAATGGCGTTTTTCACAGACAGAATAAAAGTCGTACGATAACCGCTCAGTTCGAGGAGGTTTTGGTATTTCGGTTTTCTCCCTTTTCCATGTTAACGAGTTCAGCAGGCAGGCTTCATTCATTTTTAGTATTACTGGGTATGGCCTGATTTCCCTTGATCGCACGTAATGACAATGGGAAAGTGGAGGCAGTTCGCTGGATAAGGAGGAGGCAGTAATCGATTCTTCGGGTTTCTCCTCTTTAATCCATGCCAATGCCGGATCAACGGCAAGAGGAAGTATCGCATATACACTTTCCTCTTGCCCGGATATCCCTAGAAGATGGTTAATGGCACGGTCAAGAAACTGATAATATACACGGCATTGAAACCCGAGCCTCCTGCCCGTTTCCAGCAGCTGGCCGATCACAAATCCGGTGTCCAGTCCCTGCAGCCGGTAGGAAAAGTTATGGTATTTGAAAAAGTTTTTCCAGAAAAAAACCGAGAGAAAAACTGTGCCAAAGGCGGAAGAAACATCACAACGGCTCCCGAGAGCACGCTGGAGGTAGCTGTCAAAATTCCCTTCTCGCAAAGCGACCAATCGGTGATGTGCTGCATCATAGTGATAAATGCCATGTGGCAGGCCTTCTATTTTTAAATAAAGATACAGCTCGCTTGGATAAAGGGCGCCGCCCGAGGGGGCAAAGCGCCGGTAGGTGGTCCATTCTCCGGTCTGGTCATCAACCGGCAATGTCTGGCTGATCTGGGTAATGCCGAATGTGAATTTTAAAAAGTGGCCGAGATCTTCTAGGGATGGAATGGATGTTTTTTGCTCTTTGAAATGGAAAAGGGGAGAAATAGGCAGTTCTACTGACGGCAATTCCTGGTACAGCTTATAGGGAAGGGGGGCGTCGTCCCAGTTCACCACCCAGTCCCCAGGCTTTACCCGGTCTGTCTCATAATGGAGTTTATATAAAAACTCATCGAGGTTCATGGTCTTCCTCCTTCGGGACGAATTATGGAAACGGATGGGGATAGGGGTTCAGGTCGCTGACGTTCAGCGGCTTTTTTGTATACCCGAGTTTCGCGGGTACGTTTAAAACACGGTCCAATCCTTTCAGGCGACTCAGATGATGGCCGAACGTCATGGGAATCATGCCAGGTATTATGACTTTGACACAATGAAGTCCGTTTCGTTTCAATTCCGGACTGGTTTGGTTCACGACAATAACTTCCATTTGAAGACGGCCGAATATGTTCAGGATATCCTTTAAATCGTCAAGCAAATCCGGCTGCTGGCGGGGCGGCGAGAATTCCTCGTCAAAGCGTCTTACGGCAGGTTGATCCAACAGGAACGACAGGCGTTCTTCTGTTTCCTTTAAGCCGTACAGCATCGAGTGGTCTTCCATTTGTTGGACGAGATAGGAATCGTGATACATACTGACGTATTTTTCCCGGTTCTGTTCGAGCTTTTCGTCCATGTTGAGCAGCATACCGGCAATCTCTTGTACCGCACCATTTACTGCCCTCAAAGGATCAATGTGGGCTCCGGCGGCACAGACGACGTTCATGCCTGTGGATTTTGTACTTTTGGCAATAGCCCAAACACTTGGGATGCCGTTCTCGGTTGTTGAGTTATACAGCCGGACTTCATAGCCAGCCACCGTGCGTAAGCGCTTGATCATGAGCTGGAATTCCTGATCATTGATTGATGCGGGATCAAGACACGGTAGAGGAAGCCGGCCGTACCATGTCATCAGGAAAGAATCACGCTCCACAATTTCAAAAATTCCGTAGAGGATGGCTTCCTCCAGACTGCCGCCAAGCGCACAGCCGTTAGAGGTTTCATAGACAAACCCTCCGCCGCATCCCAGGCTGTAGTAAGCAAAGGTCTCCGGTACCAATATCGGCCGTTCCTGTGTTAGCGAGTAGCCCCACACCCAATCAATCGATCGGTCAGGGGTGAGCGGCTGGAAAGGAAAATGGGGACGATTATATTGTTCCTCTGTATGAACGCCTACAGCTTTCGGGTTAAGGGCATGATCTGCCACCTCCGCATACGGAGCATAAATCGTTGTGCGTTTTCCTTTTGGCGCATAACCGCAGTATCTTTCGAGCCCCTCCAAGATGGCACCCTGTTCACTTTGAACAAAGGAATGGGTGCGTCCAGCGCATAATTCATTGCCCGTCAGCAAGGGCAGGTTCACTACCGTATCAGCGAACGGCGAAGTGAGGTCGTAGTGTTTTTGATTCAGAAGACCGGTTCGGTGGTCGATATAATTTCTGCCAAGTATCTTTTCCAGCTCTTCCAATGAGCGGCAGCGGAAGCTTTGGAGGGAGGCTTTAGGGCTGGGTTTTAAGTGAATCGTTGCTCTTTCTGCTGTATCCTCCGGCAGATTTCCGCATACCGGGCAATACGGATCAGGCAGAACGAGGTGGCTGGATAGCCGGAGCGTATTTAAGTGCAGAAGAAAGACATGTTCAAAGGTACGGCTTTTTTTCCCGGACAAGATCTGATGGACTTCCTCCTGTATAAGAAGGGAGGCATGTTTTAGACCGAGAGTGGAAGCCCAGGGATCATTTTCCGTTTGAGGATGGTCCATCATATATTCCTTCAGATGGAAATGTTCTCTCCGGTTTGAACCGGCCATAAAGCGGCGCTGGTCTGCGCACTCTGAGCAGCCCTCATGATCAGGCTCTACAAGGGGGCCGATGCAGGCTTCGCCAAAGGCAACAAAGCCCCGGAGCCAGGGAATGCCGGATGACCGAAAGACCTCTTCGGCTTTCCGGTGCTCCCCAGGTATCCAGGAATCGTGAAGCACCAGGGCGAGCGCTTGTTGATCCAAAACCGCTTCGCTCACTATAGCTGCCCTTGATAATGAGTACTGTCCGCACAGCTCCTCGTGTACCTGATCAGCCAACATTCCGCTGCCGATAATAACGATGGATTGGCTCATGTCTGTTCCACCCCGCTTAACACCACACCATAAATGTCTTTTGTATGTTCGGTGAAAAAGGATTCCGCTTGCAGCTCGTAAAATTGAGCCTTCTGGTTTAGCCGATTTAAAGCAGACAGAAAGGTTTCTTTCCATGTTTCTTCGTTAAAGGAAAACTCGGGCTGTTTCTCTTTATGGACGGTAACAGAGGAAGCGGTAACCCCATATGGGAAATGACAAATTTCCTTATCTTGAGCAGTTATCAAAGCCGTTTGCAATGCACGGCTTACCGCCATCTTTTGATTCAGTCCCACACTTCCATGCCAATTTTCGTCGCCCTTAACCCAAATCACCGGAAAACCGAGCACAGCTTCTCCAGAAAAGAGCTGAGGAGCAGGCTTGAGGGTTTTCAATGACTGCCATAAAAATTGGCACCGTTCATCTTCAAGGGAAGACAGGTTCAAAGGCGTTTCGCTGACACGGTAATCCTGCTTTTTCTGAAACACCTCGTGAAGAGCATTCTGCAGTGCCCTGCCCATGCCTTCCTCAGCCGTTTGGCCAATCCCCGCTCCCCAATAGAAGGAACGATTTTCACCAAAGAACTCATTTTCATAGTTGCTGATATATTGTTCGAGGCCAAACAGACCCGCTTCAAGGCGGGCTTCTTCATGGGTGAGACCTGAGCAAACGAGTTCGGGAAAGAGCTTGGATGGACCTTCTGAACTCGGGTCAGCAACTTGAACCTTACACTGTGATAGCGGGAGCTGAGATAAATCTGCTTCCTCCCAAACATGAAAGATACCCGCATCCGTGGACGTGATTTGGAGGAAAAGGGGATGCAGATTTGTTGGCTGATGGGCGCGGGTTTCAAGACATTCAGCCGGGTTTTCAATAGGCTGTGCAGATACACGGCCGTTGACCAAAGGATGGGGAAGAAACGGCTGCCAGGTTCCTTCAAGTGTTTCAAGGTTAAGCTGGTAAAAGGATGTATCCTTTCGACCTTCATACACCCCTGTGACTTCTTTAAACCACTCAAAAACGGCCACGTTTGCCAACAGGGCACAAGCGGTTTGGGAAGGGGAAGTTGGAGTTGCTTGCCCCCGACGCTGGTGAATGCGGCGAAACGCAGATTCCCAGGAAACTTCCGATTTAGCAGTGACGACAGGGCCGGCAAAAGCAAGGCCGTTTGAAATGGTAACCGGAAGAAAGGTTTTTCCCTGTTTCTTGCAAAGGGAGTGAAGGGTACGAAGCTCGGTTAGATCACTGCCATGGGAACTATAAAGAACAGAATCATAGGGTTTTAGCTCCTTGCTCCAATCTTTGTTCGATGACTGCATAAGAATAATATTTGACTCGGAATCTTTTTTGGCGGCCTCTTCTATTATTTCTCTCAAAAACGGCTGGAGAGATTGTTGAGATGCGGTAAGAATGATCGTAAAGCCCGGTTGACCGGATTGAATGAGAGATTGAACAAGAGAAGGAAGAAGTGAATCGGCTCCCAATACCGCGGCTTTTGTCTGACGGTAAACCTGGAACCGGTAGGCCCCTGAATTTCGGATTTGATCCAAATATTCAATTTGGGAAGCGTATTGACTAAGAACAGTGTCAGATAGCTGGTGAGGGGTGCTCTGGCTTACATCCCGGGCAAAGCCGTTTTCGTACAGAATGTGTGCAATTTTGTAGACCTGATCTTGAAAAGCCTCCGGCAGCCCATTTGTTATGGCTTGAAGTGTGCGTGTTCCGTCAAGCATCGGTGTCAATCTTTCCAGCCAGCGGTCGATAGTGCTGCCTTCCATTCGTAATGATTTTTCATTGTTCCGGACAGACACTCCCTGGTTCGAATCAGGAATGATAAACGTGTCCCTGTTCATTTTTAAGCACATTGAATCATTAACCTTTTGCATGATGGCCCTCCTTTTCAGAAAGCTCGACTATGACATCATTTAACTATATGGATCGCTGATTGTCCTTTATGTCTGTCTCCATAAAGAAAAGCCCTGCATTTTGAAAGGATGCAAGACTTTTCTTTGTGTCCCTGATTCTTTTACTTAACGGTGGCCGCCACAACCGCCGCAGCGTCCGCCGCAACCGCCGCAGCGCGCACAACCGCCGCAGCGCGCACAACCGCCGCAGCGGGCACAGCCAACGCATCCCACGCATCCCACGCATCCGCCGCATCCGCCACAGCCTCCGCATGGTCCGATACAGGACCCAACCACACAGACACCAACGACCACACACTGTCGCGCAGGATCATTCATGTCCTGATACTGCGGATAGTTCGGCTGAACATTGCTGACACTGACATCTTCCGTGTTTAATCCCTCAAGATTCCACTTGAATTCATCCAATACGATAACCTCCTTTGCCTAAAAGGTTGAACGAACAAAGACAACGCAAGGGACATCTGTCTTCCTGACAATTACCCTCACCATAAAGTATGGATTGTACTTGTACCAAGTTACGGTCAGGAGCGGAAACAAACACTTATGGGCTAAAGAATGATTGAAATTCTGTCTTTAATGATGGGGTTGTACATATAACGATTCATCAGGTGATAAAAGGGGGGATATTGTGGAGGTTAATATGGGAATCTTTCTCAGTGCTTTGGGGAGATTTCAATGATCTATCTCACCAACCTGTCATTGTAGATTGAAATAAAAAGGCAGCCAATCCAATAGGAGAGCTGCCTTCTTTATATTGATTTTTTAAAGCGGAGAAGGTGTAATTCCTTCTGGTATCGGACACTCATACGCTTGTCCGTCTGTTTGCCCGGCAAGTTCGTCCTTGGCCTGCTTCACTATCTCAGGGTCCTGCAAAATCTCCCATGCTGTGCCTGCCAGCACTTTCGCTGCCTGCAGCATGCCTTTGTGGGCAAGGGAGGTGGCACCTTGGCTGACGAGCTGCCAGGTATGTAGCGGTGTGCCAAAAACAAAGCAGGATCCGAAGAACTGAGCGGTCGGCACCGTCCAGCTGACATCGCCAACATCGGTGGAACCGAACATCAACTCCGTCGTTTCTTCAAACGGAAGGACGGTTCCCAGGAAGGTATTATTAACCGTCTTCAGCCGGCTATTAGGCGTGAGCTTGTTGATTTCCTGGATCGTATTTTGAATATCATCTGCGGTAATCTGTTGGTGAATTTCTTCTGCAAACTTCATCTCGTTCTGGTCATAGTCAGGAATTCCATAGATTTCAAGCTGTTTATGCATAATGCTTCCGAGTGAGGTGTTTGGCAAGTAATTGGAGCACGCTTTATCGAACCGGACATCGACCTCGGTTTCGGTCATGAGTGCTGCCCCTTTGGCAATGTTCAGCACCCGGTTGTAAATGCTCTTCACATCGCTCATTTGCGGCCCTCGGATGAGATAAAGCACCTCAGCTTCCGGCTGAACGACGTTCGGTGACAGTCCGCCCGTATTGGTGATGGCATAGTGGACGCGTGCTTCGGGAATGATATGCTCGCGCAAGTAATTGACACCAACGTTCATGAGCTCTACCGCATCGAGTGCGCTTCTTCCCAGGTGGGGAGAGTTGGCGGCATGGGATGCTCTTCCTTTGAACGTAAACGAAATCTGATAGTTTGCGAGAGACGAGAATGAAAAGATGCCACTGTAGGAGCCGGGGTGCCATGTGAGGGCACAATCGGCATCCTTAAACAGTCCTTCTCTTATCATAAAAGTTTTTCCGGATCCGCCTTCTTCACCTGGACAGCCAAAATATTTAATGGTTCCTTTTACTCCTTCAGCTTCCATCTGTTTTTTTAAAGTGATGGCAGCCGCAAGAGGTGCGGTGCCAAGAAGGTTATGGCCGCACCCGTGGCCGTTGCCGTTTGGGACCACAGGATCGGGTGAAGCTGTCCTTGCGTGCTGGCTTAACCCGGGGAGGGCGTCATATTCGCCCAGAAGAGCAATGACCGGTTTACCCTGTCCGTATGTAGCGATAAAGGCCGTTTCGATCCCACCAACGCCCCGCTCCACGCTAAATCCTTCTTTTTCAAGCGCACCGGCGAGAAGGTTATAGGATTGGTATTCTTCGAATCTTGTTTCTGCAAAATCCCAAAGGGTGTCGCTGAGGTTGATATACGCATCGCGGTTTTCTTCAATGAGCTTTTCAATTTGATAGACAGACTCCGCTGTTTCCATCGTTAACACCGCCTATTTAAGAGTAAATTTCTCAACATGTGACACGAGCTTTTCAAGGGAGGCAACTGCAATTTTCATGGCGGATTCATCAATATCGAATTTCTCGTGATGATGGCCAGCAGCGAGCGTTGTACCAAAGATCAGATACGTGGCATAGCCGCCGAGATCCTTGACTCGTTCCAGCATATAGGTCGCATCCTCGGAGCCCGAGCCAAACGGAGAATCGCTGATCACTGAGTCTACACCTTCGATATCCTTTACGGTTTCCTCCACATACACTTTTAGTTCAGGGCTGGAATCACTCGTCTTCGCTTCTCCGACAACATCTGTTTTGACTTCCACATCGTGCATGGAGGCCGCTCCGTAAATGATGTTCAGCGCTTGTTTGAGGATATACTGATTAATCTCGGTCGTTTCGCCCCGGGTTTCCACTTTTAAATGAGCCGAAGAAGGTATGATATTTCGTCCGGTTCCGGCTTCAAACACGCCAACGTTAATTCTGGACTGGCCGGCGCTGTGCCTGCTGATGCCATACAGATTAAGCACAGCGGTCGAGGCAGCGAGGAGCGCATTCTTTCCGTCTTCCGGATTGCTTCCGGCATGTGCGGCTTTCCCTGTAAAGTCCACATTAATTTTCGTGGTGGACAGGAATCCATTGGCTCCGCTCACAATCTGTCCGAGCGGAATGCCTACTCCGATATGGGAGGCGAAAAAGACGTCTACGTCATCAACGACACCTGCCGCTACCATGGATTTGGCCCCGCGGACGCCTTCTTCCGCTGGCTGAAAGATAAACTTTACTTTTCCGGTCAGTTCGTTCTTATTCTCGGATAAAAGCTTGGCCAGACCGAGACCGATGGAGGTATGAGCATCATGTCCACAGGCATGCATCATGTTGTGGTTTCGCGACTGAAAGCCTTCCTTCACCGGCACGTGTGAAGCATCTGACGACTCCTTCAAATCGAGCGCGTCCATATCAAAACGGAGGCCAACGGTAGGTCCGGGTTTGCCGGTGTCCAGGAGTCCGACCACTCCGGTAAAACCTCCGGATAAGTAAGGAAGCCACTTAGGATCAGCCCCCTGTGCCAGAGCGCGTCCTTCCTGTTCTTTTAAAAAGGATTCTGAAGGAACACCCATGCGGGACTCTTCATCCACCACTTCTTTTCCTGCTTTTACCTCATATCCCCACTCTTCAAGACGGGAAGCCACAAGCGAAGCTGTACGGAATTCCACCCATCCTGATTCAGCGTGCTGGTGGAAATCCCTGCGCCATTCTACAATTTCGGGATATAAATCATGAACAGTACTTGTTTTCGTTGTTGTCATTTAAAATCACTCTCCAGGATGTTCTAAGTTTTAATTAATGTACATGCCGACTCCAGGTCCAACCGGAATACCGAGAAGTCCAAAGGCAAGAAGCAGGATAATCCAAACGACTAGAAACACAATCGTATACGGAATCATTAACGACATCAGGGTGCCGATTCCCGCTTTTTTGTCATACTCATTCATGAACGTCAGCAGAATGGCAAAGTACGGATTTAGCGGTGTGACCATGTTTGTAGAAGACTCACCGATCCGGTAGGCCACCTGAATGAAGGCGGGATTGTAATTCAGCAGCATGAGCATCGGCATGAATACAGGAGCTTCAAGTGCCCACAAAGCTGATCCGCTGATGATGAACAGGCTGAGGAAAGCTGTTACGAGCACAAAGCCTATAACGACGGGCAGCCCGGTCAAGTTGATGGAGCTCAAGCCGTCTGCTGTATTAACCGCAATCCATGTGGCCAGGTTGCTCCAGTTAAAGTAGGCAATAAACTGGGCGATGGCAAACACGAGCACAATATAGCCGGCCATGTCCCGGATGGAATCGGTCATCAGTGCAGGCACATCGCCCGTTTTCTTGATTTTTTTCATCGTGACACCAAATGTGACACCAACGGTAATGAAAAAGAGCAGGATGATTGGAACAATTCCATCCAAAAACGGTGAAGGGATAATGGTTCCGCCTTCTCCTCTCAACGGGGAGTTCGGAATAAACAACACAAGAGCCACTAGCCCGATGTAAAGAATGGCAGCGAAGAATGCGTTGCGAAGCGCCTTGTTTTCAAGGGCATTGGACGTGAAATCGAGCTCCTTTTTTCCAGTTTCTCCGTCATAGGCACCAAGGCGGGGTTCAATAAATTTCTCTGTCATCAGGCCTCCAACAATCGTCAGAACAACAGTGGAAACGCTCATAAAGTACCAATTATCCACAGGAGAGACAGACGCATTTGCATCAATGGATTGGGCCACCTCTGTTGAAATGCCGGAAAGAAGCGCATCCGTTCCTGCGATTAAAATATTGGCGGTAAATCCAATTCCCGAACTGGCAAAACCAGCAGCGAGCCCTGCGATCGGGTTCCGGCCGATGGAGTAGAAGACCACGGCAGCCAGTGGAGGAATGATAACAAAGGCCGCATCGGATGCAATATTGCCCATGATACCGATGAAAAACACGGTATAAGTGATAACCGATTTGTGTGCTTTAATGATTGTCTTTGTGATTACGCTCTCGAACAATCCGACGCGCTGGGTCAGCCCAATTCCGAGCACCATCGCCAAAACAAGGCCGAGCGGCTTAAATCCGGTGAAGTTTTCGAGCATCGATGTGAGCATGAATTTCAAGCCTTCACCAGAAATCAGGCTTTTGACTTTCAATGTTTCCTTGGTGGCAGGATGTACAACAGATACATCAAACAAGCTGACAATTGCAGATAAAACAATCATGAATAATGCCAGGTACACAAAAAGCATAAAAGGATGGGGGAGACGGTTCCCAAGCCGTTCAATGGTATTCAAAAAACCAGAAATGCCCCTTGCACTTCTTTTTTGAACACTGGCTGATAGTTCTGCCATTTCAAAATCACCTTCTTTTGCAGTATTTTTCATTTACGGAAATTGTCCGTTAATATTCCGTTAACAAAGTATTCAGCATAGTCTGACAAAATCCTTCTTCTTTTTTAATAAAAATTTAAATCATGTTAAGATTCCTTACATACAAATGGAATATAGAATTTTAAAGGAGATTTAAAAATGAAAGAGAATTCATTTTATGGAGAATTTTAGTTGATATGGAAAATTTGTAGAGAGGTGAATTGCTCTGAAACTATTTAATTTTTTGTCAAAGAATGTACCGGTTTATACCGCATTTGATCAAAGCATGTATTTTAAGGTGGCTGAACGATTTCAAAGCGAAGGTTTACATTTCAAAGTGAAACGTGTGAACCAGGGCAGCTGGGCGCCAGGCTCTCACTTCAGTTCAAACGATTTTAATGGATCAACCTTCTATGAATTTTTTGTTAAACGTGGGGAAGAGCATATGGCCTATCACGCGCTGTCAAACTTATAAACGGAAGTATGGGAGAGTAGTTATGTTAAATGTAAAGCCGCTGGAAGAAAGAGATTATGAACTGATTAAAGCAGCAGAAGAAGTAATAGAAAAAATAAAAATATCGAAGTGAATTTTAAATGGATGAAAAGAATGCACTGACCGTTGAGCGGCTGTATTTTTTGCTGGCAAAAAATGAAAATGAGTGGTTCTGTGAGTAACGTACCCAAAACGGTGAGTAAGTGATCGATTTCCGTGAGTAACGTGTGCTTTTCGGTGAGTAAGCACCGGCAATTCGTGAGTAAACCCCCCAAAACCGTGAGTAACCTTCCTTAACATACCTCTTCCAAACGTAAAAGCCCTCCATGAAGGAGGGCTTTTACAGTTTCAGCTTATAGATTTTGCGCGGACGGCCACGATATCCGGACTGCTCTTCGCCTGTTACCTCAGCCAGGTTCAATTTTTCGAGTTCTGTTAATATGCGCCTTGCGTTTCGTTCGGTTCCTTTTAGCCATTGCGATACTTCCAGGGCGGTAACGGTCTTCTTTTTATAATGCTGGGCCAACGATTGGATTTTTCCGACTACCGCCGGACTGATGTTGGCGTTTTTTAACGTTTCCTTCCACTGGTCACCGAATGTGCGTCCGTTATAGGACACCTGTTCATTCGTTTGCAGGCTTTCGGTTACGGTTTTGTCCTCATTCACCTGGATGATCACCGGCTTGTCATACCGGCGGGCGAACCGAAAGGCGAGTCTCACGTTTTGCTCAGCCTCAAGCGCCGTTAAGCCATAGCCGAGGCCAATGTTGATCTGCAAATTGCTGTGAAGTTTGGTATCCTCGATCAGCTGGTGCAGCGAATTGTCTCCGAAGTGGAGGTCCATTTCGCCACGGGTGGTATAGATGTAAAAGTGATCGTCACCAATTTGTTGAAAAGAACCGTGGACCAGTTCCGCATAATGAAGCAGAATCCGTTGCAGCTCCAGCCCCTGTTGCCTTCGTTTGTACGTATAAAAGGATTCGTCGGAAGAGGACGGAGAATCAAACACGGTGATGCCGAGAATGGCCGTCTGGGCTTTTTTATACCACTGCGACAGACCGTACTCTTTTAAATACTGGAGCATGAGCCGGATAGATGGTATACCGGGCGTTACCCGGTAACAAGGGATACCAAGTGCTTTCAGCTCAAAATACACCTCTTGGATAAATGTAATGGCAACCTCGGTTTTTCCCTCTCTGTACAGCTGGACATGAAAATCAATCAGATTCTCTGGAGGAAGGTAGCCGGTATACGGAAGGGTATACAGCTGAAAAGTCGGAATGGTTTCGCCGATATCCTTGAGTTCATCATCCTGAATACTGTCGAGGCTCATGGTCGAAAAAATTTTGTTTTCTTTCACCTGGGCTTCGAGCAGGGTTTTATACAGGCTGATGCCGTTTACCGGTGCATAGCTGCCTTCTTTTTCTTCGATGATTCCTTTGGCCAGAGCATAGTGGTAAGGGGCCTGTCCGGAAAAAAACCACTGGTCCACCCGGTGTTTGTTTTCTTCGATCAAAGCTACCGTTTCCTCGAGCTTTTTATAAACAAATGGGAGGACATCAATAGTATCGAAATGTTCTGCTGCTTTTTTGACCAATTCTACTGAATCGGACGGACCGATCACGCCTAACTGAATTCTCATGATAAAACGTCCTTTTAGGAGCTTCTGGCCTTCTTTTTTCAAGGCCAGAAGCTCCTCATGTACTGGATAACTCTATTCTTATCATAAAACAGGAAGGGAATGGTTTTCAAATCTTCCATGGAGTTTTAGCACAACGATGAAAAGGGAAGGGGAGAAGTGGAAGAGTAAATGATCAGGAGGCGTTTTATTATATGTCAAAAACCATTTTTATTACAGGTGCCGGAAGCGGACTGGGAAGAGGGACAGCCATTGGACTCGCCCAAAACGGGCATAAAGTAATTGCAACGACGGAACTGACGTCCCAGCAAAGTGACCTCATGAAGGAAGTGCGTGAAAAGAATCTCGATATTGAGGTCTTTAAGCTTGATATCACCAATGAGCGGGACCGCGAGCAAATCAAGGAGCATGATTTTGATATCTTTGTGGCCAATGCGGCGATCAATGAAGGCGGTCCGTTGTCGGAAGTTCCGTTGGATCGTTTCCGCGCGCTGTTTGAAGTAAACGTATTTGCCACGCTTGAAACGGTACAGCTTGCCGCTGCGAAGCTGGTTGAAAAAGGGTTCGGGAAAATTGTGTTTATGAGTTCCATCGCAGGAATTGCGGCTACTCCTTACGTTGGTCCGTATACGGCAACAAAACATGCCATTGAAGGCATCGCACAGACCTTGCGGAAGGAATTGGAGGAGTTCGGTGTACAGGTGGCGACCATCAACCCTGGCCCATTTGCGACTGGTTTCAACGACCGGAGTGCAGAGGAGAAGTACAAGTGGTTCGAAAAAGGAAAGAATTTCACACGGATCGAGGATATGAAGAAACAAGAGGAAAGTTTAAAAGATCAGTACGATCCGGAAGACATGGTCCGCAAGATGGTGGAAATCATTCCATTGGAGCACCACCCGTTCCGTACCGCCTATCCGGAGGAAACAGAAAAGAAAATGAAAGACTCCGAAAAGGAACATTGGGAACTGGAAATTTAAGAGCCGACATCAAAAAGCACTCATACAACGAGTGCTTTTTATCTTTGACAAAACCCATCCATTTACACAGATAGAAAGGTTCGCTAAACTTATAGACAGACAATTCAGCCAATACATACACATAAAAAGAAGGAGAGTTGTTCATGTTTTCACTAGAAGGTAAGGTTGCGGCGATTACTGGTGCAACCAGGGGAATTGGCCGCGAGATGGCACTTGCCCTGGCGGAAGCTGGTGCTGACGTTGCGCTTCTACAGCGCAACACCGCCGATGAGACGGTAAAAAAAGAGATCGAAGCTCTTGGGCAGCGTGCGAAGATTGTACATTGCAACCTAGAGGAGCAGACCCATGTTCGGGATGCCATCCCGACCGTGGTAAGTGAGCTTGGCAAGATCGATATTCTGGTGAACAATGCCGGTATCCAGCGCAGGTCTCCCTCGGTATCATTCTCGGAAACCGACTGGGATGATGTCATCAATGTCAATTTAAAGTGTGTCTGGCTGTTATGCCAGGAAGCAGGAAAGTTCATGGTCCCGCAGCAGTCAGGAAAAATTATCAATATGGCTTCCCTCTTATCGTTTCAAGGCGGATTGACAGTCCCGGCGTATGCCGCAGCAAAAGGTGGCGTAGCTCAATTGACAAAAGCCCTGTCCAATGAATGGGCGAAGGACAATGTCAACGTGAATGCCATTGTTCCGGGATACATCGCTACGGATATGAACTCTGCGTTGATTGCGGATGAAACGAGAAACCGCCAGATTCTGGAACGGATTCCGGCTGGCCGGTGGGGATCAGCTGAAGATTTTAAGGGCACCGTTGTGTTTCTTGCATCGGATGCGTCCAATTATATTCATGGTCATTTGCTGGCGGTGGATGGAGGCTGGCTCGGCAGGTAAGAGAGCCAAAGTAAAAAGGCAGCGAGTCTGTTCGGAACAGAGCTGCTGCCTTTTTTGGATAAATAGAGGTGTGTATGTGCTGTGACTGTTAGTAGGATGCTTAAAGTACCATAAAAGGAACGGGTGCTTAGACTATTGCTGTGACTTTTTCTCACTTAAAAACTGTGTAAATTGCTCTTTTGTTATGTTGGAATTCATGGCTTCTTCTACAAGTTTCAACCATTCGGGATCTGTTAGTTCGTCTTTTGCTGAAGAATGAACGTGATTCACTTCTTGATGTGGTACTTTTAAAATCTTAAATGTTTTATACATTATACACACTCCTTATCTAACTAAATAGTAATTTATTTGTAAACCTAAAGAAGAGTGGCAATTTGCAACAATAGTATTTAGGTTTTATAAGTTTCGTTTGATACTGTCCGTTTTAAAACCGTCTTAAAAAATTAAATCGTATATTTCACAATGTGTATTGTTACAGGTTGAATTGTTAGAGAAAGGGAATAGATTAAGTGTTTTACATAACGAAGGGAGAGAATCAGAGTGAAAGGAAAGTACCGGTATTTTATCATCGGCATGATTGTATTTATGACCGTTGTAAACTACATTGACCGGGGGGCCATCTCCTATGCTCAAGAAGCGATCATCGGGGAATTCGGATTGAACCCGAAGACGTGGGGGCAAATTCTTGGGTATTTTGGCTACGGTTACATGTTTGGTGCCTTGTTCGGAGGTATGTTGGCGGACAAAAAGGGGCCGAAGTTTGTTTGGATTGTGGTCGGAATTGCCTGGTCACTTTTTGAAATGGGCACAGCTTTTGCCGGGGAAATCGGCCTTGCCTTGTTTGGCGGATCGGCTATTGCCGGTTTCGCTGTTTTCCGCATTCTTTTTGGCTTTGCAGAAGGACCGACGTTCTCAACCATTAACCGGACGATGGCCAACTGGGCGGCACCGAAAGAAAGAGGCTTTGCTGCTTCACTTGGGTTGCTCGGAACGCCACTTGGTGCTCTTTTGACAGCGCCTATTGCTGTTGCGCTATTATCGTTTACCAGCTGGAAAGTGATGTTTATTATTCTTGGTGTCATCGGATTGATTTGGATCTTTGCTTGGATGAAGGTGTTTACCGATCAGCCGGAGGACAACCCGAAGGTATCCAAGGAGGAACTGGCTGAAATCCGGAATGAAAAGCAGCTGTTAAGTTCAGAAAAACTTGTGGACGAAAAAGAGGAAGAGCAGGTACCATGGCATCACTTTTTCCGTAATCCGACGTTGATTATGAATGCGATCGGATACTTCGCGTTTCAGTATGTTAATTTCCTGATCTTAACCTGGACACCGAAATATTTGCAGGATACGTTTGACTTTAAACTTGCCTCCCTCTGGTATTTGGGAATGATTCCATGGGCAGGTGCGTGTGTTACCGTGCTGCTGGGCGGAAGAATTTCCGACGCTCTCCGAAAAAAAACAGGAAGTCTTCGCATTGCGCGCTCAGGTCTAGCGGTTGTGTCCCTGCTGTTAACGGCAATCTGTTTTATTCTTATTCCAACCGTAAATAGTGTGACCGCGGTTCTTACGCTTATGACAATCGGAAATGCGTTTAACTTTTTGCCAAACTCCGTGTATTGGACCGTCATCATTGATACGGAGCCGTCCAAGGCAGGTACGTTTGGCGGAGTCACTCACTTCTTCACCAATATTGCCACCATTGTGGCACCGACTTTGACCGGGGCTTTGGTGGCCATGAGCGGCTACGGAGCCATGTTTGTCGCGGCTGCCATCGCTTCAGCCGTGGGTATGGTCGCGATGATCTTTGTGAAACCGGGAACCTCCAAACGCAAGATTAAACCATCATCAACAGCCAGCCGGCCGTCTGTTTAAGGAGAGGGAATTGATGAATAAGAATACGGTCTTACATTTAAGTCTTTCGTCACTTTCTGAAGAAATCAAATTGAAAGAGATTTCCCCGGTAGAAGTTGTCCGTGAGTTATTGGCGAGAATTGAAGAGATCAACCCTGTAGTCAACGCCTTTATCACAGTCCTCCAAGAGCAGGCGGTAAAAGAAGCCCGGCAGGCAGAGGAGGAAATCATGGCAGGAAACTACCGGGGACCGCTTCATGGTATTCCAATTGGGCTGAAGGATCTGATCTACACAAAAGGCATCCGGACAACAATGGGTTCTAAAATCTATCAAAACTATATCCCGGACCGGGACGCAACAGTTGTACAGAAGCTGAAAAAGGCCGGAGCGATCATGATTGGCAAATGCAACACCCAGGAATTCGCCTACGGGCCCACAGGAGATGCTTCGTACTTTGGTCCGGCACGAAATCCGTACAATCCTTCAAAAATGACCGGAGGCTCGAGCAGTGGCTCGGGAGCAGCAGTGGCCTCTGGACTGTGTTTCGGAGCACTGGGAACGGATACGGGGGGATCCATCCGGATTCCTGCTTCAGCTACAGGAATTGTGGGGATGAAACCCACCTTTGGACGGATAAGCAAGGCGGGGGTTCATCCGCTTGGAAGGACGCTGGACCATGTAGGGCCGATGACCCGCAGCATCCGAGATAATGCCTTGCTGCTTGGCATGCTGGCCGGTTTTGACCATGAGGATCCGTTCTCCCATAACCTTGGGAACGAAGATTTTACGCGCTGTATCGGTGAGTCCATCTCGGGAAAAGTCATTGGTATTCCAACCAGCTTCTATTTTGACCGGGTGGATGAAGAAGTGAAGGACAAGGTAAAGAAAGCGATTCACGTGCTGGAAGACTTGGGTGCGGTCATACGTGATGTGGAGATTCCTGTATTATCAAAGGTTTCCTATGCTCAGCTCAAAACCCTTCAAAGTGAAGCCTATGCTATTCATGAAGAACTTGTTCTCTCCCGTCCACAGGATTACCAGGCGCAGGTCCTGGAGCGGTTGAAGCAAAGTGCTGAAGCTCTTGGTTTTGAATATGTAAAAGCCCAGGAAATCCGCCAGGAAGCAAGAGAGGCTTTCAACACCGTGTTTGAACGGATCGATGTGATTGCTGCGCCGACAGTTGCCATTCTGCCGCCGGATATAGGACAAACAGAGATCAGCATTGAGGGAAAGACGGAGCAGGTCCGTTCTGCGCTTTTGCGATTGACGGAACCAGCTTGTGTAACAGGTCTGCCCAGCTTGTCTGTCCCTTGCGGATTCTCTGACAGTGGACTTCCAATCGGCTTGCAGTTAATCGGCAAACCGTTTAGTGAGGCCCGGCTGTATCAAGTTGGAGCGGCCTTTGAGCAGGAAGCCGCTCTCTCAACACTGAAGTGGGACGTGCCGCCGCTCGTACAACAATCTTAGTTATTTAGTGAAGCATCTGAGGATTCAGGTGCTTTTTTTGTGTGCAAAAAAAACATCCCTCAATAACTGAAGGATGTCAAAGTATCGTCAGCCGATGATATGGAGGCAAAAATCCAAGTCCGCTTGCAGGTGGCTTTTCATCAGATCTGCGGCTTTTTCCCCGTTTCGTGCTTTAATGGCTTCGTAAATTTGTTCGTGTTCATCGATGAGATGAGGGCGCTGATTCAGAACAACGGTTTTGCGAAACAGATAAATCAGCGACTGCATACGGTCAATCGTATCAATCATGACAGCATTATTGCTGGCCCGTACGATAATTTCATGAAACCGCTCATTGGCGTCCATGATTTCTTCATTCGTTCCTTTTCTTCCGATCTCCACACATTCATACAGTGCCTGTAAATCCTGTTCACGGAGAAAGGAGGCTGCACATTGAGCAGCATACCCTTCGAGCAGGATCCGCATTTGAAAGTTATTCCGCAGATCCTTTTCCGTCGGTTTGACCACCCGTTTATTGATAATGAGCCCTTCGTATTCCAGCTTCCGAATGGATTCTCTGATAGGTGTCCGGCTGAAGCCCAGTTCGGAGGCTATTTTTTCTTCCACGATCTTAGTGCCCCCTGGGAGTTCGCCATTTAAAATCCTGTCCCGGAGGACAGCGTAGGATTGATGGGTGGCAGAGCGTGAACGATCATTTTCCAACACAATTTTCACCTCAAGTTCCTTCAACAGTCTATCTACATCTTACCAAAACCATGGAGAAAAAAATATAACCGTTCCTTGTTCAGACGAATATTTTGTATACTAATTTATTAAAAATGTATACAAAAATTAAAAAACCGTGTACAATGTCAACTGTAAGCATCACTGAAAGCGATTGCATATCGATTTCACCAAACTCAAGGAGGAATATCGATGGAACACAAGGTTGGTTTTATTGGACTAGGAATCATGGGTAAGCCCATGTCATTAAATTTGATAAATGCAGGATTTTCATTAACGGTTTTTGATTTGAATCAGGAAAGTGTAAACGCTGTCGCTGATGCAGGAGCAACACCCGCCGGCTCTCCAAAGGAAGTAGCGGAACAAAGCGATGTCATCATTACGATGCTTCCGGCATCCAAGCACGTACAGCAAGTCGTATTGAGAGAGAACGGAATTTTGGAGGGGGCCAAAGAAGGCTCCGTCATTATCGATATGAGTTCCATAACACCTGACGTATCCCGCGAGCTGGCAGAGCAGGCAGCAAAGCAAGGCGTTGAGATGCTTGATGCGCCTGTAAGCGGTGGAGAGCCAAAAGCAATCGACGGAACGCTTGCCATTATGGTTGGCGGGAAAGAGGAAGTTTTTGAAAGCGTTCTTTCTGTTTTATACGGAATGGGTAAAGACGTCACGCTGGTGGGCGGAAATGGCTGCGGGGTTACTGCAAAACTGGCCAATCAAATTATTGTAAACCTTAACATTGCGGCTATGTCGGAAGCGCTGGTGCTGGCTGCTAAAGCAGGAATTGATGTGGAGAAAATGTACAAGGCGATCCGGGGAGGACTTGCTGGAAGTGCGGTGCTTGATGCGAAAGTGCCGATGATTCTTGATCGAAACTTCGTTGCCGGAGGCAGCATTGCCATCAACATGAAGGATATTGGCAATGTGATGGATACGGCTCACGATATCGGGGTTCCACTCCCGCTGTCCAGCCAGCTTCTTGAAATCTTCCATACCTTAAAAGTGGATGGAAAAATCAATGACGACCATGGAAGCATTGTGAGGTATTATGAAAAACTTGCACAGGTCGAAGTAAAGAGGGGGATTAACCATGACGAAAAATCAGAGAGTCTCCGCTGATCTTCTCGAAAATCTTCCAACGCTTCTTAAAGATAAAGCAGATGCGCTTATACAGAAAGCTCTTGGGACATTCAATAAAAAAGTTATCGTGCTGGATGATGATCCAACAGGCGTTCAAACGGTGCATGACATTTCGGTATTCACAGACTGGTCTGTTGAGAGCATTACAAAAGGCTTTTTGGAAGAGCAGTCCATGTTCTTTATCCTGACGAACTCCAGAGGATTCACCGAAGAAGAAACAGCGAGGGAGCATATCAAAATCGCTGAAAATATTCTTGCGGTATCCAAGAAACTGAATAGGGATTTTCTAATCATCAGCCGTGGTGATTCCACGCTCAGAGGACATTATCCGCTGGAAACGACTGTGCTTAAGGAAACGATCGAATCCGCTTCCGAAAAGAAGATTGATGGAGAAGTGATTCTGCCGTTCTTTAAAGAAGGTGGACGTTTCACCGTAAATAATATCCACTACGTTCAGGATGGCAGTGAGCTTGTGCCGGCAGGCGAAACCGAGTTCGCGAAGGATCGTACCTTTGGCTATACCAAGTCGGACCTGGGTGAATGGATCGAGGAAAAATCCAGCGGAGAATATAAAGCAGCCGACACGCTCTATCTTTCGATTGAAACGTTGCGTTCCATGGACGTTGACGGGATTGCCAGCCAGTTGATGGAGGTTAAAGATTTCAACAAAGTCGTCGTGAATGCTGTGGATGAGGGGGATGTAAAAATTTTTACAGCCGCGCTCATTCAAGCGATCAATGCAGGAAAGAACTTTTTGTTCCGGAGTGCAGCAGCGCTGCCAAAAGTCATTGGCGGTGTACAGGATAAGGCATTGCTTACAAGAAACGAAATGATCCAGGAAGAAACTGGACATGGCGGACTGATCATCATCGGCTCCCACGTAAAGAAAACCACAGAACAACTGGAATGGTTGAAAGAAATAAAGGAAATCGAATTTATTGAATTCAACAGCCATCTCGTTTTGGAGCCGGAACGCTTTAAGCAGGAAACCGACCGTGTAATTGAAACGACAGAATCACTCGTACGTTCGGGTAAAACGGTGGCGGTCTATACGAGCAGGGAGCGTCTCGATCTCGGCGAGAACAAAAAAGAGGAGGAACTGAAACTATCCGTCGCCATTTCCGATGCCGTTACAAGCATTGTAACAAGGCTTCAGGTCAAGCCGAATTTCCTTATCGCCAAAGGCGGAATCACTTCAAGTGATGTCGGGACAAAAGGCTTGAGCGTTAAACGGGCAACGGTGGCCGGACAGGTCCGGCCGGGAATCCCGGTTTGGCGAACAGGAGACGAAAGCAAGTATCCTGGAATGTCCTATGTGATTTTTCCGGGCAATGTTGGCACGAAAAGCGACTTAAAAGAAGTAACTGAAATGCTTATTCATCCTTAAGAATTGAGGGGATGCACGGCAGAAGAGTGGTGCATCCCCGACTACAGAAGAAAAGAGGTAGAAATCATGCCAATCGTATATATTTGCATAGGGATTGCCCTGTTGTTGCTGCTCATGGTGGTCTTTAAGTTAAACGCTTTCATCTCATTGATTATTGTTGGAGTGCTTGTCGGGATTATGGAAGGCATGACCCCGGCGGAAGCTATGACGTCAGTAACGAACGGTCTGGGCGGAACGCTTGGAAGCCTGGCTCTGGTCATCGGGTTTGGAGGCATGCTCGGTAAGTTGATGGCAGACTCGGGCGGTGCCCAGCGAATCGCTACCACATTGATCCGGGTATTTGGCAGAAACCGGGTTCAGTTTGCTGCTGTTCTTACTGCTGTCATTGTTGGAATCGCTTTATTTTTTGAAACAGGCGTGGTTGTCCTTATTCCGCTCGTGTTTGTTATTGCAGCGGAAGCGAGTGTGCCTATTCTCTATATCGGGATGCCGGTCATTGCGGCGCTCATTACGATGCACGGATTTGTTCCACCGCATCCGGGGCCAACGGCGGTTGCCGGAATCTTTCATGCCAATCTGGGTCTGACCCTTCTATACGGAATTATCATCGCAGTTCCGGCCGTTATTTTGAGCGGGCCGATGTACACCAGGCTCTTTAAGAAAGAAGATCTGGAAGTTGAAATTCCAAAAGGACTGTTTACACCAAAGCATTTTGAAGAACATGAGATGCCTGGCTTTGGCATCAGTGTCTTTACGGCACTTATCCCTGTTATTCTGATCGCCTTCCAGGCGGTCGTGGAAATTGCCATGCCGCATTCTTCACTGGTCCCGATGGCCCAGTTCCTCGGAAATCCGGGGGTTGCACTTTTGATCGCGGTCATCGTCGCCATTTTCACATTTGGCTTGAACCGCGGAAAGAAGATGCCTGAGCTGATGAACTCGGTCTCCGAATCAGTTGCAAGCATTGCCATGATCTTGTTGATCATTGGCGGCGGGGGTGCCTTCAAGCAAGTGCTGATCGACAGCCATGTGGACAAATATGTGGCGAACCTAATGGAAGGTTCATCAATGTCACCATTGCTGCTGGCCTGGCTGATTGCCGCCATCCTCAGGGTCGTTCTGGGATCGGCAACGGTTGCCGGGATGACAGCCGCGGGAATTGCGGCACCATTAGTCGCTGCAACCCATGTCAGTCCGGAGCTTATGGTTCTGGCTACAGGGGCAGGAAGCATGACCTTCTCCCACGTAAACGATGCCGGGTTCTGGATTTACAAAGAATTCTTTAACCTGTCAATCGGAAAAACCATCAAAACCTGGTCCGTGATGGTTACCATTGCATCACTTGTTGGTCTGGCAGGAGTATTGATTATTAACGCGCTGATCAGTTAAAAAAACACCGGTTTCAGGAATACCCTGAACCGGTGTTTTGCTGTTTAGAGGACAGTGATGCCATCGCGGATAAAGTTTTCAACTACAAAAGCGGAGACGCCAAGTGCTGCTGAATAAACTGAAAGCTGAGAGAACTGCAGCTGCACTTCTTTTTGATGAAACGGAAGGGTATGGGTTTGAATGGTTTCCAAAATCGGTCCTTCAAGCCATTGTTTGGCGACCACGAGCCGGTTTCCGATGATGACCTGCTCGGGATTAAAGGCGTTAATGATGTTGTTCACTCCGATTCCGATGGATACTCCGATTTTTTCAAACAACGCAATGGCTTCCGGGTCGTTCTGTTCTGCCAACGCAACAAGTGATTCGAGCGTGGCATCTTGCTGGGGCGCCATTTCAAGAAGTGCGTTTTCGGAAGCATAAACCTCCCAGCATCCCTGACTCCCGCAGCTGCATTTTTTGCCGTTGGCCTGAATGATCACATGTCCGAGTTCTCCGGAGTATCCGTTCTTGCCTTGGTATAATTCTCCGTTCAGAATAATTCCGGCACCAATTCCGATTCCGGCACTGACATAAATGATGTCCTGAAAGCTTTGGCCGGCTCCCAGCTGCTTTTCGCCATATGCGCCTGCATTGGCTTCATTTTCAATAAGGACCGGCAGCTTGAACTCTTCTTCAATATGCTGTTTTAACGAAATGTTGCTCCAGTTCAGGTTTGGGGCAAAAAGAACAGTTCCTTGCTTGTCCACAATGCCTGGTACGCCGATTCCAATTCCGACTGCACCGTAGGAGCTTTTAGGCATTTCAAGGATCAAAGAGCGGATCATTTCACTGACCACGTCTGTCACTGCGTCAAACGCCACATTCTTTATGGGCTGATTTTTTTCAATAAGGATGTTTCCTTTTAAATCCGTCAGCATGCTCAAGACGTAATTGACCCCGATATCAATACCGATTGCATATCCGGCGGTCTTGTTGAAGTGAAGGAGTACTGGCCGCCGCCCCCCGCTGGATTCCCCCGGGCCGGATTCAAAGATCAAATTCTCTTCCAGAATATCGTTCACAAGAGAGGAGACGGTCGCTTTGTTCAGCCCGGTAATCTGGGCGATGTCGGCGCGTGAAACGGGTTCTTTTTCGATGATCGTCTGCAATACGAGCGATTTATTGTTTCTTTTTACAACTTGCTGGTTCCAGGTAATCGTTTGCATAAAATTCTCCTAACATTTGAGCGTTTATATTAGTATAAACTTAGTTTGGTCAATATACAAACTTAGTTATTCATGCTAAGATAAGAAATAGAAAGAACAGTGAATCCATTTACTTACAATTATAAAACAATACAGAACAGATAACCATGCTGTAAAACCAGACGATCACACTTTTAAAATGGAGGACAAAACATGAAAAAAGTCCGCTGGGGTGTATTAAGTACTGCAACCATCGGTTTGACTCAGGGCATGCCGGCCATACAGCGTTCGGAAAATGCAGAACTCGTTGGCTTGGCAAGCAGGGGAGACAGAGGGAAGGCAAAGGCCGAAGAACTGTCGATTCCAAGGTACTATGAAAGCTATGAAAAGCTGCTGGATGACCCGGAAATTGAATCCGTTTACATTCCCCTGCCCAATCACCTGCATCTGGAATGGGCGGTAAAAGCAGCGCGCAAGGGCAAGCATGTTCTGTGTGAAAAGCCGGCATTTCTTCATGCAGAAGATACGAAGGGAATGGCGGAGGTGTGCCGCGAACAGGGTGTTTATTTTATGGAAGCCTTTATGTATCAGTTTCATCCTCAGCACGAATGTGTGAAAGAAATTATCGCCTCCGGGGAGATCGGCGAGGTGAAGCTCATGCGCTCAAGTTTTTCTTTTTATATCAGTAACCGTGAAGAAAATATCCGGTTGAGCAAGGAAAAGGGCGGTGGAAGCATTTATGATGTTGGCTGTTATTCCATCCATGCCGCCCGGTCGATCTTACAATCCGAACCGGTCGAGATACAGGCGTTCTCCGATCTTGATCCTTCTACCGGTGTGGATCTCTCTTCTGTTGTTCATATGAAACTGGAAAACGGCAGCCCTGTCGTGTTTGATTGCAGTTTTGATATGGCCAACCGGGAAGAGTACGAGGTGGTCGGGACAAAAGGAACGATTACAGTGAATCGGGCTTTCCGCCCCGATGTGTATGGCGGAGAGGGTCTGATCCTGATTCGGACAAAGGAGGGGCAACGGGAAGAAAAAGTGGCAGGTGACCAGTATCGCAGCCAGATCGAACACTTTCCTCCTGTATTCTTGAGGGGAAAGAGCCGTCTTATACGCTTGAAGAAACCTATAAAAATATGCTGGCCATTGATGCCTGCTACCAATCGATCCAAAAACGCCAGCTCGTAAATCTTTAACTACATAGTAAAAAAGAAGGCAGGGAAATAAAAATGGGTAAAGATATCTTTTTTAAAAAGTAAACTGCCTAATCCTAATTCGATTAAAATGGCGTGTGAACTGATATCAGTTTACACGCCATTTTTTCTGATTTATTCAGGATTTGATCAACAATAAAATACCGAGCAACACGATAAGAGTAAATACGTAACGCTCAAATTTATGAGGAGGGATTCGCCTATGTAAAAAGGTGCCAAGTAAAGTAGCAATAACTATTATAGGAAGGGAGGGCATAAAAAGGAAAAACAGATCCTTTGTCCATAATCCGCCAATTGCCTGGCCAAAAACAACCAGTACACCAGAAATAAGGAAATGGGCTTGCAAGGTTGCTTGAAACTGATCTCTTTGCCAACCCTTCATCGTTCCGTAAACCACAACGGGTACACCATTAAAGTTATAAGCACTGCCAAGCACACCGGAAGCGAATCCGAAAGGCAGGGCCCAAACAGAACGTTGTAACACCGTTTTTCTTGCCTGATTAACTAACTTCGCTTTGACTAGTGAATAAACGCCATAAACAATTAGAAAAATTCCAAGCGAAACAGTTATGATAACTGCCGGGGCAAAAGAGACCAAAATCAAGCCAACTGGAATTCCAAGAAAAGTCGATGTGGCGAGCAGAACAAGAGACGAGCGGTCAATGTGCCGCCATCCAGCAGCAACACTAAGACAAGCCACTGTAAGTCCTGCCAAGCCAATTAATGAAATTGAAGTATGCAAGTCAACGGGTAAAAGTGTTAGTAAAGGCATACTCACTATGGCTTCTCCAAATCCAAAAGTTGCCCTCATCAACGCCCCAATAAAAACTACTGTGATAATCAATATAATAAGAGTAGTAGTCATAGTTATATAACAACTCCAGAAATTAGAATTATTGCTTAAATTAAACACCAAGCCCGAGTAATATCTAAATAATAAAATAGTGTCATATCTGCTGTTTCTCTGGTTTCATTCTCCTGAATCGCAAAAAATCCAAATATTCGTAATTACTCTACACTTTCTTCGCACGTCGGCTCATTAAGATGGTAATCACAGTGGCTGCGATGACTCCGGTGATCAGGCATTTATACATATCTTTAAACAACAGACCCATGACCACTCCTGTTATTACACCGGCGGTAATGTTGGTAACCCGTTCCCTTTGACTCATGTTTATCCCTCCATTTTGGTTAATAAAACATTTACTTTATGAAGCGCGAACTGCAAATCCCGTTGTTCTTCCTCGTTTAATTTCGTGAGGTTTTGGCTGAAACGGTTGTAGATTTCCGCCCATTTCTTTTCTTGAACCTCTTTACCTTTTGGAGTGAGTGCAATCAACACAGCCCGTTTGTCCTTGGGATCAGGTTTTTTTACCAAATAGCCTTGCACTTCAAGAGCGCTGACGACATTGGTCAGCTGCTGCTTGGCGATATCCAGGCCGGTGCTGATTTCTTTAAGGTTAAACGCCCGCTTGTTCATGAACAGATACTCAATGACATGGTTCTGCATATGGCTTAGTTCTGTAGCATTTTTATTTAATTCACTAAAGCTGCCAAACAGGTTGGGGATTAGTGTGATATATTCATGTGCGAGTTCTTTCTTCATCAGGTTTCTCCTTTTTAAGTGCTTATGGTTAATATATTATTACTAAATTTAATTTATTTCAACTCATTTAATGATATTTAGTAAAATTATAATTACTAAATAAAAGAGCTGAGACAGGTTTTGGATACTATGGTGTTGTTTCTCATAGGCCTGGTCGTAGTGTATGGCGCGATTATTTTTCATTAATTTCAAGAAAACAGCGACTTCTAATCCGTAAGGCTGAGGAAAAGGAATTTAGCCTACGCCTTTGATTTAATCGATTACAAAAATAGTTCCATTTATTTAGTTTGTTTGATAGACAAACTAAGTTGCAAGGTGCTATAATCGGTGTAACAAATCAGCTGCGGGCCGATACAGCCAGTAATGTAAGCGGCTACATTATAGGTTCTGACAGCAATCAAGGGGGAAGTACATACTATGGCATATTTTGAAGGCGTGAAACAAGTTCAATTTGAAGGAGCGGATTCCAACAATCCTCTCGCGTTTCGTTATTACAATCCCGCTGAAGTGATCAATGGAAAAACAGCGGAAGAATGGCTCCGTTTTTCAGTCGCTTACTGGCATACTTTTACAGCAGATGGAACTGACCCGTTCGGAGTAGGAACTGCCATCCGTCCTTGGGATCAATTTAAAGGGATGGACCTTGCCAAAGCACGTGTGGATGCTGCTTTTGAACTGTTTGAAAAGCTCGATGTTCCGTTTTTCTGCTTCCATGATGTGGATATTGCGCCAGAAGGAAGCAATTTAAAAGAAACCAATGAAAATCAGGACATTATCGTAAACATGATTCAGGAGTATATGAAAACCAGCAAAGTAAAATTGCTTTGGAACACTGCAAACATGTTTACCCATCCGCGTTATGTGCACGGAGCAGCCACAACCAGTAATGCTGATGTGTTCGCCTATTCCGCGGCGAAAGTAAAAAAAGCGCTGGAAGTGGCCAAGCAGCTTGGCGCTGAAAACTATGTGTTCTGGGGTGGACGTGAAGGATATGAAACCCTCTTGAACACAGACATGAAGCTGGAGCAGGATAACCTCGCGCGTTTCTTCCATATGGCCAAGGATTATGCAAAAGAAATCGGCTTTAACGGACAGTTCCTTATTGAGCCGAAGCCGAAGGAGCCAACGAAGCATCAATATGACTTTGACGTGGCAACGGGTCTTGCGTTCCTGCAAAAGTACGATCTTCAGGATACATTCAAATTCAACGTGGAAGCCAACCATGCGACGCTTGCCGGCCATACGTTTGAACATGAACTGCGAGTGGCTCGAATCAACGGCATGCTTGGATCTGTCGATGCGAACCAGGGTGATACGCTTCTTGGCTGGGATACTGACGAATTCCCGACCGACCTGTATTCTGCTACACTGGCCATGTATGAAATTCTTAAAAATGACGGCCTTGGCAGCGGCGGCTTGAACTTTGATGCGAAGGTTCGAAGAGGATCCTTTGAGCCGGAAGATCTGTTCCATGCTCACATTGCGGGAATGGATTGCTTTGCTATCGGTTTGAAGGTAGCGAACAAACTGATTGAAGACCGTGTGCTGGATGCCTTCATTGAAGACCGCTACAGCAGCTATACAAGAGGAATCGGCCTTGACATTGTCGAAGGAAAAACAGATTTCCATGCTCTTGAGGCTTATGCTTATCAATTGGGCGACATCAAGAACCAATCCGGGCGCCAGGAGCGCCTGAAAGCAACAGTAAACCGTTACATCATTGAAACACTGTCCAGCGTGACTGTGTAAGAAAAGAATAACATTCATCAACCACCAAAAAGTGCTGGACATCCAAGTTGCCCAGCACTTTTTTATCAATAGAAAAGGAATGATCAAACATGAAGTATGTCATCGGTGTAGATTTAGGTACAAGCGCGGTAAAAATTTTGCTCGTGAACCAGAAGGGGGAGGTATGTTATGAGGTCTCCAAATCGTATCCTCTAATTCAGGAGAAATTTGGATACAGTGAACAGGATCCGGAACAGTGGGTAAAGCAAACGACCGAAGGCCTGAAGGAGCTGATTGCCCAAGTTGATGGAAACCCGGAAGATATTGAAGGAATCAGTTTCTCGGGTCAGATGCACGGGCTGGTCTTACTCGATGAAACCAATCAGGTGCTTCGTAACGCCATTCTTTGGAACGACACCCGTACCACCCCGCAATGCCGGGAAATCGTTGAAACGATTGGCGAACAGCAACTGTTGAAGGTAACGAAAAACCCGGCGCTGGAGGGCTTTACCTTGCCTAAAATTCTGTGGGTGAAGGAGAATGAGCCGGAGATATTTGAAAAAGCAGCTGTTTTTCTTTTGCCAAAGGACTATTTGAGATACCGGATGACCGGCAGTTTGAGCAGTGAGTATTCCGATGCGGCCGGCACTCTGCTACTTAATGTCAGCGGGAAAAAGTGGTGCGAGGAAATGTGCGGAACGTTTGGCATTGATGTGAGTCTTTGTCCTCCGCTTGTCGAATCGCATGATTGCGTTGGAAAAATTACCGAAGAATTCGCACAGGAGACAGGTCTTGCTCCTTCGACAGGCGTTTATGCCGGCGGTGCTGACAATGCATGCGGTGCAATAGGCGCTGGAATTCTGTCTGAAGGCAAAACGCTGTGCAGCATCGGCACATCCGGTGTGGTGCTGTCGTATGAAGAAAGAAATGATCAGGACTTTGAAGGCAAGGTTCACTATTTTAATCATGGCGAGGAAAATGCCTTCTACACAATGGGAGTAACATTGGCAGCGGGCTACAGCCTGAGCTGGTTTAAAGAACGCTTTGCTGCGGATGAACCGTTTGAATCGTTTTTGCAGGACATCGAAACGGTGCCTGCGGGATCCAACGGCTTGCTGTTCACGCCTTATTTGGTCGGTGAGCGGACCCCGCATGCCGATTCCAGCATCCGTTCAAGCTTTATTGGCGTGGATGCCTCTCATGAACGAAAGCATTTTATCCGGGCGGTGCTTGAAGGAATCACCTTCTCGCTGAATGAATCGATTGAGATTTTCAGGGACCATGGGAAGGCGATTGATACGATCATTTCCATCGGCGGCGGAGCGAAGAATGAGAATTGGCTGCAGATGCAGGCGGATATTTTCAATGCCACGATCGTCAAGCTTTCCAGTGAACAAGGACCGGGGATGGGTGCGGCCATGCTCGCAGCGTATGGCTCAGGCTGGTTCTCCTCTTTAAAGGAATGTGCAGAATCCTTTATCGAGTCAGCCAAAACCTATCAGCCAAACAGCGAAAATGTAGAACGCTATAAAAAAATATTTAGAGTCTATCAGCAAGTGTATTCACAAACGAAAGAAATGAACCAACAGCTGATGGAATTAAGAAACTAGTCTAACTTGCGAGATTGCCAGGTAAAACGGGTGGTAGATGGATCACTGTATCAGCCGACCCATTCTATCGAATCACGGCGGTTTCAAATATCGGAAATGATTACAATTGGAAATCAAGGATGAACAAAACAGAAAAATCTATTAAGAACGGAGGAACTAGTATGTCAGAAATCATCAATCCAATTTTACGTGGCTTTAATCCTGATCCATCCATACTACGGGTAGAAGGCGATTATTATATCGCAACATCCACCTTCGAATGGTTTCCGGGAGTACAGATTCATCATTCAAAGGATTTGAGAAACTGGGAGCTGCTGCCGCGTCCATTAACGCGCAAAAGCCAGCTTGATATGCTCGGAAACCCAAGTTCTGGTGGTGTTTGGGCGCCTTGTCTCAGTTATCACGAGGGTACCTTCTATCTCATTTATACGGATGTAAAAAGCCATATTGGCCCGTTCAAGGATACGCACAACTACCTGGTAACGGCAACAGATATCCAGGGGCCTTGGTCTGAACCCATCTATTTGAACAGCAGTGGCTTTGATCCTTCTCTTTTCCACGATGATAACGGAAAGAAATGGCTGGTGAATATGGTTTGGGATCACCGCAAAAATAAAAATTCGTTTGGCGGCATTTTGCTTCAGGAATACTCTCCGCAGGAAGAAAAGCTTGTCGGGTCCATCCGTAATATTTTTAAGGGAACAAGCCTAGGGCTTACGGAGGCGCCTCATCTATATAAAAAGAACGGCTATTATTATCTTGTCACTGCCGAGGGAGGAACGCGGTATAACCATGCAGTAACCGTAGCCAGGTCACAGAGTCTTTTTGGTCCGTATGAAGTGGATCCCAAAGGACCGGTGCTGACTTCAAAAGGGAAACCAGAGTTGGCGCTGCAAAAGGCCGGACATGCGAGCATTGTTGAAACTCAGGACAATGAGGTGTATATGGTGCACCTGACCGGACGTCCGTTGCCTGGCTCGGAAAATTGCAACCTTGGGCGCGAAACCTCCATCCAGAAAGCGGTATGGACCGATGATCACTGGCTGAGACTTGAAGACGGAGGTAACCGTCCCCATGAAAGAGTGGAAGCACCATCCCTCCCTGAGTTTACAATTAAACCCGTGCCTGAAACTGACGATTTTGATGGAGAAGGGCTTAGCATCCATTTTAATTCCCTGCGCGAACCGATGAGCGAGGAATGGGTATCGGTAAAGGAACGACCCGGTTATCTTAGGCTAAGGGGAAGGGAATCCATGAATTCCAACCACAGGCAAAGTTTGATCGCCAGAAGACAGCAGGCGTTTTCGTTCTTGGCAGAAACAGAGGTGGAGTGCTGTCCACAAACCTTTCAGCAAATGGCGGGACTGATCTATTATTACAACAACCGAAACTATTATTATCTCTGCATCAGCAAGGATGAGGAAGCAGGAAAGTGCCTGTATATTATGAGCAATGACCAGGGTGATTATGATGAATCTTTGGATGCACCCATTTCTATTGAAGGATGGGAAAAGGTGTACTTAAAGGCGGAAATTGAGTATCATGATCTCCAATTCTATTATTCTCCCGACGGGGAACATTGGAAAGCTGTGGGTCCTGTTCTGGATGCCGGGAAAATCTCAGATGACCATGCCGAATTGAAAAAAGGCGGCACCTTGCTGGATCAAGGATTCACAGGCGCGTTTATTGGCCTTTGCAGTCAGGATTTAAGCGGACGTGACTTTTATGCGGATTTTGATTACTTTTCATACGTGGAGCGGGGAGTTCGAATTCAGAGCTGCTTTAGAACAACGGAAAAGCCATGGTATGTGAACCAATAGTCGCATGGAGAATAGAATTGAGTGACCCAGGTGGTACAGGAAGGACATTTATTTAACGTTTGACGAAGGGCATGCCCAAAAAACGTTGTCTGAATTAACAGGTGTGACACTCACTTGACGAGAGCCCCCTTTGGCAGCCATCCTTATATGAAAGAAGACTTGCGCCATGGGCTGGTTCAGTACATGATGAGGATGTGGGGCTGGAACGTGGATACAGCAGACTGGAAACATCACGAAACCGCTCCGGAACGGATTATTGAAAACGCCATCAAAGGCATTGATGCGGTTGCAGAGGGACCGATTGTCATTCTTCTTCACATGACGAAAGGAACAGCATCCGTTTTGTCAAGACTCATTGATCTGATCAACAATGATGGTGTACAATTTCGTGCCTATGATCGGAACAGTACTTTACCATGAATTTTTGGGATGACAATAGGCTTTACCAGGCAGACAGAAAGGTGATGGACGATGAAAGTCATTCAAGAGAACTTTGGCACCACACAAGATCAGGACATTTTGGCCTATACGATGATCAACAGCAAAGGAATGGAAGTTTCCGCGATTAATTACGGCGCAATCATTACCTGCATCATGGCACCCGACAAAGAGGGGAACCTGGAGAATGTCGTGCTTGGCCACGATACTCTGGGGGATTATTTGAAGGACACCAATTACCTTGGAGCCATCGCCGGACGGGTCGCCGGAAGGATTCTGAGCGGTTCCTTTGAACTGGACGGACAGGAATATACCCTTGCCAAAAATGATGGAAACAACCACCTTCATGGAGGAAAAAAAGGGTTTAACGCGGTGGTATGGAGTGCAGAAGTGATTGAAGAGGAAGAGCAATGCGGGGTGAAATTTTCCTATGTCAGCCCTGATGGAGAAGAAGGATACCCCGGCAGGGTGGAGGTTAATGTTACCTATCTTATAAATGATGAAAACACGTTAAGCATTTCATATTCCGCCCAAAGCGACAAAAAGACACTGTTGAATCTTACCAATCATTCGTACTTTAACTTAAGCGGGAACCTGAAGCATGATATTCAGGATCACACGCTCCAGTTAAAGAGCGACCAATTCTTGGAGCTGGATAAAGAACTGATTCCCACTGGCAGGGCGCTGAATGTTCAGGGTACACCGTTTGATTTACGAAAAGGGCAAAAGGTGAAAACAGGAACAACTGCAGATTATGAGCAGAACAAGCTGGCTGGAGGGGGATATGACCATCCGTTCTTGCTGGCCACGAATCAAAACAATGAGATCGTGCTGAAAGAGGAAACAAGCGGAAGAACCTTAACGGTTGAGACGGATCAAAAATGCGTGGTCGTTTATTCAGGGAACATGCTGGATTCCGATGGAGAGTTCCGTGATGTGCCATCTAGAAAGCATCTCGGCATTTGCCTGGAAACACAAGGTGTGCCGGATGCCATCCACCATTCACAGTTTCCATCGGTGGTTCTGGATGCAGGTGAGGAATATCAAGCCCATACGACGTACACATTTGGAGTGGAATAACCAAGAAGCAGGAGCCGGGTTGCGGTTCCTGCTTTTTTAAAGCAGTTTCGGCGCTGTATTCACCTGTGAAAAAATAAAATGGGTCACCGTGTGCGCATAGGGACTTGCTTCTTCAATGAATGTTTCCGCTTCAGAGAAGGTAGTAAACTGCAGCTTCAGCATAAAGCAGGCGTTGCCCGCAATCCGGTAGCAAAACTCTACGTTGGTCAGGCGCTCGATGTAACGCTTGAAAGCTTGGTAATCTCCATTCTTTACCGTCGCCTCCACAATACACTGGATCGGCTGGCCCAACTTTTCATAATCCACTTCCAATGTATATTTTCGGATCACGCCAAACGATTCCATTCTTCGCACACGTTCGGTGACAGAGGGAGATGAAAGATTGATTTTTCTCCCAAGTTCGCTCATGGACAGCCGGCTGTTCTCCCGCAGTTCATCAATTATTTTTCTGTCGATATCGTCGATTTTCATATTTAATGTTATTCTCCTTAACTCATTAAATTTAAAAAGAAAATTGAAAGATTAGGTTTAATAGTAAATGGCAGGGGTTGGTTTTCCTTAGTACCATTAAAGGGTACAGGGAGGAATGCTTAATGGCAAGAATAAAAGAATCAGAACGTGGAGCCACACCGTTTCAGCATCTGCTCGGACATAATCAGGAGGTCATGAACAGATGGAATGACCTTGGCAGTATGCTGGCGGAGGAAGGAAGACTTTCATCCCGTCTTAAAGAGCAGGTGCGGAGAACGCTGGCCCAGGGGAACGGCTGTGAATACTGCAAGGCGAAAGGAAAGCCTGAACCTCATCTTTTTGATGAAAAAACCTCTATCTCCGTTGGTTTTGCGGACGTCTTTTTAAAAGTGAAGGGAGATATTCCTGATTCTATTTTCAAGGTGTTGAAAGAAACCTTTTCTGACGAGGAAATCAGTGAACTGTGTGCGTTTATCGCCTTTACCACAGCCTCCCAATATTTCGGGGCGATGATGGGATTGAAAGCATAAAAAAATGGCCAAGGGGAAAATTCCCCTTGGTCATTTTAAATAACGCTCTTTAATGATGTTACGGTGATGAAGCTCATGGCCGGCAATGATAAAAGCGAGAGCCCTTGCTGTCACTTCCTCATTGTTTGCCGCTCCTCTTCGTTTTAACGCTTCGTCACTCAGCGTGTTCAATAGTGAGAGAGTAGCCTGGCGGATGCTTGTGTAATGCTGGGTCAAGTCGGTTAATGAGTGAGCGTTAAACGCTGCGGCTTTTACATACTCCTCATCATCGTATCCCGGCAGCGTTGCCATTTCCCCTCTGGCGATGCTGAGCATCCTGTAATTCATGATCCATTCGGTATCTGCCATATGCCCGATGACTTCTTTAAGGCTCCACTTATTCGGCGCATAGCGGTATTCACCATCTTCTTCAGATAACGAGTTTAACAGAGAAGCCGTTTCTTTAATTTGTTGTTTTAGCGTTTCTAAAACGTCCCCTTCAGGCACCAGCTGGATATAAGATTCAAAGTCCTCGGCATATTCATCAGGTCTTGGCCGTTCAGTCATCGTTATCCTCCTTTTTAACAATTGATGCAACCCCATAGCTATATTCCTTAAACCACTCTGGGTTTCCTGCTGTAAAAGGAAATCTATCTTCCTAAAGCGAAGAAAGGAAGATAGATAAAAAAGTATATAAAAGGGGTTCAATTATGCAATTAACAGTAACACCCATCAAACAAGAATATGCACTGCAAATTTTAAATTGGAAATATGAAGCTCCCTATGACTTATACAACATGGCAACAAGCAGAGAGTCCATGAATGAACTGATCGAAAATCACTATTCTGTTGTGCTGGATGAAGGAGATAAGCTGGTTGGCTTTTTTTGTACCGGAACGTCTGCACAGGTACCGGCCGGGGAACTGGCGGGGGCTTATGAAAAGGATGCACTGGATATTGGGTTGGGAATGAATCCGGAATTAACCGGCCGGGGCAACGGGTCTATGTTTTTTTCTTTTATACTGGGATACCTTGAGGGCCAATTCAGCAAATTTTCATATCGTTTGACCGTGGCCTCCTTTAACGAACGGGCCATTCATTTATACCAGAAGTTCGGTTTTCGTGAGACCTTGGCGTTTCATAGGGAAGAAGTGGAGTTTATCGTGATGGTGAGAACAGGGACAGATGATGTTAAACACTTGTTAAAATTGGAGGACTTCTAATGAACCTATTTTTTTTGAATTCGTTTACGAGTGACCCATTTGGCGATAATCCTGCAGCGGTGTGTCTATTGGAAAAAAAAGAATAGGATGATTTGTGGATGCAAAAGGTGGCTAAACAGACCTCTCATTGCAGTTTAGGGCCATATTGGAAAAACAAATTGACTAAGAAGAAATTAGCAGCCTATCAGGCTTCAGAGTGGGGAGGAGAACTAAAGAAAAAGGTTGAAGAAGAAAGAGTACTGATTTCAGGACAGGCAGTACTGGTTTTTGAAGGGGAAGCTTTTTTCGATCATCAATCTATTTCGGTTTAGGAGGAGAAATTATGAAACTTGCATTTTTATATTACCCGGTTACTAATTTGGAGGATTCACTCGCATTCTACCGTAATACTTTTGGATTTGAAGAAGCCTGGCGGGAGGGTGAGCATACGGTGGCTCTTGTGCTGCCGAATTCTGATGTTCGGATGCTGATTGAGGAGGATGAACAGGAACTGTCTGCTGGCGGGGTATTTTTAGTAGATAGTGTGGATGCATTTTATAAAGAACATAAGGAATACATGACGTTTGTAAAAGAGCCGTTGGATATTCCCCCCGGCCGCTATGCCATTTGTAGGGATATATCAGGCAACTGCTTGAGAATCATTGACTTTTCAAAAGAAAAAGCAACAGTATAAAAAAAGGCATGACCTCTATTTGGCCGTGCCTTCTTCAATTGTTCCTATAGAACGTTTCCTCCGGAGATCTTGACCGATTCCCCGACAATGTTTTCGGCTGCGCCTGTGAGCAGAAAGACTATCGTATTGGCCACCTCTTCAGGGGAACTGATCCTTCCGGAAGGAATTCCGGCTTCTGCTTTTTTTAGCTGCTCCTCATAGCTTCGACCGAATTTTCTTCCTTTTCGGGCGATGCTGTCACGGCCCATTTTTGTATCGACATATCCAGGGCATACGGCATTGACCTGAATGCCGCGCTCGGCTGCTTCAACCGCCAATGACTGAGTAAAACCGATGAGAGCAAACTTGGATCCCGCATAAGCACTGCTGCCGGGTGTTCCTCTCAGACCTGACAGGGAGGAAACATTTACGATGGTTCCTTTTTTGGGCTTTTTCTCCAGCATGTGCCGATAGACAAGTTGTGTGAAAAGGACCGTTGAAATAAAGTTCAGCTCCAACACTTTTCTTAAATCGTCTTCCTTTAAGTCTTCCAAGACGCCGCCACCGGTGATTCCAGCTGCATTCACAAGACCCGTTACCGGTCCGATTTCGTCAATGGCTCCTGTCAGCAAGCTTTCCCGTTCTTCTTCCGCATCAAGGTCAGCACTGAACAGATGAACGGAATTATTTGAATTCAATTCCTCACACTTCCCTTTGAGTGTAACGAGTTTGTCTTCGTTACGTCCGGTAATGGTTATATTGGCGCCTGCTGCTGCACACGCCAGGGCAGTTTCCCAGCCGATGCCGCCTGTCGCGCCTGTTATAATGATGTGCTGATCTTTTAGCGCGTCTTTTGAAAAAATGGTCATCTGTTTTGGCCTCCTTGTCGTACTGTTACTAATTTACATTTTCCCTATCTTGGTGGACTAAAAACTTCATTTGGAAGAGGAGAGCAAACCTACTATGCAAAAATGCAGCGTGAACGGAATGATTATTAGAAGACCGGAAAAGGCAGATCAGGAGGAATTGAATCAGCTTTTTATAACGGTCATTAAACATACGTTTAAAAAGGAAGGAATATCCCATCTGACAGAAGAGATGGAAGAGGAAATGATACAGAAGAAGGATTTCCTGCAGAGAGATTTCACCCGTAGTGGAGAAGAGTATTATTTTCTGATTGCCGTTGATGTTCGCGAGAAAAAAATGATTGGAACCATCTCTTACGGACCAGCCAATGCGCTGATCATCAATTGTACAAACCGAGCGTTGAAAGATTGGCTGGAGATTGGAACAGTGTACGTCCATCCGGACTATCAAAAACAGGGAGTAGGAACAGCTTTGTTGAATCACCTGTTTGCTGACATGAAGGGAAAAGGAATCAATCAATTCTGCCTGGACAGCGGCTACAAACAGGCTCAAATGGTATGGAGAAAAAAACTAGGTGAGCCAAAGTACGTTATGAAGGATTATTGGGGAGAAGGAAGCCATCATATGATTTGGGCCGAAAATATTTAACTTCCTCATCTATCAATGGATGAGGAAGTTTTTTATGGTCCTTATAACTCAATATGAAATTGATGTAATAAATCTTTAAAAGCCGGCCGTTCGTTGCCGTCTCTGCCCACGGCATGGGTAGCGGTTACCAGCGAATTCAGCACTGCTTCTTCCACGGCTTCCCCAACTGCACGGAAGGCGGTATCCATATCCTCTTCATGTATCACGGGAATGGATAAACAATCATCCAGCTTAGTGTGTGGTATTTTTATAGCGGTTGAAAATCCAATGGCAATTTCACCACTGCCATGCGTAATAATGGATCCGGTTCTTGAAAGCCCTGCAACAGATCGCTTGATGATTCGGTTCAGCTGCCGCTCTGACACAGGCAAGTCCGTGGCAATGATGATCATGATGGAACCCTTGTCTTTTTCCTCCCACGATTGCAGAAGGGCTTCTTTTAATTCCTGGCCAATCATCCGCCCGTTGATCATAAGATCACTTAATATCCCAAAGTTGGATAATAGGAGTGCACCAATGGTGTATGTGCCATGATCGAGCTGAAAAGTGCGGGAGGAGGTGCCGATGCCTCCTTTTAAGGAATAACACAGCATACCGGTTCCCGCGCCGACACTGCCTTCCTCAAACTCCGTTGAAGCGTTATGTATCGCTTGAAACACGTGCTCCTTCGTAACATATTGAGCGCGTATGTCATTCAGCAGCATATCGTTGCATTCCCCAATGACCGGGTTCACCGTTCCTGTGGTGCGGCCAATCTCTGGGTTGTGCTCCATTGTATATTGAATCACTGCATCAGCAGCGGTTCCAATACTAAGAGTATTGGTTAATACAATCGGGGTTTCAATCACGCCCAATTCCTGCATTTGAATTGTGCCATCGTTTTTCCAAAGCCGTTGATCACATGGCAGGATGCAATGAGCTTCTCTTTAAAAAGATTGCCGGGATGGGGGAGAATGGCTGTCACCCCGGTCTGAATGCTTCCTTCGCTGAGCGTTACATGGCCTACTGTTACTCCTTTCACATCAGTAATAGCATTGTGCTGCCCCGGTTCCAACCGTCCGATTTGAATTCCATAGTCGCGTATCCGTTTTTGATGCTGCATGTTAATTAGCCGCCCTTCATAACCAAATTCTTTCTTTACTATTATAAAACTCTTTCTGTTAAACGGTTATACGCACTTTAAGAATGGGAAGGGTTCTATGTACAAATAAGGGGAGATTTTTACGTTTTTTTAATAATTGGGCTTCGGTTGTGAACACATGGGTAACTGGCGTTCTGGCCTACATTGGCCTGGTCGCCTTAGCTTGCGGCTTTACTCATGTCGCAGGAGGGGTTTGGCGAGCAAAGATTAAGTAGCAATCAAAATAACATAAAGAAAAGAGCAGCTCTGATTAAATCAGCTGCTCTTTTCTGTCGTTACTGGGACAACCAAAAAGGAATTCTCGTCCTGGTTGATGTAAAGCTGGTGCAAGCAGCATTCCAGTTCATCGTCGATGGCTTTGGGAATGGTGATGACGCCTTTTTTATTGATCTTGATGAATTTTGGCGAAAAGCCAGTAGTGTTTTTTTTCTTTGTAATGATGATCCTGTTGTTTTCTTTATGTACTGACAATAGGTCATTTTCTGAGATGTTAAATTCTTCTCGCCATTGTATAGGCAACAGCAATACACGGTTTTTGCGGGGCATATAGTATTTATCACATTCAACAATCAATTGGCATGCTCCTTTGTCAGGAAATGTTATTTAAACTTTACCATATTTTGCGAATATTCAAAAGGAATAAAAACGTTTCACTTAGCCGCATTGATTTTTATGCACAAAGTATTTTAAAGCAGCCAAGGTTTTAAAAAAAAACGGACATGGAACAAGGTGTAAAAATAACAGTTTATATATGACAGAGGATGTCATCCTTTAGTGATAGAGTGAAGGAAAAAGCAAGGAGGCAGATACTGTGAAACCTTTGGAGGGAAAAGTGGCTCTGGTGGCAGGCGGTACGAGAGGAGCAGGACGGGGAATAGCGGTGGAACTGGGTGCAGCTGGAGCGACCGTCTATGTGACGGGGCGTACCACACGAACCGAAACTTCTGAATACGGGCGTCCTGAAACCATCGAAGAGACGGCAGAACTGGTAAATAAAGCAGGAGGAACGGGTATTGCTATGCAAACCGACCATCTTGTGCATCAGCAGGTGGAAACCTTGATTCATCGGATTGAAAAAGAACAGGGAAGATTGGACATTTTGGTTAATGATATATGGGGAAGCGAGCATCTGGCAGAGTGGAATACACCGGTATGGAAACACTCTTTGGAAAAAGGGTTCCGGATGCTGCGCCTGGCGATTGATACCCATATTATAACCAGCCATTATGCGTTGCCGCTGCTCATTAAAAACAAAGGAGGCTTGGTGGTTGAAGTGACAGATGGAACAGAAGACTATAACAAAAACAATTACCGTCTTTCTTTGTTTTATGATTTTGCAAAAAACGGAGTTATCACAATGGCAAAAGCATTGGCGCATGAACTTTCTCCGTATGGTGGTACGGCAGTATCGCTTACCCCTGGCTGGCTCCGCTCGGAATTGATGTTGGAGACGTTTAGGGTAACAGAGGAGAATTGGAGGGATGCCGTAAAGACAGAACCTCATTTTGTCATCTCAGAGTCACCGCGTTACATCGGACGGGCTGTTTCTGCACTTGCTGAAGATGCCAAGCGTCATCGCTGGAATGGTCAGTCTCTATCAAGCGGCCAACTGGCGAAGGTTTATCATTTTACGGATGTCGACGGAACCCGGCCGGACTGCTGGAGGTATCTTGTGGAGGTAGAGGCGGCCGGGAAGCCCGCAAATACCGAGGGATACAGATGAAAGATTGATAGTTACGTTATGGGAAAACAGCACATTTTACTCCATTATTCTCACCAACTACCACATTTAACATACTCTATTAAGAGATTAGAAGATTCGTATCTTCGTCTCGATTTGAGAGTAAGGAGGTGATCATAATGTCATTCCTCCAGCACCGTTCTTGTGGATGTTCATCTCATAAAAAGAAATCCAAACGTTCTTCCAGTTCTTCTAGCTCTTCTAGCTCTTCTTCAGAGTATGTTCTTAAATGTAAGAAGGTAAAAAAAGAGAAAAAGAAAAAGAACAGTTGTCATAATCGTTAGAGCTTATTTTAATTGAAAGACAAGTCGCCTATTGGGCGGCTTTTTTTGATATAAAAAAAGGAGTTGTGATCGTAGAAAAGGAAATAGATAGAGTGGAGAGACGGTTCAGATTTGAAAAAATGAAGGTGAAATGATGAACGCAAAGGCTTTAAGCATGGCACTAATAACGATTATTATTTGGGGATCCACGTTTGCTGCTATCCGATATAGCCTGCACGGCGGTTACTCTGCGGGCCATCTGGTGCTTGTTCGGTATTTAATCGCCTCATTTGCATTTATTCTGTATGCAATTATGCCAGGGGTCCGATTTCGATTACCGAAAAAACAAGATATTTTGCGGCTGCTTCTGCTCGGATGGGTGGGAATCAGCATGTATCATATTGGAGTCACATTTGGTGAACAAACCATTTCAGCAGGTACGGCTGGCATGCTGATTGGAGCAGCCCCGATATTTACAGCACTTTTTGCTGTTATTGTATTGAAGGAACACCTTGGAATACCAGGATGGACGGGTTTGGCTATTGGTCTAACCGGAATTGTGCTGATCACATTAGGGAGCTCCTCGTCATTGACGGTTTCGGGCGGTGCCCTGCTCGTGTTAATGGCCGCAGTAGCGACTTCCGTCTTTTTTGTTTTTCAGAAGGCTTTTTTAACCCGCTATTCTCCTGTTGAGCTTACCGCCTATGTGACGTGGGCGGGCACACTGCCGTTTTTATGGTTTGCTCCCGGGCTTCTAGATTCCATCGGGCATGCAACACTGGAAGCCCATATTTCCACCCTGTATGTCGGCATTTTTCCGGCTGCGATTGCTTATGTTACATGGGCAATTGCTTTATCGGCAGGGAAAGCGAGCTCTGTGGCCAGCATGATCTATTTGGAACCCGGGGTTGCGATCCTGACCGCCTGGATTTGGTTAAGCGAGTGGCCAAGCACCTTATCTCTCATAGGGGGATTGGTTGCGATTGCCGGAGTACTTGTTGTAAATGGTTTTGGAAGAAAGCAAACAACAGTTGAAAAGAAATCAGCCTAAAAATAGGGGCAGCTGATCCGATCAGCTGTCTTTTTACTTTATTTACAGGTGTCGTTAGGGGAGATTGAGTTTGTTACTTGCGGTATTGGCAAATTTAATCGCGGTTCGACACGAAATAGTTGCATATCACGTCATTTTCATAAAACCGTAATCCAAAAAGAGGCCGGACATGCCAGCCTCTTCAAAACTAATTTATGTACGATTCTCCGTCAGGTAGCTTTTAATGCCAGGCGGGGAGTAGGAGCTGAATTGATCGAGAAGATCCTTGGGTTCAGCCGATGAAAGCACCATTTTATGATGCTTCTCCTCCATGAAATTTTCACTGGCCATATGGTTAAACAGCGAAAGGAGCGGGTCATAATAGCCGTTGGTGTTAAGTAAACCGACCGGCTTTTGATGCAGTCCCAGTTGGGCCCATGTAAAAATCTCAAAAAATTCCTCAAGTGTTCCGGCCCCGCCTGGAAGAACCATAAAGCCATCGGCCAATTCGGACATTTTTGCCTTACGTTCATGCATGGAATCCACCACAACCAATTGGGTCAAGTTTTTGTGGGCAATTTCACGTTTTTTAAGAAATTCCGGCATGATGCCTGTGACCTTGCCGCCGTTCTTCATAACAGCGTCAGCGACCGCTCCCATCACGCCTGCACTTGATCCGCCATAAACGAGGCTAATGCCGCGTTCAGCGAGTTCTTTTCCTAGTCTTGCGGCTTCCTTTACGTATACTTCTGATTTGCCGCTCCTGGATCCACAAAATACAGCGATATGGTTCATATTGAAATTCCTCCTTTAGTTTTAACAGTTGCAGATCATCAGTACATTGCCGTCTTCATCTGTAAAATTGAAAAAGGCAACATCCCCGATGCGTTCCGTTTCTCTGACAATGGTAATATCGTTTTCTTTCATGAACTCGTAAGCTTCATCTACATCGGTTACCAAAAAATTAAACAGCGGGTGCTTTGAAGGGCTGAAAATAAAATCCGGGTCAAACGCGTGGTCATCCAGGGTTAAGCCTGTTTCGCCCGTAACCGGGAGATTGTATACCGGAGATTCGACGTGCTCCGGCGTTGGGAGCCCAAGCAGTCTGCTGTACCATTCTGCGGCTTTTTTTAAATCAGTAACGTGAATAAATACGTTATTTACTTTACATGAGACGGGGGACAGAACTCGATTCAATTTCAATCGCTCCTTTCACATGATTCTCCATTTATCTATTTGACAAGAGCACTGTAAATCCTTTATAGCAGGCGAGGTTCTATTCAACCATTCTTGTATTCACATATCCAAGCAGTATGATGAATCCAATGAGAACGATAGGCATTAAAACGGTGGCCTGCAGATTTTCAATAAAGGCACAGGCCACTAATACAAGACCGGTGATTAGGTCGTAGCCACCAATTTTGGCCAATTTGTCCTGATCCCTTACCCGTTTTTGGTTGAATCCGGATAAAAGCCACGTTTTGGCCCAGTTCCCAGTCAGAAGATTTGCCTCATTTATAGAAAAGATAAGTTCTTGGGCTTTACGGCCGAGGCGTTTATAGAAAAGGTTCAATCGCTTGGAAACAAAAAACAGTTGAACAGTTAATGTTCGTGTTTTATAATAGCAACTAGCGTCAACTAACTGGATATTTCAAAAATCCTCATCAATCCGATGAGGTAGAGGTCGCGGCTTTTATTAGTAGGACGTACGAGATGCAGAAAGACATCATAGACTCCGTGTGAAAGGAAAAGCTGCCGAAATTCATGTTTATCTCTGGAAATATGAATTGGGGCTGTTTTCGAAAAGGAACAGCACTGTCACGCTCACATTACCGGTGAGTGGGATGCGCTATCTTACGGAAGGCATGATGCGGGTAGAATAGAACTGCCGTCAAACTGCGTTTTGGCGGCTTTTTTTATTTCCCACTCCTTCCAAAATGAAAAGGAGTTTTTTTTATGCAAAACACAGCAAAGAATTCAACACCAGCGGCTTCAGGAGAACTACAGCGTAAACTGAAGTCCCGCCACTTAACGATGATCTCGCTGGGTGGAACCATCGGAACCGGCCTGTTTTTGGCGAGTGGAGGCTCAATCCATACGGCCGGACCCGGGGGCACGCTTTTATCCTTCGTAGTCATTGGCATCATGGTTTTCTTTTTGATGACAAGCCTGGCGGAAATGGCATCTTACATGCCAGTGGCAGGATCGTTCAGTACCTACGCCACAAAATTTGTGGATCCTTCCGTGGGATTTGCCCTGGGCTGGAATTATTGGTACAACTGGGCGATCACCATTGCGGCAGAGCTTGCAGCGGTTACGCTCATCATGAAGTTCTGGTTTCCTGATACGCCTTCCTATATTTGGAGTGCGTTGTTTTTAGCAATTATGTTCTTATTGAACTACTTATCCGTTAAAGGGTTTGGAGAGTCAGAATACTGGTTTTCACTTATTAAAGTGGTTACGGTTATTATCTTTTTAATTCTCGGTACGCTTATGATTTTTGGAATTCTCGGCGGAGAAGCCATTGGCTTTAAAAACTTTACTATTGGTGATGCCCCGTTCAATGGCGGATTCTTTACTACGCTCGGCGTCTTTATGGCAGCAGGTTTTTCCTTTCAGGGAACGGAGTTGCTTGGTGTGGCAGCAGGGGAGACTGAAGATCCGAAGAAGAACATTCCAAAAGCAGTCAAGAGTGTGTTCTGGCGCATTCTTTTGTTCTATATTCTTGCGATTCTAGTGATCAGCTTAATCATTCCTTATACGGACAGCAGGCTGGCAAGAAGTGAAATCACCGTGAGTCCGTTTACCCTGGTATTTGATAAAGCGGGAATCGCCTTTGCCGCATCTGTCATGAATGCGATCATTTTAACCGCTGTCCTTTCTGCAGGTAACTCTGGTATGTACGCATCGACCCGTATGCTGTGGGACCTGGCACGTGACGGAAAAGCTCCCAAGTTTCTGGCAAAGCTGGATTCTCGGGGTGTTCCTGTTCCTGCGCTGATCGTGACGGCTGCAGTTGGAGCAGTAGCATTTCTTGCTTCCTTATTTGGTGACGGAGCCATTTATACATGGCTGTTGAACGCCTCTGGGATGTCGGGCTTTATAGCCTGGCTTGGAATTGCGATCAGCCATTACCGCTTCCGAAAAGCCTATGTGGCACAAGGAAGGGATTTGCGTGATCTTCCGTACCGGGCAAAATGGTTCCCGATTGGCCCGATATTCGCCTTCCTGCTTTGTTTCGTCGTTATTCTCGGACAAAATTATTCCGCTTTTACCGGCGATACGATCGATTGGCAAGGTGCGCTCGTTTCCTATATTGGTATACCCGTTTTCTTGGCCGTATGGCTTGGTTATAAGTTCAAGCACAAAACAAAAGTTGTACCTCTTAAAGAATGCGATTTTGAATAAGATAACAACAGGAGCCTGATCGATCGGTTCCTGTTTTCTTATTAAAATAAAGGATATTTTTCATTTTTGAAGAATTAACATATTAACATTTACGTCAGGCGGAAGGGGATACAAAATTGAACAAAAGCCTTACGCAGTTCACTCAACAGGAATCCATGCAAGGTCAAGGCATTCATGTCTTTTATTATTCTGATAAAGTGGAGGATTATATTCAAAACGCAGTGTCCTACATTATGGCGGGTATTGAGCAGGGGGAGTACATACTGTTTCTGGAAAACGAACGCATTTTTCCAATGATTCAAAAGGAATTGGAAAAAACTTTAACACCAAAGCAGATAGAGAGCGTGCATTTCATTAATAACTTTGATTTTTACTTCTGGAATGGCAACTTTTATCCGGAAACAATTTTATCCAAGTTCTCTGATATTGTAACCCCTTTAATCGAAAAGGATAATTCTGTCCGGACATGGGGTCATGTGGAATGGGGCTCGCAGGAGGAGTTTGAAGAGACGCTTGAAAAATTTGAAATCGAAGTGGATCAAATGCTCAAAGATATAAAGGTCATTTCGGTATGTGCCTACAATGCCGAGCGTGTTTCAGATGATCTCAAGGACAAGCTGATGAGATACCATGATTATTTTATGACTGATGAGGATGTTCGGCTTGTAAAGCAGTAATTGAATAATGAATAACAAAGAGACACGATTAGTTTTAAACGTGTCTCTTTTTATTGGTCGTGATAAAACAGCATACCGAGTACCTGAGGATAATGGTAAACGGGGTTATGCATAAATCCACGCCGTTTCACATTGCCTTTTCGATCGGATTTAAACAGGTTTAGTTTGCCGTTATAAAAACAGATGTACCAGATTTTCACCATTTGATAAAATTCATAGTAGGCTCTGTCAGACAGGGACAGGTCCCTTGGAAAGCCGATTTCATACAGGCACTCCATGAAAAAGGCTTCAGCGATTTGATCGGTTTCTTCGGAGATTTTTCCCCGTTCAACGTGGTACCCTCGATTCTCCAGAAAGTGGCTGAATCCATTCAGTGTATTTCCACGGCACAGGAGAAGCTTTTCATCCTTTCGCACGTTTAATTTTTCCAAAAGAGACATGATGTGCTCTTCTTTGGATGTTCTGTCTGCCGTTTCCTGTGGAAGCGGGATATAAACGGCTGCATGCTCTCCTGTTTCCATCCGTCTTGCCGCAAATACTTCTCCCAGAATCGGACACCCGTTTCCGGCGTCATCAACTTCAATCATTAAAAACTCTCCCGTTGTCAGAATATCGTTGTTAGTTGGACTCAACCCCATTATACATAATCCGTTGATTAAAAAAATAAACCGGACTAAAAATACTTGAAAAAAATCCCAAAGTTAAGGGGTTAACCATGAAAAAACCCTCTTCTAGATAGTATAGTTAAATGGATCACATTTTAGAATGGAGGACATACCATGGAACCATTAAATGACAAGGTATCCTTCGTTATTCGGTGATTTGTCTCGAAAAGAAATTTTAAAATTTTGGATTAAAATGAAACTTTTTGTTATCCTTACCGTATATGATAGAGGACAAGTTTTTTAGACTATAAAATGGAAGAGGGAATATAGAACATGTTAAAAAAGATGATTGCGGCTACCTTGGTCATGACGTTTGTATTTATGCCTGTAAAAGACATTGTTTTTCATGATCATGCCCAGACTGTAAGTGCGAAAGGCTATCGCTCGGGGGTTAAATCGTTCAATTCGAACAAAGGAAGCGGAAATTCATTTTTCCAAAACAAAAGTACCCAAAACAAACAGCAAAACAGCATTTTCAGCAAAAATAAAAGCACAGCTGCAAAATCCCAAAAAGGCGGATTCTTAAAAGGCATGATGTTCGGTGGTATTGCGGGTATGCTGTTTGGCGGATTGCTTGGTAATATGGGCGGACTTGGTTCGTTGCTTGGCCTCTTTATTAACGTGATCGCCATTCTGGTCATTATTTCTCTGATTACTCGTATCTTCTCAAACATAAAAAACAGCCGCCGCAAGCGTGAGGAGTATGATCGATGGAAACGATAATGCTCTCAGAGCAGGACATTATCAACGCCCTTTGTCTGCATCTTGCCAATAAAAAGGAAGTAGCTCCAGAAGACGTTGAGGTAGAACTGCTCTTTGATGATGATTATGGGTTTTCGGCTGAAGCTTACGTTGGAGGCAGAAAACAAGTGCTGATCGAAGCGAACATTATTGAAGCACTTCGTTTTTATCTGGATACACAGATGAATATTGATCCGATTTCCGCTGGTCTGGAATTAGTGCTGGACGACGAGGAAGGCATTGTTGCCAACGTCAGGGCCCGATAAATAAAACCACCACCCCTATGAAGGGTTGGTGGTTTTTGTTTGTTTCAGGAAGGAATCGGGCATCACGACTGCCGTCACTTCTCCTTTTACACAAAGAGTCTCACCGGCAAATACCTCAGTATGTACTTTCCACTTTTTCGGATGAACTTCTTCAAGTGTCCCCACAGCTTTTAAAGGTGTGCCATGAGGGGTAGGTTTCATAAAGTCCACATTCAGCGAGGCTGTCACAAACCGCGGCGGTTCATGGCCATCACCAGGTTCATGCCCATTTTTCCGGTGCAATCCAAGCGAGGCAGATCCTGTTCCATGGCAATCAATTAATGAAGCAATCAGTCCTCCATAGACAAACCCGGGAACAGCGGTATGTTCCGGCTGTGGTGTATAGATCGTCTCGGTCTTATCCCCATGCCATCTTGTTTTCAATTGATGGCCCTTATCATTTAGTTTTCCGCATCCATAACACCACGAATAATCATCGGGATACACATCCTGTACGGCCGTTTTTTCTGTCATCTGTGGTCACTCACTTTCTGTCAATTAGTCAGTATCCCTTTCCACAAAAGCGATTGAAAACCTTTATGTATTTATAAAAATAACAGAAGTAGATGTGGAATAACTTGCAGCCTCTGTCACAGTGGAATAGAACAGAACCCGTCTGGAATGAATTTCAGGCGGGTTTTTGGTTTATTGGTCATTTTCCAGCATTTCGATCAAAGATTTTGCCCTCGAATAAACGATCTCTTTTAGACGCATTGGCGATACAATTCTGATTTGGTTGCCAAATCCCAAACTATATTGAGCAGCTTCTTCTTCGGTATCAAAGCAAAACGAAGCGGGAATCCATCCATTTGGAAGTGAATCCTCCAGGTGGATTTGTTGCACAAAGCGCCCGGTAAACTTGATCCGGGAGAGGATCGAGGGAGAAAGCTCTGCTTCCACCTCGTAGGTAGGCAGGGACTGAATGAATTGCTGTGATGATTGTTCCCAAAATGTGGCGAGTCTAAAGTCTGCCGGCCGTTCAAACGTTTCATCAGTGAATTGGGCAGACAAGATTCTGGACGCACGGTAGGTTCGAATATCCCCGCCGACACCTGCGATGAAATACCATGTGCTGCTTTTGGCAACCAAACCGAGAGGAGAAACTATCCGTTCCCGCTGTTCACCATCGACCCGTTCATACTGGATGAGAAGCCTTTTGTCCTGCCAAAGCGATTCTTGCAGAATGGTAAAGGCGGTAACCTTCTCGGGTGATTGCCTCCATGAATTTGTATCGATATGGATCCGGTCCCAGACATCCTGGGCTTGTCCATGAAAAGAGGCAGGAAGCGAAGCCAGCAGTTTCTCTCGGGCCGCATGCCAGTCTTCACTAATTCCAAGGTCCTTCATCAGGTGGAGAGAAGGCAGGAGAAATAACGTTTTGATTTCTTCTGCTTTTAACCCTGTCAAATTGGTCTTGTAAGATTCAAGCAGCCGCCATCCGCCGGAGGTTCCTCGATCGGCGATCACCGGAAAGCCGGCAGAACTCAGGGCATCCATGTCACGGGAGATCGTCCGCGGATTGACTTCAAGTTCATTTGCCAGTTCCTTTGTGGTCATTTTCGCCCTGTTTTGCAGCAATAAGAGTATGGAAATCAGCCGGTCAGCGCGCATTATTTACCCTCTCTTCATTCATAATAAATATGACAAAGGATGTCATTATTCATTAGTATACTCGGATGGAACAAAAAATAGTGAAAGGGGAAAAACTAATGGATCAAAAAAGAAAAGTTGTGCTCTATATTGCGACGAGCCTCGATGGATTTATTGCGGGGAAAGATGATGATCTCAGCTGGCTTTCCAGTGTGGAACAGCCGGGAGAGGACTATGGCTATGCGGAATTTGTAAAAAACGTGGATACGGTCATTATGGGAAGGAAGACATATGATGTCGTGCTTTCCTTTGGAATCGAATTTTCTCACAAGGATAGAAAATGCTATGTCCTGTCCCGGTCAAAAAGTGGAAGTGATGGCCAGGTAGATTTCTACAATGGGGATGTTCGGGAACTCATTGATCAACTGAAGAAAGAGGAAGGGAAAAATATCTTTATTGATGGCGGCGCTGAAGCGGTCAAGGTATTGAGAGAACATGATCTCATTGATGAATATGTGATCTCCATTATTCCGGTTTTCCTTGGGAGCGGTATTCGTTTGTTTCAGGAAATGGACCACGGAAAAAATCTGACATTGGAATCGTGCGAAACCTTTGAATCGGGATTAGTTCAGTTAAGATATACGTAAATAGTTAATGGGGTTTATGAAACCATACAGTGGGTAAATCATAGCTATAATGGAAAAAGGAGGATAAACAGGGGATCATTTGAAAGCTCTTATCTTAAAGTTTGTCATGGTTGAAGTGATGGTTTATATTGTTCTTGGAGCCGCCATGAAAGTTTCAATTGGAGACACACAGTCCCAACCTTTAATCAATCCGCCCTCTGCTATAGCAGCCGGGGGTTTTTCTATGTACAGTAACAGATAGGAGCAGCCAGATGAATGAAAAGGATTATGATCAATTGCTGAATATCACCACAAAAGGTGAGCAAAAGGTGTATAGTGTCACTTCCCATTATCACCGATACGAGCCTACCCCTTATGAAGCGCTGGAAGGTTTATTTCGTGAATACCGATTAGAGCAGGGTGACCGGGTGGTGGACTTTGGCTGCGGAAAGGGAAGAATCAGTTTTTACATCAACCATTTCTATCAGAATGCGGTGACTGGTGTAGAGGTGAATGAGGAATTTTATAAGGATGCGATGAATAACCTGGATGCTTATTTGAAAAAACACCAAAAGAGCAGAGATCGTATCCATTTTTATTGTGCTCTGGCGCAAGAATATCCCATTCACCCGGAGGATAACCGCTTCTACTTTTTTAACCCGTTTACGATGCCAATCTTCATGAAGGTCATCAACAATATTTTGCTGTCCGTGGAACACTTTCCGCGTGAGGTGGAACTGATCTTATATTATGCGACAGAAGAGTATACCTATTTTTTGGACGACCAGACAGCCTTTGAATTGAAAGAGGAAGTAAGACTGCCGGGGCTTTATGACAGCAATCCGTACGAGAAGTTTTTAATCTACGTTTTAAAATAAAACAGGACCTGTCCCGGTGGACACGTCCTGTTTTTTCTTTTATTTGGCAAGACGCTCCATGGGGTCTGGAGCCTGAATCTGGGTAATGGCTTCGTATTCTCCGGGGCTCAATACGCTTTGGTCGTTTTTCATTAAATAGGCATAAGCGAACATGGAAATAAAAAGGCCGAATGTCCAGGCGTTATCCCACAGGAATCGAAGACCCGGCACGAGAAGTCCGAGAACGGGCACGGCTACTCCGATAATAAGCGCATATACACCATTTTTATTAAATCCAGAGGAATAATTGTACCTTCCGGCTGGTTCATACAGTTCTTTCAGGGCCATTTTTCTCCGGCGGACGAGCCAATAGTCGGCAATGGCAATCCCATCAATGGGGCCGAGGAGGGCCGCATATGTACCCAGCCAGCCAAAAATGTAATTTCCGAAATTGGACATGATGAACCACGGCTGCATGAGAATGGCGAACACTCCGGTTATCAGTGCACCAATGCCAAAGGTAATGCGCTTCGGATACAAGTTCTCAATGGCACGGGCTGGCGCAACTATGTTTGCGCCAACATTGATGGTTAGAGAAGCCATGGCGATGATAATGGTTCCTAAAAAGATGATGAACGGCGGGAACTTGGCAAGCAATTGAACAGGATCCCAAATGGCTGTACCAAAAATGACAACAGTTGCTGAAGTAACGGCGATGCCGATGAAGGAGAAAATGCTCATGGTGAGGGGAAGAGAGAAGCTTTGGGCGATCATTTGTGATTTCTGGTTTTTTGCATAGCGGCAAAAGTCCGGAATATTTAAGGCCAGTGTAGCCCAGAAGGCGATGACTCCGGTCAGTGTCGGGAAGAATACTTTAAGGAACTCACCGGTTGTTGTGAACTTGGATGGTGTGGACAAAATAGGCCCCCAACCGGCGTTGGTAAATGCCCAGATCATAAGAATTAAAGCTGATAACCCGACCACGGGCGCTGCAATTAAGCTGAGAACCTTAATCGCCTGAGGTCCTTTATAGGCTACACCCACGTTTAAAGCCCAAAATAAAGCAAAGATAATAGCTGTGTGCCCGGTCAGGTTTTTCCAGGCAGGGAAGGAAGCGGATAACAGAACATCAATAGCAGTCGTACCAATCCACGTGTTGATGCCAAACCAGCCAGCGGCAACAACGGCACGGGCCATGGAAGGAATATGAGCCCCTTTTGACCCGAACCATAACCTGGCGAACACAGGATAAGGAATGCCGAATTTTGTGCCGGCATGAGAGTTTAATAGAATCGGAATAAGAACAATCACGTTTCCAAGAAAAATGGTTCCAATCGCCTGCCACCAATTCATACCGAGCGAAATCATTCCGCTGGCCATGGTGTAGGCGGGAATACAAAGGCACATCCCAATCCACAGCGTGGCAAAGTTCAAGCCGGTCCAGGTATGTTCTTTTTCGGTTGTGGGGCGGAGGTCATCATTCCATAATTCACTGTCACTTACACTCTTGGTTGCTTCATCAGTCAGGGTTACAATACCATTTTGCTCAATTTGAGTTTTCATAGCGTACCTCCCTTTTTATGGCAAACCAAATCAACTGCATAAAACCTTCGTTTAAAAAAAGCAGCGTGCAGTCCTGAATCTCCCCTTTCCGCAAATAGTTCCAAACTTCGTTAAAATTTCGCCATATGTACAATAAAAACCTTCTTAAGTAAAATGAAAGAAGGGAAGAAAATCTACCAACCGGTCATGGGGAGGATTTATTCAGTGGAAGATATCTTTATGAAAGCTTATAAACAGGCAGACTATCATGTGAACGGCCACGGGCCAAGAAACCTTCAAGTGCTGAAGGATGCCATAGAGGATTTGAATGGCGAACTGGAAAGCGATATGTATGGCAGGGGAAAAGTAATTGAAGAATTTGAGGAAAAGATGGCCGGCGTGTTGGGGAAGGAAGCAGCGGTGTTTTTTCCAAGCGGGACGATGGCCCAGCAGATTGCACTTAGGATTTGGTGTGATGAAAAAGAGTTGAAGACGGTAGCTTATCATCCGTTATGCCACATTGAGATCCATGAAGAAGACGGGCTTAAGGAATTGCATCACATCATGCCAATTTTGCTGGCAGACGTGCACAGGGTGATCACTCTGGATGATGTGATGAATATAAAAGAAGAGGTTGCCTGTATATTGCTTGAGCTGCCGCAGCGTGAAATCGGCGGTCAGTTGCCGGACTACCATACTCTGGAGGAAATCTCGGCGTATTGCAGGGAAAAGGGCATCTTGTTGCATCTTGATGGAGCCCGGCTGTTTGAAGTGCTTCCCTATTATAAAAAATCAGCACAAGAAGTTTGCGCTTTGTTTGATTCCGTATATATCTCGGTATATAAAGGGATCGGCGGAATTGCCGGGGCGGTTTTGGCGGGAAGCAGGGAGTTTACCGAGAAATCAAAGGTATGGAAACGCCGGCACGGGGGGGACTTAATTAGTCTTTATCCTTACATTTTGAGTGCGGATTATTACTTTGATCAGCATATACATAAGATGAACCAATATTATGAAGAAGCAAAAGAACTCGCTGAATTTTACAACCATTGTTCTGGAATCACCACTCTTCCGAAGGTGCCGGTTTCTAATATGTTTCATGTCCATATTGAGGCCCGTAAGGAAGATATGGAAGCCATACTTGCACCGCTTTATGAGGAAACCGGGATCGGACTTACCGGGCATGTCAGAGAAAATGGAGAAAACGGCAGTAGCTTTGAAGTGAGTCTGGGGGATTTGTACAGCAGAGTGCCCAAGAACAGGCTGAAAGAAGCTTTTGCCAAACTGGACGAAAAAATGCAATCAAGATAAGCATAAAAAAACGGCACTCAATGCGAGTGTCGTTTCTTTGTGTTCCGCTATTCACGGTGCTCAAAGGTTTTACAAGCTGTCTCCGCTACGTTGTCCGCCTCTTCTCCGTGCATTCCGATAACATAAATAGAGTCTGCAACACACTGGTCGCCTTCTGCCCAATACTTACAGTTTTCCACATTGCATAGAACTTCAAGTTTCATGATTGCTTCCTCCTTTAATGGTTTTGTAACTCAATACCCTTATATTCGGTGAGCTAATCATAGATAGAAGGTAATCACTTACAAAAAGAGAAGGTGAAAGGGTAAGAGAATTATAGGACGGAAGGATCATGTTGAATGGAAGTGATGACTGGGTTCTTCAGATAAACTAATTTATCAAATTACCCCTGTTGACTGTGTTTGGTAATCCATCCTCTTGTCAAACCAGTATCTGGATTTTCTAATCAAGAAAATGGAAAGAACGGCAATCACGAATAACATACCTTCTGGAATCCAAACACTCCATTCCAAACCTTTAGATAGGACTGCCACAAAGTCTACAGCAGCATGAATAAGTATTGCATACAAGAGGTAAAGGGGTTTTTTTGATTTTACCGCATAAAGGACAATTATCGATAGGGCGATTTGTAATACGAATGCAGCAATACGTTCAAATCCACCCAGTAGAAACATGTAGGACGAGGTATTAACCAACTGGTCTTTTATTCCCATAAGAACATTGGGATCTTGCCCGGCCGCACCTGCTAGTTTTTCAAATCCGCCTGAATTGATTAAATTGGCCATAAGAATGTTTTGGAAGGCGGCAAAGGCTCCGATTAAGATGGCTTCAATACCGCCATGGCCAATGCCGTATGCAATGCCATCTTTCCATTCGCGGTACTTTTTCAGTAAAAAGTAGAACCCGATATATCGGCCGAATTCCTCGAAAATCCCAGCCGCTAAACCTCCATAGGAAGCATATAGGTAAGAGTTTTTCATCAGTTCAGCTGTTTGGGTATTTGTATTTAATACATAGACATGTAAAATTTTTTCTAGAACCTGGCTGAATAGAATAAAGATCAATATTCCGATCAAGACAGGCTTCCATGGAGCTTTCTTTCTTCTAAAATAAATAAGGGTGATGACCGGAACGACGATAGAAACAATTATCGCAAGTATCATAAATATAATGGATGTTTGGCTGACCATCAAAAACCCTCCCGCATTATTTTATATGGCAAGAACTGTCACACTTATTAATGGGTACTATTGAACGGTTATCAGCAATATACTGATATATTTTTTGCCCAAGGCCGAGCGAAGAGGACAGTTTTAAAAGAGGCCAAAGCGGAAAAAGCACAGGTATTCTCATTGCAATGGCTGTAATGGCATCAATTCCTGACACTTGTTTACCTGTTGATTTTATAACCGCATACATTTTTTTCTCTAATTCTTCAAGAGGAACAGTGATCTTATTCTCAATTCCACTTTCACGGATTCCTTGCATTTGAATAAGATTGCACCAATCCAGACGATTGATTCTTTGTTTAATATACGTGCACATAGGGCACCAATTATCATAAAAAACGATGAGTTTTAAGTTTAAAGTCATGTTATTCCACCATTTTTTCATTGACATATATAATCATGAGCACGCCATATGCGATACTTACGCCAGGCAATATTTTTGCTTGATGAGGATAGTCAATAAATGCACTGAGCAAAATAAGAAGCCCTAAGGGCAAAAACAAATAAAAGCCTGTGATTTTAGCAAGTTTTTCCTTATTTCTCACTCTTTTTTCATTAAAACCCGACAGAATCCAGGTTTGCTTTTTGACCCCTACAAGGAAAGCCACTACGAAAAAAATCAAGCTGATAATCAATAAATTAATGTTCATTTTTTCCTCCCAAATAGTAATAAATTAGCTATCGAACTAATTTTTTTTGAACATAAAAGAAGAAGCCAATCGATAAAAGAGCGATGAACGTTGCAAAGATAATGTTTTTATTGGGAACACTCACAAATTCCCCAATCAAAAATAACAATCCTAAAACGAAAAGATATACACTTCCTGATTGACTTACCTTTTCTCTGTTTTTAATGCCGCTAGGTTTTTTTCTGACCACGGCAAATCCCCAAATGGCTTTTTTAATAAGAACAAGGTAAGCATAGATAAACAACATAAGTGCAACCAGTAGTTCCTGGTGATTGGGAAAAATAAAAATCCCCAGTGCTCCTACCAGAAGAGGGGGGAGCATCATGGAATTATTTTTAAAACGGTTAGCAGGAGGGGATGGTGTACTATTAATAAAATCCTCTGCCAGCTCATTCATTGATACAAATTCTTCGCGGATTTTGTGTTCAATATCCTTCTCTGATAAACCTTGGCTGCTTAAATCTTTGGCATAGGAATAGAGATGGTCTTTTATTTCAGCTACATAGTTTTCACGGTGAACAGTTTGAATCTCAGTTAAATGAACATTTAATTCATCAATGAATGTTTCAATGGTTTCTTCAACCTTATTCATCAGTCGCACCCTCTCCCAAAAGTGTAAGTGCATCGTATATTTCTTTATACTTTGCCATGCGCTCCGTTAAAAGTAATCTCCCTTCCTCCGTGATCTGATAATACTTTCTTCTTGGTCCTTCCATTGAGTCCACCCAGTAAAATTCAATCCAATTTTTTTCTGTCATTCGTTTTAAGATGGGATAAATGGCTCCCTCAGATATGAAAAATATAGGTGATTTTTTTAAAGCTGATGAAATCTCATAGCCATACATGGATCTACTGGAAACAAGTGAAAGAATTGCTAATTCAAACGTTCCTTTTCTTAACTGGATGATCCACTTATCCATATTTTTACTTGTCATACTTTAACTATATATGATTCATAGGTATGTATCAATGATACTTAGGTAGGAAAAAAGAAATTATTGTAGGTAAAACCGATTATTTCCAAAAATGAAAAAGGTGCAAAGAGTGGATGAAGCTCTTTACACCTGTTCTCAATCCTATGATTAGTTGACTTCTTCCAGCAGTGAACGGATTGCCATCTCTCTGTTTGTATCGTCTTTCTTGGCAATTGGAGTGATATCAATCGCAAAGAGAACCAATACGATACCCGCTGCTGCAGCGGCTGCATAATAATAGTAGTAGTACCATTCAACGGAAACCGAGGCAGCGGCACCTACTACACCATCACTTTTTGCCATCTTTTTTTGCTGTTCAGTTATGTCGGCCTCGATGATCTTACCGCCATCTTTTAGCAGTTTGTCCACTTTTGCCGGGTTTTTGGAGTAGACGGCTTTTTGCAGTTTGTTAAAGTAGGATGGATCCTCTTTTTTAATTTCTTTCATGATTTTGTTGGCGAATTTCTTGGACTCCTTAGAGTTTAGCTTCTCAACGGTTGATTTATTAAATACTTCATCCATCTTTTGACCTAAATCCCCTTGTGCAAATACAAAACCTTTGAAAAGTTCTTCACCCGAGTACTTTAGGTTTTGTGCCTGAACAGTCTTGCCTGATCCCTGAGAGAATGCGACCCCAAAAACCAAGGCCAATGTGAGCAAAGATAAAACGATTTTCTTCAAACTACTTCCTCCTCCAACTTTTTAAATTTGGTCTTGCTATTTCCAGCAAATAATTTGCCAAAAACCGAGTCAATAGGTACCAAATACAGGATTAATATACCGGTCATGATCATGGAGAAACTGATAAGACCTAGCATAAGCGCGAATATTTCGTGCATGGATACAGCAATGATAAAAATGGTTTTCCACTTTCTTCTTGGTGCAAAGAGAGAACAGAAAATAACAATCTGCACCAGGAGGGTGCCCCAAGTGGGAATAACGACCAAAGGACTTCCAAGCATTCCGTGGGTGATCTGGTCAAAAAAAGTATTAAATCCTACTGTCTTTTCTCGAGAGTAATAATAAACAGCAGTTCCATCTATCCATTCGGAATTTTTAAGCTTTGCAATCGTTGAATGGAAATAAATAACTGCAACTTGCAAGCGGATAAAAAAGTAAGATACATAAGCAATAATTTTTGAATGAATTCCTGGGTTGAATCGATTTTCGTTGATGCTCCAATGCCATTTCCTTGGATCGGTGAGGGTAATGGGAAGCAGCAGAAATGAAATGACGGCTGCCGCTTGTTCACCGCCATCGATTACGACCATGGAGGCTTGCATACTGTATGCCACATACCAATGAAGAATTCCGGTAATACGCGGTCTCCAGCCAATGGCGACTATAAAAAGAAGAATGATGCATATCCATCGAATGACATTGAGAGAATCATAATCGTTTTGTGCAAAGCAGAATGCACTATATCCTGTTTCACATATTGGAAAGTCATTGGAAGCAGAAGAAGGTTTAAAGAGAATTTCAGGTTTATTGACGAGTAACGTAAGCATACTGGAAAGAGCTATAATGCTCCGAGCCAGCCCATAGACATTTGTCCATGGAGTGGAAGTTTTCCAAGAGGCAATAAGATGTTCTACTTTTTGAAACATTTGACATCCGCCCTTACGATTTCTTTTATTTCCGTTCCGGAATCACTGTATTTAAAATAGCTCCATGGAACAATCTCTTCTTTTGTAAAGAAGTATTCACCACACAACAGCGGGCTTGGGGCCTTATTGTTTAAGGTGATTTTTTTTGCCAGACTTTCACAGTCCTCCAGGCTGTTATTCTTGCATTTCTTCCAGTCTTTTTTTGAGATTTGCATGGAAAGTGCCCCCATCTCAACACCTTGTGACCTTCCTTTTCGATAGAGACCCAATGCGTTTTCCATCCGCATGGTGGGAAAGAGGACATCAAGGCTCTCGGCATTAGCAGTATGCATTCCCAACAAGGAATCTCTTGGACTCTTACTGAAGAATCCCCATCCTTGCGGAAGAATAGAGGCAAACATGATTTTTGTATCCTTACTAATGGGAAGGGGAGTTGTTCCTAAACCGGATAAAATAGAGGAAGTGAAAAGGCTTCCCCATACCGCAGAAAATAAAATGAAAATGATTGCCGTTTTTTTAATCACTCGATCCCTCCGTAATGAAATATTTATTACATAAAAAATACCATTATATTGAATATTTTGGTATTGAAAAAATTAGGTCCCTTTATGCTGACTCAGTTGTGCTTTCGACAATTTTTTTTATCAACCCATCAAGGCAAAAAAAAAGACCTATTGGTCTTTTTAGCATCATTCTAGAGATTAAATATCAGGAAATTCTTCATCAAAAAGTGGTGGTTCCAACGTAGTAAGATCAAGGTTGATCGCAAATGTTATAAGCATAAACGAAAAATACAATAAACTAATCCATTTGTTCATTTTTTTATTCGCTCCTTTAGTTGTATTCAATTTTTAATTCATAGGCTTTACTATAATAATCGCTAGCCTTTTTATATCTTTTATTACAATAGTAGCTGTGAGCTAAGAGTTCATAGTATCTTCCAATATTAAAGACATCGTTTTTATATTGAAAGAAAGGGACGGCCTTTTCCTCGAGAAATTGTAAATAGCCAGGTTCATTTTGCTTTTCTTCAAGTTGAAATTCAAGTGTTTTTAACAGGTAATAGGTATCGTCGTTTTTGGATGGCGATAACTGCAGACCTTTTTTTAGCCATTTGCGGCTTTCATCTATTTTCGCGCATGTGTATAGTTCTCTTGCTAATAAATAAATGGTATGCCTTCTCTCTCTTAATTTGGTGCACTCTTGCAGGGACTTTAAGAAGTAAAGAATTGCCTCTTCTGAATTCTTTTGTCTTTGATAGACACACCCAAGATTATGGTAGATCTTGCTCAAAAGGTGGCGGGAATTTTGTAGGCTATTCACACCGTTTAAGGCTTTTTCAAAATATGACTTAGCTGTTTCGTGTTCGTTGATCCGGTTATAGTTGATACCCAATAAGATATAACAGTCAACCATTTTGTAAATCAACATGTGTTGATTAAATGATGCCAATGCTTTTTCAGTGTTAACAATAGATAAGGTCATCCTTCCAAGTTTTCCATAGATCAAGCCAAGCTGATAATAAAATTCGGGTTCCCGTACCGTCTCTTTTGCTCTGAAAAAATCGTTTAGTGCCTGTTGGATGTTCCCGTTCAAATATTCGTAAAGTCCGTTAAAGTAATAATAATAGGCTGATAATTCATTGGAGAGACAGCTGACGTAATGTTTAACTCTGGTTAGGTGATATTTTGCATCATTATACAATTGAGATAACAGGAAGTGCCGGCTGCTGACAAGATGGAAAGAGGCTAAAATATCAATATCCTCAATACCTGTAACCTGGTCTTTGATCGTTTGGTAATACCTTTTCGATAATGAAAGATCTCGGAGTTTTATGGCTTCGTACCACATTTTCAACTCTTGTTTGAAGGTTAAAGCAGAAGAGGACTGAACAAACATTGAATATTCAATACCCAAGCGACTACACCATAATTGAAGAATCTGTTCGGAAGGTTCAATGATGTTGTTTTCTACTTTACTTAAATACGTTATGGAACATATACCATCTGTGAGCTCTCTTTGAGTAAGCTGTTTGATTTCTCTAAAATATTTAATCTTTTCTCCCCTGATTTCTCCCACCTCCTTTTCATAACTGTAATAGGTTAATTATGGATATTAAACCACTTATTAACTACATTACCACAAAAATCTTTCCGATTTTACAAAAAATGATTAAAAAACAAGCTTTTAAGGGGAAGGAATTTGAAAGGATCGTAATTTGGGTGCGATAACTCCCTCCTTAATGGGGTATATTCACTAGTAACTGAACATGCTGCTGGGAGGATGCGTATGAAATGGCAAGGTAGAAGACAAAGCACAAATGTGGAGGACAGGCGTGGAATGGGGGGAAAAACTCTGGTTGGCGGCGGATTAGGCGGGATCGTTCTTGTGCTCGTCGTCATGCTGCTTGGCGGAAACCCGAGCGATGTGCTGAACAGCTTGAGCACGACAAGTACAGATAACTCTTCTGTCCCCTATGAAGAATCTGATCAGGAAAAGGAATTGGCTTCGTTTGTGTCAGTGGTTCTTGCGGATACGGAAGATGTCTGGAAAAAAGAGTTTGAGGAAGAGGGGAAGGAGTATAAAAATCCAAAACTGGTTTTGTATAACGGCACCGTTCAATCGGCATGCGGAAATGCGGGTTCATCCGTTGGCCCGTTCTACTGTCCAGGAGATCAAAAGCTTTACATTGATTTGAGTTTTTATCAGGAGCTAAAAAACGAGTTTCATGCACCGGGGGATTTTGCCATGGCATATGTAATTGCCCATGAAGTGGGGCACCATGTGCAAAATCTATTGGGAACGATGGATCAGGGCTCACGGCAGAACTTGAGCAAAACCCAAGCGAATGCCCAATCGGTGCGTGTCGAGCTTCAGGCTGATTATTATGCAGGAGTATGGGCACATGAGGCACAAGGCATGGACCTCCTCGAAAAAGGAGATGTAGAAGAAGCGATCAGGGCGGCCAGTGCAGTAGGGGATGATACTCTGCAAAAAAAGGCCCAGGGCTATGTGGTGCCGGAAAGCTTTACCCACGGAACCTCAGAGCAGCGGATGCGCTGGTTTAACAAAGGATTGAAGAACGGCACCATCGAAGGCGGCGATACCTTTCATGCCAAGAACTTATGATAACAACAAAAGACCACCCGGAACACCGGGCGGTCTTTTGTTAAGCTCCTTTTTTGGCAAGGGAGGCTTCTTTTTGATTTTTGTTAAATAAGAACTCTTTTACCGGGTTGGCGTTGCTCTTTGCTTTCTTCACAAAAAGCGGATTAAGCACAACAACCGCGAGGAAATTCGCAGCGAGTCCCCAGAATCCTTCGTAGATGCCATAGGAATTGCCAGTGCCGTAGACCGTAAATGTTGTGGCCAGTCCAACAAGCAAACCAATGATTGTCGCTTCTCTTGTTTGGTTTTTCCAGAAAAGGCTGATGACAATCGCCGGGAAGATTTGCACCATGCCGGAAACACCGAGCAGTTGCAGGGAAACCAGGGCACTTGGGAAGACCAGGCCGAATAAAAGGGCCAGTCCGATAACAACAAATACCATACCCCTTGTAATCATGGTAAGACGGGAAGGTTTAACCTTGGGGTTAATCCAATCACGGTAAATGTTATTGGCAAACAGGTTGGATGCCCCGATGGCCATGATGGAACATGGAATCAAGGAAGCCAGGGCAATGGTTGCATACGCCAGCCCCTGTGCGACACCGCCATAAGAAGACTGGATCAGCGTCAACAGGGCAAAGCGAGGATCCGTCCCCTTCGGAAGTACAAGAAAAGCGATGAATCCAAGGAAAATAACAAGAATAAGAACGATATTATAAAGCGGCAGGAACATCGCATTTTTGCGGATTGAATCTGCACTTTTTGCTGTGAAAACGCCGGTTGCCGCGTGTGCCCACATAAACAGGGCTAACGCAGAGACGAGTGATGCGGTGATGAACCAGGGAATACCCTTTGGCCCGTCGGTTGGTATGGTTAACAGCTGCGGTGCATCCTTAACAAGACGGTCCATCATCGGAGTCCAGCCTCCAAAGTGAATCATTGGAAGAGACACGACCATAAACAGCATGATGGCCCAAACGAGAACATCTTTTATAATTGCTGTGTATGTTGGTCCTTTAATACCGCTGAAAAAGGTATAAAGCGCCACGAGCAGGAAGGAAGTGACCACCACGACCTTTACATTGATAAAGCCGGTTCCTGCAACTTGCAGCGTATCCTGGATACCGCTGAGCTGCAAACAGATATATGGAATCAGCATGAGTACGCCAACAATGGCAATAAGAATGGACAGGAGCTTGCTGTCAAATCGCTCTCTTGCATAATCAGCCAATGTTGTTAATTTATGATGATTAGCCACCTTCCAAAGCTTTGGAAGAAAAAAGTAAGAGATAAAAAAGGCGAGTACAGAATACGGAATCGCAAAAAAAGCGAGGCTTCCTCCTGTATAGGCTGTACTGGTAAGACCCAGGAAGGTGTAGGCGGTATACAGATCCGCACCTACAAGAAACCAGACGAGCAGGCCGCCGAAGCGTCTTCCGCCAACCGACCACTCTTCTACAGAGCTGCGGACTTTTTTATCACGGCCGGAAAGGAAGCCGATGAGGACTACGGTTAAAATGATAAAAATGGTGATAGACAGTGCTGTTAAATTGCCTTGCATGTTACTCCAAGCCTCCCTTTGATTTCTGAAGTTGATAGATGCCATAGGTGCATAAAGGGGTTAAAACGATCCACAAAAATAACCAGAAGTGGAAAAATGGCAACCCAAAAACGATGGGGCCAATCTTGTTGACAAAAGGCAATAAAGCCAGCTGCGCAACGAAAGGAAGCAGAACCAGTATAGTTAATATCCCTTTTTTCATGATGACGAGACTCCTTCTACGGTGAATTCAATGTTCATTATCATACCAGCAAAAAACTGGCAGTACAAGGGTAATTGAGTAAATTGTTAAAATATTTCGTATTGAGCGAAAATGATAAGGCTTACATTGGTGGAGGAGGAAAATAATGCTCGGGGAGTACATCATTTATATCTGGAGTCTCTGGGTGGAACCACCGCATTTTATTATACTTGAATCAAACCTTGAATGGATAATGAGGTGGGTGGTTTTGTTGGATTGGATGACAAGGTTGTTTGAAGAATGGGGAGTTTGGGGCATTCTGTTTTCCCAACTGCTTGAGGGAAGTTCTTTTCCATTTGTCGGTTCTGCCTTTATAGTGACAGCTGGCATTCTAATGGATTTAAGCTGGTTGGATGTGGTATGGGTTTCACTGGGCGGGAGCCTTTTTTACACAGTCGGAAGCTATATTCCCTATTCCATTGGGCTAAAACTTGGAGAGTCCGCTGAAAGAAAAATAAGTTCTGATAAGCGTGCCAAACTGGACAAAACAAAGAAAGCCATACGAAAGTACGGAAATTGGTGTGTAGCTGTCCTAAGTCCTCTGCCGATCGGCAATGTGGTTCCCTTTTTTGCGGGAATGTCCAAGATGAACATCTGGAAGTATTCACTGCTGACCGTCATGGGTACGTTTCCTGCTACTCTTCTTTTTTTAGGAATCGGGTATTTTTATTCAGGTGAAAAGGGCAGGGCGATGGACGTGATCCTGCTGTTACAGGCCATCTTTTTTATCGCTTTTACGGTTACCACTCTCCTTATTACGGTGATGAAGTTCGTTGGGAAACGCAAACCAAATCAACAAAAAAACTTCTGAGTTTCGATAAGCGAAAAACAGAAGTTTCTCATGTTTCAATTCTCAAATACATAGACTTTCCCATGTTCAATGTGCCGGCCAAGCTTAGGGCCTTTGTAGCCTCGCTTCAGCAGCTCTTTGCGCATGAACATCATCACACCGCCATGGCAGACAATTAAAATATTCTCCTCCTGATGCCCGGTGATACGGTCCACCGTATTGCTGATCTGCTGGAGAACCTCTTGTTTGCCAGGGTTCTGTGAGGGATGTTTCATCAGCCAGGCCATCCGGATAAATAAGAGATGAACGGGCAATGGAAGCTTGATGTTTGAACGAAAGAAAGGGGAAAGCCTGATTTCTCTTAATTCATCCAAAAACGTAATCTCTCCCTTAAACGCCCGCCGTGCTGTGATTGCGGCTCTCGTTAGATTGCTCGAATAGCACGTCTTCCAATCTACTCCCCCAAGGTCAACTTCTGACTCTTCGACCCCGGAAGCATCATATTCATCCACCCACTTCATCAGGTCAGACGATGAAAAAAATCCGCTGGGATACCCCCTTGTTACTTTAAAATGACGCATTAATCCAATTCTCATCCACCATACCTCTATCTCTTTTTATTAGAGACGTGTAAACATCCTCATCAATAATTCCACCCGTGGAAGTTGAAATCCTTGTGTTTTAGGAATATTTAGGGTCATCAAACCGGATATGACGGTGAAGTAGCAGGAGATCAGTTCACTGATATCTCCCTCTGCCAGTTCTCCGTTTTTCTGACCTTCTTCAAATACAGGCTTCAGCATGTCGACATATACATCCATGGATGCATATTCAAGAAGCGCTTTTGCTTTTTCAGGCACATCATCTGAGGTTCGCACTTGATGCATAAGCAAAAAATACAACTGTCCGTCTTCATCAAGAATGATTTCGGTCAGCCTTGTTAACTTCTCAAGCGGGGACCCGGGCATCTGGTGAATCTGTTTTGTTCCTTCGATGGATCCCTGTATGGCGCGTTCCACCAGGGTGATAAACAATTCATCTTTAGAAGTAAAATACCGATACATAAGGCCTTGGCTGATACCGGCTTCTTCGCTGATCATGCTCATCTTTGTACCGATCAGTCCTCTGCGGGCAAAGACCTTGAGAGCGGCAGACAAGATTTGTTCTCTTCGTTCGTCACGTTTTTGCTGAAGCTGTTCTTCGTTTAATGGCAAATGTATTCACTCCTGTGGTTGCTGCTTCTTAGGAAAAGTATATCAATTCTCGTGACGAACCTCTAATTTGTTCATTTTCTCCGGATCAAAGATTTCTTCCGAAAAATCGGGAAGGATATCCCTCAGTACGTTTTCAAGCGAATGGCCATTCTCCAATTTATCAAGCACGTTTTGGCCGGATGGGGAAGAAGACAGGACGGTTCGAACCATTTCGGGATTGAATATTGCTCTCGGGGAAACCGACAGGGTGTTCACAGCCCAATAAAGTCCATACAGCTTCCAGTCCTGCTTTTCGGTGGCATATTTTAAGTAAAGATCCATATAGGTTTGACCAAATTCAATTCCTTTCAGAGGCTGGCTACCCTCGTAACCGACACCGTCCCAGCGCAAATCAGCTGCACAGTTCAGCCACCAGGCTGCCTCAATCACATGCTGGAATTTTTTCAGGATGGATTGTTCAAAACCGGTTTCAGACGTGTCATTGCGTTCCAATTCTTTATACAGCAGTTCAGCTTCCATTGCAGCGACCGTCATGCCCTGGCCAAAGATCGGGTCAAAATTGCAGTATGCATCTCCCAAAACAAGCAAACCAGCTGGCCAGTTTTTCATTTGTTCAAAATGCTGGCGGAATAAATAGGGTACACGAAAGCTTTTCGGCGGGGTAATGGGTTCCAGACCCGAAATCAACTCGGAAATAAGAGGGCTTGAAAGCCTGCTGATTTCCTTTTCAAATTCAACTGGATCACTCGGCGGAAACACGCCGTCCGGACGATAAAGGATGGTTTCGGCCACTTGGTTTTCAATGAAAGAAAAGGCACCTAGGAATGTCTTTCCAGGCGTTCCGCCAACATTTACGGCCTCCCATTTTTCGGCCAGATGTTCCTTGCCGGGAGGAAGTTTATACCTTCGTGTGCTGTATCCGATGTTTGCTGTCATTTTATCCGGAAGAGGAACGTTATAACCTAGATCACCGAGCCACTTGGTTAGCTTGGAAGTTCTTCCGCTTGTATCAATGACCAATTCGGCTACGACCGGAAAAGGAGACAGGTCTGTTTCCCGATCACGGGCCATCACTCCTGTAATTCTGTCGTTTTCAGGGGAGACGCTGAGAGAAAGGACGTCATGCTTTTGTAGAAAGTGGATGTTATCTATTTTCCGGACCCGTTCCCGGATCACATATTCAAGTACGGCCCGGCTGAATTTAATATCGTTTCTTGGATAAGGGCTGACCATGGTGCCGAACTGGTTGTGCTGATGAATAATTTTATTAAGTGAAGAAGGGGCACCAAGTGAAACCAGATCCTGTTCATAATCAGGAAAAAAACGATCAATAATCGCTTTGCCACGCGGTGTTATACGGTGGGGATGGAAGGCCTGAGGTGTGCCCTGACGATGTTCCGGGCCGTCCGGGAAGGCATCTTTTTCAACAACCAGTACCTTGGAACAAAAATCGGATAAAATACGCGCAGCCAGTAGGCCGCCTATACTCCCGCCAATAACCAATCCGGTTTCTAGTTTCTTCATCGATTCATTCTCCTCTCGATTTATGAATGAACGGTTCATTCATTTTTAAGATATGCTCTTTTTAAGGTTTAGTCAACCAATTTTTAGAAATAATAATTAATGGATCTTTTTACATATGTTCACTAGCTATGAAACTTTGATAATATATATAAAAGAAAGATGAAATGGCGGTGGGATAGCGTGGAACAGGATAAATTGAAGAAGGTAATAGAAGCAGCCAAGCTTTATTATTTGCTGGACTACAATCAAAATCAAATTGCAGCGGAAATGGGAATATCACGGCCCACCGTTTCCAGACTGCTTCAGCTTGCCAAAAGTGAGGGGATCGTTCAGATCAAAATCATGGATCCCGAAAATGACATTGAACAACTGTCAAGTGAACTTGAGCAGAAGTTTCATCTGAAGAAAGCCATTGTGGCTTCCATCCCTCAATATGACAGCGGTCTTATAAAAGAAGAACTCGGTGAAAAGGCTGCGGCCTATCTTTATGAGATCACACAAGATGGGGATGTCATTGGGGTCACATGGGGAACGACGCTTTATAATGTCGCCTGCCATCTGAAACAAAAATTCGTTAAAGATGTGAAGGTTGTTCAGCTAAAAGGCGGAATCAGCCATTCGGAAACGCACACCTATTACTCCGAAGTGCTGAGCTTGTTTGGCAAAGCGTATAACACCGTGCCGATTTATTTGCCGCTTCCTGCCATCGTGGACCATGTCGTTGTGAAACAGGCAATGGAGGCAGACCGGCATATTAAACGGATCCTGGATTTGGGGAAAGAAGCCAACATCGCTGTGTTTACGATTGGCGCAGTCAAATCCGAGTCTCTCCTGTTCCAGCTGGGTTACTTTTCCGAGGAAGACCAAAAACAGATCGGTTCAGAAGCAGCAGGGGACCTCTGTTCCCGATTCATTGATCAAAATGGCGAGATTCTTAACGCTGATATTAACGAACGGACACTGGGGATTGATTTAAAAGAGCTGAAAAAAAAGGATCATTCCATTTTGGTTGCCGGTGGACAGCAAAAGGTGGAGGGAATATGCGCAGCGCTTAAAGGCGGCTATGCCAATGTTCTCGTAACCGACCAGTTTACAGCACGATCATTGCTGGATAAAAACTAGCTGTCCCTCCGGGGATTTTTTTATTGGGAAAAAATACTTTTACATTTGTTCAGTTTGTTATTTACATTTGTTCAAATGCTTGGTATAGTGTTCATGCAAACTAAAAGAGCATGACTGAAAGCGTTTTATCATTTTCAAAAAAGAAAGGAACAATCAGTATGTCCAACACTAATTTAGTTCAAATGATCGACCATACATTGTTAAAAGCGGATGCTAGGCTAGAACAAATCGAAGTTCTTGCTCAAGAAGCAAAAGAACACAAATTTGCTTCTGTTTGTGTGAATCCGACTTGGGTGAAAACAGCAGCTGAAATTCTAAAAGATACACCGGAAGTCAAAGTATGTACGGTTATCGGATTCCCTCTTGGAGCATCAACTCCTGAAGTTAAAGCGTTTGAAACAAAAAATGCGATTGAAAACGGTGCAGACGAAGTTGACATGGTAATCAACATCGGAGCGTTGAAAAGCAAACAGTATGACGCAGTTGAAAATGATATTAAAGCCGTTGTTGAAGCTGCCAAAGGCAAAGCATTGACAAAGGTGATCATTGAAACTTCACTGCTTACTGATGAAGAAAAAGTGATTGCTTGTGAATTGTCTGTTAAAGCAGGAGCAGACTTTGTTAAAACATCCACAGGATTTTCTACAGGGGGAGCAACTCCAGAAGATGTAGCCCTAATGAGAAAAACAGTTGGACCGAATGTAGGCGTTAAAGCATCAGGTAGCGTTCGCAGCCTTGAAGATGCACAAAACGTAGTAAATGCAGGTGCTACTCGTATCGGTGCGAGTTCGGGTGTTGCTATTGCAAAAGGTCAGACGTCTAATAGCTCTTATTAATCATTAAAAAAATCCATCTGAAATGGAGAATGCCACATGGAAACAAAAGCATTAGTTGAAAAAGCAATTGAAGCCCGTCAGAAGGCTTATGTTCCGTATTCAAAATTTCAAGTTGGCGCAGCATTGCTGACCGGGGACGATTCTTTGTTCCTCGGTTGCAATATTGAAAACGCTTCTTTTGGCATGACAAACTGTGCTGAAAGAACAGCGATATTTAAAGCGGTTTCAGAAGGCCAGCAGAAAATAAAAGCCATTGCGGTCGTCGGTGATACTGAAGGACCAATCTCTCCTTGCGGTGCATGCCGCCAGGTCATTGCAGAATTTTTCGATGAAAATACAAAAATTATTCTTTCCAATCTTAAAGGTGATATCAAGGAAACATCGATTCATGAGCTTTTGCCAGGATTCTTTTCTTCGAAGGATTTAGCGTAGTTTCTCACTTCACCTTGCGAAATAACAACTTAGGAGAAATGACTTATGACATATATTATTGCGATTCTAGGGCTTGTTGTCGTACTGGGTTTGGCACTGCTTGCATCCAATAACCGCAAACAAGTCAATTATAAGCCAATTGCCATTATGATCATTCTGCAGCTCATTCTGGCCTACATTCTATTAAATACAAGATTTGGTCTGGTTGTCATTAAAGCGTTTGCCGGTGTGTTTGAAAAGCTGCTTAAATATGCAGCGGCCGGCGTTGACTTTGTCTTTGGCGGAATCGCCAACGATGGTCAGGCACCGTTCTTTTTGACGGTATTGCTTCCAATCGTGTTTATTTCTGTTTTGATCGGGATTTTCCAATACATTAAAGTACTTCCGCTCATTATGAGAGCCATTGGGTTTGTCCTCAGTAAAGTAAACGGCATGGGTAAACTCGAATCCTACAATGCCATCGCTTCAGCTATGGTTGGACAATCTGAAGTCTTCATCACTGTGAAAAAGCAATTGGGACGTATTCCGGAGCACCGCTTGTACACACTTTGTGCATCAGCGATGTCTACGGTTTCCATGTCGATCGTCGGTGCCTACATGACCATGATCGAACCGAAATATGTGGTGACGGCACTTGTGTTAAACCTTTTTGGCGGATTCATTATTGCTTCCATCATCAATCCATATAAAGTGGACGAGAACGAAGATATTCTTGAAGTACAGGAAGAAGAAAAGCAATCTTTCTTCGAAATGCTTGGCGAATACATCATGGACGGCTTTAAAGTCGCCATCATCGTCGGTGCCATGCTGATTGGTTTTGTTGCCTTGATGGCAGCGATCGACAGTGTATTTGATATGATTTTCGGTGTTACCTTCCAGCACGTGCTTGGATATATCTTTGCTCCGGTAGCCTTTATCATGGGTGTGCCTTGGGCAGAAGCGGTTTCTGCCGGCGGAATTATGGCGACCAAATTGGTTACAAACGAGTTCGTAGCGATGATTCAGCTAGGAAAAGTACAAGAGGCCATGAGCCCTCGTACATTGGGTATCATCTCTGTATTCCTTGTATCCTTCGCTAACTTCTCATCCATCGGAATTATCGCCGGTGCGGTTAAAGGACTGAGCGAAAAGCAAGGTAACGTGGTTGCACGCTTTGGACTGAAGCTTCTTTACGGAGCAACGCTGGTCAGCGTCCTTTCAGCCATCATCGTAAGTTTCATTCTGTAAGTTCAATTTTAAAAGATCAAGCAGGCATATCCCTTACTGCTCCGTGCGGAGGGATCTGCTTTTTCTTTTTTAACGATTAAAAGTGAGGTGAATAGCCTGTGAGGGCTTTTTCTCACAGCAAACATTATGGGTGACGTCGGTTTATTTCTTTCAGGAGCGGCCCTATTCTTAAATAGCTTTATGCTTTTCGGTAAAGCCGATGGCAAGAGTGTTGGATATTTTAACTTGTTTGTCGGAGTGCTTCAGGTGGTTATCCCTTTTTACCTGATCGTGATCTCGGATCAACAGCATTGGACCATCTTTAATTTGGCTTCGATCTTTTTATTCGGTCTGACGTATTTATTTGTTGGTGTTACGAACGTGAAAGGCCTTCACGGCAGCGGCCTTGGCTATTATTCGCTATGGGTTTCGGTTGTTGCAATTCTATATGCTGTTGTGTCGTTCCTGAAGTTCCATGATACAGTCGGCAGTTTGACTTGGGTGGCATGGGCCTATTTATGGTTCCTGTTCTTCCTTTCAGGTGCTTTAAACAAAAAGATTGACTCGTATATTGGCAAGGTTGCCTTCGTGCAGTCATGGGTGACGTTGACTTTCCCTGCTCTTCTTTCGATGGCAGGAGTATGGAAAACACAGGCTGTTTCACAGGCTTGGACATACGTGCTTATCGCATCGTTCGTATACTTTATCGTTTGCACTATTCAACTGGTATTGAATTCACAGAAAAAAGAAAAGCGTTTGGAAGTACAGGCGGCATCTTAATTCCAAAGAAATTCTCTCGAAGGATCGGGAGGATTTCTTTTTTCTTTGACGTAGTACTTCATCAAAGAATAGAGAGTGGAGGCGGAAAAGGATGGCTAAAGAAAAGCTTGAGGCCGTATGGTTTGAAAGTCAGCAAGCATTAGAAAAATGGCTTGAAGAGCATCATGTTTCATCCCCAGGCATTCGGATTTATATTGCGAAAAAGAATTCAGGCAAGGCAACGCCGAGCTATGCTGAAGCTGTGGAAAGCGCCTTATGCTACGGCTGGATTGACAGCCGGAAGCAAAAATATGATGATCAAACATGGTTGCAGCGGTTCACGCCGAGAGGGCCAAAAAGCATCTGGTCGAAAGTGAATAAGGAGAAGGCTGAAGAACTCCTGGCGGCAGGGAGGATGAAATCTGCCGGATTCCGGGCCATTGAAATGGCGAAGGAAAATGGACTTTGGGAAAAAGCGTATTCTCCTCAAAGCGACAAGTCCCTGCCGGTGGATTTCCAAAAAGCGCTTGATCAGCGGCCAAACGCAAAAGCTTATTTTGAAGCATTAAACAGCCAGAACCGGTATGCCATTCTTTTCAGACTTCAGACAGCAAAGAAACCGGAAACCCGGATGAAACGAATGAGTCAATTTTTGGAGATGCTTGAAAAAGGCGAGAAGATTTACCCATAAGCAAAAAATAGAAAGCAGGAAAATGATGAGGATCAATCAATACATCAGTCAGGCAATGGCAATCTCCAGACGGGAAACAGACAGGCTTCTTAAAGTAGGCAGGATTACTGTGAATGGATCAGTATGCGAAATGGGACAGATTGTTGGGCCGGACGACATCGTGCGGATTGATGGGAAAACCATTAAAAATAAGGTAAAATTGGTGTACATTATCTTGAATAAACCGGCCGGCATTACGTGTACGGCCGCTTCACATATCGAAGGGAATATCATAGATTTTATTGGTTATCACGAACGGATTTTTCCTGTCGGCCGTCTGGATAAAGCTTCAGAAGGTCTCATTCTGATGACCAATGATGGTGAACTGTCTCATGCCATCTCACACGGCGATCATAAACATGAAAAGGAATACCTGGTAACACTTAATAATCCTTTTAGCAACGAATTTATTTCAGGAATGGCACAGGGGGTACAGATTCCCGGTGCGGTTACAAAGCCGTGTGTGGTAGAACGGGTGAGTGATGATGAATTTCGTATCATATTGACTCAGGGATTGAACCGGCAAATCCGGAGAATGTGCCGGGCATTTGGGTACACTGTCATTAAACTGGAACGCATCCGGATTATGGGCATTTCATTGGGGGACTTGCCAAGGGGCCAGTGGCGGCATTTGACAGAGGAAGAGGTCAGCGGCATTAATAATGGGCTGATCCTCTAAGGAAGGAGGCGTACAGGATGAAAGCAGAGCTGAAGGACATTGTATCGAAAAGCATATTAACTCCCGGTGTGGGGCAACTCGATGATTTTACGCACTCCCTGAATCCGTATGCCGGTTGTACCTTTGCTTGTTCCTACTGTTATGTAAGGCAGCTTCCCATCTCCCTTTATCGGGACGAGGAGTGGGGGACTTGGGTGGATATCAAGACGAATGCCGCTGATTTGCTGCGGCAGGAGCTCTCAAAGGCCAGAAGGAAAGGGCCCGTTACCATTTTTATGGCTTCCTCCACAGATCCGTATCAGCCATTGGAGCATGAAACGAAGCTGACCCGTTCACTGCTCGAAGTAATGCTCGAACTACCACCTGATTTTCTTCATGTCCAAACCCGTTCACCGTTAGTTAAACGAGATATTGACCTTTTAAAGCAATTTGGCGATCATGCGCGGGTATCGATGACCATTGAAACCGATAAGGAAGATATCAGAAAAGCATTTGCTCCCAAAGCTCCGCCGATTCCGGCCAGAATGCAGGCACTCCGGGAGATTAAGGAAGCGGGCATTACTACGCAGGCGAGCCTGTCTCCGCTGCTGCCCTGCTCAAAAGAATTTCCTCAAAAGCTGCGGCCCATCGCGGACCGGGTAACAATTGATGATTTTTGGATGGGAGACGGCAGCGGCGGCAAACGGACCGGGCGGCTTGGCATTTCAGACATCTACAAACGCACGGGAATGGAAAAGTGGTACAACCCTTCCGCTTATAAAGTGGTTCTAAAGATGATGCAGGAACAGATTGGCGATGAGGTAGAGGTCATGCTTTCAAAGGACGGCTTCACGCCGATTCCTGAGAAACGCGAGGCAGGAATTGGCGAGAATTTGACCTTTTTCTAATGGTAAAAGCACAGCCTGCGCTGTGCTTTTTTTGTCGAATGCGGGACTATTTTCTTCAGACTAAATGACTATTTTATTGAATTTTCAGAAAATGTATGTACTTGCTCTTCCGCTCTATGAATAATGGATGTATCTCATAGAATGGAGGATGCATATGCGCAGCAAAATAATTTTAAAGTGGGTGGCAGTACTCACCTTCATCGCCTGTATTGGATTTGGGGGAATGAATTTTACTTCGGCAACAAAGGAAGGAGAACTGGAGTGGAACGGGAAGCAGCTTAATACCCTGGAGGTCAATGGCAAGCCGTATGTACCGGCTGATGAACTGGCCAGTGCATCAGGAAGTATGCTGCATAAAAAGCGGAACCAATATACGGTGGCTTCAAGGCTGGACCGCATTATGAAAAAAGGAGTCATTCGTGTAGGGACCACAGGGGACTATAAGCCATTTACCTTTTACAACAAGGACACGAAAACATTCGAAGGCTTTGATATTGAAGCGGCTGAGCTAATGGCTAAGGATCTTGGGGTTAAGGTCAAGTTTGTAAAAACCTCATGGCCCACTCTTATGGATGATTTGCTTGATGACAAGTTTGACATTGCAGTCGGAGGTGTAAGCCGAAATACGGAACGCCAAAAGACGGCCCAATTAACCCGTCCGTATTTAAATGAAGGCAAATCTCCATTGATCCGAGTGGAGGACAAGGACAGATTTACAAGCCTTGAAGCGATTGATCAGCCTGATGTAACGATTGGCGTCAATCCTGGTGGAACCAATCAAAAGTTTGTCGATTCTAATATTAAAAAGGCAAAGGTCGTGGTGGTTCAAAACAACCTTGATATCCCTCATATGGTCGCTGAAGGAAAAGTGGATGTGATGATCACAGACAGCACCGAAGCAATGTATTATGCCAGCAGGGATGAGAGGCTCTATGCGGCGCTTACAGACAAAACATTTACGAAGAGCCAGAAGGCGTACATGATTCCAAGAGGCGATTCCGTGTATGAAAACTGGGTAAACCTCTGGATGGATGAAATGGAACTGCAGGGTGAATTCGACCGGCTTAAAGAAAAGTATATCTTTAATAAATAATGTGATTGAAAGGCGACTAAGAGATTTAGGTCGCCTTATTTTTTAGGTCGAAAGACACGGAACCATCAGGCTGCTTGTTGTGCTAAAATATCGAACCAGCTCTAATGTTGCCTGCTGCTCCTTGCGGCTTCCGGTTGTAGGCGGAGAAAAATCGATAGACTTCTAATGGCAAAAGCTGACCCAGTAAATGCATCATGGTGCATTTTATTCGGGTCAGCTTTTCTATTATTTTTTCTTCGTTTTTAGCAGTTTTGCTTCCGTACCATTAAGATAGCCTATTTTCCGGTGATTCATAACTTTAAGTTTGGTTGTCACCACATATCCCTGCTTTCAAAGACAAAATAGGCACGGGACAATAAAAAGTCCCGGGATACAGCCATCAGGCTTCCCGGGATCAGGTATTGCTTTAGTTTTCATACACCGTTACTTTTACGTCTTTACGGCCCCAATTGATGGCATCTCCATGGTCAGCGATGAACACATCAAGCATTTTTCCGTTAATGCCGCCGCCAATATCAGCGGCAATGGCTGTACCATAGCCTTCAACGACAACTTTTGATCCAAGTGGAATCACATCCGGATCGACAGCGACCACTTTTCCGTTGCTGTATTTCTTAAGATCAATGCCCATTTTTGTCTTACCGGAACAGCCATCACAGTCCGCTGTGTAAGCCGAACTGTTCACCGTGAAGCTTCTGGTGGAGTAAGAAGGACTTTTTTGGCGTAGTTTTTTGTATGTACTCGGCCCTGCGATGCCATCAGCGGAAAGTCCATGGTTTTTTTGGAATGAAGCCACTGCAGATACCGTACCATCTCCATAAATACCGTCAACTGTGGAACTGTATGCGTTCCAAGCCTTTAGCAGGCGCTGAAGTTCGATGACAGGTTTGCCGATATCCCCTTTGTGCAGTACTTTTATTTTATTAATCGTTTCTGATCCTGCAACCCCATCAGCTTTAATACGGGATTGGGTTTGAAATTGCTCTACAGCGTTTTTCGTAATCGGTCCATAGTATCCTGTAGCGGTATGATACGGAAAAACACCCTTCGTCATTAAATACTCCTGAAGATCAACCACATCACTGTTATTTGATCCTTGTGACAGCATTTGGCTGCCTAGAGCGGCACTGCTATGTCCAGGAAACATGAAGCCTGTACAGAGGACTGCCGCCATGAAAAGTCCCAACCATTTTTTCATCGTATTTCTCCCCTTTATTAATTGTAATAAATCCTCTAAGTTGTTCGTCAAGAAATGACAATATAGGGGGAATTCTGGCATAAACGCTTCTATTTTCCTATAAACCTTACAATATCAGCCAAGGCCCGTTTGCTGCTTTTTCCAGGAGGGTAATTCTAGTGATGAAAGTGCCGCGATGAATCTTTCTTCTTCTGTTCCTCCTTTTTGCCTCCACTTCGGTCTTTATCTACGTCTTAGGTCTTAGGCGTTTTACGTTTACAGGGCAATGGAGAAAATGGGGATTATGCGGTATGGTAAAGGCAGTGGAAAGTAAAATATTACTAAAAATGAAACTCAAGTCTGTTCTGTTCGTAGTAATAGAAAAGACATGAAGTCGGGAGCGATAGACATGAACGGGTTTTTAGGTTTTGCCGTAAAAATCATCAGCGGCTTTAATACCATGGCCATCGTATGGCTGCTGTCCTTCTTTGCCTTCGACCAATCCTTTTGGCTTTCAAGCGGTTTGGCCATTGGCGGCGGGGTGGCCGGTTATTGGATGGCATCGATGCTCTGGAACTGGCGGCTGCTGAAAAAACATCAGCTCACCCGCGGTGAATATAAATACATTCAAAAAAATTTAAGAGAAGCCAAACCGAAAATTCACCGGCTGCAAAAAACGCTGTTTTCGATTCGTGACATTCCCACGTTAAAGCAGAGATTTGAGCTGACGAAAATTACAAGAAAAATATACAGTATGACCAAAAGGGAGCCGAGGCGCTTTTTTCAAGGAGAGAGATTTTTCTTCACCCATTTGGATTCTGCCGTTGAACTGACAGAGAAGTATGCGTTTTTATCCAGCCAGCCAAAGAAAAACTGGGAAATTCAGGAGTCCCTTTCTGAAACAAGAAGGACGTTAAAAGAGCTTACCGAATACATTGAAGAGGACTTGTACCATATGCTTTCAGATGACATGGAAGAACTGAACTTTGAACTGGATGTTGCCAGACATTCTATGAAAATGCTGAAAGAAACCAAATTAGAAACGAAAGCAGGAGATTATCATGAGCGATAATACATCACCTCTCTATAATCAGGATGATAAATTGGATATTATGGACGACCTGCTTGCGGACCCGTTCGGTGAAACGCCGAAGGTTCCGGAGGCTCAGCAGGCAGAACCGGCCACACAGCGGAAATTAATCGATGTGCTCCCGGAGGAGAACAAAGCAAAAGCCTATCAGCTGGCCAAGCAGATCGACCCGAAAAATCATCAGGCGATGATCACCTATGGCTCCCCTGCCCAGTCGAAGCTTTTGTCGTTCTCGAACACGATGCTCGACCAGGTGAAAAAGCAGGATGTGGGACAGGTTGGCGATATCATTAACGATCTGATGAAGAAATTAAGCAACGTCAATCCGGAAGAACTGCAATCCAACAAGCCTTCGTTGTTTGGCAGGGTATTCGGCAAAATTTCCGGATCGGTTCAGGAGGTGCTGTCCAAGTATCAAAAGACAGGTGCCCAGATCGACCGGATCGGTGTGAAACTCGACAGCAGTAAGAATGTATTACTGGCCGATATCGCCATGCTGGAAAAGCTCTATGATCATAACAAAGAGTATTTTCAGGCGTTGAATGTCTACATTGCAGCAGGGGAACTGAAGCTTGAGGAAATCAACACTAAGGTGATCCCGGCACTACGGAAAGAAGCGGAAGACACGAATGACCAGATGAAATATCAGGAAGTCAATGATATGGTACAGTTTGCCGACAGACTGGACAAACGGCTTCACGACCTGAAGCTGAGCCGCGAAATCACCATTCAGAGTGCGCCGCAAATCCGCCTGATTCAAAACACGAACCAGGCGCTTGTGGAAAAGATCCAGTCTTCCATCATGACGGCGATTCCGCTCTGGAAAAACCAGGTCTCGATTGCGCTTACTCTTCTTCGTCAGCGGAGTGCCGTGGAAGCACAGAAAAAGGTTGCCAAAACGACCAATGATCTGCTGCTGAAAAATGCGGAAATGCTCAAAGCCAACACGCTTGAGACCGCCCGCGAAAATGAGCGGGGCCTTGTCGATATTGAGACATTGAAGAAGACGCAGGAAAACCTCATGTCCACCCTGGAGGAAACACTCAAAATACAGGAGGAGGGCCGTCACAAGCGCCGATTGGCTGAAAACGAGCTGGCACAGATGGAGACCGGCCTGAGACAGAAGCTCTTAGAGATCAAAGGACAATAACATCGTTGACGAAAGGCCATCCCGTGTGGAACGTGATGGTCTTTTTTGTGGTTCTTTTTAATCCACTGAATATAACAAGTAGGGGATAACACGGGTTCAGACATGTTGGGGGACAGCTCATGACGAGATTTGGTTTTGTTCCAGACAACTCGAACCTAAAGAAAACAAGCGGAACACCCAATCTCTATTTTGATTCCAAAAGCAACGTTTTTTTTAAAAGAGATGAGGGGGCGTATGAGGTGACATCCCCCCAGCTTCCCGCCATGGTGGAATGAGCGTTTGTTAACCTTATGCGAGAGCCCCATTGGCATCCGCTGGCGAGTCTATAGAGGGTGATGGAATTACCGTCAATATCAATAATAAGATCATCGATGTTTGATTGCAGGGCCGTGCCGCTTTTAAAGCGGGCGGTTTTTTTGTTGTTGGGGCGGTTGAGATGGGACTTGCCCGCAAGGCTGCTCACGATATATCAACCATCGTGGAAAAAACTCTGGTAAAAAAGCATGACGTCTATAATGTGCATTTTCATGTTGAGCCAAACTCATAGAAAAAGGGACGTCTCTGGTAAAGAGAGTCCCTTTTGTTATTGCTATTTTTGTGCATAAACCGGTACTTCCATGATGATTTTATAAGAGGACAAGAGGCTGTAAAGATTGTGCATTTGCGTGGTCTGTTTGACAGCCCAGCCGATATCCGTTGCGTATTGATGGGTAGCTTTTCCGCTGTTTGATGCAGCGAGCGGATTCCATCTCATTTTGTAGAGCGTGTCCTGCTCTGCCTGAATATAATCCTGGGAGATGAATTTAGCACCGCCGATGATTGCGGCTTCCGGTGTAAACCATCCTTCGGCAAAAGCTCTTTGAGCCCCCTTGTTGATCGGATCGCTGTCCACTGCACCGATACCGTACATGTTATAGACCGTTCTTCCGTTGTATTGAATCCCTGTTGCAAGCTTAGAGGTTCCGTTTCCGGTTTCAAGCAGCGCATGGGAAATCAGGTAGATTTCATTGATATGGTAGGTTTCCCCTGCTGTGATAAAGGCTGCCGCCTGTCCTTGAAGGATTTCTTTACCAGTGAGAATGCGTTGATTGACCTCATCGGCATTCAGACTGGCCGATTGTGAGAGTTTAATAAACTGATACGATTTAACCGGATCAGTTTTAAAATTGTTGGAATCCATATAGTATTTCACGTCATCAGGGCTTGCGTTGGCCCACGTTTTATAAGCGACCTGGTACCAAATTTTCCCGTCGGTTCCTTTGACACTGCCAAGAACCTTTAACTTGGTTCCGTTGTTCACTGTGCCAAGGGACCAAAAGCCAGTTCCGGCACCGTTTCTGACATTCCAATTATCGCCTACCACTGTGGCAGTTGTGCCTGAGACAGTAACTGCATTCTGGTTAATATAATTTTTATATAAATCGGTTTGCGGGCTGACTTTCATCTGCATGGCAACCATATCTTCAAGGGCTCTGCCGTAAAGTGCTTCATACTCCGATAAAGGTACGGGATCTCCTTTTACGGTAAGGTAGGAGGAGCTGACATATCCCGTTTTTCCATTCGCAGCGATCTTGGCCCATCCGTTTTCTTCAGAGAGCACTTTGACTGCTGTATCATGCGCCAGCTGAAGCACAACAGAATAGGAGGTTGCTGGCCCTGATCTCATATTCAAGGTGTCCGCCGTGACAAACTTAACTACTGAAACAGGTTCAGGAGTTGGTGTTGGCTTTGGAACCGGAACTGGCGCGGGCTCAGGCATTGGGACGGGTGCAGGTGTGGGCACTGGCTTTGGAGCCGGAGCAGCCGGTTTTTTATCAGTAAGGTATTTCACACTGACGTAGCCGTCCTTGCCGCTTGCTTTTACCTTTGCCCAGCCGTTCGCTTCAGAATAGACACCAACCGATGATCCGTCCTTAAGTACCGAAACGACTGCTGAATCCGTAGAAGCACTTTTTCTTAGATTCAGGTTACCACCGGATACTGTTACATATTTGGTTGTTGGTTTTGGCGCAGCCGGAGCCGCCGATTTTTTATCAGTAAGGTATTTCACACTGACGTAACCATCCTTGCCGCCTGCTTTTACCTTTGCCCAGCCGTTGGTTTCGGCGTAGACATTAACGGTGGATCCGTTCTTTAGAACCGTAACGACTGCCGATCCCGTAGATGCGCTTTTTCGAAGGTTCAGGTTTCCGCCCGTCACGTATTTGGTTGTGAATTTGGGTGGTGCTGATTGTGGTGTGCTGACGACTGGCTTTTTGTCAGAAAGATTCTTGCTGCTGACATAGCCGTCTTTACCATTGGCTTTAATTTTTGACCACCCTTTCGATTCGGAGTAGACCGTAACGGCCAAACCGTTTTTAAGTGTGGCGACAATTGCAGAGGTCGAAGATGCGCTTTTGTATACGTTCAGGGTTCCGCCAGAGCTGACCACTGAATATTTCGTGGTTGTTTTTGGCGCTGAAGGTTTGGGAGCTGCAACGACCGGTTTTTTTGCTGTTAAGTATTTGAGGCTGACGTATCCGCCTTTGCCATTGGCCTTAATTTTAGCCCAGCCTTTGGCTTCAGAATAGACAGTAACGGCCAGTCCGTTTTTCAGTGTTGTTACAACGGGTGAAGCGGTGGTTGCACTTTTTCTCAAGTTAAGGTTCCCGCCTGAACCCACTGTAACATATTTGGTTGTTGTTTTTGGAGCCGTAGCTGCCTTGGCGGCTGAAGGCTTTGAAGCTGTAAGATACTTTGAACTGACATATCCCAGTTTGTTGTTATATTTCAGTTTGGCCCATCCTTTGCTTTCGGAATAGACGATGACCTTGTTGCCTTTAACCAGCTTTCCGATAATGGCCGCTTTTGCAGAGGCACTTTTGCGCAAATTCAGACTGGACGTTGCACTGACATTCACATATTTCGTTTTTGCTTCCTGAGCGGACACTGCATCCGCGTGAAGACTTTGATATAAGGCAGCTGTAGTAAGCACAGCGAAACATATCCCCGGAATAAATGATTTATTCATTTCCCTCTCCTCTATCCATGAACTGTATTTAGAATTTTGAATCTATGAAGTTTATCGGCTGGCAGAGAAAAATTTTTATTACAATCAGTGAATAATTTATAAAAATAATTTTTGATGATGAAATTCAAGGGTTTTCGTTATTTCTGGGGAAGTAGTACATATCAGAAAAAAGGCTCATCACCATTTGCGATCATATATGCAGGGCTTGTTTCTACACTAAAACGTGGGAGGAAGAACGATATGTATCCGACAATTGGAAAGCTGTTTGATCAAAGCGTCAAAAAGTATCCGAAGAAGGAAGCGCTTGTGGATGTGTCACAGGGGAAAAGATGGTCGTATGAAGAATGGAATCAATATGTGAACCGTGTGGCACAGGCCTTTATTTCATCCGGTGTAAGAAAGGGAGATATTGTTTCTGTTTTCATGCACAATACGAGTGAGTTTGCGACGGTTTATTTTGCGTGTGCCAAAATTGGTGCCGTACTGAATCCGATTAACTTTCGATTAAAATCAGGCGAAGTATCGTATATTCTTAACGATTCGAAGCCTGTTCTTTTGATTTATGAAAAAGCACTGGAAGACCAGGTAATGCTCCTGTTCGATGAGTTTCCGCTTGTGTCGTTCTGGTCGATCAGCGAAGACCAGCCGGATCAGGCGATAAGCTTCCATGAGCGGGTCCGGTCCGCAGAGGCTATGGAACCTGAAGTGGAGCTTGATGAGAATGATCTTTATGCGATTATGTATACGAGCGGGACCACGGGCAAGCCCAAGGGAGTCATGCACAGGCACCGCGACATGATCGAGCAGAGTCTGACATGCATGCAGGCGCTGCAGCTCAGGCCATCGGACAGGGGCTTAACTGCAGCCCCTATGTTCCACTGTGCAGAGCTGCATTGCGCGTTTTTGCCGCGCATACATAATGGATGCACCACTGTAATTCTTCATCATTTTGACGCGAAAAAAGTGCTGGATACGATTCAGTGTGAAAAAATCACCGTAATGTTTGGGGCACCCACGATGTGGAATATGATGCTTCAGGAGGACCTAGGTGCTTATAACCTTTCATCCATGAGGTTTGGTCTCTACGGAGGAGCTTCGATGGCGCCGGTTCTTGTACGGGCCCTGGGGGAGAAAATGGGGATACATCTGGTTCAGGCGTATGGCATGACAGAAATGGGCCCGGCCATCTCCTTTTTGTTTGAGGATGAACAGGAGAGCAAAGCTGGTTCTGCGGGAAAAGCGTGTTTCAATCATGAGATACGAGTGGTTCGGCCTGGAAGCACCGGTCCGTCTGATCCTGATGACATTCTACCACCAGGGGAACCGGGCGAAATTATTGTCAGGGGGCCGAGTGTGATGAAGGGATATTACAGTAGAGTTGAGGCGACAGAGCGTGCTCTTTATAAGGGATGGTACCATAGCGGGGACATCGGGTATATGGATGAGGAAGGCTATTTATTTGTTTCAGACCGTATGGACGATATGATTGTCAGCGGCGGCGAGAACATTTATCCCCGGGAAGTGGAGGATGTGCTGTATGAACATGAAGGAGTTCTGGATGTTGCGGTGCTTGGTGCACCTGATGACAAGTGGGGAGAACGGGTGACCGCTATTGTGGTCAAAAAGGACGAAAACCTGACGGAGCACGAACTCGACAAGTTTTGCCGGAACAGCAGCAAACTGGCCGATTACAAACGCCCGCGCAAGTTTATATTTGTACCGGAGATGCCAAGAAATGCAAGCGGAAAAATCCAGAAGTATTTGCTCCGTAACACCTATACCGAATTGCCAGCACAATAAACAGTCCCCGTAAAGGGACTGCTGCTAAGGTGTGTTTTTATAGCTGTCTAAGTATGGTCTGTTCAATCTTTCTAATTACATCTCCACGGCTGATTACACCGACCACTCGTTTTTCCTCGTTTACCACCGGCAGCTTTTTGAAGTGATGCTTTGCCAGCAGCTGCAGGACTTTTTCCATTTCATCCTCTGGAGAAACAGTAATCAGACCGTTCCGCTTGGCAATTTTAATGACGCTTACTTCTCCGAGTTCTTTAAGGAATTGCTCCAGTTCTTGTTTTTGCTCATAAATGACAAAGGTGAAAAAGTCATAGATTTGACGTTCACGCGGTTTGATGGCGCGCAGGATATCTCCGTCCGAAACCATGCCCAGCAATTTTCCTTCATCATCCACAATAGGCATACCGCCAATTTTCTTGTGAACAATAAGGCTCATGACATCCTGAAGGGTATCGTCCGGTTTTGCAGTAATGACATTTGAAATCATGAATTCTTTTACTTTCATAAGGCACCTCGTATCATATAGATTAAAAAAAGATGGAAGAAAAGCCATAGAAAATTCTATGGCTTTTCAGTATCCCGTTTTTGCTGCATGGATTTCAGAGCGTTACGGTAATCATTGTCCTTCATGGACAGCTTCTCCTTTGGCTCTGCAGGAGCAGCAGGAGAAGGCTTGGTTTTTAGTTTTTGCAAGGCTTTGCGGTATTCATCGTCACCCATGGAATTGGGATCTTTTTCAGGCGATTGTGCGCTGCCCTTTGGTGATGATGGAGCAGCCGGCTCTTGCTCTTGATACGGATCAACCGCTGCTGACGTTTCTTCCCTGAGAAAATCCCCAACAGGCTGATCTGTGTCTGGAGACTGTTTCGGTTCTTCGACAGGAGAATCCTCTTTGTTGCGGGATGAAAACGCCCTCGTGTTAATCACAATCAAAACAACAATCAAGATCACGGCAACTGCAATCAGTAAAATCGGGAGCATCTTTCATCACCTACCGTTCTGTAAATTGTCGTGCTACTGTGGCTACACGTTCTCCCAATGCCCGGCCAAGTGCCTGGTCATCTTCTGTAATAAGTTCATTCCCTTCAATCGGGCATGTTATTCCTACTCCATAATACGAACCATACAGCGCGTTTTCAGGGATATTGCCAGGAAGTCCTGCAATAATCATTCCCTGGTGAAGCATCGGTGTGATCAAATTAAGCAGGGTGGCTTCCAAACCACCGTGTGTGGTCGCAGTGGTACAAAACACAGCACCGACTTTATTGATTAATTTTCCTTCGGCCCATAAATAGCCAAGTTTATCAATCCAGGTTTTTAATCCTGAGCTGATGGTGCCAAAATGTCCGGGACAACCCCAGATGATGGCATCCATTTCGGGAAGGGTATAGACATCTGCTTCATCCACATGCTGTAGATAAACAGTGGCTCCTTCCACCTGCTCTGCTCCGCGCGCAATCGCTTCTGCAAGAGATTGAGTATGTCCGCCTTCACTATCATAGACTACACATATTTTCATCAAACATTCCTCCATTTAGTAAAGTAATGCGTCAGGACACGTTTTTAGGTGCCGGCAGAAGAAGAACTTCTTCCTTCTTCTGTTCAGGGGCTGAAACATTGGCTTTATCCTTACGTACGTCACGAAGGAACAGGCTCAACACAAGACCGATTGCCGAAATAACTGTAGCCCAGATAAACGCATCATTAATGCCGGCAATGCTTGACTGTTGGCTTGCTCTTCCGGCCAGAATCTGCACAGCTTGTGACTGTGCCTGTGAGACCGGCAGATGCAAGGTCATTGCTACTTTTTGTACAAATTCATGGAAGGATGCCATAAAGAACGGGTCGGCTGTGTTCATTGCACCTTCCATTTCGTTCACGTGGAACGTTGTACGGTTTGTAAAAATGGTTGTAATTAAGCTGATTCCGATTGATCCGCTGACCTGACGGAGCGTATTCGACATGGACGTACCATGGCTGCTCAAATGTTTCGGCAGCTGATTCAAACCAGCCGTCATAATCGGCATCATCAGAAATGACATTCCGAACATTCGGAACATGTAAAGAACCACAATAAATGTATAGGGTGTGTCCATTGTTAACTTCGTAAAATAATACGTTGTTGCTGTTGTAAGCGCCATACCGAAGATAGCGAGAGGGCGAGGCCCTACTTTATCAAAAAGAGTACCTGAAACAGGGGACATGACCAGCATGATCAATGCACCCGGCAGCAAAAGCAGACCGGAATCCAATGGAGAATATCCACGGATGGTTTGCAGATAGATCGGAAGCAGGAACATCCCTGAAAACAAGCTGATTGTTAAAACGACGTTAATAACACTGGATAGTGAAAAGATGCTGTATTTGAAAATGCGCATATCCAGCAATGGTTTTTCGATGCGAAGCTGTCGGATAACAAAAATCGCGAGCAAGACCGCACCTGCAATCATGGTAGAAAGTACTACAGCATCATCCCAGCCGTCATTTCCTGCTTCACTGAAACCATATAGCAGCAGCGCCATTCCGGCCAGTGATGTAACGACCGATGGTGCATCCACCTTTACTTTCTTGGCAGGCTGAATGTCTTTCAGGCTGAAAAAGGCAAATATCAGAACAATTGCTCCCAGAGGAACCATTCCTGTGAAAAGAAGGTGCCAGTCATAATTTTGTACCACCCAACCTGAAAGGGTTGGACCAACGGCTGGAGCAAACATCATAGCAAGACCAAAGATACCCATACCACGGCCACGGATTTCAGGCGGGAAGATAAACAGAATGATGGTCATGACGAGCGGAGCGAGAACACCACCGCCAACCGCCTGTATTAAACGACCGATTAACATAACCGGAAAACCTGTAGCTATACCGCAAATCAATGAACCAAGGGTAAAACAAAACATCGCGAATAAAAACAGGCGCCGAACCGCAAAACGTTCAATCAAGAACGGTGATAATGGAATAAGCGCTCCGTTGACGAGCATGTAGCCGGTCAATAACCATTGCGCAGTGTTGGCTGAAACACCGAATTCCGTAATCAAGTGGGGAATGGCAACGTTCAGCAATGTCTGATTCAGGATGGCAAGGAACAATCCGACCATGAGGATGACCAGCAAAGGAATAAATCTTTTAATTCCATGTGCATCTTTGGGTTGTTGTAATTCATCTGTCATTCATTCTTCCTCCTTTCTTCGGAAGTAATAAGTTAATTAAAAATTAATTCTTGGAAATTTTAACTTCAGCGTTCATACCTGGTAAAACTTTATTTGAAGAATTTGTAATAGAAATTTTAACCGGTACAGTTTGTGTTACTTTCGTATAATTGCCGTCATCATTGGATTTTGGCATTAAAGAAAATAGAGAGTTTGTTGCATAACCAATTTTTTCAACACTTCCGTCCATGGTGGTATCGTCATCGCCATCTACAGTAACGTCTACTTGGTCGCCTTCCTCGATATCTTTTAGTTCATCTTCTTTAATGTTGGCAATCACATAAAGTGAGTCCATATCTACTTCGCTTGCAAGTGTTTGGCCAGCTTGAACCATTTGGTCGTTGTTGGCTTGTTTTTTGATAATGGTTCCATCAGCTGGAGTTTTGACGGACATTGATTTTTCAGCTCCGGAAATTTTTCCTAGCTCATCATCCTTGGAAACCTTTTTTCCTTCTTCAAGATTAAATGCGGAAAGTTTTCCGTCGGCAGGAGCTGTGATCGTATGAAGATCACCTGATATTTTCGCGTTATCGGTTGTCACATAGTTGTTATTTTGAATATAGTAGTACGCTCCTCCTGCAATTAAAGCAAGTACCACAACAAATGCGACGATGTTGGTCATGAGCAATCGGCCTCTTGACATTTAGTTTTCCTCCTTAATGGTTAATGTTGTTAACTGTATCGTACAATTAACTATTTATGAGATATACCTTTTCCTCAAAGTTTTACTTTTTAGTAAAGATACTTTATGATAAAGGTATTGTCTAAGTAAACACTTTACCACAAAGAAATGATGGGCACAATAAATATATACTTTAAATTTTTGAGTGTTATTTACCATTATATTGAACAAAGGAAGGCAAGGGGGAAAGGGTATGAACGAACAAATGCAAAAGAAGATTAATGAGCTGGACAAGATCAATGATACCTTCTTTCAATTGCGGCGTGCATTTATCGAAGACCAAATGAAGGAATTCTCATATAGCTTAACCGCAACTAAATACTCCGTACTGAAAATGATCTTTGAGAACCATAAGTGCATGGTTGTTGATATATCGAACAAAATGAGGCTGACTTCCGGGGCCACGACCACACTTCTTAACCAGTTGGAGGATGACAAGCTGATTCAGCGGACACGTGATGAAAAGGACAGGCGTGTGGTGTGGATTATTCTTTCCGAGGATGGAAAGGCACTAATGGAAACGATTTTGAGAAAAAGGGACCATTTTTGGATGGAGATGCTCTCGACGCTGGAAAGAGAAGAACAGGAAGAATACATTCGTTTGTTGAAAAAAATAGAAGCAGGCATCCGCGCGAAGGTGAAGTAAGCTTCGGCTTCAGCCCTTTTCTGCTTCAAAAGCAAGGAGATCTTTTATATGAAAACCAGAGAAAAGCTCGTACAGGATTTAGTGATAAGTTACCGGAATCGGACCAAGAAGATCAGGTCTTGTTTTCATCCGCTGCTCAAAGACTATATCCCTTATAATGAGTATGCAGTGCTGAAAGTGTTGAACTGCTTTGGTGATCAGATGGTTTCTGAAATTGCGGATCATTTGCATGTGACCAACAGCCACATTTCTGTTACGAGTGATAAACTGATCAACCGCGGGCTGGTGAAACGGACCCACAGCAGTGAAGACCGAAGAATCGTCTATCTGTCCCTCACATCTGAAGGAAAACGGATGGCGGAGAAAATGGAAGAAGTTCTGCAGGGTTTTTATGAAAAAGCATTTGAAGAATTGACAGAGGAAGAAATGGAAACGTTTATTTCCTTATTAAATAAAATAAAATTGTAATGGAAGTAGGAAATTAGCCGTATATTATAGGAAAAGGAATTGTAAATTCCATGAAATGCATTAGTATAGAAGGGTATAGTTTACATACAAAGGACGTGCTACATGAAGAAGCATATACCCAATTTGCTTACGCTCGGAAACCTTTATTGCGGCTTTTTTTCGATCGGCTATATTATTGACGGCGACAGCAAAAACGCAACCATCCTGATTTTTATTGCCATTATGCTTGATGCGGTGGATGGCAGGGTGGCCAGAATTCTCGGAGTAACCAATGAGATGGGGAAGGAATTGGATTCCCTTGCAGACGTGGTTTCTTTCGGAGTCGCTCCGGCGTTTTTAGCGGCCCATACGTATTTGGCGGACTTCCATTATATTTATGGTGTAGCCATGGCGGGCATATTTCCTGTGTTTGGAGCGTACCGGCTTGCACGTTTCAATGTAACCTCATCAGAGGAATCACTGAAACGGTTTACCGGCATTCCGATTACCCTCGCAGGTGCAATTGTTACATTCCTGGTACTGTTCGTAAAAACCATTCCGTTATGGGTATTTCTTCTTGCCTTTTACGGATTGGCTGTTCTGATGGTGAGTACCCTTAAGATACCGAGCTTTAAAAACATCAAGCTGCCCAAAAACGGTGTTATTGTTACCCTGTTCTTATTCTATATGTTCTACCTTTTGGCCAAAGCGAGGTTTGAAAAAGTTCCCGTATTTTTCTATTTGGCCCTCGCCATTTACATGTTGTTCATCATCATCCGCTTCATCCGGGTAAAAGAACCAAAACTCCCGAGATGGAAGCGTGGAAGATAATGTGATAGACACCCATCCTTAAAAAAAGGATGGGTGTTTTTGCGTTTTTAAAGGTGGCTCATGAGAGTCGTCGATTTCCGTTCCATGATGTTCGCTTTGGCGGGGGCTGAGCGTTATCGGCGCAAGCGCCTCCCTTACCGGCGCAAGCGCCTCCTTGGTCTCATCTGTCCCGCTTTTCCCACTGGACAAGGAATGCTTCGCCAGCTTTACATACATCACACGAAGAAAAGGTGAAGTTCATTTTCGAGGATCTCGCACCTTACACTCCAATCAACTTTTCAGTGGGGTCCTCTTGCAGAAGACGACCTCTCTTTCTTGAGCAGATCATGTCGAAAAGACGTTGTTGACCAAAGTGGTCAATCAGCATATACTGAGGTTGACCAAAGTGGTCAATGAAATGAAAAAATGAAAGAAGTGCTGCTCTTGAATTCTAAATTTTTCAGTCTCGATGACGAGAAACAAATCAAAATTTTAAATGCGGCAATCAAAGCATATGTACAAAAAGGCTATGACCACGCATCGACCAATGAAATTGTGAAGGAGGCAGGCATATCGAAAGGACTGCTGTTCCATTATTTCAAAAACAAGAAAACGCTCTACCTGTTTTTGTTTGACCACTGTGTGGAGGTCGTAATGGAGGATTTTTATAAAAAAACGGTTATGGAGGAGCCCGACTTCTTTAAAAGGCTTCATGACATGACGCTGATCAAAATAGAACTGCTTCAAACGTATCCCGATATTTTTCGCTTTTTTGAAAAGGTGATGCTGGAGGAGTCGGAGCAGATTCGAAGCGACTTTCAAAGCAGGATTAAGGAGTTCACAGCAAGCAGTTCGACGTGGCTGTTTGACGGGATTGACCATTCTCGGTTCCGGGATGACCTGGATCTTCCGAAAGCCATAAAAAGTATGATGTGGACGTTCCAGGGGCTGAGTGAAGAATATTTGATGAAAGCGAAATTGAAACAGCAGGAACTGGATTATGATAAGGTGTTTGCTGAATCGAAAGCTTATATTGAAATGTTTAAACAAGCATTTTACAAATGACGGGAGGCTGCTGCCATGAACGTGATTGAACTGAATCAGTTAACCAAACGATACGGCCAGTCAAGAGGAATCGAGGACATTACCTTTTCTGTAAAGGAAGGGGAGATCTTTGGTTTTATTGGCCCAAATGGTGCAGGCAAGTCCACTACGCTTCGAACTCTTTTGTCCATTATTTACCCGACGAGCGGCAGTGCATCCATTTTCGGAAAGGACGTTGTAAAGTATGGGCCTGAAATTAAAAAGCATATTGGATATTTGCCGTCGGAGGTATTTTATTACGACAAGATGAAGGTAAAGGACCTTCTCCATTACTCGGCCAGCTTTTACAAAAAGGACTGTAAAAAGCGAATCCGTGAATTGGCAGAGAGAATGGATCTGGACCTGAACAAACGAATCGATGACCTGTCTTATGGAAATCGGAAGAAGGTAGGGATTGTCCAGGGATTGCTGCACGAACCGAAGCTCATTATTCTGGATGAACCAACGGGCGGGCTGGATCCATTAATGCAGCAGACGTTCTTTGAACTATTAAAAGAAGAAAACCAAAAAGGAGCCACCATTCTCTTTTCCTCCCACATTCTCAGTGAAGTGCAAAAGATGTGTGATCGCGTCGCCATTATAAAGGAAGGAAAATTGATTACGGTCGAAAAAATCAGCACCCTGCAGGAAAGAAACCACAAGAAAATCAGAATTGAAACCAAAGTGCCCGTCGATGCCGGACTGTTTGCCCTGGATGGCGTTACGAAAGTCGAAAGTGAAGAGGGAAACCGGATCAGCTTTTTATACAGCGGGGATATCAATCTGATCATGAGGAGACTTGCGGAAGTACAGCTTGCTAACCTGTGGGTGGATGAACCCGACCTGGAAGAAATTTTTCTTCATTATTATGAAAAGGAGGATGTTCAAGGTGAACATGTTCCTGCACGAACTTAGAGAGAACCGGCGCCCCATGATAATCTGGACCTTTTCGCTTGTGGCGGTGACGGTTTTGTTTTTCTCGATGTATCCGTCCATAGAAAAGGATGGCGATCAATTTATCAAGGTGCTGCAAAATTATCCGGAGGGTGTTTTAAAGGCATTGGGTGTGCAGATCAACAGCATCACCTCATTGCTTGGATTTTACTGCTATTTCTTCTTATATATCATGCTGTGTGGTGCCATTCAGGCGATGAATCTGGGAACTGGAATCCTGTCAAAGGAAGTGAGCGGGAAAACGGCGGAATTCATTTTAACCAAACCGGTGACACGGGTGAGAATTATGATCTCCAAACTATTTGCTGTGCTTGCGATCCTGGTGATCACCAACCTGGTGTTTGTTGCCGTATCTTATATGATGGCGAAGGCGGTGGCAGTAGAGGACTTTGATGTGAGAACCTTTTTCCTCATATCAGCTGCTAATTTATTTGTGCAGCTTATATTTGCGGCGCTTGGGTTTTTTGTCTCTGCCTTATTCACAAAGATTCGTTCGGTGCTCCCGGTATCGCTCGGTACGGTTTTTGCTTTTTTTATCATCAGCATGTTCGGCTCGGCGATCGGTGATGAAGCCTCCCGCTACTTCACACCGTTCAAGTATGTTGATATGTCCTATATAATGAAGCACTCAGCATATGAACCCCTGTATCTGGACATGGGAGCCGCCCTCATTGCTGTGGCTGTTGGAGCGGGCTGCCTTTTGTTTGTGAAAAAAGACATCCACACGGTGTAGGTGGATTTAAAAGAGGTGTAAACGGTGAACATCTTTTGGAGAGAGTTGAGGAATAGTCGGAAATCCATGATCTGGTGGGTGGTTGGCCTTCTTTTTATGGTTGTGTCCGGAATGAGCAAGTATGACACGATGAAAAGCACAGGCCAAACTGTGAACGAGATCTTTGGAGCGATGCCGAAATCGCTGCAGGCCATTTTTGGATTGAGCTCGCTGGATTTAACCACCATCACAGGGTATTTTGGAATGCTGTTTTCCTATCTGGTTCTTATGGCTGCCATTCATGCTGCACTGCTTGGCTCCACGATGATAGCAAAAGAAGAGCGGGATAAAACGTCTGAATTTCTAATGGTCAAACCGGTATCCCGAACGAGGATTGTTGCTTCCAAGCTTGCGGCTTCTCTCATTCTGCTTTTCCTTTTTAATCTTGTGACATACGGTTTATCGGTCGGGATGGTGAATTACTACGAACCTTCAGCAGACTTAAGTGGGATTGGAAGATTGATGATAGGTATGTTAATCCTGCAGCTGATTTTTCTGTCAGTGGGAATGGCAGTGGCTGCCGTCTGCCACCGTCCCAAAATGACAGTATCCATAGCCACAGGCCTTCTTATCATCACATATATTTTATCGGTAGCGATTGAACTGAACGACAAGCTGGATGCCCTTCGCTACCTCACGCCTTTTAAATATTTCGAAGCTAAAAAGCTTATGGGCAATACAGGATTTGAAGGGGTGTATATCGGGCTGTCCGCCGTTATCATTCTGGGCACTCTCATCCTGACGTTTATGGCTTACCAAAAGAGAGATTTGAAGATATAAAAATAGATAATATTTGTGAAAAAACAGCTGAAAGGCTGTTTTTTTCTGTCTTTCCGAAACAACGAATTTACTGTCCGCTCTCACCTTGGCACAACGCTTTTATTATAAAATCTTTCAATCTCGTAAACGTTTGTCCAATCCTCCTAAATCTAGCAAACATATACTATTTTACTTCGTACTATACGGAGGAAGCTGGTTGCTGTGGCAAGGGGTTTGCCGTCACCAGAAGCAAAAATACAGAATAAGCTAAAGAAATTCCCCTTGATTCTCGACCGATGAAAGGAGGGGATTGCATGGCTGCCATTCAAAAAAGTGTAGACTCTTCCAGCTTAGCAGAGGTTATCGACCGTATTTTGGATAAAGGTGTGGTTATTGATCTATGGGCCCGGGTTTCCTTGGTTGGAATCGAGCTGCTAACGATTGATGCCCGTATTGTCATTGCGAGTGTCGATACCTGGCTTCGGTATGCTGAAGCAGTAGGCCTTCTTCAACCAAAGGAAGAAGACAGTGAGCCTGCACCACTTTAATACAGACTCGGAAAAGCCAAGGCTGTTTTGCGCCTTGGTTTTTTTAATCGATCAATGAAAGGAAGCGATGAGGAATGACAAATCAACAGGATGAATTTCTCGCTGTCCCTTTTTACCATCCGCTTGTGTCCAGATCCCTCTTGTATTTACGGACAGGTTTTCCTGTTCATTTTACCGGACCATCAGGGGTAGGCAAGACCAGTCTTGCCTTTTATATTGCCAAACAGCTGGACAGGCCGGTAACAGTGATAAGGGGACATCACGAGCTCAGCAACAAGGATCTGATCGGCCACTATATGGGTGTAAGCAAAAAGGAAGTAATCGACAACTATGTCCACTCTGTTTATAAGAAGGAACAGGAAGTCAGACCTTTGTGGATGCAGGGGCAGCTGGTTGAGGCGGTTAAAAAGGGACATGTGGTAATTTACGATGAATTTACACGTTCGCGCCCGGAAACGAATAATATATTTTTATCTCTTCTGGAGGAGAGGGTTCTCCCTGTTTATGGAAACGAAAAAGTTACCGCCATTCCATGCCATCCGGACTTTTGCATGATATTCACAAGCAACCCGGAGGAATATGCAGGAACGTTTCATACACAGGACGCATTGATTGACCGCTTGATTAACATCAGTCTGGATCTTTGTGACGAACAAACAGAAATGGCTATTATCCGAAAGAAAACAGGTATTACTGAAAAAGAAGCAGGATTGATTGTTCATTTTGTTAACCGGCTGCGAGCCTACGGCAACGGCAGCAGTCCCAGTATGAGGGCAGCCTTCATGATTGCTTCCATAGCCGAAAAAGCGTCTATTAAAATTCATCCAAAAAACCATCTGTATCAGCAGCTTTGTCTCGATGTACTGACCCATCATGTTCAGCCTTTTTTCCCCGATGAAGAGGAAGAAACGGTGCAGGAACTGATCCTGCAGGAATTGCAGAGAGAGGATGAACCGAAGTGAGCACGGAAAAAGGAATTTATGTTTTTTGTGCGATAACGGAAAAAGAAAAGAAGTCATTTGGCCAGGCAGAGTTTAATGGCAGAAAATCCGGAGTCTACACCATCCATTTGGATACGATCGCCATGGTGGTATGCAAGGTGGAGGGGGAGGTGCTTCCCGGCCGTCAAAACCTGTTGACCCATCAGAATGTCATATCAGAAGTCATGAAACAGTACAGCCTGATTCCCATGAGTTTTGGTAATGTGTTTCATTCCGAGAAGGATGTTCTTCTCATTACCAAACACCTGAAAAAAGATTTTACCGAACTGTTCTCCCATCTTGGGAATAAAATTGAAGTCGGCTTAAAGGTCATCCCGAAAAAGGAATGGATCGACGATGAAATGAAAAAAGATCCAGTTTTGCTTGAGTGGAAGAATACGTCACAGGATTTAGAGGCACCTTCTGCTTTCTATGATCGTATTCAGATGGGGGAACGGGCAAAACTGTTTATCCTCCAGCTTCAGGAACAGGTGGAAAAGGAAATTTACCTTCCGCTCTTAAGGCTCACCGCTGCCGGGAAGCAGAATGACACGATTCCGGGAAAAGTGTTTTTGAATGCGGCCTTCTTAATTGATCGCAACAGTGAAGCGGAGTTCGACGAGAGAGTTAACGAAATTTATGAAGTATGGAAAGATAAAGTGGATTTTAAATACACAGGTCCATGGCCGGCGTATAACTTTGTAAATATACGGCTGAGAATTGAGGGGTCATCATGATTCATAAACTCTTTACTCTTCCCATTCGCTCCATTATCAAGCTGGGAGAGAAGATCCAGCAGGAAGTGGATGAGGAGCTGTACAGTATCCCGCATCTCCAGCAGGAGCTGATACAGCTTCATACGATGTTTGAAATGGAGCAAATCGATGAAGAGTCCTATTTGGCCAGGGAACAGGAATTGCTGGATCGGTACAGGATCGCCAAAGAACGTGAAAAGCAGAATTAAAACACTGCCCGGGTGAGGAGGAGAAGGCATGGCCCAAACAGCAACAACCTTTCTCTATGTGTATGGTATTTGTGCAGCAACAGATATAGGTGAAACGGAAAAGCCAGAATTAAAGGGAATCGGCGGCGGGCCTGTAAAAATCAGCATGTACAATGATTTAGCTGCGGTCCTGACGGAAGTTGACGGGGAAGTGTTTTGTCAGGAACAGATCGACCGGCAGGTGAAGGACGCCGATTGGCTGAAGAAGCATGCCTTTCATCATCATGAGACCGTTGCTTTCTTTCAACTGCAGTTCCCGCTAATGCCGATGTCGTTCTGCACGATCTTTGAACAGGACAACAAGCTGCAAACCTTACTTACGAACCAGCATGATGATATCATGCGAAAACTAGACTATTTGAGAGGGAAAGAGGAATGGAACATCAAGATGTTCTGCAGCCCTGAACTCTTGAGAGATTTTGTTCAGCATAAAAATCCATCCGTGGTATCGTTGGAACAGGAAATGGGGGCCATGCCCAAAGGGAAGCAATTTCTAATGAAAAAGAAGCTCGCCATGCTGGTCGAGACCGAATTAGAACGGGAGAAAAACGAACTCTGGCTTCAAGCAATCACCCGGCTGGAACCCATGATGACTGCACAGCTTCTGCGGCAAAACTGGGGAAGAGATATGACGGATGTAACCGAAGAGATGGTTGCAAATTGCGATGTCCTGATAAAAAAAGAGGATGATGATAAATTTTTTAAAGCCATTGAAAGCATTGAGGAAGATATGAAGGAAAAAGGCTGTCTTTTTCATGTGACCGGCCCCTGGCCGCCGTATCATTTCTCCAAACTGGAAAAGGATAACGCGCAATGAAGCAATTTTCCCCTTTTGAAAATAAAGAAGTGACATTGCTGGATCTTCTTGATGGCATCATTGACACGGGAGTGGTCATCCGAGGTGAAATTTTAATCTCGATTGCAGATATTGATTTGATCATCGTCGATCTGAAGCTTCTTATTTCTTCCATAGAAAGTGCCTTTGAAAACAGCAGCCGTAAAATCATCGAGGAGGTGGTGGATCGTGGAACGCTTATCTTTGGATAAATCGGATGTAGAACAGGGATTGGCCAAACTGGTGCTCACTATAATAGAGCTTTTGCGCCAGCTGATGGAAAGGCAGGCCATGCGAAAAGTGGAGAACGATTCGCTGTCGGATGACCAACTCGAGGAGCTTGGTCTGACGCTCATGAGGCTGGAAGAAAAAATGCTGGAGCTTAAAGTGATTTTCGGACTTGAGCATGAAGATCTTAACATCGAGCTGGGACCGCTTGGAAAGCTGCTATAACATAAGGACAGGAGAGAAAAGCCATGCCCGTTCAACAGCCTGTACAATCTAGTAATCTGCTTGAAATATTGGAAAAGATACTCGACAAGGGAGTGGTCATTGCCGGTGATATTAAAATATCGCTTGCCGATGTTGACCTGCTGACCATTAAAATTCGCCTGCTGGTTGCCTCTGTTGATAAAGCAAAAGAGATTGGAATGGACTGGTGGGAAAAGGATCCTTATTATTCTTCCAAAGGGCTTATGGCTGCCGAGGAAAGAGCCCAGCTCGAGGAACGGATCAACCGTCTGGAGCAATTGGTAGAAGATAAGGAAAAAGATTCTGAATTACCAGAAGGTTCGGAATCAGATAAAAAAGAGGAGAAAGAATAATGGACACATGGTGTTCATTATTCTTTTTTTATAAGTAAAAGCGTTTACATTTCTTGCTGATTCCTTTAAAATAAATTTTGCATACGTATTCAAAAACAAGATTATTCAGAAAGTTGGTGATTACGTGGAAAGATTAACGGTACTTGGCTGTGGTACGATGGGGCATTCCATTGCATTAAATGCCGCATGGGCGGGAATGGATGTGACCCTGCAGGGAATCGATGAACAAAACTGTGAGGCAGGCTGGAAAAGCCTTGTGAGGAAGCTGGATGTTTTGGAGGACCATGGCTTGTTCAGTGGTTCGGAAGCTCAGCAAATCAGAGGCCGCATTACCATGTCCATCTCTATCGAAGAGGCAGTCAAAGGTGCAACCTTTGTCATTGAAGCCGTCCCGGAAAATCTTGAATTAAAAAAATCATTGTTTACCAGACTGGATGGTTTGTGTGGTGAACATGTTATCCTTGCGAGCAACACTTCCGGCTTAAGTCCAACTTCAATTGCTTCAGAAGTGCGTCTGCCAGAGAGGGTTGTCGTTACTCATTTTTGGAATCCGGCTCACTTGATTCCTCTTGTTGAGGTGGTGCGAGGAGAGAGGACAAACGATGACACGGTGAAACGCAGCTTTGATCTTTTACATCAGATGAAGAAGAAACCGATTGAAGTCAAAAAAGAATTGCCAGGCTTTATTGGCAATCGGCTCCAATATGCGTTGTTCCGCGAAGCGCAGTATCTCCTGGAAACGGGTGCTGCATCCAAAGAAGATATAGATGCGGCAGTCACTTACAGTATTGGCCGCAGGCTCCCGGTTACCGGTCCCCTGCAGTCAGCAGACCTTGGTGGTTTGGATGTGTTTTCTTCGATCTCCGACTATTTGTTCAGCGATTTGTCTTCTGCCGAAGAATCGCTTCCTGTTTTAAAGGAACTGGTGAAGAAGGAAAAGCTCGGCGAGAAAACGGGGGAAGGTTTTTACAAGTGGGATGAGTCGTTTTCAGTGGAGATTCAACTGAAACGTGAAAAAGAACTGATCCGTTACTTGAAGGAAGATCTTGCGGCTGATCATGTGATGGGAGGCAAATCATGAAATACTTTCCGGATCTTGAAGGCAAAGCGGTCCTTGTGACCGGAGGCGGAAAAGGGATTGGAAGGGAGATTGCGCTGGCTTTTGCCGAGCATGGAGCGAACGTCGTAATCGTGGGACGTAATGAAAGGGATTTGGCTGAAACCACACAAGCATTGAAACAGCATCAAACTCAATGCGGCTATATTACTGGTGATTTAAGTGCGGTGGATGAAGTCCAGCGGGTGGTTGATTATGCAGCTGCAGAACTGGGAACGATTGATATCCTGATCAACAATGCTGGCATAAATATCGCCAAACCGGCGCTTGAGGTCACCGAGGAGGACTGGGACCGTATTCAGGATATTAACCTTAAGGGTGCATTCTTTTGCAGTCAGGCGGCAGCAAAAATCATGGTACCCAAAAAAGCGGGAAAAATTGTGAACATTGCCTCCCAAATGGCTTTTGTCGGGTATTTCAACCGTGCAGCCTATTGTGCGAGCAAGGGGGGTATGGTGCAGATGACAAAAGCGCTGGCTGTAGAATGGGCACAGCATAAAATCAATGTTAATGCGGTTGCTCCAACGTTTATCGAAACAGAGATGACCGGAAAAATGTTTAAGGATGAAGCCTTCAAGGCAGATGTGCTTCGCCGGATTCCGCTTGGAGAACTGGCGGAACCTTCGGATATATCAAACGCTGCACTATATCTTTCATCAAACGTCTCAAAGTTTGTGACAGGAGAAACGATCAAAGTGGATGGCGGCTGGACAGCCATATAATTTTTTTGCATACGTATTCAAAAATGAAAAAGGAGAGAAAATACCATGGCATACTTTTTAAAAGAAGGAAAATCCAATCAGGAAGTACAAGAAGCGGATTCCAAAGTAAGGGACGCCGTAAGCTCAGTTATAAAAAATGTGGAAGAAAATGGAGATAAGGCGGTTCGTGAGCTTTCCGAGAAGTTTGACAAGTGGTCACCGGAATCCTTCCGCTTAAGTGAACAGGAAATTCAGGATATCGTAAACAGTGTGCCTTTCCAGGTGATTGAGGATATTAAATTCGCACAAGCACAAATCCGGAATTTTGCCCGAAAACAAAAGGAATCACTTCAGGATCTTGAAGTGGAAACACTCCCTGGCGTTGTGCTCGGTCACAAGAACATTCCGGTAAACAGCGTGGGATGCTACATTCCAGGCGGACGTTATCCAATGGTTGCTTCTTCTCACATGAGTGTTCTTACTGCAAAAGTGGCAGGCGTCAAACGAGTGATTGCCTGCACACCTCCAATTAAAGGAGAGATTCCTGCAGCAACTGTGGCAGCGATGCATTTGGCAGGAGCAGATGAAATCTATCTTCTGGGTGGCATCCAAGCGATGGCTGCAATGGCGATCGGTACGGAAACCATTGAACCGGTGGATATGATTGTAGGACCGGGTAACGCATTTGTAGCTGAAGCGAAACGCCAGCTGTTCGGAAGAGTGGGTATCGACTTGTTCGCCGGACCAACAGAAACACTTGTTATTGCGGACGAAACAGCGGATGCAGAAATGATCGCGACCGATATGCTTGGACAGGCTGAACATGGACCAACATCTCCAAGCGCTTTGATTACGACGTCTGAAAAATTGGCCAGAGAAACACTGGAGGAAGTAGAACGCCAGCTGCAAGTTCTCCCAACAGCCGATATTGCCAGTGTATCCTGGAATGATTATGGTTCCGTCATCGTGGTGGACTCTGTTGAAGAAGCGGTTGTTGAAGCGGATAAATTGGCGTACGAGCATGTTGAAGTGCTAACAGAAGACCCGAGCTACTTTTTAGAGAACATGATTAACTTTGGGGCGCTCTTCCTTGGCAAAGAAACAAATGTGGCTTACGGGGACAAAGTGATCGGCACCAACCACACATTGCCTACCAAAAAGGCGGCGCGCTATACCGGCGGCTTGTGGGTAGGGAAGTTCCTCAAGACATGCACGTATCAGCGGGTGGCACCTGAAGCGAGTGCAGAGATCGGGGAATACGCATCCCGCCTTTGTGAGCTGGAAGGATTCATGGGTCACAAAGCGCAGGCAGATCTGCGTGTAAAACGCTATGGCAAAGATAAGGCAAAAATCTGATATAATCTTTTCTGTCTAGATCGGCAGGAGGAATACTATTTTGAATAAAAAAGTGACAGCGATGGATGTTGCCCGGTTGGCAGGAGTCTCCCAATCGAGCGTCTCCAGAGCGTTTAGTAAAAATGCGAGCATTTCAATTAAAAAAAGAAAATTGATCCTGGATGCAGCTGAAAAGCTGGGGTATCAGCCCAATGCGATCGCCAGAGGGCTGATTACCAATCAATCAAGAATTATTGGCATTGTTATGCGTGATGTGCAAAATCCTTTCTATCCTGAGGTGCTTGAGAAATTTTACAGCAGGCTGTCGGGAGAAGGGTATCAGATCATGTTTATCAATTCCCAGAATGATGAGATCCAGGAACATGAAGTGAGCCAGCTGATTGAGTATAGTGTGGAAGGCGTGATTATCACTGATGCGCTTTTAACCTCAGCGGCGGTTCAAAAACTCAATCGAAATGGCATTTCTGTTGTGCTGTTTAACCGCTATATTAGCGATTCTATGAGTAATGCCGTTATCTGCAACAACTTTTCCGCAGGTCAGAAGATCGGACAATACCTTTTGGATACCGGCCACCTGCAGCTGGGTTTCATCTCCGGGCCGGCCAATACGTCCACATCCCTGGACAGGAGCAGGGGGTTCATGGATACACTGCAAAAGCAGGGCATAGAATCGATCCCGATGGAGGACGGCGGCTTCACATATCAGGGCGGGTTTGCTGCTGCGAAAAAATTAATGAAGCATCATGAGAAAATGGATGCGTTATTCTGCGCGAACGATATTATGGCATTTGGTGCCATTGATTATTTGACTACTGCCGGATACCGGATCCCTGAAGATATCTCGGTCATTGGATTTGATAATGTGACAATGGCGGACTGGTCATCATATGCCTTGACCACCTGGAAGCAGCCGGTGGATGAAATGATTCAACAGGCGGTAAAACTGATGCTGGACGATATTAGCGGACAGCAGGAGAAACCCGAAATGAATTTTGTGGATGGATGCCTCATAGAACGTGCTTCGGTTAAAGACAGACGCTGACAGGCCAAGTCTTTACAGGAGGAAAGTTATGCTGAGTATGATTGGTTTGATTGGCGGGCTTGCGCTGTTGATTCTGCTTACCATGATTGGAATGAACTTGTTGGTTGCAGGGCCGCTATCTGCATTTATTGTAGCGATTACGAGCGGGTTGCCGCTTTTCCCGCAGCTTGCAGACAAAAATGAACCAGATTTTGTGACGAACTATATGGGTGGGTTTACTGGATTTATCGCGTCCTGGTACTTTATGTTTTTAATCGGCGCCATTTTCGGCAAGCTGATGGAAGACAGCGGGGCCGCGGACAGCATCTCCAAATGGGTGACCGACCGGATTGGTGTGAAGAAGGCGGCGCTTGCTGTTGTTATTGCCTGCGCGGTGCTCACATACGGCGGAGTTAGTCTCTTTGTTGTTGCCTTTTCCGTGTATCCCATGGCATTAAGCCTTTTTAAAGAAGCAGACCTGCCGAGGCGGTTTATCCCTGCTGCTCTCGGATTTGGCTCAACGACGTTTACCATGACCAGTGCGGGTTCGCCGGAAATTCAAAACTGGATTCCCATTGAGTTTTTGGGTACGACACCTTATGCTGGCTGGGAAGTGAGCTTGGTTGTCGCCGTTTTTATGATGATTTTTGGTTACTGGTGGCTGAAAAAAATGATTAAAAAAGCCATCTCACGGGGAGAAAGATTCGAATCCCGGGAGACTGATTCAACTCAAGTGCGGGAGAAGCTGCCCAATCCTTATCTGAGCTGCATCCCTTTGCTTATTGTACTGGGTATTTCATTTTCGTTTCACAAGTCTCTTGCCCAGTCCGCATTAATTATTGCACTGCTGGGAGGATGTATTTCGGTTTATCTTATTAATCGAAAGTACTTTATCGATTTTTCGAAAGCGATTACAGAAGGGACGATTGGCGCAATTATTGCGATTGCCAATACTGCGGCAGTTGTTGGTTTTGGAGGTGTAGCCAAGGCCACCCCTGCATTTTCACATGCAGTGGATGCAATGACGAATATCCCGGGAAGTCCGCTTATTGGCGGGGCAATAGCGGTTTGTATTATCGCTGGTCTTACAGGATCTTCATCCGGAGGACAGAGCATCGCCCTGCCTCTTTTGGCCCCTCATTATCTCGACATGGGTGTCAATCCTGACGCACTTCACCGGGTTGCCGCCATTTCATCAGGATCTTTGGACTCGCTTCCTCAAGGGGGGTATGTGGTCACGACAATCAGGGCGATTGCCGGTGAGAAACATAAGGACGCCTACCCGGCTTTTGGCGCTTTGACGGTTGTTGTTCCCCTGCTTGGAGTAATATTGGCAGTTGTGTTATTTATGATTTTTTAACAGATAAAGGTCTCTTACATGAGGCCTTTTTCTTTTTAATAAAAAAATGGTGGAAAGGTATTGTAAGATAAGGGAAAGCATACATACCATAACAAAACGGAGGTTTTTTCATGTACAACCATCCTTACCGGCCGCAGTTTCATTTTTCGCCAAAGGAAAAGTGGATGAACGATCCGAACGGTCTTGTTTATTACGATGGGGAATATCATTTGTTTTATCAGTACCATCCGGAAAGCACGGTGTGGGGTCCGATGCACTGGGGCCATGCGGTGAGCCCGGACCTTATCCACTGGGAAGAGCTTCCCGTGGCGTTGTATCCGGATGAACTTGGCATGATTTTTTCCGGGTGTGCCGTTGTTGACCGTGACAATACGAGCGGATTAAAAGAGGGAGAAGAGGATGTCCTGGTCGCCTTTTACACTCAGCACGAGGAAAACAACGAGAAACAAAGCCTGGCCTACAGCCATGACAGGGGGCGGACTTGGATTAAATATGACCAGAACCCGGTTATCGCTAATCCCGGTATGAAGGACTTTCGAGATCCGAAAGTCTTTTGGAGCCAGGAAAACGCCAAATGGATCATGTGCCTGGCAGCGGGTGACGAGATCCAATTTTACGAGTCATCCAATCTGATTAACTGGGAGTACCTGTCGTCGTTTGGAAATGATTTTGGTGCTCATGGAGGAGTTTGGGAATGCCCGGATCTGTTTCAACTGAAGGTGGATGGCACTGACACGAAAAAGTGGGTGCTGATCGTGAGCATCAATCCCGGCGGGCCAAATGGCGGATCGGCAACACAGTATTTTGTCGGCGAGTTTGACGGCAAAGCTTTTCATCCGGATGAGGGACCGGCCCATATTCGCTGGGCGGATGGCGGAAAGGATTTTTATGCGGCAGTTTCCTGGAGCAACACGGAAGTAGAGCGCAAAATCTGGATTGGCTGGATGAGTAACTGGCAGTACGCCAATGAAGTGCCTACCGATCCGTGGCGAAGCGCGATGTCCTTGCCGAGGGAGCTTGGTTTGAAAATGACCGAGAGCGGCTGGTGCCTGACTCAAAAAGTCGTTAAAGAGTTTGACAATATAAAGGAAGAAAAGCTGAACGCGTATGAAAATGTGGTCGTGAAAGATGAGCAGCCATTTGTGTTTCCAAGCAAGGACGAGCTGTTTGAATTAAAGCTGAAACCGAAAAATATAGACCCTGATACGAAGGAATGGGGCATTGTTCTTCGAAAAGGGGAAAAAACTGAAACATGTGTAACCTACAGCCGGGTAAACCGGCAGTGGAGTGTGGACCGCCGCAGAAGCGGAGCGATTGATTTTTCCGAGCATTTTCCGAGCCTGGATGCAGCGGGGGCCACCCGCCAGCACACCGATCACCACGTCCAGCTGATTTTGGACGCCTGTTCGCTGGAACTGTTTGCGGGTGATGGGGAGTTGATGATGACAGAGCTTCTCTTTCCGTTTGATGAAGACTTTACCATGCAGGTCTATTCCGTTGGCGGAGAGGTGGCCTTTGAAGAAGTGAAGCTTACCCGCTTGAAATCCATTTGGAATCCAAAAGCATAAGTTAAAAGGGGCTGTCCTGAAAGTCAAAAATTGACCTTCAGACATCCCATTTTTGCGTAAAAAATCTTCAATGAAAAGTTGATTGAAGTCCGAGGGTGCGAGATCCTCGAAAATGAACACCACATTTTCTTCGTGCGATGTTTCGCTGCCGAAGCGTTCCTTGTCCTGCGGGAGCTAGCGTGACAGGTGAGACTCCCGCAGGCGCTTGCGGCAAGAGGCTCACCGCACGCCCCGCGGAAAGCGAGCGGCCTGGAACGAAAATCAACGGCTTCCAGACTTCTTGGATAGACCGTTATTGTTTTTGTGAAAATGATGTACTTAATCCTGTTTCACCGGATACTTCACCGCATTTTTCTTCATCTTGTCTCGAATGATCTGTTCTACATCCAGATTAAGCTTGTCTGCGAGCTGCAGGGAATAAATCATAACGTCAGCAAGCTCTTCCTTAATGTTTTCCAGGTTTTCATCGACGGCTTCCTGGCTCTCTTTCCATTGGAAATTCTCGAGAAGTTCAGAAGCCTCCAGCGTAATGGAGAGAGCAAGGTCTTTGGCATGATGGTATGGTCCCCAGTTTCGCTCATCCCGAAATTTCCGTATTTCTTTAATTAAATGGTCCATGGCAAAATGAACTCTCCTTTATGTATTAATGATTTCTTTTAGGATAAGTATTATAATGACAGAATGTGATAAAGAAATATAGGATCACCATAAAATTTGTGCATGGATTGGGTGAATGGATTGAGTATAAACGCTCGTTTGAAAATAAAATCTTCCGATAAGGGGATCAAAGGCGGATCACCGCTGATTCACAGCAACGCCGTGTCTTATGTTGATGCGGGTCTTGCTGAAGGCACGATTATTGAAGTCGTGGATGAAAAGGGCAAGTTTATCGGAAAAGGATACTACGGGAAGCAGAATAAAGGGCTGGGATGGATTTTAACCCGAAATGCTGACGAAAAAATCAATCAGTCTTTTTTTGAAAAGAAGATAAAAGCAGCGGTCGAGAGCCGGCAAAGGTTCTTTGACGATCCAAGCACTACGGCTTTTCGTGTGTTTAACGGAGAAGGAGACGGGATCGGCGGCCTGACTATCGATTATTTCGACGGTTTCTATGTAATCAACTGGTACAGCGATGGCATCTATCAATTTAAAGAAGAGGTTCTTCAATCGTTAAAGAAGGTGGACGACTATAAAGGCGTTTATGAAAAGAAGCGGTTTGCCGAAAAGGGATCATACATTGAAGACGATGATTTTGTCGCAGGAGAGCGAGCACAGTTTCCGTTGATCGTGCAGGAAAATGGCATTCATTTTGCGACCTATTTAAACGAAAGTGCTATGGTGGGTGTGTTCCTTGATCAGCGGGACGTCAGGAAGGTGATCAGGGATAAGTACGCCAATGGCAAAAAAGTACTGAACACCTTCTCTTACACGGGTGCCTTTTCTGTAGCAGCGGCTTTGGGCGGAGCAGAGAAAACAACGAGCGTGGATTTGGCCAACCGAAGCCGAAGCAAAACACAAGAACAGTTCAGCATCAACGGACTGGATTATGACGCGCACGACATTATTGTGGAGGACGTCTTCCACTATTTTAAATATGCCGTAAGGAAAAAGCTTCTGTTTGATCTGGTCATCCTGGATCCGCCAAGCTTTGCACGCTCAAAAAAGCATACATTCAGTGCCGGGAAGGATTATCCGGCGCTACTTGAACAGGCCATTGCGATTACCGAAAAAAATGGTGTGATCGTCGCTTCTTCCAACTGCAGTACATTTGATATGAAGAAGTTTAAAGGTTTCATTGAAAAAGCGTTCCGTCAAACCGGAGGAAAGTATAAGATTTTGGAAGAGCATACCGTGCCGGAAGACTTCAAGACCATCAAAGAGTTCAAAGAAGGAGATTACCTGAAGGTCGTCATTCTGAAAAAATTATCATAAAGAAGAGCATCTGCCGGGGATGGCAGGTGCTTTTTCAAAAAGAATCCTGTTAAAAAATGAAAGCGAGCTACTTGACGGGCTTGCTCGTTTACATTACTCTTAAGAAGAGAAATTTGAATATTTTGTGAACAGAATTCAAAAGGTCTTCTGGCAAGGAACAGCGAACCTGTCACCTGTTTAAAAGGACTTTTGAAAGCGTTTTAAAAATCGGTTAGGGATACCATAGCGAACCTGTGATTCTGCTGCCGCTGCATTCTTCGATCTTATAGTGGATGGAAACTATAAGGAGAGTTTGTGGCGGCTTTTTAATTTTACATAAAAGGGAGAGGATTAGGAATGAGCAAGGTTAAAAACCGCTGGCTGATTGCGCTTTCGGGAGTGGGCATTCACATCTCGATCGGATCAGTGTATGCATGGAGCAATTTTACCAATCCATTAATGGAAAAGTTCAACTGGAGTGCGAGTGAAGTTCAATTGACCTTCAGTCTAGCCATTCTGTTTCTTGGACTGTCCGCTGCCTTTTTGGGGCATTTTGTTGAAAAATACGGGCCAAGGAAATCGGGATTGCTTGCTGCGGTATTCTTTGGAGCAGGTGTGGCGGGTTCCGGTTTTGCCGTGCAAATGGGGTCACTGCCTTTATTGTATGTTTTTTATGGCATGCTTGGGGGGATCGGGCTTGGGGTCGGCTATATCGCTCCTGTTTCCACACTCGTCAAATGGTTCCCTGACCGGCGCGGGCTGGCTACGGGCCTTGCCATCATGGGCTTTGGCTTTGCTGCCGCCATCAGCTCTCCGGTCATGGACAGCCTGATCAAATCGGTCGGTATCGCCAATACGTTTTACATATTGGGAATCTCTTATTTTGTTGTTATGCTGGCGTCCTCTCTCTATCTGGAAAAACCTGCAGAGGGCTGGCTGCCTAAGGGCTTTCAGGAAAAGGTGGACAGCGGGAAAACAATCATACGAAAGGACTTGTCCCAACTCACCGCCAATCAGGCTGTGAAGACCAAACGCTTCTATTATCTATGGCTCATGCTGTTCATCAATGTAACTTGCGGAATCGCTATTCTGTCAGCGGCCAAACCTCTCGCCCAGGAAAGTATTGGCCTGTCGACGGCAGAAGCGGCAGCGCTTGTCGGTGTACTCGGCCTTTTTAATGGATTTGGCCGGATTGGCTGGGCTTCGGTTTCGGATTACATCGGAAGAACAAACACGTATACGACGTTTTTTGCGCTTCAAACGGTACTGTTTTTCCTGCTTCCAAACATCACAACAGCCATTGTTTTTCAGATTATGCTCGCCATCATCTATACGTGCTATGGCGGAGGGTTTGCTTCGATTCCTGCCTACATCGGCGATCTTTTTGGAACCAAACAACTTGGCGCGATTCATGGGTACATTTTAACCGCCTGGGCCGCGGCAGGTCTTGCCGGACCTCTGTTTGCCGCATGGGTAAAGGATACAACCGGAAGTTATGCTGAAAGCCTGACCTTCTTTGCGGCCCTGTTTATCGTCGCTTTGGTTGTCACTTTCCTCGCCCGGCTGGATATCCGCCGTCTCGAGAAGGAAAATGCTTCGGGTCAACAGTTGCAAGCCCAGAATTTCTGATTTATACTTTTTATAGCAGAATGTATAAAAAAAGGTTGTCGTTTATGAATAATTATGAAGCAGAGTTTAGTAATCTGGTAAGAGCTTTTCGTAAGCGCCACATGGGCAAGGGCCCCCGGCAAATCAAAACGACCTTTTGCAAAAACTGGGCGATTTGCGAGATGGAAGGCAATCTTTCTCCAGTCGAAAAGTTCATTTCAGGATACAGTGAGGGCAAGCAGATGCTGCGCTCCGCACGAACCGAAATGGTGAAGGACATGTACAAAAAGAACCATCCGGTTGAAATGGAAGAATTGCTGGGAGCTAAGTTTGTGGATCTTTTTGTAGATATCGATATTGAAAAGGACTTTGGAATGTCGATTTTTGTTTTTGATGAAAACCTGGAAGAAAAACTAACTAAAAAGTAAACGCCCTTAGTGTTGGCACTTGGCAGCGATCCTGTTAAAGACTACCACCGCGGTTTCCGATTGTTTGAACACAATCGGGCTCCCGGTGGTTTTTGTTTTGTTCAAGCACTTAGCAACCTTTGGTGTTCTTGAAAGAAACATCGTCTATTACCAACGTTAATGTAGTAATCAAATAGAAAAAGGAAAAGGGGCAGAAAATCATGGGAAAAACGAAGCATCAAGGACCAATCAAGCTACCCAAAACACCAGATCCGAAAAACTGGGTCAGCCCTGTACCGTTCGGCTTGGGCAAAATAAAACCCGGGCACATCCGCGATACGGTGAAGGTGGCCTGGGAAAACCGGGATAACCTGTCTTATGCGGGCAAAATATTGACCCAAGGGGTGTGTGACGGATGTGCTCTTGGCGTTTCGGGTCTGTATGATCAAACGCTCGCAGGTCCGCATGTGTGCACGACACGACTGAATGTGCTCCGCTTGAACACAATGCCGGCCATGAAAAAAGAGATACTTCATGCGGACGTTGATGAGCTTCGCAAGTATTCCAGCGCGGAACTGAGAAGGCTGGGCCGCATTCCATATCCGTTGATCCGTCGGAGGGGTGAGCGTAAGTTTTCCCGTCTGACATGGGATGATGCCCTGAACCTGATTGCGGACAAAATGAAGACGCTTGATCCCAAGCAGGTCTCGTTCTTTCTGACGTCACGGGGTATCACGAACGAATCTTACTATGTGGCTGCCAAAGTAGCCCGGTACCTTGGTGTGAACAACATTGATAATGCTTCGCGCATTTGCCATTCTCCGTCCAAAACAGCGCTGAAGCGGTCCATTGGTGTAGGGGCCTCGACTTGCAACTACCAGGATTGGATTGGATCCGATGTTATCGTGTTCTGGGGATCGGTCGCCGCAAATAACCAGCCGGTTTCCACCAAATATATGTATGCTGCCAAACGAAAGGGAACAAAGATCATTTGCATTAACCCATACCGGGAGCCTTCCATGGAAAAATACTGGATTCCGTCCATTGCCGAGTCTGCGCTTTTTGGCACAAAGCTGGCAGATGATTTTTACCAGGTTAATATCGGGGGAGATATCGCCTTCATGCATGGCATCATGAAGCATTGGTTTGAAATGGAGGCGAAACAGCTCGGATCCGCGATCGACCATTCGTTTGTGAAAAAGCATGTCAACAACTATGAGGAGTTAAAGGCGAAGGTCCAGCAGCAAGGCTGGGGAGAAATTGAAGCCTCATCCGGAGTGAGCAAAGAGCGCATTCACGAGCTTGCAATGCTCCTCGCCAAAAGTAAATCCGGCGTGTTTGTCTGGTCACTTGGTTTAACCATGCATACCTTTGCGTCCGACAACATCTCCCAGGTAGCGAACCTGGCGTTGCTGCGCGGATTTCTGGGCCGCAAACATTGCGGGTTGATGCCGATTCGCGGTCATTCCAGTGTTCAGGGAAGCGGTGAGATGGGGGCCGATCCATTCGTGCTGCCCGGCGGTGATTTTGAACCGAACAACATCGAACGCATTGAAAAACTGTGGGGCTTTACTATTCCGAAATGGCAGGGAGACGTTCTTGGCGTGTCACTTGAAAACATTTTATTGCCCGAGGACCATGAACGGAAAATTAAAATGTACTATCTGTCGGGAGGCAACTTCCTTGAAACGATGCCTGATCCCGATTTTGTCGAGCGGGCTTTATCTTCGCTTGAATTTCGGGTGCATCAGGATATCATCTATAATACGTCCACATTGGTGGATGCGAAGGAAGCCGTCATTGTGCTCCCGGCCAAAACTCGATATGAACAGGAAGACGGGGGAACCTCAACTTCCACTGAACGCATGGTGTACTTTTCGCCTGAAATTAAAGGAAACCAGCAGCAGGTGGAGGAAGCACGGGCCGAGTGGAAAATCTACGTGGATCTGGCCAAGCGGGTGAAACCACAGCGAGCTCATCTGATTAATTTTAAAAGCGGACAGCAAATACGGGAAGAGATTGCCCTGGCCAATCCCAATTATGATGGCATCCAGCATTTAAAAGAACGGGGAGACGTATTTCAGTGGGGCGGTGCCTGGCTTTGCGAGGATGGAATCTGTCCTACATCCGATGGTAAAGGAAATTTGATCCTGGTTGATATACCGGATTTGAAAAAGGGTAAAGATACGTATTATGTGACCACGAGAAGAGGAAAACAGTTCAATTCGATGGTCTATCATGAAAGTGATCCGTTCAACGGAGCGGGGAGATATGATGTCCTCATGAACGGAAATGATGCGAAGGAATTGTCCATTCATGAAGGAGAAACTATTGTGGTGTATAATCAGCATGGTGTCTTCCAGGGCCGTGCGAAATTTATCGATATTGCGAGAGGGAATCTGGAGGTTCATTTTCCAGAAGGGAACTTTCTTCTTCCGAAAGGCGTATATGAGAAATACGCCAAGATTCCAAGCTATAATGTAGCAGTCAAGGTAGAAAAAGCGGAGCGTTTTAATGCTCGCAAGGATATTAAATACCTGGAAAAGCCGATCCCGGACCAGGAAACGGAGATCAGCTAAAAAGGAGAAGTATATGAAAGACAACGTCATGAAGAACATAAGCATCATCAAGTACAATGATGGCTCATTCCATGAGACAGAAGATACGGTGGCAACAGAATATGCACTGACCATCCATGTAAATGGAGAGGAATTTGCAACCATGGTCTGTACACCAACTTATCTAGAGGACCTTGTCACCGGTTTTCTTGCATCAGAAGGGGTGATTCGTTTTCCGAGAGAAATCGAATCGCTGTCCATTGATGAAGACCGCGGGTTTGCCTATGTGCAGCTGGTGAACAAGGCGCCAGTGACCAATCAGCTGCAGTCGAAACGGTTTATCGGATCATGCTGCGGAAAAAGCCGGCAGTTCTATTTTCAGAGCGATGTGAAAAATGCCAAAACGATCGTAACCAAATCAACGATTGAAGTGGAGCAATGCATCAAGCTGATGGAAGCGATGCAGGAATCCTCCGATGATTTTCACTCAACAGGCGGGCTGCATAACGCTGCGCTTTGTACAAATGAGGTGCTGTTGATTTCCCGGTCGGATATTGGCCGTCACAATGCGCTTGATAAAATTTACGGTTACTGCCTTGAAAACAAGATTACACTTTCCGATAAAGTGATTGCCTTCAGTGGCCGGATCTCTTCGGAAGTTTTACTGAAGGTTTCCAAAATCGGTGCCGGCATTATTTTGTCTAAATCTGCACCCACCACGCTGGCGCTGGAGCTCGCGAATGATCTCGGGATTACCGCCGTCGGATTTATCCGCGGCACCCGGCTCAATGTGTACACCCATCCTGAACGGATAAAATGAAAAAGGGAGCTGTCCTGAAAGTCAAAAATTGACCTTCAGGCAGCTCCTTTTTGCGTAAAAAGCTTCCAGGAAAGTTGATTGTAGTGGAAGGTGCGAGACTCCTGCGGGACTAGCGTGACAGGTGAGACTCCCGCAGGCGCTTGCGCCAAGAGGCTCACCGCACGCCCCGCGGAAAGCGAGCGGCCTGAAACGAAAATCAACGGCTTCCAGACTTGTTGGATAGCACCTTTTTTATGCCGTGATATATTTAATCATTTGTTTGATAGCACCCAAATGGTAGGCTGAATGCGCAAGACATCCCAGAGCTTCATCTGCATAGGTTTCATCCCGGGGAAGGGTGGAATCAAGGGTCTGCAGTAACCGTGTGTATTCCTCTTTTAATTCTTTTTGGATTTCCTTCCACCGGTCCTCATCAACGGAAGCGATCATCCAACTCTGTTTGCAATCCTTTGAACAAAAAAAGGGGGCTCCCCCCTTTTTACTGCCCTCCTGTTAACAGGTATAAAAACCAGACTGCGTGGTTCTGTTCATCCATGGCGATCCGCTTGAACACTTCTTTTATATAATTATTGCTTGCCTGATCGGAAATCTTAAGATAAAAATCAACCGTTTCCTGTTCGTCTTTAAAGCCAGTCTTCAGCCCTTCCCGATAATTGGTTGGACAAGCCTCTGTCTGTTTTGGTGTAAACGTCCTTCCCGTCAACTGTGTATAAATGGCACTTATTACCTGATAGTGGTTGACTTCATCCTGCCGGATTTCCTGGATAGTCTTTTTACCTTCTGGATTAGGCGCCAGCAGCGACGTTTTCTCATAACAGATGATCGCACTGTATTCTCCGTTCAAGGCCTTTTCCAGATTGGCAATTTCTTGAGCATCTCGATTCCAGTTATACATAGAGCCATACCCCTTCCACTTTACTAACTCCTTTATCCTATGTATTTTTTGGGTGGGTGGTTCCTCAAGAAAAGGCTCTTTTCTTATAGACTCGGTTATCTTCTTGACACGTTAATTGGAGTGTGTGCCCCATGTTATTTACTCTTTAAAAAAATATATTTACATTTTCTATTGAGCTGATTTTTTTCATTCGAACAGGTCTTTTGCTACGATTACAAGGAGTACAAACTTATTTTAGAAGGAGTTGAGCAATACATGGCACAGCAAACGAAACTTGGGAAAACAGACTTATTGGTGAACCCGATTGGACTGGGTACGAATGCCGTTGGAGGACACAACCTGTATCCAAATCTGGATGAACAGGCTGGCAAGGATCTGGTAAATCGGGCATTGGAGATTGGTATCAACTTTTTAGATACCGCCTTTATTTATGGACCTGAGCGTTCGGAGGAATTGGTCGGGGAAGTCATAAAAGAAACAGGCAGCCGCGATAAAGTCGTGATCGCAACCAAAGGGGCGCACAAGTTTGTTGGTAAAGACGTCGTGTTCGACAACTCGCCAGCCTTCTTAAAAGATGCGGTGGAAGGAAGCTTAAAACGGCTTCAAACGGATTATATTGATTTGTTCTATATTCATTTTCCTGATGAAGATACACCAAAGGATGAAGCAGTCGGCGCATTAAAAGAACTGAAAGACCAGGGAAAAATCCGTGCCATCGGAGTTTCGAACTTTTCCATGGAACAGCTGAAGCAGGCAAACAAGGACGGTTATGTTGATGTATTCCAAGGAGAGTACAACCTATTGCAGCGCGATGCGGAAAAGGAATTGCTTCCGTATTTAGAGGATAAAGGAATCTCCTTTGTTCCTTACTTCCCGCTTGCCTCCGGACTTCTTGCCGGTAAATACAGCAAAGACACGAAGTTTGATGACCTGCGCAAGGACATGCCTCATTTTAAGGGGGAGAACTTTATTAGAAACCTGGAGAAAGTGGACCAGCTTCGCGGGATTGCCGAAGCCAAAGGGGCGGAAGTGGCTCACGTTGTTCTCGCATGGTATCTTAAACAGCCGGCAATCGACTCCATCATTCCAGGCGCAAAACGCGCCGATCAGGTCAGCAACAACCTGAAAACATTGGATGTTCAGCTCAGCGATCAGGAAGTTCAGGAAATCAGCAGGATCTTTTCTTAATTTCTTTAGCTCTTGAAGAAAACTCCGAATAGGTGGATAATGTGATGGATATGGTGCTGTAGACGATATAAGCACCTGAGAAAAGGTGAATCATGTATCTGACTCTAAAGGAAACCGCGGAATTTCTGGATCTGCCTGAAACGTATATTGAGAATTTGATTCAACAGAAGAAAATTCGTGCCTTTCATGACGGCAATGAATATCTCATCAATAAGGAGCAGTTTAATACCCATCTTGAACAGATGGAAAAGTACAAAAAGCTTGTTGAGGAGTATATGAATGAACCAATCCCGGAAGATTGGGACGCGAAGGACGAAGATTAAACTAAACGAAAAAAGAAGCAGATGATCGCCTGGATCGTCTGCTTCTTTCTTTTAGTTGATAATAGCTGAAGTTCCCATTAGAGATTCGGGAGACCGTCCAATCGCCAGCAAACTGATTTTTGCATAACCGGCATTATTGAACTTGCTGATCATTTCGCGAAGGGTATCAATGTTTTCGTCTGCAGTAAGCTTTTCTAGCTCACTTTTATAAAGACGAACAACAGATTCCTGACAAAATTCAGGAGCGTATCGGCGGCAATCTTCGTTCATGATCAATGTACCCATGTATTGATATTTAAATTGAAGCGCACGGGTCAAATTGATAATATGCACCCATTTTTCATACAAATCAGGGAACGAACGTTCAATGTTTTCAAGTTCTTCTTTCGCTGCTTTTAACTCATTATGGCTGACAAGGGTAATCAAACTAATGCACCTTCTTGTTGCCAAGGCTTACGCAATGAAATAACCTCGGCTAATTCTTTGCTGCGTGCTCTGCGGACTTTACGCATTTCGGCACGGTCTGCGGCTGTTTCAAACAAGAATTTTTCTTCTTCTGTTTCAGGGATGACTGCAGGTACTTCAACCGGGCGTTTGTCTTCTCCCAAAGCAACGAAGGTTAAGAATGCTGTAGCTGCAATTCTTCGTTCTCCGGTAAGAATATCTTCAGCAATAACCTTACAGAAGATTTCCATTGAGCTTTTTCCTGTGTAGGATACGAATGATTCGATACAAACAGAATCCGTTTGATGAATCGGATGCAAAAAGTCGATGGAGTCGGTTGATGCTGTAACACAGGTTTTCACACGGGCATGGCGGCGAGCAGAAAGTGATGCAGCAGCATCGAGCTTTTTCATAAGTACTCCGCCGAACAATGTATTATAGTTATTCAAATCACCAGCTAATACCTGGTCTGTATTAATAATGCGGCTTTCGCTTGTTTTTTTTGCGTTCAAAACAATCATTTCCTTTCATGATTAACGTATCTCGGCTAAAGGGACGCTGTTGTTTTCTTGCGTTTCCCTCTTACAGTTTCCTAGTGTACGCCTCCAAGAAAAGGAAGTAAAATTGTTATTTTTTATAGTTTGCATAGATGGGCTCTATGTAAATGCTTTCAGATATAAAGAATGGGCATAGAAAAATCTTGGCAAAAGGCGGCAATCCACTACAGAAAAAACCGCCATTTATTGATTACTCAAGCTCCGCGAGCTGTTCTTTGGCGTAATTGAGCCACTCTTTGGCGGCAAACGATAAGTATTGGTCTTTGTTCCAAATGAGGGCTAAATGCCAGCTTATTGTAGGATTGACCACTTTAATGACCCGGACTTCATCGTTCAGATGGCGGCAAATGCTTTCGGGTAACAGAGAAACGCCAAGCTTGCAGATGACCATTTCTTCGATAAACGACCATTGCGAGCTTTCGGAGGTGATATGCGGATTGAATCCCGCCTGGTTACATGATGATATGATCCGGTCATGAAGCACGAAGTCCTTGTTGAACAAAATAAAGGGCTCCTCGCTGAGCTCGCTCAAATCAATTTCATCACGGTCTGCCAGCTCATGGTCCGGATGGATGATCAGTCTCAGGTCTTCCTCTTTAAACGCAAAGTGCTGAAAGAGTTCATTGTTGGTAGGAAGCACAATAACGCCAATATCGAGCTGATGGTTGGCAACATCCTCTTCGATTCGTTTTGATCCATCCTCCACAAGCTCGAACGTAATATTCGGATACTGATCATGAAAGCTGCCGATCAATTTTGGGAAGAGTCTTGGATCCAGAATCGGAGGCAGACCGATGCGAATGTGTCCCTTTTTTAATCCGAGGAGGTTATCGAGTTCCATTTCCAGATTATTAACCGCTTTATCGACGAGTACAGCTTGTTCAAAAATCGTCCGGCCCGCATCCGTCAGGGTCAGCCCTTTTCGGGATCGGTCAAAAAGAACGACACCGAGCTCATCTTCCAGGTTTTTAATCATTTTGCTGATCGTCGGCTGAGTGATAAAAAGAGCGTCAGCTGCCCGGGTAAAGCTATTGTATTTTGCCACTTCTATAAAGTACTGTAGTTGTTTAATATCCACGAATGCACCTGCTTGAGTTTTTTTGTAGTGTAACACGATTGAGAATAAAAACCAAAACCGGGCCTTTCTCATATAATGTGTTATGAAAACAGTGGGAAGGCAGGGGATAGCCATGTACAGAGAGCGGCAGGTCGTCGATATGAAAAAGGGGAATGTCATCGGCGACAACTCCATCGATACCGTTTATATTACTGCTGAAAAAACACCGGACAGTCCATTTTGGGTCAATATCATGATAGTTGTGCAGGATGGAAGGACCAATCAGTATACACAAATACCACTCAAGCAAAACCAAGGATACAATCCCACGCTTTTTCTTGGTGACTTTACTGGAGACAGGGTGGAAGACATCATGGTGGTAATGGATACAGGTGGAAGCGGCGGCATGCTAAATGCCTATGTGTTTGCCTATAGAGGCAGCCAGTTCAGGCCGTTGTTTGATTCTGATGTCTTTAATGACCTCTTCAAATACCGGGTCTTTTACCTCGACTACTACAAAGCTCAGGTAAACAGCTACACCACGAACCAGAAATTTATTATTGATCTAACCACCAGGGGCAGGCAGTACTTGTCAGAGATTTATTATCCCAATGGCAAGCTGAAAAAACCGATCCAGGGATTTGTTTCCGGACTGTCAGGTCTTTATCCGGTCGACTTTGACCGCAATGGTACCTGCGAATTACTGGCTTACCAGAACATCGCCGGCCAGTATAACGCCGACCGGCTTGGTTATGTGCAGACCACAATGAAATGGAATGGCCAGGTGTTTGCGCCAGAGGTACAGAATGTCGTGGTTTTTGGCGGGGATATTTCTTGATGGATCCGTAGCAGCGTTGAATAAAAGCGCTGTTTTTTTATTCCCATATTATGGGGTGATATAATCATAGATGAAAGTGAGCATACTCAAACGGAAATCAGCCACTAAAAGCAACGAAGGTTTTTAAAATAACCTTTTAAAAATATATTGACTTTCCTCTCTCCGCCGATTAAAGTTATAACTATATTTTTAACTAACTCAATATTCAATCTCTTATCAAGAGTGGCAGAGGGACTGGCCCTATGACGCCCGGCAACCGTTCCATTTATGGAATTGGTGCTAAATCCTGCAAAACAGCTATGCTGTTTTGAAAGATGAGAGAGGACGAATCCTTGTCTACATAGGCGATGAAACCTCTCTTTCCGGAGAGGTTTTTTTATGTGCTCAGGGGATGGCCCTGCAGCTTTTGAGAAGAGAGAGACATACAGAAAAGGGGATAGGGGAAATGAAGAAGTTTTTAAAAAGCGCAGCAGTCTCTGCGGTCGCACTCTCATTATTGTTAACAGGCTGCTCGTCAGGCAGTAACACGGCATCATCTGAAAAGAAACATGAAAATGTGTCGTTTGATAATGTGCCAAAACGATTCGCCAAGGGGCAGGGTGCCAAAATCAAAGTTATCCGAAAGATCGGTGGAGATGATCATACGGCACAGTTTTTGGCAGGAGCGAAGGCAGAAGGGGAAGCGCTCGGTTTTACCGTTGATATCTATACGGCCAACGGAGATACAGCGAAATTCCACGATGCGATTGCCCAGGCGGCCAATGAGGACTATGACGGCTTCATTATTTCTCATGGAGATGATGCGGCAACAATCAATGATATCCAAAAACTCAGAGAAAAAGGAAAGAGTGTCGTGACTTTTGACTCTAATCCGGACCTCGCGAAGGTGGATGGCGTGACACTTACATCCCAGGACGATGAAGCATTGGCCAAGCTGGCACTGGACAAGCTTGTGAAAGAACAAAAAGGCAAAGCGAACATTGTGTACCTTTGGGTGGACGGATTCCCGCCAATGGTTCGCCGCAATGCTGTTTATAAAGAAACGTTGAAAAAGAACCCTGGCATTAAAGAAGTGGAGCGCTTTGGTGTAGCTTCAGCGGACACCTCCGTTCAAACGCAAAATGCCGTTACCGCCATGCTGAACAAGCATAAAAAGGGAGAGATTGATGCGATCTTTGCGACATGGGATGCATTTGCCATCGGAGCCGCTCGTGCCATTAAGGAAGCGGGCCGAAATGAGATCAAAATTTACGGCATTGATGTCTCCAACGCGGATCTTCAGGAAATTCAAAAGAAGGACAGCCCATGGAAATATACTGCAGCGGTTGATCCAAAGCTGATCGGTGCAGTGGATATGAGAATCCTTGCAAAAAAAATTGCCGGTGAAAAAACACCGCAAAAATATGACCTGGATGCTGCTCTCGTTTCCCAAAGGGATCTTCAAAAATCCTCCGAGGGCGTAAATATGGTTAACCTGTCCAAGGAAATTAAAGGGTGGGGACAATCGGACGCGTTTGAAGAAGATTGGATGGACACGCTGAAAGACCATTACAAAAAATAAACATACAAACACTCTCTTCGGCTAGCAGCAGAGGGTGTTTGCTTTGAATAAAGGAGACCGGCCGATGGCACTGCTCGAGATGAAGAACATAAGTATTGAGTTTCCCGGGGTAAAGGCGCTGGATGAGGTTGATTTTAAAAGTAAAACTGGCCGTGTTCATGCACTGATCGGGGCAAATGGTGCCGGGAAATCAACGCTGATGAAGGTGCTGACGGGTGCCTATACCCATTACACCGGCTCTGTTCAGATTGACGGAAAGAACGTAGATATATCTTCGCCAAAGGACGCACTGAATGAGGGCATCCAAATTGTCCATCAGGAGGTAGACACAGTTCTGGTTCCCTATTTGACGGTGGGGGAGAACATTCTCCTGCATGACCTGGTCAATGAAATGGGAAAAAAGCAGCTCGTGCGCTGGAAAACCCTCCACCAAAAGGCTTCGCATCTTTTGGAGGAAATGAACATACACGTATCCTCCAAAAAGCTCGTCAGCGAGCTGACGCTTGCGCAAAAGCAAATGGTATTGATTGCGCGGGCTGTTTCGGCTAAGTGCCGGTTTCTCATTCTTGATGAACCGACAGCTCCTCTGAGCCATGCAGAAACACGAGAACTGTTCCGGATTGTCCGGGATTTAAAAGCAAAGGATGTTGGCATTATTTTTATCTCTCACCGCTTGCCGGAGATCTTTGACATCTGCGACGACATTACCGTCATGAGGAACGGAGAAAAGGTCGCTGAGGAAGAGATTGTACAAAGCTCCATTAACCGCGTCATTGAGCAGATGCTGGGAAAAGCGCTGGACGAGCAGTTCCCGGCCGTAAATGGCAAGACAGGAGAAACCCTGCTAGAAGTAAAAAGTCTTTTCGATAAGGAGAAAATAAAGGGTTTAAGCCTGACGGCCCGTGCTGGTGAAATTGTAGGGATTGCAGGACTGGTAGGGGCAGGAAAAACCGAACTGTGCAAAACATTGTTCGGAAGCACTCCCATTACCGCGGGGGATGTTCTGCTGAAAGGCAAAAAACTGAAGCTGAAGAGCCCATATCATGCCGTTCGGCAGGGGCTGGCCCTTGTACCTGAGGAACGCCGAAAAGAAGGAATCCTTGTGGAGGAAACGGTAGCTGCGAATTTGTCGGCCGCCAACCTTGCCCAGTTTACAAAAGCGTTCAGTTTTCTCGACCGCCGGGCGGAAAAGAGAAAATCCCTTGAGATCATAAAAACGCTCGGTATCAAAACCCCTTCTGAGAAAAGTAAGGTACAGCATCTGTCGGGCGGGAACCAGCAAAAGATTGCCATTGGCAAATGGCTGCTTGCCGATGCGGAGGTTTATATTTTTGATGAGCCGACCAAGGGCGTTGATGTCGGGGCGAAACGGGATATTTTTGAACTGATTTCGGCCCTCGCCAAAAGGGGGAAAGCGGTCCTTTACGCATCGTCAGAATTTCCGGAAATTCTGGGGATTACAAACCGGGTGTACGTCATGTACGACGGGCGTACAGTAAAAGAGCTGGAAACCGCAAAAACCACCGAGGAAGAGCTATTATTTTACAGTACAGGAGGAAGGTAAATGGAGTTATCAAAACCCATACCCGCCAAAGCAGCTCCCAAAAAGAGGTTTGAGCTGTTTGAGTTTTTTTATAAATACGGAACAATCCTGACCATTCTTGTGTTAATCGGTGTGTTTACGGCTGCACATCCATCATTTTTGCAGGGACAGAACCTGATGAACATTTTACGGTCCATTTCAATCGTGACCATCATCGCGATTGGAATTACCATCTCACTGTCGGTGAACGGGTTTGATTTGTCGGTTGGATCGGTTGCTTCTTTATCCAACGCGATTGTGATTTCTATGTTCGTCTGGTTTTCGCAAAACACGGTGGTTGCGATATTTTCTGCGCTGGCTGCTGCCCTGATTGTAGGGATCATTAACTCGGTATTCATTGTAAAAGTGAAAATTCCCGATATGCTGCTGACACTTGCCACGATGTTTATTGTTCAGGGGATTGCGCTTACTTATACGAAGGGTGCGACAATCTCACAAAACATGGTGATGCCCGACGGAAGCTTTGCGACCGGGAAAATTTCTGAGGCGTTCCAAAAAATCGGCCAGGTACCGTGGATTATTCTGATTATGGCGCTTGCCGTGGTGCTCGTCCATGTGCTTCTCAACTATACAAAGCACGGCCGCTATATGTATGTGATCGGAGGAAATGAGGAGGCAGCGAGGCTTTCGGGTATTCCGGTCAAAAAGTATAAAGTGGCCGCTTACCTCTTGTCGGCACTATTTGCTTCCATTGGGGGAATTGCTCTGGCCTCTAGAGTAATGACAGCGGAAATCAATGCCGGTACGCCTTACCTCATGGACGCGGTAGCGGCCGCTTTCATCGGTTTTTCCGTTTTTGGAGCGGGAAAGCCCAATGCGTTCGGAACGCTCGTTGGCGCGATATTGATTGGCATCCTGCAGAATGGCCTCGTCATGATGTCTGTCCCGTACTATTCCATGGACATTGTGAAAGGGGCAGTACTTGCATTTGCCCTTGCCTTAACCTACTATAAATTGAAAAAATAACAGATGAAGCCGGGAAGTTCTTTTGACCTTCCTGGCTTTTTTAATGGGCTTTTTTGATCTCTTGCAAAAAAATAAGACTGTCTGTCCATTCCTGGCATACCTTATTATAGGGAGTTCTTATCTCCACTAAGCAGGGATAGAGGATAGGATTATGAAAAAACTCAATTTGAAAGGGCTGACGGGGGAAGTGGTCACCCGCTTCTCCCCTCAATATGAAGAAACGAGGCAGGAATGGAACCGTGCCGTGCAAAAGTTTCCTCTCGTTATCGTATATTGCAGCACGGTCGATGATGTCCGGAATGCCATTCTTTGGGCCCGGAAACATGAGGTGAAGATCAGGATTCGTTCAGGCGGTCATCACTATGAGGGCTATTCGGTGGGCAACGGTGTAATCGTCATTGATATCAGCCGGATGGATGGCATTGTTCTTAACAACAATGAACAACTGAAAATACAGGGCGGCGTGAAAAATGAACAGCTTTACGAGTTTGTGGGTTCTCTGGGCTACCCCTTTCCTGGGGGAACGGGTCCAACTGTCGGTGTCAGCGGGTATACCCTTGGCGGCGGTTGGGGATTTTCCAGCCGGTATCTGGGACTCGGATGTGACAGCCTGATCGAACTGGAGCTGGTGGATTATACGGGCAGAATATTAAAGGCAAACCAGCAGGTGAATCCAGACTTGTTCTGGGCATGCCGCGGAGCGGGCGGTGGCAATTTTGGTGTAGTCGTCTCCATGACGTTTGCCCTTCCGGAACCGGTCGAAAACGTTTCTTTCGTCGAAATCTATGCGCCAAAAGCGGATGCAAAGCTGCAGGAGACCTTCCTCAACGCCTGGCAATATTGGCTGGAGGATTTGGACGAGAGAATGACGGCTAATGCCAGCCTCTATAACTCGCTGGAAGAGGGAACGGCTATTTACGGCCGGGGCTTTTTTTACGGACCGCCTGAGGAAGCGGCAAAAGTGATGGAGCCGCTGCTGATCAACGGAAAGATCCAGCTTTTCGTCAGATACCTTCCCTTCATGGAGGCCGTCAGAGCCGTTGACGCCACGTATCCGGAGTATGAGCGGTTTAAATCCACAGGAAGATTTGTCTACAGAAAATTCAGCGAGCGGGAAATCCGGAATCTCGTGGGGCTGATTCAGAAGCGGGCGGAAGGCTCCATATTCGCCGGATTGACGGTGTATGCCCTGGGCGGCAAGGTTAGTGACGTCAACCCGTTTGAAACGGCGTTTTTTTACCGCCAGGCGGATTATATTCTCGGCATACAAACGAACTGGGAGGATCCTGGCTTGGAACCCGAAAACATTCAGTGGATGAAAAAACGGTTTCCCTATGTTAAATCCATTACCAAAGGATCATTTGTTAATTTTCCATACAGCCCGTTACGGCATTATGAAAAAGCCTATTTTGGGTGGAATGCGCCACGATTAAAGAAAGTAAATAAAAAATACGACCCGTACAATGTGTTTTCCTTTCCACAGGGAATTAACCGGGCACCCAGATAAATCCAGCCGGACACGCTGGATTTTTTGCTTGGCGTAAAGGGGAAAAGGCTGCAGTATCGAACTTATCTAGTAGATTACTTTGATGGGAGCGATGGATAATGGAACAATACTATACGCATTGGCTGAAGCACCGGACGGTTCTGCACGAGCTTTTGGAAGAGGTTGGGCCCCAGCATGTGTTTTTTAAACCATGGAGCGATGGATTTGCCCTGGGCGATTTGGCGGTACATATTGCTGGCTCTACGGATATGTTTCTCGAAACGATAAAAAACGGCCAGTTTGTGTCACCGCGCACACCCCGAGAGTTTCAGACCATGGGTGAAGTTCGTGAGATCCTTGATGAATTCACCGAAAAATCAAAGCGCGATTTTCAAGAGCTGCAAACGTCCAATCTGGAAAAAGAGATCGACATCTTTAAATTTACCGCTCCGGGAAGCTACTGGCTTGAAAGCATGATTGACCATGAAATCCATCATAAGGGTCAGTTGTTTACTTACGCGCGTATGACCGGTTCGCAGAAGATGCCATTTTTCAAGCAGCTTCCTCCTCAAGCTGTAAACGATGGAGTCGAGTAACAGGGAGGGATGATGGATGAATGGCTGCTTCATAACCGGCTTTCCCGGCTTTCTGGCTTCAATGCTGCTAAAAGAAATGCTGAAGCTGTACAAAGAATGTGAGTTTGTTCTTCTTGTTCATCCCAGCCAGATTGAAAAAGCAAAAGATCTGGCAGCCAACCGGCCCAACGTCAGGTTGTTTACGGGTGATATTACGATGGCCGGACTGCGGCTAAGCCCTGAACAAACCGACTGGCTAAAAAACCATATTACGCATGTCTTTCATCTGGCAGCGGTGTATGATTTGGCAGTCCCGGAGCAGATTGCGGCGAACATCAATATTACCGGTACACGGAATATAAATGCTTTTGTAAAGGAACTCCCGCACCTTGCGCGGTATGTTTACTTTAGTACAGCCTACGTTTCAGGGAAAAGGACCGGTCTCATTAAAGAAGATGAATTGGATGCCGGGCAGACATTTAAAAATCACTATGAATCGACCAAGTTTGCTGCAGAAAAGCTGGTGGCGGAGCTTGATGGTGTGCCTTATACCATCATCAGGCCAGGAGTGGTGGTGGGACACTCCAAAACCGGAGAGACCATCAAGTTCGATGGCCCGTATTTTATCATGCGTTTTTTGGACAAGCTGCGGTATGTACCTGTTCCTTATCTGGGAAAGTCCGAAGCGCTATTTAATGTGGTACCCTTTGATTATATTATTGATGCGACACTCTGCCTTGCAGAGTCGGATGATGCGGTGAACAAGGTGTTCCATCTCACGGATCCTTCACCTTATGAGAGCAGGAAGCTTTACCGCATGATCTGTGAGGAACTGATCGGAAAAGCACCATCATGGACCATACCGCCAGCAGTTGTGGAGTTTATGTTATCTTTTTCGTTCTTCCGCCGCTTTTTTAAAGTGGAAAAAGAAGCGCTGGAGTATTTCAGGTGTGCCTGTCAGTACGATGCTGCCAATACCAGTAAGGTGCTGGTGAAAGCAGGCGTCCAATGTCCGGATTTTAAAGATTACGTATCTAGTATGGTTGCCTATTACAAGGAAAACAGAAAGGATCCGGAAAAATTGGTTTACATAAAGTAGGAGGTTGCAATGAAAGAATCCTGGAAAACCCGATGTGTCCGCTATGGCTTTAATTTGTTTCCTGCGTACCGAGGAACAGGAGCAAGGGTGATCTATATTGCTGAAGATTATTCGGAAATTACGATACAGCTTCCTTTAAACTGGCGGACCCGCAACTATGTGGGAACGATTTTTGGAGGAAGCATCTATGGGGCTGTGGATCCGATGTATATGTACATGTTTCTGAAACTGCTCGGGGATGACTATATTGTCTGGGATAAAGCTGCCTCCATTTCCTTCAAAAAGCCCGGGAAGAGTACCCTGTACGCTACATTTAAGATTACCCCGGAGGAAGTAGAAGATGTGAAGCGGCAGCTTAAAAGCAGACACAGTCTTGACCGAATATATGATGTCGATGTGGTGGATGAAACCGGACTTGTTCACGCGGTGGTGGAGAAAACCATTTATATCCGGAGAAAGGCCAAAGCTAACTCTGAGAACATAGTTTCACTGCAAAAGTCATAAGGAGGCAGGATGATGGCAAAAGCAATGGAAGATTTGACAGTAAAGGAAACGGTAAAAAAGATTGAAGATGTCATTAACGATAACCCGGGTCCCATTGAGGGAGTTCAAGCGGTATATCAGTATGACATCCCTGATGAGGACTATTCGTTCCAGCTGCATTTAAAGGACGGAAAAGCAGAGATAAAGGAAGAGTACACGGAACGCGGAGATTGCACGATCATTATTTCTTATCCAAACTTTAAAAAGATGCTTCTCGGAAAACTGAACGGTACAGCAGCATTTATGATGGGGAAATTGAAGGTCGAAGGCGACATCGGCAAAGCGTTGAAAGTGGAGGCGTTGCTCGGCCAATATAACATGGAAGCGGAGTTTGGGAAGAGCTAAGTTTTACTTTTTGTTTATTTAAAGCGCTTTCTTTACCAAGATAATAAATGATCCCGTCCGTCTCTTCCCTAATCCCTTCTAAGCAAAGGAGAGTCAGGGATTCTTGAATGGGCGTTCGGGTACCGATCTACTAATTTAAAAGGGAATAAGTAGAGTAATAGAAAAAGCAGACGTGGTATGCGTCTGCTTTTTCATATTTAACGTTGAGTTTTCGCATTCCACTGCTTCATGATTTCATCTTCTGCATCATAGTCCAGCGTCAGTTTTTCGGGTGGATGCTGAAGCTCCCATGCGATGGTGCGTTTTAATCCTTCTTCAAACGAAACGGTTTCTTTATATCCCAATTCACGACGTATTTTATCAGAGGTGAAAATCACATGCTGTTCCGTATTTATTCCCCAGCCATAACCCTCAGGAAGCTGATCATCTGGCAGCACAATCACGTCTCCGTTCCAATTCATAAGAGGCGCGAATTTCTCAATCCACTCTTTGGTCGTCCATGCATCTTTTTCACCAACATTGTAAATCTTGCCCGCTGCCTCTGAATTGAGGATGGACTGGACAATGGCCTCTGCCATATTTTCCACATATCCGCGGGTCCAGCGCCAGCCGGCCAGGCTCTTTGCCAGCAGGATATAGGGCCTTTGCTCACTCATTGGCTTAAGAAATGAATACCAGCGGTGCTGATGGTCATTCGGTCCGTAAACCGCAGGCAGTCTCAAGATCGTACCATCGATGCGGGGATGGTCCATAACGGTCCGCTCCACTAGTATTTTATCATACATGCGTCTTTCTTCGGTTTCCGCAAACGCTCTTTGCGGATAGAGGTTGTGACGCAATTCTCCGTTTTCATCGATCGGAACGGGTTCAGCTTCTCCTGTTTCTGTTCTGTTCACCCGCCCGAACGCCCGGTATACGTCCTGTGAGCTCGCCACAATCACCCGGTTTACAATACCATCGAGCGTTTCAACCAGCTCTTTTGCCTGCAATTCGGTGAGACACATCATATCAAGCACCGCATCAGGATTGATCTCCTGAATTTTGTCTCGATAGGCAGGCAGATTATTTCTGTCTCCCAGCATTCGTGTTACTTCAGGAGGCAGTTCTGCTTCGGTCTCTCCTCTGTGAAATACCGTAACCTTATGGCCAAGATCAACGAACCGTCTAATAATCGCCGGGCCCATGAATCGGGTACCGCCAATGACAAAAACATGCATAATCATTTCTCCTCTCCGTTTGGAATGTTTGAAGAAACCAGTTGTTAACATAAAAATAAAGTTTTACGTAAAGTAATGTTATTACGTTGTTCTTCTTTTGTCAATATTTAACTTGAAAACGGAGACAGCCGTGCTCTTTTGTCTTACTAGTGAATAGAGTACTAATAATTAATTACTTTTTTGAAGAAGGTAGGACGAGCATGGCAACCATTCAAACCCGGACCCAGTTCAAATTTGCGGCGAATGACAGCACTGTCAGCCGGATTCTGAAAAAGATCGCGAGCCAGCAGATTAACATTACCGCATTTAGCCTCGTAAAGGACAAGTTTAATACAGTCTTTCTGGTTGTTGGACCAAGTGATGCCAACAATCAGAGTGACAACTGCATGGTGCGGAGGATTCTGTCAGCCGGCAATATTCCGTTTTACGAAAAAAATGTAATTCAAATGAATTTTGAAGCCGGCATCCCCGGAGTTTTTAGTAAAATCTATAATGTTCTTTACCGAAAAGTGGGGATAGAGGCCATCTATAACGGTGAAGATAATTCTCTCTACCTGAGTGTCTCAAACATCACACGTGCCATGAGGATTCTGCAAAAAATCCTTTCCTAGGCTCCCTGTTTCAGGGAGCTTTTTTTATTGCCGGGAAAACTTGGTTTGTTTGCCAATCCTTAGAGAGATGAACCGGGTTATGGTACGATAGAATAAGAGAGAAACTATTACTCGTGGAAGAGGTTTTTGTAGCGAATGAGCGCATCCAAGAGAAGATCAACGGTGAACAGCTGGATTCTTTTTCTGCTCGTGGTGGGAGCGTGCCTCTTTATCTATTATCAATCGGAAAATGTAAAGGAGAAAAAGAATGTTCCGCTTCCAACCAAGCTTCATCCGGTGGTAGAAAAGGATAAAGACGAATTGATCAAAAGAGCAAAGGCTAGAGGGATTTCCATTGTTATTACCGACGGATTCCGGACGTTTGATGAACAGGATAAATTGTACGCAAAAGGCCGCAGTGATAAGGGCGATATTGTAACAACCGTCAGAGGCGGCGAATCGTATCATAATTACGGGCTGGCGATTGACTTTGCGTTAAAGACTGCTAATGGAGACGTGGTCTGGGACCTGCAGCGCGACAGCAACCGCAACGGAAAAGCCGACTGGATGGAGGTGGTTGCCCTTGCCAAAGATTTGGGATTCAGCTGGGGAGGAGACTGGGAGTTTAAAGATTATCCCCACCTTCAAAAAGACTTTGGCCTCTCCATTGAGAATTTAAAAAATGGCGAACGACCTCCAGAACAAGAGTAGAGAAAGGGAACCAGAATGAAATCGTTACGAACAGAATGTGTGCTTCCATACCCGGTCGACATGGTATGGGAGGTGATCTCGGATACAGAAAAACACGCGCTGTGGAATCCGCAGATCGTTTCCATCAAAGGGGAGTGCAACAAAGGCAGCTCCTTGTCGGTATGTGTGCGGTCACCAGTTGGAGGAGGCTTGCCTTTTCGTTTTAAAGCAAGCGTAAAAGACTTTGATTCCGGAAAGAAATTGGCCTGGACAGGCGGAGTCCCTGGCATTTTGACAGGGTATCATTATTGGGAGCTCACCGAGTTGGGGGATCAGACCAGAGTGGTCCAGGGAGAGGTGTTTACAGGATTATTTACTTCGGTTTTGTCACAGAAAAGGATCGATTCTATGCTTCCGTCCTATGAATCGGCGAATACGGGGCTCCACAACTATCTGAAAAAGCTATTCTAGTTTTTGTGTCATCAAAAAGGCTGACTCCCATGAAGGGCGTCAGCCTTCTTAATTTATAAATTTTTCAGCGCGTCGCTGATGGACTGCTCTCCAGATGTCAGGTCAAATCCGCGTTTAAAGGTGTTTTCCTCGGTTAATGCCGTGAATATGGTTTGGGCCACATCCTCACGCGGGATGGAACCTCTTTCTAAGTTTTCACCCGCTTTGACTTTTCCTGTACCCGGTTCATTGAGCAGGCCGCCAGGGCGTACAATCGTATAATTGAGCTTGCTTGCTTCCAATGCCTTATCCGCATAGTGCTTGGCCACGTAATAAGGTTTGATTTTTTCGTTCCAGTTTTCCCGGTTATGCGCCTGAAGGGCACTAACCATAACGAAACGCTCCACGCCTGATTGTTCGGCTGCTTCCATTACTTTCACCGCGCCATCCAGATCGACGAGCAAGGTTTTGTCTGACCCTGTGCTTCCGCCTGATCCGGCAGAGAAAATAATGGCATCATGGCCTTTAACGGCGGCTGCGAGATCTTCCACACTGCCCTCAAGGTTGGCGGCAGCTGTTTGGGCGCCGATTTTCTCAAGGTCACCCGCTTGTTCAGGATTTCGAATCATGGCTGTAACCTCATGCTCTGAACTGTCAGCGAGAAGCTTGACCAATTTTTGTCCGATCTGCCCATTTGCTCCTACTAAAAAGACTTTCATATGTACACTCTCCTTTTTCTATAGGATTGACAACTCACCTCAAAGTATTTCAAACGAGTCTGCTTTCTTCAAACTTCCTGCTCATTGGGGCTAAAAGAGCAGGGTCGATTGTCATGTGGGCTATAAGGAAAGCAGACGTTTGTTCAACGAATTTCTTCTTCTCTTATTTTGCATAATAATTCATCTGTAGTCATTATTCGGCTCCTGCCGCATAAACTGTGGAGTAGTTTGCGGATAGGAGGGATTTCGGTGTATTATGAGCGGCCGGATGCAGCTACAAGAAACACCATCAGAGTGTATGGGGAAGGGACTGCTTATGCCGTGCCGGACCAGACGCAGCTGACGATCGGTGTGATTACTGAAAATAAAGATGTCAGTGCCGCGCAAAAGCAGAACAATGAAGTGATGAACCAGGTGACTCATGGACTGATGACGATGGGCATTCCATCCAAAGACATCCAGACATCGCTCTATCGGATTGATCCGCAATATAGTTATGAAAACGGACAGCAGCACTTAAAAGGCTATCAAGTGAATCATCAGCTTCAGGTCACCGTTCGGGATATAAGGCAAACGGGTGCCGTTATCAATATGGCCGTAAGCCAGGGAGCCAATTCTGTTTCGTCTATCCAATTTATCGTGTCGTCCCAGGATGCCTTTTATAATCAAGCGCTAACGCTGGCCGTTCAAAATGCGCACCAAAAGGCGATGAATATCGCAAGGGATCTGGATGTCACCATCAACCGCTACCCGGCAAAAGTAACCGAGTTACCCAAAAGTGCACGGCCTGGTCCAGTGCCTTTTCAAGGAGCCATGCTGGCGCATGCGGGACCGGTGCCTATCCAAACCGGTCAAAATGAAATCACAGCAGCCATTGAGGCGGAATTTTTTTATATGTCATAAAAAAGGAATGAGTTAGGCTCTTATTGAAGGGTTACCTAGCTCTTTTTTTATGATGGAAGTTAAGAAATGGGGGATGACCTTGAGTTCTCATGAGACGATTATTAAAGCCGAGCATCTGGTGAAGCGATATGGAGACTTTTATGCGGTAAATGGTGTTGACTTTGAGGTACATAGAGGAGAAGTTTTCGGCCTTCTTGGGCCAAATGGAGCAGGGAAGACGACCACGCTTGAAATGCTGGTTGGTCTTCGAAAACCAGACGCGGGAACGGCGTGGATCGGGGAATTCGACATTCGGAAAGACCTGGAACGCATTAAAGAGGTAATCGGTGTGCAGCTGCAGTCCACCACCTTGTTTGAACTCCTGACCGTTGAAGAAATATTAAAAATGTATGCGAGCTTTTATCCGAAGCACATTTCAATTCCTGAACTGATTGAAGACATGATCCTGACGGACAAACGCAAGAGCCGGATCAAGAGCTTATCCGGAGGGCAAAAGCAGAGGCTGGCGATTGCACTCGCTCTTGTGCATGATCCGTGGATCATTTTTCTGGATGAGCCAACGACAGGTCTCGATCCGCAGGCAAGGAGGACATTGTGGGACATTGTATTGAACCTGAAGCAAAAGGGGAAGACGATCATGCTGACGACCCACTATATGGATGAAGCGCATGTCCTGTGTGATCGTATTGCCATCATGGATCAAGGCAAGATGATTGCACTGGATACCCCGGAAAATCTGGTGAAAAATCTTCAGTCGGACAGTGCGGTCGAATTCCGGATAGATGAGAGTGCTCCTTTTCATTTGGAAGAGATTAAAGGGGTGACACAAATCGGCGGACATAAGGATGTTCAGGTTCTTTACACCGACAACCTTCAGGAAACGTTAACCAGCCTGATTGAGACGGCTTCTGAAAAAGGGTTAAAGCTGACCGATCTGCAGACGCGTACCGCCACATTGGAGGACGTGTTTATTCACATGACAGGAAGGAGTCTTAGAGAAGGATGAGGGCTTATTGGCAGTTAACGCTGGCCCAGCTGCGCATTTTCCTGCGCAACCGGCAGGTATTGTTCTGGACTCTTGCGTTTCCGATCTTCCTGATGGTTATGCTTGGCTCCTTTTTAGGAAATGGAAACGGCATGTCTGTGACGATCGGCTATGTTGACCAGGATCACTCTCCCCAGTCTAAACAGCTTGCGGATATTTTAAAGAAAAACGAGGCGATCTCGCTTGAGAAAACGTCCAGTAAAAAAGACGCGCTCGACCAGCTGAAGCAGGGGGATGTCCAGCTCGTCGTAGAGGTTCCCAAGGGCTATGAAAAGAGAATGAAGAACTCCTCACAGAACGAAAAACCGTTTACACTGCCAGTTTTTTATAATGAAACCGACATGGCCGTTTCCCAGATTGGCCAGCAGCTCGTTTACAATGCAGTGGATGCGGTAAGCAAACAAAAGGCAGATTATAAGCCAGCCGTCGTGATTAATCCAAAAGGCGTAGAGGCGCTCAATCTTCGTTATATCGATTTTCTCGTTCCAGGGATCGTGGCGATGATGATCCTGAGCAACAACATGAACGGAGTTGCAGGCCAGATTGCCTCATGGCGTGAACGGGGCATTTTGCGGAGGATGCAGGGAACCACACTGAAGGCCCACACCTTTATTGCGGCTCAGATTACTGCACGTCTTATGCTGAACGGACTGCAGGCGCTGATTGTCCTGATGGTCGCCCGTCTCGTGTTCGACGTCGAAGTCAGAGGTTCCTGGCTGACCCTTGTGAGCTTTGTTATCCTTGGAACGCTGGCATTTATGGCGATTGGATTTATTATTGCCGGTATCGCAAAAACACCGGAAAGCGCCGGTCCGATCGCAGGCTTTCTGTCGTTTCCGATGCTGTTTTTGGGCGGGGTCTTTTTCCCAATTAAAAACATGCCGGAATTTCTCCAGCCGATCGTTCATATTCTTCCTATAGCCCATCTTACAACAGCCCTGCGGGAGACGATGAATGTAGGCGCGACATTTATGAGTCTCGGTACGGAGGCGCTGGTCCTTGGCGGCTGGATCATTGGTGCCTTTATTGTGGCAAGTCTGACCTTTAAATGGGAATAAGCAGATTAGGAGGCTGACATGGAGAATCAAAGTTATAAAAATCATGCGAGGGTGCATCCTCTGTATCATTATGTACTAACCATCTTTATACTGGGTTCGCTCGGCACGGCGGTTACTTACTTCATTGGTGCATTGATTGAGTGGAGAAACATCAATCTGGCAGTGGTCCTGCTGCTGATGGCCGGATCGCTTGTCATGATTTTTGTTCTTGTTCGGATTTACCCGCTAAAAGCACAGGACCGGGCCATCCGGGCAGAAGAGAACCTGAGGCATTACGTGCTGACCGGCAAACTGCTGGATCAGCGGCTGTCCGCCAGGCAAATCGTCGCACTGCGATTCGCGAGTGATGAAGAACTTCCTGCACTGAGCGCGAAAGCTGCCGAAAACAATTGGAGCACGAAAGAAATCAAGAAGGAAATCACGAATTGGCGGGGAGATTATTATCGAATCTAGTAAAAAAACAGCTCACTGAGCTGTTTTTTGCTGATTTTTGGGTTGAGCAGGCAGGCAAGGGGCCTAGTTGAAAGGCGGTTGAGCCAAATACGAGCCAGTATCGGAAACTTACTGTCCAAACCGGTATTATGGTAAACGGCCGATCTTTAATCCAACAAAAAAGAAAGCCCGCGGGCTTTCCTTTTTATATCCTATTAAAATGGTATGATCGACAGCCCAATGGCCACCAGAATCATCACAAGGGTGGATCCGCACGCCCATTTCAGGAAGCCGCGCTGCAGATCTCCAAAGTCTTCGCCGACCATTCCCACAAGCAAATACGTGGATGGAACGAGCGGACTCAACAGGTGAACCGGCAAGCCCATCAGGGAGGCGCGTCCGATCATGGCAGGGTCGATGCCATATCCAGCAGCAGCCTTGGCAAGGAGCGGAAGCACTCCGTAGTAAAACGCGTCATTGGACATGAAGAAGGTAAATGGTGCACTGATAATGGCGGTAATGATTGCAAAGTGTGATCCCAGGCCATCAGGAATATGTGTAATCATGGAGTTGGCCATCGCATCGACCATCTTTGTTCCTGTTAAAATTCCTGTGAAAATACCGGCTGCGAACACCATGGTGACAACAGACAGTGCATTATCCGCATAGTGTGCGACACGTTCCTTCTGATCTTTTAACTTCGGATAGTTCAGTGTGATAGCGATTGCAAAGCCAACCATAAACAGCACAGTCGTTGGCAGAAGCTCTTTAATCAAGGCAACCAGCAAAAGAATGGTTAGCGCATAGTTGATCACAATAAGCTTTGGGCGTTTAAGCGCAAGAACTTCAGGATCGACAGTGGCTGCCTGCATGGCCATTGTGCTGTAGTCAATCTCTGCCACACCAATTCGTTTCCGTTCCTTTTTACCAAGAACATAGGACATGAACAGCACGAAGATGACGCCGCCGATCATGGAAGGAATGACCGGAGTAAAAATGTCGGACATTTCGAGCTTCAGAGCAGTCATCGCTCTGGCGGTCGGTCCGCCCCATGGAAGCAGGTTCATAACGCCGGAAGCAGATACGGCAATACCGGCCAAAACGAGAGGTCGCATGCCAATTCGCTTATACAGCGGAAGCATGGCGGAAATCGTAATCATATAAGTGGTGGTTCCGTCACCGTCAAGGGAAATCAGGAGAGCAAGAACCGCGGTACCAATCGCAATCTTTACCGGATCGCCTTTAGCAATTTTTAAAATTCGTGAGATGATTGGATCAAATACGCCGGCATCGATCATAATGCCGAAGAAGAGAATGGCAAACAAAATCATGATTCCTGTCGGAGCTACATCTTTTATTCCTTGAAGAGCCATCGGTCCGATATCTTTACCGAAACCGCCAATTAATGCAAAAATAACTGGGATCACCATCAGGGCGATCATGGCAGATAAACGTTTTGTCATAATTAAAAACATGAAAGTAAGGATTAATAAGAAACCTAATAATGCGAGCACGGTCTTCACCTCTTTCGTAAACTAACCACAGTGTAAACGAAATTTTCTGACATGAAAACGTTTACAAAATAAAGTTATTAACGTACTTTAGTGTCATTTTGTACATTAAGTTCACCAAGGAGGATAAGAAAGAGGTGGCTGCTGCTCAGCCACCCTTTACACAGGATAATATTTCTTCTCAGGGCGGCCGACGATGCCATAAACAACTTCAGTCCTTAGCTCATTGACCGACGACATGTATTCCAGGTAACGCCGCGCGGTAATCCTTGAGGCGCCAATGGCATTTCCGACTTCCTCGGCGGACATGCCGCTTTGCTGCGTCTCCAGCACGGCTTTCACCTTTTTTAGTGTAATTTCATCGATGCCTTTTGGGTAGCCAGTTCCTTTTTTGCTCTGTTCCTGTTTGGATTTTTCGAAAATCCGGTCTACAATATCCTGGTTTACTGAGCCGTTTACGGACAGAAGCGCATGCTTTTTAATAAAGCTCTGAATCACTTCTTCAAAGCGTTCCTGAGTGACAGGCTTGATCAAATAATTGTCTACTCCATAGGCGAGCGCTTTCTCAAGGATTTCTTTGTCGGTGGCAGCGGTAATCATAATAATGGTGATTCTGGGAAAACGCTCACGGATAACAGGAAGCAGCTCGGAACCCAGCATATCCGGCAAATAGACATCAAGTAAAAGCAAATCTGGATTTGTGTCCTTCAGCAATTGAAGGGTATTTTCTCCGGTCAGCGCCTTTCCCACAACGCGAATTTCGCTGAATTTCTGTAAAAACTTTTCATGAATACCGGCAATCCGAAAATCATCTTCTGCGATGGCTGCCTTGATCAATTTCATCAGCTCCCCTGGTTGTTCTTTGGAAGGTACACTGTAAATACCGTGCCGTTTTCCGGCTGGCTGTGTACCTCGATAATCCCATTCAATTCTTTTACTGCTTCATCAGCATTAGCCAGGCCATATCCCCGCGGCTTGCTTCCCGTTTTCGAGGTATAGCCCCGGTTAAAAAGCTGAGGGATTTCCTTTTCTCCGATGCCTGTTCCATTATCCTCGACTTCAAAAATGATATCGCTGCCAATATCGGTGACAAACAGCTTTACAGCAGGAGATTCCATACCCGACACAGCGTCAAAGGCATTGTCGATAATATTTCCGAGGATAACAATCAAATTGGACAGTTTGATATGCTGCGGCAGCACTTCTAGCGTACTGTCTGGCGCGATTTCGAACTGGATTTTCTTTTCGGACGCTTTTGCGAGTTTGCCCAAAAGAATGGCTTGTACTTTTGTATCTTGTATTTGCCTGAAAACGACGGAATGCTGCAGCTGAAGTAATGTGGTTTCATTTTTGATCATATCAATCGCCTCTTCATATTCTCCAAGCTGAAGAAGACCATACAGAACATAAAGCTTATTTGTATATTCATGGGTTTGTGAACGCAGATCATCAGAATACTGTTTCACTTCAGAAAGTGTATTGACCATCTGTTCGATCTCGGTTTTGTCACGGAAAGAAGCTACAACCCCGGTAATTTCACCGCTTTCATTCCGAAGCGGCGTACAGTTCACGATCACTGTTTGGCCCTTCCAGTACATTTCCTTGTCAGGCTCCGGGCTGCCGTGCTGCATGACTTCATAAAGATAATCCGACGGAAAAAGCCCGTCCACTTTCATATTTCGGACAGAACCTTCAATGTTGAGAAGCCTTTTTGCCGGCTGGTTCATGTTGGTGATTCGCCCATCCTTTTTAATTGCAAGAATCCCTTCTTTTACCGAATGGTAGACAGCATTTTTTTCCTTGTAGAGAGCTGCAATCTCATAAGGCTCCAGCCCCATTGTGTCTTTTCGGATGTTCCGGGATAACATGAAGCTTCCAATAATCGAAACGATAAGTGCAAGAAAGGAGACGACTAGTACCTTTTGCAAATTGTTCGTAATCTGTTCGTTGATATCCTCCAATAAAAAACCTACCGATACAAGGCCGATAATCTCGCCCTGTTTGTTATATATCGGAGCCTTTCCTCTTAATGAAGGTCCAAGTGACCCTTTTGCTCTTGAAACATAATACTTTCCCTGTAGAGCCCTTTTATTGTCGCCGCCCTTCATTTTCTTGCCGATTTCGGACGGCACGGGATGGGAATACCGGATGCCTTGCCGGTTTCCTACAACAATAAATTCAGCGCCGGTCGACTTGCGGATTTTTTCCGCAAGGGGCTGTATCGTTTTAGCGGGATCATCTGTATCGAACGCCTCGATTACCGAGGGCATGAAGGAAATGGATTTTGCCAGTTCAAGGGCCAGCCTTCCTCTATTCTCTTCAATCTGGTTGCTTTCTTTATAACTAAAATAGCCGGTCAGCAGGACGATCAAAAAGAATCCAAATAAGAGCACCAGTCCGAGGATTTTGATCTGCAGCGATACTTTTACGGCTTTCAGGCGGCATCCCTCCTCTGTATCTTCTACTATTACTATACGCCAACAGTCTTGCTGTCATCAAATGGAGTGTTGGAGGGAAGGCAGACTGCATAGAGGGTGCACAGGTACTGCAATACCTGCGGAAATGGTGGATTTACCCGTCATTTTTTGAGAAATACGCGCCACCATTTCAGACAAAATACACGCCGGAACCAGATTATGTAAATTGAGCCGGGCAACAGAACATATCAAAAAAACCGGCTCTCGTGGAAGAGCCGGTTTTCAAGTTTACAGCTTAAATGAACTTTTCAGGGAAACGATACGGTTGAACACAAGCTTTTCATGGGTCGTGTGCTTCGGATCGACATTGAAATAGCCGTGGCGGAAGAACTGGAATTTGTCCTGCGGTTTGGCGTCTTTCATGTTTGGTTCGATAAAGCCTTGTTGGATGGTTAACGAATCTTCGTTGACAAAATCGATGAACGTTTTGTCTTCACTTTCGTCAGCGGCCTTAAGGTCCTCATCACGAATCAGTGGCTCATACAGACGAAACTCAGCAGGAAGAGCTTGTGTGGCTTCCACCCAGTGCAGCGTTCCTTTAACTTTACGGCCGGTAAATCCGGTGCCGCTTTTTGTTTCCGGATCGTACGTGCAGCGCAGCTCCACGACTTCACCGTTTTCGTCCTTGATCACTTCTTCGCATTTAATGAAGTAAGCATGCTTCAAACGCACTTCATTGCCTGGGAAAAGGCGGAAATATTTCTTAGGCGGGTTCTCCATAAAGTCCTCGCGTTCCACGTAAATCTCACGGGAGAACGGAATTTGGCGAGTTCCCATCTCAGGGTTTTCCGGATTAATCTCCGCATCAAGCATTTCAACCTGTCCTTCCGGATAGTTGGTGATGACAACTTTAAGCGGATCCAGCACGCCCATCGTACGCGGTGCCTTCAACTTTAAATCTTCACGTACAAAATGTTCGAGCATGGCCTCATCTACTGCACCGGAGCCTTTCGAAACACCGGTTGCCTGCACGAACTCACGAATCGCTTCAGGAGTATAGCCTTTGCGGCGCAGTCCGGAAATGGTCGGCATGCGGGGGTCGTCCCAGCCGTCCACATAGCCTTCCTCAACCAGTTGTTTCAGCTTTCGTTTGCTCATCACCGTGTTTTCGATGTTCAGGCGGCCGAACTCGATTTGCTGAGGCTTGCTTGGCATTTCGCACTCTTCAACAACCCAGTTGTACAGCGGGCGCTGTTCTTCAAACTCGGTCGTACAAAGAGAATGCGTCACCCCTTCAATCGCATCTTCAATCGGATGTGCGAATGCATACATCGGGTAGATGCACCACGTGTCCCCTGTATTATGATGAGTGGCATGGGATACACGGTAGATGACAGGGTCCCTCATGTTGATGTTGCCGGAAGACATATCGATCTTGGCGCGGAGCACCTTTTCACCGTTTTGGAATTCGCCCTTGCGCATGCGATCGAACAGGTCAAGGTTTTCTTCGACTGCACGGTTGCGGTACGGGCTGTCTTTTCCAGGTTCAGTCAATGTCCCGCGGTACTCACGGATCTCCTCAATGGAAAGGTCATCCACATACGCTTTTCCTTTTTTGATCAATAGGACGGCGCGTTTGTACATTTCCTCGAAATAATCGGAAGCATAGCGGAGGTTCTCCCATTCGTAGCCAAGCCATGCGACGTCATTTTTAATGGAGTCCACATACTCCTGATCTTCCTTTAAAGGGTTTGTATCGTCAAAACGAAGATTGGTTTGTCCGTTGAACTCATCTGCGATTCCAAAATTGATCACAATGGATTTGGCATGCCCGATATGCAGGTATCCGTTCGGTTCCGGAGGGAATCGGGTGACAACGGTATCTCGTTTTCCGGACTCCAGATCCTCTTTAATGATGCTTCTTATAAAATTGGAGTTTTCTTCCATCCCGTATCAGCCTTTCTATTAACATTTCTATCCGTACATTATATCACTCACAGCAAGGAAACAAAATTCCCGTTGGTTACCTTAGCTATTATAAACAAAAAAACAGCTTAACTCCTCATCCATTCTATGTTTTTTTTTTATTTTTATAAAAAAATTTAAGTGAAGGCAGGAAAAATGAAGTGGAAGAAATACGCTAGACTGTACATATTGAATGAGGTAAAATATTTTCAGAATATTGTTTTTCTTTACAATGTTTAAATATTGTAGGGGATGTTCTTTATAAAAAGAGGGGGATGGAAACATGAAGAAGAGGAAATTGGCAGGGATCTTACTTTCTCTATCATTATCCGCAGGAGTGATGGCGGGCTGCGGTGCGGCATCGACAGGAGGTTCTGGGGGCAAGGAGACCATCAAAGTAGGAGCCAACCTTGAACTATCAGGTGGCGTAGCGTCCTATGGACAGTCGATTGCCGAAGGGCTTCAGCTTGGATTGGACGAGCTGAACAAAAAGGGAATTGACGGAAAGAAAATTAAACTGGTCAAAGTAGATAATAAATCAGAGGCGGCAGAAGCGACAAGCGGATCGCTTAAACTCGTCAGCCAGGATAAGGTGGCGGCTGTTATCGGGGCTGCGACGAGCACCAATACACTTGCACAGGTGCAAATTGCCCAGAGCAACAAAGTACCTTTAATCACACCAACAGGAACGAACCCGGAAATTACAAATAAAGGCGGCAAGGTTAATGATTATGTCTTCCGGACATGCTTTATTGATCCGTTCCAGGGAACAGTGGCGGCAAACTTTGCGACAGACAAGCTGAAAACGAAAAAAGCGGCTGTCTTTATCGACAGTGCGAGCGACTATTCCAAGGGGCTTGCGTCCGCGTTCAAATCTGCCTATAAGAAAAATGGCGGATCCATTGTGGCCGAGGAAGCCTATGTGGCAAAAGATACTGATTTCCGTGCGACGCTTACCCGCCTGAAAGCAGCCAAGCCAGATTTCATCTTCCTGCCTGGCTATTATGAAGAAGTAGGCTTGATCATCAAGCAAGCGCGTGAAATCGGCATTGAGGCGCCGTTCATGGGCGGAGATGGCTGGGATTCTCCGAAACTTGTAGAAATTGCCGGTCCAAAAGCGCTGAACAATACGTATATCACCAACCACTATTCTTCAGGAGATCCGGATAAGAAGATCCAGGATTTCGTCAGTGCCTTTAAGAAAAAATACAAAGGAAAATCACCGGATGCCTTTAGTGCGCTGGGCTATGATACGGCATACTACCTTGCAGACGCCATTAAGCGTTCAGGTGATGCAAGCCCTGAAAAAATCGCAAAAGCACTTGCCAAAACAAAAGATCTTTCTCTTGTTTCCGGAAAACTGACGCTGGATAAAAACCACGATCCGATCAAATCGGCGTCCATTCTTGAATACAAAGACGGCAAGCAGGAGTTTAATACAAAGATTAATCCATAAGAGCAAGTTGGAATAGGGGGCTCCGTCCCCCTATTCTCCGTTTTAAGCTTTTATACAATAAAGTGATGCAAGTGTGCAGTGTGAAAAAATATGATTTCTCAAGGAGAGACTGAGATGGAATTGATTCAACAGCTGGTGAACGGAATCTCACTTGGCAGTATTTACGCCCTGATTGCCTTGGGTTATACAATGGTTTATGGAATCGTCAAGCTTATCAATTTTGCGCATGGCGATGTGTTTATGGTTGGTTCATTTGTTGGCTTTTATTCGATTACAGTGCTTCATCTGCCATTCATAGTTTCATTGATTCTTTCCATGGCCGTATGCGCCGTATTTGGCGTGCTGATCGAGCGCATCGCCTATAAACCGCTGCGAAATGCGACAAGGATTGCAGCGCTGATCACAGCCATCGGGGTTTCGCTCTTGATTGAATACGGATTTATCTATGTGCGCGGTGCGCAGCCGGAAGCGTATCCGGGAGATGTGCTGCCAGAGCATGCGATTCATATTTTTGGAGCTAAGATTAACAGCCAGTCGCTTTTAATTCTTGGTGTATCCGTTGCCCTGATGATTATTCTTCAATTTATCGTACATAAAACAAAAATCGGGAAAGCGATGCGTGCGGTATCTTTTGATGCAGAGGCTGCACGGCTGATGGGCATCAACGTGGACCGCACCATTTCCGCCACCTTTGCTATCGGATCGGCGCTTGCCGGTGCTGCAGGCGTTGCTTTCGGAGTTTACTATATTAAGATTGAGCCTCTAATGGGTGTCATTCCTGGTCTTAAAGCCTTCGTTGCGGCGGTGCTTGGCGGCATTGGAATCATTCCTGGGGCGATGGTAGGGGGATTGCTGCTCGGTGTTATTGAGTCACTGGTCAGTGCTTTTGGGTATTCCTTATGGCGCGACGGTGCAGCCTTTATTGTTCTTATTTTAATTCTTATTTTTCTTCCTTCAGGACTGTTTGGAAAGTACAAAAGAGAAAAGGTATAGGAGGGAACAGGAATGGCGATTTTTAAACAGGCGAAATTCTTTTGGGCATCGATTGTTGTCTCCCTCGTACTCTTTGCGGTTGTACAGTTTTTGATAACTGGGGGAATGTTGAACCTCTTTTATGTGAATACACTGGTCTTTATTGCGATTAATATTATTCTTGCTGTTTCACTGCATTTGATTATTGGCATTACCGGGCAGTTTTCGATCGGGCATGCCGGCTTCCTTGCCGTAGGGGCGTATGCCTCCGGAATCATTACGATGAAGCTGGAGCTGCCCTTCGTTACAGCACTGATCATTGGCGGCCTTGTGGCTGCACTCGCAGGTTTTATTATCGGGTTTCCGTCCTTGAGGCTGAAAGGAGATTACCTGGCCATTGCGACCCTTGGATTTGGGGAAATCGTTCGTATCTTGTTTTTAAACTTGGATTATGTCGGCGGCGCAAGTGGGATGCAGGTTAATCATTTGACCACATGGCCGTGGGTGTTCGGCTGCATGCTTGTTGCCATCCTGGTCATCGTCAATTTCACCAACTCCACTCATGGGAGGGCGTGCATCTCCATCAGGGAGGATGAAACCGCAGCTGACGCGATGGGGATCAACACCACCTACTATAAAGTAACTGCTTTTGTGATTGGTGCTTTTTTCGCCGGTGTGGCCGGAGGATTGTATGCGCACAATTTCTATATTATTCAGCCGTCCAACTTCGGCTTCTTGAAGTCATTTGATATTTTGATATTTGTTGTGCTTGGCGGGCTGGGCTCTCTGTCAGGATCGGTCATTTCCGCCATTCTGTTAACTGTCATCTCCACATTCCTTCAGGATTATCCTGAAACGAGGATGATCATCTACAGCCTTGTTCTTATTGTTGTCATGCTGTACCGTCCTCAAGGCTTGATGGGAACGAAAGAGATCACCTCTGTTTTCAGCAGAGGCCAGAAATTAAAAGGAGGGAAGAAGGATGGAAAAGGACAAACCGTTGCTTAAAGTGGAGAACGTCGGAATCCGCTTCGGGGGCCTCCGGGCAGTCTCCGATGTGAACATTGAACTGTATCCCGGCGAGATGGCGGGCTTAATCGGGCCGAACGGTGCGGGGAAAACCACCTTCTTTAACATGCTGACAGGGGTATATGTGCCGACGGAAGGACAGATTGTTCTGAACGGTAAAAAGCTGAATAACCTGCCTCCGTATAAGATTACGAGGAACGGCATCAGCCGTACGTTTCAAAACATCCGTTTATTCGGTGAGCTTTCCGTGATCGATAATGTTAAAGTGGCTTATCATTCTCAGGCAAAGCATACACTGTTCAGTTCCATCCTTCGTCTGCCGCCCCATTTTGCGGGTGAGCATGAAATGGAAGAGAGGGCAACGGAGTTTTTAAAGATTTTCAGCCTCGACCGGTTCAAGAACGAGAAAGCCAAAAACCTGCCGTATGGACAGCAAAGGCGGCTTGAAATCGCGCGGGCGCTAGCCGCGAATCCAAAGCTCCTGCTGCTTGATGAACCTGCCGCCGGAATGAATCCGCATGAAACCAGAGAGCTCATGAACCTGATTGCCTTTATCCGGGAGCGGTTTGATCTTACCGTTCTTTTGATTGAACATGACATGCCGCTTGTCATGGGGGTGTGTGAACGCATCTTCGTTCTTGATCACGGACAGCTGATTGCAGAAGGCACGCCGGCTGAAATCAAGAACAATCCGAAAGTCATCGAGGCATATTTGGGCGAGGAGGTTTCGTAATGCTGAAAGTGGAAAACATTAATGTATACTACGGTAACATTCAGGCGCTCGACGGGATTTCCCTCGAAATTCTAGAAGGGGAGATCGTGACCTTGATCGGGGCAAACGGAGCGGGAAAGAGCACGTTGCTAAAAACCGTTTCCGGCCTGTTAAAGCCCAAGCAGGGCAATGTCATATACGAAGGCAAAACCATCAACGGTAAGGCCGCACAAACCATCGTAAAGCAGGGGATTTCCCACGTACCCGAGGGAAGAAGAGTATTTGCCAACATGACAGTGGAAGAGAACCTGCAGCTCGGAGCTTTCCTTCGCAAGGATAAAGAAGGAATCAAGCAGGATCTTGAACGGGTATACGAGCTGTTTCCGCGTCTTCTCGAGCGGCTGAAACAACAGGCAGGAACGTTGTCAGGGGGAGAACAGCAAATGCTCGCTATGGGCCGTGCCTTAATGGCGAAGCCGCGATTGCTGCTGCTGGATGAGCCATCGATGGGGCTTGCACCGCTCCTGGTCAAAACCATCTTCCGCATCATTGAAGAAATCAACAAAGCGGGAACCACAATTCTCTTAGTGGAGCAAAATGCGAATTTGGCGCTTTCCATCGCCAACCGGGCATACGTCGTGGAAACAGGAAGGATTGTCCTTTCTGGTGATGCGGCAGAACTGACCTCAAGCGAGCAAGTGAAAATGGCATATCTGGGCGGTCATTAGGCCACTTATTGAACAGACCGGTTCCTTGTGAACCGGTCTCATCGTGCTTACCAGCAACCGGAGCGGGCAAACATTACCCCCTTTTCTTGTGCGGCACGCAGTTGTAACGTTATAATTCACAAAAAAGCTTTTTTGGCAGAGAGGAGGACGAAATGAAATATTGGTTATACCGGCTGGCGGCATCGGACCCGGGCAGAAAACGGCTCCGTACAGCGAGTAAAGTAACACTGAGTGTAATCAGCTCAGTAGGGGTTATGCTGTTGATCGTTTTAAACGCTGGCGGCCAGGTTACCGCTGCGATTTTTGCGGGATTAATCGGAATGATGGGGATTCTGGTGGTGAATGATGATACCGAAAAAGAGAAGAAGGCAACGACACTGCTCATTGGAATTTCCAGTGCGTTCTCTGTAGGTTTTGGCTCCTTACTGGCAAAATGGGGCTTTGCAGCTGACTTTTTTCTTCTGCTAGTTGTCTTCCTTGCACTGTATCTGCAGCGGTTTGGCAGCCGGTACTTTTCCATTTGCATGATCGCTTTCATGTCCTTTTACTTTGTTACCCTGTTAAAGGTCGGCTTTCCCCAGGTTCCATGGCTTCTGCTATCGATCCTGACCGGAATCACCTTTGCCTATTTATATAATTTCATCCTGATTAAGGACAATCCGGATGAAGTGCTGAAACGGTCGATGGACTCTTTTCATATTCAGGCCAATTTAACACTGTATCTTGTCAGTGATATTGTTAGGGATATCAATCTTGAAAAGAAGAGGCTCGCCAATTTGGACCGCAATGTACAAAAGCTTGGAGATTACGCACGGGTGGTGTCGAATGAGCTGGGTTCTACCGATCCTGGATGCATCTGGCCGGGACTGAGTACAACTCAAATGCGTTTGTATATCTTTGATACCGCCATGCTGATGGAAACTCTGTCTCCGACCATCCGCCGGTTAAAAGAACACCATGCCCTGCAAAACACAGCTATTCGTGCCGCGCTCTTGCAGGTCATTCAATCCATCCGTGAGGCAGAAGTTCTCAACACCAATCAGATGCACCACCTGGAAAATGCAGCGGCGAGTGTGCAGTCATTGCGCAGTCTGCTCAGAACACTGAAACCGGATGAAACGAACCGGGAATGGCTTTATCTGATCCGGAGGCTGGAGTCGATTGCCAACCATATCATTGATGGTGCATTCGAGCTTCAGCAGTCCCTGCAGCAGGAGAATAAACAAAACAATCCGGATACGGGCAAAGAGAATGATGATGAAGAGGAAAAGAAGAATGAAGAGGAGACAGGACTTCGGCCCACAACAAAAAAAGCGATCCAGGCCATCATCGCTGGAGGGTTAGCCATTTTGGCAGGGCACCTTTATTCACCTGCACATCAATATTGGATACTGCTTTCGTGCTTTGTTGTCCTTCTTGGGACTGAAACGGTGGGAGGTACGCTTGTTAAGGCCCTGCAGCGGAGTGTGGGTACCTTTTTGGGGGCGATTGCAGGCTTTCTGATTGCCCTTTTATTAACAGGCATACAAGAAGTTGTCGTACTTTTCTTATGTGTTTTCATGGCCTTTTATTTGCTTCCGATTTCGTACACATTGATGATGTTCTGGATTACAATGCTTTTGGCTTTGATGTACGATATCCTACTTGGAGGCATTACCGAACAGGTGATGGCTGCACGTGTGATCGATACCATTGCAGGAGTGGGACTGGGTTTTATTGTATCAGCTCTTATTTTTCCACAGAAAACGAGAGATAAAGTTACTACCTCAACCACTGATTACCTGGATGCCTTAAAAGAGTACGTGAACCGCTATATCGATCGTTTTAACAAAGAGCAAACTGACTATAACCTGGCAGATCACGCCCTGGAGCTTGATCAGAAGCTTCAAACACTGATTACAGATGCAAGTCCGTTGTACAGGGGATGGTTCGGACGTACCGGTCTTCAACAGCAGTTAACTGTATTAACTGCAGCAAACTTCTATGCCAAGCAGCTTGTGGCTTCTTCAACAAGAAAGAGCCTGCTGAATACGAACAGCCAGTTTGAAGAGCTGCTGGATCATGTTCAACGCTCGCTGTCTGGCAATATCGAAGCGCTTAGCTCAGCTGTCAAAGGGGAAAGCCAGGTCCGTATTGTCGATTTGGAAAAAGAGCGTGAGCAGCTCGAACGAATTCCCGAAGAGTCCAAATCCAGCGAACAGGATATGATCAATCATCTTCGTCTACTTCATAACATCCACTATGTTTGGAGAATTAATGAGTCGATCGTTTATTTGGCCAAACAGCTTGGGGCCGAATCTGAAAAAAGTGATCAGAACGCAGCAGGAGAGCGCGGGGCTGCACAATTGTAACAGGTCTTCTGGCCGGAACCCCGTTCAGGGGGATACTTAACGTTGCAGTATTGGCATGTCCGATACTGCTTTTTTCGCGCACGGATGGTTGCCACCAGTGTGTTTAAAATTCTTTCCTGGCGTTCTGTTGCAGTTGACGACTCCAGGACATGCCACTCAATCAGGTGGCGTTCGACAGGAACCGGTGGTGAACCGGAGGGGTTTTCAGACACGGAATGATAACCGATTCTAAGGCCTTCCTCTTTGCGGCAAATAAAAAAGGTCGGGTTCTGTTCACAAAAACCTTCAATAGTAAACAAAAAAACATTCCCTTCCGCCGGCTTCTCCAACGTGTCTATTTGCTCCCGCTGCATGAGGCGGGACAGCCAGCGGACAGCCTGCGCCTTGGAAGATTTCATACGCACGATCCTCTCATTATAGTTTAATAGAACGAAAGAACTAGAAAGTTATCAAACAATTTCGACACATCGAATCAAATTTCCTTTGTTTTGAAAAGTTGTCCTTATTTTATTTTTAAGGTCTTTTAATACTGAAGGAAGGGAGTAAAGAGAGTTTAAAGAAAGATACATTAATACATAGTAAAAGGAGTCTGGTTATGAATATTATCGATTTTCATTGTGACGCATTGTTAAAGTTATATGAATCAAAAGGCACGTTAAGCTTCGCCTCAGCACCTCAACTGGAAACAAACAAGGAGAGGCTGAAGCAGGGAAAGGTAAAAATCCAATGCTTTGCCATTTTTATTGAGCCCGAAATTCCTTCTGATCAAAAATATCAGGCGGCACTGGGGCAGGTCGATTTGTTTTACAGTGAGGTATTAAGGAAAAATCCGGAGATGAAACATATTCGCAGCTGGGAAGACTTTGATCTTCTCAAGGATGGGGAAATCGGGGCAATGCTTACGCTTGAAGGAGTGGATGCCATTGGTAATGACCTGTCCAAACTGCATATTCTTCATCAGTTGGGCGTAATGTCTGTGGGATTAACCTGGAATACAGCGAACCTGGCGGCTGACGGGGCTGGTGAGCCGCGAGGAGGCGGCTTAACACTGTTTGGGAAGGAGGTCGTCAGGTTCCTCAATCAGCATCAAATGTTAACCGATGTTTCCCACTTAAGTGAGATGGCTTTTTGGGATGTTATGGAGACCGCAGACTATCCTTTTGCGAGCCATTCCAATTCCAAAGAGATTTGTAATCATCCCCGTAATTTGACGGATGATCAGGCAACATCGATGTTTGAAAGGGGCGGTACGATCCACATGGTGTATAATCCGCCGTTCATTAACACAGATCAGTATACAGCCACTATACCGGATTTGATCAGGCATATTGACCGTTTCTGTTCACTCGGAGGCGTTAAACAAATTGGGCTTGGTTCGGACTTTGACGGAATATCCACGTTTATTACCGATTTGGAGAACGCTGCTAAAAGTCAAAATCTGATTAACGAATTGTTGAAGCATTACAGTGAGGAGCAGGTGCGAGGGTTTGCCTTTGACAACTTTATGAATCACCGTCCGCCTTTAAGAGAAGCGCGAAAATAGGTTTATGCAGGAAACAGGCGCAGAATAAACGAAATGGTAGGAGAACGAATCCTTTAAATGGAAGGTGATTCTATGGAAGAACGTGCAGTGCAGTATCCAGTGCTGAAAGAAGGGGAGCCATTTTATTTTGAGGGGAGCCAGGTGGGAATCCTGGTGATTCATGGGTTCACCGGGTCCACTCAGAGCATGCGTCCATTGGGCGAGGCATACGCAGAAAAAGGGTATACGGTCTGCGGTCCAAGACTGAAGGGGCATGGGACCCACTACGAGGACATGGAGCAGACGACATACCAGGACTGGATTGCTTCAGTTGAGGAAGGCTATGCCTGGTTAAAGGAACGCTGTGACACCATTTTTGTGACCGGCCTTTCGATGGGAGGAACGCTGACCCTTTATCTGGCTGAAAGATATCCCGACATAAAAGGAATTATTCCCATCAATGCGGCAGTGGATATCCCCAGTATGGAAGAGATGAATACCGCACAGGAACCACGGTTTCTCGATGCCATCGGCTCGGATATTAAAAAACCGGATGTAAAAGAACTTTCATATGAACGAACACCCCTGCAGTCGGTTAAGGAAATACTGAAGCTCATGGATGAGGTCAGAAACAGGCTGGATCGTGTAACCTGTCCTGCATTAATTTTTGTTTCGGAAACCGACCATGTGGTTCCTCCACTGAATTCCCAGCTGATTTTGGAACAAATTTCTTCGGAAGAAAAGACGTTGCAATATATGCCCGACAGCTATCACGTTGCAACCCTTGATCATGATCAAGGAATGATTATTGAAAAAACGCTGGAGTTTCTGGAAAACCAGTTATCCTAAATGAAAAGGAAAAAAGACCGTGTGATATGGGAAATCCGGATTCCATCGGAAGCGTGGTTTATATGAACAGTTACCTTGGATCGCATACTAACACGCAAGGCCGGACAGATATGTCAGGCTTCTCTTATAAAGATGCCCGTTTCTATGAGTTTAGCTGTCGGGAAATTCCTGACAGCTTTTTTGTGTGAGATTGGATATTTAATCATAAAAAACAAAGGAATAGGCTAAAAAAACGGCCAAAAGGGGGAACAGTAAGTATTAGGATCGAAAAAGGATGGCTAAAAGGAGACGCCGGCAAGATGATATCGTTGTGAGGAGAGATGAATGACAAGCTGTTTGAACACATATCTTTAGACGACGGCAGCAACTGATAAAAATTGGAGGGAACGTTGAAGTGCTTACTTTAATAAAAAATGGTGAAGTTTACAGCCCCAACCACCTCGGGCATAAGGATATTCTTCTCACGGGCAGCAAGATTGGATATATACGAAAACAGATTGATGAGCCGGAGGGATTTGTACCCATTCTGGAAATCGATGCAACTGATAAACTGATCGTTCCTGGCTTCATTGATTCGCATGTTCATATTACTGGAGGAGGTGGGGAAGGCGGATTCCGGACCCGTACACCTGAGCTGATGCTTACGGATGCTACTACTTCAGGAATTACGACGATGATTGGGCTTCTTGGCACAGACGGAACGACAAGAACATTGGAGAATCTTCTGGCTAAAGCGCACGCGCTGGAGGAAGAAGGGATTACAACATTTATACATTCAGGTTCGTACCAGCTTCCCGTACGGACCATCACCGGAAAAATAGAAGAGGATATCATCTTTATTGAAAAAATTATCGGTGTTGGTGAAATTGCCATTTCAGACCATCGTTCATCCGTGCCGACCTATGAGGAATTGGTCAAAATCGCAACGGCTGCCCGTAATGGTGGATTGTTGACTGGAAAGGCGGGTATTCTGGAGGTTCATATCGGAAGTGGAGAGTCAAGACTGAAACCGATTGAGGAACTCATTGAACGTACGAATATTCCCATTATGCACTTTCATCTTACTCATATTAACCGTACAGAAGATCTTTTCCACGACGGTGTACAATACGCCAAAAACGGAGGATTTGTCGACTTCACTACGAGTACCATTCCGAAATTTCTTGAAGAAGGGGAAGTAAAGTGCAGTAAAGGGTTGAAGACCATGCTGGATCAAGGAGTTCCGATTGGCAATATTACCTTTTCATCGGATGGGCAGGCCAGTCTGCCCATATTTAATGATGATGGGGAGTTTAAAGGCCTGCAGGTTGGGAAAGTATCCTCGCTGTTTGAGGAAGTCAGAGATGCTGTGTTAAAGGAGGGAGTTACTCTCGAAGACGCTTTAAAAGTTATTACCTGTAACCCTGCCCAAGTGCTGAAGCTGAACAACAAAGGATATATTCATGAAAAGAAAGATGCTGATCTTGTCCTGTTGAAGAAAGATACCTTGGAAATTGATACGGTTATTGCTAAAGGCAGGATTATGGTTAAAGAGGGAGCCCCTGTTATAAAGGGAACTTTTCAATAACGCATTACTGGAAAAAGGGTTCTGTCGGGAAAAACTGACAGAACCCTTCAATATTTCCCTGAAATCTATATTATTCCCTCGGAAATAATCGAAACCCATGGAGTATTTCCCAGGGTGACTTAGTAATACCGAAACATAAAGTTCCTCTGATGTGGACATTTGTTCTTTCTGTATGGAAAAACTTCTTGCATCTTGTTTCAAAACGCGCAATAATAAGAACTAAATTTTACCGGATAAATTCCAACAGTAGGGGATGTTAACAATGAAAGTAGTAAAGTTCGGCGGTTCATCTTTGTCATGTGCGGAACAGCTAGCAAAGGTTTTTCAAATCGTGGTTTCCGATCCGGAGCGAAAAGCTGTGGTGGTATCAGCACCAGGAAAGCGGGATGCAGAGGACACCAAAGTGACGGATCTTTTAATAGAATGTGCCGCTTCCTATTTACAGGGAAAAGAAGATAATGAGGCGTTTGAAGCCATAGTTGGCCGTTATGAAAGCATTGCCAAAGAACTTCAGCTGCCAAGAGAGGTCGTGGAAGGCATTCGTGCCAGCCTTCTGCAGCTGTTAAACAGTGATCGCAGCAACCCGCAGAAGTATATGGATGCTGTGAAGGCAAGTGGAGAAGATAATAATGCCAAGCTTATCGCTGCCTATTTTCAGTTCAAAGGAGTAGAGGCCTCGTATGTGAATCCGAAAGATGCAGGCTTGCTCGTCACAGACGAGCCGGGAAATGCACAGCCGTTGCCCGAAACCTATGAGTCTCTTTACCGGCTGAGAGAACATGCCGGTATCGTGATCTTTCCAGGATTTTTCGGATTTAATGAGGAAGGGGAAATTGTGACTTTCTCACGCAGCGGTTCGGACATAACAGGATCGATCCTCGCCAGCGGGATGAGAGCCGATGTTTATGAGAACTTTACGGATGTGGATGCCGTCTATTCCGTCAATCCAAACATCATTCGCCAGCCAAAGGAAATCATTGAAATTACGTACAGGGAAATGCGGGAGCTTTCGTATGCAGGGTTCTCGGTCTTCCATGATGAAGCGCTTATGCCAGCTTTCAGGGCGGGGATTCCTGTTAATGTGAAAAATACAAACCAGCCTGATAAGCCCGGCACAATGATTGTGAAGGAGCGTAAGCTTACAAATGGGCCTGTGATCGGGATCGCCAGTGATGATGGCTTTTCAAGCATCTATGTCAGCAAGTATTTATTAAACAGGGAAATTGGATTTGGCCGCCGGCTTCTCAATATATTGGAAGACTTTCATTTGTCTTTTGAACATATGCCATCAGGGATTGATGACATCTCCATTATTTTAAGGCAGCAACAACTGAGCGAATCCGTCGAAGAGCAAATTGTTCAGCGTATAAAAGAAGAACTCCATGCTGATGACGTGAAAGTGCAAAGAGACCTTGCACTGATCATGATGGTTGGAGAAGGAATGAGAGAAACGGTCGGAACGGCAGCAAGGGCTTCAACCGCACTGGCGAGAGCCGGTGTCAACATAGAGATGATCAATCAGGGTTCATCTGAGGTCAGCATGATGTTTGGTGTAAAAGCCGGGGATGAAAGAAAAGCGGTTCAGGCAATGTACGAAGAATTTTTTGCAGGAGTGACGGTTTAATAGATTCAAAAAAAGAACAAAACATGAGCTGTTTTGTCCTTTTTATGTCCAAAGCTGGGGCTTGGCTACCATGAACCAAAGCATGAAGAGCATCAGCGCCAGGTAAATCCAAATGGTTCTTTTCAGCTTCGATGTAAGTTCGGCCCGTTGTTCTTCAGGGTCTTTAAATCTTCGGATCGTTGGGGAAAAGGCTCTTGCCAAAAAATACAGAGAACAAATTAGTATGACAATAGTGGTGAGCAGCCAGGAGGTGGTCCATGAACGTTTCGTGATCCACACAAGGAGCACACCGGTAACCACGAGTACGTGGCCCGCATGCTTTGCCAGCCGAACGGCAGCTCTAAACGTATCCAGATATGCCTCCTCATGACCAGGACCTGCGACCTTTAATTTCTTCAGTAAAGGCAGAAGAATGAAAAAAGGGCCGACCGACAGAATGACACTAAATATATGAAGATATAACAAAAAGGGATAAGCCAGATTCATTTAATGCTGTTATTCCTCTTCGACGGCCCTGAATTCATGAACCCATACCTTCATATGAGGAAGCCAGGGCATACCGGGATGAATGGATAGAATGGAATTCTTATAGCCTTCTACATCATCAAATCCTTCTTGTCGGGCATGTTCATCTGTTAATTCACCCAACGACTGGGAATAGACCTTTTCAACAATAAATTTTGCGCCGTTAAGTTCCATAATTTCTCCCACATCGGCATAGCGTCCGTTTCGGCGGGTCGCTGTTTTTTGGCCCGCAAGCACTTTCTCCACGTCCTGTGGAAGGGTGACCAGTCGCTCAATGCTGCATGTTTTTGGCGGCAGGCTGTTATTTTCAGTTTGATGGGTCATTTTTGTTCCTCCTGATTTTGCACGATTTCTTTTACTCTTCCGACTTGTCCATCTTCCAGCCGAACCTTTATTCCGTGTGGATGATGGGCGGAATTTGTCAGAATGTCTTTTACCTTACCTCTTGTGAGCTTCCCGCTTCTTTGGTCCTTCTTTAAAACGATATTCACATCCAGACCCGGAGTGATGTTTTGGCGGCTTTGGCCATTCATTGTGGGGTGCTCCTTTCCTCCAGCCTTATTTCTTCAAACTTTTGCTGTCTTTATCAGTATAGCATTCCCGCAAAAGAGAAAAAGGTTGAAAAAATTCTATTCTATATTAAAATAAAGCATGGATAAGAGAAAGAACGCTGTTATCTGGAGATTTGCACAAAATGAAGGTTTTCTTAGTCTTTAAATTAAATAGTTGGCGGTAATGAACTAGACATAGATGAGCTGGACTTGAGCCAAATAGAAACAGATATCCTCTGTTTCTATTTGGTTTTTTTAATTTTGTGAATGAAGGGCGGTTAGAATGGAAAAAACTCAAATCAACAATCTTCAAATCAAGCTTGGGAGTATGATAGGAAAAATGCTCCGGGATCGTTTTGGAAAAGGCCCTGAATCGATTTATGTTACAATCACCCCTTCATTTGTTGCTGTTGTAATCAAAAACTTCCTTTCTCCATTAGAACAGATGCTGTTGAACAAGGGAAAGGAATCGTTTGTATATCATGCGCGTGACATCATCATGGATGAGCTCCTGCCTGAAATCAGAGAACAGTTTTATTTGATGACTGGGCAGCAGCTTGTGGGAGACTTTTACTGTGACTGGAACCTGCAGAAGAAAAGCGGGTTGCTTCTTGCTGAGATCCCAGGAAACGAGCCGCTTTGGAACTCAGACGAAGTATTACAGTCGATAAATAATGTAGTAGATGAAATCAGTGAAACCGCTCAAAAAAGGCCGCTTCATATATCTTCCGTATTTTTATCGAACCGGCTGCTCCTGGTTAGACGTGAAGGGGTTCTCACACGAATAGAAAATGAACTGATACAAGATGGGTTTGTTAAAGAACTGTTCATGACAAAAAAGAAGCTGGAAAAGAATCTTTTAGAAGCTGAGATCAGCAGATTGGAAGAGATCCTTACAAAAAGAATCTCCGATATTTTTGTTGAATGGAACTTTTTACAGGACAAAAGTTATATTTTGATTGCTCTATCGGCAAAATAAGAGTAGTTGCCGGACGACGTTTATGTATTTCTTACTGGGGAATTAGAAATAATAGTTCACATAATTAGGAAAGCAAGGATAAAAGAAAGGATGCTTTTATCTTAAAAAGAATGTAGGTGTTAGGCCATATGTCTATAGAAGTGCAAATTTCGAGTTACATTGGTAAACTGTTACGGGATAATTTTGGGAAAGGGCCAGAGTCCGCCTACGTTACCATTGAGCACCCTTTCATATTGATTCACATCCGAAATTTTATTTCGCCAATGGAAAACGCCCTTCTGAAACAGGGAAAAGAATCAACGGTCGAAGAAACACGAGAGACCATGCTGTCTAGCCTGGTTCCGGAAATACAAGCCTATATCCTGGCTTTAACGGAAACGGAATATGAAAAATTTTATTACGACTGGAATACAGCCAATCAGTCCATGATGATAGCCGGGGTGGCGAAGGACAACTATCTCTCACAAGATGATCAAAACTATAAAAAAAAGAATGAAGTCGAAAAGAAAATCAACGAAATCAGCCAGCTTGTTCAAAAATGGCCGGAACGAACGGTAAGCTGGATGATTAATGACAGAGTATTGGTTAGTATCAGAAAAGGCATCCTGGTCAGCATAGAAAAAGAAATGATTCAAAAAGGATATGCAAAGCCTTTAAGGGTTACCAAACGAATTTTGGAGAAAAAGTCTTTTATCAACGATGGGATCGATACGATTCTGGGAAAAAAACTGACAGATGTCTTTTGCGATTGGGACTTTGATTCAGATACCGGTCTCCTTGTTTTTTACTTTTCACCAAATTAACAGGCGAAAAAAATAAAGAGCGGAAAGAAGGCAGTTTTAAACTGTTTTTCTTTCCGCTCTTTATTTTTTTGGAAAAAGGTTCAAATAATTTTAAAAATTCCAGCAGCGAGGTATGATTAAGCTAGTGAAACTTACATATTGTGCTTTTTTATAGAAGATCTGGAGGGTGATGCACTCTTGAAAGTGATTCGAATTTTAAAACCTTACCGAATTCAAATTGCGGTAGCATTGCTATTGATGCTGGTTGAACTGGCGGTTGAGCTTCTGCAGCCGCTTTTGATAGCGAAGGTGATTGATAATGGAATAATAAAAAGGGATCTTGATATTGTCATGCTATGGGGAAGTGTAATGGTCGGCATTTCGCTTTGTGCCTTTATTGCTGGCATCATCAACTCCTTTTACGCCTCCCATGTCAGCCAGAATTACGGATATGATATCCGTAAAATCCTGTTTACAAAGATTCAAGCCTTCTCTTTCGCCAACTTCAGCTCTTTTCCCACTTCCTCTCTTATTACGAGAATGACCAATGACGTCACGCAGCTGCAGAATACCGTCTTTATGAGCCTCAGGGTGATGCTCCGGGCGCCCCTCTTGGTAGTGGGCGGTTTGGTGATGTCCTTTGTTGTTAATCCCGAGCTGGCGCTATTTCTGGCAGTGGCCGTTCCCGTTTTGTTTGTTTTCTTGCTGTGGGTTTTAAAAAAGGGAGGAACCCTGTTCAAGTTTGTCCAGGGCTATCTGGATAAAGTGAATGGCGTGATGCGGGAAAATCTCGCGGGCATCCGGATAATCAAAGCTTTTTTAAGAAGCAGGCATGAGGTAAAACGTTTTACAGCCGCTAACACCAAACTAAAGGATCAGACGGTTTATGCCTTGCGGCTGATGGAAGCCACCAATCCGATCTTGCTGCTGGTCATGAACATTGCCATTATGTGCGTTCTGTGGTTTGGAAGCGTACAGATCAGCACTGGGAGTGCCCAGGTAGGGGATTTAGTGGCCATCATTAATTACAGTACAAGAATTACCTCCACTTTCTCCATCTTTTCCTGGATTATCATGGCGTTCTCCCGGGCGAAGGCTTCGGCCAACCGGATCACGGATGTACTGGATACAGAGATTGATCTTGTGAATCGCTCAGAATCAGAAATCATTGCTCCCGCTATAAAAGGAAAAATTGAATTTCAGGACGTAGCTTTCCGTTATCCCGGAACTCAAAAAAAGGTGCTTGAACATATTTCCTTTACTGCAGAAGCCGGACAGACGGTGGCGGTGATGGGAGCGACGGGATCAGGGAAATCTTCGCTGTTTCAGCTCATTCCGCGGCTGTATGATGTGGAGGAAGGAAAGATTTTGCTGGATGGTGCGGATATCAGCCGTATGAAGCTGGAATCCTTGAGAAATGCGATTGGTCTTGTTCCACAAGAGTCGCTGTTATTCACCGGAACTGTAGCGGAAAATATCGCCTGGGGCAAAGAAAATGCAACGCACGACGAAATTAAGACGGCGGCAGAGCATGCGCAGATTGCCGATACCATTGCCAAACTGCCAGAGCAGTACCGCACCAGGCTGGGGCAAAAGGGAGTAAATCTTTCTGGCGGACAAAAGCAGCGTTTGTCGATCGCCAGGGCATTGGTAAGACATCCAAAAATCCTTTTGCTGGATGACAGCACAAGTGCACTGGACTTAAAGACAGAGAGGAAGCTGCTGGAGGCGCTCCATCACTATCCTTCAACCCTTTTAATTATTACCCAAAAGATTGCTACAGCCATGGAGGCTGATAAAATTCTGTTAATAGACAACGGAAGGCTTTTAATGGAAGGCAAACATGAAGACCTGCTGCTGCGTTCAAGACTCTATCAGCAAATCTTTGAATCGCAGTTTGGAGAGGAGACGTTGAAGCATGCTCAAGGATTTGATTGAGCCGTTCCGCCATAAAAGGGAAGTCGTCCAGGAAGTATTGGAAAAGGAACCCCCGGCCAAAAAGAAAGTAGAAAAAGCGAAGGACTGGCAAGGGACACTGCGGCAGATTTGGATTTACCTTGCCAGAGAGAAGGGGCGATTATGGCTCGTTTTGCTGATGGTTGTTCTCAGTTCTGTATTCGGGCTGCTGGGGCCTTTCATGATCGGTAAAGCGATTGACAACTACATCATCACCCGGGATAACAGCGGGCTTTTGCGTCTGCTGGCCGGATTGCTTGGTGTTTATGTTCTAAACTCTGTTGCACTCTGGTTTCAGAATTATTGGATGATCGGAATTGCACAAAATACAGTGTTCTCCATGAGGACGCAGTTGTTTCGCCACCTGCACAAACTTCCGATTCCTTTTTTTGATAAACGCCAATATGGGGAAATCATGAGCCGGGTCATCAATGATATAGAAAATGTAAGCTCGACGCTGAATTCATCGGTGATTCAAATTATCTCAAGTGTGCTGACGCTGTTTGGAACAATCGGGTTTATGCTATGGCTGAGTCCGCTTCTGACTGCCGTAACCCTCGTCATTGTTCCGGTCATGTTTCTCGGTATGCGCTGGATCACGAAACGAACGGGAAAGCTGTTCAAACTGCAGCAAAGAAATTTGGGAGAACTGAATGGCTTTATTGAAGAAACCATTTCAGGGCAGCGCATCGTTAAAGCTTTTTCTCAGGAAGACCGGGTGATTGCAGAACTGCTGAAAAAGAATGATAAACTGAAAGAATCGGGTTTCTGGGCCCAAACCTATTCAGGCTTTATTCCCAAACTGATGAACGTGCTCAATAATATCAGCTTTGCATTAATTGCCGGAGCAGGCGGGTTTTTGGCGCTCAAAGGGCTGGTTACAATCGGTACCATTGTGATTTTTGCCGAGTATTCCCGCCAGTTTACACGGCCGCTGAACGATTTATCCAACCAATTTAATACCCTTTTATCCGCAGTCGCTGGTGCAGAGCGTGTATTTGAAATTCTTGAAGAAGAGGAAGAAGAAAAGGATGAGGAAGGCCATAAAGAACTTGGAGAAGTAAGGGGAGAAATTGAATTTGTGGATGTTTCCTTTTCTTATGAAGAAGGTGGAAATACGGTCAGCCAAATCTCGTTTCATGCAGCACCTGGCGAATCAGTCGCCCTGGTCGGTCCTACGGGAGCGGGGAAAACAACGATTATCAATCTGCTGTCCCGCTTTTATGATACGGATAGTGGAACCATCCTGCTGGATGGGCGGGATATTAAAAGCATTAAACGGGAAGCACTCCGTGCCCAAATGGGGTTTGTTTTACAGGATCCGTTTTTATTTGAAGGTACGATTATGGAAAACATACGCTACGGACGGCTGGAAGCACGTGATGAAGAGGTTGTGAAGGCGGCAAAAGAAGCAAATGCCCACTCGTTTATCACGAAACTTCCCAATGGTTATGATACAGTTATCGAACAGGACGGCAGCGGAATCAGCCAAGGGCAAAAGCAGCTCCTCAGTATCGCGAGGGCCATTCTTGCCAATCCTGTTATCCTTGTGCTGGACGAAGCGACCAGCAGTATTGACACCATCACAGAAATGAAGATCCAGGAGGCATTACAGCGCCTGATGAAGGGCAAGACCAGCTTTATCATCGCACACCGACTCAACACGATACAAAAAGCTGATCAAATCCTTGTTCTAAATGACGGAGGGATTTTGGAAAAGGGCTCTCATCAGCAGCTATTAAAGGAAAACGGCTACTACTCGGAGCTTTATCACAGCCAGCTTCAAAAAGAAATAGGATAACTGTTCACCCGGTCGCTTCTTGCTTACAAAGGAAGTACCGGGTGTTTTTTAATGAATGTACAAACATACTGTGTTGACTTTTCAGCCGGGAGTTCCTATAGTTTCGTTGTACTAATGTTTATATTTTTAAACCTTTAATCATTTTAATTCGTTATGAGGTGAGCCTGATGAAAGAGGTGTCAGCAGCGGGAATTCAACGGATTCTTCAAAACCAAAGAACCTATTTTGCGACACAGGAGACAAAATTATTGCCTTTCCGGATGGAGCAGCTGAAAAAACTGAAAGCCGGCATAAAGAAGCGCGAACATGAAGTAATTGATGCTCTTGCGCTTGATTTGGGAAAGTCAGAGCTTGAATCCTATTCAACAGAAATTGGCATTCTGTATGAAGAGATTAATTTCACAATCAAGCATCTAAAAGGCTGGACAAAACCGAAAAAAGTAAAAACTGCGTTAACTCATGTGGGCTCAAAAGGTTCTATCATTCCTGAACCGTATGGGACTGTCCTCATAATTGCACCATGGAACTATCCGTTTCAGCTTGCTCTGTCCCCGCTAGTGGGCGCGATTGCTGCAGGAAATACGGCTATTATCAAACCCTCGGAGCTGACACCTAATGTATCGGCCTTACTTTCAACGCTGCTTCAGGAGCTTTATCCTCCATCGTATGTCGCTGTCATAGGAGGAGGTGTACAAACAAGCCAGGCACTTCTTGAAGAACGTTTTGATTATATCTTTTTCACAGGCAGTGCAGCGGTTGGTAAAGTAGTGATGGAGGCAGCCTCCAGGCATTTGACACCCGTTACACTGGAGCTGGGGGGTAAAAGTCCGGTCATTGTCCATGAGGATGCCAACATTCCGCTTGCGGCAAAAAGGATTGTATTCGGAAAGTTCATGAATGCGGGTCAAACCTGCATCGCACCTGATTATTTGCTTGTTCACTCGAAGATTAAAACTTCCCTTATTGAAGCGATGAAGGAAGTAATTCAAGCGTTTTATGGTCCCGATCCAATCCAAAGTCCCGCTTACTCAAAAATTGTGAATGAACGGCATTACAACCGGTTGTCAGGCTACCTGAAGGAAGGAACGGTTATCTATGGCGGAGAGAGAAATGACAGCAAACAAAAAATCGCACCGACCCTGATTGATAGGGTAAAGCTGGATTCCTCTGTGATGACAGAAGAAATTTTCGGCCCGATTTTTCCTGTTGTGGAATACACCTCGCTTGAAGAAGCGATTGAGCTGATCCATTCACGTCCGAAGCCCCTCGCCTTGTACCTATTCACTCAGAATAAGAATACAGCAGACGAGGTAACCAGCAGAATCTCCTTTGGAGGAGGCTGCATCAATGATACCCTCATGCACATTGCGACACCGTATCTTCCGTTTGGCGGTGTCGGGGAAAGCGGGATGGGAAACTACCATGGCAAAGCCAGCTTCGATACATTTTCTCACCGGAAAAGTGTATTGAAACAAACGAACCGTTTCGACTTCTCCTTTCGTTACCCTTCCGCCAATAATGGTTTGCAACTGGTGAAGAAACTGCTCAAATAAACAAAAAGCCGGCATCCGCTGCCGGCTGTTGTAAATTAAAAGAATGTCTTAACTTCTGTTTCTGTATGATCACAGTTGGTACATGTATATTCCAGTTCAAGCGCATCTTCCCGCACCACATGCGTGGTTTCTTGATTACAGTTGCTGCAATGCCTCTTTACCTTGCCTTCTTCCATTTGTGAGCACTTCCTTCCATGGACATCTTAAAATTAGTATTCCTCCAACCTCCTGTTATAAAACAAACTTTCTGGTTGATTTCTGTTCCTAAAGACCTGGACTAGTAAAGGAGCAGATAAATCGAAAGTGAAAGGGACTGGCATGCGCTCTTTGTGGTAGAACAAGTGACAGACAGAAGTCAGGAAAGCACGTCCAGCATTTATTTATAAGGCAGCAAGGATCTGTACACCTCCATTACAGAAGGCGCGGATCCTTGCTGTTTTTTTCCACAAAGTATTCAATGACCGGAATATCAGTCGGATTAATATTTTCAGGAAGCTCATTAAGTCCAAAGAACGCAATTTCCTCCCCTTCAGTTTCATCAAGACGGGGCAATCCTTCATATTTTGTACAAGTATAGGCGGCAATTACATTATAAACCTCATCTCCATGAGGATATTTGTAATAAAATTTCTCTCCTGAAAATATGTGCATGAACTCCAGTTTACGGGCAATGTATCCTGTTTCTTCAAACAGCTCTCTTGCTGCTGCTTCCTCAAGCTGTTCCCCTGGCTCCAGCGCACCTCCGGGAAGGCCCCAACATCCATTGTCCTTTCGTTTTTGCAGCAGCAGTTCCCCTTTATTATCAACTAAAAGAACACAAGCCCTGGTCATGATGAGCGGCCGGCTTCCGACCAGTTTGCGCAACTCCATAATATAACCCATTCTCTCAGTCCTTTTTTCGTATTCTTACCTGTGATTCGGCCGAATTTTATAAAATCCTTTTTAAAACTTTTAGGGGAACACCGCGTTTGCGGAAGCTAGTGCTGTTCCGCCTTTGGGCATGGGGCTTGCTGAAACGCTCAATAAACGAAAAAATAAAAAAGCTGAACAGGAAGCAGGAAAAACGCCTCTCGACACTATTTCAAGGTGTACTGTTTTTTGATTTCCAATTACTACCTTCCTAGTAGAAATGTCTCATTTATTGCATAGAATTTTGTTCTGACATTGTCATAGTACAGACCTTAACATATAATTCGAAATAGGTTTAAAATTCAGACTATATATAAGGGGGATGAAGTTTGGAGAGATTTATCGATTTTTTGAACAACAACATTTTGTGGAGCCAGCCGATGATTTACATCTGTTTGGGAGTCGGCCTGCTGTTTTCCATCATTACACGTTTTTTGCAGGTGCGGCATTTTAAAGACATGATCAAGCTGATGTTTCAGGGGAAAAGCTCTGATGCTGGTGTTTCTTCTTTTCAGGCACTTTCCATTGCGCTTTCTGGCCGTGTAGGAACGGGAAATATTGCAGGTACCGCGACAGCCATCGGGTTTGGTGGACCGGGGGCAGTGTTCTGGATGTGGGCGATTGCTTTTATCGGAGCATCCACTGCCTTTATCGAATCCACCCTTGCCCAAATTTATAAAGAAAAGCATGAGGGGCAATACCGCGGTGGGCCTGCTTTTTATATTGAAAAGGGGACAGGCTGGAGATGGTATGGTGTCTTATTTGCCCTGGCGGCCGTTCTTGCCATGGCGATTCTCATGCCAGGAGTGCAGTCGAACTCTATTGCACTGGGAATTGAAAATGCGTTTGGAATGAATAAATCGATTACTGGTCTTATTATTATTGCTCTTTTAGGAATTATAATTTTTGGCGGAGTCAAACGGATTGCGAATGTCGCGCAATACGTAGTGCCATTTATGGCCATTGGCTATGTCGCTGTTTCATTGATTATCGTTGCGATTAATATTACAGAGCTGCCAGCTGTGTTTGCGTTGATTTTCAAAAGTGCATTCGCCGCTGATTCCGTGTTCGGCGGGATCGTCGGTATGGCGGTTCAATGGGGAGTAAAACGCGGAATTTATTCCAATGAAGCGGGTCAGGGAACAGGTGCCCATCCGGCGGCTGCCGCTGAGGTTTCCCACCCTGCCAAACAAGGTTTGGTTCAGGCATTCTCTGTATATATTGATACTCTTCTTGTATGTTCCGCGACAGCATTCATGATTCTGTTTACAGGCATGTACAATACACAGGCACCGGACAAAACCTTCCTTTATGATAATTTAAAAGGGGTGGAACCAGGACCAGGATTCACACAGGCTGCGGTTGAGCAGGTTATTCCTGGGTTTGGAGCTGGCTTTGTTGCTGTGTCGTTGTTCTTCTTTGCCTTTACAACAATTATGGCGTATTACTATATTGCCGAAACTAACATTGCTTATCTGATTCGTGGCCGGGAAAACAAGTGGGCCATTCCGCTGCTAAAAGTGGTTATTCTCGCGGCAACCTTCTACGGTACCATTAAGGAAGCAGCACTCGCGTGGAAGCTTGGAGATACCGGTCTCGGGATTATGGTATGGCTGAACCTTATTGCCATATTAATTCTTGCCAAACCGGCTCTAAAAGCGTTAAAAGATTACGAACAACAGAAAAAGCAAGGTCTTGATCCTGTCTTTAATTCCATTAAAGTCGGCATAAAAAATGCAGACTACTGGGAAAAGGACTACAAGGAACCGGAAAAGGAGCAAGTATCCTAATGAAAAACAGGCGAAAGCCTGTTTTTTATTTTGTTATTTTGAATTCAATAGTAAAAAAGATTCATTGCATATTTCTGTCAAGACAGATAAACTTTTACTAAAGATTTATGAAAACGGTTGCACAAAGTGATAAAAGGAGGAATTTGATTGAAAAAGAGTTTTGGCATTCTGATGTCATTGGTGCTTCTTTTGGGTATTATACTGGTACAGCTTCCACAAACCGCAGCCGCGGCAAGCTATCAAAAAGTCGTGGTAAGAGGAAGCCTGGCGCCGCTTGATTGGGGAACTGACAATAATCCGCTGACCCTTCAACAGGATGGAACATGGAAGAGCAATCCCATCCCGTTAACTGGCGGGAACAAGCTGGAGTTTAAGTATGTAAGAGACGATCAATGGATGGACGGCAGCAACCTGGAATTCGTACCTCCTCAGACAGGAAACTATGTGTTTGTCTTTCATCCGGAAGATGAAAGAAAAGTAGATATTCAGCTGGTGGAAGGCAAGGGGAAGGTCACGCTTAATGTCACCGTTCCAGCTTCTACCCCAGACTGGGCGAATGTGACGATCGGGACAAGCCTCAACAAGTACAACTATTCACTCACCAGTCTGAAAAAGACCGGAGACAAGACCTACAGCATACAGCTGACCGGGGAGCCTGGACAATCGTTCAGCTACCTGTATGCACTCGGGGATGCCAAATATAAAGAAGTGAAAAGTGAGCCAAGAAAGGCAACCTTTTCTGAGGCTGGCCAAACGGTCAGTGATACAGTGAAAGACTGGAGCGCCGTACCCGTTGCTAAAAGCGTAACCCACGATTTCAACTTTCAACCTTCTATCCCGGACCATAAGGATAAGGTGACTGTTAAAACCACTGTAGAGCATTACGGCCCCATCAACAAAGGCGGGATTTACTACACAACTGAAGGTTCAACGCCTGTGGGCAAGCGAGGATTGGCAACGAACGGGCGGTTTTCGCCAATGTATGTAACCTCAAAAGTGAGCCTTGGCAATGGACTGTATAAGTCAGTGCTGACTGGATTCATTCCAAAGCAAAAAAATGATACACGTGTAAAATACAAGGTTGATGTGTGGGATACAGAAGGCACAGGCTCCCAGTTTGCAGACACCAACAGCATTCTGTCTGCTGATGCAACAGAATTTGCCTATTATGTGGATGACTACAAATCTCCTCAATGGGCGAAAAATGCGTCCATCTATCATGTGTTTGTTGACCGTTTCAAGGACGGAAATCCATTGAACAACGAGCCGGTCGATCCAAACCTAACCTATGATGAAAAGCTAAAAAACTGGATGGGCGGGGACCTCCAGGGGGTAAAAGAGAAAATCAGCTATATCAAGAACCTTGGTGTGAATGCGATCTGGATTTCTCCGGTATTCAAGGGCCCGTATTTTCACGGCTATCATCCGGCAGACCTTCTGAAAATCGACCCCCGCTTCGGAAACAACAAGCTAATGAAGGAAATCATTAAAGAAGCGCATAAAAACGGGATGAAGGTGGTTTACGACCTCGTTCCAAACCATACGTCCAATCAGCACCCATTTTTCCAGGATGCGGTAAAAAATGGAACCAAAAGCCCGTATTATAACTGGTATACGTTTACCAACTGGCCGAATGAGTATAAAACGTTTTACGGTGTCACCGAACTTCCTGAATTGAATAATGACAATCCGGCAACACGAAGCTATATGATGAACAAGGTGGTTCCGTTCTGGCTGAACGACCTTGGTTTTGACGGTTTCCGCCTTGACTACGCCAAAGGTCCGAGCTACAGCTTCTGGGTGGATTTCAGGCATACAGTGAAAAAGCTGAAGCCGAATGCTTTTATTTACGGAGAAGTTTGGGACAGCAGGGAAAAAATCAATACGTACGCCGGCAAGCTGGATGGTGCGCTTGACTTCCCGATGCAGAACGCATTGCTTGATGTATTTGCCAAAGGACAGTCGATGCAAGAGCTCAGTGATGCGATCCGTTTGAACCAGTCAACCTATGACCCTCAGTATGTGATGGGAACCTTCCTGGATAACCATGACATGCCGCGCTTTTTATTCGAGTCCAAGGGAGATGTAAACAAGCTGAAGCAAGCAGCAGCGGCACAGTTTACACTTCCGGGAGCACCTATCATTTATTACGGAACAGAAGTTGGTCTGTCTCAAAGTAAAGACCAGACAACGGTCGACGAATATCAGGACCGTTATTACCGTGAACCGATGCCTTGGAATAAAGCGAAGCAAAACCTGGAGTTGAAGAAGTATTACAAACAATTGATCAAGCTGCGAAACGATGAGCCTGCACTGCGAACCGGCAAGATCAAAGAATGGTATTCCGATGACCAAGTGCTGGTTTATGAAAGAAGCAACAAACATGACCATTTCCTCGTTGTTCTGAACAATGGAAGTGCCGAAAAAATCACGCTGCAAAAGTCTTTGGCTAAAGGCCATGAGCTTGTATTAAAGAATGTTTGGGATAAAAAAGATGTGATACATCCAGGAAAGAAAGATGATCTAAAGATTGCTTCCAAAGCAGGCGGCGTTCAGATCTACGAAATGGTGAAAGGCAAGAAATACAGTAAGAAAAAAGCTTCCTGACCAAAAATGAAGGCCGATTCTCCAAGTTAGGGGAGCGGCCTTTTTACTTTTGGGGATACTTGCCACAAAAGGTCGATTTTTTCGGCAGGTGGCAGGGGAACGTCATTTCTTGTCGTAATAAATTAAGATAACTAAAATCGTCAGGAGACAGGCTGATGCTGACAGAAAAACTCCTTTTACATGTGTTGATGGTTCTTGCCCCGGTTTTGGGGTACGGCTTCTTTTTTGAAAAAAAGCATTTTTTTTCGTCTCCTTACCTCTGGGGAGTACTGCAAAGCATTTGCGCTGCTTTTTGCATGATCTTTGCCCATGAGGAAGGCGGTCTGTATTGGGATTTGCGTTATGTAGCGCTAATCCTTGCCTTTTTGTACGGAGGTAAAGTTTCAGGAGGGATGGTTTTGGCAACCATTCTTGTTTGCCGTACAGCTCTTGGCGGAGAGGCCTTGTTATTTGCTTTGGCAGGAATTGTATTGGCTGCCCTGACTCCTTTTTTACTTAGTAGTACCTTCAGGAACTACCATCCTTATAAACGGGTGAAGATCGCCATGCTGGTGGGGGTATGGCCCACTGTTGTGCAAATTTTTATCCTTTTGTCCTATACGGCCTATTCGGGTGAAATCAACAGCACGCTGGTGGATTCAGTCTATCGTGTGCTGCCCTTTGGCATCATTGGCGTTCTCGGGGTGGGAACCGCTGCCCGGCTGAATGAATTGATTATTGAACGTACTCTCATGAAGCAAGAGATTGAGAAGGCCGAAAAGCTGAACACCATGGGCGAGCTCGCAGCCTCGATCGCTCATGAAGTCAGAAACCCGCTTACTGTTGTGAAAGGATTTCTTCAGCTTATGCAAAAAGACGACAAGGACCATCATTTTTCTTATATTCCCCTTGTGCTGAGCGAGCTGGGAAGGGCTGAGGTGATTATTAATGATTATTTGAATTTCGCCAAACCCGAATTTAAGAAGCTTGAACATTTCTCTTTATCTCAAATTCTTTCAGAGGTATGCATGCTTTTGAATGCCCTGGCGGTAAAGCAGGGAGTGGAGCTGAAATGGGGAGGGACGGAAGAAGCCTTCCTTTTTACTGACCGGAACCAGCTGAAACAGGCACTCGTTAACGTGATAAAAAATGCGATTGAGGCCACTCCGGGCGGAGGAACCGTTACCGTGGCACTCTCCTTATCCGGCGACCGGGCGGTTGTTTCCATTACGGATACCGGTAATGGCATGACACCAGAGCAGCTGTCCCGGATCGGCACTCTTTTTTATACCACAAAAGAGAAAGGGACAGGGCTCGGAACCACGGTTTCAGTGAAGATCATTGAGTCCATGCAGGGAAAAATCTCGTTCAAAAGCGAAACGGGAAAGGGAACCGAAGTTACCCTCAGACTTCCGCTCCACAATAAGGTGAATATCAATTATTAATCGATATATTCTGTTAAACTGTTCATAAGAGAACTTATGGAATGGTGATAACATGCCGGACATTGTAAAAGTTTCCGTTCGGGGACTGGTCGAATATGTGTACAGAGGCGGCAGTATCGACTCCCGCTTCCGTTCGGTGAGCACGATGACCGAGGGCACGAAAGCCCATCAAAAAATACAAAAAACCTATGCCGAAAATGATCAAAAAGAAGTGTTTGTCCAGACTGAGGTGGTACGGGACCAGCTTGCATTCGTGATCGAAGGCCGCTGTGACGGGTTGCTCTTTTCAGAGGGCAATGTCACCGTAGATGAAATCAAGTCCACCTCCCACGATCTGCAATGGATTGAAGAAGATACCTATCCTGTCCATTGGGCACAGGCCAAGGTGTATGCCTGTATTTATGCATCTGACCATGACTTGGATTCGATTGATGTGCAGCTCACCTATATGCAGGTGGAAACAGAGGAACAGAAACGCTTTAAAAAAACGTTCACTCAAAGTGAGCTGTCGGATTTTTTAACCGAAACGGTGGACAAGTATGTCCCTTATGCGCAGCTGATGGTTCATCACCGCCAGGAACGTGACCGGAGCATCAAGGAGCTTCCGTTCCCGTTTGACACCTACCGGGAAGGGCAGCGAAAACTGGCCGGAGCCGTCTACACCACGATTATGGAGGAGAAAAACCTGTTCGCCCAGGCGCCAACAGGCATTGGAAAAACAATGTCCACCATGTTTCCGGCTGTAAAAGCAATCGGAGAAAATCTTCTGCAGCGCTTTTTATATCTCACGGCCAAAACGATTACACGAGAGGCCGCGGAAGAAGCGCTTATGCTCATGCAACAAAAGGGGCTTCAACTGCATACGGTCACACTGACCGCCAAGGAAAAAATGTGCCTGAAGGACAAAACCATCTGCCAGAAAGAGTACTGTGAATTTGCAGAAGGCTATTATGACCGTGTGAACGGTGCTGTTTTGGACATCCTTGCCAATGAAACGGTCATTCACCGCAGTGTGATCCAGGAATATGCGTTAAAGCACAGGCTCTGTCCATTTGAATTTTCGCTGGATCTTGCCTATGGCGCGGACGCAGTGGTCTGCGATTACAATTATGTATTCGATCCCAGGGTTTCGCTCAAGCGGTTTTTTGAGGAACAGAAAAAACAAAGTGCCCTGCTTGTTGATGAAGCACACAATCTTGTTGACCGCGGCCGCTCCATGTTTTCGGCAGAGCTGTTCAAGTCTGCGTTTCTACAGGTATCCAGAGAATTTAAGGGAAGAAACAGCGAGCTGCAGAAATCGGCCAAGGCCGTTAACGATTTTGCACTGGCAGTGAAAAAACAATGTGGTGAGAAAAGAAGCCTGGTGCAGGAAGAACTGCCTGAAGCGCTTATTGAACTCCTTGAACTCTTTGTAGCGGCGGCCGAAAGTGAACTGCTTCGCGGGGAGGAGGGAGAAAGCCAGCAGCTTCTTCTTGATACGTATTTTACGGCGCAAAGCTTTATCCGCATTTCAAAACTGTATGATGAACGGTATGTCACTTATGTGGAGTATGTGAGAAGTGAGGTAAAGATCAAGATGTTCTGTCTGGACCCGTCAGTGCTGCTTCAGCAGATGAGCAAGGGATATCGCTCAAGCATCTATTTCTCGGCCACCTTCACGCCCATTGACTATTACAAGGATATGATCGGTTTTCGGGAAGACGATTATGCGCTGGCGATCCCCTCTCCCTTTGACCCTGACCAGCTGGAAGTTTATATTCAGCCGTTATCAACCAGATACAGAGACAGAGAAAACACAAAAGTACCGATTGCAGAGATGATTTTCAGCGTAACCGGAAAAAATAAAGGGAACTTTCTTGTGTTTTTTCCTTCCTATCAATACATGAATGACGTATATGAACAGTTTCAAAGTCTTGATGCTCATGTGCAGTCCATCGTGCAGTCACCCGGTATGACAGAGGAAGAGAGGGAAGGCTTTTTACAATCCTTCCAGGCAGGCACAGACAACACTCTGGTCGGCTTTGCCGTGATGGGCGGCATCTTTTCAGAAGGTGTCGATCTAGTTGGTGATCGTTTAAATGGTGTCATTGTTATAGGAGTGGGTCTTCCACAACTTGGGCTTGAGCGGAATATCATCAAGGACTTTTTTTCGTCACGCGGAAAGAATGGTTATAATTATTCCTATGTCTTTCCCGGCATCAATAAAGTGCTGCAAGCCGGCGGCAGGCTGATCCGATCCGAAAGTGACCATGGCACCATCGTGCTCGTGGACGACCGTTTCTTGACCAGGCAGTATCAGACGCTTTTGCCGAACGAGTGGAAACACTTCACCGTCATCTAAACAAAGAAAAGCAGCAGCGCAGCGGGTCGTCCCGCTGTACTGCTGCTTTGTTTATTTATTTCACATTCAAATTTTTCTCGCTCATATAACGGTAGATCGGGATTTCATCTCCTTTTTCAACCGGCAAAAAGTTAAAGGTGACATAGCTGTCCACCGATTCTGGTTCAAGAGCCAGCGAGATGAAGTTTGCATTTGGCTGTGCCATGCTGAAGACATAGCTTCCGGCCGGGAACGGATGAACATGCTCTTTTACTTCGGTTGTTACTTTATTGGTGTAGTGGCCGTTTTCAAGCTCGGTAGAAACGACTTTATCAGTCACCTTGTAGCTTTCCACAGAAAGGGAGGCCGGTTTTTTCAGCTTTTCAACCTTCACGCCGAGAACGGCAAGCTTTTTGGCAATATCGTGGTACGCGGGCGGCATGATATACGCTGTTGGTCGTTCTCTTTCAAGTGTTGGATACGCATCAGTGGAGTCCTCCCAGATGATGGGGATGTCCGCTTTTTTCGCAGTGGCAAGGTCCACGACCTTCAGCTTCTGATCCGGTACCCGCTTGTTTTCGCTGGTGACCACCACGTTATCCCCATCATTTGCTTTCTTACCTTTAGAGATGACGTCCTGACGGGCCGTTTTGACCAGCTTCTTTACCCTGGCCGCATTGCCTGCCGCGACTTTGATGAAATATTGCTGCGCCATGGTCTGTGCATAGACGCGGCGGTCAAAATCAGCACGGCCGATATTGATGCCCCTTGTTTCAATTAAAAAGGTCATCGTATTTTTCAGGCCGAGCGCATTTCTTCCGATTCGTGTTTCCGTGCTTCCTTCCGTAGCAACGAGTTCACTGCCTTCGGTTGCAAGCGTATAGTAGGCATGATGAGAAAGATTTTTTGCATCAAGTCCTTTATTGACATTCTTCAGAAGAAGGTTGTCAGACGCTTTTCTTAAGCTTTGCGGAATATTAAGGTTCTTCGCAGATGAAATCAACAGGTCGTAGGAAGGAAGAGAACCGCTTTCCCCGAATTTTTTGAGTGGCCCTGAATTAACCGTGTACTCGTGCGTATCAAGCACAACATCCGGCTGAAATTCATTTATTGCCTTATGTATGGCTTGAACTTCAGGGTATTCAACCTTCATGTAGTCGCGGTTGGCATCCAGGTTGGTGGCGATGTACCGTTTGAAGTAGAAAGAACCATCGGGATTGACGCGCGGCATTATCGCAATATTTACTTTATCGAGAACATTGCCCATCTTGCCCTGTGCGAGCTTTTGGGCGGTAACAAGCACAGACTCACCAGCGGCTGGTTCGTTGCCGTGGATTTGTCCCTGAATCCAGATCAGAGGCTTCTTTTTATTGGTTTTGATCTTGTTGGGATTATCGTTGCTGAAGAGGAGCAGCGGCAGCTTTCGTCCTTCAAGGGAACGGCCGATGGTTGTCAGGGAAACATTTTTGTGGTTACGGTCCAACTTTTTAATGAACGACATCATTTCTTCCTGAGAAGTAAAGGGAAGCCTTCCTTTTTCAAAGGCGGGAGTTGAAAAGCTTTCGCTGGGTTTTGGAAACAGATACGCAATGTTGTCGGGCTGGACATAGCTTGGACCATTTCCGTAGTAAGGTGTGAAGGGATCCGACGCATCAGCAGCGGCAGCCTTTTCGGTGTGTGATGCAGGAGCAGAGATGCCGGCTGCAAGAACAAGAGCCAGAACGAAAGAAGTGGGACGCAGGACTTTTTTCATGCAATACCTCCTGTTAAATTATTTGATTATCCAATCTATATCATAGTTTTCCTGGCTGATAAATGGTTTTGGTCCAATTATAAGTAAAACAGGAGATATTTACCAAGTGTAAAAAAAAAAACGAGAGAAGCTGAGTGATAAGGCCTATGCCGACTGGCAGGTTCTATAGGCCCTGTTTAATACGAACCGCCGGACACCTATGGTTATTCTTTCCCTAACGTGGTATAATCCTCAGAAAAGTTTCCGTATATGAAACATTAAAAGAGGAGTTTTGGCAATGAAAGTGGCATATTTGGGGCCTCATGGCACATTTTCTGAAGAAGCAGCTCATCGTTATTTTAAAGACCGGCAGATAGACTGGCATATGTGTGATTCGGTGCCTGAAGTGCTTGAGGCAGTAGGAGACGGACTGGCAGATTGGGGCATTGCACCCATCGAAAATGCGATTGAAGGAACCATTAACATGACCGTGGACAGTTTGCTTGTAAATGATTTATATATCGCTGGCGAGGTCATTCTTCCGGTATCTCTTCATTTGCTTGGCACTCCAGGTACAAAGGAGGAGGATATTCGGGAGGTTTGGTCGATTCCTCCGGCTCTTGCGCAGTGCAGGGAATACATACGAAGTCTGAAGGTGAAAACGCGGCACTTTGACAGCACTGCTTCTGCAGCGGCAGCGATCCGCGAAGCCGGACGGAATGATGTGGCTGCAGTGGCCTCCGCGTATGCAGGGGATTTGTTTGGTTTAGTAAAGGTACGCCGGAATATTGAAGAAAGCTATGAAAATCAGACCCGTTTTGTGGTCGTGACCAATGACAAAAAGGCACCGGCTGATGCAAGGAAAACGATGCTTCAGGTGATTCCGAGCGATGAATATACCGGGGTGCTGTCTTCCATTCTGAACGTTTTTTCAGCACTGAACATCAACTTGACCTGGATCGAATCAAGGCCCACCAAAAAGAAGCTGGGCGCTTATCAATTTTTCCTGGAGGCTGGTTTTGGAGTACAGAATCCATTGATCGAAAAAGCGGTTGCTGTTCTGCAAACCTATGGACACGAAGTTAATATTCTGGGCAGCTTCACTGCCACAAAGCTGGATTAGGGGGATGGCATGAAAGTTCATATTGTCAATGGCGACATGGTTGGAAATAAGTTAACTGATCTTGAAGGTGACATGATCATCTGGAGGGAAATGTATGACTTGGGTCCTGTTGATCCCGATATGAATGACAGATTGCTAAAGAAACGGGCTGTATTCTTTGAAAATATGCTTGGCCTGCCCAATGAGCTGTTTCTTAATACGTGCCGGCAGCAGGAACAGGAGCTCCGTTCCATTCCTATCGATGCGGACATCACGCTCTGGTTTGAGCATGACCGTTATGACCAAACCATGCTGCTCTATTTGCTGAAATCTTTGAAAGAACGCGGATTAACCAATCTATATATGGTGACGGCGGATGCGTATCCTGGCATCGACCCATTTTTCGGATTGGGGCAGCTGACCGCATCCCAGCTGACCGCACTGCATACAGACCGCATCCCGATTACTGAAAAACAAATGCAAGAAGCTGAACTTGGCTGGAATGCCTATGCATCGGATGACCCGCGGGACTTGGTGTACTGGCTGCTGCAGGGGGAATGCAGTCTTCCTTACACGAAACGTGCGTTGCGGAGGCATCTCACCTATTTTCCATCGGAGAAAAATGGGTTGAATGAAGTGGAGGAGCACATATTTCAGCTGATTCATGAGGGGATAGGCTCCTTTACAGAGCTCTATCAAAACGTAACGGCACAACGATCAGACGACGGGCTCAGCGATTTGCATTTTGCAGCTATCCTCGATCATTTGAAGCCTCTGCTCAGACTCACGGAAGGTACGCTGCCGAGCTATGATGCTGAACCGGAGGAAGCCGTTTTGGAGCTGACCTATGAAGGCATTGAAGTTCTGATGGAACGAGAAGACCGCTTCGACTATGCCGCGAGCGAATGGTGGCTCGGCGGTGCAGCTGTGCAGCATGGCGAGTGGCGCTGGGATGGAGAAAAAATCATCGGTAAACGTACGTGAAAAAAGCCAGGATGCTAGTCCTGGTTTTTTTTGTGGTTTTTGGAACTTGCCCGGAAAACCAATAAACTTGCCCGCAAAACCCCATCAATGGCAAACATTCCTCTTCACGCCGTGCCATAAGGTGCGGTTTTGTCTCTTAAATAATTCCTTCTTTGGTAACTGTGTGAATGTTTTATAACTTTATAAAATGGAATTAACAGAAGTCTTTTAAGATAAAACTATATTCATCATACATGATGCTGCTTTTTCAGCAAGGAACCAAAACTTCAGTCAGTATGTCCAATGGATAAAATTAAGATGCGGGAGGGTATCCATATGAAAGGTCAACCGGTTAAAAGTATAAAACTGGTCTTTCTTTTATCACTTGTTTTAACCATGGTCATTGGAAGTTTGGCTTTTGTTCCAACATTGAAAGCAGCAGGGGATGGCTCAGCATCATCGCCGTATACGGTGTCACAGGCGATAGCCAATCAAAGCAACACGCTAAAGACCGTGCAGGGATACGTGACAGGCCAGCCAACAGCTGCATCGACCGTTGTAACCAGCAATTATCCAAGTGATTATGCCATTGCCCTGGCAGATGCATCCGGAGAAGCAGCGACATCCAAAATGATTTATGTTCAAGTGCCATCCTCGTATCGAAGCCAGTTCGGTCTGCAGAGCAACCCAGGACTGAAAGACACGAAAGTAAAGGTGACCGGTTATTTAACGGCTTACTTTACCCATCCCGGCGTGAAAAACGTTACCTTGATGGAAACAGGAGGCGGAGGAACACCGTCTGATCCGCCGCCAGCCGCCGATACGGGCTCGTATTACGACAGTGCACAAGGAAAAACAGGAGCGGCGTTAAAGAGCGCGCTTCATAACATTATCGATGATCACACAGAGATTTCATATGATGCGGTCTGGGATGCACTCCGCCATACGGATGAAGATCCGAACAACAAAAACAATGTGATCCTTTTATATACAGGACGATCGCAAAGCAAAACAACCAACGGAGGCGGTGTGAACGACTGGAACCGCGAGCATGTCTGGGCGAAATCGCACGGTGATTTTGGAACCGCAATGGGGCCGGGCACCGATCTTCATCACCTTCGCGCGACCGATGTATCGGTAAACAGCTCCAGAGGCAATCTTGATTTTGACAATGGCGGAACCGAGAATTCCGAAGCAAAGGGAAACTATTCGGACAGCGACTCGTGGGAACCTAGGGATGCGGTTAAAGGTGATGTGGCGCGAATGATTTTTTATATGGCGGTCCGCTATGAAGGCGATTCCGGTGAGCCGGATCTAGAGATGAATAACAATGTGAACAATGGATCAGCACCTTATATCGGTAAAATGTCTGTTCTTCTGCAATGGAACGACCAAGATCCGGTGGACAGTATGGAACGCCACCGCAATGATGTGATATACAATGATTATCAGCATAACCGAAATCCATTTATCGATCATCCGGAATACGCGGATGTCATCTGGCAATAAGGGGCGGGCTCACCATTGTGAGCCTTTTTTATTTGGGCCAAAGGTTGCATCTCGAAAAAATAGGATGGTAACAAAATCCTGTTTTATCCATTTTTGTTTAACACCTGCTAATTAACCTCTCCTTTTCAGTTATGATGAAGATACAGCAAAGTCAGTCATTTTTTTTAAAAAAAGGAGGAGATTTATTGGTGAGAAAGTCGCTTTCGGTTACCTTGTGTTCAGCTTTACTTCTGCCCTTCATGATGGGGGCCAATGTGCAAAAAACAGTACATAGCACAGAGGCGGACGTTCAGCATCCGGTGGTGAAAAACGGAATGACACAGCCGGTTTATTCATTGGATGACGCAATTACGGAGAAGGTTTTCATAGAAACAAAGATTGATAGCGACAGGGACGGAAAGCTGGACCGGGTGCATGCGGATATCATCCGGCCAAAAGAAACGGAAGAAGGGCTCAAAGTACCGGTGATCTATGAAATGAGCCCCTATCGCGCTGGCTTGAAGGATGTACCGGTCTATGATGTGAACACCGAATTGTATGCTGTTCCGAAAAAGGGCGGAAACGGCCACCGGGAGGGTAAACCGGCGCCAGAAGCCAGTGCTGCCAACCTGCCGGGCTATTACGATGATTATTTTGTTCCCAGAGGTTATGGAGTGGTGCTGGCAGAGAGCATCGGCACAGGCTTATCGGAAGGCTGCCCGACAACAGGCGATGAGCGGGAAATTGAAGGAACAAAAGCGGTGATCGACTGGCTGAACGGAAGAGCCAAGGCGTATACGGAAGATGGAAAAGAAGTAAAGGCTGAGTGGACAACTGGCAACGTCGGGATGACCGGTGTTTCGTATAACGGCACGCTTCCCAACGCAGTAGCCGGAACTGGGGTAGAGGGACTGAAAACGATTGTTCCGATTGCAGCTATCAGCTCCTGGTATGACTATTACAGAGGAAACGGTGCGGTCATCGCTCCTGGCGGCTATCCGGGGGAAGACACGGATAATATGGCTGAAGCGATTTTAACCCGTGCCAATCCTGAGGTTTGCCGTGATGTGATGAAAGAACTGACTGAAGGCCAGGACCGTAAAACGGGGGACTACAATGATTATTGGTCTCACCGTGACTATGTGAAAAATGCGGACAAGGTAAAAGCGAGCGTTTTTGTTGTGCATGGGTTGAATGATTGGAATGTAAAGACCAAACAGTTCGCGCAGTGGTGGAAAGCACTTGGCGAAAATGATGTCCCGCGCATGCTTTGGCTGCATCAGGGAGCACATGCCAACCCGTACAGTTTCAGACGGGACGTATGGCTGCCTACGCTAAATAAATGGTTTGATTACTGGCTGTATGATGTGAAGAATGACATTATGGAGGAACCTGAAGTCGATATTCAGCGGGAAGACAAGCAGTGGCAAACCGAAAACAGCTGGCCGGCAGAAAAAACAAAGCCGGTTTCGCTGCATCTTAGTTCTGGAGTCTTGTCCAAGCTGCCGATTGACCATGGGAAAAAGCTGAGCCAGAAAATTGTGGATGATGCGACACAAAAGTCAGAGGATCTTGTTCTGAACCCGAAAACAAATTCGTTAAACCGGTTGGCGTATCTGACACCTGAGCTGCGAAAAGATGTCAGAATCAGCGGTACTCCGAAAGTGAAATTGGCAGCGAGCATTGACCGCCCCGTAGCCAATCTGACGGCTTTGCTGGTTGATTACGGACTAGAGAAAACGGAAATTGTAACACGCGGATGGATGGATCCGCAAAATATCAAATCTGATTTCCGTTCCAAAGCATTAAAGCCCGGCAAGCAATATACATTTGCATGGGAAATGCAGCCGGATGATTATGTGATCCAAAAAGGGCACCGTCTAGGATTGGTGTTAGTGTCGAGCGATTATAACTACACCCTCAGGCCAGCGGCAGGGACAGTGATTACAGTGAACCCGCTAAAAAGTGAGCTGATCCTTCCGGTAACTGGTGGAAGCAAAGCTCTTCAATAAAGAAAAGGCAAGTAAAAAAAGGGCGTGTCCAATAAGTGTCTTTGAAGCTCTTGAAAGTGTTACTTTCCGTTTCGGGTCGCTCGCTTTCAGCAGGGCGTGCGCTGAGCCCCACCGGCGCAAGCGCCTATGTGTCTCACCTGTCACGCTTCCCCTGCAGGAGTCTCGCACCCTCCACTCCAAGTAACTTATCAATGAAGATGATGACCCAAGCCCATCCTGCCTAATGAAAAGGAGCTTCCAGAAGTCATTTTTACTGACTTTCAGGACAGCTCCTTTTTCTCTATGCTTAAAATACTTTGGTTGTCCAGTCTTCACAGTTCCAAACTTCGGTTACCACCTCACGGTAAAATTCCGGTTCGTGGGAAATGAGAAGGATGCTTCCTTTATAAGCCTTTAAGGCACGTTTGAGTTCATCCTTCGCATCCACATCCAGGTGGTTGGTCGGCTCATCGAGAACCAGAAGGTTGGTCTCATTGCTGATCAGTTTGCAGAGGCGCACCTTGGCTTTTTCGCCGCCGCTCAGCACCTGCACCTTGCTTTCAATGTGTTTGGTGGTCAGGCCGCACTTTGCCAGCGCTGAACGCACTTCATGCATATTGAAGGAAGGGAACTCATTCCAAACTTCATCGATACATGTATTATTGTTGGTGCTTTTGATTTCCTGTTCAAAATATCCAATATGAAGATATTCACCCTGTTCAACGGTTCCGGAAATCGGCTTGATTTCGCCGAGAATGCTTCTGAGCAAGGTGGTTTTACCGATTCCGTTTGCCCCAACGAGCGCGATTTTCTGTCCGCGCTCCATGCGGAGATCCAGCGGACGGGAAAGCGGTTCGTCATAGCCGATGACAAGGTCTTTTGTTTCAAAGATCAGCTTTCCTGACGTTCGCGCTTCCTTAAAGTTGAATTCCGGCTTCGGTTTTTCCTTGGCCAATTCGATAACGTCCATCTTATCCAGCTTCTTTTGGCGGGACATGGCCATGTTACGTGTGGAAACACGGGCTTTGTTTCGCGCAACAAAATCCTTCAGCTCGGAAATTTCCTGCTGCTGTCGCTTGTAAGCCGCTTCAAGCTGCTGCTTCTTCGCGGCATGGATGTTCTGGAAGTTGTCGTAATCTCCGACATAGCGGGTAAGCTCTTGATTTTCCATATGGTAGATTAAATTAATAACACTGTTTAAAAATGGAATATCATGCGAGATCAGGATAAACGCGTTGTCATATTCCTGAAGATATCGCTTCAGCCACTCGATATGCTGTTCATCAAGGTAGTTGGTCGGCTCATCCAGAAGGAGAATTTCAGGTTTTTCAAGCAATAGCTTGGCAAGAAGGACTTTCGTACGCTGCCCGCCGGACAGTTCATGTACATCACGATCGAGACCAATGTCATCAAGACCAAGACCGCGTGCAATTTCTTCTACCTTTGCATCAATGACGTAAAAGTCATTGTTGGTCAGTGTATCCTGAAGAACACCGACATCCTCAAGAAGTTTTTCAAGCTCTTCGGGAGTCGCTTCTCCCATTTTTTCATACATGCCGTTCATTTCCGCTTCAACATCAAACAGATACTGGAACGCGCTTTTGAGAACATCACGAATGCTCATGCCCTGCTCAAGGACAGTATGCTGGTCAAGGTATCCAACGCGGACCTTTCTGGCCCATTCCACCTTGCCTTCATCTGGCTGAAGTTTGCCGGTAATAATGTTCATGAAGGTTGATTTACCTTCACCGTTTGCTCCAATTAAACCTACATGCTCTCCTTTTAAAAGACGAAAGGAAACGTTATTAAAAATGGCACGGTCACCAAAACCGTGGCTCAAATCTTTTACTGCTAATACACTCATCTATATGCACCTTTTCTTGTTTGTTACGATTCACCATTTGATTATAGTACGTTTGGCGGGGGAAACTCAATGTTTCAGAAGGATTTTTCAAATAATGTTTGTTTGGCAGGGAGATGGGAAACTTTTACTGTACCAAGCCAAAGGAGGATTGCCGAAGCGGAAAGGCTGGCAAAAGAAGATTCACCGAGCAGGGTGCTTGTGTATGATTCGAAGCTGGAGATTGAGGAAGAAAAATCATTTTAAGAGAAAAACCCCTTTCAACTCAACAGGAAAGGGGTTTTGGCATAAAAAAAGGAGCCTTGGGACCAAGACTCCTTCAATCTTAATGCTTCTTCAACGTACGTGGTTTCTTGCGTTTCATTCGTCCTACAAACTTACATTTCCTTCACATTTCCACCATTAGATCCATCTTTTAGTTCTTCGCAAGGTTCGGAACCTATTCACTCAGCTCCTTGACAAATCACTTCAATTTGGGTCTGAATAGTGTTTATTCGATTTTCGTAAAAAGTTGCACACGTCTTTCATCCGTACAATGCTTTTACTTGCTTTACTTCCTTTTAATCATTTGCTTAAATCGCTTTTACATACTTACAAGTACTACCAGGTCCATCTCTCGGTTCTTCGCAAGGCTCGGAACCTATTCGTTCCGCTCCATGACAAATCACTCCAATTTGGGTCTAAATAGTATTTTATTCGATGTTCATAAAAAGTTGCACAGGTCTTTCATCCGTACAATGCTTTTACTTGCTTTTGCTCATTTCCCTAAATCGCTCTTACACACTTACATGTACTACTAGGTCCATCTCTTGGATCATTGCATGTCTCGGAACTGTAAACGTTCTTACCCATTGCAAACCCTCCAGTATATGACTTAGTAATGCGTAATGCATCTTACCATAGAGCTGACTTTTTGAATCATAAATCGGTGTGGCTAATTCTTCTTGCTTCTTGTTACTTTATTTCTGTCAAGCATTCACTATTTCGGTCCATCTCTTGGCTCATTGGATGTTTCGGAACGATTGTTCTTACTCATCACAATTCCCTCCATATGGTTGATATAGTGTTGCATAGTTTGTTTTCCCGCTCATCCAGAATTAAAACATGATTTACAATAAATTTTAAAACTTTTTTAGAATGGATTGACTGCCGTAACAATCACCGCATCCACGGGCTTTAAGTCCAAAATGGTCTCAGTGATTTGTTCAAAGTTGGCTTCTTTTAAATACAATGCAATGATCTTGCTGATTTCTTCTGTTGTTTCATCATCTGCACCTTTTTCATGAGGCTGAAGGGTTATGGCGATGCGTGCTCCGGGCTTCATTAACTGCTGGATCGTTGTAAGGTCGGCAATGGGATCTTTCCAAATAAGGATCGAGTTGACGGAATAGACACCGTCAAACTGCATGGATTTCTCAGCCGAGGCAATGGGACCGTGAAACAGTTGCACACGTCCTTCATTGATATACTCCTCATTTCGTGCGGCGGCCTGTTTTTTCATTTCCTCTGAGACGTCAAAACCAACAACATGGCAGGAAGGGTAGGTGCTGCACACATATTCAATGCCAACGCCGGGGCCGAAACCCACTTCAAGCAGATCATCATCATTTTTGGGCTTTAGCATGGAAATCGTTTTTTCGTTTAATTCTTTGTTTTCATTGGACATGATTCTACCGGCAAGCTTGCCAAGCAATCCCTCCGGTTTTTCAAACTGCTCTGATATCTTTTTTCGAATGCTCATACGGCACGCTCCCATTTTTAAGAATTCAATATTCAATGTACCCAAAAGGGAGCGATTCAAAAAGTTTGGAATGTGAGCAATGTTACAGGTTATTGGTGTAGTTCTGATTTTTTTTGAAAAAGTAGTAAGATGAAGCAATAGACAAAAGAGACGAAACGACGATTACAGGAAAGATCAAATAGCTTCTCCATTCGGAAGGGGCAAGCAACGAAAGGATAATAATGATACCCGTTGCGAAAAAGAGCTTGGCACTGAACCGGTGGGTCTTCTTCCAAACTTCTTCATCCGAAAGGGTCCAGGGGGTTTTTATGCCAAAGAACCAGTTTTGCTTGACCTGCTGCATATAGTTTCCAAGAATAATAAACAGACAGCCGAGTATGATGGGCATGATGAGTTTCATGGAAGGGGAGTACCCGAGTCCTGAACCAATAATCATAAGATTAATGACAAAAAACAGGGCCATCAGGCAATAATTAATGGCGAAATAGCTTCGGGAAAATTTTTTGTAGTTCTCTCTCTTTGGATCAATTTTCGGTAAAGAGTAAAGACTCAGATAAACAAAAATCAAGAGCCCGAGGCTCATGGCCATGGCTGAAAACTTGGCGGCATATCCATCGACCTCGCCGTTCGGACCCCAATGGATGGGCAATTGGGAAGGAAGCTGCGAATAGAATACGAGCCAAATAGCTGCTGCAGCAAGAATGATTAAAATGGGAAAGACATGTTTTTTCATTTTTCATTCTCTCCTTTATGATTAGGATTGCTCTGCATGACACCAAAAAACCAATTCATTACGTCTTGGAACACGGTGGTGTTGATGGAATAGATAACATACTGTCCTCGCTTTTCATCCTGGATAAGCTCTGTTTTTTTGAGCGTGTTCAAATGATGGGAGATCGTCGGTTTTGTCATTTGAAAATGATCGGAGATTTCACCTGCTGTCATATCCCTGTTTTTGAGAAGATCCAGGATCTGGCGCCGGGTGGGATCGGCTAACGCCTTAAACACCTCGTTCACAGCAACTCTCCTTTCTGGAAGAAAAAGTATTTAGATGTTTATCTAAATACTATACAAATAATAAGGAATTGTAAATAGGCGGAGATACAATTGCAAAAAAAAAGACAGCGATGAGCTGCCTTTTTTACTATTAATGTTCTTGATGCTGCGTTCTTTTTGCAGCGTGTAAAATCTCATCCAGCGGGAACACACGGCCGAGCTTATCTTTATGAACGATATGCTTTCGTTCAAACTTGGTCGGGGAGTCAATTCCTGCAGCTGCAGCAAGGTTAAATAAACCTTCCCTCAGCGAAACCAGATAGTTGCAGACCCTGTATTGCTTTTCATCGACGATGAGTCCGTCCTGCAGCTTTTTGTTGGTGGTTGCCACCCCGACAGGGCAGTTATTCGTATGGCAAACCTGGGCCATGATGCAGCCCACGCTGATCATGAATCCACGGGCAATGTTGACCAGGTCTGCGCCCATAGCCAGCGCAATGGCGATTTTGTCAGGGGTAATCAACCTGCCGGAAGCAATGAGCTTGACCCTGTCCCGTATGCCGTATTCTTTGAGCATTTCATCCACAATGGGAAGGGCGGACTGGATCGGCAGTCCGACAGTATCGGCCAGTTCTTGGAAAGTGGCTCCGGTTCCGCCTTCACCGCCATCAACCGTAATAAAATCAGGGCCTTCTCCGCTTTCTTTCATATAGGCCACTAATTCTTCCAATGCATCCAGGTCGCCTACCACAATTTTAATGCCAATGGGTTTCCCGGACACATTTCTTAATTCTTCGACAAAGTGAATAAGGGATGCCGGAGAGTCGAACTCTTTAAAGCGGTTGGGGCTGTTAATCGTTTTTCCTGGTTCCACCAGACGTATTTTTGCGATTTCCTCGGTCACTTTTTCACCCTCTACATGGCCGCCGCGTGTTTTTGCCCCCTGTGCAAGCTTGAGCTCAAACGCTTTTATCTGTTCCATTTCACTTTTTTTCTTAAACGCTTCCCATGAAAATTCTCCATTTAGATTTCTTACTCCAAAGAGACCCGGACCGATTTGAAAGATAATGTCCGTTTTGCCTGCAAGGTGATATTGGGACAGTCCGCCTTCACCTGTATTCATCCACGTTCCTCCGGCCATGGCCAGTCCTTTGGATAAAGCGGTAATTGCGTTTTCACCGAGAGCGCCATAGCTCATGCCGGATTGGCCGATCAGTCCTTTCAGCTTAAACGGGTGCCTGCAAGTATGTTCTCCAAGAATCACGGCATTGTCATCCGTAAGAAATACCGGGTTAATAAGGCGTTCCTCGCTGCGCTCTTTTCGGGAGAATAAGTTATCACCTTCCTCGACATAAATTCTGGTTCTGATCTTGGGCTCATTATCCACTTTTAGTTCGGTTCTCAATTTAGGAAATAGGGTATTGCGGATGTAAAAGCCCTCATCACCAAAATCCCTCAGTGAGCCAAACCCGACCAGCCTGTCTTTATATTTTCCCGACTTCACTACATCCTGAAATTCCTTGCGTGAAAAAGGCTTTCCTTCATTGTCGTTGTTATACAGATACTGCCTGAGCTCCGGCCCTATCTTTTCTGTGAAGTATCTGACTTTCCCGAGAACCGGGAAGTTCCTAAGGATGGAATGCTGCTTTTGGCGGTCGTCTTTTATGTATAAATAGATGAAGAAGACAAGGGGAACCAAAAGCATGATACCAATAATGATAAGTAAAGCAGTAACCAGATCAAATAGAACGTTCATCACAATCCTCCTTGCCGAATTTTGTAAACAGAATCCAGAATCCCTATCATTCCTTTTCCACGAATGGTAAAAATAAAACCAGAGAAAGAACGAGGATGCTGGTAAAGAATTGATGTATAAAGAAGAATCAAAAGAGAAGCTTTCAATTCGCCCCTTTCCTTTTTGTGAATTAAAACATTTACAGAAAATTTATTGGAATATTGTAAATAAAAACAATTATGCTAACGAAGTCCTTTTATGTTCATATTTCTATGAATTGAAGTGGGAGTTTAGGGTATTGTTTTTTTGCAACTGTAAAAGTTCAAAGAGAAGAGGGGTAAGAGATGTTGAAGAACATGGGATTAAATGCAGACTACATAAGTAAAGTAGTGGTGTCATTGTCACTGGCTTTAATGTTTAGTTTTGGTTGTTTACTGCCGGTAAAGAATGTCAGCGCAGCTACACCGCCTCCGTCAGCCCAAAGCTACTATATGGACACGGTTGATACTGCGACGCTGTATGATATGGGGTACCAAAAAGGCCGCGCGGATTATAAGAAAGCGGGAACACAGAAAAGTATGGTCATTTTAGATTTCGGTGGACAGCCTTCTCCAACCAGTTTATCTCTTTTTGGGATGCCTGATGCCACGTTGACTCAGGTCGGGGCAGCGGTCGAAGCTTACTCTCGGGGATATTGGAAAGGAACAGCAAGTGATTCACTTTCCACGGTTCATCTCATTGTGGGAACGAACAACTCCTTTACCGTTACGTATGAAGGCGGCCAGAACTTTGCCAATATGATTGATGATATTAACAGCCATAATAACACAAATTCTTATGCTGATCAGGTTGAAGTAGATGGCGGTAACGATATGGAGCCGGGTTACGATCCTGTATCGACGACCACTGAGTGGGTGAAAGGCTATGATTCTGTTAACAGCTATTCGCTCTATAATTATGGTTCTGCAGACGGTTGCTTTCACACCAATGTGAACTCCGGCACGACCAATTATTCATGCAATAACGGCTGGACCTATAAAGACATTCAATATATTTCCTGGGGAGCAGGACCTGCATGGCCACTTCCTGAAATTTATGATAATAGCGGAGATATGGCCGAGCAGTGGCAGAATATTGCCAAATACTCTGCCGTCACTGCTGCTAAACCAATGCAATTTAGTGCTTCTTTAACCCAATATGGTGCTTGTACGAATACTGGGTGCCATTCGGAGCTTGATAATACACCAGACGAGGGCTGGAACCAGCTGTACAACGAACTATATAGTGATTCAAAAACCAAAGCTGCTACAAATTATCCAATGCTCTCAACGGATATCCGTTGGCATTAATTCCGTCTAAGGGGTGAAAGACATGAAAAAAATAACCATTTCATTAATAACGACAGCTGTTTTGTTTGGGGCAGGATTTACTTATTACCATGTATCTGCTTCTGGCACGTATGATAATCTTCCAAAAGAAAAAAGAGAGATTATGGAACGAAAAGCTGAGAACAAAAATAAAGCAAGAAATGACAGCATCTCAAAGAAAGATGGAGTGAACGGCCCGCTTGTTGTTCAGAATGACAGCGCGGTGGCGGCTCAAATTTTGACACATGTAGAAGATCCGGTAAACGACCAAAAAGCTAAATTCACAAATGGCTGGGTTAGCTCGATCAAAAACGGTGAGATGAGCGGCAAGAACGTAACGGTCGAGGCAGGGGCATTGACCACAGACTCGCTGCAAGGCTACCTGATTGTGAGAACAGAAGGGGATAAACGCAAGTATATGGGGGAGAAGGAATATAAGACCCCCAGCAAGCATGGTGCGGTAAAAATTGCCGGAGCAAAAGGATTTATATTAACTCTCCAGGCAAAAGACGGAAAAAAATGGTCATTTGACATCCCTACGGGAACATTTAAGGATATAAAATAAAAGCCCTTAAATGACAAGAATATGGCCAGCATAAAAAACCGCCGGCAACCCGTCCGGCGGTTGATCGTTATTCTTCTTCTTTTCGATTTTTGAAGGCTTCGTTTGTTACGATATACGGATCCACTTCCGCTTTTTCTTTCCCTTGGTCAGAGGTAATGCTTCCTTCAGGAAAATTACCCGGGTGCCCTTTTTTCTTATGTTCAAATTCTTTTCCGCGAGACATAATGGAGTATCCTTTCTTTGGTTGGAATATCGTTTCATAAAGATTATGTGCCAATGAACGATATTTTAAACCATTCCCACCAGCTCTACGGAAACATCGTTGAACATCCCATTTCCGATATAGTTGCCGTCGAGGTCGAATTGCCAGTCATGGGGGCCGGCTTCAATATGTATAATGCCAGGCATAATATCCATCACGATGGAGGTGATCAAGGAAACCGAAATTTGCTCTTTCGTAAAATCATCTGCCACTTTATAGGCAACTTTCATCAAATGTTCATCTATGATATTCAAGTCTTTCTCCTCAAAAGCCATCACAATATTCATCACTGTGTATTCATATACGTTCATTCAGCTCATCCCCTTAAGCTTATTTACAACCAGTATTGCCCTAATCTATGAATCTATTCATCTCTCTTTAAAAAAGTTAAAGATAAATTTCAGGTATGAAAAAATGATTGGCAAAAGGGGAGATGTGTCAATTGGGCGACTGCAGTAGAAGACTTTTATTGTGATGAAGTATTAAGCGGAAATACGGAAGTGGAAAAGGTGTGGGAAACAGAACATACGCTGGCTTATTATCATGCCCGTCCGTTTTACGAGGTACATATTGTCGGAGATCGCATCCGGTTAGTGGATGGGACATGGTGCTAACGTCATTTAGGAGATAAGAGCCCGTATCCCGGGCTCTTACTTAACGGTGGGCGTTTCTTTTACGACAATGACTGGTGTAATTTTACGCTGTACACACTCATCTAATTCTCCATAGGGGATCAGACCGAGAGTCAGGGCGGCTTCAATTTTTTGCTTATCTGGCTGTTTGGTTGTGATAATGCAATCCTGAAGATTCAGTTCTTCCAGCTTTTGAACGGTTTTATTGTTATGAAAGCTTTCAGATTTGCGGATTTGCCGCTGCAGCTTATAGTTTCCGTACCGAATTTCGCCCTTTTCGCTTTGTCCAAGAACAGAATCAAAATGAGCATTGAATTTTGTTTTTAATTCGGAAAGCTCTACGTCAATGGCTTTCGAGAGCTGATTCAGCTCGTGAAAACGTGACACCATCTCTTCGGTAACTTGTCCCACTTTTAAATCCATCCATTTACCCCCTCGGTTTTTACTTCATCTTTATGCGGCTAAGTAAAAAATAGTACGATGTAGTATAATAAAATGTGGTAAATACTCTTTGGAAAGGGGAGTTGGCTTGTGGATTTTGCCTTTATGATGGCTGAGCAGCGCATTAAGGATGCGATTCAAAAGGGAGACTTGGACCATTTGCCGGGGAAAGGGAAGCCGCTTGAACTTGAAGATCTCTCCACCGTTCCCCAGGAACTGAGAATGGGCTACAAGATTCTGAAAAATGCAGGATATGTTCCTGAAGAAGTGCAGTTGAAAAAAGAAATGATGTCGATTCAGGATATCATTGACCTTTGCCAAGACCCAGAGGAAAAAGAAACGCTCAAAAAGAAATGGACCGAGAAGTCACTGCGGTTTAATTCGTTGATGGAAAAGCGAAAGATGTCCAGTTCTTCTGCAATTGGAGCGTACAGAGATAAAATTCATAAAAAATTTTAACCGCTCCCAGTTATATGGGGGCTTTTGTTTTTACCGATTGGTCGCATAAAAAAAGCCGGCCCCATAGAAGCCAGCTTATTGCCTATTAAAATTTATAGGTCCAGAATTGCTCTTTGTTGATCCGCTTGAGCACTTCCGGTACTTTTTCCGGATTTTCTTCAGCCATCGCCGCGATGATCCATTCGGTCTGCGAACGGTGGGCTTTAATTGCTTCAAGCTTTTGGTGTGATACGGAGCTCACATCCTTGACCACATCAGGTTCACCAAGCATCTCGTAGCAGTCATTTGAGAATGCCACGCAATGAACAGTGGGACGCCGGTCTTCCGGCAGCTGTTCCACTGCCCGGATAACGGCCCGGCCTGTTGCTTCATGATCCGGATGCACACTGTAGCCGGGGTAGAAGGTAATGATCAATGTAGGCTTCAGCTCATCAATCACATTGCCGATCCTGGCGGTTAATGTTTTGGGATCCTCAAACTCTACGGTTTTATCACGCAAGCCCCACATTCTGAGGTCTTGAATATTCAGTGTATCGGCAGCTGCCTGCAGTTCTTTTTTTCTGATTTTCGGCAGGGATTCACGAGTGGCAAAGGGAGGATTCCCCATGTTGCGGCCCATTTCTCCTAAAGTGAGGCACACATAAGTGACAGGCACTCCTTTTTCGGTATTCATGGCGATCGTGCCGGATACCCCGAATGCTTCATCATCGGGGTGCGGAAATACGACTAAAACATGTTCATGTGACATATGGTAACCTCCTATTCAAACGGATGGGGGCTAAGCTGAAGTGCAACAGCCAGTTTGCCTTCTGCATCATGTCCGGCAAGCAAAAGCTGTCCGTCCTCGTTTACTTCCCAATGCGTCAGGCCCTCAGCGTAAACCCATCCCAGTTCAATTTTTAATCCAGCACGGTAAGGAGCTTTGTCTCCCGTGATAATTCCCCGCTCAATTTTCACTTTTGCATTTCGTATATAAGCGCCCACTGAAAAGAACGACTGATTAAAGTGAGAAGCGTATGCTCCGTTTGTTGTTTCCAAATGTAGGTAGACATCCTGATTCAAAAACTTGTCGATCTCGTTTTGAACCGTATCTAGTGTGATCGGCTGCAAGGTTTTCCCTCCTCGATAAGCTTCATTTCAATCATTATACTTGAACTATTGCCAAAGCGTTAAATAAACTGCCTGACCGCTACAGGGGTTTTTGCCCATAAAAAAGAGGAATTCGTTAAGCTTAATTCCTCTTTTCACCCTTTTATTTATTCCCTTCATCCTTACGAACCACTTCTGTCGGCTCGAAGCCCGGAGGCGATGTTAGTTCATATTGAGAAGTCAGTTCCTCTGCCAGCTCAGCTTCCTGATTGTCATGAACGATTTCGTATTTCGGTGTTTGAGGAAGCTTTGCTTTATTTTTGTCACGTGCTGGTTGTTTATGGCTGTTGCCTCTGCCCATGGTTACCCCACCTTTTCTTGTAAGTATAGTGGTTAGCGTCCCAATGCACGGCATTTTTTATTCGTGGAAAGCCCATCAAAAAAGAGCAGACCGGAGTCTGCTCGTGTACACATTATACATTTTTGGAGTTACGGTAAGCGCTGTGATCCGTTGGGCCGACATACTCGTTCAGAGGAAATGAATGGCGGATCGCTTCTGTAATAAAGTCCTTGGCCACAGAAATGGCTTCTTTTACCGATTTTCCTTTCGCCAGCTCTGCCGCTACAGCGGAAGAGTACGTACAGCCTGCGCCATGTGTGTAAGTGGTATCAATTCGGTCGGATTCAAGAACTTCGAACGTTTCTCCGTCAAATACCACATCCACCGCTTTTTCGTGTACGAGTTTGCCGCCGCCTTTTACGATGACATACTTGGCACCTGCAGACTGAATCTTTTGTGCGGCTTCCTTCATTTCTTCAACCGTCGTGATGGGGGGCATGCCTGCCAGGTGGGCTGCCTCAAACAAGTTTGGTGTCACGACCGTAGCGCGCGGCACAAGAACGTTTTGAAGCGTATCCGCGAGCTCGGGCTGAAGCGGTTCTGCTCCTTTGCAGACCATAACAGGATCAACCACTACGTTTTTCAATTCGTACTTGTCAATCACTTCAGCTGTTGCTTTAATGACATCAACAGAAGCAAGCATTCCCGTTTTCACTGCGTCCACACCAATTCCTGCAAGAACGGTTTCGAGCTGGGCCTTGAACAAATCAAGAGGGAGCAAAAAGACTTCATGGAACCAGTCCCGCTTCGGATCCTGGGCCACCACAACATTTATAGCTGTCATGCCGTATACACCCAGCTCCTGAAAGGTTTTTAAGTCCGCCTGAATGCCTGCTCCGCCGCTAGTATCGGAACCGGCAATGGTTAATGCTTTATACATACTCATTGTCCAATCTCCTTTTATGCCTTTTTTTATGATTATCAATAAATTTTATTATAGCAATGATCTGATCCGAGACAAAGCCTATGGCCTTCTTGGATGCTTTTTGCCCGATCATTGTTTAGTTTGCCGGGAAAACGTGAAAAGTAGTAGCAGACATTATTTCTTTGCTCCCAGCCTCTGAGTTATGGTTTACTTAGTAAATAAAAATAAAACGAGGAAGGTGTTCTTATGCTGAGAAAGTTATTTGGAAAAAAAGATCAAGAAACACTCACTGAAGAAATTGTGGTTTCACCGTTAAATGGCAGAATTATTCCTCTTGAAGAAGTGCCTGACCCCGTTTTTTCAGAAAAAATGATGGGTGACGGCGTTGCCGTTGTTCCTGAAGACGGTGAGTTGATGTCCCCGGTCGATGGCGAAGTGCTCCAAGTATTCCCGACCAAGCATGCGGTGGGAATTAAAACTAAATCCGGTCTTGAAATCCTCATTCACATTGGTCTTGAAACCGTAATGATGAAAGGGGAGGGCTTTACTTCGCTTGTAAAAGAGGGAGACCGTGTACGAACAGGCCAGCCATTGATATCCTTTAACGTGGACCTCGTCAAAGAAAAAGCGAAAAGCACCGTTACACCCGTTATTATTACAAATGGCGAGAAAGCGGGTACCGTTGAAAAGCTCAGTCCGGATCAGGCTCAGGCTGGGACGACCCAGATCATGCGGATCACGGACATTAAATAACCAGGAAAGAAGAGAAATCTTCTTCCTGGTTTTTTTATACTAATACGTTGAAGTACCGGGCCTGCGTATGGGAAAACACAAGGGCGGTAACTGATGCTTCCGGTTCCATCATAAAGCCCTCGGTCAGCTGGATACCGATTTCCTCAGGCTCCAGAAGTTTAAAGAGCTTTGCCTGATCCTCAAGGTCAGGGCAGGCCGGGTAGCCGAATGAGAAGCGCTGTCCTTGGTATCTGGCGGAGAAGCGGTCCTGCATGGACATGCTGACAGGATCCGGGAATCCCCATTTATCACGCATTTGCCTGTGCACCAGCTCGGCCAGCCCTTCCGCTGTTTCAAGTGCCAGGGACTGAAGGGCAAAGCTTTCGAGGAAACGGCCCTCCGCTTTCAGCTGCTGCGCACGTTCACGAATGCCGCTGCCCGCAGTAACAGCGAAGAATCCGACATAATCCATCTCGCCGCTCTCTACCGGCTTTGCGTAATCTGCTAAACAGAGATGCGGGCTTCGGCTCTGGCGCGGAAATTCAAAGGTCTCAATGATCCGGGATGTATCATTCGGATCGTAAATATATAATTTCTCGTCCTCAGACTGTGCAGGGAAAAAACGATAAAGCGAGGCCGGAGCAATCAAGTGGTTTTCCTGGCTTTCCTTCAAAAGCTGATCCACTATTTCCTTAACTTCCAGTGCACGCTCATCTTTTTCAGCGAGCAGCCGCGATACCTTCCCCTTTACCCCTAAATGGTGACCCATCAGCATCTGTAAATTGATGTACGGAATCACAGAGGAAAGAGGATAGGACTTAAATACATGCCGCTCCGTATCTTTAGGCACAAAAACCTTTAGCGTCTGATCCACAGAAGGTCGGACTTTTACCGCGGTTGCAGTCGAAGCTGCCGTTCCTGCAGCAGGGAAATCCTCAGGCTCCTCTATGGGTGTCTTAACTTCAGGCTTTTCAAACGTTTCTCCTTTTTGCAGTTTGTTCGCAAGACTTAATCCATCCATCGCATCCTTTGCGTAAAGAACGGTACCCTCATACTCGTTGGCAATCCGGTTTTCGGTGAATTTACGCGTCAAAGCGGCACCGCCTACAAGGATTGGCACAGATATACCGGAATTTTTTAAATCAGAGGCAGTGAGCACCATCTGCTGAGCTGATTTTACTAGCAGACCCGAAAGGCCGATCATATCGGGTTTTTCTTTTTGAATGGCCTGGATCAGTTCCTGCGGAGCGACCTTAATGCCGAGGTCAACCACCTCATAGCCATTGTTCCCGAGAATAATGTCCACCAGATTCTTTCCGATGTCATGCACGTCACCTTTCACTGTGGCGAGCACTACTTTTCCTTTGGTGCTCGTCGTTCCCCCCTTTTCCATGTGGGGTTCAAGATGGGCGACAGCGGCTTTCATGACTTCGGCACTCTGGAGGACCTCCGCCACAATCAACTGGTTATCGTTAAACAGCCGGCCTACTTCTTCCATTCCTGCCATTAAGGGGCCGTTAATAATATCGAGCGGTGCATCGTACTCTTTTAACGCAAGATCAAGGTCCGGGATCAGCCCTTCTTTTGTTCCTTCTACCACATAAAATGCGAGACGTTCTGCAAGGGGCAGCTCCACAACAGGAGTTTTTGCCTCTTTTTTCTTGCCGCGGTAAAACTCTGTAAATTTCGCAAGATTCTCGTCATTGGTCTCGAAAAGCAACGCTTTGGCTAGCTCCACTTCCGCCTGCGGGATGGAGGCAAAACGTTCGAGTTTTTCGGTATTCACAATCGCGTAATCCAACCCGGCCTGTGTGCAGTAATAAAGATATACCGCATTTAAGATTTCACGACCGACAGGGGGCAGACCGAAGGATACGTTTGAAATACCAAGAATGGTCTGGCATTCTGGAAGCTGTTCTTTCAGTTTCCGGAGCCCTTCCACTGTTGCATTTGCGGAGCCGATATATTGCTCATCACCGGTTCCGACAGGAAAGACCAGCGGATCAAAAATAATATCGCTTGGGGCAATGCCATATTTATGGACCAAAAGGTCGTAGGAGCGCTTGGCGATTTCCAGCTTGCGCTCTGTCGTTACACCCATTCCTTTTTCATCAATGGTTCCGACAACCACGGCAGCACCGTAACGGGAAACAATCGGCGCCACTTTTTCAAATCGTTCTTCGCCGTCCTCTAGGTTGATGGAGTTGATGATCGCTTTTCCCTGCGAGTATTTTAAGGCCTTTTCGATGACCTGGTCGTCGGTAGAATCAATCACAAGCGGAACCTTTACTTTTTTGACCGCTTCTTTTATGAAATTCTCCATGTCTTCCAGTTCATCACGGTCGGGGTCTGCCAGACAGATGTCGATTACGTGTGCGCCTTTTTTGACCTGGGCACGTGCGATTTCCGAAGCTTCTTCAAATTTTCCTTCCGCGATCAAACGCTTGAATTTCCGGGACCCGATGACATTCGTCCGTTCACCAACCATGAGCGGCCTCATGGAGGGATCATCGTAAATAAGCGGTTCGATACCGGAAACCACGTGTGAATGATTTTCGGGAAGCTGTCGCGGAGGCAGGGATTCCATCGCCTCTGCTATTGCCCGGATATGATCCGGAGTGGTTCCGCAGCAGCCGCCGGCAATGTTCAGCCATCCTTCCTCGGCAAACGCGCTGATTTTCTTTGCCAGCGTTTCAGGTGTTTCATGGTAATTTCCGTCTTCGTCCGGCAGTCCGGCGTTTGGATAACAGCTGACCGCGGAGAGCGCAAGTGAAGAAAGGGAGCGAACATGGTCGGTCATAAATTCAGGTCCGGTGGCACAGTTTAAACCTACCGCAATCGGCTTCATATGCTCAAGCGAAATATAAAATGCCTCAATTGACTGGCCGGCAAGCGTGGTACCCATGGGCTCAATGGTTCCTGACACCATGAATGGCAGCTCTTTTCCCGTCGATTTAAACGCTTGTTTAATGCCGATAAATGCGGCTTTTACATTGAGCATATCCTGACTCGTTTCCAAAAGAAGCAAGTCTGCTCCTCCGTCGATCAGACCGCGTGCCTGCTCCTCATAAGAGGCTGTAAGCCCTTCGAAGGTGGCTCCGCCAGTCACACTTAACGTCTTTGTAGTCGGGCCCATGGAACCCGCCACAAAGCGCGGCCACTCGGGAGTAGAGATCTGCTCGACAGCCTGTCGTGCAATCTCTGCTGCCACTTTATTCGTTTCGTAGGCTTTGTATCCGATGCCATATTCATCAAGGACGATGTCTGTAGCTCCGAACGTATTGGTTTCAATGATGTCGGCTCCGGCTTTCAAATATTGAAGGTGTACATCGAGAATCACATCCGGACGGGTGAAATTCAGATTTTCGTTACAGCCTTCAAGCTCTTCGCCGCCAAAGTCGTCTGCTGTCAGGTTGGCTTGCTGGAGAATGGTGCCCATCGCCCCGTCCATAATCAGTATTTTCTTCTTTAGCTGTTGTTCAAGGGTGATGTTAGACATTTTGTATCCTCCTTACGATTTGGGGAGCAATATTATATGCATATCGCGTCAATTCAACGGTTAGTTCATAGCGCATAAACGGTGTGATCAGGTAGATGCCATTGAAGAGTTCCGTGGCTGCATCAATTAATGACTTTGAAATCGCCAGTCCTTCACGAGCCGCGGCTAACGGATCATCCTTGAATTCCGCCATCCGGTTCCTTACTTCATCACTCAGCTTGATGCCGGGCACTTCATAGTGAAGGAAATCGGCATTGCGGCTTGAAGTCAGCGGCATAATGCCCACATAGACCGGAACAGGGAGGTCTTTTACCGCCTCATGGAACTGCAACAGTTTTTCCTCGGAATAAACAGGCTGGCTGATAAAGTAGTCTGCACCGGCTTCTATTTTCTTCTCTGCGCGCTGGACAGCACGGTCGAGTGCTTTCACATTCGGATTAAAGGCCGCTCCCACGGTAAAATGTGTTTTCTCTCCGAGGTCTTTACCGGAGAGGGAGACCCCTTCGTTAAACTGCTTGATCATTTTGATCAACTCGATCGATGTTACATCATAGACGCTGGAGGCACCCGGAAAATCACCCACTTTTGCGGGATCACCGGTAATGGCCAGAATGTCATGAAGACCAAGCGTGTGAAGGCCCATCAAATGGGACTGCAAACCGATGATGTTCCGGTCACGGCAGGCCAGGTGGACGATGGGCTGGGCACCGGTCTGCGCTTTTGCAAGAGATGACAGCGAGGTGTTGCAAATTCTTGGCGATGCCAAAGAGTTGTCTGCCAGCGTAATCGCATCTGCGCCTGCTTCCTTGAGGGCTTTGGCGCCTTCGAAAAATCGCGTCGTATCCAGTTTTCGGGGAGGGTCGAGCTCCACAATGACCGATCGGCGTTCCTGCAGTATTTCCGGCAAAGAGATTTGAGGCTTTTGCCCGGATGATGCAACAGCAATCGGCTCTGGCCGCTGCCGAACATTTTTTTCGGTAACAGGTGAGAGACCGTTCAGTTCCTCTGCGAAGGCCTCTATGTGGGCCGGTGTGGTTCCACAGCAGCCGCCAAGCAGACGGACACCCTGATTTCTGAAAAGAGAAGCACTGTTTTTAAAATACTCCGCATCGCCTTCATATTGAAACTTGCCATCCACATAGGAAGGAAGGCTCGCATTGGGATAGGCGGAAAGAAAAGCATGCTTTGGAATTTCTACTTCCTCCAAGGTTTTGATCATGTGGAAAGGGCCGAGCCGGCAATTGAGGCCGACGACATCGGATCCCAACTCTTCCAGCCGCTTGATCGCCGTATTCACCGGGGTTCTGTCGTTTAAGATGCCTACCTCCTGGAGGGAAATCTGTGAAATGATCGGCAGATCGGTCTGGCTTCGGGCGATTTTAAGTACGGCCTCCAGTTCCTCCAGATCATAGAACGTTTCCAGAAGAAGCCCGTCTACACCCTCAAGGAGAAGGCAGTACAGCTGCTCCCTGAAGCTTCTTTTTATTTCTTCAAGAGACAAAGAACTGGGGCCGGTTCCCCGTATACCCCCAATGGTTCCAAGAACGTACGCATTGCCGCCGGCTGCTTTTTTCGCTAGAGAAACGGCTGCGCTGTTTAATTCTTTTACCTGCTCCTCCAGTCCGTACCGCTGCAGCTTAATATAGTTGGCGCTGTACGTATTGGTCTGGATCACATTTGCCCCGGCCTGAATATAAGCCTGGTGAATCGACTGGATCTGTTCAGTGTGAGACAGATTCAGTTGCTCGAAACAGCAGTCGGTTCCATAGGAATACAGCAGCGTTCCCATGGCTCCGTCAGCGATCAGAATCTTGCTTTCTAGGTCTTTCAATAATCCCATTATGAGTCCTCCTGTTGGTTCGGTATCTTCCAGCGGCCCAAAAAAATAAAAAAAGCCTTCTTAAAGAAGAAGACTTTGAACATTCGATGTCATTCTTCTTATCTTTCAAGTTCTGCAATCGAACTTGTTGGACTTAGCACCTTTTCAGCTCGTAATCGCTGAAGGTTGCTGAGGTGTCAACGGGCCATTCCCTTAACCTCTCTGGATAAGAAACCAAATTGCTATAAAATTAGTTCTTTATACCTTACAATAATTATTAGAACATTTCAATAGCTTTTTACAATCTTGCTAGGATCGTATCAAACAGGAGGAATCCGGACGATGAAGAAGTTCGCCAACCTTGACAACATTGAAAATACACATACATTTAAAGACTTACTCCGCTGGCAGCGGGAAAGACGAAGCAATAAAAAGGATTTGACCCAACAAATTCAGCAGAGCACGAATAAAGAGCCTCAGAGATTAAAAGAAAACCGCAGCATACACTCGATTACATGGATTGGCCATTCAACCTTTCTTTTGCAGGTGGGCGGACTGAATATCCTGACAGACCCTGTATGGGCTCCAAAAATGGGATTGCAAAAGCGGCTCACAGCCCCTGGGTTGTCCGCCGGGCAGCTGCCGGACATCGATCTTGTTCTGATCTCCCACGGACATTATGACCACCTTGATTTCAACAGCATCAAACAGCTAAAAGGAAAAATCTCTTTTTATGTGCCTGCCGGACTTAAAGGTTTGTTCCGCAAAAAAGGGTATCAGGCAGTAACAGAGGCCAACTGGTGGGAGGAGTTTGTGGAAAGGGGCCTGAAGATTATGTTTGTTCCTGCCCAGCACTGGTCGCGCAGGAGCGCTTTTGACATGAACACTTCCCATTGGGGAGGCTGGGTAATCGAAGACCTGAAAACGGGAGAAAGCGTCTATTTTGCCGGAGATACCGGTTATTTTCGCGGATTTCGGGACATTGGAGAACGTTTGAAGCCGGATACGGTGCTTATGCCGATCGGTGCATATGAACCGGAATGGTTTATGAAGGTATCCCATATCAACCCGGAAGATGCGGTTAAAGCGTTTCTGGAAACAGGCGCTTCTCTCTTTATCCCTATGCATTACGGCGCCTACCGTTTGGCGGACGATACCGGACCGGAAGCCCTTCGGCGGCTTGAAAAAGAGTGGGAGAAACAGAGCCTTGATGAGGCGAGGCTGAAGGTTTTGTCGCTTGGAGAGACGCTTTGGAAGCAGCCGGTTTCGTAACTCGGGAGATTCTGGGGTTTTCACCTTTAAGGGACATTTATCATACACTACACTAACACTTTTAAAGGTGGAGATAGCAATGGGGTGCATGGTAAATATCTATTATTTAAAAATAAACAGCCTGGCGAGCAACAGTTCATTGAATTTGGGATCCACATTCCATAACAGCCATACAGCCAATACCAAATCGACAGGGGACAACAGTTCTGTAGGTGACCATTCCCCGGCTGATGCGGTAATGAAAAACATGGTATTTGACCCGGATGTTCACGATCAAAATGAATTTGCAAACACAGATGCAGCGTTTACGAGCCAAAACCATACGTAACCGATAAGCCTGTCATTACTCAATGAAGGGAGGCCACTTTATGCCCTACCTCTTTAACATCTTTAACATCAAGACGAACGGTGTGACCATGAACGGTAACATTGACATTGGTCCCACGGTGCATAACAGCCATACAGCCAACACGAAGTCTGTCGGTTCCACGGTTTCTTTGGGGGACTTTTCACCTTCCACCGGTTTCATGGTAAACAGCAATATCGATCCGGATATCAGCGACCAGGATCAAATCGCGAATCCATCCGCTCCAATCGTCGCCCAGCCGTAATATCTGTCCGCCTGTTTTTCTCGAATGGGGCAGTCTGTCCAAGCAGCTTTTTGTTCAAGCCATACACTGAAGGTAAAGACAAAAAGGGATGGAACAGATTTGCGTTATTCTTTTAAAATCGGCAGAATCAGTGTGAACGGTGTTACGATGAACGGTAACCTTGATATTGGGACCACCATTCAAAACAGTCATACAGCCAATACCAAATCAGTGGGAGCCGTCATCTCGTTTGGCGATTGTTCGGATGCCTGTGCCTACATGCTGAATTTCAACGAAGACAACGATGTAAACGACATGATTCAGAGTGAAGGACAGGGCGGACAGCAAAAATGAATAGCAAGACGGGAAAGCGCCCTGAGTTACGTGGGGCGTTTTTTTGATGTGGAGATTGGGCTGGGTGCTGACGTCGGGGAGTTTGTTGACATCACGAGCGTTTGGCGGTAAAAAGCGGATTATGGCGGGTATTTCAAAAACCGCACCCAAAAAGGAGTCCGCCACCCACATAAAGAACTCTATCAGGAAGACGGACACATGAAAGGAGCGGGAAATGACGTTAGACGAGCTGAAAAACAGGGTAAATGGCATTATTGACCCTCTAAATGGGGAATTTGCGTACTATATTGAAACTGAGGAAGGATACATAGGTAAAAATGAAGAGAAAGTGTTTCCGGCGGCGAGCCTGATCAAGCTGCCGATCTTGATCGAAGCCTTCCGGCAGAAGGAAGCGGGTCTTCTTGACCTGTCAGTGCCTGTACATATTAATCAAAAAGACAAAGTAGGCGGAGCAGGAGTAATGAACCATCTATCGCCGGGTGCCTCTCTTACCGTTTTGGATGTGTTAACCTTAATGATTACGGTATCGGACAATACTGGAGCAAACGTGATGATTGAACATGCAGGAAGGGAGCGGATCAACGCACTGCTTACGGAACTTCAATGCGATCAAACTGTGCTCGAAAGAAAGCTTATGGATTTTAAAGCAATCGAAGCGGGGAAGAACAATTACACGTCTGCGAAAGATGTGGTTCTTCTTTTGAAGGAAATTCATCACGGTAAGCTGCTGCAAAACGAAAGCAGGAAAATGATGCTGGATATTTTACGGAATCAGCAGTTTCGCCATAAACTCCCGGGGAGCATGGACGAAGAAGCAGTTATTATTGCTAATAAGACAGGTGAACTACAGGGCACAGAGCATGATGCCGCAATATTTGAGTACAACGGAAGAATCATTTTCGCAGTGGTGCTGACGAAAAATCTCACCCGCGAAGCCGATGCACGGCATAAGCTCGCAGCCGTTGGCACGGCGATCCAGGACTATTTAATAAGTGTTCAAAAAAATTAGAAAAAAAGCTTTTGGTTTTTCGACAGAAAATGATAAGATAATGAAAGCGTATACATAAAACAACAAGAGGTGAACAGATGAACAGTAATCAGAACAATCACGAACTGAAGCGCAGCATGAAGGCCCGGCATTTATTTATGATTTCTTTGGGTGGAGTGATCGGAACAGGATTCTTTCTGGGTTCCGGGATGACCATTCATGATGCTGGTCCTGCAGGTGCTGTGCTTTCCTATTTGGTTGGCGGTTTTATCATGTACTTAACGATGCTTTGTCTTGGAGAGCTGTCGGTCGCCCTGCCGGTATCCGGCTCTTTTCAGACGTATACGTCCAAATTTATCGGCCCTGGCACTGGGTTCGCGGTGGGCTGGCTGTACTGGCTGGGCTGGGCAGTAACCGTGGCTCTGGAGTTTTTATCCGCGTCTGCTCTTATGCAGCGCTGGTTTCCTCATTCGCAGCTCTGGATGTGGAGTCTCATTTTTGCCGTGGTACTCTTCGCGTTGAATGCCCTGTCGGCAAAAGCGTTTGGAGAAGCTGAATTTTGGTTCGCAAGCATTAAAGTGATTGCGATTATCCTGTTTATCGTTCTTGGCGGAGCGGCTATGTTTGGATGGATTGATATGAAAGGGGCCAGCTCTGCACCCGCATTCTCTAACTTCCTATCTGCTGGCTGGTTTCCGAACGGGCTTACCGCCCTATTTGTAACCATGATCGCTGTGAATTTTTCCTTTCAGGGTACAGAATTAATCGGGATAGCTTCGGGTGAAAGTGAAGATCCGGAAAAAACCATTCCGCGCTCAATCAAGCAAACGGTGTGGCGTACACTCTTTTTCTTTGTGCTCGCCATTGGTGTACTGGCAGCTCTGATGCCGATGGAAAAGGCAGGAAAAGTGGAAAGCCCGTTTGTTGTCGTGTTTGACAGCATTGGAATTCCTTATGCCGCTGATTTAATGAATTTTGTTATTCTGACGGCTTTACTGTCTGTCGCTAATTCGGGGCTTTATGCCGCGACAAGAATGCTCTATTCCTTGTCAAAGGAGGGTATGGCAAGTCCAAAGCTTGCCAAAGTCAACAAGCGCGGCATTCCGATGAACGCGTTGTACATTACAATCGGTGTTGCGCTATTGTCCCTGTTATCAGGCTTTAAAGCGGAAAAAACCGTTTTTGTATGGCTGCTTTCGCTTGCAGGACTTGGAGCGCAAGTGGGCTGGATCGCTATCACTGCTTCACAGCTGGCGTTCAGAAGAAAGTATATCCGCAATGGCGGCAAGGTAGAGGACTTGAAATTTAAAGTGCCGCTTTATCCCATCTTGCCGATTTTGGCTACCACCTTGAACACAGGGGTTCTTGTGAGCATGGCGTTTGATCCCGAGCAGCGTCTTGCTCTTTACCTTGGAGTTCCGTTCTTTATCGGGTGTTACCTTTATTACTACCTGGTCATCAGGAAAAAAGAAAAAGCCGGAACGCTTCGGCGGGAAGTGATCTAATGAAAAGGCAGCAAGGCTGATCAATCAGTCTGCTGCCTTTTTTGTATCATTTTCCAGTTGGAAGCTTCAGATTGACAAAAATAATCGATTTCGGTATCATAACATATTGTTACAGTACTTCAACGCATAAAAGCGTTTAAGCGTTTAAGTATGAATGGAAGTTCAATGTGCATCAGGGAGAGGTCATTCATGAACAGTAAAGTAAAATTGCCAGGAGTTATCCTGTTATTCATATTCATTGTAGTCACCATGTTTACAAGTATGGTTTTTGTAAAAGTAGAACCCCATATTCCTTTGTTTCTTTGTGTAGTGCTTACAGGCATCTTTGCACTGTTTTGGGGAGCCGACTGGAAACGGATTGAACGCGGTCTGATAGCAGGAGTGGTCAGCGGCATACAGCCACTTTTGCTTTTGATTATGATCGGCCTTGTCATCGCAAGCTGGATGATAAGCGGAGCTGTTCCAACGCTTCTGTTTTACGGGATGGATTTTATTCGACCTGAATGGTTTGCACTCAGCGCTTTGTTTATTACCATTCTCGTTTCAACATTTACAGGGAGCAGCTTTACCACGGCCAGCACAGTTGGAGTAGCACTGATGGGGATTGCCCATGTACTGAACGTCAACCCGGGTCTTGCAGCAGGTGCGATCATTTGCGGTGCTTGTTTCGGCGACAAGATGTCACCATTATCAGATTCCACCAACCTGGCTTCAGGTACAGTAGGTGTGAACTTGTTTGAACACATTCGGCATATGATGTGGACGACAGTGCCTGCGCTTGCCATTACAGCGGTTATTTTCTTTTTTGCTGGACACCAGGGTTCCGGAGCCTCTTTGGCTCAGTTGGCTGAGATGAAAAAAACGCTGGGAGACCATTTTGAAATCACTCCGGTTACTCTTATATCTCCACTGATCGTCATGCTGATGGCGTTTCGAAGACTGCCCATACTGCCTACGCTTCTTACCGGCGTAATCACGGCGGTAATTACAGCTTTTATGCTGAATGCGGATATAACCATAGCTCAGATGATGAATGCATTGGAAAATGGAATGAATCTGAAAACGGGCAATGAAGCGGTCGATGCGATCGTGAATAAAGGCGGTCTCGTTCCGATGATGTGGTCGGTTGCACTCATTATCATTGCTCTTTCCCTTGGCGGTCTTCTTCGTGAGCTTGGCGTCATCGATGTCCTGTTGGGTTCAGTGGAAAAACTGCTCAAGAAAACGGAGCATTTGATTGCAGCCACAGCAGCAGCTGGTTTGGGGATCAATCTTCTCACAGGTGAAATGTACCTTTCCATCTTGCTTCCCGGACAGGCGTTTAAGAAGCATTTTGAAAAGAACGGAGTACCGCTGAAGAACCTTTCAAGAACGATGGAAGATGCCGGAACACTGATTAATCCACTTGTTCCATGGAGTGTGAGTGGCGCCTTTTTTGCCGCTACGCTTGGAGTTTCAGCACTCGATTATATTCCATATGCCTTCTTGCTTTACCTTTCTCCGCTGTTTACTTTGATTTACGCATACAGCGGAATTGGGCTCGGCATGAAAAAAACAAAATTATCAGCGGTAACAAAGGCATCCTAGGAAGCATCCGGAATTTCTCCGGATGCTTTTTTAGTTATGGGGTCGATGTTTATTTCATAAGATGAAATGAACGGCAACAGACAGACAATGTGCGAGAAAGAAGGCGGAACTTATGAAACAGGTCCGGGGCCAAAAGGTTTTTTTATCTAATGCCGTCCTGTCCTCCTTAATCAATACAAACTATGGACTAAACGTGCACTCCGTTGAGCGTATCCTCTCCATCCCGAAGGTGTATACAAACGGAGGGATTTTCGGATTTAAAAACGCAAATGAACTCAACGACTTGCCGTTTGTTTCTCAATGCATCAAATGGATCAAGCAAAACGGTTTTCCATTTATACCAAGTGTTCTGCCCTGCAAAAACGGACAAGTTTATTTTGAACATGATAACGAGCTTTATTATATGGAGGAGTGGGTAAAAGGAAAAGATATTCTTTTTGCCGATCTGCCATTGATTGAACGGATTGGATTGGCTCTGGCCCGTTTTCATCAGGCAGCAGAAGGAGCGGCTCCGCCAGCAGACAGCTTTCGTATGGAATTTGGTAAACGTGCTGAGAAATTGAACCGGATACATCAAGATATACAAAGATGGAAATCCGGTTATGAGGCTGTGCCCGAGTGGACGATGGAACCATGGATGCTCGACGTTCTGGAAATGAGGTGCCGGCTGTCTTTTTCATACCTGGATCAAGGTCAAACAGACCATGGAAGGGTCAAAGGAGTTCTGTCACACGGCAGTCTGCATCAGAGGAATATTCTGCTGAATACGGAGGGGGAAGTCTACCTGATTGATGTAGAGTCCTTGTTATTTGCAGAACGGACGTATGATCTTGCTTCATTTATTCATTATTTTGCGCCGTCATACCAATGGGTTCCTTCTGTGATGCACCGGTTGATCAAGGGGTATCACCGGGGGGCAAGGGAACCTTTGTCCTATCCGGAGTGGAGACATTTGTTCTCTTTCCTGGCTTTTCCAAGAAGGATGGAGAGCTGGTGCTATCGGCATTTTGACCATCCGACCGAATTTTCATATTTTAAATTGCTTGGAATTCTGGTTCATGACCAGGCGAAAGAAAACTTGTTCAAACAATATCACCCCGATATACTGGGACACTCCTTTCGATTGTTTGCGGAAATGGCAAAGGGGAGAAAACAGTGAAAAAAGGGTATTCAGTTTCTTTTTGGTTTTTTTGGGGCGGATTATTATCTTGTGCAGCTTTCCTTGCTTTTTCCTTGCTCATTCACTCGAATCTTGTAAATGATACAGATCATCATCAGTTACTGGCGGTATACAGCCAACGTACGCCGGAATGCACATCCGTTTTTATCTTTATCCAGCAGCTTGGCTCCAAAAATACGTTATTCCCAATCTTGGCTGCTGGAGGGCTTTATCTTATTCTGTTTAATAGACTATATGACGTAGTCTTCCTATTTTCTTCGGTATGGGGAGCGTATGTAATAAACGGCTTACTGAAGAACTATTTTCACCGTCCAAGACCATCATTCGGTATGCTTCTCCAGGAAAACAGTTTTGGCTATCCCAGCCGGCATACGATGCTGGCTGTCGCCTTTTATGGAGGAATCGGCATGTTGATATGGATGAACAAGAAGATGTCCGATTTTTTGCTGATGAAACTGGCAGTGTTAACCGCAGCAATCATCCTGTTGATCGGGTTTAGCATGGTGTATCTTGGAGCACACTTTCCAAGTGATATTATGGGGGGATTGCTGGCAGGCACATCATGGCTTTTTTTTTGCGGGGCGTGGTATCAGAAGGCAAGGAAATAGAGGCTTATAGGCAATAACATAAGCAAAACGGCAAGGTCTGGACATACAATGTACTGGATACCAAAGCTGCAGGGAAAGGAGCCTTTGGCAGTAGATGACAAACCCTCAGAATGAAATGGAGTATTATTATCGGTATTATCAGTACCATGCCGAGATGTGCAAATATTACTATCAATTAATGTTTGGTGACCAGGAGGCAACCTCCGAATATATCCTTCCTCCCAACATCGAGGTCAAGGAAAAGTGGAAGACAAAAACCTCCTATGAAAAGACGTATACTCCTATTCAAAGCCAGCCGGAAACAGAACAGCCGAACGGATGATCACCTATGATGATTATGTCTCCTCGTTACTGGTCTGGTGCTTGCGATTAGAAGAGAACATCCGGCAAGTGTCCGTCCAGTGCCGGGATTTACCTCAAAGGAATAGGTTGTCTGTTTTTATGGACCGCGTTCAAACCTTTATTGCCTATCTTTATGGGCTGCAGGAATTAAAGACACCGCATCTCATAGAACACATAGAATTTTATGCTGCATCTTTATATAACGAGTGGAGGGGCATGGACCGGAACAACCTGTAAAAGGGTTGTTTTTTTGTTGTTGAAAATGCTTACATATGGTGGTATATTGTTTTTATAAATTTACGAAAACGTTTACGTAGAGAAAGAAGGGCTTGAATTGTCCTACACGATCAAGGATGTGGCCAAAAAGGCCAATGTCTCAGTGGCTACAGTTTCCAGGATTTTGAACAATCTGCCGGGCTATTCAGAGAAAACAAAAGAAAAGGTTCTAGAGGTTATTGCGGAAATGGGATATCAGCCAAATGCGATAGCACGGGGCTTGATCAACAAAAAGACAAAAACATTGGGTGTGCTGCTGCCAGCAGTTTCTGATACCTTTGCATCGGTTGTTCTCAGCGGGATTGAAGATATGGCACATGAGCTGGATTACAGTGTAATGGTCTGTAATACGGATAAAGATGGAAAGCGAACAATGAAATATTTGCAGGCTCTCCGTGAAAAGCAAGTGGACGGCATCGTTTTTGTCAGTGAATTTTTTAAGGAAGAATACTATAATGCCATCATTGCCATGAATCTTCCAGTCGTTCTCGTATCAACTAAGTCCAAGTATGATGTTCCTTTTATAAAAGTGGATGACAAGAAGGCGGTGTTCGATGGCGTCACCTATCTACTTGAGAGAGGCCATCGTTCCATCGGGATGATTGCCGGGACAAAAGGGGATCCCATCGCCACATTACCCAGAATTGAAGGATATAAACGGGCACTTAAGGAAAAAGGCCACCCGGTCGACAGGAGAAAGATCGCTTTCGGTGATTTCGGATTTGAAAGTGGGATAACAGCAGCAAAGGAACTCCTGGACAAGAATGATGATCTTACAGCCATTTTTTGTTCCAGTGATGAAATGGCTGCAGGTGCTCTGTCCTATCTGTACAGAATGTCGATCCGGGTGCCTGACCAAATCTCCATTATCGGCTACGACAATACGAAGGTGGCGGAAATGGCGATTCCACCGCTCACAACAGTGGGGCAGCCGCTCTACGAAATGGGGAAAAACGCGGTAAAAGTGCTTCTGGACCGAGAAACAGGGGAACAGCAGAGTGTTTTTATGCCACACCAAATCGTGGAAAGAGAAACCGTCAAAGTGATTGAAAAGGAAGAAACAGAGTAAACCAAGGTTTGCTCTTTAATTTAACAAGGTTACGTAAACGTTTACTCCAAAATGACATCAGCAACTATGAAGTTCTTGCGGAAGCACGTATAAACCAGATTAAACTCAAGCCATATGAAGTCAGCTTTTACTGTTTGAAGTAAGGATAGAGCCGTCCTCTGGACGGCTCTATTAGTTAACATAATAACTGTTTGGCCAGTAACGTCCTAGATTAGGACAGTAAAACTTCAAAACCCGCTTGTATTGCTGAAATCGCACCTGTTGGGACCCGCAAAAAGAACGAAAAAGCTCTGATTTCCGTTCCAGATGACTAGAATCTCCCGATGTTCTCGGTATCCATGTTGAGACCGGGCATGCCGGGAAGCCAGTTGGCTGGAACGCCTGATTGTGATTGTTCCCCAAATTGGAGGGCTTGAACGAGCCGCAGGATTTCATATGCATTTCGGCCAACTTCAGAAGGATAGATGAGTTTGCTCGCGATAAAGCCATCGGGCGCTACAATAATGGTAGCCCGGACGGATGCCCCGCTGAATACATCAAGAACCCGGTAGGCCCTGCTGATCATATGATTCCGATCACTTACAAGCGGGTATTGCACCTTGCCGGCCAGGGGAGATACATCTTTAAACACTTTATGGGAAAAGACACTGTCTGTACTGATGCCGAGCACCTCGGTGTTCAGTTTCTTGAATTCTTCATATAAAGCGGCGACCGCCGCTAATTCTGTCGGTCAGACAAACGTGAAATCACTGCCATAAAAAAAGAGGACCACCCAGCGGCCGCGGTAATCTTCGAGCCGGACATCTTTGATTTCGCCGTCTTGAAAGGAAGCTGCAGTGAACACGGGAGCGATATCTCCGAGCCCGGCGCAGTAGGGCTGAGGTGCGCAGGTAGTAAACTGCTCAACAGATGGCTTGGGATAATGCTGATTTCCGTCAAAAGGCAAGCTCATTCAAATCCCTCCTTTCCGTTTGAGATATAGTCCAGTTATACTTATCGTATGAAGGGGGGAGTTCAAGCGTGATAAATACAGAGCAACTGGTTACCCGGTCATCGCTGGTTCAGGATTTTAAGAAACTGGGTGTCCAAAAGGGAATGACTGTCATTGTACATACATCGTTGAGTAAAATGGGTTGGGTGTGCGGCGGTGCTGTTGCCGTTGTTCAGGCATTAATGGATGTGGTGACCGAAGAGGGGAACTTGATCATGCCGACGCATTCTGCAGAACTATCGGACCCTGCAGGATGGGGAAACCCTCCTGTGCCCAAAGAATGGTGGGAAACCATACGTTCCGAGATGCCGGCATTCGACCCGGCAATTTCGCCCACTTACTTCATGGGGGCTGTCGCCGAAGTATTCCGGACCTTTCCGGGAGTCATAAGAAGCAATCACCCTACGGTATCCTTCGCAGCATGGGGTAAGGATAAAGAATGGATTACCGGGAATCACTCCCTGGATAACGGACTGGGGGAATCCTCGCCAATTGCCAGGATTTATGACCTCGATGGATCTATTCTCCTTATTGGAGTCGGACATGACAGCAACACGTCCATGCACTTGGCCGAGTACCGTGTACCTGGACAGAAACAAGTGGAAGAAGAAAGTCCTGTCATTGAATCGGGACAGCGTATATGGAAAACGTATAAACAAATTGAATATCAGGAAGAGTTGTTTGAAGAGATTGGCCGACAATATGAAGAAAACTATGGACAAGAGATAAAAATTGCCGGGGCTGGCTCCGCAACCTGCCGGCTGATGAAACAAAAGAAGCTGGTTGACTTCACAGAAAACTGGTTGAAGAAAAACATCCAGATGTCCTCTCCTATGTAAAAACCATCCGGGAAACGGTTCCCGGATGGTTTCTCATTTATCGGCCTCCGCAGCCGCAGCCTCCGCCGCTTATGGGCGGCTTAGTGTACTGCTGTTGCTGTGGATAGCCCGGATTTTGCGGATATCCCCCAATCACTCCCTGGCCAAAGCCTGGAACTGACCCGGTATAACCCGCTCCGGGATAACCACCTTGTCCGTAAGCTTGGCCGGGGTAGCCGGGGAATCCTTGCTGGCCGTAACCAACGCCCGGCTGCCCATACCCCATTCCCAGGGGATAGCCATATGGAGGATACTGACCGTATCCATAAGGATTTTGCTGTCGCATATCATCGTTCCTATCTGGTAAGATTTTTGTTCCTTTTAGCATATGGAGAATTAGTATTTGTGTACAAGATATTTAACTATGAAGCTCTTATATTAAAACAAAAAGCCTGCGTTTTTTTGCAGGCTTTACTCTTCCGTTTCAGGCTGAATTTCAATAAGGTTGGCAGAAGGCTTTCGTTTGTGCACCCTGATTTTTAATACACCGTTTCCGAATGTGGCACGGACGTCCTCTTGTTTAACGGAAAAGGGAAGCGGAACGAGGCGTTCAACCCGCTTGTTCGCTTGCTTGTACTGGCTGATGTTAGTGCTGTCATTTGTGAAGCGGTTCGTTTCCGAGGCGTAGGCAATAATTTTCAGAGCACGGTCCAGCACTTCAATCTGAATTTGGTTCTGGTCATAGGATTCGAGATTTGCATACGCCAGATATTCATCTTTTGTTTCTTTAACTTCAAGCGGGAATGAGAGGGTATCAACCATTGTATGATAATGCTCAAAGCTTTTATCAATAAATTGTTCGAGTGATTTTACCCATGTACCTAACGATTTCTCATTTAAAAAGGGCAGAATAGGGCCGTCGTTTTCTGACATGATCAAACTCCTCCTTTAATCATTTTAATTGTTGCCGGCTACATTCGAATCTACGGCATCGGTGTCAAGAGTATTGGTGGCGCTGACGAACGTGACGGTTTGCATGAAATTCCCTGTATTTCCTCCACCAGAACCACTGTATCCTTTGCTCGTGCTTTTCGGATTGATGACAAGGGTGTCACCGAAATTGACAACTCCATCAGATTGAACGGCGGAAATGGTGACTGGTCCTACGATGAGTGATGGCAAGTAATACGACCTCCCTTATGACGTGCTGTCTGGATTCCTGCTGCTCTTATCAATCTATGATGATAGCAGGAATTTGGTGTGTATAAGGAGGGTGAACACCTAAGAGAAAGCTACATATGCTATGAAGAGACGGTTACGGCAGGGGGGGTTGGATGCCTGGTATCGTAGGGAGTATCAACATTGCCTCAGTTTCAAGCAGTTCGATTGTCCATATTGGGGATGTTCAGGCCATCCAACCAATCAGCAACGCGAAGACGTTTGCGGGGGCCGGATCCTTTAATACGGGCGACAACATCAGAACCAATACGGGTTATAACCTGACAAACACGTATGATATGGACCAGGTTGACAATACCAACGTCGGAAATTACTAGAAGTGAAGATTTAAAAAGCAAATTTGGGATAGGTCCGGCATAAAACATAGTAAGGAGATGATGTTATGTCGGACACCTACAATCAATACTACTATATACAGCAAATGCAGGGGCAGCTTCAATGCCTCCAGGATAAAGTGTGTGAATTGGAGAAGCAGATTGAAGACTTGACGAAAGATATGAAAAAGGTAAAAGACCAGCCGACCACACAAATCCAATATTCTTTCGATCAGTTGAAAATTGAAAGGCTCGACGGAACCCTGAATATCGGGCTCAGTTCTGATGCGGATGGTAAAAATATCGTGGATGATTTTACCGTGGGAGGAGAATCCATCGCTGTCCCTAATAATGGCGGAAGCCCGCCGGGATCGTTGAGCTCGAGCCGGGAATATACTGAAATTATGCGGAACCTCGAAGAGTACCTGAAGGTTGAAGCAGCGGATGACATTGCCAAGATTGAAGAAGAGCATGAACATAAATTGGAAGAGACCTATCATGAGTTAATCATCAATGATATCCGGACACAACTGCCGGGAAGGCTTGAACATTACATGCAAAAGTACCCGCCTCAAAACCAGGAAGGGCTGCTTCTTGTTGAAAACAAGGTAAAGGGCGATGTCTACAAAGGAATGGAGCATTTTATCCTGAGTTTAAAAAATAATAACATCGGAGGCGAAAACCATGAAATTCCAGGTGATCAATCATGATCTCTCAATCGGGGATCTGAAGATTGTGGGGGTAAGCATCTCTTCGCTTGTATTGGTAGGGGATGCCGGCCACATCGCGCTTGCGGCTGCCTTTGACACACCTCCTGAAACTCTGACGGTCGGAACCGCCCTTGTTCCTTTATCGGTCGTATAAAAAATGATTCCGCGTACATCGGAAGTGAACCACATCCATATTCGCTCGGTTTTATTTTCTTCCATCGTCAATGTGGGAGATACGGATGAACATACGGCGTTTTCAAGGGCAATTGCCATTCAAAAGTACGAACCTGAATTTAATCCCACACTCAACAACCTGCTCGATTTTCCAAGGTATCAGATATTTACCATGGTACGCCCTCCAGCAATTCCACCAAAAGAGGTGGTCATGGAATCCTACCACGATCCAGCGTTCATTAAAGTGAACTCGATTGATATTTTTGGTATTTCCACCGCTGCTATGCTTCATATCGGCGGTATCCAGAACATCGACTTGGAATCAAGAGTAAAGCATGTCCGTGATTACCGGACGAATCCAGATCCCAAAAATTTGTCCATCGTTCCTTTTGCAACTGTATCACGAAAACACCGGGAACCAAAAGGAAGGGAGGAATAGCTGTGAATCTCTTTGTGAACCAAACGATTACCATCTATCAATTAAAGGTACAGGGGATTCAGAATTCCTCTGTTATGCAGATTGGAAGCGCTGGTATGATTCGGCCGGTATCGAACCTGTATAACACCGGGGGCTATACAGGAGCAGCGCCGCCGCTCGCCGCCCTTCCGACAGTGGAACTTCCGGCTCCATCCTGATCTAAGTCATCAACCTTGCAAGAAAGGAGGGAATCACTCCGTGGACTCATGGAAACAGATGATGGAATGGAAGAAGTTCGCCGATCAGTATCTCGGGCAAAACTTCTTTTCGCCTTATGGGCAACAGGATGAGGCACAAAGGAACCAGCCTGCCGAGCCTGCAGAGGAAAAAGGATTTCCGGCTGTTAATATTTACGAATCCGATAATGAGCTTTTGTGCATTGCAGCCATTCCGGGCTTGGAAAAAGCGGAAGACGTAGATGTTTATGTCGACGACAGAAGTGTTCATATAAAAGGAAAGACCAACCTTGTCGGCGGCAAGTACAGAATTGCCAAGCAGGAGTTTGGCTCCGGAAGTTTCAGCAGGGAAATTGAGCTGCCTTACAGAGTCCGTAGTGATGCCATTCAGGCAACGTATAAAAAAGGATTCTTATATCTCAGGCTCTATCGGCTGCCGGCTGACCGTCAAAAACCGAAAAAAGTAGACATCCGCCGGTTTGACGATTGATATTGACAAGATACCGGAGCGGCTCTAAACTAAAAGAGAAGTAAAATCTGGAAAGGAAAAGGTATATCGTCCAATGCGCAACTAACTCCTATTTAACATGAACTTTATCTTCTTTTTTGAAAATAAACTTCAGATAGGATTAGTTTGCCCATTTTTATACCCTTTTTCTTTTTGCGTGATCTGCAACGATCGGGTGTTTTTGTGCAGCTAATTCCTCTCTGATTCTCAGGGAGGTTTTTTTATGCTTTTATTGGAAACAACAGATCTTGAAAAATCGTATCAGGCCAAGCTGATTGTTCAGCTGAAGGAACCGCTGTTAATTCATAGCGGCGACCGGATCGGCGTGGTCGGACAAAACGGTGCAGGTAAATCCACACTGATGCATATGCTTGCCGGAGAAGAGGCGGCGGATAAAGGAGAAGTCCACGTTTACGGGAAAATTGCATCTGTATTTCAATTCGGCCGCGAAGCGGAGGCACTGCCATCACCAAAACTGCAGAAGAAGTGGGGAGTAAACCACAAGTCGTATTCATCCATGAGCGGAGGAGAAAAGACCCGCCTGTTCCTGGCGGCTGCGCTTGAGGAGGAACCCGATTTGCTGTTTATGGATGAACCTACGAGCCACCTTGATCTTGATGGAATCCAGCAGTTGGAACAAGAACTGTCTTCTTTTAAGGGAGCGGTAGTCGTCATCTCTCATGACCGTGCGTTTCTTGATAAGGTATGTACAAAAATGATTGAAATTGCGGATACAGTTCCTTCGTTTTACACGGGTAATTTTTCGTCTTATCAAAAGCAGAAGGAGCTTAATCTGACACGGCAGCAATTCGAGTATGAAGCCTATACAAAAGAAAAGCAGCGGCTGAAGGAAGCGGCAAGTGCAAAAACGCAAAAAGTGAAAAGGATGAAAAAAAAGCCGTCCCGGATGAGCGATAGCGAAGCAAAACTTGGAAAAGGCAAGGTGAAAAGCAAGCAGGCCGCCATGATGAAAAATGTAAAGGCGATGGAAAAGCGGATGGAGCAGCTGGAGAAAAAAGAGAAACCGAAGGAAATGGAAATCGTTCAGTTTGATATCGCAAAATTAAGCCCGGTACATGCGAGATTCGCGTTACAAGTAAAAGATATGGAGAAAACGGCTGGACAGAGGAAGTTGTTTCAAGAGGTTTCTTTTGCTGTAAAACCTGGAATGAAAGTGGCATTGACGGGGCCGAACGGGTGCGGAAAGACTACTATGATAAACATGATTCTTAAGGGGCATTCGTCCGTAACCGCCTCCCGGGCATTGAAGATCGGATATTTCCATCAAAATTTAGAGATTGTGGACGGAGAACGTTCTATTTTGGAAAATGTTTCGGAACAGAGTCCATACAGCAAGATGTTTATTCGGACGGTGCTTGCGCGGATGCTGTTTAAACGGGAAGATGTACACAAAAAAGTGAAGGTGCTGAGCGGAGGCGAACGAGTAAAAACAGCCCTGGCCAAGATATTTCTCGGAGACTTTAACCTGCTATTGCTGGACGAGCCAACCAACTATCTGGATATTTTTACAAGAGAGGCATTGGAGCATGTCTTGTCCGTTTATCCGGGTACCATTTTGTTTGCTACCCACGACCGCCAACTGATGAACACCGTTGCGGATCATTTGTTGATATTCAGGGAGGGGAGATGTATGTTTTTCAAAGGCAACTATGCTGCCTTTGAACAGCAACATGCAAAGGAAATCCAACAGGAACCATTTACTGGACAGGAAGAGCTGTTAGCGCTGGAGCTTGAACGCGCAGATCTGATTGGAAGACTGTCCATGCCAGGAAAAGGCGATCAGAAAGAAGTGCTTGAGCTGCGGTATCAAGAACTGCTGAAATCCATACAGCAGATCAAACAACACATGAACTGATTAAAAAAAAGCAGGGAGTCACGAGCTCCCTGCTTTTGCTATTTCTTGTCTTCTTCCTGCCGGATTGGCGGTTCTTCCTCTTCACCTATTTCGGTGGAATAGCTGATTTGATTCAAATCATACTCATGGGCCACTGTTCCCCCGGCCATCCCTTCATTGATCATCCGGTCGATGTCGAGGTAAAGCTTTTTCTTTCCTTCATAGTCGGTTTCTTTTTCTGACATCTCATAACCCTCCTTTTTACGTAGTCTGTCCCAAATCTATCCGTAAATATAAGCTTAAGAACAAAGTAAAGCGGGTAATAGAGAATATTATCTGTAATTTTGAGGAGGAGCATCACATGGCAGACTACAGCCAGGTTGTGGAAAAGTACTTTTTTATCATCAGGAAGAAACACTTACAGGGCGGTTTAAATATAAATGAGTACAACAAAAAGGTAGAACTCATCAATTTGTGGTTTATTCGGCACACCTTGCGTTCCGGGCTGACAAAAAAAGAAGTACAATAAACATTCAAATAGATTTCAATGTGATGAACTTCCTAAAATATTTCGGAAGTTTTTTTATAAAAAGGAATATCCATGAAAAAAGCCGTATTCTTATTATTGAAACCTTTGGCAGCATGGATGCGTAAAAGGAGTAGTGATTTTTAATAGTTTAGGAGGAAGAAAAGATGAATAACCATGAAATTGATTATAAAATTTATGGGGATGACATGCAGTTTGTTGAAGTGGAGCTGGATCCCCGTGAAACGGTTGTAGCTGAAGCAGGTGCCTTGATGATGATGGAGGATGGCATCAGCATGGAAACCATCTTCGGAGACGGCTCTTCCCAAGGATCGGGTTTGATGGGCAAGTTATTCAATGCCGGAAAGCGCATGCTGACAGGTGAAAGCCTGTTTATGACGACCTTTACAAACGATGGATCAGGAAAAAAACACGTTTCCTTTGCTTCTCCTTATCCAGGAAAGATTATTCCAATGGATTTGAGTGAGTATGACGGAAAAGTTGTTTGTCAAAAGGATGCCTTTTTGGCCGCTGCGAAAGGGGTATCTGTCGGCATAGAACTGCAGCGAAAGCTGGGAACCGGTTTTTTCGGCGGTGAAGGATTCATCATGCAAAAGCTTGAAGGAGACGGGATGGCCTTTGTTCACGCAGGCGGTACCATTCATGAAAAAACACTGCAGCCGGGAGAAGTGCTTCGTGTGGATACCGGGTGTCTCGTTGCCATGACAAGAGACGTCGACTACAGCATCGAAATGGTGAAGGGAGTCAAAACGGCATTGTTTGGCGGTGAAGGATTGTTCTTTGCGACACTTCGCGGTCCGGGAGCAGTCTGGATCCAATCCCTGCCGTTTAGCAGGCTGGCAAGCAGGGTCTTTGCTGCCATTCCTCAATCCAAGGATGAGGGAAGTATTGCGAAAGGGCTTTTTAACCTCTTTGATGGAGATTGATTGAAAGATAAACAAAAAAGGATGGCGCCACGGGCGCGATCCTTTTTTTGCGGGTTATGTACGTTCTTCCTCTGTTCGGTAACGGTTGATTTCATGATTGGATTGAAGCTGGATCAGCCGTTCCAGCTGCTCGTTTCTCAAGCGGTCGGCTTCCAATTTCCGTTTCATAAAGCCCATGGCCTTAAATAAAAAGATGATGGTTAAAACGACGATAAAAATTGTTACGATAAAGGACAGTAAACCAAAGATGCCCATTAACGCACCAATGGCATCCAACGGACCACTGGGCTGCATAGGATCCATCTCAACATTCCCCCTTTTTAGCTTCCATAGTTACATAGCCGTATCCACCTTTGTCTAAACCATTTATTGAATAGGGACCATTTAACCTTTATTATCATAACAGACCCCACTTTTTAAATCACGATCGTACGGGTTGTTCAGCAATTTTTGTTACAATAAAAGAAGATAACTATAGATCTGAGGTAGGAGCAAATGAGTTTATTATCGGTTGAACAACTTTCAAAAAGTTACGGAGATAAAACCCTGTTTCAGGATATCTCCTTTACAATCAGTGAAAAGCAGCGGATCGGCATCATAGGTGTCAATGGAACCGGCAAGTCAACTTTGCTTAAAATAATTGCGGGATTGGAATCGGCGGACACAGGAGAAATCATTCACGCCAATGATTTTCACATCGAATACCTTTCCCAGACTCCTTATTTCGAAGAAGGTGTAACGGTTCTCGAGGCTGTATTTTACGGGAATTCGCCCCTTATGCAGCTGTTGCGCGAATATGAAAGAGCGATCAGCAGCCTTGAAGCAGATCCACAGAATGAAAAGCTTCAGAACAAGCTGTTTTCCCTTCAGCAGAAAATGGATGCCATGGATGCATGGGATACGAATACAACCGCAAAAACAGTGCTCAACCGGCTCGGCATCACAATGCTCGAACAGCAAGTGAGCATGCTTTCAGGCGGACAGCAAAAACGAGTGGCTATTGCCCGTGCTCTCATCCAGCCAGCTGATCTTCTCATACTGGATGAGCCGACCAACCATATTGATAATGAAACGGTGGAATGGCTTGAAGATTTTCTTGCCAAATACAGAGGTGCCCTCCTGATGGTGACACATGACCGTTACTTTTTAAACCGTGTAACGAACCGGATGATTGAGCTTGAGGCCGGAAATCTGTATACGTATGAAGGAAACTACGAAATGTTTCTGGATAAGAAGGCAGAGCGCGAAGAGCGCGAAGCGTCATCCGAACAAAAACGCCAAAATCTCCTTCGCCGGGAGCTGGCCTGGCTTCGCCGGGGAGCAAAAGCCCGCTCAACCAAACAGAAGGCAAGAGTTCAGCGTGCAGAAGCATTAAAGGAACAATCGGGTCCAGCCCAAAAAGGCCAGATGGAGGTCGCGATTGGTTCTGCGAGGCTCGGCAAGAAGGTGATTGAGATTGAGGAGATATCCAAGTCGTTTAACGGAAAGTTATTGTTCAGCGATTTCAGTTACTTGGTTATGCCGGATGACAGGCTGGGCATCATCGGTAAAAACGGAAGCGGTAAAACCACGCTTTTAAATATCCTTGCCGGCAAAATGACTCCGGATACCGGGCAGGTGGAAACAGGCCCGACTGTTAAACTGGGCTTCTACACCCAAAATCATGAAGAAATGGATGAGAACCTGCGGGTCATCGAGTATATACGCGAAGCGGCAGAGGTCATTTATACGAAAGACGGCCAGCCCATCACGGCATCGCAAATGCTGGAACGGTTCCTTTTCTCTCCAAGTGCGCAATGGACATATATTTCAAGACTTTCAGGAGGGGAAAGAAGGCGTCTGTATCTGTTGCGGGTATTGATGGATGAACCGAATGTCCTCTTCCTGGATGAGCCGACAAACGATCTGGATATTGAAACACTATCGGTTCTGGAAGATTACCTGGAGCATTTTCCGGGAGCAGTCATCACGGTATCCCATGACCGGTATTTCCTTGACCGCACGATGGAACACCTTTTTGCCCTTGAAGGAAATGGCAGGGTGGAGCGGTTTGATGGTGATTACTCGGAATACCTGGAGCAAAAAAGAAAAGATGAAGAACAGATAGCAGCTTCGAAAACAGCTGCTTCTCCTGAAGATTGGAAACCGAAAAAAGAAAAAGCCCGCCGCCTTTCCTATAAGGAACAAAAGGAATGGGAGACCATTGAGGACACCATTGCAGAATTGGAAGAAAAGCATCAAGAAATAGAGTCCCAGATTGCTGCAGCCGGAAGTGATTTTGGCAAGATCGATGGCTTGTTCCGTGAACAGCAGGAAGTTGCAGCCCGGCTTGAAGCGGCGATGAACCGCTGGGAAGAGCTTTCTGTGCTCGTGGAAGAGATTGAAAAAAATAAATAAAAAAAGGAAGAATGAAAACCGCACTTTTGTAATGGGACCTCCAAAGTCTGGAGGTGGCTGTTACAGGTGCGGTTTTTCTATTTTTTCTTTTTTGAATGCCTTCCCTGTAAGGATGTTCCTGACATACCAGACAGGACCGACAAGAAGGTAGACCGGATTTTTAAGAAAAGAAGGTTTTTTTCCTTCAAAAAGGTGCCCGATAAATTGAAGGATCCACCCAACGATAAACAAGGCCAGCGCAAGTTTCCATCGCCAGAAAAAGAGAGGCAGCGAAACAACAATCAGCGGTATGCCGATCGAATGGGTCAGTTTGTTTATGGGATGCTGATGATCCTCTTTATACTTTTCAATGAAAGATTGATTGGCCATCTTTTATTCCTCCTTATCAAAGAATATTCTTTCTCATCAAATTAATCCCTTCTGGATATCCGACAAAATATCAATCAAAAACAATTTGGATTTTTATGTAAATAAGACGATTGATTCTTGTGGACTCTTGATATGGTTCGGTAGTCCTTTCAGGATGAACAAATGTATTTTTTGATTAGTTAAAATATTCTAATTATAGTACGAAGGTCGCATTCCAAATTGCTGAGTATATGATACTTTTAGATAGCAAGAAATTACAAAATATTCATTATCTTCTTCAGGAGGGGTACATTTGGGAAAGTGGAGTAAGAGATTGGGATCGTCACTGGCGGTTACGGGATTGTCATTGGGGTTAGTATCAATATCCCTGTTTACTGGGTCTTTGGACGTAAAAGCAAAGACAGCGATGCAGGAAACCGTTTCAAATCATCATAGCAATAGCCACTCGGCGCTTGACCTTGCTATCGTAAATGATGATAAGTTAATAGATTCACTTATTAAAAAAGGGGTCATTTCAAAAAATGCTTCCCAAAAGGAAAAGCAAAAGGCGCTGCAATCCTATCTTGAGCTGAAAGGAAAACCGGATGCTGTAAAAGAGAAGGATCCTCTTGCACCAAAAGCAAAAGCGGCTGCCGCTGAAAAACAACGAGAGTTCAAAGGATTCACGAACGGCCTCCTTCATGGAAACGGTAAAAAGAAAGGGCAATATAAGAAACAGCCGGATCCTGTTAATGATCACGGACCAGGTGAGGTAGTTAAAAAAGGAAAACTTTTAACACTGATGGTTGAATATTCTGATACACCTCACAACACGATTAAGCAGAACGAGACAGACAACTACTACAAAGACTATAACCAGAAGCACTTTGAAGATATGATTTTCGGCGAGAAGGGTGTAAAAGGCCCGAACGGGGAAAATTTTGTATCTCAAAAGCTTTTTTATGAGCAGCAATCGGGCGGGTCATACACCATTGAAGGTAAAGCATATGGATGGCTGAAGGTTCCGGGAACGGCTGCCTACTATGGTGCCGATAAAGCAACAGGCGGCCACGACAATGTGACACCAGGAGGTTCGAAGCAGTTAGTGGTGGATACATATAATGCTGCCAAAGCTGCAGGTATTCCGCTTGAAGATTATGATTTGGAGGATCCGCATGATTTGGACAGCGACGGCAACTATTGGGAGCCGGATGGCCTGGTTGACCACCTGCAAATCATTCATGCCGGAATGGGACAGGAAGCAGGAGGCGGATCTCTTGGAGACAATGCGATCTGGTCACACCGTTCTGCTAAATTCGTTGATCCCGATGGCCTTGGTAAGGGGACACCTGGATTCTATGATTACACCATGATGCCTGAAGACGGGGCAACAGGCGTATTTGCTCACGAATATGGACATGATCTCGGCCTTCCTGATGAATACGACACGATTTATTCGGGTACAGGTGAAGCGGTTGGCTACTGGTCCATCATGGCCAGCGGATCATGGGCAGGAAAGGTTCCGGGAGCTGAACCTACAGGATTCTCTCCTTGGGCAAAATCTTACTTCCAATCTACTTTGGGAGGAAACTGGACAACTCCTACTGTTGTCGACTGGAAAGATGTATCATCTAAAGGAACACAGTTCCTGCTTGATCAGGCCAATACGCCAAACGGCGACAATCACCAGGCTGTTCAAGTGAATCTTCCAAAGAAGAAAACTTACATTAATAAGCCAAAAGCAGGCACTTATGAGTACTGGGGCGGCCAGGGAGATGAGATGGACAACTCCATGGTGACGAATGTAGACCTTACAGGCAAGCAGTCCGCAACCCTGACCTTTGACGCATGGTACGATATTGAGGAGCAGTGGGACTTTGCCTTTGTACAAGTTTCCACCGATGGCGGTAAGACATGGAAATCTCTTGGAAACAACAACACTCGTTCTGACGTCGTTCCGGAGGGATATCCTACGATTCTAAACTCTATGCCAGGATTTACAGGCAACTCCAATGGCTGGCAGGCGCAGTCCTTTGATCTTTCCGCTTACAAAGGGCAGAAAATTCAGCTTCGTCTTCGTTCCGCTACGGATTGGGGAACCAGCAAGGCAGGCTTTTACGCAGATAACATTAAGGTAGTTGCTGATGGTGCTACTTTAATAGACGATGGAGCAGAGAAAGATCCGTCTGCATTCACTCTAAAAGGCTTTGAAAAGTCAGACGGCAACAAATACAGTGAGCATTACTACTTGCTTGAATGGAGAAACCACCAAGGAGTAGATAAAGGTCTTGCCTATATCAAACGTGGCAGCTCTTTCATGAGTTATGACGGAGGACTGGTTGTATGGTATGTGGATCCGACATATACCGATAACTGGACAGGCGTTCACCCTGGCGATGGTTTCCTTGGTGTAGTAGATTCACACATCAACGATTTGAAGTGGAACACTGGTGTAGAGGCCAGCACCCGCTTCCATATTGCAGATGCTGCATTTGGATTGGATAAGACATCTGGACTCAATATCGATTATCCAGGAGTACAAACACTCACTCAAACATCTCAACCAGCGGTATCTCTCTTTGACGACAGCAACTCCTTCAAAAATCCATTTATGCCGGATGCCGGACGTAACACAGACAATTATGGTCTGAAAGTACGGGTGAATGGTGAAGCATCTGATGATTCAGTAGGGGCAATTGTCATTTATAAATAAGCAAATTAGCTCTTCCGCTTTAAAGCGAAAGAGCTAATTAGTTCTTAATACCTGCATTTTCCTGTGAAAAAATTGCTATTTTAGTAAATTAGTATAATCCTCTTTAGCTTAGTAATATGATACCTTTAAAAAGTAAGTATACAGAAAATTCATGCTGTTCAAAAACAGGAGGGGTTACATTGGGAAATTGGTCTAAAAAATTGGGCTCATCGCTCTTGATTGGCGGACTCTCTTTAGGTCTGTTGTCACCATCGGCGTTTGCCAGCGATGTACAGCTGTCTAAGGGGAAAACGTCTGAGTTTGCTCCAATCGACATGAATGTTGTTGATCAGGACCGACTGGCAAAGGCGTTGAAAGATCGCGGGCTGATCGCCAAAAATGCATCAAAAGCGGCTACAGCCAAAGCAGTACAGAAGTACATAGAACGTAAAAATGAAAAAACGGGTGGAACCGAAAACATCGCAGCTTCTTCTTCGTCCAGCAAGAAGAGTTTCGACCAAAAAACAAAGGCTTTCCTCAACAAGCAAAAAGAGCAGTTGTCCAAGAAGTTGAACAACAGCCATGCAAAGCTGCAAAAGGGCGGATCGTCTGATGGTTTTGTAAAAGTTAAGCCGGCAAAGGGAAAGAAGTATAACGGTCCTGTAAGGAAAGACAAAGTGCTTGTGCTTTTGGCAGAGTACTCTGATTTCAAACACAATAATATTGAGCAGGAACCAGGCTATATGTGGTCTGACGACTTCAACCAGCAGCATTATCAGCAAATGCTTTTCGGGGACAAGCCTTTTAAACTATTTGACGGTTCAAAGGTAGAAACCTTCAAACAGTACTATGAAGAGCAGTCCGGTGGAAGCTACACTGTAGAAGGAACGGTTTCTCCATGGCTTACGGTTCCAGGTAAAGCCGCAGACTATGGTGATGATTCACCTAAAGGCGGAAATGACAACCAGGCACCTCTTGGACCTCGTGATTTTATCAAGGATTCCTTGAATGCTGCTGTTAAAGCAGGTATTAATCTAAAAGACTATGATAATCTTGATATTTATGATCTTGATGGTGACGGCAACATTAACGAGCCGGACGGATTGGTCGATCACTTGATGGTTATTCATGCCGGTGTAGGACAGGAAGCTGGCGGCGGAGCGCTTGGAGACAATGCGATTTGGTCTCACCGCTGGACAATCGGAAACGCACCATATAAAATTCCAGGAACTTCGACTGACGTTCCTTACTGGGGCGGACAGATGGCGGCCTTCGACTACACTGTTGAGCCGGAAGACGGTGCAGTTGGTGTATTTGCCCATGAATTTGGCCATGACCTAGGGTTACCGGATGAATATGATACACAATACACCGATGATGGTGAGCCGGTTGCTTCATGGTCTATCATGAGCGGCGGTAGCTGGAACGGGGAAATTGCAGGAACAACACCTACAAGCTTCTCTCCACAAAACAAGGATTTCTTCCAAAAAACTATTGGAGGAAACTGGGCGAACATTCAGGAAGTAGATTACAAGGACATTAACAAGCTCGGTCTTCTAACTACGATTGACCAGTCTGTTACAAAGTCCAAAAATCCAGGTATCGTAAAGGTAAATCTTCCTGACAAAAAAGTACAGGGACTTAAGCCGGCGTTTGGTCAAAAGTATTACTACAGTGACAAAGGCGATGACCTTAACACAACAATGACAACACCTGAATTTGACCTTACAAATGCAAAATCTGCAACATTTGATTTCAAAGCAAACTATGAAGTGGAATATGATTACGACTATATGACGGTAAAAGCCGTAACGAACGATGGTAAGGAAGAGCTTATTGACGTTATTGGTGATGAAGACACAACAGGTAATGGTGCTGATTCATCGAAAGGTGAGTGGGTCGACAAGTCCTATGATCTCTCTGGATTTGCCGGCAAAAAAGTGAAACTAGTCTTTAACTATGTTACAGACGGCGGCTTGGCATTGAACGGATTTGCCATGGACAACCTTTCATTAACGGTTGATGGCAATGTAGTCTTTACTGATGATGCTGAAGGCACTCCTAAATTGACGTTTGCTGGCGGAGCGAAAGCAACCGATGGTATTGACTTTAAGAAAAACAACTACTACCTTGAGTGGAGAAATTATGCTGGTGCGGATAAAGCGCTTGAATTTGCCCGCGGTGTAAAATACAACACAGGTATGATGGTATGGTATGCAGATGACAGCTATTCCGATAACTGGACTGGCCCTCATCCAGGCTATGGATTCCTTGGAGTGGTAGATTCACACCCTAAGGCAATCGTTGGTACGCTTAACGGCAAGCCAACCATTGAAAATTCCACTCGCTACCAAGTGGCAGATGCTGCCTTCTCCTTTGACAAGGCTCCATCCTGGTACATCAACTCTCCATCCCGCGGTATCTTTGACTACAAAGGGCAAAAAGGTGTAAGAACGTTTGATGACTCCAGACAGTATATCGACTGGACGGACTACAACGGTGCTGAAGAAGATGGTGTCATTGCTGATGCAGGACGCATCCTTCCGAACCTTGGATTACAGTTCCATGTACTTGGTGAAGCAAGTGACAACTCTGCCGGTACCATCTGGATCCGCAAAAGATAATGATTAAAGAAACCTGAGTGGCTTTGGCCATTCAGGTTTTTTTGAATCTTTTGAATAACATGTTTACAAATCCTGCATACTTATACTATAGTTAAGAAATTAAAGAGTCTTTAAGGAGGTATGTTTTATGAACATCGCTATTGTATCTGCCATCATTGTTGTTAATTTCATATCACAGCCCTCCGGTAACCTGGACCTTAAGTTTTTTTGATGCAACGTTTGTGTAACTTTCAATGGTTAAGTGTAGATTCCCGTGGGCTGTGTAATATGCTCACGGGTTTTTATTTTGTATGGAAGGCTGTTGTTTAAGCGGCTTCTTACAGACCGGTGACACGGTCTTTTTTTTTCTGCAAAAAAACAACTTATCCCATTGGAGGAATCACATTGAATTTAAAACAATTAGGCTGGGAATCTTTTTTCGAACATCATTTTACCGATTATGATCAAGAACAATTCACGGTGGGAAGAGTGGCTCTCGAGCATAAGAGAATGTACCGCTTGTTTACCGAGCATGGTGAACTTCTTGCCGAAGTCACAGGAAAGCTTCGTCATTTGGCAACGCAACGCCAGGATTATCCTGCGGTTGGGGACTGGGTCGTGATCTCAGCAAGACCAGAGGAACAGAAAGCATCCATTCACGCCATTTTGCCACGAAAAAGCAAGTTTTCAAGAAAGGCTGCGGGAGTCACGACTGAAGAACAAATTGTGGCAGCCAACATTGACACGGTTTTCCTTGTCAATGCTCTGAACACCGACTTTAACCTCCGCAGAATGGAGCGCTATTTGCTCATGGCCTGGGAGAGCGGGGCAAATCCGGTGATTGTTCTAAGCAAGTGTGATCTTTGTGAGGATGTTTCACGAAAGATAATGGAAGTGGAGAGCATCGCGATGGGAGTGCCAGTCCATGCGATCAGTGCCGAAAATGGAGAAGGGCTGGACCAGCTGTCTTCGTATCTCGAATGGGGTCAAACGGTGGCGCTGCTTGGTTCCTCTGGAGCGGGAAAGTCTACTTTAACGAATGCACTTTTTGGTGAAAAGAAACAGGAAGTGAAAACCATCCGGGAAGATGATGACAAAGGCCGCCATACCACGACCCATCGGGAGCTGGTATTGCTTCATGATGGAGGAGTAGTTGTTGATACTCCTGGAATGAGGGAGCTTCAGCTATGGGAAGCGGATGAAGGGGTAAGCCAGAGCTTTTCGGATGTAGAAGCATTTGCCGGTCGCTGCCGGTTCAGAGATTGCAGGCACACAACAGAGCCAGGATGTGCTGTGCAGGCCGCCATTTCAGATGGTACATTGGATCAAGAACGTTATAACAGCTACGTTAAGCTGCAAAAAGAGCTGGCGTTCCTCGCCAGAAAAGAGGATCAGCGTGCCGCGCTGGCGGAAAAAAATAAATGGAAAAGAATCAGCGGGGACCGCACACGTGTAAACCGCAAATAATAAGAAACGCAGCCGGGATTCTCCGGCTGCGTCTTTTTACGCCTGAACGTCTTTTATTTCTTCTAACACGCCATCCCAAAGCTTGATGCGCATTTTTAGAGATTGGATAGCAGCCTGCTTTGCCTGCTGCAGCTTTTCCGGGTCATCAGCGCAAAGCGAAAGCAGCAGTTTTTCCGCAAGCGGGCCATGCTCATCCCCATCCAACTCAATGTGGCGGTTCAGATAATACTTTAATGTTTTTGCGTCCACTCCATGTGAGGAAACTTCATCAACAAGCACCTGAAACATGTCGGGAATCAAGTCTTCTCTTCCAAAAAAGAAAGCCGCGGCTACCTCATGTACTTCTCCATGCTGGGCAAGCTTTAGACTTTGATGTGTAAAAGCAGCAGCGCTTCTTGGAATTTCATCCGACTCAAGCGCAAGAAGCGGGTCTTCTCCTTCTTTTATCCTTGTAAGATAAGTCACAATGGGATTTGTATCTGCTTTTACCTCTTTCATTCCTTTCAAATAAAGCTCAAAGTGGCTGATAAATCCGCCTTCCCCATCTTCATCCGTTTCTTCCCCGAGTACAATTTCATTAATGAACCGGGCATATTCAGGGTGAGGTGCCGGCATCCATGGCAAGGACACACATGTAAGTTTAATTTGGAGCTTTTTTAAAAGACTCATAAAATCCCACACAGCAAAAACATGGTGCTTCATCAGGATTTTCACTCGTTCGGCATTGGTCAGCTGTTTGTAGAGAGGATGTTGAATCAGTTCCTCACGCACTTCTGTCAGGTCATTAAATACGTGGTGTTCCATAGTAAGTAAGCATTCCTTTCTTCGGTGTTTGATGATTTGCCAGAATGGTAATGGTTATAAGATAACGGAAAAATATAGCGAGGTGATCAGTTTTGCTGCAAAGATTCACAATACAGACACATAACCGGGACGAAATGCTGGATATAACGGAGACGATCAGGGCCTATATTCAGGAACAAGGTGTGCAAGATGGGGTTCTTTATGTATATTGTGCCCATACAACGGCAGGGATAACAATTAATGAAAATGCCGATCCGGATGTTAAATCGGATATGTTGATGAGGCTCGATGAAGTTTATCCGTGGGAGCATCCGAAGTACCGCCACGGGGAAGGGAATACTGCCTCCCATTTAAAAGCAAGTACTGTAGGTTCCTCCCAGATGGTCATTATCAACGAAAGAGACCTGGTACTCGGAACATGGCAGGGCATCTATTTCTGTGAATTCGATGGTCCACGCACCCGGAATTATTTTGTAAAAGTGATCCCTGATTAAGCAAAAAATCCTCTTTCATTTGTGAAAGAGGATTTTTTGCTATCTTTTAAGACAAAGCTGCTCTACTTCTAACAAAGTGTCTTTTGCGCTGCTGTAAATGGAAAGGTCAAAAAGATGATCCATCGATGTGGGCTCACGGTTGATTAATACGGTCTTTCCTTTCGCCATGGAAGGAAGCTGGTTTACTGGATAAACCTGCAGGCTCGTACCAATGATCAGGACCAAATCTGCCTGGCGAATGGCCGACATGGCTTGGTGCCATACCTCCTCAGGCAGCAGTTCCCCGAAAAGAACGATGGATGGACGAAGTTTCCCTCCGCAGGAACAGGTCGATCCTTTTTTAAAATCTTCAGCTGAATACACTTTGCTGCAGGTGTGGCAGTAAATGTTATGGAGTGATCCATGAAGTTCATAGATATTCTTTCCTCCAGATCTCCGGTGAAATCCGTCAACATTCTGGGTAGCAATTGCATGTATCAATCCCTTTTGCTGTAATCTTGCTAATGCTTCATATCCCTCATGAGGATTGCAGGTCTCAACATCCTGCAGTCGAAGGGAGTAAAATTCATTAAACAGATCGTAATGATTGTCCAGGGCCTCGACAGATGAAACATAGGCAGGATCAAAGTTTTTCCATAATCCATTATGTGACCTGAAATCGGGGATTCCGCTTTCGGTGGACATCCCGGCCCCGCTCAAAACGACAGTGAAGGAAGAGTGGTTTAACCAGGAAGCCAACTGTTCAATAGCCTGTTGATCCGTCATGAGGCATCACTCCTTTTAGTACTCATTATAGTACACTTAAGGTCTTCTTCTTATTTTTTTGCCCGAATAACGGTATACTTTAAGATAGCATTGAAAAGATGGGGGAGTCATGGATGATTAAAGTGCTGTTTGTATGTCTCGGCAATATCTGCCGTTCACCAATGGCTGAGGCGATCTTCAGGGATATGGTAGCCAAGCGAAAGTTGGAGGATAAAATTTCAGTAGATTCTGCCGGAACCGGAAACTGGCATGTAGGTGAACCTCCTCACGCCGGAACCCAAAAGCTGTTAACCGATAAAAAGATTTCATTTGAAGGGCTAAAGGCCAGGCAGATCACTGAGACCGATCTTTCGGAGTATGATTATGTCATTGGGATGGATGCTGAAAACATCGGAAATCTTCAGCAGCTCGCGGGCAATACACCTGTGGAGCATGTAGCAAGACTCATGGACTATGTTCCTGGAAGTGAGGTACAGGATGTTCCGGATCCTTATTTTACAGGCAACTTTGATGAAGTTTACGCCATGGTAAAAGAAGGATGCACTCATTTGCTTGAAGAGATTGTGGAGCGAGAAAACCTATAAGGAGGAATGGGAATGGGCATTGTTCGGGAGCTTTCAACACGTGTTGAAGTAAAAGAAGCGTTTCCAATAATGAAGCAGCTGCGTCCCCATTTAACGGAAGCGTTGTTTCTCTCTTTATATGAAGAAATGAGAACGAGCGGCTATACGCTGCTTGCCTGCTACGATGATGAGACAATTGTTGCTGTGGCCGGCTTTGCCATGTTGACCAACCTTTATTACGGGAAACATGTGTGGGTCTATGATCTGGTTACCGATGAGCAGGTCCGTTCAAAAGGACACGGGGAAGAGCTGCTTTCGTTCATTGAATCGTTTGCGGCGCAAAATAACTGTAATTGTGTAGCTCTGTCGTCGGGCACAGCACGAACAGATGCCCACCGGTTTTATGAAGCAAGGATGGGATATGCCCGGGTCAGCCATGTATTTAAAAAAGACTTTGCAACATAAAAAAACCGTCGCGCCTTTTGGCGTAACGGTTTTTTTAGTATGGAGTGTTATGCGTTTCTTCGCATACCACGCAGGATAGCACTGACAATCAATACAACGACAATCGCACCGATGATCGCTGGTATGATAGCGAAACCTGCAACGTCAGGACCCCAGTCACCAAGGACTAGTCCTCCAAGCCAAGCTCCAACAAAACCTGCGATAATGTTACCAATGATTCCGCCAGGAACGTCACGTCCTGTGATTACTCCTGCTAACCATCCAATAATACCACCTATAATAAGTGCCCAAAGAAAACTCATGTGTGTGTTCCTCCTTAAAAGTTTTTTGTTTTATTGTGTTGTACCGTTAAGATACCCATTGCTAAATAAAAATAAACAAAATAAAAAAATGTTTTTTCATGCCAAGCATCGGGAATGTAATCCGTACACTCACGCAAATACTTATTATAAGGAGAGATGCAAAATGGCTTACCAAAGTTATGAAACGTATCAGAAAGATGACAGTAAATTGTTAAAAGGCATCTTGATCGGAGCTGCCCTTGGAGCGGCGGTTGCCATGCTGGACCGTTCAACAAGACAATCCATGAAGCAGCGTTCCATTGGGGTAAAGGATACTACAAAGAACCTAGTAAGGACGGTTAAAGATGATCCACAATCTCTGACAAGCGGCATGAAGGAAACGTTTCAATCGGCATCAACAGCAGTAAATGATGTAGTGGAAGATGTAAAACATCTTATGAATACAGTGGACAGCGTAAAAAACACAGGGATGCAGGCTGTAGAACAAGTAAAAGGAGCAGGAAGTGAAGTCGCTAAAATCGGCAGCAAATTAAAGGACGCCGGACAGGATGTAAAAGAGCACAGCAAAGATACAGTAGCCGAAATTTCAGATAAAAATTCTACTTCACCCACTTCCACTTCTGGTCCGTCCTATGCGGATTTAGACAATAATCCACATGTAGTTGGAAGGAATCAGGGCAACTAATCGTTGCCCTCTTTTTCAATGGGCTCAAACAACGAGGTGAACCTATATGAATTTATTTAGCCAGCTTAAAGACATATCTCCAAAATCATTTGCAGTGGAGTTTATGCACAGCTTTAAGAAAAATGATGTGCCGGACTTGGCAGCCCAGCTTGCCTACTATTTTCTTTTGTCCCTCTTTCCATTTTTGATCTTCCTGATTACGCTCGGCGGGATTTTCATCTCTCCGGAAGATGCGGTTAAAGTGTTAAACAATGTGGTTCCTGGTGAATCGATGAAGGTCATCAGGGAAAACCTGCAGACGGTCATTGAGTCAAAAAAGGGAGGACTGCTTTCTTTCGGGATCATTGCGACACTCTGGTCCGCTTCTAATGGCGTAAATGCGGTGATTAAGGCATTAAATGGAGCATACGGCGTCGAGGAATGCCGGTCGTTTATTATGGCAAGAACCCTTGCCGTGTTTCTTACCATTGGACTCATCCTCGCCATCGTTGTTTCTCTTGTCCTTCCCGTCTTTGGGAAAATGATTGGTGAATTTATTTTCTCCTATCTCGGACTGGATCAGGTCTTCCTCAGCTTATGGGGATTGATGCGCTGGCTGATTAGTTTTCTGGTCATAGCGGTCGTTTTTTCTGTTCTTTATTACATGGGACCTTGCAAAAGACTGAAGTATCGTGAAGTATGGTATGGCGCAATCTTTTCTACAGTTGCCTGGCTGATTGTTTCTTTGTGCTTCGCATTTTATGTCGACAGCTTTGGAAATTATTCCGCTACATACGGAAGCCTTGGAGCTGTAATTGTCCTCATGCTGTGGTTTTATTTGACAGGACTGGTTATTGTCCTTGGCGGTGTAATCAATGCGACACTGCATAAATTTAAAATCGATCAGGCTTATGAAAGAGGCCTGCTGACAAAAACAAGATAGCGTTTTTAAAAAGACCGCATTAGGCGGTTTTTTTTTGGACAAATTCACCCCCGAAATGCATGATTTCCTATCGACCTCATATGGTATAATGAATGGGGCTTTTTTTGAACGGAGGATAAGTTGGATGTTCTGCAATTGGCCGGGATCAAGCGATTGAATGGAGAAGGAATATGACCAAGAATAAAAACGTAACTAAGAAAAAGGCCCGGTTAAAGTGGAGAAATATTGGCTGGCTCCTGTTTTTAATTTATTTTACGGTTCTGATATACGTCACTCTCTTTACCTATAACCATTATGTGTACGGTAAATCACTGAACCTTGTGCTGTTTGACAGCATAAGACTCATGTGGAAAAGCGGCGATTACTGGCTGATCTTCAAAAACGTCATTGGCAACGTCGTATTGTTCTTTCCTCTGGGATTCTTGCCACCCCTTATCCACCGCTTCCTTTCAAAATGGGCACTTATGTTCTTCATCGGGTTCGGGACAAGCTCAATCATCGAAGTGCTTCAATATAGTTATGCTCACCGCATTTTCGATATCGACGACATTTTATTAAACGGATTTGGCACCATGGTCGGGCTTGCTGTGTTTAAATTTTGCGCCCTTATCTACAGAATTATTGAAAATAACATACTAAAGAGAAAAAGGTAGCTCCCGCAGCTGCCTTTTGGCAGTTTTTGGGGTTGTTTTTGGAGGTGAAAGAGAGGCGGTAGGGGAATTAGTTGCGGTTCGACAAAAATTAGTTGCATATCAAGTCTTTTTCGTAAAAAAGAGCCGCCTGACAGATGATCAGGTGGCTCTTCAAGATTTAAAGGTGTCCAGCTTCAGAGCCCAAAAGCTCGACCGTTTCACTCTTTCAACACAACACAAAAAGCGTGTTGTATGTTCAAGAGTTCCAACGTCTGCCGCTTTTAAACGGGCTCTTCAGCTTTTCTTGTGATCCAGCTTCAACGCCTAGAGACTCGATCACTTCGGTCTTTGTCAGAAAACAAAAAGCGTTTTATGACAAAGCCCTCCAGTGCTAGTCGTCTCTCAACAGGCTCTTCAGCTTTTCTTGTTTACTTCGTTTCTTTTCCTAGTACGCGGTTGACGCGTTTGGTTAGCATTTTCATGCCTTCGCCGCCAGCCTGGAAATGGCGAAGCTTTCCTTCTGCATCAAAAACGTAATAGGCTGGAACGTATTGGTTTTCGAAGGCATCAGTAAGGTTGTGTTGGTTATCAACAAAGATGGGTTGTGAAATGTCGTGTTCTTTTGCTACTTCTTTGATTTGGTCAAGGTCTAAATCTTTTTCAGAACGAGGCATGTGTACGGCAACGACATTCAATTCATCTTTATAATCGTCCCGGAATTTGTTGATGTTTGGCATAGCTTCTTTACATAGTCCGCAGCTTACAGACCAAAAGTGAATAAGGGTTGGTTTGTTGCCGATTAGATCTTCTTTTTTAACTTCTCCGTTAATCCATTCTGTTGCGCCGTTTAGTTCCGGCATTTCATCACGTAATCTCATGAATAGGTGGCTCCTTTGCTAATTGGTTTATTTATAATTATTATTATTTAATTTCAATTATAAGTATAAGGAATTTCAGCGCAGAATGCAAAAATATTGCCTTCACTAGTATGCATTCTGACAGCTTATATTATTGGTTCTCAGACGACGTTTTTTTGCGACTCATTTCTTTCTCCGGTTCCTTTATGAAAATAGGTGACAAGGAGGAGTACCAGCAGCATGCCGCTGATCGCGTAAACAAATGCGCCTGATTGGAAGGCTTCAATAAACCAGCCGCCAACAAGAGGGCCTGTCATGCTTCCGGAGCTAAAGGCGATTCCGGCCAGGATATTGCCCACAGGCAGAAGGTGCAGCGGAAGGAGATCGCTCATATACGTAATTCCAAGTGAAAACAGGGAACCGACAAACATTCCGGCTATGAAAAAAAGAAGTAAATAAATCCACATGTGGCTGCCGGCCAATAATGTGCCTGTAAAGGCCAGAAAACCTACGAAAAGGCATACGAGAAGCACCTTTCTCCGGCCAAAGCGGTCACTCCATAATCCAAGTGGCAATTGAAAGACAAGGCTTCCCACAACAAAGGATGGCAGTAAAACGGACACCCAATTCACTGGTATGCCATGCCGCAATGCATAAACAGGGAAAGAACCGTTTAGCGAAGCCTCCAGGAATCCGTAGCCAAAGGCAGGCAACAGGGCGACCCAGGCTGCCCGCATAACTTCCCGGTAGCGTCCGAGTGTATTCATTCCTGCTTCTTTTACACCTTCAGATGACGGAAACTCATTTTGGATGAACGTCATAATAAAGAATGATATCAGGCAGAAGGCTCCTGATATAAGAAAAGGCAATGCCTCGCTCACGGAAGCGAGTCTGGTCATAAGCGGTCCGATTCCAAAGCCCGCGCCAAACGCAATACCATACAGCGCAATGTTTCGGCCACGCTTTTGGGCCGGGCTGTTGGACGTGACCCACACTTGTGTGGAGAAATGGAGCATGTGATCTCCTACACCGATCACCAGGCGTAGCGCGAACCAAAACCAGAAGGCTTTCCACCAGGGGAATAAAAAAAGCGAAACAGTAACAAGGACAAGCCCTGACAGGATTATTTTTTTATAGCCAAATCTTCTCATCGGTTTTTCAATAAAAGGGGAAGCAAGAACAATACCGATATACAGAGCGATAGCATTTAATCCATTTAATGTTGAAGAAGTGCCCGCCTCTTCCAGCAGAATGGCGATCAAAGGCAGCAGCATGCCTTGAGAAAATCCTGAAATAAAAACAATACTTACTAAAATGGAGAATTTTGATCGTGTCAATACAGCCATTATATAACCTATCCTTTGCATCAAATCTATCCCCATTTTACAATGAATAGCCATGTCATGGACAGGAAATCGCAATTTTTGTAAAAACCATGGAAAGTTGTATAAACTGTAAGGTATACGAGGTGATAATGATGGAATTTACGATGAGAGAAAACGGGTTTCAAACACAATTTGAATATGGATCCCTTGATGTTTCCGGAGATGCACACTATGGATTCAGACCCTATCAGCTGATGGTGTCATCGGTTGCGGTTTGCAGCGGGGGAGTACTCCGAAAAGTACTCTCAAAAATGCGGCTGGACGTGGAAGATATCAAAATTAAAGCAGATGTGGTCAGAAACAAGGAAGAGGCGGACCGGATCGAAAGCATTCATATGCATTTTATTTTGAAAGGCAATGGCCTGTCACCAGAGAAAATTGAAAAAGCTCTGCGCGTTACAGAGAAAAACTGTTCAATGGTTCAGTCGGTGAAAGGCAGTATCCGCATCAGTGATTCATTTGAACTGATTGCATAAAGAAAAGCATTCCTTTTGGGGAATGCTTTTCTTGATTTATTACATATCCAAAGTAACGGGCTCTTTTTCTTTTGAATTCATCAGACGGAATGATGTTGGTTGAATCTCAAGGATGATTAAATCAGGATCATCCTTGCCTGTAAACCAGTGCTTCATCATATCCTGCCAGAATTCCTCTTTAATGGCTTCTTTCTCACGAACCCTGATGGTTCCCTGCATTTCAATATATGGGCTGTCCCAGTCTGTGTAGCCCAAAAGAACATGAACGTTTGGATTCTCTTCAATTTCATCCACTTTATGTGTTTGTTTACTTGTTGCGGTTAACAGGGTAATATCATCACGTTGGAAGTACATATATCGTGCGTTTGGTTTGTTTTGTGAAACGGTGGAAAGGGTGCCAACAGGATTTGAGTCCACAATATCTTTAATTTTTTGTTTAAATTCCTCCTGATTCATAAATAATTCTCCTTTCATACTTCACCTTTTAAAAAATAGTTCCACAAATTTGTATCGAGTAAACACAGAACCCGATTTTAGAACAAGGAGAGGAGCAAGGACATGGCGCTTAGCCACGATTTTACAAAAGGCAATCTGTTCAAAAGCATGATTTTTTATTCCTGGCCCATCTTCCTGAGCAATCTCCTCCAGGTTTCCTTTCAGATCATTGACAGCTATTGGGTGGGAAACCTTCTTGGAAGCAGGGAAGTCGGAGCGATTTCGATATCGTCCACGGTCATTTTTGCTGTATTGTCGTTTATTATTGGGATCAATGGAGCAGCACTCACGGTTCTTTCGCAGCAAAAAGGAGCGGATGATGCTGAAGGGCTGAGAAAATCGGTGAATGCCTTTGTCACCCTTTTGGGATGCTTGGCCATTTTGCTTGGCATTATTGGATTCTTTTCATCACAGTGGCTGCTTCAGCTTCTCGGAACACCGAAATCCGTCATGCCCATGGCGGTAAACTATCTTCAGATTAATTTTGCGGGAATCTTGTTTTTGTTTGGCTATAATTTTATTTCAACCATCCTCCGGGCAATGGGAGACAGTAAAACACCGGTACAGTTTGTCGTGATTGCTGTCATTTTAAATGCCATTCTGGATCCTTTGTTCATCAGCGGACTTAACATGGGATTGGACGGTGCCGCATATGCCACTATTTTTTCACAAGGTGCCGCTTTCTTGTATGGGGTATATCATTCTGTTAAAACCGGCAAAGTGCCTTTTGAAATTCCTCATTGGCCAGAAAGATATTATCTAAAAACGGTAATGGCACTTGGACTTCCGGCAGGACTGCAGATGCTGTTAATCTCGGGAGGAGTGGCCGCTATCATGAGTGTGGTTGCTTCTTTTGGAGAAGATGTGGTGGCCGGGTTTGGAGTCGCCCAGCGGATGGACAGTTTGATCATGCTGCCGGCCATGACGCTCGGCTCAGCTGTAAACAGTATGGCAGGCCAGAATATTGGAGCGAACAAATGGGATCGGGTTTCATTGGTCGCGAGAAACGGGATTTATCTTATTTTGAGTGTTACCCTTTTGATCAGCGCAATTGTAGTTGCAGGGGCTTCCTGGTTTATTTCCCTGTTTGTAAAAGATGCAGAAACGATTGAATTTGGTGCTCAATATTTAAGAAGCATCGCCTTCTTTTATCCGTTTCTGGGTATTAATTTTGTATTGAACGGCGTTGTCCGGGCTTCAGGCGCCATGGTGCAGGTGCTGATCCTGAACCTCATTTCATTTTGGATTCTTCGATACCCGTTGACCTATTTATTTGCTCAGTGGTTTGGAGAACGAGGAATTGCCTACGGAATGTCCGTCAGCTTTATCATCAGCAGCGTTTTCGCCATTTTGTATTACAAGCTGGGAAAATGGAAGGATATCCGAATATTAAAGCAAGACAAAGAAAAAGACGCCTGAATTTCCAGGTGTCTTTTTTGTGTAAAAATTTGTTATTCGCTCAGCATGGATAAATTTCTACAACAAGAAAAAAATAGGGATATAAAAGGAGGAAAAACACATGAAACGGAACACTTTGGGGTTGGGTTTAAATCGGAACTCAGCCGCCTTATTCCTTGTTATAATTATGATTTTTTCCCTGGTTGTCCAGCCGCATTCCGCTGCGGCCGCAGGTGTAAGGGTTCCGGGATCGGTTGTGAGTATTTCTAAAGAAAACACCTATCCTAACTCTGCACAGGACCTTCCTTATCTTGAACCGAGCAAATTGGCAAAGTCAATGCTGAAAACATCCAACGTGGCTATAACCAACCCGGATTTAATTCGTATGTTGAACGAGTCTGTCATTCATCCGTCAAAATTGGCTATTGGTTACAGAGCCAGAATCTTTCTTGGAGTGTGGCCTCTTTCGTATCAATCTACAGAATCAGCCGTCAATTGGGAATATCAGCAAATCAATTTGAACAGGCTTGATAACCGGGGAGGCAAGTCGCTTGCTCAGCTGCGCTATCATCAACAGATGCATAAACGAGTAACCGGAGGGCTTACCGCTGAAATCCCTAACAGCGAAGCGGTAAAGAAAATGATGATGATTGCTGCAGGAGAAAAAACCAAACTCCCACTTTCATTTCAGACGAATATTGGGGCAGGTACCAAGAAAAACAATGTTTATAATATTGCTCCCAAGCAGGTTGGGTACTTGGCAAGCTATGTTCCAGCTGTGAATGAAAAAGGGAGGGTCACCTACGGTGAAGTCTATATTGTTCTAAAAGGCAGTAAACGAAAAATTGAAGTACAAAATGTAACCCAACAGGGAATCGGAGCATGGATTCCGGTGCAGGAACACGTTTCTTTCAGATTTCATTCGTCGAATATGTAAATAAAAAAGAACCAGCTTTTAGCTGGTTCCTTTTTATTTTTGAAGTTCGCATTCTTCAACCCATTGTTCACTCCAAGATTGAATAGATTCAATAATGGCTCGTAGGGATTCTCCCTTTTCGGTCAATGCATACTCGATGCGGACCGGGGTTTCAGGATAAACATGGCGTGAAACAATGCCAACGGATTCCAATTCTTTCATGCGCTCCGTAAGCATGCGGTCACTCATCTCGGGGATTTGCTTTTTAATATCCTTAAAACGCCTTGATCCTCCCAATAAAACACGGATGATAAGACCCGTCCATTTTTTTCCTATAATATCTATCGCTACTTCATATCTGGGACACATTGTGTTGTAATCCATACAATTCACCTCATTGTATTGATCTTTCGACGACTAATTATAGTCTTTCCTATGATGATACTCCCAAAACTTACTATTGTAAAGTTTATAACTTTTTAATTAGTCATATATTGGAAGAAAGTGTCGTGAAATCAACTTCTTTGTAATACGTATCTTTCACCAGCAAATTCGGACCAAGACATTTTACAGCCGGACAATGGCAATTCACTGATTTCGCTGCAGATGTGTTCAGCCATGCTTCATAGGCTTCAGGAAACGAGGTGGTTTGTATATTGCCAAGTGAGGGGGTGTCACCAAAATCAGTGACAATAATTTCACCATCAAATAAATTGACGTTCAGACGGGAACGACCATCGGGGTCATTCCGGACCGTCACATTTTTTTCAGCATAAAGCCGGTTTAATAATTCCAGGTCCTCGTTTTCAGCAGAACATGGATAAAAAGGCAGGGTGCCAAAAAGCATCCAAACGTCAGAATTACGGACATCAAGCAGTCTGTGAATGGCCGAACGTGTATCCTCAAGTGACAGCACCTGAAGCGAGCTGGCAAAGTCACTCGGGTACATAGGGTGAATTTCATGGCGTTGGCAGCCCATTTCCTGTATGTGATTGTGGATCTTTTCCAGGTAGGGCAAAGTCGTCTTGTTCAGCATTGTTTCAGCAGAGACAAGGACACCTCTTTTTGTGAGCTCCTGTGCATTATGTACCATTCGATCAAACAATGCGGCCCGCTGCTCCATCGAAGGCTTCCTCTCCATTTGGGCAAAACCGATCTCGGCAAAATCTTCGATGGTGCCCCAATTGTGGGAAATATGAAGAACATCCAAAAAAGGAAGAATAGGCTCATAACGTTCAAGATCCAGTGTAAGGTTAGAATTAATCTGTGTTCTTGCTCCACGCGAAGTGGCATAGCGGAGCAAAGGCACCACATAGTTCTCGACAGATTTTTTTGACATCATCGGCTCTCCGCCGGTGATGGAAAATGACCGAAGTTCGGGAATTTCATCCAATCGACCTATAAGAAGCTCAAGCGGCAGAGGTTCTGGATCCTTAACATTCAGTGTGTAACCGACAGCGCAGTGTGCACAGCGCATATTGCAAAGCGTGGTTGTCGTGACTTCAATATTCGAAAGCCGCATGGTGCCGTGCTTTTCAACATCCAAATAAGCCTCCCAGGGATCATTCTGGATGGAAATTGGGTTTTTTACCATCATAAAAAAACTCCTTTATTAATAAAACGGGTAAAAACATAACGTTTCCGCAATCTATAAATACACCATATGATAACGCAATAGCCGTAAAAGAAAAAGGGCTGCGGGGATTTTATTGGCAGAGATTCAATCCTTTGATACAGTATGAAAGAAAGGAGAGGTATATGTGGGTAAATCAGTAGAAGATAAGTCATCTCAAAAAGAATACATTATGAACCGGATTGACATGCTGCTGCAAGTGCTGGATTCAATTGATGCAGAAACAGCAGGTGTGGAAGAAATTGACCGTATCATTGGGATGCTTGATGATCTTGAATTCAAATGCAAACAATTCCGAAATAATTGGGAAAAAGAATAAATTGGAACGAAAAGTAAGCGCTCTTTTATCCTTTTTGTTATAATGGTATTGGTTTAAAGCGATACAAATTATTTTTAAATAATAAAAGGGGTTAGAGCATGGAAAAGTTTCAGGAGAGCATGTATAAGCTAATCGTGGAAACATCAACAAACTTGCCAAAGGATGTCCGCAGAGCCATTGCCGCAGCGAAAATTCGCGAAAATGCAGGCACCCGTGCAGCAATGTCGTTAGACACGATTACAAAAAACATTAAAATGGCCGACGATAACGTTTCACCGATCTGTCAGGATACGGGACTGCCGACCTTTAAAATTAAAGTACCAGTTAACGTGAACCAAATTGAAATGAAAAAGGCGATTAAAAAAGCGGTGGCTGAGGCAACAAACGATACCAAGCTTCGTCCCAACTCCGTGGATTCGATCACTGGCGATAACAGCGGTGATAATCTTGGTGAGGGAACGCCTGTTATTAAGTTTGAACAATGGGAAAGCGATTATATTGATGTCCGTTTGATTCTTAAAGGCGGCGGATGCGAAAATAAAAATATTCAATACAGCCTGCCAGCTGAACTTGAAGGACTTGGCCGTGCGGGACGCGACCTTGATGGCATCCGAAAATGCATCATGCATTCCGTTTACCAGGCGCAAGGTCAAGGGTGCAGTGCAGGTTTCATCGGTGTAGGAATTGGTGGAGACCGTACAAGCGGTTACGAGCTTGCCAAGGAAATGCTGTTCCGCTCGGCAGATGATGTTAATCCAAACGAAAATCTTCGCAAGCTTGAAGAGTATGTAATGGAAAATGCCAACAAGCTTGGCATCGGAACCATGGGCTTTGGAGGGGAAACAACTCTTCTTGGCTGTAAAGTGGGCGTTATCAACCGAATTCCTGCCAGCTTCTTCGTTTCTGTAGCCTACAACTGCTGGGCATACCGCCGTTTAGGCGTTAAGATTGACCCGGTTTCTGGTGAAATCCAGGAGTGGCTGTATCAGGAAGGCGAAGATGTCGACTTCGACAAAATGAAGGAAGAAGCGGCTGCAGCACTTGAAGAAAAAACGGAAGTTCGTCAGGTGACCCTGGAAGCCCCGATCACAGAAGAACAAATTCGCGAACTGCGCGTAGGGGATGTTGTGACCATTAACGGTATGATGCATACCGGACGCGACGCCATTCATAAATATTTAACCGATCATGATGCACCCGTTGATCTGAACGGACAAATCATCTACCATTGCGGTCCGGTTATGGCCAAGGATGAGGAAGGCAACTGGGTCGTTAAAGCTGCTGGTCCAACCACCTCAATCCGTGAAGAGCCTTACCAAGGCGATATCATGAAAAAATTCGGTATCCGTGCAGTCATCGGCAAGGGCGGAATGGGGAAAAAGACCCTTCAGGCGCTTGGCGAGCATGGCGGTGTTTATTTGAATGCCATTGGCGGAGCCGCACAGTACTATGCGGAATGCATGCAAAAAGTAGAAGGCGTTGATTTGATGCAATTTGGTATTCCTGAAGCCATGTGGCACATTAACGTTAAAGGATTTACAGCCGTTGTTACCATGGACTCCCACGGCAACAGCCTTCATCAGGATGTGGAGAGCTCCTCACTTGAAAAACTTGCGCAATTTAAAGAACCTGTTTTTAAATAAAACTCCTGAAAAAAGGCCGGCCAACTGCCGGTCTTTTTTTCATGGCAAAGACTTCCTCGTATGCTTTTAATTCATCCATAAACACTAAAGGTAAGGATGAATTCAGCAAGGAAGGAGAGATACACCATGAAAAAATGGGGAATATCTGCACTGTTTATTGGTGCTATAATGCTGGTAACTACCCATACGACTTTTGCTTTGCAGCCTTCTAATACCCGGCATGAGTGGTATTTTCAAAAGAAAGGGAATGAAGTGCCGCCGACGACCGACCAGCGCTATCTGCAGCTGATGGAAAAGTACGACGGTCTGTTTTTAGGAGATCCAAAGAGAAAAGACATTTATCTTACCTTTGATAATGGGTATGAAAATGGCTATACCGATGATGTCCTGAATACGTTAAAGGAGAAAAAGGTGCCTGCCGCGTTCTTTGTTACGGGACATTTTATCAACACTCATCCAGACTTGATCCTGCGTATGGCAAAGGAAGGCCATATTATCGGAAATCATACGAACCACCATCCGGATATGACACAAATCACTGCAGGGCGCATGAAAGAGGAACTGGAATCGGTTAAGCAAAAATACCGCAAAATCACCGGAAAGAACGACATGCAGTTCCTTCGTCCTCCAAGAGGGGTGTTCAGCGAGCAGTCGATTGCTGTTTCCAAGCAACTGGGATACCGCCATGTATTTTGGTCGCTGGCGTTTGTTGACTGGGAAGTGAACCGGCAGCGCGGCTGGCAATATTCGTACAACAACATCATGAAACAGATTCATCCGGGCTGTATTCTGCTCTTACACACAGTTTCAAGGGATAATGCAGAGGCGCTGGGCAAAGCCATAGATGATTTGAGAAAGCGGGGCTATACGTTCAAAAGCCTTGATGACCTGAAAGTGGATAACCAGACCAATAAAGCTCCTGTCCAATAAAAAAGCCTTCTATAAGGCTTTTTTTTCTGTTTCGGTGTTGTAGTTGGGAACAATCGGGAAACAATGCTATAATGGGACGTAAAAAAATTTTGAGAGAAGTGAATGGCTTTGCCAAAAGAAACAGCCAACCACAAACAAAAAACCATTTTAACCAAAGGACAGACCATCCCGCTCAACATTAAGCGTCTTGGCATTAATGGAGAGGGAGTTGGTTTTTTTAAACGCACAGTGGTTTTTGTACCGGGAGCCCTTCCCGGTGAAGAAATCATTGCGCAAATAGAAAAGGTTTATCCCAACCGTGCTGAAGCTGTGGTCAAGCGCATCAAGAAAAAATCGCGTGACCGGGTGGTGCCCCCATGTCCATTATATGATGAATGCGGAGGCTGCCAGCTGCAGCACCTAAGCTATGAAGGTCAATTGAAGGAAAAGCAGGATGTCGTTCGCCAGGCCTTTGAGCGGTATACAAAAATAAAACCGGAGAAACTGCCTCTCCGTCCGACTGTCGGAATGCAAAACCCTTGGGAGTATCGAAATAAAAGTCAGCTTCAGGTGGCCAAAGAGAAGGAGAAGGTTATTGCTGGCCTTTATGGCATTAACTCGCACCGGATCATTGATCTCGACCAATGCATCGTTCAGCATCCGGAAACTGTGCGTGTAACCAACGCTGTTAAACGGATTCTAGAGGATCTGAATATTCCGGTTTATCATGAAAAAACACGAAAAGGGATCATCCGTACCATCGTGGTAAGAACCGGGTTTGAAACAGGTGAAACCCAGCTGGTTCTTGTGACCACCCAGGAAAAAATTCCGCGCAAAGAACTTTTGATCGCCGAAATCCAAAAACGGATTCCCGAGATCAAATCCATTGTGCAGAATGTGAATGACAAAAAAACTTCGATTATTTTCGGAGAAAAAACCATCCCGCTTGAGGGTCCTGAAACGATTGGGGAGAATCTCGGCAGTTTGTCGTTTGAGCTTTCAGCAAGAGCGTTCTTTCAGCTGAATCCGCAACAGACGGTAAAGCTGTATGATGAAGCCAAAAAAGCAGCGAAGCTCACCGGAAAAGAAAAAGTGGTGGACGCCTACTGCGGAACCGGGACGATTGGGCTCTGGCTGGCCCCGGACGCTGCAGAAATAAGAGGAATGGACGTCATTGAAGAATCCATCCTAAATGCAAAAGAGAATGCAAAACGGCACGAATTTACAAATACGCATTACGAAACCGGAAAAGCGGAAGTGATCCTTCCAAAGTGGCTGAAGGAAGGATGGAAACCGGACGTTATTGTGGTGGATCCACCCCGAACTGGATGCGACCAGGCTTTCCTGAACACTGTTGGAAAGATAAAGCCAAAACGGATGGTGTATGTGTCCTGTAATCCATCTACCCTGGCAAAAGATGTCCACATGTTAATAAGTCACGGATTCGTATTGGAAAATTTAACGCCTGTGGATATGTTTCCGCAAACGGCTCATGTTGAAGTTGTGTGCACGCTCGTACAAAAGAATGAAGGATGAACAAAGAGAGAGGGGAGCGGTTCCCTTCTCTCTTTTTAAAATTATGTATTCACCGATCGAATCATTTCCATGTTCACGTCCTTTGCTTGTCTAGTCTATAGTAGATTAAATGAAAAGTGTGGTACTAATCATTATTTTCAGACATATACACACAATCCACAGGGTTATCCACTGGTTGTTAATATTTATAATAATGAAAAATTTATATAAACATCATGATACGTTTATTTATTTTACAAATCCTTAATAAGCAGGTAAGTTATCCACATTATTAACATCCTGTGGATAAAGTTGCCCACAGAAAAAAGAAAAAGCCCTTCCGATTAGGAAGGGCTTTTTTTATTCTTATTTATCAAGCTGGCGATGGTCTGCTTTTTCTGCGCGCGCCATTGCTTCACGGTCATCCGCATCGGCAACTTCAGAAGAATATTCTACATCTACACCTTCAGGCTGCTTTAGATCCGCTTCGGTCAAACCGTCCTTTTCATTTTCCAACTGGTTCTTTTCATTGTCCATGGGTATTCCTCCTTTAGCAGTATAGGTCATCATGGAGAGGTTAACGTTGTTTTTTTCTGTATATGGAACTACTTGATTTGTGAAGAGGTTTGGGATGTATATTCATTTTTTTCCCTGCCGTTAGCTGACTTAAACTCTTCTTTGTAAAGCACTTCCTGCGTTTTGGTCAAAGCAGCATTGCGCTCCTCAGCCTGCCGTTTTTTACTTTTCATGCCTTTCTCCCCCTTTAAAAGAAATAAAAAAAGAAGATCACCCGGCAAGCAACAGAACTTACTGAGTCATCCCCTTTATAGTTTTTCCTTTAATGGCGCGAAATATTTAAGCCTCTTTCAGGTGGTTGTCGTCAAACATCTCGTGTTGATGCTGGGTTCTCAGCTGATGAAGCACATAGTTATCTTTTTCGATTTGATACAGGTTATACACATCTCCATCACGGTTCAGTTGCTGATAAATGTCTGGACGGGTTTCATTGGCCAGCGTCACATAAGGAATCTTTTCAGCCGCCTTTTGGGAGCGTGGGTTGGATTTTCGAATCCGCATAAATACGGTATTAATGTTATGCTCATAAAACAATTCAGAAAAGAAATGTTCTTTCGCAAGCTTGTTATAGCCCTTTCCAAAGTACGGCTGTCCAATCCAGGTGCCTAAAAAACCACACCCGTCATGTATGTCGTACAGGCTGATCGCACCAATCGGATTATACCACTCATCCAGAATGGTCCTGGAGATCGTTTCTCCGCGTTCTTCTTCTTCAATCGTCTGTTTGGTGAGGAACATAAATTCCTCGAGACATTCGGTTTTTTGCCGAACAAAAGGAAAAACTTCCGGGTGCGCCATTAAATTGAAAAGAACATGACAGTCGTTTAAATCACGCTTTTTTAACAATTTAATCCCTCCTGGAGGGCAGAAAAATCCCACCCTCGAATTAAGAATAAAAATTAATTCGGGGTGGGAATCGAACCCACTAGGACCAGAAAATCTGGTGGCGCACCAATTGCCTTCCCTATGGTTTTTGCTTATTCATTTATACTTGAATCATATGATATTTTACCGAAAAAGAAAATAGTTTTTTTGTTTATTTTTTATAAAAAAAACGCTTATTTTTGTAAAGAATTTTACCTTGAATCATGGTCATAACAGGGAGGGAGGAAAAATGGAACGGATGCTCCGACCACAGGCTGAGATCCCCGTCCTTTCCAGGTTCTAAACTTCCGATCCGCTGGTCCACTCCAAGGTTTTTTGCCGGGTTGATGGTGATTCCTCTAAGTGCATTTTCTTCGCTTAATCCTTCCCGTACGGAAAGAGCTGCGCACACATTCAAGTACTGGATGGGTGTATAGGGATGATCAGTGGTGATTGAAACCTCAATCCCGTGGTCAGCCAAAACTTTATAGGTTTCCCATGTTTTATTTTTCAGTTCGATTTTTGACCTTCTCGTGAGCGTGGGACCGACTGAAACCTGAAGGCCGCGGCCGGATAAATCGTTGGCTACCAAGTGACCTTCCGTGCAATGCTCGATTCTTAAATCGAGGTTGAATTCGTCAGCCAGTCTCACTGCAGACAGGATGTCATCTGCACGGTGAGCATGAATACGGACCGGGATTTCCCGTTCCAAAGCGGCCAGAAGAGGGGAGATTCTTAAATCTTCCTTAAAAGTTGAAGCATTTGCGTGATAAAACGCTTCACGCAGCATTCCCATAATGCCCATCCGGGTAATGGAATTATTTTCTCTTCCGCTGTGAATCCTTTTTGGATTTTCCCCAAGGGCCACTTTCAGTCCTGCAAGTTCTTTCACGAGCATATCACGAATATCTGTGCCGGCTGTCTTAATGACCGATGTGGTTCCCCCAATGACATTGGCACTGCCCGGCATGATGTGGACGGCTGTGATTCCATGTTGAATGGCATCGCGAAATCCGCTATCGAGAGGGTGGCATCCATCGATAGCGCGAATATGGGGAGTGAGAACTTCATTGGTTTCATTGGCATCATTGCCTGCCCAGCCCGTTCCTTCGTCGTAAAGCCCTAAATGGGTATGAACATCAATCAGGCCTGGCAAGAGGTGGAAGCCCACCGCTTCGATAACTTCCATGTCTGAAGAGGGCTCAATGGCCGGAGCAAGATGGAGAATCTTGCCGTTCTGGATGAGAATATCCCCTCTTTTCATGACTGGGGATGTTATGGGGTAAACCTTGGCGCCTTTAATGAGTGTTTTCAACTGCATCACCTATTTTTCTTTTTATATATATATATATTGCAGATTACTTAAGCAAATTCTCCAGCGCCTCTTGAGCCCGCGGGTAATGGTAGGTAAATCCTTTTTTTACCGCCTTTTCCGGGTAGGCGTGCTGTCCTTCCAGGACCAGTACACTCATCTCTCCAAGAAGGCTTTTGATGGCGAAGGAGGGAGCAGGAAGCCAGTGGGGCCGTCCAAGTGTTTCTCCGAGCTCTTTGCCAAAATCACTGTTCTGTACGGGATAAGGTGCCGTCACATTAACGGGTCCTACCATGCCTGGCTGCAGGCAAAACTCAATAAGCCTGGCCGCATCCTCAAGATGAATCCATGATACCCACTGTCTGCCTGAACCGATTCTTCCGCCGGCAAAAAATTTATAGGGCAAAGCCATTTGGGAGAGAGCACCGCCTTTTTCACTAAGAATAACGCCAAACCGCGCAAAAACGGTGCGAATTCCCAGTTCATTGGCATGACTTGCTTTTTGCTCCCAGAGCCGGGCCACTTCCGAGAGAAAATTTTCGTTTTTCGGTGTGGAGCGTTCAGTGAAATGCTCTTGTTCCGATGTTCCGTAATAACCGACAGCGGAGGCATTGAGCAGCACGGACGGTTTTTCGGGGAGCTCAGACAGGATACGCAGTACTTCATCCGTGGCCTTCATTCGGCTGTCCATAATTTTTTTCTTTTTCTCATCGGTCCATCTTCCGTTGATGCTTTCACCGGCCAGGTTAATTAAGGCATCGATGCCTTGAAGCTCATGTTCCGGTGTACTCTCATTACCCAGCCATGGCACATACCTGAGCTTTGGATGGTCGGATTTCTTGTCAGAACGCGTTAGTATGTACACTTCATGGTTCTTCGACAGCAAAAGCTTGGTGATGGCCGAGCCGATGAGTCCGGTACCGCCTGTGATTGCAATTTTCATAAAAACCTCCTGTATGGTAATTTTCCAGAAAAGTTATTTAAAAATTAAGAATATTTGTTATAATTGCACTGTAATTATATCAATGTTTTGAGGGGGAGCCTAATGGAAACACAGCCGAGCACGATTAGAAAGAAAAGTAATCCGGTCGCAAAGGCCTTGATCTGGATTGCTGTTGCCCTTGCTGGAGGCATTAGCTTATCTGTTATTGCCCTGCAGAGGGACGAACACATTAATGCCATCTGGTTCGTGGTGGCATCTCTCGCAACATACGCAGTTGCTTATCGCTTTTATTCCCGTTTTATCTCCAATAAAATCTTCGGATTGGACAAGAGGCGTGCGACGCCGGCTGAAAGGTACACGGACGGTAAGGATTATGTGCCAACCAATAAATGGGTCCTTTACGGTCATCATTTTGCTGCAATTGCTGGTGCGGGTCCACTGGTGGGGCCCACCCTGGCTGCCCAGATGGGATATCTTCCAGGAACGATCTGGATTGTCGCGGGAGCTGTACTTGCGGGCTGTGTCCAGGATTTCGTCGTCTTGATTATTTCCATGAGGCGAAAAGGTAAATCGATCGGGGAGATAGCAAGAGAAGAGATCGGTCCTGTCGGAGGATACCTTGCACTCGTTGGTGTATTTGCCATCATGATCATTTTGATTGCAGTTTTGGGGCTTGTCGTTGTAAACGCTTTAAAAGCGAGCCCATGGGGAATGTATACCATTGCGATGACGATTCCGATCGCCTTGTTCATGGGAATCTACATGAAATTTTTGCGGCCGGGAAGGGTGGGGGAAGCTTCAATCATCGGGTTTGCTCTGTTGATTTTTGCACTTGTCAGCGGTCAATGGGTGGCAGATTCTGCTACACTGGCCCCGATGTTTACATTCGAAGGAAAAACGATCGCTATTATGATGATTGTTTACGGATTCCTGGCTTCCGTGCTTCCAGTCTGGCTTTTGCTCGCTCCGCGTGATTACTTGAGCACATTTTTGAAGGTTGGGGTCATCGGTTTGCTGGCTGTCGGCATATTCATTGTTATGCCGGAAATCAAAATGCCTGCGCTGACCAAGTTCGTGGACGGAACGGGTCCGGTATTCTCGGGGAATCTGTTTCCATTTTTGTTCATCACCATTGCCTGTGGAGCAGTCTCGGGATTCCACTCTTTGATTTCTTCCGGTACAACGCCAAAGCTGATTGCAAATGAGAAACATGCCAACATGATTGGATATGGCGGAATGCTGACTGAATCCTTTGTAGCGGTAATGGCTCTTGTTGCAGCTACCCTTTTATCGCCAGGCGTGTATTTTGCAATCAACTCGCCGGGAGCGGCAATCGGCACAGATGTAAGCGCTGCCGCATCGACCATCTCCTCCTGGGGATTCTCGGTCAGTGCGGATGAAATCAATTCGCTTGCCCAGCAGGTGGATGAAGAGAGCATTCTTTCACGGACAGGAGGTGCTCCGTCATTAGCCGTCGGAATGGCACACATTTTTTCCAAAATGGTCGGTGGACCTCAGCTGATGGCATTTTGGTACCATTTCGCCATCCTCTTTGAGGCAGTCTTCATATTAACGACGATTGATGCAGGAACGAGGGTCGGGCGTTTTATGCTTCAGGATTTACTCGGCAACATTTGGAAGCCGATCGGAAAAACGGATTGGATGCCTGCCGTTTATATTACAAGTGCCATTGTAGTTGCGGCATGGGGTTATTTCCTTGTCGTAGGTGTCACTGACCCGCTGGGCGGCATCAACACGCTCTGGCCGCTCTTTGGCATAACAAATCAGATGCTGGCAGCCATTGCTCTGATTGTGGCAACAACAGTCATCATCAAGATGGGCAAAACCAAATATTGCTGGGTCACGCTGGCCCCGCTGGCCTGGCTCATGATTGTGACGTTTACGGCCGGCTGGCAAAAAATCTTTTCTCAGCTTCCGAAAATTGGCTTCCTGAAGCAGGCGGAAGTGACAAAGCAGGCGTTAACTGCAGGAAAGCTGCCACCGACCATACCGACTGAGGAAGCAGCCAAACAGATTATCTTTAACAACCAGTTAAATGCGGTGCTTACCGGCATCTTTATGCTTCTTATTCTCGGTGTTCTGATTGATGCCCTGAGGATTTGGGGAAAAGTGTGGTTTAAGAAAGAAGAACTGCCGACAAGTGAGGATCCGTTTAAACAGACGAAAATCAGCGAGGTGTCCTGATGAGAACTTTTATTCAAAAAATCAGGCAGGGGGCCGGAGTTATCCGCAAGATCGGGAAGGGAGTATCCAATCTTCCAGATTATGAGTCCTACGTCGCTCATATAAAAATACATCATCCCGAGGTGGCCCCGCCTACAGAGGCTGAATTTTTCAATGATTTTTTGGACAAAAAATACGGAGCATCCGCCAGGAGATGCTGTTAAAAAACGAGAGTCCGCATAAGGTTATGCGGGCTCCTTTTCTGGTCTGATATGTTAATATAAAAGTATTAGCGGGGTGAGAAATATGACAGTCATTACAAAGATCACAACTCAAAAAAAGAATGCGGACCGTTTCAATATCTACATCGACCAGGGCAAAGGAGAAGAGTATGGCTTCAGTGTTGATACTGATATTTTGATTAAATACAAATTGAAAAAAGGACTGAAAATTGATACAGAGGAGCTAAGAGACCTCCTCTATGAAGATGAAATCAAAAAAGGATTTAACACCTCTCTTCAATATCTTTCATTTCGAATGAGGTCTGTGAAGGAAGTCCGGGACTACTTGAAAAAGAAGGAGTACGAGGATAATGCCATCGAAGAGGTGATCAAGCGGCTGCTGGAGTACCGATATCTTGATGATGCCGAGTTTGCCCTGATGTTTGTACGGACAAGGAAGAATACCACATCAAAAGGGGTGGGGGTCATAAAAAGAGAGCTGTCACAAAAAGGCATTCCCGAACCTGTTATTAAAAAAGCATTAAAGGAATATCCGCTTGAAGAGCAAGTTGAGACGGCTGCTTCTTTCGCTCAGAAAAAGGCAAACCAAAATAAAGGCGTGTCCAGTAATGAAAGGAGAAATAAAATATCCCAGCAGCTCCTGCAAAAGGGATACTCCTGGGATGTGATTGAAGAAGCTCTGCGAAATATTGACCTGAAAAGCTCAAGGGATGAAGAAAGGGACGCTTTGTTAAAGCAGGCCAACAAGGCCCATAAGCGCTATAAAAAGTTTTCCGGTCTGCAATACCGCAACAAAATGAAGCAGCATCTATATGGGAAAGGATTTCCTGTCGATATGATCGATGAAGTGCTTAATTCTGATTTTACCGATCAATAAAGATTTCTGCTTTTCCGGTGTCTTCAGCTGCAATTTGTACAGCCACCTGCTCAGGTGTTTTAAACCGCGATTTGTCCTTCACATGGTCGCTGTCCTCCCAAAACGGCGTATCCATTCCTCCCATGTAAACCGCTGTTACGCTGATGCCGGTTCCGTCCAGTTCTTTTACCAGACTTTCCGTAAATCCTCTCACGGCAAATTTGCTGGCGCAATAGACGGATTCATTTATTTTGCCCCGAAGTCCTGCGGTGGAAATGATGTTCATGATTTGGCCTTCTGCTTTTTCCTTTAAATAAGGCAAAGCCGTCATCGTAGTGAATAGTGGGCCTTTTACATTGATATCCAGCAAAAGGTTCACTTCCTCCTCTGTAAACTTTTCCAGAGGCCCAAAGATCCCCGAGCCGGCATTATTGATCAGCATATGTATGTCCTCTTGCTGAAAAAGCTGTCCAAATACGTGTTTTACTTCCTCCATGGATGTTACATCACACGCATAACAATCCGCGTGCTGCCCTCTTTGCACCAGCACATCTTTCACCATCGTCAATTTCATTAAGGTGCGCCCGATAAGGATTACTTTATACTTTTTTGCATATTCTTCCGCGAGCGCCGCTCCAAGTCCTGAGCCGCCCCCGGTAATGATCACTGATTTCATGGGATCATCCTTTCAATACGTTTGGATTCTTATACAATGTTTATTATACTAAAAGCAGAAGAATGGAGGCTCATCATGGAAAAAAGATATAGTGAAATGAACAAGACAGAACTTCAGAACGAAATTGCTAACCTTCATGCAAAAGCGCAAAAGGCGGAACAAATGGGAATGGTCAGCGAATTTGCCGTGTATGAGCGGAAAATTATGATGGCAAAATCATATATGATGGATACGGCCCTGTTTGATCCCGGAAAAACATACGGCGTAGAGGGGGATCCCGGATCTTCCTTTAAAATATTGTATATGAATGGGATTTTTGCCTGGGGATACCGAGACGAATCGCAGGAATTGGAAGCTTTCCCGATCGCCATGCTGCAGCAGCCCGGCCAATAATTGAAAAAAGAAGCGGAAAGGGCCGCTTCTTTTTCCGGCACTACTAACGCTTGCGTGTTTGGATGTAAGCCGCTTGGCATCGCTGATTGTTTCAGCAACATCCATAACCGCAAGAGCTATTGATCATCCCGGTGTCGATTGGATTGAAACATTCGTTCCTCTGGATGGTCACGAATGGATCCGTCTGGCCGCTTGGAAGAGAATTCTTCTTTGGCTCTCGGCTCACCTGAGAAGGAGATCCGATTAGGAAAGTTTTTTGATTTGTTTCGCATGTTTAGCCCTCCTTTTAATCGGTTCCCATCTAGTATGGTTTGAATAAAAACCTTTAATGTGAACAGAAAACGGCAAAATAATGGATAAGGAGGAAGAAAAAATGGAGGATAGATTTGACCGCCTTGCCCGTGTGCTCATGTCCAAAAGTGAACATCTCACCTATGACGATGCCAGAAGCTGGATCGAAGGATTGTGGGAAGATTTTGAATCATCCCGTGCGCGTGCGGGATACAAATATGGCGGTAAAAATAAAACAGAAGAAATGGTTGTGCAATGGATCAACAGCTTTGGTCCCAAGCTCCATGAATACGAAACAACCAATCCCAAATTTAAACACTTGAAAAAAAAGAAGTGATGAAGGAGTTTCCTTCATCACTCGTTTTTTAATACACCCGGTGTATAATCCAGTTTTTTTCGCAATCTGTCCTCACTGTATACCCAGCCGGTATAAGACGTTATGATATTTAATTCTTCATCCAACTGGACAATGGCGACAAAGGGATAATGCCCTTTGCTTCTGTAGCGAAGGTCGATAAAACGGACTTCATGTCCATGGCTGTTCTTTTCCACCTCCCACCGGTAAACCGGTGAAAAGGAAAGGAACGCCGAAAGGTTTTTGTCTTTCTTGGCGGCATGAATAACGTCTGTATCGGGCACTTCTACACGGTCAAAGGTGTCGAGCACCCTGAAACGGCCTTGTTTCATGTTACCTACAAAGAATTGATGTTTTGTTTTAATGGCCAGATGGTACTGTCCCCATTTGATGGTGGGGGATGCGATGACTTCAATGGTTTCCGGTATGTGATGCCGGACCACCTGGGCAATCCGGTGACGGTTCCAGATCCTGAGCAAATAATAACCAGCCAGGATAATATAGGTTACTGCAAACGTCCTTCCTGGATCAAAGCCTCCGTACCATAATGCCAATCCGAGCAAATGAAGGATGAAAATGAATGGGTCAAAAATGCTGATGACACCCAGAGCGACCCACTTCTTTGAAAAAGGATAGAGAGCCTGTGTGCCGTAAGCATTAAATATATCGACAAAAACATGGAGAAACACTGCCAGGGACGTCCAAAGCCATAAATGCAGACCATTGGCCCCGGGGCTCAGTCCATAAATAATTAATGACACTACAGCCGGCCAAATAAACAGGGCAGGTACGGAGTGGGTGATTCCCCGATGGTTGCGGATGTAAACGGCATTGTTTCTTAATTTTAAAATGGTGTCAAAATCGGGTGCTTGTGAACCGATCAGTGTACCCAGAATAACAGCATGGGCAGTGATGGAATCGGAAGAGACGGCCGGATCAAGCATTGCCAGCCCGCCAAGCCCGAGCCCCATTACGACATGGGTTCCAGTATCCAATTTACACACCTCCTAACGTGTTTAGTGGGTGAATGGAGGATCTTACCTTGAATGATAAACTAACGGTTTTTATTGAATATAAAGTAAACACCGATCAGGTCGGTGAATACGAAATGTATATGAAAAAAGTGCTTGATGCATTAATGAAAGATGGTGTGTCGACGCCTGTCTGGATGAAAGCCATCGACCAGGATTTTCTGTATGTTGAATGTTTTGATGTCAGTGATCCACAAGCTTACAACTCCATTAAAGAAAAGCGACTGTCCACAGAGCATACCGTTTATGGAGCGCTGGAGCAAATGATTTCCGGCGGCCTGTCAAAGCTCCATTGCTGGGCATTTGAAAAGAAAGGTGAATAAGCATTTTGAATTCTTATACTGACGATTTTTCGATTTTAAATTTTCAGCGAGACCTGGTGGACTGGTACAAAATGAACCAGCGTGATCTGCCATGGAGAGCAGATCAGGATCCCTATAAAGTATGGGTCTCGGAAATCATGCTTCAACAAACCCGTGTGGACACGGTTATTCCCTACTTCAATCGGTTCCTTAGCCTTTTCCCAACGCTCGAAGCGCTTGCCGAAGCAGATGAAGAGAAGGTGTTGAAGGCATGGGAGGGTTTAGGTTATTATTCCCGCGTTCGCAATTTGCAAACCGCAGTAAAAGAGGTTGCCGAGCAATATGGAGGAAGAGTCCCCGATACACCGGAGGAAATATCCAAGCTAAAAGGTGTCGGGCCCTATACCGCTGGAGCGATACTGAGCATTGCCTATGGCGTCCCGGAACCCGCGGTGGATGGCAATGTTATGCGTGTACTGTCACGGATTCTGCTCATTGAAGAAGATATTGGAAAGGCGAAATCGCGGACTTTATTTGAAAAGGCGGTTCGCGAGCTTATTTCAAAGGAAGATCCTTCCTCATTCAATCAGGCACTGATGGAGCTTGGAGCACTGATCTGCACACCAAAATCTCCGGCTTGCCTGACTTGCCCTGTTCATGAGCACTGCCGTGCCTTTGAACAGGGAAGGCAGCGGGAACTTCCTGTAAAGGAGAAGAAAACAAAAGTTCGTCATGTGGATATAGCTGCTCTTATTTTGTGGAGAGAAGATGGGAAATATCTCATTCACAAACGGCCCAAGGAGGGCCTGCTCGCTAATTTGTGGGAATTTCCGAATGTTCCGGTCAAAAAAAGAGGGCAAAGTGAAATTGAAGATCTTAAAGTTTTTCTCGAAGCCGAATGGGGAATATCAGCAGAAATCGGAGACCATATCAGTAACCTTGACCACGTATTTTCCCATCTGAAGTGGGATATTCAATTATTCGAAGGGCGATGCATCTATGAAATTGGAGACAAGGATGACCTCAAGTGGGTAACCTTTGAGGAAATGGAAGCTTATCCTTTTCCGGTCTCACATCAAAAAATTATAAAATTGGCGAAAGAGGTGGCAGTCTTATGAATTTAGGTCTTGATCAGAAAAGAGTATTAATTACCGGAGGTTCCAAGGGCATTGGAAAGGGAATTGCCAAGCTGTTCCTTGAAGAAGGAGCATTTGTCGGCATTTGCGGACGACAGGAGGAGACGCTGACAGAAGCGAAGGAAGAATTGGGCCAAGCCCTTTTTACCATGAAGGGGGATGTGACGTCACCTGAAGACCGGGAACGCATTCTTCAGGAATTCATCTCGCATTTTGGAGGCATCGATATCCTTGTTAATAATGCGGGAGGAAGCAATGGATCGGCTGTAATGGAAACCACAATGGACCAATTTGAAGAATCGGTGCATTTGAATTATTTGTCCGCGGTTGGGATGAGCAAGCTGGCAGCGGAAAAAATGGTAAAGCATGAAAAGGGCACAATTCTTAACCTTTCTTCCATCTTCGGCCGAGAGTCGGGTGGAAAGCCAACCTACAATGCCAGCAAAGCTGCTCTCATCTCGTTTACAAAGTCCTTTGCAGATGAAATGATATCCCAGGGCGTGAGGGTTGCGGGAATTGCGCCGGGTTCTGTATTGCATCCAACGGGTAACTGGCAGCGCCGGCTGAAAGAAACTCCGGAGAAAATCAACCAGTATATTCAGCAAAACATTCCAGCCCAGCGATTTGGAACGGTAGAGGAAATTGCCAACACGGTTGTATTTTTGGCATCTGACCGGGCTTCTTGGGTGGTTGGTGCCACGTTGAACGTTGACGGCGGGCAATCGTACAGTAATTTTTAAATGAAAGGTGATCCTGAACGTTCAGGATCACCTTTTGTGTGTTTTAATCCACTTTGGGGGTAGTGCCTCTCTCATAACTCGCTTCATCGCTTTTCAGACCGCCCCTGGCTTCAATTTCCTTGATGATTTCTCGATGTATGGTCACACCTTCTTCATTTAAATAAGGTGTAATCTGCTGGAAAGACTGGTGAAAGTGTGCCAGTTCACTGTCCTTCCATTCCTTTTTATCCATCATATCCAGCTCGCTCATGTCTCTTCCTACATACATGATGTTACCTCCCAGTGCCAGTTTTGGTGCATACGCACCACGCTAAAAAGCTTTTTTAGTTTTTCATCCCGTTTGCAATCCTATACCCGGTCTGGGGATGCCGCAACCACGGAAAATATTCATCAAAAAAAATTTTTTTGCTCACATAAAAACATTTGATGAGGGTTAAATTAATTTTCGTGGAGGTGATACACATGGACAAACAGTCAAAAACAAACGCACAGCAAGTTAGACGTCAAAACCAACAGTCTCAAGCTGGCCAAGGTCAATACGGTGCTGAGTTTGGAAGCGAAACTGACGCTCAACAGGTTCGTCAGCAAAACGCTCAATCTCAACAACGCAAAGGCCAAGGTAACCAACAGTAACCTCTATCCATTAATGCTCCCTGCTATACGCAGGGGGCATTTTTGGTTTTCTTGGGTTTTTTGACTACATACAGGGGGAAAAGAACTAGGCAATGAAAAAATGGGCGAGCTTTTTTTCAATAAACAGGGTAACTATCATTTCCAAACTATTCTTAAAACGATATACTATAGAAGAGAAAATAACGTAAAGTAACTGATCTTGGGGATGATGAACGCCGGGCAGGGCTAGAATAGTGATGAGACGACACAATGAACGTATTTTGCAACGAAGCTGGTGAATTACCTATATGTATTATTTTAAACGGAAAGGAGTAACCCCATAACTGGTAAACCATTGGCTTCCGGAATCGCGAAGGAAAGGAGAGGCATATGAGTTTTCCCACACCCGGAAGTATTATTGATATTCAGAGCTACAAACATAATGGATCCCTCCATCGAACCTGGGAAGATACGGTTATCCTGAAAGGAAGCTCGTCAGTTGTTATTGCGGGAAATGACCGTATTCTGGTAACAGAATCAGATGGCAGGCAGTGGCGGACACGAGAACCGGCAATCTGCTACTTTAACGCTAAACAGTGGTTTAATGTAATCGGCATGATCCGGCAGGATGGTTTTTACTACTATTGCAACCTGGGGACACCGTATATTTGGGATAATGAGGCGCTAAAATATATTGATTATGATCTGGATATAAAAGTTTTTCCTGATATGTCCTATATACTGCTCGATGAAGATGAATACAGCCTGCACCGACAGATCATGAAATACCCGCCAGAGCTTGATTACATTATCCAAAAGAACCTAAATGATTTAATTTCCATGATCAATCAGAGAAAGGGCCCGTTTGAACCTGGCTTTATAGAGCAATGGTACGAGCGGTATTTGGAATTCAGATAAGAAAAAACCTGTTGAATCAAGCATTCAACAGGTTTTTCTGCCCATAAGGATGTATACTATAGATGTTTGCGATGGACGCCTTGGCTGGATCCGGACGGGATCTTTCCTCAGGCGTTATTTTGGTATGAAAGCGTGTTAAACGGCCGCTTCAGCATTTCTTGATCCAGCTTCAGCGACCAAAAGCTTGGTCGTTTCACTCTCTCACAAAATACAAAAAGCGTATTTATGTTCGAGAGTTCCAACGCCTTCGCTTTTAAACGGCCGCTTCAGCATTTCTTGATCCAGCTTCAGCGACCAAAAGCTTGGTTGTTTCACTCTCTCACAAAATACAAAAAGCGTATTTATGTTCGAGAGTTCCAACACCTTCGCTTTTAAACGGTCGCTTCAGCATTTCAAATTAGGGTGTGATGTTTTGGACAGTATCAAACGGTATTTGGGTTTTGTTAAACCTTATAAAAAACAGATCGGATGGACGATTGTGATCGGGATTTTGAAATTTGGGATTCCGCTCCTTATTCCGCTCATCTTAAAATATGTGGTGGACACGATTATTGGCGGGGAAGGATTATCGACCAGTGAAAAAATGGTCAAACTGTTCTGGTTGATGGGAGGAGCATTCTTTATTTTTGGTGTGCTGCGGCCGCCGATTGAATATTACAGACAGTATTACGCCCAATGGGTAGGCAGTAAAGTTTTATACGATATAAGAGACAAGCTGTATCAGCATATTCAGCGGCTCTCCTTGCGTTTTTACTCCAATAATAAATCGGGAGAAATCATCTCCAGGGTCATTAATGATGTGGAGCAGACCAAAGATTTTGTCATTACCGGGTTAATGAATGTCTGGCTGGACATGTTTACGATTGTGATTGCCATCGTGATTATGGCCACCATGGACGGCTGGCTGACGGTAGTGGCACTGGCCATGCTGCCGTTCTATGGCCTATCGGTTAAATACTTTTATACAAGGCTGCGCGGACTGACCAAACAGAGATCGCAGGCGCTTGCCGAAGTTCAGGGGCATTTGCACGAGAGGGTGCAGGGAATGTCCGTGATCCGGAGTTTCGCTCTTGAAGACTATGAACAGGTTCAATTTAATAAAAGAAATTCCCATTTTCTAAACAAAGCGATGGATCAAACGACATGGAATGCCAAAACGTTTGCTGTGGTGAACACCATTACAGATATTGCTCCGTTGCTTGTTATTGGCTTTGCGGCCTACCGGGCCATCGGAGGGCATATCTCCATCGGGGAAGTGGTGGCTTTTGCAGGCTATATGGACAGGCTGTACAATCCTCTACGAAGACTGGTGAATTCATCCACCACGCTGACACAGTCCCTGGCTTCCATGGACAGGGTCTTTGAATTTATGGATGAAGAATATGATATCTATGACCAGCCAAAAGCCAGAAAACTGAACGGAGTAAAAGGGCAGCTTTCATTTGATAACGTGTACTTCCGTTACAATGAGAGTGAACCTTATGTATTAAAAGGAATCAATCTGGAAGTGGAACCTGGTCAGACGATCGCCCTTGTGGGAATGAGCGGCGGCGGAAAATCATCCCTCGTCAGTCTGATTCCAAGGTTCTATGATGTTTCCGAAGGCAGCATTCAACTGGACGGGGAAGACATCCGCAACTTTAAGGTACGTTCGCTGAGGGATAAAATCGGCATGGTTCTGCAGGATAACATTTTATTCAGTGAGTCTGTAAAAGCCAATATTCTCATGGGAAATCCTGATGCGTCTGATGAGGCAGTGATATCTGCGGCAAAAGCAGCCAACGCCCATGACTTTATCAAGAGCCTCCCGGAAGGATATGACACAAAAATCGGAGAGAGGGGTGTCAAACTTTCCGGCGGCCAAAAGCAGCGGCTCGCTATTGCCAGGGTTTTTCTTAAGAATCCCCCGATTTTGATTCTTGACGAGGCAACATCCGCTCTCGATTTGGAGAGTGAACACTTGATCCAGGAATCGCTCGACAAGCTTGCAAAGGAACGGACGACGTTTATTGTCGCCCATCGATTGGCGACGATTACTCATGCCGACCGTATTGTAGTGGTGAATAATGGCGAAATTGCAGAAAGCGGAACCCATCAGGAACTTATGGCTCGACAAGGAGTTTATTATAATCTGTTTACGGTTCAGCAGCTTGGAGATTAAATGGGTAAGTCTAGGAATAAAGTTGTGATGTGTGAAACAGAAAACTAAGGAAAAGGGCGGTGTACACCATGTGCACCGCCTCTTTTTTTTATTAAAAAAGACCCGCATTTAACAAAAAATTGTTATTTCTTTTAAACTTTTAAAAATTTTCATATTGTCAAATTATCAGACTAGTGTCATAATTCGAAGTAGAGTGTCCTACTAAATGTTCACGCAGAAAGAAAAAAGCATCATAGAAAGGGGTTGGGTTAGTGAGCAGTCCTGTCTTGGAAGTTAAAGGATTAAGGACCTCCTTTATGACAGATGATGGTGAAATTTCTGTTGTTAATTCCATTGATTTTCAGGTGAATTCCGGAGAAGTGCTCGGAATCGTCGGAGAATCGGGATGCGGCAAGAGTGTTACCTCTTTATCTGTTATGGGACTTGTGCCTTCACCCGCGGGAAAAGTAGAGGGAGATATTCTGTTTAATGGGGAGAATCTTGTTTCAGCATCGGAAAAGAGAATGCGACAAATCCGCGGAAATGAAATCGCCATGATTTTTCAGGAGCCGATGACAAGTTTAAATCCGGTTTTCACCATCGGCAGCCAGCTGATCGAAGCTTTGCAAATACATAAAAAATGGCCAAAGAAAAAAGCTCAGGCACATGCCGTTGATATGCTGAAAATGGTTGGTCTTCCACGTGCGGAAGAATTAATGAAAGATTTTCCGCATCAATTATCTGGAGGAATGCGCCAGCGGGTAATGATTGCCATGGCCATGATCTGTGCTCCGAAACTGCTGATTGCAGACGAGCCGACGACGGCTCTTGATGTAACGATTCAGGCACAGATTCTTGAGCTGATGAAAAAACTCAATGAAGAGACAGATACAGCCATCATGATGATCACGCATGACCTTGGTGTGGTGGCAGAAATGTGCCAGCGTGTGGTTGTTATGTATGCAGGTAAAGTGGTGGAAGAGGCAGATGTCAAAACCATCTTTACATCTCCTAAGCATCCTTATACAGTAGGACTAATTCAGTCTGTTCCGGATATGAGGGATAAAAAAGAGAGACTATACTCCATTCCAGGAAACGTACCAAAGCCCGGCTCGGTAAAAACGGGATGCCAATTTGCGCCCCGGTGCGCCCATGCGTTTGACCGCTGTATCAGCGAAACGCCTGCGCTGGAAAGCCTTGGAGGCAACCAAAGGGTCCGATGCTGGCTGTACGAGGATGAGAAAGGGGTAGACATCGTTGACCGAACCATTAGTTAAAGTTGAAAATCTTAAGAAACATTTTCCGATAAAAGGCGGTCTTCTTGGAAAGACCATTGGTGAAGTAAAGGCTGTAGACGGAATATCTTTTACCATCCAAAAAGGGGAAACACTGGGCCTTGTAGGGGAGAGCGGCTGCGGCAAGTCGACGACAGGACGCATGCTGCTGAGGCTTCTGGAACCAAGTGAAGGAAATGTTTTTTTTGAAGGAAAAGATGTTCTCGGCCTGTCTTCAAATGAAATGCGCAAAATGCGAAGAGAAATGCAAATGGTGTTTCAAGACCCCTTTGCTTCACTCAATCCGAGACATACCGTTGAGAAAATTTTGGAGGAGCCGCTGCTCGTCCACGGTGTGAAAGATGCAAAGGAACGAAAGAAACGGGTGAAGGAGCTTCTGGAGGTTGTTGGACTGAACAGCTACCATGCCAATCGCTATCCCCACCAGTTCAGCGGCGGACAGCGCCAGCGGATCGGGATTGCACGCGCACTGGCTGTAAACCCCAAACTGATTATTGCCGATGAGCCTGTATCTGCATTGGATGTTTCCATCCAATCTCAGGTGCTCAACCTTTTGCAGGATCTTCAAAAGGATTTTGGTTTAACCTACTTGTTTATTGCCCACGATCTGGGTGTGGTCAGACATATCAGCGACAGGGTGGGGGTCATGTATCTCGGCAGGATAGTGGAGCTGTCAGACAGTGAACCGCTTTATGATAATCCACTTCACCCTTATACCCAGGCTTTGCTATCGGCGGTGCCTATTCCGGACGTAGAAATCAAGAAGGAACGCATCATACTTAAAGGGGATGTACCAAGTCCCTCCAATCCGCCAAAAGGCTGTGCATTTCATACCCGCTGCCCACAGGCAATGGATGTGTGTTCTGCCAGACGGCCCGAATTTAAGGAAGTGGATAAAGGCCATTACGTAGCTTGTCATCTTTATGAATGACAGCTCGTACACATAAATAGAGGCAAAAAAACTATATGAAAATGGGGGAAAGAACATGAAGAAAAGTTCATTAACAGTTTTGGTGTTACTCTTGGTTCTCTCACTGGGGCTCGCCGGCTGTAAGTCTTCAAGTGAAGGCGCCAGCAGCGATGGAAAAGAAAAAGGCGGCGGCGTCATGATTTATGGACGAGGCGGCGATGCGGTTGGACTGGACCCGGCTCATGAAACAGACGGTGAATCTTTTATCGTTACAGAGCAAGTATTTGAAACATTGACAGGCTATAAAAAAGAAAATACAGATGTTGTGCCTGAGTTGGCAAAGAGCTGGGATATTTCCAAAGACGGCCTTAAATACACGTTCAAACTTGAAAAAGGAGTTAAATTCCAGGATGGCACCGATTTTAATGCAGATGCTGTTGTGAAAAACTTCGAGCGCTGGGTGAATGGCGACGCTGCCAAATTCCCTTACTATGCTTCCATGTTTGGAGGATTCAAGAACGATCCTGGCCAGGTGATTAAAGAAGTAAAAGCACTTGATGATTCTACAGTTGAATTTACGCTGAAACGCCCGCAAGCGCCATTCCTTAAAAACCTTGCGATGAGCCCGTTTGCGATTTCAAGCCCTGCTGCGATTGACAAATATGGCGATAAATACGGAGAGCATCCTGTAGGAACAGGACCTTTCAAGTTTAAAGAGTGGAAGCGTGGAGACACGATTTCTGTGGTTAAAAACGATAAGTACTGGAAAAAAGGACTTCCTAAGCTTGACGGTGTTACGTTTAAAGTCATTAAAGACAACTCTGCCCGCCTCAATGCGTTAACCAAGGGCGAAGTGGACTTGATCGACGGAGTAAACCCAAGTGACATTGATAAAATCAAATCGGATAAAAATCTCCAAATTTTTGAGCGTCCTTCCATGAACGTTGCTTACTTCGGTTTCAATACGGAAAAAGCACCATTCAACAAAAAAGAAGTACGCCAGGCGATCAGCCATCTTGTAAACAAAGATGATTTGATCAAAAACTTCTACAATGGAACAGCTGAACCTGCAATAACGCCGCTTCCATCTTCCATTGCCGGACAAAATAAGGATGTAAAAGACTATGCTTATGATGAAGCAAAAGCAAAAGAGCTTCTGAAAAAAGCAGGATATCCAAACGGTTTTAAGATGGATCTTTGGGCAATGCCGGTATCACGTCCTTATATGCCAAACGGACAAAAAATTGCTGAAGCCATCCAGGCAAACCTTGCAAAAGTTGGAATCAAAGCAAACATTGTAACGTTTGAGTGGGGTACGTACCTTGAGAAACTGCGTAAAGGCGAAGCACCTGCTTTCTTGATCGGTTGGACAGGGGATAACGGAGATGCGGATAACTTCTTGTATACGCTTCTTGATAAAGATACGATCGATTCCAATAACTATTCCCGCTATAAGAGCGAACCGGTTCACAAACTGTTGATTGAAGCACAATCCACAGCTGATGAAGCAAAACGTGAAGAGCTATACAAAAAAGCACAGGAAATCATTCACGAAGATGCACCATGGGTTCCTCTTGTACATGCTAAGCCACAGCTTGCTGGTGTGAGCACGATTAAAGGTTTCTACCCGCATCCTAAAGGCTCTCAATCATTTGTTGATGTTTCCATGTCGAAGTAATGAAAAAACGGGGGAGTATCTTGCATGCTCCCCTTTTGTTTTGGAGAAAAACATCAGGATGTAACACAACTATGCGTAAATGAGGTGTGGACATGTTTTCTTATACAATCAGAAGGGTTGGTTTGCTGATACCCGTACTTCTTGGCATGACGTTCATTGTATTTATGATGATTCGCGCGATCCCTGGTAATCCTGCGCAATTGATCCTGGGCCAGCAAGCGTCAAAAGACGCGATTGAAACACTGACAAAACAATTGGGCCTCGATCAGCCTTGGTATACGCAATTCGTTCATTACTTAGGCGGACTGTTCCAGGGCGATCTGGGGATGTCATTAAAAACAAGATCTCCGATCAGCGATGAAATCTGGCCGTATTTAGCAGCAACCATCGAACTGTCGCTTGTAGCGATTTTAATTGCTGTCATTGTCGGTGTGAATGCGGGCATTATTTCCGCCTGGTTTCAAAACTCATGGTTTGACTATGGGGTTATGCTGATTGCACTTATTGGGGTTTCCATGCCCATTTTCTGGCTCGGTTTAATGGAGCAATATTTTGTATCTATTAAATGGGACTTGCTTCCGACAACAGGACGGGACAATATACGGATGCCCGTGGAAGCCATCACGCATTTGTACTTGATCGATACGCTGATAGAGGGAAGGTTTGACCAGTTCATTGAAGTGGTGAAGCACTTAATCCTGCCTGGTATTGCCCTTGGTACCATTCCGATGGCGATCATTGCAAGGATGACCCGCTCCAGCATGCTTGAAGTCATGAGATCTGATTACATCCGTACAGCACGGGCAAAAGGATTGAAAATGTTCTGGGTGGTGTACAAGCACTCCTTGAAAAATGCGATGATTCCGGTTGTTACTGTCATCGGTCTGCAGACGGGGCTTCTTCTTGGAGGTGCCATTCTGACGGAAACCATCTTTGGATGGCCGGGAATCGGAACTTATATATACGATGCCATCCAGTCACGTGACTATCCTGTGATCCAGTCCGGGATACTTGTAGTGGCGACATTGTTTGTTCTTATAAATCTGTTCGTGGATATACTGTATGCGGCCATTGATCCGCGCATTAAGTACTGATAGGGGGAGTTTAGTATGGCAGAATTGGCACAGAGCACACCACCGTTAAACAACCCGCCGGTGATGGAGCAAAGCGATGACAAAGTGATCTCGCCCTGGAAAGATGCGTGGCGCTCCTTTAAAAAGAATAAACTTGCAATGGTTGGATTGGGAATCGTTGTTTTTTTCATCTTGATCGCGATCTTCGCTCCGTTGTTGGCACCATACAGCTTTTCGGACCAAAAACTGGCGGACAAGCATCTTGCGCCTTCAGGCGAGCATTGGTTCGGTACGGATGAGTTTGGCAGGGATATTTTCAGCAGGGTACTCTACGGAGCAAGAATTTCCCTCTGGGTAGGATTTGTTTCCGTAGCCGGATCTGTTATTGTCGGCTCGGCCCTGGGAATTGTCGCGGGCTATTACGGCAAAATCGTGGATGGAATTATCTCCCGAATTTTTGATATTCTGCTTGCATTTCCGAGCATTCTTTTGGCCATCGCTGTTGTATCCGTTCTTGGGCCATCCCTGAGAAACGCATTGATTGCCATTGCCATCATTAACGTTCCGATATTCGGAAGACTTGTTCGTTCACGCGTGCTGAGTGTTAAGGAAGAAGAATACATTACAGCGGCAAAGGCGATCGGCATGAAGGATTCCAGAATCCTGATTCACCATGTACTTCCCAACAGTATGGCACCGATCATCGTTCAAGGGACACTGGCCATCGCGACAGCTATAATTGAAGCCGCAGCTCTCGGTTTTTTGGGTCTTGGAGCCCAGCCTCCAACTCCGGAATGGGGGAAAATGCTGGCGGATTCAAGGGATTTCATTATTCAGGCTCCTTGGACCGTTATCTTTCCGGGCCTCGCCATCATGCTGACCGTTTTGGGCTTTAACCTGATGGGGGACGGCCTCCGGGATGCACTCGATCCTAGAATGAAGAGCTAAAGTGCAAAAAACTCCTGACGTTTGTCAGGAGTTTTTTTATGGTTTTAATTGATGTTCTCTTCTTTTATCGTCAGTTCATTATCATCAGTATGATGATTCTTAAAGCTTTCAACCAGGCGGTTCAAATGCTCCAACTGGTCACTGTAATCAATAATCAGCGCAAATACGGGAAACCATTGCATCCATTGATCATTTTCAACTTCGTTATAATAGTTCATGAAGGACTTCATTAACGAGCTCTTATTCTCATAAAGCTCATCAAGCATCCCTGTTGAATGCTGGGACCTGATTTTGCCTGTATATTTCAGCAGAACCTGTTCATGATAACTGGTCAGGCGTTCCACTTGTTCGGTGATCAGCTCCCGCAGCTCTTCGGGCATGCATAGCAATTCATTTTCATGACGGTGCAGGTTTCGCAGCAGTTCAAGCAGTTTCTTGGTTGTATGGATCATCTGCCGGTAGAGTACAAGCTTCCGGCCTTTGGTAAACTGATTGTTTTTAAGATAAGTGCGGTCCTCTTTGTATAAAAGATAGAGCTGATCCATCTTGATGCTGTTTTCCTTCATTGTCCCAATGTCATCTTTAATGGCCGAGTAGTCAGAGGCATGACGGTTAATCATGCGCATCCATTTAATAATGTCATCAGTTAAATTCGAAATGCTGAAATACAGCTTTGTTTCATGCTTTGGGGGCATAAAAATTAAGTTTACGAGAAAAGCGGATACGACGCCCAGCATAATGAGCAAAAACCGTCCAAGGGCAAACGAGAAAAAGTTTGGCGTCTGGCTTTCCATAATGACAATCACCGTCACGATGGCAAGGGGGATGGTCTTCTCCACATTGATTTTCAAGTTAACGGCGATAACGATAACTACGACAAATCCGATGACAAACGGACTGTTTCCGAGCAGGAGCACTCCGACAATGGCGAAGAATGCACCGATGATATTGCCCTGGATCTGTTCAATAATGGTTTGAAAGGATCGGTATATTGAAGGCTGAATCGCAAACGTGGCTGCAATTGCAGCAAAAACAGGTGTATTCAAATTAAAAAGCATGGCTAGATAAATGGCCATGGTGATGGCCAACCCCGTTTTTATCATTCGGGCTCCAAGTTTCATCTGAAAAGGTGTTCCCTTCTGTAATTAAAATTAGATCACTAATAATCCTGACAACTATACAATGATTCCCCGTAATAATCAAGTATTCATTTGTAACAAATTCTCGAATCACAATAAACAGCAAAAAACCATCCATCATGGGGATAATTCCCCATATTGGATGGTTTTAATAGTCTATTTACTCAGTAGAAACATCCGGATCGGCTTGTTCCTTAACCGGGATCACCTGAACAAAATGCTCAAGCGGATGTTCAATTAAGTGTTTGATTTCAGCCGCCTCTTCGAACTGTTCGGATTTCACAAGAGCTGCCATGTACTTTGTCAGCAGTTCAGAGATGTCTTCTGCGCCTTTAAATCCGATAGGCTCGAGGGACACCTTCGCGCCCTTTGCAATTCTGGACTGCAGTACTTCTGTCGTAAGGCCCAGCTCTGGCTGGAGACGGAGGTAGACCACACCGCCTGTCATGCCGGCACAGATCCATGGGCCCGGATCGCCAAGAACAAGCCCTCTTCCATTGGTCATATATTCGAAGGCGAATCCTTTGATATTCGCGTTTATACCGACATTGCCGCGGTCCGTAACAACCGGACCGGTCAGCTTGCCGCCAATGATGAGGTCTGCACCGGACAGGCGGATACCCGCTCTGGCATCGGCATTTCCCTGGATCATGAAGAGCCCTTTTTGGGCGCCATAGGCAACCCCTTTTCCGACGGAACCGTTATAGTAGTTGCCGTCTTTTCCTTTGGCCTTCAAAATGGTAATCGATCCGCCAAACGCAGTCTTGGCCAGACCGTCCTGTGCTCCGCCTTCTACCTTGATTTTAATTCCTTTTGACGTGTAGGCGCCAAGACCGTTTCCGGGAATGGAGCCGCTTTTAAAGTTAAGCGTAATGTCAGGCTTTTTGCCGGTTTGCTTTGAACGAACGTTGTACCCGGAGACACGGCTGCCAAGCACGCGTTGCTCCGCGGTAACAAATTGAAACTCTCTGGACTGGGCGAGCTGGGCAACGTCATTATCCAGATACTCTGCTCCTGCAGCCATTGTGACAGCTGCGAGCAATTTTTCCTCCGCTTGAGGCACCGGGATCATTTCTTCCACGACCGAGGTCTGAAGCAGTGTGGATAAGTCGATCTGTTCCTGGCCGCGGGCTTGAACAAGTAAATCGGACTTTCCAACGAGCTCCTGAGCCGAAGAAAAACCAAGGGAGGCGGTGAGCAAGCGCAATTCCTCTCCAAATGCACTAAACAGTCGCACAAGTCCCTGAACAGCCGGGTCAAACTTTCTTGGCACAAAGCGGCGAAGACCATGATCAATGGCTTTTTGTTCGGAATCAATTTGAGTGGCAATTCCCACATGGCATGTATCCAGGTGACAGCCCCGGCAGGTCGTACATCCGATCGCTACCATGGACAGTGTACCAAAACCAATCCGGTTCGCCCCAAGCAGCATCATTTTTACTGCATCGAGGGCACTGCGGATTCCTCCATCAGCCCAAAGCTCAACCTTGTGGCGAAGCCCTGATTCAAGCAAGGCCGTATGGGCGGCTTTTACACCGATTTCAGCAGGCAAGCCAACATGCTGCAGTGCATGAACTCTGGCTGCGCCCGTACCGCCGTCAAAACCGCTCAACGTAATAATATCAGCTCCTGCTTTGGCAATACCGACAGCGATGGTGCCGATATTGGGAACAACCGGAACTTTTACCGATACCTTTGCCTGATCGTTCGCGGTTTTCAATTCCGTAATCATTTGCGCCAAATCTTCGATGGAGTAAATATCATGGTTGTTGGAAGGGGAGATCAAATCCGATCCAATGGTCGCATTCCGTGCCTCGGCGATTTTATTTGTCACCTTGGAGCCAGGCAAATGACCGCCTTCACCTGGTTTTGCTCCCTGGCCAATTTTAATTTCGAGCAGGTTGGAAGAATTGAGCAATTCGATATTGACGCCAAAACGTCCGGAAGCAATTTGCTGTCCCCGTGTTTTTGGATATTTTCCAATCATATCCTTGATCTCTCCGCCCTCGCCGTTCAGACTGATCATATTCAGAACATCTGCGGCTTCCGCATATGCTCTGAATGCGGTTTCGTTTTGCGAGCCAAATGACATCGAGCTGATGACAAAAGGAAGGCTGTGGTCTTTAACGCCTATGTCCACTTGAGCAGGATCAACAGGAGTCTGTGACGGAATCAAATCGGTCAGATGGCGAAGAGCGATCGGATTTTTCAACTCTTGTTCCGATAATTTCTCTGCATAGCTTCTGTAGTCAGCCTTTCCGCTTGCAATATCTCCGATGGATTTCCAAACGCGCGGAAAGAGGCGGAAACTTTTGCTAGGTCTTGCATTTTCCTGTTTGAAAACTTCCATGCGGGCAAAACTGTCTTCTTTCAGTGCCGAGAAATTATAGCTTAGGTTTTCTGAACCGAAAAAGTTAACGATGTTCAGTGTTTCGGCAATTTCCTGGCTCAGCCCGATACTGGAGAAGAGACGGTCATAGCCTCTCAATTCATGGATTCCGATAGTGGAAATCACTTTCTCCAGTCCTTTGTTCAATGCTTCAAACAATTTGATTGCCGGAGTGGTATCCTCTGGCTCCGTAACGGTTTCAAAGAGCAGATAAGGACTGACCGCATCCGCTCCGAGCCCGATCGCCAGGATAATGTCGTGAAGCGACCGAATGGCGGCGGATCTTAAAATAAGGGATGCACTGCGGCGCAGCATTTGTTTTCTGAGGCTTTGATCCACAGCCGATAATACGAGGTGGGGATCGAGCCATAAATGCATACGGTGTGCCTGATTGTCGTCCAATATAAGGATGGTCGCCCCGTCCTTAATGGCAGTTGCCGCTTCAGTGCAAAGCCGCTTTAAGGCCTCTTCCACTGTTTCTTCGTCTTTCATGATGGTGTGAAGAATATATTTTTCGTTTCTTGCTTCAAAGTAGGCGCTTAATTGCTCATATGAAGGGTGGGGGTTTTGTTTAGAAAGCTCGTTTCCGTCCTTTCCTTCCACCAGCAGGGGAGTCAGCAGCTCGACCGTTCCAAGTGACTCTTCTTTTTCAAAAAGGGAAGGCCGTTTCCCCAGAACGGTACGTGTAGAAAAATGCTCTGTTTCACGGTCTCTGTCAATGGCCGGATTGGTAACAACAGCCACACTTTCTTTAATAAAATCCGCAATGTTTTGACGTTCCGGATGAAGGGCAGCCAATGGGGAGTCGTGCCCGAGTGATTGGATTGGCTCAACCCCTTTTTCCGCCATCTGTTCGAGCTGATGGATTTGTTCTCGGTCCCATCCGTAAGCGGAATACCAGCCATTGTGCTTCTTGAGCGGGGCACGGACATAACCGGTATCAAAGGCTTGAGTGTGCAGTTGCTTGCGGGCGCCGTCCACCTTAATTCGTTCTTTCATGGAAGAGAAGACAGCTTCCTGGTAACCGTTATGATCATAGTAAACCAGGCGTCCGTCCTCTTCGCGCTTTAACCCTACTTTTTCCCCGGGCGCGAAACACTTGGGCTCTGCCATAAATTCATTGTTTGATAGAATGCCCTGTTCGGAGGAGAAGTAAAGGGAGGTTCCCGTTTCAAGCTGCCAAATCGGACGAAGCCCAAGCGCATCTACGCTGAATACCGCTTCCCGTCCAAATCTTGAAATAATACCCGCAGGTCCCTGTGCAAAATGGCCCCATGCTTCCCTTAAGTAGGTATAGAGATCCTGAAGATGATGAGGATAAGATTTAATTTCATGTACGATAGGAGGAAAAAGTACATCCATCGCTTCAAACAGGGTAAATCCATCACGTAAGATCAATGTTTCGATGACCCGGTTTAAATCCTGCGAATCACTTCCGCCGACGGTGACCGGAATACCGACAATTTCAGCTTCCTCCCGTAGCTTGGCAATCGTATTAAGTTCTCCGTTGTGGCCAAGTACACTGAACGGCTGCACCCTGAAAAACGTAGAAAGCGTGTTGGTGGAATAGCGATTATGCCCGAGTGTAACAGTCGATGCAATCAGCGGATTGTTCAGGTCATGGTAATAGGCAGGGAGGGTCTCTCCAGATCCCATGACTTTATAAACTGCATGATGGTTGCTTAAGGACGCAACATGAACAGAAGGTGACACTTCAATATCAGTCAGCAGGTTATACAGCGTACAGTCGAGGTCCGCCATTACTTTCTTCGGGTGGAGGGCCACCTGCCAGAATACAGGCTCTTCACCTCTGGCGATCGGACCAAGTGCTTCAGACTTTGTCACAGATGTGGTTTCAAACAGCAGTTCAAAACCATGTGTCCCAAACAACTTCTTGATTTGAGTCATTTCTGACAGACTGTCCGCATTTTTATCAATAAAAATATGTCCGACGGTAAATTGGTCCGATTCCACGGCAGCATAAGGGAGACCTGCCCGGGTCAGCTTTTCTTTCCAAAGGGTCTTTGGAATATCAATATTAATCCCGATGCCGTCTCCTTCGTTTTCGATAAAACCTGCTCTGTGGTTCATTGTGATCAATGCAGAAATGGCATCATCCACGTTCTTTTTTGTAGGAATGTTCTCCTTTTCTATGACCGAAACAATTCCACAGCTATCAAACTCTTGCTTCCTGTAATCCTTAAATTGCGCAGGACTCCATAACTTAACCATCCGATCGCCCCCTTACCTCCAAGTTTTAATATAAGACATAAAAAAACCAAATCGATAGATATGGTTTTATCTCTTTGCCAATGTATTTTTCGAGAAGTTATTTTTTCTCCGTTCTTATCATAGTATCATTGTTTAAATAGTCAGTCAATTATCTTTATTCAAAATTGCGAATATTGCGTATCGGAAAAGACAACAGAACGAACCTTATAATTTAAGTAAGCGCTTACATAATGAGATGAAAAAAACAGAGTGATTATTCACTCTGCTTAATAAAAATTACATTTCGGCAAGTTTTTTAAATGAAGACTCCACCGCTTTTAATGTTTCTTCAATATCCTGTTCGGTATGGGCGGCGGTAAGGAACATCGCTTCATATTTAGATGGTGCGAGATTGATTCCCTCTTCAAGCATGGCTTTAAAGTATTTGCCAAACAGCTCGCCGTCCGTGTTTTCTGCCTGTTCATAATTGGAGATTTTCTCATGAGTAAAGTAAACCGTCAATGCTCCTTTAAGGCGGTTAATCGTAATTGGCATATTGTATGTTTTTGCATGGGCGAGGATGCCTTCTTCGAGTCTTTGCCCGAGTTTATCCATTTTTTCGTATACGCCCTCTTCCCGAAGCACTTCAAGGCAGGCGATCCCTGCTGATATGGATGCCGGGTTTCCTGCCATGGTTCCGGCCTGATAGGCAGGTCCAAGAGGCGCCACCTTTTCCATAATCTCTTTCTTCCCGCCGTAAGCTCCGATTGGCAGTCCGCCGCCGATAATTTTTCCGAGGGCAGTCATATCAGGTTTCACGTTCAAAAGGTCCTGTGCTCCGCCATACATAAATCGGAACGCTGTGATCACTTCATCATAGATAACGAGGGCTCCTGCTTCATGGGTCAGATCATTTACTGCTTCAAGGAATCCTTCCTTCGGTTCAACAATACCGAAATTGCCGACGATGGGTTCGACAAGAACAGCGGCGATCTCATCGCCCCATTTTTGCAAAGCCTCCCGATAGGAATCAATGTCATTGAACGGAACGGTGATCACTTCCTGGGCGATGCTTTTTGGAACACCGGCAGAATCGGGAGTGCCAAGCGTGGAAGGTCCTGAGCCTGCGGCTACAAGAACGAGATCAGAATGGCCGTGATAAGAGCCGGCAAACTTAATGATCTTGTCTCTTCCTGTGTACGCACGTGCCACGCGGATGGTTGTCATGACAGCTTCTGTTCCTGAATTAACAAAACGGACTTTTTCCATGGCAGGCATGGCTTCCTTCAGCATTTTTGCAAACTTCACTTCGAGACTTGTAGGTGTACCAAAAAGAACGCCGTTTTCGGCCGCTTTTGTGATCGCCTTTGTGATATGGGGATGGGCATGTCCGGTGATGATTGGCCCATAAGCCGCGAGGTAATCTATGTACTTGTTACCGTCCACATCCCAAAAGTACGCTCCCTGTGCTTTTTCCATAAACACCGGTGCACCGCCGCCAACTGCTTTAAACGAACGCGACGGGCTGTTTACGCCTCCGACAATATGCTCCTGTGCGTCTTTATATAGTAATTCTGACTGTTGATGATTCATGAATTGTCCTCCTTGCTGTTTACAACCTAGTTAAAAACCATCCTTTATTGTAGCACGTTTTGGGCTATACAGCTGAAGAAACGCCCGAAGTTCAGGATGAAACAATTGTGGTCCTTGGTGAGTTAGGATAAACTAGTTCAGGTGCTAATCACGAGAACGAGGTTTTTTGGAGGAAAATAATAATGGACTATATTATAGATGTAAAAGAGTTGCGCAAGGAATTTACGTCTCATTCCAGCCGCTCCGGGCTTAAGGGAGCGTTCCGGGATTTATTTACAAGAAACTATACCATCAAGACAGCAGTCGATGATATTTCCCTTCAGATTAAAAAGGGGGAGATGGTCGGTTATATCGGCGAAAACGGCGCCGGAAAATCAACAACGATCAAAATGCTTACCGGAATTTTGACTCCGACATCCGGACACGTCCGGGTAAACGGGATGAATCCGCATAAGGACCGTGAACAATTTGTTCGGAGCATTGGCGTGGTGTTCGGCCAGCGGTCCCAGTTATGGTGGGATATCGCAGTTCAAGAATCGTTTCGGCTGTTAAAAAAAGTGTATAACGTTCCTGACGATTTTTATAACACACATATGGCAGATGTCATCGAGACACTCGCTATTGAACCATTGCTTGATAAACCGGTGCGAAAGCTGTCTTTGGGACAGCGTATGAGGTGTGAGCTCGCGGCGGCACTTATTCACAATCCGCCGCTTTTGTTTTTGGATGAACCCACGATCGGACTGGATGTGCTCGTCAAGCTCAAGATTCGCGAGTTACTGAAAGAGATCAATGCGAAGTACGGAACGACCATTCTTCTTACCACCCATGACCTGTCTGATATCGAAGCACTTTGTGAGCGGGTCATCATGCTGGATGAAGGGAAAATCATTTATGATGGAGCACTTCGGCAGCTGCGTGAAAATTGGGGTGAAGGGAAGCAGATTCAATTTGCCTTTGCTGAAGAGGCAACACATACCGAACTGCAAAGCTTGACTCATGATCATTTAGTGGTGTGGGAGCAGGGCAGCAATGCCAGCAACTGGACGGCCAGCGTTGAAAACAACGAGGATATTATTTCCTCTGTGATCGGCCAAGTGGTTGGTGCGAAAAAAATAGCCGACCTGAAAATCGTAGAAATTACGACAGAGGAAATCATACGAAATATCTATGAAGAAGGAGTCATCCGGAATGGCTAAATATATGGAAATGATCCGCATTCGTTTTTTAATGATGCTTGCCTACCGGACCAACTATTACAGCGGTATTTTAATCTATAGCATCAACATTGGCGCGTACTATTTTTTGTGGAGCGCCATCTATGGTGACAAATCCTCCATTCAGGATCTTTCCATTGTACAGATGACGACGTATATTGCGGTTTCCTGGATGGCACGGGCGTTTTACTTTAATAACATCGACCGTGAAATTGCTCTCGAAATTAAGGAAGGCAAAGTTGCGATTGAGATGATCCGTCCTTATAACTACCTGGGGATGAAGATGATGCAGGGCCTCGGTGAGGGGTTATTCCGGATTTTGTTTTTCTCGGTGCCAGGAATGGTGATCGTTTACTTTATTTTTCCGATACAATTTACCACACATCCGGCCACCTGGGGTTATTTTTTAATTTCCATTCTTTTGAGCTTTATTATCAATACACAAATTAACCTGCTGACAGGTATTGCTACGTTCTTTTTGTTTAACAATGATGGGCTGATTCGCGCGAAACGGGTGGTTATCGACTTGTTTTCCGGCCTGATTCTCCCGATCAGTTTTTTCCCGGTATGGGCTCAGAGTGTCATGGATTATTTGCCGTTTAAAGGAATCAGTTATATACCTAGCATGATTTTTACAGAGGGATTTCAAGGAAACGAAATTTTACATGGACTTATGAATCAGACGGTATGGGCACTGGTTCTCTTTATCCCGATTCAGTTGCTTTGGACGACGGCAAAACGGCAGCTGATTGTGCAGGGAGGATGAGGGCAGAATGTCGTATTTATCTATCTTTTTTCAATATGCAGGACAGTATTTAAAAACAAGGCTCACTTATCGAGCTGATATGCTGGTTGAGATCTTTTCCGATTTGCTTTTTCAGGCTGTAAATCTAATTTTTATTTTGGTTGTTTTTGGACATACCAGCCTGCTGAGCGGCTGGAGCAAGGATGAAATGGTTTTTATCTATGGTTTCTTTCTTGTACCCTTTGCTATATTCGGTGCCTTTTTTAACATTTGGGACTTTACGGACCGGTATATTGTCAAAGGGGAGATGGACCGGATTCTCACCCGGCCCATTCACAGTCTGTTCCAAATCATCCTTGAAAGAATGGAATTGGAATCCTTGTTCGGGGTTATTACAGGACTTGGTATCATGTTTTATTCCGGCCGCCAACTCGGTTTAAGCCTTCACTGGTACGATCCTTTCGTTTTTGTGGTGCTTGTTGCCGGCGGGGCGCTCGTTTATGCGGGTATCTTTGTTGCCTTGGCAAGTATCGGGTTTTGGTCCGACAGCAAAACGGATATTATGCCGACGATGTACAATATCGGAAATTACGGCCGTTATCCGGTCAACATCTATAACCGTATTATTCGTTACGTGCTGACATGGATTCTTCCCTTTGCCTTTGTCGGAGTATATCCGTCTGCTTATTTTCTCGGCAGGGACGAATGGTATGGATATGCGTTTTTCACTCCGGTGATCGGCGTCATCTTCTTCGGACTTTCGGTTGTGTTATGGAATTACGGTGTTACCAAATACCGGGGAGCAGGAAATTAACGGATAAAAGACACCTCGAATGGAGGTGTCTTTTTTATGTCTTTTATTCACACGGCATCTAAGGTAGCAGGAAAAAAGGATTATTTTTTTTACAGTAATTTTCTAGTTAATTAACCTTACAAATGTTAGGAATGTGAAATTATTGGTATATAGTATTCATCTTTCTACAAATATGTAAAATTTTCTTTATCTTCTGCTAAATTGCTACTATGCTAAAAGTATCCCAAACAAAGGAGTGATCGATTTGATCAAGAAGTTCATGGCAGTAGCCGCTGTATTACCGATTGTTGTGTCTTTAGCATCCCCTGCACAAGCCGCAACACAAGTTTCACAAAAAACAGCTGTGAAAGCAGAAGTAGCCCCTAACGAAATTATTGTAAAATTTAAAAAAGGTGTTTCTTCAGCCAAAACAAAAGCGATCCACGCAAAATCTGACGCTCAGCTTGTTGAAAAGGAAAATGGTTTTCAAGTGGTTAAAGTGAAGGATGGCGATGTAAAAGGAGCCATCAAGGAGTACAAGAACAACGCGAACGTAGATTATGCAGAACCAAACTATACATACAAAGCAACCTACACACCAAATGATACGTATTTTTCTTCCTATCAATATGCGCCTCAAAAGGTGGGAGCACAGTCCGCATGGGATGTTACAAAAGGATCGTCATCTGTGAAAGTGGCTATTGTCGATACAGGCGTGGACTACAACCATCCGGACTTGGCAGGTAAAGTAATCAAAGGATACGATTATGTGGACAATGACAGCGATCCAATGGATCTTAATGAGCACGGCACACATTGCGCAGGTATCGCGGCAGCGGTAACCAACAACAGCCGTGGTATTGCGGGCATGGCGCCAAACGTTTCAGTTTTGGCAGTTCGTGTGCTTGATGCAAACGGAAGCGGTTCCCTTGATGACGTGGCAAGCGGTATCCGGTATGCGGCTGATCAAGGAGCTAAGGTTATTTCTCTCAGCCTTGGCGGGCCAAGCTCTGCGTCCACTCTTCAAAGCGCAGTAAGTTACGCGGCAAGCAAAGGATCTGCAGTGGTCGCTGCTGCAGGTAATGAAAGCACTTCTGCTCCAAGTTACCCAGCTTATTACTCTTCTGCTATCGCGGTTGCGGCAACAGATCAGAATGACCGGCTTGCTTCCTTCTCCAATTACGGTTCATGGGTAGATGTAGCGGCTCCAGGTGTTAACATCCTTTCCACAATACCTGGCGGAAATTATGCTTACCTTTCCGGAACAAGCATGGCCACTCCTCTTGTGGCTGGTGTAGCCGGTCTGCTGGCTTCACAGGGAAGAAGCGCTTCACAGATTCGTTCTGCGATTGAGAACACTGCGGACAAAATTTCCGGTACCGGAACCTATTTCTCGAAAGGACGTGTGAACGCAGCAAATGCTGTTCGTTATTAATCAAATTGCAAAAGGCAGCGGCGATAAGTACCGATGCCTTTTTTTATGAAAAGGTCTGACCTGTCCTAATCGTTCCAGGTGAAGCATAAACTGCTACCAAGGGATGGTGGACGGAGTATGTATGTTGCGATTCTTTTTTTATCAGGGTTTATTGTGTTCAAAAGCCTGCAGTCCCTTTTTTCCCATCCGGTAATGAAGTATCAGCTTATGTCACTGAACCACCTATTGGTATTAATCACTGTTTATATGACCATTATTTTGGGTTTTGGCTTAATGTACACCTCACTGCTCTTGATGGACATCCATGTCCTTGAGAAAGATGGGTTGGTGATCGGTCATCAACATTTTTTTCACGTAGTTGATGATGCGATGTATTTCAGCTCGATGACAATGCTGTCTGTCGGGTATGGAGATCTTACACCGATGGGTTTTGGCAGGTGGCTTTCAATTCTGGAGGCGCTCATCGGGTATCTGCTGCCGGCCGCATTTGTCCTGAATTCTGTGATTGATCGCAACCCTCCATCAAAAAGGTTGTAGGAAGGCACAGAATTGGTTACCCTCTTTATATGGAAACAACTTAAGCAGGAGGGATACAAATGGCTGTTGCCGAAGGAGAAAAAGCGCCGGATTTCACATTGCCGGCAAGCAACGGAAAAGAAGTAACGTTATCAGATTTCAAGGGGAAAAATGTCGTTCTTTATTTTTATCCAAAAGATATGACGCCGGGCTGTACTACCCAGGCTTGTGATTTCAGGGACAAGCATGAGGAATTTCAGGATTTGGATGCGGTGATTCTTGGGGTTAGCACGGATCCGCTCGCAAGGCATGAAAAATTTATTGATAAGTACGGTCTGCCGTTTTTGCTGCTCGCAGACGAAGACCATAAAGCGGCCGAGCTGTTTGATGTTTGGAAACTCAAAAAGAACTTTGGGAAAGAGTATATGGGGATTGAACGATCCACATTTATCCTTGATAAGGAAGGTACGCTTGTAAAAGAATACAGAAAAGTGAAGGTCAAAGAGCATATAGAGGAAGTGCTGAGCTATATCCGGGAAAACTTGAAATAAAATAGGGGTGCTGCAATTGATGCAGCATCCCTTTTAATGTTCCTCAAGATCCGAAACAGGGACTTCCATATCATGAGTCGGGTTATCATTCGGGTGTACCCAGGCGGTTCCGCTTGCAGCGTTTATCGATTCAATCCATACAGGTTTTCCATAGTAGTGAACTTCAATTTCGCCAGGGGAAGTAATAATTTGTTTTGCTCGGTCTGTATTCATGATTATTTGCTCCTTTTTTTGTTTAGTATGGGACGTATAACGGGCGTGTATACGTTAGGATGAAATCTAAGCATGGTGAAAGAAATCATGATAATATTAAATTGTTGGAATTTTTGTAAGATACATAGAACAGGGGGATTTTACATGATTGACCAGAGAGTGGTTACTCTTGCGAAAACACTGCTTCACCATTCCGTTCAATTAAAGAAGGGGGAACGGGTGCTGATCACTTCACCGCTGACGGCCCGCCCATTAATAAAAGCACTAATCGAAGAAGCTTATGCAATGGGTGCTTACCCGTATGTTAACCTTTATGATGATGAAATAAACCGGTATTTGTATACGGGTTATGAAGCGGAACAGCTCGAAACCTCCATGCAATGGGACTTAAAGAGGGTGAAGGAAGTGGATGCGTATATCTCCATTTCAAGTTCTGAAAACGATGCTGAACTTTCTGATGTGCCCGGAGAGAAGTTCCGCCTGCGCGGTGAATACTTTAAGCCGGTACAAAAAGTGATCATCAACGACCGCAAATGGGTATTGTTAAATTATCCGACGCAGGGTCTTGCCCAAAAGGCTAAGATGAGCTATGAGGCGTTTACAAATTTTCTTCTTGATGTCTGCAATGTGGACTATGAAAAAATGGACCAGGCCCAGCAGCCTTTACAGGAATTAATGGAACGCACCGATAGAGTAAGGATTGTGTCTCCGGGTACGGATCTGACATTCTCCATTAAAGGCATTCCTGCCGTGAAGTGTGCAGGGGAAAACAACATTCCGGATGGAGAGGTATTTACAGCTCCGGTCAAAGATAGTGTCAACGGAACCATCACCTACAATACTCCTTGTCCATACCGCGGAACGGTATTTAACAATGTAAGTCTTACATTCAAGGACGGAAAAATTGTAGAAGCAACAGCTGATAATTCAGATAAAATCAATGAGATTTTTGAGACGGATGAAGGAGCGCGTTTTGTCGGTGAGTTTGCGATTGGCGTAAATCCGATGATTTTGCACCCAATGGGAGATATCCTGTTTGACGAAAAAATAGCAGGAAGCATTCACTTCACTCCGGGTGAGGCCTATGAAGATGCGGACAATGGAAACCGTTCTTCCGTTCACTGGGATATGGTGCTCATCCAGCGACCTGAGTATGGCGGGGGAGAGCTGTATTTTGATGACGTTCTTGTTCGAAAGGATGGATTGTTTGTCCTTCCTGAGCTTGAAGGGCTAAATCCTCAGCATTTAAAATGAAAAATTTAACAGAACAGTTGGTACCGCAGATTCGAAAATGCATAGAATTTAGTAATAACTCTTCCAATTAGTGTGGGATTCATTCCCGCACTTTTTCCTTTGACCACCTTTTTAATCCTTGGGAGGAAACAGCATGTACATTGTGACATCAGCAAAAATCAGACAAGACCTTCAGAAAGCACTTTTGGACCGTTTTCCCAATGACAACTTTTATTTTCATGAAAACATAAACGAAGCACAAACGAATTTAAAAAACGCAGAAATTTTAATAACGCTTGGGGAAGACTTAAGTAGAGAGCATATTGAAGAAGCTGTTCATCTAGAATGGATTATGGTCATATCCGCCGGAATGGACAGGATGCCATTTCACGCCATCAAGGAAAAGGGGATATTGGTGACGAATGCAAGAGGCATCCATAAAACCCCAATGGCCGAGTATACGATGGGCATGATATTGCAGACGGCAAGACAAGCTAAAATCCTGATCAAGCACCAGGAGCAGGGCATTTGGGACAGAAGTGTTGCGATGAGTGAAATATCTGGCCGTACGATTGGTATTTTGGGAACTGGGGCTATTGGTAGTGAAATCGCCAGGCTCGCCAAGGCATTTGGCATGACGACGCTTGGGTTTAACAGAAGCGGGGAGCATGCTGAATACGTGGACAGAATGTATTCGAAAGGGGAGGAGCTGGCATCCGTCCTCAAGGAGAGCGACTACCTTGTCTCTGTGCTTCCGACTACAGAGGAAACAAAGGGCTTTCTTTCGCTCGAGCATTTTCGGCGCATGAAGAAGTCTGCAGTATTTCTTAACATCGGGAGGGGAACAACGGTTGTTCAAGATGACTTGATTTCGGCTCTTCGGCAGGGGGAGATTGCCCATGCGGTTCTCGATGTGTTCGAAGAAGAGCCTCTTCCTGCAAACAATCCGCTCTGGAACATGAAGAATGTTACCATTACTCCCCATATTTCCGGGATCTCTCCTTTATATCAGGACAGGGCCATTCAGCTGTTTGCAGAAAACCTGGAGAAATATAAGAAGAAAGACCCCCTTTTAGCCAATATCATCGCAGTAGAGCGGGGCTATTGATTGACAAATGCAGGCATTCCGAGATACACTATTTATAAATATTACAATGTAAGAATATCTTTTGAGAGCGAGGTGCATGACGATGTCTGAAGTACGCATTAATGAAGCAATTGACACATTAAAGCAGTTTGGAGTCCGCATTACTCCTCAGCGTCATGCGATTCTGGAACATCTGATTCAATCAATGACCCATCCGACCGCAGATGAAATATATAAGTCCTTGGAAGGCAAATTTCCCAATATGAGTGTAGCGACGGTTTATAACAACCTTCGTGTATTTAAAGAAGTTGGTCTCGTTAAGGAATTGACGTACGGAGATGCCTCCAGCCGTTTTGATTGCGTCACCACCGAACACTATCACATCATTTGTGAAGGGTGCGGAAAAATTGTGGATTTCCATTATCCAGGACTGGATGAGGTGGAAGCGCTGGCCGAGTCCGTTACAGGTTTTGATGTTGGCCATCACCGCATGGAGATCTACGGTACATGCCCGGAATGCAGAACCAATAAAACAAAAATAAGCTGAACCAGCTTGGCTGGATTCAGCTTATTTTTTTGATGCTTGTTTCATTGCGCGTCTGGAGTTGTATTTTTCATCAAATTCAAGGCCTTCGAGATTTTTATCAAGTGTCAATGGCTGATTGCAGGACATGCAGGCATCCGCTCGCCCCAGAACCTTTGTTATCTTATTGCAGTTCGGACAGACCACCTGAACCGCATTGGTTGAGATCATTCCGATCCAAAAATAAACTCCGGCACTGGCGAGGGTTGCAAGAAATCCAATTAACATAAATAATGACATTAGTATAAAATGGCTTCTGAAGTACAGGCCGGCGTACATAATAATAATTCCGATAAACACAAGACTTAGAGCAAACGTACGTATTTTATTAATCTTGCTCGTATATTTTATCATGATTGTCCCTCCTAACTTACAGTATACAAGGACTTGGAAAAAAAGAAAGGATTTTCAGACCTTGCGTTGAATTGGTTGGAGACCGAAATCAGAACGGGAGTTGAAGGCATGGAAGACTTGTTACGCCCGCTTTATCAAGAAAGGGCGAGTAACGAAAACACATTGGGAGTACTGTTAATCGAGAGCAATAAACCGTTTAGCCCATTAACAGACAACTTTGACAGCATCCTCTTTATTATTGTGACAAAAGGGGAAAAACCATGGAGCGTTAAACATTACGAATATGGTGATAAAATCGCAGCTTTACATATTGTAACGGAAGATCAGCTGAACCAATGGCTTCTTCTGGGTTCGAACCGCCGTGTGGTTGATTGGGTTGTAAACGGAAAAGTTCTATTTAACCGAAACGAATATATTACGGAGCTTCGTGACCGATTGGACAAGTTTCCCGTACCGGAACGATCCAAGAAAATAACCATTGAGTTCGGCAAGCTGCTCCGCCGTTTTTCCGATGGAAAGGAATTGTTCCACAGCGGTCAGTACCTTGATTCATTCAACCATATTCTGCATGCCTTGCATCACCTGGCCCGTCTGGCTGTGATCGAACGCGGATTTCACCCGGAAATTACGGTCTGGAATCAGGTGAAGGTGATTGAGCCCCAAATTTACAAACTATATGAAGAACTTATTACCGGGAATGAACCGATTGAAAAAAGGATTGAACTTCTCTTAATTGCCAGCGAGTTCTCCATTAGTTCCAAAACAAAGCTTGGGGCCGGACATTTGCTGAGCGTATTTCAGGAACAAAACGAATGGTCTGTTGCCGAATTAATGGAGCATCATGAGGTGACCGATTATTCTATTGACCTGACCGTCCTTCTTGAGCACCTGATCGAAAGGGGAATCATCCATGTGATCAGGCAGGAAACCAAGGGGAAACACTTGTATCATCGCCACTACACCACTAAATTCTAAAAAAGAACAACTTTTTTCGAAAAAGGTGTTGACCACTTTCTAACTAACATGGTATAGTACTACTTGTCGCTGAAACGACACGGCAAATAAACGAAATAAACAAAGCAAAAAAGTGGTTGACACCTTTCGTCAAAGGTGCTATCATAAGAAAGTCGCCAAAACGAGCGGCATCGACAAAATGTTCTTTGAAAACCAAACAAAAGCCAGAGTAAGTCAGGGATTTTACAATCCCATCAATTTCTTATTTTTAAACTTTAAGAGCTATATCAAACACTTTATTGGAGAGTTTGATCCTGGCTCAGGATGAACGCTGGCGGCGTGCCTAATACATGCAAGTCGAGCGAATGACGAGGAGCTTGCTCCTCTGATTTAGCGGCGGACGGGTGAGTAACACGTGGGTAACCTGCCTGTAAGACGGGGATAACTCCGGGAAACCGGAGCTAATACCGGATGATA
>NZ_KQ758619.1 GCF_001457035.1 Fictibacillus enclensis | reverse complement strand
GCACTTGAGGAAGGCATTACACTCTTTGATACAGGGGATTTCTATGGCGATGGACACAATGAATTACTTCTACGTGAAGCATTCCAAGGAATCCAACGGGAAAATGTGTTTATTTCAGTAAAATTCGATGGCAAGCTACACTCTCAGGGCAAGAGTCATCCAAAGAGTGATAACCACCCTAATACAGTAAAGAATTTCCTTGAGGATACCCTACTGCGCCTAGGTGTTGAATACATCGATCTTTATCAACCTGGCACAGCCTGCATCGATCCAAGCGTTCCAATTGAAGAAACGGTTGGTGCAATTGCCGATATGGTAAAGAAGGGATATGTGCGTTACATTGGTCTTTCTGAAGTAGGAGTGGATACAATTCGTCGCGCGCACACTGTACATCCTATTAGTTGGCTGCAAATGGAATACTCACTATTTAATAGGAGCATCGAATCAAATATCTTGCCAACTCTACGGAAATTAGGTATTTCGCTTTCGGCTTATGGTGTTCTCTCAAGAGGTTTATTGAGCGGTACATGGTCAAAAGATCGGGTTCTAGGTTTGAATGACAAACGCAGTAATGGTCCACGGTTTACCAACGAAAATATTGAAAAAAATTTAGCTCTTGTAGAGGCATTGCATGAAATTGCTGAAGAAAAGCAAGTAACCATCGCACAGATCTCCATTGCATGGGCTTTATCCAAGGGTGAGGATGTTATCCCATTGATTGGTGCTAGAAAGCAATCACAACTTCATGATGCAATCGGGGCAGTCGAGCTGAATTTAAGTTCATCTGACCTTTTACGAATTGAAAAAGCCGTACCGCCAGAACTTGTCGCTGGTGAATATTACCCAATACCACGAAAAAAATGGTTCATTTAACAAAATTTATCAAAATATAGAAGGCCTGCAGTCAGTCACAGGCCTTCTTGGAAAAAACCGCTCTTATTCTTAGAACTTTACACGATCCTCAATCTTTTGATAGACACCTTTGTTAAAGTCTTTGACTGGATCAACAAAATCAGCGTAAGGTTCGTCGTATGGATCTTTGATTCCCCACCCTCTTGCTTTGTTCTCGAGATGAGCGCACCAATGCCAGCCAAGGAACCATGGCTCATGAAGAACCGTGTTCAGTGAGGCGATATAATCGTCAGCTCGTCCTGCCTGATCATGAATGTCACTTACGCGGTTGGGATTCATATGCGTTTTGCACCAGTTTCCGATATCTGCGATCACAACAGGCTTGTCAGCGATGGCTTGCCACCGGGCAAGATCTTCCTTCATTTGCTGGTAACCCGCTTCATCCGGGCTTGTGAAGTATTGGACCGACAGCACATCAACATAAGGTTTCATGGCTTTCAGCACCTCCTCCGGGATTCCTTTGTTGCCGTTAAATCGGTCCCCGAGAATCAGGTGGTTAGTATCGTACTTTCTGATGCTTGCTGTGATCGTTTCGTAATATTTCGCCGCTACCTCGTATAGTTTACTGCTGCGTTCCTGCTCGTTTAAACCTTCCAGCTGTTTAAAATCACTGCCGCTTGCATGGCGGATCCATGCCGGAATATCGACAAGGAAATACCCGATTAAATTCTTGCTGTTGGCATGGTCGGCACAGATGCTCCGCGCCAGATAGTCACAATACATTTCAAATTCATGGGAAAAGACGTCAGGATACACCGGATGTCCATTCCAATCCTCAAATTCAGAAACCCTTATTTGTAAGCAATACGGCATATCGGCATGCTTATAATCGGCCGCTGACCAGCTTTGTGAATGCCCGAGGTTGATCGGATCACCGAACCAATCAAGGGCTACCCCCCAGTCTCCGCTGATATAGTCCCCTGTCCAGCCGATTGTGTTGAACCCCCAGCTTTTAAGATCTTCGCTTAACCCTTTGATCCAATTTTCCCGTGAGCCGTATTTCGTTTTCCAGATATCAAAGTTATGGTCATACTTTAAATTGGTTTCATCCGCATGATTAACCCCGATGGTCACGAACTGATTCCCTTTCGGATCAACAAGCCACCAGCGCTCATTTTCGCGCTCAAGTCTGAAGTATCCCGTTGCCTCAAACGTTCGGTTCACATTGCCTCCATATGAGCTAAGCTCTGCCATTTGCATCTACTCTCCTTTTATATTTATCATTTAAACCGCTTTCAAATAGAGATTTATAGCTTATTTATTTTCCTATAAAATCGAGCAATACACGACTCAATTCTTCCGGACATTCTTCGGCCAACTGATGGCCCCATGGCAAAATTACTTCTTCTACATGTTCGGCAACCAGGTTCATTTCCCTTGTACACTCTTCAGCTATAAAATATTTGCTGCCCAGGGCAAGTACCGGCATTTGCAGCTTCGTTTTCGATGCTTCCAGGAAAAATTCAGCATCCTGAAATGTGGCACGATAGACTTCGAACATGGAACGGAGCCCGCCAGGTGCAGAATAGCAACGCACATACTCATCAATCGCTTCCTCAGTGATCGCGGTAGGGTCATAACATTCATGTCTAATAAAGTGAGAAAAATAGGCTTTTTCACGACCGCTAATTAAAAGTTCAGGAAAATCACGCACATTGTAAAAATTGATATGCCAAATCCAATGATTTGTTTTTACATTCTCAAGTGTTAAATGGGACCACTCTTCAAGACCGAACCCGGGAAGAAGCATTTCCTGATACACTAGTTTTTTTACTCGTTCAGGATATTTCGCCGTCAACGCATAAGCAACTGCCGCTCCCCAATCCTCACCTACAAGATAGAACGTTTCGTGGCCCAACGCCGTCATAAGCTGAGCAATATCCTCGGCCATATTGGGCATATCATAGCCATCGAGCGTACGGCCCGAATCCCCGAACCCGCGAAGGTCAGGTACGACAACCGTGTAGTTCCCGGATAGCTTCGGCACCACATTGCGCCAGTAATACGACGTCTTGGGAACACCATGCAAGAGGACAACCGGTTCCCCTTGTCCAGCTGTATAGTAGTGAAGACGAACACCATTTACTGTTTCACGGCCATGGATAACATGTTCACCGTTGTGGTCTTTAATTTGTTGCGCCATTTCGATCTCTCCCCTTTAACTGTTATAATCTCACAATCTTTCGTTCATCCTGCAGCTTCGATTTCAAAAACTCAATCGACGTTTTGGCGTACCAGTCTGGTTCCGACTGTCTGGTATGAAACCCAACCTCCATGGACAAGTAGCCGTCATATTTAATATTCTTCAAAGCCTTTATTACGGCATCAAAGTCCCCTCTGCCCTGTCCGGGAGGAAGGCGGTCATTATCCGAAATGTGAACATGGTGCAGCTGATCGGCCATCCGGTAGATATAGTCACTGGGCACTTCGTTTCGATAGAGAGCATGGAAGGTATCAAACATGACTTTTACATTAGAGGCGCCTGTCTGCTCGCTTAACAGCAGAGCATCATCCGCTGTTTCAATAAGATTGCTGTCTGCGGGAGTGGGTTCGACCACCAATGTTATACCAAGCTCCTCCGAAAATTTCGCCATTTCCCCCAATCCTTCCAGGCTGTAATTCCAGGCGTCCTTTTGCGAGGTTCCATGAACCACCCAGCCCGCAACATAGATGACAGTCGGACACTCCCATTCATGAGCCAGCTGCACAATCTTTTTGTAATGATTAATCGTGAATTCCCGTTCTTCGGCAAGCGGAGAACTGACATTCATGCCGGGGCCGCCCCCTGGTGCAGGAAGCATTGCTGATACCTTCAAATTCTTTTGCTTTAGAAGCTTGAGCACCTCCTGCCTTCTGTCGCCTGATAAATAATCAGGCCAGGCATGAGGGCTCGCACACCCGATTTCGATCGCATCATAGCCAAAGGAAGACAGCCTGCTGATGACCTCATCCAACGGATAGGAAGGTACCCAAACTGGAAAACTGCTGTACACCCATGTATTAAAAGATATTCCTTTCACTTCTGCATCTCCTCTCTCTTTAAATGGGTCATTCCCAAACAAAGACCGCCTTTTCTGTCTTCCGTTCATCAAAGAGTTGGAAGGCGCGTTCCGCTTCTTCGAGTTTAAATGTGTGCGTCACCAGCTTTTCGACAGGCAATTCTTTTTTGATAATAAAATCTGCAATTTCGTCATACTCATGGATGGGAAAGTACCATGAGCCAATTAACGTAATCTGCTTGCGGATGAGCTGGTCACTTGGTTTGATCGTTGTTTCCCTGCTTTCTCCTATAAAAGCGACTCTGCCGTGGGCTCTGACACAGTCCAGAGCATTGTTTTCGGCATATGGACTTCCCGAACAGTCGATCGCCGCGTCCGCTCCCGCGCCATGGGTGATGCGGGCAATCTCATTCAGCACATCAGCTTCGCCACCGTTAATCACATGGTCTGCTCCCAGCTCTTTGGCGACCTCCAGCCGCTCGTGGATCATATCGACCGCAATCACTCGCGCGCCGAGTGCTTTTGCGATCATCACCCCGGCTCCTCCCATGGGACCCATGCCGAAGATCACAACCGTATCTCTTCCCGATACGGATAATCGCTTTTGGGCGTGGTACAAGGTTCCAACTGCATCCGTTGAAACAGCGGCTGTAATAAAGTCCATTTCATCCGGCAGTCTCATGCAGTTTTCAGCCGGAGCCACCATGTAGTCTGCATCCCCGCCATGAGCATCAAACCCAATGCATTTAAATTCCTCACAAAACATCTTGTAGCCGCTCCTGCATGAAGGGCATTCCCCGCAGCCGACCGCCAGATAAACTGCGACACGGTCACCGGCTTGAAACTGGGAAACTCCCTCCCCTGCCTTCTCAATGACCCCTGCTGGTTCATGGCCCGGAACATGACAGCCACATGTGGAGTCGCCCGAGAAAACGGAACTGCCATAGTACAAGCTCATATCGCTCCGGCAAATGGCCGAAGCCTTCATTTTGATCAGCACTTCACCCGGGCCGGGAACCGGAATCTCCACTTCACGTATTTCTACTTTCTTGTTACCTGGAAAAAAGGCAGCTTGCATCGTCATACGTTGTCCCTCCTGCACTTTCAGTGAATTTCTGTTTATGCCCACCATAATTCGGCCGCTTTGTCTTTGAATACGCTTCGTTTAAGTAAAGAAACGGCTTTGCCTAATCCTTCATCAGTGGAAGCCAGCATATCTTCATGTTCAATAGAAATGACATAGTCATACCCGACCGCACGAAGTGTACTGAGGATATCCTTCCACATTTTTTCGTCATGACCGTATCCGACGGACCGGAATGTCCATGAACGATCCAATATCTCACTGTAATGCTTTGTATCCAGGACACCGTTGACCTTGATATTGGCCTGATCAAGGTACACGTCTTTCGCATGGACATGATGGATGGCATCTTCACGGCCAAGTTTTTTGATTGCTTCAACAGGATCAATGCCCTGCCAGATGAGATGGCTTGGGTCAAAGTTAGCACCGATCACCGGACCCGCATGCTCTCTCAGCTTGAGGAGCGTTTCCGGATTGTACACCACAAATCCCGGGTGCATCTCCAGGGCGATTCGTTCCATTCCGTGAAGCCGAGCGAAGGCTGCTTCTTCCTTCCAGTAGGGAATGACGACCTCGTTCCATTGCCAATCAAGCATTTCCTTGTACTCAGGCGGCCAGGAACAAGTTACCCAATTCGGATACTTGGCGTTCAGATGATCTCCCGGACAGCCTGAAAAGCCGTTGATCACAGGGACCTCCAGCTTTTCAGCGAGCAACACGGTTTTTCGCCAGACATCATGCGCCTCTTTTGCCGTATGAGGGTTGGGATGCAGCGGATTGCCATGGCAGCTTAATCCGCTGATTGTCATCCCTCTCGTTTCCAGTGCCCGTTGGAAAGCTCTCAGCTTATCAGGAGCATCCAGGAGCTCATCCGTATCGCAGTGGCTGTTTCCTGGAAAATTGCCAGTGCCTAACTCAACTGCATCAACGCCTGCTTCCGAAAGCTTGGTCAGCATTTCTTCAAACGAGAGATTCTGGTAGAGGACGGTAAACACACCAATTTTCACGAAAAGACCTCCTGACCGGCTCCAACCTTCACCCACTTTTGATGCTCATGGCTTTCCAAAATGGCTTCAGTTATGCACATCGACCGGTGGCCATCCTCAAATGTGGCAAAATTGATCTCAGCTCCGGATGTTTGTCCATCACGGATAGACGTGTAAAAGTTCAGCATCATATTTTTCAATGCATCGGGCCACCCTTCGTTATGTCCGCCCGGATGGTGGATAGATGACTTGGCATCCGCCGAGAAGAGGGCAGGATCCGCCAAAAGGACCTCATTGGCACGATTACGATGCCCAATCCACAGCTTCTCCGGCTCCTCCTGATTCCAATAGGCGGAACACTTACTGCCGTTCAGTTCGAAGCTTAACCGGTTCTTCCGTCCTGCGCTGACCTGTGAAACAGTGAATACGCCTTTCGTTCCATCATTAAACCGGACAAGGACCGAAGCATAATCTTCCGTATGAATAGGTACATTCTCGTAACTTTCATCTTCTGTTTGCTGGCCGCCGAATGTTGAGACATTCACCACCGGTTTTTTCCTTACTGGAATGACCGTGGCCAAGTCCGCAAATACTTCCACAATTTTTTTCCCGGTCACATATTGAACCGTGTCACACCAATGGGATCCAATATCGGCTACCGCTCTGGATCTTCCCCCTGTACCAGGTGCCAATCGCCAGTTATAGTCCGTATCGAACAGAAGCCAGTCCTGCAAATAGCTCCCGTGCACCAGGTTAACCTTTCCGATTTCATCGTTCTGGACCATCGTTTCGAGCTGTTTTAAAACCGGAAATTGACGGTAATTGAAGTTGACACCGTGAACAACCTTCTTCTCCGTGGCCAATGCCAGCAGCTCTTCCGATTCCCTGCTGGACATGGCCAACGGCTTTTCGGATAATACGTGCTTTCCGGCCAAAATGATGTCGCAATTGATCTCGAAATGCAGATGATTCGGTGTGCAGTTATGGACCACCTGGATTTCCTTGTTTTTCAGCATTTCACGATAATCGCCGTAAGCATTTGGAATGCCAAGCTTCGCTGCTTTTTCTTCAGCCGAATCCTGGCTGCTTTCAGCCAGGGCATACACCTCAACAAAGCCAAGACGTCTGATGGCTTCAATGTGGGTGGGCCCAATAAAGCCTGTTCCTATGATGCCAACCTTTATCTTTTCCACTCTTCATGCTCCTTTGCGCTTCTGTTAATTTTTCATCGCTTTCTTTCCAAACGCTACAGCCAGGATGATAATGAGTCCCTTAATCATCATTTGCTGGCTGACATCCAGACCCATGATGATCAATCCGTTGTTAATGGTTCCGATCATCAAGGATCCAATCAATGTCCCGATCACCGTACCAACGCCGCCGAAAAGACTCGTTCCGCCAAGGATAACTGCGGCAATAACCGATAGTTCATCACCATCACCGAACGTATAGCGTCCCGCATGCATGCGACCGGCATAGAGAATTCCGGCAAACCCTGCTGCCAATCCTGTTCCCAGAAAGACCATCAATTTAATGCGATGGGTTTTGACCCCGGAAAATCTTGCAGCGCTTTCATTTCCGCCGGTGGCGAGTGTCTGCCGGCCGAAGGAGGTTTTTCTCAGAAGAATATGAGCGGCAACAGTGGCCAGCAATGTCCAAACTAATAGAATGGGAACGGAACCAATATCTCCCGAACCAAACAGAAAGTTAAAGGCAGAGTTGATGATGGGCACTGGAGCCGTATCGGTAACCCACATGGCCATCCCTTTAACGATCCCCATCATCCCGAGAGTCACCAGAAACGAAGGAATGACAAACCTGGTGATTAATAACCCATTAATCAGTCCTACGATAAGCCCTGTACCAAGGCCTGCCACAAGTCCGCCAAGCATTCCGAATCCGGACTGGATGGCAAGCGCCGCAGTTAAAGAAGCAAGTGCGGTGGTTGATCCTACAGAAAGGTCGATTTCTCCGGTACTGATGACAAAGGTCATCGCCACACCCATGATCGAGATCATGGCTGTTTGTCTGGCGATATTCAACAGATTATCCGTTGAGACGAAGCCGTCATCGAACAGGGAAATGGAAAAATAAATCAGGACCCCGATGAATGCAAAATAAACAATATAGTTTCTCCAATCTAACTTTTGAACCGGCCGGGGCTTGCTTTTGCCAAAGGCAACCTGGCCCGGAGCATTAATTTCCTTGGATGGCATGCTGAAGCTCCTCCTCTGAATGGATTTCTGTTCTTCTTAATTCCTTCACGACCTGGCCATTGTGCATGGCGATGACCCGGTCGCTAAGCGCCATAAGTTCGGGGAATTCTGACGATATAACCACGATTGCTTTACCGCTGTCAGCAAGCTCGCGGATCACATCAATGATTTCGGTCTTTGCACCGATATCCACCCCGATCGTAGGCTCGTCCAAAATCAAAATCTCGGGATTGTTTGCCAGCCATTTGGCAAGGACGATTTTTTGCTGGTTTCCACCCGACAGTAAACGGGACGTCTTAAAAATATCGTCGGTCTTAATCCTCAGCTTCTCGACAAAATGGCTGGCCATTTCGTTCGCTTTTGCCTCATCAAGAACCGGCCCCTTTTTTAATTTTGATAAAATGGGCAGGATAATATTTTCTTTGACGCTATGCTCAAGAATTAACCCCTGCATGCGGCGGTCTTCTGGAATGAGGGCCAATCCGGCATCAATCGCATCGGGAGCCGTTTTGATTGTTTTCTGTTCCCCGTTAATGAGGATCTCTCCGCCTTCTTTCGCATCGATTCCGAAAATGGCCCTCGCCGTCTCTGATCTGCCACTGCCCATCAATCCCGCAATACCAAGAATCTCTCCCGGAAATACCTTGAAGCTCACATCTTTTACTTTTGAACCGGCTTGCAGGTTTTTGACTTCCAGGACAGGAGTGACATCGGTTGAATACGGCCGTTCCTTCCATTCAAAGGCCTTGTTGGAATCCCTTCCGACAATGTGCTGGATCACGGTGTCCAGATCCGTGTTCCTGCATTCCTCAGTGGCAACAAACTTCCCGTCCCGCAGCACGGTAATCCGGTCACATATTTCAAAAATTTCCTCCATCCGGTGAGAGATGTAAATAATTGCATATCCCTTGTTTTTCAGCCTTTGAATAAAGGAAAACAGGATTTCTGTTTCTTTTTGGGTCAGAGAGGATGTCGGTTCATCCATCACAAGAATTTTGGTTTCCTGGGACAGAGCTTTCGCAATTTCCGTCATCTGCCAGTATCCGACGCCAAGATTACCAACAATATCATTCGGATGTATGTCCACGTCCAATTCCTCGAGAAGCTTTTCTGTTTCCTCGATGCATTGTTTATCATTAAGAAGCCCTAAGGAAGTTTTTGATTCCCGCGTCAGAAAAATATTCTGCGCGACCGTCAATGAAGGAATCAGGCTGAATTCCTGAAAGATCATGGAGATGTAGTTGTTTCGGGCGTCATCGGTATTATGGATCTCTACTTTCTTGCCATCGATAAAAATATCGCCCTGGTCAGCTGAATAAACACCGGTTAATATTTTCATCAAAGTTGATTTGCCTGCGCCGTTTCCTCCCATCAGCGCATGCACTTCACCTTTCTTTACTGAAAAACTCACGGAATCCAGAACAGTGATTCCGTTAAAGGACTTTGAAATATTCTCCATCATAAGCAATGGCTGTTCCACGCACTCACCCTCTTAGCTAATAAGGACTGCATTATAGAGGCAGCCCTTATCGAATTTCACTTCAGTTTATTTCACTTCGGAGAGTTCCTTTGCCACCGTCACCCATTGGCTGTTTTCTGCCGATTGAAGAATCGCGTCAGCAATGGCTTCGATTTTGTAGCCGTCATGGAAGTTTGGTGAAACGACAGTATCCTCTGTGATTGATTTGAAAAAGTCATAGGTTTCAATGATCTTGGTTTCCCCGTAGCCGATACCCAGTGCCGGTATTGGCCATAATCCTTCGCCATACGGGTGGTTAGGCCCTGTGTAAACGGTACGGAACCCTTTTGCGTCTCCCGGATCATCCGAGAAGCATACTTGCAGTTCATCACGGCGTTCGTAATTGAAGGCGAGAGAACCTTTTTCGCCATGGATTTCAAACGTTAGGTAATTGTTTCGTCCCCAGGCATTTCTGGTCGCTTCAATGGTTCCAATCGCGCCCTGGTCGAATTTCACCATCGTAATAAATTCATCGTCTACATCCACAGGGCTCTTTGGAACGTCCGCGCCACCTTTTACGTTCCCGAGACTGTCTGTACCTCCGGTTTGAACCGGTCGTTCAGGAATCCATGTTTTCGTTACAGCATTCACATCTGTAATTTCGCCGACAAGGTAACGCGCAAAATCAACAACGTGTGTCCCGATATCACCCAACGCACCAGATCCGGCAATCTTTTTCTGAAAGCGCCATGAAAGCGGGGATTCAGGGTCAGCTGACCAGTCTTGCAGATACGTACCACGGAAGCTTAAAATCTTGCCGATTCGCCCTTCTTCAATATATTTTTTCGCCAATGCGACAGCAGGAGTTCTTCGGTAGTTAAAAGCAACCATGTGTTTCACACCGGCTTCATTTACAGCATCCAGCATTTCTTTTGCTTGCTCGGCGCCGAGCGCCAACGGCTTTTCACAAATGATGTGCTTACCAGCCTTGGCCGCTGCGATCGCGATTTCGGCATGGGTATGGTTGGGCGTGACAATATCGATTACATCGATTTCCGGGTCGTTCACTACTTTTCTCCAATCCGTTTCATAGTGGTCGAAGCCCAGCTTCATCGCTGCGTTCTTTGCCAGCTCCTCAGTCACATCAACAATGGTGTGGCGGTGGGGAACCGCCGGTGCAGGCCAAAAGAACATCGGCATGCCTGCATACGCCAGTGCATGTGCTTTTCCCATAAATCCTCCGCCAATCATTCCTACGTTTAATTGTTTCATTTCAATCATTCCTCCTGTGTTTTTTATTTTGCAGCATCCTTGATAACATCTGGAGCGTCCGCCCCGTACACCAGTCTCCAGGATTCCAATACATTATCCTTAGTTACCTTTACAGCCGGTGCCGCCACATAAGTTGGTGCTTTCTTTCCAATCATCGCATAGCCCGCCAGCATCGCTTCCGTTACTCCCTGGTCGTATGGCAGCTGGGCCCCAAGGCCTTTCACGATACCTCCGGAGGCAATTTCCAAGCCCACATTCGTTCCAAGGTCGGTCGTTGTAACGACGAGATTATCCTTGCCTGCCGTCCGTGCAGCAGCCAATGCCCCTTCGGCCGGCACGTCCCAGATGACAAACAGTCCATCAAGGTCACGGTATTTGGTAAGCATTCCTGAAGCTACCTTTTCGCCATCATTCGGTCCTGATATACCGGCTCTGGCTACAATTTTGATCTTTGGGTATTTTTCCTTGATCGTTTTTTCAAACTCATCGGACCGCTGCTTGGTGACAAAGAAATCAGCATCATGATAGATTACGCCGATTTTTCCTTTTCCGCCCAGCTTCTCGCCCATAACCTCTGCTGCGGCTGCACCGTTTCCGGAATTGTCACCCGACACGACGCTGACATAGTCTTTTCCAGGTTTCAGGTCATTCGCAACGCCATCCACAAACACGACCTTTACACCAGCATCCGCCGCTTTTTTGAAGGCTCCGGCGGTCGAAACGCGGTCAACCGGAACACTCACGATAATATCAGGCTTTTTTGCCAGGACCGTCTCGATGTCCGATACCTGCTTTTCCGCTTTAAATTGAGCATCGGTTACCGCAATAACCTTCACGCCCATCCGTTTAAAGGTCGCTTTAAGCGCCCGGATTTGCGCGGTGGAGTAGTCGTTTCCTGTGTAATGCATGACAATGGCCGCTTTATAGTTGCCTTTTTTGATCTTGGCAATCTCGGCCTCTGTCAGCTTCAATGTTTTGGCGGAAACCGCCTTTTCGCCATATGGACCCTTTCCTAAAATCTCTTTGTCTTCAATCTTCGGGTTGATCGTAATCGGACCCGATTTCGGTGATTCCTGTGTCTTCAGATCACTGGTTTCACTTTTTCCATTGGCACTCGAATTTGCATCTTGCTTCCCACAGCCGGTAAGCACCAGCATGCCGGCCAGGGCGGCAGCCGTTACAACAGAACCTATCTTTTTCATGGACCTAACCTCCCTATCTATTAACTTTTTCAAATTGAGTCAAATACTCGCGGCTGATCGTTGCACCTTTTTTCGGATCATCATATTGATCCAGTTCAATAATGATCCAGTCATCATAGCCCGCGTCATCCAGAAGGCGAATCATTTGGTCAAACTTTTGTACTCCTTCACCAAGAGGGACAAACGCGCCATCGCGGTAATCTTTCAAATGAATATATTTGATGCGGTTGATGTATTTTTTGATCACTTCAACCGGGTCCCCTCCGCCAGCTTCTATATGGGCGGTATCAGGGCAAAGATTGATGGTCGTCAGCGGCATTAGCTTGTCCAGTTGATCCGGTGATTGAACAATCGTTCCCAAATGAGGATGGTAGCTCGGGATGAGGCCGTATTTTTCCGCAAGCGCCGCAACCTGGTTTAGTGCCTCCCCCAGTTGACGGTAGTCGCTGTCCAATATTCCGTTCGCCCGGACGGCTCCCCCGCCAACAACGAAATGCCGTGCCCCCAGCTCTGAAGCGAGTGATGCTGCTTCCTCCAGCCGGAGCAGCTCTTCAGTCCAAATATCCGGGTAGATAAAGTTAGCGCCTGCGTATACCCCGACAAACTCCAGGGAATGCCGCTTGATCAATTCCTTGAACGCTTCCTTTTGGTCCTTGTATTCCATCAGGTTTCCATCAAAGAGTTCAAACCCTTTAAAACCTGCATCCTTAATGTCCTGTAACGCTTCCTCTGTTGATCCATTGGCCAGATAGAATAAATCTTTTATGGACGTAACTCCTGCCGGATGACCGACGACCCCGCCCCATGTATTTGTTTGATATCCGAGTTTCATTGTTTTTCCCCCTTAATTGATGGTTTTTAAGATTCATGATTGGGAAGCAGAATACCGCCAACACCACCTCCTTAAGGATGTTTAGTAACGTTTACATTCTTTTCCCAGGTTTTTTCAGCATTTATCGGTCCACTCCACTGTAAACGTTTACAGTCGTTTCAAAAATTTTTGGCTCTTCTTTGCCTATTCATTTGGTTGCTGATTCGTAAACGTTTACATCTGGCGTTTACTGATCGTGCTTAGCTTTTGGCATGAATCCCGGGTGATGATTTGGTTTTCCAAAATGTACTGGGTTTTGGTTTTGCTGAACCTCTGTTTTGTCATCAGCCTTAGCAGCAGATCCATCGCTTTCGTTCCGATTTGGAATGCCGGCTGAGCTACAGTAGTCAGTGCGGGTTTAAAAATGGCTGAAAACTGTATGTCATCGAACCCTATAATTGAAATATCCCTTGGGACCGATAATCCCTTCTGTTCGGCCGCGTTAATGGCACCGAAGGCCATCTCGTCATTCGCTGCAAATACCGCGGTTGGAGTTTGGCTGTACGCCAGCAGCTTCAGCATCATGTTAAAGCCGGTTTCGTAGGAAAAATCCCCTTCCTGAACCAGTTCAGGTTCAACCTTTACGTTGTACTGGGCCATTGCCTGGTAGAAGCCCTTTAGCCGGTCGCGCCCAAGCACACTGTTCATCGGGCCTGAAATGAGCCCGATTTTCTTATGACCCAGATGGATCAGGTACTCAGTCGCTTTGCGTGCACTGCTTACATTATCGATGGATACGGTGGGTACGTTGACACCTTCTAAGTACTCGCAGGCTAGAACCACAGGATACTCCAGGGCAATTTTCTCAACGATCTTCGCCTCAATCCCAGCCGTCAGCAGGATCATCCCGGCAGCTTTTTTTTGGCGGAGGATATTCAGGTATCCTTTACCCCGCTCCGCATTGTTGGCCGAGTCGCCAAGAAGAACCTGGTATCCATTCTCGATGGCGACCGATTCTATGCCTCTCAACACCTTTGAAAAAAAGGTATTCGTTATATCCGGGACTACAACCAATATCGTGGTCGTTTCCGACAGCCTCAACTGGCGGGCTGCTGCATTGGGCTGGTAGTTTAATAGCTCAATCACTTTCATGACCTTTTTCATCGTCTCTTCTGCTACTGTTTCCGGTTTGCTCAGCACCCTGGACACCGTAGCAATCGATACATTTGCCTGCTCAGCTACATCTCTTATCCCTGCCATATCTAGACTCTCTCTTCTGTTTTTGTGTTTCGTCAGACTATCTATAACGGCATTGTAATCGCATACATTTCGGTTGTCTAACCGCTTTCAGACCGCTTTTTCTTCCATTCGGACCAGGTGTTTTAATATTCGAACGTCTAATTAATCCCGCGGAACAAAAAAACCACAAATTTTAAAAAATAAAAAAACTCAGCCTTGTTGACTGAGTTTTCTATTATGAACGGTTGGACAATGGAATCGTTGTTTTGGACAGGAAATCTCAAATTTGGGCCAGTAAGTTCTCGATTTCCGATTGTATTTCCGTGTTCAACCTATTTTAAGTGATCTTATAACGCCTTGTACCGCTGCAGTTCGTCGACTTTATGCTTGGAAATCTTTGCGGTTTCACCGTAGTCCTTAAAATAGGCTTTGTACATTTGTCCGGCTGCTTCAATCCGCACGAGATGCTCCGCGTTGATGATATATGACCGGTGTGATGCCTGGAACCTCGAATCCAGAGCCACTTCCAAACTGGCCAGCGGTTCGTTCGTCTCATAGGATTTGTTTTTCGTATGAATGACAGACTTGCGGTCCATCCGTTCAATAAACAAAATGTCGTCCAATGGGATAAAAATGATGTTTCTCTGCTGCTTGATCTTCAGGTCCTTTTTAGCGGGCTGCACTCTCTCACCCTGTGAATAAATCACCTGTGCTGCCCTATCCAAAGCTCCGTACAGGCGGTTCCGTTCGATCGGTTTCATAATATAGTCCACCGCCTTCACTTCGAATGCCTCAAGAGCATAATCGTCGTGTCCCGTAATAAAAATCACCTGCATGGACGGCTGGAATTCCTTGCACGCCTTGACAGCCTCCATTCCATTTAACAAGGGCATGCCGATGTCCACTAATGCAATATCCGGCTTTTCACTGGCGGCATATTGAATTAATTCCTCCCCGTTTTTTGCTTCTCCTGCAATATGGTAATCAGGCAGACTGTCGATAAACAGTTTAAGCAGTTTTCTTGAAGAAGCATCATCCTCAGCAATCAGCACTTTCATCTCATCATCTCCCTTTTTCCTGCAGTGCATTTTGGATCCTTTCCGGTACCTCCATGTTATACACGAGCTTCCAGGCCTCAAGCATGTTCCTTTGGGTCACCTTTAATGCCGGCACCGCGACATAAGGCGGTGCCTGTCGGCCAAGAAGGGCGTAACCTGCCAAAATGGCTTCGGCCACTCCCTGTTGATACGGAAGTTGGGCGCCCAATCCTTTAATCAGTCCGTCACGAGCCATGTCCAGAGCAACATGGATACCAAGATCTGTCGTTGTGATGACCAAATCGTCTCTTCCTGCCTTGCGGGCCGCGGTCATCGCCCCTTCAGCTGGTATGTCCCATACGACAAACAAGCCATTCAGATCGGGATGCCTGTCCAACAGACCGGCAGTGGCTTCTTCTCCGCCGTCCGGACCTTTGATTCCCACCCGTTCGACAATCCGGATGCCGGGATAGTGTTCCTTGATTGTTTTTTCAAAGGCTGTGGTCCGCTGCCGAGTGGAAAAGAAATCGCCTTCATAGTAAATGACTCCAATTGAGCCCCTGCCTTTCAGCTGCTCACCCATGATATGGGCGGATTCCTCACCGTTTCCATAGTGGTCGGCGGAGACGATGCTGACATAATCCTCGCCATGCTTCAGTCCTTCCGGTGTGTTTTCCATAAAAATCAGCTTGATGCCGGACTGTGCCGCCTTTTGGTAAGCTTTTGCCGTCTTGATCGAATCGACAGGAATACTTACAAGGATATCCGGTTTTTTGGCAACGATTTCATCAATATCAGCCACTTGCTTTTCCCAGTTAAATTCTGCATTGGTAACGGCAATGACCTCAATTCCCATTCGTTCAAATGTTACGGTTAATCCTTCCACCTGAGTTCTTGCCCAATCATTCCCGGCATAATGCATGGAAATGGCAGCCCGATACTTTTTCTCATTGATTTTCTTCAGGTCTTCCAGGGAGAGCTGCAGCGTTTTTGCCGATACGGCTTGCTCACCATGCGGGCCTGTGCTGTAAATTCTCGCATCCGGTATATTTTGGTGAATGGTATTGTTCAGCACATCATTGATTACATTCAGAAATCCCTTTACATTGATCGGCTTCGTGACATAATGATCGAATCCCCTGTCAAGAGCCTGCTGTATGTTTCCGGAAGCTGCCATGGAGCTAACAGCAATGACCGCTGCATCCTTGGCCGCGTCTGAGGCTCTGATGATGTCGATCATTTCATAGCCATCCATGTCCGGAAGGTTAATATCCAGTAAAATCAGGTCTACTTTTTCCTGTGCCAGCAGGGACAGCCCTTCTTTCGCCGTCCGGGCAACAAGAAGATTATACGCAGGCTGTGGGTTAAGAATTTTTTGGACAAGATGAATATTAGATTCATTGTCTTCAATATAGAGCAACCGGTAAACGTCAGTTTTCTCCATATCCGTGCCGTCGGGTTCCACGTTTTCTCCCCACCTGACTCCTGTCTTTAGGTTAGGAGGGACAGGTAGAGTGACCTTGAAATTGCTTCCTTTTCCTTTGGTGCTCGTCACAGAAATCTTTCCATCCATCAGATTGACAAGCTGTTTGACCAGCGAGAGTCCAATCCCCGTCCCCTCCTCCTTTGAACCTTCAATTCGATAAAAAGGAACAAACACTTTATTATACTCGGAGGCTGAGAAACCGACTCCTGTATCCTCCACCTGGATCACCTGATGATCGCCTTCCTGGTGACAGTAGAGATACACCTTTCCAAATTCCCGGTTATATTTGATCGCATTATTCAACAGGTTAAGGAAGATCTGCTTCAGGCGTACAGGATCCGCCAGCACCCGCATCGTCGCATTGGAATGATCACGCTGTACATCGATCGTAATATTCTTCTTCTTAGCCATCGGTTTAACAATCTTAACGCATTCCTGGAGAACCGTTAGAAGCTCAACTTCAGTAATGGCTATCTTCAAGTTGCCAGTTTCGATGCGTGACAGATCCAGTACCTCATTAACCAACTCCAGCAGGTGCCTTCCCCCATTTAGTATTTCCTGTACAAAATCATACTGGGTGTCCGTTAAGTCCTCTTCCAATTCCAAAAGCTGGGCAAATCCCAGTATGCCATTCAGCGGCGTCCGGAGCTCATGGCTCATTTTTGATAGAAAGTCGGATCGCGCCATCGCATGGGCCAACTTTCTTTCCTGCTCTTTTTGCAGTGTGATGTCCGTACATATCCCCACCACTTGTGATACTGTTCCTTGATGGGCCACAGGCCGGAGACTGGTGAGGTACTCTTTGTCCCGATAATGAATTTCGTATTCCACATACTCTCCATTCCACGCCATTTCATAATATTCATGGATAACATGTGCCAGATCAGGAGCATCCTTATACATGTCAAAAACGGTTTTTCCGGTAATCTCCTGGCCCCCATGGATTTGGTCCAGCAAAGGCCCATGAGAATACGAATAGACAAATTGTTGGTTTCTTTTCAAAAAGGTAAAAATCATTCCTTTGTCTTCACGATTTGCCTTAGATACATACTCTGCGATCGTGTACACCTCCCCTCGCCTGTTTTTAAGAATTTTTCCTCTGTAAACGTTTTCTCCCTCTATTATAAAATCGCTTCTCTGGTTCGTCTAATCCATATATTGTCTAAGATCTATTTCCTCAATTTCGAAGGCAACATATGATGTTAACAAAAAGGAAAAACCTCACAGAAAAGGAATATCTTTAAAATGAAGTTGAAACGGGGGCTTTTGAAGATGAGTAAAAAATGGGTATTAGGTGTACTCTGTATAGGGGTCATTGTGGTGATTTACTTTTTTGTTTCACGGCCTTCCAGTCCGGCCAGCCCCGCTCCTCCTGGCATTCCTGACACATCCCTCGAAGAGCAGGTCTGCCAAAGAGTGGCGGACCAGGATGGTGACTGCAAAGGCATTCGTTTGTTTGATGCTGATTCACATCTGGTTTTTGCTGAGAGCAGTACAGGGATTACTCCCGCGTTGACCAATAATGCGTTTACCGAATTTAAAAAGTTCATTTACCCGATGCTGAATTTCCAGGAATTTAACGAGGAGCGTGGCGACAGAGGCCCGATTATCTGGCAGGTAAAAAATAAGGTCCAAAAGAATTTATCCATCATATACGGGTTTGCCGAGGACGAGGCTAAGACCATTGTCATTAACAGTGAAGGCCATGTACAGCCAAACCGCTTTTTCGCCCGGGATAACCTGTGGGTGTGGTATGCGACTTTTCAAAAAGATGAAGTAAAGCTGCCGGTGAAGGTGACCGTTTATGATGCAAAAGGTAATGTTATTTCCAAAGGGGATGAAGAGGAATAATTCTGGTCAGAAGAAAGTTTAAACAATCGTTTAAAAGCAGTGCCATTTCCCATCAGAAATTGCATTGCTTTTAGCATTACTTCTCTTTTGAAGCTCTTTTTATTTCTTTTTTCAACTCTGAGATATTTCTTTTATATACGTCCAGTTCCTGTTTTGTAAGTGGATGCTCACCATATCGTACCTTTCTGTATAAATCCGCAATCTCTCTTTTCATTTCCGACTTATAATCCATTCGACCAAACCAGTCTTCAACCGTTTCCTCCCGCTTCCTTCCCAACCCATATTTAAAAAGGGTTTGATCCAGTTGGTAAAGCAACTTGCGTGCCGGGTCAGACGGACGAGAATTTCGCAAATAAGAATGATTATAGACAGGTTGAGGGCTTAGGATGCTGCGGAAAACAGAGTTATCCTCTCCATTCCCCCCTGGCCTCCTTATTTTTCTTCGGAATAAATAGAGGCAAACAGCTGCAATGACGAATACGATTAAGGCAATAAGAATCCATTCATGATTGCCGTTTTGTTGAATCATCACTTGAAGTTCAGAGGGTTGATTTGGATTTGCTTTTTTCCAGACAGCATCGAAATCGTTCATTAATTGATCATCTGCTGATAGCTTTCTAAAAATATAATAGAAGACCGGCCCCACAAGAAAAGCAAGAAGCTTTGCACCAAGGCTTAAAAGATAAAGAAAAGTAAACTTGATATAGTTGAAAAGAAGCAAACCAGCCAGTCCTATCATCAAGAATACGATCACCTTTTTAGCTTTTAGGGACTTTGCTGCAGCTAAAGGGACTTTTAATAAAAGAAAGTAAAACAACTGAAAAAGAATAATTCCGATCAACCATTCTTTTTTAGCGAACATCGGATTTAATACATACAAGGAAAAACAGAGAAACATGGTAATAAAAAGAATGGCCTCCGCTTCTTCCTTTGATCTCTTCCCATAATTCTCATACACCCGCCAATTGATCACGGAACCCAGCAAGATGGAAAGCAGCACATGTATGCCTAAAAAATGCGACAAAGCGATGCCAAACAGCGAAGTCAGGATAATGTGTCCATAAGTTAGTTTTTTCTTTGCTTTGGTCAGGACCATCAATAAAGGTACCGCGCTGGCAGCATATATGCCAAGAAACGTTAAAAGCGGCGCAAACTCATCATGATGCAGATAAAATAGCGATAACAAGGTGAACACTAAAAAAGCATCATATAAATAATAAAAATAAAACCTACCTGCCAGCGACCATGTCGTTTTCATTCGCTCTCCTCCATGACCTTAAATATGCGCCATCTTCTATATCTTGCTTTTCGGCTACATAAATCCTCCTTCCGTTCTTTCTCCAGTTGACGAAATGCCGTTCTGAGAGCTGGTCTTTCTCACCAAAATAAAATAAGGTGGTGGAAGGGGCCAAGCGCGCGTCGATCGACGAAAGGAATCGCTTGTTTGGTACTTTTATCGATGAATGATCTAGTCTTGCAAGGATTTCCATCGTCCGCCCTAAATGCTCTTTCCCCTTACTGACATCCAGGTGAAAGGCGGAATGCTTACCTGGAATTTGTACGTTAATGAACATCTCATACGGGATATTTTTTGAAGTGGCATACTGGCACAAATAGGCTAAATAGCTGATGTTCTGTTCAATGCTTTGTTTGCTCAGCGTTGTCTTGATGTCCCCTAAATTTAAAATAAAGGACCAGCTTACCATTGTTGTTTTTTCAAAGACTTTCGTTTGCAATACATCCATCTTGGAGGAGAGCTTCCAATGAATTCGATTGAAGGAATCTCCCGAGACGTAATCTCTTGATCCAAACGGTTGACTTGTATCTTCGAAAAGCGATGAAGATAAAGGATATTCACCCAAGGTCATCTTTTCGATGTGTTCGATCCCTGCTATTTTTGTGGGGTTTGGATAAACGACGACTTCTGTATGATAAATAGTATCAAACGTAAGATGGATCGTATTTAAACCTACGAGATCTTTGATTTGAACGGTGATATCTTTTATTCGGGAAACCCCGCGTTTCATTGAGGTGAACGGAACCGTGATTTCTGCCGCTTGATTGGGCAGCAAATGGATTTGAGGAGTATTGTGATTTTCGTCCCATAGCCTGATCACATCATTGAAAAAGTAATCCAGCTTTGCATGATGGATAGGGATGGTCCCTGTATTTCGCAGTAAAAAAGAAAAGCTGTCTTGTTCATCAGGAAAAAGCCGGATTGTGTGTTTGTTATTCTCTAATACCAGTGCAGTTGGAACGTGCTTTGTATAATACTTTGCAAAAAAATAAAGAGAAATTAAAACCATTCCTGCAAAAAATATCAGGACGGAATCTGTATAAAAGCTCAATAAAACAAAAATTGTAACAACAATAGGAATGCCTTCTAACAGCTTAGAGCTTACAATTCTTATTCTCCACCTCATTGAGGTGATCCGCTTTCAACAGGAACATGAACTTCATTGAGGATATCGGTGACGATTTGTCTCTTTGTCTTTCTCATAGCTCCCTCAACCGATAAGACGAGGCGGTGAGGAATTACATGGGGAGCTATATTTTTAACATCCTCCGGAATCACATACTCTCTCCCTTGCAGGTAAGCTTTGCCCTGACAGGCTCTCATCAATGCCAACGTCCCCCTTGGACTAATTCCTACCTCAACATATTGAGATTCACGCGAGTGTTGAACGATATCTAAAATGTAGTCCTCAATACTTTCCGAAACCAGGACGTTTTGAACTTCCTCCTGGCAGCGTTTAATCTCCTCCAGCGTCAGCAGAGTCTCAATGGTATGTAATGGCTCATTTCCTCTATGTACATTCATGATTCGCTTTTCTTCCTGCCGGGTGGGATATCCCACTTGAATTTGCATAAAGAAGCGATCCAACTGAGCTTCCGGAAGTGCAAAGGTTCCTGAGGACTCTATAGGATTTTGGGTAGCAATCACAATAAAAGGAGAGGGTAATTTGACCGTTTCCCCATCAATCGTAACCTGTTTCTCCTCCATTACCTCCAGCAAACTGGATTGAGTCCTCGGATTGGCCCGGTTGATTTCATCCGCAAGCAGCACATTGGTTACAACCGGACCAAGTCTCAATTGAAAGGTTCTTTCCTTTGGGTCAAAAAATTGGATTCCAATGACATCGCTGGGAAGAAGGTCAGGAGTAAACTGGATCCGTTTAAAATGGCCTCCAATGACTCTGGCCATACTTTTTGCCAGCATGGTTTTACCCGTACCCGGCACATCTTCTAATAGAATATGTCCTTTATTCATAATAGAAATCAGCAGCAATTCTACGATGTTATCTTTTCCTATAATCACTTTACTAATTTCATTTTTTATCTTCATTACATCGAGCACAATTCATCCACCCTTAAGAATAACTAGATTTTTCAACATTTATCCTATCATTATTTAACATAAATTTACACAAGTGAACAATTTCTATTATTTTAGAACACGCAGAGGAAAAAGAAATCACAAGAAATACACATTGATCCGAGGAGTGTTTAAATATCAAAGCAGACTATCCACCTATTTCGGAAATGAAATTTATAAGCTCTGCTGCAATTGGGTGTTCCATTGGGGCAATAGTAAGATGGATACACGAGAAATTTGTTAAATAAAAAAATTTGTATATAAACTACACAGCTTGTTGGAATATTTTGTTGCAATCTGATTGTGACTTTAGGTTAGGGGAGAGTGAAACTGCTTTAATAAATATAGATGGCTTTCGATTATCATGGTGATCATTAGTATTGTTGTTTTTTCTTTATGAGGGGACCGAACGCAAGTATGTTTGCTGGAATAATTATGTTTACCACCCTATCTTTGCTGGAATTATTTTCGCCATTTTATCAAAACCGGTGGGAGAGTATTACACTCGGTATTTTATTGATTATTGGTGTGTTGGTTTTTGCGTTCTCCTTATTACGAGCATTGGGAATTGGAGAAGCATAGAAGAGACCACAGGAGTTGCTTAAATGAAAGTATTACGAAAGCACCTGATCATCATTACGGGTCTATTTTGCTTCGCTCATATTATATTTGATTTTTCAGCATTAGGAAAAACAACAGATGTCATTCTAGCTTTGTTCTTCCTACTTTTACTGATTTATACTACACTTTTTCAAAAGTGGCAGGGAAATAGTTTAAACGACCGTTTAAATCCTTTCACAGATACAGCAAAAGGCCCGTTATCTTCCACGGGCCTTTTTTTGATCTTACATCAACCTGTTTAGTTTTTTAGCTGCTTCCATTACATATCAATATCACCTGCAAAGAGTTCCTTCTTATTACGGAAACCTGCAAAAACGCTGACAAAGATAATCACAATTGAAATCACCAAAAGGGTACCTGAAAGAGGACGTGTGAAAAGAGCCATAAAATCTCCTTGAAAAATGGTTAACGATTGCATCAAAGCATTCTCCATCATTGACCCTAATACAAAAGTCAGCACGATTGGAGCAATAGGAATATCCACCTTTTTAAAAACATAGCCGATTAATCCAAACACTAGCATGGTCCCCACATCCCAAAGACTGTTGTTGATTGTATAGGTACCAGCTATTAACACCATAAGAATGATGGGAAACAGAAGTTTAAACGGAACCAATGTAATTTTTGCCCATACGCCGGCCAGCGGCAAATTCATAATCAGCAATAGTAAGTTCCCTATAAACATACTTGCGATTACCCCCCAGACAAAATCAGGGTTATCTTTAAATAATGTGGGACCTGGAGTGAGCCCATGCATGATAAATGCGCCAAGAAGGATGGCTATCGTAGGAGAACTAGGAATTCCTAATGTGAATAATGGAATCAATGCCCCTCCACAAAAGGAGTTGTTTGCTGTTTCAGGACCTGCTACGCCTTCAATCGCTCCTTTCCCAAAACGGGAAGGGTCTTTAGCAACCCTCTTTTCCATAGAGTAAGAAAGGATAGGCGGTATGACTGAATTTGTTCCCGGTATCAGGCCGATCAAGAAGCCGAGTACTGTTCCTCTTCCGATTGATTTCAAGGAAGGGTTCCACTCGCCTCGTGAAGGAAGGAGCCCTTTAACTTTTGGTGGCTTTTCAGCCTTCAAGGTCTGCTCCGCACTACTTAAGATCTCCGATAATCCAAAAAGTCCCATGGCAATGACAACAAAATCAAACCCTTCCATTAAATAAGGCTGTCCAAAGGAGAATCGAGGGATCCCTGTTACAGGCTCCTGACCTACAAGAGCTAAAATGAGGCCGATTACTGCTGCAATTGACCCTTTTAAGACGGATTTACCAATCAAGCCGATCACCATGGTCATTCCCAGCAACATTAGAGCAAAGAATTCTGGAGGACCGAACTTCAGTGCCATGTTTGCCAGCGGCGGTCCGACAAGGACCAAACCTACTATGGCAAATGTTCCTCCAATAAAAGATCCGATAGCTGAAATCCCCAAAGCCGTCCCTGCTCTTCCCTGCTTTGCCATGGGATGTCCATCTAGACATGTAATAACGGAAGATGCTTCACCAGGTGTATTAATGAGAACAGATGTGATCGTCCCACCATACATCGCTCCATAATAGATTCCAGAGAGCATTACAATAGCTGAAATTGGCTCCATCGCATACGTAAGGGGAATGAGGACGGCCGTTCCTGCACTTGGTCCTAACCCAGGCAATACACCTACCAGCATTCCAATGGTAACCCCAATCAAACAGTACAATAAATTATGCAGAGTAAGGGCGGTTTCAAATCCTGATAACAAAAAACTGATAGAATCCATTCGTCTGCCTCCTTACCATCCAAATGCATTCATAGGTAATGGAACACCTAAGAATGTATTAAAGATGAGAAATACAACGACTGTAGTTACTACGGATGTACCGACTGCTGTGTACCACTTCATTTCTCCTATGAACAAAATACACAAAACAACTGTTCCTGAAAGTGTAAATCCTGCGTAAGGAGAAATCAGGATGAACAAAAGGATGGACCCTAAAATTCTAAGGATTTTATTCCGTTGTGCTCCTTTTGGAAATACTTCAGAAAAACGAATCTCGTCCTTTTTAAAAGCGCTTACAATATACATAATGGAAAGAATAAGCAGCAGGCCGCTCAACCAAATCGGAAATAGTCCTGGACCAGGTCCTATATTGCTGTAATAGTCATACGAAAGAGCAAAATAGAAAATCAACCCTGCAAACAGAAGAAGAAAAATACCTACCCATACGTTTAGATTTTTCATGAGATCCACCTGCCATTTTTAAGATTTTAAACATCCTTTGACTTAAAATAATGAAGGAAACCTTGCAGCTCCTAAATGGATTTAACCATCCCGCCATCAATCAGGAAAGAACTTCCCGTAACGTACGTATTGGCCTCGGAAACGAGAAAAGTGGCAAAATTAGCAAACTCTTCAGGTTTGCCATACCGGCCGAGGGGGATTGTTTTTTTGGAGGCTTCCTCAACTTGCTCACGTGAAGTCCCTTGATTATCCGCCTTAAGCTGATCAAGAAAAGCAACACGGTCTGTTGCAATCCTTCCAGGTGCAACTGTATTCACCAGAATGTTGTACGGTGCAAGCTCCTCTGCCAGACTTTTTGATAGCCCCAGCACGCCCAACCGAAATGTATTGGAGAGGATTAACCCTGGTATGGGTTGTTTAATAGAAGAGGATGCAATATTTATAATTTTGCCGCCTTCCTTCTTTAAATCTGGCAGCACTTCCCGAATCAGCCGGATATAACTTAAGAGATTTAATTCAAAGGCATGATACCAATCTCTATCTTCAAATTTTTCAAACGTTCCACCCGGCGGGCCTCCTGCGTTATTGACCAGTATTTGGATATCTCCAAACGTTTTTCTAGTAGCAGCAACTAACTCTTTTACGTTCTCTTCTTTTGTTATATCACAGGGAAAGTACGAGACTTTCCCATTTCCTAGTTTCTGAAGCTCTTGTTGAACCTCTTGCAGTTTTTCTCGATTGCGGCTCGTTAACATCACGTTCGCACCCTCTTCAACGAGCTTTTGAGCAATAGCTTTTCCCAGTCCCTGACTTGAAGCTACGACAAGAGCTGTCTTTCCTTCTAAATTTAATCTCATACTCTCTCTCCTCTACCTAATATGGTTTACTTAACTAGTTTTGCAGGGTCCAGTACGAGGTGATTTGCCTGGTATCCCTGTTCGACTCTAGCAGTGTTTTGGAAGGCAGTAGCCAGAACCCGATTCAGCGTATCTCTTGTCCCTGCCCCAATATGCGGGGTAGCAATAACATTTTCCAAGGTGAAAAGAGGATTGTCCATCCCAGCCGGCTCTTTTTCCCATACATCAATTCCTGCCCCGGCTATCGTATTTGCATGAAGAGCCTGATATAATTCCCCTTCATCAACGATTCCGCCTCTTGACACATTAATAAGAACAGCGTTCTCTTTCATCATGGAAAGTTGTTTTTTTCCGATTAACCCCTTCGTTTCCGTAAGCAGTGGAAGATGAAGGCTAATAATATCCGAACCCCTGAGAACCCTTTCTAATGGCCAATACTCTGCTTGAAGTTCCTCTTCTATCTCTGGATTTAAGCGGTATTGGTCAAAGTAGACAATGTTCGTTCCAAATACCTTCGATCGCTTCGCTGTTTCCCTGCCAATATTCCCAAACCCGATGAACCCGTGGGTCTTTCCTTCCATCTCATACGAGTAAGGACGCAACTCCCACATTAACCAATTCCCTTTTTTGGTTTCGCTGTTCAGAAGTGGCAGCTTACGATAAAGAGCTAAAATCAGCAGGATGGTAAGCTCTGCCACTCCGGAAGAATTTGCACCGGGAGTATTGGCAACAGGTATGGCGTACTTCTTTGCTGCTTCAAGATCAATGTTGTCTACACCAATTCCTGTTTTTTGTATCAGCTTTGCATTCTTCGCGAGGGATAAAATTTCTTCTCCGATCTTTTCTGTGGCTACGATCAAGTAGTCAGCTTGTGGCAGGTACTGTTCTCTCTCATTTTCATCAAGGTCATGCCAGAATAATAGTTTGAATCCAGATGGCAGGTGTTCGTAGATGATTTTTTCAAACGCTGGAAAAACACGATCAAAGTAAATGACGATCGAACCCACATCTTTGCCTCCATTCGTTTTAGATGCTGCCCAGTCTTACCAGCCCAGCAGCTTGCCAAGTTTTTTAACCTCGTCTTCATCACTCTGCAGCAGATGTTTATAGTCTTGGCCACCCAGATATTGAACCTGGAGCCCTAATTTACCCATCTTCTCTACTTGTTCTTTATTTTTTATCCCCTTTTCAAATGCCTCTTGAAGAACTTTCAGCTGTTCCGGATCTATACCTTTTGGAGCCGCCAGTCCGCGTGCCGACCAAGAATACACTTTATATCCGCTTTCCTCCAATGTCGGGACCTTTGGGAGAAAAGTAGATCTTTCTTTATTCATCACACCAATGATCTTGATCTTTCCTTCTTTATGAAGACTCATAAGTTCTCCTACGTTAGCGAACAGGACGTCCACATGTCCGCCAAGGACGGAAGTTACGCTCTCTGCTGAACCCTTATTTTGTACTGGCTCAAACTTGGTACCTAACTGGTCGTTCATTTTTAAAGAGGCATAATGATCATCACTGCCTACTCCTGTAGAAGTTGCTGTTAATCTTTTCTTTTTGGCATAATCCACCAATTCCTTTATATTGGTAAATCTTTTCTCATCGGCACGAATAGCGATGGCACCTGGATCGGTTACATGATTGGCAATGGGTGTAAAGCTTTCAAGATTTTCTTTTCGTTTAAACTTCGGGTCAAGGTAACCTGTCATAAAGTTTGGCGTATTAATGTAGCCGATCGTATAGCCATCCGGCTTGGCATTGGCCAGTTGAGACCAGCCGATCCATCCTCCACCTCCAGGCTTGTTCACCACGTTTAGAGGAACACCCAGTTCTTTTTCGACATAGGGCAGCATGATTCTGGCACCAGAATCCGTCCCTCCTCCCGCTTCATAGGCAACAATAACGTTAATTGCCTTTTTAGGATACCCCTTGGCATTTCCGGAACCCCCTTTACTTGATCCTGAAGAAGCTTTGTTGCCGGCACAACCTGCAAGCAGTAAAACCATGATCAATACCATTGACAGTAACTTTTTCATTTCAATGACACCCCTCAGTTTTTTTAATTTAAGACGTCTTCACGGAAGACGCGTAACGCAAAACTGTTCATCATGACCCAATATTTCTGCTTTTACCTGTTTTCCGGATGCGACTTCTATAATCTCTTGATAAATCCCCTCTCCCATTTCTTCTAACGTTTGATTACCTAATAGGACTTCACCAGCATTGATATCAATATTTTCCTGCATACGTTGATACGTGTTTGGATTACCAGTGATTTTAATGACCGGAACTCCTGGAAACCCTGTTGGTGTACCTCTTCCTGTAGGAAAAAGAATCATTTGGGCACCAGCTGCAACTTGTCCTGTTGAAACTTCTCCATCATGGCCAGGTGAATCAAGCAAGTATAACCCCTTTGATTTTGGTTGTTCTCCATAAGAGACCACACCACTGAAACTGGCTTTACCGGATTTCTTCATGCTGCCCAATGATTTTTCAACCACACTGGATAAACCGCCATCGTAGTTTCCTTTTGAAATGAGATGTGTCCGTTCTATGTTGCTTGATTGTTGTGTTTGTCTAAATAACTTTTCTTCCGTACGTCGCACGGTTTCGAGAATGTCATTTGAAACTTCAGCATTCACAGCTCTTCTTGCCAGTATCTCTTCTGTTCCCAGCAATTCTGTGATTTCACTCAACAAGGAAGTACCACCGTTTTTCACCAAACGATCGGATGCATGCCCGAGAGCCGGGTTGGCAATGAGTCCAGATGTCATATCCGATCCTCCGCAATTTAATCCGATCGTCAATTCACTTACAGGAACTTCTTCTCTTACCTGTCTTGAGGCAATCTGTTGCATCTCTCTTGCAATCCTGCTTCCTTTTTGAATGGCGGCCAATGAATCGCCTTCTTTCTGGATAACAACCGTCTCCAGCATTTTATTGGCAGGAGCGATACCTTCGGCTAATTCATAAGGTGAAAACCGCTCGCACCCCAGCCCTACGACGACGACTCCGGCAAAGTTTGGATTCTTCCCGATCGAGATCAGGGTTTTTGCTGTTATTTCCAAATCTTCACCCACTTGGCTGCAGCCGACAGGATGTCTGAAATAAACACAGCCAGGCACTTGATAGGCTATTCGTTCAGCTACCTTTGCTGAACAAAATACAGATGGAATAATGGCAATATGATTCCGGACACCAACTTTCCCATCATTGCGAAGAAATCCCTTAAATGTATCGTTCATTTTCCACCTCCCCTTTCACAGTACAAATTGTGAGTATGAATCCATCCGCCTTTATTTACGGACGTTTTCATTCTTCCAATTTCTTCTCCGTATTTTAAAACGCTTTCATTTTTCTCCATCGTTCGAATGGCTAGTTTATGCCCGAATGGAATATCATCCAAAAGGGGAATCCATTCAGGCGGATCACTTCCATCCACGAAGCACTGTTCTCCTTTTTTCAAATCTTTCAAAGCAATCGCCACATTATCAGCGGGATCAATGACTAAAATGGACTTCTTTCGTTGTGCAGCAATCTTTTCCACTACAAAACCTCCTTTACTTTATGACGGGTGATTTTGAATTGAAGATGGCCAACCTCATTAAATTCCATTCTGAACTGACGGATGATATCGAATGATTTGTTCGTTTGTTTGAGTTCTTCGATAATGCTCTTTGATACAATGACTCTGCCTAAATGGAGTGTATTGGGGATCTGGACGATCCTCAGTTTATGATTGTCTACCTGTGGTCCCAAGCTTTGAACAGCAGTCCTGATGGCTTCTTCTTCTGTGGCGTAGATGAAAGGGAGCATGGCTCTTTGGAGGTAGGTACTCGTTAATGCATTCGTATACGTGGATTTCCTGTCTATCTTCTTAAATAATGCGTCTGTCATAAAGTCGGCAAGGCCCACACCTTGGGCATTTCCAAATGATTGATCGGCCAGATCCAGGACGGCAATCCGTTTGATCGTGGGACGCTCTGGCTCCTGCACACCCTGGATGCGCCACCTTCCGATAATATTTGGATCCATTCCTGTTCCGCTAAAGCACTTGCCCATTTCTTCCACAATCAATAGATCAATATCGTCAACGGGAAGACTGGGCATCATTGTTTTTGACCAAGCCAGGAGTTCAGTCTCTTTCTGATGCCATTCCTCCTTCGTCACCCCAACAAGATCAGCTGTTTCGTCGTATCCATTCTCTATAATGCCTAAGCCAAAAAGAATCGGAGATTGCTTCAAAGCCATTTTGGATACGCTTTCAATTGTTTCAGCCATTTTCAAAGCCCCGCCTTGATGAATAAATGTCGCCCCTTTAATCTTTCCGAGACCAATCGCAATCATTTTACTTAGGCCGCTTTCTACCTTTCCACGGAAAGCAGTATGGGCTTTAATACGATTTACAACGATAATTCCATCGGCAGAAAATGAATGCTGATCCATATAAACCGGAGTTCCATTATTGGTTTCACCTATGTAGTCTACATTCATTGACGAACGGATCGGTGCACCGATGGTTTGCTCCGTAATGCCCAAGTGTTCCAATACTTCGATTTGGCCTTCTGCCGTTGCTCCGCCATGACTGCCCATCGCGGGTACCAGAAAAGGAGATAAACCTCTATCCTGCAGAACTTTCACGATCACCTTAAAAATAAATGCAATGTTGGTAATTCCCCTGCTGCCTGCAGTAATAGCAACCGAAGCATTTGCAGACAAGTGTGTGTTGGACAAAAGCCTATCCATTTCCTTTTCTATTTTTGTTTTCAATAAAGTGAGGGATAGAGACGGAGAAGCAAAATTCTGTTTAATCTCAAAAAGCTCAAGCATAAGCACCCTCCTAACCGGAATAACTTATTATATTCATATGGTCTGACCATTTAGAATAAAAGATCCCTTTCCAGACAACAATTACCATGAATTAAGTGTATTATAAGTCTGAAAATTTTGTCAACATGTTTATTTACTAAATTTCTTCGTTAATTAAGGATTGAAAAACACTTTCTTACATGCTATCGTTAGTTTTGTTACAATATTCGAAATTAAATTGGTCATACCATATTAATTAATTAAAAAGGGGTGTTAAGGTTTGAAAAGTGAAAACAACAAAAAACTTACCTCTTATGGCGATCCAGGCTTTAGTGAGTTTATTCGTCAGGCATTCAACAGACATTTAGGTTTTGATCAAGAGGATTTCAAAAAACCCGTAATCGGCATTTGCAATACGAAAAGTGAGATTAACCGGTGTCATACTCATATCGGCCCTCTTATTGAAGCTGTTAAAAAGGGCGTGCTAATGGCCGGAGGAATCCCACTGGAGTTTCCTACCATTTCGCTAGGTGAAATAAATACAAGCCCAACAACAATGCTCTACCGGAACCTGGCAGCCATGGATACGGAAGAAATGATACGGGCACAGCCCATCGACGGCGTTGTTTTAGTAGGGGGCTGTGATAAGGTCACCCCCTCTCAGTTAATGGGAGCGGCCAGCGCGGATATTCCCTCCATTATGATTACAGGGGGCCCCATGAACAATGGTGAATATGAAGGCAGAACACTGGGCGCCTGTTCGGATTGCCGTTTCTTTTGGCAAGAATTTCGAGGAGGCAGCATATCAGAACAAGAAAAGGATGCCATCAATAAAGAATTAGCTCCTACTGCCGGGCACTGTATGGTCATGGGCAGCGCCAGCACGATGGCCGTTTGCGCCGAAGCACTGGGAATGATGCTGCCTGGAGGGGCCGCTATACCAGCTACTCATAACAGACGGCTGAAGCATGCAATGGACACAGGCAAAAAAATTGTAGAGCTAACGATCAAGGGAATAAAGCCCTCCCAGATTATGACTGAGAACACGTTTGATAATGCCATCAGAGCACTGATGGCGGTAGGCGGTTCGACCAATGCAGTGATCCACTTGATCGCCATTGCAGGAAGGCTCGGAATTAAGCTGCCCCTTGAGCGTTTTGACCAATTAAGCAGAACTACACCGTTTATTGCAAACCTGCGTCCAGCAGGAAAATACCAGATGGAGGATTTCTATAAAGCTGGTGGAGCACCTGCTGTTTTGAAAGAATTGGAATCGATTTTAAATGTGTATGAATTAACCGTAACTGGAACTACGTTAAAAGAAAATCTGGAAGGAGTCACCGTCTCGAACGTCTATCGGGACATCATCTATCCGTTTGAACAACCTCTACATAAAGAAGGGGGAATCGCTGTATTAAAAGGAAATCTTGCCCCGAATGGTGCAGTGATTAAGCCAAAAGCAGCCTCAAAAGAACTTCTTCACCATCGCGGCAGAGCTGTTGTTTTCTCATCCACCCAGGAGTTGGAAAAATTGATCGATGATCCTTCACTAGATGTACAAGCAGATGACATCCTGGTTCTTCAAAATGCCGGGCCTGTTGGTGCACCAGGCATGCCTGAAGCGGGAATGCTCCCCATTCCACAGAGTTTGCTGAAAAAGGGGGTAAGGGATATGATACGAATCTCCGACGCCAGAATGAGCGGAACGGCATTCGGAACGGTTATTCTTCATGTCGCACCAGAGTCAGCTGTTGGCGGTCCGATCGGACTGATTAAAACAGGCGATCTAATCGAGGTGGATGTAGAAGCTCGAAGGATTCAACTTTTAGTCTCCGACGAAGAATTAGCAAACAGAAAACAGCAGTGGAGCCCACCTGTTATTGCGCAAAGAGGTTATGCACACATCTACCAAAAGCATGTCATGCAGGCAGATGAAGGCTGTGATTTTGATTTTCTGCTTGCTCCACAAAAGGAAAAAGTCAGATAAGAATAAAACGCCATCTCTTGGATGGCGTTTTGTTTTGTGTTAGTTTTTCGATACTGCTTTTTCCGCTTGATGGTTTGCTTTCGTTACCTTTAGGTCTTCAACTTTATTTATTAATGGTGTAAAGCCATCAATCTGGCATTCTACAATATCTCCATCCCGAATTACCACTGCACCAGGAGTTCCTGTTGAAAGAATGTCCCCTGGCAGCAATGTCATCACTTTTGAATGGAAGGATACGAGGTCCCAAGGGCGGAACGTCATGTTGGCCACCACGTTTTTCCGATGTACGTTACCATTTATAATCGTCGATACGTTCAATTCATGGACATCTTCAACTTCATCAGGTGTTACGAGCTCAGGACCAAAGCTAAAGAACGTATCGAAACTCTTTGAACGTGTTAGATAACGGGGATTCCTCTGAAGAATATCTTCCGCTGTCATATCAATGATCGTCGTGTAACCAGCGATGACGGACTGAGCATCTTCCTCAGAAACATCTTTGCATTCCTGTCCAATAACAATTCCAAGCTCTGCCTCTGCTGTTGTTCGTTCCGATTGGAAAGGGACCAAAATCGTATCATTATAACCAATAATGGTCGTATCAGGCTTCATGAAGCTGGCCGGTTCAGTATTTGGGGCTTTTTCACTAAGATCTGATGCGTGTTCCACATAATTTAGGCCGATCCCCCATATTTTTCTTGGGTGTTTGTAGAGAGGAGCATATTCGAATTGGTCTTTCGGAATGACTTCACACACCTGCTCCAACTCCTCGCCTTCCTTTGCACCATACCAATCTGTTAGACGAGTGAGCTGATTAGACTGAATGATTTTAAAAACCGTAGTTTCAAAACGTTGTTGAAATTGTTCATTGATCGTTTCTATCAAGATAGCTCCATTGTTTGTTACGATCGCCGCTTGCTCTTCCCCGTTTATTACTAAAGTTGATAATCGCATATTGATTCTCCTCTATTTTTTATTTTTTTATTCCTAAACGAGCTGATCTATCAGCGATTCTTGTACCTTGTACCTCTTCGCTAGGGTCACTAATTCCTCGACAGTCTCCCTTCCAAGCGGGATCCCCTTCTCCCGTCTTTCTAATTCGTTGTCTCTCTCAATCTCACCAGGAAGATAAATCTTCTCCACCCCTTCCATTAAAGGTAAACGGCGGATCTCCTGGATCATCTGATCTACTCTTTGTTTAAACAACTCTATTTCTTGGAACAAGTCAGCACGCATGACAAGGAAAAACTGGCCAACATTTTGCTTATCATTAAAATTCGTGTAAAGATCCCCGATATACGGACCGTATGCAGCACCAGTAAATAAGGAGGAAAGGCATTCTACAAGGAAAGCAATTCCATATCCCTTATGTTCTCCAACAGGCAAAACGACACCTTTTAATGCTTCTGCTGGGTCAACAGTTGGTGCCCCATCTGAAGATAAGGCCCATCCAAGTGGAATCTGCTGATTTCTTTTTTCAGCGAGTATGATTTTGCCTTTTGCCACTTTACTTGTCGCCATATCAAAAATAATATTTTCTTCTTTGCCCGCAGGAATTCCGTAAGAAATCGGATTGGTACCAAAAAACCTTTCTTTTGCTCCCCATGGCGGCATCGTTGAAGGTGCATTGGTCGTTGAAATTGCAATGCAATCCTCGTCTACAGCTATGCGTGTGTAATCGGCCAGCATGCCGCAATGGTTGGAGTTTTGAATGCCAACCACGCCTATACCTACTGTCTTTGCCTTTTTAACAGCTGCGTTCATCCCATAATGGGCTACCGGAATACCCGAACAGTTCCCGGCATCAATCAGCAGACTGACAGGGGTTTCTTTAAGATGTACTGGTTTGAATTCTTTATTGACCAGTCCCTGTTCAAGCCGTTTTGTATAGATTCCTACCCGGCTGACACCATGTGAGTCTACACCTCTTAAATTTGCTTTAACCAAGTGGCTTGAAATCAATATAGCCTGCTCCTCATCGAGACCTGCTTTCAAAAAGATTTCTCTAATTAGGTTTGTTAAATCATGACATTGTACACGGTCCTCAGCAAGATTAATCAAGAATCGTACATCCTTTCTGGTTTAAACAATCATCGACCCAGCTCCTGTCCCATTTTCCCTCATAAATGGATTGAATGATTGCTCCTTCTTGACGTTCCTGAGCTTTTGCCTTCTCCAGAACAATGGCTGCCTCTTCTTTTGGAACAACCATGACACCATCTCCATCTCCGACGATAAGATCACCAGGCTCAACAGGTACATTCCCACAGCTGATAGTCATATTGATCTCACCAGGCCCTTCTTTATAAGGGCCCCGGGGACTAACCCCTTTCGAAAATACCGGGAATCCCATTTTCGCGATTCCCTCAATGTCTCGTACGGGTCCATCTACGACATACCCTGATATTCCTTTTGTTTTCGCATAGTGGCACATAATCTCTCCCAGTATGGCATTCCCCATGTCTCCAAAAGCATCGATTACAATGACATCACCAGGCTGTGCCAGGTCCATCGCCTTATGTACAAGAAGGTTATCAGAGGGGTGGGTTCGAACAGTGAATGCGCTTCCAACTAAATGTATACCACGTTGACCAATAGGTTTGATCGTGTGATCCATGGCCCAAAGCCTTCCCATCACATCACCTATATTGGCAGTTGCTATTCCTTGAAACTCCTTTACAATGACAGGGTCTACACGTTCGAAATGTTTTCTGATTCGAAATCCTATATTCCCCATATACAGCCTCCTTATTTCATATTTTATTATGGTCAGACCAATTTAGGTAAAAGTAAAGGCTGCCTACAAAGGCTCTTTCTTTACTTTCCGATTGGACCAGATTTTCTTTTCATTCTTGATGAGATGGTTACGCATTGCATCTGCTGCTTTCTTTGGATCCCTGCTCTTCACCCCCTCCAAAATATCATTATGTTCTTCATACACTTCTACAAACCGGCCTGGCACTTTTGAAGATTGCAGCTTACTAATCCGAATTCCTTCTTCGAACTTATCCGCTACATTGTCAAAGACCTCTTTGTAGATGGAATTGTGAGAAGCGAGAATGATGGAATAATGAAACAAAAAATCTTCCTCTAAACCTAATCGTCCTGATGTTTGTGCTTCCAATAGTTTTCTTTGAGCCTCGCGAATGGCACTTAGATCTTCTTCTGTTGCATTGACAGCCGCTAATGCAGCAGCTTCTACTTCAAGCCCCCGCCTGAACTCCAAGATTTCCCTGTAATCCTTCTGAGACAGAAGATTATTCGTTACACGTCCTGCTATGGTGTCTCCATGCAAATCGGTCAAAAAGATACCTGCTCCGGACCGTTTTTCAATGATCCCATTCGCTTGCAGGACACTCATCGCTTCACGAACAGCCGTTTTGCTCACTTGAAAAAGGGATGCCAGCTCATTTTCAGAAGGCAGCCGCTCACCTGAAGAAATGTTCTCTTCCTCGATGTATTCCTCAATTGCAACAATTATTTCTTCAAATAACCTTCTCTTTTTAATCGGTTTTAAACCCATTCAATCACCATTTTCACAACAATGTTTTAATTTTATTTTTTTCATATGGTCTGACCAAATACCATATAGCTTTAATGAAATTTTAAATAATTTCTACTATTTAGTCAATACTAAAATTATGTTCTGTGCAAAAAGGCTTTTTGTTAAAATAGAAGTAACAAACGCTAAAGGGTGGATGAATTGGAAAAAAAGTATACGAAACGGACCGTTCCAAGAATGTTCGAGGAAGTAACCCGGTCAATCATTGAATATATATATAGTGAAAATCTCGAACAAGGAGCAAAACTGCCACCAGAAAGAGAACTTAGCGAGCTATTAGGCGTAAGCAGATCTTCGGTTCGGGAAGGACTTCGGATATTGGAACTATTAAATTATTTGGATTCCCGTCAAGGGGGCGGCACCTTTGTTTCTAAACCTTCGCCTTTCCTTATTCCCTATCGATTGATTAGTCAAAGTATGGACTCATCCAACCTGCATAAGTATTTTGAAATTGCACTTTTAAACGCAAAAGAGATACTTTTGCTTTCTTTAGAACAAAAAATAGCGGTTAACCTTCAGGAAAGTAGCACAACAGAATCTTGGCGGGAGTTTTCTTTATGGATTAATGAACTAGGAAAACAACTTTCAAATGACTACTACTTATCACTGTGGAATTCCATCTACCTTTTACTAGAGGAAAAAGGCTATTTTGCAGAGTTGAAAATGAATATGGAAATAAATGAATTAAAAATCGCGTTTTATAAGAAAGATCAACAAACCTTACTTTCTTTTTTTGATACCTTGGCCAAATAGAATCTCCCTGATATACACCGAAAAGGCCCGTTATCCTTCAAGGGCCTTTTCGGTGTACCACAAACCAGTTTCAATACATCCATTCCTCACATCGGTCAGCCAGCTCCTGAACCTCATTAATAAACAAACTCACATGATAGCCGTCGCAGACCGCATGATGCATTTGTACGGCTAATGGAAAAAGTGTTTTACCGTCCTGGTTAAAATACTTTCCGCCTGTTAGGATGGGCAATAAATAGTTGTTGTCTTCATTAATATTCAAGTTGAACCCTGTGAAACTGACCCACGGTACCATGGAGATCGGAAAGGTGTTTGGAGCTTCATGGCTTTTCGTGAAAAAGCCCTGGACATCGCCATATCGCTTCATATCTTGATTAAAGTTATGATGAAATACAGAAAAATCCGGCGAAAACTCTGTCCATATGCTGGAGAAGGTTTTGGTATCGTTGTGGAAGATCGTATAACTCGGCAGCATGTGATCCCAATAGCCCAATACCCCGTTGTTGAAGCACGTTCGAAATTCGGTATGTGCATTCACTACCTTACTGACCATGTAAATAAATGCAGGGTAAAACTTCAGTTTTTTGGTCTGAAGCCTTTCTATCAACTTCGTAATAACAATATTCGCCGTTACGCTATAGCTGCACTTTTGGCTTAAATAATGTTCATAATAGGGAGCTCGATCCCAATTTCTCCGATCAATGATATGAAATGCCATTTGATTTGCCTCCTAAAATGTAATTTTGCGATTTTAGGAGGCGAACTTATCTGCTTTGACCATTTCCCTCACCTCTACTCTATACTTTCAACATGAATGGTAGGATACCTTTTAACGCAATAAGTCTGGGAGTATCATCCCAAACGGATATAGGCTTTACTACCTGTTTCGTTCCCTTGCTAAAACATGTTAGACTGCTAGAAAGCGGTTACATCTCGTCAAATCTGCCACTATTTTAACTTTTGTAACCTTTTTCACATGAAAGTTTGTTAGATTTTGTGACACAGTTAGTGAAAGATGTCGGAAATCTGTACTATGATAGTCAACATATTCAAAAGGAGATGAAAAATTGGTGATATGACCCGGCAATGGATGACAAGCATAGGATTAGATATTGGAACAAGCACAACCAAACTGATAATCAGTGAGCTGTTGATTGCACAATCACACGATCAGTTCACGCTGCCAGGCTGTCAAATTATCGACCGCCGGGTGACGTATGCCAGTTCCATCTATACCACCCCTATGGTAAACGAAGTTGAAATTGATGTAGAGCAATTAACGCAGTTGCTACAGAAGGAGTACAAACAAGCCGGGGTCACCCTGGAACAAGTCCATGCGGGAGCGGTTATCATTACAGGCGAAAGTGCCCGCAAGCAAAATGCGGAGAAAATCGTTCATTACCTGGCGGAGCATGCCGGAAACTTTGTGGTTGCGACAGCAGGAGCCGATTTGGAAGGCGTGCTGGCCGCCAAAGGATCAGGAGCCATCGAACGCTCCACTCAAATCGGTGAAATAATCGCAAATATCGATGTGGGTGGCGGCACAGCCAACATTGCTTTGTGTCAGGACGGAAATGTCATTGAGACGTTCACCCTTCATGTGGGCGGAAGACTGATTCGTCTGGATAAGGACGGCCAAGTGACCTACGTCTCTTCCTATTTGACTGAATTTTTAGAAAACAGTTTCAATCCATTGAGGAAAGGAGAAAAGGCGAGCTTCGAACAACTCTCTTCCATCTGCCAGCTGATGGCGGAAGAAACGGTCAATTACGTCAAAGGAAGCAGGAAAGCCTCTTCCCTGCTCGTGTCTCCTCATACGAGGTCCGCGATCCATCCCGATACCCTGCTCGTGTCAGGCGGTGTGGGAGCCATGACGAAAGGGAAAAAGCCGGAAACGTTAGAGGAAGTGACCGTGCACGGAGATATCAGCCCGCTTCTTGCCTATCATTTTCAAGCTCTGGGTGTATCTCAGGCACCTGAAACCGCAAGGGCAACCGTCATTGGTGCCGGTATGCAAAATACGGAAGTGAGCGGATCAACCGTCTATATCAAGTCCGACCGGCTTCCGCTAAAAAACATTCCGATTGTGGATGTACCCGTACAGCAGGAAGAGGAGTGGGAGCCCGAGCGGTTTCAAGAACGGGTTCAACAAGCATTAACACAGGCTTCCACTCTTTATAGTGAGGACGATCCTCCGGTTGCTCTGGCGTTATCTCACTTTCCATACTGCAGCTATACAATGCTTCAGCAGTTGACAAAAGTTATCCTTGCTGAATTTACCGCTTGTTTTAAGGAAGCAAAGTGCCTTGTCGTCCTATGTGAACAGGATATCGCAAAAGCGTTGGGGCAGGCCCTCGCCAAACAGAGCAAAACGCTCGATATCATTTGTCTGGATCAGATTGATTTTACACATGGAGACTTTATCGATTTAGGATTGCCAGTCGCAGGAGAAGCTATTTCCGTCTCGGTAAAAACACTGGCTTTTTCATCCTAATCCAAACCACTTTCAAGGAGACTGACCATGTATAAAACGACGACCTTATTAGGAGAAACCTTTTCATTTCATAGTCTGAAAGAAATCATGGCAAAAGCAAACGAAGAACGTTCCGGAGACGAATTAGCAGGAATCAGCGCCGGCTCCATGAAAGAACGGATGGCCGCCAAGCAGGTGCTGGCGGATCTTACGCTTTCTGAAATTCGGAATTACCCTCTGCTCAGTCCCGATGAAGACAACGTATCCGCACTCATCGAAAATCAGCTCGAAGCTGCCGTTTATGAAATCATCAAAAACTGGACCGTCGCCGAGCTGAGGGAATATATCCTGTCCGACCAGCACGTCAGCGATGATCTGTTAACTCTCAGCCAAGGATTGAGCAGTGAAATGATTGCCGCTACCGCCAAAATCATGTCCAATCTGGATTTGATTCAGGCTGCTTCCAAAATTGAAGTGCAAACCACCTGCCAGACGACCATTGGCCAAAAAGGAATTCTCGCTTCCAGAGCCCAGCCCAATCACCCGTCCGATAACATCAAGGGCATGAGAGCTTCTTTATATGAAGCTCTGAGCTACGGAATCGGTGACGCGGTGATTGGAATCAATCCCGTCATTGACACGACCGACAACATCTATGCCCTTCTGCATGAAACGAAAAATGTGATCAATGAATGGTCGATTCCCACCCAAAACTGTGTGCTGTCCCATGTGACCAGCCAGATGAGAGCGATCGAAAAAGGCGCGCCTGCCGACCTGATTTTTCAAAGTCTGGCTGGTACCGAAGCGGGCAATGATTCGTTTGGCATCTCCCTTTCCATGCTGGATGAAGCGACCGCTTTGATCAAGGAAAAAGGAACAGCAGCCGGCCCGAACCGCTGGTATTTTGAAACCGGCCAGGGCTCGGAACTCTCATCTGAAGCTCACTTTGGCATTGACCAGGTGACACTTGAAGCCCGGTGCTACGGCCTCGCCCGCCATTATAAGCCGTTCATCGTAAACACTGTGGTCGGCTTCATCGGACCGGAATATTTGTATAACAGCAAGCAGGTCCTCCGGGCAGGTCTCGAAGATCATTTTATGGGCAAAATGCACGGCCTGCCGATGGGTGTTGACGTCTGCTACACCAATCATATGGATGCCGACCAAAATGACATGGACAACCTGAGCATGCTGCTCGGAACGGCGGGTGTAAATTTTATGATCGGCGTACCGATGGCCGATGACTGCATGCTGAATTACCAGTCCCTGAGCTATCACGACATCGCCACCGTCCGCCAGGTGCTCGGCCAGACCCCTGCTCCCCTCTTTGCGCTGTGGCTTGAAGAGCAAGGCATCACGCAAAATGGCCGCTTTACCTCCAAGGCTGGCGATCCGACGATTTTTATGAATTTAACGTAAGGAGTGGCTTATCATGTTGGCAAATTCAAAACGAGATCCGCTTGAAACGCTCAAACAATTCACCCCTGCCCGCATCGGTGTCGGCCGGACAGGAACTCGGCCCTTAACCAAGGATGTGCTTCAATTTCGTACCGATCACGCCGCTGCTGTCGATTCGGTTTACGGCACCGTGCCTGACAAAATCCTGTCCGAATTCAACCTTTTCTCGGTTACCACACAAGTAGAATCCATGGAACATTACTTAAAACGGCCCGACCACGGAAGATTATTGGCCGACGATGCAAAGGCCTTCCTTCAGAAAAACTGCCTGCAGGCACCGGAGGTACAGGTCGTTGTGTCGGATGGATTAAGTGCAAAGGCCATTGAAGAAAACCTGAGTGACGTTTATCCGGCATTGATCGATTCCCTGGAATCCTACAACCTCCAGATTGGAACCTCCTTTTTTGTCAAAGGAGGGCGTGTCGCCTGCATGGATGAAATCGGCGAGATATTAAAGCCAAAAGCCCTTGTCCTTTTGATCGGGGAACGGCCGGGACTGATGAGTGCCGAATCGATGAGTGCCTATATGTGCTACCAGCCGGGCAAAGGTAAAAAGGAATCCGATCGCATGGTCATTTCCAATATCCATAAACGGGGAACGCCTCCGATTGAAGCAGCCGCCCATATCGGAACCTTGATTGACAAGATGCTTCAGCAGCAAACGAGCGGTGTACACCTCATTGTTTAAGTGCGATTTCGTTGTCTTTGGAAGTGGTTGATTTCCGTTTCAGGTCGCTCGCTTTCCTCGGGCGGGTGCTGAGCCTTACCGGCGTAAACGCCTACTTTACCGGCGTAAACGCCTACCTTACCGGCGTAAACGCCTACCTTACCGGCGTAAACGCCTACCTTACCGGCGTAAACGCCTACCTGGTCTCATCTGTCCCGCTTTTCCCGTAGGACAAGGAAAGCTTCGGCAGCGAGACATCGCACGAAGTAAATGTGAAATTCATTTTCGAGGATCTCGCATCTTCCACTTCAATCAACTAATCAAGGAAGACTTTCTGCAACAAATGTCCCATATCAACTTGAGTAAACGCATTTAAAGGAGGAGTAGAGATGGCGCTACAAAAACAGTTAAAGCCGATTCATTTATGGGCAATTTCAGTAGGGATGGTAATCTCGGGGCAATACTTCGGATGGAACTATGGATTTGAACAGGGTGGGATTATCGGGCTTGCAATCGCTACCCTGATTGTCACTGTTTTTTACACCACCTTCATGTTCAGCTATGCAGAGCTTTCCACCTCCATTCCGCAAGCTGGCGGTCCTTCCGCGTATGCGAGACGAGCCATGGGACCGTTTGGCGGCTATATGGCAGGAATGGCGTGTCTGCTTGAATTCATATTCGCGCCTCCAGCCATTGCGGTATCAACAGGCGCGTACATTCACTTCCTCATTCCAGCTGTGAACCCGGTGTACGCCACGGTCGGAGCATTTATTTTCTTCATCCTATTAAATCTGATCGGCGTTAAGGAAGTTGCCGTGATTGAGCTTACCGCTACCATTCTGGCACTGATCGGCTTGTCCATCTTTTATGTGGCCGGCCTGCCTCATGTGGAGGCTTCCAACATCTTGAACGACAACTCCTTTCTGAATGGACCGACAGGTGTCCTGGCCGCTATCCCGTTTGCCGTCTGGTTTTACCTTGCGATTGAAGGCGGAGCGATGGCTGCGGAAGAAGTAGAGAATCCTAGAAAAGACATTCCGAAAGGTTTTATTGGTGCGATCATCACTTTAGCTACAGCTACATTATTTACGCTTTTTGTTACCGCCGGTCTTGGCGGAGGAAACGGTAAGCTTGCCGATTATCCCCTTCCCCAGGCGCTGTCCTCCGTATACGACAACGGCCTTTCAACCGTTTTGGCCATCATCGGATTGTTTGGCCTTATCGCCAGCTTGAACGGCATCATCATGGGCTTCTCCAGACAGACGTACGCCCTGGCACGGGATGGCTACTTCCCGAAGTTCTTGGCCAAAACGAACAAGAAAGGCGTTCCGGTCGGCGGCCTCTTGATTCCTGGAGCCATCGGTGTGATATGTGCAGGCTCAGCGAGCTTCGCCAACGCGCTCATCATCCTTTCTGTCTTTGGAGCAATGATGATGTACTGCATCAGCATGGTTTCCCTCTTCATTCTTCGTAAAAAAGAACCGGAGCTGGCACGTCCATTCAAGGTAAAGTATCCGGTTGTGCCAAGCATTGCCCTGATCCTCGGATTGGTGTGTTTGTACAGCATCATTAAATACAGCGTATTGACCACCAATATGATGCTGTTTGGCGCATCGGTCCCTTTGATCTATGTGATTCTTGGTATTTTCCTAGTGTCTCTGGTCTACTATGTGCTGTATGGATCTGCCCGGCTTAAGAGACAAGCGAATGCTTCGTATGCGGAGGAAGAGGGAGTTTCGGTGAATTAGAACCTGAATTAAAAAAAAGGAAAAGATACACCCGTACCTGAGGATGGTACGGGTGTTCTTCCCTCTATTCATATGGTTCCTTTGCAGGATCGTATCTTTTCCCTTTATTTAAAATGGAATAACCCTTCCAGGCTATTCCTACTTTTCTTCTAAACTATTTTCTTGGTTAAACCGTCTATTAAACGAAATATAATGGTCTTTATCTAAAATGGGATTATAATACTCAATATCATATTACCGGCTCGCCCTTAAAAAGTCTTTATCATTGAAGCAACTGAAGAACAAGTCTAGTATGATACATTCGGGTAAATTTTGTTAAGGTGTTTCATTCATCCTTTTATGGATCTCCATAAAAGGAAAGGAACCCTTGAATACAAGGGTTCTCCAGCTATTTTTTCTGCTAATAGACTTTAAAATACCTGTACATGAAACCTGAACGACTTGAGGATAATCGTTACCACTTGTTAGATAAAACGATTTTGCCTAATGCCTTCCTGGACTCCAGGTAATCGTGCGCTTTCGAGACTTCATCAAACGTAAAGCTGATGGACTAGTTATAAAAGTTTTTTGGTCTGTAGTTGTTTTAAGTCCTATTTTTAACCTATGATGCCTTCACCGTAACCACTTCTGCTGGAGCTTTTGCGCTGAATCTGCTAATCACCAGGCCTACAATAGTACCGACAAGTGCAGGCACGATCCATTCTAATCCAACAGAGGATAGGGGAAGGAGGTTTCTCAAGGTTTCAATTGGCCCTAAATCAAGGCCGAACGTATTTAAACCGTTGATTACGGCAAATACAGCTGTAAATAAGATCGCGCTTCCGTAGACTTTTTTCGCATTCTTAAAGAAGCGATGGAAAAAGGTTAGTGTGATTAATACGATTGTTAACGGATAAGCAGTGACAAGGAACGGCACCGAAACTTTAAGGATTTGGTTCAATCCCAGGTTTGAAAGGGTGAAGCCTACAAGTGTAACGGCTAACACGACCGTTTTGTAGCTTGCTTTAGGAATCAGATTCGAAAAATATTGGCCACAGGCTGATGTTAATCCGACCACTGTGGTGAAGCAGGCTAACGTAAAAATTAAGCCGAGCAAGGTTTTACCGCTCTGTCCCAATAAAAGGGTCGAAGCCGTTGAGAGAATTTCGGTGCCATTCTCAAACGAACCATTGGCCTGCATTTTTCCACCAATTAATCCGAGACTGATGTATACCAATGAAAGCAATACCCCGGCAATCAACCCGGCTTTCAACGTATAGTTCGTTAATTGTTTTCTATCACGGACGCCTCTTTGCTGGATCGCTGTAAGAATGACAATTCCAAATGCCAGTGCGGCAAGGGCATCCATTGTGTTATACCCTTCAAGGAAGCCTGTAGAAAAAGCACCGGATTCATATTTCGCTGATGGTGACTGGAGTGGCGCATCCAGTTTAACAAACCCGACTACGCACAAGACAACCATAGCTAACAGTAAAACTGGAGTAATCCAACGGCCCATGTATTTTTCCATTTTGGAAGGGTTTAAGCTGATAACATAAACAAGGGCAAAGAATAGAACAGTGAATAAGAATAAAATCAAAGATGAGTTCACTGATTTGCCAAGAAACGGTTTAACTCCCATCTCATAAGCAACGTTGGCGTTTCGCGGAATAGCAAGAAATGGTCCAATCGATAAATAAATGACAACCATAAAGGCTGTACTGAATAGCGGATGAACGCGATTTCCGATGGTTTGGACGCCGCCTTTTACAAGGGAAACGGCGAACAGCACGGCAAAGGGCAATCCCACGCCGGTAACGATAAATCCTGTCATGGCGAGCCAGTAAGATGTACCAGATTCCGCTCCAAGGAATGGCGGGAAGATCAGGTTTCCGGCTCCAAAAAACATAGAAAATAACATCAATCCAATAAATAAGGTGTCCAGTTTTCTCAAAGTAATCTCTCCTTTATTGTTTTTTAAACATAAAAAAACCCGTCCCTAATGCAGGGACGAGTTTGTGCTCGCGTTACCACCCTTATTCCGCAGCTTCCAACAAGCTTACGGCTCTCAGTCAACGTACAATCATACGTGTTCCTTGTAACGGCGGACAACCCGTCAAAGCTTACGAATGTTCAGCTTTGCACCTCAGAGATGATATTCGGACAAGACCTGAACATCGGCTTTCACCAGACACCGACTCTCTTTAGGACAGGATTCCTATCTTACTCTTCTCGTCATTGATTTTAGTTATAAAAGTAATTTAGCAAACAAAAATTGATAAGTCAATATTTTTTGGTAATTTTAAATATTGGTAACTCAACCACTTATATTGGATTGCCGGATTTAATCATTCTAAATTAAGGATATAGGTTTGGGTACTAACAGTATTTTTAAGATAATCTTCTTGGAGAATTCCATAAACTGCACAGTCCTTGTATTGATTCTTGGCATTGCGGATCTTATGCCTGATCATTCCTTCCTGTGTCATCCCAACTTTACTCATAATTCTGCCAGAAGCTGCATTATCGATGTTATGTGCTGCGGATATTTTGTGAATATTCATATACCTAAAACCAAATTCAACAACCACTCTTAACGCTTCAGTCCCATAGCCCTGATGCCACCATCTGCATCCAAGCGAATAACCTACTTCACAGTTTTCAGTGGGAATGTCAAAATTGTACAATTCGATTTCTCCAATTAGTTCACCGGTCGTTTTTATTTCAATGCCCCAGTCACAAAATTCTTTACTGCTATACTCCCTCACAATTCCATCCACCCACTCAAACGTTTCCGAAACTGTCTTGTGTGCTCCTTTGATGAGATTGTCAGTTACCCGTTCATCTGAAAGCCAATGGTCAAACATACTTTGAGCATCAGTAGGTTCCAATCTTCTAAGGATTAATCTGTCGGTTTCTATTTTTGGTGTTCCTAAATAGTTAATCATTCTGTCACCTTCTCCAATTAAACCATTATATTAAAACCAATTTCCTAACACTTTTCTACGTTTTCATTTAAATCACTCTATCTCTCGACTTCAGTCAATATAGATTGTTCCATAAACGATCAATTATCATCCATGATCTGTTTGTGCCTAACATTCCTTCCTTCTCAAACTATGGTAGAGCTGTTTTGCGGTGGAGAAAATTTATGGAGTTTAATGGATTAAACAAATTATTCAGACAGCCATCAAGGGAAGACATTGGCGTTACAATTCTTTTGGTCGTTTGCTCGGTTCCCAAGGGTGAATGTGCGGGATATTTACTATGTGTTCCTGAAGTACCGTTCGATATGTAGTAGAACTTGTTCCCCTGTCAAATAAACAATAGTAAAAGCGTACACAACCTTTGATACATTAGAGGATTTCAATTTATAAAAGAGAAATTGTGATTCATAGAGGGGGAAAGATGAATAAGCGGAGCGTTTTAACCATTGCTTTATCGACATTAGCGTTATCTTTGTTAATTGTATCAACAGATTATTTTTTCTGGAGCCGGATTGGTGTTCCAGAGAACGGACCGATCGATCTATCGGGAGTGGTCGAAACATTCATTACCTGTTTGATCGTTTTCGCATTTATGTTCAGCATCATTGAACGAAAGAAATATAAAAGAGAGAATCAAAGTAAAAAAAGAGGTCGCGATGACCTCTCATGAATTAATCCAATGTTCAAAGGAAGGGATTCGTAACTTACCGGCTTTCGTAAGATTCCGGTATTTAACGAGCCCTTTTCCTCATTTCTCATCCTTATATTTCCTTAATTATAGTAAATTAAGCCAATACAAATAAAACAAGGAGAAAAAATACCCCGTATCAGCTTCTGGTATCGGTATTGTTTTAATGAAACAAAATCGTAGCCGCCGTATAAACAAGCAACAAAGCCATGGTGATATTGAAAACCTTCTGATACTGTGCAATCCACTTCTTAAACAATGAGCCAAACAAGCTCCAGCTGAATGTTCCCAGGAATCCAATGACAGCCAACAAGATGACAAAAAGAAATTGAGACAAATAATGATGGTAAAAAGGAGCAACGAATGTGGCCGTTACGGTAATGGCATAAACGGTTCCTTTCGGGTTGATAAATTGCAGCATCGCACCTGATTTCATATTGTTGTATCGGCTATTGAACTGTTGTTCTTTCCCCAGCTTGCTCTTCATGATCTTAAAGGCCAGGTAAAGCAAATAGAGACAGCCAAATAATTTCATAATGTACTCAACTTGTGGAAAAACGGTGTTTAAGGCAACAGTAAAATAATTAGCGATCGACAATAAAATGAAAAATCCAATACCCACTCCTACACAAAATCTAAACGTGTGTTTCAAACCAAATTGATTGGCGAAATACAATGACATAATATTATTGGGCCCAGGGGTGAAGCTTGCAACAAAAGCATAAACCAACAGTGACAACACGGACATAATGGCAGCACTCCTTGTGTGCTATAAAGCACAAATATACTTTATAGCGTCATGTGCTTTAAATTGTATAATTTATACGTTATATTGTAAATAAAAAATTGAGGGATAATTGTGAAGGAAATCCATGTTGTGGTTGCTGAAAACATGAAGGCATTCAGAAGGATGAATAAATTAAGTTTGGATAAAGTATCTGAGTTGACCGGTGTCAGCAAAACCATGTTAGGCCAAATCGAACGCGGAGAATCGATTCCAACCATAACCACGCTGTGGAAAATTGCGAATGGACTAAAGGTTTCATTCACTTCGCTCATTCAAGAATCAGCGAACGATATAACGATCATTTCAAAAGAAGATTTATTGGAATTGCCCGAGAATGATGGGAAATATAAAGTATATCCCTACTTCCCCTTCGAAAACAACAAGCAATTTGAAATATACATGGTAGAGATTGAGCCAGGGGGCTATTTAGAGGCAGCTCCTCATCACGATGGCACGGAGGAATACATTACCGTTTTTGACGGTCAGCTCGAATTAACAATATCAGGGCAAACCTACTTACTCGAAAAAGATCAGTCGATCCGTTTTAAAGCCGACTGCAACCATGCCTACCATAACCCATGCAGTGAATTAACAAGATTGAATATGACGATTAATTACGGATCCATGTAGCAAAAATGAAAAAGATAAAAACCGTCTAGACGATGTGGGACATGCTCCTCAACTTGAGAACCGGAAGAAACCAATGCGTTTATGAGAGACTTTTCGCAAAATAGCTAAGGGCGTGAACCTTTAGACTTACATTAAACAAGCAGATCCTATAGGGTCTGCTTGTTCTTTTTTTCTGTTTTATATGCTTGTCCAAACAAAAACGAACACAACTGAATAATATAAAATACAGAGAAAAGTTACTATGTTTCTCTGCTCTTTTAAGGAGGGAAGACATATGCCAAAAAAACCCGGAAAAAGAAGCTCTAGCTCTAGCTCTAGCTCTAGCTCTTCTTCTCATCACAAGCGTTCCTCTAAACGATCCTCAAAACGATCATCAAAACGATCATCAAAACGATCATCAAAATGTAGACGTTCTTCTAGTTCATCAAGTTTCATTTTTAAATGTAAAAAGAAGAAAAAAAACCGCCACAGTTGCTAAGATTGATTTTATGTTGGCGTAGAGACTTTGGATAGAATCCTGGTCTCTTTTTAATTTTTCTTTTTTTTTACAAAAACTAATTTTCAATAAAATGTCCAAGCATTTCCTATTGTATTTGCATAGTAAAAGGTAGAAAAGAGAAAGAAGTATTCTCTTTTCTATCGCGCTCATGAAACCACCAAGATGTGAAAAGAAATGAAACCCTAATTTCTCATTTTAATTACGATATGTAATTTCCCTTTGGAACGTACGCACAAAGAAGAAGCTGCCCTTTAGAACAGCTTCTTTCCTCTAAAATATGATTCTATCAACTTCTCACCAGACCATGAGGATCGATAACGAATTTTTTTGATGCCCCGTTATCAAATTCGGCATAGCCGCTCGGTGCTTCATCCAGAGAGATTAATGTCGCGTTAACCGCTTTGGCGATCTGCGCCCTGCCACTCAAAATGGAATTCATCAGTTCCCTGTGATACCTCATGACAGGCGTCTGTCCGGTAACAAATGTATGAGCCTTTGCCCAGCCTAACCCCAAACGGATCTTTAAAGTTCCGTGTTTGGCATCATCGTCAACCGCTCCCGGGTCTCCCGTTACATACAGTCCGGGAATTCCAAGTCTTCCGCCTGCTCTAGTGACATCCATTATAGAGTTCAATACGGCAGCTGGAGCCTCCTCACCTGATCCTGCACCATGTCCATGTGCTTCAAAACCGACACAGTCCACAGCACAGTCCACTTCAGGTGCTCCCAGCAGCTGATCAATCTGCTCACCAAGATTGGCATGTTCACGTAAATTGACGGTTTCACAGCCAAAGCTGCGGGCCTGGGCCAAACGTTCTTCTATCAGATCCCCTACAATCACTCTGGATGCCCCTAATAGCTGGGCGGAATGGGCTGCTGCTAATCCAACAGGGCCGGCACCGGCTATGTAAACCGTAGATCCTGTCTTTACTCCAGCAGAAACCGCACCATGATAGCCTGTCGGGAATATATCAGACAGCATGGTCAAATCTAGGATCTTTTCCATAGCCTGATCTTTATCCGGAAACTTCAACAGCTGGAAATCTGCATATGGGACCATTACATATTCTGATTGTCCGCCAACCCAGCCTCCCATATCTACATATCCATAGGCTGAACCTGCCCGGTCCGGATTCACATTTTCACATACATGGGTATTCCGTTCTTTACAACTTCTACAGCGTCCACAAGCAATGTTAAAAGGAACAGAAACTAAATCTCCCTTTTTAATGAATTCAACATCGCTTCCTACCTCAATTACTTCTCCTGTGATTTCATGGCCTAGTACCAAGCCGCTTGGTGCTGTCGTCCTTCCCCTTACCATGTGCTGGTCGCTACCACAGATGTTCGTTGTAACGACCTTTAAAATAACACCATGATTACACTTTCTGCCCACGTTCAACGGGTTCACTCCGGGGCCGTCCTGCAAAACCAAATCCGGATAACTTATATCCCTTACTCCCACCTCTCCTGGTTTCACATAGACTACCGCACGATTTCCAGCCATACAAAAATCACACTCCCAAAATGTATTGGTAAAGCCACATTTGTAAACGCTTTCATGCAGTCCCTATTATACTATTTATTTTGAGTTTATCAAATTAGAAGTTTTAGAACTGAATTGAGACATTGATCTATCATTTTAGGAGAAAATTAGACTTTAATCCATATCAAATATGTACGGTCCTTTTACTAAACAAAAATAATATGGTCCTGATATTGGCAGTTATTGATTTAAAGTACCTATTATTTGGTTGTCTTGCAGCCTTTGTTTTTTTTGCTTTCCGGAAGTGGAACAATTCATAGAACGTCGGAATAACAATCAGTGTCAAAAGGGTGGAAACGAGATTCCACCCCCTATTCTTGTACTGATTTTCTTGTAATCCATTGTAGCTTCACGTAAAAAAACGATTATTTTCAGTTGATAGATTTCTTCCTTAAAAAGGTGCGTTATCTTATAACGCGCCTTTTGTTTGGGTGTTAATAGGACAAAAAGCAACAGATCATTTATCGCGTACAACGATACTACGCATTCCGCTTAAATTTCAATTTTGGGACGTTTTTAGTGTTTTAGGTATTTTTTTAATAGGGGACAACCTCTAAAAACGCTAGAAAGCCGTGTCCATCACCGCTATAATCGGACTCCAATGTTTAGGAGTCCCTTAATCCTTAATTAGAATCCCTTGTGTCAGATTTACTTTTTCAAAATGTTCCACTGTCGGAAAAGGGTGATAGAAACGATGTAATAACGATTTCCATTCTTGATACTGATTTGATTGTCTGAATCCTACAGTGTGGTCTTCTAAACTCTCCCACTTTACAAGAAGCAAATATTTACCCTCTACTTCCATACAACGCTGTAATTCGTGTGAAATATAGCCCTTCAAAGATGAAATAATCTTAGATGCTTTGCGAAATGATTCTTCATATTCCTGCTCCATCCCTGGTTTCACCTGAAGCATAGCGGCTTCCAGTATCATTGACTTTCCCCCTTTATAAACATGCGATTTGCTACTGAAATCTTGATATCATCCTATTTTACCTTACTCTGTTAATTCTTTAACTCTATCGTTTTTACCAACATGGCTCGGTCCATCTAGTGGCTTTTTACACCTCTCAACTCATTTAAACAGCAAATAAGCTCCACTTCGTCTTTAAGGATGAAGGAGAGCTTTTAACAAGGCAAAGAAGATTTTCATTTTTTATTCTCTTATTCCAACTATTCACAAAAATGGTGATTCACTATAAAATAATAAAGCTTGGCATTTTTATTATGTATGGGGGATTGGTATGGGAAATACGACAAATATGCTGATTGAGCATCTCATTAATGGATTTCATTTTTTTATCGCTTTGGTTTTATGCGCCATCATGGTCTTGGGCGTGGATTTTTTCCAGCCTTTGTTTGGTTATCTAAAGAGCACCAACAAGGATACTTTATTGGCTCTTTTTGTTCTTATGCTTCCCTTTGTTTATACACTTGGTATTTTGATAGATAACTTTGTAGATGATGTCGTTTTTAGAAAGAGAAAAAAAGAAACAAGGGACGAAAACCGAAAAACAGCACGGGAGCTCATCCTTCTCACAAATGACCAAAACCAGGCTAACCAGTTGGACTACATCCGGACGAAAATCCGTATCACCCGTACCGCTTGCTTCAACTTCGCACTCATTACTCTCTTTTCTTTGGTCATCATGTACCGAACGTACCATTTTAAATACATAGCTGTACTGATACTGATTAGTTTACTCGGCGGTTTGCTTACGTTTTTGGCCTATTGGTCATGGGAACATAACACAAAATCCTCCAACAAACGTGTGAGCGACGGGTTTCGGATTTATGAGAAGCACAAGACAGCAAAAAAAGAAGAAACTACAACACCTATGTAGTCTAATTAAAGAGGTTCTGCACCTCTTTTTTTAATTGGAGAAACAGCGGGAACGTCCCTACCCGACGGCCAAGCGCCTCAACAAGTGAGGTATAATACCACTCCTGCAAATCCTTGCCTCGTTTAAAATGGCTCCAAACGGTCTCTCCCTGCTTCTCTAGATCCTGCCTTAACGAAAGTACATTATGGAGCTTATCGGCGCATACAATTTGGCATACCTCCACCGAAGCTTCTTTCTGCAAATACGTAATCGTATGCTTTTTTCTCGCTTCCCACGATTGAGATTTATCCGGTTCAGAGCTTCCCTTCACCATCTCCATAACCCGATCGCCAAATGCTGAACGAATGTCTTCAACAGTGACATCCGTATCCTCGATCACATCATGTAAAATTCCGGCAAGAACCGTCTCCTCCGTGCAGCCTGCATCCAGCAGCAGCATTCCTACAAAATAGGGGTGAGAAATATAAGGCTTTTTATTCCCTTTTCTGACTTGTGATTGATGAGCAGCGGCAGCCATTTCAATGGCAGCGCTCATTTTATCTAATTGTTGGATTTTCATCTTTTACACTTCCCATTGGTTTATCCTTTTAAAAAACCGGCGTTCCATTGGTCGGCATCAATGTCCTTGAGTTTTTTCGCGACAGAACAGAGCCAGCCTTGAACATACTTAATGCCATCCTGTGTAAGCTGCTTCAATTCTTCCTCTTCAACATGTTCAATGACCATTTTCCGGATGTATTGGCGGTCCAAATCCATAATCGCACCATAGTACTCCTGCAGCTTGTTTCTTTTCATTTTTACAAAGGCTGGCTGCAAAACTGTGATTTCTTCCAGCTCAGTTGCCGCTTTTTCACCGAAATCATCCAAAGAAAGAGCAACGCCCTCTTCTTCAGCAATGCTTTTCCAAAGCTCCAAATCCTTCTTTACATGCTCTGTGATTTCAATCGTGAACGAAAGCTGAGTCTGTTTTAGCAGCTCAATGCATTTCACGATCGTCTCTTTCGTCAAATCGGCTTCCAGATTATAAAAAATTCCTTTAATCTTTAACGCTTTCAAATCGTTGGCATTTCGGACAAATTCTTCACAAGTGGCAATCGTAATCTCATCCAATCGGCCATCCCTTCTCGCCAAGTCATACCAGTGATCAGGACTCTTGCTGTTAAATCTCGTCAGGATCTCAACATATTCCATTTCTTTGGTCAATGTATTTACGATCGGCTGTGCGTAAATCGTAAACAACTTTTTCTGGATGATCTGATCGAGTTCCTTACTCTCCCGGTCCGCAGGCCATGCCAGCGGCAAGGACACCTCATTGGGCAAACTAATGTTTAAGCACTGAAGGGCCTTTTTCAGGTTAAATAGGGCATAAACAAAAGCGGCAAACCGGTTCAATCCCTTTATTTTCGTTCTTCTCGCATAAATCAATCCGGCGCATACTCCTGCAATATAGTAGGACGGCTGATAATCCTTAACAGCGATTTCGCCCACTTCTTCAATGAATTCCGCTCCAAAACAAGGCAAGATCTTATCGAACGGAGCAATGCCATCCGGAATATCAAGGGGTTGCTGAAGCTCTTTCATGAGGTCTCGTGTCACATAACTGCCGATTTCCATCCATTTGTCCTGATTGTCACTGGATTCCAACGGAAAGCAATCCAGCAAAAGGTGAAGCTCCAAGTACCGGTAATCATAAAATAAGTTCGTATGCTGCTTTAATTCCGCAAAGTCAATAATAGAAATATCACTCTTGTTTTTATCTGTGACGATAATATTGTTTCCATGGTAGTCTCCATGTGAATGACTGTGTTTGACATACATGGTTTCTTCTTTCCATAGATTTTTATTGTACAGGTAAACGAGGGGATTTGGGAATAGATTCCCATGGAAACTCAGTACGACAGAATTGGTATCTGCCCCCAATTCCTTAATGGGGTTAAACAGCGTCTCCCACCTTTTTGTCCCTAGTGTTTCAATCATATGATCATAAGGAGAAACGATCTTTTTTTTCTCCACGCCCCAACCATTTATAAAGTTTAATGCCTCATTGATGATGCCTGAATAATCAACAGACATCTGTTTTTCAACGGCTTCATTGATTGTAAAACTCTCAGCGGCTCCGGCAAACTCATACATGACCGCATGCTGATTTTCAAACGTTTTAATATCCAGGACACTTGGAATATAATGGTTCATATCTGCTTCACTTGCAAGATGAAGAGCCATTTTGTATGCTGCCTCTTCCCGCTCACCTTCTTCCATGGAGGTAATCTTCACGAGAGCTGGCACCCGGCGGCGTTTCTTTTCTACTTTTTTAATATATTGGACAAGGTAGATCTCTGCCCCTGACTTCCCGGTATTGATTTTTCTATGTATATCCGGTAAAAGATCAAACTCAAACCGATCAAGCCTCTCCTGGCTTTCTTCAAAATTAAACATAGACCTTATATCCCCCAAACCCCTATATGATTCGTTACATTCTACTTAAACGAAAGTTTGGCTGCAACACTTTTTCGCTTAGTCTCTGCTTACCAATAAATCAATCTCAATAAGGTCCCATGAGGTTACAATACCTAAGGGAGCTTCCAGAGGAGAACCGTTCTCGGTGACGATTACTGCTTCCAGCTTTCTTTTTTTCTGAAAGGATTCCTCATAAATGTCCTCTAACTCAAAGATATCCATCGAACGTTTAACAAACACGACATTATGATGCTCTTCATAGGGCTTAAGATTCTCCACTGTTTTTCCTTCGACATGGATACTTCCTTTGTGAATAGAAGCTGCCATCCACTTCGTTAACCCATACTCTGAGATCAAGAACTGAAACACACCCTTCTCATAGACAGGAAATTGATTGTACGAAGAAGTGCCCATGATTTTAATCAGATCTTCAAGCGGTGTTGTGAGGTTTACTGATACAACAAAAGCAGTTGCAATATCCAATACCTTCGGTGGCTTAGTAAGCAGCTTGGCGATATTTTCAATTTTAAGAACCGTGTTTTCATGGGGGGTGGCAATGAAGGTCTTTCGCTCCATTTTTTCATGAACCAGTGCATTTCGCAGCTTAGCAAACTGTTTTAAGTCATAATACACTTGCTGTATCACCCGGTGCTTGCGGCTGGAGTCCGTGAGAAGCTTCATAAAAGCATCGTTGTATTCATTAGGATTCAGGCGTTTTAAGATATGATGGATTTGGTTGAATGCTACTTCAAAGCGTTCAACGGATTCACTGTTTGAAGTCATCGTTGGTTGATCCATATTCGGTTTGTGCATTTTCACACCTCAGGTAAATGATATATAGGAATATTATACCAACCGTATATAGGCTTTTCTACCTGTATATTTTTATTGAAAACCCTTTTTTGACCTCCCTCTTCCTCTGCTCTTAGTAAAAGAGATTTTTCGCTAATTACAAGAAGGACTCCTATTAAATCTTCTCTCCACCAGTGCTTCAAGTGGATCAAGACTTTCGCTTCATGGTCCCATAAACCCCAGGAAGGTTTTGTATTTCAGCTGTGGATGTTTAAGAATGATGCAGGAGGGAATGGCTTTACTATAGCCAAGATCAAACTTGAGCATTTTAGAAAGGGAGATGAATAAACATGGCTAAAAATAATAGAGATGGCATGAGCAGAGAAGAAGCCGGAAGAAAAGGCGGAGAAGCTACATCCAAAAATCATGATAAAGAGTTTTACCAAGAAATTGGTGAAAAGGGTGGAGAGGCCACCTCTAAAAATCATGATAAGGAATTTTACGAGGAAATTGGAAGAAAGGGCGGAGAAGCCCGTAATAATAATGACAACAAGTAACATAAAACCTGATCTCTTATTGGAGATCAGGTTTTTTTGTTGTGGGAAACACGCCAAGTATAATAAATTGGGTTTTGTATCTTGCATATGGTATCACGAAACCTACCATGATACATGTCGGTTCAAAGATGTCTATGCAAACCCTCTTAGCGTACAATATCGCATTTTGTTAATAACTTCAAAAAGTCTTTCTATATAAGCTAAAATATCAATATTACTCACATTATTAAATTTTATTCTCCTGAGCCTAACAAAGGCTAAGCCCGCAATGAGTTCAAGTGTCGCTTTAAAATTTGAATCAGCCTTACCCTGCCGTTTAATAATGTCTTCTATTTCTTCCTCAATTGATGATGCTCCTGCCCTGGAACCGTGCGAATATCAAGTGTGGTCATGCATTGTGCCGGAACCACATTGATCTGGGGTTCTCCTTTAACTGGCGCTTGTAAAATAGTTGGCGTAATACTCGGCCATCCAAGATAGGGATGTTCCCCCAGCCGTTCTTTTTCTCTTTGTTCCAGTTGATCCAATTCCACAATTAATTTGGCCATTCGTGTATTGGGATTAATTCCAGTAAGCGGAATCACGCCATTGGCCATTTTTCCGTGCGTTTTTAAAACAATACGCATCGCACCTTTTTGTGTAATACAAAGCTGATTCTCCTCAGGTTCACAGATGATGGCTCCATCCACCCCATTTGCCCAGCCTTAATGAACAGTAGAAATGGCAGCAGCTAGGTTTCCTTTTGTATCAAAAGGACCTCTTCCATAAATTTTTCCGTTACTGATTTCTCCGCGAAATGGATCATACGTCCAAGAATCAAGGTCCCCTTCCGTTACTACATCTGTATGTCCTTCAATTAAAAGAGTTTTCCCTGGATGACCAGAGTCATAAATCGCAATAACGTTGGCCGTCCTCGCACTACTTCTTCATACTAAACCCAACCTCTAACCCCATGTTCTTCAGATAATGAGCTATAAAACGAGCTACCTTTTCTTCGTTTCCATCATCGACTTTTGGACGATAAACACTTTGAATACGAATAAGACTCCTTGTCAGTTCAACCACTTCTTTTTTATCAACATAATGAAGAATAGATTCTATAGCCGTTGTCATTGCTCCCGTTCTTTCTTAATGAGAATCATTGAGTTTTTTACTTGATGGAAAGCCTTCAATCGCTATAGCATTCTTAACCGCCAGGAGGGTTACCGTAGGCATCCATACACCTTGTAGCCGAGGATTAGCACTTGCTGGCCTATGTAAAACAGAACTTACAAATAAGCGTTTAAGTTAGATCTAGGAGTTTAGTAGTATTTTAAAATAATTATATAACAGCTGTTGACGATTCTTATCTGTTATAATACAATGAATTTAATTAAAAAATAGGAGGTAATGCTGAATGTTGACGTTGGAATTTTATCGTAATTTGCCAAAGAAGCAATGCCGGGAATGCGGAAAAACGATTGAGGAACAGCATGAATCATACGTTTATGAATGTGAGAGATGCATGGGACAACATGAAGCATAGGTGATCGTCAATGAATAATTTATGCAACTCCTAATACCCTGTTTGCCGTGAAAAGGTGAGCAGGGTATTATCTGTTATAAAACAGTTTAGTTTCATAGAGAACCAGGTTCTCCAGTAATGAGAAAACCGCCCACCTTATAAATGAGACGGTTCTCTTAACCTGTAAAGTGCTATACCCATTAATTGAAAATCAAGAATACTGCAAGGAATGAAATCCCCATTCCTAAGATAAAAAAAACCACGTTTTTCCATTTTCGAACAATCGGTTCCACTTCGCACCTCAGAGTTTATGTTACTTTCGTTCAGACGTATCACTGAGCAAATAAAAAGACAGGTCTTGGTGGCCTGCCCTGTCTTGATTAATTTCGAAGTGTCAATAACTTATATAAGCTATTATTCTCTATCCTCTTCGCCCTCGTCTTTGTAACGATTTTTTGTGACATGCCTGGTTTTCCTGGTTTCATTGACCCTCTCATTTGTTAACTAACTTTTTCATCATAATGTATTAAAATGAAGAAATTGATATATTTAGATAACACCCAACTTTTTTGCGTACTCTATCAATACTTCAGCATCCGTTCTAGCATTGGCCGCATCAATAATGAGATCGCTTGGACTAAACATAGTAAACCCATCTCCCCCGCAAACTGTGAACCATCTAAATTATTACAATGCCCTACTTGTTAGACAAGTCAATGACACCCAACGCCTAGAAAAAAGGCATCTAATTACAAGGCTACATTTGGAGATATCGGGGAACCACCAAATTCAAAATGGCAGGGAATCTTGGCGAAAAGGAGCGAGAATAATTTGTATGTACGTTATAGTGCGCAATTCTAAACGTAAGCGTAAAATACTTCCCACCTAGAATTAATATCAAGATAATGAGAACATCTTCCTAGAAGAGGAGGATGTTTATTTATGACAAGACTAGAGCAGCGAATCGAGTGGGAAAACCGGAGAACAAAACTATAGTAAATTATATAGGTATCAAGGTTTTCGTTTTTTATAAATCAGGGGAATAAGCGTTTATCGAAACAAAACCCATCCAAATTAATGTTGAATTAATAATTCTTTAAAATCGAACAATACAGCTTTTATATTTGCGTATTACACTATTAAAGTGAAAGAGCGGTGGCAGTATCAACGAGCAATAGGAAAATCAGATGGTCATCAATTACGACAAAAGTTTTCTAATCTTTCTCCTGGAGGTTTGCCTTATGAGTATGTCAATGGGGAATGTTATGGATCTTAATATTACACATGAAAAATTGAACGGTACACATTATTTGGAATTAGACGGAGAAGTTCAGAGCTACACAGCACCCAAGTTAAAAGCAATACTTTTCCCTTTGTCCGAACAAACTAAACAAAAAATCATTATTGATGTTGAGAAAATTGATTTTATAGATAGTGTTGGGTTAGGAGTGTTCGCCGGAGCAATTAAATCATCGATCATGAACAATAGTACGTTAATACTAAGAGGCATGACCTGTCGAGTCCGCCGACTATTTGAGATAACTGGGCTTATAGAAATGATCTAAGTCAGGTATGTGCCCTTTGTTCAGATTGAAAAGGAAGAAATGCAAATGAAGGGAAAGTTAACCAAAAAAGGGGCGGCCATTTAATCTGTATTTCTATCAACAAACGATTGCAATGCGAAGGCTTATGGAATCTGCAACGAACGAGGACTACAATGCTTCGTTGGAAGAAACAAAAACCCGCTCTCAACTGATTTGAAAGCGGGTTTTACTGTTTGACAGTCATTAAGTTATATTGCCTTTGATACGTTGAATTTCATAAACTGCATTCCATAGTATTAACAGCGCCCTTCTTTGTGTTTCATAAAAGAGTAGCCTTTTGCATTTACCAAATAACTTAGAACCCAAGTCAAAATTCCATATATTACACTGTTCATTAAAAAATAAGTAAGGGTATTTCCCCAAATATTCCAGGAAGCAAAGACACTTTTAAATGTAGTTAAAGGCGCTACCTTTTGATAACTATCGAGCCAGCCAAAGGATTTTCCCTTGCCAGAATTTACTTTGATTGCTTCATTTTCGCGAATATACCCATAATAAACATTATAATTAAATATGCACTGCATAGCATTCCTAGAAATTAATCTTCACCGTACATTAAATCATCTAACTCTTGATTTTGTCGTTGTATTTCTTCGTATCTATGAAATCTATTCATCAAGTATTCAACTGATACTTCTTTATTTTCAACTACTTCACCATCAAACAGTCTTATATTAGCGTGAATATTTATCAATTCATTAATTAAATGTTTTAGTTTTGCATCGTCTTCCTCATCTTTAAATAGATCAATCTCCAATATTGGAATCCCATTGCCTATTCTTTTTTTTATTTCAGATAGTCCAAAATTCGTATTTTTCCTTATTGTGGGTATAAATTTCATTGGATTTTCATCTTGTTCTACTACTAAAAGTACTACTGACATTTTATATCCTCCTTAAAAGTCATTATTGACTGAATCATTTAGAGGTTTACCAGGTAAGCTTTTCTTATAGCTACCACCATGCCATCGATACAAATGCTCTCTAAACGTTACTGGATATATAATTTCACCGTTTTCTCTTCTGCGTTTAAATCTCTTATTCCACCTCAATTGCTTCCATTCTTCTTTTGAGATAGTTCTATTTTTCGCCTTTTCATTCAATTGCTTCACTTTTTGACTACCCATAATTTTATATGGGGTTTCTCTTGAAGTTAAGTCTAAGCCTTTAGCTCTGCGTCTTATGCGAGCTTGCCTGGGTCAATGCCGTATTTTCACCTCTAATTTTTCAGAACCCTTTTCTTTATAACACCATCGATAACATATTTTATTTAAAAAACTCGCCGGCCTTAAACCAGCTTCATCATAATTTACTTTTACATTTACAGAAACCTTTTTTCCTTCTTTTATGAGCTGCAGCCCATTGGTTCTCTAGCTTTTTATACTTACTCAAATTCACACTACTTAATTGGGATAATCCGGAGATCCTCCAAACCTGTCTGCAGCTAAGTGCCCTGCGTGGTCTCCAGGCTTTTTACCAGGTGTATTAGCCCTTTCCAGGCAAGCTATTCTTATTTTCGCGCGGCTTAAATTCCAGACTGACACAGAATATACGTATCAGGAATGTATAAAGGGTGATGACTGTTCGTCACCACCCAAAATTACTTATTCATTAACTTTTGGTATTTTCTTGCTTCATGTGTCGCTAAATCAGCATATCTAATAGTAATAGGCAGTCGACTGTCTTCTTCCACAAAATGCATTGTAATTTGAGTAGCTGTATTTAGATCAATCCAATTCCCGCATGATACAAATATGGGTTTAACATCTACTCTTGTTCTCAATGCTCTTCCATATACTTCTCCATCAACAACAATATCTGTGAACGTACCTTTCGAATTTGGTGGCATCGTGAAATTAACATTTTTTATTTTGGAGTAAGTCTTGGCTACCCCTATGGTTGGTTTGCCTAATTCTATTGATGCATGCGTTGCAATTCCCATGTTACGAATATGCAAATAACCGTTTCCATCAAACATATAAAGGTCCGGAGTATTTTTTAGTTTTTGAACTGCTTTTACTATAAGCGGTAATTCTCTAAACGCAAGATAACCAGATATATAAGGGAATTCGACTTTCCCTACATATTCAACTTCCTCAATAACTTTTTTAGTTAAATAGTCGAAAACTTGAATGCAACAAACACCATAATCCACTTCATTATCTGACCAATAGGCTATATCTACTCCTGCAACAAGTTTTAGTTCATCTAGTGAAAAATTGTTTTCACAGTGAATTTTCTTTCTCAATTGATGTTGTATAACATTTAATTTTTCTTCTACTTTATTATCCATTTGTTTCACTGCTGAATTTTTTTGCATACAATAAATCTGCTTCGCTTGGTTCTGTTTTTTGTTCAATAATATTTCCGTTCTCATCATACTTTGTAAATGTCATCTCTAGTCCAGCAATACATTCAGATTCATACTTTTTATTATTGTTCTCATAAAACTCTACTTGATATCCTTCTGCTGAATTTTTATTCATATTCCCTATTCTTTTAACATTACCATTCGAAAAAAACTCAACATATTTTCCTTGTTTTACACCGTTTTCCACATAGAAATAACTCTCTATATTTCCATCTTCATAAAGATCATAGGCTAATCCGGTAAACAACCTTTCTTTGCCGTCAGGCGTGTACTCTACTATTCCTAAATCATAAGGACCACCAAATTCTAAATGTTCTTCAAACTCTACTCCATTCTGAATTATATAATCCTTAGTTAAAATATCATTTAACATTTTTTGAAACCTCCGTGATAATTTCAGACCCGTCCGTAAGATAAGCACAATGCGGACACCTTGGAAACATCATTCCAGCTGGTTTTATTCTGCTTTGACCCGTACGTATTACATTTACAACAAAATTATCCAAGTCAGCATTCGGATTTGCCCTTAAGGCTTTATTCAGAGCAATTACCTCAGCATGAGATCCTGCACCTTTTGAAAATGCATATGAGTCTATAACCTCTTGGGGCATAGAATTATATCTTGATTTTAATAAAGGATGAAAATCAGGCAAAATCCCATCAAAATCATTTATTGAATAATGAATCTTACCCGTTGTTTTATCATACACACCAGCAAAGGCTGGCCCCATTTTTTTCTTACTTATACCTGTATCCTTTAATTTTTGTAATTCCTTAACGGTTTCACCGCGCAAGTTAATCCTGTAATTCAATTCCTCAGAAGTAAATTTCCCATATTTATTACGCAAATAATCTATTCGACTACTTCCCGCACCCTTAACAACATCCGCCGACCCAACAACTCTCCTCGCTGCCTGACCTTCCTTCGCCACACCAATCACTTTATCAGCGGTTCTTACTAGCTTGAATGCCTTAACACCTTTCCCGATAGGAGTGAGACCAAAGACAAACATTCCTCCGGCCATAACTCTGCTCCATCCGGAGATTTTTTCTCCAGTGGCTGGATCAATACCAGTAGCGGCGCGCTGGGCATCGTATAAGCCGGTTAGTTCTCCGGCAGCGTCTTTTGCGAGCTTGCCTGCGTCAATGCCGTCCGTTTTGCCGGGATCCTTGAAGCGGTCGTCGTACTTGGCAAGGATGGCTGTGGCCTGGGTGAGCGAGAGTGGAACGTTATCCGCACCAGAGGCCTGGTGGGCAAAATATGAGAGCCAGGCGGCCTGGTATTCGAGAGTCTGTACGATCGTTTGGCTCGTTTCCTTTATACTACCATTTGTAGCGGAAATCTGTCCTGAAAACGGAGGCGGGAATTCAGAACGAGAGAGAATGGAACTGGCTTTTCCTGTTTCTCTCTCCAGGCTGTGCTGAAGCTTCTTCACCCGGTTTTGATGCTCCAGCATTCGTTTGGACAGGATTGCCAGCCGATTAGGTTCTATTTTGATTTCCATGAAGTCCCTCCTGCCTTATTTGTTGGATTCCTACTTCTTCAGTGCTTCTTTAATTTCGTGAAGGGACACCGTTAACTTGGATCGTTCGCCCTCCAAATAGGAGATCCAGTAATCCATGTAATAGACCTGCTGTCCAATGTCTCCCTCAAAGCTTGAAAGGGTCTTGTCCAGCGATTCATACATGTCCTTGTACTCCTGCTGCTTCTTTCCCTTCCAGATGTCTTCCCGCGTTTCCTGGGTGACATCACGAGCAATATTCTGAGAGAGCGTATTTGTCTCTTTTTGCAAGGTAAGCAGGCCATGCTGAACCTCTTTAATTTGCTGTATATCCCGATTAATAGATTCAATCTGCCTTTGAACTCGCACACCATCCATAAACCCAAGCATACTGGTCATCCTCCTTTCGTCCTTAACTCTTTACCGTACAAATCCCTGTAAAAGGTAGGTCACCATCATATTTTACCTTATTTTGTTAACCCTTTAACTCTATCCTTTTTACCAACCTGAATTGGTTTATCTAGTTCTTTTGGCACCCGAATTACCCAGCAACAATAAACATTTCGCTCCCTTTATTAGGAAGCTAGTTTACAACTATCACAGTGAATAACTTTAGTAAACAAACCATAAAACAGACTATTATTTTACTAAACACCGTTTAATTACTTACTGAAGAAAGCGCCTTTCAAGCATAAAATATCCTTTAAAACCATGAGTCTAGTCTTTTTTTCGCAAAACTAGTAAAAATTACGAAAAATATATTGTCAGAAAACGCTTTCCATGATATCTTTAATTTGAATTTAGTTAAATTAACTAAACATAACTAACGGAAACAATGGAAGCAGGTGTTCAGATGACGACGATTAGAGATATTGCACGGCATGCCAAGGTTTCTACTGCAACAGTATCCAGGATATTAAATAACGATTCATCCTTATCGGTTTCAGAGGAAACGAAGAAAAGAGTACTTGAGGCAACAAAGGAATTGAAATATAAGCCACTTAGAAAAAAAGCACCCAAAGTGGAAATGAAGCGAACTGACTGTCAAATAGGAGTTTTGATACTTAACGATGAAACAGTCGATACGTATTTTCAATCCATCCGCTTAGGAATTGAAAGGACATGCAGGGAATTTGATTTGAATATCGCTTCTGTAATGGCGGTCGGCAAGTCCGACATTTCTTCTGAAAGTTTCAGTGATTTCGATGGACTCATTGTTATTGGAGATATCGATATCAGTGATTTGAAAACCATTTATCATCAGAATAACAATATTGTTGTTGTCGATTATCTCCCAGTAGAAAAAGACGTGGATGCGGTTATTTCCGATTTTGAAAACGCAACGGATGAAATCCTTAACTATCTTTTCTCGCTGGGCCATTCCAACATTGCTTTTATCGGCGGTAAAGGAATGGTATATGGTTTAAGCAGTAAAAACAACCGTGAGAAAAAAGATGCCCGGCATGCGGCCTTTAACAAGATCATGAAAGAAAAAGGCCTCTATAACTCAAAGTTTATAAAGACAGATGAGTGGGGAACCGCAAACGGTTATGCATTAATGAAGGAATTGCTGGAAGAAGAACATTTGCCGACAGCAGTAGTCGTTGGCAGTGATCCAATGGCCCTCGGAGTTTACAGAGCACTTCATGAAGCAGGATTAAAGATTCCAGAGGATATTTCCATCGTGAGCTACGATGACATTGAAGCAGCTGCCTTTTTAACTCCCCCGCTATCCACTGTGAAAGTTTACACAGACGAAATGGGCAAAACGGCTGTAAAGATACTTTACGACAAGCTTAATGGAAGAAATGTTCCCTTGAAGGTAACCCTTCCCACTGAGTTAGTCATCCGGGAGAGTTCTGGCCCAGTAAACAACGCTTTACTTAGGGAGGTGAATTAACCTTCCGGACCCTTCGTTTTGAAACCGTTGTCATTTTTTAAAATTATTAAATTAGTAGAGGAGATTACTTCTATGAAAAAGACGATTTCATTCGCATTAACAGGAATGCTTGCCATATCGGCTCTTGCCGGCTGTTCTGACTCCAAAGATGCTTCATCTAACGGAAAAGTAAAGATCGAGTTTTTGTCCTATAAATCTGAGGCCAAAGGAACGTTTGATGAACTGATCAAAAAGTTTGAGAAGGAGAACCCTAAAATTGACGTCGTACAGACTCAGCCACCTGATGCTGTGACGGTTTTAAAAACAAGGATCTCCAAGCGTGATATACCGGATGTAATCGGAATGGGAGGAGACATTTCGTATTCCGATGTTGCCAAAGCCGGTGCACTTAAAGATGTTTCTAAGGACAGCCACCTGAACGATATCCAGCCAGCGTACATTGACATGCTCAAGGATATCTCCAAGCAGGACAAAGTATTCGGCCTTCCATATGCTGCGAACGCAGATGCTGTGATCTACAACAAGACGATGTTTAAGGAATTGGGGCTTGAGGTTCCAAAAACTTGGGATGAATTTATTGCAGTGGCCAAAAAAGTACAAGATGCCGGCAAAACCCCGTTCTACTTTACGTTTAAAGATGCATGGACAGCTCTTCCTGCCTATAACGTATTAGCGGCCAATACGCAGGGCGATGACTTCTTCAAAAAGCTTGATCAAGGAAAAACTTCCTTTAAAAAAGACCATAAAGAAGCCGCTGAAAAATTTCTTCAACTGATTCAATATGGACATAAAAACCAGAACGGCAAAGCTTACAATGACGGAAACACAGCATTCGCAAAAGGCGAATCAGCCATGTATCTTCAGGGTATTTGGGCGATTCCTGAAATTAAAAAAGCCAATCCAAATATTGAATTAGGCGTATTCCCTTATCCGGTTGGAGACTCAAAAGTCGTATCCGGTGTAGACTTGTTAATTGCTCAATCCTCTACTACCAGCCATCCAAAGGAAGCGAAGAAGTTTGTAGACTTCCTGTTCAGTGATGAAGCAGTAAAAATTTATTTAAAGGAACAAAATGCGTTCCCTGCCATGAAAGGATACACGCAGGAAGCTCCTGAATTGGAAGGCCTGAAAGAAAAGATTGCAGATGGCGCTTTATCAGATTTCCCTGACCACTACGTTCCAACAGCAGTTGCGCTTGATAAGCAATTACAAGTCCTTACTCAGAAAAAAGATGTAAATCTCTACCTGAAAACATTGGACAGCGAGTGGAAAAAAGTAGCTGACCGTAAATAACAATCAAGAGATGGAGAAATTGGGATTTAATCACTCATTTCTCCATCTTTACTAGGAGTGAACACGATGAGCAGAGAAGATGTTGTTTTAAACAACCCGAAATCTTCTACAGTGACCATTAAGAAAAAGAAGACGAAGATAAAAATGAAAAATATTCATTTTTATCTAATGACCATTCCTGCTTTTATTCTCTTCCTCACCTTTCATACCTACCCAGCTCTGCAAGGAATCTATTATTCTTTCACGAACTGGGACGGCTTGAGCCTAACGTACGATTTTGTCGGGCTTAAGAATTACTTAAACATATTTAAAGACGTGAATGTCTTGAACTCGTATTTATTCACCTTTAAATTCGCTATTGTTTCTACAATTCTTGTAAACATCATCAGCCTGGCCGTTGCCATGGGCTTGAACTCAAAAATTAAGGGCCGGAATTTTTTCCGGGCAGTCTATTTCCTGCCCAACGTACTAGGAGTGCTCATTGTAGGATTTATCTTTAACTTTATCTTTTCCAATGTTATTCCTAAGCTGGGTGACACTTGGCATATCGCCTTCCTTTCCAACAATATTCTTGGAAGCGAAAAAATGGCATGGATTGGCATTGTCATTGTCGCTGTATGGCAGGCTTGTGCCTTTAATATCATCCTGTATCTATCCGGTTTGCAAACGGTTCCAACGGAACTGTATGAAGCATCCGCTCTTGATGGAGCAAACAAATGGCAGGAATTCTGGAAGATTACTTTTCCGATGATTGCCCCTTTCTTCACCATTAACATGGTTTTATCAATGAAAAATTTCCTTATGGTTTTCGACCATGTTGTGGCTTTGACAGGCGGCGGACCCGGACGGGCAACCGAATCGATTTCTTTGATCATTTATAAAGGCGGTTTCTCCGGAGGCGAGTTTGCCTATCAGTCTGCCAACTCGGTCATCTACTTAATTGTCATTGTTGCTATTTCAATTTTTCAAATTAAAGTTCTCCAAAGAAGGGAGATGGATATGTAATGCTGAAGCAAAGAACAAACTGGTTGGTAACCTCACTCATCGCATTAGGTTCATTAGTGATTTTCATCCCTTTGTATCTTGTGATTTCCATCGCGTTGAAAACGCCTGACGAAATGGCTCAATCCGTCCTTTCTTTACCGACAGGGCTTCATTTTGAAAACTTTACAAAAGCCATTGAAGCGACCAATTTTTTCGCAGCCTTCAAAAACAGTACCGTGATTACCGTGGTAACGGTTGTTTTTACCATCCTGACAAATTCTATGGTCGCTTATGCGATTGCGAGAAATATGGATCGTAAATTCTTTAAGGGGCTTTATTACTTTTTTGTAAGCGCCATGTTTGTCCCTTTTCCTATTATCATGCTTCCATTGGTCAAGCAGACTTCCCAATTGGGCATGGATAACCCGGGCGGACTGATTTTCTTGTACATTGTATATGGAGCGGCGCTGAATATTTTTATCTATGTCGGGTATATCCGTTCGATTCCAAGAGAGCTTGAAGAGGCTGCTATTGTCGATGGCTGCAGTCCCTGGGGTGTATTTTGGAAGGTCATTTTCCCGCTGTTAACACCAATCAATGCAACGATCGCTATACTTACATGCCTGTGGGCATGGAACGATTTCATGCTTCCATTAATTATCTTGAACGATCCGGCAGATGCCACATTGCCACTTGTGCAATATATTTTCCAATCTGAGTTTGGAACAGATTTTAACCTTGCCTTCGCCTCGTATCTATTGGCTTTATCACCAATGGTAATCGTCTATATCTTTGCACAAAAATGGATCATTGGCGGAATCGTCAAGGGAGCAATTAAATAAGTAGGAGTTTGATAATACATGGGGATTTCGTTTAATTCTGAAAGCAGACAATTTCACTTGCAAGCAAAAGATACCAGCTATGTAATGGGTATTGAAAGAGATGGCTTTCTTCTTCATCTTTATTGGGGTAAAAAAATAAAAGCCTACCGGAATTCTAATTTTCTCCAACTCCTTGACCGTGGGTTTTCAGGCAATCCTTATAAAGAGGACAGGACGTTTTCATTAGATACCCTCCCTCAGGAATATCCACAATACGGAACCACCGATTTTCGCAAGCCTGCGTATCATGTCCAGCTTGAAAATGGCTCAACGGTTACAGACTTGCGTTACGAATCGCATCGTATCTTCAAAGGAAAAGAGCCTCTGGATGGCCTGCCGGCAACGTATGTTGAGAATGAAAATGAAGCGGAAACCCTCGAAATTACGATGGTAGATACCACGGCTGGATTAAAGGTCCTGTTAACCTATACAGTATTTGAAAACTTCAATGTGATCACCCGCTCCACCAGGTTCGTTAATAAAGGAAAGCAATCTCTCAAATTATTGAGCGCCCTCAGCATGAGTGTAGATTTCAGAGATGCGGATTTTGAATTTTTGCATTTGCACGGTGCCCATGTCAAAGAGCGCCATATTGAAAGGCTGCCGCTTCGGCACGGCATTCAGTCCATTGAAAGCACAAGAGGCGCCAGCAGCCACCAGCACAATCCTTTTATAGCCCTCTTGAGAAAAGGAACTGCTGAAGAGACGGGCGAAGTGTATGCGTTCAACTTTGTCTATAGCGGGAATTTTCTTGCTCAGGCGGAGGTTGATCAGTTTAGTACAACCAGGGTAACTATGGGCATTAACCCCTTTGATTTCAATTGGACGCTTGGCCCTTCAAACACGTTCCAGACGCCTGAAGTGGTCATGGTTTTCTCTTCAGAAGGCCTCGGCGGTATGTCCCGAACCTTTCATGATTTATATCGAACCCGCTTGGTCAGAGGGAAATTCCGTGACGCGGAACGGCCTGTTCTGGTGAACAATTGGGAAGCTACCTACTTTGATTTTAACGCCGAAAAGATTCTGGATATCGTAGAAGTTGGAGCGGAGCTTGGAATTGAGTTATTTGTCCTTGACGATGGCTGGTTTGGAAAAAGAAATAATGACAAAACTTCTTTGGGAGACTGGTTTGTAAACAAGGAAAAGCTTCCGGAAGGGCTGGGCAATCTCGCTGAGAAGGTCAGGTCAAAAGACATGCAGTTCGGCCTCTGGTTTGAACCGGAAATGGTTTCAGTTGACAGCGAGTTGTACCGTAATCACCCAGACTGGTGCCTCCATGTTCCAGGCCGTCAGCGGTCTGAGAGCCGAAACCAGCTCATCCTTGATTTTTCACGAGAAGACGTGTGTGAAGAAGTGATCCGGATGGTATCCGACATCCTTTCGAGTGTACCCATCTCGTATGTAAAATGGGATATGAACCGCCATATGACGGAGATCGGTTCAGCGCTCCTTCCAGCTGACAGGCAAAGAGAAACCGCTCACCGTTATATGCTCGGCTTATACAGAGTGATGGAACATATAACATCTGCATTCCCTGATATCCTTTTTGAAAGCTGCTCCGGCGGCGGAGGAAGGTTTGACCCAGGAATCCTTTATTACATGCCTCAGACGTGGACCAGCGATAATACGGATGCGGTTTCGCGCTTAAAAATTCAATACGGGACCAGCCTGGTATACCCTATCATTTCAATGGGATCCCATGTATCTGCTGTTCCAAACCACCAGGTGAATCGGATCACATCCATAAAAATGCGTGGCGATGTGGCCATGTCCGGAAACCTCGGGTATGAACTGGACTTGACCAAGCTGACGGACGAGGAAAAAGAAGCCGTAAAGGAGCAGGTGGCCACCTACAAGCAAATTCGCAAGCTCATCCAATTCGGCAACTTTTACCGCCTGAAGAGTCCTTTTGAAGGCAATGAAACAGCCTGGCTTTTCGTCAATGAGGATAAGTCGGAAGCCATTGTTTACTATTTCCGTACATTGGAAGAACCCGCAGCTCCTCTACGTTACCTCCGTTTGACAGGTATAAATACCGATAAGACCTATCAGATCGCTGGTACCGATTCCTTCTATGGCGGAGACGAGCTGTCCTATGTAGGCTTGAGTATTCCGACTTCCATAAAGGGAGACTTCCAGAGCTACGTTTGGCATTTAAAGGAGATTAAATAGCAGCCTAAAAAAGCTCCCCTTCATTCTGAAAATGAAGGGGAGCTTTCAAATTGTTACTCAGCCTTATATTTAACACCAGTTCTTCCGCTCTCGCTCATTCCTGTATTAGTAACAGTCAGGTAGGCCGTTCCTGCTTTGGCACCTAATTGTTTAATAGAAATGGTTACACTGGTGCCCGTTGCAGCACTTGACATAGCGAGTCGTTTTCCTCACGTGGAAGCATCATAAACTTTGATTACGTCACCCTTGGTTAATTTGGAAACAGTAATGGTATCGTTTTTACTTTTGTTGTTTACACACTTTTAATTTAAAAATTTCACTTTTTTGACCTCCTTCCAAAGCTTATCAAATATTTTTTGGTGTCCTGCTGTATTAGGATTTACTCCATCATCAGAATAAGTAGCAACCTCTTCGTATGTATACGCTAAATCAAATCTGGCTAAACCCATTCCGTTCGCGCTTGCAACCTCTGCCATGGCATCACGGTAATTTTGAATGGTTGATCGTTTCGGATCAGTAGTTTGGCTCGGCGTGCAAAGGATAATGTCTCCAGTAGGATTGACCGTTCTTAATGTATCGATCACCGTTTGCAGATTTGTTTTGTAGTTCGAGACTGGTACATATCCATTTACGGCATCATTCATACCGATTCCAATGGTGACGATATCAGGAACGACCTTGGTACACCAATGCATATTCTGAACTAAATGATTGGAAGTAATTCCGCCAATCCCGTTATTAACCAACTTTATAGGCCGATAATTTGCAGCGATGGCATCTCTTACTTTCATCGCGTAGAAGTCACTCCCTTTTGTAATCCCCGTGACCGATGCCCATGTTATTGAATCACCTAGAGCTAAATAATAACCCAAATTCATTGTAGCTTACCTCCAAATAATATATTGAACCATCCATTTTCGCATGAGCGGCATAAGGAAGTCTCGATAAGTCATGAGCTACCTTCATAACAAACGATATCATTGTCAAAATTTTATTAAATGTTACTGTATGGTTCTGCTGTAAACAGTCTCCATTCTTCGTATACGTCCATTCAACATCAATCTGCCATCTATCATTTCATTTCCAAGCAAACGTATTACTCCTGCAAAAGGGTCCTGCTCCCCAAAAAATATTTTTAAAACCCATGCCTCCTTTTCCCCCTTTTTCTCTATTTAAAGAGTGAAGACCTTTATATAGAGAGGAAGAGCCACATGGTACCTGGAAAGATTACGAATTTTAAAACCTTGAGTGAGTTTCAAACGGTAAAGGAGTTTAATGAATCCAACAAACACTTTTTGGAGGTACATGGGGAGAAGTTTACGAAGGGGGAGTTGATCGCCTTTAACCAGCTCACACGATATAGTGTCAAAGTCATTGGCGTATGCAATGCAAGGATCGGTACGCTTGTTTCTGCGTGCCATGAAAAAGGCGGCATTTCCCGTTCCACGGTTGAACGCATGCTGCGAAAAGCAAGGAAGTTTGGCGTCATCTCCATCCATCACACCATCCGGAACAAGGGCGGCTATTCCCACAACATTTTTGTGTTCCATCGTTTTGACAGAACGATTACAAAACAATTGACGGGCCGACAAAGTCCTCAAACCACTTGCAGCTCTGGGTTAAATCCCGACATTTCGGTATCGGAAACTAAAAACCCAGAAACAAAAAATATAAAAAAATTAAAAACCAAAACCATACGTAAGCAACCCGCGTTTTCTTCAACAACATTGGATTATTCATATCTTCCTGACTACATACCTATGGATTTTATTTCTGCGGTCAAACCCTTCTTCACAACCGCTGCAGAAATTTGTTCCCTTTGGCAGAAAGCAAGGATTGCCTATAAAAAATTGCAGATGGAACGGCCGCTGGAGGTATTGGTTCCAAATGTCATTCAAGCCTTTAAGATCACGGTTTACCAATACAAACTGCGAAAGATCAAATCCACGTTCGAGCAATATTTTTATGGTGTTGTCTATGGGGTTCTAACGGTTGAGCGCAGAAGAGAGCGGTATGCTGAGGTTCACACGTATGATTGGCTGAATGCAGATTCATCCGCATTGTAAAAATCCTGTTGGAGGTGAATCATGGCATTTATACGAATGGAGGAAGTAAAGTTAAACGACATTGCTTATGATTATAAAATTTTCCCTTCTAAAGCCACCATGGTGAAAAAGTACAGGTTAATGACAAATGGCATTACTGGTCCTCTAATTGAATTGGAAAAAATGAAGGACTGCTACTATGTGGCGGGTCATTTTGAATACTTTTTTAGCTGCCTGTACATGGATGCTAACGGGGTATTTAAATGCAACGTATCACAATACGAAAACAGTAATAAAATTGATCGGTTTATAAGAACGGTTAATAACCTGTTAGTAGAAGGAAGCCGATACTGGATTTTGAAAAATTTCTATGTGAAGAGCATCCTAGCTGATCCCAACTGGGACATTTCTTCCTTATCCGAAAGATTAAAGGTGGATCAGGCGGACCTTGAAAAACTAATACTAAATCCCAACCTGGGAATGAATGAAAAGTTAGCCCACACGTTAGGCGAACAGCCGTTATTCAACTACATAAAAGACTCCAAATTAAGCGCAGAAAATAAGCATTTCCTTTTTTCCATCGCCTCAAAGAACACGGTTAAACTCACTCAAAAAGACGTTTCTACCTTTATTGATTATCACATCAAAGAAGGAAATACCTTTAATTGCTTCCACCCTGGTGCAGAGAAAATCTTCTGGAAAATTGTTAACTATATGGACCATGTCAAGAACGTGCATTGGCGGAATATTGAGCAGCGTTACTTTACGAACCCATTTGTCATAAAGAAGGATATCTCAAACAACTTAAATGTAAATACCCATGTTAAATAACAGACTTAAAATTATGCTTATTTGTATGTACCATTCAAGTAGGAGGAAAACCCAGTATAAGGAGTTTGTTGCTTAGGAAGGGGGTTCTTACGATTTTCAGAAGATTTTACTGGAGGAGAATAGACATTTATTATTTGCTTGGCACGAAATATAGACATTCTCTCTTTGGGATTACGAAAACTAGAATCATATTCTAACACCTTCAATGTTCTTCGATCTTCCTTGGTGGAGGGCAGGTGAAAAAAGAAATCTTCAATTCTGACGAGTACATCCAACCGTTGCAAGGCTCTTTCCGGGTTGGGTGAATAATGCAGGCCTACTTTCTCAGCTCGTCCTTCTTTCAGCAGCTGCTCGATCGCCCTATGCTTGAAGGAATAAAGGACTGGCGCATTTTTCGCATGGTTGTTGATCACATAGATCGCTATAGCAATTTCTCGAATTATTATTTCCCTCATCTCCTTTTCTAAAATACGTGAGAAAGCATCCATTATTAAAAAATATCGGTGCTTTCTCACGCTTGTTTAGCATTGGCTTGCTTTTTTACATCGACGACTCATGACTTCTCGCTTTAAATTGCTTCAGCAGCACATACACCGAAATAATCCCCATCGTATCAATAATTACATCATACAACCGGCCATCCCGTCCAAAATACAGCTGCATTACTTCGGTAAATACAGCAAAACCAAAGGACAGGACCACAGCCCGTCCATGCTTCCCTAACCAGGCAAAAAGCAAAAGATCCAAGATGGCAAAACCTAAAAAGTGACCGGTTTTAATGAGAATGAAGTTAGGATGGATCAGGGCGATGTCTGAGAAACTGAAGAAGTGCGAGAAGTCAGGTGGGGTCAGTCTGAATTCAATAATCCGGCTGCCTAAAAGGGCTTCAAGGTTGTCCGTAAACGTATGAATACCAAGGAAAAGGGTCCAGGCAACAACGATAAGAAATTTAAATGTTTTCATAATCTATTAATTCCCATATATGAGTGTATTTAGACTCTGAGCTGCTAGTTTCAATTGGTTAACTCCTATCTTTATGTGCATTCTCTGTACAGAGTAACCAAATGATCTACCATGGCGCCCCTGTCTTTAATTAATTGAGGACATGGATGGTAATACTTATCCCCCATCCCATTCCTTTTTCCAAATGATTTAATACCAGATTCTTTAATAAGCTGAAGCCAGTTGAGCTTAGCTTGTTTTAAATTAATCCATCTTGCTTTGTACATGCAGCCCCACCCTAACAAAATCCAAGGATGTTCTTTAAGCTCCTCAAGCGTAATCATTGAATGGTTAATATCAAGTTCACCTGTTGACGTTAATTCTTCGAACACTTCAATTGCATCTTCGGATGAAGGATTCTGGAGGCTAAATAAATTATAAATATGAAGCCTTCCATCTAGTTGAGGTTGTTCGTTATACATCTTACAAACCATTAAAGTTAATTGCCGCATGGTTGGATCGAGCGTGATGCCACCACATGCAATCCCTGTATTCTCCAATTCTTTATTAAGATGACTGCTTAACTTTGACGAACCAGGATTGAGAAGAAGAAAACTTCCAATGGACCGGGTACTGTTTCCCCATTGAATGTATGCAGAATCTCTAAAAACATAATTCTTTCGTTTAGAAAATACGCCATAAGCTTTAGGCTCGTTCATGGGCACCTCCGTAAAGAAATATGAATTTTAAATCTCACTTTATAATTATAACAGAATTTTCCTTTTTATAGCTAAAATTTCATTTAGTAAGTGACTGCTTTTACATCAATGATCTTTAAGACTTTCTCAGTAATTTCCACTGCATCATTTATAAAATCGACTTTATAAGGAGATTGTTGAACATTTGATATTTGTAATCCACGCAGTTGCTCCCAACTGACTAACTGGCAAACCGCATGCTCCGTTAAATACTCAATCGTATTCCGGTCCTCATTCATCTCTTCCCTTTCAATTATTAACAATGCTTTTTGATGAACAACAGCTTCACCCACCGTCCCCCACCCTGCCTTTGAAATCACCAAGTCAGCAGCCGCTACATAGTTTTGGACCTCTGTATAGTCAGCCGGTACCTTCACCACATTAGGATGCTCAATATCTATATGGCTGGATACAACAAATACACAGTTTTCATTATTCCATAATGACCAGTCCGCCATGTTTAGTTCAATCTTCATCCCAATAGGAATAAACACTATTCGCTTTGGACCAGACGGATTCAAATCATTACGTAGCCTTTGCACTTCTCTCTCATCTGCCTCCCTGCAAAAGAAACCAAACTGCTCATTACTTTTCCGTCCAAACCCCGGCTCCTTACAGCCTGCCAATTGAATGAAGTGGTCCATTTTCTCATACATAGATTTGAACTCATTATTTAATGATGAATCAATTACTCCTTCATAAGCACTCCACCAGGTAAAATTAGATATACCAACCGTTGGAATGTTCATTTTGTCTCCAATTTCAAAAGCAATAGGAGCAATGTCAGAGAGTATACACTCCACATTCAAAGGGCTTAAGTATTCAATTTCTTGTTTAACCAAGTCACCACACTTTATTAGATATTCCTGACATGCTATATTCAACGCATCCTTATCCAGCTGCAGAGAATCTTCCCGAAGAATATAGCCAACATCCGTAACTATCTTGTGATAAACAACCCGCTCACCAAACTCCTCCAGTGAATCCCTAATTAACCCCAAAGAAAAGCTGGTACAAACAACGATTCTTAATTCTGCATCCACCTTTAACATCTCTCTCATCAAAACAATGGACCGAGTGGCATGGCCAAATCCGTATTCCGATATATAATAAGCAATCGTTTTCATGTTGTTCTCCATATGTAAATAAGCCCACTGGCAGAGCCAGTGGGCTTACGTAGTTTATACAATAACCTGGGCTTTTGAATTGTAGTAGTGTTCCATAATGTCATCCCAGTCATGGAAAAGACGGACAAAGTCCGTATCTACAACTTCTTTTCCGGTTTGCACTTCAATAAATTCCAATTCTTTAATTGCTCGGATTGCATGCTTCTTACCGGCAGAAATATGAATGATGTCTCCTGCTTTGACACGGCGAACATTTTCATCAAGAATGAGTTCACCTTCACCGCGAATGATGGTCCAAACCTCATCTCGCAAGTTATGGTAGTGGTAAGTTGAATTCTTGTTCTGATGGATGCAAATGCGTTTAGTGGCCATTTCCTCGTTCGTATACTTGGCATAATCCAACACCTTCGACCAACCCCATAGACGCTCTTCATACATTGGCGGGTGATCAAAATCCGCAATTAAGTCTTTAATCTTTGGACTGGATGCTTTATCAGCCACAAGGATGCCATCAGGGCTTGCTGCTACGACAACATCTGAAACACCCAATACCGTGACCGGGATCTCAAGCTCGTTCACCAAATGCGTATTCTTGGCATCATCAGAAATAACACCTTTCCCAATTTGAGTGGTGGCCATCTCCTCAGTTAAGGTGTTCCAAGTACCAAGGTCTTTCCAGTATCCACTGTATGGAACGGCCACAATATGATCAGCCTTCTCCACGACTTCATAGTCGAAACTGATTTTTGGCAGAAGGTGATATAGCTTAGAAAGTTCTTTATAACTAAGCGGCAATCCTTTTTCTTTTAAGATATCTATTAAGTATTGAAGCTTAAATGCAAAGACACCTGTGTTCCAAAGTGCATTTTGATTAATGAGCACCTCTGCTTTTTCCTCACTCGGTTTCTCAGTAAAACGTTCTACCTTAAAGTAATCGTTAGAGGTAATTACCTCATCAGGCACGATATATCCATACTTCGTAGATGGGTATGTAGGATTTACACCCATTAGAGCGAGATTGGCACCGGAATCTGTAAGAGCTCCTTCTACATTTTTGACATTAGCAAAAAAGCTGTCCTCGACATAAGGATCCACTGGAAGTACCACAACTGTTTCATCCAGATCCGTTTGTTTTTCATCAAATAAAAAAGCCGCCGCTAATGCGATGGCTGGAAAGGTATCCCGACGTTCGGGCTCTATGATAAGAGGAACATGTTCCCCTAATTGACTGTGTATCATTTCGGTTTGCGATTTAGATGTAGCAATGACAGTTGACTCCGCTAAACCTACCTTTTCAATCTGGTTCCAAACCCGTTGAACCATGGATTGCTTAGCACCAATTGCATTTTCAAGAACTTTCAGGAACTGCTTAGAACGTGTGTCATTAGACAGTGGCCAAAGTCGTTTACCGGATCCACCGGAAAGTAAAATAAGTTTCATTTTCGTCCTCCTTATTGAACTGCAACTGCAGGCTTAGCTAACACACTTCTTCTGCCCATCGAATGATATTCAATACTATACTTTTCAACTTCATTAAGGTCATAACAATTCCTGCCGTCAAAAATCAATGGGTTTTTCATCTTATCAACGTATGTTTGTAAATTAATTTCCTTTATTTGATCCCATTCTGTCACGATAAGTGCAAGGTCGCTGTCTTCGAGGGCTTCTTCAAGGCTTTCGGTATACTGAATGCCTTCACCAATAATCCTCCTAGCATTTGAAATAGCAATTGGATCAAATGCAATGACATCTGCTTCTTCTTCGAGCAATTTCTTACTGATCACAATAGAAGCGGCTTCACGCATATCATCTGTATTCGGTTTAAATGATAGGCCTAGTAAAGCTACACGCTTTCCTTTTAGATTTCCCACTCGATTTTTTGCCTTTTCAATAAGTAAGCTCTGTTGATTATTGTTCACCTTAATTACAGACTCTAATAGCTCAAATTGGTGATCAATATTGGATGCAATTTGAGTTAACGCCTTTGTATCTTTTGGGAAGCATGAGCCTCCATAACCGATTCCGGCATTTAAAAACATTGATCCAATACGCTTGTCCAATCCCATTCCAAAAGCTACACTCTCAATGTCAGCTCCTAGCTTTTCACAAATGTTTCCTATTTCATTTATAAAACTGATTTTTGTTGCAAGAAAGGCATTTGAAGCATACTTAATCATTTCAGCACTTTGGACATCTGTAACGTAAACAGGAATCCCAAATGGTTCATTGATTACTTTTATAACTTTAGCTGCTTCCATATTATCTGCACCAACCACAATACGATCACCATTGAATGTGTCATACACAGATGACCCTTCTCGAAGAAACTCAGGATTAGACACGATTTCTACTGTAACGTCTTTAACAAGGTTTTGCTGAATAATGTCCTTGATGTAATGGTTCGTACCTACAGGAACAGTACTCTTGGTAACGACAATAACATCCTCTTCAATATTAGCTGCGATATTTTTTGCTACTTGTTCAATAAACGTTAAGTTTGCCGATCCATCAGCTTTTTCAGGTGTACCCACAGCTATATAAATTACTTTCGAGTCCTTAAACCCTTGTTGATGATTGGTACTAAAAAAGAGCCGGCCTTCATTAATGTTTTTAACCATTAATTCTTCAAGGCCTGGCTCATAAATAGGAGATATCCCTTTATTCATTTTTTCTACTTTTTCTTGATCTATGTCTATGCATGTTACGTTATGACCAATCTGCGATAAAGCTACCCCGGTGACCAATCCCACGTACCCAGTACCTACAACTGAAATCTTCATTATTTGATTTCCTTTCTGCTTTGAATTAGCGTTCTGCTACTTCTTTTAATACTTCCCTATACTTACTTATTGAAATTTCTCTTTTTAAATGCTGCTCGAGGTATTCTCTGCCATTAAGCCCCAAAGCACGTAACTTACTTTTATCCATTTGGTAAAAATATTCAATGGCATTTCTTATTCCTTCATAATCCTGAGGTTCTACTACAATGCCATTGTTACTTTTTTCTATTAGCATCTGAGCCTCACTGCCTTGTTCTAAAACACCTAATATCGATTTACCGGCTGCCATGACTCCATAAATTTTACTTGGAACCGAAACACCCTTAATACCTTTTTGATTTACAACAAGATGAACATCAGCAGCATTTAGTGAGTACTTTATAAAATCTTTTGGCTGATAAGGGAGAAAATAAACATTTTCTATTTCTTTTTCTTTTATATAACTCTGCATAGCATCTTTTACTGCACCTTCACCAATGAAAACAAATGCTAAATCTTTATAACCTTTAAATTCATCTGTAACTTTAATAATATTTTCCAAATCGTAATAGAGTCCAATATTACCTGAGTACATAATAATGAATTTATTTTCAAGTTTATTTTCATATAAAAAATTGTGTATCGGTTGATTATCTCTATCTAAGGGTATTATTTCATTTTCATTAGTCCAGTTATTAATAACTACATGTGAGGGTATCCGTTTATTGGAAAATCTTTTTACTAATGTTTCTTTCATGTCATTTCCTACAATAATTACTTTATCCGCGTAACTACAATTCATTTTATCGATTGCTTTCGCAACTTTAAATACAGATTGCTTATTAGTATAACTAACTGCAGCAGCTTGTTCAGGATTAAAGTCTTGGATGTTATATATATGTTTAGCCCTTTTCAAAAACTTTCCGATAGTACCAATCAGCCCTCCGAGTACAGGTGGCTGCGAAATTGTATATATTAAATCAACCTTTTGCTCTCTCAACAATGCTATTTGGGCCAAAACAAAATAAGAGAATATGTATTTCATCCGACTCCATTTCGACGCCTTGTCTACTTCTGGCAATTTAATACGGATGATTTTCATATTCTCCATCTGTTCTATTTCAAATTTATTAGTTGTTTTTATTTTTTCACCCGCATACCCAGGCTGTGCTGCAATTACTGTAATATCAAAATCATTTTGAAGATCTTGACAAAGCTCAGTCATTAACTGACCGGTAGATGCAAAATCAGGATAAAAATAATTAATAACAAATGCTATTTTTCTTTTCACAATAGCTCCTCTTCCTCAAATCGTTTCTTTACATATTTAGCAGGAGAACCTGCATACACTTGATTCGCAGGTATATTTTTAGTAACAGTACTTCTAGCAGCAATTACTGACATTTCTCCAATGATGACCCCGGGGTAAACAAAAACATCACTAGCTACCCAGGATCCATCCTTAATAACAATCTTGTTTGTAATTAAACCAAAATAAGGATCCTTGATATTATGACTTCCCGTACATAAATAAGATTCTTGAGAAATTACACAATTTGCCCCAACTTGAATTTCATCTAAGCTATAAAAGTTAACGTTATCTCCTATCCATGAGTTATCCCCAATTGATACTTTCCAAGGGTATGTGAACTTTGCAGATGCCCGCACTTGAACTCCCTTACCAATTTTTGCTCCAAATTGGCGCAACAAGAAATTCCGCCATTTATACATATTGTGTAAAGAAAATCGAAAAATCGTTCCCTGCACCAACCACCAGGTAAGTACTATAAATGAATTCTTACCACGTGAGTACCAAGATTGATCATATTTATCCAGGTTTATTTTCATCCTTCTAACGCCTCATCAAAAATCTTATCTAACCGTTTTATATAATGTTCTTCTTGGTAATTTTCTAAAACAACTTTCCTGTTATTTTTTGCAAAATCAACAAGTTTTTCTCTGTTTTTCACTAGTTGATCTAAACAGTTACTGATAGCGGAGGGCGACATTGGATCAACTATAAAACCATTATTTTCATTAACTATATCCGGGATTCCCGCATGATGAGTGGTAATAATTGTAAGACCGTTACTCATAGCTTCAATTATTGATATTGGCTGACCTTCATTTGGATAATACGTGGGCAAGGTAAAAATATCTGCTAACATAAGTAAGTGTTTCTTTTTATCACCCTTAACCACGCCATGATATTCTACTATGTTTTGTAGGTCGTTCTTATTTACAAAATTAAAGAATTCTTTCTTATCTTCTTCATTAAAAAAAGCTCCAGCAAAGTGAAAAACAAATGAATTATCTTTCAAATTAGATGCAGCTTTTAAAACATCCATATAACCTTTGGTTTTTATAAAATTACTTAGATATAGGACGTTAAGTTTAGGTTTGCTTATTAAAGAGTTGATTTTCTGATTAAATTCAGTTTCATGACTTATACTACTATTTTCTACATAATTCTCACAGACTTTTACCTTTTCGGGACTAATCACATCTACAAATAGTTTTTTTAAACCCTCACTTAATGCTACCATTGTGTCAATTTTAGATATCAACGATTTATTAATTTTTTTTTGTAAGATATTCATTTTCCCATAAAGTGTTTTATAATATCCCCCATGGTAGTGAATGATCACTTTCTTTTTCTTATTCAAAAGTGTTCTCAGGATAATCATATCTCTAATATTTCCAAATAAAGATTGAGAAATAGTAAAGTAATACAAATCTGCTTCATATTTTTTTTGGATATTTCTGATATGGTTAAAAAATCTCCTGTTATTCTGTATATCTATATACTGCAAAAGATACTTATCGTTCATATAATTAGACTCGACTATTGTCTGTAATGCAGCTGAAAGACCATGTACAGGCGGAGGAAACTGGCCTATAATAAGAACCCTACCTTTCCCCATAAATATCACCTTACCTTATTAAGTGAATTATCATATGTCAATGATGATATGACCTTATTTCATTTATTTAGATAGTTTAGTTCTATATTACTTTTTTTGATTTCTTTCTTAATTTCTTTAGAGTTTTATAAATACCTATACGTCTTGAAGCCACACCCAGAAATCCAGAGATGTTTAAATTATAAAATCGTCTAAAACTTTTCAATATTTCTGAATCCATATCTATTTTTGTTGGTATATTTGGTTTATAGTTATTCAATGTGACAGTATATTTGTCTGTGTTTGGAGCATGGGTACCACTAAAATCCATTCCATTGTTCATAATAAGTGATTTTAGAGGATATACAGTGTACTTTGACTGTTTAAATTGACTATACACCCATCTTATTGCCCAAGAGTCTATTCTTCCTGCCATTTGGTCGCCTAACATAAAAGCTAAGTCGTTGCCACCTTTGTTGAATTCTCTTCTTAATCGAATATCCAATTTTAATCTTTGATAATCTTCTACATTCCAATCAATAGTAGCCCAGCGATCTTTCCAGGTAGCCCAACCCCATGAACAACCTCTAGGTGCTAGATAAACTTCATGCTTATAACTATTTTTTATTTCTAACTCAGGCGAATAACCAGATATTGACCAAATATTGTTATTAAGTTCAAAAGATTCTAAACAACTATTCATGTACGCTAAAAAGTGCGGGGAAGTAACTAAATCATCTTCAAGAACAATAACCTTTTCATATTTATTAATTATAGCCGTAACCCCATTAATTACTGAAGTCGCCAGCCCTTTATTTTGTTCCGCATTATAAACTGTTACATTCTTAAATCCTTTTACGTCACTGATTATATCTCGAACGTTGTTTACATCTTCTATTTGACTTGAATTTTTAGCAGCATCCGAAAAAATAAAAAGCTCTGATTGGGAGGCTAAAGTATTTAACTTTAAAGCTTCTAATGTTTTGCTTGTATGATTCGGTCTATTATAAACAAATAATATAATAGGAGATAAATCCTTCATTCTTCACTCCCCCTTTTGTGTTAATTTTTAAACTTATATTCTCTGATAAATTTGTTCCACTAATCTTTCTCCATATTTTTCCCAAGTGTATTCCTTAGCTTTCTTTAAGGCATTGTTACTCATTCTTTCAATTTCCGTAGGATTATTTAAAAAATACTTAATAGCAGTCTCAATATTTTCTACACTACTAGGCTGTACAATTAATCCTTCTTTTTTGTTTTCAATAACACTACCCGTATTATTAGTTACAATTAACGGGAGTCCGCATCCTAGCGCTTCATAAGTTACTACCGCACTTCCTTCACATAAACTTGGAAGTATAAAAATATGGCTATTATTATATAATTTTAATAATTCATTTTGAGATATAAAATCAATGTGTTTATATATATCTTTATATTTCTTAAGTTCATCTTTGAAATTTTTATCTATTCCGCCAACTAAGGTAAGATCAACATTATAATTATTAAATTTAAGATTAGCTATAGCATCAAGAAGGTATTTAACACCTTTTCGATATCCGATTTGTCCTACGAATATCAATTTAAGTGATTCGTTCTGTAATGCTGGTGGGACTCTATAAAAAAGTGATGAATCGTACCCATAAGGTACATATATTAATTTCTCTTTTTTAATTCCATTTTCCAACATTGAATTATATACAAATTGGCTTGGAACTAAGATATAGTCAGCAATGTCATATTCTTTAAGCTTCCTTTTTATCATTGGTGTGGAGAGGTTTGAAGGAATTTTCCCAAATTCTTTCTGGTAAATATTTATTTCTGTATTTACATGCGCTATTCTTTGTTCTAAAAATACCTTTGTTCCTCTACTTTTTACTTTCCTAATTTGATATAAGCAATAATTGTTAAAACCAACTATAAAGTCAGTATGTTTAATTTTCAATCGAACATTTAAATCAAATAGAATATCAGAAATCAAATTATAAGGAAGTATTGATCCTATTAAAGGCATTTTTCTCAACAGATATCCTAAATATAGAGGCATACGAATTCTTTTAGTATTTTCCTCATTTAGATACTCTCCTTTAACAGGTTTACCTACAAAAAAAGTTTCAAGCATATTAGATTTCGCTAAGGCACTAGCGGTAAAAACTGCATGAAACTTGGATCCAACAGAAACTATTCCCTTTTTATTATTACTTGTCATTTTCTACGCTACCTACCTAGTTACTAAAATTTTAATAGAGCCCCACAATTTTAAAAAACAATTTATCTATAAAGTAAATTGCTTCTTCATCCAAAGAATTCTATTTAATGGTTATTAGCCAATACGCTATAGTAAGCTTTTTTAAATCTACTAACTTTGATCAAATTTTGGTAATTATCTAATCCAGGTCTAATATTCGTTTTTATTTCCTCTAAATGATCAATACAATATCTTAACTTTTGAGCTAAATCGTTCACATTTTCTGTTTTAAATGTAAGTCCTAAATTATATTTTGAGATTGTATGTCCTATTTCACCATGGTTTGGTCCTATTATAACTTTTGATTTAGCAGCTCCTTCTGTAAGGGGGCCGCTTTGTCCAGCAAATACTTTCCTGTATGGTAAAACTACTATATCAGACATATTAAAGTAGCTTGATACCATTTCATCTGGTACATAACCTATTTCCAGATAAACTTTATCTTTCAAATTATAAAAATCTATATAACTTCTAACATCATTCTGCTTAAAATATTCTTCTTTCCCAATAATAAGAAGAATAAATTGTTTTTCCTTAATTATACTTGCCGCTTCTAATAAAATGTCCAGCCCTTTATCATGCCTGAGCCCTCCAAATAGAAGGATATGTGGGACACTTCCTAATTTTTGAAGAGGTGGTTCATACCCACTTTTTTCATTATCATTATGAATATAAGGATATTGTATAGATGTGACATTATCATTATTTAATCCTTTAAATTCTTTAATCAATTTATCTTTTGTATATTCCCCGTGAACAATGATATTTTTTATTATCCCTAAATTTATCATGAAATTCATAATTTTAATTTTATACATTTGCTTAGGATACCAATGAAGTGTACCAGTAACTTGGAGACGAAATAATAATAGAATGGGTAATAGTATCAGTAATTGAGGAAATATACTATCTAAGTAAAGAAAATGCACCTTCTTTATCCTACTCTTCAGCATGTAAAAAAACATTTTAATAATTAATTCCAAATCATGTAAACGCACGTTGGTTGATTTAGTATCTAATACTTTATAGGTTATTTTTTTCAAAGCCAATTGCCTCTGTTGGTCCTTGTTTAATTTTGATAAATATACATATGATTCCCCGCTAATATCGAATCCTTCCAATACATTGCAATTATATAAAAAATGATGTCCACTATTAGTGGTATCAAAAAATATCATCTTACTTCTTTTATTTCCTACCATAGTCATATACTCTACCTTTTCATATATATTATGACTCAAATTTCAAATCCCATATTTATCTGGAGATTTCTTTTTGATCAATTATCAGATTAGAATTAATAACTAATAACCCCAGACCAAGGAATAGATATTTGTGATCTACATATGTCCAACTAAATTGGAGACTAATCAGAGAAACAAACACTATTGCCAGAATAATAGCTGAAATATAATCATCTTTATCTTTCCTAATGAATCTTATATAAGAAATCAAAATCATAAAAATTATTGTGATAAAAATAACATATAAACTTAATCCATTTTCAGCTAAAATTTCTAATGAGATGTTATGTGGATAATACTCTGGACTAATGCCATTTACACCTACACCTAAAAAAGGATTTTTCTCAAACAAATGTAAAGCTTGTTCATATAAATTGATTCTTTCAGCGGACGATCCATCTTCAGTTGCATTGGTAAATCTATACAAGTAAAATTCTAAATTTTTACTCAAAAAGTCTATTTTAAATGTTCCCCATATTAAAGGGACAAAAAGTAAAATATATCGAAGTTTAATACGTCTAACAATTATCGGTAAAAAAAATAGGATAGTAATAGCAAAGGAAATGGTTGGCCCTTTAGATGCTCCTATAATCATAACACTTACACTTGGTACTAACGTAAAGATAACTGTCATTGTGTTAATTTGTTTATAGAAAAACAATAACAAAACGACAATGAAAGTCATTATTCCTAACATTGTTATTGGTATAGGATATACTACATTAAAAGCTAAATATCGTCCTAAGGGAGCACCCTTGGCAACAAAATCAGCAATAACTACCACTTCAGTAAAAACAGACATATATATTAAATATTTAAAAAATAGTGAGAAATCTTGTCTTGTCTTAATTATTAATCGAGAAAAAAAGTATGCTCCCAGTCCTAAACATATAAACTTCCCTACTTTGAACATTCCAATATCCTGGAAAGGTGTATAAAATAAACTGGCGACTAAAAAAATTGCCCATAGGTAGGGAACAAGGTCAGCTTTGTATACCTTTATTTTTTGACGTCTTAATACTAATTCAAAAGCACAGTATATATATAAAAGTATATATACAAAAAGTGTAATATCCATGAACCGTGGTAATCCACCTTTTAGAATATAACCCAATGGAATTAGGCTCAATAGAAGCATTGGATAATTAATTTTATTTAAATGTATTGATTTACTCATTGCCAAACCACCCAGCCTAATCATTAAATAGCATTAGTTTTATTCACTACGTCCTTATCGCTTTTATTCAACAACTTATACATAGCAAAAAGAATAGTAGCGAAAAATATAACATATGAAGCACTAGTAATTGTTAATATTTTCAAGCTATCCTGTTTTATTTCTCCAAACATTTCTATACCTGCCCCCATTAAAAGATAGACAGTTGTTAGAAGAATAAGGGATAACTTCAATGTGGTTTGCATATTTAATAATTTGTTTTCCAAATACATTACTCCTAAAATGATTATCGGCAAACCTACCATTCTTCCATAGCCACTACCAATTACGCCAAGTCTTGGTATTAAAACAAATGCAGCGGATAAGCTTGCAATTGATAACATAAAGTTAAAAATTGTATTTAGACGAACTTTTCTTATTGAATTATAAATATAAAAAGGCACAATAAAAACAGCTCCACAAGTAACAGATATTACTAAAGTTCTTAATAATAAAGTATTGTTTCTAGAAAAATCACTATTTATCCATACAGAAAGTATACTGTTTGCAAATAAAAATATTGTACTGCCAATAAGTACTGTTGACATAATCACAATAATATTGGCTTTATAATACTCTTTTTTTAATTGATCAATATTACCCTTTTCGTATATATAGCTAAACTTTGCAAAAAGATAACTAGCTACTGATCCTGGTATTTCATGTATCTTAATAGCTAATTGCATACATGTAGAATAAATACCTAAAGCGCTAGGTCCTAAAAAAGCATTAATAATTACTTTATCCATCTGTGTATACATTGCATTAATGATAACCTGTGCCCAAGCATAAATTCCATATTTCAATATATCTTTCGTCAATTTTCCGTCAAAAAGAAAAATTATCCTAAAGTTATCATGTATTTTACATGTAATCATATAGAAGATTATGCAAGTGATTATTGAAACAAATATTAAACATAGTACTAATTCATTAAGGTGCGCTCCCATACCAGATAAAACGGTTGTCAATGTAACTGTGCCAATATTTGCAAACATATTAACTCTACTATTAATATCATATCTTTGATAGGCTAATATTATGGAAGCAAATACACTTGTAATTATTTTTATTCCAACTATGATTCCTAAAAATTTTATAATATTTGTATCAACTTGGTTTATACTACTTCCTAATACTAAACTTAAGCTAGACTTATCTATTACAAATGTGAAAGATGTAACAGCTGTGGCAAGCAACATGGATATACCTAAAGTTATCGATATAACCTTGTTGAGTGCATAATATTCCTCCTTTGCTAAATACCTTGAACCAAAATTGATTATTGCTGTTCCTAATCCCATATTGGTTACACCAAGTAATGCAATCAAGGAATTAATAAGAATCCAGTATCCATAATTTTTTAGACCTAAGTTTTTTATAAATATAGGAGTCGAAATGATAGAAATCACAGGTACTATTAAGTAGGATAACAAATTATAAAATATATTCTTAAAATCTCTTGTTTTAAAAAAATTTAGTTTCTGTAATTTACGCACTTTTATTCCCTTCTTAAAGAGATTCATATAGCTCCTTATATATCTTCCATCTTTCTATGTTATGCACTACTACTTTTTTTTCTTATTAAAGCCGGTATACCTACTGCAATGCAGTCTCTAGGAACATCGCTAATGACCACAGCATTTGCACCTATAACAACATTATCACCAATAGTTATACCACCTATTACTTTTGCGCCAGCACTAATAGTTACATTATTTCCGATTATAGGATACTTTTGTAAGGATTGATCAGATCCATCTCCATATCTTTCTCCTAAAGTTACTTGGTGAAGAATAGTACAATTTTGTCCTAAAACAGCTCCATTGCCTATCACTATTCCATTACAATGTCTAATAATTAACCCTTTACCAATATTGGCTCCAATTCCTATATCGGCACCATTTAACCAAATATTTAATGCTTTTAATAATGTAGGTATCATAGGAACATTATTATGATATAAATAATTCTGCCAGCGCACCATTGCTATACATAGAATATTTGGATTAGTAAGTAATAATTTCAGAAATATAAGAAATCCTGGCCTATAACCAAGAAATCTTTCCAAATCATAATATAACAATGTATTTTCCACCCTTTTTGACAACTCTCTTATTTTCACTGCTGTTTAATCAAACATCCTCTTAACTTTTTCTTCGGTCTCAACCTTTTTCATATCTGCGTTAACCATGATACGAACTAACTCTTCAAAAGGCGTTTTAGTAGGGTTCCATCCCAAAAGTGACTTAGACTTTGTAGGATCCCCTAACAATTGTTCCACCTCAGCTGGTCGAAAGAACTTTGGATCAACTTCTACAATCACTTTGCCTGTTGCTTTATTGATCCCCTTCTCGTCTACACCAGTACCTACCCATTCAATTTGAATGCCGGTATGTCTAAATGCCAAATCAACAAATTCACGAACAGAATGCATTTCACCTGTTGCGATAACAAAGTCTTCCGGCTTGTCATGCTGAAGAATCATCCACATGCACTCTACATAGTCTTTTGCATAACCCCAGTCACGCAGAGAGTCCAGGTTGCCAAGCATAAGCTTTTTCTGTTTGCCTTGAGCAATACGGGCAGCTGCCAAAGTGATTTTACGTGTGACAAATGTTTCTCCGCGTCGCTCGGATTCATGATTGAACAAAATTCCGTTTACGGCGAACATGTTATAGGATTCACGGTAGTTCTTTGTAATCCAGAAACCGTAAATCTTCGCTACACCGTATGGAGAACGAGGGTAAAAAGGTGTGGTTTCTTTTTGTGGTACTTCTTGGACTTTTCCGAATAACTCAGAAGTCGATGCCTGGTAAACTCTAGTCTTTTCTGTTAATCCCAAGATTCTTACAGCCTCAAGGATATTCAGTGTTCCTTTTCCATCAACGTCTAGTGTATAAGCTGGCATGTCAAAAGAAACACGTACATGTGATTGTGCTGCCAGGTTATAAATTTCATCAGGCTGAACCTGGTTGACGATGTTAATCATGTTGGTAGCATCTGTTACATCTCCGTAGTGAAGATGAAAGTTAGAATTGTTAAGCAAAGCATTTGCTTCTTCTTCGGTTAAAAGATCTTCCAGACGCTCCTGATTATAAGAAGAGCTGCGGCGAATGATACCGTGTACTTCGTAACCTTTTTCTAATAGGAATTCTGCTAAAAATGATCCGTCTTGCCCTGTTACCCCTGTTATTAACGCCTTTTTCATGTTTTCCTCCGCTTATCGAACCAAGTTGGTTGCTTTTTCAGTTTCTAAGTAATTCAAGAATCCTTCATACGCTTTTTGTAAACCTTCATCTAAAGTTGTGCTTGCTTTCCATCCTAAAGAGTGAAGCTTTGTTACATCAACCAGCTTTCTTGGCGTGCCGTCGGGCTTGGATGTATCAAACTGCAGCTCGCCTTCATAACCCACTACATCTTTAATTTTGTAGGCAAGTTCTTTGATTTCCAGGTCTTCCCCTACTCCGATATTCACGATTTCATTGCCTTCGTAATTATTCATTAAGAATACACATGCATCGGCCAAGTCATCTGAGTAAAGGAATTCACGCTTCGGCGTTCCAGTTCCCCAGATTTCTACAAATGGCTTGTTATTTTCTTTGGCTTCATGGAACTTTCGAAGCAGTGCTGGCAAAACGTGAGATGTTTCCAGGTCAAAGTTATCATTTACGCCATAAAGGTTTGTTGGCATAACGGAAATGTATTTAGTGCCATATTGGCGGTTGTAAGACTCACACATTTTGATCCCGGCAATTTTTGCAATGGCATAGGCCTCGTTCGTTGGTTCGAGCTCACCGGTTAACAGATACTCTTCCTTTAATGGCTGAGGTGCCATTTTTGGATAGATGCATGTGCTGCCAAGGAACATCAATTTCTCGACACCATTTCGGTATGCTGAATCAATGACGTTTGTCTGAATAAGCAGGTTGTCACGTATAAAATCCGCTGGATATTCATTATTTGCCACGATTCCCCCAACCTTTGCTGCTGCAAGGAATACGTAGTCGATGTTTTCATTTTTAAAGAAGGAATCCACCTGCAACGGATCACGAAGATCTAACTCACTGCTTGTTTTGCAGACGAGGTTTGTGTAGCCCTCCTCTTGCAATTTCCGTAGAATAGCTGATCCTACAAGGCCACGATGGCCGGCTACATAAATTTTGCTGTCTTTATTCATAATTCCCACCCTTTAGTACGCGTTATCTGAACCAAATAACACTTTGATTGTTTTATAGATAATCTTCATATCAAACAGCAAGCTTCGGTTGCTGATATATTCCAAATCAAGTTCCACCATGTCACTAAAACCCACATCATTTCTGCCGCTGACTTGCCAGAGGCCTGTACAGCCGGGAGTGACCAGCAGACGCTGTCTATCATAATTCGTGTATTCCTGTACCTCTCTCGGAAGCGGCGGGCGTGGACCTACCAGGCTCATATCACCCTTTAGTACATTGATTAATTGCGGAAGTTCATCAATACTCGTCTTGCGAATGAACTTCCCGATGTTTGTAACACGTGGATCTTCTTTCATCTTAAACATCGCGCCTGCAATCTCGTTATATTGAAGCAGCTTCTCTAACTGCTTTTCGGCATCATTGACCATGGAACGAAATTTGTACATATAAAATTCTTTGCCATCTTTTCCAACACGGATTTGCTTGAATAACACAGGTCCTTTTGCATCTTCTTTTTTTATAAGAAGAGCCACGATCAGAAATAACCATGATAGTATAATAAGTCCTGCCAAAGCACCGATAATATCAATGAAACGTTTTGCTGCTTCGTACCCAAATCGTTTTTCATAATTCAATAATTGAGCTGGTGTTTCTTCCAGCAGACGGACTTGCGAATGTTCTGCCACTTGATCCCCACCTTTCTCTTTTTTTCATAATTTAATATGTAAAGAGGGCATTTAACCCGTCCTCACATCATGCTATCGACGACTCGCGTCTAAGGTGCTGTAAGACACCCACAGCATAACCGAGTGCCTCCTTTGATAGAGGTAAGGAGGCATCACCTTGTTTGAATTACTTCGTTGCTTCTGCTTTAAACAGAGCAGTTAATCTTTCCATTTCCTGAAGAAGACTTGGACGCAAATCCTTATCTTTTAATGCAAACTCCAATGTCGTTGAAATAAAACCGAACTTTTCCCCAACGTCATAACGGGTTCCTTCGAAATCATAGGCGAATACTCTTTGAAAGGTATTTAGCTTCTGAATGGCATCCGTCAGTTGAACTTCCCCACCAGATCCCTTTTCCTGCTTGTCGAGATAGTGGAAAATCTCTGGAGACAGAACATAACGGCCCATGATTGCCAAATTGGATGGTGCTTCACCTTGTACTGGCTTTTCTACGAAGTTTTGAACGCCATATAGTCTTCCGTTCTGAGAAGTCGGATCCACAATGCCGTAGCGGCTTGTTTGATCCTCAGGTACGGTTTGTACACCGATCACAGATGATCCTGTGTTTTCATATTGTTCAATGAGCTGCTTCAGGCAAGGCTTGTCCGCTTGTACGATATCATCACCAAGCAATACAGCGAACGGTTCGTCCCCGATGAATTTGCGTGCGCACCACACCGCATGTCCAAGTCCTTTTGGTTCCTTTTGGCGGATATAATGAATGTCAGCCATTCTTGAGGACTGCTGTACTTTTTGAAGTAAATCGATTTTGCCTTTTTCAAAAAGATTCTGTTCCAGTTCGAAAGCATGGTCGAAGTGATCCTCAATCGCACGCTTTCCTTTACCGGTTACGATAATGATGTCTTCAATTCCGGATTCAATCGCTTCTTCTACGATGTATTGAATGGTCGGCTTGTCTACAATCGGCAGCATTTCCTTAGGCATGGCCTTTGTTGCCGGCAAGAATCGTGTCCCTAATCCCGCTGCCGGTATAATCGCCTTTCTAACCTTTTTCATCCCTATCATCCTTTTCAACTTAAAAGTTTCGTTCTTTAAAAAAGACCCAAAAGTTTTTTCTTTTTGATTCGAGTTGGTTCTTCTGCATAAATACTTTCATTGTTAAATAACAGCTGCGCGTTCTCTCTTAGGTAATAAGACACAGTTTCATTAAATTTTTTACCTATTTCGTTATACGCTTCCCATAAAGAAAAGCCTCTTGACGAAATATTATGAGCATCGGAAGCTATAATGTGTGTCAAATGATGGTCTATTAGTTTCATAGAAAACGAGCTGATTTTTTTACCAAAGGCTCCGGTAATGCTAGAAGCTGTTACCTGGGTAAGTGCACCTTCTTTTACAAGTTCGTATAGAAGATCTGGATTCTCCATAAACTCGCTGTTTCGTTCTGGGTGGACAATAACAGGCGTAATGTCCTGCAACGTGCATTCATAAATGATTTGGCTGGTGTAACTGGGTACGCGGTTTGATGGAAGTTCGATGAGTATGTATTTATTCTGGTTGTTTAAGGTAAGCAGCTCACCTGCTGCCAGATCATCCAGAAACTCCGAATAAATGCGAACTTCTTGCCCGGGAAGTATGGTTAGAGGGATTTGATGTTGTGATAAAGCGAGATTTAATTCATCCGTTTTCATCAGGATGTCGTCTTTGGTGTTTTCATAGCGGCCATTCCGATGGTGAGGTGTGGCATATACAGTCGTAATACCGTTATCGACCGCCTGCCGGGCCATGTCGAGGCTTGACGCCAGATCCTGTGCACCGTCATCTACGTTCGGTAAAATGTGACTATGGACATCAATCAAAAGACCCACTCCCCTTTCACAAAAAAAGGTGCCAAGAACCAATGTAACCGGACCTATACCTGTCAATGGTTCTTTTTACCATGTTTTCTCATATGTTTCCTATCGTAGCATAATTACCAAATTTGAAAAGGGGCATATTTTGTCGAATGTGTAAATTTTTTGTTAATTTGCCCCGTAATAATAATAGTAACTGTTTTCATTCATTTCTTTTTGATTTAAAACGACACCCAAAATCTTTGCATTTGCGTTATCGAGCAATTCCTTCGCTTTGATGGCCGCTTCTTTTTCTGTTTTTCCACTGCTTGTTACAAGTACAACGCCGTCACATCGGTTCGCTAATATTTGAGCATCTGTTACAGCCAATACCGGCGGCGTGTCAAACAATACATAATCGTATTTGCTCTTCGCTTCTTCGACCAGCATTTCCATCGACTTTGAGTTTAATAGTTCAGAAGGATTCGGCGGAATCGGTCCGCTTGGCAATACAGACAGATCTTCAACGCTTGTTTGTACAGCTGCATCTTCCAAGCTGATTTGGCGGGTAAGAACGTTCGTGATTCCCTGGATATTACTGACCTTGAATGTATAGTGCACAGTAGGTTTTCGCAGATCACCGTCAATTAAGAGAACGCTTTTCCCCTGCTGAGCGAGTACAACGGCGAGGTTGGCAACGGTGGTGGATTTTCCTTCTCCCGGACTAGATGAAGTAACCATAATGCTTTGATAGTGTGTGTCGATGGACGAAAACTGTATGTTTGTTCGGATGGTACGGTATTGCTCAGAGATGGGCGATTTTGGGTTATTGTGTGTAATTAAGCTTCTTTGAGTTAGATCTTTAATCGTCTTGCGCATCTTGCGGCTCAATGCAATTTCCCCCTATTAATTTATACGGCTTTTCTTCGGTTGACTGGCGCTTTTGGCGCTTTTTCATCATTAACCGTGATTTTTGGAATGGTGCCCAATACCGGCAATCCTAGTATCTTCTCGATATCCTGTTCGGTTTTTAACGTGTTGTCCATGTAGTCCAGCAAAAATGCGAGTCCGACACCTGTCATCAGTCCGACAACAAGGGCAATGGCCATGTTCATTTTCGGATTTGGTTTGACTGGCGTTGGGTCATCTTTTAATTCTGCCTTGGAAAGTACACTTACGTTGTCGATCTTCATAATATTCGGTACTTCTTCTTTGAAGGTTGAGGCTATATTGTTGGCAATTTTGACGGCCATCGCTGGATCTTCGTCCTGAACGGCTACGTTTAATACTTGGGTATCTTGTTCGCTGCTGATGGTGAGTTTTCCGTTGAGTGCTTCGACTGTAGTATTAAGATTGAGGTTATCTATCACTTTACTAAGAATGGCTGGGCTTTTAATAATCACGCTGTATGTGTTTACCATCTGCAAATTGGTTTGGACTTGATTATATTCCGGTACATCCTTCGACTTTTTCTGATTAACGAGGATTTGCGTAGATGACTGGTAAACTGGTGTTAATACAAAATAAGAAACAACGCCGGCAATAGCTACTGCAATGACAGCAATCAAAGCAATCATGACGATTCGCTTTCTTATCGTTTGGTAAATATCTTTAAGACTTATTGTTTCTTCCATAACACCCTCCGAAATTATGTATAAGTAAAATTTTCACATACGCTGTATTATAGCATAGGAATTTGGTATTTAAAGACATGATTTTATATTTTTTGTAAAAAATTTTCATATTTTGTTTTCCCTGAATAATTTTATGAAATATCTTCCACTCTATTTTCCACTGGTTATCCTCCTCACTGCGTATTATAATGTTTTCATGAAATAGGAACTATACACTTAAAATTAATAGTTACAACTTAAAATCATTGTTCTTTTTATAGGACCTATTACTCATAATGTGGTATATTTTGTATTAAACCATTTATTTGGTGTAGGATATATGGTTTAATAAACTAAAGTAGTTCTTTTTAAAGAACTTAACAATGGACACCCGGAGGATGATTATGTCAGAACTTCACGTCGTGATGGTAATGCCGGAAAAAAAACGCCCGTATATTACCGACATTCCGAACTCAACTAGGGAATTTGAACAGCTGGTTGGCGGACCAGTGGATATTCTCAATTTCCATCAGCAGTATCGGTTAGTGTGCAACATTGACGAAGGCTACGACCTGACGTACAACAAAAAAAAGCCCTCAAGTACTTTTTTTATCGTCAAGTACCAAGGGCAGTTTGAGAGTTTAAGCGAAGCGGAAGCAGAAGAAGTATCCCATGTTCTTAAGCTTAAATTAAAGAAGTGGAAATAAAGTGATTTAAAAGGGAGTGCCTGGCCGCACTCTTTTTTGCTTTTATGGCTTCTATAAACTCATGGTACGTCCACTATATCGGACGTTTTTTGTCGTTGTTTAGTTGTTTTTTAAATCGTGATGTAATTGAACAGTCAAAAAAATCAATAGCCAGATCGGCAATGACATCCCCAACCCCCACATACAACCCCGGAAGAAACTCAAGTCGTCGGTCATGTACGTTATCTCCTGCTCTATTTAATGGGTCTATAGGTATGATAACCTAGATTTGTCTATTTCTGTATTGGGAAAATAGATCATTCAGTCCCGGAATATCTGTGTAGATTTTTGCTGAATTTTCCCAAGTTTTGTCGAAACACGATTACTGTCTTGAAATAACCGCGGAGAAGAAGGAATCCTGCCTTTTCTGTGAAATGGTTTAGGGAGTCAAAATTTACTTTAGGAAAGGATGTTGTGTATTGAAGATTAGAAAAATGTATGCGTTTACTTTGGGCTTATTAATAGTAGCTTTTCTTTTCCCCTCCCCTTCATCTGCAAGTGCTCCATCCACAGAAATGAAGCTGTTTAAGAACCCCGTAGTTGGTGATGGTGCCGACCCCTGGGTGGTGAAGCACACAGACGGCTACTACTATTACATGCAGACGACCGGCAACAACTTGACTATCCGGAAATCCAAGACGCTGACCGGTCTGGATGATGCTGAGAAAAAGGTGGTATGGACGCCGGATTCCGGTGCGGAAAACAGCGGCAACATCTGGGCACCAGAGCTGCACTTTTTGGATGGCAGATGGTACATCTATTTCGCAGCCGGTGACGGAAACATGGGCAAGCAGCGGATGTATGTGCTGGAATCCGAAGGCTCTGACCCGCTCGGCAAGTACTCGTATCCGAAGGGAACCAAACTTGGAAAAATTTCCGATCCATCGGACAAGTGGGCCATTGACGGCACGGTTTTTGAATACAAAAACAAACGTTATTTTGTCTGGTCCGGCTGGGAAGGTGATGAAAACGTCAGCCAGCAGATTTATATTGCCCCGATGAAAAATCCATGGACGATTTCCGGTGAGCGAGTTGAGTTGTCACGGCCGGAGCTTCCATGGGAGAAGAACGGCACTCCTTTGATTAATGAAGGACCGGAAATTTTGAAGAACAAACAGGGTGATGTGTTTATTGTTTATTCGGCGAGTGGCAGCTGGACGGATGACTACTGTTTGGGAATGCTGAAGTTGACTGGGAAGGATCCTCTGAAAGCTGGAGATTGGGCAAAGAATCCTGAGCCGGTGTTTAAAAGCAGTCCTGCCGACAATGTCTATGGTCCGGGTCATAACAGTATTGTAAAGTCACCGGACGGCAAGGAAGACTGGATTGTCTATCATGCCGCCAAGTTCAAGGGAGCTGGCTGGAACCGGAATGTGAGGATACAGGAATTCACGTGGAAGGCGGATGGTACACCGAACTTCGGAACTCCGTTGCCTGCCGATACAATGTTGCGTGCTCCTTCCGGTGAAGATGGCGGAAAGCTTGTCCCCGCTCTGCCTGGAAAGGTTTATTCCTATGAAGCTGAAAACGGAGTAGTAAACCATGCTACTATTGTAAATAATACGAGTGCTTCCGGCGGCAGCAAGGTCGGCATGATTGATTACAACGATAGCTTTGTGGAATTTAAAGTGGATGCAGCACCTGGAGACTATACACTAAAAGTTCGGTATTCCAATGGCATGGGTGAAACCTCTACCCATGTTTTGGCGTTGAACGGAAAATCCTTGGGTGAAGCTGCGTATCCAAGCTATGGCTGGGATACATGGCGAGATGCCGAACAAGAAGTTCATCTGAATGCTGGTGAGAATAAAATCAAGTTATCCAAAGGAACGCTTTTTGCCGAAATTGACCGGATTGATCTGGTCCCGAAGAAGACGAAGGTTTTTCAGTATGAAGCAGAGCTTGGATACTTGAAGAACGCCAAGGTTGTGAATGAGTATGATGCGGCCAATCATCAAGCGGTCGGTTTGATGTCTGCACATAACAGTTCCGTTCGATTTCCCATCTCTGTTGAGAAATCGGGTACGTATGAGATGAACATCCGGTATAAACAGCCTAAAGGCATTAATGCAGTTCAGGTGCTTCACGTTAATGGAAAAAAATCATTGATCCTATATAAAGGTGAAGGCAGTGACAAGTGGAAGGAAACAGCGGTAAAGGTAAAGCTTAAAAAAGGAAAAAATGATATTTCGTTTAGCAAGAGCCGAGGTGCGGTAGATCTGGATTATTTCACACTAAATCAAACGAAATAAAAAAGGGAGTGCAGATTTCCTGCACTCTCCTCCTTAATTCTAATAGCTAAAATTACTTCTGTGGTAATTGGCTTTTTGTATTAAACTTTCCTTTAATTTAGGGTCAAGGCAATCTCTTGCCATCTGATGATAGTACATGAATTTCAACTGGTGCCATTTGCTTTTTAGTTTTCTAATGAGGAAATAAGGGCTGCAAGTAAAACTCTTATAGATAAGATTCCCTCAATTGATTGGATTTGAAGGTAGTGTTTATAAAAGTAGTTGGAGGTGCTCTTCATTGAAAGTATTCGCCATACTGTTTGATCATCACTTATTGAAAATCCTTGGGAAGTGCATTCAGTGGACCTTGCAGCCGAAAAATAGAGATATTAAAAGCCAGCGATTGTAGCCGGCTTTACTTAGATAAAGGAGAGATCATGCTTACAAAAGTTCATCACGCCGCCATCATTTGTTCCGACTATGAAACTTCCAAAAACTTTTATGTGAATATACTGGGCTTGCGTGTGATCAATGAGGTCTACCGGGAAGAACGAGACTCCTATAAGCTGGACCTGGAGATTGGGAATGCCCAAATTGAACTGTTTTCCTTCCCCAACCCCCCGGAGCGTCCAAGCTATCCGGAAGCCCGCGGACTGCGGCATCTGGCGTTTGAAGTGGAGAATATTGAAGAAACGGTCTTACATTTGGAGAAACATGGAGTGACAGTTGAGCCTGTCCGGGTGGATGAATGGACTGGGAAAAGGTTTACGTTTTTCAGTGATCCGGATAGTTTGCCACTGGAGCTGTATGAAAGGTAAGCGTGCAGAGAAATCTTGAACGCTTTTTTAGCTTGGTTTATGAAAATGTGGTGATATGTGACTAAACCATGTCGAAAAGCAACTAATTCTTGTCGAACCGAAAAAATAGAGGACAATTACTTTTGGATGTAATCCTCTAAGGCCTCTATGGCGAGATCAATCGCCCTGATCCGTCTTTCAATGATCGTCTTCTGGGCTGCCCTCTTTCGCTTTCTCATACTGTTTTTGGATAGATGGTAGTAATCCTTGAAGAGTTTGTTTTGCAGATAAAATAGTTTCTTCATCGTATGAAAATTCCGTTCCATGCTTCATTTTTCACATCCCCCTTTCTTTTCAGGTAATCCATTGTTACATAGTTAAGGGTATCTTACAATCACATATTTTTGATGGAATCGAAGGGGGATTCGCTGGGTTTCTATGGAATATACAGGTGTACATAAAATTCATAAGGGAGAGGTTCGCATGCAAAATCAAACGCAATCACCAGCTAACATTTTGGGGACGAACGTGATTACGCAAATCGGGATTCTCGTTCATGACATTGAAAAGACGGCACAGGCGTACGCCGACTTTTTTGGCGTGGAAAAGCCGCCGTGCAACTGGACGGATAGTGCAGACATCGCCCAAACCGAATACAGGGGCAAGCCTTCCGAGGCACGCGCCATGCTGGCCTTTTTTGACATGGGTTCCTTGCAGCTGGAACTGATCCAGCCGGATGAAAAACCAAGCACCTGGCGGGAGTATCTTGATGAGCATGGAGAAGGCCCGCATCATATCGCGTTTGTGGTCGAGGGTATGAGAGAAAAAGTGATGCTGATGGAAGGCAAAAACATGTCCCTCCTTCAAAAGGGAGAGTATACCGGCGGACGGTACGCCTATATGGATACGTTCAAGGATTTGAAGATCATTTTTGAACTATTGGAGAATGACAAATGAGCGAGTATCTTTTTACACAGCTGCGATTTGTCAGAGGTAACACGCTGAAACTTGTCGAGGGTTTGAGCGAGGAACAGTCCCAGATTATCCCAGACGGTTTTAATAACAACATCAAGTGGAACCTGGGGCATATTTATAACATTCTAGAGAGGAATGCCTTTTATTTTGCCAAAGAAGACTGGGTGATGCCCGAGGTGTTTCCGTCCCTTTTCAACCCCGGTACAAAGCCGGAAAACGGACAAAGGATGCCGGTCAGTCTATCTGAAATTCTGGAGCTATTGGAGAATCAGATAGACCGGATCGAAAATACGTTCAGCGGCCGTTTGAAGGAGAAGACAGCTGAAGACTATACCACTTCCCAGGGACTGTATATGTCTACGGTCGAAGAGTTTTTGAGCTGTAATTTGTATCATGAGGGCATGCACCTGGATCGGATCAAGGTGCTGAAGAAACTGAACAGCACAAAGGTAAATCAAGGCACCAATCATTAGAACGTATCGTAAAATAAGAGGTATGTATATTTAAGGATCAGGAGGAATCTCCATGTCTATCCTTACATTTCTTTTACTTGCGGTGTCGTTCATTGCGTTGCACCAGACGATCAGGAACCGAACGTTTTCGAAAAGCTTTCTTTTGTATTTGGCTTTGTTTGTTTCGGCTTTCCCGCTCGCCTATGCCCTGTATGATGATGCTAAACATCCCACTGCGGATGCGAACATCGGACTTGGTCTCGCCTTCTTTTTGACCTGGGGCATTACTGCCGGTGTGGCGATCGTTGCTTTTGTTAAGTATTTGGATAAGCGAAAAAAAGCCTAGGAAACCCTGATAAGTAGGGTTTCCTATTTTTTCGTTTGAATCTTCATATTCGTGCTTTATACGCCCTCATCGCAAAGAAATAAGCTACAATCATAATTCCCACGCACCATGCCAGCGCTATCCATATCTCGTTTCCCACCGGCTGGTTTGACAGCAGCGCACGAATGGACTCCACGATCGAGGTTACGGGCTGGTTTTCGGCAAAGGCGCGGACGGCGGACGGCATTGATTCGGTGGGTACAAACGCTGAGCTGATAAACGGCAGGAAGATTAACGGGTAGGAAAAGGCGCTGACACCGTCCACTGATTTGGCGGACAGTCCGGCAATCGCTGCGATCCAAGTGAGGGCGAGGGTAAACAGTGTAATGATACCGGCTACAGCGAGCCATGAGAGCACCCCTGCCGGTGAGCGAAAGCCCATGATGAGCGCTACGAGAATGATGATGATAACAGAAAGGGCGTTGGATACGAGCGAGGTTAGGACGTGCCCCCACAGCACAGTGGAACGCGCAATCGGCATGGAGTGAAATCGTTCAAAGATCCCCTTTGACTTATCCAGAAACAGGCGGTAAGCCGTATAAGATATACCACTCGCAACCGCGATCAGCAATATGCCGGGCATCAGGTAGTTCACATAATTATCCGTGCCGGTTTTAATGGCACCGCCAAACACATAAACGAACAGCAGCAATAGTGCGATTGGCGTAATCGTGACCGTAATTATAGTGTCCAAGCTTCGCGAAATATGGCGCATCGACCGTCCAAGCATAACACCCATGTCACTGAAGAAATGTTTATTCATCCTAATTTTTCCTCCTTTTTATTGATGATCGTGAGGAATATTTCTTCCAATGAAGGTTGTTTTTCTACATACTCTACCTTCGCAGGCGGGAATAGCTTTTTCAGTTCCTGGAGCGTACCGCTGGCAATCACCCTGCCCTCATGCAGGATGGCAATTTTGTCGGCAAGCTGTTCTGCCTCCTCCAAATACTGAGTGGTCAGGAATACCGTCGTTCCTCTGTCCGCCAGTTCTTTGACGACCTTCCAAACCTCGATACGCGCCTCGGGGTCCAGCCCGGTCGTCGGTTCGTCGAGGAATATAATCTGCGGTTTGCCGATCAGGCTCATCGCAATGTCGAGCCTTCGGCGCATACCGCCTGAATAAGTAGACGCTCTGCGATTTGCGGCCTCGGTCAACCCGAAGCGCTGCAGCAGTTCATCCGCAACCTGACGGGGCTGCTCAAGGTGCCGGAGTCTGGCGATCATGATCAGATTTTCCCGCCCGGTCAACACCTCATCCACGGCGGCAAATTGCCCCGTCAGGCTGATCGACTTCCTCACATTCTCGCTCTTTGACACGACCTCGAATCCGTTTACGGTGGCCGTGCCCTCATCCGGTTTGATCAGCGTAGAGAGGATTTTGACGATGGTCGTCTTGCCCGCTCCGTTAGAACCGAGCAGGGCAAAAATACTGCCCTTTTCCACCTCGAAATCCACACCCTTTAATACATGAAGATTCTTATAGGACTTTTGCAAACCTTTTACCTGAATGGACTGGTTTTGCATCCTCTTCTCCTCCTATTCTAAACTCCTTAAATAACGGTTACCTTTGATAAATCGGCTTCCAGGCCTTTAAGCGCGGCATATGTGAGTTTATCCATTCTTGCCTCGTCAAAGCAGATGGTTTTGATCGCACGGTAAAATCTCTTGGACAAAGCTGGCCCCTTGAAGGATACATTTTTGAGGGTTGCGCCTCTGAACGTCACGTCTTTCAGCCCAGCCTTATCAAATTTGACGCCGATAAAGGTTTGATGGTCCAGGTTCAATCCTTCCAATGAAGAGTTGGTGAAATCTACGCCATCAAAGGTGCAATTTTCAAAGGTGGTTTTGCTAAGATCGGTCATGGTCAGTTTTACATCGGTCATGGTGATATCTCTGAATGTGACGCCGGCCAGCGACGACTTACTGAAGGTTGTGCGCACAAGGATGGAATGGTTGAAGCTTGAATTGGAGAGGTCTAAGGTGGAGAAAGTGCAGTCTGTCAGATTAGCGTTGTTGAAATTGGCTTCACGCACATCGCTTGACTTAAATGAGCTGCCGGTCAAGTCAGCGCCCGAGAAATCGGAGCCGTGCAATGAGCTCCCCGCAAACTTTCCTTTGTGTGCGGTAACACCTGCAAAGTCACTATTTGTTAAGTCGCTTGAGCTGAGGTTGGTCAACACCTGACGCTCCAATGATCGGGTGAGGTTGGCAACCTCCTGTACCGTTTGTTCAATATCACCAATGCTGTCAATCGTCATCTCTAACGCTGTTTCATCGTCCTTCCCTTCTTTTTTTAGTTCGTTGAACCGCTCCTGCAGATCGGACAGCAGATCAGCCTGTAATTCATCCACACTTTTCACCCCGCTATAGGGTGCAAAAACGCCATTTACGTATTGATTTAATTTTTCGTTCATACGTCACGTCTCCTTATAATAATTTTTCGAGTACACGTTTGGCATACTCCCAATTGCTGATATTGTTGGCGTGAGTCTCTTTACCTTTTTCGGTGATCTTAAAATACTTACGCCGTCCTCCCTGAGATCCATCGCCCCAGTACCACTCCACATCGCCGTCTGCTTCAAGCCGGCGAAGGCTGGAGTACATCGTGGCTTCCTTTAACTCATAATTGCCGTCCGACCGTTCAGCAATCAACTTCACAATTTCGTACCCATACCGATCCGCTTCGGACAGAAGCCGTAAAATCATCGTATCGGTATGGCCCCGCAGCAGGTCGGATGTGATCTTGTTTTCACTCATAAAATTACCTCCATATCTGCATTATGCAATGAAGTACTGTGACTGTCAAGGTAATATTATAATTTATATACTATGGATGAAGAAATAATACGTGCAACTATTTTCCACTTCCTTTAAAAATCAGCACTGGCGTGGTTTTTTTAGTTTTTTAGACATCAAAAAGCCTCAATCTTAACACGCTCATCGGCTATTTGGTGGAGGCTTCCTATTATTTGCTAATGATGTAAATGATGATGTATTCATTAGGAATAAGTCCTAAATTATGTAAAATGACGATACTATAACATAGGTACATACTACCTGTTCTTCAGCAAAGAAAATAATCGCTAAATCGGGAGGTCGTTACATGGAATTGGAACGAGCAAAACCGGCATCAAAGTGGAAGAAGGTAGTAAAAGTCGCGGGGATTATTGCTGGGGCTATTGTTATTCTACTGATCGGTGTGGTTTGGGGATCATGGGGAGCAAAAATATCCCTTAATGAGCGCAAGCTGGATTCCATTGCCCTTGAAAAGCAGATAGACAAACAGAAAAATGAGTCTGAGAAATTACAAGGAGAGTTAGATGCTCTGGAAAAGGACATTTCATCAAAGCAAGAGGAAAAAGAGAAAGTGGTTGCCCTAATAGATAGCCGGGACCAAGTGGAGAATGAACTAAAGGATACAAAAGACCAACTTAAAGATATAAAAGGAACGTTGGACACTGAATTGAAAAATGGCCGCGCCAAAATTGAGCAGCAGCTTAAAGACGCTCGTACGAAAGCTGATGAAAAGATATCAAGTATTAACAGCGAAATGGATGACGCAAAAGCCAAGTTAAAGGATCTTCAATCCGAAGTGAAGAGCAAAAAAGGAGAACTAGCTTCATTAACTGGACAGATACAAAAGGCGAAAGGCGCACCGAAGATTCTTCAGGCAGGTAAATATACCGTAGGAAAAGATCTTCCGGCCGGCCGCTATTTGGCAACACCTGTAGGGTCCGGAAGCAACTTTGTAGTATGGGATTATAGCGGTGGTTTGGAGGTTAATACAATTCTCGGCAGCAACGGAAACCCATCTTATACATTTGAAGCGGATGATGAATATACGATTCAAACCGAAGCAACCGTGAAGTTATCACCGATTCAATAACCTCTCTAACTAAAAGAAGATATTAACTGAAAACAATCCAACAATGCAAATCCCATATAACGACCAGGCGAGAAGTTTATTGCTTTATTATAACGGCAAAAGATTGTAGCGAAATTTATCGAAATCCAATAGGCATAAACCATTTGAGAATAAAAGAGGGCTTTTTGAGAGTAAGTTAAATTGTGGAAGCGAAAAAACCGCTCAAAAAGAAGAGTGCAGGTCAATCTGCACTCTTCTTCTTGCTTTCCATTAGTCCTCCGCCGCAAAACCTCTACTATGCAGCCATAAACGATAAGATTTGACCTTTTATGCCGCCAACGTTGGTGAAAAGTATGTATGTTCCTTTTTTACTTTTGATTACGACTCGATCAGTCGTAAGATAGGGAGCAAATTCTAAAAAGAACAGCCCTGATCAGAGGGCCGTTCCGTCTTTTATGCTTCAACTCATGAAGTTAATGAGTCCAAAATCTCGCTCAAGCTCAATTCCGCACATGCCATCGATGTATCCGACACACCGTAATACATTCTCACTGTGTCTCCCTCAACCAATGCCCCGCATGAGAATACGACATTTCCGAAGAAGCCGTTGACTTCATAGTCTGCTTCGGGCTCAAGGATTGGATTTTCCGAGCGGGCAATAACCTTGGTTGGGTCGTTCAGATCAAGGAGTACTGCACCCATGCAGTAGCGGTTGTCCTTGCTAGCCCCGTGGTACAGTTCTAGCCAGCCTTTATCCGTCTTGATCGGTACAGCTCCCCCGCCGATACGGCCGTCATCCCACTTGCCGTCGCGCAATCCTAGTAGATATTTGTGATTTCCCCAGTGCAAAAGGTCAGGAGATTCAGCGATCCAGATTTCCGGTGCGCCCGTGCTTTTGGGTACCGGACGGTGAAGCGCGTAGTATTTGCCGTTCACTTTTTCCGGGAAAATAAGCACGTCCTTGTTTTCCGGCGCAAAGATCATGCCATGATGCTCGATGGTTTGAAAGTCTTTTGTCGAAATCATCGACTCTCCCACACCAACCGGTGAAACCGCACTGAAGTAGATATAGTACGTGTCGCCGATCTGCGTGATGCGCGGATCCTCAATGCCAAAGGACTCCAGCTCATTGCTAGGATAATAGAATGGCTCAGGATCGATCGTAAAGTTGCGGCCGTCTTTGCTTCGGGCAATTCGTGTATACGATAACGACGTAAGATACGCAAACCGGCTCAGGTCATCGCTTTTCCGAATCGTACGCGGATCGTCAAAATCGTATTTTTCATCAGATGTATCGAACTCCAGGATTTCAAGTTCATTTTTTTCCGTATTAAAAACGGGCGCTTTCACAATAGTAGGATCGTCACTCACCGGACGCTCTGCCACGCGAAGCAGCATGATGACTTCATCCTTGTATCGGGCGATACCCGCGTTAAACGCGCCAATTACTTCAAAATCATCACGGTGAGGTTTAACATCACCAGGTGTTACTAAGGGGTTCTCTTCATATCGATTTACGTTCATGCTGCAGTCTCCTTATCTCTCATAGGGTAGGAACGGATCTTGAATCGTCAGTTTATGGGCCTCGGCGTCCGAGATGCCCGCATACAGATCAGCTGTTCCATCGTCTTTTCGCACCAATCCGCCGCTGAACACCACATCGACCAGGTCGGGACGCTTCGTTTCTCCCGGCAGAAAGTCATTTCGTACAGCGATCAGCTCGATGTCCGAATGCTCACCGGTTTTCGGATCCACAATAAAGCGCATTGGATAGTAATGCCGGTCGCCCTGCTTATCAAAGCTAGCGATATGGCCAAGCACACCGATCAGCCCGCTGGAGAGGACATGAAGCTCGTTCGCCCCTCCCCATTCTTCGTCAATAAACTGATTTTCCAGCAATGGCGCATGGTCGATCACTTCAATGGACAAATCATCGAGCGAAGGAACGGTCGTTAACCCGATCTTCCCTCTGCCGCCTTTTTCGCCCTGCGGCCGTGTGAAGATGGCGATTGAGCCGTTGAGAAGCTCAGCAATCCGGAGGTCCTTCATGCCGTCCGGACCTTTGAAGAATTCTTTCAGGTCGTTGATGTTGCTGCCTTTATAAAAAACGGTGCGCCAGCCAAGGGCATTTTCAATGGTCGGATGCGGAAAGGTCTGCACACCGCCCAAAACAAGCTCGCCTGCGATATGGGTAAAAAACGGATCCTGCAGCTTCAGGACCGGAGCGCCTTCTCTTGGCATCCAAACCTCTCCGGATTGAATGAAGAAATGAACCTCGGATTGCTCGCTGTCCCGGGCTTCCACCCTACCGGCGATTACAAGCTGACCGTTATCTTCAAATGGTGCTGTGATGTTGTAGACGTCATGGTTTCCTACACCTTCAAAAATAAGCTTTTCCGGCAGACCCGGCTTGTCTTTTTTCTTGTATTGGTTCAGCAGCCCGCTGCACGTTTTAACATCAGATTTTGTTAGTTTCAAAGGGTTTGCCCTCCTTATTTCAGTGTAAATTGCATACCTTCCTTAAACTGTTTGGCAAAGAACAGGAATAGAATGATGATCGGCACGGTCAGGATCACGGATGCCGCATACATCGGTCCCGGATAACCGCCGTACGGGCCGAACATCTGGGACAGGAGCACGTTTAGGGTCAGCATGTTGTCACTTTTGACGACAATCATATCCCACAGGAGCTCGGTCCAGCGTTCCATGAACAAGAACAGGAAAACGACGATCGTGATGGATTTGGACATCGGCAGAATGATCCGGAAGATGATCTGCCAGTCGGATGCCCCGTCCAGTTTTGCCGCTTCAATAAACGTGTCCGGAATCGCCCGGAAGAAGTTCGTGTACATGAAGACCGCCCACAAGCTCAGTGCTTTCGGAAGAATCATCCCCCAGTAGGAGTCATACATACCGAGTCTCTGGATGATGAGGAACGTCGGCACAAGCAGGATGATCGCCGGGAAAAACATCTGAAACAGGATGGCGTTGTTCAGGAAGTTGCGGCCGCGGAACTGCAGCTTGGCAAGCGCATAAGCCACGACCACACCGGTAACCATCATTAAAATGGTTGAACCGGATGAGACGATCAGGCTGTTGAAGAAGGCCCGGATCCACGGACGCGGTTCGGCAGATTGCCCGCCGCCGAGCAGCCATTCATACGAATGAAGCGTAAAGCTCGTCGGAATCAGCTTGCGGTCCACCTGGCTCCAGTCCGCAAACGAGTTGAGCACCATGTACAGGTACGGAAACACCATAAGCAAAAGCAGAAGGAACGCGATAATATAGCGGATGGTGAGTGATTTTTTCTTATGTCCAACCATTTCGTTTCCCCCACATTTCCAAGAATTTTCGAATGATAAAAATCGAGATGAACGTTACGACCGATGCGATCAAGGCAACGGCAGAAGCATAGCCGGCGGACAGGTTCTGGAACGCCTGCTTGTAGATCTCCATCTGCCATGTGTTGGTCCCAAAGTTGGGTCCACCGCCTGTCAGCTGGTACACCTCGGTAAAGATCCCGAAGGTCACGCCGATCGAAAGGATCAGAGTTGTGAACAATGCCGGATACAGCAGCGGCAGGGTAATTCTCCAAAAGCGCTGCCAGCCGTTTACGCCGTCAATGGCAGCCGCTTCGTAAATTTCCTGGTTGATGGATTCAAAGCCCGACGTTAAAATGAGCGCGTAATAGCCGGTAAACTTCCAGGCGATAATGACCGCCACAAGAAGCAAGGCCGACAATGGTGTGCCGAGCCAGTTGATGTCGAGTCCTAACTGTCCTCTTAGGAAGGTGTTCACCGGGCTGTTGTAGGAAAGAAATCCTTTCACGATAAAGGACGATACAACGCCGGATGCGAGATACGGCAGGAAGAAGCCGATCAGGAACAAGCCTTTGAAGCGCGGCAGGCCGTGAACGACAAGTGCCACGATTAATGATGACGCGATAACCATCGGCACGAACACGATCATGAATTTGAAGGTGACAAAAAAGGCCGCATGGACGCCTGGACTTTTCAGTGCCTTGATAAAGTTGTCAATCCCAACATGATGAAATACCGGGGCGATCAGGTTCCAGTCGGTGATCGAAAGATAGAACGACCAGCCGAGCGGAATGAGAAAGAAGATCAGCCCGTATAAAAGGTAAGGACTGGCAAATAGCCAGCCCATCCCGTTGTTATTTTTGGCTCTCATTACTTGAGATCCCCCTCAATGGCCTCTTTCATCTTTTCCCAGCCTTTCTTCGGCTGTACTTCCCCTTTAACGACTGGGTTGACGGCATATTGGCCAATGTACGTTTGAAGCTCATTGTATTTCGCATTATCAATGGACGGCACGGCGTTCGGAATCGCTTCGGCATACGGCTTCAGCGCAGGATTCTTCTCATAGATCGCTTTGAACGCATCGTTCGTTGCCAAATCGTCACGTGCTGGCGGAAGGTTCGTTTTCTCCATCCACTTCACATCATTTTCAGGTTTTGAATAGACCCACTTGATGAATTCCATCGCTGCTTTTTTCTCATTTTCAGGAGCGGAGGAATAGATCACAATGCCTTTTGTATCTGCAAATGTGGATACATTTTTTGTTTCGGTGCCATCCGGAACCGGAGGCGTAGAGAATGCAAAGGTTTTGTTGTATTTCATTTCAGGGAATTTCTCTGCCCAGTATTGAAGGGTCCATGGTCCGATGTCGGTAAAGATGCCAAGACCGGTTTCAAACGGATCCTTGGATTGCTTGGTCAGAATTCCTTTTTCCTTGCGGATGTTGTCCATGAAGTTCAGGACGTCCACACCGGCTTTATCGTCTGCTACGAGCTTGTTGCCTTCGATGAACTTGTTGCCGCCGGATGCTGCGTCATATAGCATGAAGAAGTCAAACCAGCGCTTCCATGCGGTTGGGTCCGCAAGGTCAGGTTTTGCCCACAAGTATTTGTCCGGGTATTTTGCTTTTAGTTTCTTGGTTACATCAAGCACTTCACTGTATGTTTTTGGCGGCTCGTTGTAGCCGAGTTTCTTCAGGATATCGAGTCTCCAGCCAAACAGCATTGCATTGGAGTAGATTGGCAGGACGTACTGGTTGCCGTCAGAGAACTTCCAGCCTTTGATGGTGTCACTCATGCTCCGTGACTTCAGGATATCGTCGTATCCTTCCATCTTGTTCAGCGGCTCGATCGCTTTACTTTCTGCCAGCTGGGCGGCAAATCCGCGGTTAATGTTTTCCGACATAGTTGGCGCTTCCTTACCCGCGATGGCGGACTGGATGCTCGCTTCAGATGTAGGGCTTTCCTTAATCGGGCTCACCTTGATCTTGATTTTCGGGTGATCCTTTTCAAACGCTTTAGCAGTTTCTTTCCAATAAGCTTGCTGTGGCGGGTTTGGCGCAGCCCAGAATTCAATCGTGGTCGTTCCGTTCTTGGACGTCGAATCCTCGCTCGCCGGGTTTCCGGTTGAACAGCCCGCAAGTGAACCAGCCAATACTGACGCTCCAAGCAATAGTGATGCTGCCTTTTTCATTTTCATCACAATATCCCCCAATACGTTTTTTGATAGCGCTATCATTCAATAGTAGAAAAAAATCCAGCGCCCTTCCTTTTCCTTGCCGAAAAACATTACATTTTATTCTATTTGTCACTTTGTAATGTGATTAATAACCTTACAATTACAGTTTTACATGATTACAAAAGTTCTGTCAACTTTTTTTCGCATAAGTCTTTAAGATGATTTTTATGAGTGGTTGTTTACCAATTGCCTCAGTTAGGTTATGATTATTTTGTAACGTGACAAATTAATGATTGTCATTATCTGTTGAAAGGTTTGAGACCCTATGGCAAAAAAAATATCCATGCAGGATATCGCTGATGCATTGAATATATCGAAAAACTCCGTTTCCCAGGCTCTGTCCGGAAAGCCGGGCGTAAGTGACGCCACCCGGAAACGAATTGAACAAAAAGCTCAGGAGCTGGGCTATCGAGTGAGAAAGAATACCCTCTCGATTGATCCCGTCAGCCGGGGTACCGGCAATATCGGATTGATCGCCTCGGATTATGCTTTTTCGCTGAAAAGCTTTTTCGGCGAAATCTACCTGAGCATTGAAAAAGAAGTGACAGCACGCGGCATGAACCTGCTCATTCAGTCGGTGAATACCGGGTCACGGGGCAATCTCGTGCTTCCGTCCTTTATCGCTGAAGGTAAAGTGGATGGCGTGCTTATTCTTTCCCACATCAGCAACGAGTACACGAACGCGGTGATCGCGACCGGTATCCCGACGGTCATGATCGACCATCACCACCCGCTCATTCATGCGGACGCCATTTTAACGAACAACCGGTTCGGTGCCTATACTGCGGTCAAACACTTGCTTGAGCTTGGCCACCGGGATATCGCGTATGTCGGAAATGCGAAGCTCTCCCCGAGCTACCAGGAACGGTTGGAAGGCTATGATCTAGCACTCGCCGAGCATGGGATCGAGCGGAAGGATGAGTTTGTATTTAGTGCAATAGAAGAAGATGAACGAGATGTGAATGGGCTCTTGCAGGGGCTCGATGTGTGGCCGACCGCCTGGTTCTGCGTCAATGACGGATTTGGCTTTTTCGTCCGGTCCGCCCTGCAGCAGCACGGCATCTCGGTTCCTGACGCGGCGTCCGTGGTTAGTTTTGACAACGGTATGCTCTCCCGGCTGACCACCCCTAAAATCACAACGATGAACATCGACCTTGATCTGTACGGCCGTAAAGCGGTCGAGCAGCTTACCTGGCGCATGCAGCACCGTAACGAGCCGATCATCGAACTGCTCCTTCCGGCAGAATTAATTGTGCGGGAATCAACCGCCAAAGCGAGATCCAACTCATGAACCAGATTTACATTTTTTCCGGACCGTGCGGGGTGGGTAAATCCACGTTGACCAAGCTGCTGGCCGAGAACATGGAAAAAGTGGTCCTGATTCACGGGGATGACATCCATTCAATGTTTGTCGGCAGGGATCAGCCGTCCTGGGGAGATCAGCTGTCCATCGTCTGGCAAAACACCCTCTCCATAACGCGTAATTTCCTTGATCACGGGTTGAATATCGTCCTCGATTATGTGGTGGAAGATGAGCTGGAGTGGTTTTGCCAAGAGCTGTCCGGGTATGATGTTGAGCTTTATTATGTTGTGATGCGGGCGGATGAAGATGTTCTTGTGCAGCGGCTGCAGGAACGGGGAGATGTGAACGTGATTGACCGGTCGCTGTTTTTATTGAACCAGCTTGAGAATGATCCCGCCAACCGGCGTTATCTATATGACACCACGAACAAGACACCAAAGGAAATTCTTGAGGAGTTACGTAACCGTTTTCATGAATTCAGGCTTTAACTTTTTAAAAGTTTTACGATATAAAGGAGGATGATCATGAAAGGATTTAAAATGCTTTTGGCGTTTGTGGTGGCCTTTTGCCTGGCATCACCGGCTTATGCACATGCGGCGGGGAAACCGTCGGAAGAAAAAACACCGGTGAATCTGGAACACCTCAATTTTTTAAACGAGGATGTGACAATTGACGGTGTGGACATGCTGATTACCCACATCTATTCGGAAGCTCCGGATTACAAATGGGTGGATGCGTCAGGTGAAGGGATTGCCTGCGTAGATGATGTGGCCCGTGCAGCGGTCGTGTACCTGAACGATTATGAAGAAAACGGGAATAAGGATTCCTTGGAGAATGCGAAGAAAGCGTTGAATTTTGTCATGCACATGCAGGCGGATGACGGCGAGTTTTATAACTTTGTCAACAAGGACCTCTCGATCAATACCGATGGCCCGACAAGCAAAAAGTCGTTTGACTGGTGGGCCGCACGCGCGATGTGGGCCATGGGACAAGGATACGGCGTGTTCAAGAAAGCTGATCCTGCTTATGCTGCTAAATTGAAGGACAGTTTCCTTTTAGCGAATCAAGCCCTGCAGAAAAAAGTGAACGAGAACTATGGTGAATACAAAAATGTACACGGTTACAGAGTGCCCGTATGGATCGGCGGCTTTGACGCCATGTCCAATGCCTTGCTGGGTCTTGCTTATTTTTATGAGGTTGAACCTCTGGCGAGTGTAAAGAATTCAATGAAAAAAGTGGGCCGTGGACTCGATGAGTTTCAGTATGGTTCGTATACGCAGTACCCGTACGGTGCCCATCTTGGCTGGGACGGCTCCCCTACCCTCTGGCATGCATGGGGCAGCGGCCAATCCTTTGCTTTGGCAAAAGCCGGCCGTGTGCTCGGTGAAAAGAAATGGGTCAAATCCGCACAGCAGGAAGCGGATCAACTCTTCTCCCACCTGCTTGTTACGGGAATGATCAAGGAAATGGCGCCAACGATGGCGAAGGATGAGCAAATCGCCTATGGCGTGAACATGCTGACACAGGGATTTGCGGAGGTTTTTAAAGCAACGAAAGATCCAAAGTATGCTCAATATGCGGGATTGGCTGCCTCCTGGTTTACAGGCAACAATGATGCAAATGCCGTGATGTATGATTCAAAGACAGGCCGCGGCTATGACGGTTTAAACGGTGTAACCGGAAAAGTAAACTGGAACTCCGGTGCTGAGTCGACGATCGAAGCGCTAATGGCGCTGCAGATGGTAAATTCCATTCCGAAAGCAGAGAAGCTTTTACATGCAAAAACCGTTAAGCGGCATACAGCGGTTGTAGACGAAGCTGAAGATTTTGATACGGTGCTTGGCATGCCGGAGACGGTGACACCTGAAAGCTCATGGACTGGCGATGCTTCCTATAGCGGAAAAATTGTGAGATTAGGAGATTCTGATGTCATCTCCAAGAAGGTTACTGTCGATAAGAGCGGCTTGTACCTGTTGTCCGGTGCACTGGTTCGGGAAGCCGGTTCTGCCGGCAAGCTTGATGTGCAGGTCGATGTCCGAAACGTGAGCTTTATGAAGGTCCTCCCTTCCCCGGATACCAATTTTCTGACGTTAGTAAATGCAGAGCACCCTGTTTATCTAAGCAAGGGTGTGCATGAGCTCAAGCTGAAGTTCAAAGGTGAGGAATTGCTGCTCGATAACGTGGTGTTACAGCCCGCTGTGGAGTATGCAATGTTCAAGAATGAAGGCAAGACCATGATATTTGAGAGGGATTTGCTTAAGGGACGTAATTTGTTGAAGTGATATAAAAAGGGAGAAACTCGTCAGCCTTAGATGAGTTTCTTTTTTGTGCACAAACTTCTAAAATTAGGATAATGGCTAGGTTATAATGGACTTGTACAAGTTAACAGAGAGGGGTCAGATACGATGATAAAGGGTTTCGGAGGAATATTTTGGAGAACAAAGAATCTGGAGGCTACCAAAAAGTGGTACAGTGAAGTGTTGAAGATTGATCTGGAAAATTGGAACGGGACAATGATTAAACCCGAATCAAGAAATGAAACGATCTTCTCTTTCTTTACCGAGGATGACAGCTATTTTCCAACAGAACAGCAAGTGATGCTAAATTTCCAAGTACATAACCTGGATGAAACGATTCATCATCTTGAACAAATTGGCGTCCCTCTTGAAAAGGACAAAGAGGTTAGTGAATATGGAAAGTTTACTTGGATTAAAGATCCTGACGGTCGACTTGTCGAGCTTTGGGAGAAATAGTGTGCAGGACCTCATGATCAACTGTATTTAACATTTATTCAATTATACTTTACTTTGTTTCGGTGACGATAATCAAGTCAATGAGGAGGAGTAATAAAGTGAAAGATATTGAATTCAGAGAACTAGAAACATGGAAAGAACACTATCCTTTACTAAACCAACTCATTTCAATGAAGGAAATATTGTGGTTAAATCCAAATATTGAAAAGTTTAAAACAGGAATGAAAAAATCCCCCCTTACTCAAGAGGATGTAAGGGATGCAGAGGAAAGGCTGAAACGTTTCGCTCCATACATTGCCAAAGTTTTCCCGGAAACAAAAAAGATGAATGGGATAATAGAATCTCCTTTAACACGAATTCCTTCCATGAAACAATCCTTAGAGCAGAATTATCAACAACCTATACTGGGTGAATTATTGCTTAAGTGTGATAGTCACCTTCCTATATCAGGGTCTATAAAAGCAAGAGGCGGGATTTATGAAGTTCTCAAACATGCAGAAAAATTAGCTCTTCAACATCAATTGTTGACGATTCAAGATGACTATTCCATTTTAGATAGTGAAAGGTTTCGGACATTCTTCTCACAATATTCAATCGCAGTAGGCTCGACTGGAAATTTAGGACTTAGTATAGGCATAATGAGTGCAAAGTTAGGATTTCATGTGACCGTTCATATGTCGGCTGATGCAAAACAATGGAAAAAAGACTTACTTCGAAACAAAAATGTGAATGTAATTGAATATGATTCAGATTATAGTAAAGCAGTAGAGGAAGGTCGGCTCCAAGCAGATGCGGATCCTGCATGTTATTTTGTAGATGATGAAAATTCTAATGATCTATTTTTAGGATACGCAGTAGCAGCATCTCGATTAAAAAAACAATTAGAAGAATTAAAGATAACCATTGATAAAAATCATCCTTTGTTTGTTTACCTTCCATGCGGAGTAGGCGGTGGTCCCGGCGGTATAGCTTTTGGATTGAAGTTATTGTATCAAGACCATGTTCACTGTTTCTTTGCAGAGCCTACCCACTCGCCATGTATGTTACTTGGTTTAATGACTGGACTTCATGATAAAATTTCCGTACAAGATATTGGGATTGATAATGTAACAGATGCTGATGGACTTGCTGTTGGAAGACCATCTGGATTTGTGGGTAAAACCATAGAGCCGTTTCTAAGTGGTAATTATACAGTTAGCGATGAACAGTTGTATAAGCTATTAAAGGAACTAATTGATACAGAGGGCATTCATTTAGAACCTTCAGCACTGGCAGGCATGATAGGACCAATTAAATTAAGTAAAGAAGGAACCGATTATTTACGAAGGCATAATTTAACGGAAAAAATGAGTAAAGGAACCCACATTATTTGGGGGACTGGCGGAAATATGGTTCCCGAAGAAATGATGATGCAATATTATCAAAAAGGATTGAATTTAACACGGGGTTAGTTGACCCTGTGTTTTTTATTAAACTATCCTGCCGTTAACTCCATAAGAAAAAGCTGCCGCAACGACAGTCCTAATCCTCAACTATCGTGCAGCACCATCAAGATAACCATCCCCATTATTACACCTAAGACGATCCCAGCCTGTGTGGTTGAGCTTCTCTAAATCGAACCGGAATTTCTGGTGGTCAACCGGATATTCGTGTGGTGATTTTTTTAAAAAAAGGAAACCTGTTTGTCCAGTAATTTTGCATAACTTTGGGATTTACAAGGTTTTTTTGTAAATAATAAGATTGTTACACAAGAATTTGAGGAGGAATGATATGCAACAGGATCAACAAGCTAAAGGGAACTCAGGTTCAATGAAACCAGAATTCTCTGGAACTGATGCACAAAAAGTGAAACAAGAAATTCAAAAAGATGTAAGCGAAGGACAAGGCGCAATGACTTCCCGAGAGGCAGGAGCAATGCGTGATTAAAAAACCACTCCGAGTGTCCAGTATTGATTAATATTACCTCCTATTCCTGCTACGTCTGCAGCTCCAGAAGCACCTGATTTCGCAAATGGATTATTTTTATCCTCCGTTAACTTAGGAACAACAATTGGTACAGCTGCAGGAGGAGTGTTTATTTCTCAATTAGGTACACCATACGTGGGATTAGTGGGGTTACTATCTCTGGCATTAAGTTTGGTATTTATTATGTATAGAAACTACATGAATACTCCTGCACAGCAACTTTCTAGATAAGGTACTCTTGCAACCCAGTTGAATATCCCGTTATTTTCACAAAAGATCTCACGCATAAAAAACAAAAAGCACTCGCGGAGTGCTTTTTAAACGTTTTTATTGAACCAATTCCTTCTTAATAAGGTTTCGGCCAGATGTAAACTTCGGAAGATGCTCTTCATGTGCAAGTAACAGTTCATTGGTCATTGACCACATCTCCTCAAGAGATAATACAGATGCTGTATGCGGATCCATCATCACTGCTTGATAGACATAATCTATATTTCCTGTTAAAATCGCTTCAACCACCAGTTGCTGGACATTAATGTTTGTCCGATTCATCGCCGCGAGTTGTACGGGAAGATCTCCGACGTGACAAGGCTGGATGCCAGATTTATTAACCAGGCATGGCACCTCCACACATGAATCTGCAGGCAGGTTTGTAATTAGATTTGTATTCAGCACGTTCCCCCAGATCACACGATTTGTACCTGTTTCCATAGAGTGAATAATAGGTGCTCCATATTCATGGCTCTTTTCTGTACGAAATGACTCGCCTTTTTCTATTTTTTCTCTGGTTTCGGAAAAACGCTCAAGGTTTCTTTCACTTCTTCGTACATATTCATCGATTGGAATATCAAATTGCTCAATTAATTTTTCATCCTTAATGAAGTAAGGTGTATATTCAGACATATGCTCACTGGATTCTGTGACGAAAAAATTCAACCTGCGCATCATCTCGAAACGCACCTTGTCCTTACTGAAAACATTATCCTTTTCCATTGCTTTAAACAACTCGGGATACAAATCGACTCCGTTCCTTTTAAGTTCAAGAAACCAGGCCATATGATTAATCCCAGCCACCTTATATTCAAGTTCTTCCACCGGAATATTCAAGTAGGATGCCAAATCATCTGCTGTATTCTGAACACTGTGGCAAAGCCCGACTGATTTAATGGAACTTGACTTAGCTACTGCATGCATGAGCATGGCCATTGGGTTTGTGTAATTCAACAATAACGCGTTTGGACACACCTCTTCTATATCCCTGCAAATGTCCAACAAAACTGGGATCGTCCGGAGTGCCCGAAAAATCCCACCTACCCCAAGAGTATCAGCAATGGTTTGCTTTAAGCCGTATTTTTTGGGAATTTCAAAATCGATTAGTGTAGATTGATGCATGCCAACTTGAATGAGATTCAAAACATAATCTGCACCAGCCAATGCTTCCTTCCGATTTAACGTTGCCTCTACCTTTGCATAGCCGCCATTCTCTTCGACTATTCTTAGAGCCATCTTTTCAGCTGTGCCTAATCGCTCTTGGTTAATATCTGTTAATGAAAACGTAGTGTTCTTTAGTTCGGGAAAGCTCAAAATATCAGTAATCAACCTTTTTGCAAATACTACACTACCTGCTCCGATAATTGTAACTTTTGCCATATTACAGCCTCCTATTCTTTCATTCCGGAACCAACCATACCTTTGATAAAATACCGTTGAAAAATTAAGAACACGATTAAAATAGGGATAACGGAAAGCAAAGTCAGTGACATGAGCTGAGTCCAATTAATAAAGTGTTCTCCCTTCAGCATCGCTAGCCCCAATTGAACGGTATACATACTCTGTTCGGAAACAGCAATCAGCGGCCATGCAAGCTCGTTCCATCTCCACATAAAAGTAAAAATGACCAACACTGCGATCAAAGGTTTGATATTGGGTAAAATCACTTTCCTAAAAATTTTAAATTCACTAGCACCATCAATTCTTGCAGCTTCGATAAGGGAATCAGGAATATTCATGATGTATTGTCTGGCTAAGAACAGCCCAAAAGCTTCTGCAGCCCTAGGGACAATTAATCCTGCATAGCTGTTAATCCATCCCAAGTACTTTAGAATATAGAAATTGGGAATCATCGTTATTTGAACAGGGATAATCAAGGTGCTCAAAATCATCAGAAAAAGGAGATTTCTCCCTCTGAATTTATATTTTGCAAAGGCATATCCTGCCAAACAGTTGATAAACACAGTTAAAATTACTGCTAATATACTTACGATCAGGCTGTTTCCAACATAACCAGCAAAGGGAGCCGCGTGGAGAGCGTCTGAAAAGTTGCTCCACATCAATTTATCCGGAATAATATGGGTATCTTTTGCAGTTACTTCTGCCGGGGTTTTTAACGCTGTGGACAACATCCAAATAAATGGGAGCAGAAAGAGGAAAGCCATCCCACATAAAACCAGAAAGATTACAGTAGTTTTAATCTTTTTCGGACTCAGTCTCGGCAAGGAAAGGGGCTGAGAAACGTCAAGTTTACCTTCTTTTGCAAGCAAGGCTTTATTATCACTCATTGTTTTTCCCTCCCTAACCTCATTTGTACCAAAGTAAGAATCATGACCAGAAAAAAGAAAAAAGTTCCGATGGCCGAAGCATACCCCATCTCACCTTCAGTAAAAGCCTTTTGATAGATATATTGCACGATAACGGTAGTTGAGTAGCCAGGACCGCCCTTTGTCATAGTGAAAACCAAATCAAAAACCATAAATCCATGAATAATTTCCATTACTAGAATAAAAGTAGTGGTCGGCTTAATCGTGGGCAAAGTAATACGCCAAAACTTTTGCCAGCCATTGGCACCGTCCATATCCGCTGCTTCATAAAGTGAGTCGGGTACTGCCTGGAGACCAGCTAAGTAGATCACCAGGCAATAGCCAATTCTTACCCAAAGTGTTGTCAGAATAACAGCCGGCATTGCCCAGGTGGATGAGGAAAGCCAATCTACTCCATGGACACCGAACTTGCTCAAAATTTCATTAAACAATCCATAATTAGGATTAAACATCCATGACCAGATAAGGCCAGCCGCAACTAGTGACACGACAACAGGAGCAAAAAATATCGTTCTAAAAATCGCGCGCAGGGGAACCTTTTGATTCAGCATCAGGGCACCAATCAAACCAAGTGCTGCACTAAACGGAACCGTACCTGCCGTATAATAAACTGTATTTCGCAGCGATATCCAAAAAACTTTATCCCCAAACATCCGTGAGTAATTCTCAAGCCCGATAAAGCTTGGCTTTCCAAACATCCCCCATTGTTGAAAACTAATATAAAACGTAAAGAAAATCGGGATAACCATAAAGGTCAGAAATAGAATGATATTCGGTGCGATGAACAAATAAGGGGCAATTTTTATCGATCTCTTTTCGTACCATTTTGAAAGACTTGAAACCATTGTCCTCCCCCCTTCATTCTATTTCAGGATTGAATTTATTTTTTCTTCCAATTCTTTCGCTGTTTTCTCAGGAGAAGCATTCTGGGTATATAACGCTTCAAAAGAATCTCCTAATGCCTGATTCACTTTACTGAACTCCGGAATGGTCACCGTTTTCGCTAAATCTACCGGCACGGTTTGAGATTGTTCAATAAATAAATTCATCATTTTTGGATCTTTGATTTGATATTCAAACGGTCCCTTAACATCTGTGCGGCTAGGTAAGAACAGACCTTCCTCTACAAATGTCTTCATATTTTCCTTTTCACCCATAAATGCAATAAATTTCTTTGCGGCTTTGGAGTGTTTGCTATTTGCCGGTACCGCCAATCCGTTTCCTCCTAAATCCGACGCAGCACTATCCTTCACAGGCATGTATGTAACGCCCCATTCATCCTTCATATCTTTTTCAAACAATGGAATCATCCAGTTCCCCGTAATAAAGAGCCCTGCATTACCTGAAGTAAATAACATATTTGGATCATCTGCGCCTTTCATGCTGTTGCCTTTAGACATATAGTTCTTATACATTTTTTGAAGAAAGGCTAAAGTTTCGGTTGCTTCAGGTGTATTCACATTTGCTTTCTTTAAGTCTTTCGTTAGCAATGAAGCTCCATTTTCAAAAAAGAAGGGAAGTGTTCTGTAGGCAGATGAAGCAGATATGTTAGCCGCTATACCGTTTGGTGCTAACTTTTTGTCCTCGATTTTTTTTGCAACATCTAATAATTGATCCCATGTCCATGCGTCCTTCAAATTGTCAGGAGCTTTTATATTCAATTTATCAAGGAACGTTTTATTGTAAAAAACGGCTAGCGTGTCTGTATGGTGCGGCAAGCCATAAATCTTATTTTTATAAGTAACAGCTGTCAGTAAACTTGGGTTGTAGTTTTCCTTGTCTTTACCTACAACGTCTGTCAAGTCCATCAATGCGCCCTGACTGGAAAACTCGCCAATCTTTTGATATTGGACCCGGAAGACATCAGGTGCATCATCTCCACCCATTCGAGTTTGTATTTTTGTATAATAATCACCCTGATTCGGAGGAGGCACTTGGCTTTTCTTTACTTTTATATCAGGATTCTCTGATTCGAATTTGCTTACTAAATCATTAAATCCTTTTTCTTCGCCCCCAGCTGCTGCCCAATATACAAACTCAATTGTTTCTTTGCCGTTCTTTTTTCCTGCGTCCTCTGAAGTATTCGAATTCGATGCGGCACATCCACCAAGGAGAGAAACTACTAACATCAACATAAAAAGGTTTTTACCAATTAAAAGCGCTTTCATTATTAATCCTCCCTTTTCAATATGTGGAACAACTACTTAACGCCGATCCCCCTTTCATGGAACAAAAATTTATGTTAATGGTTCGCAGCTTTCACGAACAATTAATTCAGTGGGCAAGTAAGTCGTTAGCGGAAAGCGAATACTATCATCCATTCTTTGGAGTAACATTTTGACAGCGATTCTGCCCATGTCCTCCTTATGAACATGAATGGTAGATAACTGCGGATTTACGTATTTCGACATTTCGATGTTATCAAAAGAAACAATAGAAATATCCTTGGGAATGGACAAACCATATTCCTGTATGGCTTTATATGCACCGTGAGCCATGCGGTCACTTGCTGTAAAAACAGCAGTAGGCAACTCTTTATCCATCAAAATTCTCTTCATTGCTTTATAGCCGCCTTCAATTGTAAAAAGCCCATCTTGAATCCACTCTTTTTTTAATTGCAGCTTGTGGGAAGCCAATACTTCCTGAAAGCCAATGAATCTATCATCTTCTTCCGCAGGTATATTAAGAGCGGAAGAACTTGAACTAATACATGCAATTTTTTCATGCCCCAACCCTATCAAGTAATCAGTTGCCCTTTTAGCCGCTTCTTTAAAATCTACTGTTACATAATCAATATTAAGCCCCGGTTTACCTCCTACAGAAATTACATAAGGGACACTATTTGATAGATTCTTCAATAAATCTTCATGTAGTGCTCCAACCACAATAACTCCCAAAGTATCATCCTTATATTCTTCTTTAAGATCCAAATGGATTAAGTCTTTATCATTGTATGAAAAACTCATTTTATAACCTTGCTCAATCAGCTCCCGCTCTACCCCATAAATCATTTCAGAAAAGTACGGATCCTGGTATTTACTTTTAATATTATTAATTACACAACCGATTTTTTTCTCATTTATTTTCTCGTTTTTTCTATTATTAAGTTTTTTATATCCCATTTCTTTAGAAACTTTAAATATTTTTTCTCTCATTTCTTCAGGAATTGAATTAGCATGATTATTTAATACCCTTGATACAGTTGAAATAGATAGGCTTACTTCCTCAGCGATATCCTTCAAAGTGACTTTCATTTCAGCAACTCCTTGTTCACATTCGGAAATATTTTTAAAAATTTTCTGATATTTTCTGAGTTATTTAATCATATCAGCTTATTGTAAATTAGACAATTATAAATTTTCTAAATTTTTCAGTTTAATTTAATAGGGGGTAGATACAATGATTAAAGGTTTAGGAGGAATATTTTGGAGTTAAGAATCTCGAAGCTACAAAAGGTGTACGGTGAAGTGCTCTGCGGATTCATCTGGAAAATTGGAACGGGACGATGATTACACCCGAACCAGGAAATGAAACGATTCATCATCTTGAACAAATTGGCGTCCCTCTTGAAAAGGACAAAGAGGTTAGTGAATATGGAAAGTTTACTTGGATTAAAGATCCTGACGGTCGACTTGTCGAGCTTTGGGAGAAATAGTGTACAGGACCTCATGATCCGGTGGATATGAGGTCTTTTTTATCTCAAATAGATATGGGTACTTACGGTTCGACAAGGACTGCTTGTATTTCAAGTCATTTTTATAAAAATGTCCAGGCACAAAAACCAAAAAGACACTCCACGGAGTGCCTTTTTAGGAAAACCTATTGGACTACTTCCTTACTTATGAACGAGGCAGGACACCTCCACGCATGAATCAGAAGGTAAATTTTTATTTGGCACCTTCCCCCAGACCACACGATTTGTACCTGTTTTCAGAAACTCAAGCGTTAATTGTTTTATCCTTGTTCTGTTTGAGGCGCTTAATGTCTTCTTTAGGCGGCAAACCGAACATTCGCGAATATTCACGACTGAACTGTGATGGACTTTCATAGCCAACCCGAAAGGCAACATCAGCGGCATCCGGTATTTCCGATAACAACAGGCTCCGGGCTTCTTGAAGCCTTAGTTGTTTTTGAAATTGGATCGGGCTCATTGCGGTTACCTCTTTAAAATGTCGATGAAGTGAGGAGACACTCATATTTCCTATTTCCGCAAGTCCCTCAATTTTGAAAGACTTTTCATAGTTTTTCATGATATGCTCGATCACATCACTGATTTGATTGGTGTAACTTCCTTCTATTGCAATTTGTTTCAGTATCCCCCCATGTTCTCCTTGGAGAACTCTATAGATAATTTCTTTCCTAATTAGAGGAGCAAGTACCTGGATTTCCTTTGGATTTTCCAGGAGTCGAACTAATCGAGTTACCGCGTCTAGCAAAGGTTGCTCTATTTTGCTGACGTACATACCTCTCTTCACATTTTCCTTCTTATCAGCTTCTATTTGGGTATCACGTAACACCTCTACTATTTCACTCGGCGTAAATTCAAGTTTTAGAGCCAAGTATGGTTGTTCCAAAGAGGCTTGTGTCACTTGTCCGGTTATCGGCAGTTTAACGGATGCAACAAGATAATCGGCAGGACCATACTGAAATCGTTCCTGTGATAGGAATACCTCTTTCATTCCTTGAACGACAATGCATAGGGAAGGCTTGTGGACTCCGTAATTTGGTCCAGTTTTATTCGGGTAACGGGAGAAAAACAAAGACGGAATAGCCGTCATGTGAGTACCGTTCTGACTTAAGTAGCCATTTATGAGTTTGGAGAGTTCCATTCTTTGTCTATATAATTGTTCAAACATAAAATCCCCCTTTCTTCATCCATGTTGGTCCTATTATAATGCTTATTTCCTCTTCGCGTAAATGACCGTGAGAGGATTAGGCAATCATTTGACATGATTGTGATACCGGTCGTGAATTTATTTGTTGGATAATGTGAGTAGTAAAAGAGTTCTTTCAATAAATTTGTTTCAGCTTCACATTGGTTCACCAAATCGGACAAACAAAGAAAGGAAGATAACTAATGCAAAAGCGTACATTAGGAAATAGCGGCCTTGAGGTTTCATCCATTGGATTAGGATGCATGGGAATGAGCCACGGTTATGGTCCTGCTTCGGACAAGAAAGAAATGATTTCACTGATTCATGCGGCCATCGATCGTGGTGTAACGTTCTTTGATACCGCCGAAGTTTATGGTCCTTATGTAAATGAGGAGTTGGTAGGAGAAGCGCTTAAACCTTATAAGGAAAAAGTGATCATTGCCACTAAATTCGGGATCCAAATGGAAAATGGCAAGCAGGTGCTTGACAGTAAACCGGAGACCATTCGGCAATCCGTTGAAGGTTCACTGAATCGCCTGAAAGTTGACACCATTGATCTTTATTATCAACATCGGGTGGATCCAAGTGTCCCGATTGAGGAGGTAGCCGGAGTAATTCAAGACCTAATCAAGGAAGGCAAGATTAAGCATTGGGGACTTTCTGAAGCTGGGGTGGAAACGATTCGTCGTGCACACTCCGTTCATCCACTGACTGCCATTCAAAGTGAGTACTCCATGATGTGGAGAAATCCTGAAGATGAATTACTCCCTACCCTTGAAGAACTTGGAATCGGCTTTGTTCCATTTAGTCCCCTGGGCAAAGGCTTCCTTACTGGAAAAATTGATAAAAATGCAACATTCGCCAGCTCCGATTTTCGCAGTATTGTACCTCGTTTCAAACCGGAAAACATTGAAGCGAATCAGATATTGGTTGAACTGATAAAGAAGATTGCAGCAGAGAAAGGTGCAACACCTGCTCAAGTCTCACTAGCATGGGTACTTGCTCAGAGGCCATGGATTGTTCCGATTCCCGGTACAAGGAAATTGGAACGACTGGAAGAAAATCTTGGGGCAGCGAAAGTGGAGCTCACTCCTGAAGAACAGCATGATTTGAACAACGCCCTATCAAAGATTGAAATTTCAGGAGAGCGCTACCCAACAGAATATGCAAATAGAGTGGGCAAATAAAGACAATCAATATGTAATAAGCCAGGAGCGAATATATATGAAAAAAGTTATCTTAAACAACGGTGTTGAAATGCCGGTACTCGGTTTTGGTGTTTATCAAATTCAAGATCAAAAAAAATGTGAACAAGCTGTTTATGACGCTATTATGACAGGCTATCGTCTGATTGATACCGCAGCTTCTTATTTAAATGAAGAAGCGGTCGGAAGAGCTATTAAGCGGAGTGGCGTTTCAAGAGAGGAATTGTTTATTACCACTAAACTCTGGGTTCAAGATACAGGTTATGAAAAGACAAAGAAAGCATTTGAAAAATCACTGGAACGACTGCAGCTGGATTATTTGGATTTGTACTTAATTCATCAGCCATTTGGCGATGTTTACGGTTCATGGCGGGCAATGGAGGAATTGTACAGCGAGGGTAGGATTAGAGCAATTGGAGTCAGCAACTTCTATCCGGATCGCCTGACCGATTTCATTATTCATAATGAAGTTGTTCCTGCCGTAAATCAAGTCGAAACACACGTCTTCAATCAACAAATTGAAAGTGCTGAATGGATGAAAGAGAACAATGTTCAGATTGAGTCTTGGGGACCATTCGCTGAAGGAAAAAATAACATGTTCCAAAATGAAACTTTAGTATCAATAGCCGAAAAGCATAATAAATCCGTCGCCCAGGTGGTCTTACGCTGGTTAACGCAAAGAGCCGTCGTTGCGATTCCGAAGTCTGTTCATAAGGAAAGAATCGTTGAAAACTTCAATATTTTTGACTTTGAGTTAAACCAAGAGGATATGGAGAGCATTGCTGCATTGAATTCGAAAGAAAGCCTGTTCTTTTCACATCAGGATCCAGAAATTGTGAAATGGATTGGTACCCGTAAACTTGATATTTAATGACCACTTTTCACGTTACTCCTTTTTATCAAAATGAAAAAAAGTATTTGAAAGAATGTACTTCAACTATAGGGTACTTTTAGTTGAAGTACATATATCTCAGCGTTTTCATAACCCCGCCGTATAGCAGAACCCACAAAAAAGAGCGCTAACCAAGCGCTCTTTTCATCATTTAGTGCCTTTATTTAATTCCCATACCCGCTTGTTTACCATTTTAGCGACAGACTGGAGTCCTCCACCGGAAAGATTTTGGACCACGAAAGCCCAGTCCTTTTTTGTCAGTCTGCCTGTCGAAAAGGGAAACCGCCTGAACGAAACGAGAGCTCTGGTGGTCAACCGGATATTCACGTGTTGGTTTGTTTTTAAAATGGACAACTGTTTGGCCAGTTATTTTGCAAAACGTTGGTTACAAAAGGTTTTTTTGTAAATAATAAGATGGTTAAACAAGAGATTGAGGAGGAATTATATGCAACAGGATCAACAAGCTATAGAGGACTTAGGTCCAATGAAACCAAAATTCTCCGGAACTGATGCACAAAAAGTGAAACAAGAAATTCAAAAAGATGTAAGCGAAGGACAAGGTGCGATGACTTCCCGAGAGGCAGGAGCAATGCGCGATTAAAAAACCACTCTGAGTGGTTTTTTATTTTACTGCTTTAAAATTAAAAAATTTGATCGCCAAGTCCATGGCGATTACGAAAATCTCTCTTTTCCTTTTGCATCGGGAGCCGTTTACATCATATTATTATTAGTACGGTTTACATTGCCTATGGCTATCATTACTTTAATTTGGGGAATATTAGTAGGTATACATGCATACTCCTGCACAACAACTTTCTAGATAAGGTATTCATGCAACTGTTGTTGCCTATCACGTCATTTTCATAAACCGCCTCCCGTATAAGACGAATAAAGAAAGCCGCCCGAGTTCCCGGACGGTTTTCCCTATTTTATTCCCTATTGCTTCCTTTTCGTAGAAACATCCATCCAAACCGCTATCACGAGAATAGAGCCCTTAACAATGTACTGCCAGAACGGCTCGATGTTCATCATGCTCATTCCGTTATCGATGCTGACCATGATCAGCGCTCCGATGATGGAACCCATAATGGTCCCGACACCACCCATCAGGCTCGTTCCCCCGATAACGACTGCTGCGATGGAATCCAGTTCCAGCATGTTCCCTGCCCCGACGGTTGCCGCGTTCAGGCGGCTTGTCAGGAGCACTCCGGCAATTCCGGCGAGGAGTCCCATCAGCATGTAAACGATGAGAACATTGCGCTTGATTTTGATCCCCGAGTATTTGGCGGCGTCCGCGTTGCCTCCGATTACATACACATGGCGGCCAAACGTTGTTCTTTGCGAAAGGAAAATAAAGATTCCTGCCACAACAAGTACTGCCATAATCGGTGCCGGGATTCCAAGGTAACGGTTCATCATGTAGACAAACAGCAGAAAAACGATCGAGAAAAGAGCAACTCTTCCGTACGCCGCGTTTTCATTGCCAAGCGGCAAGCCGAGCTTTATCTTTTTTACACGGTTTTTAAAATAAAGAGCAAACAAGGCGGCAACAACGATGACGGCGATAATGTAGCCGACCGTGTATGGAATGTAGCCCTGGCCGATCATTTTAAAATTATCCTGAAGCGGAGCGATCGTTTCCCCGTTGCTTACCCCGATCAGAATACCTCGAAACACCATCATTCCGCCAAGCGTCACAATAAACGCGGGCACATTTTTATAAGCGATCCACCAGCCTTGCACAGCGCCAAGGATGACACCGAGGATAAGGGCGACACCGATGGCCGCAAACGTGTTCCAGTCATACCAGACATGAAGGATGGCGGCGATTCCCCCGGTCAGACCCACCAGGGAGCCGACGGACAAATCAATATGCCCCGCAACGATGACAAGCGTCATCCCGATAGCCAGGATCCCTGTGACCGACATTTGGCGGAACAGGTTGGACAGGTTCCGCGAAGTGACGAATGAACCGTCTGTCGCGATCGTAAAGATAACGAAAATCGCCAGAATGGCAATCAGAAGTGAGTACTGACGAAAATCCAGGCGGAATTTCCCTTTTTGTTCTGGCTTAATTTCTTTCCTTTGTGGCGCTGGATCATTAAGATTGCTTTGTGTATTCGCATTTGCATTAAGCATGGACAGCCCCTCCTGTAGCCCATTTCATAATGGTATTTTGATCTGCCTCTTCGATGGAGAGCTCTTTGGCAATCCGGCCATCCGACATGACAAGCACACGATCGGCCATGCCGAGCACTTCGGGCAGTTCTGAAGAAATGATAATGATTGAGATTCCTTGTTTGGCGAGCTCATGGATAAAGGCGTAAATTTCCGACTTTGCGCCGATATCAATTCCTCTTGTAGGCTCATCGAGAATCAGGATTTTCGGACTGGTCATGAGCCATTTGCCGAGCACCACCTTCTGCTGGTTCCCGCCGCTTAGCGTGCCGACCTTCGTTTCGATGGAAGGCGCCTTTGTCCTGAACACTTTCATGTATTTCTCCGCTTCATGCACCTCTTTGGCTTCATCAATAATGCCGTTTCCACTGACGGAATCAAGCGCCACCATTGTCGTGTTGTTGCGTATGCTCATATCGAGCACGAGCCCCGTCTTTTTCCGGTCTTCGGATACATAGGCCATGCCACATTTAATGGCGTCTGCTGCTGATTTAATAAAAGCTTTCTGCCCATCGATCGTGATTTCTCCGCTGTATTTTCCTTCAAAGGCACCAAAAAGACTCGTAAACAATTCCGTCCGGCCAGACCCCATCAGGCCGGCAATGCCCAGGACCTCACCTTTTCGCGCCATAAAGCTCGCCTCTTTAATTACATGCCTGCCCGCATAGTCATGGACGTTGAAGTTTTTCACTTCCAGAACCGGTCCACCGATATAGTCCCCGGTTTTTTTCGGATAAAGCTGAGTCAGTTCCCGGCCGACCATATAGGCAATGATTTTGTCTTCATCCATATCATCGATCGGCTTCGTAACAATCGTTTTCCCATCCCGTAAAACGGTAACCGAATCACAAAGCCTCATCACTTCGTTCAACTTATGGGAAATATAGATGCAGGTCACATTCTGGCGCCTGAGCTCCTCCAGAATACCGATCAGTGTTTCGACCTCGCTTTCCGTGAGGGCAGCTGTAGGTTCATCCAGGATGATCAGATCATTTTTTTTGGAAAGTGCCTTTGCGATTTCAACAAGTTGCTGCTGGCCAACGCCAAGATCCTTAACTCTTTTATCAGGGGAGATATCCAGCCCCACCTGATCGAGCCATCTTTTCGCCTCCAGATTCGTCTGGTCCCAGTTAATGATGCCCTTTTGTGCTCTTTCATTCCCGAGGAAAATGTTTTCCGCTACCGTTAACTCTGGCGCGAGCGCGAGTTCCTGATAAATGATGGAGATTCCGGCATTTTCCGAGTCTTTGATCGTATGAAACTGCTTTACTTCACCATTTACTAGGATATCCCCGTCATACGTCCCTGGTGGATAGATACCGCTCAGCACCTTCATCAGCGTTGATTTTCCGGCGCCGTTTTCCCCGCACAGGGCATGAATCTCACCTCTTTTGACGGAAAAAGTGACTTCATCAAGGGCTTTTACACCTGGAAACTCTTTGGAGATGCGTTTCATCACAAGAATATCGTTGCCCATTTTGCAACCTCCAGTTACTCTTTAGTGTTGTTCGTTTTTTTGTAAATCTCTTGTTCCTTATGGAAGCCGTCCTTCACGACCGTTTCCTTGATATTCTTTTTATCCACGGCAATCGGATCGAGCAATACGGATGGCACGTCCTTCTCCCCGTTATTCACCTTGCCGTTCGTTTTGATCTTTTTCTTTTGGGCGACATCTACTGCTAGTTTGGCTGCTTCAGTTGCGAGTTTTTTGATTGGTTTGTAGACTGTCATCGTTTGCGTTCCGCCAGCAATCCGCTGTACCCCTGCCAAATCCGCATCCTGACCCGAAATCGCCACTTTTCCGGCAAGTCCTTGTGCTGCAAGCGCCTGAATAGCTCCGCCTGCTGTGCTGTCATTGGATGCCACTACTGCATCAATGTTGTTTTTATTGCTCGTGAGCCCGTTTTCCATGATGGACATCGCTTCATCTGCCTGCCAGTCCTTCACCCACTGGTTGCCAACAACTTTAATGTCGCCTTTTTTGATCAAGGGCTGCAGCACGTTCATTTGTCCTTTGCGGAACAGCTTCGCGTTGCTGTCAGTCGGAGAGCCGCCCATCAAAAAGTAGTTTCCTTTTGGCACTTTATTCACGAGGTATTCCGCCTGCATTTCGCCCACTTTTACGTTATCAAACGAAATGTAAGCCGTTACATTCGAGTTTGTAATAAGGCGATCATACGCCACAACGGGCACTCCCTGCTTTTCCGCTGAATCAACTGCCGATGCCATGGCGTCAGAACTGTGAGGAATCACTACAAGCACATCGACTCCTTGCGATAGCAGGTTTTCCGACTGGGAAAGTTGCTTCGTATCATCGCCATTGGCCGACTGGACCATTACCTTCGCACCAAGCTTTTTCGCTTCTTTTACAAAAATATCGCGGTCGTTCTGCCAGCGCTCAAGCCTCAAATCATCAATGCTCAAGCCGATTACGACCTGACCGCTCTTCTTGCCCTTCTGCAAACCCTGACCGTGGGCTGTGGCAGCAAATATAAGCGCCGCAAGCACCAAAACGGATAATACCTTCTTCATGGACATCCTCCCCGCTATGTAAGCGTTATCGTAACCGCTCAAAAAAATTAGTAATGACTTTTCAAAAGTTAGTTTGTTTAATGGAGAAACTAACTTATACACATCATAATCAAACTATGAAAGTATTTCAATGATTATTTTTATTTTCAATCATTTTATAGAAAAGGAAGTCGGAACAACCTACGGCCTTGCAAAACGCCACTACCCTCGGCGTCTCCTCCATCATCTTCAAGCAATTCTTGGCGATGAAGTGGGTTTTTAGGCGGCCAGCCGGGTGGGATCGGCTGGCTTTTTGTAGTTTAGTTGCGGGGGAATTTAGTTGAATATCACGTCATTTTCATAACCTAGCACCCATCCATAAACACCAAAAAAGCACCCCGAAGAGTGCTTTCCTTCATGTTAGGACTTTGTCTGTTTCAAAACTCTCTTTCTTTGATTCAGACGCGTCGTGAGAAAGATAGTCTTGTAGATTTAGCTCATCATATCCCGGAATGGTGATTCTCTTATATCTCATAGGTTCACTATTTAATGGGATGGTGCAGTCAAAACCGGTTTTTGAACCTAAGCCGTTATCGGTAGATGGATCGAGCTTTGAACCTTGGGCATCGTGAATCACAACCATATCTTTGCTGGCCTGGAAGCGGGTGGCGATAGCCCATTCGACTTCCTCCATGTTAAAAATATCAACGTCCTCATCAGCAACTACGACATGTTTAATGTCAAAGCTGTTGGCGAAGGCAGCGAGAATGGCATTCTTGGCTTCACCTTCATTTCGTTTTTTTATCGAAACGATGGCATGATATCGACACGTGCCTCCCGGACTCATATGGACAGCCGCTACAGAAGGGACTGTCTGTCGTATGCTCTCGAGGAGGCTTGCTTCTCTTGGAATCCCCCCCAATAAAAGATGTTCATAACCTGCTGGGACAATAGTATAAAAGATGGGATTATCTCGATGGGAAATGGCAGTGACCTGCACGATTTCTTTGTCGCTCCGCGGCCCATAGTATTTAGGGAATTCTCCAAACGGCCCCTCAGGTTCCCGTATATGAGGAAGGATTTTTCCCTCTATTACAATTTCGGCGCGGGCAGGCACATCGATGTCCACCGTTTCACATCGTACGGTTTCCAGCGGTTCAGAACGCAATGCGCTCGCGATTTCCAGCTCATCCACGCCAAATGGCGTACTCGCCTGCGAGGCTAGCAGTGTCAGCGGATCGACACCAATCACGATGGCGCATTCCAATGGTTTCCCCTGCTCCTCTGCCTGTTTATATAGATGATGAGTGTGCCTCGGAAGCAATAATACACCAAGCTTGTCCTTACCTGAAATTTGCAGGCGATGAATCGATACATTTTGCTTGCGCGTGTCCGGATCGCGTGTAATGAACAGTGCTGCCGAGATGTAATGACCTGAATCCATTTCATGATGTATAGGAATAGGAAAGGTTTTGAGTATATCGATGTTTTCCGTTATAATATTTTCCTTTACTGGGGCATCCTCCTTTTCTATTAATCTGCACGGCTTTGGAATTGAAACCGCCTTAGAGAATTTAGGAATGATTCCTTTTTCATCGGTTTCCAAGGCATCTGCAAAATCCTGACGGCTCGAGCATATTCCTGAAACCAGAGGAACTTTATAGCCATCTACATTTGAGAAGTAGGCTGCTTTTTGGCCATCAAGCTTTTTGGCCACTGCCGCAATCTCAAAATCAGGACTCACCTTTTTATTGATTACGGCCAACCGTCCCTTTGATTGAAGATGATCCAGCCATGTACGAAAAGTTCTAGCTTTCATACAACTCTCTCCTTTCATTCTATTTTCTTCACTTGATAACTGTCATTCATGTCGATAGATTGTTCATTTTGGTGTACCCGTTTGTTTTTCCGGAATAAGTGATCTATGCTCATTACAATTAAAGGTGTGATCGCTGCAATGTAAATGTTATCAATATGAAGAGGGTTTCCGGATAGGAACCAGATTGTGGTTGTAACAACCGCAGACACCATGCCCATTGTAGCTCCAAAACCGCTGCTGAAGCGGGGAAAATAAAACATAAGGATGACAATCACTGCAATGGTCGTGCGAAGAGCTCTGGCAAAGAATATTGTATTCAGGATTTCCGGAGCAAAAATGGCAAACGGAATGGGCAACAGCCCCATAACAATAGTTGCTATCCTAGAAAATCGTAATGATTTAGAATCAGATCCTTCTCTATTAAAAAACGGTGTATAAAAATCTTTTAACAGAAGGGCAGCGGCTCCAATCGTAGAAGCGGCTACCGTGCCAAAGACAGCAGCTATCAAGCCGGCGATGACCAGCCCGGCCAAGAAAGGATTCATAAGAGTGGTTGTCATCGGAAAAGCCTCAGAGGAAGCAATATCAGGAAACAATACAGAGGCTGCCATTCCGATCAGAGCGGCCATTATTCCAACAGGAATAACCATAAGGCCTGCATAAATGCTCGCTTTTTTAGCGTTGGCATCATCGGTTGTTGAACTGACGGCCTGGATGATATATTGGGTAGAGAAAATGGAGCCGATGTTAGCAATGGTCCATGCAATAATGGTCGGCCATGAAATTCCTGTCCAATTAAGCATGGATGGCTTCATCTCTATTGATAATCCAGAAAAACCCCCAACTGCTGCCAGTGAAAAGGAGACAGCCAGAATTAATCCCACGTATTTAAAAAAGGCATGAATCAAATTGGTATAGGCTACAGCGAACATTCCGCCCAGTGACACATAAACGACTGTCACTACTCCAACGAGAATGGCTGCCATAGAATGGGGAATATGCAATATGGCAGATAACGTAGCTGCACCGCCGGCATACATGGAAACATTGACCACTCCCAGCGCATATATCATGACAATGGACGTGATGGTTCTCGCACCATTTCCATATGTTTTGGAAATGGCCCCTGATATCGTATATTCTCCCCGTTCATGAAACTTCTTGGCGAGCGTATAGGCAAATAGAGCAAAGGCAAGTGCAAGGGTGATTAGATTCCAAGAAGCGGAAATCCCTTCGGAAAAAGCGGTTTGAGCTGTACCAATTGTTGAGCCGGTGCCAATAAATTCAGACATCATCAAGACGCCGATCACAAACGGGCCAAATGCTTTTCCCCCTGTCATGTACTTATCCGAGCTTTTCGAAAACCTTTTCGTATATACGCCAAGGCATGAGGTTGCCAAAACATACAAAATCACTATACCCATAATAATAGTACTGGCTGTCAACAAAATGGATTTCCTCCTTTGTTCAGCTCACCGAAACGACTCCAAAAATATCCTTCAGGCGGCGCTCAAAAAGTTTCATCACGCGCTCTCGACCGTTTACTTCTGGGGGAACAGGAATTTGGCGGCCGTTGACGATAACCGGCTGATCATACCGGATGGCAATGAGCGGACGATATTCTTCATACACTCTCCGAATGCTGGCTGCATGCTTTTCCTGTTTCGCGAGCACCTTCAGCATGCGGAGTCCAAATCCGACATGACGCCCTTCATCTTCCTTGATCCGTTTGAATCCTTCCTTTAAACCCGGCAAAATCCCTTTACTGCCATACACGGCTTCGAAAACGTCGTAACCTGCCATGGCCTGTACGCCTTCAATGATTCCCTGGTAATGAGCGAGCCCCTCCACCAGAGCCTCTTCCTTCTGCTCTTCACTGCCTTCCAGAGCGTTCAGCATCCTTTTGCCCCGCTCGTCCAGCTTTTGCTGAACCGCATTTTGCACACCATCAGTCCTGTCGATGCCGAGTACTTCCTGAAAATAGCGAAGAAAAAATTCCGTATGCTTGAATTCTTCCACGAGCTGCGTGCTAAGAAAGGCCTGCTGCTGAGTGGAAGCCCCAAGCATGATCCATGGACAGAATTTCAAAGCTACATTTTCTTCCGCGTCGAGAAAACCGGTACAAAAGTGAATGAGGTAATCTTGCAAATCCTTGTCCAGTCTTTCATAGTCCTCCCTGTCTCGTGATAGGTCAATTTCAGCAGGATCCCACGTGCCAAACCGAATCGCTTTTCGATAAAGCTTCCAGGCCACCTCATCCGTACTTTCATCCAAACCAAATACCAGTTCTTCAGCCATCGAACATACCTCCCCAGTGGATTAATATATTTTCTTCAACAGTTCCAGCACCTCAGCCTCGGACGGCTGTTTCGGGTTCCACTTCATCATTCCGCTTTTGAAAGAATCCAAAGCGATAACACCAAGCTGATGTTCAGATACATCAACGTCTCTTAACCGGGTCGGCAGACCAATATCAGAAACCAGTTGAGCTACGGCTTCTGCTGCCTGCGCCGCTAGGGATGAAGATGATCCATTATGGATTCCCAGCAGGTTCGCAATGTTTGCTGCCTTTTGAACATTCTCTCCCGCATTGAACTCGATGACATGCGGAAGCAACAACCCGATCGCTATGCCATGAGGAACGTGACAATGTCCTGAAAGCGCGCTGCCAATGGCGTGCGCCAGTCCAAGCAATCCGTTATTGAATGCCATGCCTGCGAGCAAGCTTCCATGTGACATCCGGGTCCTGGCCGCCTTGTCATGACCATTCTCCACCGCTGCTCTTAAAGAAGATCCTATCGTTGCAATTGCCTCTGTCGCCAGTGCGTCGGTTGCCGGGCTGGCCCGGCGGGAAAAGTAGGTTTCAATTCCATGGGCCAATGCATCAATTCCGGTGGATGCGGTTATTTTTTTCGGCAGGCCCAATGTCAGCTCAGGATCCACAATAGCCAATGTCGGTGCCATATATCGGCTGTTTACGGTTACTTTTACCTGGTTTTCCCAGTCCGAGTAAACTCCGAAAATCGTAACCTCACTGCCCGTCCCGGAGGTGGTTGGTACCGCGACAAGCGGAATGACCGAACCACTTTTGATCCGTTCGACTCCTGCGTAATCCCCAATACTTTGACCGTGTTGAGCTACGATTCTTATTCCTTTGGCCGTATCCATCACGCTGCCTCCTCCAACGGCAATCAGGACATCGCAGTGACTTTTGCGAAAACAATCCGCTCCTCTGTCAATCGTTTTAAAACTGGGATCCGGTTCCACCTCGAGATACAGTTCAGATGAGATGCCAGCTTCTTGAAGAGAGGCATTAATGTTACTTAATAATCCTGCGGACACCACTCCCTGGTCACTTACAATAAACGCCTGTTTCACTCCCATTGCAGCTAGGTGTCCGCCAAGTATGGAGGCTTTGCCAAACCCGAATTCAATTCGGGTCGGCAGATGAAAGGAGTAGCTTTGCTCCGACTGTTGAGTAATGGAACTACTCTGCATCATACTTCCTCCCCCGGTTCTTCGACTTCAATATGGACATGCTTCGTTTCACAGTATTCCATCAAACCATCCACGCCCCGTGTCCGGCCCAGACCGCTTTGCTTGTAGCCGCCAAACTCTGCTTCAGGGAAGTTTTTATTATACGTATTGATCCATACGGTTCCAGCCTTAATCCCTTTTGACAATCGCATGGCGCGGTTAAGGTTGGATGTCCATACTCCCGCAGAAAGCCCAAAGTCACTGTCGTTTGCCAGATGAAGCGCTTCTTCTTCGCTCGAAAACGTCTGAACAGCGAGTACAGGCCCGAAAATTTCTTCCTGCATCACCCTGCTGTCACTCGCAAGCCCGTCAATAATGGTCGGTTGGAAGTAATAGCCCAGGTCGTGCGATCCCCCGGTCAAGCGCTCACCGCCAGTTACAATCGTCCCTTCCTGACGCCCCAGATCGCAATAGCCTTGGACTATGTCCAATTGGCTTTGCGACACAAGCGGCCCCATATCGGATGTTTCCAAAAGGCCGTTATCCACCTTGAGCTGTTCGGCATATTCTTTCAACCGCTGAACCACTGTGTCCTTAATGGATTCCTCAATTATTACTCTGGACCCGGCCATGCAGATTTGGCCGGCGGAAATAAAAATGGAACGGCCGATGATCGGAATGGCCTTGTCCAGATTGGCATCCTCAAAAACAATATTGGGGGATTTGCCTCCAAGTTCGAGCGCGATCTTTTTGATATTTTTGGCCCCTGTTTCCATGATCGACTTTCCGGTCGCTGTATCTCCGGTAAAACTGATCATATCGATCTTTTCACTGGCCGCCATCGCCGCACCAATTTCTCTTCCGGGACCTGTTATGAGACTCACGATTCCCTTAGGAAAATGAGGGATCTCGGCGATCAGCTTGAAAATTTCAGCAGAAATCGAGGGCGTCAGGCTCGCGGGCTTGACGATGACCCCATTACCGGCAGCAAGCGCCGGGGCAAGCTCACGGACCATCAGCAACGCGGGCCAGTTCCACGGAGAGATGATGCCCACCACCCCGATGGGTTCTTTAACAATCACCCCGAAGTTGGCAGGTTCCAGCTGCATGGAACGCCCAAACACGGTTCTAGCGGCCCCGGCAAAATATTTAAGAGTGTCGATGCAGCCCGCCAGTTCCCCTCTTGACTCTCGTATGGTCTTCCCCTGGTCAATCGTGAGAATCCGGGAAAGACGCTCCAGGTTCTTTGTTATATTTTCAGCGAGAGCCAGCAAGGCTTCATAGCGGCGCTTTGGATTTACCGCCCAGTCACTGGTCAGAAAGGCGTGCCGTACAGACTCAATGGCAGCTGTAACATCTCTTACATTTGATTTTTGCGAGTAGCTAAACAGATCTCCAGTCGCAGGATTGTACGACTCAATCAGCTCATTGGACGTGGATTCTGTCCATTCACCACCGGCAAAATTATAGTAGGTTGGTACTTTCTGAGTAACGAAAGTGGACATCCCATCATACTCCTTTCCGTTTTAGATTGGATGATTATTGCAGCCTTCCTTTGGTCTCTGGTATGATAACGCTTCCAACAATGTAGACAAGATAGATGACAATGGCAAAATACATTAGAGTGTGTGGAATATTATCAACCGTTCCGCTTGCTAGGGTGACAAAGGTAGGCATCATGCCTCCAATGGCAAAACCCATGTTCCAGGACAGGCCGGTGCCGGTCGATCGGATGGAGGTCGGGAACCGCTCGTTTAAGAATATCAGGACAGGAGCGTAGGCCGCATTTCCCAAAAACACAAGACATACCACGTAAAAGTAGATGGCAGTAACTGAGCCTGCATCGGCCAGCGAGAGATAAAAATACGGCAGGCCGATCACGTTTAACAACCCGACAACCATGAAAACCTTTTTCCTTCCATACACTTCACTCAGATGGCCGGCAATCATGGCCGATATGATCGTCGCTATACTTGCGGCGATAAGAACGCCTGACAGAGTTGCAGAAGATACCTTATTGACGACATTGAGGAACGTTGGAATAAATCCGGCGGTTAGATAATAACCGGATCCTCCCCCGATTACGATCATCAAGTTAACCAGCAAAATTTTTGAATATGTCGTAAATAGGGCTTTGACGGGTTTTTGTTCCACCACATTCTGATTCTCATTCTTTTTCTTTTTCATTTCCGTCCATAGTGGGGATTCTTCCAGTGTCCGGAAAACAAAAAGACCAGCAACAGATCCCAAAATCCCCGTAAAGAACATGACTCTCCATCCCCAGCCCTCAAATGCTTCACCAGGGAAAATGGCAGAGACCACCATAAATGCGATGGAAGCAAACAGTGCACCCAATCCTGCACCGCCTCCGCCGATCAACCCCGACATGAGTCCCCTCCATTTAGGAGGCGCTGATTCGGTACCGATCGTATGGGTGGAAGCAACCACCCCTCCAACAAAAACACCCTGAACCAGGCGAAGCAGTAAAAAAAGAAGGGCAGCAAAAAACCCGATTTGAGGAACCGTGGGGAGCAGCCCGAAAACAGCGGTGCTTAAACCCACTCCTATAATGGCTACGGTCATCGCATTTTTTCTTCCGTGCTTGTCCGCATAGGAACCAAATATGGCGGATCCCAGCGGCCGCATAAGCAGGGTAACGGCGAAAGAGGCATACACCGCAGCAAGAGACAGCGTAGGATTGGTCGTTGGAAAAAATAATTTGCCTATGGTGGGTGTCACATATAGCAGGATGAAAAGGTCATATAAATCAAACGACCAGCCCAGTAGAGAAGCGGCGGTAGCCGAAACGATCTGCTTGTTTTCCGTTTTTTTCGGTTCTGTTTCTCTTACTACACCGGTAGATACAGCATTTGACATCATTATTTCCTCCAATACTAAAGTTTTTATGTGACTTAGCTTGGATGAGTTATAAACAGAATATTCAGTTTTTTAATTATGCAAAAAACGGGTACAGAGTAACCCCGCCAGAATCGCGGGATTACTCTCATCCGTTACTTCCCAGTAAATTTAGGTTTTCTTTTTTCCACAAAAGAATCGACACCTTCTTTAAAATCCTCCGTGCATCTCAGCATTCCGTAAGCTCTTCCCTCAATCTCCAAGCCTGTACTCAAAGGGCCTTCTTCGGCGGCATTTAAGACTTCCTTGCAAACCCGCTGTGCCAAAGGAGAAAAACGGACAAGCTCTTCAGCCAAACTGTTCACTTCATTTTCAAGCTCGGCCTTGCTAACAACCTTTGTCAGCAATCCCCATTGATAGGCTTCATCCGCAGGAATTCTTCTTGCCCTCATAATCATATCCTTCGCCCTGGTCAGTCCAACCGCACGTGCTACACGCTGGGTTCCGCCGCTTCCCGGAATCATTCCAAGGTTCATTTCCGGCAATCCAAGCAGTGTGTCATCGGCGGCGATCCGGAAGTCGCAAGCCATCGCAATTTCAAACCCTACACCGAACGTATATCCCTGAAGCTGGGCAATAACCGGTTTTGGAGAGCGTTCGGGTGCAGCCACATTAACTCTTAATCGCGACAGTTCTTCAGGGTGGGTTTCCATGAACTGCGGAATGCTTCCTCCCGCACTAAAGCATTTATCGCCTTCCCCCTTTACGATAATTACGCGCACATCTTCATCCGCATTTAATTCATCAAAGATCTTGGAAAACTGAGCTCTCGCCAGCATGCTGATATAATTCATTTTTTCTGGCCTGTCAAAGATAATTGTGGCTGTTTGTGCCGCCTCGTTTTTTTCCACACGGATATGGTCATATTGAGTTGCAGTTGTCATTTTCATTTCTCCTCTCATTGATCAGCAATTACACTACTTTTTCTGTTCCAAATGGTTCAAATTCCCCGTCTCTGAGCTTCCGCCGCAGGATTTTACCAACCGGGCTTTTTGGGATTTCCTTAACAAATACATATTTGCGCGGCCGTTTGTAATTGGACAGTTGGGGATGGTTCTTGCAAAACTCATCAAGCTCCTGGATAGACACCGTATGGCAGCCGGGAACAACAAAAGCGGATACAATTTGCCCCCACCTGTCATCCTCTTCCCCAACGATCGCAACCTCCAGTACCTTTTCATGTTCGGCCAGCACGTCCTCCACCTCCAAAGGATGGATATTCTCCCCGCCCGATATAATCATGTCATCCACTCTGCCGACCACGTACAAGTCACCGTCTTCATCCATCACACCAAGGTCTCCGGTAAAATACCAGCCGTCCCGAATGGCTTTCTGGTTCGCATCTGGCCGGTTCCAGTACCCTTTGAATGCTTCTCCCGATTCCAGGTTGACGATGATCTCCCCTACCTCGTCTTTGCCCACAATTTCTTCACAGGTTGCTGTTGCATCCGGGTCCGCCCTGACCAGCCTGATGTTTTGGTGGAATCCTGGTTTTCCGGCACAGCACGGTTTTTCGAATACGTTCGAATTGATCGTAAACGTGTAAACCTCTGTGCTGCCATAGTGGTTTACAAACACCTCGGGCTTTAGCTTCTCGATGCACTTTTCGGTCAGCGATGTGGTCATCGAGGCTCCCGCGTATCCGATCTTTTTCAGGGCAGAAAGGTCGTATTCGGCAAATTGGGGATGCTTCAGGATGTCATGGTACAAAGTGGGAACAAGATACAGACAGGAAACTGCTTCTTTACTGAGTAATTCAAGCGCATCCTTCGCATCGAAGTCAGGCAGTATAACCAGTTTTCCATTTAAAAAGGTAATGGAGAGCAGAGACCGCATGCCCATCGTATGGTAAAGAGGCATGGTGCCGAGTGTGCTTTCCCCTTCCGAATATTGATTCTGGATGATATGAGCAAGTGCCGACGCATACTCATTTTTATGACTTCTTGGCACACCTTTTGGCTTTCCGGTTGTTCCCGATGTGTAAAGCATTAGCGCAATGTCATCATCCTGAATCGCGGGTCTCTCATACGTATTGGGGCTTCTTTCAATCAGTTCGGAAAAATAGATATCCGCTCCCTCTACTCCATTAAGACCAATGTATACCGGCCGTTCGTTAAACCTTGCTTTTAACACCGCCTCCTGACTCGCATCTTCATAGACAATCGCCGTTGCTTCCGCGTCATTGAAGCAATACTCTACCTCCTTTGCCGATAGCCTGAAGTTCAACGGTGTGTATATGGCTCCCAGCTTTTGCAGAGACCAATAGAGGATTACATTTTCTACCCGGTTTTTGAGCAGAACCATGACGCGATCCTGCTGCTTGATTCCAATCCGTTGAAGCGATGCGGCAAGTTTATCAATCTGGTTGTTCAGTCTGGCGTAGGATATACGCTCTTCTTGCTGTACAACTGCATCCTTGTTCGGAAACCGCTCAACTGCAAATTCAAGTAACGTTCCAAGATTCATGGGTTCAACTCCTTTGCAAGACTTCTTTTTGGTTATCCTGAACCGTTTTCTGTACAGCCTTTACAATTCCGTCATAGCCTGTGCAGCGGCACAGATGCCCTGACAGGGTCTCTTTGATTTCTTTTGTGGATGGCTGTGGGTTCTTTTCAAGGAAATCGGTGATGGACATCAAGATTCCGGCGGTGCAAAAACCGCACTGCAGACCATGGCATTCCACAAAGTTCTTTTGAAGCGCTGTCATTTCTCCGTTGCAGGCCAGTCCTTCGACCGTCTTTATTTCCCTGTTATCGGCCTGCACGGCAAAAATGAGGCAGGACCGGACAGCTGCACCGTCCATGCTGATGGTACACGCGCCGCACACGCCATGCTCACAGCCGACATGGGTGCCTGTCAATCCGCATGTTTCACGAATGAAGTCACTTAGCAGCATTCGCGGTTCCACCCATTCGGAGTATGCTTTGCCGTTGATCGTCACATTTATCTCGGTTAAGGACATACTGCTGACCCCTTTGCTCTCTCGTATGCTTGGTGCACTACTCTCGTCGTCAATACCTTCGCCAATTGTGTCCGGTAGGCCGCAGAAGCGTGCAGATCCGATTCAGGCTCCACACTGCCCGCCACCACATCGGCCACTTTTTGCAGCGCTGCATCCGTAAGCCTTTCTCCTGCAAGAAGTTCTTTCGCATCACTAATTAAAAGGGGAATCGCCTCGACCCCGCCAAGAGCCAGCCGGATATCTGAAATTCGGTCATGAGCATCAAGCTCAAGCTGACAAGCGGCGGCTACAAGAGCAAAATCCCCATGACGCCTCGCCACTTCCTGAAAGGAAGACCCGACCCGTCCCTTCCAAATAGGCAAATGAACTTCAGTCAGCATTTCGTTGGGCATCATATCTGTCGTTAGAAATGTGAGAAAAAAATCCTCCGCCTTCACGCTTCTTGTTTCGTCTTCTGAAGAGATATGAAGCGTGCCATTGAGCGCCATCATTACAAGAGGAAGCTCGGCACTGGGGTCGGCATGGACAATGCTTCCTCCGATCGTTCCACGGTTTCTCGTTTGAAGATGGCCGATATGTGCAACCGCTTCGGTAACGAGACCGCATTGATCTTTGATGAGTTGTGAAGTCTCCACCGTATTTTGCCGGGTCATCGTCCCGATCTTCAACACACGATCATCGCTCTCGATAAAATTCAGATCCTGAAGACCGTTAATGTCAATTAAACATTCAGGTGTTGCCAGCCTCATGTTCATAATCGGCACCAGGCTCTGTCCCCCTGCAATAATCTTGCCGTCAAAACCGCTTGATTCGAGAAGAGACAGCGCTTCCGGAAGATCCTTAGGACGGTAGTAATCGAACTTGGCCGGTTTCATTATGTGCTCTGCCCCTTTCTTTAGGCGCTCTGTTCCATTCGTTTTAGTTCCTTGCCCAGTTTCTTAAAAAAGTCCTGAATCACCAGTTTTGCTACCCCTCCGAGCATTCGCTGGCCCACCATCGCTACCTTTCCGCCTACTTCTGCTTCATAGGAGTAGTTTAGAAGAGTCGAGCTTTCGCCATCCGGCGTCAAGTCTACGATTCCAACGGCTTCTACCGTTCCCGGAGCTCCTTCACCCTTGACCGCCAATTTGTAATGACGGGGCTCTTCCAGGTCGAGGATCTCAATCGTTGAAGAGTAGTTTCCTTTGATAGCCGCAATTCCAATGGACAGCTCTGCTTCATACTTGTTGTCATCCACCAACACAAGTTTTTTGCAGCCCATAATGCATTTTTCAAGCACAGCAGGATCAAGGAGCACTTCATACGCTCTGTTTACTCCTGCCTCCAATACCATATTTCCTTTTCCTTCCATTAGACGGTCACCTCTTTATTTTTGTTTTGCTTCGCTTGATTCAGAAGCGTCCAAATTCGATTGGGACTCAGCGGTAATGTGTCAATTTCTATTTGATATGGAGTGAGTGCATCACTCACCGCATTGGCGACAGCCACTGGCGCACTCATCGTATTGCCTTCCCCAAGGCCCTTGGCACCAAGCGGAGTCATGGGAGATGGCGTTTCGATATGCTTGATTGTCACGTTCGGGATTTCCGGGGCAGTCGGACACAAATAGTCCATGAATGATCCGGTTAGCAGCTGCCCTTTGTTGTCGTATACGAGCTCCTCATAGAGCGCCCCGCCCAGCCCATGGGCAAGCCCGCCAAAGATTTGTCCATCGACGATGAGTGGATTCAGTAGTTTCCCGGCATCGTGAATCGTGACATAATCGAGAATACGAACCTCCCCAGTATCCGGGTCAATCTCCACTGTTACCAGATCAGCCACAAATCCGTACGTGACAGATGAGTTGATGAGATCATTTTCATCAGGCGGCTCAGCCGCTTTTACAGAGTAATAGTATGTTTCATAGATTCCAGGTTCCATTCCTTCTGGAAGAGAAAGAGGATTCCAATGGGCAGATCCCGCCGCTCTTTTTAATGCATATTTTTTTGTCGGGTCGTTCTTTTCATAAAAAGCTCCGTCTCGCAGTTCCAGTTCACTCTCACTCACTTTCATCTGGTGAGAAGCAATTTTCATCAATTTTTCCTTCACCTTGTGCGCTGCATAAAAGACTGCGCTTGAACCCAATGAAGCAAAACGGCTTGAATAGCTGCCTGACGCAATGGACCAGGCGCTTGTGGACGTGTCCAGCTCTGCCACCACCTTGATTTTATCCGCCGGAATGCTCAATACCTCAGAAACGATTTGTGCCGCAACGGTTTCATGCCCTTGTCCGGAAGGTGTTGTACTGATCCTAACGTTCACGCTTCCCATTGGATCCATCGAAACGGTAGCCGCTTCCGAACAGCCCGATTTCGGCAGCGATTTTGCCCGTTCTTCCGGAGTCAGTGCCACCGTGATATATCCCATGTTAGACCCCGAAGGTTCGACAATGCAGGCAAGACCGACACCGACGATTTTCCCTTCCTTTCTTGCTTTTTCTTGTTTTTTGCGGAATTCCTCATACTTTCCGGTCTCCAGTGCCAGTTCGAATCCTTTCATATAGTCCCCGCTGTCATACATGCCGCCTGAAGCCGTTTTGTAAGGAAACTGCTCTTTTTTAATGAGATTTTCACGAATAACATCCGCCGGATCCAGATTCAGCTCGAACGCCACCCTTTGCATGATCCTCTCCAGAGGAAAATACAGTTCCTGGCCACCGTAGCCTCTGATCAGCCCTGTAGGCAGCTTATTCGTCATAATGGCGTAAGCATCAATATGCAGGTTGGGAATATCATAGGCACCCGTTGAATTTGCGTGTGTACGGTACAGGCAGGCGGGCTCGGGAGCCCTGATGTAGGCACCCACATTATCGATCATCTTCATGCGCAGCCCGGTTACCTTCCCGTTGTTCTTGACCGCCGCTTCAATATAGGTTACCCTGTCCGTTCCGCTGGAGCTGGCCGACAGGTGCTCCTGGCGGTCTTCAATCCACTTTACCGGGCATCCGGCAATCCGGCTGGCCACCGAAAGGAGCACCATGTAGGGAAAAGTTCCCGCTTTGATGCCATAGCTTCCCCCAATGTCCTTTGGAACAATAATTCTCAGCTTATTGCTTGGTATTTTCAGTGCCTGAGCCATGATGGCCTGGATAACAAACGGTCCGTGAAAATTAGCGTGCACCGTATACTGATTTTCACTTGATTCATAGTTTGCGATAATTCCGTATGTCTCCACAGGGGTTGCGGTATATTTCGGAAAAAGATATTTATGCTTAATGATCCTGTCCGCTTCTTCAAACGCCTGATCGACTTTTCCGTAATGAAACGTACGGTGATTGGCGATGTTGGATCCAACGTTTTCATGAAGGATGGGGGCATCTTCCTCCATTGAACCCTCAATATCAACGACCGGCGGGAGCGCTTCATACTTCACTTTGATCCGTTCCATCGCATCCTCGGCGATATATCGGCTTTTTGCAACCACGACCGCCACAGGCTCTCCGACATACCTTACTTTATCAACGGCGATTGGATAATAATGAACGGGAGCGCTGACACCTACACTGAACGGCTCAAGGTATTTCTTCACCTGCTCACCGGTTATTACTGCTTTTACTCCTGGCACCTTTTCAGCCTCAGCCGTATCGATCGAAACAAGATTGGCATGGGAGCTGGAGCTTCTTAAAATGGCCGCTTGAAAGGTCTGGGCAGGGGTTCCGATATCATCAATGTATTTGCCTTGTCCGGTCAACAGCCGCATGTCCTCAACTCTTGTCACGGCCTTGCCAATAACTTTGTCCATTTTAGGAGACCTCCTTTCTTAATAGCCTTCTGTAATCGTCCTTGGTATCAATATCAAAAGGGTGGCTTCTTCCCATTTCAACGGTTTGGGTCTCTCCGGAAAATTGCCTGATCACCTCGCGGCCCCCTTTGTCGCCCTTGACATCAAGCAGCCGGTCGAACATACTCCGTTGAAACAAGACAGGGTGTCCCTTCTTTCCCCGATAGGACGATTGATATATGGAATAAGCCTGGTTCCCCTGAAACTCCTCCAAAAGTAAATCAATCTCTCTGGTGGTGACAAGGGGCTGGTCCCCCAGCAGAAAAATGGCGGCTTCTGCTTCTGACGGCAACACGTAAAGGCCTGATTTCATAGACATCGACAATCCGCTGTCCGACTGATCATTCAAGAAAACCTTGCTGACCCCCGGAACAGAAGCCTCTGCAAGCAAACCGTCTACTTCCGGGTTAATCACAATGATTACACCGTCTGCTTTAGAATTTACAGCCGCATCTATTACGTGATGGATAAGTGTTTTTCCCTTGTGGCGCAGCATCATTTTTGGCGTTCCCATCCGTTTTGACTGCCCGGCTGCCAAAATGATGGCCCATGTGTTTTTTTGGGGAGTCACAATGCCAGTTCACCCACTTTCTTTTCCATGTATTTCGTGAAGCTCGTTTCCTTCATCACATGAAGAGGATTTCCGCTTCCCTTGTCTCGGTAGATCATGGTGATTTCCGCCAAAATACTGAGCGCAATTTCTTCCGGTGTTTTTGAGCCGATATCCAAGCCAATAGGACTGTGGAGACGAGAAAGTTGCTCCTGGGTAAGCCCGGAATTCATCTGATCCAACAGCTGGTACGTCCGTTTGTTCGGACCAAGCACCCCAATATATGGAGCCGCTGTTTTCAGTGACTGCTTCAGAAAAAGAGCATCCTGTTCAAAATGATGGGTCATAATGACCACAAACGAATAGCTGCCTATCTGAAGGTCCGGCCATTCTCCTTTTGAAACACAAACGAGATGATCGGCCTCCGGAAAATGTTGTTGGTTCACAAAAGCAGGACGATGATCGATGACAGTCACTTGCCAGTTCAATTGCTTTGCTCCCTTAATGAGAGGCACTGCATCCGGTCCTGCACCAAAAATGACCAGTTGTGGAGGAGGCGTGAGGGTTTCTGAAAATACAAGGGCCTCTTTCTCCCCGTAAGGGATGGAATATACCCCTGCCCTGGATTGATGAAAAGGAACCTGTTCACATACCCATTTTTCACCAATCAACACAGGGTCAGGTGCTTCTACAATAGTGGCGATGCTGACTTCATGGGCAAGTGCCGTTTGACAGATCTCCATGCTACGGGCTGCCTTTTCAGGGTCACCCAGTGAATCAAAGGGCTCCAGGAAAATATCAATGGAACCGTTGCATCCGAGGCCAAGGCCCCATAAATCGTCACCGCCACCTCGGAAATCATAGCTTATCGTTTTACAGGATGCCGACTTCAACACCTCTTTTGCGTGTTCCATGAAGTCTCCCTCAACACACCCCCCGCTTAATAATCCGGTTAACGTTCCATCTTCGCTCCAAAAGCATTTGGCCCCTGACTTTTGATAGGTAGAGCCTTCCGTACGGATAATTGTCCCCAAAACTCCCCGGAGACCGTTTTGGATACAGCGTTTCATTTCAAGATAAATCGGGAGCATCTACACACCTCCAGCTGATATCGTTAGTCCCTGCTCAGCCTCTAAATGAAATTGCTCACGGTAATCGCTCGGTGTTATTCCAGTAAGCTTTTTAAAGGTAGTGGCAAAATATCCCGAATTCGCAAAACCGGCATTGTTGGCAATCACTTCAATGGGCAGTGTTGACATTCTCAGCAGGGATTTGGCTTTTTGCACTCTGACAAACGACAGATATTCAACAAACGTCATTCCTGTTTCCTCTTTAAACAGTTTGCTGAAATAAGAAGGGCTCAGGTATACCTTGTCTGCAACACCTTTTAATGTGAGGGGTTCGCTGTAATAGATTTGCATGTATTGGATGGCGCTGCCGATCGGATTTTTCAGATCTGCAGTAAAGGGCTCTTCATTTGATTTCATAACCTGGTTTATACTTTTGCTCAGAACAGGAATCAACACCCTGTCTAACGTTTCAATCAGTTCATTTTTAGAAAGCGGTTTCAATAAGTAACCTAAAAAACCGGCATTGATGGACGATTGAACGAGTTCAAACATCTTTAATTGGGTCATCACGATAATCGGAAGGTCCGGATACAACTGAAGAGCTATTTTGCCAAACGCTATGCCATCGGTATCTGGCAAGGAAATATCAATCATGAGTGCGCTCGGCTTGCTTTGTTTCAGCAACAGCATCCCTCGATGGGCCGTACTGGATTCATAAATGGATAAAAAGCTGTATTTACTTTCCTGAATGATTGCACAAACTTCTCTTCGGCATTGTTTATCATTATCGACAATAAGTAATTCCGACACGTGTGCCCCCCCTCACATTCTTAAAGTAACGCAATTACAAAATCAGCAGTTTTAAAATCGAGTTTTGATCGTTTTAAAATTTTGTTATAATTTTCTGATATTGTTAAGATAACCGACTATAAAAAGTCGAAATATGTAGAATCTTTATCTATATCAAACCATAATAACACCACCCCGACAACAGACAGCGAGGTGGTGTTTCCTTTTTTGTGAATTTATGAGATTACTTGCGGTTCGACAAAGAATACTTGCATATCACGTCATTTTCATAAACCCTCCTCCGAGCAATGACATAGACTGACATAGAGGATTTCAGGGTTTTTCTCTGAAATAAATTCCATGGAGATGTTTGGCCCATTCACAGGATCGGCGTGACTAAAGGATTCCGTTTCGAGGTGCTTTTACAATAAACTTTTCGTAAAGATTGTTGCTTTTAAATAAGACAAGTTTAAATTTACTTTTTATGGTATTATTTTTTCAGTGCTTATTCAGCAAACGTAGCAGGATTGTGGAGGATAAGCGAACAGGCGATACATAATAGGAGGTTCAGATATGTTTTATCGAAGAAAATTTTATACTGTTAAAAGTGATTTTGTTGAGGAGTTCAATGCGCACTTTAACAATACAAACTTACCTAATCAATTAAAGCATGGTGCACGCTTGGTAGGGAGATGGATGAGGGATAACAAGGACAATACTGTCGAAATCTTTGCCATATGGGAATATGACAGCTATGAAAAATATGTGGAAATTGAAACAAATGTGAAAAATGATAAAGCACATGTTCAAAGGATTAAAGATTGGTACGAAAACAATGGCGGTAGAGAACAGGTGCTTAGTAAGTACATACTTGAAGTTAAAAATGAAGCACTAGAGTCTACACTAAAATAATTCATCTTCTATGCAAACTAGTATTGAATAACGAATACAGCCAGTCTATCGAAGAATGGCTGTGATTCTTTATACTATTTAGGGGGTTAAAAAAACAACAATCGAGCCTTTTATTATAAATTGCCAGTTCGTCTTCAACTCAAGCACCTTTTGTTTACGTACAACTATTGTTTACGTATCACAAATTTAGTGTTGAAGTCCTTTTCTACATTTCCATATTACTTACCTTTTGGGGGTTGTGCACCTGCAACCATTTATCAGCTTCGTTTATCATCCACGTTCCCATATCATCTAAAAAAACAATGATCGCATTCCCATTTTCTGTAGGATTAATAGCATATTTAACTGCTTGTTTCATTTCAGATTCTTTCTCTGGATAATACTTAGAAAATATCTCATACGCTGGGTACAAGTCTCTTGTATACTTCCTTTCTTTCTCAATGACAAGTGCAAGGCCTGCCCTAACGATGATTTTCATGATCCATGCGCAACAATCCAATATATCTTCTTTATCGTCATTGCCTGCAACGTCTTCTTTAGCTTGTTTGATTTGATTCTTTAAGTTAACAAGATGTTGGTTCCCAAGTGTTTTATCTGCCTTATAGTTAGGTAATTTCCCCCTTATATCTTCTCCATATACACAAACACTATGAGTCTTAATCATAAACGGAATGATTGAAAAGTTAATGGTTTCTATCATATCTTCAATGGAATAGAAACTAAACTCTACACCCTTTATACAATCATATTTTCTATTCAAGTCATTTTCTGCTTTATCCACCCATTTCAAGTCTATATCATTCTTTTCTCTATTCGTTATTGCTATTGTATCTAAGTCTGAAACCCCATATATACCCAATCCACGGGGAACTGACCCCCTGACATATACACTATGCAGATCGGAGCCCAAGTGTTTTTGGTAATTTTCTACTACCTCTTCTATCACCTTGTAAAATTCAGGTTTAACCTTTTCTAAATTTGAGTCGTTTATTATATAACCATTATCATTCGTCAAACAAAAACGTCCAATATTTTTAATATCAGTCAACGTATCTCCCCCTTGCTTTCTTTAAGTAATCTGCCCCGTTAGTTAGATGCGAAGCGCATATTGCCAGCATCCCAAGTGGCACTGATCTTGATCCGCACTACTTATTGTCCATTATAAAATATAATGTCATTTGCAGTGCCAAAAATAAGGAAACAAGCTAAAACTAGACTAAATAGGGAAAATGACGTGTGCCAATTCACACGTCATTTATTATGTCATTTATCAATAAAGCAACCGAAAACGGAATCCTTTAGTGTGTGACCGGTTTGCTTTTTTGCGATTAGTTGCTTGCGGCATGATTTAGTTTATCACTTTGAAACAAAAAAGATCGGTGGATAAGGGAGATCTTCCGCCCATACACCTGCCGCCACACTAACATAAACTGAAGGATACTTTTGTTCGGAATAGAAAGGAGAAATTAACTTTGGGCAAATTCCGGATCATGACCTTTGATGGAGGCGGCACTTTGGGGGCATTAAGCTTACAGCTTTTGAACCGATTGGCGAAAGTAACCCCGCAGCTCGTCCGTAAAACGGATCTTTTCGCCGGCACTTCCGTCGGTTCATTCACCGCCCTTGCGCTAGCCAGCGGAAGAACGCCAAAAGAGACCTTCCGTTATTTTAAGGAAGAAATTCTGCCGCCTTTCAGTGTTTCCCGGCCAGGTGGACCTGTTTTCAACCAGCAATTACCGTATTCTGGTTTCATTCAAGCGATACGAGAGTTTTTTCCGGATGACCTCCGCCTGAAAGACTTAAACCGCAGAGTGGTTGTGCCTGCGTTTCACTTGTACGACCAGAAATTGGATCGTTGGAACGTTGTCCTGTTCCACAACTTCCCCGGTTCTCCCTATTTAAATGAAAAAGCGAGTGATGTCATTCTGAGAAGCAGCGGGGCTCCCGCTACCCAACGTGCCTATCAGAACTATGTGGATGGATATATCTTTGCAGCAAACCCCAGTGCAGACAGCATCTCGTTGGCCGTTGGGAAGGCTGGTGTACCTCTGGACAAAATCGCGGTTTTATCCATTGGAACCGGTGAATCGCCGACACGCTTAAAAAGAGACACCAGAGGCTGGGGAATGGTGAGCGCAGATAACATCCGTCCCGAAAACCTGGAGGATTTGCCTCCAAACTGGGGCGTCCTCTTAGACCATGCAACGGATGAACCGTTATTGCCCTTTCTTCAAGTGACCGGCAGCAGCGCCTCGTATAATGCAACCATGATCAGTGGCAATCTGCTGGGCAAACGCTTTTTTCGATTAAACCCGCGCATCCCCAGCCTCTCCCTAACCGACCCTGCCTCCGCTCCCATTGTCATCGAGATTGCGAACGAAACCAATTTGCAGCAGGTTGTTCGTTTTGTGGAGAACTATTGGGGTGTATGCAAGTAGACTGACGTTGGCGTGAAGAGAACTTGACTAAATTCTATTAGTTTTGAGGCATTTTCGTGTGAAAAAGAATGCCTTTTGGGTTATCCATGCAGATTTAATCTAAACCGTTAGTAGATAAGGATAGGCCACAACAACCTACGCTGTTCAATTATCCTGCCCGGTTGTTCTATTGACTTTTGTTTCATACACCAGCATAGAAGATTGATCGTCATCGGGAACAGCGTACATTTTTATTCCTTGTTTCGTATTTTCAAGAAATACTGGATTCCGTGTCACAACATGTCCCTGAGTTGAAAACAGAGTAATGGGCAATTCGTGAACCATATCCATTGTTCTCATATCTAGTAAAGCTAGTCCACCTAATTCATATTTATCATTGGCAGATCCTTGTTGTGGCAATTCAGTAATGCCACTGCAAATCATGCTATCTTTTCCTGCGTTTTCACAATCCTGATAATCGATGAAATGACTAGGGTTATTTGATTTGCTAAGTACTTTTCCTTTTTCATTAAACCCATAAAAGGATCTTGAACCCCAACTTACAGCTTTTAAAGTTCCATGTTTTCCATCACGAAGAATTCCACCAATGTGGTCATTTGCGCGGAACACTTCCTTAGATTTCATTGTTTGAGGATCTATCTTGTATATGATTGACTTGCTGTTTGGGCGGTATTCGGCAGCGGGAACCCAAACCGATTTACCATCATAGGCAATGCCACCTGGGTGGTATATACTGCCTTCACCAAGCTTAATATCCTTTAAAAGTTCACCTTCATTATTGAATACAAAAAGGTGGCCAATGCCTTTACCTGGTGTACGGTCATAACCTTCTTGAGGCTTATTGTATTTTACCGGTTTTTCTATGATTTCTACGGAAGACATGTAATAAACGTCTCCAACTTTCGTCATTCCTTGTGGATGATAAGTGTTAAATTTAAGATCGATTTTTCCTTTTTGTTCCCAGGTATTATCCCGTGTAAGGTCTTGAAATTTCTCAACCATTTCATTTTCTTCTTTCCCGGAATTATGAGCATCAGCGTAGACAAACGCAGTTGATAAAGTACTAATAGCAATGGTGGCTGCTATTGCAAAAATTACTTTTTTCATTATTCATCCTCCTCAGTTTATTAATATCAAGTTGTCATATTAACCTTACACAAAGGATATTAAGAAAGAGTAATTTGCTTATTTGGTATTTGTAAACATTTGCTTACAAAATACAAGAACAAATTTACCTGAGGACATGAACTTAAGCAAAACACCACTGCGATCGGACCTCCTCCATAGTCATTCAGTAATTTTTGGCGATAAAGGAAGGGATAGGGCAGCCAGCAGCTTGTGCTCGGTTGGCTTTTTTGTGTTTACTCGGGGTTCAACAAAGGGAGTTTTTTCGCCCATACAATTGCATCCAAACTAACATAAACTGAAGGATACTTGTGATCGGAATAGAAAGGAGAATTTTCTTTGGGCAAATACCGGATCATGACCTTTGATGGAGGCGGAGTTTTGGGGGCATTAAGCTTACAGCTTTTGAACCGATTGGTGAAATTAACGCCACAACTTGTTCGTAAAACGGATGTTTTCGCCGGAAATTCCATCGGTTCCTTTACCGCTCTTGCACTAGCCAGCGGAAGAACACCAAAAGAAACTTTCCGTTTTTTCAAGAAAGAAATTCTGCCGGCATTCAGTGTTTCGCGGCCAGGTGGTCCTGTTTTTAATCAGCAATTGCCATTCTCCGGCTTTATTAAAGCGATTCGGGAGTTTTTCCCGGATGACCTTCGACTTAAAGACTTAAAACCAAAAGTTGTTATTCCTTCGTTTCACTTGTACGACCCAGAGGTGGATCGGTGGAATCCTGTGCTGTTCAACAACTTCCCTGGCTCTCCCTACTTAAATGAAAAAGTGAGCGATGTTATCCTCCGGAGCAGCGGTGCACCCACGGCACAACGCGCCTACCAGAATTATGCGGATGGCTATCTCGTCGCAACAAACCCATGTACGGCCTGCATTTCGTTCGCAGTTGGTAAAGCGTGCGTCCCTTTGGACAAAATTGCGGTTTTATCCATCGGAACAGGCGAACAGCCAACACAGTTAAGAAGAGATACCAGAGGCTGGGGAATGGTCAGCGCAGATAACATCCGTCCTGAAAACCTGGAGGACCTGCCACCGAACTGGGGCGTCCTCCTGGATCATTCAACGAATGAACCGCTGCTGCCCTTTTTGCAAATTACCAGCAGCAGCTCTGCCTATTATGAATCGATGGTTAGTGAGAACCTGCTCGGCAAGCGCTTCTATCGGTTAGATCCACGCATCCCTAATTTCTCTAAAACCGATCCAACCGTCGTCCCCGCTTTGATCGAGATTGCGAATGAGACTAACTTAGAACCTGTTGTTCGATTTGTGGAGAAAAATTGGGGTTGATGTTAGGAATGTAAGGAAGCCGCCCAAATCGGGTGGCTTTTTGCTGTTTGCTTGTGGTTTACGGGGTTATTTCGTGTTAATAACAAGGCTTTTGAGTTATCAAAGCAGTTAAATAGAGTCCGCAAAACGATTTTAGCCTCATATGAGCGAATTTAGATTACTTATCCGCGAAAAGTATTAAGCGCAAACGGTTTATGGGTAGTTGGTTTCTGCTTCCTGCGATGATAATAAATGATTCTACCTATGGACATCCTACCCACTCACTTTCCCTGCAATAATTGTGGAATTTCCCCGGAAATAGTTTATTATTTCTATTTCAGCATCTCGGCGTTTGTTCTTTCATTTTTGAAAGATTAATTTCATTTTTGAAATTTATTAGTTAAAAAACAAGCCCCTTTTTAAAAAGGGGCTTGTTTAGAGGAGTTTTTGCAATATTAGTTGTGGTTCGACAAAGAATACTTTCTTATCACGTCATTTTCATAAAAACGTCCATTTATTTCGTAATCAAGTCCAGATCTACCGGAATAAACTTGTCTACTTTTTCTTTCTTGCTTACTTTTACCGCTGTTTGTACGGCTTCTGAACCGATCATGTCCGGCTTTTGGGCAACGGTTGCGGCCATTTTTCCGTCTTTGATCGCTTTTTGTGCGTCATCGGTGGCGTCAAAGCCGACGACAATTACATCTTTCAAGCCTGCAGCTTCCAACGCTTGTAGGGCGCCAAGCGCCATTTCATCGTTGTGCGCGAATACTGCATCGACGTTTTTGTTGCCTTGAAGGATGTTTTCCATAACATTCAAGCCTTTGGCACGGTCAAAGCTTGCGGTTTGCTTCGCTACAACTTTCATTCCTTTTTCATTATCAACGGCTTTATGGAATCCTTCTCCACGCTCACGGGCGGCTGAAGATCCGGAAATCCCTTCAAGCTCGACGACATTTCCTTTGCCTTTCAGTTGCTTGGCAATGTATTCGCCTGCCATTTTACCGCCTTCCACGTTATCGGAAGCGATATGGGAGACTACTTTTCCGCCTTCTGCACTACGGTCGACGGTGATGACCGGAATGCCGGCGCTGTTGGCTGATTCAATCGCTGAGGAAATGGCAGCGGAATCTGTTGGGTTCACAAGAAGTACGTCCACACCTTGCTGGATTAAATCCTCGATGTCATTGGCCTGTTTTGCAGAATCGTCCTGTGCATCCACTGACTTAAGCTGCACGCCTGCTTTTTTCGCTTCTTTTTGAGCACCTTCTTTTAGCGTAACAAAGAACGGGTTGTTGAGTGTGGAAATGGAAAGACCGATTTTCAGATCCCCTTTGCCTTTTTTCTTGCTGTCGCTCTCTGTTCCTGGCGCTTTTGTGGAGCAAGCGGTCAAGAGCAGCGCTCCAACCAGCAATAGAACAAAACTTTTAACCATAGTTTTCATCATGTATTCCTCCCTATATTTTTTAATAAGTTAAGCGGCCTTCTTGCGGTCTAGCAATACGGCGAGAAGGATGACCCCGCCCTTTACGACCTGTTGATAGAAGGATGAAACGTTTAATAGATTCAGTCCGTTGTTCAGTACACCGATGATAAGAGCACCGATCAGCGTTCCGAAAATCCATCCTCTGCCTCCTGACAAGCTTGTTCCGCCAAGTACAACTGCTGCGATCGCATCGAGTTCGTACGCAGTACCCGCTGTTGGCTGTGCGGAATTCAATCGGGATGTAAGGATGATTCCTGCAAAGGCAGAAAGCAAACCGGTCAGCGAGTAGATCATCACTTTGATGCGGTCGACTTTTATCCCGGAGAGCAGTGAAGCCTCCTCGTTGCCTCCGATGGCGTATGTTCTTCGTCCAAAGGTCGTCTTTTTCAAAAGGAACCAAAGAACAGCGAAGGATGCGAGCATCCAGATGACCGGAATCGGGATACCTGCGAAATAGCCCCGGCCCATCAACACAAAGCTCATATCATCGGACAAGCCTGTGATCGGTTTTCCATCGGTGTATACGAGGGTCAACCCGCGGAATACGGTCATGGTAGCAAGGGTTGCGATGAACGGTGCAACCTTCCCTTTCGTGATGATCAAACCATTGATAGCACCCATGACGGCGCCCGCTGCCAATCCGACAAGCATGGCGAGTATCGGATCGGTGCCGCCGGCCATCAATCCTGCCGTTATGGCTCCGGACAATGCGAGCATCGAGCCGACGGACAGGTCAATGCCTCCCGTCAGGATGACAAAGGTGAGTCCAAATGCGATCAAAGCATTAATGGACACCTGCCGCAGTACATTTAAAATATTGGCCAATGTGAAAAACTGCGGACTTAATATGGATAGAACAATTAAGATAATAGCCAGTCCGATAAGCGGACCCAGTTTCTGAAAAATGCTGATCTTTCTTGTTGATGCAGACATTCTTACATCCCTCCTGTAGCAGCGTGCATGATTTTCTCCTGATCCGCTTCCTGACGGTGCAAGATTTTGGCGATCTTCCCTTCATGAATGACGAGAATCCGGTCACTCATGCCAAGGATTTCGGGTAGCTCGGAAGATACCATAATGATCGACACTCCCTGCTCGGTCAGTTCATTCATGATCTGGTAGATTTCTTTCTTGGCGCCAACATCGACCCCGCGGGTCGGCTCATCAAGGATCAATACCTTCGGCTGATTGTTCACCCATTTACCGATGACAATCTTTTGCTGGTTTCCTCCGCTCAACGACTTGACGGTTTGTTCCCGCCCTGACGTTTTCACGTGGAGTTTCTTAATCAGCCGGTCGGTTTCTTCCTGTTCCGATCGCGCAGAAAGAATTCCATTTTTTGAGACCGCTTTCAAATTGGTGAGAGTAAAGTTTTCTCGGACAGTCATCCCGATCACCAGTCCTTTGTCTTTGCGGTCCTCTGTGACAAAAGCCAATCCTGCGGCAATCGCGTCCGCGGGTTTTGAGATGTTCAAGCGCTGACCGTCCAGATAAACGGTGCCGCTGTCCTTTTTCTTGTATCCGAAAATGGCTTCCATGATCTCGGTACGGCCAGCACCCATCAATCCGGCGACTCCAAGGATTTCTCCCTGCTTTACATCAAAATGAATGTCCTTGAAGTGTTCATTCCGCGACAGGTTTTCCACTCTGAGCCGTTCCGGTCCAATCGTGACCTGTCGTACCGGGAACCGGTCACCAAGCTCGCGGCCGACCATCATGGAGACAATTTCGTCGAAGTCCGTTTCACTTACCATTTTTGTACCGATAAAATTTCCATCCCGCAGTACAGAGATTCGGTCACAAATACGAAAGATTTCCTCCATCCGGTGGGAAATATACACAATGCCTACGCCCTGGTTTCTCAGTTTTTCAATGACTTCAAAAAGGGCTTCGATTTCACGGTCGGTCAGTGCGGCGGTCGGCTCGTCCATGATGATGCAGTCCGAGTTCGTTTCAAGCACTTTCGCAATTTCGATCATCTGCTGCTGCCCGACAGACAGCTCGCCGGCGACCGCATCGGGATCGATCTTAACTCCTAATGCCTCCAGTGCTTTCCTTGCTTGTTTTCGCATGGCACCTGTCCGTAAAATTCCGCTTTTACCGTAGGTCAGTTCTTTTCCAAGAAACAGATTTTCGGTGACGGTCAGATAAGGAATAATGTTCAGCTCCTGATGGACAACGCCGATTCCCATTTCTTCCGCTTCCTTAGGCGAGGAAAAATGAACCTCTTTTCCTTTCACCATGGCTGTTCCCTTGTCCCGCTGGTAGATGCCGGCCATAATCTTCATTAACGTTGATTTGCCAGCGCCGTTTTCTCCCATAAGGGCGTGAACCTCTCCGGGCCTCACTTCAAAATTGACATCTTTTAACACGTGTACATCTGAAAAAGATTTATAGATTCCGCTTAACTGAACAAGTGGTGTTTCATTCATCAGAAAATCACCCCCGCTTGTAAAATGATGTTGGCATAAGGTGTGGTTTCACCTGTGCGGATGACCGCTTTCGCGTTTTTCGTTAACCTTTTGAACGTTTCGTGCGGCACCATCTGCTGTTTTGCCTCAGGCACTGTGCCCAGGACTTGCTGGAGGTAGGCGCTGTTTTCCTGCAGCTCCTCAGCAAACGTGATTTCTTCTGTCTCCATGTCCTCCACGACAGCCCTCAAGGTTTCCAGAAAGCCTGGTGTGCCCATGGTCAGGGAGATGTCGATCCGTTTTACGCCGTCAGGGATCGGCAGTCCGCAGTCTGCGATCACGATGGTGTCTGTATGCCCGAGCCGTGCCAGCACAGCTGCTATCTCACTGTTCAGCATCCCGTGTTTTTTCAATTGCCTCACCTCTTTTTCATGCTGTAATTTCTATAAAAATTTATCCGTTAACAGCGATAAACTGCTCGACTTCTTCCTTAGTTGGCATGCCGGTCTGGGCACCGAGCTTGGTGGTCGAGAGGGCCGCGACCGCATTTCCATATCTGCAGGCTTCTTGTAGCGACATGCCCTGGCTCAATCCAACAGCCAGTCCGCCGTTAAATGAATCACCAGCCCCAGTCGTGTCCTTTACCTCAACTGAGTAGGAAGGAAGGTTGACTTCCTCATTGTTTTGATAAAACGTAAGGCCATCCGATCCCTTAGTTACAATGATTTTGTCCTGAATGGAGGCTTGGTCACGATCTTGAAGCAGCCGTTCCAGCTCATGTTCATTAGGGGTGATATAGTCCGTTTGCTGTAGGAGTTCTTCAGACAACTCCTCTATAGGGGCGGGATTCAGGATGACCTTTACTCCGTTTTCCTTTGCGATGCTCACCGCCTTTTGGACACTTTCCAGCGGAATTTCAAGCTGTACCAACAGAAAATCACTGCCGGCAATGGCATCCCGCTTCTTTTCCACCAACAAAGGAGTCACACTATGGTTGGCTGCAGGAACCACAATGATGCTGTTATCACCTTCTGAAACAAGGATGGTAGCCGTTCCTGTTGATCCGGAAACCTGATCTACATGGCTGACATCGACGCCCTGTTTTTTCAGATGCTCCAGCAGCTCTGTGCCAAATACATCATCACCGACACAGCCTACCATCCGGACATCAGCTCCGAGTTTTGCCGCTGCCACTGCTTGGTTGGCTCCCTTTCCTCCAGGTATCGTCCTGAATTCCTGTCCAAGGAGGGTTTCTCCCATCTTGGGCACTTTTTCCGAAAGGGTCACCAGGTCCATGTTAATACTGCCTACTACTGTGATCTTTGGCGCCATGTTCTCGTCCTCCTTTGTTGTTGTTCTGTTTTCTGGTGGATTCCCGCTCGATTAGTTCAACCTTCAGTTCGAGGAACGTGCGCTCAACAGGCTTCTTTTCAATGAGCTTTACGAGCAGATCGGTAACCGCTGTGCCCATATCGTAAATCGGCTGCGCTATGGTGGTAAGCTCTGGTGTCGTCGCTTCGGCCATGGAAATTCCGTCAAACCCGATGATGGCCAGCTCCTCAGGCACCATTTTTCCAATCCGATGAGCGGCCTTTACTGCTCCGATCGCCATCACATCGTTTGCCGCAAAAATCCCGTCAATCTCTGGATGACGCTCCAAAAGCTCCACCGTTGCCTGGATCGCGGTCTTCATCACATAGTTTCCGTCCGCTATATAGCTGGATTGGAACCAGGGCGCGCTTCCCACTTCTTCAAGGTAGCCGTCCGCCCGCTCGTTCGCGTTGTCAATATGGTGGGGGCCCCTGAGATGGGCGATGCGCTCGCAGCCAATTTCTTTTAGATAACTTGTTGCCTTTTGCGCACCTTCCTTATTTTTTACGACCACTGTTGGAATTTCCGCGGTAATCTTACGGTCAATACTTACGACAGGTATGTTCAGCTCTTTCACTTTTTCAGCTGTGAGCGTATTGGAAGCAACAATCACGCCATCCACATACTTTTGGAGAAGAATCTCCAGATAATGCTCTTCCTTCTCCACATTCTCATCAGTGTTGCAAAAGAACACATTATAGCCCTTCTTGTGAGCCGTATCCTCCACCGCTCTTGCCAGTTCGGGGAAAAACGGGTTCACAATGTCCGGTACGATCAATCCGATTGTTTTTGATGTTTTTTTATAAAGGCTTCGGGCAACCGCATTTGGCTTGTAATTCAATTGCCTGATCGCTTCGTCTACCTTTTTCTTTGTTTCATTATTTACGTATCCATTGCTGTTGAGCACCCTGGATACCGTCGCCACGGAAACCCCCGCTTGTTTGGCGACATCTCTGATGGTTGCCATACTGAACACCCCATAAAATCCAAATCGCTATGTGTAACCGGTTACATGTGTTGAAATAAATAAGCGGTTCTGATGTGTAACCGGTTACACACAGTATAATTTCTCTTTTTATAAATGTCAAAGAGAAATTTTTGGCAGTCCAGGCTAGTGGATGTACATTACTTGCGCTAAAGACCCGAATACTTGTGAGAAGGTAAATATTACTTGCGGTTCGACAAAGAATAGTTGCATATGACGTCATTTTCATAAAAAATAATCCGTTATTGATTGAACAGTTTCTATCTCGTAAAATTAATTAAATAGGGGGTGATGACAGTGAAAATACAAATCATCGGTGGGTCTGGAGCCGGAAAAAGCACGTTGGCCCAATACATTAGTGAAAAAGAAAAGATTAAATGGATCGATACCGATCAATATTTGTGGAAAGATGATACTTTTACTGAAAATCATCCGATTGAAAAGCGGTTGGACATGTATCAAAAAGACATGGAGTCTTTCAGCAGTTATGCGGTCTCCGGTTCTATCGATTCATGGTATCCGCAGGGCTTTTGCAGCCGGGAGCTCCTGGTTTTTCTTTCACTTGATGAAACCATCCGATTAAAACGGTTAAGAGATAGAGAACGCCAACGGGAAAATCGAAATAAATCATGGTGGTTTGATGAAAACAGAGAGTACACAAACGACTTTTTAGAGTGGTGCAAAACCTATTACACGGCAAAAAGTAAGAGCAGTGCAGGCACATTTGCTCAGCATACGTATCTCATGACAATATCAAAAAGCCCCGTTCTTAAGCTTGATAGTTCCCAACCTGTTGAAGAACTGTACGAAGAAATCAGAAAGGAATATAAAAGACTCTATCCATAATCTCTTCTCCTCAGGACTTTATACCCATTATTTCCAGAACGATTGACAAACTTTTATGACCATAATAAAATTATCGACAGAATTATCTGTTTATTTTTTTGTTATATTATCAAAACTTAGTTTTATATTATAAAACTAATGAAGATTTTGCCTCCCTGTCCAAACAGAAGATTGTCTCATTTTTATCATTTTGAAAGCGCTGCCAATTAAGGCGTTTTAATAAATTTAGGAGGGATAGGTATGGCTATGGAAGCAAATCTGCAAACCAAGCAGGTAAAAACGGCCAATTTGGCAAAGAAGTTTCGGTGGACGGTCGTTATCTGGCTGTTGATCGGGGGTATTATCAATTATCTTGACCGTGCGAACCTTTCGATCGCTGCCCCGCAAATGATGAAGGATCTGGGGCTGACTGCCACGGATATCGGTTTATTAGGCACTGTTTTTTCATGGAGCTATGCCCTCATGCAGCTTCCGGCGGGCTGGCTGATCGACCGGTTTGGCACGAAAAAAGTGTATACCCTGGCCTTGATTTGGTGGAGCGGAGCGACAATGCTGACAGGCGCAGTATCCAAGATGGGCACGTTCATTTTCGCCCGCGTGCTGCTCGGTGTCGGTGAAGCACCGTGCTTTCCGACGATGGCAAAGATCACGTCTTATTGGTTTCCGAAAAAGGAACGCGGGCTGGCAACAGGCATTTGGGACTCCTCCTCCAAGTGGGGCCCTGCTATTGCACCGCCTTTGCTCGTATTCATCATGGTTACGTTTGGCTGGAGAGCCCTTTTTTACATCACTGGCGTTCTTGGCATCATATTCGCCATCGGATTCTACGTCTTTTACAAAAATCCGGACCAAAGCCGCAAGCTGACCAAACAGGAATTGGACTATATCCAGTCGGATGGGGCAGGTTCTGAGCAAAGCATCCAAACCTCCAAAATTAAATGGAGAGAGCTGTTCAAATACCGGAGTGTATGGGGAATGATTCTCGGCTTTTTCTGCACCATCTGGATCTGGAACATCTTCCTTGTCTTCCTTCCCCTGTTCCTGACGAACGTTCATGGTGTTACACTAAAAGAACTGGGAATTTATGCAGGGATTCCTTGGGTAGGTGGAATCTTCGGCAACATTTTCGGAGGCTACCTGACCAAAAAGATGGTGGACAAAGAAATGGCGTCACCGATCAAGGCAAAACGCATTGCGATTAGTGTAAGTGCCATTTGTGCTGCTATCGTCGTATGCGCTGTTCCGTTTGTCGAGAGCCTTGCCATGACGATCGCTCTGCTTACCCTTGCTCTTTGCTTTATTTCAGCGATGACTGGAAGTGCATGGGCGCTGGCCGGGGACATTGCCCCGCCGTCTATGGTCGCATCTGTCGGGTCCATTCAAAACTTTGGCGGGTATTTTGGCGGCGCGTTTTCTCCTGTCATCGCCGGCCTGATCGTCGACTCTACCGGCTCCTACTCTCTGGCTTTTATTTCCGGAGGCGTTATTGCTGGCTGTGCGGCCTTGTGCTACTGGTTCATCGTGAACAAACCGATTGAAAACTAAAAAGGAGGAACATCCTTGAAACCTTATGTTTACCTGGCAAAACCTGTACCAGAAGAAGTCGAAAACTATATTGCTGAACACTGCTCCTACGATAAATGGGAAGGCTCGGAGCCGATTCCCCGCAGCGAGCTGCTGCAGAAGCTGGGACAAGCAGAAGGTCTTTTGATTACCGGGGAAAAGATCGATGATGAACTGCTTGATCATGCGCCCAACTTAAAAGTCGTGAGCAACATCTCGGTCGGCTACAACAATTTTGATACGGATGCCATGAAACGAAGGAACATCATCGGGACGAACACACCGGACGTGTTGAACGAGACCGTGGCTGACCTAGCCCTCGCGCTCATGCTGTCTGCGGCCCGCCGTGTACCTGAGCTCGACAAGCTCGTGAAGGACGGAAAATGGGAAAAGAAAAGTGATGAACCGCTGTTTGGTGTGGACGTCCACGGAAAGACGCTGGGTATCATCGGCATGGGAAGGATTGGCGAGGCGATCGGCCGCCGTGCCAAATTCGGCTTCAACATGGATATTCTGTATCACAACCGCCACAGAAAGATGGAGACAGAAAAAGAACTGGATGCATCCTATGTGTCACAGGAAGAACTTTTACAGAAGTCGGACTTTGTGCTGCTGATGGTTCCGTTTACCGAAGAAACAAAGCATCTGATGGGCAGGGAGCAGTTTGCCCAAATGAAAAAGTCAGCCATTTTTATTAATACGTCCCGTGGACAAACAGTCGACGAAGGGGCACTGACAGAAGCTCTTCAAAATGGGAAAATCCTTGCTGCCGGCCTCGACGTCTTCGACCAGGAGCCAGTTTCGCCGGATAACCCGCTGCTCGAATTGCCAAATGTGGTGACCCTTCCCCATATCGGATCGGCCACCTACCAAACGAGATTTGATATGGCCATGCTTGCCGTCGAGAATTTGGTTGCAGCCGTAACCGGCAAAGAACCGGCCTCTGTAGTAGGTGAACTAAAAGGAGTATTGAAATAAACAACAGCCAGGTCATTTTAGCGGCCTGGCTTCGTATTGCTCGGCGACCTGTATTTTCTTCTTTTTAACCTTCAGTTCTTCGTGAAGCGTATACAGCTCCTGAAGGCTGTTCCCTGGAGGGGTTTCGGACATTACGGGAAGATGGCTTCCTCCGCCAATGATACTAAAAACAATAGGATGGACCATTTAATCGTACATGGTAAATAGTGCCCAGGTCCCTTTATCAAAGGAAAAAAAGTTACTTCCTTCTCATTCCAAAATAAACCTAAAGTTGGATTTTACAGTATGATTTGTCTGCTACTGTAAAACGGTAGCGTAAAAAAATAGCGAGAGGTGATGTAGATTGATGAAGATTGTAAAAAGAATTGCAGTTTTAGTCGTCATGGGGTTCACACTAGTAGCCACACCAAGCTTGTCGTACGCTCAAATGCTGGGAAAAGGGAGCACCGGCCGGGAAGTCACCGCTCTGCAGCATACGATGAAAAACGCCGGCTATTTTCATGGCCCGGTGACTGGATACTTTGGTCCTCTTACCAAAAATTCTGTTACGAACTTCCAACAGGCAGCCGGACTTGTTCCTGATGGAGTAGCCGGTCCTAAAACACTGAGAAAATTAAACGATTTGGACATTATGGCAAGGGTGGTCAACGGAGAGGCACGCGGAGAATCCTATATTGGTAAAGTCGCAGTTGCTGCCGTGATCCTGAACCGCCTGGAAGACCGCCGTTTTCCAAAGGATGCCTACCGTGTTGTCAACCAGACAAACGCGTTTACTGCCGTTCATGACGGCCAATACAATCTATCTCCCGGCCCCGATTCATATCGTGCAGTCGTTGATGCTTTAAAAGGCTGGGATCCTACATACGGTTCCGTTTTCTATTACAATCCAAACACGGCAACCAACCAGTGGATTTTCAAACGACAAAGCGTTACACGCATTGGCAATCATATTTTTGCTAAATAATTTTTTTATAAGCTAAAGCCGATCCTCTTGATGAGGATCGGCTTTTTTGGCGTGCAATTAAAAATTTGCTGTAATAATCTTTCAATAATCCCTAGCAAACTTGTAATTTTCTGTTATATTATAAAAGATATTGAAATTAATCCGATATAAAACATGCTATGAATTTTAGCCGTTACTAATAAAGAAGAGGTTGATGAAATGGATAGTCGTTCAGCAAAGCGCAAGAAAAAGCGCTCTGGTTTAAAGATTGCGTTAATCGTTATAGGGGTAATCGTGCTTATTGCTGCAGGCGGAATTTACTATGTCTATGGTTCCGTAAAAAGCACAGCCAACAAAATGCATGAAGGTTCTGAATGGAATGGATCGGACAAGCGTAAAGGTGCGCTGACACCTGACAAAGGTGATCCCCTATCCATCCTGATTCTTGGGGTCGATGAGCGACAAGGCGACCGAGGCCGTTCGGACACATTGATTTTAGTTACAGTCAATCCAAAAACAAACAAAATGGTCATGACCAGTATCCCGCGTGATACGCGCACCGAGATTGTTGGAAAAGGCAAAGAAGACAAGATCAACCATGCATACGCATTTGGCGGAGAAAAAATGGCCATCAAGACCGTTGAAAACTTCCTTGATGTTCCGGTCGATTATTATGTAAAAGTAAACATGGAAAGCTTCCAGGGATTAGTGGATGCGCTTGGCGGAGTAACAGTCGACAACGAACGCCTGGCGTTTAAATACGACGGTTATAACTTCCCGAAAGGCGAGTTAAAGCTAAGCGGTAAAGAAGCATTGGCTTACACCCGTATGAGAAAAGAAGATCCTCAAGGCGACTTTGGCCGTAACGCCCGCCAGCGCCAAGTGATCTCAGCGATCATTAACGAAGGAGCCCAGGTTTCTTCCGTAACAAAAATGGGAGACATTCTGGACGTGATCGGTTCCAACGTCAAAACCAACTTGACCTTTGATGAAATGAAAGACATTCAGTCCAAATACAAAGGTGCCCGCAACAACGTGGATAACGTAGAGATCAAAGGAAACGGCCAAATGATCAACGGCATCTATTATCTTATCGTACCGGATGAAGAACGCACACGCATCCAGACGATGCTGAAGGAACAATTGGAGATTTCTTAATAAATTAGATGAAGAAGGCTGCCCTCCGGGGTGGTCTTTTTTTGCGTGCTGGCGAGGGTTTAGCGTTTACTCACCGTTTTCCTGTGTTCACTCACGGAAATGTTTTGCTTACTCACCATATTAAAGACTTTACTCACGGAAATTCAGATTTTACTCACCGTTTTAAACCTTTACTCACCAATCACATCGTTTTCATAAAAAGATAAGAAAACCCCACGCAGCATAATAGTCTGCATGGGGTTTCATCATCTCTCTTATTCTTCCTCTTGAAGCTCTTCACCTTCTGCGTTCACAGGCTCTTGATAAAAATAAACGCCTCTGCCCGGGCTAGTGATCGCATCCGTTTCTTTTTTCAGCTTGTAAAGGATGGTTGTCAGGTTGGCTGGTGATAAGCCATATTGCCTGTCCAGTTCACGTCTGATTTCTGAAATGGTCAGGCTCTTGCTGCTGTCTTTCAGAACATCTCTTACGGCTTGGACGTTTGAAACCTTTGGTCTTGGAGCAGCTGCAGCAGAACTGCTGCTTGATGAGGGTAATGACTCCACCACCTCTTTTTTTCCAGGAACAGCCGTCGGTGCTTCATCCTCCAGCACTCCCGTTTCTACTGCAACAGCTGCCTCTTCCCTCACCTTCACCGGTTCTTTAAATGCAGCCAACGATGACAGGCTTGGCTGGCTGTCAATTTCCCGCAGCCGATCATATATTTCATTTCTTTCTTTTTGAAGTTCTTTCAGGAAAAATCGTTCTTTTTCCTCCATCTGCTGCAAACGAAAAAGCAATGCTTCTTTTTCACTAGACAATGTAAAATCCCCCCATATTTCTATATGTATCTACTCATTCATTACTAGAGTATCACAAGATATTGAGATAAATAGTGGCTAATTGTAGCAATTTCCACAGGTAATAGGTTCCAAGTTTTCGACAATGTAATATCGAATGATGGTTTCTTTAAAATTAACGCGTCAAAAGAAGGAGATTAGTGTAAATTTATGGAACATATTCTAGGTATGGGGTACTGATTCACTGTGCCTTCATTTACCTTTTTGATCGGAGGATTTTTCCATTTTATGCTGATAAAACGCATGTTTATCACATTTGTTACATCCATCCTTGGCATCTTGCTGATGGGGGCTGTTCCGTTTGCTTTTAACGGAACATCTTTTCAATTCAGCAAGTATACGGATGGATTGAAAGAGTTGCTGAGCCAGCTGTCCCATTTGGCTGATATTACTTATCCAGCCGGGGCAGCCCAACGATCGCTTTTTCCTGATGTGTGGGAGCCTTATACCTATTCCATGACAGTGCTGTTTTCCGCGTTGTTTCTGGCTCTATTTCTAGCGATCCTGCTCAGCATTCTGATTTCCCTGCTTCCTAAACGATTGTATCAGGGAGCCAAGTCCATTCTGTTTGTGTTTGAGTCGTTTCCCGATATTTTGATTACGGTGCTGATTCAATTTTTGATCATCTGGATTTACAAAAAAACAAATGTGCTTCTTTTTGATGTAGTTGCCTTTGGAGATTCACAGCCATACACTCTCCCGATTCTCTGTTTAAGTGTGATGCCGATTATCCTTTCCCTGCGCATTCTGCTGTTTCATATGGAAGAGGAGTGGGAAGAACCGTATATCGAAAATGCAAAAAGCAAGGGACTTTCACGTCTCTATATTCTGATTCATCACATCATGCCAAACACCTTAATTCACTTTTTTCACCAGTCCAAAATGATTCTTTGGTTCATGCTTTCAAATTTGCTTGTCATTGAAATCCTGTTCAACATTCGCGGCATCACCAATTTTGTCTATCAGCACGGGTTTCCAGCTATTTTTACCGTTGCCTCCCTGCTTGTCTTCCTTCCGATGTATGCGTTTTTCGCCCTTGGATCGTGGTTTACCAACCGTTGGGCCATGCAAAGCGAGGCGGCAGCAACTGCCGCAGCTCAATCGAGCTTGAATTTGGAGCCGTTGTGGCGAGTGCTGAAGCGTTTGCTCGTTCGAATCGTACGCCCGCTGCAATATGTCGCTGCACAGCCTCTTTTTGTTGCTGGATTTTGCATCATCGGTTCCATCCTCGCGTTAAGCCTGATCCATAACTATGCGTTTGGCAACGAGATTCCACAAACTCAAGTCATATATGCCAAGGATGGATTCAATGCGCTTGGGCGCGCGCCATTTGAGCCTTCTTCCCGTTTCTGGTTTGGCACCGACCAGTTTGGATTTGAACTGCTTTATAAAATCGCATCAGGTGCCAAGTATACGATCGGACTTGCTTTCTTCATCAGCCTGGCCCGGCTTCTCCTATCCTTTGCTGGCGGCTATTTGTTCTTTATCATGAATCAAAGGGTGAAAGAATGGCTCAAAGGGCTTGTCGATTCCACCCATTATATACCGGTTGCGCTGCTTTGTTATTTTATTCTGAACGCGGTCGTTCTTTCAGAAGGTATGACGTTTTGGCAAAAAGGCACCTTTTACATTCTGATCTTGACGCTCGTTGCCGTTCCTGCGGTGTCTGTGATGATCGGTTCGGAAATGGAATTGATCAGTTACCGTGAGTTTGTCACCAGCGCGAAAGTTCTCGGAGGCAGCCGCTTTCATGTTTTTTCCAGGCATATCCTTCCGCACACGCTGCCGAAATTGTGGTTTATCTACATTCAGCAAATCATGTACGTCCTGATTTTGTTTGCCCACCTCGGGCTGCTGCAAATCTTTTTTGGCGGCACCGTTCTTGAAGAGTACACGGTCTTTGGCGGTGATCTTTTACCGAAGTCCATGTCGAATGAATGGTCCGGCCTGATTGGCTCCTACTACCGGCAAATGATGCTCCGGCCGTATCTTCTTATCATTCCTGTTCTGTTCTTTGCGGTGTCCATTTTCGGGGTCAACTTGATGCTTGAGGGGTTGAAAAGGACGATTGAGGATTTACAGTGGCAAAGAAAGAAGTACTTTCATCCTGCTTCCCTCGTGATCGTGGCTGTAGCCGTTGGGTTGTGTTTCTTTGCCGTTCACAAGTTTTCGGATGACTTCAGACAAAGAGCAAAAGCAGTCTCCGCACAGAAAGTTGAAGCGAAGGAAACAGAACGGAAGATTCCCATTGTGGAACTCGAACGTGACACGATTAGCCAATTTGCTGACGGAATGATCAATGGGGTCAGAGAGTACTATATTGGCGGACCAATGGAACGGTCGATCATTAACGGCGTTTATGGAAAGCCGATAAAAGTGAAAGATTATGAGAAACGAACGGAATATTATTACAAGGAAGACGGCTACCAAATCATTATTTCCTCCGGGTTGAGCCGGGTGATCAACCGCATGCAGGTTGAGTACGACAGCTCCCGCAAGGATATTAAAGAGGCGATGAAAATGAAGCCGATGAAAGAGACAAAAGATTCATTATCCTATCTCAAAGGACGATATCTTGTCCTTTTCACCGAAAAATCAAAGGGACACTGGTGGCTAAGCCTCCAGGATCAATATTATTTCAGGTAAAACGATGAAAACCGCACCGGATTTGACTTCCGCCGCGGTTTTTTTGATTGGAAGCGACGCTATTTATGTGTCTGCACAATTTTTTTCAATTAGGGGTATTTTATTTTCAAAAAAGGCGAGTTTATTTTTAAAAACTCTTATTTATGTTCAAAAATCACCCTTTTACTTTCAAATGGTTTATCCTGATTTGATTACGACTAAATTCGACAAACGTATCTGTTCGAACAAAAATCGGCCCAAGCTAACTCAAAAACTACTCTCTTTCAGCTCGAGCACACGATTTCATTTTCCCCTTCTTTAGGTCTTGGAAGATGGAGTGTTTCCTGCGGACCTTCCGGCCAATATCTTCCCAGATTAAAACTGTTCACAAATGCATAGGGTGATGTATCGCTGAGCGATATGGAATGTTGGTTTTGACTGGCTGCGGGACATGACTCTATAACGAACAGTGTTTATCCTTTGCCTATGGAGCAGGCTTGCCAGAACTATGGGTATATTTTGTATAAAACTACTGTCGAATTTCCGGGGAAATATGAGATGGATACAAGAGGTATCAATGGTCGGGTGTTCATTTATGTGAATGGAGAACACCCGCATAAGGAAAGATGAAAAGCAAATGGTGAATCTTTCATTCTCTTTAACCTGTAAACATGCTGGAAATACTGTAGATAACATGGGACGTGCCAATTACGGTAAAAACCTGAAGGAACCAAAAGGGATTACACAGTGGATTTGGCTTAACAATCAGTACATTTATCATTGGGGAATGTATAAATTCGAACCTGAAGTGTGTCTTGGTAATACTTCGGAAGGTAAAGGGATGTTGAATTGCCGTTATCCAAGGATTTTTAAAGGAACATTTACATCCGATTCGATTGGCGATACGTTTGTATCGCTTCCTGGCTAAACAAAGGGCAATGTTCCTGGTATATCCATATCTGGAATTTCGGTGTATCGGCCGACGATACGTTCCTCCGTGAAACATAGAAATTGATGGAGCCTCCAGCCTTAAACATTTCATCCAGCACTTCGCCTGCATCCTCCCCTCCCCTCGTATGATGCTCTCCGTCCCAATGGTGACTCCAGTATTCTATTCACATGGCTGGCGAATTAGGCTGAAATTTTTTCAGCTTTTCAAATCCTTCCTCAGATCGAGAGCCAAAGTTCACGGTCGCAAGAACATCGGGCAGAGAAGCGTTTTTCAGCATATCAGACCCATCAGATGTAAACAGCACCCCGTCAATGCCGCGATCACGCATTGCATCTCCCCAAAAAGCCATGTAGGAGGCATCCTTACCATAACCGTGATATTCATTTTCGACCTGAATACCGATGACTGGACCGCCTTTTTCAATAAAATACGGAACAAGTTTAGGAATCAGTACATCGTAATCGTTTTCCACATGCTTTAAAAAGTCAGAATGGGAGCAGCGCAGTTCCATGTTTTGTCCCGTAGCAGCGATGCAGGCAGACCGCCAAACTCCCATTCCCCTGAACTCCCCTTTTCGCGGTTCGTGCAACATTCCACGGAACGTAGGTTTCCACGGCACGGAATTCCAACCTTTTACTCACCAAACGGGTCACACATAAAACACCCCATAAAAAAGCGGGCAGCCCTGCTGAACGCTTTTTCCTCAATTTCCTTCTTCACTAGTTTCCTCATCATTTCTTAACCTTTCGCGTTCTACTTCGAGTTTGATGCTCAGATCCTCTTCTTCGTCGGAGATATAGCCTTTATGAAGGATGGATTGGATTTTGCAGTGCTGAAAGTAGACGTTGTTATTGCTGTTACTGTGCCCGATTGGGTAGCTGCACCCAATATAATCAAACAGCACCTCATCAGCTGCGATCGACATGCGGCCATAAATCATCACGGGGCGGTCAGAACCCTCGAGTGTAACAACCGTACCGATCGGCAGCGGGAATTTTTCTGTCATGGGTTGCCCTCCTTCACTTATTCTCTTCCATTTCCATCACACGTTTTCACTATGGATACGATATCTATTCTCCTTCATTCCCCGATTTTCAAGGATCTATCCATTCGTTCTTATGCAGCCATCACCCTTTTGCTATAATATGGGGAAAAAGGATACAATCGGGTGGTGAACTGAAAATGTTTAAACTATTGCTTGTAGAAGATGATACCTCGCTGTTTCATGAGATGAAAGAACGGCTCAGCCAATGGTCTTATGAGATTTACGGTATCAGTGATTTTAACTCTGTGTTTCAGGAGTATACAGACCTTAATCCCGACCTGGTGATCCTGGATATTCAACTGCCTAAATTCGACGGTTTTCATTGGTGCCGGATGATCCGCTCGCATTCTAACGTACCCATTATCTTTTTATCGTCGCGTGACCATCCATCGGATATGGTGATGTCGATGCAGTTTGGAGCGGATGATTTTGTTCAGAAGCCGTTCCATTTTGATGTGCTCATTGCCAAAATACAGGCGATTCTTCGCCGGGTGTATAACTATAATGCTGAAAAAACGGAATTCCGGACATGGGCCGGAGCGGCGGTCGATTATGACCGAAATACGGTATCCAATGACGATGGAACCGTGGAACTGACAAAAAACGAAATGTTTATCCTGAAATTGCTCATCGAACAAAAAAACAAAATTGTAAGCAGAGACCATCTGATCAACAGCCTCTGGGACGATAAGCGGTTTATCAGCGACAACACCCTTACCGTGAATGTGAATCGCTTGCGAAAAAAATTAGAGGAAATTGGCTTGGGCAGCTCTATCGAAACAAAGATCGGCCAGGGTTATATGGCTTTAGAAGAGGGCAGCTCATGATCCGCGCTTTCCTTTCCGAACGGCGCAGCTGGATTGCTGCTTACCTCGTTCTTCAGCTTGCTATTCTTTCCGTTTGCTATATCGATTCTTCCATCCCTGCCGGTTCGGTGCTTTACGTCATTTTTCTGTCACTGATACTGTTCGCCCTGTTCCTGGTCTTTCGCTATCATAAGGAAACGAAATTTTATCAGCGGCTGGAGGAACGGGAGAACGATTTTGATTTGACCAGCCTGCCGGAAGCGGAAACCCCGTTTGAAAAAATCATAGAGAACAGCCTGGTCAGCCAGAGTACATATTTAAAGGAGAAAGCAGCCTTTTATCAAGAAGAAACGGAAGAGGCAAAAGACGATTTGCTGGGATGGATCCATGAAGTGAAGACGCCGCTGACCGCTCTCCGGCTGATGATCGACCGCCTGGAGGATGAAAAGCTGAAAAACCCTTTTCTTTATGAATGGCTTCGTATTCATTATCTTCTGGACCAGCAGCTTCACCAGAAGCGCCTCCCTTTTATGGAAAATGATTTGTATGTGGAAAAAGTGGACCTGGAGGATCTTTTGTTCTCGGAAATAAAGACCCTTCAATCCTGGTGCATTCAAAAAGGGATCGGGTTTGATCTGCAGCTGGAAGAAACCGTTGTTTTAAGTGACAGCAAATGGCTCTCCTTCATTGTAAGACAGCTGCTAACGAATGCCGTCAAATACAGCATGGAGTCCGATATCGTCATTTCCACCGGTAAGCACGGCGAAAGAGCGTTTCTCCGGATTGCGGATGATGGCCGTGGTATAGATCCGAGGGACCTTCCTCGGATTTTTGACAAGGGGTTTACTTCAACAGCGCACCACGGGGATCATGCTGCTACAGGCATGGGATTGTACCTGGCAAAAAAAGCCGCTGTTTCTTTGTTGATTGAGATTGAGGTACAATCCGAGCTGGAAAAAGGAACCATATTTACGCTGTCGTTCCCCAAACCAAACGACTTCTTGAAGATTACGGGCATGTGACATCTTTGTCACATGCTTTTCCCTTTTGTTCGGCGAATCGAAGGAAGTGAGAATTCTTTCCTTTTATACTTTAGATATCAAGAAACAAAAGGAGTGCAGAACGCATGACCATATTAGAAGCCAAAAACCTACACAAAAGCTACGGCAATAAATTTAACAAACAAGAAGTGCTGAAAGGACTCGATTTCAGTTTTGATAAAGGGGAATTCGTCAGCATTATGGGACCATCCGGATCGGGAAAAACGACCCTTTTGAACGTCCTTTCTTCCATTGACCGGATCAACAGCGGCTCCGTCATGATTGAAGGCAATGAGATTACAGGGATGAAAGAAAAACAACTGGCCGAATTTCGCAAGCATCATCTCGGGTTTATCTTTCAGGAATATAACCTGCTTGATACATTGACGGTAAAAGAAAATATCCTGCTGCCATTGTCCGTGACAAAAACCTCCCCCGCCGAGGCAGATCACCGGTTCCATACAATCGCGAACGAGCTTGGCATTTATGAACTGAAGGACAAATACCCGAATGAAATTTCCGGCGGACAGAAACAGCGCACTTCCGCTGCACGGGCATTTATCCACGAGCCGAGCATCATCTTTGCCGATGAGCCGACAGGTGCACTGGATTCGAAATCGGCTTCTGACCTGCTGAACAAGCTCGCTGAGCTGAACCGGAGCCGTAACGCAACGATCATCATGGTTACCCACGACCCTGTGGCCGCCAGCTATTGCAGCCGTATCCTTTTCATCAAGGATGGGCATCTGTACACCCAGCTTCACAAAGGAAACCAGACAAGACAGGAATTTTTCAGGGATGTTATGAAAACACAAGGTGTGCTTGGCGGTGTTCAGAATGAGCATTAATCAACTGATCGTTCGCAATCTGAAAAAAAACCTGAAGAACTATTATCTCTATGTCTTTGCCCTGATTTTCAGTGCCGCCCTTTATTTCGCGTTTGTAACCCTGCAGTACGATCCATCCATGGATGAGGCAAAGGGATCGATTAAAGGTGGAGCAGCACTTAAAGCCGCTTCCGTTTTACTCATTGCCATCGTTGCCATCTTCCTTTTATATGCGAATAAGATTTTTATTAAAAGACGAAGCAAGGAAATTGGATTGTTTCAGCTGATCGGCATGACCAAAAGCAAGATTTTCCGTATTCTCACTGCTGAAAATTTCTTGCTATACTTCGGCTCAGTTCTCTTGGGCATCCTTTTCGGCTTTGCCTTTTCAAAGCTGGCCATCATGATTTTATACAAGGTTACAGGTGTTCATGCCATTGCCACCCTGCATTTCTCAGCACAGGCAATGGTCCAAACGATCATAGTCTTTGCCGTCATCTACTGCGTCATCATGTTAACGAACTTTATTTTTATCAAAAGACAGACCATTTTGTCCCTCTTCCGCGCGGTTTCATCGACAGAAAGCAAAGTAAAGAAAATCTCTGTGCTGGAAATTATCATGGGAATACTCGGTCTGGTTCTCATCATTGCGGGATATTATGTATCCTCCAAGCTATTTGGTGGTGATTTCAACAACGAAGCCAAGCTTTATCTGGCAATGATTTCGATTCTCGGGTCTGTTATTTTGGGAACCTACTTGTTCTATAAGGGATCTGTAAGGTTTGTGTTCAACCTGATCCGCAAAAAGAAAAATGGATATCTGTCTGTCAATGAGGTTCTCTCCCTGTCGTCCATCATGTTCCGGATGAAGTCGAACGCTCTTTTGCTGACGATCATTACAACCGTGTCAGCACTCGCCATTGGGCTCTTGTCATTAACCTATATTTCTTACTATTCCGCTGAAAAAACGGCCAGGAACTATGTGCCCAACCAATTTTCGTTCACCAGCACCGATGCGGCCGGCACATTCAAGAAGGAGTTAAACAAAAATAATATTAGCTTCAAGGAAACAAACATTGAAGTGCTCCACATAAATGCGGATATATCCTCCGTTATGGAGGCGAAGCTTGAAGCTTCCTCCACAGCCACAGGGCTCAATCCGAAAAACACGAGCATTTCAGTGATCAGCGATTCCAGTGTAAATGGCCAAAACCTCTCGAAAAGAGACATGTATTTGACTGGCGTGACCGATCTTCAAAAATCCTTTTTTAAGATCAAAGACTCCGGCCAAATCATATGGAAAACCAAAAAGGAGAAGATCCTGCAAAACTACATCGGCATGAAGAAGGATTCGGTCGTCTCCATCCCTTTTACACGCGGATTACCGACAGCGGTAGTGAATGATTCTGTGTTTCGCGAGCTTAAAGACGGGCTTGATCCCTCTCTTAAAACCGAACCTTCCCGTTATGTGGGGATTGATGTCACGAACGAAAATCAGCTGCAAAAAGCGGATGACCTGTTTCAGAAGCAACAGTTTAAAGCAGGCCAATTCTCAAGAGTGGAAATGCTTCAAGATCAAAAGCAGAATATGGGTCTGACGATGTTTATCGTTGGTTTCCTTGGATTGACTTTCCTGATTACATCGGGCTGTATTCTCTATTTTAAGCAGATGGATGAGAGCGAAGAGGAAAAGCCGAACTACACCATTTTAAGAAAGCTTGGGTTTACGAGAGGAGATTTGCTGAAGGGCATTCGTTTCAAGCAGCTGTTCAACTTCGGGATTCCGCTCGTATTGGGGCTGATCCACAGTTATTTTGCCGTGAAGTCCGGATGGTTCCTTTTTGGAACTGAGCTGTGGACACCCATCATCCTGGTTATGGTTCTGTACACTGCACTTTACTCCATCTTTGGAATCCTGTCGGTCGTTTATTATAAAAAAGTCATCAAAGAAGCATTATAGGAGAACCCTCCGCGCTGTACGGCACGGGGCGTTTTTCCATGCCATGATTGTAAACGCTTCCCATCAGCACCTCATGTTTACTTCACATACTTTGGAGGAATACACGCATCCGGGTCAACTCCATTTCTCCGGGAACCATTGAAACGCCGCTCATCGACTCCCTTGCCGGCACAAAGGAAGAGGAAGCCGGCAGACAGTTCCTTGAAACAAACAAAAGGAAACGACGGAATAAAAGCCGCAAGCAACGGTGCTTGCGGCTTTTTCCTGTTTCATATTTTCCCTGTTGGCCATACTGATAACAGTACAAGGAGGCAGGTGAACGTGGTGGAACGAAAAATTTTGGTGTGGAGCAGTCTGCTTTTTATGGCATTTATGCTGGGCTTGTTTATCTATTACCTTATGAAAGATGATGCCTCCCGCTGGCAGGTTGCTCTTGGCGGAATTGCAGTCAGCGCGCTGCCCCTTGGTCTGCTTTTTCTGAAAAGAAATCCCTTTCCTCTGGTTCTTATTATGGGTTACTTTCTATTTCTTTTGTGTACCACGTACCTTGGCAGCATCATGCAGTTTTATCTGAAGTTTCCGTGGTGGGATACCACCCTTCATTCCTATAAAGGAGCCTTTGTCGGCTTATGCGGCATGTCGCTTTACAAACGGTTCGTGCCCGAAAAGCTCAGGGACAGCGTATCTCCCTGGCTTTATTTTCTTTTCATTCTCTCCTTTTCATCCCTTGCCTCAGTCCTCTGGGAAATCTATGAATATACCGGAGATCTGGTAGCTACCCACACCATGCAGCTCGGCGGGAACAAAGATACCATGGGGGATCTCCTGGCCGGTGTAGCGGGTGGATTGGCTGCTGCACTATACGCCAAATGGAGAGGTCATCGCGTTTAAAATACGAGCTGTTCTTTTCTATGATTTTTTGTTGTTGCCATTGCATACTCTTTTTTGGTGTAAACGTAACCTTCCATAATTCTTCTTGAGGTCCGGACCACCTTTATCGCGTGCACTTTCTTTTCATAGAGTTTTGCCTGGGTTTCCATGACCCCGGCCGGATGGGCAAGGCGAAGGGTGCTGTTCCGGTCTGAAATCATACGGGAAACAATGGTGTTTTCCAGGTAAGCTGCCGCTGTTGTACATACCGCCCCCGTTATGGCCAATGCCCTGTGTGGCCGCTGCATGGACATCATCCGAATGACCAAATCCATTTCCTCCGCTTTCCGCTTCCGCCCGGCAAGATCCATGTAATCCTTTGGTTCTGCAACAATCGTAAGCTTTGGTACAGCGGGTGATTGATCCGTCGCCTCTTCTCTTGAACAAAATCCGCAAAGCTCAGCAGCGATTGATCGTACTTCTTCCAGTTTTGCTAATGAATCCGGGGAATAGTCATCAGGCAGTTCGATTCCGTTCAACCCCACATCCATCGCCTTGACAAAAACAAGCGGATTCGCAACGTCAACGATAGAGATACAAAAGGCACCGAACGATGTCTCAATGAAATCAATGGCATTTCCAGTAGGAAACACCCTGCCTGTCACCGATCCTTCGGCATCTTCAAATGACAGATAAATAGGAGATCCGGTTCCTGGCACCCCGGGAATCGAACAATTCCCTTCCAGTTTCACCCTTCCATCCTCTACTTCCACTTCAGAAATAATCACCTTTTTTGTATTCGTATTGTAAATCCTTACTTTTGTCACCGGTTCCCTTGCCCTCACCAATCCCTGTTCGATGGCATATGGACCAACCGCCGAAGAAATATTTCCACAGTTCCCTTTAAAATCGACCATTTTCTTGTCAATGCTCACTTGGGCAAAGGTATAATCAATGTCCACATCGGCTGCTTCTGATTTCTTTATGATGGCCACTTTACTGGTAAGTGAATTGGCGCCGCCCAACCCATCAATTTGCATGTTGTCCGGGCTTCCCATGACATCCAGCAAAAACTCTTCCCAATCTTTCCGCTGCTCTGGCATATCCTTTTCATTGAAAAATGCGCCTTTGCTTGTTCCTCCCCGCATAATGATTACCGGAACTTTTGTCATCATCATCACCTCAACTGATTTGCTCTTCTCTCTTTGAACTCATCTTAGTCCAATTCTTCCGATAAATTAAATACATATTATTTATCTAAAACCTTAAAAAATATTTATAACTAAAAACAGGAGTGATAGGATAAAAAAAAGGAGTGAGAAGAATGGACGAGAAAGACTGGACACTAATGAAAATATTGTACGAGGAAAAAAGTATTACGCGGGCAGCAGAAAAACTCTACATTTCACAGCCTGCTCTGAGCTACCGGCTAAGGCATCTCGAAGAATCCTTTGATACCCGATTGTTCTATAAACGAAAAAGAGGAATTGAATTTACTGCAGAGGGAGAATATCTCGCCAAATATGCAGAGCAAATGATTGAAGAACTGCAGAGGACAAAAGATCACATTTCAAATATCGGACAAGCGGTTAAAGGAACACTTCGAATCGGTGTATCGAGTAATTTTGCGCAATACCGCCTTCCCGATATTCTTAAACGATTTTCTAAAATCTATCCCGATGTTCAATTTAAGGTCAATACCGGCTGGAGCACGAAAATTATGAGTCTGCTGGATGCTTCCAGTATCCACGTTGGCGTGTTAAGAGGAGATTACCATTGGCGGGGAGATAAATTTTTGCTGACAAAAGAAAGGCTATGTCTGATCTCTAGATCTGAAGTCAATTTGGAAAACCTGCCAGAATTGCCGCTGATCCACTATAAAACCGATACATCGCTCGATAATTTAATCACCGCATGGTGGCATGATAACTTTGCCAGCCCGCCTTCTGTCGCCATGGAAGTGGACCGCCAGGAAACCTGCAAGGAGATGGTGAAGCACGGGCTCGGATTCGGTATTGTCCCTGAAATCTGCCTGCAGCCTTCAGACAACCTTTTTGTTAAAGGGCTTTCGTATAAAAATAACGAACCTGTCCTTCGTGACACCTGGCTGATGTATCATCCCGATTCTCTCAACCTGGCTGTTGCCAAAGCATTTATTGATTTTTTGAATCAAGAACCATCAACTGCCTTGTAGCGCGTCTAACCAGCATAGTTACGTTATAAATATTTTTTATTAAATTGATAAAAAAATATATATTTAACTTATTCATTGACGTGTATTATTCTTGAACAAACATGTTAGACGCTTTTTAAATCGTCAGTTTTGAAAGCGTATACAGAAATGAGGAGGTTTTCGTACTATGCTGGCTATTCTTGGTATTATCATGATTGTGGTGTTTACGTATTTGATCATGGCAAAACGTTTATCACCGATCGCCTCTCTTACTCTTGTTCCTGTCGTCTTTGCTGTTCTTGGCGGATTTGGAGGGAAGCTGGGCACGATGATTATGGACGGACTGAAGCTCGTCGCACCATCTGCTGCTTTGCTGCTCTTTGCCATTTTGTTTTTCGGTATTTTAATTGATGCCGGCTTGTTTGATCCACTCGTAGAAAAGATCCTTAAGATTGTTAAAGGAGATCCTGTAAAAATTGCCATGGGAACAGCCATTCTTTCCTTACTGGTGGCGTTGGACGGTGACGGAACCACCACTTATATGATCGCTGTTTCCGCATTGCTTCCCCTTTATATCCGCATTGGGATGAATCCATTGATTCTGGCTACCGTATCCATGCTTTCGCTCAGCATCATGAGTGGAATGACCCCTTGGGGCGGTCCTGCCACACGGGCCATCGCCGTTATGGGGCTGGATGCTTCCGAATTTTTCATTCCCCTGCTGCCAACCATGATCGGAGGCGCGTTATGGGTCGTTTTTACAGGGTATCTTCTCGGAAAAAGAGAACGACGCCGGATTGGAATTGCCGATCTGAAGCATAAAAAGGTAGATCCTGAGATCCTTTCACAATTGGCCGCTGCCCAGGAAACCATGTCTGCAGATGGTGATTCTGCAAGCTTCAAACGCCCGCATCTCCGCTATTTCAACTTATTACTTGTCATTGCTGTAATGACCGTTTTAGTAATGGGCTTACTTCCGGCCCCAGCCTTATTTTTAGTCGGCTTTATTATGGCGCTGATGATCAACTATCCGAATCTAGATCTTCAAAAGGAACGAATCGCAGCGCATGCGAACAATGCACTCACCGTTGTACTGCTTGTGTTTGCTGCAGGTGTGTTCGCCGGTATATTATCAGGTACTAAAATGGTGGATGCGATTGCACAGGCTCTCATTTCCATCATTCCGGACTCGGCTGGACCGCTGTTCCCGGCGATCGTGGCCATTACCAGCATGCCGTTTACCTTTGTTCTTTCCAACGATGCCTATTACTTCGGCGTGCTCCCGATTCTTGCAGAGGCGGCTTCCGCTTACGGGGTCAGTCCCATTGAAATTGCAAGGGCTTCCATTATGGGGCAACCGGTCCATTTAATGAGCCCGCTGGTGGCTTCCACCTTCCTGCTTGTCAGTATGGTCAATGTCGATATTAGTGCGTTTCAGCGTTTTGCGTACAAATGGGCCATTTTGACCGCGTTGGTTATCACATGTCTCGCTCTGCTTACGGGAGCGTTAACCCTGCTCTGACTTCGCATTTGTTACTTTTCCGCCTCCTTTGGGTAAAACTGTAATAAGCCTAAAGGAGGTGGAAACATGTGGATTGCCGCAATGTGGGGGGCCATATCCGGTTCAGCAGTGCTGCTGGGTGCAATTGCCGCCATAGCCTTCCCAATCAAAAAACGAGTGATAGGATTTATCATGTCGTTTGGTACAGGGGTGTTGATTGGTGCAGCTACATATGAATTACTCGGAGAGTCTGTCCGGTCGGGAGGTTTGCTCCCAACAGGGTCTGGCTTTTTGGTGGGCGCCATCATGTTCACCCTTCTGGATTTTTTTATCTCTCGAAAAGGAGGCCATCAGCGGAAGAGATCGGCCGGACAAAATGATGCCTCGAAAAGCAGTTCCGGCCTCGCGATTTTTATCGGAACCGTGATGGACGCCATTCCCGAATCGATTATGATCGGTGCCAGCCTTATCGAAAACAACAATGTCAGCTGGCTGCTGGTCATCGCCATTTTTATCAGTAATATCCCAGAGGGCTTGTCGAGTACGTCAGGGATGCTGAAAAGCAATATGAGCAAACAAAAAATTATGATTCTTTGGTTATCTGTTCTCTTCATCTCTACTTTAAGTGCGTGGGGCGGCTATTTCTTTTTGGAAAATGCTTCAGAGGAAGTCATGGCCATCATTGCCTCTTTTGCAGCAGGCGGTATTATCACCATGGTCGGTTCAACCATGATGCCCGAAGCCTTTGAAGAAGGAGGATCCATTGTCGGGCTGGTCGCCGCCATCGGATTGTTGGTTTCGCTTATCTTGACGACAATATAACAAAAAACAAGCCCTCTTCTGACTTCTGTCAACAAAAGAGGGCTTGTCTTTTATATCTTTTTGAATTAATGACTTTCTGCATGCCGGCCGCTGAACTTGCCGATCACAACGACAAGCACGGCGAGCAGAAGCGGTACAACGAGATGAAGATTGAAATCGATGTTTTCGAGATAATGCCCGACAGCCTTGTCCTTCAGCATCATTTCGCCAGCGGTATAGCCGAGCAATGCCGCTCCGAGAATGATGATGATGGGAAATCGTGTCATGATCTTCATGAGCAGCTGGCTTCCCCAAATGATTAATGGAATACTGATGATGAGACCAAGAATGATCAGCACGATATTTCCGTTGGCTGCCCCCGCAACGGCCACAATGTTGTCCAAACTCATGACAAGGTCCGCTATAATAATGGTTTTAATTGCCCCGGAAAGACTGGAGTTCGCTTCAATATCGCCCTCTTCTTCCCCTTTTAAAAGCTTAATGGCAATCCACAACAACAGCAGTCCGCCGACAAAGTTTAAAAAAGGAATCTTCAATAAATAAACCGCAACAAACGTTAATACCACTCTTAAAAATACCGCTCCGAACGTACCGAAGAAAATGGCCTTGTTTCTGTGCCGCTCTTCTAAATTCCGGCAGGCAAGCGCGATAACCACTGCATTATCCCCGCTCAGCACAATATTTATAAGAAGGATTTCTAAAAGATTGACCAATAAATTATCCATGAAACCACCTTGTCTATGTTAAATAGTTCACTCTAATATTACATTATAATAGTTTACCACTATTTTTTCTATATCCTAACTATTTTGTTCATAAAAACTATTGAATAGAAAAAAGAGCGCTCCCGCTCTATTCAGGAACGCTTCACGAACTTATTTTTTCTTTTTGAAAAACCGGTGGAAAGGGCATTTGGATACCGCCGTATCGTCATCACGCAAAAAATATTGCTTCCATTCATAATTATCTTCATTTCCGTACGTTTTCAAATCGTTATGAATATCAATCGAATCATATTTTTTCAGGCGGTCACGAATCCGTTGTTTGATTTTAGAAGCCCTGGACGGAGATGAATTGAATCTCTCGAGAACCCACCTTGGGGTAATGGCCAGGATAAAACAGGGAAAATACCTGCTGTGGCGGTTAACATGTGCCGGTGTGCCGCAATACATAAAGTACTGCTCCTCATGAAAACAAAACTCCCACAGATGTTCATGCGGGTCGTTCGGTATATGGGCCGGCCATTCACTCGTGTCCCGTTGGGCCAAACCCGCCAGCTGGCTCCAAAACAGCTGTTCATACTCCTCCACCTTCATGCTTTCCGCCATTTCCCCCGGTGTTTCATAAAACACGATAAGGGACGTATAATCTCCGCAGTCCTTTGCACATTCTGTATATTCCTTCAGCAGCGCCGCCAAAGCCTCCACCGAGGACGTGTGGCCGGGGTTTCCGGCAAATCCAAAACGAAATTGGCCGAGAGACTCACCAATCGTTGCTGGAATACACGGAAACGGACGTGTCGCCGATCTCAGAATTTACGTTTTGGCCCCTCACCACAAATGAAAATTCTCTCATATCGAATCACCCTTATCCCTTCGATACTGCTATTAATTCCACAAAAAATCATTAATACCTTTTGACATTGTGGCTGAATTCCTAAGGAGCTTTTACATGCTGACAATAACAATCTATAACGCATCCCCGTCTGGATGTCATAGGTTATACGATGTTAATTAAAGCAAAAAGTGTTTTCATCTGTAAAAACACTTGCGTACACAAAAGTGTTTTTAAAATCGTTTACAATCATACATTACCAAGATGGTTTATTGATTTATATAAGTAATTTATTATTGTGAGTTTGAAGCTCCAAAACCATTGATTGTTTAATACATTCAGGATGCTGTGACCCATAATTATTATTATGTTATTGTTTTTTCTGAATCATTAGTAAGTCCTAAAAATGACCTGCATTTGACCTTTTAATGACGTTTTTAGTAACTTACTTTTAAGGTATATTGTACTTAAGAAAAACGCTAAATATCTGGAGGTGCTGAAAATAAATACTTTAGGACTGAAAATTAAAAACTAAGAGAGGAGCGAGGATGGACTCAAAACCATTTAGCTTCTACTGTAGGGAAGAGTTTAAAGACCATTCAACGAATTGAAAAAGGGAGTGAACCATCCCCTGACACTCTTATGGCAATATCAGAGGCTTTTGATATGAAAGTAAGTGATTTAATCAAGGAAGAGGAGAAGCAGAAGAAAAGAAAGGAGAAAGACGAACAAATTTTCTTAACACATCTAATTAATGGCCACCAAGCACTTAAAGTACTTGGCGGGTCTTATGGATGGGAATACGATTATGATCATATTGAAGACAAAAAAGCTGTTGAAGCAATTAGGACATTCATTGAAGTCGCTAGTGACATAATGGATATATACGATATGTTTGAAATTAGCGAGAAAATGGATACGGAAGAGACGCTTGACGATCTAATAAAAGATTTAAATAAATATAATTTATATGTATTCGGGACAAAAATGACAAGAAAAATCCGTGATGCACAGGGGGTAGTGGACTTGCCCATTTGCTCAATCCGGATAGTAAAAGGTAATAACCCTGAAATTGTACAAGTTCCTTTATCATAAATGTTCGAAATAACGAAAGGTTATCTCGTCACTGCGTTTTTTATGAGCTATAATGGGGTTAGCACCAAAAAAACACTCTTCTGGGGAGAAAAGTGTTCTGAAGGGTGGTGATTGCATGCTAGATGCAAACACAGTTATTGCTGTTTGTTCGCTCCTTACTGTTACGCTGGGAATCGTTCAAATAAGCAATAATAGTACTAAAAAGTAATTTTTTCTTGAAGCGTTTCAGTGTTGCACCACTGAGACGCTTTTTTATAATTTATTATTTCGCTTTTATCTAACAAAAGTGTAGCATATAAGGCTACAAATTGAAACAAAGTCAAAAAAAAAGCTACAATCAGTAACATTTACCCTTAAGAAGCTCCTGTATTTCCAAAAATAAAGCAAGTTAGTTAACATAATCGTAGTTTTCGGAATCAAAAAGAACCGATCTTTTCTAGTAGATCGGTTTTTGCTCTTCAACTATCGCATCCGTTAGTTCAATAAGAGGTATTTAAAGAAGGGGCAACGCCTCCACGTTGCCCTTGCTTTACTAACCTTTTCTTATTTTTAACATCGAGTTAGCATTTGTCTGAAATTCATATGGTACATTCACTTCTTCTACTGTGCAGCCATTGTTATTCAGATAACTTATAAATTTATCTAAATACTCATATCTTTTTCCCTCTAAATCAACTAATGGGAAGACACGAATTTCCTGTTTCGTAACCCTCAATAACTCATTTATCGTTTCGATGTGAAATTGATAATTTAATCTATCCGCATACATAAATAGAAAATGTGCAGAGAGAAGAATATCAAATTCTTCATTCTTAAATGGTAAAGCAGGTAAGGTAACGGGAATATATCTTTTGCTGGATTCCCTCATATCTTTGGCACAATATTGTAAGGCACTTAAACGATGGCTTCTAAGACCTTCTATATCTTTGAAATAATCCCATTTATAATTATTTTGGGCTTTTTGCATATGTTCCATCGCGTGTTCAATATCCTGGTGCCCTTTATTTTTTAGGTCTTGACCCGAATGGTAATAGGCAATATCGCAGGCTGTTACATCTAAACCCGATTTGTTACCAACAGCAGTAAAGGAACAAGCTCCTGCTGGGCAATCGAGTATTTTCTTTCCTTGTAGTTCTTCCTCGGAAAGTGAGAACATTTTTAAATATTCTTCAAAGGTTCTCCCAATAAAAACAATTCGTTCTAAATCTAACTTTGTACTCTTCTGCTCAACTCTACTCAACTAAACTCACCTCTTCCAAAAAGATTACATTCATATTATCACGACCATTGGTAATGCTAACCTTTTTTTGCTTTTCTTGTTCTGCTAACCTGCCCCTTTAGTTCAATATAAGGTTCGAATCAAACAATCAAGTTGGTAGTTCCCGGAAGCAAGTAAACAAGCAAAACCCTGAATTTCGCCAAATGAGCCGAAATTTAGGGTTTTTGTTTGTTGGGAATGGAGGGAAAAACAGATGCCTCATACAAAAAAACATTTATTATGTATTGTCAGTTGCCACAAAAAAACCTGATCTCCAATAAGAAGATCAGGTTTTTTTATTACACGTTACTTGTTGTTATTATTACGGGCTTCTCCGCCCTTTTTTCCGATTTCCTCGTAAAATTCCTTATCATGATTTTTAGAGGTGGCCTCTCCACCCTTTTCACCAATTTCTTGGTAAAACTCTTTATCATGATTTTTAGCTGTAGCTTCTCCGCCTTTTCTTCCGGCTTCTTCCCTGCTCATACCATCTCGATTATTCTTAGCCATGTTTATTCATCTCCCTTTCTAAAATGCTCAAGTTTGATCTTGGCTATAGTAAAGCAGTTCCCTTCTGCTGCACTCTTAAACCTCCACGACTAAATTACCAAAAACAACCTTGACTGAGAAGGTGTGGTTTTAGCTATTTTAGTAAGGTCATGGGGTCAAAGGGATTGCCGTTCTTTCCTTCACAATAACTTCAACAATTAACCACAAATTTGAGTAGCTCTACTAATTTTCCGCCAAATATCTGGAATAATTTCGTTTGTTAACTTATTGTAATCCGGACCAGCCACAACTACAACTTCGTAAAATCGATATTGATCAATTCTTAAATGCATAATAACAACTGTATGATCATCAGGCGTTAAGCAGGTAACTGCGCGGGGATGATTAATTACATTTAAATATTTATTAGGATAATACCTTAACTCCGTTGCTATGCACTCCTTGTGTCGCGCAATGTCTGAATAACTGTTTATAAGTTCTCTATAATTGACCGATGGATGAGCCAATAATTTTCCTCCTCAGAAATATTTTTTAAAATAGACTAATTTTTCCAATAATTAAATTTATTCATACTACGAGTAATTGTTACTCTGAAGAAATGTTTACCGTTGACTATTGCGGCGTTTCGTTCTTCTCCCGCTGATCCGGAGCGAATACAAGTAAAAAAAGAGCAGCTGAACGCCGCTCCCTAGTTAAAGTGATTCCTTTTCACACTGATTTCAACACCATTAACAGGCACCAAAATTCAGCCCCACCTTAGTATTGGAAATCAACCTATTTCTATATATTTTTTCTCCTAGTTATTAGTACAAACCTTCAGCCAATTTCTGAATAAATTATAAAATGAACAGTTTTTTTCTACTAAAACTGATTTTTATATAACAAAAAAAATAGAAAAGGAGTAGTTTGAAAATTGCCAATTTACACAGTGAATGTTTATGGGATTTTTACGCGCGGAGTAGCATCTGGAAGTACAGTAGCTCAGCGTCGTGCTAGGTTAGAAGATGATGTCAGAAGAGCAAATGAGATTTGGAGATTAAATGATGAAAACAGGATTAATTTTGTAATAGCAGGACGATTTACAAGTAATAGAACGGTTAACGCTACTAATATGAGAAGTGATGAGGCAATTATGGATGGCTCTGACCCTATCACAATTATCAACCAGGTCAGAAATAGGACCAATAATGCCATTGGCATTTATGTCATTTATCTAAGTGGAAATGGATTTTCGAATAATGCAGACAGTGTTGGCGGTGCAGCGCCCATTTCATTTGAAGTTGATGAAAATGGCCAATTTAACTACCAATTTATTGGACATGTAGCACTTACGGATGCAGCGCTTAATTCGGATCTCTTTGCCCATGAAGTTGGCCATGCTTTATTTGCCCGTTATATAAGAGATCCACAAAACAATCAAATCATATACAATGATGATGATCCAACCGGTCCTTACACAGAAATAGATCCAAATACTGGCGACTTAATAGATGTTGAGCCTTATCATAGTCGTTTTACCGATAATATCATGTATCCGATAATATTTGGAACCAATAGAAATATAACAGCAGCCCAATTAGAACTTGCAGGTACTAGTAATATTGCATTGCAATAAATGCAATATCCAAAATCCAAATCAAAACGAAAACGCATTTTTTCCTAAAAAATAAGAAAGGAAGAAGATATTCACATGCCTCCGAAAAAACATAAATCATCACATTATCATAAAACTGACCAAAAGAAGAGTAAAAATGATCACAAAAAACCCATTTTTGAAACTGTCATTCGTAATGATGTTAAACCTATGAAAGATAGATACGAAGGGACAAAACCGCCAAAAACGTTTTATAGAGACTGATATCCACATCCCCTTGCTTCTCCTTAACTTTGCAGTGCAAAACTTTCAATAGCGGGGATTCTCCCCACACCCCAACCCTCGGCGCGCCGTCTCCCAAACGCAAGGGTTTGGAAGGTTATAAAAGGGTTCCGGAGAGAGTGAATAGTCAACTCCTTAAATTCCCATTGACTATTGCGGCGTTTCGTTCTTCTCCTGCTGATTCGGAGCGCATAAAAAAAGAACAGCTGAATGCCGCTCTTTATATCGTTCATATTTTGAAGGGTATATCTTAGGCTCATAAAACCCGCTCTTTTTGTTTTTATATATCCTTCTAATGCAATTCTTGGATAAGGTAAAACGTTCAATATAGGCTGATTCTGGGGCTCTCTTATCCCCTGACTTCGTCAAGGGATAAATCGAACATGTCTCATGGTAGCGCTTTGCGGATAGCACAGATGCCACATACAAAAAACCATTTATTATGTCTTGTCATGTTGCCATAAAAAAACCTGATCTCCAATAAGAAGATCCGGTTTTTTTATTACACGTTACTTGTTGTTATTATTACGGGCTTCTCCGCCCTTTTTTCCGATTTCCTCGTAAAATTCCTTATCATGATTTTTAGAGGTGGCCTCTCCACCCTTTTCACCAATTTCTTGGTAAAACTCTTTATCATGATTTTTAGCTGTAGCTTCTCCGCCTTTTCTTCCGGCTTCTTCCCTGCTCATACCATCTCGATTATTCTTAGCCATGTTTATTCATCTCCCTTTCTAAAATGCTCAAGTTTGATCTTGGCTATAGTAAAGCAGTTCCCTTCTGCTGCACTCTTAAACCTCCACGACTAAATTACCAAAAACACCCTTGACTGAGAAGGTGTGGTTTTAGCTATTTTAGTAAGGTCATAGGGTCAAAGGGATTGTAACCGTTCCTCTACCGGAGCGGTTTTTTCTTTAAAGCTAAAGGTTTCCCCGCCGCGTATGCCCCCGTTAGCGACTATTTCCATTGATTAATCTTTTCTTGTAAGGGTACAATTGTTTTATATTAAACCTAAATTGAGGGAGCGCTATGGAGAACTTAATGATTAACCTTATGGAAAAACATCATGATGAGATGTTCGAAAACTGGGTAGAGGAATTAGCCAGGGCTATTCAACAAGAAGAGAAATTAACACCAAACTACGCAGCTCCAATAACAAAAGAGCTCTTTGATATTACGTTTAACAGCTTAATAAATATGGATATGGAAAATCGTGCAGATCTTAGACAGTTTTATTTAAAAATTTTACTGTACAACGGGTCTCCGAATTTCATTACACAATCTATTCAAGCTTTCCGCCGTGTGGTTTTAAAAACATTAATACAGGAAGATTTAACAAAGGAACAAGTGCTGTTGGTCTATAATCGCATTGACCGTTGGTTTGATCCAGTGATCACTCATGTGGTGAATGACTGTACTCATACATGGGAAAGTACTTTTTCTCAGCAACAGGAAGCCTTAAAGGAAATGACGGCACCATTCATCCAGTTATTTGATGGTTTAGCAGTAATGCCGTTAGTTGGTAATATAAGCGAAGATCGTGCAGAGATTATAATGAATAACCTTTTACAAGGAATTAATGAATACAAAACAAAAACCGTTTTTTTGGACATTACAGGCGTCCCTATTGTCGATACGTTTATAGCCCAATCGATAATTAAGGCCATTCAAGCAGCAAAGCTTCTCGGAGCTGAATGTATAATTGTTGGTACACGACCCGAAACTGCACAGACTATTGTTCATCTGGGAATCGATTTATCAGAAATCAATAAATTCAGTTCCCTTGGTAAGGGTTTGATCTATGCAATTAAAAAGTTGAATCTTTCATTCGATTAAGTATTTTATAACGGCCCCTTTTAAAGGGGTCTTTTTTCGTAGAAGACGACTATTTCATTAATAAGGATTATTTATCCAAAATAATAGACCGTTCCTTCTTAACTAAGAAACGGTTAAACTCCCTTTCAAACGTTAGTTGCTACTGCTACTGCTACTACTTTCATCTTCATCATCATCATCTCGGACTAATACAAAGTCACCATGACGGAAGAAAATAGTCGGTTCAGCATCTTCAAGTGAACTTCCATCACTTGAAAATCCACCAGTTACGCTTACTTCAATTTCATCTGCAGTTAGTTCGACGTCCCCGCTAATGGTAACGATTAAAACCAGTGGATCGGTGGTTGCCTTTGCATTTGCTGTTACTTCCCCGTCATCTAGTGGCGGTGGTACAGTTGCGATTTGGTATGACCTTAAAACTAAACTTCGTCTTAAAATTCTTACTGGGTCAGTAGGAGCCAAAGGGGTTATCGGGTCATTAGGAAGAACGGGGTCAGATGGGTAACGTCGTGCTGTTGCTAAACTTTGGTCAATACGCACATTTGCATCTAAAGTTCGATTGCTTAGATTGGCTAAAGACACAAACAAATGAGTAATTGGATTGCCATTACATGTAGAGTCTGGGATTAAAAACGGTCCCGTACGTAAAATCGCCATCAAAACACCTCCTTTCAATGATAAATTAATATAGTAAATGCGAAAGGTCGGCGATTTGAAAGGGACAAGTTACTGAGTTAAATAAATATATTTTTTCTTAATTGTATTCATCCCTTCTTCATCTAACCTGCCCCGTTAGTTGAAGAAGAAAATCAGCAGTATTCTTTAACAGAGCTTTGTCATTAAAAGTTGTCGTTACCCATAAAGACCCGAAGCCAATAACGAAACCTCTATCGATCATTCAGACGTGATCATTGGGAGAAATCCCTGAACTCATGAATTTATTCCTCACCCCGGGGACGAAAAGGCTTGGCGCTAAACACGCCGGGCCTTTTTCGTTGTAAATGTAATCAAACGTTTACATTCTTCCCCCATACAGAAAAGAAGAAAAAAGCGAAACCTATTAAAGGTCAAGACTAGACCCCTTGACCCAAACCCATAAGCTATAACGATAGTAAAAAGGGCTTTGGCGCTCCACACGCTAAAGCCATTTTACTGTACATATAAAGGTGAACCCCATTTCACAAAGAATTAAAACGAATGAGTATAAATGAATTGAATTGCTTATTAAGGAGCTTTTAGACCAACTAACCAAGCCAGGACAAACTGTAGCAGCGATAGCGAAACAGATAGAGGGCATAGGGGAAAAACGATTAAAAAAGGCTTTAAATCAGGCGGGTTATCAATTCCGGAACCAAGCTCCTAAAGGATGGTTTTTTGCAGGAGAAGGAGCAGAACCGCTTGATAAAAGCATTTTTGACTACACAACCCTTGCACCACAAACAAATAAACCACGGATGAGCAAAAATGTGAAATTGAATTCACATGAAATTCATGCTATTGAAAAAGACGTGCAAGGAAATGTTGTTTTAATCATACTGGCTGATAGTTGCGAAAATTTCTATGAAGAGCTAAAACGTTATTGCAATTAAAACAACCGAAACTCCAATACATAATTCAAAAAAGTAAGCCGATTCCCTTTATAGAGAATCGGCTTTTTTGCTTCCGAAAACTACAATTATGTTAACTACTCTATTTTTTCAGTCTCCCTCTTTCGGTCCCGGACCTTGCCACCAACCCAGCCAAGCAAAACAAAATTGTCCCTTCGATATACCACGGTAAACTTTGAAGCCACTCGCCAATAGATGCCACTACTATGCTCCCCTTAATTGAAAAGTATGGTAAAAATCCCTAATAGCATGGTGATTCATAGTCCTATAAACAGATGATACCCGTATAAAAAAACACTGTCATTATAAATAGCGAAAGCAAAAAAACTGGTTTGCCTAAAGCGAATCAGTTTTTTGCTCCCTGAAATGCCGAATAGCCCTGGCATTAGTGATATGAACAGATAATAAAATAACATCAAAAAAACAGCCTCAAAAAAATATGGGGCGGTTTTTTTATGGACATGGCACGCTTACTTACTTCGAAGTAGAACAGACACAAAGCTGGAGCAGTGTAATAAAATAAACTATTCATTTGAAAATACCTAAATAGTAAAGGGTGGGGGATTTGGTAACAAACTATACTTTATTTTGTTTGGATTTTTTTTGTGGATCTGAAGTATATAGCCTGGAGCATATACACAAAGAAGAAATGAAAAACCTGCTGCGTCAGATCTATAATAATCCTAATACGTTAGGTTGGGTAACAGACAAAATTCATTCTGTTCGAATCCGTGTAGAGTAAATCCTCTGTTGCCTGGTGCTGTTTTTTTCTCTCCACTGTAGGCGGAAATCGTTGTTCAGAAAGTAATGACTATCGATTCGCCAGTGTTTGAACTCTTGGCTATACCCAGCACATTCCTCCCAATACTGTAGAGTTTATCCTTCTCTCAAACTCATCGATTGCCCGTTCTTGCCAAGACGCTAGTTTCTCTCTCCTGATTGTATCGCTGTCATATAACATGCGCCCCACTCCCTGCAAACCATTCGTACTAGTATTCCTGGTGGGCCAGTCGGGTGAATGTCCAGATGCATCATCATTGTTCGAGCAGTTAACGTTAATAGAATAAAGAGAGACAGTTGCTAAAAGGGAATAAAAGTCGGGCTTTTTGGGAAAAGAACGGCATGGAGGTGTCGAGTGTGAAAACAATTATTTTTGACTTTGATGGTACAGTAGCCAATACGCTGCCGGTGAATTATCATTCCTTTCAAACCGTTTTTAAGAAATATGATGATAAAGATTTTACAGACGAAGAAATTAAAGAAATGTTCGGGCCAGTGGAACCGGTGATCATCCAGGATCATCTGGAGCATTCTGACAAGGAAAGCGCCATCGAGACGTTTTATCAAACATATGAAGATAAGCATTCAGATCTGGTGGACGCCAATTCCGAAATGGATGACCTGCTTCGTTCCTTAAAGGATAAAGGCTTGAAGCTTGGAATTATGACTGGAAAAAGCCGTCGCAGTCTGGACATCTCCCTGGAGAAACTCGGGATGAGCGATTTGTTTGATGTGATTATGACCGGGGATGATGTCAGTGAACCAAAGCCCCATCCCGAAGGCGTGTTAAAAGCGATTGATCAGCTTGGCGTTTCAAAGGAAGACGTCATGTTCCTTGGTGACAGCGACTCTGACATTGAAGCCGGACAGCGAGCCGGGGTACGAACCGTCGGTGTACACTGGCTCCCCGAGGTGCAAACGAAAGAATTCAGCCACGAACCCCATCAAACCTTTGAAAATATCAGTGATTTTGTGGATTTTTTGGAAGGAGCACAAACTCGTTGAGGTAAAAAAGCGTTCTGCAGTGAGGCAGAGCGCTTTTTTTCTGTTTTTTGGAGACTGAAATGCTGAATACTGGCCGAAATGAATGACTTACTGGCCAAATCGTCCTTATATAAACTGATATCTCTTTTAAACAACCTGATCAAGGTATATGTCCAAGCATAATCTTCCTGTCCGCATAAACTGCCAGAAACACGTAACGTGTAGCACCTAAATACTATATGGAGGAAGATATATGCGTAAAAGATACAGGAACTGCAGATGCTGTCATTGCCGGGAAAGCAGCAGTAGCAGCAGCTCCAGCTATGAAAGCAAATGTCCTTGTCTCGAAAGTAGCACTCTCCAGGCAGAGAGCAGTCTGCCCCGCTTTGAAAGCAGCCCTCACTTCGAAAGCAGCACGCCCAACGTAAAACTTAGCAGCTGCCATCACAAGAAGAGCAGCTTTCATTATTCAGAGAGCAGCAGCTGCGATTGCCAGAAGAGCCACCACGTAATGCATGAGAGCAGCTCTTGCCCGGAAAGCAGTCATCACTCTGAGAGCAGTTCCTATTGTCCTGATCCGAAAAGCAGCAGCTCCAGATCAAGCTCAAGTTCTAGTTCTAGAAGGTCAAGTTCAAGTTCTAGAAGGTCAAGTTCAAGCTCCAGTTCCAGCCCGCAGCAGGAGAGCAGCAGCTCCAGTTCAAGTCCGCAACCGCCGATGGATTTGTGCAGAATTCCAGGGCCGATTGTAGATTTCTTACCTGTTCCAATCGGGTTCTCTTACTTTCTTGCAGAATCAACGACACGACAGGTGATCGCTCCCAATGTGGTTACACCCGTTGATTACACCAACGTGATCTACAATCGGATGAATGAATATAATGCATTCGGTTCACAATTTACAGCTACCCGTGCAGGTGTATATAAATTTTGCGCCCAAACAAAAGTACGCGGCACAACAGCTGCGACAAGAGGCAACGTTACTTTAGGTCTAATGGTAAACAATTCAGTGGTTACTTCCCTGTCTGTAGCAGGACTACAGGGCACAGCCTGTGTTGATGCAAACGGTTGTGCGACCAGCTTGAACTTAAGCGCTGGAGACGTGGTGCGTGTAGTGGTGTTTTCCACCACCAACCAGAGCATTATCATCGAAAGCGGCTATTTCGAGGGTGCCCGCACAAGCTAATTTCGAACGAAAAGCGTTTCTGACCCTGTCAGAAGCGCCCTTTTTTTGAAATGAGATTTACCTCGGAAACCGAGCCAAAGCCCGATTATGTAAACGAAATTATCACCAACAGAAATTCAAAAGAGCCTCTCCGCGCCCAAAACGCAGAAAGGCTCATCTTTATTCTGCACTCCGGCAAGCGGGAATTAGTTGCTTCCTCCTTTAGAGGAGCTTCAGTCCCTTCTGTGTTCATTGATCGGATAGACGATGGTATTCAATAGTGCACCGATAACGATGATCATTGCTGACAGGTAAAACCAAAGCATAAGTACCACAATACCGCCAAGCTGCCCATAGAGCGCCGAATAGTTATTTCCTCTGACATAAGCCGCAAAGCCCATGGATACGAGCTGCCAGCCGATCATGGAAAAAAAGGCGCCCGGCAATACTTTTGAAATGTGCAATTTCACATTTGGCGCGAAATAATAAAGTCCAATGAAGAAAAGAAGCAAAAACAGGCTTCCAATCCCCCACTGCAGAAAAATCCATAATTTATGATAGCCATCCAACGTAAATACGTCATTCAGATAATGCCTCATCAATTCTTCAATAATCGGAACAAATACCGAGAACAAAATCACAATCATAAAACCGATGGTGAGAACAATTCCCTCCACGATCTGTTTGAAAAAACTTTCTTTTACTTCAATGGCATATGCATCGTTCATGACACGCTTGATGCACTGAAACCCCATTGATGAAAGCCACAATGTAATAATTAAGCTGAACGACAATAAGTTTCCCTGTTGATGGGTTACCGTATAGGTCAGGGTTCTCTCGATTAATAAATACGTATTCTCTGGCGCATACGGTTTGGCAAGCTCCAGGATGTTTTCTTCCTTAATCGGCAGGTAGGCCAACAAGGAATAAATGACCAGCAGGAATGGGAATACGGACATTAAAAAGTAATAGGCCATCTGAGCAGACAAATCATAGACTCGTAGTGCGAAAAATCGATTAGCAAGTTTTTTTAGAATTGCAGTAGCTGTCATATGAGCCTCCTTTCATAAGGCCGGCAGGACATTCAGCAATTATACAAAGATTATAGATAAGTTCGATTTAATTGCAATGGAAGACAAATCCAGTTGGTGGACATGGTATTAACAACTATGTGCCTGGCGCCTCGTTTAGAAGCTCTTTTTTAAAGAGGCAGGTTCAATAGCTAGACGGATAACTGCTTAAAGCTAACGTTAGTCTATCATTTTCATAAAAATCCGGAAGACACAAAAAAAGCTACGCTGTCCCACAACCAAACAGCGAAGCTCTTTCCTTCTATTGACTCTCGTGCACTTCATGGGCGGCGCGGATGGCCGATTCTATCGATCCCTGCATCCAGCCGTGGGCCATAGTCGCGTGCTCTCCGGCAAAGTGAAGCCTTCCTTCCGGCATTGAAACTACATCTCCGAATTCTTTTTCCTGGTAGGGTTTAAACATCGTGAAAGCTCCCCCAGCGTATGGATTGTTGGTCCAGGAAAAGGAGGCTCCGGTCATGTATTGATCAAATACCTGCGGGCCATGCAATACAGAGAGACATTTTAGCGTTTCTGCCACTCGTGTTCGGCTTGGCAGAGCGCTCCAAAGATTCGAGTCATCCTCCCATGTATAGCTTCCGAGCACAACTCCCGACTGAGTCCCGGCTGGATAATGGCTGGGATAATAGGTGAAACGGGAGGCGAGATCGGTTACCGCTTTACCGCCATGCAGACCCTCCCTTTCCCAGAAACGATTTTTAAATTGAATGCCCACCTTGGTGCAAGGAACGTAATGAAGTTCCCTGATGGCTCTTCGTTTTGAATAGGATAATGACCGTTCGGGCTCAATCTGAACAAAGTTAAGCACGGAAAATGGTATGGTTATGATGGCACGGTCAGCCTCAAATTCTTCCGTCGCCCTACTGGCCGGGTTTTCGGTATATAGCGTTACCTTTTTCGGATGATTCATAATACGGGTCAGCCGTTTTCCAAAAAGCAGCCGATTCCCGAGATGAGGAACAAACGCGTTGGGCAGTTGGTCATTCCCACCTGTAATTTCATAAAACCGCAGATTTGGCCGGATAAAAATGAGCAGGATGTCACGGAAGGTTTCTAGAAAAGAAAGCTCTGGAAAACCTTCAAGAGAAATCAGCACCTTAATTTTATCCACAGCTCCCGCTGATAACGACCGGCCAAACGGATTGTTCTTCAAAAAGGCATCAACCGAATAATTTTCATAAAGCTGGATCACGATCGGCCAGTTCTTTGATGGGTTTTGGTTCACGTAATCAACAAGCGGCCCAATGGCATACCGCATCAAATCCTCTGCCGTTTTTCCCCGTTCGTGCGGGGCAACAGGAAAACCGAGCAGCTCCGGATTTTGATCGTATTCAGCGGACCTCGCTCTTCGGCCATTCACATAAAACAAATCCTCCGGCAAACGGTTCACAAAGCGGTTATAAGGAAGATTGAAGCGGTGAATATATTCAAAGACCAGTTTGTGGGTGTCAGGGATCCGCATGGCGCCTGCCTCAAAATGGTGACCCTCCGTAAATGGAGTTCTGACAGAGTAAATTCTCCCCCCAACACGCTGTGATGCCTCCAGGATTTTGACATCGTGCCCGGCATCCATCAGGAGCGTACCCGCAACCAAGCCCGCAATACCGGCTCCTGCGATCACAATTTTTTTCGGTTTCGCAGCCGGCGGCAGCCCGTTCCGAATGGTGTTAAGCATCTCGCTTTCCTTTAAGAGCCTTCTTTCCCCCATGATTGAACCTCCAACCTGTAAAACCTTCCCCCACTATATGCAGTCAACTGTAATAAAATTAATTTTATCAGCCAATCAATTGGGAAGGGAGGTTCACCTGTTGGAGTATTTTTAAATACCAAAAAAAATTTCTCGGGAATTCACATTTTTCTTATTAAAAACTTTGTTGACTATTAGCCACAATACTATTTTAGTATAAAAAGAGGAGTTGGCTTCTTTACAGGAGAAATCAATAAGTCAACAAACGATTTCTTTCCTCATTTAAGCTGGCATCACTACTTCCCTCACTGCCTGTATCGCTGTAGTATATGCAATAACGTGGACAACATTAAGGGATACTGCAATGCTTCACGTAAGAGTCCTATTCGATTGGAGGAAGAATTAATGGTGATTGAAAAACAGCTTTATATGTACTTGCTCGACCATTCTCATCAGATGGCTGATGAATGGCTAAAAGGGCGGGACGAACAGCAACATTCACGCTATTCCATCGATGCCCCAAAAGAAGTTCAAGATAAACTCCGTATGCAGCATATTCAATTCACCAACATGCTTGCCGAGTGCGTTCTCTACGAATATAACCCCTTTAAGTGGGCAAAGGAGCTGGCGCATGAGCGCGAAAATGAAGGTGTTTCCTTGTTGCAGATCATACAGAATTTCAAGCGCTGCCGTGAAGTTTGCTGGCAGTTTATTGAAGAGTTTGCGCGCATCCATCACCATGTGGAAGTCACCCATATCAGCACATGGAGCTTTAATCTCAACTGCGCCTTTGATATTATTATTGAAGTCTTTGTCGATCATTATCATTATGCAGACCAGGAAGAGATCAATCAACGACTGTTTGTGGCCCAACTGGGTGTTCCCATCATTCCGATCAATGAAAAGATCGGTGTGCTTCCGCTGATCGGTGATATTGACTCGATACGGATGAACGTCATTCAGGAGCAAACGTTGACGAAAGCTCTTTCCCTAAAATTAACCTATTTAATTATTGATCTATCGGGTGTATATACGTTGGATTCCAATGTCGCAGAGGAATTGTTTACTGTAATCGAACAGCTTTCCCTCGTCGGAATCAGAGCCATCATTACTGGTATCCGCCCGGAGATTGCAATGACGAGTATTCAGCTGGGACTGGATTTTTCAAAAATCATAAAGTTTGGCAATTTACAAATGGCGCTGGCACATCTTTTTGAACCGAAGAAAAAGGTAAGAATATAGAGTTCCACAAACTCTCCCCCTCATGAATGTAGCCTCTTTATCAATTTCTTAATTCAAACTGGCGTATGTTTTGCGTTTCACCCTTTACACCTTCCACCCTTTCTCATGAATATAATACTTTAATAGTTTTGTATAATTTTCACCATACCGGTGATGAAGATCAGAAGCAAAATCGTGCTCAATTTGCTGCATAATCAGATCATGGTAAAAGTTATTTTTCAGCATTTCAATGACAGCTGGATGGTCGGTTTCCACAGATGACGGTTTCAGTGTACCCCCAAAGCTTCCAATAAAGGCCGTTTTTGAATCAGACAGCAATGAAAATTTCCGTTCATCTGTATGCCATTGGTCCTCCAGCTGACGAACGATGACATGCTCAAGCGCAATATCAGTTTCCCCGATGGAAATAAGCACTACCGTCACACCTCTCATTTCGGCTTCAAGCAAGTTTTCTGCAACCCACGACAAATCTTCCGCCCAGATTTCAGCAACAATCACCTGTTCGGTGTTTGCGATGACCCGCTGGATCGCCAGGTCCAGTCCTTTGTTGCCCTTCCAGTTGTAAAAAGCAGGGGCCGGACGCGGAGGGGTCTTTAGTTCCTCGATCAACGCTTTCGACGTCTGTTCAAATTGGGATTGAAACAGGCGCACCAGTTCCTCGATCGGTACAGCGTTATAGCGGACAGTCTCTCCCTCCATACTACGGCATGCCCCTTTTTCTGTTAGTGATCTTAGAGCGGAATATACATTTGCCCTCGACACCGCAACTCTCTTTGCCACTTCATACCCCGTAAGGTCAGGTTCTTCATGCAAGGTGATGTAGCACCTTGATTCCAGCTCTGTCATGCCAAGCTTTTTTAATTGTTCAATCATGTCGTCCCTCCATCGTCTTAGACAGTTATTTACAGCACTCCTAAACAGGAGTATCTTTATATACTCCTTTATTTTAATTCAATTTTTGCCTGAGTTCTACTTTCTAAGTGGACATTTTTTCGACAAATTAAAACGTTTTATGGGAGAAAAAAACGGATAAAAGAGAATACACACTCTTTCTGTGAGTTATTTGATTTTTTCCATAAAGGTGCTAAAATAAAAAATGGAAGGAAGATATGATGCTTCTTTCTCAAAAAGGATGAATATGTATGGAAGTAAAAGCACAGCAATCCAAGCTGGCGAACAATCTCGGAAAGCTATTGAGAGATAATTTCGGCAAAGGGCCGGAAGCGATCCACGTGACGATTTACGAACCTTACGTAGTCGTTTATGTCAGTGGCTTTATCTCGCCGATGGAACAAGTATTGCTTAATCAGAATGAAGAAATGCGGGTAATGACAACCAGAGAACTTTTAATGAAATCACTTGAACCTGAGATTACAGGACAAATAAAAGGTGTTACAGACATCGAAATACAGCATTTGTATTATGATTGGAACCTTGAGCATCAATCTGGCATTTTCGTAGGGGTATGCCTCGATGACCTTCAAGCAGACTTAACGGAAGGCGAACCCTATGAGGGAAAACAGGAGCTTCATGACCGGATTATAAAAATGAGCAAGCTCGCCCAAAAGGAACCAGAACGAATTACTTCATATAAATTAAGCCCCCGAACACTTGTCGTGGTACGGGAAGGAATTTTGGTGGCAATCGAGCGGCAGCTGATTTCATTGGGTTTTGACGATACATTGCGCATCTCCAAACGCCCTTTGGAAAAAGGCCTTATGCTTCAGAATGATGACCATGATGAGGTTTTGAATGCGGAGATCCTTGATATCTTTGTCGATTGGGATTTTGAGAAGGATAACAGCATTATTACACTTATCTTAAAACCAAAAAGTTAGTGCGGCAGTAATGAATTGGACACACTGTGCCAGTCATGAGCCGGAAAGTAAAGGGTTACCCTTTTCTTTTCGGCTCTTTTTTTGCTGAAAAGATAAAAATACTCTACAAACGGGTACATTAGTGGAGAGAGATTTTATCTAACTGCACCCCTTGTAAGTTCACTAAAAGGAGTTTTGTCGATATGGCTGACAAACACGAGATTTCGATGTTTATGAAAGAGCTTCGTCGATTGCTTCATGATTACAAGACATGTAATAAAGAATTTTTCAAAAAGAAAATCAGCGACGATATCCTGCTGTTAAGTTCGGTCATTTACGAAAATCAAATCGTGCGCTACGAAAAAAGAATGATGAAAAAGGTCAAAACGTATGAACAGACCAAGGAAATGGGACAAACTTGATTGATGTGAAGGCCGTTGGTTATCAAACGTTTTTCTTTAACAAATTAAAAGTTTTGCCCAGGAAAGGAAGGGAAATTCATATTCCAGACGAATACTATAATAGAGATGAATTCCGAAGATGTCCGTTTGTAAAAATAGTTAAGATTAAGTCACATTAAAGAATCAGGTGGAGACATCTATGGAGCAAGCGAATGTTGAAAAAGAACTCAGTAGTTATATTGGCCGTATACTCAGAAACCATTTTGGAAGAGGTCCTGGTACTGTGTTTGTGACTGTGGCCGACCCGTTTATTACTGTCTACTTTACAAACTTTCTTTCACCAACAGAGCGCTCTCTGCTTCATTCGGAACAAGCCGAGCTCGTAGAAAAAATAAGAGATCGGCTAATGGATTCGCTAAGCGCAGAAATCGTGGGCTATTTGGAATCCAAAGTCGAAATTGACATTCTGGACTTTTATTATGACTGGAATCTAACAACGAAAACCGGTATGTTTGTAGCCGTCAGCAAGGTGTTTGATCCTGCGGTAAGCGCCCATTCTTTTGACAATCAGACGGCGTTTCACAAAGAGATTGAACGGATTAGTCTGGCTGCGGAGAAGGTTCCGGGTCTTGTAAACTCCTACTTGGTTAATCCCCGGACTTTGGTGGTCATAAGGGATAACATTCTAGTCAATATTGAAAAAGAAATTATCGCTCATGGTGGACATGAAATGCTAAGAATCGCTAAGAGGAGTTTGGAAAAAAGGTTATTCGGCACCCGCCTGCCACAGCTGGAAAAACTGCTGAACGCAAAAGTCCTCGATATATTGATCGATTGGAATTTCGGCCGGGATTCAAGCAGTGCACTATTTATATTGGAACCAATTGCATAACAGGCAGCAACAAGCTAGGCATGGAACTAGATGTGAGCCAAAAAGAAAGGCAAAGGTTGCCTTCTTTTTGGCTTTTTTTAGTAATAAATGTTTTACATAAGGGGTTGATCGCTTGTTTTATACCTGCATCATTGAAACATCAGCTTTCGAAAAAAAAGGTGTTTGCCATGCTTAAAACAGCTATCATCGTCGATATACATACTGAAAAGGATATCGTGGCTGCGCGGAAGCAAGTAAAACAACTGGCACAAACCTTACATTTCTCTTCGATAAACCAGGTCCGGATTTCTACTGCGGTTTCAGAACTGGCCAGAAATATATATTTGTATGCAGGTAAGGGAACGATAAGTTTTGAAACCTATTTGGATGAAAACAAAATCGGGATTAAGCTCACCGCAACCGACCAGGGGCCGGGGATTCAGTCTGTCCGTAAAGTTCTTGAAGACGGCTATTCCACATCTGGCGGGCTCGGTATGGGACTTCCCGGTGTGAAGCGCCTGATGGATGAGTTTGTGATCGACTCAGGTCTTGGGATAGGTACAACGATTATTGCTGTTAAATGGGTATAATCGGGCTGCATTTTTTTTAAGCTTCTTCTTTGTTCACGAAATGTTTTTCTTTTATTGACAAATGTTTGTCATTTGTTTCGTCTCAGTTGACTACAGGCTCCTTATACCCCATGATGTCAAGTGTGAGTATATATTACTAAAGGAGCTTTTCTCCATGGATAAAGCCTTTAAAACAATGGCCGTCTTTACAAGTGTTATCATGTTTTTATTAATGATCGCCGGTACTCTTGTCACGGACACCGACTCCGGAATGGGTTGCGGCAGTGACTGGCCGTTATGTAATGGTAAATTTATTCCTGAATATACCGTAGCCACGATGATTGAATATACGCATCGTTTGATTACCGGGTTTGCAGGAATTGTTGTTATTATCTTTTCGATCTGGGCGTGGCGCCGTTACCGCGGCAATCGCGAAGTAAAGGGTCTTGCCATTCTTGGTATCAGCTTTATTGTCGTTGAATCGCTAATTGGAGCAGCTGCGGTACTTTGGCCGCAATCAGCAGAAGTACTCGCTCTTCATTTTGGATTTTCGCTTCTGGCCTTTACAGGCGTTGTTCTTTTGAGTGTGTTTGTTGTCCAAAAGGACCGCTCGCATTTGCTGATCAAACAATCGGTATCCAAGCGCTTTAAGTGGTTCGCCTGGGTGACCGTAGCTTATGCGTATCTGGATATCTATTCGGGAGCGTATTTGCGGCATGTCAAAGCAAGTCTCGCCTGTACCGATTTTCCCGGCTGCTATCCCGGCAACTTCTTGCCGTTTGCGGGACTACCTGGTATCCATTATCTTCACCGGGTCGCCGCTGTTGTCTTGCTCGCGCTTGTGCTCGGACTCTTTATCTATTCCATCCGGCATTTGAAACACGGCCGGCCCGATATCTTTAACGCTTCCCTTCTCGCATTGATTTTGACCCTCTTGCAAGGAGTAAGCGGTGTGGCTGTCGTATTGAGCCGCCTGAATATCTTTGCCACTCTGTCTCACTCGGCATTGATCACCATCCTTTTTGCGGTGCTGTTCTATATTGCCTTGCAGACAACCAAAAGGCCGGAATAATAAATTAGAAAAAACCAGGAGCACCTGATTGGCGCTCCTGGTTTTTTTGGTTGGTGGGTGGAGGAAGTGGGACGCTAGTTTACCATAATGAGAGCCTCTATCGCTGTCAACCCCGCTTAATTGCCCCAGATACAGCAAAAAAACAGCTCTTCAGCTGTTTTTTTACTCGTTATCCGATTTTTTCATAAATCCTGAGCGCTTCTTCCACTACGTTCCTGTGAATGCCGGTCTTTTCCACAATCCTGCTGGCCCATTCTTCAAGCAATCCTGCCGGCGACTCCAGGATGATTCCGTCATCGGTGCGAAAAAAGCTTTGCCAGTCGTTCATCTCCCAATGGGCGCTTTTGCCGTGGCGGATCACCCGGCATTCCACGTGCGGGAATGATTTGATATGCTTTTGCGAGTAATCGGCAGCTTCCCATAAAACGTCCTCATCAATCGGGCCGGTGTCAAATACCTGTTTCGATACTTTGCCGTTTGGCCGCAGGTAGTGTACTTCAATCTCATTACCGCTTATTAAAAACGTTCTGATTTCTGCAGCCGGGAAAAACCCTCTGTGCCACTTCTCATCAGGACTCTCCGCATCCAACGGGATGGGGGAGAGCCACTGATCGCCGAGGTCACAGAGATAGCGGCGGCCCTCTTCATCCAGGGCAATCACTGCCACATGAGCCGCATCTGTCATTAATCCGCGTCCGATTCCGTAAGCCTTAATTCCCGCTTCCTTCAGATCATGGAGCAGCCACAGCGCTAGATCAAAGCAGTTCCCGGTCATGCCATACTGCTCATGATGCTCTTTCATGAGTGATACTTCCCGCTGCTTTTGCCTGTCCATATGTTGGGTACACCACGCTTTGGTCAGGTTTTCCATTGGAAAATCATCAAATCTCCGCCATACGGCAAGGAGTTCTTCAGGTACATTCATCGCGCTCAGCTCCTGGGCTGCTTATTTCACATGCAAGAACTTTACGCAAACCGGATAAGGTACAGCCACGTCGGATTGGATCAAGGTCAATTTGCCGGTGCTTTCATCTCTTGAAAAAAGAACGAGATTGCCGGACTCCTGATTGGACGCGACAATAAATTTTTGGGATGGATCGATTTCAAAGTCACGCGGCCAGTTGCCTTCTGTAGAGGTATGTTCAACAAACGTCAGTTTTCCTGAATCTGAATCGGCATTGAACACGGCGATGCTGTTATGTCCGCGGTTCCCAGCATACACGAAATGGCCGTCTTTGCTCACATGGATCGCACTTCCCTGGTTGTTTTCCGTAAAGCTTTCCGGGATCGTAGAAATGCTCTGTAACACGGAAAAGCTGCCATTCTCTGCATTGTAGGAAAGCACGATTACTTCCGAACTGAACTCGGTCATCAGGTATGCCATTTTTCCGTTGGGATGGAACTCCAGGTGGCGGGGACCGCTTCCCGGTTTGATTGACAAACTGTTTACTTCCTCAAGCTCGCCATTTTTCAGTTGATATGTGATCAGCTTGTCGATGCCAAGATCGACCACCGCTACAAACCTTTCATCAGGGGTAAAGCCGGCATAGTGGGTATGCGGTTTTTCCTGTCTTTCATCCGGTCCCGAGCCTTCATGGTGGATGACAGATGAAGCCTGGCGCACACCGCCTTCTGCATCATCTACCGCAAACCGCTCAACCGTTCCTTTATGATAATTCGCGGTCAGCACATTGCGGTTTTCACGGTCCACACTGACATGGCAAGGAGATGCTCCTTCTGTCAGCTGGCTGCGCAAGTGAGAAAGCCCTCTGGATTCATTGGTAATTTCATAGGCTGCCACTCCGCCCATGTCCCCGTCTTTTCTTACGGCATACAAGTACTTGTTGTCCTCTGAAATGGTTAAATATGTAGGGTTCCCGAGCTGTGCGGCTACCTTGATATCTATAATTTCCTGTGCTTCCGTATCCAGGGTAAATGAATAAATTCCTTCACTGTCGCCTTTTGTATAGGTTCCGATATATCCTGCATACTTTGTCATGAATAATTCCCCTTTCTTCTATCCTATTTCTTTGATTTTACCACACGGCATCATTCCTAAGCCCATGAGAACCCTTAGTGTTTACATAAAATAAACAAGGTATTCGCGATGAATACCTTGTTTATTTCACTTATTCGACCGCTTCTTCCGCTGTCCAGGTTGCTTTTGTCAGAGCTTTTTCGAGCTGTTTGACAGTTTTTGCGAAGGCAGCGGGATCATTAGCCTCCTGGGCTTCCACCAATGCAGGCAATGGCTGTGCTGCATAGCCCGTTGTAAGACCCGGTGCGTAAATCTGGTGCTTGAACCAGCTTCTGGAGGCAAGCCCCTGCGGATTGATCAGGTCTCGCTCCTGCTGGATAAGGGCTTTATTCAGCTGCTTAAGCTGCTTTGGTTTCACTTTATCCCCGGCAAGCAAGTCCTGGCTGTACGTTTCCAGGTTCTTGGATGCTTCTTCCCATGCTTGTGCCTTCGCTTTTACATGGCTCATATCGACGCCAAGTGTTCCATCCTTCTCCACGTCTGCCAAAAGTTTTTGTACGGATTGAGCATACTCGGAGTACTGTAACGGAAGCACTTGTGAATTGGCAAGGCGAAGCGCCATGAGACCGGTAAAGCGGCCAGCTGCTGCCTGGTGTTTATAGCCAGGGTCAAACAGCCGTTCCACAGAATCGGTATTGTCATATGCGCTGTGATACAAACCGCCGGCCACACCAAAACCGATATCAGCAGAAGGAACACCAAGATGCTGAAGGAAGGCCGTGTAGTCGGATCCGCTGCCCAACTTGTCAATCTCCTGTTCTTCTCCATTATTGCGAACAAGCATATCGTCGTAAACGGACAAACCGGAGCGAGGCTCGGTCACATTTTTCGCGACATCATAAATGAGGTCATTCAGCGATGGAACGGCTCCGGCACCAAAGAACTGTCCGGCAATGCCATCCATGTTGATGTAGGCAACCGCGTTTTTGATCAAGTCCTTTTGATGCTGCTCCGCATATTCCGTAGAACCGAGCAGGCCGTACTCTTCACCATCCCAGCCGGCCAATACGATGGTGCGGTCAGGGCGCCACCCTTGTTCATAGAGCTTTCCAAGCGAACGTGCGGTTTCCATGATCGTCGCCCAGCTGGAGATGTTATCGCTCGCTCCATACGTCCATGTGTCTCTGTGGCCGCCAATCACGATTTTTTCATTCGGATACTTGGCTCCTTTAAACGTTACCGTGATGTCGTTAATCGGTTTTGTTTCATACTCGATATCCAGGTTGATGCGGGCTTTGGAGGCTGCGCTGCCAAGATGGTATTTAAACGGAAGGCCACCCTGCCAATCTTTCGGCGCTTCCTTTCCTCCCATTGCCTGAAGCAATCCTTTTGCCTCACCGTAAGAGATCGGTGTGGTTGGTATTCTTGGGAGTGAATCCGCGTTTTTGGCTTTGATCCGCTTGACTCCGGCAACTGAGGCTTTGCCTGGTGTCAGCGGATCACCGGGATAATTATAAATGTAGAGAATGCTGCCCCGCTGGATGGCATCGCTCGGACGCCATGGACCATCAGGATATACCGGGCCTTTTACATAGCCATCGTCTTTCGGGTCAGAGTAAATCAGCACCCCTTTTGCGCCGTTCTGTGAGGCGAGGTCGGGTTTTACACCGCGAAAGTTTTTACCATAACGGACAATAACAATCTTGTCTTTCACAGACACGCCCTGCATTTTCAATGTTTCAAAGTCTTCTGGCGTTCCATAGTTGGCATACACCAGCTCCCCTTCCACATTTCCTGAAGGAGAGTACGCATTGTAGCCCTCGACGACTTCGTTTTTAAACGGGGTGTTCTTTTTCAAATTTTCCATGACGTTCAGTTTTCGTTCAAATGGTGCGGTCTGGGTGACGGAAACGCTGTTGGGGTGGGAGAGGTAAACATCGTAGGTCTGAACTTTCGGGTCTAAGCCTGCTTTCCGTAATTGGTTAAGCGCATATTTGACACCGGCATCATTGCCTTTTGTTCCGACAAGTGCCGGACGCTTACTGAGGGCTCTGCTGTACGTTTTGATCTTATTTTCCTTGATTCCATTCTTGAGCTTTTCCTCGAACTGCAGCTGCTTTTCGTACGTACCTTTTGCAAATCCTGTCAGATCCTGTTGCTTCGTTTCAGCGCTGGTCTGAGTAAATGGCAAGGCACCGGATGCCAGAAGGGCAAGCGCCATACTGCCTGCCATGTACTTCGTCCTAGAAAGCCTGGATTTTTCACGTTTTCCCAATCATAAAACCTCCCTCGCTTTTTGACTATATTAGTAGAAGTCTGTAAATTCAGTCAATTTATTACGTTCCATTTGGAGGAAAATGAATCTTTTGTCTTGCGTTCCTTTTGCAGGGCTACTGAGTGACCTATTTTCGGCACGTGTCAAAAGGAGGATGATCATTTTCTGAAAATTTCGTGTTATATAATCTCACATGTTCGTTGAAGTCCGTCCGTGTTCCCCGTATAGTTCGGAGTAACATGTATAGGGTTCTTCATTTAACGTAAGAACAAAATTTGCCCTCTAGGGTTCCGGTTTTTATAAAAACGTCTGGACCGAGAGAGGGCGTACAGCATCTGCTGTATACACGGAGGGATAAAAGCCCGGGAGACTTTTTTAAAAGTGCTCCCGGGTTTTTTGTTTTTTTTAACCAAAATGGAAATGAGGGAGCATAACATGAACGGAAAACCAACGTTGGCAAAATCGCTGAAATTGCATCAGGTTGTTTTTATGGGACTGGCCTGGATGACTCCAATGATCTTTTTTACGGTTTATGGTGTAGCCTATCAGGCTGCGCACGGCTTGCTGGCTGCTGCTTATGTAACGGCATTTGTCGCCATTTTCTTCACGGCCTACAGCTACAGCCGGATGGTCAAGGCCTATCCGATTTCTGGTTCTGCGTACACCTACACGAAAAAGTCCATTCATCCGCATGCCGGATTTCTTGTGGGATGGGCCCTGCTGATGGATTATATTTTTTCTCCGATTATTGCGATTCTCACCTTTGGGATTTTTATGCATACCGAATTTCCGTCCATTCCAACCGCCGTCTGGATTATTCTGATGAATGTTGTGCTCGTTCTGGTGAATATCATCGGAATTAAATCCGTAGCCCGCATCAGCGGAATATCTGTAATGGTCCAGATCGGCTTTATTCTTGTTTTTTGTGTGCTGATCGGCAAGGATCTTCTGACGGGTGGTACGGGTTCCCCTGCTGTTTTCTCGCTCGCTCCGTTCTTTGGCCCGGAGGTTTCCTTTGGTGCTGTCTTTTCCGGCGCCGCCCTCATCTGCTTTTGCTTTCTTGGATTTGATGCGGTTACCACCATGTCGGAAGAAACGATCGATGCCAGGAAGACGGTCCCTAAAGCTATCTTTCTCATCGTTTTGATCGCTGCTTCTATGTATATCGCAATCTCTTATCTGAGCGAAATCGCCTACCCCCACTTCACCTTTGCCAACCCGGACAATGCCGCCTACCATCTTGTAAAACTTGTCGGCGGAAATCTGCTCAGCGCTTTTTTCATCACCGTTCTTATTGTCGCAACCTTTACGCAGGGCATTTCGTCTGTCACAAGTGTCAGCCGCTTTCTGTACGCACTTGGCCAGGAATCAATTCTGCCGAAAACATGGTTTACTTCGTTGCATCCGAAGTATCAAACACCGGTAACTACCATTCTCGTAGTTGGCGTGATTTCAATGGCCGCCCTGTTTATTAATTTGGACAGCGCCGTCATGTTTGTCAGCTTTGGGGCGTTAACGGCCTTCACCTTTGTTAATTTATCGGTGATTTTCCACTATTACATTAAGCTGAAAAAACGTTCACCGAAGGAAACCTTCCTGTATTTAATCTTCCCGTTAACAGGAGCCGGCTTTATCGGCTGGCTGCTTACCCTGCTTAACCCCTTTACATTGGGTGTCGGAATTGCCTGGGTCATCCTCGGCTTCATCTACCTCTTTGCGAAAAATGAGTGGAGCAAGGCAAAAAAAGGGCAGCCGGAAAGTTCAAAAAACGAAGGAGCCTTCGCGGCAAGAAAAAGTATGTAAGAAAATCTAACACGTTTATTGTTTTCGGACTTTTTTGAACGTTATACTGTATTCACAAACCAATAGACGTTTCCGCAAGATTGCCGGAAACAAAAAAGCTGTCTAGGGTTCCGTTTAAAGCGTCACTTTAAAGTCTGGTCCGAGAGAGAGCGTACAGCAGCCGCTGTATACACGGAAGGATAAAAGCCTGGGAGATGACCACCAATTCTCCCAGGCTTTTGTCTTTTTTTATTTCTAAAAAGGAGCTGTTCATGATGCAAACTGATTCCTATGTAATCCCTGCCGGAGGAAAGTGGTCGGTGACGATCCAGCGCGGAAAACAAATCACGTTTACCGCCCTTGGTGATGGTGCGAATGTTTCCTTGCTTTTATATAACGCCAGTAACACGGCAGAACGTTATAACATGCCGGATACCCTGAAAGCCCAGCATACTTCCCATTTAACCGCCGGACATGTCCTGATGAGCGATAACGGGCGTGTGATGGCCAGTATTACAGAAGATTCCCTTGGCTGGCATGATCCTCTTTCAGGATACGTTACCCGAAAAACCGTAGATGAGCGGTTTGGTAAGACCTCCTATCAAAAGAAAAGAAATGACTGGTACCGAAGCGGAGATGAAAATTTCAAGGTGGAGCTGTTCCGCCAAGGCATGACTGTAAGGGATCTGGTCCCTGTCGTCAACTTATTTTCCAAAGTATTCTGCAACGAGGATGGTGAACTGCATTTTGTTCACGGCCACTCTAAAAAAGGGGATGTCATTACTCTTAGAACAGAGATGGATGTCATTTTGATGGTTTCCAACACACCGAATCCACTCGATTCCTCCAGCAGCTATCCTTCAGTGCCGATTGAACTTCTGGTGACGGACGCGGCGCCTGTTGCCGAGGACGATCTATGCGTGAATCATTGTCCGGAAAACCGCCGTGCCTTTGAAAACACATGGAAGGATGAAAAGCTTACAAAAGGAGGAATTGCGTAATGGCTGTATTGCAATATGCTGCAAGCGAACGAAAAGCGGAGAATGCCCTATATGATGTAACCCTTCCTGCCGGTGAAGGCTGGACATACACGCTTGAACCTGGACAGGTTTTGAGAATTGTCGATTTGGAAGGAAACCAGGCGGCGGACACCGTTTTTTATGATGCAGATCATCCGTCTGACCACTATAGCGCAGTAAATACGATCCAGCGTCAAGGAAATGTTTACCTGACAACAGGCTCTGTCCTTGTTGCTGAATCCGGGAAAGAACTGGTACAAATCGTTGCCGATACATGCGGACGCCACGATACACTTGGCGGAGCCTGTTCGGCCCAGAGCAACACCGTCCGCTATTCACACGACACGCTTCCTATGCACAATTGCCGGGACACCTTTATGCTGCAGCTTTCCCAATATGGCAATGTGTTCAATAAACGCGACCTTGCGCCAAATGTGAACTTTTTTATGAATGTTCCACTAACTCCTGACGGCGGACTGACGTTTGAGGACGGCGTTTCAGCGCCGGGCAAGTATGTGGAGATGCAGGCGGTCAGCCGCACGCTAGTGCTCATCAGCAACTGCCCGCAATTAAACAATCCATGCAATGGCTACAACCCGACACCGATCCGGCTGTTAATCTGGGATAACTGACTTGAGAGAGGGAGGAATACACCATGTTTAAAAAAGTATTGATTGCCAACCGAGGAGCCATCGCCGTCCGGATTGAACGGACTCTGCGAAAGATGGGAATTTCATCGGTCGCCGTGTATACAAAAGCAGATCAGGACAGCCTGCATGTGGATCTTGCAGATGAAGCCGTTCTGATTGGCGAAGGCCCGGCGAAAGACAGCTACCTGAATGCCGAGCTTATTCTTAAAATCGCACAAGATACCGGAGCGGAAGCCATCCATCCGGGCTATGGGTTTTTAAGTGAAAATGCCGCATTTGCACGAGCCTGCGAGGAAAAGGGCATTGCGTTTATCGGGCCATCTCCCGAGCAAATTGAACAATTCGGCCTCAAGCACTCTGCTCGTGCTCTCGCTGAAAAAGCGGGTGTTCCTCTTCTGCCCGGCACATCGCTGATCACCAGCCTGGAGAAAGCGGTCGCAGAAGCAGAAAAAATCGGGTATCCAGTCATGCTCAAGAGCACAGCCGGCGGGGGCGGAATCGGCATGCGGGTGTGTGCTGACAATCAGGCATTAACGGACGCCTTTGACTCGGTGGGCCGTCTAGCCCAGACCAACTTCAGCAATGGCGGAGTCTTTCTGGAAAAGTACATTCAAAAAGCCAGGCACGTGGAAGTGCAGATTTTCGGTAATGCTTTTGGTGAGGTTGCGGCACTCGGAGAACGGGACTGTTCCATCCAGCGCCGTAATCAAAAAATTGTAGAAGAAAGCCCTGCCCCATGTTTGGCTCCTTCGGTTCGTGAGGAAATGCACGGAGCGGCCAAACGTTTGGCGGAGGATGTCGGGTACCGCAGTGCCGGAACCGTTGAATTTTTATACGATCCAAAGACGGAGCAATTTTATTTCCTTGAAGTGAATACCCGCCTGCAGGTCGAGCATGGCGTGACCGAAGAAGTGCTGAAGATTGATCTGGTGGAATGGATGGTTTGTGAAGCCGCTAATGAACTAAAAGGTCTTCATTCGCTGTATGATTCGCCAAAAGGACACAGTATTCAGGCACGAATTTATGCCGAGGACTGCCAGCAGGATTTCCGGCCAAGCGGCGGAAAACTTGATGGGGTCTACTTTTCAGACCAGGCGCGTGTGGAGACATGGATCCGAGACGGACTGGTGGTTACCCCTCTATATGATCCGATGCTGGCCAAGATTATCGTTCATGCCGACACCCGTGATGAAGCACTCGACCGGCTCGCTGATGCGCTTGCGGACACACGCTTTTATGGGGTCACAACCAACCTTCAGTATATCGGCGCTTTACTGGAGGACGAAGACTGCCGGTCGGGCAAAGTGTATACACAAATGCTGAAGAACTTCTCTCCTGCGGAACAGGCGATCGAAGTCATCGACGGCGGTATCCAGACGACCGTCCAGGATTGGCCAGGCCGCACCGGGCACTGGGATGTCGGCGTTCCGCCGTGCGGTCCGATGGATCCTTTCGCCTTCCGCATCGGCAACCAACTCCTCGGTAATCAGGATAACGCTGCTGGTTTGGAATTTACGCTGCGCGGCGGTTCGTATTCTTTTCGTTCGGAGACTGTCTTTTGCCTGACCGGGGCGGATATGCAGCCAAAATTGGATGGTAAGGACATCCCCATGTACCGCGTTATCAAGGCTCGACGCGGACAAGTGCTTATGCTGGGGGAAGCAGTGAAAGGCATGCGTTCGTATCTTCTCGTGGCCGGCGGATTGGATATGCCTCTCCACCTTGGCAGTGCGTCCACCTTTACACTGGGAGGCTTTGGCGGTCACGGCGGCCGTGCGCTCAGAACAGGTGACGTGCTTCGGCTGAATGAAGGTGGTGCGCCATCTGTTACATGGCTGCCTGCCGAAAAAAGCCCTCGGCTCACAAATGAATGGACGATTGGTGTCATTCCCGGTCCCCATTGCACGGAGGAATTTTTACAGCCTGACTACTTACAGCAGCTGACGGAAACGAAATGGGAGGTTCATTTTAACAGCTCGCGCACCGGTGTGCGGCTGATCGGACCTGCGCCGCTCTGGACACGTGAAGACGGAGGTGAGGCCGGTCTGCATCCTTCCAACATTCACGACAATGCCTATGCAGTCGGCACACTGGATTTGACCGGTGACATGCCAATCCTCCTCGGTCCCGATGGCCCAAGCCTGGGGGGATTTGTTTGCCCCGTAACAACGGCTTCTGCAGAGTTTTGGAAGATTGGTCAGCTTCATGCCGGTGACACGGTACAATTTCAGCTCCTGACATTGGAAGAGGCGGAACAGCTGCGTGCGTCACAGGAGGATTTCCTAGTCAGGATTGCTGATCCGTCCGGAGCTGCTGAACTTCCCGGATTGCCAACTATTGCAGAACGTCTTTCACAGAATTATCCGGTTCTCGCTCATCAGGAGAAAGGACGGATTCCTTTTACCATCCGGGCGGCAGGAGATGAGAACGTGCTGGTGGAATACGGCGAAATGGAGTTGGATCTTGTCCTCCGATTTAAGGTTCATGCGTTGATGGAAGCCATCGGTAAACGCAGTGATCTGCCGGTGCTGGATCTGACACCAGGCATCCGGTCGCTGCAGGTACATATTGATGCATCGCGAATGACCGTCTCCTTGCTTGCCAAGGAAATCGCGGCGATAAATGAGCAGCTTCCTCCTCTTGAGGAAATTGAAGTGCCTTCACGAATCGTGCGTCTTCCCCTCTCCTGGGATGACCCGGCCACACAGCTGGCCATCGACCGCTACCAGAAAAATGTCCGGCCCGATGCACCATGGTGCCCGAGCAACCTGGAGTTTATCCGGCGGGTAAACGGGCTAAATGATATTGACGACGTGAAAGAGATTGTTTTTAACGCTAATTATCTTGTACTTGGATTGGGTGATGTTTATCTCGGAGCTCCGGTTGCCACCCCGGTTGACCCTCGCCACCGGCTGGTCACCACCAAATACAATCCAGCACGGACCTGGACACCGGAAAACGCAGTAGGAATCGGCGGATCGTATATGTGTATCTATGGAATGGAAGGCCCTGGCGGCTATCAGTTTGTCGGCCGGACCGTACAGGTTTGGAACGGTAAAAGAGATACGGAAAACTTCCAAAAAGACAGGCCATGGCTGCTTCGTTTCTTTGATCAGATTCAGTTTTATCCGGTGAGTACAGAGGAACTGACAGACATGCGCGAGGAATTTTTGCGAGGCAGATTCCAAGTGGATGTGACAGAAACGACGTTTAAACTGAGCGATTACCTCAGCTTTTTGGAATCGATTGAGGAAAGTGCCCAGGAGTTCCGCGAGACACAGCAGGCTGCTTTCCGGGCGGAGCGCGAAAGCTGGAAAGCTCAAAATCTTGCAGAATACGTGTCCGTTCACGAAGCGGCCGAAATGACGGAAGAAGTGCTTCCGGAAGGCGCGGAAGCCGTTCGCTGCACACTGCCGGGCAGCATATGGAAAGTTCTTGTCGCACCGGGTGATTCTGTCAGAAAAGGCGACGTGCTCATTATCGAAGAAAGTATGAAAATGGAATTTCCTCAAGTTTCGCCGTTTGACGGAACCGTTCGATCCGTTGATGTTTCGCCGGGGGATGAAGTCCATGCCGGCCAGCTCATTGTGTCTCTATCAAAAGAAAAGGCAGGTACCGCTCATGAAAACCATGAATCTTCCAAAAACGTTATCCATTCTTGATTTAAGAGAGAAGTACCGGTCGGGCTTACTGACGCCTGAAGCGCTTGTCAGCGAAATTATTTCCCGGGCAGAAGCCGACCGGGACTACAACATTTGGATTACCCCTCCTGCACAGGAAAGCATCCAGCCCTTTTTGGACGGATTGAAGGAAAAAGACCCTGAAACCTCTCCTCTTTGGGGCATACCTTTTGCCCTAAAAGATAACATCGATCTGGCTGGCATTCCCACTACGGCGGGATGTCCAGAGTACACCTATCATCCAGATGAAGACGCCACGATCATTCACCGTCTCATTGAAGCCGGTGCGATCCCGCTCGGAAAAACCAATCTTGACCAGTTCGCGACCGGCCTTGTTGGAACAAGAAGCCCGTACGGCGAGGCAAAAAACGCATTGAACCCAGACCTTATCAGCGGCGGATCGAGCTCCGGCTCAGCCGTTGCTGTGGCCCGGGGCCAGGCTGCCTTTTCACTCGGCACAGACACTGCCGGCTCCGGCCGTGTTCCGGCGGGATTGAACCGTCTGATCGGTTATAAACCAAGCCTGGGTGCCTGGCCGGTAAAAGGGGTGGTCCCAGCCTGCGCCAGTCTGGATTGTGTCACCGTTTTTGCTCACTCCATAGAGGATGCGATGCTGGTGGATGAAGTGGTGCGCGGCTTTGATGAAAGTGATCCTTGGTCACGTTCGGTTAAACGCCGGACCTCTGCTCTTCCTGAAAAAATTTGTTTGCTGAAAGAACCATTATCATTTTATGGCCCTTTCGCAGAACAATACGAAAAAGCCTGGGAAACTGCCGTTACGGAGGTAAAAAAACTCGGACTTCCTGTTGAATATATTGATGGAAGCTATTTGTCCGAGGCGGCAGCTGTACTGTATGACGGACCATGGGTGGCGGAGCGCTGGGCGGCGCTCGGAGAATTTATTACAGCTCATGAGCAGACTGTTTTTCCTGTGACAGAAACGGTCCTTCGTTCAGGAGCAAAACCTGAATATACTGCAGCCTCTTTGTTCAAAGCGATGCATAAACTCCAGAGCTTTAAACAAAAAGCGCATCAGCAGCTCAAAAACGCGGTGCTCATCATGCCAACTGCCGGTGGTACGTGGACTCGGGAAGAAGTAAGAGAAAATCCGATTGAAACCAACAGCAAAATGGGCCTTTATACAAACCACTGCAATCTTTTGGATTTGTGTGCAGTGAACATTCCTGCCAAGGATGCCGGCAGCGAGCTCCCGTTTGGCATTACCTTGTTCTCGGGTCCTGAAAATGAACACTTGATCACCGGTCTTTCTAAAGCGTTCCTGACAGGCAAATCCCAGCCGGCAAACGAAACCTCTGTTCTTTTGGCGGTATGCGGACTGCACATGCGTGGCTTTGCCCTTGAAAAGCAGATGAAAGAACATGGCGCTTCATTTGTCCGGGAAGCCAGAACCGCACCGTTTTACAAGCTGGTTTCGTTAGATACTGTGCCAAGGAAGCCGGGCTTGATCCGCTCGGGAGTGGACGGTGCTTCTATTGAGCTGGAGCTTTGGAATATGCCGCTCTCTGAGCTTGGCTACTTTTCCTCGTTGATTCCCGCACCGCTTGGCATTGGAAAAGTCGAGCTTGAAGATGGAACCGTGGTCCCCGGATTTATTTGCGAAGGAGTGGCTGCTGAAACGGCAGATGATATTTCTCACCTTGGTGGCTGGCGTAATTATAAGCAGTAACAAACACAAAGGAGGAACCCTTTACGTAACGAAGGGTTCCTCCTTTTCCTTATGAAGAATGCATGCAAGCCTTAACGAAGTCATCATCGTTTAAATGGGGATAGTCTCTGTACACCCTGTCGATTTCCTCGGACTGGCCGGGACTTAAATGCTCTTTTTCAAGCAGACACCAATTGCCCTGTAGGAGTCCCTGGCGGGCAAGCACTTCATTGATGCCGGCAATACATCCTTTAAAACCATTCGCCGCATCAAAGAAAACGGCATTCGCATCTGTAATTTCAAGGCTTTTCTGCAGCAGCGAAGCAGGAATACTGCCACTATTACGCACCTGCTTGATCTCATCGAGCAGTTCGACCGCCTTTTTCGTCCAAACCGCCCAATGTCCAAGCAGGCCGCCTACAATTTCTTTTCTGACTGTCTGTCCCTCCACAATGATTTCATAGGAAGTGAGAAGGTCTTGAACGATATTATCATCGTTTCCTGTGTAAAGAGCGATCTCATCCCGCCTCTCAGAATGGCAGACCGCCCGGATCACATCCAGCGTCTGATATCGGTTGAACGGTGCCATCTTGATCGCATGTACATTGGGAATGTCGGCGAACGCCCGCCAAAAGTCGTATGAGAAGACGCGGCCTCCAACAGAGGGCTGAAGATAAAAGCCAAACACCGGCAGAATCTCTGAAACCCTACTTGTCCTCTCGAGCATCTCAGCCTCCGTTAAGTCATTCAGTCCGCCAGGGCTAAGCAGACCGAGATCATAGCCCATAGATCTTGCAATGAACGCCTCTCTCTCGGCCTGTTCGGTGCTACCGCAAATTCCGGCCACTTTGATAAACGGGTGCTGCAGTTCTCTTTTATCTACTTCTTCGGCCGCAAGCCGCAGCACTTTTTCATAGAGATTAAACATTGGATCCCTGATTTCAAATTGGGTCGTATGAACACCAACCGCTATTCCACCTGCACCGGAATCCATATAATAGTTTGTAAGTCTCCTCTGGCTCGTTTCATCAAGCTGACGGTTCCGATTCAGGGCCAAGGGATGGGCTGGAATGACCGTTCCGTCCAATAAAAGCTTCATAACCTTTGGCTCCAGCATATTAAAATGCTCCCTGCCTTTCCTGAAAATGGGTTGGTTTATCAATTGTCTGACCGTCCCCCTTTATCCAATCGGCGGTCCAGGCGATCATAGTATTTAAAGACACAGAAGGATATCCAAATAAGTGATGCGCCTTGGAAGAATTATTTAGCAGAGCTGTTGGCTGCTCTTCTCCGACAAAGGTGACCGGCTTGTTGAACCGTGCTGCAAATTGCTGTGCCAGCCAGCGGATGGACACCGTTTCAGGACCCGTAATGTTCAGCACAGCAGGTGGGCTTTCACTCAGAAGCAATGAACGAAGCGCATATTCGTTAGCGTCTCCCTGCCAAATCACGTTCACATGACCCATCCTCACATCGACCGGCTTTTCTTGATACACCTGTTTGGCAATTTCCAATAGAACTCCGTATTTCATATCAATGGCATAGTTCAGCCGAAACAACGTAACCGGTGTGCCATTCTTGCGGGAGAAGTAGGAGTAAATTCGTTCTCTGCCAAGACAGGACTGCGCGTACTCACCAACAGGATGGACCGGATGTGTTTCATCGCACCCTCCCTGCGCCAAGGGAACAAGGGGATATACATTTCCAGTGGAAAATACCACATGACGTGCATTGGGAAACCGCTCCGCCACACGGCCGGGCAAATACGTATTCATCGCCCACGTGTACTGTTCATTGCCGGTTGTGCCGAATTTATGGCCTGCCATGTAAATCATGTTCTCCGCGTCAGGCAGCCTTTGCAAATCCTCTTCTCTCAACAGATCTGCACTGATGGTTTCAATTCCCGCCTCCTCCAGTTCGGTTCGAAGCGTTCCCGAGGAAAAGCGCGAGACACCGATCAAGCGCTTTGATAGATTTCCTGCGTCAATGGCCCGTTTGGCAAGCTTCGCCATCGACGGCCCCATCTTCCCTCCGATTCCTAAAATCATAATATCTCCATTAATCTGCTTGATATCTTCAATCAGCCGCTCTGACGGCTTTGTCATCACTTCTTCCAGTTCCTGCATGGTGTTCATGGTTTCACCTCATTTTTAGTTTTAAATTAGAGATAATATTCCTTCCATACTTTCATGATATAATGCGCCATCCTGTAAAAAAACGACATAAATCCGTCCATAATTCATAAAAAAAGCCAGGCACCGCTTCATACGATACCTGGCTTAGAAATTTAACTTTTTAAAAAGAAACACAGTGCCCTCGGAAGGTCCTCCTTCCAGAAAACCCACCTGTGTTCCTCATCCTCGACATGATAATCGAGGGAAAGCTCCTTCTCTTCAAAAACCTCCATCATGCGCTGATTTCCGTCATAGATATGGGCAATCTCTCCCGTGACCGGTGACTTGAAGTTGTTTTCCCGCTCACCGACGACCTGATAGATTTTCCAGTCCGGCTGCCCGATCTGCCGGTGTGCTTCCTCTGCCATTTCTTCATTAAATGCTGAAGACTGCAACAGAAGGTGTGACCAGCGTTCAGGTTTTCTCATGGCAAGGTATAACGAAATAACCCCGGCCAGAGAATCGCCCATCAAGCCCATCTTCACCACATTCATATTGATGGCTTTGAGCTTTTGCTGTACATCAGGAAGCACTTCCTCATAAAAGAATTCGGTGAAATCGTTAAAGTGCTCCCCCTTGGGATGGTAAACCTCCCGCCGCTGTGATGGAGAACCCGGACTCACGGTAATCATCACAAGGTTGGACGCCAGCTCTGGCTTTTCCTCCAGTAACTTTTCAAACGTTTCCTGAAGCCCTCCAAGCTTCATGTAATAATACCCGTCCTGCACGAAGAGAAGCTGCACATCCCCTTCCTGCAGCTGGTCCGAAAACAGCCATTTCACCTCGATATCTCGGTTTAACTGTTTGCTGTGCATGCGGTTTTCATTGATTAATACACTAATGGGTACCCCTCCTGACTGCTCTATGTTATCCACCGTTTATCATAGCATGAAAGAGTTGGTCTTTTAAAATATGCTTTATTAAATCAGCTAAAATGGTATAATTAGGAAAAAATTGAAAAAGGCATATACGTATTACAACACAGGTCCTGAAGATGTAATCACTCAATATTTGCCCATTTCCATCGTGGTCTGCCTGGTTCTGTTCACCGTGTTTATCATTCGTTTTTTTATCAAATTTTCTCGAAAATAAGAAAAGCGTACGGCCCTGGTGGGTCATACGCTTTTGTTGATTATCTCTCCTCAATCGGCTCTTCTGCCATGCTTCGGTCCTTAATCAAGAACGTCAGAGCGAGCGCGATCAGGGAAAGCGCGGAAATGACCATAAAGGCCATGTTGGCGCCATAAATGTCGGCATGCTTCACACCTGGTGCCGCATTGGACTGGGTAGTGGTCATGACGGTAACAAGGATCGCCGTTCCGACCGAAGCCGCGATCATCCGCATCGTATTATCCATGGCTGCTCCATGCGGGATTAGCCGTTTTGGCAGCTGATTCAGTCCTGCTGTGGAAGCCGGCATCATGACCATTGATAAGCCAAACATCCGCACACTGTATAACACCGTGATGTACATAAATGAAGTGGAAGGACTCAAAAAGGACAGTCCGAGAGAGGATGCGGTGATGATTACCAGGCCGGTAAATGCCAGCCAGCGGGCACCGATCCGGTCAAAAACCCTCCCCGTAATCGGAGACATCAGCCCTGAGATCAAAGCGCCCGGCAGCAGGGCAAGACCTGCCTCAAACGCAGAGAATCCCCTCATATTTTGCATGAACAATGGAATGATCGTTTCCGAACCGATCAGCCCCATGAACGTGATCGCTCCAATCATTACCGTAAAAGGGAAAATCCCTTTCGTAAACACTCTGAATTCCAGCATGGGATGATTCATTCGCAGCTGACGTGTGATGAACAACACGAGAGCAAGCGCCCCCAAAGCGAGTGATATGATCGTCATTTGTGCCGACCAGCCGTTATTCCCTGCACTTGTAAATCCGTACAGCAAACCGCCAAAGCCGAGCGAGGATAGAACAATCGACAGGACATCCACTTGCGGCTTCGTCACTTCGGTCACATTTTTCAAAGCAAAATAAGCCACAACGATATCGATCAGTGCGATTGGCAAAATGATGAAGAATAAGACCCGCCATGAATAATGGGAGGTAACCCAGCCGGATAACGCAGGGCCGATTGCCGGCGCAAACGAAATGACGAGACCAATCAGTCCCATCGCCGCACCGCGCTTATTGACCGGGAAAATCATTAAAAATACCGTCTGCATGAGCGGCAGCATCACACCGGCTCCGCTCGACTGGATAACCCTTCCCAACAGCAGCATTTCAAAATTGGGAGCCATACCTGCCACCAGTGTGCCAAAAGCAAAAACGCTCATTGCCGTAATAAACAACTGTCTGGTTGTAAAACGCTGCAATAAAAAAGCGCTGACAGGGATCATAATTCCGTTCACGAGCATAAATACGGTAGTCAGCCATTGCGCACTGTTCGCTGTAATATGCATTTCCGCCATGACCGGAGGAATCGCCGTAATCATGAGCGTTTGGTTGAGAATCGCGATGAACGATCCCGCAAGAAGGAGTGTGACAATGGTAGACTGTTTGTAACTTGTAGTTTCCATCTATTTTGACCCTCATTTCCTTTCTAAATTAGTCCGATAAACCCCATATTACCTGAAAGAAAATGGGATAGCGAATTACGTGCCTCGAAATTCATTAGATTTTTTTCACATAAAAAAGCCTAAGCGGCCCCAAGCCGCTCAAGCCTTTTGCTGTTCCAGGTTCACAAACAATGGGTGATGATCACTTGCAAACCTTCCATTGATTCTGCCGTCCACAATCTCGGCATTTTTCACTCTCCAATGGTTGGTGACGAGCACCCAGTCGATCCGGTTTTCTTCTCCTCCACCACTTTCATCCGTATAGTCTGTAAATGTCCCAAGACCGGCTCCCTTTTTTTCTTCTGCTTCGGCCCACGTGTCCATAAATATACTGTTCTCTGTTAATATACCGTAAGTTTGACTGTCGGGAGAGCTGTTAAAATCGCCAGTCAGCACCAAGGGAGCTTGTTCAGAAAGGGTAGCTGCTCTTTCCAGCAACAAATGAGCGGCATTTCGGCGTGCGTCCTCAGAGATATGATCCAGATGGGTGTTCAACACGTAAAAGGACTCCCTGGTGCCCCTGTGTTCAAGAAGAACCCAAGTTGCCATTCGCGTACAGGCACTCCCCCAGGAAACCGATCCGATCACTTCCGGTGTTTCAGACAGCCAAAAATGGTCGTATGCCGCCACTCTATACACGCTATTCTTATAAAAAATCGCCATAAATTCACCATTTGATCCGCCTTCCCGTCCAAGGCCTATGTATCGATAATCCGGCAGATCCTCCTCCAGCCCCGAAAGCTGGTCATATGTTCCTTCCTGGGTGCATAGCACATCCGGTGAATACTTCTCCAGCACCTTTTTCATGACGGACCGCCGCTCCCTCCAGGCATGTTCTCCTGTATCATGCGGGCCAGCAACCCTTATGTTATAGGTCATCATCGCCATCGACACCTTCATCACTCCTTTCTCCCTTTCATTACCCTTTTCCCGACAAATAATCCTCGATAAAATGAAAGGAGTAGATTTGTCTTGGCCGCCCTTTGGATGCCAGTTTTTCTTCCCCTACGATTTGAATCAGCCCCGCATCCAGACATTGTAAAAGAATGCGGTGTGCGCTTCTTATGGTGACCCCAAGGATATCCGCAATTTCTTGTGCGGTGTAGGTAATACGCTCACTGCGTTTAATCTGGGCAAGCATTTTACCAAGATAAGCGGCGGTCATGCCTGTTTTTTCAGCCTTCAGAAGGAGTATAGAATCAGTCACCGATAAGCTGTAGATTAAAGGATTGGACATCTCCACCGGCCCGACCACACTTTTATCTTCGCGGACAATGAAGCACTGGTTACTGCCAAATTGCATGGACTGGCGCAGCGCAATCCAGGCGTGATTCCCAGCATCCTTGGCTGATAATCCAAATCCAATGCCTACCGAAAGAGAAAGCTCCATATCGTCTTTTAAAGACTGAAGAAGCGGAATACTTTTATAGCCTTCGGATACGCGTTCGAAAATGCCTCTGGTGGTGACGAGTAAAAACTCATCCTCTCCAACACTCATGAGATGAGCTTCAAGTGCCGCTGAATAGTCGCAGATCAATTGACGGATGTGGGATTTTTTCTTTTGGATGCGGTGGCCGTCCAGCTCACATTTCTCCTCGAAGCAGGGGACGATTCTGATCCGGCCCATTACGATTTGCGAGTCTTTATTCTGCCTCTTTTTGCATGACAGCAATGCACGTTCCATGGCGTTGATTATGTCCTGCTCAGTCGGCGTAATCCATTGATTGGGAACACCCAGCCTTTCAAGATCTTCAGCGATTTCTTTACTTCCCGTCAGCGCTCCTTGTGATTTCCCCTCAATAAAATACTGCTGATGCCTTTTGAGAATTTGGGAGGTGGTCTGGAACACCCTTTCCTCTTGGACGGGAATGACTGCGATCTCCTCTTCAACTTCCGAAAGGACAAGGCTCACATCACGGACGGATAATGTGTCTACAGAGATCCCTTTAACCTCAGTATGTTTTCTCATCAGCCGGTAGAGTGCGCTGTAAAGCCCTGAAGCTTTTAAAGGGATATAATGCGCGGGCACCTCAAAATCGATATGGTTCTTCACCAGCTTATAAACCTCATAGCTTGAAAATAGCAGAACGTCCACTTTATCTCCTAACTCCTTGGTGAGAGTGACGACATCCGACATATCCTCGGAGACTTGCAATACGAGCGTGAATGTCGGGAACCCCTTGATCACTCTTTGAATTCTCCGGGCAATAACACTCGGTGCAATCACCCCGATAAAGATTTGCCCTGACATTGCTTTTTCACCTCCGTTTTCAGTTATATTCAATCACCTTAGTAAGTACACTTGTGTTTTCCTGCTGCAGTTCCTCATACGCTTCTGAAATATTGTCGAAAAGGACCGATTCCTGAAAATAGGCATTCACCTGAATACGTTTTTCGCTCAGCAGCCTCAGGAACTCCCCCATATTACGGCCCTCTGTCCACCGGACATACGCATAAGGATAATCGACTGCCGCTTTCTCATATACCGGGTCATATCTTCCAGGACCACCGGCCCGTGAAATTAATATCTGTGCTTCCTTGCCAAACATGAGACTTCGTTTGAAATGGGGCTCAACATCACCGACAATTACAATTTTCCCCTTGTCTCTCACCCATTCCAGACTTTCATTCGTAAGCGGTGAGTGGCCTCCCCCCGCACACAGCAGGACAGCATCAGCGCCAAGGCCGTTCGTCTTTTTTTCAATGCGTCTGTTCAATTGTTCATTTGATGTGGCTACTTCAACACCTGTGCACGATTGGAACAATTGGGCCCGGCTCTCATTCACCTCATACGGAATGACATCATAGGCGCTTGCATGCGAAATTTGTGCGATAATCTGACCAAGCACACCAAGCCCTGCGATGACAACAGATTCACCAAATTGCAAAGTGGCCATTCGAAGAGCATGAATGGCTATAGCACCTACTCCCGCAAACGCTGCCTCCTTCGCCTGTACATTGTCAGGGACTGGGCTGCAAAGTGTTTTGGGAACAAGCAAATATTCGGAGTGTCTGACGTAAGGAACACCATAGCACGCGACCAGTTGACCTTTTGTAAATGGCTGCGTATCACCGCCGCATTCCACAATCGTTCCGGCAGCACTGTACCCGAGATAAGCGGTACGGTTTTGGCTGGAACGGATCACTGACAGCTCAGTTCCTGTACTGATGACGGAATATGAGGTTTTCACCAGCAGATAATGATCTTGAACCTTAGGGATTCCGCTCTCGATCATTGTTATTTTTCCTTCCTTTGCCGCTACACTTTTCATTGCTCTTTCCCCCTTTCACCAGCCATTAATGGAACAGCTCGCGACAGCTTCGTTTCTATTCTTTTTATGAGCAGCGTTTCATCCAGCAGACCAGACAAATAAAGGCGAAGCTCATCACGAATTTCCTTCAGTTCTTTAAAGGACAATCCCAGGTCACTGTACAAACGGAAACTCGGGACAATTTCACGGAACATTTTAAAGCGGGAAGGAAGACTGACGGATTCGCCGCCCGTCTTTTCGGCTGTTTTTTTGGCAGCAGGAAGGCTTAACGTATTCCTGCGGATTCTTTCCTGGCTTTCCTCAGACCCCAGGAAGTCGACCAGCAGCTTAGCGGCATCCTTCTTCATGGATTGCTTATTCACTGCAAGCCCGATCATAAGGAGCATCGTCCGCGCATCTCCAGAATACGGAAGTGGAGCAATATCATATTCAATGGCTGAATCGGTCATCTGATTCAAACTGAAATAAGAGCACATGATCATGGACGCCTTTCCCGCCTTAAACAGTGCTTCCGTGTCCTGGTCGCTGTCCGACAGATAGTTCACCCCCGCTTTTTGCTGCTCCACCACATGTTTAAACTGCTTGATGCTGCGGATAAAACGCGCATGATCAAAATGGATTTCACCGTGTTCGCCCCATGAAAAGACCACCTGATTCTGAAGGAGGAAAATGGGCCATCTATTCAGGGATAGAGGATGGAAATAGAACCCGCAGCGTATCGCTTCTTCATCTCCCCCAGTGAGCCTCTCCGCCGCATCCAGGGCATCTTCCCACTGCCACCCGCTATCCGGCAGGGCAATTCCCGCCTCTTCAAAGTGTTTGACATTGTAGCAAAGAATGATCGGTGAAAACAGGAAGGGTCTTACATAAGTGTTTTGTGCAGCAAACCCTTTATTCAGAAAGGGGTATACTTCATCATTTTCTGCCAGGGGCTCAAACACCTCGTTGTGGCAGGGTTCTAAATCCAAAAAATCATTGTAGTTAACCGTAACCACGTCCACCATGTCATTTTGAAAAAAATCATAGACCGTCTGGCTGTAGTGATTATAGGGAAGATTGATGGTTTGCACCTTGATCAATGGATATTTTTCTTCAAACCTCGCAATCAGCTCCTTCAGCACAGCTTCGTTTTGAATGCTGGGATAATAGCCAAACTTTAACGTCAGTGGCTCAAATGGCATGGCAGCGGCTACCATATTCCCGACCCTTGATTTTTTTACGATCAGTCCTTCCCTCACCAGCTGATCGAGTCCTCTTCTGACCGAGTTTTTACTCAGGTCATATCGCTCGGCAAGTGTAAGCTCTGACGGCAAGTAATCACCCACTGCCCATACCCCATCCTTGATTTGCTGTTTAATGGAATCAACAAATTGGTCAAACTTTATTTTGAATTGCTCTCGGTTTGTTTTTTCGCTCATAATACGTCTACCATCCTCTGAAAAGTTTTACTTTAGTCCGGACAACGCAATTCCTTTAACAAAATAGCGCTGGAAGAAAAGAAAGATTAAGAAGGTTGGAATAAAGGACAGCACAGAGCCTGCCATCTCCACCCCGAAGTTTCCTTCCTTTGTCAAAAGAGAAGCCAATCCTACGGTTACCGGAAACATATCTTCACTTGTTGTAAAAATTAGCGGGGTCAAAAGGTCATTCCAGTTGGAGATAAAAGCAAAGGTCCCAACCGTTGCGATAACCGGCTTTGACATGGGAAGCATAATTTTAAAGAAGACGGTAAAATCGTTTGCGCCATCCATGTGCGCCGCTTCCTCAAGGTCTTTGGGCAACGTTTGCATGTACTGCCGCACAAAGAAAACACCAAGTATGCTCCAAATTTCCGGAACAATCAGAGGCCAGTATGTGTTGATCCAGCCAAATTCACTGAACATAATGTACCTTGGAATGATCAGCAGCTGGCTTGGAAGCATGATGACTGCCATCATGACCCAAAAGATAAATTCCTTGCCCGGAAACTGCTTTTTCGCAAAGATATACCCAAGCACAGCGGCAAAAAACATCTGAGAAAATACCGGAATAATCGTAATGATCAAGGAATTGAGGATCCATTTTGTAAACTTCGCATTGACCAGAATGTACATAAAATTGGAGAGGGAAACGTGTTCCTCTGTTATCCATAAAAAAGGGTTGCCGCTGGGAACTTTCATCGGAATAAAGGAACCGCCCAGCATAATCAGAAAGGGGATAATAAACAATAGCCCCAGCAAGGCAAGAGGAACATATGTCCACCGGGATACTTTATTCATGGTGCACCTCCTTTTATTTGTAGTTCACTTCTTTTCCTAATGCTTTCTTTTGGATCAAAGAGATGCCAAATACGATAAAGAACAAGATATAGGCCAGAACACTGGCATATCCCAGACGCAAAGAAGTGAATCCTTCCTGATAGAGATAATACACAATGGTAGTAGTAGAGAAGTTCGGCCCGCCGCTTGTTAATAGAAAAGCAGAATCAAAGATTTGGAATGAACCAATTGTCGTAATGATCGCGACATAGAAATGGATAGGCATCAATAGCGGAAACGTGATTTTCCAGAACAAATGCCATCTGGAAGCACCATCAATCCTTGCCGCCTCATAAAATTCATCAGGGACCGATTGCAGTCCCGCGTAATAATAAATCATTGTACTGCCGCACACTTTAAACACACTCAAACCGGCAAGTACCATCATCGCCTGTATCGAATCGGACAAAAACAACTGGGGCTCGATACCGAATAAGCCAAGGAATGAATTGACAAACCCGCTATCGGTTCCTTTGAACAGCCACGCCCAAATACCGGAGATCACCACAAAGGATGTCACCACAGGCAAAAAGTAGATTCCTTTAAAAAATCCGGTTCCCCTTTTCCCGGTATTGATCAACAATGCCAAACACAATCCAAGCGCCATAGTCGGGACAATATAATAAAGTGAAAAGAGAATCGTGTTCCAGATGGCTTTCCACGCCAGCTGATCAGAGAAAAAGTTGATCCAGTTCTTCAAACCGATAAATTTCGGATCACCGATGATCGGCCAGTCCGTAAAAGTGATGTACAAACTGAAAAGGATCGGAAACAGATGGAAGATACTAAAATGAACAAGGATGGGAACTAAAAAGATATAAATCATCGCGTATTTGTTCCAATGCTTTTTCATTTTAAAAGCACGCGTCGCTGGCCGGGCCGCTGGATGAGGAGCAGTACCGCTTACTGACAAGTTGGAATTTCCCATAAACTCACCTCCCGTTTAAGCAAGGAGGGGAGAGATGCCTCCCCTTCCCTGCACTATTTATTCATCTCTTCCTGTATCGCCTTGGCAGCGCTATCTGCCGCCTGTTGCGGTGTCTTCTTTCCTTGCATCATTTCCTGAAGCTTCGCCTGTATTTGCGGCATGACCGAACGGGAAACAGGGTGAATTACGCCGGGCTTCGCGTACTTTGCATATTCCGTTAATATTTTCATGTCCTTGTCTTCATTGTAAATGGATGCTGCTGATTTTCTTGGTGGTACATATTTGGTCAGCTTGTTGAATGCTTTCAGGCTTTCCGTGCTTGTCATCGATTTGACGAGCTGTGCAGCCAGTTTTTTATTTTCAGAGTTGCCGGAAACAACGAACATTCCGGTTGTTCCAAAGGTTGCTATCTCTTTATTCTTAAGCGGTGAACCAATCGCATAGTCTTTAAATCCTTTTTCTTTCATCGTAGCAAGAGAAGCTCCGGTTCCCCAGTACGCTAGAGACTTTCCTTCCAAAAACAGTGGAAGGTGGTCGATGGTATTAATGGAATCTTTCGGGATCATCTTGTTTTTATACCAGTTATTGACCAGTTCAAATCCTTTGACGGCATCCGATTTGTTGATGGCGATTTTTCCATCATCGGTAATGACCTGACCGCCAGCCTGCCAGACATAAGGATAAAGCGTGGCATTTGGCGTATTTCCGCCTTCATAGTTTCGTGCATAATATCCTTTTTTCACAGCCTTTTCAGCCAAAGCATTGAATTCATCCCATGTTTGCGGCAAATGATTTGGATCCCCGCCAAGCTCTTTCAGGATCTTTGTATTGTAGAAGTAGGTTTGCACCTCTTTTAATAAGGGAAGACCATACATTTTATCTTTGTACGTAACCGCTTCCAATGACGTTTTGTCAAAATCGTCCTTGCCATAGTCGCCAAGCAGATCATCGATTGGTGCGAGCACGCCTTTGTCTGCAAACTGTGCCATCATGTCCGGAATGAGGTAAAAGACATCAGGGCCCTGTTTCGCAGCGAGTGCGGTCAGGATTTTTTGTTCCCGGTTCGCCCATGGAATTTCTTCAAACTTTACTTTTACATTCGGATACTCTTTCTTGAACCGTTCACCCATCTCTTTGAATACTTCGTTTTGCCTGCTCTTCAGTTCATCACTCACGTACGGATGAATCCATACCGTTAATGTTGCTGATTGTTTCTTGTCCGTGCTTCCTCCCGATGCGGCCTCGTCCTTGGAACAGGCAGTAAAAAGTAAAAGGAACGCACATAAAAGAACAATGACCCCGCTTTTTTTCCAGAACATTTCAACTTCCTCCCTTTTTCTGGTTCATAACTGGTACTCAAATTCAGAATAAGTGAGGTCTTTTTAAGTGTCAATATATTCTGTATTTTTGGACACTTTAAGGACATTGCCCAATTATTGGCATCTCCATTCCTCACGAAATCTCTCCTATTATTTATCGTCACATTAAAGACAGCCCCGAGTTTCCCGAGTGAAAAGACCTTTATCACCTGCCCCGCCTGAATTCTTGGACACTTTATCTATTGGTATATTAACGGAGTAAGTTTCTATTTAACTGAATTTTCTAAAATATCATTGGAGAAGAAGAGGTATTTTTGTATCATTAATAACGAACCAGATATGACCCAAATAAATACTGCTGTGTTTAATCCTTAAGAGGAGGTTTTTGCATGTGAAAAAGTGGTATATGAACCTGCTGCTCTGCTGTTTACTTGCCACGTGCCTTTTTCCATTTTCAATCCAAGCACATACTGCCGGTCACACAGAAAGACTTGGAACGGCTCACTTTAACATCGGCATTCATTCAAGTGCTTATGGAAAAGGACCAGATGGAAACCAGGTCATCTATGCAGCGGCCAGCGGGACCCCGACGATGCTGAACATTATTAATCCTGTCGATGGTAAAAAAATAGCCAGTCATCCATTGAATGGTGCAGCTTCAGCCTGGGGAATGGTTGTTGATCCAAATGGACTTGTCTACATTGCGGGAGGTTCTTTTTTATACCGGTACGACCCCAAAACAGATACCGTAACCAACCTTGGAAAACCCGTTGAGAGTGAAACAGCGCTTTGGAGGCTGCAGAGTGACCATTTGGGACGCATTTTCGGCGGCACCTATCCAAACGGAAAAGTGTTCATGTATGACCCAGAAAAGAAGTCATTTACAGACTTCGGGCAAGTGGCCCAAGACCAGGGCTACACACGAAGTGTCGCTGTAGCCCAAAGACATGTATATGCCGGGACAGGTGTAAAAAAAGCGCAGTTGATCGAAATCATGCCAGAAACCGGAAAGAAGAACAACATACCGCTTCCCGAAAAATTTGCCAGCGAGCAGGATCTATATGATCTTGACGCCTATCGCGGTTTCCTTTTTGCCCGGGTTACCCCGTCCAACACAATGCTTGTCTACGATTTGACGAAGAAGAAATGGGTGGATGAAATTGAAAATGTGAAAGGCTCTCGTGTGTCCCCGCCAGACGCCAAAGGCCTTGTCTATTTCAATATTGGAGATGAACTCTATTCGTACAGATTAAGTGACAAGGAGCTCACGCCGACCGGATACAAAGAGAGCTGGAGCAATAAAGGATTCGGATGGATGAAGCTGCCCGGGGCAGGACTTAAAGGAAAAAGCCTGCTCAGTATGCGGTATAACGGCAGCTTCTGGATATACAATCCAAAGACAGGACAATCAAAGAGCATTGAAGCTGACATTGAAGGACAGCCGGTTGAAATTCAGTCGATTGGCAGAGGGCCTGACGGAAACATTTACACGAGCGGTTACCCGACCGGAGGATTTACCAAGTATTCTCCTGAAGACCACGAGTTTACGAGATTCAGAGGTTTCGGGCAGGCGGAAAACATGCTGTCAACGGACCGGTTTCTTTATTTGGGAGTGTATACAGGCGGAGTGATCTATAAGTATGATCCTGAAAAACCGTATGACCATGATCCTGTAAATGTTCCGAAGGCTACTAACCCACGGGCACTGTTCTCGCTAAAAAGTGAGAGCCAAGACCGGCCATTTGGCTGGGCAAAGGGAGACCGAAACCTATTTATCGGCACGGTTCCTGACTACGGAAAACTTGGAGGGGCACTGACGGTTCTTAATGAGGAAACTGAAAGCTATGATGTTCACCCCAACATTGTCAGCAATCAAAGCATTATTTCCCTCTCTTATAACGGCGGTATTGTTTATGGAGGAACGAGTGTATTTGGCGGACTTGGATCAACACCTACAGAATCGGAAGGCAAACTGTTTGCCTATGATCCTGCTGCCAATAAAAAACTGTTTGAAATCTCACCGCTTCCTGGTGAAAAAGCCATTGGCGCCCTCTCATTCGACAAGAACGGTTACCTGTGGGGCATGAGCCCCGGCAAAATTTTCAAATTTGATCCTGCCACCAGGCAGGTGATCGGGTCCAAGGAACTCTTTCCGTTCAGCTGGAGCAGCATCGGCCACTATTGGAGAGGTGTATTCCTCGATTATGATTCCGATGGAAACTTTTACGGAACGACGCTTGGCAAGCTGTTCAAGTTCAATCCCGAGACATGGGAAACTGAAATTCTTGATGAGGATGCTTCTCTTTATGCGAAGGATCTGAGTGGGAACTTTTATTTTTCAAGAGGAACGGATTTATACCGGTACAGCCGGTAAGAGGATGTAAAAAAGGAGGAGATTTTTGTTGAAAAGGTGGATTTCACTCTGTTTATTTCTTGCGATTCTGTTTGGTGTAGGTCTTGGATTCAGCCAACATGCCTCCGCCAAAGGTACGAGTAAATTAGCGAGGACCTATTTTGGCGAACCTCAGAAACTGACTGCCCCTCTGAACCAGGCCATTTCCATTTTTAACGGTGCTGTCGGAACAGAAGACGGGCATCGTGTCATGTATACGACAACCAAAGGCTTTCCCGCCAAATTAAACGTGCTTGATATTGAAGACTACAAGCTAAAGCGGGTCATTGACCTTGAGGATTCAGAAAACTCATGGGCTCACGAAGTCGTCCCGAACGGTGACCTCTACGTTGCCACCGAGGGCGGCGGAGCGAAATTATGGAGATACTCTCCTGTCACCAAAAAGGCAGAATTGGTTTACAAGTTTCCCGGCGAATCGTTTGCTTTCTCCATTACCTCCAATGAAGAAGGAAAAGTATTTGTTGGAACCTACCCAAGCGGTAAAGTGTTTAAATATGATCCGGAAACCAAAAAGGTAACGGATTACGGACGGATGATTGGAGCTGTATCCCAGGAATATATCCGTTCACTTGCGGTGATCGGTGATAACATTTATTCCGGAACCGGGCATGGGCAAATCGTCCGCTACAACATGAAAACTGGCGAAAAGGAGGACATCTCCAAGTCCATCGGGGAACCCGGCCATATCTATGACCTGGAAAAGGTGGATGACCGCTACCTGTTCGCCCGCTATGAGCTTTCCAGCAACGGTTTTATTTATGACACACAGGAAAAGAAATGGCTCGATGTCACCATTCCGAATGTTCGCGGCTTGCATGTAGAAGAACAATCGCTCAACAATAAAGTCTACTTTATGACCACGGACAATAAATTGAGGACAGTTGATCTCGGCACCTTAAAAATTGAAGACACAGGCATCGAGTACGAAAGTGGGTTCCGAGGAGTGGATTGGGTGGAATTCCATACGCCTGAGCTCCCAGGGAAAAGCCTGGTAACCATCAACTTCAGCGGGTATGTCACCATTATTAATCTCGAGACCAAAAAGGTGACACGTCTTCCTTCTCTAGTTCAGTCGACTCCGACAGTCATGCAGGCGATCGAAAAAGGACCAGACGGCAATTTCTATATCAGCGGCATGCAGACATCAAAAGGCGCACAGTACAACCCGGTGACTGGAGAGGTAACTCCTTTTAATCTTGGACAGGGGGACAGTATGGCACCGCTTGGGAATAAAATGCTCATGGGTGTTTATCCGTCAGGTGACATCCGCGCCTATGATCCGGCTCTCCCGCCATCCAACGACAATCCTGAAAAGCTGTTTGTACTCGGAGAATCGCAGAACCGGATTAAAATGATCTCCACAGGCGGAGGGAAAGCCTTTATCGGCAGTATACCGTTTTACGGGGAACTTGGCGGTGCACTGACCGTTTATGACCCGGAGGCGGAAGGCGTGAAATATAAGGTGTTCCGGAATGTTGTTCAGGACCAAAGCGTTGTTGGCCTCGCCTATAAAGATGGGCTGGTCTACGGCTCGACCTCGATTACAGGGGGCCTTGGAGCTGATCCTACAGCTGAAGAAGCAAAGGTCTTTGTATGGGACGTAAAAAATGAAAAGAAAATCAAAGAAATATCATTGAACATCGAAGGAATTGAAAAACCCCATCTGATCGGAGAGCTTTCCATTGGACCAGACGGACTGTTATGGGGAGCTGTAAAAAATGCCATCTTCGCCCTGGACCCAGAAACACTTAACGTTGTTAAAAGCAAGAAGGTTTATCCTGATGGCGTACTCCCTGAGGATGCATGGGGATCCATCGATTTAAAATGGTCCGGCGGCCTGCTGTTTGCCAATTTTACGGGCGGCAATTTGACAGCCATCGATCCCGACACCTTAGACAGCCAAAAGATCACAAACGCTTATTCATTTTCCATCGGCGATGATGGAGATATTTATTACTCCTTGGCTTCCAACCGCACCTTACTGTATAAAATTGAGGTCGATCATATTGCAAAAGTAAAATCTGTTCATCTGACAAACAACGGATTTGAAATCCCCATGGTGGATGACCGTGTGCCAGGATGGGCTTCCCTGTTTGCCACTGACAGCGAGGTTCAGTTCAATTTAACCAATGAAAAGCATAAAAAGGGAAGAAACAGCTTAAAGCTTGTTGATGCTTCCCGCAAAAAGTCCGTAGCGCTGATGAGCCATCCGGTAAAGGTCAAGCCTGGCCAGGTCCTCAAAGCACAGACTCAGCTTTATTTAAGAGAAGGCCTTTCAAGCTTTATGCTGCGGTACTATGACAAAGATGGAAAAGAAGTTTCCTCCACACCTGTTCATACTGAATCCGGCTACAACCAATGGCAAAAAGTAGCGGTGACCGCAAAAGCTCCAGAAAAAGCAGCCACCGCCAAGGTGCTGGCGTATACAACCGCTTATGCGATGACTACATCTTATTATGACGACATCAAGCTTTCTAAATTAACGCTGGAAGAATAATGCCCATAATAGCAAAAGGAGTGGGTTAACTATGATCAGTCGAATACCGGAAAACGAAAGCAGCCTTTTATCCCCTGTCCCACAAGTCGTAAAAATTCACGAAGACGGCTTTGCCCTTTCACCTATCGTATGGCTTGTAACCGGTGTGGACACTCCCCCTGCGGCATTGCTGCACGTCGAAACTGCACTCTATCATGCAGGGGTAAAGGAAGTGGAAATCAGAAGCACGCCACCGGAAGAAGGCATAGCGGCCACAGCCATGCCAGTCATGATTTATATGGGGGAATTCCCGTCAAACCAGGCCGTTTCTGATGCGATAGAACTTCTTGGAGCTGCACCTCCTGAAGGTTTGAATGCTGAAGGATATGTGCTGGCAGCAGGCTCAACGGCTTCCGGCACCCATATGATTGTTTTGGCCGGAAGGGATGAGAACGGTACCTTTTATGCCGCTCAAACCTTCAGCCAGCTCATTATTAAGAAAGACCCTCTCGGATGGATCCCTTCGGCAGTTGTGTATGATTGGCCGTCCATGCCTGTCCGGGGTGTGATCGAGGGATTTTACGGCCCGCCCTGGTCTCATGAAGAACGTCTGAACCAGCTTTCCTTTTACAGCAAGCACAAGCTGAATGCCTATGTGTATGCACCAAAAGATGACCCCTACCACCGTGAAAAATGGCGAACCTCCTATCCACAGGACAAAATGGAGGAAATCAAGCAGCTGGTTGATGCAGCAAAAAGGAACCATATTACTTTTACATTTGCCATCTCACCAGGCAACAGCATCACCTTTTCAGATGATACGGAATTTCAGGCTCTCATGAATAAAGCGCAGGCAGTCTGGGATATTGGCGTGAGGTCATTTGCTCTTTATCTGGATGATATTGATCCCGCACTCCACTTTCCAATGGACAAAGAAAAATTCGGAGGAGATCATAATCCTTCTGCCGCAGCCCAGGCTTTCCTTCTCAACCGTTTTAATGATGAATTTATAAAAACACATCCTGAGGCAAAGCCGTTAATCACCGTACCGACCGAATATTATGAAGAAGGTACTTCTCCTTACCGGGAACGATTTGCGGCGCTCCTGCAGCCGGATATTATCGTACAATGGACCGGCATAGGGGTAGTCGCTCCATCCATCCGCGTCACGGATGCCCAATTTATTCATGGTATCTTCCAGCATCCGCTTTTAATATGGGACAATTACCCCGTGAATGATTTTGACCGCAACCGGCTTTTCCTTGCGCCGCTTTACGGCAGAGACGTGGAATTGTATAAGGAAGATGAAATCATCGGGATGACAGCCAATCCCATGAATGAAGCGGAGGCTTCAAAAATCCCGCTGTATACCATGGCAGAGTACATGTGGAATCCCTCGGGTTATGAGCCCGAAGCGTCGCTGCAAAAAAGTCTTTTAGAGTTTTCTGGCCGCAGAGAAATAAAAGCCCTGAGACTGTTTGTTGAAAGCTGTTATGGCAGTCTATTAAATAACCATGAAGAGCCGCTATCTCTACGGCTGGAGCCACTCGTGGAAACTTTTTGGGACCAGAAGGAAAAAGGAGCTGTAGCAGCGGAGGCAAAAGAGCTTCTCCACCAGTTCGTTGAACTGAAAAATGTACCAGATCAGCTCCAGCAGCTGGGTAATCCGAATTTCCTTCGAGAAGCAGAGCCCTATTTACACAAATTGTCCTTGTATGGTGCCGGTGGAGAAGCTGCAGTGCAGCTGGTTCAGATGGAGATTGAGGGTGATTCTTCCCAGGCGGATATTCAGAGAGTCATTCTTGAACGTCTGGTCGAACAACTGGCTTCTATTCCGCAAAAACTGAGTTTAAGCGTACTAAATTCGTTCATAAACAGGGTTCTTGGCCGTGAGGCATTGACTGAAGCAACAAAAGCGGACTCTCCGGCACCTACCATTTACTGATCGAGGGAGTTAATTTCAATGACTCTCAATTATTTTCAAAATCAGCTCTTATTTTCAAACCGTTTAAGTCCATAAGGATTCGACGTTATTCGACTTAATCAAATGGAAAAACCCCCTGTACGCACCGGAAGGACCATGTGCTACAGGGGGTTTTTTCTAATTAATTCACTATCACTTTGGTGGCTTTGCTCTCACGCTTGGCAAGGTCGGTTACGGTGACGTAAAGAATGGTGCCTTTCTTTTGTTTCTTGATTTTTGCGGAGAACGTGCCTTTTGAGCTGACTTTGGCGGTAGAAATTACTTTTTTCTTCTTATCTTTTACTTTGATGGTTCCGTCTGCAACTGAATTTCCTTTGACAGCTACAGACATCGCTGTCACTTTGCTTACTTTCGGCATTTCAGGTGCCGGTGCTTTTTTGACCACTGCCTTCAGGGCCGTATTTGCAACGCCTTTGGCCATTTCTACATGAAGCACCTGGTTGGCTTTTTGAACCGGCACGTTGACGGCGAATGTTCCTGTTTTTGAAACGGTTGCCTTTCCTAGTGTCTTGCTGCCGTTTTTCACGGTTACTTTTGAACCAATGCTTGCGACACCGGATACCTTGTTCATGTTATCAAGAACCGGGTCCACTTTTGCGTTTAGTTCTACGGCGCTAAGCGCTTTAAAAGCATTGAGTCTGCCATGTCCGGAAGCTGTGTCATAGCCCGGAACCGGTTTGGTTGGTTCTTCGTATTCATCTCCTGATTTATCCACTTCACCGAATGCAATGTCATCAGCGGTCTGTGTTAAAATCCGTTCAACATCCTTTGCTTTGAGACGAGGATTCTCTGAAAGCAGCAATCCTGCGACTGCAGCAACATGCGGTGTGGCCATGGATGTACCGGACATGAGTGTTACATTTCCGTTTGGCACAAGGCTTGGTATATTGGAGCCCGGTGCGACAAGATCCAGTCCGGATCCGTAGTTGGAATAGTCGGCCACAACGTCCAATTTATTGGTTGCACCTACACCAATCGCATATTTTGAAGAGCCCGGGTAGCTCACTGCAGACGTTCCATCATTACCGGTTGCCACCACGATGGCCGCCCCTTTGTCGGAAGCATATTTCATCGCATATTCAAGGACCCGGCTGTAGCCTCCCCCAAGACTGAGGTTAATGACCTTCGCGCCTTTATCCGCGGCATACATGATGCCCATGGCGATTTGCTCGGTATCACCGGAACCAGAAGCATCCAGCACTTTTACCGGAAGGATTTTCGCTTTTTGGTCAATGCCGGTCATTGAATATCCATTATCTGCCTGTGCGGCGATAATGCCGGAGACGTGTGTTCCGTGCCCCATATCATCCAGCGGTGCTGCATCTGGAGTAACAAAGTTCTTTCCAATATCGCTTCGTACTTTATTGCTCAAATCGGCGAGTGTGTAATCCACCCCGGTATCTACAACAGCGATCAATGTATCATTCGCTTTAGGGTCCACCAGTTTGGACATTGATTCATAGTTAACGTCGGCTCCCTTGATGCCCCCATCTTCGCCTTTGTTCTTTAGTGACCATTGATATGGATACTCTACGTCATTGGCCAGTGAGTGGTAACGCTGCACAGGCTCGGCAAATTCGACGCCAGGCAGTTTGGAAAGGGCAGCAGCTGCAGCCTTTGCAGAGGTTTTTGCGCTTGTAGAGGTTGCGCTGTATGTGCCGGAAGCTTTTGCTCCATCCACTTTAACCACATACATGTTGCCATTCATTTTCTTTTGAGATTGAAAGGCTGAACGGGAGGTGGACTCGATGCCGTACGTTTGCAGTTTTTGATTCAATGATTTGCTTGTGTATCCATCTTTCATTTTTACAATAAGCTTGCTGGTTACATCTTTCGTGCTCTCTGGAACAAGGTTATTTTTTTCCAGCAGGTCGGAAAGCTTTTTGCCTTTAAGGGCCTTAATGCCTGCCTGCTTGCCAATCTTTTCGATATCCTTTTTATACTTTTCCGGTGCTGCGTCCAGGGCGATTTTGTATAGCGCCTGAATGGCCGTCTGGTCTTTGCCGGATAACACATATGTGCTTTCTGCTCCGTTCTCGGCCAATTCATTGAATAAAGGCTTAAGCGTAACAAGGTGGTTGTATACATCTTCGCGAAGATCTTTGTGAAGCATCATTTTTCCTACAAGAAATGGTGCTGTTTTGTAATATAGCGAAGAAAGTGACTTTCCTTCGTCGGTTTGTGACAATAAGCCATCACGAAGCTGGCGGAGCTGGGTCAGCAGCGCGGATCCAGACTTTTTCTGGCCGGCACTCATTTCAACCGGACACTCTTCCCCTGCCTGTTCAGTGGCAGGCGGATGCTTTACACCTTTATAGCCAATCGTGTAATTGACCTTTTCCTGCTCATCGGCAGCAGGTGGTTCCTCAGTTTCGGGATCTTCACCAAGGGATTCCACCTTTATGTAATAAGGTCCCTTCCAGGCATGCGGCATTTCGAGTGTTACCGGCTCATCGGGAGTGGTAAATCCACGATATATATCAAATGTTTGGTCATTAGCCGCATTTTCAATGCTGGAATACGCGGAAATGTTGAGGCTGCCCTCACTCGCAAGCGAGATTTCCATATGGGAGTCCTTTTGGATCTCATCGTTTTCCGGGGTAATTTTGTACCATTGTGTTTGTTCAGGTGAATCAAAGGAATTTTCAACGTCTTTTCCTTTTGTCAGTGGTGCTGCATTTTCAAGCGATGTCGAACCTTGGGCATTGGCCACTTGTCCGGATGCCGGTGCAAAGAATCCTGCCACCAGCGCGAAGACGAGCAGCAGCGCTGTCCATTGTGCCGTTTTTTTCGCGTTCATTGCGTTACCTCCTCTTGTTTGGTGTAAAAAGGAACAGGCCGAATTTGGCCATAACGCTATTAAAACATATTTTCCTAGCTTAATAGGTAAATTATTCAAAAAGTACCAGAAAAGCATTCGAAGGTCCCAAACTAAAAAAGCGATACATTTTTTTCTGGTAGTTCCCGCCTAAAAGATTGCCAGAACCAGTCAGCATGCCGACCACATAAATGTTTCCAGTTGAAAGAACCCAATAAACCCCAGCCATTGATTTCTTCAGTCGTTTTGCTTTAGTATAATAAAGAAAGAACATCAAGAATGACGGATATTCCGCCAAAGAAAGGAATCCTTTTACCGTGCTTATTACCTTCACCATGCTTGTCATTGGGCTGATCTGTGGATTTATCGGCGTTGGCGGAGCAGGTTTTATTATTTCAATCCTTGTCCTTTTTCACATACCTATTCATACGGCACTGGGAACTTCCCTTGCCGCCATGGCCTTTACGACGCTATCAGGAACGTACAGTCATATGAGGGAAGGCAATATCGCCCTCCGTGCCGGTGTTTGGACCGGCGGGTTTGGCGCGATTGCAGCGTATTTCGGCTCAAGGCTGTCCTCTCTTATACCCGGCGAGCATTTGCACTATTTAACCGCAGGAATGCTGTTGTTATCCGCTGTACTGCTGATCGTCCGCTTCTTTATTACAAAAGGGAGAATCGAAGAAACCATCAACGAGAAACTGGGCTATCCCTCACTCCTCATGAAGGCGTTGATCCTTGGGATGACCACCGGACTGTTGTCAGGTGCGTTCGGCATCGGCTCTGCACCATTCATTCAGATCGGACTGCTGCTCATTTTCGGCCTTTCCATCCGGCAATCGATCGGGACGACCATGCTGGTTATCCTCCCCATTGCGGTTGGAGGCGGCTTCGGCTATGTGATGCAAGGCTATCTTGACTATATGCTGCTCCTGCAGGTGCTTGCCGGCACAATGATCGGTGCGTATCTTGGGGCAAAGCTGACAAAGTTCGCTCCGAAACCTTTATTGAAGACCGCTATGGTGGCAACCCCTGTTGTTGCCGCCTTGCTGATTTTATTTGAATAGCAATAAAAAGGAGCTGTCCTGAAAGTCAAAAATTGACCTTCAGGCAGCTCCTTGTTGCGTAAAAAACTTCCATGAAAGTTGATTGTAGTGGAAGGCGCGAGATCCTCGAAAATGAACACCGCATTTTCTTCGTGCGATGTATCGCTGGCGAAGCCTTCCTTGTCCTGTGGGACTAGCGTGACAGGTGAGACTAAGGAGGTGCTAGCACCGGTACCGCAGGTGCTTGCGCCAAAAGGTAGGCGTGAACGCCGGTAAGGCTCACCGCACGCCCCACGAAAGTATGCGCTCGCGTTGGTAAAAGCGAGCGGCCTGGAACGAAAATCAACGGCTTCCAGACTTCTTGGACAGCCCGTTTTTTTTATATCAACTTGCTGACATTGAGGTAGCCGTGTCCTTGTGAGTTGGCTGGCAGTCCCCAGTCTTCTGCGGCACTGATTAACTTTTCTTTCACTTGATCAGGCGTAAAATCCGGATTTTGCTCAAGCACCAGGGCGGCTACACCTGCACAAATTGGAGTGGCCATGGACGTTCCGGAAAGCGAAAAGTAATCGTTCGCTACACGGCTGTCCTTGGATACCTTGTCCAAATACGAGCCAGGAGAACGCAAGGATACAATGTTAACGCCAGGTGTTAGAATGTCAGGCTTGGTAATACCATCAATGGTCGGTCCGCGGCTGGAGAAGCTAGCGATCTTGTCGTCGCTGCGATCTAACGTATTTTGATCATCAATCGCTCCTACTGTTATGATCTTCGAACTGATTCCCGGACTTGAAACCGTATTGTCATCCGGTCCTTCATTTCCGGCCGCCACGCAAACCACAATTCTTTCTTGCCAGGCTTTTTCCACCGCTTTTACAACCGGGTCATCTGCCGCTGGCTGGGTAGCCCTGCTGCCAAGTGACATGGAAATCACTTTAATGTTGTATTCTTCCTTGTTATCAATACACCACTGCACACCTGCAATCACAGTGGATAAAGAACCGGATCCCATTTTGTTGAGCACTTTTACGCCTACAAGATTGGCTTCAGGCGCAGGCCCTCTGTACTTGCCGTCTGACAAGTAGCCGTTACCCGCTGCATCGCCTGCGCAGTGGGTGCCATGTCCGTTGTCATCATAGGCTTGACTTTTCTGGTTGACGAAATCCTGAAATCCGATAATGCGGTCTTTTATGTCTGAGTGCGGATAAATTCCAGTATCAACGATGGCAATCGTAATATCCTTTCCTGTCACCCCTGATTGATTCAGCACATCAGCATGAATCGACGGTGAAGCTTTATCCAGCAATGCTTTTACTTCACGGTCGTAATGTATTTTTTTGATATGAGTGCAATTGGTTAACAGATCTTCTACCGCATTGGCGGTTAGGGTTGCAGAGCAAAACGGAATACTGCCAAACTGGTGATGAACCTTGCACTTGCGGTGTGACGCTATGAGCTCATGAACCTGAGTCGCCCCAAGCACATTCGCTTCCTCTTCATGAAATTCAATCAACACCTTCATCTTATTGCGTTTTTTCAGCCATTTTTCTATGCTGCTGTGAAGAAAACAAGGTACCTTGCGCATCGGCCGATACAAATTCACTAGTTTAGAACGCATATGAAGGTCCAGCTTATCGGCATGCTGGCGCACTAGTTTTATCATTGAAAATCCAAACACCGAGATTCCCCCTTTTTATTAGAGTTGTATTAATCTATGAAAATAGCAGGAATGCGCAGCGGTGTTTGTCCTATGGTTTGCTAGATTCCATAAAAATGATAGATTTGCCCATAAAAAAACAGCCCTCCTTGGAGAGCCAAAAAACTGGCCTCCTTGGAGAGCCAAAAAACTGGCCTCCTTGGAGAGCCAAAAATGGCCTCCTCGGAGAGCCGTCCAGATGTTATATTTCTCTTCCTTTTGTCAAAAATGATAAAAAGGAGAGATGTGCATGAGTGCTTTTGAATTAATTATCCGTGTGGTGATTGCATATATTTTTTTGTTGCTGCTGACGAGGCTGATGGGAAGAAAAGAAATCAGGCAGATGACGTTTTTTAACTTTATTTCCGCGATTGTTTTCGGCACTTTGGGCGGTACTCTGATTACTGATCCCAACATGAGTATCCGTAACGGATTAATTGTTGTGGCCTGTTGGGGAGCTATCACCATTATTGCCGGCTATCTTAATCTCAAATCCAAAATGGCGCGAAACCTGATGACAGGAGAACCCGTCATTTTGGTCCGGGACGGATTAATAATGGAAGAAACGTTAAAACGGGTACGGCTGGATATAAACTCGCTTATGACCAAGCTTCGGGATAAAGAAGTTTTCTCTATAGCCGATGTTGATTACGCGATCTTTGAAACGGATGGAAAGCTTTCTGTTATGAAAAAAGGAAACGGACAACAATCCCCTACCCCCAAACCGGCGATTTTTCCATTTCCGACAGAGGTGATTTCTGACGGTAAAATCAATACGGCCAATTTAGATAAACTTCAGCTTGATGAAGCATGGCTTCGCCAGCAATTGCAGCAACAAAGCATTACATCGATCAGCGACGTATTTTTTGCACAAGTTCAAAAGGACGGAACGCTGTATATCGACAAACGCGATGACCGATAAGTTTTATCCCGTTACATCGCATGCTTGACGCCTTTTTTCACCAAATACCAATTCGCCGGATAGCTTGTGCCAAAGCCGATCATCATGGCAATTTGCATCATAAACCAGAACACCGGACCGTTTGGCTTTGGAGGTTCTGAGAAGAACACGTAATGGGACAGGGCCATCCAGGCAAACATTCCGATTTCAAAAGCAATCAAGGACCAGGTGTCGGCTTTGATCGCATTTTTGACCTTTTCTTCTGCCGGTTTTGGGCCCATTCCCATGCCGTAATACTGAAAAGCAATACCGAGAATGTAAGCCAAGACAAATTCGACCACATAATCGGCAAAAAGTGTGCTGCCCGCAATTGTCAGCCCGGTTAAAAAGACAATCGGAGCGCCGAGAAGATCGCCAAGCGAGCAGCCGCTGCTGCAATGTGTCGTGGATACGACCACACTCTGCCAGAACGGTTTATCACTGTGATGCATTTCTTTATGATCCGAATGGTTCATCTGGTGATCCATTTTCTGTTTCGCATCTGGAACACCCAGCTTGTAATACATCCATAAGCCAATCAATGGGAAGTAGAGCCCGGTAATGGGCCAAACCACTTTCATTACTTTCATCGTTTGCGGGTGGCTTATGACATGGACCAAAATAATGAGGAATTGCAAAACACCAATTCCAATTCCAATATATGACAGGGTTTCAAGCCACTGCATGTTTGACTGCACCTCTTTTTACAAAATGAGTGATTAGAAAAGCGGCTCCATAAATGAGCCGCTTTTGTTTATTTCCTTTCATCAGAAGGGCCATGCCCAATCCCACGGAGAAGCTGGAGCAAGATGTACACTCCGCGGCTGACTTCCGGATCCTTCAGCGTTTTGATCAGTTTAATGAATCCAACATCCTCTACACTCGGCACCTCTGTTCCCTCTTCCTTTTGCTTACGCGTGTACCGGGTGGTCAGTTCGTCAATGCCTTCAAGGTTCAGCATACCCAAAAATTCGATTAACCGGGTAAAGTTATGAAGAATGGTTGAATTCGGCTTATTGTTGGCTTCAAAGGCGAGATTCCCCATAATATGCTCCTGTTTGGCGACCATTGCATTCATCATGGCAAGGTTGCCGCTCTCATGCAAAAGACTGAAAAACCGTACAGTCTCAAGCATAGCCTCTTTATTATCTGACAACACATCAAGCAATTCAGTCAGATTGTCTTCCTTTATCTTTTCCTTGGGAATCTCCATTCGCTTTATGTCTGTGATCCGCTCAGCCATCTTGTTTTACCTCCTCATTTCCAGGAAAAATATAATCCTCCCGATCCCACTTCTTCTGAACATCCACGCCATACTGCGGATTGCGTTTTCCTCTTCTGTAGTTGTACAGCGGCAGCGGTGAATCTCCTTTTTTCTCCAGCACTTCGATTTTGGCTGGCACTTCTTTGTAAGCAGGGGTATTGGTATCTTTGTCCGTAACGTTGCTCGTTAAATAGTTGATGGCGCTTTTACCGTTGTCATTGAGCGGAAGGTAGGCCTCCTGTCCGAACACTTCCTTTGAAATATGCACTTGGGTGACCGCTTCTCCATTTTCATTGGAAATTTTTATCTTCGAGCCTTCTTCCATTCCATACTTTTCTGCCGCCTCCTCTGACACTGCAATCCATGAATTGGGCACTTTTGTACGGATTCCTTTTGTATGGTACGTCATATTGCCTTCATGGAAATGCTCCAGAATACGGCCATTGTTAATATGGAGGTGGTGCTCCTCATCGATATGATAGTGGCGGGCAAAATTAACCGGATGCAGCTTTGCTTTACCATCCGGGAACGGGAAACCGTCCGTGAATAAAAGAGGTGTATCTTTTCCCTCTTCATTTACCGGCCACTGCAGGCTCTCAAAGTCCTCGAGCCGCTCATAGCTGACACCGGCAAAGATCGGTACCAGACCTGCCGCCTCGGCCATAATATCGGCAGGAGAAGAATAGTTCCAGTCAAACCCAAGCCGTTTGGCAATCTCGCAATAAATCTTCCAGTCCGGCTTGGATTCGCCAAGCGGATCCATGGCCGGATACAAACGCTGGATTCTCCGCTCTGTATTTGTGAAGGTTCCTTCTTTTTCAAGACTTGGTGAAGCGGGCAGCACAACATCGGCATACTCCGCCGTGTTGGTTAAAAAGAGATCCTGCACCACAAAGAAATCCAGTTTTTCAAACGCTTGGGTCACATAATTAATATTGGAGTCGACCACACCCATGTCTTCCCCGGTAACATAGAGAGATTTCAGCTTGCCGTCATAGATTCCCTGTACCATCTCATGGTTATCCATTCCTTCATTCGTGGACAGCTTGACTTGCCAAGCCTGTTCGAACTTCGCCACCGCATCCGCATCACTGATTTTTTGATACCCTGGCAATGTGTTCGGCATGCTTCCGAAGTCACTGGCCCCCTGCACGTTATTGTGGCCGCGCAGCGGGTATGCACCGGTTCCGGTACGGCCATAATTGCCGGTAACAAGCAACAGATTGGAGATGGCAGTGGACGTGTCCGCGCCGATCTGATGCTGCGTGATTCCCATCGCCCAGCAAATACACGTTTTGTCTGAATCACGAATAGCTTCTGCCACTTGAATCAGTGTTTCCTTTGAAATTCCCGTAATCTCTTCGGCTGTTCCTAATGTAAAAGGCTTAAGGCTTTCAACATACTCTTCAAAATCATTCACTTTTTCTGCTATAAATGCTTCATCATGCCATCCCATGTCAATGATGTATTTAGCAATGGCTGAAATCCACACGAGGTCTGTTCCAGGCTCAGGATGGATGTAAAGATCCGCTCGTTCTGCCATTTCATGCTTCCGGAGATCGGCAACGATCAACTTTTGTCCAAACATCTTGTGGGAGCGCTTGATTTTGGAGGCAAGCACTGGATGAGCCTCGGCCGTATTGGAGCCTACAATGATCACGAGCTCTGCTGCTTCAAGATCATGCATGGACCCGGCATCTCCCCCGTATCCCACTGTCCGGGTAAGGCCTTCTGTGGCCGGGGACTGGCAGTAACGGGAGCAATTATCAATATTGTTCGTTCCGATGACCTGGCGGGCGATTTTCTGAATTAGATAGGACTCTTCATTGGTCGCTTTGGACGAAGCGATAAAGCCTAGAGCATCAGGGCCGTGCTTTTCCTTTATTTCCTTGAACTTATCCGTAATGTAGTCAAGGGCTTCGTCCCATTCCACTTCTTTAAAATATTCTCCTTCACGGATCAGCGGACGGGTCAGACGGGCTTCGCTGTTGATATGGCCCCAGGCGAATTTCCCCTTGATGCAGGACATGATGCCGTTGGCAGGACCTTCCGGAACCGGTTCCATCTTGAGGATTTCACGGCCTTTGGTCCAGGCTTCAAAGCTGCAGCCGACTCCGCAATACGTACAAACCGTTTTTGTTTTCTTGATCTGGTCTTCTCTCATCTTCGCTTCCGAATCCGAAATGGCAAAAAGCGGTCCATAGCCTGTTTCGGCTTCCTTCGTCACATCAATCATGGAACGCAAAAAATCGGGGCGGATATCAGTCAAATAACCGGCCTGGCCCTGCATGCTGTTTTCCATCAGTGCGTTGCACGGGCATACAGTTACACATTGTCCGCAGCTTACGCAGGAAGATTCTTCGATCGGAACATTGTCATCCCAGATCACCCGTGGCTGCTGCAGGTCCCAATCAATGGAAAGTGTTTCATTGACTTCAACCGTCTGGCATACTTCCACACATTGTCCGCACAGAATACACTGATCAGGGTCATATCTGTAAAATTGCCCTTTATCGAGGTCGTATCCTTTGACTTTAAAATTTTTGATTTGATGTTCCAGCCCCATGTCCTTCACGGTATTGTGAATGGTGCAGTCACCATTGTTGTTGTCACATACCGTGCAATACAATTCATGATTTTCAAGTATATTGTCCATCGCCTTAAACTGGGCATCCTTCACTTGGGGCGTATCCGTCTGGATTTCCATTCCTTCCTTGATAAACGTGCCGCACCCTCTGACGACCTGGCCATTCACAAGGACCGCACACGTATCACACGTTTCGATCGGGCCAAGACTCTCTTGGTAGCAAACGTGCGGAAGGTAAATATTTTTGTCCAGTAGAACCTGCAGAACACTTTGCCCTTGTTCAGCCTCGAATTGATCCCCGTTTATGACAACTGAAAGTTTGTTTTCCATCTGTCTCCTCCTCAACGTGGTTTAATGCGAAATAAAAAGTTTTAATATCCATTTTTTAAAAGAACAGGAGCACCGTACACGAAGTTAATTCCTTACATTGTAAAGTTTTAGTCAGAAAAAAGAAGAGTGGCAGGCAAACTGGCCACGAACAAAAAGCAGGGCTTGCACGCCGTCCTGTATGGTAACGGAAGCCGCAGCAACAGCATTACTCCTGGTTTTTCAATCATGGATTCACCTCACTCTTCCCTCTTTGGTTGCTTATACGTATCTTTTATTTTCTTCCCTGATCTACCGTAAACATAAACATCATGACAACAATTTTCTAAATATTTCCATGCGAAAGAGAAGATGACTACGTTTTAATCTAAAAAAAAAGGGGATTACATCTAAAAGAACGTTTACATACCTGCAGCTGAATGGATGTTCTGCTGCCATTTGCCGTTCCATGTCAAACAAATTTTTTTGGATTCTCAAAAAAACCAGCTGAAAGGAGAGACTATGAAAAAAATTGCAGGAATCTGGGGCAGCTGCCTTCTTTTATTGTCCGGTTGTTCAGCCATCCAAAATATGGACGTCCTGAATCCTGCCGGCAGCCAGGCAGAAGAACAATATTCATTAATTAAGCTAAGCATTTATATTATGTTAATCGTCATGGTTACAGTGGTTGTTCTTTTTATCCGGTTTGTTTACAAATACAGAGCACGGCCCGGCTTTACGCCCGAAAAGCATCAGGAAAACCGTAATAAAAAACTGGAGCTCACCTGGACTATCCTCCCCTTTGTCCTTCTGCTGATCCTGGCCGTCCCGATGGTAAAAAGCGTATTTGGAGAAGAAAAACAGGACAACACGGGAGCAATGAAAGTGAAAGTAACCGCAAGTAAATACTGGTGGAAATTCGAATACCCGGAAAAGGACATTGTCACCTCCCAGGAACTTCATCTGCCCAAAGGAAAGCGAGTGGTGATTGAACTTCACTCCAAGGATGTGATTCATTCGTTCTGGGTACCTCAATTAGGGGGAAAACAGGATTTAATTCCCGGAAGAACGAACAAAATGGCCCTTACTCCCGAGAAAGTCGGCACCTATCAGGGGAAATGCGGCGAATTTTGCGGAGCGGGCCATTCCTTTATGCGATTTCTCGTGAAGGTAGACAGTCAAAAGGATTATCAGCAATGGGTAAACCAAATGAAAAAAGAGAACGGTTCAACAAAACTCAGCGCCCAGGAATCCGAAGGGCAAAGAGTTTTTAAAAGTAACTGTTTAAGCTGTCACGCGACAAGCAGTACTGCAAGCGCCAATCAAGGAAAAGAAGGACCCAACCTGGCTGATTTCGGGGACCGGGAACGTGTAGCCGGCTTCATGCCCAACACAGAAAAAAATGTGTTGAAGTGGCTGAAGGATCCCAAAAAAGTAAAGCCGGGCACGGATATGCCCAAAGCCAAGGGACTCAGTGATAATGATTACGCTGCTCTTTCCGCTTACTTGAAGACGCTGAAAAAATGAAGAAGCTATAACAAAAGGCTGGGGGGATAGATATGCCGTTTTTCAATACACAAATCAAATTCGCTTCTGACATCGTTGCCGCCAATATTTCCATTCTTGTCATTTTGATTGCTGCTGTTATATATATCTCTTTGGCTAAAAAGTGGAAGATGACGTGGTCGCTGATTCGTACGATGGATCACCGCAAAATCGGCATCCTTTACATTGCCTGGGGATTCATTTTTTTCCTTCGCGCCGGTCTCGACGCCATGCTGATGAGGACACAGTTAGCCTTTCCGAATTTCCACTTCTGGGTTTTTCAAGGGGATAAATATGATCAGGTCATGACGACACATGGGACTCTCATGATCTTTTTTGTGGCGATGCCCTTTTTGATCGGTTTGATGAACATCGCCGTACCTCTTCAAATCGGGGCAAGGGAGATTGCCTTCCCCTTTTTCAACTCATTGAGCATGTGGCTCTTTGTGATCGGCGGCTTGTTGATCAACATGAGCTTTGTGATGGGCGGCGCACCATCTACAGGGTGGACTTCTTATGTTCCGCTGGCTGTGGACAAGGATATTGTGGGGAATGGGACAGCCTTTTATGACATGGGTGTCCAGGTTTCCGGGATCGGTACCATCATGACCTCGATTAACATGATCACCACCATCTTAAAGCACCGCGCACCCGGCATGGGATTCATGAAGATTCCACTGTTCACCTGGTCGGCCTTGATCACCTCGATCCTTATTCTTTTTGCCTTCCCGGTACTGAGTGCAGCTTTACTGATCCTGCTGTTTGATAATCAGTTCGGCACCCAGATTTTCAGTGGCGAACACGGTAACCCTGTACTTTGGCAGCACTTGTTTTGGGCCTTTGGCCATCCGGAGGTTTATATTGTGATTCTTCCGGCTTTCGGGGTGTTTTCCCAGGTCATCTCTACATTCGCTTCCAAACGGATCTTTGGCTATTCATCTATGGTTCTTTCGATGCTCGTCATCGGTTTTTTAAGCTTCATGGTTTGGATTCACCATATGTTTACCGTAGGTCTTGGTGCATTTGCCAATGTGGTATTTGCCATTACCTCCATGCTGATTGCCGTTCCGACCGGGATAAAGATCTTTAACTGGCTGTTTACGATCCGGGGAGGCTCTGTCCGTTTTACCACGGCGATGCTCTATTCACTTGCCTTTATTCCCTCATTTGTTATCGGGGGAGTAACCGGAGTCATGCAGGCCGTCGTGCCGGCCGATTACCAATACCATGACTCTTACTTTGTCGTAGCCCATCTGCATTACGTCATGGTAGGCGGTACGGTGTTTGGCGCCTTTTCCGGTTTTTATTACTGGTGGCCCAAAATGTTCGGATATATTCTCAATGACAAGATTGGTAAATGGCAGGCCTGGACGTTTATTATCGGATTTCATATGACGTTTTTGCCGATGCACCTTTCCGGTCTGCAGGGGATGCCTCGTAGAACCTTTACCTACCTGCCGGAGGACGGACTGTTCGAATTTAACTTTATCAGTACAATGGGCGCCTATCTAATGGCCATCAGTGTCCTTCTTTTCATCTGGAATGTGTTTTACAGCTACCAGAAAAAATCACGGCGGGGTGTGGCCGATCCGTGGGATGGACGCACCATGGAATGGGCGGTTTCTTCCCCTTCCTCTCATATGCGCTGGCCGTATTTGCCGGTCGTCAGGGATTTGGAAAACCTTTGGTATGCAAAGGAACATGGAAATGGCACCCTGCCGTTTTCCAAAAAAGAAGAAAAGCGGATCGTGGTCGAGAAGCCTACCATCATTCCTCTGTTGCTCAGCGGCGGATTTTTTACCATTTCCTTTGGACTGATCTTCGCGGTGCCGCTCATCACGATTACCGGGTTTGCAGGGACATTGCTCCTGATGGCCTGGCGCTCGATTACGTATGAGCGGAGCATCGATCTTTATACGAGTGAACAGCTTGAAGAAGCCATTCGAAGGGAGGAAGCGTAAATGGGCGTGGAAAGCAACGTAGAAAATTCAACCGAAACCCTTCTCGAATATTCTTCGCCAAGGAAGACATCCATGTTCTTGTTTATCTGTGCGGAGGCTGTCATTTTCGGATCCTTGTTTGCTACCTATTTTGTGATGCTCCACCATTTGGGAGACGGTCCCGGACCAAAGGAATTCTTTAAATTTAAAGAAATTATTCTTCCGACCATTTTGCTTCTTTCCAGCAGCCTGACCTGGTATCTGGCAGAAAAAACCCTGCATCTACGTGAAAAGGGAAAAACCTTGTTTTTCATCGGATTGACCGCCCTCCTGGCCCTTGGCTTTCTTTCCCTGGAAATGATAGAGTTTCTAAAGAATATAGGAGAAGGGTATACACTGAGCAGAAGCCCTTTTATCTCCTCCTACTACTTGCTTGTCGGACTGCACGGATGTCATGTGCTGTTCGGCATCCTGTGGATGGCCCTTCTGCTTATCCATGTGAAAACCAAAGGCTCTACAGTCGCTAACCATGGCCGGTTTGTTTCCTTTGGCATCTACTGGCACTTTGTCGATTCCGTCTGGGTCTTCATCTTTTTACTGCTCTATGCTTTAGGCCAGTTTTTGTAGACTGTCACTTTAATAGAATTTAAATCTAAAGCCCTCCTTCTATGAAAAGTTGAGAGGGCTTATTTTACTATCAACCTATATTACAATAGTAGAATTGCTGGGAATATGATTCCTTTCTTGATACAATGTGGTCAGTAACTATGTGACTGGGATAATAAAAGAAGCGGGGGTAGAAATTGGCTCGAGTTCAAAGACGCAAAAAGCGAAAGTTCCGCTGGGGACGATTCATATTGCTGCTCCTTATTCTCCTGATCGTTGCAGGGGGAGTGTACAGCTATGCTCAATATAAACAAGGATTGTCCCAGGCAAGGGATGGGAAATTTGAAGACGATAAGAAAAACGAAGAACAGTTTAAAGGGGATCTCCCGGAGAATGGGAAGATTAATGTTCTGATGCTGGGGAGCGATTCCCGTGGAGAAGCCCATTCCCGGACAGACTCCATTTTAATTGGACAGTATGACCAGAAGGGCAATCAGCCGAAAATTGTCTCTATCATGCGGGATACTTATGTTAATATTCCGGGCCATGGCATGCAAAAGATTAATGCTGCCTATGCCTTTGGCGGTCCCGAGCTGCTGCGCCAAACCATTAAACAAAATTTCGGGGTAGATATTAACTACTACGCGGTTGTTGACTTTCAGGGCTTTTCCAAAATTGCTGATACAATTGCCCCCAAAGGGGTTAAAGTGAATGTGCCACAGAATCTGATCGACGATATGAACTTGGACTTAAAGCCCGGATACCAGACTCTTCACGGAAAAGAGCTGCTCAGCTATGTCCGTTTTCGCCATGATGCCCAAAGTGACTTTGGCCGTGTCGCCCGGCAGCAAGAAGTGCTGTCCAAATTAAAAAATGAAGCCACCAGTATCAAAAATGTATTTAAACTGCCGAAAATCGTTGGCTTGCTGGATCCTTACATCGAGACCAATGTCGATTCCAAATCCAAGCTGATTGTAGGCAAAGATTTTATTACCGGCCAGGCTCATAACGTCAAAACGCTCCGCATTCCATTGGACAATTCCTTCCAAAACGAGCGCCACAATGTAGGGGATGTCCTTAGCATTGATCTTGAAAAAAATAAGGAAGCACTGCAGGAGTTTTTATCCGCTAATGATTGAATGGGGTCCAAAGCAGGCCAAATCACAGAAAACCATGTGATCTGGCCTGTTTTTTCGTGGATTTGAGGTGATAGGTGCATCTGGCCTGTGCGTTAATTGCCAGTTCGACAAGAAATACTTGCATATCACATCATTTTCATTTTTTGACAAAAAAATAAAGCACTGCTCGCTCAATCAGCAATGCTTTATTCGTGCGTACTCGTCCTACTCCCCCGCAAACCGGAACGATGGCCGTCCCTTCACACCCGGACGATAGCGGAAAAGGCCGCCGGCATGGGGCTGTTCCTTCAAATCGTTGTCGCTCAGCTGCTGCCTTGCGGTTGTGATGTACAGCTCATCAAGATTCTCTCCTCCAAAGGCACAGCACGTCACATTGGAAGCAGGCACGTCGATTTTTTGCAGCACTTTTCCGTCCGCCGGGTCGATTTGCACAACACCCCAGCCGCCGTAGAGTGCCACCCAAAGCATTCCTTCATCATCAATCGTCATGCCATCGGGTGCTCCGAGTTCATCGGTAAAGTCTTTTACAACTCTGCCCTCGCCCACTTCTCCAATATCAAGGTTGTAGGAGTACGCCTTTACCTGCATGGTTGGCGTATCAATAAAATAAAAAACCGTGCCATCGTCACTCCACGCCATACCGTTAGAGATGGTCAAATCGTTCATCAGTACATCCACTGTGCCATCCACATTCAGCCGGTACAGTGATCCTGCACCTTTATCCTCTTTTAAGGAAAGCGTCCCTGCCAAAAAGCGTCCCCGCGGATCGCATTTGCCGTCATTAAAACGATTTCCCGGGAGGTGCTCCTCAGGATCCGCAATTTTCTCAAGATCACTGGTTCCATCCTCATTTAACTCCAGGCGGTAAAACCCGTTCTGGGCGGCTAAAACAAACCCACCATCTTCCTTCAGTGCCAATGTTCCCGGATACTGGTCAAGCTCATAGACCTTTGTGTTTCCTGAACGCGGGTCAAACGACTGAATACTTTTCCCAAGGATATTCACCCAATAAAGCTTGCCGCTCCGCTCGTCCCAGATCGGGCCTTCTCCGAGTATCGCTTTTGCATCATGAACCAACTCCAATTTATCTGTCACTTCCTTCACCGTCCTCTTTGTATTTCAGAAAGCTCGACCCGCCGTCCTTCGCGATGAGAGAGCGCTGCCGCTTCGTTAACCAGTGTCAGGTTGCGAATATCCTCTTTATGAATAGAAGGTGTGCTCTGATTCAAAATGGTATCCACCCACTGTTCCATGGCAGACGGCAGCGCTTTAGGAATCTGGTCGGACATGATAAGCCCGTCGTCTTCCACGTGGATTGAAATCAGCTCTTTTGGCTGGCGGCTTTCAAAAAGAAGGGTGCCTTCTGTGCCGTAAAGTTCAAGCTGATCGGGACAGCCGTATGATAAAAAGCCGGCCTCAATCATCCCGAGGGCTCCTGATTCAAATTCCACAATTACCGCCGCATTGTCATCGACCTCGTGGCCTTTTGTCTGTTGAAGCCGTGCGGTGACCGCCTTTACTTTCCCTCCCAACCGGTTGGACAAGTAGATCGGATGGGCGCCAAGATCGATCAGGGCACCGCCTCCCGTTTCTTCCCTTTTAAAAAATTGGGAAGGCAGCCAGCCATGCTCGCTGTCTTCCGTCGGAACGGCACCATTATGGGCGACTCGGCAACGGAGGGAAGTCAACTCACCCAACAGGCCCTCATCCAGTATCTTTTGGGCATACAGGTAGAACCGTTCTGTCAGCCGGGGCAGTGAAACCATCAGCTGCACACCTTCTTCCTCTGCAACTGCCAGGATTTCGTCGCATTCCTTCAGAGTAGTCGCCAGCACTTTTTCTGTAAACACATGTTTCTTGTGCCGGGCACAAGTAACAATCACTTCCTTATGTATGGAGGTAGGAGTGGTAACAATCACCCCATGGATTTCCTCATCGGATAGAACGTTTTCAAGATCTGCCTCAAACGGCACGTTCAACTCCTTTGCCCATTGCTTCCCACGCTCCTGATCTTCATCCCAGACTTTCATAATGTTGATTTGTTTATTTTCGCTGGCTTCCTTTGCATAATCCTTTGCGTGGACATGCCATTTACTCAGCAGTGCAACATTCAACATAGACTCCGCTCCTCTACAATCGCATTGAATACTTTTTTATCCTTATTCTTTTCCCGCTATTTTTTGATCAAAAACTTATTTATCAAGCTCTTTCAGCCGCTTTTCCACTTGAACAATACGCACAATAATAACAAGGAGCATTAACCCCATCACACTGAACACGTAAGGCTCCCCACCATATGCCTTCCTAATTCGAAACAAATTCCAACTCTCCTTTTTTTCATCATAAAAAAGGATGACACCTATGCGCCATCCGTTCTTATTGTTTTACTTTTGCGACCATTTTTCTTTTCACGTGACGTTCAGAGAGACGAACGACCGTTTCGGGGAGCATCTTGTAAAGAAAGAGCTTTCCTTCTGCCATGAGCTTCAGCATTTGATCTCCCATGACGGCCAGGGCGTTCGTCCTGGTTACCCATATTAAAAAAGCTTACTAGGGAACAAAAGGTGCCGGTTCAGTTATCCGGTACCTTGTTTTTTATGTTTTCTGTTCTTCCAGTAGGCCACACCAAGAAGCAAGACAGGGAAAATGATCTGGAAGGGCAGATGGAGGAGGAGAGGTACGATGCTTACCCCTTCTTTTAGATGCTCCGGGAAACTGCTGGCCATCGTCATGGACAATATCAGAACAACAAGACCTATGGGATAACTCAGCCGAGAAGGAGGTGTAACAGTAAAGATGTTCGCTGTTCCTATGACAGCTGCATAGATAAACATAGCGACTTTAAAAAATCCCCCAACGATCAAAGCAATTACAAAATAAACATCCAGACGCTCAAGAAAATCAGCCACCTGTATCGTTTGAATCGTGCTGAGTAATGGGAACTGTGACCGTTCAGTAAGATCCACCCCAAGGATACTGATGTTGATCACCATCACAAGCGCAAGAGAGATTCCGCTTACGATAACACCGAAAATGCCTACATTTCTTATCTTCTTGGCATCCCTTAAATACGGCATGATCATCGTAAAGACGATAAGTTCCCCGAATGGGAAATAAATCGTTTCTCTAACCGTCGTCTTAATAATCGGTTTCCATCCATTTTCTAGGACAGGCTGAAGGTTATGCAAATCAATCACGCCTGAAAACAAGACAAGCAAGACGCCTGAACCCGCCAAAAAATAAATAAATACGAGAAACAATTCTCCGGTACGCGCCAACACTTCGATTCCTTTGGAGACAGAATAGACAATGACGAGAATCATCAGGGTGTTGGCAATAAAAAGCGGAGTTTCTATGTAAGCAAACGTCAGAAGCATGGCCCCAAAGTCCCTGAGCACCCTGGCCGCCAAATACACATTGTACAGCATGTACAAAAAAGCAACCGACTTGCCGAGACCTTTCCCCATAATTTTTTGTAAATATTCCGTAGGTAAACAATCCGGATAAAAGCAATAAAGGCGATAAAAGACAAAGAATATCAGCAATCCTCCAATCATTCCCAAAAGAATGACAATCCAGGCGTCCTGCTTGGCTTCAATTCCTAAGGCCACAAGAAGGGCGCTCCCCAGCTCGAATAAAAGAACCAAGGCAAACAACTGGTATGCCGTTATTTTTGCTTTTTCCATTTGTCTGCCCCTTTCGCTAATTATTTGACGTCGGATAAAAAGGAATTGCTCCTAAGCCCTGTTCTTCTTACAAATACATCTACTTTTATCTTCACGTTTGCCTTGGCAAAATAATCTTCATCCCAATTTTTTGATATTCTTTTCCACGTTTCTGGTTGTGACCGATGAACGGCATCTCCAAAGCCAAAAATATCGGTTTTTTTCTTCTGCGCAACAGTTATTGCGGATTTGATCTCTTTTTCTATGGCTCCTTCAAAACCATATTCCAAACGTTTAATAACCATCGGATCCTTCAAGTTGATCGGCACTTTCGTTTCACCGATATTTCCTTCCGTTTCAACCTTTACCATGAGATGGGCAGTCCCATCGATTGTTGTGGCCGATATTTTTGTATTCTGGCGGATCACTTCCAGGACAATGGCTGCCTTTTTTCCCTTTTTATTAATATTGATTTCTGTTTTCTTGATTTTGTTTAATGTCCATACTGCGCCTCTTGCCTTACTGCCATTAAGCCAGCCCGTAAGCTTTCCGTCTTTAAACAGGGCTAGCCCGCCAATCTGGGGTGCTGATTCCGGTGTGGTTTGCATGATGTTTTGCAACGTTTTACCTGTCTCGGCAGATCCTTTTAAATTTAAACCACTGATCACCGGTTGTTTGCCATCATCCGTTAAATCCCTGACCACATCCATAATCATCACGTTCATTGTTCCTCCATATACTCTTTCCGAGAAACGAAGCATTTTGATCATTTTATTGGCGGGAATTTTATCGATAGCTGTTAAGGTTTTAACCAGATCTGCTGCTTTTGCCTGATGGGAAATGACAACGGTTGCCGTATTGCGGAAGGTTGGATCCCGGTCAAACGCGTCCAGAATGGGAAGAATGCCTTTTTTCTTTGCAAGTTCTTCACTGATCACCAACAGGTTTGCGTGGGCATAGTAAAGGTTTCGGGAAACTTTGGTCGACATTCTGCGGCTGATTTCATCCATATTGTCTCCCTTAGCGGAATAGACAGAGACAGCATTTCCCTGCCCGCCACCGCCCCCCTGAAAACCGCCGGTGACATTTCCGGGATTAACGAACTGAAACGTTCCGATAAATCGCCCTTGTTTGTCCAGATCAAGGGCTACCGCAGACACGATGGCCAGATCATTCAGCTCTTTTTTGCTCCAGCAGCCGGCCAGGAAAGATAGAGAAAGGACCATGATAAAAAAAACTGCCACATGCCGTTTCATTGGGCATCGCCCTCGTTTTTTGTAACCATCTGCCTGCTTTTATCCGGTTCAGGTCTGCCTGTCTCCTCACCCTGCCTTAATTGGTTCTGGCCACTCATAAAGGATGGCCGTTTTCTATCGGCCCACAACGGACCTCGTATAACGGTATCGTTAATGTCAGCTGGAACAAAGGGAGCCAGCGGTGACATGTAAGGAACACCAAATGAACGCAGACCGCACAAATGAACGACCAGTATGATAAAGCCCAGAATCATGCCATAAAATCCAAACGTGGCTGCGCTGATCATAAATAAAAACCGGAGCAGGCGGGTTGAGATTGCAATCCCGAAAGAGGGCGTCGCAAAACTTGCAATGGCTGTGATGGCAACGATGATCACCATGGCCGCCGAAACAACACCAGCCTGAACGGCTGCCTGCCCAATGACCAGCGCACCAACGATGGATATGGCAGACCCGATCGCTTTAGGCATTCGAATACCTGCTTCCCTTAAAATTTCAAAGGTGACTTCCATAATTATCGCTTCAACAAAGCTCGGAAACGGAACGGATTCCCGCTGAGCAGCGATCGCAACCAACAGCTGGGTCGGAATCATTTCCTGGTGAAAGGTGGTGGCCGCAATATACGTTGCCGGACCGATGAGCGAAATAAAAAAGATCAGAACACGCAATAAACGCAGAGCGGTTGAGATGTAGAACCGTTCGGTATAATCCTCAATCGACTGAAAGAACTGTATGAATACGACGGGTCCCAAGAGAACAAAAGGGGATCCATTAACAAAGAGAGCAAATCGACCCTCAAGAAGGTTACCTGCCACCACATCCGGACGCTCCGAGTGATAAAGGGTAGGGAACACGGTGAGAGACTGGTCTTCGATGTACTGCTCTATGTACCCGGACTCCAGGACGCTATCAATATCAATTTTTTTCAATCGATTGCGGAGTTCCTCAATGATGTCATCTCTTGCGATTCCCTTGATATACATAATCGTCACCTTTGTTTTGGTGACTCTTCCAATGGTCATCGTTTCTGTCCAAAGAGTAGGATTTTGGATAATCCTGCGAACCATCGAGATATTGGTTTCAATCGATTCCGTGAACCCTTCCCTTGAACCACGAATGGCACGCTGAGTGCTCGGCTCCTCGATGGAGCGCTGTTCTCCCCCCTCTGTAGAGGTACTCATCGCTTCAGAAAACCCATCTACGAAAATAATCGTGTGGCCTGACATCAGTGCCTGAAACAACGTTTCCCAATCCTTTAGCGACTCCATAATACCCAAAGGGAGATACCCTTCAACCATTTCTTGCATGCTTGAAGGTTCTTGTTCAACAGGATCCGATTTCATGAGAGATTCTATCAATATTTCCTGAACCGTCTGGGTATCGGTCAGCCCCTTTAAATAAACGATAGCGGACTCTGTTTTAAAACGAGGCGAATGTTTAAGACGGCGGATAATGATATCTGTACTGTTTCCTGTCTTGGATGTTATGACTGCCAAGTTTTCTTCCAAAACTTCAGAAAGCGGTGAAGATACGGCCGGTTTCTTTTGTTTCTCTGCAGTCTTTTTGCCTTTTTGAGATTTCTTTTTAAAAAAAGACGGCATATGCGTACAACACCTTTCCTGCATGTTTTCTCTTATCGTTTCCGTCCGCACTTTTTACTATTCTAAATCTTTATCACAACATGAAATCGATGGGTTTGGAGAAACTAAAACATGGGAGGTGATCATGTAATGAAAATTTTTTTAATTACTTTTTTCATGTATTGTTTTTTGACCGTCTTTTCTTATGTTCTCGACCTTGTGCAAGGCTACAGCGCGAGGACCGCCTACATGATTGAGCTTTCTCCCTTTAAGGTAATGGAACTTGTCGAGATTACTGTGGCTGTTATCCTTATTGCTCTCTTTTTTCTCCAATCGGTCTTTCAACTTTTCACAAAAAAAAGAAGCCCGAAATAGTTGGGCTTCTCTTTCCTTGAATCTTTTATTTGCCTTCATACACATTATTTTTCACCGTGAACTCATCGATGTTCTCGCCATCCGATGTAATCGCTGAAATTGTCATCACATCTTTTTCCACTGTGGCCTGAAGGGAAATGGCGATGTTCTCCATATTTACATATTCGAATTTTTCATCAGCGACTGCGTCATAATGCTTGTTTCCTGTCGTGCCTGCCACAACATAGACCGTTCCATTGCTGTCTTCCTTTCCGGCTTTCAGCTTTTTTGTCCTTCCGTAGGAATGGTCATGTCCGGAAAATACCATATCGATACCGAGCTCATCTGCGACAGGAGGAATTTTCTCTTTTATGACCTCATTGCCGCCAAAAGGATTCGTGTAATATGGCGGCTGATGCGTTACGAGAATTTTCCACGGTTTATCGGTACTCCTCATATCCTGTTTCAGCCACTGCAGCTGTTGTTCCAATACCTCTTTTTCTGAAGTAAAACCAAGAACAGCAATGTGCATGTTGTTGTAGTCCACAGCGTATGTGCCCCCCTGGTCCGCTTGTGGCCCTCTTTGCGGAAGTCCTAATATGGATTTGGCCAGGTCCGCCTTGTTGTCTCCCATATATTCATGATTTCCCAGCACAGAAATCATATCGGTGCTCTGAATGTTTTTATATTTGCTTACCACACTCAATGTATCATCCCATTGTTTGAATTTGGATGCTTCATCGATCAAATCGCCGACATGGATGATAAACGGCATCTTTTTCTCGTTAAGATCTGCGAGGATCTTGTCAAAATGACTCAAATCCGAAGGCGACTGTGTATCTCCCAGGACCGCAAACTCAAACATTTTTTTCGGACGTTGGGTCTCGAATTCATGAAGCTCCGACTCGGCAGGCCCATTGCCGGTCCGGTAAACATATTGGGTACTCGGCTTTAAGCCTTTGAGCGTTACGGTGTTCACGCGGATGATTCCGTTTTTCTTGAGATCAAGCTCCCCATTGAACACGTTGTCCTTATACGTACCGGCACGCTTCCTGAAGGCTGCCTCCCCTTGTCTTTCATAGTCCGCCTTGATCGCGTACTGAACATAAGGAGCCTTTTCCTTTCCAAGCGGGCTGGACATCCAGGTCAATGCTTTCGTTGTCAATGGGTTTGCCGAAGGGGCAGCATGGATATTTTTGATTTCCTCTTCCTTCGCCAGCGGTAGATACGACTGTGTCGTTAAAGGAAAAGAGTACCTTCCATCCTTTACGGTATACAGGGAGATAGCATTGACTTCATTTGTAATGGAATCAACGGTCAATCCGCCGTTTGCGTCTGTTTGTCCAAGACGGGTCGGTTCCTTACTTCCACCAATCACCGCATAAATATCAGCTCCGATTACAGCTGAATCCTTGTTGTCTTTTACAGATAGGGTTGCTGGCTTTCCGATGAGAATCGGCTCAGCGTTTAACTGGTAAGCTGCTTTTACCGGCACCTTCGCGGGTTGGGCAGAAAACGTTGGATTGAACGTTTCTTCCACTGGTTTCTGATAGCTGATGGTTCCTTCCAGGAGTTCAACCATCATCTCGCTTCCTTCTTTTAGATCCGAAGGAACAGATACATGAATGGCTGCCGCATTCAGGGTTCCAGCTGCCGTGCTGTTTTTCAGGTTGAGGGTAAGTATCCCTGTATTTTCATCATAGTTTGATGAACTATCCGAAAAACCATCCGCGAACTCTACATCCTTTACAGGAAAATTCTTGTCCATCTGAACCTTTACGACGGATCCGGTGATTTCCTCAGCTTTTGTTACGTTAAGATCAAGAGTATAGGTCTCTCCTAAATAGGCTTCCTTTTGGGCAGTGTTCAGTTCCACTTTGGCGCTGTTCGTGCTCACCGTGAAATAGCTCGTATGAATCGCCTGATTTCCGAACTTATCCGGGATCATCAACATAACTTTATGGGTTCCGTCTGCCCACTGGTACCCGGTTAACGAAACCGAACCATCCATATCAAACGAAAAGTGCCCTTCTGCCTTTGAATAATCCCTTCCATCAACCATGACACGGATTTTTTCCCAATCGATGCCTGTTTTAAAAGGATCATCCTCGTATTCATGAACCTTCGCCGTGATATTTACCTCTTTCGTGGTATAGCTTTTGTCCTCCGTGCTGACCGATTCAATGACCGGCGAATTAAGATCATCCACTTTCTCTCCGTACACCGCCCGGATATTGTCCACATACAGCGTACCTTTTGTCATGGGTCCGGTGATGCCAGACTTTGTAGACATCATGCGGATGGCCTGTGAGCCGGAAAGCTTAAATGGCCCGGTAAAAGAGGAGGGAACTTCTGCTTCGATGTATTTCCAGCCCGTCCAGTTGATTCCCGGACTTTCTTCTGTCAGATTAATCGTCTGGTTCTTGCCATTCCCGTCTACAAGATACATTCTCAGCCAATACCCTTGCGCTTCAGGCGTGCCATACACCCACATGCCGATGCCGGTTGGATTTCCTTCAATCTTGGTTGGCGTTCCCGGGCCGGCATACACGCCAAGAGTTGTCCCGCTTTGGGCATTCGTCAGGTCAAAATCCAGCTTCAGTGCTTTGTCACCGAAACGGACTGGTCGGGGGTATTGAGATACTGACAAGTTTCCTTTTTCTCCGCGGTTGGCGGTAGAAACGTTCCAGGTACCCGCTCCCTGTTCAAAATCATGAAGAATGACCGGAAGCTGTCCCACCGAAATATGGATCTTTGCTTCTAAATGGGTGTTTTTGAACCTTGCCGTAATCGTTCCTTTTACGTTTTGACTGCCTGTATGCAGAACTCCATCCTCATCAATGGTGCCCATTCCCTCAGGGATATCAAATTCCACATCATTTCGGTTCCAATGCAGTTTTCTTTTATGAAATTCAGCCACCAGGTCCAATTTCGTTTTACTGTTTCGCCCGACCGTTAATTCAGTCGATGAGAAATATAGCTGATCCGGCGTTTCAATTTCAATCGGGCTGCGCCCCACCTCTTTCCCATCATGCTTGGCAATAACGGAAAGTTGACCGGTCTTGCCGTTTGAAGTAAACCTTCCGTGCTCATCGATATCACCAAAAGACGGATTGGAGAGCTCCCATGTCATACCGCTTTCGGGAAGCGGTGCCGAGGCCATTGACTTGTCCCTTCCTTTTGCTTCAAAATCAATCGCGCTCCCCTGGGTAAAAGACGCGTCATAAGGCTTGATATAAGCGGAATGGAAAATATGGTCCGAGGGTTCTGTGGCCGCCACCAGCCAGGTATTGGCGACACTTCTCTCGTTTCTGTCAGACGGCAGATTATCCACCTCAAGCGTATCTCCGCCAAGCTCCCGGGTGGCAAATGTCGACGAGCCTCCCCCGTCCAGGTTAAGTGCCTGAACCGCCCCAAGGTCAATCATGAGCTGGGCCAAATCTTTCATCGTAATTCCCGCAGAGTAGGGCTCCTGACGTCCGTCAATGACGGCAAAGAAAACATCTCCGTCTTCTTTGATTCCAACAGCGGTCCTGGGCTCCAGGTTCTGCCCGGTTTGGGGCGTCTGATAGATTTGTTTGTTTTTTACCAGGATGGCATTGCCTCCGAGAGCTTCCTTTAGTTCAGCCTTCAAACCTTCGTATTCGGAAGCGTTCCCAATTATGGCTTGACCACTTTTCTTGATGCCAAAAAAGTTCCAGCCGTTCATGTTCTTTTCTTTAACAGCTCGTCCATCTTTGTAGATCACGCCAAGCGGTTCCCCGGTAGCCATGTTGTAAAAGTCGGCATTCACGGCGGCTACGACTTTGTGATTCTCTGAATCGGCAGCCTTGGCCTGTGCCCTGACCGGCTGCAGGCCATAGGCACCCTTGTCATTTGGGGTTCCGGCTTCCACCGATACTCCAGGGTGCTGAAGGTCTACATCTACAACAAAGCTTTCAATCTTCTTTCCTTCTTGATTTTCATAGCTGTAATGTTTTTCTTGGACACCAGGGGCTAAATCTGCGGTGTACTCATTGATGGGTGTTTTAATCAGAGGTGAGGTCAGGTGAAATTCTCCAAGGGCAGTGACAGTATCAGGAATGATGGCAGAGGTGACGAGTGCCAGAACCAATGCGGAAGGGGCCATTTTCCTTTTCCAACGTATCTTCATTAAGATCGCTTCCTCCTGTGAACATATTTAGGCATACAGGAATACAGTAATGGAAAATTATTAAATGAATGTTAAAAATATGTAATATTGTTATATGGTTATACTAAATAACTAGAGTTCGAGAAACAATAGGCCGAAAGTTGTTCCGCTTGTAGGCCTTCCATCCTGTATGCCTTATCGTTCAAGGAGAATCAGGTTAACTGCAAGTTCTTAAGTGCCTCTTTTCGGCTTAAAGGCTGCAGTTCCGTACGATCTACAAACCGCACGACAAAGTCCCGATTGGTTTTTGCGTATTCCCGCAGTGCCCAGCCAATGGCTTTGCGGATAAAAAATTCCTTGTTCTCTTTTTCTTGCTGGATCACATAGGCAAGAATGTCGGTATCTGTCTCCTGTTTATAGCCAAGCTGGTAAAGAATGGCCGTCCGCTTCAGCCACATGTTGGGGGAATGGATCCATTTTTCTACCAATTCTTTTTCTCGGTGCTTATAGGTCTGGATGTAGTGCCCCATATGATGCTTCGCGATATGATCCACCGTATCCCACCATGACTTGTTCGTTATGGTTTGCTCCAGTGCGTCCAGATCTTCCTCCCGGATGGTTTGCTTCATCTTGTCCACGAGAAACATGCCAACATACTGCATTTCTCTTTCTTTGTAGTTCCAGCTTGCTTTCGTGATCTCTGGGATGCTCATTTCAGGCAATCCGTATGTTTTTACATGATTCTTCATAACGTCTTTGAGAATGGGTGACTTCAAGCCAGCGAAGGGAAATTTATTTTTCATGTATGCGGCCATTTTTAGAGCGTCTGCCGGGTTCTTCCGGCTCCGGATTTCTTCATGCAGCGTTTCCAGATACGTCATTGCCATGGGTCATCCTCCTAGGAAAGGCATTTTTTCTAAATTATAACAAATAAAAAAATGCTAGGCATCCTCTGCAGGTGTGCCTGGCATAATGGCCAATCTTATACGATTTTTCCTTTTCTCTTGGAATACCATTGGGTGAAATAGTATGCAGCGATCACGAATATAACGGACAACGGACTCACATTCCCGCCAAATTCATGCCCGCGTTCACCAAAGCCTTCCCTGCCTCTGTGTCCCTCTTCGCCAAAAGCCGGACGATCATGCTGGAATGAGCCCTGTTCAGGGGGTCCTTGCCCCTCCCTGTTCTCACTCGTGCCGTTGATTTGATCATTTTGGATCTGTCGGTTAAACGGTTTTCCACCGTCTCCATCCCCATCCCTGTCCATTCCTTTTCCAGCAGCAACTGCATTTCCCCCGGCCAAGCCGAAGGGGCTGGCTGCACGTGCCATAAATCCTGTTTCATAGATCTGAAAGAGGCCAAACACCAGGACCACCGCCATCGCTCCTGTGGCCGCCCAGTTCATCCAGGATTTCGGTTCCTTAATGGACAACATTTTTGTTCCAAACGGTGATGACCTATTTCCAATGCATTCCGACATGGATGCCAACAATGATTAAGGACAGGAACGACAAGGAGATGTGAAGCATTTTGAACCAGCCTTCATTTCCTATGTTCACGTTTGGAAAAAGCACTCTTGATACAAAAATTCCGCTGACCATGATCGTTGCCATGCAGAGGAGCAGCAGCAAATTCAAGCCGTAGCTGAAACGCGTTTTGCCCGGAAGCTTTTTATCAAAAAGTTTACGCGTTACATTCTTGATCCACCGCCAATTCATTGCCATGTGGGTTAAAAAAGCCACCCCGATGGCGGTACCCGCCACTTCATGAAACTTCATCCCGCCCAACACCCTTTTGTTAAAAAATAGCACGAACGTAACTGCTATGATCACATCAATCACAAACTTTACGTAGTTGATTTTCTTCATCTCTATACCCCTGTACATAGTTTCTGATTTCAATGTAATGGGGTTTCCTTAAGAAAAGCTTAATTTTAAAAAACTCATTTGATGGCTTTTTTATGTATAAAGTTTCTTCAACCGTTTAAGAATTAAATAAAAAAAGCTTTCAAAAGGGAAAAGTTGAAATTTACTAAATTCTTTTTGAATTTCCCCTTGATTTCTTCTGTGAGCGTTGTTATCATCGTATATTGTATTCGACAGTTTGATCGACAAAAATCGACATGTTATAATATAAATATTCACAATATTCTTATTCGGAGGGTTGTTTGTGTTTAACAACAAGACTCAGTCTTCACATACATTGGTTATTGGCCTTATGTTATTCGCTCTTTTCTTTGGGGCGGGTAATCTTATCTTCCCGGCCATGCTCGGACAAAGTGCCGGAAGCAACGTTTGGATTGCCAACGCTGGCTTCCTCATTACAGGTGTTGGCGTTCCGTTGCTTGGGGTATTTGCTTTCGGGATTTCCGGAAGCAACGACTTACGCGATATGGGAAACCGAGTTCATCCGTGGTTCAGTGCTCTTTATACTTTTGTTCTGTACCTGGCCATTGGTCCCCTGTTTGCTTTGCCACGTGCAGGCAGCGTTTCATTTGAAATTGGCGTAAAACCGTTTTTGCCGCAAAACAGCGGGCATTTGCCACTGCTGATTTTTACAATCGTATTTTTCAGCATCACCTGTTTGCTTTCGCTTAACCCTACAAAGATCGTTGATATTGTAGGTAAGATTTTAACACCGCTCAAATTGACGTTTATCGGTATTTTGGTGATTGCCGCATTTATTCATCCAATTGGGCCGATCCAGGCGCCGACCAAGGACTTTGCAACCAATTCCTTCTTTAAAGGGTTTCAGGAAGGATACTTGACGATGGATACACTCGCTGCCTTCGTTTTTGGCATCATCATCATCAATGCCATTAAAGAAAAAAGGGGCAGCGACAAGAAGGTGATCGCTGTTACCTGTGCGAAAGCCGCACTCATTGCTGCTTCCGTTCTCGCGATTGTCTATACCTCCCTTTCTTACATGGGAGCTTCAAGCGTTTCAAAGCTTGGCCAATTGAGCAATGGCGGTGAAGTTCTTTCCGCTGTAGCCAACTATTATTTCGGGTCGCTTGGAAATGTGTTTTTGGGCTTAATGATTACGGTGGCTTGCCTGACCACAAGTGTGGGTCTGGTGACAGCCTGTTCATCGTATTTCCATAGCATTTTTCCAAAACTATCGTACAAAGGCCTCGCGATTGCACTTTCTGTTTTCAGTGCATTGACCGCCAATCTAGGGTTAAATGAATTGATCGCCATTTCTGTTCCGGTACTGACCGCCATTTATCCTCTGGCAATCATGCTTATCGTTCTAAGCTTTGCACACAACCTGTTTAAAGGACGCAGACAGGTTTACCAAATCAGCTTACTGTTTACGTTTATTGTTTCTGTATTTGATGGTTTAAATGCAGCCAAGCTTTCTATCCCGGCTGTCAATTCCTTTTTCTCACATGTGCTGCCGCTCTATGATGCAGGACTTGGCTGGGTGGTTCCGGCCATCGTCGGAGCATTCGTTGGTCACCTCGTAGGCTTGATTTCGGGAGTACAATCGCAAGTGGCTGCCGGCCAGAATCGTGACAGGCAGGTTTCTTAACGATTATTAACTTTTTATATTTTTGAACAGCTAAAACTCTTTCGTTGCTAATAAGCATCGCAAGAGTTTTTTTGTTTACCTGCTATAAATTAATGAGAGTTTGAATCTTCTAAAAATATCAACAGAAGCTGTTTAAAAGTTTGGTTAATCGGGAAGTTATTTAAACTATAAAAATTTTAAATTACAAACAAGAAGATCTTTAGGTTTCCAAACGTCCTTGGTTAAAAACAGCTGAATGAGAAATTCTCATTCAGCTGTTTGCTGTCCTCTGTTCACCGCACCGTTCAGGTAATCGGAGGTGGTAAACGCTCCCACAGGAGGTATCTGGCTTTCGCCTTGTGGTATGCCGCCTCCCTGTCCAAGGGGCGCATTGGTGGAGGCCACCCATGTTCCATACTCACCGGCCATCATGGACGTTTGCTTCATCTGCAGCCGTCCGTTAATCAGAAAATGCCGGGTGTTGATAGAAGGATCGTCATAAATAGAGAGATTGCCCGAAAAAGTGGCGTACGGCGAATCAAACATAATATGCCTCGTGTTCTCCGTCCAGTAGCCTTGAATTGGAATCGGCACTCCCCTGAAATTGATGCTTCCTTCAATTTTTTGATCCATGATCGAATCGATTTCTACCGTTCCCCAGATAAGCGGCCTGCCGCCGACTTCTGCGCTGATCCCCCAGCGGGATGGGATGGGTAACGTGATATTCATTGCTGTCCGCTCCCCTTTTTATATCATTTCAGCCTGCGTACCAGTATATGAACGATTGGGAAAACGGGTCCCTAATTAGCTATCAATCCTGAGATAACCACGACGAAAAACATAACAATTCCAAGGATCCAACCTACTTTTTTATCCCTTTTCGACGGGGGCGGAGCTGAAAAAAAGAAAGAAATTTGACTCCGATAATGATAAAAGCGATCATGAGTATGATTCTAAAGAGCAGCGTTAAAAATCCGCATATACTCACCTCCTATTGCTTACTTCTAAAATTCACTATATATGGAATACCCTTCGTAAAAATTTCGAGTACTAAATAAAAAAGCCCTAACATGGAGGGGCTTCCACTTGCTATAGAACCTTATGTACGGTCTGAAACTCATTAACAATTCTTTGGTTCCTCCCTTTTTCCTTGTGCAAAGGCAGCCGCAAGGAGAAAAAGGAAAGCGAGTCCATAGCCAATGGTTGGCGCATACTCAACGTATTGATGGAACCCCATACCCCCTGAGACCGATGCAGAAGAAAGAAGAAGGAACATGACCGTGTAATTTTTGGATCGTTTCATTTCAGGCACCTCCTGTTTCTCTCATTATACTATAATATGAATATTATCTTTTTAGATCGGAGGTAGATATCTTGGATCTGTATTCTCCTTATTTCCGAAGCATCCGGCTGAACCGGGACAAGGTTCCGGGATTCAATTCTTTTCCTTTCAATTTGGCGGCTGTAAAATCGTTGAACGAATTCTGGACGAGCCGGAAGCTGCCCTTTCTCCCCTCAGGCAGCTGTCCATGGTTTCCAGGATTCATGAGCTCGTCAGCGACCATTCGCAATTTATTATTGCAACCCACTCGCCCATTATAATGGCGTATCCTTCAGCTAAAATCGTGGAACTGACTGGAGATGGGATGCAAGAGGTGAACTTGGAGGAAACCCAGCATTATCAAGTGATGAAGCAATTTTTTGATGATCCTGACCGTATGATGCATCATTTGCTTAAGCCCTGAATCTCTTTACTATTTATCTGCAATCCTGTCTTGAACGGCTGTATCCAGCAGCTGGCTGCATTGATTTAAGTAAGATTGTTCGTCTGCAAGTCTTTGGACCAGCTTCTCATGGGTCTTTTCGCGTTCCGAAATCATTCTGCTGACTTCCACGGGGTTTGTGCCTCCCTGAATCCTTCGCCGCTGCACAAATTCCAGGGGATTTGTGATTGCCGCCCACTCTTCGTTGGTTAAAGTCACATCAAAAAATGGTTTGATCCAGCCGTTTACCGTGTCTGCCGAGACTTCATACAGCTCTTTACCGGCTGCTGCGCAATTTTTAGAAACCACACTGGCAATTTGGTGGGCTTTGCGGAAAGGCACTTCCTTATCGCGGGCCAGCACATCTGAAAGCTCGGTGATCGTGATGAAGGACTGGTTTGCCCGCTGTTTCATTTTTTCTACATCCACTTCCATCGTTGTGATTACAGCTTTCATGAGCTTAAGGACGCGGGAGGCTTTTTCATAGCTTCGGTACAAGTGAGGCTGCAGGTCATCCTCTGTATCCACGATATCTCCAAACGGCGTATTGTGGATCATATGAATGGCGGCCATCGCTTCGGCAGCGGCCGAACTGGCCAACGAGCGGGAATGTTCAATCGACACCGGATTTCGTTTTTGCGGCATGATGCTTGAAATCTGCACGTAGGGATCGGCTACACGAATAACACCAAACTCACGTGTAGCCTGCTGAAGAAAATCCTGAATCCAGCGGCCGGTATCGGTCATGAGGATCATTACAGCAGATGCCGTCTCCAATAAGTAGTCTCCTCCTGCAATGGCATCATAGGAGTTTTCAACAATACTTCTAAACCCAAGAAGTTCACGGATCCGGTCTCTGCTGATGGGAAAGCTTGTCGTGGAGAGCGCAGCCGCGCCCATCGGAGAAGCATTAACCGTGTGATAAGCTGACCAAAGCCGGCGAATGTCCCGGTCCAGTATGTCGTAGACCGCCAACAAATAATGGCCAAGCGTGGTGGGCTGGGCCGGCTGGGTATGAGTATAGGCGGTCATCACAGTTTCGGTATGCTCCTTTGCCTGTTCCAACAGCGCATCACCAAGCCCGAGTGCATGATCAATGAGCGTTAAAATATGCCGCCGTAACACAAGCCGGTACATCGCGACACCCATATCATTCCGGCTTCTGGCGATGTGAACTTTCCCAGCAAGGTCCGGACCGATTTCATCAGCAAGCCTGCTTTCCATCATAAAAAATAGGTCTTCAAAAAGAGGATCATAAATCAGCTGGCTGCAGTCGATCTGCCTTACTTTTTCCACACCGGCCAGAATCCTCGCCGCTTCCTCCTTTTTAATGATATTCTGCTCGGCAAGCATCACGACATGCGCCCTGTGAATGGCAAACATCTCTGTAAACAGGTAATCGCGCTGATCATTGAACACATGCTTTAGTAAATGTTCCTCATACGTTTTCCCCGGAAATGTTCGTCCTTCTTCCTTTATAAATGCTTCCTTAAATTTCATTTTTAGTGTCCTCCTTCTGCATTAGAGGGACCGCTCGGCTTTGATGCCGAAAAACTTGTTCGAAATGAACAGCACCAGGCCGATCAGGCTGATTTGAATCATTCCATAGGCGGCCGCCTGCCCCATGTTGAACATGCGGAGCTGGTTCATAATTTCAATTGAGATCGGCCGGTTGCCGAGCGTATACAGCAAAACCGACGTGGGAAATTCGCCGACCGCTTCCACAAATGCCAGCAGCGTGCCGGCCATCACTCCCGGCATCACAAGTGGAAGCACGACTCTCCGAAACAGATAAAACCACTTGGCCCCGAGGTTGCGGGCCACTTCTTCAAGGGAGTCATCCAGCTGTTCGAGTGTCGCGTTAGTCGAGCGGACAACCAGCGGGATATGCCGGATAAAATAGGCAAGCGGCAAAATCCAGAAGGTGCCCACCAGGATATGCCCAAACGTAAATATGGAGGATTCATTAAACGCCAGCACGAGATTCATCCCCACCACCGTAGCAGGCAATGCCCACGGAAGCATCACCATAATATCCAGCATATTCTTGCCGACAAACTTTCGTTTCACGAGGACATAGGACGTCAGCACGCCAAACACCAGATTTCCGAGCGTGGCCAGAAACGCCAGAATCAAACTGTTCCGCACCGGGTTCCATATTTTTGGCTCTGTAAATAAAAATAAATAATTTTCTCCATTAAACGCGGAAGGATAGGTTTGATACGTCCACGTGCCGTCCGGGACGAGCGACAGGATCAAAATGGTCATGTGCGGAAGAAGAAGAATGATGACACCCACAATCCCAACCGCAACCATCAGTCCTTTTAACAAAGGATTTTTGATTTCACTGCGGTGAGCGCCAATCCCTTTGGTGGCCATCCGGTAATCACGACGGTTCTGGTACCATCTCATGAACAGCAAAAATGAGATGGATACGATGGATAAAATGACAGATTGGGTGGCAGCCATGGACAGGTTGCCGTTGACTTTTGAAAAATAGATTTGCAGACTGAGCACCCTGAAGCCCCCCGCCAGCAGGAAAGGAGCACTAAAAGAAGCCATGGAGGTCATAAACACCAAAAGCGATGCTCCCACAATCGCGGGGGTCAAAAGGGGAAGCGTCACCTTTCTGAACACGGTCATCCGGCTGGCGCCCAGGTTGTATGCCGCTTCCTCAAGAGAGGGATCAATGCTCCGGATTGTGCTCGAGACGGTCATATAAAAGTAAACGTACATCGTATACGCATGAACGATAAGGATGCCGGACACACCGCCGATTTTAAACGGCACATTTTCCAGTCCGAACAGGTCTTTCATCGCATTGGGAACAAGCCCCGACTCTCCGTACAAAAACATGAACGCCATTACTCCAACAAGTGACGGAAGAACAATTGGAAGGATGGCAGCGCTCGAGAAGAAACTCCTGCCCGGAAATTCATATTTGTTAAAAATAAAGGCAAGCGGCACACCGATCAGGGCGGAAAAGAAAACACTCAAAAGGGAGATATAAACCGAATTCCAAAGCGCCTGCAGGTTGGACCGGCTTTCAGAGGCAAAGAAATCTTTGTAATTTCCGCCGCTCCAGCCTTCCTTGTTTTGAAAGCTCTCAATCAGTGTGCGCAGCGATGGATAGAGAACGTACGCCACCAGAACAAGAACAACCGGGATTAAAAGGAGAAGTGTGAAACGATGGTCCCGGTTCTTCATGAAATCCTCCGTCCTTCCTTTGGCTCCAGCACACGCGGAACGACACGCACACGGGATTCAGGGAGCCTTACCCACACCCGGTCCCCGGGCTCGGGCTCCGGTTGTGCCATGGTGTTCAGCACCATCGCCTGCACCACTTTTCCACCAAGTGAGATAAAGAGATTAAGAGAGGCTCCCGTGAACTGGGCCAGCTCGATGGTCCCCTCATACACGTTTTGCAGATTTACAGGGGGCTCCCCGTACACCTCTACTGCCTCGGGCCGTATCGAAACGGACAAAAGCTCTTCTTCAGAAAACGCAGCCGGCATCTCTGCCATAAGCCTCTTGTTGTTGTCATCCTCCCATGAAAACTGAAGTATTTCTCCTTCCCGCCCCTCCATCTGGATCGGAATCAAGTTCGTCTCCCCGATAAAAGAGGCCACAAAGTCATTGGCCGGTTCGTTGTAAATTTCTTTGGGCGTGCCGATTTGCTGGCATTCTCCCGCATTAAACACAGCGATCCGGTCGCTCATCGAGAGCGCCTCGATCTGGTCATGCGTAACATAAATGGTGGTAATTCCATAGTCCCGCTGCAGCCGCAAAATTTCCGTTCTCATCTCATCTCTCAGCCTGGCATCCAGGTTACTTAGCGGCTCATCGAGCAACAGGATTTCCGGTTGAATGACCAGAGAGCGGGCGAGGGCCACCCGCTGCTGCTGGCCCCCGCTCAACTGGCTAACCTGCCGCTTGATAAAAGCATTCAGCCGGACTTTGGCAAGCGCTTCCTCTACTCTCTTTTTCACCTCGGCCGATGCCAGCTTCCGGACCTTCAAACCGAATGCGACATTTTCATAAACCGTCATGTGCGGAAACAGGGCATAATTTTGAAAAACCATGCCGGTATTACGCTTTTCCGGGGCGACTTTCGTCATTTCCCGGTCCCCAAAGAAAATGGAACCTGTTGTAGGGTAATAAAATCCGGCAATCATCCGGAGTGTCGTCGTTTTTCCGCAGCCGCTCGGACCCAGAAAGGTAAAGAATTCCCCTTTTTGAATGTCCAGACTGAGTTCTTTTACCGCCTGAACGGTTTTAAATGACTTTGTGATGTTTTTCAGCGTTACGGATGACATGTCCAGCTCCCCCTCTCCTCGAAAAACTACTCTTTTTGTTCTTTTTCTTTGTTTTTAATGTTGTTATCCCAATATTCCATCCACCCGTTGGACTTGCTTTCAAAGACCTTCCAGTCAATGTCCATGGGCTTGATTTTTGTTTCTTCAATCCATTTTGGCAGGTTATCAATATCCGTACGGGTCGGGATGCGGTAATGCTTTTCAGCGAGAATTTTGTTGGCTTCCTTGGAATTCACAAACTCATAGAACGCTTTCGCTGCTTTTGGATGTTTGGCATTTTTCACAAGAGCGATTCCTTCGGTCAGTACAGGCGTCCCGCTCTCGGGAATGACAAAGTCAAACGGATAATTTTTTTCTTCCTTCAGCATGACAACGTCCGGCATATCCCAAACCGATACCGTTCCTTCCCCTTTAGCCACTTTGCTGTACATGATTTCAGGGTTCGCGGAATACTCTTTCGTGTTGGCATCAAGCTTTTGCAGCCACTCGTAGCCTTTCTTGGGATCCTTTGAATCTTTGTAATCGCGGTATATCATTGCGGAGAAAATGGTATTCATCGTTCCGGATGCGAGAGGATAACGAATAATAATTTTATCCTTCCATTTGGAATCCAAGAGGTCATCCCAGTCCTTTGGCGCTTCTCCCTTTGACAGCTTCTTGCTGTTGTACATGATGACTTCGGGCGTCTGGCTCGTTCCGCTCCATGCCCAGTCTTTGTCATGAAACTCATCTTCGAGTGCCTTGGCGTACGTTGGTTTATACGGCTCGAGCAGCCCTTCCCCCTTCGCCTGGTTGAACATGACAGAAGGAGCGCCCCACCAAACATCGGCCTGAGGATTTTTCTTTTCCGAACGAACCCGGTCCAGCACTTCCTGGGATCCGATATCGAGCCATTCCACATCGACATTCGGATTTTTAGCTTCAAACTTTTTTTCAAATTCCTGCAGAATATCCTTGCCGTGCGGTGAATAGATGACAACCTTTTCTTCCAAATTACTCTTGCTTTTATCTCCGCTCGCTTTGTCAGTCTGGCTGCCCGCCATGCATCCGCTTAAGAGCAGCGATAAACTGACAACAGCACCTGCTATAGAGGATAATGCTTTTTTTCCAGCCATTACGGTTCACTCCTTTAAAAAAATAATTAGGGAAAACAGGAGAGGCGCTGCTCTCCTGCTTCCGTTCCTTACTGCTCTTTGGAGTAATCAATTAAATTCGTAAAAATCCGGTATCCGCCCGGCACGTTGTTTTGGATTTGGCGGTACCATACGAGATTGGTATACAAATAGCTTCCTTTTCCATAGTCCGTCATCAAAATGCCTCCGTTAAATGGCTGCTCACCGGGATCGGCCATACTGACAAACGTCTCAAAATGGTTGTCCCAATCACTTGGGTAATAGAGACCCCGTTCCTGTACCCAGTGGTCCCAGTCACTGTCGGTAATTTTGTTTGGTGTATTAAATAAAGGATGTTCCGGCTTTGTCATCGTTACCTTTGCATTCTCGTCCGTTACCCTCCAGCGGATAGACGGGCTGCCGATCACAAGCTTGTACGGCGCTGATTTTTCAGCATCCCACTTGTCTTCCGGCTTGTGATATTGAACCACCAGGTGACCGCCATTTTTCACAAAATCCAGCAGCTTGCTGTTATTTTGAAGCAAATCCTCCCTGGAGAGGTATGCCCTTATGCCGACCACAATCGTGTCGAATTGGGAAAGGTCCGCTGATTCCAGCTCACCCTTTTCAAGGGAGACAACGTTCATTCCTACCGCACGCAGCTTGCCGGACACGCTGTCAAACCCGCTTTCCACATAGCCGATTTTTTTATCCACATCAAAGTGGAGTGGAAAAGCGGTTGCTTTCGTTCCCGCATCATACAAGTAATAGAAGGTGCCAATATGAGGGTACGAGATGACCTGAACCGATGTGCTCAGCTGTTTTCCGTTCACCCTGGCTTCCGGCTGGAGGTTGTAGTCGTTCTCTTTTACCGATTGAGGAAGGTCTATGGTAAACGTGGCACTTTGAACTTCACCCTTCTCCTTGAAGGTAATCTCCTGATCATTGTTGGTCACGTTCCAGCCTTCTGGGGCATTAAGATGCAGCACCGCTGATTCTTTTCCGGCAGTATTGTTTTTCGCTTCTACCTTCACTTGGATTGAATCTTTCAGGTCGGCCGTATTGACCACCAGGCTCTCCGGATCATTTGTAACCGATACATCCGGCAGGACCGCTGCTGTCTGTTCCGGTTCATACGTTTTTTGTGATGTTGTTCCATGAACCTTATAAGCAATACTGGCCGTGATGACAGAAGGATCATACGGCTGATAATAAGAAGCATTCTTCGCAACCTTAATTCCGTACGTGAATTTTTGCGATTGGCCGCGCTTCAGCTTTGTTTTTGGTACATTCCCCGCCTGTTTCCAGCCTTTTGGCAGGTGAAGGGCTGGCTTCACGTATTTGAGCGTTTGCTTTCCGTTATTTTTTACAGTGACGGTGACTCTTGCAGAGCCGCCCTGAACAAGTACAGGCTGGTTGAGATCCACACGCACATCCACATTGGATGCTTCTGCCGCCAAATTCATAAGCTGCTTTTCTTTAATATCGAGACGGAAAAGCAAATCACTCTTTGTTTCCGTTGGCATTGAGCTGTTTTTCACAAGTTTCTCCAGCTTTTCGGTATGCTTGATGGCCGGATATACATCTTTGGCAATCGCCGCTCTGTTCGGATATTCTTCAATCATCCCATCAAACTCTTCCTGCAGCTTTACCAGCTTCTTCTTCACACGTTTATCGCTGAGCGTGCCGGCATACTCTTTAAAATCATAAGGAATCTCATTAAAAAGAGTTTGTTCTTTTCCCGGTGTTCCCACTCTGGATTTCTCAAGCTTCAGGTTGATGGTTCTTGGTACAGCAGGTATGTCCTGGCCCATCCCCTGGCTTTTGTGTAGAAAACGGGATTCTTCACCGATTTGCGGATAGGTTTTGCCATATACGTCATCCATCATGCCGATTTCAAAGGAAGTGGTCGCATTTTTCTGGTCGGAGGGCAGATAAAGCTTCTTGATGGCCCATGGCTTGAGCCCTTCTTTCAGCTGCTCCGGAAACACATTGGGATCTGCAGCATCCTGATAGGCTTTAATCGTCAGGTAATTCATCGTTCTGTGGTGGCCGTGCTCCGTATCCACATCCAAAAACGAGGGCATAACAATATCCGGGCGGTATGTACGAATCATGCGGATGACCCGTTCATAGGCAGTTTGTTCTCCCCATTTCGCCAGCGTTTCTTCTTTTGATTTGGAGAACCCAAAGTCATAAATTTCATCGCTCGGTTTGCGGCTGAGGTGGTACACCGTTACCCCTGTCACTTTTGAGGCTTCAATCAGCTCTCTTGAACGAATGATGCCGAGCGCATTTCCGAGCTCGTTACCGATTTCATTCTGGCCTCCTTCTCCACGGTTCGCGATCAGGCTCGCCGTCCTTACCCCTTTTCCACGGGATAAGTAGGCAAGCAGGTCGCTTCGCTCATCATCCGGATGGGCGCCTGTATTGAGGAAACTGATGATGGTATCAAGGGGCTTTAACGCACTCCATAGATCTTTCGGCTTTTCACTTGCTGTTTGTTCCTGCGCACTCGCTGGAACCATCAAGATAGAGGTCAACAGGACAGATATCATAACAGCCATGAAACGTTTCATGAATCCATCTCCTTTTTACAGCTCTTTAAGTACACTTTCCGTTTCCCTAAGCACAAGCGATACAGCACCGACAACCCCGAGGTTTTCTCTCAAAGCTGTGGGAAGCACCGGGGCCGATACCGGAGCAAAATCTTGGATGGTCTTCTGAATCCTGGGCAAAAACCAATCTGCACTTCTTGAAATGCCACCTCCTAAAAGAACAACTTCAGGATTTATAATTGAAATCATGTTGGCTGCAGCAAATCCAATATGATCAATTACCTCATCAAGGACCTTACCTGCTGCCCGGTCTCCATCCTTCGCTTTTTGAAAAACATCCTTTGCGGAGAAATGATTTGGAAAGAGCGACTCTGGCTGGTCTTTTAGTTCCTGCTTCATGCTCTGGACGATTCCGGCGCCTCCCACATATTGTTCTAAAAAGCCGTACCCCTCATGTGGTGGCGGAAGGTCTGCACATCTCGCTTTAGCCATATCCGTGACCATATAGCCGATTTCGCCTGCAGCCCAAGTCGCTCCACGGTAAAGCTGGCCATTGATCAGCATTCCGCACCCTACTCCAGTACCAATGGAAATCAGCACCACATGGTCCATCCCTTTGGCCGCGCCAAGCCACTGTTCACCAAGGACAGCCACATTCACATCGTTATCCACCATGACCGGCCACGGAAATAAAGCCTCCGCCTCTTTTTTTAAAGGATACTGCGTCCAGTTCAAACTAGGGGCATCAATTACTACTCCTCTTTCTGTATCCGTCATTCCGGGCGCGCCAATGCCCATGCCGAGGATGTCATCAGGATTTAGGGAAGCTTGATTCAAAAGGTTTTCTACGTTTTGCTTCAATGCTTTCAAAAGCGATTTCTTTTGGGTTTGGGTTGGAAATTCATCGGCAGCAAGCAATTGGCCATCGAGATCACAGATGCCCGCCCTTACCTTTGTGCCCCCCATATCGATTCCGATGACGTGAGCCGCCCTGGAGTTGAATAACAGCTGGATAGGCTTTCGCCCGCCAGCCAGGCCGGCGCTTCCCGGTCCGACTTCTTTTAGCCAATTTTCCTGAAGAAGCTCCTCCACAAGGGCAGAAACGGTCGGTTTGGACAGCTGAAGCTGATCGGCGACTTCAGAGCGTGAGATCGGTCCTTTTTCTTTTACACAACGGAGAACACATCGCTTGTTCTTTTCCTTCATAAAGGCGGTCCCGCTCTTGTGATTGGATTTCATCACTTCTCTCCTTTTATTTAGTCTTCCTTTGATCAATGGGATGATGAAGCCTCTTGATGTGGAAATAAAAGTGGGGATAAAAAAATGGTTAGTTAGTAAAGATGCCTAACTTTGCGTCCATTGTAAGAGACGTATTCTGAAAATTCAATCACAAAGGCTTCGTTTTTCCAAAATGAGGAAATGGTCGTGGGTGTTAGGCAGGGGGAGGTAGATAGGAAGCAGGGTGGCATAGTAAGTTGGAACCAAGGTGGGTGATTAGTTGCGGATTGGAGCACATTACTAGCGGTTCGACAAAAAATAGTTGCATATCACGTCATTTTCATAAAGAACAAAAAAAGAGAAAGCATCTTCTGCCTTCTCTTCCTCTTTTAAATGATTAAACTCTTTTTGGAGCCAGTTCAACCGCCTGGCGAAGCGCCTCGGACATGCTTTTTTCTTCGGCAATGCCTTTTCCGGCAATATCGAAGGCTGTTCCATGATCGACGCTGGTACGGATGATCGGAAGCCCGACGGTAATGTTCACGCCTGCATCGAGCCCGAGCACTTTTACCGGCCCGTGGCCCTGGTCATGGTACATGGCGACGACGATATCAAAGTCACCGCGAACTGTGCGGAAAAACAAGGTGTCTGCAGGAAGCGGGCCAACTACCTTAATGCCCTCTTCCTGAGCTTTCCGGACGCCTGGGATTACTTTTTCTTCTTCCTCCCCATAGCCGAACAATCCATTTTCACCGGCATGCGGGTTAATACCGCAGACCGCAATCCTCGGTGTTTCAATGCCTGACTTTTTCAATGTATCATGAGCCAGTTTGATGACACGGTACACTCGTTCAGGATTGATCATCTTCACCGCATCCAAAATGCCAACATGAGTGGTCACATGAATGACTTTTAAATTCGGCGCAGAAAGCATCATGGAAAATTCGTCGGTGTTGGTCAATTCAGCAAGGATTTCGGTGTGGCCAGGATACTTGTGGCCGCCTTTATGCAATGCCTCTTTATTAAGAGGAGCAGTACAAATCGCATCAATTCTCTTTTGGTTGGCCAGGTCAATGGCTTTGCTTAAATATTCAAACGCAGCATGTCCGGCAATGGAGGACACTTCTCCTACCGGAAGATCTCCAGGTACAAGATTCAGATCCAGACAGTAGACCGTTCCAAACTGAAAATCAGGGTTGTCCAGTTCTTCTTCTGTGATCGTTTGAACGGCAAGCTCACTGTTCACATAGCTTTTTGCACGCTCGAGTATTTTTGCATCACCGATCACAAACGGTGCACAAAGATCATAAATTTCCTGGTGAGCGAGACTTTTTAAAATAATTTCCGGTCCAACTCCGGCTGCGTCTCCCATAGTAATTCCGACAATACTTTTATGATCTTGACTCATATTCCAGCACCTCTCCTGTCATGTATTTCAACGCGTGTACCAAGGATTGTTCGTTTCCGAATCCACCAGCCTTGGTGACCGCCCAATATTCACTGTTTTCGTTGCTTAATTTGCCGATCGGCAAGCCTGCCTCGATTTCGGACCGGAGCTCCATCCTGTCCATGCCAAGCTCTGAACATACCGCCTTAGCCGTATCTCCACCTGTCAAAACCAGTCCCTGTATGGCAGGAAACTCAATTAAAAGGCTTCGGGCAATGCGGCCAAGCTCTCTTGAAATGGCTTCACCAATCTGATTTTTGTCCATGTTCAGTTGAACACTGAGCTTTTCTGCAGCTTTCCTATTCTCCTCGCAGCTGTCAACATAAAGGAGAAAATGCTTTTGTTCCTTCTTTTGCTTTACCTCATCCACAATCGTCTGCACATCATATGTTTCTTGGATAAGATCGGCAGGATCCATTTCGAGCATGCAGACGTCATTCATTTCTTTTACCCTGTCAAGCTGGGTTTTTGTTGTCCCTGACAAGCTCGCAGAAACGGTCAGGGTTTTTCCGATTTCCCTTGTTTCATCATTCGCTTCTTTGGGGGGTTGCAGGCCAAGCGCATCCGGAAGGTATTCAATCAATCCTGCTGATCCTGCCCACAGCGCTTTTTTTTGGAAGGATGCAAATACAGATGCTGTTTTCTTTAAATGCTCTTCGGTTTCAGCATCACAGACAAACCATGTTTTCCCTTCATCCAGCGCTTGAGCGACAGCTGCTTTGACCTCCGGAATCGAACGGGACAGCAGCTGTGTATCGATCGTTTGAATCTGACCAGTAGCATGCCCCGTAAGAAGTGTGGGAATATGGCTTTCGTTCACTGGCGTTTTTGGGTCTCTCCCAAACTCCGTTTTTTCCACAGGACATCCGTCAACAAACAGAGTGCCGTTGATGGTCTGCCTTTTGAGCTTCGGGAAGGCCGGAGAAATCACTACCATTTCCGGCCTGTAGCCGTCACTTACGGCTTTCAGCTCGCTTCCGATATTCCCCCTGAGGGTAGAATCCATTTTTTTATATACATGGACATCCTCTCTGTTTTCAAGAAAGGTAACCGCCTGCCGTGCCCGGTCATATGCTGTTTCTTCCTGTACAGCCCGGCTGTCCGTATCATAAATCACCACATCAGCCCGATCTCCCTCTCCCCGGGAGGCATCAAACCAAACGTTGGACCGAAAGCCTTGTTTTGACAATTGGACGCCGGAATCATTTGCACCCGTGAGATCATCCGCCAGTATAAATAATTGCATGTAAGAAAACCCCTTTTTTAAAAACTTTTTGATCGTTAATGTGAGACGTTGACTTCTCCCCGGGTGTTTTTCTTTTGTGTGCGTTTAGCGAGCCATGCGGTCAGGATTGGCGTAAGAATAGCGGTGACAACAACCGCTGCGGTCACCTGCAGTGTCGCAACCGCCGCCACTTCTTTATAGCCTGTAAATACGGCCGCCACTGCCAATGGCACCGCAGAAGCGTTGCCGGCTGTAGATGCAGCTGCCACCCCTGCTACACCGTCGCCTCCAGTTATACGGTCTGCTGTGAAAAGAACAATGCCTGTGATAAGAACAACACCCAACCCAAGGATGATTCCGGAGGCTCCAGCCTGGACAACCTTGGTTAAATCAATACCCGCACCCAGTGCAAGGGCAAACAGTGGAATAATTACATCTGAAGCCTTGCTTAAGAAAGTACGCATGTCTTCGTCCAGGTTTCCAAGGATCATACCGAGAATCAACGGAAGGATGGCAAAGACAAATGCCAATAACGGGAAGCTGGCGAGACCTGCCACCCCAAGAATCAACATCGTAAAGAATGGTCCTGACTCCAATGACATAATGGAATAGGCTGCGACGTCTTCATTTTTCTTGCCGAGCTGGCCCATTAATGCCATGTATAATCCGCCGTTTGTATCCGAGAAAGCGGCTACAATCGCAAGCGCGGAAAGTCCGAGAAATAAATGATTCTGATCATGAGCGAGGGCTTTGATCAGCAACGCTACAATAAGAGCGGTTCCAATTTTACCAACCCATAAGGATACTCCCTTTTTCAATATATAGCCAGTCGCCTCAAACCGAATGGTTGAACCGAGGCACACATAAAATGCCGCCAGTAACGCCGAAGTTCCAGTTAACAACCCGCCCGTAAAGGAGCTTTTGAATTCCGGCAAATCAAATAGTTCCGGGAAAAATGTTTTTATCAATGCACCAATCAGCAATGGAATCAACATCATGCCGCCGGGAATGCGTTCAATCGTTTGTTTAATCTTCATGTTTTAACCCCGCCTTTTTATCGTTTAAATATTAAACATCAATTATTGAGGAAAACGTTTTCACTCATGATAATAAACCTCTTTTATAAAAAAACGCAAGAGAAATGTTTAAATTCAATAAAAATAGTTTAATTTTTAAACACAAAAAAAGAAAGCTGAATTATTTTTTCAGCTTCCTCCATAAGGTGGCACGGGTAATTCCCAGACGCTTGGCCGCCCGTGTTTGATTGTATTCTTCTTCCTTTAAAACGAGATGAATGATTTTCTCTTCGATTTCGTTCATGGTTCCCTGCAGCAGATGAGAGACATCCTTTTCCTCACTTGCTTCATTCTGCTTAAATAGTTCGAGAACAGCCTTTTTTTCCAGACTGTATCCTTTTTCTTTGACGACGGCATCCTTAATCAGGGCCTTAAGCTGTGACACATTTCCTGGCCAGTCGTATTGCACCAGCTGAGAAAGAGCATCTTCTCTGATCCGGATGGCTGTCGTACCCATTCTCTGGTGGAAACGGGCCATAAAATAGGAGACAAGTTCGGGTATATCCTCTCTTCGTTCCCTAAGGGCCGGCACTCTTATTCTGTTAAGACGGTCATGATACAGCAGACTGCTCCATCTTTCTTCGTTCGAGGTCAAGGAAGCAATAACCAAAACCCCGGATTTGCTGATTTCCATCACCTTTTGAACAAATGCTTCAGCCTGTTTTTCATCCAGCCTGTGAATCGAATGGACATAAACGGTTGCAATCGCCTGATCGAATGATAATTCCTGCAAAGTCAGGACATCACTTGCCGAAATGGATGCGAACAATCCATGAGATCCAAATTGCAGATAGTGAACATAATGGGCCAGCAGCCTCTTGCCTGTCCCTCTTTCTCCAAGCAGCAGAAGTGGTTGTGAAGATGTATAAGACGAGGCTTGCTCCACACACTCCATCATCGCCTGACTTTGATGAATCAGGAAAGGCCGGTGAGCAACGGTTTGAACCTCCAACTGGTTTTGGTCACTTGAGGACATTGTCCGCTTCACCAAAAACAGAAGAAATTCTTCCTCTCCAATTGAGATGGAATGAACGGCCAGATGCAGCCGTTCTTCCTTCTGCTGAAGAATATGATGATACGTTTTACCCGGGGAATATTCCGGCGCCTGCAAGCTTTCAAGCAGTTGATCGCTCAGTGGCCGAGCAGAAAAGGTATCCCAGTTTTCATATAAAATGGCGCCTTCTTTTGATAGAACCATCCAATCTGGCGCTGCGAGCTTGAGGATCGCCCGCTGCAGCCCTGTTTCCTGTATTTTTTTCTGCAGTACCCGATGCATGGTGCCGGCCCGCCCGAAAGCATCCATAATGGCTTCCTTGCCCGACTGGATCAATATTCCCGTTATTCCATTGTGTCCAGCGGCATCGACAGTGACCACATCCCCCATGATCAGCTCATACCCTTCCCGCTTCAGCCGCTGTACAAGAGGAATCGTCTCCTTTTCCGTTTCGATGGTGAACACTTCGATCGAAATATCCAGCACGTCCGTGATCGCCCTGGCGCCGAGCGTAATGTTGGAGAAGCCGACGATGGCTTTTTTTCCGTTAAAATCATTGGCCAGTGTTAATACGCGAAGCATGTCGTATCCGGAAACGTGAACATCGATCACAGGAATCCCCACTTCGTCCTGAATCAGTTTAGCCGTACCTCCACGGCTAATGATCACCTCATAGCCTTGCTTTTCCGCCTTCCTGGCGATTTCCACACCTTCTTGCAAATTTCCGATTTCAATATGTACATCCAGCTCATCCTGCTCACTGGCGCTGTTTTCTATTAAATTTTTCATGGTGGCATATGGAGCCACGAACAGTGTTTTGATTTTCATTAGGCGACACCCGCTGTTTGTAAGATGATATTCTTAGTATAGCGTAAATCCGGTGAAGGTTATAAACGGATCACTGGTCGTCTGGGCAGAGACCCTGCCGGCTAAATCATGAAATAAAGAAAAAACGGCAAGGTAACGAGACTTAAAAGGGTGCTTACGAGGGTGGCACTCGAAACAAATTCCGGTTCGGTACCATATTGAAGCGCATAGATGGTCGTGTTTGCAGCTGTTGGCATGGCGGCCATCAAAATCATGATGGATTTCAAGAGATTGTCTATGGGAAGAGCAAGCGTGATCAAAAACGCAATAAAAGGCGACAATCCGAGCTTGATGGCAATGGAAAGCGAGATTTTTTCCATCTGAAGCTTTTTGATGGAGATGTTGGCCAGTGTCATGCCGAGAACAATCATGATCATAGGAATCGTTGCATTCGCAACAAGATCGATGGCTTCTGACATAGTCTTACTCAATGAAAAAGGCAACATCTGAAGTATTAAACCAGCGAAGGCTCCATACACAATGGGCAAACGGACAACGGCTCGCAGCGCAGAGCGGAAACCGTCGCTGTCAGGGCTTCCTTTAGCAGCAAAGTAAACCCCTACTGTACACATGACAAGCTGCTGGGCCACCATAAGAACAATGGCATAGTCCAATCCTGCGGCACCAAAGGCAAACAGGGCAACCGGTGTACCGTAGTTTCCATTGTTCATAAAAGCGGATGCAAGAATCATTCCACATGCCTGGCATTGATTGTATCCGCGGATAAAGCTGACCAGATAGGCCGCACCGATTAAGACAAAACATAAAGCAAAGGTAAAGATAAACATGTACACATGGGTGTGGGTAAAATGTGTTTCATAGAATGTACGAAACACCAAAAAGGGCGAAAGTAAATACACCGACACTTTGGACAGCGATTTAGGATCCAACCCAAGCGTTTTTTGCCCGACAAACCCAATGCCGAAAATAAAAAAAACCGGCAGCAATATCCCCAGTAATTCCATCGTCTTCATCCCTTATCATGTGTTTGAATTTATTATAACACCTCAATCAGAGCGACTGGACCATTAATTTACCAAAGTATGGATTTAAGCAAGATGCCGATCATTCGCTTCAGTTTTTCCATGCTGTTTTTTTCAGGTCATATGACCCTTTCCCATCCCGCCAAAAGCATAAAAAAACGGCAGACTTTCTGGCTTTTTAAGCCTTAAAAGTCCGCCGTCTGTATTATCCCTCGACTAAAACAAGGGATTTATCATCATAATTTCGTTCAATGTGTTTTTCTCCCCATGCACAGAGAGAATCAAGAATTCCCTTGAGCGACCAGCCGTATTCAGTAAGTGAGTATTCAACTTTTGGAGGAATCTGCTGATAAATCTTACGTTCAATCACACCGTCCGCCTCCAGCTCGCGAAGCTGCTGGGTCAGCATTTTCTGAGTAATCGTGGGCATGGAACGTTTAAGCTCACTTGTTCGTTTCGTTCCTTTGATGAGATGGCATAAAATCACGACTTTCCACTTTCCGCCGATCACTTCCAATGCTGCTTCTACAGGAATGTTATACTTCTTCACCATGTTTCCTCCTTACAGTTACTTTTTTGCACCTATATGTCAATAAAAACCCTATATATTTTTAACAACCGTATAAAACCTTTCACATCATACCATAAGATTCACGGTGTTTCAATAACCCGGGGACAGGCACTTTAAAGTACCTATTGCACTTATCAGTTCCTATAGAACCCGGGAGTATCTGCAGCACTTTAAAGTACGTACTTCTCAATGCGTCCGTTCTGCCCCATAATAACCCTAGTCAGCGGCACTGATTTCCGGGCCCATGTGCAGATTGAGCTGATTTATTATGGTTTACAACTTTGAAAGGAGAATTCTTATGTCTTCACATACATTTCCACAACAAACACAAACAGCTGAGAAGAAAGGAACATTTGCCCTGCTGGCACTGGCGATCAGTGCTTTCGGCATCGGCACGACAGAGTTTGTACCGGTCGGGCTCCTCTCCTCTTTGGCTGATGACTTATCGGTTTCCATTACCCTTGCCGGTCTTCTTATTTCAGGCTACGCGCTGGGTGTTGCTTTTGGCGCACCCGTCCTTACCGCGCTCACCAGCCGGCTGAACCGAAAAACGCTATTATTGCTTTTAATGATTGTCTTTATCGTCGGAAATACGGTCGCATCGCTTAGCCACAGCTTTGCTTTGCTGCTTATCGCACGCGTAATCACGGCATTTTCGCATGGTGTCTTCTTTTCCATCGGATCTACGATCGCTGCTGATCTCGTTCCGGAAAACAAAAGAGCCAGTGCGATTGCCATTATGTTTACAGGCCTTACCGTGGCAACTGTCACCGGAGTGCCGCTTGGAACCTTTGTTGGCCAAACCTTCGGCTGGAGAGCGACATTTGCCGCAGTAGCCTTATTAGGTGTAATTGCCTTTTTCGCCAGCTTGTTTCTCATACCAAACAATTTAAAAATGGGAGCAAAATCTTCCTTCCGTGACCAGTTAAAACTCGTGACAAACGGCAGACTGCTTCTTGCCTTTGCCATTACTGCTCTTGGATATGGTGGAACCTTTGTCGCGTTTACCTTCCTGGCACCTATCTTAGAGAACATCACCGGTTACCAGCCAAAGACCGTCAGCATCATTTTGCTTGTGTACGGTGCTGCCATTGCGATCGGCAATACCATTGGGGGAAAAGCAGCCGATACAAATCCGATCAAGGCGTTGTTCTGGATGTTCGTGGTTCAGGCGATCGTCCTCTTTATCCTATACTTTACTGCTCCCATGAAAGCAGTTGGAACGATCACAATTGTGATTATGGGGCTCTTTGCCTTTATGAACGTACCTGGACTGCAGGTATACGTGGTCCAGCTGGCTGAAAAATACGTCCCATCGGCGGTTGATGTTGCTTCTGCGATCAATATTGCCGCATTTAACGTAGGGATTGCGATCGGCGCCTATGTTGGCGGAATTGTCGTTGACTCCATCGGGTTAATTCACACCCCATGGGTCGGCGGACTGATGGTCGTCGGCGCTGTTCTTCTTACAGCATGGAGCCGGGCATTGGAACGAAAAACAGTTAAATAAGAGGATTTAAAAACGGGATGCGCTGGAAGCATCCCGTTTTTCATTAAACAAACCCCACCTGGGCCCTCGGCTGCTGTTTCACAAAGGCGACGGCTATCTTCGCTGCCACTTCGGCATTATGCTTGATGAGTGCGATATTGGTTTCCAGGCTTTTTCCTTCGGTCAACTGCTTGATGCTGTTCAGCAGGAACGGCGTGATGTCTTTGCCGGTTATGTGCTGTTCATCCGCCTGATGAAGGGCTTTAAGGATTACATCCTCCATGTCTTCATGATTCATCGCATATGCTAAAGGCACCGGATTGGCAATCACAGCACCGCCTTGCAGGTTAAGCTTCCACTTGGTTTGAAGCATGCGTGCAATTTCTTCAGGAGTATCGGTCCTGAAATCCACCCCAAATCCGCTTTCTCTTGAGTAAAAGGAGGGAAATTCATCCGTTTGGTAGCCCACAACCGGTACGCCCTCTGTTTCAAGGTATTCCAGTGTTCTACCGATATCCAGTATGGACTTTACCCCTGCACAGACCACGGCAACGTTGGTGTGAGCAAGTTCTTTCAGGTCCGCCGAGATATCCATCGAATTTTCCGCTCCCCGGTGTACGCCGCCAATACCGCCTGTTGCAAATACAGAAATGCCGGCCAAATCAGCAGCGATCATCGTGGCAGCCACGGTTGTGGCCCCTGTTTTTCCAGAGGAAAGGATGTAAGGAAAATCCCTGCGGCTTACTTTTTCCACCTGTCTGCTCTCTGCAAATTCCTGCAGTTCCTCGTCATTTAAGCCAATCTTTATTTTTCCGTTCATGATACCGATGGTTGCCGGCACCGCTCCATTATCTCTAATAATCTGCTCCACATCCCGGGCCATTTGCACATTTTGCGGATAAGGCATGCCGTGAGCAATAATGGTGGTCTCCAGAGCTACAACAGGGTTTCCTGCAGTAAGGGCCTGTTTCACTTCTTCTGTATACGTTAAATAGAAATGCATTCGTTTTCCTCCACCAGTTTCGTCATCCTCTCAGCGGTAAGATGCGGGTAAACGGATAATCCGGTCTGCAAGGTTAAGGAGGCCAGTGCGAGTCCATATTGACAGGACTGAACAAACTCCATTTTCTTTGATAAGCCAAACAAATAGCCCGCTGCAAAGGCATCTCCGGCTCCGGTGACATCGACCGTTCTTACCGGAAAAGCAGCCAGGTGAACTGCTTCTTGTCCGGATGAGGCAAACACCCCCTGGCTTCCGAGTGTGATGATGACGTTTTTTACGCCGAGTCCATGAATTTTCCGGGCAGCTTCTTTGCAGTGATCCAGCCCGTGAATCTCCATGCCGGCGATGACTTCTGCTTCCTCTTTATTCGGCAGTATACTGTGAATGCCGCTTAAGGATTTCATCAGTTTCTTCGATTTTATTGTGGAAACCGGGTCAACAATCACCGGTATGTTTTCCAGCTTGCAGCGTTCTGTAAGATAAAACAATGTCTGTTCAGGAAGGTTCGTGTCCAGTACCACCAGGCTGGACTCGGCGATGTGCTGCCATTTTTGCATAATGAACGGCACGGTCATCTGTTCATAGATGTTCATGTCGGCAACGGCAACCGCCATATTTCCGTTTTTGTCCAAAATTGCAGTGTATGTACCTGTTGCCTGTTTCTTATCTTTGTGAATCTGGCTCGTATCGACGCCGTACTTGCCAGTATTCTTAATGACCCATTCTCCTTCTTTATCATTGCCCACCATACTGATCAGGCTGACGATTGCCCCGAGCCGGCCGAGATTTTCACTAATGTTTCGAACGACACCGCCGCAGGTCTCGGCCATGGTCACCGGGTTGGACGTTTCATATTGGATCGTTTCTCTGCAGGTGGCTTTTCTATCCAAATGGGCCCCGCCAATACAAGTAACTCCTTTTGGCTCCGGCAAAATGTAGGCACGCCCTTTGATCTTGCCGCTTTTTATCAGGCTGGCAATATAGCCGGACACCGCGGGGCGGGCCAAATCTAATTCGTCTGCGATTTCTCGTTGGCTGATGAAGGGGTTCCGTTGGATCATACCAAGGATTTGAGATTCCTTATCCATAAACTACATCCTTTCCCAACCATTTTTCACTAAATTAATTTTAGTTTAAACGTCAGATAAAAGGTCGTCTACTGATTTCTGAAAATTAAAAAATATTATTCGCTTGCAGTCCGCGAAGTTTTGCGAGTGCCTGTTTTCGCCAGGATTTAACGGCACTGATACTTACCCCCTCCTCATCCGCGATCTCGGTCTCTTTCATTTGATAAAATAACTTCTTCACCACCCATGTTCTCTGTCTTGCGGTAAGCTTGGACAAATACAGCTCCAATACCTCCTGTTCAAGGGGAAGAACACCGCCTTCATAAGGGATGGTTTCCGTCAGTTCCAAAGAAAAACCCACATGTACCGACTTGAATTTCGTTTCTTTTTTCAATAGTTCCAGCATTTTCCCCCGTACTGTTCTGTACGCGAATGGCCCGAATTCCCCCTTGCTTTCGTCAAACCTCAGGCTTGCTTCCCACAGGCCAATCAGTCCTGCCTGGTAGTACTCATCAAAACGGTTGACCACACCAAGTGTACGGATCTGCGATTTGATCAAAGGCTCAAACTGTTGAGCCAATTCTTCAAACGTAATATGCATCTTCCATAATCCTTTATCAGACACGTGCCTTCTTTTATTCCGCCGGTACCTTAAAACTACTTTCTGATACAGCGCCTGTCATATTACGAAAATCGGTAAATAAAGGGGTTAAATCCTCCGGAAAACCGATTTTCACACTATGAAACATGACTTATGAAGGCTTGCTGAGTGAGGAAAAACAAAAAAGAAATCTTTTTTTGTGAAGATGCCTCCTTTTTCACCAAACGGTCTACTTATAGGTGAAAGGAGGTGAACGAAATGGCCACAACAGCAATCCTAAGCACACAGCTTCGATTGGTTTTTGACGGAGGAATGGACGGCGACAAGCAAATTTACAAGAATAAAAATTTCTCCAACGTAAAAACAAGCGCAACCCCTGATCAGCTTTATGCGGTAGCCAATGCCCTTGCTCCTCTTCAGCAGCTGCCGTTGCTCTCGGTGGAACGCAATGATTCTCACAGCATCTATGCTTAAGACATTCACCCTCTTAAAAATGCTTAAAAAGAAAGGAGGTTTTTATCCATGGCAAAAACGTTGGAACTTCAATTTATCAATGAGCAGGACAAAACCGTCACTATCTCGCTTGACTCCCCGGCAGAACCGGTGGATACGGCAGCGGTTAAAGCGGCGATGGACGCTGTTATCGCCCAAAACATCTTTGTTTCCACAGGCGGCGATTTTGTAAAAAAGAAAGGCGCGCGCCTCACGGACCGATCAACCAGTGACATTGTACTTCCATAATCAAAAATAACACCAAATAAGGGCTGTTGACCTCTTGTGTCAGCAGCCCTGTTTTTTAAAAAGCGGGTGATCTCGTGCAAAGGAGGAAGCGAAAATGGAAACATGGCTCTCTTTCGTAAGCGATGTTGGCTTTCCGGTCGTAGTGACGCTGTATTTGCTGCACCGTATCGAAGGCAAACTTGATACATTGAACCACTCGATCCTGTCGCTGGCCGAACGGATCCAACGATAGCAAAAACAAAAAAGCCAGGCACTCCGCTTCATGGAGTGCCTGGCTTTTTTTGATGCCTTTCTTTATCGTTGATCAATAAGGATCTTCGGAATGTCCTTTTTCTTCTGCTTCCTTGACCGCGTCGGCTGCTCCCTCTGCCCCAATCGGTTCCTGGGTGGAGCTGTTGCCATCAGATGCCATGCGAAGTCCTTCTTCCAACCTTTTTCCGTAATCTTCATCACATTGGTGACACATTTCTATCATTTTGCTCTTGATGCGTTCATCACAAGGAGCAAGTGTATTCACCAGGTTGGTGATGAGTTCCTCGCGCTCCCATTCTTCAAAATGACGGTATGTGTCACCCGCCTGTCCAAAGTTGTTCGGACGATCAATGCTTTCCCGCACAACATGGCCAGAGGCAAACGGTGTATGCTCCTTGCCGCTTTGCTTTGCTTCTCTTAGTCCATCCGTTGTGGAAGGTTCATAGTTCACATGCGGATTTTGATTTTCGCCAAGGTCAACCTTATATTGCATTTGGCCGCCCCGCTGATTGGTCGCCACCCGCTTTTTCGGAGCATTGATCGGCAGCTGGAGGTAATTGGCCCCGACCCGGTAGCGCTGTGTATCGGAATAGGAGAAGGTGCGTCCAAGCAGCATTTTGTCATCCGAAAAATCCATGCCGTCCACAAGCACCCCGGTTCCGAACGCCGCCTGTTCCACCTCATTAAAATAATCCTCTGGGTTGCGGTCGAGGACCATTTTTCCTACAGGCAGCCATGGAAATTGGTCTTCCGGCCATAGCTTGGTATCGTCAAGCGGATCGAAATCCAGTTCGGGATGCTCGTCATCACTCATAATCTGAACAAGCAGCTCCCATTCCGGATACTCTCCTTTTTCGATATGCTCATATAAATCCTGTGTCGCATGGTTGAAATTCTTCCCTTGAAGCTCTTCCGCATCTTTCTGCGTCAGATTTTTGATGCCCTGCTTCGGCTCCCAATGATACTTTACCAGCACAGCCTCTCCCTCTGCATTGACCCAGCGGTACGTATTAACCCCTGATCCCTGCATCTGGCGATAGTTGGCCGGAATGCCCCACGGAGAAAACAGGAACGTAATCATGTGCATTGCTTCAGGTGAGCTTGAAATAAAATCAAAAATCCGTTGTCCGTCCTGAATGTTCGTTACCGGATCCGGCTTAAAGGCATGAATCAAATCCGGAAACTTAATGGCATCACGAATAAAGAAGATTTTCAGGTTGTTTCCAACAAGGTCCCAATTGCCATCTTCGGTATAGAATTTGACCGCAAATCCACGCGGGTCACGCAAGGTTTCCGGAGAATGGGTTCCGTGGGTAACGGTGGAAAAACGGACAAACAATGGCGTATGCTTTCCTTTTTCCTGAAACAATTTAGCTCTTGTATATTTGGAAGGATGTTCATTCCCTACTTTTCCATACGCTTCAAAATAACCGTGTGCTCCTGCCCCTCTGGCATGTACGACTCGTTCCGGCACACGTTCACGGTCAAAATGACTGATTTTTTCCAGAAAGTCGTAGTTCTCCAGCGTGGCTGGCCCACGATTGCCTACGGTCCGCATATTCTGGTTGTTGGTTACAGGATGTCCCTGACGGTTCGTCAGCGTTTGGTCATTTTCTTCTTTAGACTTTTTTTCATTCGGGTTGGACTGATCTTTATTCACGTTCGTACCTCCCTGGTAATATGTAGTCGCAATACCTACATTTCCCTTTACATGGTAAAAAAACACCTCGTTTTCTAAAATTAGATAAATATAGAAAAAAAGCCCGCCTGAGAAAAGACGGACCTGTGTAAAATTTAATGTTTGAGCGTTTTGGCGAGTGCCAATGCACCGCAAAGGCCGGCATTGTCGCCAAGACCCGGAGGAACAATATAATTCCTGATATTTTCCTCTGTCAGCTGGCTGTGCTGCACATAACCGTTCAGCTGGCTGATCACCTGCTGACGTACCATTGGGAAAAGATGCTCTTGTTTCATCACGCCACCGCCGATCACCATCTTTTTCGGTGACAGGATGAGAATATAGTTTACAAGTGCCTGGGCCAGATAATACGCCTGCAATTCCCATACTTCCGGTCTGTCGGCAAGTTCAATTCCTTTCTGTCCCCAGCGCTTTTCAAGCGCAGGGCCAGCCGCCATGCCTTCAAGGCAATCCTTATGGTACGGGCAGTTCCCTGCAAAGCTATCTTCCGGATGACGCCTGACCAGGATATGGCCCATTTCAGGATGCGTTAAGCCGTGCAGCAATTTGCCTTCGGTGATGGCTCCGACGCCGATTCCTGTTCCGACCGTCATATAAATACAGCTGTCCAGTCCTTTGGCCGCTCCCCATTCCATTTCTCCCATAGCGGCAGCGTTTACATCTGTGTCAAAAGCAACCGGTACGCGAATGTGCTTTTGAATCTCTCCGACCAAGTTGTATTGAGCCCAATGCGGCTTTGGCGTGCTGGTGATATATCCGTACGTATCGCTGTTTTTATTCAAATCTACTGGTCCAAACGAACCGATTCCCATCGCGCTGATTTCCTTGCTGCGAAAAAACTCCAGAACCTGTCCGATGGTTTCATCCGGTGTGGTGGTCGGGATGCTGACCCGCTCCAGCACCTTGCCGTCCTCATCTCCAATGCCGCAAATAAACTTGGTTCCTCCCGCTTCAATTGCCCCGAGCTTCATTCCGACTTCCTCCTCGCATTCAGTTCTTTTCTTGTTTAATGTACCATATTCACCGACCGCCAGTCGTACTTTTTCGCGGTAAAAAAAAGGCAGCCTCCTAAAAGAGACTGCGGCTTTTATTTGGTGCTGTGCGAAGTGATGAAGGAAGCATTTCCTTTTAAAGAAAATTTCTTTACCGTTGAAGGAACAATAAAATGGTCCCCCTTTTTGAATGACGAAGATCCGCTTTGCGTTTCAATTTCGCCTTCACCGTCAAGCACACTGACAAGAAGATACATCGGGTTATCCAGGTTCTCTGCTTTTCCATCCAGGTTCCAGTGGTAGACCGTAAAATAGGATTCTTTGATCAGCTTCTTGATCTCCAAACCGTCCCGTTTATCTTCAACCGGCTGGAAATCCGCATCCTGGTGGGGAATCATCGCTACCTCAATCGACTGCTTGATATGAAGTTCCCTCGTATTCCCCTGATCGTCCTTGCGATCATAATCGTATACACGGTACGTGACGTCCGAGCTCTGCTGCGTTTCAAGGATCATCGTACCGGCACCAATGGCATGAATGGTGCCGTTTGGAACATAAACAAAATCCCCAGGCTGAATTTTCACTTTGCGGAGAAGCTTATCCCATTCTCCATCGTCGACCATTCGCTGAAATTCACTTTTCGATTTGGCATGGTGGCCGTACACGAGTTCAGCATTTTCCTCGCAATCTATAACATACCAGCATTCGGTTTTTCCAAATGGTTCGTCCTCTTCTTGTTGCGCATAGTCATCATCAGGGTGCACCTGAACAGACAGATTGGTCTTGGCATCCAGGATTTTTACAAGCAAAGGAAAATCGTTCCCCTCCTGTCCGGCGAAAAGCCCCCTGTGCTTTTGCCACGCCTGATCAAGCGTCATACCTTGAAGCGGACCATTGAGTATCGTGCTTGGACCGTTTGGATGGGCTGAAATTCCCCAGCACTCCCCGGTTGTTTCCGATGGAATCTCATAACCGAAAACTTCCCTGAGCTTCGTTCCTCCCCAAATCCGGTCTTTAAAAACAGGCTGCAAAAAAATTGGTTCCGCGTACATACCAACATCCCCTCATCATTTTCATCCAATAACAAAAGATACAGCTTCTATTTTACCTTATTCCCGTAAGATAGTGAAACCGTGAACAACGGAATCTTTTGTGGCAAAACTTCAAAAATTTTGCTTCGATGAAAAGAAATAGAGAGGATATGCTTGTGCTTTTAGCTTTGATAGGTCTTGCTTCCCCAGTAAAAGATACTGTGCCCCCTCCATCTGATCTGCTGGGCTTTGCCATTGTACCGCTGTTCATAATGAAGATGCGCCCCTGTGCTTGCCCCGCTGCTTCCCACCGCTCCTATCTTTTCGCCGCGCTTCACCTGTTGCCCGAGCTTAACTTGAACACTGCTCAAATGAGCATAGAGCGTCTCCCATCTGCCGCCGTGTGAAATTACGATATACCGCCCGTAACTTCGATTTCCCAGGTTCCTGATTTTTACGACCTTCCCTGGCGCCGATGCGGTTACCTCGTCCCCCTCGTCATAAAGGCGGTTTAAATCCACTGCATTTTGAGGATTGTGGTTCATCCGTGTCTGGCCGATCCACACTTGTCCCGGAGGAAAAGGAATCTGGAAAACCGGGGATGCCGCCGCCTTTTCAAACGGAAGATCCAGCATCACCACCAGGCTGATCAAGAACATACCACCGATTAAAAGCATTTTGTATCGATTCAAAGATAAAACCTCCCGGAAGCTAACATGGTATATTTATTAGCTTGCTGGAAAGTAGTAAAAATACATATGGGAAAAGGTGTAAAAATCGATTACTTGCGGTTCAAGAAAAAAACAGTGCCCCTATAAGAGGCACTGCTGTACAAAACTAGATGATATTTTGCCTTGAAAGCTCGTTTTCCGTATTTTTCTGAAACAGCAGGCTAAGCACGATATAGGCGGCCAGTGATATCGCCACCGGCAAAACGACCGTATGCATTCCCCACAGGTTCGGGGCGAGCTGGTCCAGAAGGATATAGGACACTACGCCTCCCACAATCGATCCTGCTGCACCTGCGGCATTTCCTTTTTTCCAATAGAGTCCGAGAACCACCGGCCAGATAAACGCAGCTTCCAGCCCTCCAAAGGAAAACAGATTCAGCCAAATCAGAAGATCAGGCGGATGAAGAGCCACAAAGAAAACCAGGACACCGATAATGGTGGTCACCGAAAAACTGAGTCTCTTTACGGATTGCTCGCTCGCATCCGGTTTAATGTAGTTGATGTAAACATCCTTCACGATGGAGGAACTGACAATCAACAGAATCGAATTCACCGTGGACATGACTGCCGCCAGTGGTGCCGCCAGCACGATTCCGGCGAGCCATCCCGGCAGTACTTTCAATGCAAGAAGGGGCATGACTGTGTCTCCGACCTTAATACCCGGAATCACCACCCGCGCAAAGACACCCGTCAAATGCATGCCAAGCATGATGAATCCGACGACAAACGTGCCAATAATCATCGCCTGATGCATCGCTTTGGAATTACGGTAGGACATCGCCCTTACCGTAATTTGCGGCAGCCCGACAACACCTACCCCCACAAGAAGCCAAAAGGAAGACAGATACAGCGGCGTTAACGATTTGTCTGCGCCAAATGGCGTAATTAGATTCGGGTTCTCTGCCGAGAGCGTCGAAATAATATGAGGAACACCCCCGCCGGCAACAATGGTTCCGGCAAGAATGATCAATGTGCCGATGAACATCACGATGCCCATTAACGTATCGGTAATCACAACGGATCTGAATCCCCCAGCTACCACATACACCAGAACCGAGAACGAAAAAATAATTAAGGCTGTTGGATAGGAAACACCGGTAAAGGATTCAATCAGCCGGCCTCCGCCTACCCACTGCGCAGCGGTGGAGGAAAACAAGAAAATGCTTATGCTTGCAGCGGAAAAGATCACCACCCATTTGTTTTCATAGCGGGCTTTCAAAAAATCGATAAGGGTCACCGCATCAATTTTTCGGGCCACAATGGCAAATTTCTTCCCGAGGACCGCCAGGGTAAAGTATCCCGTAACTAGCTGGGCCATCGAAAGAAGCACCCAGCCAAGGCCGAGGTTATAGGCAATCCCTGGTCCTCCGATAAAGCTGCTGGCACTTCCGTATGTAGCAACCATTGTCAATGCCAGAACAAACCCGCCAAGATGCCGGCCTCCCAAAAAGTAATCTTTAAGAAACCCAGGTCCTTCTGTCACTTGGCGCGCTGTAAATAATCCTGCCAAAAACATAAGTATTAAAAAGCCGATCAAGGGGAGGAGTACTTCCCAGTTCATTTTTCCTCCCCCTTTGTCTCTTGATAGGTATCTTCTTCAAAGGGCAATTCTTTAAAGAAAACCTTCACCATAACGTAAACAAGAATGGAAAAGACCACGAAACCGGCTACACAGCTGTAGAAAAACCACGCAGGCAATCCCCATATGTACTGATATTCTTTAACGGGTTTCCCTCCGAGTCCATAGGCAAACGCGTACCACCAGATAAAATTCAGAACTGCAAGGCCTATTCCCATGAGTGCTTCACGGTTGGATACTTTGAAACGAGGATCCATCGAAACAGCTCCTTTCACTCTGTCACTATAACTCATCATTTGTCTATTATACATAAGATCATGGACAAAATCTAAAAGTGGAAAAATAAAACAGCCTAGCTGAGTGAAGCTACGCCGTTGATATTTTTATTTAATTGGATCAATCTGGCCGCGCAGCTCCCCGCCCGTGCAGAATTCGGAATATACATTAACATAAGCGTTTCCCGCGCTGATTTCTTCAATAAGTTTGGATAAAGGCATGCCTTGAAGTGGCCCAATTAAATCTTTGCTTGTGATATTGCCCGTTACAATCCCGGTGTTGATGCTGATCCCAGGATTGATGTTACCAAATAAATACGCTGCCGCTGGACCATTTTTTCCAGCCGGTCCAATATGAATACGCACTTGGGTCAACTTTCTTACATTGTTGACTTGAATGCGGTAATGCAGCTTGTTGCCGTTGGAGCTTAGGACAAATTCGGTGGTGCCGGATGCCCGGGTATGAACAGGCGAAACTTCATTATCGCCTTTTAACCTGCATAAAAATTGCTTTAACAACAATCCAACCACTCCTTTCCGATAGCTATTGACAGTATATTCCGGAATGGAAAAGAGGCTTGTTTATTTATCTAGCTTTTAGAAAAATAGTGTATTTCCCAAGGAATTTTTGAAAAATGGCCATACATTTTTTACAAAAATGAACAAACCGTGAATTTTTACGTAAAAACTATGAAAAAGGCTTAAAAATAAACTATATATTGTGAAAATTAAATAGACAGCATTCTATATCTAGTATAAAATGGGAATATATAGTGATACATACTTGAGGTGTGCAGTTATAAAACATTTTTCTGTATAGGGGGAATGGATATGACTCAGCAGAACATGGTTACGTTAAAACTTGAGATCGATGCCATCCGCTTAACAATGTACGTTATGAGCTCCACTGTAACCAACCTCGCAGACCCGCTACTTGTACAGTTAAGCCAGTTACTAGACCAAAAACTAAATGAACTTCACAATTGTGCTTAAAGCTGTCCCCTTGTTTGGGGACAGCTTTTTTAATCGATGAACCGCCGGCGCACTTCCGGTGAAGGAATCATGCATTGGTCTTTCTTTCCGAACCATTTATAGCGGTTTCTGGCAACCCATTCATAGAGCGCATCACGGGCCCGGCGCGGAATGAATTTGGCCAGAACCGCTAATTTCCACACGCCTCCAAGGTCTCTTGCAATCACTATCGCCGCATCTGACTTTTGGTAGGCTTCGCCGTCTTTTATATAAACCACGCTTTCAAATGAATCCGCAGGAAGAAGGAAGTGCTGCAGAATCTGCTTCCCGGCTTCTGACTGCAGCGAACCATAGGAAATCGTCCCTTTTTTATCCTGCTTAATTAAAAAGTTTACGATGCTGTTGCAGAAGTTGCACACACCATCAAACAATAATACCGGGCCATTGCGCATGATGCTATCTCACCTTCCTTATATCGTCATCCCGTTTGAGAGCACTAATTTGTACGGCCGCTCTCCCCTCTCTTCCAAAAAGCGCTGCGCCTTACCTTCAGAGGATGGCGAACAAAAGTGAAGGTCGCAGTCCTTCAGTTTCAACACAAAGCAATCGGCTTTGAGATCAGAATCGTGATACGATCCGCCAGCCGGCAGATCCAGCCGCTCTTGCCACAGTGAAGAAGACACCCTGCTGTTATCTACCATAATTTTTAGATGTTCCATAGTCAATTCACCGGCAGGGTGATTCCCAATCATACCGCTCTCCTTCAATTCCTTTTCCCTGCTCTCGTCAGGCTTCAGCCAATCTATGAAAAAAGGAGGAGCTAATGTACCATCTGCCGCATTATACTGCAAGAAAAGGAGTTTCCATTCCAAGGTGGATCCGTCCTCACTCTTCCGGCTTCCGGGAAACAAACGGGTCTTTACTCCTTTTTGCTCAAACTGCTTCTTTACCTCTTGAATCCTGTCTGTACGAATGGCAAACTGTCCGGGACCTGGTTGATCAGGAAGATCCCTCAACAACTGGCCAATCAAAGGGTTTTCTGTCGCTTTTTGTGCAATCCCTTGTTCTTTTATCGCTAAGTATTCAACATAACGGAGGCCAAAATAACACAATGCATTGTGGGTTCCCCAGCTCTCGTGGCTTCCTCCAAATATCGGGTGAAGCCTCTGTCTCTTTAATTCTTCCATATGGCTGTCCAGTGACTCGCCGGTAAAGTACACCAGGTGATCAAATGCATACATCTTCTTTCTCCTTCCCACATCATTCCTTTAGTAAAAAGGCAGCAATGCTTTTACATTGCCGCCATTGAGTTTTCTATACAGTTACTTCTTCCTTTTTACCAAGCATTTTTTCCGCTGTTCTGACAAACATGGCGACTCCCCGCTCCAGGGCGTCCTCATCGATTGTAAAACGGGCGTGATGATGGGGATAGGTAATGCCCTTCTCCTCATTTCTGGCACCTGTAAAGAAAAAGCAGCCGTCGGTTTGCTGTAAAAACGCAGAGAAGTCCTCTCCCACCATCGTAGGCTTCATCTGTTCCACGCTTTCTCCGCCGTATAGTTCTTCAGCGGTTTCCTGCAGCAGCCGTGTAACATTATCTTCATTGATGACGGCACGGTAGCCTTTTTCATACTTAAACTCATAGGCCGCACCGTGGGCTTCCGTAATTCCTTTGATGACCCGCTCCATAAGCAGTGGAGCCTGGTCCCGTATTTCAGGATCAAAGCTTCTAACGGTTCCGCACAATTCCACCGATCCCGGGATAACATTATGGGTGGTTCCCCCTGCAAACTTGGTTACGGAAATCACCAGCTGGCCGAGAGGATCAATGTTGCGGGATACAATGTGCTGCAGGTTGGTGACCACCTGCGAAGCGACTGCGATGCTGTCAATGGTCTGATGCGGAAGTGCTGCATGTCCGCCCTTTCCTGTTACGGTCAGGAAAAAGGTATCCGGTGCAGCCATCATCGGCCCGTAAACGATTCCTATTTTGCCAACTTCAAGTGGTGACCAAAGATGGGTTCCAATGACTGCATCCACACCGTCCATGACACCCGCCTGAACCATTTCTTCAGCACCGCCCGGGAAAACTTCCTCGGCATGCTGAAAGATAAACCGGATTTCTCCTTTCATCTGATCCTTTTTTTGTGAAAGGATCTTGGCCGCTCCCAAAAGCATCGCTGTATGGCCATCATGGCCACAAGCATGCATTACACCAGAATTTTGGGAGATAAAATCAACGTCGTTTTCTTCCGTAATGGGCAGTGCATCAATATCCGCCCGAATGGCAAGCACACGGCCCTTTTCGCTCCCGGTCAACTTTGCCATAACACTGTTTTTTGTGGGGCGGGAGAGCTCCAGGTTTCCAAACGACTCAAGGGTTTCGTATATAAATTGCGAGGTTTGTTCCTCGTGGAATGACAATTCGGGATTTCTATGCAAATGCCGGCGCCATTCAATGACCTGATCCTTCAGTTCTCTGCTTTCTTTCACTGCGGGTAATACCTTCATGACTCGTCACTTCCTCTGTTGTATATGGTGGTCATTATATAAGAAATGAAATAATTTGAAAAGATTTAATATACTGACATCTTAATTGTACAAAAAGACTTTAATAAAAGTGCCTCTCAGGGAAAAGGATATGATAAAAGGAGGCGTGCGTCATGGATGAAAAGAAAGAAGGAATCGGGCAACCATCTGAAAGCAATCGTGAGGATGTGTCACCTGATGAGGTGTATGAAGAACTGGAGTTTTCAGATCAGGCGGTAATCAGCGGCATCGTTCATCATCTTGCTCACCCGAGTGAAGAGGAAGAAGAATGCTGATCACAACAAAAGACCAGTACCCATGCACACAGCATAAGGTACTGGCTCTTTACGTTTAGGCTTTGACGTCGCGCTTTTGAAAGACGGCAAAGGTAATAATCAAAAAGAGAGCTGAATAGATCGCAAGCATCCCAAGCGAAAAGGATAAAGACATTCCCTTTACCACTTGAAGTCCTTCATCCAGGTACTGGGTAAGATCCATGTTCGGAAACAGCGTGTATTTCGCCCATGACTTGCTGCTGATAAACAGAACGAGCGCATTTCCTGCAAATGTAAGAAACAAGGAAATCCCGATGGCTACAGAACTGCTGTAGAAAAGGGTTGAAACCATAAAGGCAAGAAAAACCGTTACCGCAAACTCGATAAACTCCAATCCCATGTTGGCCAGCACATATTCTGAGATGAGCTTTTCATGGACCTTGCCGTCAATCATTGACAAATACGGCTGATCCATCCCGCCAAACCCATACAAAATACTGCCGAACAGCCATGTAGCAACCACGAGAATCACCCAAAGGAAAAAGGCGAAGGCCAAGGTGGCGATCAGCTTGGAAAGGAGAATCTTCCACCTGCTGTATGGACGGATGAGCAGCATCTTGATGGTTCCTTTGGCAAATTCTCCGGCCACAATATCACTGGCTATCACAATTACGAACAAGCCCAGCAGGGAGGAAAGAGGCGCCATGTCTTTCATGAACTTCCAGCTTGTTGTTTCATAAGGAGAGATATCATTTTTCAATGCGTATTGATTTTGTTTATACTCGTTTTCGAGCGACTGGGCAACAAATTTTGGACTGTTGTCCTTTTTGGCTTCAGCAATCTGGCTCTTTAACTCTTTATTTTGTTGAGTAACCTCCTGCTTCCAGTTGGATTTTACAGTGTCGTCTTCCGTCACTTTTCCGTAAATGGCTACGCCTAAAACGATCAAAATAGGAAGCGCGATAAATACCCATGTCCGGGTTCTGCTGAAAATCTTGATCCATTCATTACTGACCAGCGACAGAAACTTCATTCAGATTCCCTCCTTTTCCAGTCATTTCAAGGAAGCGCTCTTCCAACGTTTTCTTTTTCACCTGGATCCCATACACCAAAAAACCGGCTTCAACGAGCCTTTTGTTGATATCGCCGATTTCCTGATTTGTGTTTGCTTCTACAATCAGTTCCTTTTCGGACACCTCCACTGTTTTTGCCGGAAAGTGTTCAGCAAGGAGAGATTTGGCTTCGTTCATTTCGTTTTCCAGCAGGAAGTGCACCCTGGCCTGCGCCTGATCGGTTACATTCGTCACATTATCAATTCGGACGAGTTTCCCATGTTGCATAACAGCCACTCTGTCACACATCAATTCCATTTCGGCCAGAATATGACTGGATACGACGACAGAAGTTCCCTGGTCGGCAAGCAGCCGCAAATAGTTTCTGAGATCGTGCATTCCCTGCGGATCCAATCCATTGGTCGGTTCATCCAGAATGAGGAGGGAGGGACGATGCAGCAGTGCCTGCGCAACACCCAGCCGCTGTCTCATGCCCAGAGAATAGGTTTTCACCTTTTTATGGATGGCCTGTTCCAGATCCACCAGCTTTACCACTTCATCAATCCGTTCCCTGGTGACGCCGGGCAACATGCGCGCATATTGCATGAGATTCTTATATCCGGTTAAATAATCATACATCTGTGGATTTTCAACAATGGCTCCAATCTGTTCCATTGCTTTTTCATAGTTTTTACGGATATCAAGACCGTTTACCAGGATTTCGCCCCCGCTCATGGAGATCAAGCCCACAATCATGCGGATGGTGGTTGTTTTACCTGCTCCGTTCGGACCGAGAAGTCCAAAGATCTCCCCCTTCCTCACCCCAAAGGACAGGTGGTCCACCACATTCTTCCCTTTCATCTTTTTCGTCACTTCTTTTAACTCCAAGGTATGTACAGTTTCCATACTTCCTCCTTTAACTTTGTTACTGCCTTTACAACTTTTCCAAATACTAACATATTACACAATATAATACGGGTCAATAGGCGAAGAAGTTTCATGTTCTTGCCAGAACCAAAAAAACTCCTTTATGCGCGCTTGTCATAAAGGAGGAAAGTTTGTATTTCATTCGATCTATTGCATCAGGACATAGGAACCCAGTGAAGGCAATCGCACTACTCCATTAAAGATCTCTCCTGTCATAACATCCTTCCAGTTGCCCTTGGGCAGTGTCAGCCTGTGGCTGGCGGTGGTGGAATGATTCAATAAGCATAGATATTTCTTACCGCCTTTGCCGGTGCGGACTACCATTTCCACATCATCAGGAAGTTCAAGCATTCCAACACCGGCCTCTTTGAAAATATCTTTATAAAGGCGCATCAAAAAGTATTCTTCTACCGCAGTGCCAATGTAATAAACAACGCCTTTTCCGTATCTGTTTCTGGTTATAGCCGGTTCGCCTTCGTAATACGCATCGCGGTATACACCGATTACGTCTGCCGATATGGACTGAATGATATCACACCATACCGTTGCCGGTGACAGTATGTCCTTAATATTTCCCTTGGTGCCTCGTACCCTTGTTTGTTGACCGGGCTGAAGGGCTTCGAACTCTTTGACGTAAACGCCCGCAAGCTCTGCGAGCTCCCCGGGCAGGGTCAGCTCTGTCAACGCATTGTTCGGTTCTTTCAAGCCCGAACGGTAAGAAAGGACGACCGTGCCTCCCTCCGCCGAAAACTTTTTCAGTTTTTCCGTAAATTCTGGATCTGTCAGGAAATATACAGGAGCAACCACGACTTTCAGGCCATCAAGGGTGCTTTTTGGTGATACGATGCATGTCGCACTGTTGAGATGATAAGCGCCGTAGTAAAAACGAAGAAGTTCCTGTTTGTAATCGAATGCCCCGCTTTGCGGCTGAATGCGCCATGCCCAGGCATTTTCCACATCGTAATACATCCCCACTTCAGGGATATAATCGGAAGCAACCCATTCATCTCCGAACGTTTTAAGTGCGGCAATGGTCTCTTTCACCTCTTCAAATTTCCGTTTTGGCTTTCCATCATGACCAAGGATGCCGTGGCTGAACTGCTCGGTACCAAACCGGGAAGAACGCCACCGGAAATAAAGAATTGCTTCGGCCCCGCGTGCAATGGCCTGATACGTCCAAAGCCTGATCTGCCCCGGCCGTGGAAGATAGCCGGTATGATTCCAACCTTGTGCCCCCGTAATCTCTTCCATAACCCAAAAGCCCTTTCCATCCTTTGTTGAACGGCAGATGTCATGCTGCATGGCTATGGACGCCGGTGTGGCGGGTTCGGGGCTGCTTCCCCACACCGGATAGTTGCCACTGGAAACAAAATCCAGGTTTTCGGCCATATCCCTCTGGTCGATGGCCTGTTCATTAAATACAAAATTATGGGTAATAAATTGGTGATCGGAAATCATTTCCCTCAACAGATCAACCTGCAGCTTGCTGTAGGCTGTATAGCTCGCTGCACAAAAACGGTCAAAATCAAGAAGCAACCCGGGATTATGCTGCTGGTACACGTTCAACGGCAATGGTATCTGCTCCCATTCCGTATAGGTCTGGCCCCAAAAGGCAGTTCCCCAGGCTTCGTTTACAGCCTCAAGGCTGCCATAACGATTTTGAAGCCAAAACAAAAAGGATGTACGGTCCTCATTTCCATAACTGCGGTCTGACTTCTCATGGCCAAATTCATTATCAATCTGCCATCCGATCACATCCGGATGATGACCATATTTTTCCGCCAGCTTATGCACTACTTTTTCTGTAAACCGTTGATAGGTTGTGCTGTTAACCGTATAGTGCCGGCGCCCCCCAAATGAAATGGGATTGCCGTTTCGATCCGTCGGCAGGATGTCCGGATACTTCTGCACCATCCATGCAGGAGGTGCGGCTGTTGGAGTGCCCAGTACGATTTTAATTCCATTTTCGGTCAATTCATCAATGATTTCATTCAAAAGACTAAAATCATAAACGCCTTCTTCCGGCTCAATCAAATGCCAACCGTATTCCGCCATCCGTACAACATTGACACCAAGCTCCTTCATCAATCTGATATCTTCAGTCCATCTTGATTTTGGCCATTGTTCAGGGTAATAATCCACTCCCATATACAAGCTGAATCGCTCCTTTGTCTGCATGCTCAGATTTCTCTCACATGCCGGGTGCTTTAAAAACAGGGGACATGATGATTTTTCATGTCCCCTCCAATGTCTTAGCTTCTTTCAGTTGTAGAATACCCTTTTTACGAGCCACAAATGCCTATTGAGCGGAATAACCATCCGGATGATTCACATGCCAATTCCATGCATGTTTGACGATTTCCTTCAAATCTGGATATTGAGGAATCCATCCCAGTTCATCCTTCGCTTTTTGCGATGATGCAATCAGGACAGCCGGATCACCCGCTCTTCTTGGCGAGGACACCGCTTGAATCTCCCGTCCGGTCACCTCCCTGCATGTTTCAATCACTTCTTTGACCGAAAACCCCGTGCCATTACCCAGGTTGTACACGCCGCTCTCCTCTGTGCGTTTGAGCTTTTCGAGGGCCAGATAATGAGCCTCCGCCAAGTCCATCACATGGATGTAATCGCGAATGCATGTCCCGTCTTCCGTTTTGTAATCCTCTCCGAAAATCGAAACATGCGGCCGCTTGCCGAGAGCCGCTTCCAGAACGATCGGAATAAGGTGGGATTCCGGTGTATGGTCTTCGCCAATTCTGCCTTCAGGATCTGCTCCTGCCGCATTAAAATAGCGAAGGGCTACCGACTTCAAGCCATAGGCCTGATCCGCCCAAAAAAGAAGTTTCTCTATAGCCAGTTTGGTTTCACCATACGGGTTTCCTGGAACCGTGCGGTCACTTTCCGAAATAGGAACCGTTTCAGGCTCACCGTATACCGCTGCCGTGGATGAAAAAACAATCTTTTTCACGCCGCTTTTCACCATGCGGTCTACTAAATTCAAAGACCCTGCTACATTATTTTGATAATAGGAGATTGGATGTTCCACACTTTCTCCTACCAGTGAATTTGCTGCAAAATGGATGACTGCTTCAATTTCATTTTCTGCAAACACGGCATCAAGCAGCTCACTGTCATGAAGGTCTCCTTTATAAAAGGAAACGCCCTCCATAACCGCTTCCTGGTGGCCTTTTTGCAGGTTATCGAATACAACTACTTTTTCCCCTTTATTCAGCAAATGCAGCACCGTATGACTTCCAATATAACCTGCACCGCCTGTAACTAAGATTGCCATTATCGTTTCACCCCGTTAAGTTCTTTCACTCCGTCTCCAATTTCGCAAACATAAAAGTCAGGCACTAAACCTGTTCTTTCCGTATATCGGCCAGCTACGTTTTCTTTGAAATCTTCCACCTGTTCCTCTTTTACAATAGAAATGGTACAACCGCCGAACCCGGCACCGGTCATTCTTGTTCCAATGCACCCGGGCTGCTCTTTTTGAAGATCAAAAAGCGTGTCGAGCTCTGTACCTGTCACTTCATAATCATCTCTTAGTGACATGTGGGATTCGTTCATATATAAACCGAAGGCAGTGATATCTCTGTTTTCAAGCGCAGCGACCGCCTTCTGCACACGGTTATCTTCGGTTACCACGTGTCTTACCCTTCTCCTGATCACTTCATCCTCTATATACTGTTCTACTTTTTTGAATTGAAAAGGAGTCAGCTCACCAAGGGTCTCTATATCTTTCAAATGCTGCTGAATGATTTGGAGCCCCTGCTCGCATTGGCTTCTTCGCTCATTATACTTGGAATCGGCCAGCCCCCTGCGTTTATTGGTGTTGGTAATCACAAGCTTGTAACCTTCTGTTTCAAGTGGAATCATCTCAAATTCATAGGTTTGGCAATTGAGAAATACAGCTTCATTCCTTTTGCCGAAGCCGACAGCAAACTGGTCCATAATTCCGCTGTTTACCCCAATAAATTCATTTTCCATGCGCTGACACAGCTTGGCAAGCTCCAGCATATCGATTTCACTGTTTTCAACCGCTGAAAAAGCAAACGCACTGACCATTCCGATGGATGCGGAAGAAGAAAGACCTGCACCATTCGGAATATTGCCATGGTATAACACATCTGCTCCAGAAAGAGAGATTCCGCTTTTCTGCAGCTGTAAAAGAATGCCCTTTGGATAATTAGCCCAGTCATCAGCATCGTAAAAAACGATAGGCTGATTGGCATCCACAGTTACTTCCTGCGGAAAATTTCCACTCTTCAAACGGTAAATCCCATCTTGTCTCTTGCGTACGGCCATATACGTGCCGATCGACAGTGCCGCAGGAAAAACATAGCCGCCATTGTAATCCGTGTGCTCCCCAATCAAATTGACCCTTCCTGGCGCAAAGAAAAGTCGAACCTCGTCGGTATTTCCCGGAAAATAGTTTAGAAATTGTTCTGCGAGCTGTTGCTCCATTCTTATTTCCCCCTCTTTTCATGATATCGCTGTATGCAGTTCCGCAAAATTTCTGCGTTGTCTTCTACTTTTGTCGGATTGGCCGCTGCCCATCCACCGGTTTCAGAGGAAGAATTGTATTTTATTTTATCACTTGCACGAAGCGGAGGATAAAATTCAATGTGGAACCGGTAAAAATCGTTATAGTCATCCTTTCTGTTTGAAGGCCGCTGGTGCATGACCATCATATACGGAAATAGTTTATCGTAAATCAAATCCATGCCGCCAACGAGTTCCTGAAGCATATCGCCAAGTTCCTTTTTTTCCTCTTCGGAAAACTCGGTGATGGCTGTTTTTTCATCTTTGCTGACAATATAGGCGCCATAGGGATAGTCTGTAAAAAACGGAATGAACGCGATAAAATGCTCGGTTTCCAATATCACCCGCTCACCAAACCTTTTTTCCTCTGCTATCATATCGTCAAACATGTTGCGGTTGTTCTCTTCGAAATACTCTTTGCAGGCATTGAGTTCTGTTTTTACTTTTAACGGGACAAATGGATAAGCATACACCTGACCATGTGGATGAGGCATTGTTACTCCGACTTCCTCTCCCCGGTTTTCAAAAATCATGACATATTCGTGGTTAGGATCTTGCTCCAGCTGTACGAACGTATCCGTCCACAGGTCCATCAGCTTCTTCATATGCTCCCGTGAAAGATCCGGGATGGTATCGTAGTGGCCGGGTGAATACAGAACCACTTCACATTTCCCATGCGCTTCTCTTGTTTGATACAGGCTTCCACCAACTGCATCCGGCTGCGGTGGATTCGGTGACAGCACAGGGAAGTCATTATGATATAAATGAACATCATAGTGATCAGGAACTTTTCCGGAACCCGGGCAAAACGGACAAAAGTCCTTCGGCATGTGCGGGCGGTTCTGCCGGCTTGCCGCTACCATCGTCCAGTCCTTTAATAAAGGATTATAACGTAACTCAGCCATTGTATTTCCTCCTAGAGTGTATTTATTAAGTGTTGTAAAAAACATCACACGTCTATCGAACTTTGTTAAATTAAATTATTAAGTTGATACCAGATTACCACAAGTGAAAAGGTTTGCATACCCAGAGACACCATTTTTACAATAAAAAACCGGGAGAGCTTCCCGGTTTTTTTAGCCTTCGATGTAATTGGAGATTTCAATCAGGTTCTCATCCGGATCACGAATATATACAGAAGTAATCGGTCCCTCGGCCCCCGTTCTTTCCACCGGTCCTTCGAGCAAAGATACTTCATGATTTTCCAGGTGTTTTATCACATGGTTTAAAGGGATATCCGTGATAAAACACAAATCCGCAGAGCCTGGCAAGGGCGTTCCAGCTTTTGGTTCGAATTCCCGGCCCGCTTGATGAAGATTGATTTTTTGGATCCCGAACGTAAGCGCTTTTCTTCCCTGTCGAAAAGTCTCTACCTTCATGCCTAACACTCTGGAATAAAATTCACAGGTCTTTTCTATATCCTTTACCGTCAAAACCAAGTGGTCCAGCCGCCGAATTTCCAAACTCAGTCCTCCATTTCATTGAATGATCTGTTAAGTAAATTTTATCAAACCCATCTCTTTCTATCCATAATGATAAAAAGAAGGTATACTATATGTTAATTAATTAAATTAACTTGAGGTGTCATAGCCATGCAACGTGGTACGTTTCAATTCATGAAATCGTTGAATCGAAGTATTATTTTAAATCGAATCCGTTTGGAGGGCCCGATCTCCCGGGCGCAGATTGCCAAGGATACAAAGCTGACGCCCCCAACTGTCAGTTCTATTGTAAAAGAACTGATCGATTCGGGTCTTATAAAGGAAAGCATTCAGGGAGAGTCACAGGGCGGCCGGAAGCCGACCATGCTGGTCATTAATGAAAAAAGCTTTTATGTCATTGGGCTCGACGCCGGGCCAAAAGATATTAAAACCATACTGACTGATTTAAATGGCGGCGTCCACCATTTTAGTGAAAAAGCCCTTTCGTTACCTGTTACGGCAGATGAGTTATTAAAAATGATGAAATCAGAAATACAGGGGCTTTTGGATCAGTACAAAGAGGAAGAAGATAAAATCATCGGCATTGGTGTGGCCATGCACGGTGTTGTCGATGTCGACCGGGGAATATCGCTCTATGCCCCGAATCTTGATTTAAGAAATATTCCTATAAAAGAGGAACTGGAAACCACCTTTAACCTTCCTGTAAAGGTGGAAAATGATGCAAAAGCGATTGCTCTGGGTGAAGTTTGGTTCGGCAGCGGAAGCGGCGCAGCCAGTGTAGTTGCCGTAAATGTCGGCAGCGGAATCGGGGCAGGAATCGTCATAAATGGACAATTGTTTCACGGGGAACATTTTATTGCTGGAGAAATTGGTCACATGACAATTGATATTGGCGGAAAACAGTGCAGCTGCGGAAATTATGGCTGTTTGCAGACGCTGGCTGCAGGCCCCGCGATTGCCGAAAAAGCCAAAAAAGAAGTGGCCATCGGAAAAGAAAGCCGGTTAACTGAACTATCGGGTGGAAATCTGGAAAATATCAGCGGCCGCCTGATTCACAAAGCTGCTATGGAGGGAGATCAACTGAGCAGGGACATTTTGCACTCTGCAGGGATTTACCTCGGCATCGGCTTAATCAACCTGATCCACCTGCTAAATCCCGAACGGATTATTATTGGCGGAGGTGTAGCCAATGCCGGTGAAATTCTATTGGACGCGGTAAAAGAAACCATTGCAAAGATGGCGTTGACAGAACGGGCAAAGCAAACCGATATCCGGCTCTCAGGGCTCGGAAATAAAGCCACCGCTATTGGCGCGGTTTCCCTCCTGCTTTCTGAGCTTTTCTCCATACAGTAAGTGGAAAAAGACGCCCGTTTCCTGCCAGGGAACGGGCTTTTGCGCGTAAACCCGGTGTACTAGCCAGTGCCTGCCCTTCATATGCTTGTATGGAAACGGAGGGGTGGACAGCATGGATTTGTTAACAAGTGCCGTTGTTGGATTGATTGGTATTTTGGTTCTTACCGGACTGATTGGTTACGCCCAGACAGGGTATAGACTGAAAAATTGGATCAGAGAGCTGCAGGAACTTGAAACCCGGACTGCAATGCAGCCGCGTTCCCGCTGGATCCAGCGTGTATGCTCGGATTATCGCCAATATCATTTGTCTGGTGTATCGTCCCTGAATACACAAGCTTTAATTGAAAAACATCTCTTTCAGGAGCGCATTCCCTTGGTCGGATTGATGCGTGTTCCTGTGGGCAATATTCAAAAAGTGATGCAGCAGCTTCCGGCTTTTACCATCATACTCGGGGTGCTGGGTACTTTTATCGGCCTCACCCTTTCCCTTCTTTCCATGCAGGATACACTGTTCCGACTTGGAAATGCCGCCAGCGGGCCGACCATGACCATGAATTCGATCATTTCCTCATTAACTGCTCCGTTTGAAGGTATGAGCGTTGCTTTTATTACGAGTATCGCAGGGATCGGCGGAGCTCTGATTCTCAATATTCTTCAAACCGGTTTCCTCTCCCGCGGCTCTTCCCTTACGTACCTTCAAGGAAAAGTCATGTCGGACTGTGAGGTTTACCTCGATCATGCCTTCAACAGCCTTTTATTGCAGGAAAAGCCCCAGGATTCAGCTGAACGTCTGCTCGACCGACTTGCAGTGAAAATCGAAGAAAGCTTCCAGCGAAGTGTGGGTGAATTCGGCAGCTCGATGACCGAATTTACAGCCGGGCTGAAAACGGCCATGGAGGATGTAAAAGGCATTCTGCATGCGCAGCGGCTGCACAGCGAGTCGTTTGCCGCTTCCACCAGCACACTCGAGCAATTCGGGAATCAGCTTCAAAAAACCACCGAAAAACAGGACAGCATGCATAAAGCGGTGGATCAAAGCATCAGTGTCCTGACTTCACAGATCAAAGCTTTTGAACAGCAGTTCCAAAAAGGAGCCGAACGCCAAAATGCCGGGCAGCAAAAATTCGAGCAGCTGATCCAGCGGTCGGATAAAATGCTTGTCGAATCCCAGCGCCGTTCGGAGGAGTTTGCCGGCAACCTCACCCGGGTGATGCAGGAGCAGCTACAGCATTATGTCAGCCAGCATGAAAACCTGGAAAACCGGCTGGGCCAGAAACAGGAAGAATGGTACTATCGCTATTCTGAAAAACAAGGGGAATACGGCAGGGCCGCCGCTGATTTTGCTTCTTCCGTACAGCTGCTTGAAAAAGGATTCTACAATGCGGTTGAGCATATCAAGCGGGATTTTGTGGAACAAATCCGCCACGTACTGGAAAGGGAAAGGCAGATCAGCCAGCAATCCCAGCCTCAGCGCAATGATGACATGCGGGAGCTTGCCCGGACACTGGAGAACCTTTTTCATGGACTGTCGCGCGACTTCACCAGCAGCAACCGGACGCTCGGGGACATGTACCAGCTGCTTCAGCGAATGTACCAGACAGCCGTGGACAATCAGACGGTCTATGATAACCGGGAACATGAGGCAAGGCTCATAAGCTCGCACGAACCAAGAAGGCGGTGATGAATCATGCGTGCCCGTAAAGATGTGTTTGCCGAACAGCACCAGGAAGAAATCTATTGGCCCAGCTTTACCGATATGATGGCCATGATGGTGCTCATCATGATTTTCATCGCCATTCTTGCGTACGTTCAGAGCATTTATAATGCGTATGACCAATCACAGATCAAACAGGAGCTTCACCAGGTGGCCGATGTGAAAAAGCACATTTCGGACCTGATCGAAAAACAGCTTGAAAAAAATGTGGGGAAAGATAAAGTGGTTCGTGGGCCAAACAATACCATATCGGTCGAGGGCAATATTCTGTTTGATACGGGAAGCGCAGAAGTCAGCGATAAGGGGAAGAAGGTTCTTAACCCCCTGGCTGATGCGCTCGCGGAGATTATCGATGAAAAAGACATGAGTAAATACCTTTATATTATTCTGGTAGAAGGCCATACCGATTCCGTTCCGTATGACAACTGGTCCCTCTCTACAGAACGGGCGGTCGCCGTCGTAAAATATCTGGCAAAAGCTAATCCGAAACTCTCACGCCTTCCCTATGCCCAGTATCTCGCTGCCACCGGATACAGCGAATACAAGCCGATCGCCAAGGGAAGCTCACCTGCCGCTCTGCAAAAAAACCGCCGGATCTCGTTTCAGATCATTTTGGATGATAACAAATGGCAAAACAAACTCAAGAACATTGTGAATCAGCAGTAAAAAAAATTATCGCTGAACTTTATGCCAAAAGAAAAACGTATGCATGGTGTCATCTTCATTCAGAAATGGGTTCATGAACATCCAGAGATTACGGTCTGCTACCAAAACGATCACATTGACCTTATGCATGAGTCCGGTGAGAATTATGAAACCTATCCAAAATATGTAATTCATGAATTTGCAGATATCACATTTATTGAAAATGCCGGCGTACACAATGAGAACATGGTAGCCCAAGCTTCATACGAAGAAATGACAGACGACATTCATGCCGGAAAACTTAAAATGCTGAAATAAAAAAACGAAGGGTGCTATCCCTTCGTTTTTTCAGTATCCAATATAAGCTGATAAAAATGAACATCCTGCCACCGATCAAATTTGTGCCCTACTTCCTTCAAACAGCCAACAAAATCAAAGCCGAAACGTTTGTGCAGGCGAACGCTTGATTCGTTCCCTCCTGTAATCCCCCCGATTACCGTATGGTAACCAAGATTGCTGGCCCTCTGAAGGATTTCCTTCATTAATTCTTTCCCTATTCCCTGGCCCCGAAATTCTGATGAGATATACAGGGAAACTTCTGTCGTACGGGCATAGGCTTCTTTATCCCTGAAAGGACTGAGAGAGCCATAGCCGGCAACCTTTCCGTCCACTTTGGCAACGATCAGCGGGAAAGCACCCCCGTATTTTTCAAACCATTTTTTTCGCTGCTCCAATGTTTGCTCCTCCAGATCAAAGGTAGCCGTCAATGTCCGGATGGCTTCATTATAAATATCCAACAACGCGGGTAGATCGCGAGGAAGGGCATCCCGAATATGTACCATGGTGTATCCTCCTTTGTAGAATCTTTCGCATCTCTATTACTTTATCAAAATTTACTTTCTCCAGACAAAATAAAAAAGCGAAGGGAAATGATACCACCCCTCGCATGCGTTATGATTTGCTTACTTGTGATGAAACCAAAAAGGCCTCCAGAATATATCGCTTTGGCGCTGCACCAATGTAATCAAACGGGTAGCAGGTGCTGACCGTCAAAACCGCACGCGGCTTCGGCACAATGATCGTCCGGTCGTCTTTATCAACAATCCTGACCTTTTTTACTTTATAGGTGAAGGTGCCGGCAGACGTTGTCACTTCCAGCGTATCTCCTTTTCCGACCTTTCCCAGGCTTCGGAATACCGTGTCACGGTGTCCTGACAGAACAGAATTATCTTTCTCCCCGGGGAGAACACTTCCCTTATAATGTCCGACTCCCTTGGCCAGTTCATCCTCGTTTGTTCCATGGTAAATGGGGAGCCTGGCTTCGAGCTTTGGTATATAAAGAGTGCCCATCTTCTCTCCGATTTCAGGTCTCTTTTTATACAGCGGTTTTTCCCTGGCAGGGACCGGAACATTCTTCCTCACCTTGGCCGTTTCCTTGCCCGTGTCAGCTTCCTTTTTATGCTGGGCATATGCTTTGGGCTCTACCTTTTCACCAGCGAAATATCCTTTGGAATACTCCATAAGATATTTCGAAAAGATGCCGACACCCAATATAATAACAATGATTGAAAAAGAAAGAAAAAGCCCTTTTTTCCGGCGTCTTCTTTCCATTTGATTTCTCTCGGTCATTTATGACATCCTTGCTCTGCGGTATAGAAATAATCCGGCTCCAATAATGGCCAATCCTGCCAGCGCGCCATCCAGGTTGTTGGAATCCGTTTTTGGCAATTTTCCGCCGTTTACGGTGCGCGGCGTTTTTTGACTTGGTGCTTTAACCGGCTTTTGCGGGGCAGAAGCCACTGCTTTTTCTACCGTTTTTGATACCTGACCTACTGTCCCGGCACTGCCCTTGGCAATATCAGACGTGATTTTCATATCTGCCAAAAGATTGCCTTTTAAGTCATAAAGCTCGATTAAAAGGTAATCTCCCTCCAGCACGGTCATCTGCATAAGTTCCGCTGCAGTCACAGCTGTTTTCTTGTTCCCATCAACAATATAAAACTTAGCTTTCATTTGAAAGATGGACAGCAAATCTTCAAATGCCTGTCCAACCTGCTGAATCTGCGCCTTTGTCGGATGATCCGAATCTATGGCAGCCATACGGTCCATAATGGCCATCAATTGTTTTTCAGTTTCCGGGTTATTGAGATCCTTTTCAAGGGAAAGCAGATGGTTCATCAAGTTATCGATCTCTTCTGGTGTCAGGTCAATCTCCGCCAAAGCGCCCTGCATTTCCTTTTCGATGGCTGCAAGATCTTCTTCGCTTGGCATCTCATCTGAACCTGCGTCGCCGTACATGAGGCTGGAGACAGCAAAATCAAGATCATCTACATAAATGTAATCCTCAATTTGTTCGCCATTCTTTGCCAACAGATCCTTTAGCTTCTGTTCGTTCAAATCATATTCGCTGTAGATTTCATTAAGGTTGCTGTTGTCGCTTTTGATCACAGGCCCCAAGAAATTTTTTAGTTCTTCCACTGTGTTAAAATCCGAAAGGCTGCTGTCGGCATAATCGGAAAGGTAGTTCTCATAGTCTTCTTTGCTAATTTCATAGCCGCGTTCCTTGCTTATTTCTGCTAGATAGGCCGTAAGATCAGTATCCTTGACCGCCGCAAATGCATTTGCAGGCAAGAAGTAAAAGGTTAAGAGAACAGCCAGCATGCTTAATAAAATCTTCTTCATTCGTTCCTCCTGAATATGTTTTAGTTTCCTAATCCTAGTATAGATTATTACGGTTTTATTACATGGTTCTTTAGACCTATTTAATAGGTGAATATTTGGTAGAATAAGCCAGGAAGGAACCTGAAAAAGGCAAAAAAAAGCCGCCTCTTAAGGAAGCGGAGACAAAAAGATATATAAAAAAGGGGGTACTTCTATCATTCCCGAAATCTCGCTTTTTATCCCTGATTTGAAAAAAAGTTTTATAGTTTTTTATGTCTCCAACTCCATCAAACCGGGTATGACTAGTAAGACAGGAAATGGATAGAAAGGAGAATGTTCATTGCGTTATTTTATCAATATGAATAGAGAGTTTAAAGATGAATTCGGCAGAGTCTTTACCTTCGATCCCATCCAATGCCGGGAAAAGGAAGATGAAATCGAATTAATGAATGAGTTGGATACCAAGGATATCGGCAAGCCTTATATCTTTCCCAAAAATTCGGTTGCGGAAATTACCAAGGATGAGTATGACCTGCTCGTTTCAGCTATACGGTCAGGAGTGGAAGGCGCCGACACCCGCGAGGAAATCCTGGCCAAATATTCAAGAGACTGACCGCTTGCAAGAGCGGTTTTTCTTTTTCCTCACATCGGACTATTGCGGAGTACAGCACAAGTATGGCAAACACGGTTTTCAATCCCTAAAAATAGTTCATAGTTAACGTTTATGTAAACGTTAATAAAGCCACCAAGCTGATGGAATATTTGATTCACGTCAACACATGGCTGAAAGACTATCACATCAAGCTTGTATAAATGAAAAAGCACGCCCTTATCCGGGCGTGCTTTTTTAACATTTATTGATCAGACTTTTCAGTATCTGTACCTGTTTCTTTTGTTTCGCTGTCAGTGCTTGTCTGGTCAGCCTTCTTCTCGTCATCTACCTTCTGTTCTGTACCTTTGCTGGAATCCTGTTTTTCGGTGTCGCTGTTGCTGTTACAAGCTGTCATTAACATAATCGCCAAAAGAGAAGCCCCAATTTTCATTAAAAAGCTTTTGTTCATCCCATCGTTCTCCCTTCGATCAGTTCAGATTGGAACCGCCACGCTACACCTGATCATCAGCGGTTCTATCCCTACTATATCAAGAAAAAACAAGGTATAAACCCGATTTACCAATACCTTACACAGGCTTTACAGTAGGTTAAAGTTATTGATACGCGCTTAAAAAAAGACGACAAAAAAGGCCGTAAACCGCTGTTTACTGGCCCTCTCTTCACTTTATTTTCCCACTGCAAAAGTAATTTCAGCATCCATGGCAAGTTCTCCGTCAACCGTAGCAGTCACTTTGCCTTTGCCGATTCCTCTGCGGATTTGAAGCAGCTCCACTTCCATTAAAAGTGTGTCTCCCGGTCTTACCTGACGCTTCCATCGTACTTTATCTGCACCGGCAAACATGGCAATCTTACCTTTGTATTCTTCCATGGAGAGAAGAGCCACCGCGCCTGTTTGCGCACAAGCTTCCAATGTCATAACGCCCGGAAAGATATTATAGTTGGGAAAGTGACCATTAAAGACTTCTTCATTGGCAGTGATGTTCTTCTTACCGACTGCACGCTTTCCCGGCTCCAGTTCTTCAATCGTATCCAGCAATAAAAACGGATAGCGGTGGGGAATAATTTCTTTAATTTGTTCAATGTTTAATTTCATGGAAATGACTCCTTTACCTCTAATTACGTAGTTAGCTTTCTATGTGTCTCTGGACATTATACATGATTGAAAAAGGTTAATCCAATGGCTCAAAAAAAGAAGGCTTATAGCCCCCTCTTTCTATCTGTGATTCATTACTTTTTTTGATTAATCAAATCGGAAATATGCATCCATGTTTCCTTCTTGAAGACATCTCCAGCTTTCCCGTCGCCTACCACGGAATAGCCGATGATTGCTCCAGCCATAAGGCAAACTACCATTAAAACAGCAATAACAATCAAGCGAAGCCAAATCGGGAAGCGCCTTCTTCTTGACTTTACGGTTTCCGTCTCTTGATTCTCGCTTTCTTGTGGATTCGGTTCCTTTGTCTTTACCGCTTCCTTCTGCCTGGATTCTTCTATTTTATTTTTACGGTACTCTTCCCTGCTGAGTTCGTTAGCCATCTTTTCATCACCTGTTAACGAATTCCGTTGACCAGTCCCATCATTTGGTCCGCCATCGTAATGGTGCGGGCGTTAAATTGGTAGGACCGCTGCATATTGACGATCTCCGTCATTTCGTTTCCTACATTCACATTGGACATTTCAAGGGCGCCCTGCTTCAAGTCCGTGTTGCCCGGGTTTGCAGCCCGTACCACTTGATTGGTATTTACACCAGCCGGAATTCTAAAATTGTGCCCCGCCGCGATAAACTGCTGGGGGTGGACCGCCTCAACCAGTGCCAATCGGCCGCTGTTGATGATCCTTCCATTATCTAACGTTACCGAAAGATTCCCGTTTTGTCCAATAGAAATTTCTTTATAGTTCTCAGGAATCCGAATCGGACCATTTTGGCCGATAACCGCATTGCCGTCTGAAGTAACAAGATCCAGCTCACCCTTGGCGCTGCCTGGCTTCAGATAAAATGCTCCATCCCTCGTATATTCAATACTGTCTTCACCGTCTGTACCCGTCCCCTGAACTTGAAAAAACAATCCAGGCTTTACCAGTGCAAGATCAAGCGCGCGGTCTGTTGTTTTCAATGCCCCCATCTCAAGGTTCAATCCGGTAGTGCCAACCCTTGCTCCACTGCCCGAGCGGATCCCTGCGGGTGTAAGCCGTCCCTGTTCATTCCGTCCGTCCAGTTTGTTGTTGATCTGCTGAAACAACAGGTCGGAAAACTGAACATCTCTTGATTTAAAGCCGGTAGTATTGCTGTTTGCCATATTGTTGGCTGTCGTATCCAGCTTGTGCTGAAGCTGCCCCATCGTTACCGATGCATTAATCATGGATGTGTTCACTAACGTATCCTCCTATCAGATTCTGCCCACTTCATTCACCGCTTTTTCCATGCTCCTGTCATATGCCTGAAGTACTTTCTGATTGGCTTCAAATGAACGGTAGGCCGACATCATATCTGTCATAGCCTGCTCAGCGTCCACGTTAGAGCGCTCAATAAATCCCTGCTTGATCTGAAAGCCGGTCCCCGTATAAACGGCTGCTGAACCGGGGTGTGTAAGCCTGAACAGGCCGTCTCCTTCCTTGACGAGATCCATTGGATTCGAAATCAGTGAAACACCAATCCTGCCTGCGTTACGGCCCTGATCGAGGATCGTCCCATCCGGGCTGACCGTGAAATTCTCACTTGATACCGTAATCGGGTTTCCTTTCTCATCCAGTATAATGTTCCCTTCTGCAGTCACCAGATGATTAGCGGTATCCACCGTAAAATGCCCGTTCTTGGTGTATCTTGTCTCTCCGTCTTTCGTCTCAACAGTATAAAACAGTGAGCCAGGTTTTCCGGTTTTCCGGTCCACGGGAAGTGATCCCTGCAAAATGGCGAGATCGGTCCCTATGCCGGTTTCCTGCAGGTCTCCCTGAACAAAATTCGGTACCGCATCTTGTACGTAAACACCTGTGGCCAGATTGCCAATCGGCCGTTGCCCAGCCTTTTGGCCTGCCACCCCCTCTGTGCCTCCCATTTGCTGCTGCAGCATGGTTGGAAACGCCCTCAGTGATGTTTGATCGGCTTTATAGCCAGGTGTATTGATGTTGGCAATATTGTTGCTCAGCATTTCCTGCCGCCGCTGCTGAGCAATCATACCGGCCGCTGCTGTATAAAATCCTCTCAGCATAATTGAGCCTCCTCTTTCCGAACAGTCTGTATACGTTTAGTATCGGCAGGTTTTTTTCAATATGAAGGAAAAAGAGAAAAGCCCGCCTTTTTTGACGGGCTTACATTATCATTTATTTGAATCTTCGCTTTGGCAATTTATCCATGTGTTCGAGCATAAGACCCGTTCCATTGGCCACGGCTTTCATCGGCTCTTCCGCAATAAAAATCGGAACTCTCAATTCTTGTGCAAATAATTGATCAATTCCGTGCAGCAAAGCCCCGCCGCCCGTTAGAATTATACCGCGGTCAATAATATCCGCTGATAACTCAGGCGGTGTTTTTTCAAGCACACTTTTGGCCGCATGCACCATCATCATAACCGGCTCAAGCAGCGCCTGTGTAATTTCTTCCGAACGAATGGTAATGGTACGCGGCAGCCCCGTTACCATGTCCCGGCCCCGGATATCCATTTCTTCATCCCGTGCTCCAGGGAATACAGTAGCCACATTCAATTTAATGTTTTCTGATGTTCTTTCTCCGATCAAAAGCTTGTATTCTTTCTTTATATAATTAAGGATTTCGCCGTCCAGCTTGTCCCCTGCCATTTTTAACGAAGAGGCAGTAACGATATCACCCATGGACAGAACCGCCACATCCGTTGTTCCTCCACCGATATCAACGACCATATTGCCGCTTGGCTGGAAAATGTCCATTCCGGCACCGACAGCTGCCACTTTTGGTTCTTCTTCCAGATAAATCGCCTTGCCGCCGCACTTCTCGGCCGCTTCCCGTATGGCTTTTTGTTCTACAGAGGTAATGTTCGCAGGGGTGCATATCAGTATTCTCGGTTTGGTAAACATGCCCTTTACATTTATTTTATTAATAAAATGTCTTAACATTTGCTCTGTTACTTCAAAATCGGCGATCACGCCGTCTTTCAGCGGGCGGATGGCCACGATGTTGCCGGGGGTCCGCCCCACCATTCTTCGGGCTTCTTCACCGACAGCCAGCACTTTTCCCGTGTTCGTGTCGATTGCGACCACGGATGGCTCATCCAGTACAATGCCTTTGCCCTTTACATAAATCAATACATTGGCCGTACCGAGATCAATACCAACATCCCTTGAAAACATTCAAAAGTCCTCCCTGTATGTTTCAACCAGCACATCTTACAAATTTCGTCAATTTTCGAATTTCTATCCAATAAAACATTCTATCATAACTTTTGTTGAACTGGGAAAAAATATGTTAATTTTTTAAGACATTTTCTTTAAGCATAACTCAGCGGCATGCAGATTTGCATGCCGCTTTCAGGTGAGCCCTCTTATTGGACGACTTCCTCCGCTCCTTTTTTGTATTTTACACGTGTCGCTTCACCACCCCGCAAATGTCTGATGGACTTATGATACTCCAGAATCTCTTTCACATTGTTCGCCAAATCCGGGTTAATCTCAGGTAATCGTTCCGTCAGATCTTTATGAACGGTGCTTTTCGAGACACCAAATTCTTTTGCGATCATACGCACAGTTTTTCTTGTCTCCACGATATACCTTCCTATCTTGATGGTTCGTTCTTTGATGTAATCGTGCACACCACTCGCCTCCCCAAATTGGATGTGAGAGATGCGATAGAGACTTCTATGTTCAAGCTACGCGACCTGTCCTTGTGTGTGTTTTTCATGATGTTTAGAGTGTCCCGTCCCCTTCTCACCGCAGCCATACTACGTCTTCTCACCGCTCACCCTCAAAAGAATTGTAGGTTTTGTATCATCTTATTAAGACGAACGGACATATATGCCAAAATCTCAACTGGGACAAGGAGAAAAGCTGAGGCAGGCGTTAAGAGGCGATCAGCATTGGAAGGCTTTTTCATAAAACGCTTTTTGTTTTCTGAAAAAGACTGAAATGATTGAGCCTCTGCCTGCTGAAGCTGGATCAGGAAAAGCTGAGGTGACCGTTTAAAAGCGAAGACGTTGGAACTCTCGAACACAAATACGCTTTTTGTATTTTGTGAGAGAGTGAAACGGCATAGCAGGGACGAAAGTGAACCTTTTTCGTCCTATTTGGTCCCCGAAGCTAGATCAAGAAAAGCTGAAGCAGGCGTTCAAAGGCGATCAGCATTGGAAGGCTTTTTCATAAAACGCTTTTTGTTTTCTGAAAAAGACTGAAATGATCGAGCCTCTGCCTGCTGAAGCTAGATCAAGAAAAGCTGAAGCAGGCGTTCAGAGGCGATCAGCATTGGAAGGCTAACCAATCATTTTCATAATCGCAAGACTGCCAAACAACAAATAAGCAGCCTGCGCTATGCAGGCTGCCTATCGTTTTCCTCAATTATCATTGGTTGAGGATTCTTTTGTATTTTCGCTTGTTGAAGAAGATTCTTTTTCCTGTTTTTGCTTAGGAGCTGCGCTGCTTTCTTTTGCAGCGTCAGACTTTTCTTTTTCAACGGAAGCTTTTTCATCTTTTTTGCTTGCTTGTTCTTGCTTGTCCACTTGCTTCTCGATTTGGGAAGCAGACTGGTTCCACGCTGATACAGGATCAACGGCGATTCCGTCTTTGCGGATTTCAAAGTGAGCATGGATTTTAGCATCCTTGTCATACAGGTTCTGGCCGGCAGCACCGACAACTTCACCTTGATTTACCATGTCGCCTTCTTTTACCTTAACGGAAGCAAGCGAAGAGTAGTGAGTGATTAAGCCGTTGGCATGTTCAACCTCTACCACATATCCAAGCTCAGGGTCTTTCACGGATTTTGTAACATTACCACTCATAGCAGCAGTGACATCAAACGTTTTTCCGCTCTCAGTAGACAGGTCAATTCCTTTGTTTTGGTAGTAGATATTATTATAAAATACGAGAGCAGCTTCTTGTTCTTTTGCTGATGCATCCGGGTTAAAGAATTCTTTTTTGATCACTACGCTTTTTGGATCCTTGGCCGGCATTTTGAAAACTTCCTTGGAAACACTGACCGGTACGGCTTTTTCATTATTTTGGAATGCACCATTCGGCGTATCTTTAGAATTGGAAGCACCGTTTTGATACCAAAGCACAGAAGCCAGAACGACAGCAGCAAATGCGAGATAGATTGCGGGATATACCCAACGTTTTTTCATGAATTTCCCCATTCTCCTCCCTTTTAGAGGAACTGTTTTTTGGGTTTGCTTTTCTTCATCTTTCATTTTTATCATCACCTCAGCAACCATTCTGAACAGAATTCAGAAAATATATACTTTGGCATGAAAAATTTCCGGAATTTATTTTTCGACAAAAGGAAGAAATTTATGCATGACTTTTTTCAAGAGGGATTGACTTTCGTTCCAGGAGTCTCGCCCCTTTCCCTTCAGTCAACAAATCAATGATAATTTTTGCCCCCTGTTCCAAAGAGATGTACAGCAAAAAACCCGGCCAATTGCGCCGGGTTTGATTATTTTTTTACGGTGGATTGTTCTTCCTGGGGATGATAAGCGGTGATGGCGATACCTTTATAATAATACTTGACGATCTCTTTATAATTCTTACCGTCCTTTGCCATTCCGTTGGCACCATACTGGCTCATGCCTACGCCATGGCCAAACCCTTTGGTATCCGCGATTACTTTGTTACCCTTTCTTGTCAGGGTGAAATCCGATGAACGAAGCCCCAGTTTTTCACGGACGTCTTTTCCTTTAAAAGTTTTTCCGCCAATGGTGATGCTGGCTATTCTGTTACCCTCGGTTCTGTTGGTTACCTTACCAATTAATCCATTGTCCTTAATCCCAACTCCCAATTTACTTTCCACCTCTAAAAGAGGAATCTCCTGCTTCTGTGAAAACTTAGGGGTGTTTTTGTCCCAGGGGCTTTTCACACTTTTGAGATAAGGATATTTTGTGCCCCAATAATCCTCACTGTTCTCGGTATATCCATTGCTGGTCGAGAAAAAACTGGCGAAAATGGGCTGTCCGTCGTACGTTAGAATATCTCCCCGGGTTGCTGCTACGGCCTTGGTGATTTTCTGCATCTTCTTCTCATAATCACTGCCCCAGAGCTTTTTCAGCTCATCATCGCTCTTATACACCTGGTAGAGGATGGAATCAGTGACCGCTGCTCCGCCTGGTAGATTCACATCCTTCTTGTTCGCAAGCATACGAGCGATATAGGTTCTCGCTGTCAGCGCCTGTGCTTTTAAGGCTTCCATTTCAAAATCAGCAGGCATTTCCGACGCGACAACCCCTTTTACATAATCTTCGAGCGGCACCTTCTCTACCTTTTCTTCCACTGTCCGGTATACCGGAACAGCCAGGGTAGAGGAAAGCGTTTCTACGGATTTCTGCTGCATTTTCTTTGGCTTTGCTTCTAGCAATTGCGGTGCTTTGGAAGAATAGGGAAGCACGACGAGAGCTGGAATCAGAACAAGAACCAGTACAAAAATAGAGAGATAGAAGCTGATCGGCTTCAGTCGTATGAACATTCAGGCTGGCCTCCACTAATTTGATTAGTCTTTACAATTTATGGAGTACCGCACCCTATTAGAACTTGTTTTTTACTCTATCGTTTTGCTTCATAGAAAGAGGGGCTGTCCAAGAAGTCTGGAAGCCGTTGATTTTCGTTCCAGGCCGCTCGCTTTCCGTGGGGCGTGCGGTGAGCCTCTTGGCGCAGGCGCCTGCGGGAGTCTCACCTGTCACGCTAGTCCCACAGGAGTCTCGCACCCTCCACTTCAATCAACTTTTCATGGAAGCTTTTTACGCAAAAAAGAGCTGCCTGAAGGTCAATTTCTGACTTTCAGGACAGCCCCTTTCATGCATTTTAATAGACACCTACAGCATCAAATGATTTGTTTACCGCGTTCACTTCTGCCGATCCGGCTCCGTAAAGATCGACCGCTGATTGAACAAGAGCGGCTCTAGCCTGGCTGAACGTCGCATTTGCCGTCAGATAAACCGTGTTGGCACGATAGTACAGGGCTCCAAGCTTGCTGTTTCCAATGCCGGGAACGGTTACGCCATAGTGGGTTCCCCCAACAGCGAGCAAGTAGGCTTGCTTATTGATAATTCCGCTGTTTGTGTGTACGCCTCCGTTATCGCTTGTACCTGTGTATCGCTTAGAGTAATGATCAGGATCACCATACTTTGTGGGATCACTCATGGAGCGGAGTGCATCATTTGCAACCTTTGGCGTATAAATATCCTCACCGATCTCATAATCGGGATTGCGGTTGTCGTAATATTCGACGAGTGTACCAAAGATATCAGAGATGGCTTCATTTAGTGCCCCAGATTCATTTTGGTACACCAAGTCGGAGCTGGTGTCTGTAACCGCATGGGTTAATTCATGGGCTACAACGTCAATTCCCCCGGAAAGAGGAACAAAAGTCGTTCCATCCCCGTCTCCGTAAACCATTTGCGATCCATTCCAGAACGCATTATTGTAATTCCGGCTGTAGTGAACCGTTGATTTTAAAGCGCCGCCTTTATTGTCATAGGAATTTCTTCCGAATACATTTTTATAATAGTCGTACGTGACGCCGGCATAATAGTGAGCATCTACAGCAGGCGCATCATATGTGGCGTTATAAGCATTATCCGCATCGGCCCATAGAGAGCCTGGCAGAGACTGGCGGTTCTTTCCGTCATATGTAAAGATTCCGCTTCCCCTTGTGTTATCCTGCAGGTAATACGTAGAACCGGACAATAAGGTCCTCAATGTTTTGGAATCTCCCAATACACCTTTTCCTGTTCCAGTCGCATTGGTTCCCGTCAGTGTTCCGCCCGGCTTGCCGGCAGCCTGCTGTCCGTGAGCTTCATCAATATTGTTATATTTATTTATAATTTTACCCGTTGCCGCTTCCACAAAATAATTGTAGTTCCCCGGTTCAGGAGAAAGGAAGTTTAAATTGACAAGATAGGCATAGACCGCTTCTTTGCCGGATGTATAAACAACGAGATCGGCAGTCGGTGCTTTTTCATAATCAGGCGTGTAGCCTAAGTCGCTTACAGCCTTAGCAATGGCTTTCTTTGCAGAAATCTTTTTTGTATTCTTCAGGCCGCTCTTTTGTTCAAGGTTTGGGGCCACCGAACCAGACACCGCCTTCAAGACGCCCTCCTTGTCCACTACTGCTGCCTGTGTAGAGCCCCAGACCGGAACCCCTTGATACACTTGCTGAAGTCGCAATACCGTTGATCCGAGCTTGTCTTTCTGTTTAGACGCTACGGTAAATGAATCCTGAGCCTTTTGTGATCCCAATTTATAGGCACTCTTCTGCTGGTCCAAATATCCCAATACAACCGCTTCCGCTTTGTGCCCTGAAGCTTTAGTCAAACTGCCTGAAACAAATTCCGGCGTTCCTTTTTCCTGGCTGACCTTGTAGCTTGAAAATACATTTTTGGGTGCAGCCAGCGAACTGACAGGAGAAAGTAAAGAAGCTGCCATACCGACTGATAATCCTAATGCCAGAGCCTTTTTCTTCATAAACAGTATCCCCTTTTTCTAATAGAATGGCAAGGCAATCCACTTGGTGGATTGCCTTGCCATCTAATAGTACACTATTTATTTTTAAATTCACACTATTCAAAAAATTTTGATTATATTTTACTAAACTAAAGTGACTTCAAATGCCACCTGGGTCTATATCCCTGCATTTCCATAAAGTAGAATCTGCTATTGGCACTATTGACATGACTCAGACGTATAAAAAGCTTCCCGCAAAAATTGCGGGAAGCTCTCAATATGAATTATGCAAGATTAGATTTTAATGATACCGATGTTTCTTCTTTTTCAACTTTCGTTGACTCTTCATTGACACGCTCAATATCAGCGCCCAGATCACGGAGCTTTTCTGTAAATCTCACGTATCCACGGTCAATGTGTTTCAGCTCGGTCACTCGCGTATAGCCGTCTGCGACCAATCCAGCAAGAACAAGAGCTGCTCCTGCACGAAGGTCTGTAGCAGCAACTTCTGCTCCCTGTAAGGAAACAGGTCCATTGATTACAGCAGAGCGACCTTCAATTTTAATATCACCGTTCATGCGGCGGAATTCTTCTACGTGCATAAAGCGGTTTTCAAAAACGGTTTCTGTAATGACACTTGTACCGCTCGCCCGAAGAAGCAATGCCATCATTTGTGATTGCATATCTGTCGGAAATCCTGGATGCGGCATCGTTTTAATGTCCACAGGCTTTAGTTCTTTTGGCCCAATGACACGAAGACCTTTATCTTCGTCCTTAATTTCGATTCCCATCTCTTCCATCTTGGCGATCAATGGGCGAAGGTGTTCAGAAATTGCGCCTTCCACCAATACGTTTCCTCCGGTAATCGCAGCAGCTACCATATAAGTACCTGCTTCAATGCGGTCCGGAACAACCGTATGCTCGGCACCATTCAATTCTTCCACGCCTTCAATGCGAATGGTTCCTGTCCCAGCTCCAACTACTTTTCCTCCCATGGAGTTGATGTAGTTTGCAAGGCACACAATTTCAGGCTCTTTCGCAACGTTTTCGAGAATGGTGGTTCCCTCAGCAAGAGCAGCAGCCATAATAATGTTTTCGGTTGCTCCAACACTTGGGAAGTCGAGATAAATTTTCGCGCCTTTCAAACGGCCATCAATGCTTGCTTCGATAAATCCGTTACCAATCTTAACTGTTGCACCCATGGCTTCAAAGCCTTTTAAATGCTGGTCAATCGGACGTGATCCGATGGCGCAGCCTCCCGGCAAAGCAATTCTGGCAATCCCGACACGCGCAAGAAGCGGTCCCATTACCAGGAAAGAAGCGCGCATTTTGCGGACATACTCAAAAGGAGCTTCTGTTTTTAGAGTACTGGAAGCGTCAACTTTGATTTGGCCGTTCTCAAACTTAACTTCAATATTTAAATAACGCAAAACCTCGTTAATCGTATATACATCAGCAAGGGTCGGCACATCTTTAATCGTGCTTGTGCCTTTACTGGCTAAAATGGATGCTGCGATGACAGGCAGTACGGCATTCTTTGCTCCTTCAACTTTCACAGAGCCTTCTAACCGCCTACCACCACGGACAATGATTTTTTCCAACGATATTCCCCTCCGCGTCCAATTTCTATATTAATATTCAGACGTAATTATTGGTGTTCCAATTGTGACGGCTGTTTGGCCGCCCATTCCTTGATTTCTGATTGCAATCTGCAGATTCATTGCTTTATGAGCTGTGTTAATTTTCTCATCCCAATGCTCAGTATATGCCGAGATTGATACAAACGTCTCTTCCTTGAGTTGTTCAACAGGAACAGCGGAGAACGTTGTCATGAGCCCAAGCGCTTGTTTATACAAACCAAAATCCATTGTACCATTATGTATCCCAGAGATACAAGAGAAAGTTGAACTTTTTCCCTCAAAATAGGTTGCGACCCTATCCTGGTACATTCGGGCAAATTGCTGAACTTGTACTTTATTCCAGCCCTTTCCTTTTGCCGCATAAACAAGATACGTTGCAAGCTTTCCTTTTTGGGGGTAGGCTACCAGCGTAAGGCGTTCTTTTATGTGTCCTGACGCTGAAATCCGCACCCCGGTAATTTTGAAGTGCTCATTCGTATTCAGTCCGCTCCATTTAAATCCTTCAGCTGCATTCCTTAATAATGCCGCTTTTTGACGATACCCATTTACATCATTCACAAAACCTATACTCCCTTTTGTATAAAGGGACCAATTTTTAACATCTATATTGCTTTGATCCATAGCATGCTTCATTTCTGAAAGCTTGGTAAAGCTTTTCATTTCCTGAGCATGAATGACTTGGTAAGAGTGAAACAAAAATAAAATAACAAAAAACAAAACAATGTTTTTCTTCATAACTTCCACCCGCCCTCTCCTCTATTTCTCATTCTTGCCAGAGGAAGGCACGTTATTCATGGAAGTTGAAGTCATATTCCGACATTATCCCGCAGCTTATTTTGTTAAACATTGCACAATCTTTTGCTTAAAATAGGGTTCATATGGTTGTTTCATTGTTCATTAAAATAAATATTTTAGCTGTGTGGAATAGTTCAAATATGCGAGAAAGAAGTTGCTTACGAGGCTGGCAAGAGCAATGGTTACGAGTATGAAAAGCACTCTGGCCTGAATCACTTTGCCTTTTCTGATAAAAGTGTCGAAATTTAATGCCTGCATGGCCCACCATGTAATTCCAATGAAAAGCAGGTGAACAAGGATATCAAGCAGCGCCTGCTGCCCGGATTGTTCAAACATTTTGTTTCCTCCTTGCCATTTAGGAGTTATTAGCTAACCACCATGATAGCACATGCCAATAGAACGTAGCATAAACTGAATTCTACCACAAAGGAACAGACAAAAGTCCTATTTTTTTAGCTGTTTCCAATATTGACAAATCTGAAAGTTATGTAAGCGCTTTATAAAAAAATAAAGGACCTGCCTTCTTGGCAGATCCTTATTTTTGTTCCATTGTCTGGAAAAAATCCGTCAGCTGAAATTGTTCATAAAAGAAATGCAATGCCGTACCTGGGAGAATTCCTAAAATAACAGTCGCTGCCGCACACACTGCCGTCACAAGAAGCAGCCCTTTTTTATGCAGCAATCTTCCTTCCTGATGTTCCGGCCGGAAAAACATTTGTCCAATGATATTGAAGTAATAAAAATAGGAAATTACGGTGGTTCCGACGAGTATACCGGCTAAGACATAATGGCCTTGGGAGGCACCAAGCGCATTCATGAAGATGCCGAATTTCCCAATGAAGCCGGCGGTTGCCGGAATCCCTGCCAACGAAAGTATAAAAATGGTCATGGCGATCGCAAGCCACGGCGAACGCCGATACAGCCCTGCAAACCCCGAAATATCGTGGGTTTTACTGTGTGCGGTCACTTCCTGAATAACAGCAAAAGCACCAATGTTCATAAACAGGTAAGCCAGCAAATAAAACCATGTGGTTTCAAAAAGCATCGCTGAGACTGAGACAAACGGAACCAGAATATAACCGGCCTGCGCGATGGAAGAATAAGCAAACAACCGCTTTATATTCCGCTGGCGGAGGGCAGCAAGGTTTCCTGCAATCATGGTAGCTCCTGCAAGAAAAGCAAGGTAGGGCTGAACCTGAAACAGCAGCGGGTCTCCCTTAATTCCGGGTGCTGAACTGAAGACAAGCAAGAAAAACCGCAGGATCAGCGCGAAACCGGCTGTCTTGGAGACCACACTCAAAAAAGCGGTAACCGGAAGAGGTGATCCCTGGTAAACATCCGGTGCCCACATGTGAAAAGGCGCAGATGCAATTTTGAATGTCAGCCCGGCAAAGGTGATGAAAAAGGCAAACGCGATTAAGAACTGATTTTGCAGAATACTCGTATCCTGCAGGGCATTTCCGATGGTATAAAGGTTCGTTTCACCGGTCAGCCCAAAGATATAACTCATCCCAAATAAGGTAATCGCGGTGGAAATTCCACCTGTTACTACGTATTTAAAAGATGCTTCGTTGGATTCTTTGTCCCGCTTCCGCAGACCCGCCATTACATACGAAGATAAAGAAAGGAGTTCAAGGCCAATAAACAGCGTGATCATATCAGCACTTGAAGCCATGATAAGACCGCCAAGCAAAGCGGTCAGCAGAAGATAATAAAATTCTCCTCGGTATTCCTCTTCGCGGTCCATTTTATAATCATAAGCCAAAATTAAAATCAGCCCTGTTCCCAATAGAAGAATCAGTTTAAACGCTTTTGAAAAGGAATCGAGCCGGTACATATCATGAAACAAGGAAGCGGGTTCATGGCTGAACTGCAGAAACAAAAAGACCGAAGCCAGGACAATCCCAGCGGCAGACAGGATGCCGAGGATCCTGCGGCTTTTTTGCCGGGGCATGAACAAATCCAGCAAAGACAAAAGCAACGCTGTTCCCAGCACAGTAAATTCCGGCGCCATGATACCCCAATTCATTGAAGTTAAGGTTTGCAAATCCATCGGGCTACCCCCTTAAGCCTAACAAGATTGTATCTAAAACAGTGGTTAGTGATTTGCTCAGAATTTCAGGATAGACCCCGATCAACAGTACGAGGGCCAATAACACAAAAGCAGGAACTTTCTCCAGGACGGTCAGATCCTTAAAAGCGGAATGCGTTTCTTTTTTCGGTCCAAAGGTAACGGCAAGTACAGCACGCAGAATGTAAACCGCAGTCAGGATGATGCCAAGGGCGCCTATCGCTGCGATAATGGGCATCGTTTGGAAAAGACCAATAAAGGCAAGGAATTCACTGATAAACCCTGACATCCCCGGCAAACCAAGAGATGCAAGTCCTCCGGCAAGCAGTACCCCTGCAGTGACGGGCATCGCTGCTGCAAGGCCGCTGAAGTCCTGTATATCCGAAGAGCCGCTTCTCTCGTATAGTACGCCAATCAGAAAGAACAACAGCGCAGAGATAAGGCCGTGAGAGACGAGCTGGAAGATGGCTCCCTTCACACCCGCTTCGTTCATGGCTGCCAGCCCAATCAGCACAATGCCCATATGAGATACCGATGAATAGGCGAGTACTTTTTTCAGATCGGTTTGAACGATGGCCAGAAAAGCACCGTACAACAGATTGATCACACCCAGGATGGCAATTAAAACACCCAGTTTCTTAAATTCTTCAGGAAAGAAGCCCACACCGAACGTGAAAAGCCCATAAGCTCCAATCTTCAGGAGAATTCCGGAGTGAAGCATGACAATGGAAGGCGGTGCCTGAACGTGAACCCTGAGCATCCACGTATGAAGCGGAAAGATGGGAAGCTTGATCCCAAACGCAATCAGCAGCGAAACAAGGACAGACAGACGGAACGTGCTTCCTGCAACGGCTGCTCCATCCGGGCTTGCCAGTATTTTTGTCAATTCTCCATAATTCAGAGTACCTGTTTTCATGAACAGGGCAACAAACACAATCAGCAGAATCGCTGAACCGATTCCGTTATAGATTAAAAAGCTGTAGGCGGCTTTTTCCCTGTCGGCATATCCCCATCGACCAATAAGAAAGAACATGGGAATCAGCGTGATTTCAAAGAAGATGAAGAATAAAAATAAATTTTGGGAAGCAAATACGCCCAGCATGCCCAGTTCCAGGATCAAAAAGAAGATGAAAAAGCTTTTTGAAGCATTCTTCATGTTCCACGAGGCGAGCGCTGCAAGAAAGGATACAACTGCCGTTAATATCAACAGAACGAGAGAAAGGCCGGTAATGCCCAGTTCGTAGTTGATTTTCAACTGCATGCTTCCATTGAGGCCTTCCAATGTGTAGGAAATCCAGTTTGCCTGCTCGGTCATCTGAAGACCTGAAACAGAGGAGTGAAAACCGGCCGCGGCGATCAGAACGAGGATCAGCGGCAGAAGCGTACCGAACAATCCGGCAAGCTTGATGGCCCTCTCGTTTTTCCATGAGAGAAAGCTTAATGCAAGGATGCCGACGAGTGGTGAGAATACGAGCAGGGACAGCATATAATTCATGAGAAATACCCCCCTGTAACGGCAAAGATTAGCAGCAGGAGAACCAAACCGGCAAGAGCGATGGCGCCAAACCTCTGCACCTGGCCATTGTGGAATTCAGACCCTTTTTTACCGATCCAGTGAACAAGCCCTGCTGTGCCGTTGACAGCGGCTTCCACCAAATACCGGTCGACATAGCTCCAAAAATAGCTGAAAACCGTAGTCCCTCTGACTACCGTAGCCTGGTAGATTTCATCCGCATAATACTTGTTGTAGATGAGGGAGCTTAATGATGGGAAGGAACGGGACAGCCAGTCTCTCGCCAATGTTTTCTTTCCATACATCACATAGGCAAGAGCGATCCCTGCCAAAGACAGAACAACAGCAAGAACCGGAATCCACACCGGACCATGCACTTCCTCTGTTGAAAATGATACAGGTCCCTGGCTCAGGTAATCCTCTAAAAATGATCCGAACCACGGGGTATTCAAGTACCCGGCCACAATCGCAAGCAGCCCCAGTACAAGCATGGGAACCTTCATGGATATTTCAGACTCTTTGACTTCCTGAGTGTGATTGGCAGGACTTCCGGAGAACACCATGAAAAACAGCCGGAACATATAGAACGCGGTGAAAAAGGCGGCGATCAGCGCCAAGGTAAACAAAACATACCTTCCGTTCTCATAGGTCGCCATCAGAATTTCATCCTTACTGAAGAAACCGGAGAACAGAGGAAAACCGGAAATCGACAGGGCACCAATTAAAAACAGGGGAGCTGTTACTTTCAGCTTGTTCCACAGTCCGCCCATTTCTTCAATGTTTTGCGTATGTACTGCATGGATGACACTGCCTGCGGCAAGGAAGAGCAGCGCTTTAAAAAAGGCATGTGTCATTAAATGAAAGATTCCGGCTGTATAGCTCCCCGAGCCAAGAGCGAGCATCATATAACCGAGCTGGCTGACTGTCGAATAAGCGAGCACCCGTTTAATGTCTTTCTGCATTAAACCAATAGATGCCGCAAAGACCGCGGTTATCCCACCTACCACTGCGACTGTGGTCATCGCTGCGGCGGATGCTTCAAACAGCGGGTACATGGAAGCCACCAGATAGACACCTGCAGCTACCATTGTTGCTGCGTGAATGAGCGCAGATACCGGGGTCGGGCCTTCCATGGCATCCGGAAGCCAGGTATGGAGAGGAAGCTGGCCTGATTTTCCGACGGCTCCAACAAAAATCAGAATGGCTGTCAGCGTAATCATGTCCGGTGAAATGATTTTATTTCCTATCGCTTTGAAAATCTCATCGTATTCGAAGCTTCCCGTTTGCCAGAATAAGAGAATAATGCCAATAAACAGACCGACATCCCCGATTCTGGTCATAATAAACGCCTTTTTAGCAGCTGCCTTTGCTTCCGGCTTAAAGTAATAGTAACCGATCAGCAAAAATGAACCGAGCCCCACGAGCTCCCAAAAAATGTAGACCTGAAGCAAGTTTGGTGACAATACAAGGCCGAGCATGGCAAAGGTGAACAAACCAAGATAGGCAAAAAACACATGAAAGCGGTCATCTCCGTGCATATAGCCTTTGGAATACAAATGCACGAGAAAGCTTACAAGCGAGACGACAACAAGCATCAATGCATTCAGCGGGTTAATCTCAAACCCCATTGTTACAGGATGGTTTCCGATATTTAGCCACAGTCCTTCTGCTTTATAGGACTCTCCCCCCCATTGGCCGGCCATGACAATGACAGACAAAACCAGAGAAAGAAAAGTTAATAGAATACCAGCATAAGCAGAGGCTTCCTTTAACTTTTTTCCAAAAAGTAAAAGAAGGATGAAGGATAGCAGCGGTAACAGTGGTATAAGCCAGGCATTCTGCATCATCATTTCCAACCCCTTTTTAGCGCTTCATAATATCCATTTCATCCACATTAACAGTCTTGCGGTTACGATACAGAGCCATTAAAATGGCAAGGCCCACTGCAGCTTCAGCAGCAGCAACCGTTATGGTAAACAACGAAAAAATCTGCCCTGTAAGACCCGGATTTACTCCATATTTCGCAAAAGCCACCAGATTAATATTCACTGCATTCAGCATCAATTCAATGGAGATTAACACAATCACCGCGTTGCGCTTGGTGAGAGCGCCAAACAATCCGATACAAAACAAAATGAGCGCAAGCACCAGGTAGACCGATAAAGGAATCGTACTCATTTGCCTGCCTCCTTCTCATCATCCCTTTTTGCAATGACAATAGCGCCGATTAAGGCTACGAGAAGCAAGACCGATGTTAATTCAAAAGGAATGACATATTTTGAGTAAAGCTCAACGCCAATTTTTTTCGTGTTATCAATATGAAGGTCGGTCGCCGGATTTCCAAGGCTGAGACGGTTAATACCAAAAAACATGATCAGGAAAAACACAAGGATTCCTGCTCCCGACAATAAAACGGTCATTTTTGGCAATTTCCATTCCGTCATTCGCTCATGCCGGGTCAGCATGATACCAAACAGCATAATGATCGTAATAGCCCCCGAGTAGATCAGCACCTGTACGGCGGCCACAAACTCGGCGGAGAGCGTAATATAAATTCCCGCGATGGCGAGAAAAGTAAATACGAGCGCAACCACCATATGAATGACGTTGGACATATTGATCATCATGACTCCGCCTGCAATCGCCGTTAACGCAAGGATAAAAAAAGCAATACTCTCACCGGTCATGCTTTATTCTCCTTCCTTACGTTCTTGTCGTTTTCATCCAGCCAGACCAGGTCTTTAAACAATTCATCCCGACTGTATTCCGCCAATTCAAAGTTGTTCGTCATAACAATCGCCTCAGTCGGGCAAACCTCTGTACACAAGTCACACAAAATGCAAATTTCAAAGTTGATATCATACGTATCAATGATTTTCCCCTTTTTGCCCGGATCAGGATGGGGTTTTCCAGTAAGCTGAATGCAGTCTGTCGGGCAGATGTTTGCACATTGATTACAGACAATGCATTTTTCCGGATAGAACTTCTGAATGCCCCTGAACCGGTCAGGCATTTGAAGAGGAACATCCGGATACTGTGTTGTCACGTTCTGCTTTGTTAAGTTGCTGAGTGTATATTTCAAGCCTTTCGCAAGACCCTTCATTATGCACCACTCCTATTCTGCAGATTGCCTATCTTAAAAAAAGTTCCTTTACCACAGCACTTACAAAAATATTGAGAAGAGCAACCGGCAAAAGAACCTTCCAGGCGAATTCCATCAGCTGGTCTGCTCTTAATCGGGGCATGGTGCCGCGTACCCAGATCATAAAGAAAACAATCAGGCTGAATTTAAGGGCAAACCAGATGATTCCCGGGATGAAGCCCAAGAACGGAACAGGATTCCATCCGCCTAAGAATAGAACCGTCGTCAGGGCTGCCATCGCAAACAGATACACATATTCAGTCAGCATGAAAAACGCCCAGCGGAAGCCTGAGTATTCCACATGATACCCGGCAACCAGCTCTGATTCAGCTTCCGGCAAATCAAACGGCGTCCGGTTCAACTCGGCAATGGAGGAAATGAGAAAAACGATAAATCCAAGTGGCGACAAAAACATGTATGCCACCGTTTTCTGCCCCTCGACAATCTCTGTCAGGTTCAGGCTTCCGCTGAACATAATCACGCCGACAACCGAGACGACGAGAGGAATTTCGTAGGATATCATCTGGGCGGCTGACCTCATCCCCCCAAGCAGGGAATATTTATTGTTGGAGGCCCAACCCGCCATCAAAATCCCTACTGTGGTAATACCAGATATGGCTATGTAATACAAAAGACCAATGCTAAGATCGGAAAATTTCAGATGATCGGAAAAAGGAATGGCCGCCAGTACCATAAAGGCCGGAGCAAACGCAAGAACAGGAGCCAATACGAAAAGCGGTTTGTCCGCTGCCTTTGGAATGGTATCTTCCTTGATCAGCAGCTTCATTACGTCAGCTACTGTCTGCAACAGCCCGAATCGCCCTCCGACCCGGTTTGGCCCGGGGCGAAGCTGCATAAAGCCAAGCACTTTCCGCTCCGCAAGAATGGCATACGTTACAAAACCGAGGACGATCACCAGGAGGCATGCTCCCAATCCCAAAAAGATCGCTGCATGAATCCACCCTGGTGGCGAGGTTAACAAGTCATTCACCATCAGCCGTCCACCTCCCCTAACACGATATCGATACCGCCGAGAATGGTAATCAGGTTGGAGATATTTTCACCGACAAGAAGCTTGGGCAGGATCTGAAGATTGTAGAAGGAAGGCCTCCTGAACTTCAGGCGGTACGGCTCCTTTTTCCCTTCCGATGCAATATAGCAGCCAATTTCTCCCCGCGGAGACTCAATCCGTACAAAGGCTTCTCCTTTAGGCGGTTTAATGATTTTGGGCACCTTGGCCATAACCTCTCCGGTTTCCGGAAATTGTTCGACAGCTTGTTCAATGATCTTCAGAGATTCCTCGATTTCCGCCATTCTGCATTGATAGCGCGCCCAGGCATCGCCGCTGTCAAACGCGGGAACGTCAAATGTAAACCGATCGTAAAGGGAATAGGGTTCGTCTTTTCTGAGATCCCATTCAATTCCTGTACACCGGAGGTTTGCACCGCTCAGCGAATAATCCAGCGCTTCTTCTTTGGAATAAAATCCAATTCCCTTCACACGGTTCAAAAAGATCTCATTTCCCGTCACCAGATCATGATATCCTGCAAGCTGTTCCCGCATGTAAGGCACAAAATCCCTGACTTTTTCGATCCATCCTTCAGGAGCGTCCCATTTTACACCGCCGATCCGCATGTAATTGAATGTCAGGCGGGCTCCGGAGATCTCATTTAAAAAGCCGATAATGGCCTCTCTTTCGCGGAAGGCATAGAGAAAAGGGCTCATGGCGCCAATATCAAGCAGATAGGTTCCAAACCACACCAGATGGCTCGCAACCCTTCCAAGCTCCATCACCAAAACACGAAGATAATCGGCACGCTCAGGGATTTCGATATTCATCATGGTTTCCACCGCGTGACAAATCACATAGTTGTTGGTCATGGCTGCCAGATAATCCATTCGGTCGGTATACGGGATAATTTGTGTGTATTGAAGGTTTTCGGCCAGCTTTTCAGTTCCTCTGTGAAGGTAACCGATGACAGGATTGGCTTCTACAATGGTCTCTCCATCTATTTTCAGAACGATCCGGAAAACCCCATGAGTACTGGGGTGCTGCGGGCCGACGTTCAACAGCATTTCTTCGGTGCGGATCACTGGCTACACCTCCACGTCATAGGGTTCGTAGTCTTTGCGGAGCGGATGTCCGATCCAATCATCCGGCATCATAATTCTTGTTAAATTCGGATGCCCTTTGAAGGTAATTCCGATCAGATCATATGCTTCTCGTTCGGGCCAGTCGGCGCCCGCCCATAACGGAGCCAGGGAGTCGATGACCGCTTCTTCTCTGTTTATTTTTACTTTAAGTGCGACGGGACAACGGTGTGAGTAGGAGTAAAAATGGGTGTACACTTCCAGGTGAGTCTCAAAATCTGTGGCATGAAGTTCTGATAAATAATCAAAACGAAGTTCTTCGTGGTGTTTTAACAACTGGGCGATTTTAAAATATGTATCCGGTTGGGCAACCAGAGTCGGAACATCCTTGGACAACAGGTTGATGTAGCTGTCTCCCAGTGCGCCGTCTCCCAATTCTTTTTGGATGATGGCTTTATATTTATCCAAAAGCGGCTGAAGAGGAGAAGGCTTTTGTTCCTCGGCAGGTTCATCAGCCGTTTTTGCGGCTGCTGCTGCCTTTGCCCGTGCCGCAGCGGCAGCTTTTGCTTTCGCGGCTGCTATCGCTTTGGCTTTTTCATCGGATGCATCAGAGGAGTCTGCCGCTCCTCCCCTGGAGGCTTTTGCTTTCGCGGCAGCTGCTGCTTTGGCCTTTGCCGCTGCGGCAGCCTTCGCTTTGGCTGCAGCAAGAGCTTTTTCATCTTCTGTGGCTGCTCCGTCTGATGCGCCTTCACGGGCGGCTTTTGCCTTAGCGGCAGCTGCTGCTTTGGCCTTTGCCGCTGCGGCGGCCTTCGCTTTGGCTGCAGCAAGAGCTTTTTCATCTTCTGTGGCCGCTCCGTCTGATGCACCTTCACGGGCGGCTTTTGCTTTCGCAGCAGCTGCTGCTTTGGCCTTTGCCGCTGCGGCGGCCTTCGCTTTGGCTGCAGCAAGAGCTTTATCCTTCGCTAAAGTATCATCTGGTTCATTGCTCTTTTCTGCAGGTTCACTTTCTTCTTTCTTTTCCAGCGCTTTTTGTTTGGCAAGCTCCAGTGCTTTCGCCTTCGCTTCAGCGGCTGCACGCTTTTTCAACTCTTCCTTTGATAACGACTCATTGGATTCAGGCGGTGTTCCATCATGTTCGTTTGGCATTACATCACCTTCTTCCCTGTCTTCGCTTCATACCGGATCTTTTCCTGCAATTTATTGATGCCATATATCAAAGCAGCAGGGTTCGGCGGGCATCCAGGGATATACACGTCAACCGGCACAATCTGGTCCACTCCCTTAACAACCGCATAGGACTTAATATAAGGACCACCAGCGGTTGCACAAGAACCCATGGCAATGACCCACTTTGGCTCGGGCATTTGATCGTACAGCCTTTTCAGCACCGGGGCCATTTTTTTCGTTACGGTTCCCGACACAATCATCACATCCGACTGACGCGGAGATGTCCGGAATATGCTTCCAAAACGGTCAAGGTCATAGTGAGAGGAACCGGTTCCCATCATTTCTATCGCACAGCAGGCCAGACCGAATGTCAGCGGCCAAAGAGAATTGCTCCTTGCCCAGGCCTTAATCTGTTCGAGGGTGGCCATAAATACATTGCGTTCAAGCTCTGCTTTTTCTTCAGGAGAAATATCGGAAAGCTTCAGATCCATTTCAGCACCTTCTTCTTCCATGCGTATAGTAAACCAAGCGCAAGCATCACAATGAAAATACCCATTTCGATCAGCGCAAAGGCACCCAGATGATCATAAGCGACTGCCCAAGGATACAAAAATACGGTTTCCACATCAAAAATGACGAACATGAGAGCAAACAAATAATATCGTACATTAAATTGAATCCAGCTTTGATGAAAAGGTTCAATTCCGCTTTCATAGGTCGTGTACTTTTCCTTTGTTGGCTTATACGGCCGAAGCAGCCTGCCTGCAGTTAAAGCTCCCACCGGCAAAAGAATACCCAGCGCAAGAAAGACGGCAACAACTAGATAATTGTTCTGGTAAATGTGGATAGCGTCCATCTCTTACCCCCTAATCATCTGAATTTTTCAAACATTATGTAATCGTCTTCATTATAGCAAATTCCAATATTTGTGTCGACAATACGGAGGTAGCAGGAGTTCTGCCCCACTATAGAGTATATGTGCTTGTTCAGCGGGTAGAATGACGTTCAGCCTTGAGGAGATGGATTCCCAATGCTACATTGAAAAAAAGGAGAGAAAACATGGATACAAGAAAGAAAGCTGAAAAGAAGTGGGCCCAACAGAAATACGAAGTGATGGCCAAAAGCTATCGGTATTACAGCGGCATCAGAGACAGATTCCGCGAAGCAAAAGAGGAAGAAGATTATGCAGCCATTTTGGAAGAGCTAAAAGAATTGGAACAGGTACCGTATACCAAAAAGGGATTCAACAATACATCCCAGCATTTATGGGGCTATTTTAAAAGAGGGGCCACACAGGAGGAAAAAGACGAGTTCTTTGAACGGCTGGAGAACTGTTCATCCCTTCCTGATGAATTTGACAAAGGGGAGCCGGCCGCTGAACATCTGCTGAACTATATTAAAAAAACCCTTTTAGCCTCGCACCCTCAACCTTATCTCAGTCAATCCTCCATATTAAAATAGGGTGCCGGGGCTTCTTGTAAAAGCCCTGACACCCCTGACGAGCGCATTTTCTATTCCAGCACACGCCTTGCTCCAATGTATTTGGTTTTCCAGTAGGAATCGGTCATTTTTACTGCTCTTACTCCCTTTGTCGTTGCGCCGATAAAGGTCTGATTTCCATTATATATCCCTACGAAGGTTGCTTTTTTCTTTCCGACTAAATCATAGAAAACAAGGTCACCTTTATGCAGCTTGGCGGCCTTAACGGAAGTTCCCGCCTTGTATTGATCAGCAACCGTACGAGGAAGCGTTAATTGAGCGGCTGTTTGATACGAATAAAGGACAAACCCGCTCGCATCAAATCCTTTTGGTGTTGTTCCCCCCATTTTAAATGGCTTTCCGATGTTCTTTACAGCTACGGCCGCGGCCTGATCGCCGAAATAATTATCGACCATATCATTTTTAATCTGCTTTTCTTTACTCCAGGACGTAATGGTATATTCCATGTTTCCTGTTTTCTTTACCATAAAATAAAGATGATTATAGCCTTCTGACAGCGTTCCTTTATAAGACTTGTTAAGCTTTGCAAAGAATGTTGCGGAAAATTCAATCTGCCCCTTTTCATGTCCCACTTCAGTCAGACGCTGAAGCTGGAACTCCTTCACATTCTTTTTGAATACCACAACATCCATTTTTGCTTCCTTGGCAAACTGCCTTTGAGCTTCCTTGGCATTTGGAATGGCAAACTTAAAAAAGATTTGAACCGGATTCACATTAAACGGAATGTCATCTTTTGCAGCTGCATAAACGTTTTCGGCGGGCTGCACTCCTCCAACTGTCATTCCTGTTACTAAACTTGCTGCAACAACAGCAGCGGCCATCCATTTCTTCATCTTACATACCTCCGACCGTTTGATTTGCGCTCAAGAATTCTGTGCACAATCGATTAGTCGCCACTTAATGGAAAAAGTTACATAAAAAACGATTAAACAGCTTGTGTGCTGTAGCTCATTTGGCGCTCCAGTTCTTCCGTATGCTCTTGTGTTTGCTCTGGCGTCCAGTTCAAATGCTTCGCCATAAACGCAATCGCTTTTTCCTTCCATTGGCGAACATACGCGATATCGAAATACATCGCGCTTGTACGTCGGATAAAATAATCGGCAGGAGTTGTAGCCATCTCTTCATCCATTGCATAGACCAATGTGGCATATACATTGACTGGCAAGTTGTTCAACTCGGCTTCTTTTTTACCGTCACGGATGATTTCAAACAAACGGTCAACATTGGAACCGTACTTTTTAACCAGCTGCTCTGCATCTTCTTGGCTTAAACCAAGGTTAAGCCCTTCTGCTGTCTTTTCCCGGATGAACTCCGGATAATGGCTGCTTCCGCCGACATTTCCGCCGGAAAGCACCAGGTGCTTGGTATTGCTTGTGTCATATTTGATGCCAATTTCTTTTTCAAGCTGTCCGGCTACGATATCTGCTACTTTTTCAGCCATTTTTCGGTATCCGGTTAATTTACCTCCGGCAATTGTGATCAATCCAGAAGGAGAAAAGAATACTTCGTCTTTCCTTGAAATCTCAGAAGGATCTTTTCCTTCTTCATGAATCAATGGGCGTAATCCCGACCAGGAAGATTCAATGTCTGCTTCCGTCATTTTCACCTCCGGAAACATAAAGTTGATGGCGTTAATGACATAATTGACGTCATCATGCGTAATTCTTGGATTTTTAAGATCTCCTTTGTAATCTGTATCAGTTGTACCCACATACGTTTTGCCATCACGAGGAATCGCAAATACCATACGGCCGTCCGGTGTATCAAAATAAACAGCCTGGTGCAACGGGAACCGCTCCTGGTCGATCACAAGATGAATTCCTTTTGTATGGTGAATTCTTTTACCTTTTTTGGATTTATCAATATCACGCAATTGATCCACCCAAGGACCTGCTGCGTTTACAATTTTCTTCGCATAAATTTCATGCGTTTCACCAGTAATCGTATCTTCTGCTTTAACGCCAAGCAGTTTTCCGCTTTGATCATAGATGAAATCAACTACTTTAATGTAGTTTACGGCTTTCCCCCCACGGGCTGCTGCTTCTTTCATTATCTCAAGCGTAAGACGTGCATCGTCGGTTTTATACTCAACATAGTAACCTCCGCCGAGCAGATCTTTACTTTTGAGCAGTGGTTCCCGTTTCATTGTTTCTTCCTTGGTCAGCATGGAACGGCGCTCGTTCCGCTTTACTCCAGCCAGGAAGTCATAAACCTTCAAGCCAATGGAAGTTGAAAATTTGCCAAACGTTCCCTCTTTATAGAAGGGAAGAAGCATCCACTCTGGTGTGGTTACATGTGGTGCATTTTCGTAAACGATCGCACGTTCTTTCCCCACTTCTGCCACAAGGCCCACTTCGAACTGTTTCAAATAACGAAGTCCGCCATGGACCAGTTTTGTAGAACGGCTGGATGTACCTCCGGCAAAATCCTGCATTTCCAACACGCCTGCTTTCATACCGCGCGTGGTGGCATCCAGAAGAATCCCTGCTCCAGTAACCCCGCCTCCGATGATCAACAGATCCAGGGACGAGTCTTTCATGTCCTGAATATACTGCTTTCTTTTATTGCTTGAAAATGAAATATCCATATCAACGCCACTCCTTCATCATTCCATCAATTTATTCATTTCCTAAATTTCCACAATTAAAGCACCTAATTTTACTCAGAGAATAAAAAAGAGACCACAATACCCCTGTATCCATGTACAAGGTATTGTGGTCTCTCCATAGCTCCGACCGTTATTAACTTATGATTGTATCATAACAAGTTATCCCGGAAAGTGCAAATGGTGTGCTTTTGGTTTATTGGAAAACCCGCGCGGCTTCAACTGCTTTTTTCCAGCCTTTATAAAGGTCTTCTCGTTCCTTCTCTTCCATTTCCACATCAAAATCTCTTTCCACTTTCCACTTGTTCGCAATTTCTTCGCGGCCCTTCCAGAAACCAGTTGCAAGACCGGCAAGATACGCGGCTCCAAGCGCTGTGGTTTCATTGATTTCAGGACGTTCTACAGGAACACCAAGGATATCGCACTGGAACTGCATGAGGAAGTTATTCATAACCGCCCCTCCGTCCACGCGAAGCTTTTTCAATTCAATATTGGAGTCGGCTTCCATAGCTGTCAGCACGTCACGTGTTTGAAAAGCAAGGGATTCCAGTGTGGCACGAACAAAATGTTCTTTTTGGGTACCTCGTGTTAAACCGAATACTGCACCACGTGTTTTGCTGTCCCAATACGGAGTTCCCAATCCAACAAAGGCAGGGACTACGTAAACACCATCGGAAGAAGTCACACGGGTCGCCAAATCCTCACTTTCAGGAGAGGTACGAATAAGCTGCAAGCCATCACGAAGCCACTGAACCGCGGAACCGGCAACAAAAATGCTTCCTTCCAGCGCGTACTCAACTTTTCCGTCAATGCCCCAGGCCAGTGTCGTTAACAGCCCATGCTCCGAACGCACGGCTTTCTCACCTGTATTCATGAGCATAAAGCATCCTGTACCATAGGTGTTTTTCGCCATACCGGTTTCAAAACAAGCTTGTCCAAACAGGGCAGCCTGCTGGTCTCCCGCAATGCCGGCAATTGGAATACTTTCACCGAAAAAGTGATAATCAATGGTGTGTCCGTAAACTTCAGAAGAAGATTTTACTTCAGGAAGCATGGACGCCGGTACACCCAGGATGTCCAGCAATTCTTCATCCCATTTCAGATCATAAATGTTATACATCAACGTACGTGAAGCATTGGAATAATCCGTAACATGAGCTTTTCCGCCAGTCATTTTCCAAAGAAGCCAAGTATCAATCGTTCCAAACAGAAGGTCTCCGTTTTCTGCCTTTTCCCTCGCGCCTTCTACGTTGTCCAGGATCCATTTCACTTTTGTTCCGGAAAAATAAGCGTCAATAAGCAATCCTGTTTTGTCTCTAAATAAATCGTTATATCCTTGTTCCTTTAACTCTTCGCAAATGTCTGCGGTCTGTCTGGATTGCCAAACAATCGCATTGTAGACCGGTTTACCAGTGTTTTTATCCCAGACGACCGCTGTTTCCCGCTGATTGGTGATGCCAATTGCTGCGATTTCCTTAGGAGATGTATTGGTACCCTCCAGTACTTGAGCGACCACAGCCAAAATACTGCCCCAAATTTCCTGTGCGTTGTGTTCTACCCAGCCCGGTTTGGGAAAATGCTGTGTGAACTCCTTTTGCGCCACATTGACACATTCGCCATCTTTATTAAAAAGAATGGCCCTTGAGCTTGTTGTCCCCTGATCGAGAGATAAAATATATTTCTTTTCCATGTTCTTTTCCTCTCCTTTACAAAAATAACTGGTTTTTTTGATGCATATTTTTTATTTGACGGCTTCCGTAAACTTTGTAGCTCTTGGAAGTGGTTGATTTTCGTTTCTAGATAGCTCGCTTTTACAACTATATTTAGTTCTTGATTCGTTCGCCGTGTGTAAAGCTGTGGGTGCCCCGTTTACCGGCAAAATGGGCGGCCGCAATGACAACAGCAGATAATACTGTCCAGCTCCAGAAGAAAGCGGTTACTTTGCCCTTGAACAATACCTCATACAGAAGTGCTCCAAAAACGCCTCCGAGAATCGGTCCCACTACAGGGATCCAAGCGTACTTCCAGTTGGATCCTCCCTTTCCGCTGATTGGAAGGAAGAAATGGGCCAGTCTCGGTCCAAGGTCACGCGCCGGGTTGATGGCATAACCGGTAGTACCACCCAAGGATAATCCGATCGCCACAATTAGAAAACCAACAATTAACGGGTTAAGTCCTTCTGTAAATTTATTCGCGCCTATTGCCAAAAGTCCTACCAGCAAAACGGCTGTTCCAATGAACTCACTTAAAAGGTTCGATAATGTATGTGGTATTGCAGGGTCTGTCGAGAAAACTCCCAATTTAACGGCTTTGTCTTCTGTTTTTTCCCAATGCGGAAGGAACTGAAAATAAACAATAACCCCTCCAAGGAATGCACCCAGCATCTGGGCCAGGATATAGCCGGGAACCTGCGACCAGCTGAACTCTCCGACGGCAGCCAATGCTAATGTGACGGCCGGGTTAAGATGCGCACCGCTTACATTTCCAACCGCATATACCCCCATCGCTACCGCGAGTCCCCATCCCAAAGCTACGACGATCCATCCTCCGCCTTCTGCCTTGGATTTCTTCAAGCTGACGTTGGCGACAACTCCACCACCAAATATAATCAAAATCATGGTTCCTACAACTTCTCCCAGTATCGGTGACATTCTGCAACACTCCTCTCAATTTTAGCAACGATAATATCCTATTCAAAACAAAAGACCAGCAAAAAAATCCCACACATACATGTAAGGGCTTCCGCTGATCTCCGATTCTCCGTCAGAATATTAACTTGTCTATTATTTAAACACAGTTTGCAAACGCTGTCAATAAAGCGCGGCGAGGGAATAAAAGGAATCACCCTCACCACAACTCTTTATCCGAGGTGGTTACTGCCACAGCTCCAGCTTTAATCGCCAGTTCGATTTCCTCTTTTGTGCGGATCAAGCCGCCGGCAAACACGGGTATCCCCGTTTTTTCGTGAACCTCCTGAATGATGTTGGGCATGAGTCCAGGAAGCACTTCAACGTAATCCGGCTGGGTTTTTGTGATAATTTTATAACTGGTTTCGAGTGCAATGGAATCGAGAAGAAACAAACGTTGAATGGCAATTACACCTTTTTTCTTGGCAGTGGCGATCACGTTGCTTCTTGTGGAGATGATGCCTGCCGGTTTGATTTCCTGACAGATAAACTCTGCCGCATATTCATCCGCCTTCAGGCCGCTGATCAGGTCGGCATGAACGAAAAGTTTCTTGTTCGCCCGTCCCGCCAGTCTTACCATATCCTTCAGCTGGGCAATGTGGCTGTCCAAGATGACGATATAGGTATAGGAGGTGTCCAGCAGCTTCTCCAGGTCCTTCCATTTTCGGACGGCCGGCAATACGGTTTGGTTTTGAAATGTCATAGGTATACCTCCCAAGCCGAGTTTTCCTTATTATATCCTTTTTTATGTAGAAACGAAAAATAGGACTGTCCAAGAAGTCTGGAAGCTGTTGATTTTCGTTCCAGCCCGCTCGCTTTCCACTACAATCAACTTTTCAGGGATGCTTTTTACGCAAAATGGGACTGCCTGAAGGTCTTTTGACTTTCAGACAGCCCCATTTGACTGTTCATTTATCTGTGTTTGGCCACATCAAGGCGGTTGATCGCGCGGCGAAGAGCATATTCTGCTCTCGCCTGGTCCAAATCGCTTTGATTGGTCTCAGCCAAACGGCGCTCAGCACGCTCTTTAGCTGCTTCAGCGCGATTGACCTCAATCTCATCTGCCAGTTCAGCAGCTTGAGCAAGGATTGTTACTTTTTCAGGCCGAACTTCGATAAATCCACCGCTAACGGCCACATATTGTGTTTTTCCATCTTGTTTCACACGTACTGCACTGATGGTTAAAGGAGCAACCAACGGAATATGTCCTGGCAAGACACCCAGCTCACCGCTTTTTGCTTTTGAACTGACCATTTCTGCCGTTCCTTCAAACACAGGACCATCAGGGGTGACTACACTTACGTCTAACGTTCTCATTTCGTCTTACCCCCTTATAGGTTTAGGCCATCGTTTTTGCTTTTTCAACAACTTCATCAATAGAACCTACAAGACGGAATGCATCCTCTGGAAGGTCATCGTGCTTTCCATCAAGGATTTCTCTGAATCCTCGGATTGTTTCCTTAACAGGCACGTATGAACCTTTTTGACCAGTAAACTGTTCCGCAACGTGGAAGTTTTGAGACAAGAAGAACTGGATGCGGCGCGCACGCTGTACAACCAATTTATCTTCTTCAGAAAGCTCGTCCATACCCAAAATGGCAATAATATCTTGAAGTTCTTTATAGCGCTGCAACGTTTGCTGCACTTGACGGGCAATGGAATAGTGCTCCTCGCCTACAATCTCTGGAGAAAGGGCGCGGGAAGTAGAAGCCAATGGATCCACCGCAGGATAAATACCCATAGCAGTCAATTTACGCTCAAGGTTTGTTGTTGCATCCAAGTGGGCAAACGCAGTTGCCGGAGCCGGGTCAGTATAGTCATCCGCCGGTACGTAGATCGCCTGGATCGATGTAACAGAACCTTTTTTCGTAGATGTGATACGTTCTTGAAGCTGACCCATCTCTGTAGCAAGTGTCGGCTGGTAACCTACCGCAGATGGCATACGGCCAAGAAGCGCGGATACCTCAGAACCTGCTTGTGTGAAACGGAAGATGTTATCCACGAAGAACAATACGTCCTGTCCTTCTTCATCACGGAAGAATTCAGCCATTGTAAGACCGGAAAGAGCGATACGTGCACGCGCTCCAGGAGGCTCGTTCATCTGTCCAAATACCATTGCTGTTTTGCTGATAACGCCAGAGTCACTCATCTCATGGTAAAGGTCGTTCCCTTCACGAGTTCGCTCACCTACACCTGCGAATACGGAAATACCGCCGTGCTCCTGCGCGATGTTATTGATCAATTCCTGGATAAGTACGGTTTTACCTACACCGGCACCACCGAAAAGACCGATCTTACCACCCTTAACGTATGGAGCAATAAGGTCAACGACTTTAATTCCAGTTTCAAGAATTTCCGTTTTTGTTGTAAGGTTTTCGAAAGATGGCGCTCCGCGGTGAATCGGATCACGGCGAACATCTGCTGGAACTGCCTCTCCAAGGTCAATGTGCTCTCCAGTAACGTTAAATACACGTCCAAGTGTTGCACTTCCTACAGGAACGGAGATTGGTTTACCAGTATCATTGATTGCCATACCTCGAACAAGACCATCAGTAGAATCCATCGCGATGGTACGGACGGTGTTGTCACCAAGGTGAAGGGCAACTTCTAGTGTTAAATTAACGCCTTCAGCGTCAACTGTTAATGCATTTAAAAGTTCCGGAAGACTGTCATCGAATTTAACGTCGACAACAGGTCCAAGAATCTGGGTGATATACCCTTTATTCATCGTTTCCCCTCCTAACTTCTGGCACATCTTTGTGCCGTATGCCTGATTAAGGCATGTATAAAAATCTACTCGAGTGCCGCAACCCCGCCGACAATCTCGGTAATTTCCTGAGTAATGGCCGCCTGACGCTCACGGTTATAGGTGAGTGTAAACTGGCCGATCAAATCGTCTGCATTGTCAGTCGCATTTCTCATTGCCGTCATACGAGAAGCATGTTCTGCTGCCTTTGCATCCAGAAGCGCTCCGTAAATCAAGCTTTCCGCGTACTGTGGAAGGAGAACTTCCAAAATTTCTTCTTCGGAAGGCTCGTATTCGTAAGCAGCATTTGAGCTGACTGTTCCTTCAAAACCAGTTAGTGGAAGAACTTTTCGTTCCGTAAGTTCTGACTGGATCGCACTGACGAAGTGGTTGTAATACATGTATAGTTCATCAAACGTTTCGTTCGCATACAAACCAACCGCCTTGCTTGCGATAGCTTTAATGTCAGCAAAAGACGGCTGATCCGGCAGACCCGTAATGCTGTCGATGATTGTCATGTTGCGCCTTTTGAAAAAGTTAAGACCAACCTTTCCGACAACAATAAGCGCATATTCGTCAGGAGACTGATGTCGCTCGTTAATTGTGCGGTAAACGTGACGCAACACATTGGAGTTATATGCCCCCGCCAGACCACGGTCCGCCGTGATGACAAAATAGCCCGTTTTCTTTATAGGACGGCTGGCAAGCATGGGATGGCGTGCACTCCTGCTTCCGGAAGCAATGCTGGTTACGACCTCCTGCATCTTATCCATATAAGGAGTAAATCGTTTCGTGTTTTGCTCTGCACGGTTCAATGCTGCTGCAGATACCATTTCCATGGCCTTCGTAATCTGCTTCGTCTTTTTTGTTGCGTCAATTCTCGCTTTAATATCTCGTAATGCCACTCGTATTCACCACCTTTGGGTTAAGCTGGTTGCAGGATGCACCAGGCATCCTGCAGTTTATTTAAAGTTTACTGTTAGCTTGTGATCCAGCTTCAGTGCCCAATCCCTCGAGGTCGCTTCACTCTCACCCTTCAACACAAAAAGCGTGTTGCTGAGTGAGAGTTCCAGCGCTTGTCGGGCTTAAACGGGCACTTCAGCTTTTCTTTGTGATCCAGCTTCAGCCGCTAAAGACTCGACCGTTTCACTCTCTCACTTCAACACAAAAAGCGTGTTGCCGCTCAAGAGTTCCAACGATTTTCGTCTTTTAACAGCGGCTTCAGCTTTTCTTTTTTTAAGCAAATACCTTCTTAAATGCTTTGATCGCATCGTCCAGTTCGCTGCCTTCTGGAAGTTTTCCAGTGGTTTTGATCTGGTTGAGTACGTCTTTAGCGTTGTTATCCATATAAGCATGAAGCTCTTCTTCAAAACGTGTGATATCTTCGACTGGAACATCATCAAGGTAGCCTCTTGTTAATGCAAACAGGATGGCAACCTGAAGTTCTACTCTCAGCGGTTTGTGAAGGCCTTGTTTCAGGACTTCTACTGTACGTGCACCACGGTTAAGTTTTGCTTGAGTCGCTTTATCGAGGTCTGAACCAAATTGAGCAAATGCTTCAAGCTCACGGAATGAAGCCAGGTCAAGACGGAGTGTACCAGATACTTTACTCATTGCTTTAATTTGCGCCGCTCCACCTACACGGGATACAGAAATACCCGCGTTGATGGCAGGACGTACACCGGAGAAGAACAAGTCAGACTGCAAGAAGATTTGTCCGTCTGTGATGGAGATCACGTTTGTCGGAATATATGCCGACACGTCACTTGCTTGAGTCTCGATGAATGGAAGTGCCGTAATGGAACCGCCGCCCAGCTCATCGTTTAGTTTTGCTGCACGCTCAAGAAGGCGAGAGTGAAGGTAGAAAACGTCCCCTGGATAAGCTTCACGGCCCGGAGGACGGCGAAGAAGCAAGGAAAGTTCACGGTAAGCTGCTGCTTGTTTAGAAAGGTCATCATAAACAATCAACACATGCTTGCCATCCCACATAAACTCTTCAGCCATGGAAACACCGGAATACGGAGCCAAGAAAAGAAGAGGAGCCGGCTGGGAAGCACTTGCAGATACAACAATTGTGTAGTCCAGCGCCCCTTGTTCACGAAGCGTTTCTACAACACCTGCAACAGTGGACTCTTTTTGTCCAATAGCAACATAGATACAAATCATGTCCTGATCTTTTTGGTTGATGATCGTATCAATGGCTACAGCTGTTTTACCGGTTTGACGGTCACCGATGATGAGCTCACGCTGACCGCGGCCGATTGGAACAAGAGCGTCGATCGCTTTGATTCCTGTTTGGAGCGGCTGGTGTACTGATTTACGAGCCATAACGCCTGGCGCCTTCTGCTCGATTGGACGAGTTTTTGTTGTTTCAACAGGTCCTTTGCCATCAATCGGCATACCAAGTGGGTTAACTACGCGTCCAAGAAGTTCTGGTCCGACCGGAACCTCCATGATGCGTCCTGTACGTTTAACCTCGTCGCCTTCGCGGATCTCCTGATATGGCCCGAGGATGATGATACCTACGTTGTTTTCTTCAAGGTTTTGGGCCATACCCATTACCCCATTAGAAAATTCAACAAGCTCGCCGGCCATTACATTATCCAATCCATGGGCACGGGCAATACCGTCACCGACCTGAATAACTGTACCGACGTCGTTTACTTCGATTTCAGACTGATAGTTTTCAATCTGTTTTTTTATTAAAGCACTGATTTCTTCAGCTTTAATGTTGCTCATGAATTTCACCCCTATCTTTTTAGCCTTGTGTAGTGGCTAATTGGCGCTCGATACGCTCTAGTTTGCCGCGGATGCTTCCGTCAAAAATACGGTTGCCAATGCGGATTCTCATCCCACCAACGAGGGATTGATCAATAATATTTTCAATGCGCAGCTGCTGTTTGCCCACTCGCTTTGCGAAGGTTTCTTCAAGACGGGCTCTTTCATCCTGTGACAACAGGCGGACAGAGTAAACCGTTGCTTCAGCAATGCCGCGCGATTCATTTGCTAGTTCAATAAACTGGCCAGCCATTTCCGCGATAATGTTCTCTCGGTTGCGATCGATCAGCAATAAAATAGTGTTCAGAACCGGTTTGGAAATGTCTGTGCCAAGGCTTTCTTTTACAATCTGTTTTTTCTCTTCAACAGAAATTTTCGGATGGTTCAATAGCTTTTGAATGTCACGGTTGCTTTCCATAACATCCTTGACTACACGAATCTCAGCCTCAGACTGCTCAAGGTTTTCTTGTCCAACCACTTCATAAAGAGCTGATGCATAGCGTTTTGCAATTACAGTAAGATCCTTGCTCATCTAGCTTCGCCTGCCTCTTGAAGGTAATCCTGGATTAACTTCTCCTGGCTGCGCTCATCCAGTTCTTTTGCGATCACTTTGGAAGCGATCATGACAGACAGAGATGCAACTTCTTTTCGAAGAGTGGCGACAGCTTTTTCTCTTTCACTGGCAATATCAGCCAGTGCGGATTCTTTCACGCGTTCAGCTTCTTCACGGGAAGCCTGGATAATAGCCTCACCCTGCGCTTCACCTTGTTTTTTCGCATTTTCGATGATAGCTCGTGCTTCTTCACGCGCTTGTTTCAATTCTTGTATTTGTGTAGCAAGATGCTCTTCCGCTTCTTTGCGGCTGGCTTCTGCTGCTTCAATTTCATTCGTAATAAAGTTTTGTCGCTCTTTCATGATTCCCATTAACGGGCCCCATGCATACTTGCGTAATAAGAGCATTAGAATAATGAATGCTAGTAACTGGAAGAGAATATCTCCGCCGTTAACACCACCGGTTGCCGCACCTAACATTAAGGATTGCACGGTATTTCCTCCCTTCAATAGGTCATACATAAGGAATGGCGAAGAAAAGTTCCAGTTTTGAAACATGCTTCGCCATTATTGAGATCTTTTTAAATCTTGCTGTTATTACTTCCCAAGAACGATAAATGCAATAACAACACCGATGATAGGAAGTGCTTCAACTAACGCAACCCCGATAAACATTGTTGTTTGAAGCGTACCGCGTAGTTCTGGTTGACGAGCAACCCCCTCAACTGTACGTCCTACGATAAGACCGTTACCAATACCTGCACCTAGTGCTGCTAGACCGATTGCAATTGCCGCTGCAATAAGATTCATTTTTGTATTTCTCCCTTCTTTTCCCTGCAATTTTATTTTTTGTTCCTGACGGTTAGGCCATGAACGAAACTTATATTAATTAATGGTCGTCCGCCACTTTATGGGCAAGATAAACCATTGTTAACATGGTAAAAATAAATGCCTGAATGGCACCTACAAATACGGAGAATCCCTGCCATACAATCAACGGGAAGATCCCCAGGATACCGGCAAAAATACCTTTATGTGCCAGCCCTACAAGAAGGCCTAAAAGGATTTCCCCAGCGTAAATATTACCGTAAAGCCGGAGGCCGAGCGTTAGTGTATTGGCAAATTCTTCGATCAGCTTTAATGGGAAGAAAAGCTTGAAAGGTTTAAAGAATTCTGCACCGTACGCTTTTGCACCTTTTAATCTCACCCCATAATAGTGGCTTAGTACCACTACCATTACGGCAAGTGTTAAGGTGATGGTTGGATCTGCAGTTGGCGATTTCCACCAAAGTTCATGGTCGAAAGCTACTGCAAATGGCAGGCCGAGCATATTGGATACAAAAATATACATAAGTAATGTAAGACCTAGTGTAAGAAAGCGTCCGCCCGTGTGCCAATCCATTGTGCTGTTGATGATTCCTTTTACAAAGTCCACTACCCATTCGAGGAAGTTTTGCATTCCGCCCGGTCTCATGGACAAGGCACGGGTAGCCAGTACAGCAATTAGGAAAACAATAAGTGATGAAACTGTAATCATCAATACGTTAGACAGGTTAAATTGCAAACCCATAAACGTATGTATCGGAGCTTCGTGTTCCACCTGTATTCACCTCTTTTCCTTTGGAGTACGTATGGTTTTAGTTAGTGAATCTATTAACATGATAATATAGACCGTCATCAATCCAATTACCACACTTAACAAATTGAAGAATTGCGGGAATCTAATGGCAATTAGCGCCGCGAGACCTCCCATGAGAAGCCTTGATAATGAACCCATTGTCCTGACTTTCTGCTGGTTAATGACTGCTTGTCCGAGCCGCTCGATACTGGAGTACATACTCCAAAGATTATAAAGACTGAACAGAGTGCCGAATGATAAACCGAGGAAGATGGATTTGTAGGACGTTACTCCGTATCCGAGGACAAAAAAAGAGAGCATAAAGAGCGTGATCTTTATGTATCTTCTGAAGGTCATGGTGTACTCGGTCATTTGCGTTCTTCTCCTGATCGATTGGATAATAAACGGATCATGCCGTAAACGCCGGCTCCAAGCCCTATAAACAAGCCGATAATGAGGAACAGTGGACTCGTTCCCATATGACCATCCAGCCACTTACCGCCGAAAAGCCCAAGCAATATACTTCCAACAAGTACAGAAAGTATACTTGACATTAATGCCATTGCTTTATAAGGTCGTCTTCCGGTGCTCATCGCATGGACTCCTTTCGGAACATCATAAGGAAGTTCAAAATTTCCAGTAAACACACTTGTGTCCTAGCATGAAAACCTTACCATATTCCCTTTGTAAGGATACCAATAGCGACACCCTGGTGTCAACGCAATTACAGGCAAAATATCATATAATTTGTGTAAAATCTGTCACAATTCCTATATGTTTATTTAATTGCAGTATAATATTGCTTTTCCCCAGGAAAATAGCGATATAATAAACATTATGAACTATTCAGTTTTGTATAAAATCCCGGTTTTTGAGCAGACTTTTCAGTACAAACTTCATCCAGGGAGGATGTCTTATGAAGCTCACTAAAACCGGTTTTTTGTTCCTCTTTTTTTTAGTCATACTTGTCGCCTGCATGAACAATGTCAACGATGGAAAAAATGGAACTAAATCCCATCAAATGAATGCCCATCCATCCAACTCCGGCACACCTCAAAATATGAACACATCCATGCGCCAGGATTATGCGAAATGGGGGGAAATTGCACTGGAGCGCACCAAGGAAAGATACCCCAACAGCTCCATCAGTGATTATCAGTACGACACACGCCGGGTAAATGCTGACGGCACAGTGATCGACTTCTTCGACTTTATTATAACGGAACATAAGGTCGAAAAAGACATCAAAGTAAAGGTACTGCATAACGCGAGTGACGGAAAATTGATTTCAGTAGCCTTTGAAGAAATCAGTTAATGATAAAAATGCTTTTGCCTCAGCCCACACCACGCTGCTGGCAGGGGCATTTTTTATGGTTTCTCTGGATGTCCACCTTCCTTCCATACATAATATAAGCTAGGTATTTCCAAAAACCGTTAAGTTTAATCCGAACTTTTTGTTTGGAGGATGTATTTTGTTTCAGCCACGCAATACGCTAAAAAACAAAAGCGCCAGAAACCCGGCGCTTTTTCTCATGTTGCTTATTTTGTTCCAAAAAGACGGTCCCCTGCATCGCCAAGACCTGGCACGATATAGCCGTGGTCGTTGAGCTTTTCATCAAGGGCTGCCAAATAGATATCCACTTCAGGATGGTCTCTGTGAATCAGATCAATTCCTTCAGGAGCGGCAACAAGGCACATCAACTTAATGTTCTTTGCGCCTCTGTTTTTAAGGGACATGATGGCTGCTGCAGCAGATCCCCCTGTTGCAAGCATTGGATCAATAACAATAAAGTCGCGTTCCTCTACATCGGACGGAAGCTTTACATAATATTCAACAGGCAAAAGTGTTTCCGGATCACGGTACAGACCAACGTGTCCGACTTTTGCTGCCGGAATTAATTTAAGAATTCCGTCTACCATGCCAAGACCGGCACGAAGAATCGGTACAAGACCAAGCTTTTTCCCGGCGATCACTTTCATTGTTGCTTCAGATACAGGAGTTTGAATGGTCACTTCCTCAAGTGGAAGATCGCGTGTAATTTCAAACGCCATTAATCCCGCAACTTCATCTACAAGCTCACGAAACTCTTTCGTACCTGTTTCAACGTCACGAATATGTGTTAACTTATGCTGTATCAATGGATGATCGAGAACAAAAACATTACCCATCCTGCTACCTCTCCTTTTAAAACGGGCTTGTCCATCCCGTAAATTCTTGCACATAACCTCTACCGCATTTTACAGAAAAAGAAGCACTACTTCAAGGTAAAAAAAGCTTCCAATTAAAATCCCGGGATTCCCCATAAAAATAGGGCACCCCATTAGGATGCCCCATTCCCTACTATTCTTCTCTTCTGCTTAATACAAGCATGCATAAAGTGATGATGACAAAGGCGACAAACGCCAGCATCGGAATAGTAATAAAGCCGAGCCAGTTAATGTAATCCTGCGAACAGGGAACACCCGCACTGCATACTTCGAATTGCTTCAGGGCCGGAACCTTTTGCAGGGCAATATGATAGCCCGAAACAATAACTCCGAGGCCGGAAAGTGGAAGAACGTATGAAGCGATCCTGCTGTTATTGTGATAAAACGCCACACCCAGGAAAACAGCAAGAGGGTACATGAGTATTCTTTGATACCAGCAAAGGGTACAGGGAACATAGTGAAGGACTTCACTAAAGAAAAGGGACCCCAACACAGCAATAATGGCTGTTACCCAACCAAGCAGCAAAGGTTTATTCATCTTTAATTCTTCCCTTTCGAAGCTTCTTCGACCTGCTTCTTAAGGTCGCCGTAGGTGCTTCCTTCAAACCGTTTGCCGTTCACAAACAAGGTTGGAGTAGATTGTACACCAAGCTTGCTCACCAAGGCTTCGTCCTTCTTTACATCCTCGTCGTGATTTGATTGGTTAAATGCCTTTTTTACTTTTTGGGCATCTTTGTTTGAGGTAGCCTCAGCCAGTGTTTTTACGAGGAAGTCCACAGTAAAGATATCTTGCTTTTCAGCCTCCTGGTCAGCCGGCTGCTTTTTATAAAGAAGCTCATGGAATTTCCAGAAACTATCGTTGCCCAGTTCACTATAAACCGTTTCAGCAAATTGCGCTGAACGTCTGGAATCCACATTGATGAAAGGATAGTTGATGAAATAAAATTTAATTTTACCTGTTTGGATCAGGTCTTTTTCAATTTCAGGGAAAAGAGTCTCGTTAAAGTTTTTGCAAACGGGACATTTGTAATCGCCAAATTCAAGCACCTTCACATCTGCAGATTCTTCTCCTAAATACGGCTGATTTTTGTAATCGATGGATGCTCCTCCATTGGAGTCGTCTTTGTTGCCGAAATTCCCAACAAACAATAAAAAGACAATACCAATCGCAATAATGCCGATCACCCAGAAAATCCAGCTGGACGGCCGCTGATTCTTATTTCTTACATAATTTTTGGTTTTGGGCTTTGACTTGCTGTTCCCCTTAGGTTTTTGCTTCGCCATATTTTCACCTCTACTACCTTAAGTTTATTTACTAACTAATCAATCAGAAGTAAGTTCTATTTAAGAGTATACGAAGTCTCTCTATTTTACAAATGAACATTCTCTTAACTTTTGAATGATTTTTCGTGACTTTCGGTGCTCTAAAGAAAGCGATATCTTGTTCAAGAGTTTAGTACCAATAAAATAAAAAACAGCACCGCTTCTTCAGCGGTGCCGGAACCCGGTCATATTGGTTTTTTTCCATCCATCAGTTCACAAGCGGCCCTGCAGATGTCCCCTGCAGTCAGATGGTACACTTCTTTTAAATATTCTGTTTTGCCAACCTGCCCAAACTGTTCCTTGACTCCGATTCTTCTCAGAGGCACAGGAGCCTGTTCACTCAAAACTTCAGCCACTGCACTGCCGAGTCCGCCGATGGCATTATGGTTTTCCGCTGTGACAATAGCCCCGGTTTTTCGGGCATACTCCACGATCCGTTCATGATCCACCGGTTTAATGGAATACATATCGATCACCGCAGCATGGATACCTTTCTCTGCAAGGAGGTCAGCAGCCTTTAGCGCTTCTGCGACCATAATACCGCTTGCCATCAAAGCGATATCCGGACCTTCTCTCAGCACCTTGCTTTTTCCCTCTTCAAATGTTTCATCCGGCTCATAGAGCTTCACAGCAGCTTTCCTCATCGTGCGGATATAGTGGATGCCGTACTCGCCCGCTATTTTTTTCAAAAGATAAGTGAGCATCGTGGAATCACTCGCTTCGTAGACTACCGCTTTCGGTACGAGACGCATCAGCCCCAAGTCCTCAAATGCCATATGCGTTCCACCGTTGTGCTCAGCCGTTACCCCCGAATCCGACCCAAGTATTTTCAGGTTCAGCCTTGCATAAGCCCCAGAGACGAATAACTGATCATAGGCACGTCGAGTGGCGAATTGGGCAAACGTATGGAGAAACGGGATCTTTCCTGTAATAGAGAGCCCCGCTGCAACTCCCATCATATTGGCTTCCATTATGCCGCAGTTGATCAGCTGTCCGGGAATTTGATTCTGGAGTTTATTAGTAGAGATGGCACTCATCAAATCCGCTTCTAGGGCGATGATATTACGGTTTTGTTTTGCCAGTTTCAACAACGTCTGGGCATAAGCCTGCCTCATCTCTATATCTTCAGTTTCATAGGATATTGTTACAGAATTAATCATACAGTCACCTCTCCTCCCAGCCTGCTTTCAAGATCGGCTATTGCCTCAAGAATGGCTTTTTTATCTTGTGCATTCGGGCGGATGTGGTGATTATCTTCCTTTGCTTCAAGATACGGAACTCCCTGACCTTTTACGGTATCAAGGATAATGGCGACCGGCTGGCTGTGCTGCGCTTTCCCGTCCTGAATGGCTGTATAGATTTCCCTTACCGAGCTGCCGTCAGCCCTCACCGTATAAAAACCGAACGCTCTGAACTTTTCGGCAAAGTCTATTGGGTCAATAATATCCTTCGTCAGTCCGTCGAGCTGTTTTTTGTTATCGTCCACCAGTACTGTCAGATGGTTCAATTTATGATGGGCCGCAAACTGAAAAGCTTCCCAGCACTGTCCTTCATTCAGCTCTCCATCCCCTACGATGCAATACGTCCGGTTGGATCGTCCCGAAAGCTGATGCGATAGCGCCGCACCGACCGCTGCAGAGATACCCTGGCCAAGAGATCCTGTTGTCATGTCCACACCCGGCGTCAAATTTCGGTCCGGATGGGAAGGCAGCGACGTGCCGTTTTGATTGAGTGTATAAAGCAGCTCTTCTGGAAAAAAGCCTTTCAAAGCAAGGGTCGCATAATAGGCCGGACCTCCGTGGCCTTTGGAGAGGATAAAATAATCCCTCTCTTCTGATCGAGGATTAAACGGGTCTATATTCAACATTTCACCATACAGCACAGCAAGCGCTTCTACAATGGACAGGCTGCCGCCGTAATGTCCGAAGCCCAGGTGGTTCAATTCCTGGAGCGTTTTAAGCCTGATTTGATCTCGAAAGTGTTCCAGGTCTTCTATTAAAGCCCTCATGATTACCTCCTTCGTAGTTTATTGCTTTAAGCAGAAATCTTTTCATCTTCATTTCTTAATTTCTTACGCAAGCCGAATAATACCGCAATCACCAGAACAGCTGTAACGAACAGGGTGACACCCACTGAACCAAACGAACCGGCAATATTGCCTAAAATAATGCCCGTGCCGGCGAAATCACTGTCCGAGAAGGTGGTATTTGCAAAGCCAAGATCTCCAAGCACCGGAAGGAGGAATACAGGAAGGAACGTAATCAGAAGCCCGTTAGCAAATGAACCAATAGTCGCTCCCCTTATGCCGCCTGTGGCATTACCGAAAACACCGGCTGTTGCACCGGTGAAAAAGTGTGGCACAACTCCAGGCAGAATGATAACCGCTCCTGCCCATCCCAGAATGGCCATACCAACAATCCCTCCAAGGAAACTGCAGAAAAAGCCAATTAAAACAGCGTTCGGTGCATACGGAAAAACGATCGGGCAGTCGAGGGCAGGTTTGGAATTCGGCACAAGCCGGGTCGAAATTCCTTTAAAGGCAGGAACAATTTCAGCCAGGACCAAACGCACGCCTGAAAGAATTACAAATACACCGGCAGCAAAGGTAACCGCCTGAATCACCGAAAAGACAAGATAGTGAGTTCCATTGCTCAATTCCTTTTCGACATAGGACGGACCTGCAAAAAGAGCGATGACCAAATAGAGAATCGTCATTGTAAGGGCAATGGTGACCGAACTGTCACGAAGAAAACCGAGGCCTTTTGGAAAATTGATCTTTTCAGTCGATCGGGAGCCTTTTCCAACCACTTTGCCGACCAACCCCGACAGAATATATCCGAGGGAAGAAAAGTGTCCGAACCCGACTTTATCATTCCCGACAATTTTGCGCATGAATGGCTGGCACATGGCTGGAAAAATAGCCATCGTCAGTCCAAGGGCTATGGCACCGACAATGATTAGACCCGCTCCCTTCAGCCCTGAAACGACAAGGATGATCGCAAACATACAGGCCATGTACAGCGTGTGATGCCCGGTCAGGAAGATGTATTTCAGAGGCGTAAAACGAGCTACGAGAATGTTGGCAATCATGCCGAAGAACATGATAAGCGCTGTCGCTGAACCATACTTTGTCAGCGCCATAGCTACAATAGCTTCGTTATTTGGAACAACCCCGTTAACATGGAATGCTTCCTGAAACATCTTTCCAAAGGGATCAAGTGCTCCGACAAGGATATTGGCGCCAGCTGCAATAACAAGAAAACCAAGAAAGGACTTTGTCGTCCCTTTAATGACTTCACTTGCCGGTTTTTTCTGCAAAAGAAGGCCAATCAGTGAGATTAATGCCACCAGCACAGCCGGCTGGCTTAGAATATCCATCATCAGCTTAAGAAATCTTTCACCCATTTCCTAGCTCCCCCTTTTTGCTCTTTAGAGCATTCCTTTTTGTGTGAACACTTCTCTTAACTTCTCCCGGATGCCATCCATGTCAATAATGCTGTCAATGACAACGACCTCTCCAAGGTGGGATGCCCCCTCAGCGATGTCCCTTGCCGCAATGAAAAGATCGGCCATATCAGGAGTCGCTGAACTTAAATCGGAGTGGCTGACCTCCACACCCGAAACTCCAAGTTCGTTAGCAATCTCCTGAACGTTCATTTCTAGAATGAAACTGCTTCCTAAACCCGAACCGCAAATCGCTAAAATTTTCATGTTCTTTTCCTCCTAAACAACTTTTGAATATTCATGAATCAGTCCAAGCATTTCCTCTGTGCTGTTCATTGCTTTCAGCTTTTTTACATTTTCTTTCTTGCTTAGCAGCTTTGTCAGCTGGGATAGAGCCTGCAAGTGTGTCTTATTGTCAATGGCAGCTATGCAGAACAATAAAGAAACAGGGTGTTTTTTATCATCTAAAAAGTAAACGGGCTCCTCGAGCTTCAAAAAGCTCATTCCCACCTCATTCACTCCCATCTCAGGCCTCGCATGAGGAATCGCAATTTCCTGGCCGAGTATGACATAAGGGCCCATCGTATTCACATTTTCAATCATCGCCTTAATATAGGATGGCTTGATCGCCCCTTTTTTCAGCAGCGGCTGGGCGGCTTCCTCGATTGCCTTCTCCCAGCCAGGCACCTGCTCAGCAAATTGAATGGTTTCATTCGTAATTAAATCACTTAACACGGGTCTGTTCCTCCTGTTAGCGTTCGTTCTTTTTTGAAACATAAATTGTGTCAAAGCCTGTGCAAGGCCATCCTTATCGAAAATATGAGCATGTTTCTCAATGGTCTGCAAGATATCCTTTGCTCCCAAATGCTCATACTGAACTCCGAATAGGTGTTGATACACCTCATTGAGCAGCGTTCCCTTTTCGACCGGTGTCATTATTGGTTTTACGGGAAAACAAGGAACCTTCGTTTGAAGCGGCACTGTTGAAAACACAAGGTCGATGTCCAGCTCTACTCCTTCATTGAACTCTTTTAAGGAAAGTGTCCTATACACGGTGATTTCTGAAAACAGTGATTCAAGCTGGTGTTTAACCATCAAGGATGAGCTGATGCCGCTCGGACAAACAACAACCGCTCTTTTCCTACTTGCAGCGATCTGTTTGGGCTTTTCCAGCAAGGCAGCAAAATGGATCGTGATGAAGCCGGCTTCTTCTTCCGGAACAGAAATGTTCAAAAGAACTTCAACAGGACTAAGCAGCTCTTTCACAATCGTAAATAGCTCCGTATGCTCCTCCTTGATTTGGACAAGCAGCGGATTGTATATGGGGATTCGGTACTTCATCCGGTAATACGCCGGCTTGAGATGCTGATACAGCGTTTCTACGACCTTGTTCTTTTCTTCAAAGAAAATACAGGCCTTATATTCAAAATCTGTGACCAATCTTTCGCAGATCCGAAACAGCAGATCGTAATCATCCTGAATTACAGAAGCATCCCCTAGAGAAAGACCCAGCATTTGAATCACAAGATAAGCAACCTCCGAATCTGTTTTCATCAAATGAAGCTGTGCTAAAATCTGTTCTGCCGGCTCATTCAGCCGGTCCTGTCGAAGCAATTCAATTTCATCCCGATGAAGGCGGACCATTTTCATTTCAAGCATCCGGATGTAATAGAATTGGAGGAAATAAGCAAACTGATGCATACGTTCCTCCACAAACTGAAGGCTGAGTTCTTTTTCAAGAGACTGCAGAATCGAAAAAATAGTTTTTACGATGAGCGGACTGTCAGATGCCTTAAGAACATAACCGATGATTTTCTCTCCCGACGGTTTTTGAAACAACCTGGTCAGATGGCTCATCAGCAGCACCCGCTTATCCAGCTCGGTGCCCTTTAGGTGGTATCCTCTTTCCCGGGTATAATGAATTTTCACTAAAAACGGTGCGAAGAGGGCATTGGCTTTTTTGACATCAGCGGTGACAGTGTTCTTGCTGACTTTCAATAGATCAGTAAAATGGGCAGATGAGATATGCTCTCTTCTGATGAACAAGAACAAATAAAGGGCCACAAGACGCTCATCTTCCGTAAAAATAAAGGAATCAGCAGCAAAGGAGGCATCCGCTAATTGAAACACCTGCGCGGGAACTTCAATCTGCGTTTTCCGTTTATAAGAGATGGAAGGAAGACTTTGATCCTTCAACCAATCATTTATTTTTTCTAAATCATACGTAATCTGACGCTTGGACATCTGAGTTTGATCCATCAGCTGGGCTATGGTTGGTCTTTTCAGCGAGAAAATCTGATTCAGCAGCAATGCCGGCCTTTCTTCCAGTTGCACGTTGATCCCCCTCCTGATCTCATCATATTGTAAAGCGCTTTCATTTTGTATAACCATTGATAACAATTGATGTGAGACCCAAGTAACAAAATTGGGATGAAAGCGGAAATTTACTTTTTACTCTAAAGAAAGAAAACAAAAAAAGACACCCTTAACAGGTGCCTTTTTCATAATCTCTCTTATTCGTAAAGCTTGTACTTTCCGGCAAGCGCTGCAACACGTTCGCCCGCTTCCTTCAAGGTAGCTTCGTTTTCAGGGTTTTTAACAACAAGGGCAATGAGGGATGCAATTTCATCCATGTCTTCGAGGCCAAAACCACGAGACGTAACTGCTGCCGTACCGATACGGATACCGCTAGTTACAAACGGGCTCTCTTGATCAAACGGAATCGTGTTTTTGTTTACGGTAATTCCGATGTCATCGAGCGCCTTTTCGGCAATTTTTCCTGTAATGCCAAGCTTGCTTACATCAATAAGAATCAAATGGTTATCCGTTCCGCCGGACACCAGTGTGATTCCTTCCTTAGTAAGGGAATCGGCAAGTCGTTTTGCATTATCAACGATTTGCTGGGAATACGTTTTGAAGTCGTCTGACAATGCCTCTCCAAAGGCTACCGCCTTTGCCGCAATCACGTGCATAAGAGGTCCGCCCTGAATTCCAGGGAAAATGGACTTGTCGATCTTCTTGGCAAACTCTTCTTTACAAAGAATCATTCCGCCGCGTGGACCGCGAAGTGTTTTATGGGTAGTAGTTGTTACAAAATCAGCGTAAGGAACCGGGTTTTCATGAAGCCCAGTTGCCACAAGTCCGGCAATGTGCGCCATATCAACCATCAAATAAGCTCCGACTTCGTCCGCAATTTCACGGAACTTCTTGAAGTCAATCGCTCTTGGATAGGCACTTGCTCCGGCAACAATCAGTTTCGGTTTATTTTCAAGCGCTTTTTGGCGTACATCTTCATAGTCAATAAGATGTGTTTCTTCATTCACGCCATATTCGACAAAATTATAAAGCTCGCCTGAAAAGTTAACCGGACTTCCGTGCGTCAAATGCCCGCCGTGGGACAGGTTCATTCCAAGGACTGTATCGCCAGGCTTTAGAATGGTAAAATACACAGCCATGTTTGCCTGTGCACCGGAGTGAGGCTGAACGTTGACATGCTCCGCTCCAAAGATTTTCTTGGCACGGTCTCTTGCGAGGTTCTCTGCCACGTCAACATATTCGCATCCTCCGTAATAACGGCGGCCCGGATATCCCTCTGCATACTTATTGGTGAGGACCGATCCTTGCGCCTCCATTACCGCTTCACTTACAAAGTTTTCTGATGCAATGAGTTCAATTTTATTCCGCTGACGTCCTAGTTCGTCTTGTATAGCAGCAAAAACTTCTTGATCTTGAACAGCTAGCTTTTTCAAGTTTGTGCATCCCCTTCGTGTTAAAAGTCCTTAATTCATGTTCATTGTAACATAGCTTTTCAGTGTTTTGTTAGGTCACTTTTAATTGATAGCGGATACATTTTAGATATTTTCCGAACGCTAAAACATAAAGTGTTATAAATGTACGGAAATTCACTGATATTGGAAACTGTTAAACCCAAAAACAGGAAAGGGTTAGCCCATTCCTGTCTGCTGTCTTAATGTTCGAGCCGCTTTCGCTGATACTCTGCAATATTATGATAATCCTCTTCAAGGCTTCTGGATACAGATAGAAATATCGACATGAGCTCCTGGTACGTCTCAACGTTTTCAGGATTTGGCGTATGCTGATACGTGCTTCCCACCATGTCCGATACGATGGAGAAGTCCTCAATTTCATCCAATGCATATAGGCCAAGAATGACTGCACCAAGACAAGAGCTTTCAAAGCTTTCCGGTATGGTCACATCCTGGTTAAAGATATCGGCCATCATCTGACGCCAAAGGGCTGAACGGGCGAAGCCGCCTGTTGCCTGTACCCCTTTCGGAATTCCGATGAGTTCCTGAAGCGCCAGAAGAACACTGTACAGGTTAAAAATGACCCCTTCAAGCACGGCACGGATCATATGCTCCTTTTTATGATAGAGCGCAAGTCCAAAGAAGGAGCCTCTTGCATTGGCGTTCCAAAGAGGAGCACGTTCACCTGCCATATAAGGATGGAACAAAAGGCCGTCTGCACCAGGAGAAACCTTCTCTGCAATCTCGGTCAATACTTCATAAGGATCAAGCCCAAGGCGTTTTGCCGTTTCTGATTCGGCTGCGCCAAACTGGTCTCTGACCCACCGGAACGTCATTCCCCCGTTGTTGACAGGGCCTCCGATGACCCAGTGGTTTTCCGTAAGCGCATAACAAAATGTCCGGCCTTTTTGGTCGGTGATCGGTTTGTCGCTCACCGTACGAATCGCGCCGCTCGTACCGATGGTCACTGCCACCACCCCGGGATCAATCGCGTTCACACCCAGGTTTGAGAGTACGCCGTCACTGGCACCGATCACAAACGGAGTATCTTTGTGAACGCCAAGCCTTTCTGCCCTTTCCGGTAAAAGACCTTTAACAACGTGTGTGGTCGGTACCAGTGTTGACAACTTGTCGCTTGTGATTCCGGCGATGTTCAAAGCTTCTTCATCCCACTCCAGTTTTTCCAGGTTCATCATCCCGGTAGCTGAAGCGATGGAATGGTCAATCAGAAATTCGCCAAACAACTTGTGAAATACATATTCCTTGATTCCGATAAATTTATGAGCGAGATCGTACGCTTCCTTCAGCTCATTTTTCATCCAAAGGAGCTTGGTCAGTGGTGACATCGGATGAATAGGAGTTCCTGTCCTCAGGTACACTTCATGCCCATTCAGTTCGTTTTTAATTTTTTCAGCATAATCTGCCCCCCGGTTATCTGCCCAGGTGATGCTTTTGGTGAGCGCTTTCCCTTTTTCGTCCACTGCAATCACGCTGTGCATCGCCGAACTGAACGACACTAATTGTAGGTCATTTGGTGAAATCAGGCTTTCTGCCATTGTCCTGTTGATGCACGCGAACACGGCCTGCAAAATTTCCTCCGGTTCCTGCTCTGCAGTAGACGGTGTCGGACTCAATAACGGATAGCCAACAGTATGTTGGGAAATGACTGTACCTTTCCGGTCAAAAAGAACAGCCTTTGTGCTTGTTGTACCGATGTCCACACCCATCAAGTATTTGTTTTGATCCATGCTTTCCATCCTTTCCGGCCTTGCCCTTTCCTTCTCAGCTTTTAGTATGCTTCTAAAGTTAAATTAAACATACATGAAGAGCTGATGTAAAAGAAGAGGGTGACATGCAGTGTACGTCACCCTCCTGGTTTGCCATTTATTTTTTTACAACTGCATGTCCGCCAAATTCATTGCGGAGCGCCGCAACCACTTTACCAGTAAATGTGTCATCTTCAAGTGAACGGTTGCGCATCATGAGGGATAGAGCGATAACCGGTGCAGGAACTTGAAGATCCAGTGCTGCTTCTACGGTCCATTTCCCTTCACCGGAAGCGTGCATTACGCCTCTGATTCCTTCCAGCTTAGGATCCTTGGAGAACGCGCTTTGTGTTAATTCCATGAGCCAAGAGCGGATAACAGAACCATGGTTCCACATTTTTGCCACCGCTTCATAATCATAATCAAATTCACTTTTCTCAAGAATTTCAAAGCCTTCTGCAATGGCTTGCATCATGCCGTATTCAATCCCGTTATGAACCATTTTCAAGAAATGCCCGCTACCGACTTTACCTGTATACAGGTAACCATTTTCGATAGAAAGGTCTTTAAAGGCAGGTTCAATGATTTCAAATACTTCAGGTTCGGCACCGATCATTGTACAAGCACCATTTCGGGCACCTTCTGTACCGCCGCTTGTGCCGACATCCACAAAGTGAAGGCCTTTTTCTTTCAATTCTTCCGCACGGCGGAGTGTATCTTTATAATTGGAGTTTCCTCCATCAATCACAATGTCGCCTGGCTCCAGGACGCTTTTGAGTTCAGTGAGTACATCTTCAGTAATGTTTCCCGCAGGTACCATCATCCAAACTACGCGCGGAGTGTTTAATCCGCTGACAAGTTCTTTAATGCTATAAGCGCCAGTCGCTCCGTCGTTCGCAATATTTTTAACTTGTTCATTGTTTACATCTGTTGCCACCACTTCATGTCCGTGGTCCAAAAGATTAAGAACAAGATTGTAACCCATCTTACCTAAGCCAATCATTCCGATTTGCATGTGTTACTTCCCCTTTCAAACAAGCTCAATCTAAAGCTCATGAAAATTATTTTCTTCACTACTCATTATATACTAAAATTTTTTCCGTTTACAAGAAATTAATTTTCATATTATGATAGAGCCAAAGTCTCAAAGAAGAAAGGTAGAACGATACATGGCCGCTTCAAACTGTTTAGCCAAGATTCGCTCTTCTTACGGCATATTGAGCGAAAAAGAAAAAAAAATAGCGGATATCATTCTTGAAGATCCACAAAATATCATCCATTCAAGCATCAATGAGGTCGCCGACCGTCTCGAAGTAGCCGATGCAACCGTCTTCCGGTTCTGCAAACGCCTTGGTTTCAAAGGGTTCCAAGCGCTGAAAATCGCGCTTGCCTCTGACGTTGTCGGGCCATTGCAGGACATCCATGAAACGATTCTGGAAACGGACAGTCCGGCACAGGTAGCAGAAAAGGTCTTTCAATCCAACATCCGCACTCTGGAAGACACGCGGCGGATGCTTGATGAAAAAAACTTTCAGAATGCCGTGGACTGCCTTCTTTCAGCTTCCAAGATTGAATTTTACGGAAACGGCGGTTCAGGAATTATTGCCATGGATGCTCACCATAAATTCATACGCACCGGAAAGCAAAGCGTCGCCTATACCGACACCCACTTTCAGCTCATGTCTGCTTCCCAGCTCACAGAGCGTGATGCCGCCGTGTTCATTTCCCACTCAGGGACCAACAAGGATTTATTGCAGGTGCTCTCGGTCGCAAAAGAAAACGGCTGCCGCACCATTTCATTGACCGACTACGCCAAGTCACCGCTCAGTGAAAAATCAGACATCTCCCTTCATACCATCGCCACGGAAACAGAATTTCGCTCGGAGGCCCTGTCGTCCAGGATCGCTCAGCTCAGCGTCATCGATGCCCTTTATGTCAACGTCATGATGGCCGGAAAAGAAGCTGCAAAAGAATCCCTTCAGCGGATGCGCTCAGCGATTTCCGAGAAGAAGTTTTAAAACAGAGAAAAAGCAGAGAAGCTTTAGCGTTTACTTGCGGTTCGAAAAGAAGTATTTGCAAATCACGTCGTTTTCATAATAGCCAAAATGCTGCTGCAGACAAAAAAACCGCCCGTGCTCAAAGGAACCGGACGGTTTTTTGATCTATTAAAAGCAGCGAATGTCTTCTTTTGACGGATAGACGGCCCGCTCCCCGCCGATTAGTTTCGGCCGGGTTTTGGCGAGCGTCACATGCGCTTCACCAATGCTTTTTACTTCTGTTCTTACCGGTACGGCGACATGCTTCAGATGCATGCCAATAAAGGTATCTCCAATATCGATCCCGGCATCTGCCTTGATGAATTCCACCATCACAGGATCTTCAAAATGGTGGAACGCATGGGTTGCCAGAGCTCCGCCCGCCGATCTTGCCGGCACCACACGGACCTCTTCCAGCCTGAGCCTGTCGGCCGTTTCCCGCTCGACAACAAGGGCACGGTTCAAATGCTCGCAGCACTGGACAGCTACAGCCACCCGGGTTTCTTCCTGAAACATTTTAACTCCATTAAAAAGAGCCTGTGCGACTTCCATTGTTCCTGAAGTGCCAATTCTTCCACCTGTCACTTCACTTGTACTTGCTCCGACTACCAGCAGCTGTCCCGGCTTTAGCGCCGCCTGCTTTTGTAAATCGGATAAGGCATGATAGACCTGCTTCTCTACGTTTTGCAGCTGGTCACTCATTGGTTGAATCTTCCCTTCTTTAAGGTGCAGATTTTAAGTTCCATCACCTTTTCTTTGCAGCATTTATACTCGCTCGCTGGTTCTCTCCTCATAATCTGAAATTTTGCCCACACGCCTGCCGTGCCTGCCGCCTTCATATTCTGTGGTCAGCCACACTTTGGCAATTTCCAGAGCCAGTCCAGGTCCGATGACCCTCTCACCCATGGCCAGTACATTACTGTCATTATGCAGTCGTGTTGCTTTGGCGCTGAACAGGTCATGTACAAGAGCACAGCGGATGCCTTTAACTTTATTGGCCGTTATACTCATACCTATTCCCGTACCACAGATTAATATACCTCGATCTGCCTCATTCCTCGCTACCATTTCCGCCACAGGAATGGCGTAATCCGGATAGTCAACGGAGGTGCTGCATTCGCATCCCACGTCAAACACTTCCATACCCATTTCCCGCATCATCTCGATGATTTCCTGGCGAAGCTCTACTCCTGCATGGTCTGAACCTATGGCTACTCTCATCTTCTCCTCCTGTAAATTCCGTAGTCTATTCGATTTTAAATCGATTTTCCCCTCGTTTCAACCAGTCGCGGCAGACAACCCAGAGCAACGGTCTATATTTTTTCCAGCAGTTTATGGATGAGTGATTCAAGCTCTCCTCTGGTTTGCCTGTAAATCTCAATATCTCCCCCAAACGGATCGATAACATCAAGCGAAGGAAGCTCTTGTTCCATAGAAGCGATCTTTTCTTTAAACGGAGCAATCGCCCGTTCAAATTCTTCCTGAACCGCCTGCTTGTCTTCATCCGTCTGGTTCCATTTGCTTTTATAGAACACCCGTAAAGTTTCGATTTCGGCATACGCCTGATGAAGTTCAGAGAGCCTCTGTTCATAGTCTTCGTTTTGATAGATAAATTCCTTTAGCGTGTAAACCTTGTCCACCACTTCCGGGAACCGATTGCATAGAGCATGCTTATGGCTTTCGGTCATCGTCAGAATAAGGTCCGCCCAATCCATCAGTGTCCGGGTCACCGGCTTTGATTCATGGTTGAATGGAATACCTTTTTCAGACATGGCGGTTACAGCATTTGAACTTGCCCCTGCCCCCTCTGCTGCGAACACTCCGGCTGACCGCACCTCAAGTTTTCCATTGCCGAGATGCCTCAGAAGAGCGGCAGCCATCGGACTTCTGCATGTATTTCCTGTACAAACAAATAGTATATTCTTCATGGGTTACCACCTCTTATTTTTGAAAGTCTACTTTTAGTATAAAAAAAGATTGGCCTGTACGCCAATCGTTCCATCATATTTATAACGGAAACAAAAGCTTGATTCCAAAAGCCAGTAAAATCAGGCCTCCCAAAGCCTCACTGTAAGAGCCGAGCCACTTTTGCACTTTTCGCCCCATCATCAGCCCGCACCAGGTCAGCAGCATGCTCATGAAACCGAACATAAAAATGGTGAGTACGATTTTGGCTCCATAAATGCCAAGACTTAAACCGACGGAAAAGCTGTCAAGGCTAGCACTGAGTGCAAACAGCAGCAGTCCAAAGCCGACCGGTGTAACAAATGGCTCGTTCTCAGGTTTAAAGGAGGAACGGATCATCTGAAAGCCAAGCAGCAGCAGCAGGCATCCGCCGATAATGGCTGCAATTCCTCCGAAGTGAGAGGAAATTTGCTTTCCAAGCATCAATCCCCCAAGCGGCATGCCCATGTGAAACAACCCGATTACCACACCGATTTTAATGATTTGTTTCATCCTTAACCGGAGCATTCCCATGCCCAGTCCGATGGAAAAGGCATCCATCCCCAGAGCAAAAGACATGACCCATAAGGTCAGCCATTCTCCTATGGTCACAACATCCATTTACCTTCCCCCTTAGTCCGCTAGTACAACCTTATGCGCGTCCCACATCAATTAGAATGAGCGAGGAGGTGTTTCTAAAAAACAATGGACAATCAAATTTCAACATAAGCAGGGATATGGTTTTTTTTACCGTAAATAAGATAGTAGAAAAACGGAAGAATCGGAGGCGATTTCATGACTGAATACGGGAAGTCGATTCATCCGGCCGCAGCTTACGAAAACAGACAAGCCCGCCGCATGAAAATCAAAAAACAAAGTAGCCTGACCTTTACATTTAAAAAATCCCGGGAAGCTTTTGTTGTGACACAATGGAACGGCGACCTCTCTCCTCCACTGGAATATATGAAAGAATGGCTGCTTCAAAAAAATTCAGGCGCTCTCATCATGCCTGAGTTATCCGACTATATTATCCATTGCTTTGAACGGGCATGGCTGGGCGAGCCGCTGACCGTTGAAGCAGAACTTCATGATGTTCCGTTCCTTATAGCACTGCATCCTGTTATTAATGAAGGCAGGGTCTTTGAGGTGAACGGTTTTTGCCTTGACATTAAAGACCGGATCACCGCAGAGAACCAACTGAAGGAAAGTGAGCAGCGGTTTCACTCTCTCATTAACCATACGATCGATGCCCTGTTTTCCATAGATACACAGGGAAAACTTACTATGGTTAATCCCGCAGCCGAAAAACTGACCGGCTACACGGAGGAAGAACTGCTGGCTATGACTTTTCATCCGCTTCTGCCCAACGACAAAAAGGAAAAATACAATAATGAGTTCCATAAGTTGCTCCGGGGCCCCTCGCAAACGTTCGAGGTGAAGCTTAAGAAAAAAAGTGGCGAAATTGTTTATGTCAACTTGACGATTACACCGATCACCGTGAATGACGAAGTGCTTGGAGTCTATTGCATCGGAAAGGACATTACCGAACGGATCGCACAGGAAGCAGAACTTAAAGAAACGAAAGAACTTCTCGAGTCCCTGTTTACCCATTCAGCCGATATGATTTCCATTTATGATTTTGATAAGAAAACCATTAAATTGAACCCCGCCTTTGAGGAAACCTTCGGCTGGAAGGAAGAAGAGCTCAAAGACTGTCAAAGCCCAATAATCCCCATTGTACTGGACAAATATATGCAGGAATCACTGCAGATGATCCAGTCCGTCAAAAAAGGTGTTTCGATTAAGGGTCATGAAATGATTTGTCAGCGCAAAGACGGATCTCTGCTTAATACCAGTGTGACGCTGTTTCCGATATGGGATCAAAATGGCCGGGTACATGCCTTCTCGGGCATTTCGCGTGACATTACAGAGAAAAAGCGGCAGGAAAAAGCGCTTCGTGAAAGTGAAGAAAAGTACCGGATTATCGCCGAAAATACAATGGATTTAATAGTGGTGTCAGATGACCACGGAAAAGTAATCTATAGTTCGCCATCCAACAAAATGATTCTGGGAATAGAGCCTGAAACGTATTACGGGAAATATGCAGGCGAATTTGTGCATCCGGAGGATCGAGAACGTGTCCATCTGCTGATGCGGGAGATGGTTCATTCCAGAAAGCCCATTAAATTTGAAGCCCGCTGGAAGCATAATAACGGTGGTCACGTTTTGCTCGAAACAAATGCCACACCGGTCATTAATGAAAAAGACCAGGTAGAGAGCATAGTGGTCGTATCCCGGGACTTGACGGAGCGCAAAAAAACAGAGGAGATGCTGAGAAAATCGGATAAGCTGTCAGTCCTTGGCCAGCTGGCTGCCGGGGTGGCCCACGAAATCCGCAACCCGCTCACCTCGATTAAAGGATTTTTGCAGCTTTTGGAGTCCAAAGCTCAGGACAATAATGAATATTATGAGATTATGCTTTCAGAAATTGACAGGATCAACTCCATTGTCAGTGAATTTATGGTGCTTGCCAAACCGCAGGTTATGAACCTTGTTCCTACCAATCTGACGCATCTGCTGCGCCATGTCATTTCTTTGCTGGAAACTCAGGCCATTTTAATGAACGTGCAGATTCATTTTCATGCCGAGGAAAACCTGCCCCTGGTCTCATCTGCCGATAGTCAGTTAAAGCAGGTATTCATCAATCTGCTGAAAAACTCCATCGAAGCCATGCCTGAAGGCGGTAAAATTTATATTTCTGTGAGACAGCAAGCAGAGCAATTAAGCGTGGCGTTTACCGATGAAGGATGCGGGATCCCAAAAGAAATGCTGCCTGCTCTTGGTGAACCCTTTTACACAACAAAGGAAAAAGGGACAGGCCTCGGGCTGATGGTGTGCTATAAAATTATCGAGAACCATGGCGGAAGTATTCAGGTAGCGAGCGAAGTAGGTCAAGGCAGCACCTTTACCGTTATCCTTCCCATCCTCACCGAACCGGCCTGACAGCTGAATCGGCTTTCCATGGCAAACCACAAAAAAAGCAGGGCAGCCGCCCTGTTTTTTTCATTCTGTTATTATTTTTCCTCCGGCCGATTTCTCAAGACGGTTCATAATGGCAGTACCCATGCCTTTTTTCGGAAAGACCTCACTGAAAATAATCTCGGCCTCGCTCTCGTTAAATGCACGCAATGCATCATAAAGATGATGAGCCACACTTTCAAGCGCGTCATGGGACCCACAAGCTATGACCGTATCCGCCTGGTAAAGGTGTGTGTGCTCATTACATGACAATACACCTGTTTTTCTGCCTTTTGCTTTTTCCTTATCCACAAGCTTCTGGATAAATGCCGGTGATCCATCCACCAGGTAAAGCGGGGCATTCGGTGCATAGTGTGTGTATTTCATGCCCGGCGACTTTGGCGCCGACGTATCCGGAGAAACAAGACCTGGATCCATGGCAGTTTCACCAGCCACTTCTTCAAGCTGTTCCTTGGTCACTCCGCCAGGCCGCAGAATGGTCAGTTTTTCGGATGTACAGTCAACCACCGTGGATTCCACTCCCACACCGGTTGGACCGCCATCCAAAATACCCGCAATTCGCCCCTTTAAATCTTCATAAACATGCTGGGCAGTTGTTGGCGATGGCCTTCCCGAAATATTTGCGCTTGGTGCTGCGAGCGGCAGCCCGCTTTCACTGATCAGCTCCAACGCGACAGGATGATCCGGCATCCTTACCCCCACTGTGGACAGCCCTGCTGTCACACGTCGGGCTACCTTTTCTCCTTTGGGCAAAACAAGGGTTAGCGGTCCTGGCCAAAAGGCTTCCATCAGCATTTGCGCCCGCTTTGGAATTTCCGCCACCAAACCTTCCAGTTGGTCTAGACTTGAGATATGAACAATAAGAGGATTGTCGCTCGGCCTTCCTTTCGCCGCAAAAATCTTTTCAATCGCTTCATCGCTCTCCGCATTTCCCCCCAGTCCATATACGGTTTCCGTGGGGAAAGCAATGACCTCATTATTTTTTATCCACAGGGAAGCTTGTATAATTTGTGGATGGCCTGTAAGCGCATCGCTTTCTTTATCCACAGACCATATGTTTGTAGTAAACTCCTTCATTCCAACTATCCTTTCAAACCGCCGCTTTCCATTTTTGCAGTCTTTCACGACTATTATCCACAATTTATACACAAAAGACGATTTATTGTGCATAAATTGTGGATAATTAATTTTCCTGCAGGCTGCAATACAGCAGGACCACACCCTTTTCGGCTGTTTTTTTATAATGGGCGGTATTTTCTACATGAGCAGGAACCTTTTCTGCCGGCACTGGCCGAAATGACAGAGGCTCAAAAAGATGAACAGCCTTTGTCAGCAAATAAAGTGTCTCTACTCCTTTTTCCTTACAGTATAGCAAAATCCGCTGGATCAATCGCAAAAATATCTGTTCATTGGAATATTCCTTCTTTAAAACAAACGAACGGAGCAAACCATCCTTTTCCACCCGTTCCAGTCCTACGGTCCCAATGGTTTCGCCTTTATCATTCTCCACCACAAGGTAGTTTCCAATCCCTTCCCTCATTCCATCCGTGCCCAAACCTGCCTGCTTAACCAGATCACCGAGACTTCTTGCTTCATGCGGCATCGCCGCTCTCAAACGAATGGTCATGGCGCTCACTCTCCTCTAGTATTTTGTTAAAAGTCTATGAAACAACCATGAAAGTTATGCAGGGCTTTTAAGAGAACAGACTGCCAATCTTATTGGCCACAGAGGTAAAGACTTCTCCCAGAAAAAATTTCACTTCCACTTTTTCTTCTTTTGGTTCTTGAACAGCCGGCGCGTCTTGCTCTGCTCCTGAAGCGACTTCCTTTACTCCCTTTTGATCGGTTTTAACGGCATCCCCATTTTCAAAATCCAGAAAGCACAGTGGAGGGAAAAGCACACACCACCAATTGGCTCCCTTTCCTTTGCCAAGCGTGATCAGAAGAGCTTCATATTTGCCCGCAGGGTAAATATAGTTGCCGTACATTTTGGTTGGAAAAGCAACTTCTTTATTGAATTGTACTTTATAAGGAATATCCAGGCCAGCTTCCCGCAAATACGTCTCCACTACTTTTCTTACCTCTGGCAAATGCTTGTTAATCACTTTTTCTGCCTGATCATGTGAATCGAGACCGCCCACCCATGTGGTAATCTGTTCATTCACCTTGTCCCGGATCTTTCTTTTTAATGCCTGATCCTTTTCTGCATCACTGTTGGCCAGAATGCGGAGACGGATGGCATCATGCGGAATTTTAACCGATTCATTCATGGTCGCGTTTGCCACCTTCGTCTGGGTTTCAAAAAACAGAACCATCGCAATCAGCGATAGGAATAATAACGTCATAACCGATTTTTTCGAACGTTTCATGATCAAGCTCCCCTTTCGTTTTCTATCCTCAGTGTGGACCGGGTGGGGAGAAAACATACTACTAAACTATCAAACAAATCCCGAAAAAAAGTGACAAATAACGGGATGTGGATGTCACAAATTTCTTAAACATATCAAAAAGGTCACATAATTCCTTTCTTATAGACCGGGTCTGCTATAGTAAAGACATCCCTATCACCCCCTTTTTCATGTAGATGATGAAAACGAAGAGCCTCCCGCTAAGCGGGAGGCTCTTTATGTTGTCCTTAAACAAGGACCGGGTTTACTTGATTCAATTCACTTTTTAAGAATTTGGCAAGCTCGAGCATTCCAAATTTTCCTGCTGCCGCTTCAGCGTCCGAATTATAGTTGGTATTCGTATTGATGTCATACGTATAAATCGTACCGTCTGCGTCTTTTATAAATTCAATACCGGCCACCTGGATGTTGTTATCTGCCAGTACCTGTTCATATTTATCAATAATGCTTTCCGCGAAGTCCTGCTGAATCTGAAACTTTGGTTTAGCTGGAGCTTCTTCTCCGACCGGGCAGAACAAGTCCCCAATCTGGCAGGCATCTGCCGGACAGAGTTCAAATCCTTCAGACGTATCTACCCGTACCGCATATACAAACTTTCCGCCGACAAACTCGCATCGTGTGATGTAGGACGCCGGTGACTCGATGTATTGCTGAATAAGCGTAATCCCATCAACCGGCTCCTCGAAATCCGGGCCAAGTACATAATCCTTCAATCCCTGATAGGAATGAAAAAGCTGTACACCGAGTCCCTTTCCTGCACGGTTGTGCTTCGTAATGAACGGCTGGCCGCTGAATTGTTCCGCCGCCTGCAAAATTTGTTCCTTGCCTGCAGCTGCAATGGTTTTCGGTGTTTTCACTCCATGTGCTTCCAATTCGAGATACTGTGCCACTTTGCTGACCTCCAGCTGCAGAGCACGGCTGCCGTTCAGCACTTTTCTGCCATGGCGCTCGAGCCAGGCAATCACACTGGCAGCAAGTTCAGGAGCGTAACGGTGTCCCCGTGTATGGGAGGAAGCGCTCATGCGGCTGTAAAAAATGCCTTCCGGAGGTGTTTCGGACAGGTTAACCGTGCCCTGATCCAGATGCCAGGTTTCGTATGGTACTTCTAACTCGTCCAGCCGCTTAATTAAATGGTTGGTCCATTCATCGTTTTCGTGAATGATGTATACTTTTTTCAATTTCATCTCTCCTCTTCTCTTCTAGCTTAACGCCTTTACCTGGTTGTATTTTTCCACTAACGGCATAACTTGCTTTGAAAATCGCTCCATTTCCTCCAGCTGTGGTGAGAACTGAAGCAGCAAAAGCCCTAGTCCGGCTTCTTCATATTCAACAATCCGCTTCGCGATTTGCCCAGGCGTTCCGATCAGGTTCGGGCGCAGACCCCGGTTGGAAACAGAATAATCCTGCAGCTGAATCTGCTGCTCAAGCTGAGACTTGCTTGTAAAATCCTTAAAGCCTGCATAGCCGCTCGTTTCTTTCACATCCGTGATTCGCTCGAGCTCTGCCTGTGCTTCTTCCTCGGTATCCCTGCAGATGACGTAAGCTGCCATTCCAAACGAAGACAAGGCCTCTTTTCCCGTCCGGGCTCTACGGTTTTTCATATCTGTTATCTTGGTATGGATCTCCTCAACTGTGCCCCCATGCATGACATAGGCATCACAGGAAGAAGAGATAACCTGTTTTCCACGTTCGCTCTCACCGCCGGCATAGAGGACAGGATTAGGCCGTTGCACCGGTTTAGGCGACAGTTTTGTATTGGCAAGTTCATAGTACTTCCCTTTATAATTAAAGGTTTCTTCAGTCCAAAGGCCTTTTAGGACATCGATGAACTCCTGTGTTCGTTCATAGCGCTCATCATGTGCGGTAAAGACGCCGCCATACTGCTTCGCCTCTTCTTCCCACCAGGCAGAAACCACATTCAAGGTAAATCTTCCGCCGCTGATCTGATCAATGTTGGCAGCCATTTTGGCAGTAACCGCCGGGTTATGGAATCCGGGGCGAACCGCGGTCATGATTTCAATCTTTTCTGTAACTGCAGCCAGACCGGCCGCCGTTGTCCATGCTTCTAACGCGTCCTGTTCCGGTCCTTTTATATCATTCAAATAAAGCTCCGCAATCAGTGTGGTATCGTATCCCCATTTTTCCGCCGACTGAATCACTTGTTTTGCATAATCAAAGGTCGGAGGCATATTTTCGTCTTCCACGTTTCTGAGCCAGCCGCCGAATATGGGTAGCCAAAATCCAAATCTCATCTCTTTCTCTCCTCTGCTTTATTAAAACGAAAAAAACACAAAAAAACTTCTTCTTAGATAAGAAGAAGTTTCCGCCGCTTCAATCTTATCTTTCAGGATGTGTTCCTGCTGGATTTAGCACCTTCAAACGGGTTGCCGGGTTTCATAGGGCCAGTCCCTCCACCACTCTGGATAAGATTTATTTTATTATAGTAATCCTACAACAAAAGTAGGACTTTCGTCAATATTTTGAAAACCCAATTTCTGCAATAACCATGCGTTCCTTTTGGCTGATGTCCCGCACAGTGACCACGTCGGCTCCCGGGAAGGTAATTCGCAGCATCTCCGCTACCGTCTGGCCCTGGTCATGGCCGACTTCAAAAGCAACAATCGCTTTTGGCTTCAGCACTTGTGGCAATTCCTCCATAAACCTTCTGTAAAAAACATAACCGTCCTGGCCGCCGCTGAGCGCCCTCATCGGTTCCTGATCCTTCACGATCGTTTCAAGCCCCTCTATTTCCCAGTCAGGAATGTAAGGGGGATTGGAGACAACAATGTCCGCCTTTTCGCCTTTTTCGATCCACGGCTGCAGGAGGTCCCCATGAAGGAAACGGACGTCCGCGCCCAAACGCCAGCTGTTTTCTTTTGCCACTTCAATCGATTCTGCGGCAATATCAACCGAGGACACAGAGAGGCTCCGATTTTCCAATGCTAAAGTGATCGCAATCGCCCCACTGCCTGTGCCAACATCGATGGTCTGAATCTCCTTTTGATCCCCAAACCGTGTTTCTGAACGCTTGAGTACTTCATATACAAGTTCTTCGGTTTCGGGCCTTGGAATGAGGACTTCCCGGTTTACGATGAACCTGCGTCCGTAAAACTCTTCATAGCCCGTAATATACTGGACAGGCACACCTTCACCATGTTGTTTTACCGCTGCTTCAAATGATGCTCGCTGAGCCTCTGTCATGGGATCATTCAATCCCATGAGCAGCTCGGTCCGGCTGAGATCACCGAGCACATGACGGAGCAGCAGTTCTCCCGCTTCTGGTTCGCGTTTCTTTTCTTTTAAAAAAGATGAAGCCCAGTTCAGGGCTTCATGCCGTTTCCTATTTTCCATTTTACGCTTCCGTCTGAGCCTTCATCAAGCTGGTCTGGTCTTCTGTAATGAGAGCATCAATAAACTCATCCAGCTTGCCGAGCAAGATCTGGTCCAATTTTTGAAGAGTCAGTCCGATTCGGTGGTCGGTTACACGGTTTTGCGGGAAATTGTAGGTGCGGATTCGCTCTGAACGGTCTCCCGTTCCCACGGCAGACTTTCGGTTTTCATCATATTCCTTTTGTTTTTCCTGCTGAATTTTATCGTATACACGGGCACGGAGAACCTTCATCGCTTTTTCTTTATTCTTGATCTGTGATTTTTCATCCTGACAGGACACAACGGTTCCTGTTGGAATATGTGTAAGACGAACGGCGGACTGGGTCGTGTTAACAGACTGTCCCCCCGGTCCGCTTGAAGTAAAGGTATCTACGCGGACATCTTTTTCATGAATCTCCACTTCTACTTCTTCTGCTTCCGGAAGAATCGCTACCGTGGCTGTGGATGTATGGATACGCCCGCCGGATTCCGTAGCAGGGACACGCTGTACACGATGTGCGCCATTTTCGTATTTCAGCTTGGAATAGGCACCATTCCCATTCACCATGAAAATGATCTCTTTGTAGCCGCCAAGCTCGGTATAGCTTGCTTCGATTACTTCTGTTTTCCAGCCCTGCATTTCAGCATACCGGCTGTACATTTTATAGAGATCCCCAGCAAACAGCGCAGCCTCGTCTCCACCGGCCGCCCCACGAACCTCAACGATAACGTTTTTGTCATCGTTCGGGTCTTTAGGAAGCAGCAAGATTTTTAGCTGCTGGGTGTATTCTTCAATTTTTTCTTCAAGTTCGGCAATTTCTTCTTTCACCATGGCCGTCATTTCGGCATCCAGCTTGTCTTCAAGCATGACTTTGGCTTCATCCAAGCCTTCCTTTGCTTCCTTATATTCGCGGTATACTGCTACCGTTTCCTGAAGGGAAGATTGTTCCTTGGAATATTCTCTTAATTTATTCGTATCGTTAATGACCTCAGGGTCACTCAAAAGCTCATTTAGCTTATCGTATCGGGCTTCTATCGTTTCTAAACGTTCTAACACGCTTTTCACCTCATTTTAATGGCATAACATTCTAATTATAATACAGGGGGATGAAGCAGTCAAAAGGCTTCAGGCACCGATTTATGGCAAACAAAAAACCCGGGCTGTGCCACTTATCCCGGGAATGACTGCAATCGCTTCTTCATGGAGGACCTGACACCTTCCGCAAGCTCATCGAGCTCTGACAGAAGTTTCACTCCTTCTTTATTTTCTTTGTCTTGATATAAGATTCTGTTTACAAACTCGACAGAAATGCCGCGCGCATTTTTTTCTTGAAGCACCAGACTATCCTCAGGATTGACCCTGCCTTCTTCAAGCACCCGCATGTAATAACCCGAATATCCGGTGTCCTGAATCCACTTCACCATGAACGGCTGATTCAGTTTCGCCGCAACTTTAAAACACGGCTGACGGGGCTGACAAACCTGGACAGCTGCCTCTCCGAGCTTAAAGATATCTCCGATGAACACCTGATTTTCAGTCAGACCTTTGACGGTAAGGTTTTCACCAAAAGTGGGGATTGAAAGAGAAATGCCCAGTCCCTTTTCCCAATACGAGTAATGGTCATGCGAGTAGACACAAACCGCTTTTTCCGGACCGCCATGATGAACCGTATCCGCCTGAACATCACCTTCAAAATTCAGTCTGGACAGATAGAGCGGCTTCTGCACCTTCTCTTTATTGATAGCTGAGCTTACCCCTTTCCCCTGCCATTCAATCGTGCCTGCTTTTCCGGTATTTAATGCGACCAGGGTCCCTTCCACGTATGTACACCTCGTTTTTTCTTTTATCGTACTCTATAGAGATGCGCCTGGTAAATCCTTTTAATACATGGATGTATGATTTTTCAGCGCTTCATAATCGAGACGCTGCTGATTGATGCGGATCGCCTTTGTCAGCTCTTCAATCACAACTTTTTCATCTGTTATGATATTAAAAACAAAGGGTATGGTAGCAAAGTGACCAAAGAACTGGGTACAGCCTTTATGCCGAATATCTTGCTGCGTATCCGTGACAGGATTCACTTTTACAATAAAATTCCCCATGGATTCATAGATCGGGTCCAGAGGCTTTTCGTTTAGCTTTTTAATAAGTGTGGTGATTGGAACACAAGGTTCGTTCCAATCTGTTCCGTTTGATAGAATATCCAACATTTTCTACACCTCTCTACTATCAATGTTCGACAGGAACGATAGGTTCTTGATGGTACTGGAGCGAATGCAATTGATTAAAGAGGTTACCCCATGATTCATAGAGAAAATCCTTTATGTATAAGATTAAAGTAAAGCAATAGGGAATACTATAGCAGAACAGAAAGGGGATGGCCCATGAACTATTGTATCATTGGCGGAGATGCGGCCGGAATGAGTGCGGCCATGCAGATTGTCAGGAATGATCCGGAGGCGAGAATCACAGTATTTGAAAAGGGAGGGATTTATTCCTACGGACAATGCGGGCTTCCCTATGTGATCAGCGGGCTGATACCCTCTTCGGAATTACTGGTTGCCCGTGATGTAGCCACCTTCAGAGAAAAGTATGGTATGGATGCGAGAACCTTCCATGAAGTGGCTGGCGTTGACCCGACAGAAAAGAAAATTTATGGCGTACATACAAAAACAAAAGAAGAGTTTACCTTCTCCTATGACAAGCTTCTTATCGCAACAGGAGTCAGCCCTGTTTTGCCGCCATGGGAAGGCAGACACCTGCCAGGGGTTCATGTTGTAAAGACCATTCCAGATGTTGAAGGGATCATCAAAGACATGGACGCTTCTATTCAGGATGTGACCATTATCGGCGGTGGTTATATCGGCCTGGAAGTGGCCGAGAATTTAAAATTTCTCGGCAAAAAAGTCAGGATTATTCAACGGGGAAATCAGCTTGGCTCGATATTTGATCCCGACATGGCCGAACTGATTCTGGAAGAAGCAAAAAAGCATAACATTGAGGTTTGCCTGAATGAAGAAGTTCAGCGCTTAAAAGGAGATGACCGCGTTCAATTCGTTAAAACAGACAAACGCGACTATCCGACAGACATGGTAATCGTGGCGGCAGGCGTTAAACCCAACGTTTCCATGATTCAGAATACGGAGGTCCGGCTTCACGAAAGCGGAGCAATCCTCGTCAATCGGTATATGGAAACCAACGTAAAAGATATCTATGCAGCGGGAGACTGCGCAAGCCATTACCACCTGATTAAAGAAGTCGACGACCACATCCCGCTTGGCACGACCGCAAACAAACAGGGCCGGATTGCCGGACTGAACATGGCGGGAAAACGGAAAACGTTCAAAGGAATTGTTGGCTCTTCCATCATAAAATTCATGGAGCTGTCGCTCGGCAAAACCGGCATCTCTGTAAAAGAAGCAGAAAAGCTGCGTTTTCCAGTCGATACCGTCACCACACAGGCTAAAGATATTGCAGGGTATTTTCCCGGAGTTGAGCCACTGCAAGTAAAACTGGTATTTGATGCAAACAACCAGAGATTACTTGGCGGACAGTTTATCGGAAAATACGGGGTGGATAAAAGGGTCGATGTATTGGCAACTGCCATTTATCACGGAATGGATCTGCATGAGCTGGAGGACTTGGATCTTTGTTATGCCCCGCCATATAATGGGGTCTGGGATCCGATTCAGCAGGCAGCAAGAAGGGCAAAAAAATAAAAACGGCAAAAGCTGGGCAAGCGCTTATGTGTTTGCCGTTTTTCTATTGGTAATACTTTATATTATCAACCATCACTAAATGTCCTTTTTATCTGCTGTCAATCTTAATAGAAAATTTATAGCGTGGCACTGCCCGTTCAACAGCAGTTACAATATCCCGGCGCATTTTCGCCTTTTTTCGGGATGACATGCTCGCAGGGACATTCACATGAATATGAGCGTAGTTCCCATTGATTGTGACCATTTGTGGATTTCTGCCTGTTTTACTAATCACAGCCTCGCGAATTTTATCCTGGTCATCCGAAATATCAAAACGGGCCGTGTTCATTTTTTGATAATCATTCGGGTTTTTATTCGTTTCCGAACTGTAATTGAATCGGGGATTATTTTTAGTGGCATGATAGTTGACGATGCCATGGCCCCAAATGTTGTCTTTTATGTTTTTATTCGATTCATTGGCCGTGGGCTCAAAATGATCTTTGGAAACGGGAGAACAGGCACTCAGCAGTACGGATAGAATGATAAAAATTCCCGTTTTTTTCACAGAAAACACCTCCCTTAGGTAATAGGGTTTGTGAGTATTCTGCAAAACATACAGACAAAAAAAGGATGGTTCTCCAGAAGGTGCAATCACTGCAATCACTACCTCAAGAGGACCATCCCCTTTTTATTCAGACTGCTCAACAAGGCTGGTGAGCAGAGTATTAGGCTTTCCCGGCACTTCATGACAATGACGGCAGCGCGGCTCGTACGATTCCGAAGCGCCCACTAGAATAATGGGATCATCATAAGAAGCAGGCTTCCCATTAATGAGCCGTTGTGTGCGGCTTGCCGGAGATCCGCATACCATGCAAATCGCCTGAAGCTTTGTCACCGTTTCAGCAAGCGCCATTAGCTTGGGCATGGGACCGAACGGTTCGCCTCTGAAATCCTGGTCAAGACCCGCAACAATCACCCGAATGCCATGGTCTGCCAATTCCTGAACAACTGAAATCACATCTTCATCAAAGAATTGAATTTCATCAATGGCTACTACTTCCGTGTCAGGAGAAACCTTTTTCAGGATATCGACAGACTTTTCAACAGGCTTGGCAATAACAGCTGTTCCGTTATGGGAAACCACCGACTCTTCACTGTAACGGTTGTCAATCACCGGCTTGAACACCTGCACTTCAAGCTTTCCATATTTCGCCCGGCGGACCCTGCGAATCAGTTCTTCGGATTTCCCCGAAAACATGCTCCCGCAAATGACTTCAACCCAGCCATTATGCTTCATTACATACATGTTCGTTCTCCTTCCCATGTTCATTTATGAATACATTCTATATTATGTACGTTCGTTCGTACCTGCAATGCCTGAAAAACAGCGGAATTCCGCATAAATTCACAAAAAAAAGGAGCAAGAAGTTCTCTTGCCCCTTACAACTTGCAGCATATTACTTAAGATTGTATTTCTTTTTGAAACGGTCAACACGTCCGCCAACATCAGTAAACTTCTGACGACCAGTGTAGAATGGGTGTGTATCGGAACTAACATCCACTTTAATTACAGGATAAGTATTTCCATCTTCCCATTCAATGGTTTCGTTAGAAGACATTGTAGAGCCGGACAAGAACTTGTAACCGCTGCTTGCATCCATAAATACAACTTTTTTATAGTCAGGATGTAAATTTGGCTTCATTCGTTCTCAACTCCTTCTGCCCTGAATCCTGTGAATCCAGAGTTAAAATAAGCACATAGCAGTAGTATAACAGGGTGCTGGTTGTTTTGCAACCGCAATTTCCTTATATTCTTCAGGAATTCGACAAAGACTTCACGCGCTTGTTCGAGCCTGATTTTTCAGCTTCAAACATATTGAAAAATTCTTCATTATTGGTGGTCTTTCGTAAACGCTTCATAAAGGTGTCTACGAAGTCATAGGAATCATCCATCGTCTTGCGGATGGCCCACAAAGATTCAAGGTGATCCTTCTGAATAAGCATTTCTTCTTTTCGTGTTCCTGACCGGCGGATATCAATGGCAGGGAAAATACGGCGTTCGGCCAGTTTCCTGTCCAAATGCAGCTCCATGTTGCCTGTCCCTTTAAATTCCTCATAAATCACATCATCCATACGGGAGCCAGTCTCAATCAGCGCTGTCGCCAAAATGGTCAGACTGCCACCTTCCTCGATGTTACGCGCCGCTCCAAAAAAGCGTTTTGGACGGTGGAAGGCAGCAGGATCAATACCTCCGGACAGCGTACGCCCGCTCGGCGGAATGACCAGGTTGTAGGCTCGAGCCAGCCGGGTAATACTATCTAAAAGGATAACCACATCTTTTTTATGTTCAACCAGGCGCATAGCGCGATCAAGTACAAGCTCTGCGACTTTGATGTGGTTTTCAGGCACCTCATCAAATGTGGAGCTCACCACATCTCCCTTAACGGAACGTTCAATGTCGGTTACTTCTTCCGGACGTTCATCAATAAGCAAAACGATTAGTTCTGTATCCGGGTGATTGGTGGAGACACTGTGCGCAACCTCTTTCAGCAAGCTTGTTTTTCCTGCTTTAGGAGGAGCCACAATCAATCCACGCTGACCGAAGCCAACAGGGGCAATCATATCCATAATGCGGGTTGAAAGATTGGTGCGCCCGGTTTCAAGCACCATTTTCTTTTCCGGATACAGCGCTGTCAATGCAGGAAAATGCACACGTTCCTTAGCTGTATCAGGATCCTCACCATTTACCGCTTCAACCTGAAGCAAGCCATAATATCTTTCATTTTCCTTCGGAGGACGGACTTTGCCTGAAACTTTATCCCCGTTTCTTAAATCAAAACGGCGGATCTGGGAAGCAGAAATGTAAATATCCTGAGAGCTTGGCGAGTAGTTGATCGGACGTAAAAAGCCAAATCCCTCGTTAGGAATGACTTCCAGAATCCCTTCCATAAATGAATAGCCATCCTGCTCAGCCTGTGCTTTTAGAATGGAAAACATCAATTCCCTTTTTGTCAGTTTTCCATAATACGGTACTTTATATTGTCGTGCTAATTCATATAGTTCTTTTAATTTTTTTGTTTCTAATTCAGATAATATTAAACCCATTTTGACACCACACTTTATTCTATTTTCTCAATCGTTTATTTCCTGTTTTTGATCGTTTAATTGAAAGAACAGGGCAACGGAAATGAAGGGTTGGAAGGATACATTTTGAAGTAATAACCGAAAGTGGATAATTAAAATCTATGAATAAATACAATACTTCATATTTTAACCACAAATACTGACTTTAATCAAGTCCAATAAAGAAGAACACCGCAAAAAGCAAAAATGCCGGACGCTTTCCTCTGCACATCTTTATAGAAGTTAGTGTGCAGAGGCTCCAAAAGCGCCGACGTTTTTTGCAATGTTTATGGTTTTATAACAAGGTCTGGTTTCTTTTTGAGACTGTGTCTGCCATCAATAAAGCGGACGGTACCCGATTTTGCACGCATAACAACGGAATGTGTTGTTCCGACGGTTCCTTTAAACTGGACGCCTTTTAAAAGCTCCCCGTCCGTTACACCCGTTGCAGCAAATATCGCATCATCGCCCTTTACGAGGTCTTCCATGCGGAGTACCTTATCAATGTCAGTAATCCCCATTTTCCGGCAACGCTCCAGCTCTGCTTCATCCTGAGGGAGCAATTTGCCTTGCAATTCTCCACCAAGGCATTTAAGCGCGACAGCAGCGATAACTCCTTCAGGTGCACCTCCGGAACCGAATAAAATATCAACACCTGTTCCTTCAAACGCCGTATTAATGGCCGCGGCGACATCGCCGTCGGAAATCAGCTTGATCCTTGCTCCCGCTTCTCTGATTTCCTGAATGACTTTTTCATGTCGTGGACGGTTTAGAACGATGGCCACCAAATCCTCGACATCCTTATTACGGGCTTTCGCTACCGCTCTCAAGTTGTCGATGGTTGGGGCATTGATGTCAATCATCCCCACAGCTTCAGGACCCACTGCAATCTTATCCATATACATATCCGGTGCATGCAGCAGGTTTCCATGGTCTGCTACAGCCAAAACAGCCAGCGCATTCCAGGTACCGGAAGCCACAATGTTTGTTCCTTCCAGTGGGTCAACGGCCACATCCACACGCGGTCCATAACCCGTACCTAGTTTTTCACCGATATACAGCATTGGAGCTTCATCCATTTCTCCCTCTCCAATAACAACCGTTCCCTTCATAGGGACTGTATCAAAAACATCCCGCATGGCTGTTGTTGCTGCATCATCTGCCTCATCCTTGACACCCCGTCCCATCCATCGGGCGGAAGCGAGTGCAGCAGCTTCTGTTACACGTACTAGTTCCATTGATAAACTACGTTCCATTGTAAAATTATCCCCCTTGTTAAACGCTTACAGTAATTTGAAATGCTGAAGTGAACGGATAGAGACGAATGGCATTGGAACTCTTGAACATCAACACGCTTTTTGTGTTGCGTGAAAGAGTGAAATGACCGAGTCTCTGTTCACTGAAGCTGGACAATGAAATGCTGAGATGGCCGCTCAAAAGCAAGAAGTGTTGGAACTCTTGAACACAAATACGCTTTTTGTATTTTGTGAGAGAGTGAAACAATCGAGCTTTTGGCCATTGAAGCTGAACAAAGAAATGCTGAAGTGAACGGATAGAGACGAACGGCATTGGAACTCTTGAACATCAACACGCTTTTTGTGTTGCGTGAAAGAGTGAAATGACCGAGTCTCTGTTCACTGAAGCTGGACAAAGAAATGCTGAAGTGAACGGTTAGAGATTGAACGGCCTGAGACAAATAACAGTGCAGGACGGAATTTCGACCGAAATCCGCCCTTATTTTTCGACTTCTTCAAGTTCCTCGATATCAAGATTCTCGCGCCAAATTTTCGCACCGAGTCCAACCAGCTTATCAACAAGAGACTCATAACCGCGGTCGATATGTTCAAGTCCGGAAACCTCTGTGATGCCTTCCGCCATGAGGCCTGCAACCACAAGGGCAGCTCCCGCTCTCAGGTCGCTGGCTTTTACCTTCGCTCCCTCAAGACGGGCTTGTCCATTAATAATGGCAGACCGGCCTTCTACTTTTACATTCGCACCCATTCTTCGCAATTCATCAATATGCTTAAATCGTGCAGAATAAATCGTATCCGTTACAAGGCTTGTTCCTTCAGCCTTAGTAAGGAGCGAAGTGAACGGCTGTTGAAGATCCGTAGGGAAACCAGGATAGACCAGCGTTTTAATGTCGACACTTTTCAACGGCCCTTTACTGCTATGAATCAGAACCTGATCGTCTTTCGTTTCAATCTGTATACCCATTTCGCGAAGTTTGGCAATCAATGATTCCAAATGCAGAGGAATGACATTGTCTATAACAACCTGCTGGCCGACTGCTGCAGCCAGGATCATGTAAGTGCCTGCCTCAATGCGGTCCGGAATAATGGAATGGCGGCAGCCATGCAGGTGATCGACACCATCGATCCGGATTACATCTGTACCCGCACCTTTTATTTTGGCTCCCATGCTTGTAAGCAGAGTGGCCACATCGATAATTTCCGGTTCCTTAGCCGCATTCTCAATAATCGTCTGTCCTTTGGCCCTTACAGCCGCCAGCATAATATTAATCGTTGCGCCAACACTCACCACATCTAAATAGATTCGTGCTCCAATAAGTTCATCTGCACGTAGGTAGATGGCTCCTTGTTCATTGGTCACTTTTGCGCCCAATGCTTCAAAACCTTTAATATGCTGGTCAATCGGTCTTGGCCCCAGGTTGCATCCTCCAGGCAGGCCGATAACCGCTTTTTTAAACCGGCCCAGCATCGCACCCATCAAATAATAAGAAGCCCTCAGCTTCTTTACCTTGCCATTGGGCAATGGCATGGCAATCATTTTTTCCGGATTGACCGTTAATGTATTATTCTCATCGAGTTCGGCTTCACCGCCGATTTCTTCAAGCAATGCTCTAAGTAAGTGAACATCTGATATATTAGGCAGCTGATCTATGATGACTTGGGATTCTGCAAGAATGGTAGCTGGGATTAACGCGACTGCACTGTTTTTGGCTCCGCTGATATGAACGGTTCCTTCTAGGGGATAACCCCCTTCTATCATAAGCTTTTGTTCCATGGTCTGCTCCCTTCTCCATCAAGCATATCTGACGGTGGTCTTTTGTTGTAGTATTCTCGGACAACTGGAATATCATGCTAATTAAATCTCATTTAATGGAAAAAACCAAAAACAAGCACCACAAAAGGTGGTGCTTGTATAGGTCTTATTCAGATCTATCCGCGGTTTTTAACAGCTTCCCAATCGCTAAGGAAACGCTCTATACCCTGATCTGTTAATGGGTGGTTAGTGAGGCTCTTAATAACTTTAAGCGGGATTGTAGCGATATGTGCACCGCCAAGAGCCGCTTGAGTTACATGGATCGGGTGACGAACGGATGCAGCGATGATCTGGGTCGGAAGTTCATGAATCGCGAAGATTTCTGAGATCTCAGTAATCAGCTTCAATCCATCCTGACCAATATCATCGAGTCTTCCAAGGAATGGTGATACATAAGTTGCTCCAGCTCGTGCTGCAAGCAATGCCTGGTTTGCGTTGAAGATCAATGTAACGTTTGTTTTGATGTTCATGTCGCTGAAAGCTTTTACTGCTTTTAGACCTTCAGTCGTCATCGGCACTTTAACAGTAACGTTTGGAGCAATTGCAGCAAGCTCTTTACCTTCTGCAACCATTTCCTCAGCATTTAAGGATACGACTTCCGCACTTACAGAACCCGGAACAAGCTCAGCAATTTCTTTGATTCGGCTGTGGAAATCCACGCCTTCTTTTGCTACAAGTGTCGGGTTGGTTGTAACCCCGGATAAAATACCAAGGTCATGTGCTTCCCGGATTTCATCAATATTTGCTGTATCAATAAAAAATTTCATGATTTAATTCACTCCTAAAAATTTAAGTGTTGGGCAGACGTTAGTCTAAAATCTTCTTTAGTCTTTTCCACACAACAACTTTCATACCCGAATTTAATGCTTTTAACACTTTTTATTGTAAATGAAACCGCCTATCATGTATAGGCGGTTTCATAGCAGTCAGCAAAAAAAGCGAATACCTTTTTTTGCTTCTGTATATTACTTACGCCTTGTTTGAAGAACCGAACTCGCGCATTTTACCTTTAACTGTTTCCTGGATCGCATCACGGGCTGCAGTAAGGTATTTACGAGGATCGTATTTGTCTGGGTTAGCAGCAATAAATTCTTTTACTGCATTGAAAGACGCAATTTGGTTTTCAGTGTTTACATTAATTTTTGCTGTTCCCAAAGAAATCGCTTTTTGGATATCATGGGTTGGGATGCCTGTCCCGCCGTGAAGCACAAGAGGCACACCAGTCAATTCGTTAACTTCTTTCATGCGGTCAAAACCAAGATTTGGTTCCCCTTTGTAAGGGCCATGTACACTTCCAAGTGCAGGAGCAAAGCAGTCCACACCAGTCTCACGAACAAGCTGGTCACATTCAGAAGGAATAGCATAAGCAGCTTCAGCATCATCCACCACAAGGTCGTCTTCCTGTCCGCCGATGCGGCCAAGTTCTGCTTCAACAGATACGCCGTGGAAGTGAGCAAGCTCAACTACTTTTTTAGTTAATTCGATGTTTTCTTCCAATGGGAAGTGAGATCCGTCGATCATGACAGAAGTAAATCCAGCGTGAATTGCTTCTGCGCATTTTTGGTAGCTGGAACCATGGTCAAGATGGATAGCAACCGGAACGGTCATTTTATATTCTTCCATGAGTGCTTTAACCATGCTGACAACAAGCTTAAAACCACCCATGTAACGAGCAGCACCTTCTGATACCCCAAGAATAACTGGAGAGTTTTCTTCTTGAGCAGCTTTTAGGATCGCTTGGGTAAATTCAAGGTTGTTGATGTTGAATTGACCGACTGCATATCCTTCGGCTTTTCCTTTTTCGAGCATTTCCTTCATTGAAACTAAAGGCATCTTTCATGTCCTCCCTTTGCTTTTGGCACAAAAAAACGGAAAAGAACCATCTTCGTTCACTTTCCGAAAATGCCATATGTTAAACATGCATAGTATATTTTCAAATCCATTATAGCATACCAATAGCGCTTGAAAACCGCAATAAATCAGGCTTTTTGCGTGCAAGCGCTACCATTGCCGATATGTCAATGTTTAAACGAATTTTGTATTACCCAGCATTAATTGGTAATTCTTTCCTTACAGCTGCCCGGATCTCATCAATGTCAAACGGCTTTGCAAAGTGAGTAATTGCCCCAAGCTTGATCGCTTCATGGATCATGTCCAGCTCACCGTATGCTGTCATGATGATGACTTGTATGGAAGCATCCAGCTTTTTAACTCTGCGAAGAATTTCCAACCCATCCATTCCCGGAATTTTCATATCCAAAATCACGAGATCAGGACTTTCTTTATGAACGATCGCCAAAGCTTGCACGCCATTTGCTGCCTGAAATGTCTGATACCCTTCCTTTTGAAAAATTTCATTAAGAAGAATTCGAATCCCGTACTGGTCATCAACAATTAGTATTTTACCCAACCTGCTCACCTCTGCCTTATTTTTCGTTCAACATTCTTATTCTAAACCTTATTCGGCAAGGTTTGCCAAATTCCTGCTGCTTGAAGTGAAATAAAAAAATGAATGAGATATACTACATTCATACAAAAACCTGTAAAAAGGAGATTTTATGCAAAAAATATTTTCGACCCAGCTTAATGGTATATTCACAAAAATACAGCAAGAAAGCGAGTATGCGATTGAAGATGCAGCGCGTTTACTTGCCCAGACCCTAATCACCCGGGGTACCGTTTATTTTGCGACAAAAGATGAGATGAAAGCAATCGCTGCTGAAGGATTGAACGGAGCTGAAGCTTTTCCTGCTGCCAAAGAGCTATCAGATACGGATATTCCTGAGTTGACAAGTACAGATATTGTCATTGCAGCAACAGGCTTTCGGGAAGATGAGGGACTGCTTGGTCTTATACGTAAAGTGAAAGACCAGACAGAAACTCCTGTCATCCTTCTTGCCACCCGAAAAAAAGAGGGAGCACCCCAAGAAGAGGAATGGGATTCCTATATTCCTTTACATTTGAGAGGCGGACTCGTTCCTTTTGAAAATGGCGGACGTTCCGGCATTCCCTCTGCCATGGCAGGCCTTTTTGCTTACCATGTGATCTGTTTGACTGCAAAAGAAATATTGGAGGAGTATGAATAAAAAAATTTTAAAAACTTTGAAGGATATTGTCGCTTATTCGCGAAATTTTGAATAGAGGTGGGACTAAGGTCCTAAACTTCCCCAGCCCTTTTGTTTATGGCACCTTTGTTTCCTCATAAGTCATAACCTCATACAAACTCCACCGAAACTCGTGCCTGCAACAGGATTCACCAAGCAGGTTGGCACAACCGAAGCACGTGGCCCTTTACCCACTGCAGTTTCCCCTCTCAAAAAACTGCAGCTTACCTCCAAAGGGCCAACGGGCTGATCAACAGATAAAAAACCCCCGGCTCCGAATTAGCCGGGGGTTTTTCGTATACGATTTCTTACTTCTTCTGTTGAAGCGCTGCTCCAATAAATTCACGGAATAAAGGCTGCGGACGGGTAGGACGTGAAATAAATTCAGGATGGAATTGGGATGCTACAAACCAAGGGTGATCCTTGAGCTCGACAATTTCCACCAAACGTCCATCAGGGCTTGTTCCGGAGAAGACAAATCCTTGCTTTTCCATTTGCTCACGGTATTCGTTGTTAAATTCATAACGATGGCGGTGACGCTCGTAAACCACTTCATCCTGATACGCATCATAAGCTTTTGTTCCTTCATTCAGCTTGCAAGGGTAAAGTCCGAGGCGGAGCGTTCCTCCAAGATCCTCGATATCTTTTTGTTCAGGAAGCAAGTCAATAATAGGAAAATCAGTCGTTGGAAGCAGCTCTGTAGAATGAGCATTGTCCATTCCTAGCACATTACGGGCAAACTCTACAGAAGCAAGCTGCATGCCAAGACAAATTCCAAGATAAGGGACCTTGTTTTCGCGGGCAAACTGAATGGCAAGAATTTTCCCTTCAACACCACGATCACCAAATCCGCCAGGAACAAGGACTCCATCTGCATCTTTTAGAATATCGTTGACGTTTTCTTTTGTCACATCTTCTGAATTGATCCATTCGATATCAATATCCGCATCATGATAGTATCCTGCATGCCGCAACGACTCTACTACCGAAATATAAGCGTCCTGAAGGGCTACATATTTACCTACCAGCGCAATCTTCGCTTTTCCGGAAAGGTTCAGCACACGGTCGATCAGCGCTTTCCATTCGCCCATATCGGCTTCCCGGCAATCCAGCTTCAAGTGCTCACATACAATCTGATCCATTTTCTGTTCCTGCAAATCCATTGGAACACGGTACAAGGTGTCTGCATCACGTGCTTCAATGACTGCTTTTGGATTGATGTCACAGAACAGCGCGATTTTTTCCTTCATATCATCGGAAACAGGCATTTCCGTGCGGACAACAATGATGTTTGGCTGAATTCCAAGGCTGCGAAGCTCTTTAACACTGTGTTGTGTTGGCTTGGTTTTCAGTTCACCTGCCGCTTTAATATAAGGAATGAGCGTACAATGGATATACATGACATTCTCAGAACCTACGTCACTTTTGATTTGGCGGATGGCTTCCAAAAAAGGCAAGCTTTCGATGTCGCCGACGGTTCCGCCGATTTCGGTAATCACAACATCAGCGTTTGTTTCCCGTCCGGCACGGAAAACGCGCTCTTTAATTTCATTGGTGACATGAGGGATAACCTGAACCGTACCACCCAAATACTCTCCTCGTCGTTCCTTACGCAAAACGGTAGAGTAAATTTTTCCAGTTGTAACGGAGCTGAATTTATTCAAATTGATATCGATAAAACGCTCGTAATGGCCAAGGTCAAGGTCCGTTTCCGCACCATCATCCGTTACAAACACTTCTCCATGCTGATAAGGACTCATCGTTCCAGGATCGACGTTAATGTACGGGTCAAACTTTTGAGTTGTAACCTTGACGCCTCTATTTTTTAGCAAGCGGCCCAACGATGCCGCTGTAATTCCCTTTCCAAGAGACGAAACCACTCCGCCTGTTACAAAAATATATTTTGCCATTCTTTATTCCCCCTCTGGATAATCACTAGTAAGTATTTCCCTCCGCCTCTGTTTCAAGCAGAATAAACGAATAAGAAAAAAAGAAGCTATAAAATAAAAAAAACAAAAGTGACTCCTCCCCAATTAATGGGGGCACTTTTGTTTTTATCTGCAATAATCGAATTATATATACGTTTAGCCCAAAAATGATTCTATCGGCTTTCGCGAAACTTGTCAAGAACTAATAAAGGAAACCGGCGTGCATCTGCACAGCCGGTTCTGCTAACTAGCGGTCTTCTTCGTCTTCCTCTTCTACTTCGTATAATTCCTCTTCAGCGGCTTGGTCTTCCTCGTCCTCTATATCTTCATCCAGCTCTTCATCGCTGTCTGCGATATCGCCGAAGCCCTCATCCAAGTCTTCATCTTCATCTTCATCGTCGTCATCGCTGCTGCTTGCTTTGGCAAACTCATCATCCACCTCAAGTGCATCAAAGTCTTCATCTTCGAAATCTTCATCGTATTCATCGAAGTCCTCATCTTCAGCAACGACTTTTTTGCGCTTGGTCGGCTTGTTTGTATTCCCCAGTTCTTCCTCACTGCTTTCGATCGGATACCAGGCTTTGAGGCCCCACTTGTTATCTCCAAGTGAAACAAATCGCCCATCGATGTTCATATCCGTATAAAAATGAGAAAGACGACGCTGCACTGCAGCGTCAGAAATACCTTTCAAATCTTTAATGCGCTGTACAAGCTCATAAAAAGAAATGGTGTCTTTTTCCTCTTTCAAAATTTCAAAAGCAATTTCAACCATGGCCATTTCCATGATTTCTTCTTTTGAACGCGTTTTGATTAAACTCAAGTTGGCACTTCCTTTCAAATCAATAAATCTATTTATATTATGGATGCATACGTTTAGTTCTAGAAGAATTATACTCTTCATTATAAACAAATCTTCCAAGGATATGCTAGATGAATGATATCTTTTTTTCCAAATCAGTGCAACTGGTTAAAAAAATAGAAAAAGAGGATGCTATTGTCCTCTTTTTCCGATATTCGTTTACATATTTCTACGGTATTTGCCGCCTACTTCATATAGTGCACTGGTGATTTGGCCAAGGGAGGCTGCTTTGACGGTCTCCATCAGTTCTTCAAAGATGTTTCCGCCGTTGAGTGCGGTTGTTTGAAGCTTGCGAAGCGCCTCTTCCGAGCGGTCTGCATTTTTCTGTTTAAAATCATTTAAATGAGCGATTTGCTGCTCTTTTTCTTCTTTTGTGGCCCTCGCCAGCTGCATGTTAAACTCTTCATCTTTCGGCGGGTTAGGGTTCAGGTACGTATTCACACCGATAATCGGAAGCTCTCCGTTATGTTTTTTCATTTCATAGTACATGGATTCTTCCTGAATTTTTCCGCGCTGATACTGGGTTTCCATGGAGCCCAAAACGCCGCCCCTCGTATTGAGCCGTTCAAACTCTTGCAAGACGGCTTCTTCTACGAGGTCTGTCAGCTCTTCGATGATAAAGGAGCCCTGAAGGGAGTTTTCATTGCGGGCAAGACCAAGTTCCTTTGTAATAATGAGCTGGATAGCCATAGCTCTTCGCACCGATTCTTCCGTTGGCGTCGTAATCGCTTCATCATAGGAATTGGTGTGAAGCGAATTACAATTGTCGTACAACGCCATCAAGGCCTGCAGCGTCGTACGGATATCGTTAAAGTCAATTTCCTGGGCATGAAGCGATCTACCGGAGGTTTGCACATGATACTTCAGCTTTTGGCTTCGTTCGTTTGCTCCGTATTTATTCTTCATGACAGTGGCCCAAATTCTTCGGGCTACGCGGCCGATGACTGCATATTCCGGATCCAGTCCGTTGGAGAAGAAGAAAGAGAGATTTGGCGCAAAATCATCGATCTTCATGCCGCGGCTGAGGTAGTATTCCACGTACGTGAACCCGTTGGCAAGTGTAAAGGCCAGCTGGGTAATCGGGTTCGCTCCCGCTTCCGCAATATGATAACCCGAAATGGAAACGGAATAATAGTTTCGTACGTTATGATCAATAAAGTACTGCTGTATATCCCCCATCATCCGAAGGGCAAATTCCGTTGAAAAAATACACGTATTCTGTCCCTGGTCTTCTTTCAGGATATCCGCCTGCACGGTCCCGCGGACGCTTGCTAGTGTTCTCTCTTTTACGTCCAACAGTTCCTTTTCATCCGGCTTGCGTCCATGCTCTTCCTCAAATTTTCGCAGCTGCTGTTCAATGGCTGTATTCATGAACATGGCCAAAATAATGGGTGCCGGCCCGTTGATGGTCATTGAAACGGACGTGCTCGGTGCCGTCAAATCAAAACCGTCATACAGCTTTTTCATGTCGTCCAGTGTACAGATGCTGACCCCGCTTTCGCCTACTTTTCCGTAAATATCCGGGCGGTAATCCGGGTCCTCCCCATACAGGGTCACTGAGTCAAACGCCGTGCTCAACCTTTTGGCGTCATCGTCCTTGGATAGATAGTGGAAGCGGCGGTTCGTCCGCTCGGGCGTTCCTTCTCCGGCAAACTGCCGCTTCGGATCCTCCCCTTTTCGTTTGAACGGGAATACACCTGCTGTATACGGAAAAGCGCCAGGTACATTTTCCTTCATGGTCCACTTGAGGATCTCTCCCCAGTCTTCATACTTGGGAAGGGAGACTTTCGGGATGTTTAAGCCAGAAAGACTTTTAGTCGTAAGCTCCGTTACGATTTCTTTGTCTCTGATCTTCGTTACAAATTCCATGCCGCTGTACTGTTCCTTCAGTTTTGGCCAGTTTTCAAGCGTCTTTTTAGAAAACGGAAGAAGGTTTTCTTCCACTTGCCTTCTTGTTTCCTCCAGTACCGGGATCACTTCACCATCGCTGTTGATTTCCTGAATGGTTTCAATGGAGCCTTTCAGCTGATAGCTCTTGCGGGCATATTTCACCTGTTCATCCATTGTTTTGTAATAATTCCTGATCGTATAAACCAGGTCATTTAAGTACTGGCTCCGTTCGCCGGGAATGATGACATTTCGTTTAGCGACGGTTTCTTCTGCCAACGGCTTCAACTGCCAGCTCAATGAGCATTTTTCATTCAACGTTTCAATTAACGCCCGGAATAATGTGTTTGTCCCCTGGTCATTGAACTGGCTGGCGATCGTCCCATAGACCGGCATGTCATCCAGTTCTTTTTCAAACCACTGGCGGGAGCGCTGGTACTGTTTTCTCACATCCCGAAGCGCATCCTCTGAGCCTTTGCGCTCATATTTATTAATCGCAATAAGATCGGCATAATCAATCATATCGATTTTTTCCAGCTGGGAAGGTGCACCAAATTCACTGGTCATCACATACATGGATACGTCTGAAATATCGACAATCCCTGCATCCCCCTGGCCGATACCGCTGGTTTCCACGATCACGAGGTCATACCCTGCAGCCTTGACGATCGACAGCGCATCCCTTATGGCTGCCGACAGTTCGGAGCGTGAACCACGGGTTGCCAGACTCCGCATATAAACCCTTGGATTGTAAATGGAGTTCATGCGGATACGGTCACCCAGCAAAGCACCTCCTGTTTTTTGCTTGGTCGGATCGATGGAGATAATGGCCACTGTCTTGTCTTCAAATTCATTCACAAAACGGCGGACCAGTTCATCCGTCAAGGAGCTCTTACCGGCCCCTCCTGTTCCGGTAATCCCGAGGACAGGTGCGTTTTGCTGTGAGGTTTTCACCTGCTGAAGCACTTCTTCAGCCGTAGCTGCCGTTTCTTTCGGAGCCATTTCGCTGTTTTCAGCCACTGTGATCAAACGGGCAACTGCCCTGCTCTCTTTTTCAGGAAGCTTCTCCAGTTCATCCGTAATCTCGGTAACCGTCTGAAAATCGCATTCCTGCAGCATCAAATTAATCATGCCCTGCAGACCGTTGATTCTGCCGTCTTCCGGCGAGAAGAGGCGGGTCACACCATAGCTGTGCAGCTCTTTTATTTCCGGCGGAATAATGACACCGCCTCCTCCGCCAAACACCTTAATGTGGCTTGCTCCCCGTTCTTTCAAAAGGTCGATCATGTATTTGAAGTACTCCACATGCCCCCCTTGATAGGAGGAGATCGCAATGCCCTGGGCATCTTCCTGAATGGCTGCGCTTACGACTTCATCCACCGAACGGTTATGCCCCAGATGAATAACTTCGGCACCGCTCGACTGCAAAATGCGCCTCATGATGTTAATGGACGCATCATGCCCGTCAAACAGGCTGGAAGCGGTTACAAAACGGATATGGTTTTTCGGCTGATATACTTCCGGACTACTCATTTACCCCTGCTCCTCTCTGACACTTTATACCCACTCAAGTGAAACTTTTATTTTTGACTCCATTTAACAGCAGATGGGTCTGCATTTTTGTGTACTCTTCCAAACTATATTCTTTTCTGAGGCTCCAGCGGCGGAACGTCCACATTTGGCCATGGACCAATATGTTGTGAGCCAATAGTTTGACTTCCTCTTCGCACAGATCAAGCTCCCCCTGTTCCACGGTCTGCTTTATGAGCTCCTCAAAAATCTCCGTCATTTCCAGCTCTTTTTTCAATACATAAGGCAATGCTTCCCGTGACAGTGATTTGACTTCCTGATACATGACCAGCACTTCATCCTGCATTTCATCCACCACGTTAAAATAAACAGCGATCGCTTTTTTTACATGATCAATGCTGCCTTCTGTCATTCCGATCTGCTCGTTGAGCTTTTCCCTGACCCCTTCATAGATGCTGTCACAAACCAAGTATAAAATATCTTCCTTTGACCGGATATATTCATAAAGCGTGCCGATGCTGAAACCGGATGCTTTTGCAATTTCCCTTGTTGTCGTCCGGTGAAAGCCATTTTCTTTAAACAGATTGACCGCAGCTTTGACCATTTCACCCCGCCTCTTTTGGATGAGTTTTTCATCCTTAACCAGCGAAGGTACTTCCTTTCTTGCCAATGGGGTCACTCCTTTCCGTCCTGGTTTTTATCCCATCGTTCAAGGATCTTCCCTGCGGCTGTATACGGATCGAGCCTTCCATCCTGCACGTCTGCTAGCCACCGGTAACCATCCGCCTCTTCTTTTAAAAGAAGAGTCCGCATCAGTTCATAGTGAACGACTTCAATCACTTCCTGTTTCAGGCGGCGCGCCCGCCTCTCTTCTCCCTCACCGCTCGTCTCCAGATAGGTACGATGTGCTTTCAGCTCGCCCCATACCTCTTCAAGGCCTTTGTTCTGTACGGAAATGGTCTGGACCACAGGAGGCTGGTAAGGCGCATCATGCTTAACCAGATCAAGCATGGCATCAAGTTCGGATAGCAGTTTGGGCACACCAGGAAGGTCCGCTTTGTTCACAATGAACAAGTCGGCAATTTCCATAATCCCTGCTTTAAAGACCTGGACCACATCCCCGCTTCCCGGGTTTAAAACGACGGCAATACTGTCAGCAATCTTCATGATATCAAGCTCTGATTGGCCGACTCCGACCGTCTCAATCAAAATGACATCAAAGCCGAATGCATCCATCAGCCGAACGGTTTCCTTTGTCGTTCTCGCGAGGCCGCCCAGGCTGCCCCGTGTCCCCATGCTGCGAATAAAAACATCAGGATCTGTAAAGTGCTCGCTCATGCGAACCCGGTCTCCCAAAATCGCACCTCCGCTGAACGGGCTGGTCGGATCAACCGCCACAACCCCGACCGTCAGGTTTTGCCTGCGAAGATAAGTGATCAGCCGGTTGACCAGAGAGCTCTTGCCCGCACCAGGCGAGCCGGTCAGACCTACATAATGGGCCTTCTTTTGCATCGCATGAATATCTTTTAACAAATCCAGCTTTTCAGCGTGATCGTTTTCAACGTAGGAAATGGCTCTCGCAAGTGCCCGTTCATCTTTGTTTTTTATGCGTTCGGCCAAAGGATGCATGGTTTCCTCCTTAATCTTTCAGCAGCATTTTGGAAATGACCAGCCGCTGGATTTCCTGTGTTCCTTCATAGATTTGTGTAATTTTCGCATCACGCATATACCGTTCAACAGGATACTCTTTTGTATACCCGTATCCACCGAATACTTGTACAGCATCGGTTGTAACTTCCATCGCGATATCGCCGGCATACAGTTTGGACATGGCCGATTCTTTTCCATAAGGCAATCCCTGACTCTCACGCCATGCCGCCTGATAGGTCAGAAGTCTCGCCGCTTCCACCTTGGTGGCCATATCAGCCAGTTTGAAGCCAATCCCCTGGTTCTGGCCGATCGATTTGCCAAACTGCTTTCTTTCTTTGGCATAGTTGACTGCCGCGTCCAATGCCCCCTGTGCGATTCCGACAGCTTGTGCTGCGATGCCGTTGCGCCCGCCATCCAATGTCATCATGGCGATTTTAAAGCCCTCGCCTTCTTTGCCAAGCATGTTCTCTGCAGGGACTCTGCAGTCCTCCATGATCAATTCAAGTGTTGGCGAAGAGCGAATGCCGAGTTTCTTTTCCTTTTTGCCAAAAGAAAAACCTGGTGCTCCCTTTTCAATGATAAAAGCGGAGATACCGCGGTGCCCGGCAGTTGGATCTGTCATGGCAAACACTACATAAATCTCTGCCTCACCCGCATTGGTAATGAAAATTTTAGAACCGTTGATAATATAGTCATCACCGTCTTTTTGGGCAGTGGTTTTCATGTTGGATGCATCGGACCCCGACCCTGGTTCAGTCAGGCCATAGGCCCCCATTTTCTTGCCTTCTGCCATCGGACGCAGAAACTTCTGCTTTTGTTCTTCTGATCCAAATTTAAAAATGGGCCATCCCGCAAGCGATGTATGGGCGGATAAAGTTACCCCTGTCGATGCGCATACTCGAGAAAGCTCCTCAACCGCAATCACATAGCCAAGATAGTCGCCGCCAATCCCGCCGTATTCTTCCGGCCAGGGAATGCCTGCCAGCCCAAGCTCCGCCATTTGGTCAAAAAGATGCCGGTCAAAACGCTCTTCTTCATCCCGCTCTGCCGCTGTTGGCTCTACTTCATTTTTCGCAAAGTCCCGCACCATTTTACGGATCATGTCGTGTTCTTCAGAAAGTTGAAACTGCATGTTCTCATGCCTCCCGGTTTAATCTGCTAATAGTTGCTTGCTCAGTACGATTCGTTGAATTTCACTCGTTCCTTCATAAATTTCACAGACCTTCGCATCTCGAAACAGCCGTTCTGCCGGATATTCCTTCGTATAGCCATAGCCTCCATGAACCTGTATGGCATCAATGGCTACTTTCATGGCCGTTTGTGAAGCGACAAGTTTGGCCATGGACGCTTCTTTTTTGCAAGGAATGCCGAGATTACGCAAGTGTGCTGCGCGATAGGTCAGCAGTTTGGCCGCTTCCACTTTTGTAGCCATATCTGCAAGCATAAAGGCGAGGCCTTGCTGGGCACCGATCGGTTTTCCAAACTGCTTGCGCTGTTTTGCATATTCAACGGAGTATTGAAGTCCTGCATCTGCAATTCCAAGCGACTGGGCAGCAATGCCGATTCTTCCTGCCTCCAGATTGCTCAGGGCAATTTTAAAACCTTCGCCCTCTTCTCCAAGACGGTTTTCCACAGGCACTTCTGCCTGCTCAAAGATAATTTCACAGGTATTGGACCCGTTCAGTCCCATTTTCTTTTCTTTTTTTCCTATGGAGAAGCCCGGGGTATTTTTTTCAACCACAAAGGCGGAGATTCCCCTTGATCCCGCCTCCGGTGAGGTGGAAGCGAATACGATATACGTATCTGCAGCCCCTGCGTTTGTAATGAAAATTTTGGAGCCATCCAGGATGTACTTAACGCCTTTTTTAACCGCTTTTGTTTTGAGAGCGGCCGCATCAGACCCTGCTCCCTGCTCGGTCAGGGCAAAAGCTCCGAGGTATTCACCGGTCGCAAGCTTTGGAATAAACCGCTGCTTTTGTTCTTCATTTCCGAAATAGAGAATCGGGTTGGTTCCGACACTTGTATGCACGGAAAGGATAACCCCAACCGAGGCACTTACCTTCGACAATTCATGAATGGCGATGATGTAAGAGGTGTAATCCATGCCTGCGCCGCCATATTCCTCGGGAATGGGAATGCCCATCAGGCCAAGACCCGCCATTTTTTTTATAATCGCTGTTGGAAACTGATCTTTTTCATCCATCTCATCGATGATGGGTGCAATTTCTTTCTGTGCAAAATCCCGCACCATCTTTTGCATCATGAGCTGTTCTTCTGTAAACGTGAGATTCACGTTTCATTCCCCCTGTCACGCTTTTCTGCCCTCAGTTATACGTGTAGAACCCCTTGCCGGTTTTCTTTCCGAGCCAGCCTGCCTTTACATATTTACGTAAAAGCGGACATGGGCGGTATTTATCGTCTCCAAACCCTTCATGAAGGGTTTCCATGATATAAAGACAGGTGTCGAGGCCGATGAAGTCAGCCAATGTGAGCGGTCCCATTGGATGGTTCATTCCGAGTTTCATAATTTCATCTATGGCTTCTGGTTCTGCCACACCTTCATATAGGGCAAAAATAGCCTCATTGATCATCGGCATTAAAATCCTGTTGGAGATAAAGCCGGGGAAATCCTGCACTTCCACTGGAACCTTGCCGATTTTTTTGGTGATGGATTCTATCGTTTCGTATACTTCATCGCTTGTTTGCAGCCCGCGGATAATCTCTACGAGTTTCATGACCGGTACCGGATTCATAAAGTGCATGCCGATGACTTTCTCCGGCCGCTTCGTAACCGCTGCAATTTCAGTAATCGGAAGGGAGGAGGTATTGCTCGCAAGGATCGCATGCTCCGGTGCCATCTCATCAAGCATTTTAAATACCTGCGTTTTCACATCCATGTTTTCCACAACAGCCTCAATGATCAAATCGGCTTCCGCAGCGTTTTGGATGCTGGTGGATGGAAGGAGACGGTCTAAAACACCGTCCCTGTCTTCCGGCGTCATCCGGCCTTTGTTCACCTGGCGCGACAGTTGGGCTGCGATCGATGCCACTCCCTTTTGGACGTATTCTTCCTTCAGGTCGTGAAGGTACACTTTAAAATTGGCCATGGCGCAAACCTGCGCAATGCCTGAGCCCATTTGTCCTGCTCCGATGACCATGATGGTTTGAACGTTCATGAATAAATCCCCCTTTTCATTAATTCACTTCAAGCAGGATAGCGTCGCCTTGCCCGCCTCCAGAACAGATCGATGCGATTCCGAGTCCGCCGCCCCGGCGTTTTAACTCATGAATCAATGAAACAATGATTCTTGCCCCGCTGGCGCCGATCGGGTGTCCAAGTGCCACCGCTCCGCCGTTTACATTCACCTTCTCCAAATCCAGTCCGGCAAGCTCCGCGCTTGTCAGCGCAACAGCCGCAAATGCTTCGTTAATCTCAAACAAATCAATATCATCCAGGGACTTCCCTGTTTTTTTCAACAATTCATTGATGACCAGACCCGGCGTTTTCGGGAAGTCCTTCGCTTCCACCGCAATGGCGGTGTGTCCAAGAATGGTGGCCATGATTTCTTTTTCCTCTTTTTCTGCCCTTTCCTCTGACATGAGAACGAGCGCCGCCGCTCCGTCATTTACGCCCGGTGCATTTCCGGCCGTAATGGATCCATCAGCAGAAAAAACTGGAGCAAGCTTGGATAACCGTTCAAGAGAGGTGTCCTTTCTTGGTGCCTCATCGGCTGAAACAACGACCGGATCTCCCTTTCGCTGAGGGACCTCCACTGAAATTATTTCTTCTGCAAAGGTTCCGTTGTCCGTAGCGGCAACAGCCCTTTGATGACTGCGCAGTGCCCACTCATCCTGTTTTTCTCGGGAAATTTCCATTTCCTTTGCCACGTCGTTTCCATAAGTACCCATGTGTACGCCTGTAAAAGAGCAGGTGAGGCCGTCATGCGTCATCAAGTCTTTCACCTGACCATCCCCCATTCGGTAGCCCCAGCGCGCCTTTGGAAGAATGTACGGAGCATTGCTCATGGATTCCATTCCACCTGCAACAATCAGGTCTTCATCTCCCGCACGGATAATCTGATCTCCCATGGTGACACTTCGCATACCGGATGCACAAACTTTGTTGATGGTTTCTGTCTTTACTTCCCAGGGCAGTCCTGCTTTTTGAGCAGCCTGGCGTGAAGGAATTTGCCCCTGTCCGCCCTGAAGGACACAGCCCATGATCAGCTCACCGACCTGATCTGCCTTAACATCCGCTCTCTTTAGCGCCTCCTTAACGGCCACTGCGCCAAGATCGGAAGCCGACAGGGTGCTTAATCCTCCTCCAAATTTTCCAACGGGTGTTCGGACACCACTGACAATTACTGTTTTCGCCATTCTGATTGCCTCCCTTATAGTAAACGCTTTCAACTTGTACTGAGCGAACGCTCGGTCGCCCCTTTTCCAAGGAGTAACCTGCAGCCCATAGGACAGCAGGTTTCTCTCTTTTTATAACTCGCTTCAAAAGCCTGGTGGATGGGAGGTTAATCTCCGTTTCAGGCTGCTCGCTTTCCTCGGGCGGGCGCTGAGCCTGAGCGGCGTAATCGCCTACTTCCCCGTCGCTTGATCCTGGGGACCGGCGAAACGCCTTCCTGGTCTCATCTATCCCGCTTTTCCCGTAGGACAAGGAAAGCTTCGACAGCGAGACATCGCACGAAGTAAATGTGAAATTCATTTTCGAGGATCTCGCACCTTCCACTCCAATTAACTGATTCTTGAAGCTTCTTCATAAGAATGCTCCCCAAGCAAAGGACTACGAAAATTTATTGAACGACTGCTTTTTCAGGCTGGAAGAGGGAACGTTCGAGAATCTCAACGACATCAAGCGTTTGTACCTGGTCTTCCACTTCCTTGGCTTTGGTTCCGTCACTGAGCATGGTCAGGCAGTACGGGCAGCCGCTGCCAATCATGGTCGGGTTCACCTCAAGCGCCTGTTCGGTACGGGCCACGTTGACACGCTGGCCGGCTTTCTCTTCCATCCACATCATGCCTCCGCCCGCGCCACAGCACATGCCGTTTTGACGATTGCGGTTCATTTCAACGAGCTTTACGCCCGGGATGGCTTTTAAAATCTCACGTGGTGGTTCATAAACTTCGTTGTAGCGGCCGAGGTAGCAGGAATCATGGTACGTAATGACCTCATCGACCTCAAACTTCGGTGTAATTCTGCCTTCTTTGATCCACTCTGCCAAGAGCTCGGTATGATGATATACCTCTCCATCAAAACCGAATTCAGGGTACTCATTTTTAAACGTATTGTACGCGTGCGGATCAATCGTAATGATTTTCTTCACATTGTGCTTTTCAAACAGTGCAACATTGCTGGTGCAAATTTCCTGGAATAAGAACTCATTTCCGATTCGTCTTGGTGTGTCTCCTGAGTTTTTCTCCTTGTTGCCAAGGATGGCAAATTTCACACCTGCTTCATTCATGATTTTAGCGAAAGCAAGGGCAATCTTCTGGCTTCGGTTATCGTAAGCTCCCATTGAGCTGACCCAGAATAGGTATTCAAACTCTTCTCCGGCCTTCTCCACTTCTTTTACGGTCGGAATGGAAACGTCTTCGCGAAGCTCCCGCCAGTTCTCTCTTTCTTTCTTCGAGATTCCCCACGGATTTCCTTGTTTTTCGATATTTTGAATGGCGCGTTTGGCGTCAGCATCCACTTTACCTTCCGTTAGAACAAGATAACGCCGCATATCAATAATCTTATCCACGTGCTCATTCATAACGGGACATTGATCTTCACAGTTTCTGCAGGTTGTACATGCCCAGATCTCTTCCTCGGTCATGACCTCCCCGATCAGTTCGATGTTGTAATCAAATTTAAAGGCTGAGCTGCCTTCAGTGGCTGCAGCCATTTCTTTCGCTGCAGCACCTTTTCCTGCTGCTTCAAAAGCAATTTGATTGCCTCTCGTATTTGAAAAAGCAAATGCAGGCATCCACGGTGTGCGTGAGGTGACAGCCGCTCCTTTTTCAGTAAGGTGATCTCTTATTTTTATAATCATATCCATCGGCGAAAGCATTTTGCCTGTCCCGGTCGCCGGACATACATTGGTACAGCGTCCACATTCCACACAGGCATACAGATCAACCAATTGTTTCTGGTTAAAGTCTTCCACTCGGTTAACCCCGAACACTTCCTGCGTTTCATCCTCAAAATTGATGGAGGACAGCTTTCCTACCTTATCCTTTCGCCCAAGCCACACATTGAGCGGGCCGGCGATCAAGTGAGCATGCTTTGATTGCGGAACATAGACGAGGAACGTCAGCAGGAACAGTAAGTGAACCCACCAGGCGATAAAAAACACAGTCACAACGGCAGGCTCCGGCAACCCTCCAAAAAGATACGCCAGGCCTGAAGCAATCGGTGCGGTCCAGTGAAGCTCGAGATTGTGCCAAAGAATTTCCATGGAATTGCCAAGAAGTACCGAAAGCATGAGACCGCCAATGAAAAGCAGTACAAGCCCTGCCTTAAACCCGCGTTTCAGACGGACAAGCTTTTCCACATATCTGCGGTAAAACGCCCATACGACTGCAACCAGGATTACAAACGTAACGATTTCCTGGAAAAACGTGAAAGCAGGATAAACCGGTCCCAATGGCAGGTGCGATCCAGGAGCAAGCCCTTTCCAAATAAAATCAATCGCACCAAATTGAACGAGGAGAAATCCATAGAAAAACATGACATGGATCGCGCCGCTCTTTTTATCTTTTAAAAGCTTTTTCTGACCGAACACATTGACCAGCACCGCTTTTATGCGTTCCTGGACAGTATGGTCGAATTCCACTTTTTTCCCCATTTTGATGAATTCGTACCGCGTTTTGACCACATAGGTAAATAAATAAATGGCGTAAGCGGTTACAAGAATAAAGGCAATCCAGTTTAAAATCAGCAGGCCGTTCATCATTATGCTCCCTTCACCTTTGTCTGTAGCTTTCCCCTTTTCCATGGTACATCTTGATTTATTATTCAAAAAGGGTTGAATTTTCTGAACCCATTATATCATAAAAAAAGAAATGAATGAGCATTCAGTCAATTTTATTTAAAAAATTTTTTCTCTTCCTTTTGGATAGACTAAACACCACTGATCCTATGAAAGGGAGGAAGGGTTATCATGATTGCTGTTATTGTTCTTATCCTATTACTGCTTCTGGTCTTTTTTATCTGGCTCGATTTACACCTGGGAAGAAAAAACGTTCAGCGGCATGACATCAAAACGCCTTCCTCCTGCAGCGGGAAGGCGGCACTGCTGACCACAGGCACACAATTTTTCGATACATTGTTCGAGGAAATTGAAAAAGCCACCCATCATGTGCATGTTCAATTTTATATCTATCACGAGGACAGCATCGGTCAAGAGATGTCCTCTCTTCTGAAGAAAAAGGCAAAAGAAGGCGTCAATGTCCGGCTTCTGGTGGATTATATGGGCAGCTTTTTCCTTAAAAAGAAGGCAATTAAGGAACTAAAAAAAGCCGGTGTTCAATTTGCCTACAGCTTTACGCCCTGCTTTCCTTACTTTTTTTATAAACTGAACCGCAGGAATCACCGGAAAATTACAATTATCGACGGAAGCAGGGGGTTTATGGGCGGATTTAATGTGGGGGATGAATATTTGGGCAGGGATCCGAAGCTCGGCTATTGGCGGGATTATCATTTGCTGCTGAGCGGACCGGTCATCCATACCTTTCAACAACAATTTATGATGGACTGGGAGGCAGCCAGCGGAGAAAAAGTCAACGGCAGCGAGTATTTTCCAGAGCTTGAAAAAGGTCCAGTCAAAATCACCACCCTTTTTTCAGCCAAGGCTATTTATTCTTTTTGGCTGCAGCACATTAATCAGGCTCAAACCAGCATCACCATCGGCTCTCCCTATTTTATTCCTGACCGACCGCTTCAAAATGCGCTTCTACAAGCCATCAAGCGAGGAGTAGAGGTTACGCTGCTTGTGCCCATGAAGTCAGATCATCTGCTGGTCAAGGAAGCTTCGTATTTTTATTTTAAAGATCTGCTGAACGCAGGCTGCAAAATTGAGGAATACTATGAAGGTTTTTTTCATGCGAAAGTATTTTTGGTGGATGACAAAATTTGCGATATTGGAACAACCAACTTTGATCAGCGAAGTTTTTTTACCAATTCAGAGGTCAATTGTATTTTTGAAGACCGACATCTGATCGAGGAGGCAAAAAAGGCGATCAAAGAAGATTTGGACCGTTCGGAAACCCTTACTATGACCGTCTGGGAGCGAATGTCCTATTGGAAAAAAACAAAAATCCTGTTTGCTAAAGTTTTTTCACCTTTTTTATAAGTTTTGTTTACTGTATTCGGATTAGGTGAATGAGTTAGTAATACTCGAGTTAAGGAGCTCCTCTAATGATCGCATCTTTCGGCTACGTATCTACCGCTCTTACCCTTTTTGATTCATCGCCATCCAAAACGATGACCTTTGCCACCTGGTCCAAACTGAAAAAAGAAGAACGAGAACAGCGGCTGATACAACTAACAAAAACCAACTTAAAAAATACACTGCGGATTGTTCATTATAATATCGCTTCCGAATTCCCTTTGTACCGGATGTCGTCTTCCATTGTTCCGCTCGCCACTCATCCCGAGGTTAATTGGGATTATTTGAAGTATACCCGTGAGGAATTCAGGGCCATTGGTGACCTTGTGAAAGCCAATGGTCTTCGGGTGAGCATGCATCCTAACCAGTTCACGCTGTTTACCAGTGAAAGAGAGCAGGTGACCAACAACGCCATAAAAGACATGGAATATCACTATGCCATGTTCGAAGCCATGGGACTGGAAAAGGAAGCACGGATCAATATTCATGTTGGCGGAACTTATGGAGATAAAGACTCATCCATCGCCCGATTCTATGAAAATATCAAAAAACTTCCGGCACCCGTAAAAAAAGCGATGACGCTTGAGAATGATGATAAAACCTATACCACTGCAGAAACTCTGGATATCTGTGAGAAGGAAGGCATTCCAATGATGTTTGATTATCATCATCATATGGCCAATCCAAGCTCTGTGCCTTTAGAGGAGCTCCTTCCGCGTTTTATCGACACGTGGAAGGGAACCGGACGCCCCCCAAAAGTTCATCTTTCCTCACCAAAAACAGAAAAGGCCTATCGCAGCCACCATGACTTCGTAGGCTCTGATTATGTGCTGCCCTTTTTTAAAATGGTGAAAGCCTATACCGATGAGCTCGATGTGATGATTGAAGCCAAACAAAAGGATCTGGCTCTCATTCAGCTGCTTCAGGATTTGAGCAAGGTGCGGGGCATCAAGCGGTTGACGGGCGGCACGCTCTTTATCTAATCTCTGTCAGCCATTGTGACAGCTCACGGTTGAAGTATTGGTGCTGCTTCACCGGGATTTGGTGAAACGCCCCTGGAACAATAATAGTTTTCACATGAGAGACAAGTTTTTGATACACCTTTCGATAAGGCAAAAAATAAAACGAACGTGATCCGTAAAATAACAGAAGCGGCATCTCTAAATGGGATAATCGCTTTGTGCAACTGTAATTCAGGCTTTCTTCATAAAGGCGGCTCCAAAGTTTGGGGCTGCCTTTTTTACTTTCAGCCTTAATTTCCCTGCCGTCCTGAGAAGTGACTTGATGGGTCCATGACAACCCGTTCACCAATATGCCGGGGTGGTGTTCTGCCAAGTAGATTCCAAGCCGGAATTCTTTTTGCAGCAGCCATGAAGCCACTTGGGGAAAGCCGCCTGAAAGTACAAGTCCCTTGACGCGTTCAGGATACCGCAAGGCAAATTCCTGAGCAATGGATCCTCCCGCCGAATATCCACAGATCACCGCTTTTTCCACACCGCATTGATCCATCAATGCCAGCAAATCCTCCGCCAGCATAGGGATGGTTACCATATCACTCGGGCATGGCGTGTTTCCGTGTCCCCGCAAATCGTACGTAATCACCCGTGAAGAACAGCTAAAAAATTGATGCTGATACTTGAAGATCCGTGAAGTGAGGGCCGGAGGGTGAATAAAGACTACCGGCTGGCCCGATCCTGATTCTTCATAAAAGGTACGCACTCCTTGTTCCATTGCCGTCTCCTCCTTGGTCTTACCTTATGAAATGGGAAAGAGCCCATTGGTACAGCTGATATCCAATGTAAATTCCAACAATACCGGCGATGCCTGAAAGTGCAGGCGGTGCAGGAATCGGCAGTTTGAACAAAGCAAAAATGATGCCAACAGCCGCTCCGGTAATGAGTGATAAAATGACAAGTTTCACGTTCCATTCCTCCTCTGTTTTATCGTGCACTCTCAGCAGAGGGTTTATCCCCATTCCCGAATGCGGGCAATAAAAAACCGGCTGCGATGACAGCCGGTTTATAGCATTTATGGTTTACATTTTTTCCGGTGCGGAAACCCCAACAATGCGAAGAGCATTTTCAATCGCAATTTGCGTAGCTTTCATCAGGGCATACCGGGCAGTTGATTTTTCTTTGTTATCGGCATCCAGCACACGTTCTGCATTATAGAAGCTATGCAGGGCGGACGCCAGTTCGAAAACATAATTGGTCATTCGGTGTGTCAGCATTTTTTCGGCTGCTTCTTCAATCGCTGCCGGAAATTCTCCAAGCTTTTTCAGAAGTTCAAACTCTTTTTCAGAAGAAATCTGGGAGAGGTCGAGCTCTCCATCATAGGATAAGCCCATTTCTGCTCCTTGGCGCAGCATGCTGCATACGCGGGCATGTGCATATTGAACGTAAAACACAGGGTTTTCGTTCGATTTTGAAACGGCAAGGTCCATGTCAAAATCAAGATGCGTATCAGAGCTTCTCATCGCGAAGAAGTAACGGGTCGCATCAACGCCAACTTCTTCCATTAAGTCTTTCAGCGTAACGGCTTTACCTGTCCGCTTGCTCATTTTCACTTTTTCCCCGTTTTGGAAGAGGGATACAAGCTGAATGATCAATACTTCAAGCTGTTCACGGTTATACCCGAGCGCTTCAATCGCTGCTTTCATACGCGGAATATAGCCATGGTGGTCGGCTCCCCAAATATTGATCAATTTTTCGAATCCGCGGTCAAGTTTGTCCTGATGGTACGAAATATCAGGGGTCAAGTAGGTATAAGATCCATCATTCTTAATCAATACACGGTCTTTGTCATCTCCGAAATCGGTCGTTCTGAACCAGGTTGCACCGTCTTTTTCATAGACCACACCTGCTTCTTTCAGCTTCGTGAGTGCTTTGTCAATTTTGCCGGACTCATACAAAGAGGTTTCAGAATACCAGACATCAAAGTTCACCCGAAATTCACCGAGGTCGATTTTGATTTTCTCCAGCTCTTTTTCGAGACCATACTTGCGGAAGAAATTAAACCGTTCCTTCTCGTCCGCAGTTGCCCACTTATCTCCGTATTCCGCAGCCAGGTCCTTCCCAAATTCAATGATGTCTTTTCCAAAATAACCATCCTGAGGCATTTCCTTTTCCTGCCCCAGCGCCTGAAAATATCTCGCTTCGATGGAATAGGCCAGGTTATTGATCTGGTTTCCTGCATCATTGATATAAAATTCACGGGAAACTTCAAACCCGGCAGTATCTAGAATATTGCACAGAGAATCACCTACAGCCGCTCCACGCGCATGGCCAAGGTGAAGGTTGCCCGTCGGATTCGCCGATACAAACTCGACCTGTACCTTTTTGCCTTGCCCGTAATCCGTTCTTCCGTAATTCTCTCCTGCTGCAAGGATTGCAGGGATCAAATCAGTTAAATAGGCATTGTCCATATAAAAGTTGATGAATCCAGGTCCCGCAATTTCCAGCTTGCTGATGGACGCTTTGCTTTTATCGAAGTTTTGAAGAATTTCCTCCGCGATCACTCTAGGCGCTTTTTTTGCGATGCGCGCCAGCTGCATGGCCATATTGGTCGCATAGTCCCCGTGTGATTTATCCTTTGGCGTCTCCAAAACAACTTCAGGAAGCTGCTCTCTTTCGGCCAATCCGGCTTTTATTACCGCTTCCTCAATCTCCTTCTTTAAAAGGAGCTTTACCTGATCTACAACGTTCATGCTTCTGCCTCCTGAAATTTTATTTTTATTGTATATCTTCCTGTATCCTCTCCCTGTAATACAAGCCCGTAAATCAGGGTTAAGTCGCCTTTTTTTGCCTGCTGATTCCAGCGGAAATTCATCTGATGTGTGGTGGTCTCCATCCACAGCTGGCCATAAGGCGTATCATACATTCCCTGGGTGGTCTGTCCGATCAGAAACTTCTGCTTCATGGTTACACTGCCGCTTCTCAGGATCACAATGCCTTCATGATTCAATTTAATCACATTGTTGACCGATCCAGCCCCCTCTATAACTTCGGAATACCTGAGATAGGTGCTGTCTCCTTTTTTATACAGCGTCCCTTCAGCCTCCCCTGTATGTACGTCTTTTTCATGAGCATGCTGTATGACGGTTTCAAGTGTTAAATTGACCGCAATACCTGCACCTTGTCCATCCATATCGGATCCGTCCTTTTAATTTAAAATCTATTACAAAAAAAGAGCTTTCAATAGCCTCTGCATCACGCTTCATTATATATAACTCAACTATTATAAAGGATTCTTCCCTAATTCTTCAACCTTACCCTGCCATTTAAAAAGAAAAAATGCACTTCTCTATACGAAAAGTGCATTAAGCGGCCGGAAGTATGATCCTTACGATCGTCCCTTTGCCCGCATGGCTTTGAATATCAATTTTTCCCTGATGCTCCTGGATGATTTTAAAGCTGGTCATTAACCCGAGCCCGGTTCCTTTTTCTTTCGTGGAATAAAACGGTTCACCGAGCTTTTCAAGGCTCTCCGGCGGTATGCCGCATCCCTGGTCCTGGATTGTCACTTCAATTTCTGCTCCTTTTTGCACGCAGTCGATATGAATAATGCCACCATCCGGCATCGCCTCTATTGCGTTTTTCACAAGATTGATGAAAACCTGCTTCAGCTCATTTTCCACACACTGAACGAGGGACATCCTTTCCTCCAATTCGCAAACAATATGCACGTTATGAATGAGCGCCTGGCGGTCGAGCAGTGCGACAACGTAATGGATCAGCTCTTTAATGTCTTTATTCTCTACTGTCTTTGACTGGGGTTTAGCAAGAATCAAAAGCTCCGTAATTATCTGTTCAATGCGGTTCAGTTCATCGAGCATAATCCGGTAGTATTTGTCACAGTCCACGATGCCTTTTGATTGGAAAAGCTGTATAAATCCTTTCAACGCGGTGAGCGGATTGCGGATCTCATGGGCGACCGAAGCCGCCAGCTGGCCAACGATGGAAAGCTTATCAGAGTTTCTCAACAGTTCTTCCGCTGCCAGCCGCTCGGAAATGTCACGGGTAACCGCGATGATTTCAATCACTTCTCCTGTTTTCTCATCCTTGATTCCGCGGCAGGCGCTTTCCACCCATCGGAATTCACCATTTTTATGTTTCAGCCTTAATTGATAGTTGCCAATCTCTTTGCCATCAAGCAGCTGCTTATGAGCTTCCAGTGAACGGCGTATATCATCCGGATGAAAGAGGGCAAACGCTTTCTTCTTCAACAGTTCCTGTGGTGTATATCCAAGCAACTTCTCGCAGGCAGGGGAAACATACTGCATATTTCCATCAATCGTATGTGTGGAAATCATGTCTGTCGAATTCTCTGCGAGCAATCTGTATCGCGATTCGCTTTCCAGCAATTTTTCGTGGGAAGAAACCTGGTCTGTGATTTCCCGTCCAAAGACCAGCAGATTTTTTCTTTTTCCTTCCTCAGTAAACATAGGTATTTTGTACACGTCAAATACCCGGTCACCTGAAGGCATCCGGATTTTTTCGAGACACCGCTTCAATTTCCGTTCCTGCCACACGGTTTCGTCGGTTTGAATGCAATTGTCAAATACAGGTTTAAAGCAGGGAATCAATCGTCCAAGGTCAGCATCTGTTTTTCCGATAAATCCGACATGGGAGTAGCCAAACAGTTCACCTGCAAATTTATTGGCATAGACAAACTTGCCCTTTCCATCCTTTATCCCGATAAAATCGGGCACGACATGGGTCAGGCTGACAAGCAAATCTTTTTGGGGATCGCACTGGGTTTCCAGATCGTCATCCTGCATGCAGGGTTTGAGAATGCAAACCAGATAGTCGCTGTCCATACCAAGCTCATCAAGTTTGACAACCACCTGCTGCAAATTTTCCGGTATGACAACCCGTTGTTCCTGTAATTGCCCATTAAAATCTGGAAGGAGTTTCGAAATCGGAAGGCCTTCTATCTCTGTTTTGGATTTTCCGGTCAATTGCTGTGCTGCCACATTCATCTCCTGTATCAAATAGTCCCTGGTTAATACCAACACGGCATCGGACAATTGATCAATAAATGGCATTGGAGATTGTATAAGCTTGTTTTCCATTCTTCCCATTCCTTTCCACGTCCGGCGTTCATTGGTTTAACTATACCAAAATTGACACAATTCTGTAACTTTTTTCGACAAAAAAAGACGAAAGCCCGGTCATCCGGTTTTTCGTCTTTTATCGAAACGTTACTTTTTATTCACCCATCCCAGCAGGATTTCACGAAGGAATTTGCTGGCTGCGATTGGGGTTTGCTCGGAAGGATCGTAAATCGGAGCGACTTCGACCAGATCCGCTCCAATGACCTTTACATCGGATTCAGAAATCAGCTGAATGGCTTCAAGAAGTTCTTTTGACGTAATTCCACCTGCTTCTGCTGTTCCTGTTCCCGGTGCATGAGCGGGATCAAGGACATCTATATCAATGGTGACATAAACATTGCGGCCCGCCAGTGTCGGCAATACCTTACGTAAGGGCTCTGCCACATCAAACTTGTACATGTGCATGCCTGACTCTTTGGCAAACTGGAATTCTTCTCTCATCCCGGAACGAATGCCAAACGAATAAACATTCTCAGCTCCAATCAGGCCGCACGCCTTGCGGATCGGGGTGGAGTGAGAAAGCGGCTCGCCTTCATATTGTTCACGAAGGTCAGCATGTGCATCAATGTGGATGATAGCAAAATCATCGTATTTTTTGTTCAATGCTTTAAAAATCGGCCAGGATACAAGATGTTCCCCGCCCATTCCCAGAGGAAATTTTCCGGCATCCAGCAGGGTTGTGATGTATTCCTCAATAAGATCCAGGCTTCGCTGCGGATTTCCGAATGGAAGCGGAATATCTCCTGCATCAAAATAGTTCACTTCTTCCAAGTGCTTGTCCGCATAAGGACTATACTCTTCAAGCCCAAGGGAAGCTTCGCGGATTCTTGCCGGACCAAAGCGTGAACCAGGTCGGAACGATACCGTCCAATCCATAGGCATTCCATAAAGTACAGCATCAGCTGTTTCAAAATGGGGTTTGCTTAAAATAAATACGTTGCCGGAATAGGCTTCGTCAAATCTCATGGCGTGATATGCCCCTTTCTCATTCTGCAGACCTTTGTTGCTCTTGTGAGTAGTTGATTTTTATTTAATAAGATCTGCAACGAACTTCGGAAGCGCGAAGGCTGCTTTGTGAAGTTCTTTTGTCCAATACTTCGTCTCGATGTCATGGAAACGTTCTTCGTTAACTTCTAGTGGATCGTATTGCTTTGAACCAATCGTAAATGTCCAAAGGCCGCTTGGATACGTTGGGATGTTCGCAGTATAAAGACGGGTAATCGGGAAAATCTCGCTTACGTCTTTGAATACTTTAGAGATCAGTTCAGGCGTAAACCAAGGGTTGTCCGTTTGCGCTACGAAAATTCCGTCCTCTTTCAACGCTTTGGAGATTCCTTCATAAAATCCTTTTTCAAACAGCTTTGCTGCAGGTCCTACGGGCTCGGTGGAGTCAACCATGATGACATCGTATTGATTTTCACTCATTGCGATATGCATGAAACCGTCATCCACTTTAACTTCCACTCGGGAGTTTTCCAGCTCACCCGCAATTTCAGGAAGATATTGCTTGGAATACTCGATCACTTTTCCATCGATTTCAACCAGTGTCGCTTTTTCAACAGAAGGATGCTTCAATACTTCGCGGATTACGCCGCCATCTCCGCCACCAACAACCAACACCTGTCTTGGGTTTGGATGGGTGAACAAAGGTACATGGGCAACCATTTCATGATAAACAAACTCGTCTTTCTGGGTGGTCATAACCATGCCGTCCAGAATAAGCATGTTGCCGAATTCTTCTGTTTCTACCATATCAAGCTTTTGGAATTCTGTTTGCTCCGTCACATATGTACGTTTGATCTTAGCAGTAATTCCAAAGTTTTTCGTCTGTTTTTCCGTGAACCATAGTTCCACAGTCATCACTCCTCTATTTGAAATGCCAGGCATCGTTGTTCTTTTAACAAACATTACGATTATAGCATTTCCTTTTTTGTTATTCCACACGCAATTTATGCTAAACCCTGTATGAGCCTATGAAAGGCCGCCTACTTTGTTCCTGTTGTAGGATTGCCTGATTCAAAGGGCTTGATCAGTGCGTGCAGTGTTTCGATATGCGGAAGGCTGAGCCCGCTTTGTTTGGCCAGACGGAGCGCTCCTCCCTGTAGATGGTCGACTTCAAGATTCAAGCCCTTTCTCCTGTCCTGATGCATGGAGGAAGTTGCTTCAAAGGAGAGACCACTCACCCGGCTCATCGTTTCCTCGATATCCTCGTCCCTTAAATCGATATCAAACGTGTTTGCCAGGGTTGCCATTTCATGAAGCACCGAACGGAACAGCAGCAGCGTATCCTCCTGTTCTCTTATTCTTCCGATTGGCAGGTTGGCTGCCGTTGTTACTCCAGAAAAAGCAGTGATGAACATATATTTTTGCCAAAGACTTTTACTGATCATGCGGCTCAGGTTCCCCTTCATGTTGCTGTTTTGCATCACTTGCTCCAGTTGTGCGCACAGATTTTCCTGAGATGGATGGAGCGGCCCGTAAACAATGTCATGCGACTCACTCGTATGTACGACATGCCCTTTTTCATCAAGGGTAGCAATGATAAATGCCAATCCGCCAAGCACCGCCTCTTCACCTAGCTCCTCCTGCAATCTGTAAATGTGTTCGATCCCGTTTAATAATGGCAGTACACGCGCTCCACTGGCAACAAACTTTTTTAAAATGGGAAGTGTTTCATTTAAATGATAGCCTTTCACCGAAAGCACCAGAAGATCACATGCTTCTGCCTCGTCTGGATCTACGATCAGCTTGGGGTGGTCCAGTTGATAATCCCCGGCTACACTATGGATGATCAGCCCTTGCTCCTCAATTTGCTTTTTCCTTTTTTCCCGTACCAAAAAAGAGACGTTTTGCCCCGCCTCGGCCCATCGGCCACCATAATAAGCTCCAAGCGCTCCTGCTCCAAACATTACAATATTCATATCATCACCCTGCCTTTGTTATAGTCAGAAATTTCTCTCTTTCATAGTAACGCAAAAAACCTGCGATACCCAAAAGAACCGCCCGGCCGGCAGCTATCTTTTTCCCATTCTTTTTGGAAGTTGAATGCACCCCCTCACAAGTTGGCATAATGGGAAGACAATAGTAAAAGGTCCTTTGGGTGGTCGGCGCACTCTCTTTAGCAAGCTGCAATCAATCGTGCACAGGCTTTGCACGAAAGGGGGTGATGCCTCTGACGATATTTGAAGCGCTGATGTTTGCCGTCGCTTTTGCGTCGCTGATCGTTTCTGTTTTGTCGCATAAAAAATAGACCGCCCTCGAGCCCCAACTCACGGAAACGGTCTATCTTTTTTCGTTTGATTAAAATGGTAGCCGATCATCCTGGGGAAAACCGACTATTGCCCGCCGCTGGCCTGCATGCCAGCGGTTTTATTTTGCGGCATTTCTGCTTTTCTCATACTACTTTTTTCAAAATTTCCCGGCGGGAGTCCGTTTTATATGCGGCTGATCAGGTCTTCCGCACGGCGCTTCGCTTCAAACATCACTTTTTCTTCATCCATTGTCAGCAGTTCACGATGCTTCATGATCAATTTTCCATCTATCATGACCGAATCCACATCCTGTCCTGCGGCTGCATACACCAAAAGGGAAGGATCCTGGTGGGCAGGCACAAGGTGGGGCTGGTTCATGTTCATAAACAGCAGGTCAGCTTTTTTACCAACCTCAATGCTTCCGGTTTCTTGCCCGATTCCAAGAATTTCTGCTCCATTTCTCGTCGCCATTGTCAATATTTCATGGGCGTTCAGTGCGGAAGCATCTTCCTGCAGCAGCTTCTGCATCCAGGCGGCAGCTTTCATCTCCATAAACATGTCCAGTGTACTCGCACTGCCCGGTCCATCTGTTCCGAGACCCACTTTGATTCCTCTTTTGGTGAGCTCCACAAGATCTGCTGTGCCGCAGGCGAGCTTTGCATTGCTCACCGGATTATGAATAACTCCGCCTGTGAGCCCTTCCAGTATGGACAGGTCGTCTTCTGTAAAATGCACACCATGAGCGAGGTTGACACTGGTGTTTTCAAAAAAGCCAGCCTCCTGCAAATATTGGACCGGACTCATGCCATGGCGCTCCTGGATCATGTTCCGCTCATCTGCCGTTTCTGCGAGGTGGGTGTGCAGTGGTACATTTTGTTCTTTTGCCAGTATTACTGCATCCCGCAGAAAGTCCGGCGGACACATATAAGGAGAATGAGGCGCAATCATGACGGTGATTCTTCCTTCGACCTTTCCGTGCCATTTCTTCACAAGATTGCGAGACTCCTCGATGCGGTCACTGTAATTGGAATCCATGGCGATCATGCCCCGGGAAAGAGAAGCGCGAATGCCTGTTTCCTGCACAGCGGCTGCAATGGTATCCATATCGATGTACATGTCCGCATACGCCGTTGTTCCGCTTTTTACCATTTCAGCCATGGCCAGCATCGCACCCCAGTACCGGTCATCACTTGTCATTTTCATTTCCGCAGGGAGCATTTTTTTATTGAGCCACTCCATTAACGGAAGGTCATCACTATAACAGCGAAGCAGCGACATCGGCGTATGCTGATGCCCGTTGACAAGGCCTGGGAGGATCAAATAATCTTTCACATCCCATACTTCATGCTGGTCATATAACGGTTCAAGATTTCCGATGTCTTGAATCGTATTTCCTTCGATGAGCAAATCCTCCTGCCGTTCGCTCCACGTTCCGTTGTTTTCTATTAAATAGCGCGCATTCTTCAGAATCAATGTATAACCCTCCTGCTTTCCTTCGTTCGTTATGGAACTAGTATAACATTTCCCCCTCTTCCCACGTTTAGAAGAGCTCTCGTTATCCCATACTAGAAACAGATAATCATAAGGAGGGGGTTTCCGTGTCCTGGCTTAAACACTGGAAGGAGTACAGCAGATTACAAAAAGTAAAATTGGCGGGCAAACTGGCCGCCATTTTGTGCGCGGCCATGGCTGTTTGTCTGACGGGTGTACTTCTTTTGGCTAAATGGATGGGGCCTCCTCCTTTGCTCGTGCCGCAAACCACTGTGATTCATTCGAGCAGCGGGGAAGAAATCGGCGAAATCAGCAACTCCGGGCAAAAACGGACATGGGTGCCGCTGAATAAGATGAGCCCTGCTTTGATTGAAGCCACGCTTTCCATTGAAGACAAAAATTTTTATGAACATCACGGATTTGATTTTAAACGGATTGCGGCAGCCCTTTTGGCGGACCTGAGGGCAGGAGCAAAAGTACAGGGAGCAAGCACCATCACCCAGCAATTCGCACGGAATCTCTTTTTAACACATGAGAAGACCTGGCTCCGAAAAGGGATGGAGGCGTTTTATACCATCCGGCTGGAGATGAATTATTCCAAGAATCAAATCCTTGAAGGCTATTTAAATACCATCTATTACGGTCATGGCACCTATGGAATCCAGAGCGCCTCCGCCTTTTATTTTGGAAAGGATGCGAGCCACCTCAGTATTTCCGAGGCTGCCATGCTGGCCGGAGTGCCAAAAGGTCCCGGCTATTACTCACCGCTTTATCATGAGGACCGGGCCAAAGAGCGGCAGGCAATCATTTTAAAGGCGATGGAGAACAATCGCTACCTGTCCAAAAAAGAAGTACAGGAAGCTGCCGCTGCGCCGCTTACCATAGTGGCCGAAAAAGAGGTGCAAAAACCTAAAATTGCGCCGTACTTCCAAGCCGAAGTGATGAAAGTCCTGAAAAAAGAGTTAAAAATGGATCCCAAACAGATCGAGCTTGGCGGCCTTCACATCTATACCACGCTCGATGTCTCCATGCAAACGGCGGCTGAAAAGGAGATTGAAGAGAGGATCGATCCAGATTCCTCAATCCAAACGGCTCTGGTGTCCATGGATCCTAGAAATGGTGATGTGAAAGCGCTGGTGGGAGGAAGGAATTATGCCGAAAGCCCGTTTGACCGGGCCATCCAGGCCAAACGCGCCCCCGGCTCTACGTTTAAGCCATTTTTGTACTATACGGCGCTGAAAAACGGCTATACACCGTCGACTGCCATTAAAAGTGAGCCCACCTCTTTTGCCATGGGAGACGGGCAGCAGGATTATGAACCGAAAAACTACAATAACCTGTATGCCTACGACTTTATTACCTTGTCTGAAGCACTCGCTCTATCGGACAACATCTATGCGGTAAAAACCAACCTTTTTCTCGGGCCGAAAAAGCTGGTCAAGGCAGCACGTCAGTTTGGCATCAAAAGTCCGCTGGCCAGTGTGCCGTCCCTTGCGCTTGGCACAAAAAACGTAAGCGTGATGGAAATGACCAATGCGTACAATCTTTTTGCCAATGGCGGCAAAAGGGTAGAACCTGTTTTTATCAAGGAAATTACCGACAACAAAGGCCGCGTTCTTTATGAGCATCATTACAAACAAAAACAAGTGCTCGACAAAAAAGCGGCATTCGTTATGACCGATCTGATGAAAGGCATGTTTGATGAAAAGCTGAATGATTACGCCAAGGTTACCGGCGCGAGCATTGATCAATATTTAACCCGCCCGGCTGCGGGAAAATCGGGCTCCACACCGACCGACAGCTGGATGGTCGGGTTTACGCCACAGTTGACGACAGGTGTATGGATTGGATACGACCAGGGGAAAGAGATCAACCGGATCAATGACGGCAGCTATTCGAAGAAAATTTGGGTGCATTATATGGAAGATGCTTTAAAGGATGAACCCGCCATGGCGTTCAAGAAGCCAAAAGGGGTAGTAGGGGTGATGGTCAACCCGAAAAACGGGAAGCTTGCGACGAAAAATTGCCCGATCAAAAGAAAAACGTACTATATTAAGGGAACAGAACCCACCGAATACTGCAATGAACATGCCGGCGACCTTCCCATGGGCTCAGACGGACTCGATCATAAACGAAAAGGCTGGTTCCAGAAAGTCTTCCCTTGGTGGCATTAAGGGGTGGAGTTCGAGTGATTAATACGGTGCGTGGCTGATTAGTTGCGGTGTTGGCCCAATTAGTTGCGGTTCGACACGATTTACTTGCATATAAAATGCAAACACAAAATAAACAGCCCGGGTGCTCACGAAGAGCTCCCGGGCTGCTTATTGTCCTAGCAACATTGTGTGTGCAATGCTAGCTTCAGTTTACTGTATGAACGAGAATTGTCACAAGTTATTTATAAAATGTTCAAAAAGAGTTCATAACTCTTCCAATTTTATGGCAATAATTTCCTGACTTCGGCAGAAGAGCGGTTGAATATTCCTTCATCGTGGTTCTTTAGAAATTCTCCAAGCAATCTTTTGGACTTGTCATCCATATCGTCCACGATCACATGGCCTTTCAACGATTTATCCATGCGGTTCACGTGCTCCGGCAGGCTTTTATAGCCCCGGCGCGCCTCCGCATCAATCTGCATTTCACAAGCGGTCACACCATAGTAGTATGGGCCTTCTTCATTTCTGTTGATCGTTACCCATACGAGCCAGTATGGACGCGGGTTTGGCGTATTGGCGCGGTCAGGCGTAAATTTAATCCGCTTTTCAATATCACTTCTGGCATGCATGGCACCCATATCAACATAGGCGTCTCCATCTACAGGATCGACGATGACCGGAGTCATATGGTCCAGGCTTAACGCACCTACACCGTAGCCGCCATGGCCACTGGTGGAATCACCGCTTAAAATGGTAAATCCCATTCCTTTTTTATTTTTATCTGGATTAGATCCGAAAATATCTTTCATCATAAACCTCCCGAGATCATATCAGTTCTGTTTTTATTTTACCACAAATCTCTCCATTTTAAGTCCATGAGCAGTTCCCGCCTGGTATCACAGACCTTAAAAGGGGTAAGAATACATAAGGATAAAGAGTATAAATGGGTTGCATCGAAACCTAAAAACGAATAATATAATTAAGTATTTAAAAATCGTTCGTATTTTTGGAGGTACTACCATGTTTTCATCTTTCTTTAAACTAAAAGAACGCGGAACCACCGCAAAGCAAGAAGTGATTGCCGGGATCACAACTTTTTTGACCATGGTCTATATCGTTGTCGTCAATCCGATCGTGCTTCATTCAGCGGGTGTTCCGTTTAATACAGTCTTTATGGCAACCATCATCGCTACTGTGGTCGGAACATTGTGGATGGCCCTGTTCGCCAACCTGCCGATCGCCATTGCTCCCGGTATGGGGCTGAATGCCTATTTCGCTTTTTCCGTGGTAGGAACGCACACCAACATTTCCTATCAGACGGCTTTTGGAGCGGTTTTTGTCGCCGGAATTATCTTTGTTATTTTGTCACTGACACCGTTTCGCGAAAAATTGATTGAAGCCATTCCCGCTAATTTAAAATACGGGATTACTGCAGGAATCGGCCTTTTTATCGCGTTTATCGGCATGCGAATGACCGGTATCATTACCGCCCATAAGGAAAATCTGGTGGCGCTCGGTGACCTTCATTCACCATCTGTCATGCTTGCTTTGGCAGGTTTGGCGATTACGCTCATTCTGATGGCACTCAATGTGAACGGCGCTCTTTTCTTCGGAATGATCATCACTGGAATTATTGCATATTTTACGCATCAGTTAAAATTTAATGGTTTTATGTCTGTCCCTGCAATGCCAAAAGAATTATTTATTTTCGGCAACCCGGTGACCGCTTTTGCCGATGTGTTTCAGTATGGACTGTTTGCAGTGGTTTTCTCCTTCCTTCTCGTTACCATTTTTGATACGACAGGAACGATGGTAGGTGTCGCTGAACAGGCTGGTTTGATGAAAAATAACAAAATGCCAAAAGCACGTGAAGCCCTTCTTGCCGATTCTGTAGCAACAACAGTAGGGGCCGCGCTCGGGACAAGCCCGACAAGTGCCTATATTGAATCAACTTCAGGTGTTGCAGTCGGCGGCCGTACTGGATTAACTTCGGTAACCGTTGCTGTACTGTTTATCATTGCCGCCTTTTTCTCGCCGCTGGTAAGTGCCATTTCCGGCCTTTCAGCCATCACAGCACCGACATTGATTATTGTTGGCAGCCTGATGCTCGGAGCGCTTGGTAAAATTAATTGGGAGCAGCTGGACGAAGCGTTCCCAGCGTTTATCATTATTTTGACCATGCCGCTGACATCAAGTATCGCAACTGGAATTGCGTTTGGCTTCATTTCTTACCCGCTGCTAAAAACTGCCCGCGGAAAATGGCGTGAAGTTCCATTCCTCGTTTATTTATTTGCTGTTTTGTTTTTCTATCAGCTCGCATTTTTACCGCATTAAGAGAAAAGCTGAAACGGCCGTTCAGCCACAAGTGCTGGAGCGCTTCCCACGCAGTCCCTTTGCCCGCCACAAACATAAAAAGAAGCCTGCTGATCACCATTCGGCAGGCTTTCTTTTTATGCAAAAATGCTAGTTGATATTCAGTTTTCCTTTGGCTATCTCACTTGCCGTGTTGCCGTAATCGTCTTGCGCTCTGACTTCCACCGTTGCTCCCGTCGCCCTTACGTTGGACGTTGCTGTGTAGTACCCCTCATAGTGGCCAGGGGACGTTTCGCGCATTGGAAGCTCAGCGGCGTACCTTGTAGCTGCCTTTGTGTTTGTCAAAGGCATGTGGATCACAAATGCCATCGTCAAAAGGAATAAAGAGCTATTGCATGATACAACCTTCAAGTTGGCTGATAAACTTGTAGCCTTCCTGAATTTCCTCTTTCGTATATTTTTGCTTGGCTTTTAACGTATGAATCTTGTCTGTAACTTCCTCTACAGGCAGATGGTAAAAGAACAGAATCGTAGAAACCAATTCCAGGAACCGGGAAGATTGTTTGTTCATCGTCCTGATGCATTCTCCGAGCTTCGGTATGGATGTTCCGTAGCTTGCCAAAAAGCCTTCTCCCTCTTCATTCAGGGAATAGCGGTATTGCGAATAGCCGCTCACTTTTTCCTTTTTCTCTAAAAGATAGCCCAGATTGCAGAGCTCCTCAACGCGCAGTGTCAGCTCCTCGGAATAGGGTCCGTAAAAGTGAAACTCGTATTTTTCCTGAAAAGGAAAGTTAAGCTTCTTTGCAATATAAATCATTTTTTGCAGCTTTTTTCGGCCAACGACTTCTCCTGCTTCCTTAATAAAGGTTATGACCTTTAAATGATCATCAAACACATTTTTTCCCCCTAACGTAAATCCTTATCATCCATTTTTCAGTATGTGTTTTATTTTTTTCTTTAGTTGGCTGTCATCTATTTGCTCAATCAGATCTGCCGGATAATACAGCTTGTGGTCGGTTCTTCTTTTTCCGGAAATGGCTTCCACCACATCCGATTCCCTGGAAAGTTCACGTACTTCACCATTGGCTTTTAAAAGGTTAATAGGCAGCCTTTCCTCTTTTTCCCCCGGACGGTAAAAGTCATAAGGCAAATCGGAGGAAGAGTCGATCACAAGGTAGTATTTTGGGTCAATTCCTGCCTCTTCCAGAAAGTCGGACAGCTTAAGAACTTCCGAGACAGAAACCATCTCCGAGTATTTGAAAAGCTTTCGGTCAAGGAATCGTCGGCACAAATCACGAAGAATGCCGTCTTCCTCCTCCAGCCATATCTGGAAATAATACTGCATGACTCCCTCATCCAGCTTTATGTAATCTTCTAATGTAATTTCCCCTTCAAACAGAGAGCGGAAATGAGTGAGATTTTGCTTGAACGTGTAGCCTTCCTGATATAAATCTTTTGCCCGGTGAAGGATTTTGCTTAAAATGACCTCAGCGCTCCGTGTAACCGGATGAAAATAAACCTGCCAGTACATTTGGTAGCGGCTCATGATGTAATCCTCAACGGCATGCATGCCGCTCGCCTTGATGACCGCTCCGTCTTCCATTGGCCTCATCACCCGCAGAATCCGTTCGAGGTCAAAATTCCCGTAACTCACACCGGTAAAATAGGCATCACGAAGAAGATAGTCCATCCGGTCGGCATCGATTTGACTGGAAATCATGCTTACCACAAGCTTATCATGATAGGTCTTTTCTATGACTTCCGCTACTTTTTTCGGAAAATCGCTGCCTTGCAGACGGAGTACCTCATTCACTTCCGTGTCGCCCAGCAGAATCGCTCTTGTGTAATCTTCATGGTCCACCCCGAACACTTTTTCAAAGGAGTGTGAAAAGGGACCATGTCCGATATCATGCAGCAGGGCTGCACTGAGCACCAGCATCCGTTCTTCCTCATTCCAATGTGGACGATTATGAAACACTTCGATGATGCGTCTTGTAATCTCATATACACCTAAAGAGTGGCTGAACCGGCTGTGCTCAGCCCCGTGAAACGTCAGGTAGGTCGTGCCGAGCTGGCGAATCCGGCGAAGCCGCTGAAATTCGCTCGTTCCGATCAGTTTCCAGATCAGTTCATCCCTTACGTGTATATAACGGTGAACCGGATCCTTGAACACCTTTTCTTCATTTAATTGACCCATTTCTTTCGCCATATTTTAATAAATGCTCCTTCAGCCGCAATTAGTTTATATTTAAATTTCTGCTAAAAATAGAAAATCCCTTCTCAGGAAAAATTGTCGAAAGAAGGATAATCGTGTAGGTTATTAGAATGTTTTCATGTGAAGTATACCCTATTCTACGTTGTTTCGAACCATGAAACAACAAACAAAAGAAGCGGTTTGTGACATCTTTATTTCTTTTTCGCTTGCATGCTTTCTTTTTCTTCTGTAATCAAAAAAGAAAGCTATTTACGATTAGTCGTTGTTGTTCTTGGAGGTGGTTTATTTCCGTTTCGGGATGCTCGCTTTCCGTGGGGCGTGCGCTGAGCCCACCAGGCGCAAGCGCCTTATTGGTCTCACCTGTCACGCTAGTCCCACTGGAGTCTCGCACCCTTCACTACTCTCAACTTGTCAGAGAAGCTTGTTACAAAATTCTTTTAGAACAAATAAAAAAAGAAGGCATGGGCGCCTTCTTTTTATTGGGTATCTACGACTTGGTCATCGATGTCTTCTTGTTTGTAGGCGTCGACCATTAGCAGGATGGCGGTGATAATGTGCATGATCATTCCGACGAAGGGGATCCAGGCGATGCAGGAGGTGACAATTCCCGTGATGCTTCCGTGTTTTGCCGTTCCTTCTTTTGAAGCGAAGATCAGGGTTACGATATGGAGGGCGAGAGCAAGGGCAAGCGGCGTCCAGGCAAAGGAAAGGACAATTGTCCCGCCGACAAACGGAATGCCAAGCAATGCTTCATATCCCCCCGAGATCCATTTTAACGTTTTCGATAAGTTTCTATTCAAAGAATTTCCCTCCCATTCTCTTCATTCGCTCCATTCACTATACCTATGCATACGTAATTACATTCCAAAAAGTTGCAATAAAATAGTATGACATGGAAGCATGGCTCACTGTTGCGTTATACTAAGGAGTGAACGATAGAATCAGGAGGTTAACTCGTGGATCAATTTCAGAATGACCAAAATGGGCAGGCATGGAACGAAAAGTCGTACGAAGCCTGGACCCATCGATTTGGCGAGCCGGCAAAAGCAGCCGCAAAAATAAAAAAAGACCCTCTTAAGCGGTTGAACCCGCTTGAATCATACATTGGAAATGTTAAAGGCAAAAAAGTCTGCAACCTGCTCGGTTCTCACGGCAGCAAAGCGGTAGCCATGGCCTTGCTGGGCGCCGAGGCAACCGTGATCGATCTGTCAGAGCCGAACGAACGATATGCGAAAGAGCTGGCAGAGGAGGCAGGAGTGCCGCTCAGGTATGTACGAAGCGATGTTCTGGCGCTGCCAAAAGAAGAACTGACCGGGGATTATGATCTGGTATTAACGGAAAACGGAATTCTGCACTATTTTACAGATCTTGTACCGTTTTTTACAACCGTCCATGGCCTGCTTGCTCCCGGAGGCAAATTTATACTGCAGGACTTTCATCCGGTATCTACCAAACTGATCACCTCACAAGGGAAAAGCCAGGCGGTCAGAAAGCATAAAGTAACCGGTGATTATTTCAGTGCAGAACTTGAAACAGTGGATGTTTCCTATTCCAAGTTCCTTCCCGAACTTCGTTATGCGACAGAAGAAGAACGTAAGCCGTATCAAGTGGCGATCCGGAAATGGACGATCGGTGAAATTGTCACCGCGCTCGGGGCTTCCGGTCTGTTTATTACCGAGCTGAAGGAAGAGCCGCATCCCGGCGATTTTGACCATGGTATTCCCAAAACATTTATCATTGAAGCGGAGAAAAGATGAAACATGATCACATCACTGTTATTTCAGCCAAAATGGCGTATTATCGACCAATCAAGTCTGGGGCCTTCCTTTGACGCATTGTCTTCCTTTGCAATGGATGACACCCTGTGCACGACCGTTGGGAATGAGGAATCCTCTCCCACTGTCCGCACGTGGGTTCACCATCACACGATTGTTCTCGGAATCCAGGATACGCGGCTTCCTCATCTGGAAGAGGGAGTAGCCGCACTTAAATCTAAAGGCTATCGGGTCATTGTCCGCAATTCCGGCGGCCTTGCCGTTGTTCTTGATGAAGGCGTATTGAACATCTCCATTATTCTGCCCGAAAAGGACAGCAGCATCGAAATCAATAAAGGCTATGACACGATGGTGGAACTGATTCAAAAAATGCTGCTTCCTTATCACGTTTCATTTGAAGCGAGGGAAATTGTCCATTCTTATTGCCCCGGAAGCTATGATCTGAGTGTGGACGGCAAGAAGTTTGCAGGCATCTCGCAGCGCCGGATCCGCAATGGAGCAGCCGTTCAAATCTACTTGTGTGTCAATGGCAGCGGGTCTGAACGAGCGGAAGCGATCCGGAAATTTTACGAACGGGGCCTACAGGGGGAAACAACGAAATTCACGTACCCTGACATACATCCTGAAGTGATGGCATCCCTGTCCGAGCTCACCGGCCAGCCTTTAACGGTCAGCGATTTGATGACCCGCCTTCTCTATGTTCTGCAGGAGGAGAGCAGCCATCTCGTTTCCTCACCGCTGTCCGTTAATGAAATTCAGCTTTACGATTATAATTATCAGCGTGTCTGGGAACGAAACGAAAAGGCACTGGAGATGTAAATCATCTCACAGTGCTTTTTTGTTATAGCGCCTGCATTGCAGTAATCAATGCGAGCTTATATACATCTTCTTCATTACAGCCGCGGGACAGGTCGTTCACCGGCATGTTCAGTCCTTGAAGGATCGGACCGATCGCTTCATAGCCGCCAAGGCGCTGAACCATTTTGTAGCCGATATTTCCTGTTTCAAGGCCAGGGAAGATGAAAACATTCGCCTCTCCTTTTAGTACGGAATCCGGAGCTTTCTTTTGAGCAACGGAAGGAACAAAGGCTGCGTCAAATTGCAGTTCGCCGTCAAATGGAAAATCAGGGTTTTTCTCTTTCAACAATTGCGTAGCTTCCACCACTTTTTCTGTTTCCGGAGATTTCGCAGATCCCTTGGTTGAAAAGCTTAGAAGTCCAACCTTGGGTTCAATGCCAAATACGCGTGCCGTATGGGCGCTGACAATAGCGGATTCCGCCAAGTCTTCACTTGTTGGAGCAATATTGATCGCACAATCGGCAAACACATATTTTTCATCGCCTTTAACCATGATGAATGCACCTGAAGTTTTTTTAATGCCTTCTTTTGTTTTGATGATCTGCAGTGCCGGACGGACGGTATCTGCCGTTGAGTGTGCCCCTCCACTCACTAGTCCGTGTGCTTTCTCTGCATAAACAAGCATCGTTCCGAAGTAGTTTTCATCCAAAAGAATTTGACGGGCCTGTTCCTCCGTGGCTTTCCCTTTGCGGCGTTCAACGAAAGAAGATACTAGGCTTTCAAATTCGGAATATTCTTTTGGGTCGATCAGCTGAATTTCACCGAGCTTCACACCGAGTTCTTCAGCCTTTGCCGCAACCTCCCCTGTATTGCCAATCAGGATAGGGCGGAGGACATTCTCTTCTGCCAGCCTGGCTGCAGCTTTCAAAATACGCTCATCCGTTCCTTCCGGAAAAACAATGGCCGGATTCTCCTGTTGTACTTTTTCTCTTAGTTCTTTAAATAAATCGCTCATGCGGGTAGCCTCCTGTTCCTATGCAATCCATACTAGGGTACTCTACTTTGGGTGGGTTTTAAACCTATACCCAAAATTGAAAGCGTTTCTGCCAAAAAGTTGTTATTTTTCGAAAATTGACGTGTTGGAAAAGAGGTTAATTTTGTAAATTTTTATGAATCCTTTTACGCTAAATCACGTATAACGTACTATCAAATCAAGGGAGATGTTGGATTTGTCATTCATGAATAAAATGCTGGCCAGTATAGGGATCGGAGCGGCAACGGTGGATACCATTCTAAACTCAAACCGTTTTATTCCGGGTGAGGAAATCACAGGTACCGTACAGATTATTGGAGGCAAAGTAGCACAGCCTATTGATTCCGTTTCACTGTTTTTGATGACCGAGTACATAAGAGAAACCGACGAAAAAAAAATTCATGAGCATGCAGCAGTCGCCCGCCAGAAAGTAACAGATCACTTGATCATTCAGCCCGGCGAAAAGAAAAGAATTCCTTTTGTCTTTCGTCTTCCTATGGATGTGCCGCTTAGCATCGGACTTACACCGGTCTGGCTGAAAACAGGGGTGGATATCAAAAATGCTGTTGACCCGGAAGACAAGGATTACATTACTGTTAATCCCGACCCGCTTGTCAGCAAAGCGATGGAAGCGATCGAAGGGCTGGATTTCGTACTTCGCAAAGCAAAGTGTGAAGCTGCTTCCAGGTATAACAGGGGACGCCTTCCATTCGTCCAGGAGTTTGAGTATGTTCCGACAGGCATGTTCAGGGGCAAACTGGATGAGCTGGAAGCCGTATTCTTCAGCGACGGATCAACATTGGATATCCTGCTTGAAATTGACAAGAAAGCAAATGGTCTCTTTGGACTGCTTGAAGAGGCGATGGATATGGATGAAAAACATATCCGCCTTTCCTTTACGGAACATGAACTGCAGAATACGTCCCATTTAACCGGAAAACTTACTGCTGCCATTCAGCAATTTGCGTGACTCGCACGGTATTTTCCCCCGTCATTTCCATAGAGACGGGGATTTTTTTTTATTGCATCCGTTATGGTATATTGGTTAAGAGTAAACGCACTATTATATTCCAAGGAGTGACAATACATGAGTGAAGCTGCACAAACACTGGAAGGCTGGTATTGCCTGCATGATTTCCGCAAAATTGACTGGATTGCGTGGAAAGCCATTTCGGGTAATGAACGCGAAGCTGCCATCAAGGAATTTACGGCATTTTTGGAAAAATGGGAAGGTGCTGAAGCCAGGAAAGAAGGCAGCCATGCTCTTTATTCCATCGTTGGCCAAAAGGCTGACTTTATGCTGATGCTTCTGCGTCCCACACTGGAAGATTTGAATGAAATTGAAAATGCCTTTAATAAAACCACCTTTGCCCAATTCACAACTCCGGCTTATTCCTACGTATCAGTCGTTGAATTGAGCAACTACAACCCATCCAATAATGTAGATCCAGAAAATGATCCCATGATTCAGGGAAGATTGAAACCTGAGCTTCCAAAATGGAAGTATGTATGCTTCTATCCAATGGACAAGCGCCGCGAAGGAAATGACAACTGGTATATGCTTCCGATGGAAGAACGAAAGAAAATGATGTACAGCCACGGCATGATTGGCCGCAGCTATGCAGGGAAAGTGAAGCAGATCATTACCGGTTCCGTTGGTTTCGATGACTGGGAATGGGGAGTTACCCTTTTCGCAAATGACGCGCTTCAATTTAAGAAACTCGTATACGAAATGAGATTTGATGAAGTGAGTGCCCGATACGGTGAATTTGGTTCATTCTATGTAGGGAACCAATTGACCCGCGAGGCAGTGCCGGGCTATTTGCACGTATAATTTCTATCACAAAATAACGTAAGCTGGTTCTAATGCTGTGATTTGGTCTGCAGCAGAGAGCCAGCTTTTTTTGGTCTAAGCTTCTGCATGTTTACATATGATAAATTGTAGTTTTTGTGGCGCCTTCCTGATTATTTTTCGCGTAAAAAGTTATGCAATTATACAGGCAAGGAAGGAAAACAACACTGTTTCGGATACCAAAACCTTTTTACAAGGGGGATCTACACCATGAGTAATTACAGGCAAACGCAAGGACAGCAGGGACAAATGGGCGGCGGCATGCCACCCTATTACGGGATGCCGCCATCCGGCCAGATGGGACAGCAGGGGCAAATGCCGCAGGGACAACAGCAGGGACAGAGCGGAGGTTACAGCGGCCCTGGCATGTCCATGGGCATGCCTCCACAGGGGTTTGGACTTGGCTCAGCCATGGGGCAGGCTCCTACGGATATTGCCGCTCCCGGCCAGCTTCCGCTTGAGCAGTCGTACATTGAGAACATTTTACGGCTGAATAAAGGCAAAGTAGCTACGATCTATCAAACCTTTGAAGGCAGTGACAAGTGGAATTCTAAGGTCTTCAGAGGAACCATCGAGGCTGCAGGACGCGACCATATCATCTTAAGCGATCCCCAGAGCGGAAAACGCTATCTTCTCTTGATGGTCTTTGTCAATTACATTACGTTTGATGAACCGATTGAATACACCTATCCGTTTGGAGGCCAATCAAGCCAGCAGCAGGGACAGTCACAGGGACAAGGGCAAGGACAATCACAAGGAATGGCTACGTACAGCCCAAGGTAACGATATACAAAAAAGAGCTTTGTATGACGCAAAGCTCTTTTCCTATTAAAGTCCTTTTGCTGCAGCTACAATAAATAGCACCCATCCGGCGATAAACGCAACGCCGCCAAATGGTGTAACGATGCCAAGCTTGGAGATGCCTGTTGTGCTTAATGCGTACAAGCTTCCCGAGAACAGAATGATTCCGATGAACATCAGCCACCCTGCCCAGTGCAACTGCCCGGATCCTGTTAATTTTCCTGCGAGAAGACCAACCGCCAGCAGACCAATAGCATGATACATGTGATATTGAACACCTGTTTTATACACTTCGAGCATGCGTTCTGACAGCTTGCCTTCCAGCCCATGTGCGCCGAACGCACCCAGCATAACCGCAACCGCCGCGTTGGCTGCCCCCAAAATCAAAAACAGCTTCATGTTAAACCCACTCCTCTGGTTTTCTTTTATCATACCAGAAACGGAAGGAAGTTATGAAACATCGGTTTTTTTCGACTCTTCTTTTTCCTTCAGCTTTTTTCCGTAATGCTCTATCTTTTTTTCCAATTCTTCCTTATCCACCAGTTCATCCCGCAATCCTTTGACGACCCCTTCGAGACTTTGAATCCTCTTTTCAAACTGTAGCATTAAATAACCAGCAAGCAAGACCGGAAAACCTACGTTCCCTAGGAGATTAACAAGCCCTAGCCAATCATTAGCTGTATTCATTTTGGATCTCCCTCACTTCACCATGTATTTTTACGAACAAATGTTCGTAAAAATAGTATAAACCCGAACAGAAAAATTTACCATCATACCTTATACCGTTTTTAAAAACAGGTCGAAAGACCCAGGAACTGCTTGCTCTTTTCTTCTCAGGCATTGGTCGTTTTTGCCTTGTCATCAGGTACATCTTTGACGAAAAAGGAGAAGATGAGAAGGATCGCCAAAAAGATAATGGGAAGATTGAAACCCGCTGCGGATCCGACTTTTTCGGAAACCGCGCCAACGAGCCAGCCTGCAAATGCTCCGCCGATACCTGAAGCAACGTATACAAGTCCCAATGCAGAGCCTCCCGTTTCGGAAAGCTTCGTTCCGATGGCTGTTGCGGTAGGAAACAAAACAGAGAAGAAAAGTCCCGCTGCTGCAAACAGGTAGACCCATTGATCTGCAAAAAACTTGCTGATCAAGACTGTTGCTACCGATAGAAAGGCAAAGATCAAAATGGTCTTTTTCTCGCCGATCTTTTCGGCAATCCAGCCCCCGCCGAGCCTTCCAATCGTGAAAAGAAGCGAAAAAATGGAGAGGATCGTTGTGGCCAGCTTCCCTTTATCCGACATGCTCATTCCACTTAAATTCAGTGACTTTAAATAGCTTGGAAAGAAGTTTAAAAATGAGACCTCAGAAGATACATAGAAGATAAGTATAAACATCACAAAAATGAACTGAGCATTTTTCAACATGACCTTAAACGCTGACAAGCTTGCACGGTCAGCTTTTCCATCCGGTACCTTAGTCAGCAGTACAAAGAGAATCAAGCCGATAAGAAGGATCGCAATTCCAATATAGAACACCCGCCAGGAAATATTGGAGGAGAACATCCAACGGAGAATCAGAGGGGTAGCAAACATGCCCAAGCCGTAAACACCCATCGTGAGGTTAAACATCAGCCCCTGCTTGTCCGGGTAGACGGAAGGAACAATCGCATTCGAGGCCACTGTCATTGCCCCGAGCCCAAACCCAACAATCATATAAAAGCCGAGAAAAAACAGAATGGTTTGAGCCGAACCTGTTCCAAACAGGCCTGCACCCATAATAATCGAGCCGATGATAATCATCAGTTTCAGCCCTTTTTTATCGACAAGGTAACCGATAACAACACTGGCAAGGGTGAACCCCCATTGAAAAATAAATACAACCAACCCAAATTGATTCAAGTCCAGTCCGATATCCTTTTTCACCTCATCAAGCACAATGCCCTTGGTACTTGAAAGCCCTCCCAAAACAAACATCGTAAACCCCATAATAATTAATGCCGTGATATTGCCGCTTCTTTTCATGATTTATCACGTCCCTTGTTTAATAGAATGCTTGCTTTAAGCACCCTTTCCCTAAAACATTGGCGTTAAATCCAGACACCGGTCCCCCTTTGTCCTTTCAAGTAATGAAGACTTGCTTCATAATAAAAGAAAAAAGAGAGGATGGAGCACATGAAACGAACATGGTGGAAAGAAGCAGTCGTTTACCAGGTTTACTGGAGAAGCTTTTATGACACAGACGGTGATGGATTTGGTGATTTGGAGGGTGTAATCGCCAAGCTTGATTATATAAAAAAACTGGGCGTGGATGTCATCTGGCTGAATCCGGTCTATGAATCACCCGATCTGGACAACGGCTATGATATTTCAGACTATGGGTCTATTATGAAAAAGGCAGGCGCCATGGAAACGTGGGAACGGCTGCTCGACGAAGCCCATCAACGCGGGTTAAAACTGATTATGGATCTGGTGGTTAACCATACATCAGATGAGCATTCATGGTTTCTGGAGTCCCGTTCCTCTAAAGATAACCCCAAACGGGATTGGTATATCTGGAAAGAACCTGTCAATGGCGGGAAGCCGAACAACTGGCGCTCCTATTTCACCCCATCTGTGTGGGAATGGGACGAGCCTACCGGACAATATTATATGCATTCCTTTGCGGTTCAGCAGCCTGATTTAAACTGGGAGAACAAAGAGGTACGGGAAGCAATATACAGCATGATGAGGTTTTGGCTTGATAAAGGAATCGATGGCTTCCGTATGGATGTGATCAATCTTTTGGCCAAACAAGAGGGATTCCCAAACGCCGAACACCCTGAAAAGATCGATTACCTGGGAAATAATCCGGGCATTCATGAGTATCTTCAAGAAATGAATGAAAAGGTATTGAGCCAGTATGATGTGATGACAGTCGGGGAAATTCCATTTGTGACGCCTGAAGACGGCTTAAAGTACGTAGGAGAGGACCGACATGAATTAAATACGCTATTTCATTTTCAGGTGGCCGATGATATGCCATCTTGGGATATGCTGCGATACAAAGCAATTCAGGAAACCTGGTATGAGGGATTGCACGGAAAAGGATGGAACTCACAATTTCTGAATAACCACGATCATACACGCCAGGTCACCCGATACGGAAATGACAAGGAGTACCGCCGCGAATCGGCAAAGCTTCTTGCCACTATGCTGCATACGGTTCCTGGCATGCCTTACATTTTCCAAGGTGAAGAAATCGGGATGACAGGCGTCAAATTTTCATCGATCGACGACTACCAGGATATTGCCATGAAAAACAAATATGAGGAAGAAACCCAAAAGGGGAGGGAGCCTTCAGAAGTATTGGCCGAATTGCAGCCGTTAAGCCGTGATAATTCACGTACTCCCATGCAATGGGATGCAAGCACCAATGCAGGGTTTTCGAATGGAGAACCATGGATTGCCGTCAATCCGAACCATACAAAAATCAATGTGGAAGACGCGTTAAAGGATCCTGACTCCGTTTTTTACTTTTATCAAAAACTCATTTCTCTCCGTAAAGAGCATGATGTGATGGTTTATGGCGACTATCATGATCATTCTAAAGGGGACCCGCACATCTATGCCTATACGAGAAGCCTTGGGGATGTAACCTGGCTGATTCTACTGAACCACAGCAATGAGCCGAATACCGTATCGCTGCCCGATACATTGTCCATCAGCGGCAAGAAGCTTATTCTTGGAAACTATCAGGACATTCAGGAGCTTACTGCGTTGCAGCCTCACGAAGCGAGAATTTATCAGCTTTAAAGAAAAAGCTCATCCCTTTTTAATTTAGGGAATGAGCTTTTTTAAAAATCAAAGATCGATTCACCATTGCCGTCCTCATCATCATCCATTTTCTGTGGTTTTTTAGGCAACGTTCCTGAAAAACCTGGAGGGGCGGAAATTTGAGAGGGTGGTGTCCACTGGTTCTCTTCAGTCGTTTCACCGGCATCCAGCATCAGGTCACTCAGCGCACGAATCGCGGCTGCATGCTCTTTCACTTTGGAAGACCGTTCCGGCAGCTGTTTTAATTCATTCACATGCTTTTCCATCTGATTAATAATGTGACGGAGAGAAATACTCATAGCGTGTTCTCCTTTTTTAGTAGCCTTTAATGGTAATTTTATTCTACCATATTTTTTGCACACGAAAAAAAGACAGCCCTAAAGAGACTGCCCGACATACTCCGCGCATAATTATTTAATTCATAGAGGCTCACGGTGATCCAGGCCGCAAAACAATATGAATTATTCGTTTTATAAGACGTTTGGATCTGCCAGCAGAATGCCCTTTTTGTTGATCAAACTCTTTAAGTATTACTAAATAATATCTAGCCATCCTAAGTAATATCATTTGCCATTTACCCTCTCCCCTCATATTTCATTCACTTTTATGTTAGTTAAGAGGTATCCACCCACTGCACATTGCGTCGTTCGCGAGCAAAGACATTGATCTTAGTCAGGAAAGGCCGTTCCTTCTTTTTCACCATCTTGGCCAGTAAGCCCGTCAGTTTGAATTTTTGCTCATTCACCAGAACGGCTTGTTCCACTCTTGTCACCATCAAAGCAACCGCTTTTTGAAACATCACATTCACCGTAAATAGAATAATAGCAAGTAAATACATGGATTCCATATCCGTTATCCCCCTTTTAATTGGTCCATCTATTTTAAATGGATGATCTTCCGTCTTCCTTCTGCCTGTCCCCCTTCCTTCCTGACATGATGTTGGAGTAACCTATATGCTTATGTTCTTGATAGTTTGATTATACGAAGAGACAATGGAAATGTTTGTCACAATGTGCTTGGTTTGCTTGTTTTTTTCCTACATATGTTTTCGTTGTCCTACAAAAAACGAAGGATTTTAATGACCAGCCTGCAAACACGCGTTCCAACTCCCTGTTTTTTTATCGATAACAGGCTTGTTTCGTCTAATAAAAACAATAGAAATTTTGATTTTTGCGGGAAATTCGCTAAAATAGATAACAGTATAATAAAATGGAGGGAAAACAGACGTGGCAATTCTAAATGAAATCCTATCGTTTAACGAGAAATTCGTGGCGAATAAAGAGTATGAAAAATATGAAGCAACCAAGTATCCAGAGAAAAAGCTGGTCATTATTTCATGTATGGATACCAGGCTTACGGAGCTGCTTCCTCAAGCTATGAATGTAAAAAACGGCGACGTAAAAATTATTAAAACGGCGGGAGCTATTATCGCCCATCCATTCGGAAGCGTTATGAGAAGCATCCTGGTTGCCATTTACGCCTTAAAAGCGTCTGAGGTGTGTGTCATCGGCCACCATGACTGTGGTATGAGCGCCATGAACCCGGACGATTTCATGGAAAAAATGAAAGGCAAGGGCATCACCGAAGAAACGCTTAACACGTTGAAATACTCAGGGATGGACCTCAACCAGTGGCTCAGAGGATTTGATAAGGTAGAGGATGCCGTGGAAAGCAGCGTTAATCTTGTAAAGCACCACCCATTGCTTCCCCAATCAGTCCCCGTCCATGGCCTTGTTATCGACCCTGAGACAGGAAAGCTTGATGTGGTCATCGATGGCTACAAAAACAACGGATAATAAAGGAAAAAGGAACAGCCTGCATATGCAGCTGTTCCTTTTTTACTTGTTTTTATTAAGCTCAGGGAGCATAACGGAAAAGATGGTGCCTGTATTAGGTTCACTCGTCACTGTAATTTCTCCTTGATGCAGTTCGATAATTTTAAAGCTCACCATCAAACCGAGACCTGTTCCGGTTTCTTTTTTTGTAAAGAATGGCTCTCCCAGTCTTTTTAAGTCTTCATGAGCAAGCCCCTGTCCCTCGTCCTTTACTTCAATGGTGGCATAACCGTTCGTCCGTTTAACGATAACCTCAATCTTGCTTCCCTGCTCGGAGGCTTCAACAGCATTTTTTATCAGATTGATTAATACCTGCTTCAGGGAATTGGCATCTCCTTTTATCATGCAGTTATCGGCCTGCATTGTATAATGGATGGATATATTTGAAAGGCTTGCGAAAGCTTCCATTAATACAAGCGTTTCTTTAACAAGAGCGGTGAGATCCAGCTCGCTTGTGGTAAACGGTTTCGCCTTGGCCAGCTGCATATATTCTTCAAGTATTTGATTCATCCGGTTGATTTCTGTCAGCATGATTCCGGTGTACTCTTCAGAGATTTTTTCCTCCCGCATAAATTGCACAAATCCTGACAAGATCGCCAACGGGTTCCTGATTTCGTGTGCCACACCTGCCGCCAGCTGGCCGATCACCGATAATTTTTCAGATTGTATAATTAATTCTTCTGTCCTTTTTGCTTCCGTAATGTCCCGGTATATCCCTGCAATGGCCCTGATTGAGCCATCCACATTCCGAATCGGGGAAAAGGTGACTGAAACAGGGAACAGCTCGCCTGATTTTTTTTGATTGACCATTTCATACCCCGAAACGGCTTCTCCATTTACAATTTTGCTTAACACCTCATTGAACACCGTCTTTTGCGTGGCAGGAATATGCTGAAAAGGAATATTTCTCATTTCCTCCTCATTCCATCCATACAGCTCGAGAAATGCTCTGTTCACTGTCATTACATCGCCATTTTTACTTTGCACCAGAATGGCATCCGCGGTTTGCGAGATGATGGAATGAAAATATTCTCTTGTTTCTGTCAGCTTACTTGCCGTCTGTTTTTCGCGTTTCTCGGAATTCAGACGGAGCGTTTCCGTGAACTGGGAAGACAGGCTGAAAAAAAGCGTTACAAATACAAAAAACAGGATGATAAAAATAAGATCAAAGTCTTCCACATTGGCAAAAAGCTCTCTATCGGCCAAAAAGAAATAGGAAGACATGGCAATCGACAGAACTCCGGCATAGACAATCACACGGTACTGATGATAAATGGTGCTCAATATAAAACAAAACCATATATAGAGGTAATTCACCATAATGGGCTGCACCCATAAAAGGCAAAACAGAAAAAAGTAAAAACTCGAAACGGTAAAATACATGGTGAAGACAGGATGCCTGTTACTGATAGCCAGATATGTAACAATACCAAAGACAACAGCACCAAGCGGCAGCATAAATAAGGCGATCTCTGGATCAACCCAAAAATCGATAAGAAGATCCACGATAAAGAAGCCCCACAGCACCTTATACAAAAGATGATTTCTTCCTTTTATTACATCGATTTGCTCTGAACGGTATTCATTCACAATCATGACTCCTTTGTACGAAAAGTGCGCCAATAACTGGATTATATCACAAGTTACAGAGCGTACTTACAGCACGGACAAGAAAAAACCAGCTCGGGTGCTGAGCTGGTTTCAATGTTTGATGCAAATTACTTGTTAAGCTTTGTGATTCTTCCTTCGATTTTTGGATCAACGCTTCCTTTGGCTTTGATGTATTTGACGAGAGCATCTAGGTCCACAATGTTTACACTTGAGTTTTTACCATCAAGTAACGTTGTGTACCCATCTCCGCCGCCGGCCATAAAATTATTCACCGTAACAGAATACGTTTTGGCTGCATCCACAGCCGTTCCATCTGGAAGCGTAATGCTCACAATCCGTTCACCTGCAGGTTTTGAATCGTCATAGGTGAACTTCAATCCAGAGATCTGCAAAATTTTAGCACGGGTTGGATCCGCCCATTGTTCTTCCAGCAGGCTTTTTACCTGGGCGCCGGTCAAATCCATAGTTACGAGATCATTGCCGAAAGGCTGCACGGTGAAAGCTTCCTTCCATGTAATTTCTCCCGCATCAATATCAGCCCGTACGCCTCCCGGGTTCATAAAGGCAAAATCCGTTCCGGTTTGGGCCTTCATTGAATCTGCGATCAGGTTCCCCATTGTGGATTCCCCGTCTGCATTAATGTCTTTGCTGATATAGTTTGGAGTGGTTCCAATCACTTCATTCAAAATAGGAGCCACGTCTGCCACATAATGGTCTACAAATGCCTTAATTTCAGAATCTGGTGCAATCTTGCTGCGGTCTACATTAACGACTTCCGCTTTTTTCTTAACAATATCCTGAGTTACAGGATCAATTTCCAAATCCACATCCGAGAAAGCCGTTCCTGACGAATAGGACTGAACAAGAAGCTTGTTGTCGACGACAGCATTAGTCAGCGCATGATTATGGCCGCCGAACATCACATCCACTTCATCATCTACTTTATTGGCGATATCAACCAGCTCACCCGTAGCGTTTTGCCCGTCTGCTGTAGAGGTTGCCGGGTTATGGGCAAGCACAACAATGGATTTCACACCTTTATTTTCAAGTTCCTTCGCGTACTTATTAATGGCTTCCGCTTCATCTGTAAAGACTACACCTTCTACCCCGCTCGGGATCACAATGCTTGGCGTATCAGACAAAACAACCCCGATAATTCCGATTTTAGCTCCGCCAACTTCTTTAATCACATACGGATCAAGGATCGGCTGGCCTGTCTTCGAATCCAAAACATTTGCTGCAACATACGGGAAGTTGGCTCCTTCAAACGGTCCGTACTTCGCTTCGGTTTTGGGGTGGCTTCCTCCTTTGATGAGGCGGAGCATTTCTTTTACACCTTCATCAAATTCATGGTTTCCGAGGGTCCCTGCATCAAATCCAAGCTTGTTTAAAAAGCGGATCGTAGGCTCATCCTGAAGCAATGCGGATACCGGGGAACTTGCGCCAACCGCATCACCCGCATGGAGAAGAAGAGTGTTCGGGTTCGTGGCTTCACGCTGCTTTAAGTAGGCAGCCAAATATTCCGCTCCTCCGGCATTCAGTTTTGCATTGAAGGTGTCGAGCTGTCCATGAAAATCATTAATGCCCAAAAGCTGTACACTGATGTTTTGCAGCTTTTTCAATTTATACGAATATTTAGCGAACCCTTCTGCAGCGGCTCCCTCGTATTTGATGGACCCATCTGCCGGAACAGCGTTCTGTGCATCCGGTGCAGACTCAAATGTTACACTTGGTTCTCCTGCAACAGGCGCGAACTTCCAGTTTTGGTCGGCTGAAGGGTCGATTGTGCCAAGATCGCGGATATAATCGATGATCACTTGCCGGTTTTCATCCGGATACAGATTTACTTCGGATTTGTTTTTCACGCCCGGGAACAGACCGCTCGCACGATAGTTATTAGTTGCCACGATAAATTCCTGGTTGTTGTCGATTGGTTTGCCGTTGTACTGAAGATTTTTGATACGGCTGCTGTCTCCATGAATGACATTTCCGTCTTTATCATATCTCGCCGGCTGTGTCACATCGATATCATAAGTTACGCCATCAATGACATCAAAATTGTAGGTTGGGAAATCATTGTTAACAAGCTGTTGTTCCTCTTTTTTGGATGCATCAATGGTATTGAACTGTCCCGCAGACATTTCAAGCCATTCTTTTACGTCTGATCCTTTTACCTTAACGGTCGCAACCGTATTCGGATACAAATACAAGTCAGAAACGTTTTTAATCGCAATGGTTCCTTTTGGAATATTGGTATAATAGCTGGCTCCGTTTCGGCCGCCTGCTTTAAATGGCGCTCCTGCAGAAAGAACTGGAAGGCCTTCATCCTTTGTTCCTTTTAATTGCTTTTCAACGTACCACTTTTGCGCGTTGGTTACGATTTGAATCGATGGATCATCTTGTACGAGTGCAAAGTAGCTGTTAATGTCTGCCGTCGTTTGTCCGACTGGCTGGCGGACATAATCAATCGTTCCCTGATGGTCCTTTTTGATCGCCCTTATGATGCTTTCATCGGTTTTCGCAAGACTTTTCTTCGTATTTTTGTCGTAGACTGCTCTAAGCTGCGTCTTCGCTCTGGCAACCATCCACTTTCCTTTAGCCTTAACAAGACTGAGATCCATTACGCCAAGCTGGTTGCCCCAGTTACCAGGCATGATGACAGGCTTGCCGTTAATGGTTCCGTTCTTCTCATCCACCCCTGGTAGGTCTGCAAAATCACCTGGGAAGGTTTTATGGTTGTGACCCGAAATAATGGCATCGATGCCTTTGACCTTTGTCAGATCATAAGCCGCATCCTCTTCCATTTGCTTTCGGTCGGCATCGCCGATTCCGGAGTGGGCCAGAACCACTATGAGGTCGGCACCGTCTTTTTTCATTTTAGGAATATTGGCTTTGACGCTGTCCACTATATCCTTTGTGATGACTTTTCCATCAAGGTTAGCCTTGTCCCACAAAGTAATCTGCGGAGCAACAGCACCGATTACGCCTACCTTAATGACTTGTTTTCTTCCGTGCTGGTCGGTGACTTTTTTCTTGATGATTTTATAGGGTTTGAAATAGTTTTTATCGTTGTTGGGATTCTTGTCATGGTCATCTTTATAGACATTGGCATTTACATAAGGAAACGGAGCATCATTAAGGACTTCCTGAAGATAGTCAAGTCCATAGTTGAATTCGTGGTTTCCAACCGTTGCAGCATCATAATCCAAAAGCTTCATCGCTTTGTAGACCGGGTGCACCTCTCCGGGTTTCAGCTTGTCAACCTTTGCTTTGTAATCGCCAAGAGGGTTACCCTGAATCAGGTCTCCGTTGTCAAAAAGCATACTGTTTTTGGATTCGCTTCTTGCCTTCTTGATCAGAGTCGCGGTTTTGGCCAAGCCGAACTCTTCGGTTTCAGCATCTTTATAGTAATCGTAATTGGCGATGTGGGTGTGAATATCCGTGGTTCCTAAAATTCTTAGCTGAACGGCTTCCGTTTTGCTTTGCTTTTGGCTTTTGGCTGCTGCCTGCACTGAATCAAACGTTAACGGCGAGGCCAGCACAGATAATGCCATCGTTGATGCCAGTAATGTGCGCCCCATTGCTGAAAAGGACTTTTTCCCCATATGTATCCCCCTAAAGTCTTTTAGTTATTTTGCTGCCAATCTCATTATATATTTTGAAAATAAAAATAAAAGACTTTATTGATAAAATAAAGGTAAATGTGTTAATTTTTTGTAAAAAATAAGGAAAAACACCTAAGTAAATCGGTACGTTTCACCTATGTTTTGTTTTATCGTTCACTTTTAAACAAAGAAAATGGCACTAAAAAACTGCCGGCTGAATAGGCCGGCAGTTTCTTTTTGATTATTATTTGTTAAATTTTGTCACTAATGTCTCGTTGCTCGTCCTTTGATGAATTTAAAGATCAGAACGATAACCGCTGCGATCAGGAGAATATGAATAAGGCCGCCCGCAATTTTGAATACAAGGCCTAATATCCAAAGCAGGATCAGTATTCCAATAATGGTCCATAACATTTGTCTCTCATCCTTTCTTTACTGTTTTATATGCATTATTTTCCCCTAAACAAAGGCGACTCAAACACCAAGGAGGATTCTTCCATGTTTATCACATCCGGAAAACGTGTATTGAACAACTGTAACGAATTATAAGGAGGTATTTTACCCATGGCAAAACCATTAGTACGTGAATTTACAACAGACCAGGAAGTCATTACTGCTGTTCAGGAACTTGAAACAAGAGGAATTGACCAGGAAGACGTCTATGTACTTGCTCATGAAAAGGATGATACCAGGGCGATCGCTGATGCAGCAGATGCCAACACCATTGGTACTCCTGAACAAGGACTCGGAACTGCCATTAAAAATGTCTTCCGAAAACGTGGAGATGAGCTTCGCAGTAAATTAGAAGAGATCGGCTTAAGCTCTTTGGAAGCCGATGAATACGAAAAGAAGCTTGATCAGGGAAAAGTGCTTGTACTCGTTAAAGGTGAAAACAACTTGGATACTTGGGTTTAATCATAGGTAAAAGAGGCGGACTTCTTTCATGAAGTCTGCCTCCTTTTTGTTTTATTGAGGATTCACTCGGATAACCTTTTCGCCCTAGACAATCCACTCGTAAGTTGGTCTCTTTTGATAGGATTCATCATTATCGCAAGGGCCCCCATTATATTTTTACAGGATTTTGTCAAAACTATGGTCAGCTAATATAATATGAGTATAGAAGATTGATAGATTACATAAAGGAGGCGGATCGATTGAGTAAAGAAAGCTCATTTGACATTGTTTCAAAGGTTGACCTTTCCGAGGTGGACAATGCGATTAACATCGCGATGAAAGAAATTAAAAACCGCTATGATTTTAAGGGAAGCAAAAGTGACATTTCCCTGGACAAAAGCAGCGAGGAGCTCACACTGGTTTCCGATGATGAATACAAAATGGAGCAGTTGAAGGACGTATTGATCAGCAAACTGATCAAGCGTGAAGTTCCCATTAAAAACCTGGATTATTCCAAAATCGAGCAGGCGTCAGGTGGAACGGTGCGCCAGCGTGCCAAGCTTGTACAGGGCATTGACAAAGATAATGCCAAAAAGATCAACACGATCATCAAAAATTCCGGTGTTAAGGTAAAAAGCCAGGTCCAGGATGACCAAGTGCGGGTATCGGGCAAAAGCCGGGACGATCTTCAGCAGATCATCTCGGCCATCCGCCAGGCAGATTTGCCGATTGATGTACAGTTCATTAACTATCGATAAAAATCGGGCTGTCTAAGAAGTCTGGAAGCCGTTGATTTTCGTTCCAGGCCGCTCGCTTTTACCGGCGTGAACGCCTACCTTACCGGCGCGAGCGCCTAATTTCGCGGGGCGTGCGGTGAGCCTTACCGGCGTGAACGCCTACCTTACCGGCGTGAACGCCTACCTTACCGGCGTGAACGCCTACCTTACCGGCGTGAACGCCTACCTTCTGGCGCAAGCGCCTGCGGTACCGGTGCTAGCACCTCCTTAGTCTCACCTGTCACGCTAGTCCCGCAGGACAAGGAAGGCTTCGGCAGCGATACATCGCACGAAGAAAATGCGGTGTTCATTTTCGAGGATCTCGCACCTTCCACTAAGCTTTTTTACGCAAAAAGGGGATCCCTGTAGGTCAATTTTTGACTTTCAGGCATCCCCTTTTCTATTTAAAATCCAGCTTGCCGCCAGTATGAGCAGGTTCCTTATGAATCAAGGCTTTAGGAAATATAAAGGTCCAGGGCATGCTGGTTTGGGGAGGCAGTTGAACCTGCGGAGTGGTAAATGCCATTTCCGCGATCAACGCACCGTCTTCCTTATACGTTAGCTCTGTATCTTCGATGAAGAACGGTTCGCTGCCAAAGTTATGAATGAGGCACGTAACGAGAAGATCTCCTTTATGGTTCAATGCGGAGCGTATGAGCGGGAACGTAACGTTTAGTCCGTTCTCCTCTAACGTCTCATTAAAGATTTCCTCGATCATTTTCCGATCTTGTGCTGCGATGGTCTTGTCCCATGCACTTTCATAGATAAGACGCTGCATACGATCACCTCCTTCTGTTTACCATTCAGGCCTTTAAGCGTTTATACAGGGCATGAGTGCCGCTGTTCTCTTCGCCCATTTCGGCCAGCTCCTCGTACAAATCCTTGGCCAGCTGCAATCCGGGTGTCAAAATCCCCATCTCACCTGCTGATTCGAGCGCAATCTTCATATCTTTAATAAAATGTTTCACGTAAAATCCAGGTTCAAAGTTTCCTTTGATGATCCGCGGGGCCAAATTGGAAAGTGACCAGCTTCCTGCTGCTCCAGATTCAATGCTTTTCAATACTGTGTTTGGATCCAAACCGGCTTTTTCGGCGTAAATGACAGCTTCGCAAACACCAATCATGCCCGATGCGATGGCGATTTGGTTGCACATTTTTGTATGCTGGCCCGCACCCGCTTTTCCCTGATAAACGATATTTTGCCCCATTAACTCAAAAACAGGAAGAACCGCTTCAAAATCTTCCTTTTCTCCTCCGACCATGATGGAAAGCCTTGCTTCCCGGGCTCCTACATCCCCACCTGATACCGGGGCATCCAGCGCATGTAGGTTTAATTCCTTCGCACGGGCATCGATTTTCTGTGCAAGCAAGGGGCTGGAGGTCGTCATGTCAATCAAATAGGTGCCTTCTTCAGCGTTTTCGAGAATGCCCTTTTCCCCAAAATACACCTCTTCCACATCCGAAGGATAGCCTACCATGGAAATGACAACCTGAGAGGTTTGCGCAACTTCCGCAACCGTCTCCTTCCACTGTGCCCCCTGCTTGATCAAGTCTTCCGCTTTTTCCTTTGTTCTCGTATAAATATGTACCGGATGTCCTGCCTTTAGCAGATGGGCGGCCATGCTTTTCCCCATGACGCCTGTTCCCACAAAACCAACTGTCTTTTTCTCGCTCATGCTTCATCCTCCTTCTATTATCTTGGTTTCATTATAGAGAATATACAGATAACATACTAATCTTTTGCTAAACAAAGCTCACATCAAGTATGGTTAATGGTAGAGAACAAAACAGGGGGAGAACGCATTGAAATTATTATTACTTGGGGCGACCGGCCGTGTCGGAAACGAAATCGCCCGCCTTGCCGCCAAGGATGGACATCAGGTGAATGTTCTGGCGAGAACCCCGGAAAAACTTCCGTCCGGTATGAACGCGTTTCAAGTGTACAGGGGAGATGCAACCGTGAAAGAAGACATCGAACAGGCCATCGAGGGATGTGACGCCGTAGTCAGCACGCTCAGTTCCGATGGCGGGACCGTTCTTACGGAAGCTGTTCCATTGGTGATCAAGGCGATGCAAGACCGCTGCATCAAGCGCCTGCTGACAATTGGTACAGCAGGGATTCTGAACAGCCGTACGGATCCTGGTTTGCTTCGCTATCAATCCAGTGAGTCCAAACGGAAATTGACCCGTGCCGCCCGCGAGCATCATGATGCGTACCTTGCCATCAAGGAGTCGTCCCTGGATTGGACCATCGTTTGTCCCACGTATTTGCCAGACGGGCCGCCAACCGGCCGTTACCGGACAGAAAAGGATTTTTTGCCTCTAGAAGGAAAGCAGATCAGCACAGGAGATACAGCTCAATTCGCTTATAAGCAGCTATCTTCTGAAGAATTTCTTCATTCCCGTGTTGGCATAGCTTATTGATATTTCATAAAAAAGCAGCCCGGACAGGTTCGCCTGCCGGGCTGTTATGGTTTTACTCTTCGGTTTCCTCGAAATATTCAAGTTCTTTTTCCAAAATATCGTTCACTTCCAGCTCAGTGAGGTTAGTCTTTCTGGTCAGATAATCAACAAGCTCATCCATGTCGACATCTGCATTCTGCAATTCAAAATAATGACCTTCCTCTTTCAATACGAGGCGGATGTTGTCCTCGCTGTAAGTCGTACTGTCCTTGATATACAGTATCGCATCTTCCAGTTTTTGCTGATTGCTCATATCGTATTCCTCCTTGTTTCGGATTCATTCTTATTACTACCCGTTTGCCTCAAAGCTATTCGGTTCTTTTTATGTAAAAAAGAAGCAGGAACGTTTCCTGCTTCTTAATAATACGGGGAGATCATCAAATAAACAATAACACCGGTTAAGCTGACATACAGCCAAAGCGGCATGGTCCATCTGGCGATTTTCTTATGCTTGGCCACCTGCATATTCAGTCCGCGGGCGAGTGTAAACAAGGCAAGCGGGACAATCAATGCAGCAAGGATAATGTGAGTGATCAGAATAAAGAAGTAAATGTACCGTAATGGCCCTTCTCCACCGTAGCTTGTGGACTCTGACAAATAATGATACGTCACATACGAGAGTAAAAATAAAAAAGTGGTCGTAAACGCTGCGTAAATAAACCGCTTGTGCATCGTAATGTTCTTTCTTAAGATAAAAAACAATGCTGCAAGCAAGAACACAAAAGTAAAGCTGTTAAAAATCGCATTCAGGCGCGGCAGTAAATGAACATCAAATGCCACGTGGCCGTTGTAGGCCGGCAGGAAAAATAAAATAACAACAAGAACGTTAATCGCTATTGAAAGCCCGATCACAAGAGGCGTATAGTTTCTCTGTTTCACTTCAGAATTCGAATGGTCGCTCATAGCTTGGTCCTCCTCAAATCATCTACTGTCGCTTCTTATTCTACCATTGTAGACAATAAACCCCAAGCTAACTCCCCCTTGAAACAGGGGGTTTGGACCATCTGTCAAAAAAACTACAAATTTCACTGTGATGGATGTCAATCCTAAGCCCTTTCATAAAACACCCCCGGCTTCAAAAAGGCCGGGGGGGGGGGTGTTCTCTATCACTATGTTTTTTGCAAAAACGTTTTGTCATCGATCTGTGCTTCCCATTTTCTCACTTCACTCATGACCGATTCAACACAGCCTTCTTCAAACGGAGACATTAGCCCAGCGATATTGACGAGCTCGGTAAACGGCAGGCTGCCACCCTGTTCACAAAGCTCCAGGTAATCCTGCCAGGCAGCTTTATGATTTTCCCTCGAGCGCTTCCAGAGCTGAAGAGCACATACCTGTGCCAGCGTGTAGTCAATGTAATAAAACGGGGTCCTGTAGATGTGCGTCTGCATCTGCCAATATCCGCCTTCTTCCAAGAATGGTATACCGTCATGATCCCGGTGCGGCAAATACTTCTTCTCCAGCCGGCGCCATTCCTGTTTCCTCTCCTGCGGCGAAACGTCCGGATTCTCATACACAAAATGCTGAAACTCATCCACGGCCACGCCGTAAGGAATAAATTTCACAGCGGCCGCCAGATGGTCATACAAAAACCGGTCGGTATCCTCACCAAAGAAACGGTCCATCCACGGATAGGTGATCAGCTCCATGCTCATGGAATGAATCTCACAGGCCTCGAGCGTAGGAAACTGGTATTCCGGCACCTCGTAGCCCCTGCTCGTATAAACCTGAAAGGCGTGACCCGCTTCATGCATCAATACCCGCACATCACCCTGGGAGCCATTGAAATTTGTAAAAATGAACGGAGATTGATATTCGCTGATATACGTGCAATACCCACCTGGTGCCTTTCCTTCCTTCGCGACCAGGTCGAGCAGTTCATTTTCCACCATAAACGTATAGAACTCATCTGTTTCGGGAGACAGCTCCTTGAATACCTTTGCCCCCTGAGCCACAATCCACTCCGCATCTCCCTTTGGCTTCGGATTGCCCTCTGGAAAGCTGAAGGATTCATCATAAAATTTCAGCGAATCCACACCGATGCGTACCCGCTGTTTCTCACGCAGATTGTTACAGAACGGAACAATTTGTTCTTTCACCTGATCGCGGAAAACCTTAACCATATTTTTGTTATAATCGGTCCGGTTCAGCCGGTTATAAGCCAGTTCCACAAAGTTTGAAAACCCGAGCTTTTTGGCGATGGAGGTACGCAGCTTCACCATGTCATCGTATATCCTGTCGAGTTCTTCTCTGTGATCATTAAAAAAGCCGAAATGCGCACTTACCGCCTGCTTTCTTATGTTTCTGTCCGGAGATTGGGTGAACGGCATCAATTGGACAAGTGTTCTTTTCTTTCCCTGAAACTCGATTTGAGCAGAAGAAAGCAGCTTCACATACTGGCTTTTTAACCGGTTCTCCTGTTTCAAATCCTCCAGCACTTCAGGAGAATACGTCTTCAATTCTGTATCCGCAAGGTTGAATAAATGCTTGCCCCAGTGGCTTTCCAGTTCTTTTCGATATTTCGACTTAACGAGTGCACGGAAGAAGTCGCTGACCATCCCCTGATAAAGCGGGCCATTTTCATCCATAAAATCATGTTCTTGTTTATAAAAGGCATCTTCTGTATTACTCGTGTAACGAATATGTACGATATTTTGCATGCTTTCAAAATGGTTACGCAGCGATACCAGCTCTGTTAATATCTGATCCTGGACCTCAAAAGACGGGGCTGACTCAAACCTTTTCAGCCTTTCCTGAAAATCCTGTTGAAGTTGGTTCATATCAGGGCGTTTATACTCAAACTGACTAAATTTCATATGATCTTCCCCTTTCTCTACCTGTCCTGAATTCAACAAAACGCCCGCTTTTTCCTTTTTTGAAGAAGCTGTTGGGAGTGAATCCTTTGGTAAATAATAAAAAAGCTAGTTTCTTTAGCAATAGGTGTTTTATCATAGAGATAACAGTACTTTTACAGGAGCGTAGCGTATGAACTCTTTTTCTCATCCACAAGATCCGTTCAAGGGGACATTTGGAAGTCTGGAGAACCTGGCAGATACTATCAGTGAGGTTCTTCACTGCCCGGTTACCATTGAGGATGCCAATCACCGTTTGCTGGCTTACAGCACGCATGAAGACAGCACAGACCCCGCACGGATTGCCACCATTATCGGTCGACGTGTACCGGAAAAAGTCATTAACAGCCTTTGGAGGGATGGAGTAATTCCCCGTCTGCAGTCCAGCGATGAACCTCTTCGTGTCTCATCCATTTCAAAGGTGGGACTAGGCGACCGTGTAGCGGTTTCGATACGCAAAAACGAGGAAGTTCTCGGCTACATATGGGCGCTTGAAGTCGACCGTCACTTGGCGGAGGAAGATTTGAAACTGTTAAAGAAGGCGGCACAATCAGCAAAGAACCAGCTGCTGCAGCATTATACAGGTTCAAGAAGAAAACAGGAGAGCCTTCAAGAGTTCTTTTGGAAGCTGTTAACCGGGCATATGAATAGTGAAGAAGCGATTCTTGACAGTTTGAGAGATCTTGGAATCATGCCATGTTCACCCGTCTCTGTCCTTATTTTTCAATTCCCTCAGGAAATTGATGCTGCCTTTGGGAAAAACGTAAGCTATATTACTTCGGTAAACCAAAGCGTAAAGGCACAGCTGACAGCAGCAGATGAAAACCAGATGATCATGCTTGTGACCTCGTCACGAAAAGAGGATCTGCGCGACATCCTGCAGGAATTTATCCGCTCCTTTACCCAGCAGATGGCTGAACGATTCGGTGTCAAGGGGATTACTGCCGGGTTTGGTGGTGTCTACAATGCCTATCAGCTTACTGAAAAAAGCTTTAAGGAAGCTCAGCAGGTCATCAAGATCAAAGACCGGTTTTCAGAGGGGGTAGAAGACCTTTTTGGCTATGAAAGCCTTGGCATCTATCAATTTCTCGACGTGATCCATGAACAGCAGCAGGCGAGCCGCTATCACAATCCCTCACTTGCCAAATTGCAGGAATATGACCGGCTCCACAAGACAGATTTGTACCAAACGCTCGACACCTATCTTTCAGCCGGCTCCAATGCTCATCAGACCGCAGCGGTGCTGCACATCCACTTAAATACCCTGACCTACCGGCTGAAACGTATTGCCGAGGTTGGGCAGATTGATTATAAAAATACGAACCAGAAAACGATGCTTTATCTGGACTTACAAATACAGCGTCTTTTTTCTTGAGAAGCATTTGTGAAATTTCACAAATGCTTCTCTTTCTTTTTTCTTTTCCCCACAAAGAAATTTTAAAAAGAAAGGATTATACTGAAAACACAGAAATGAAAACGCCATCATTTTGACGGCGCAAGGAGGATTTACAATGATTATTGGTGTACCTACCGAGATTAAAAACAACGAGAATCGCGTAGCTTTGACGCCTGCGGGTGTTGTGCCATTAATAAAAGCAGGACATGAAGTATTGGTAGAAACGAACGCAGGTGAAGGAAGCGGCTTTCCGAACGAAGATTATGCTTCAGCCGGCGCTACAATGATCGACAGTGCTGCAGATGTCTGGGCGAAATCCGATATGATCATGAAGGTAAAAGAACCACTTGCTTCCGAGTACAAGTATTTCCGCTCCGGATTGATTCTTTTCACCTATCTTCACCTTGCAGCCGAGCCTGAGCTTGCAGCTGCTCTTACCGAAAGCGGTGTGACAGCCATCGCCTATGAAACAGTGGAACACAATCGCACACTTCCATTGCTGACTCCAATGAGTGAAGTTGCTGGACGCATGTCCGCTCAAATCGGAGCGCAATTCCTTGAAAAACCAAAAGGTGGAAAAGGAATTTTGCTTGGCGGCGTACCAGGAGTAAAACGCGGGAAAGTTACCGTCATCGGCGGCGGTGTCGTTGGAACAAACGCAGCTAAAGTAGCGGCAGGACTTGGTGCAGACGTAACCATCATCGACTTGAACCCTGACCGTCTCCGTCAGCTTGAGGATATTTTTGGAAAGAGCGTACAAACCTTGATGTCCAGCCCGCTGAACATCGCAGATGCAGTGGCCGAGTCTGACCTCGTAATCGGTGCCGTACTCATTCCGGGAGCAAAAGCGCCTAAGCTTGTAACCGAAGAAATGATCAAGTCCATGAAACCAGGATCTGTCATCGTGGACGTGGCGATTGACCAGGGCGGAATCTTTGAAACGGTCGACCATATCACGACTCACGATAACCCAACGTATGTGAAGCATGGCGTGGTTCACTATGCAGTGGCCAACATGCCTGGTGCAGTGCCCCGTACTTCTACGATTGCACTAACAAACGTGACTGTTCCTTACGCCCTTCAAATCGCAAACAAAGGCGTGAATGAGGCAGTTCTTTCAAATCCGGCATTGAAGTTGGGTCTAAACGTTGCTGGCGGCCATATCACGTATGAAGCAGTAGCTAAAGATCTTGGATACGAATATCTTTCTGCAGAATCAGCACTTGAAAAAGCATTCCAGGCAATCTGATGAATAATTGAAACACCCTTCCTTCTTTTGTCCAAGAGGGGAGGGTGTTTTTTTGTTAAGGATTATATTTCCCGGTAAATAATTTGTCGAAATCAGCGTCACCATTGCTTTCTTGTTTGGTTTCTCCTATAATAAAGCCTTGTGCAAAAACTAAATACTATGCGGTTCGAGAACTCCCGCTGTATCAAAACTAGGAGGTTATTAATGTGTTTAACGTTTACTATGGCATTTTGTTCGCCCTCGTGAACTTTATATTATTTTTAACCTGTTACCGAGTGTTCGGAAAGCAGGGTTTATATGTCTGGGTAGGTGCAGCCACCATTTTGGCCAACATTCAGGTCGTCAAAACGATAGAAATGTTAGGTTTGGTGATGACACTCGGTAATACTATGTATTCCACAATATACCTTTCTACCGACTTGCTGAATGAAAAGTACGGTCAGAAAGAAGCCAAAAAAGCGGTTTGGTTTGGATTTTTCACCCTTATCATGACGACGATCATCATGCAGATGACCTTGTTTTTTGAACCGGCACAGAGCGATATTGCTCAAACGCCGATGGAAACACTGTTCGGGTTGATGCCTCGTCTTGCTGCTGCCAGCCTTGCTGCCTATCTGATCAGCCAGTTTATTGATGTGCGACTGTATTCCATGCTGAAGGCGGCCTTTCCCGGATACGGACAGCTCTGGATCCGGAACAACGGAAGCACGCTGCTGAGCCAGCTGATCGATTCTCTCGTATTTTGTACCATCGCCTTTGCCGGCGTGTACGAGTGGAATGTATGGTTTGAAATCTTCATTACCACCTATTTACTTAAATTTATTGTATCGGCAGCTTCGACTCCCGTTATTTATATTGCAAGAAGCTTTAAATTTAAGACAGAAAAAAGCGAAGCCTGAGTCGGGGCTTCGCTTTTTTTGAATTTATGAAAATGACGTAATATGCAAGTATTCTTTGCCGAACCGCAAGTAACCACCCCAGCTCCTTCTTCCAGCTCTCTCAAAACAACAAATCTTGCACTAAATAACCTTCACTCTGAGATAAACTCCTTTTGTTGCCCTTTCGCGCGCTGCTTGATTCATCAAACGGATTTCCTCCGACAGAACGGATGCCCGCCCCAACCGTCCATCCTGCATGACAAGAGGATCAATCAACCGGAGCTTGCTGATTCTGTGGATCTCATAGTCATCTTCCGTTTCCTCCAGTTCACCTGAAAAGTTCATCAGCTCATTTACCGCTCTTTGAATCTCCTCATCCCCATGCTTCTGTACTTTTTGCAGCAAACCAGCGTCATCCAGTAAAAAGTCCGGCATGGTAATGATCTTGCATTCAAGAGCTCTTTTCAAAATGGAGGAAAGAGCCTCATAGCTGTACACGTTCAGGGGATGAAGAAAGTACTCAATCACTTCTTTATAGTAGGTTTCCACAAACCAGCGGGCATCCTCCAGTGACCGTACATACAGTTTTCCTTCATGAACGCTCAAGGATCGAAGAAACGCCAGGGTCTCATCCTTCGTAATTTTCCCTTGCTGGTACATATCTCTGAGTGTATAGTCAATCCGGTCGGCACAGAGGTCGGGAAGATTCTGTTCCATAATAAAAAAATCGCCGTTCAATAGATCAGTACTGTAGCCATAGTCTTGCAATAGGGATGGAATTTCTGAATCCTCAATGACCGTGTGAAAGATTTCTTCGTGATAATCCTCTTCCGACCGTTTCAGTACCGTATCCACCACATGTGAAAAGGCCGTATGGGATACATCATGAAGCAGGCCGGCAATTTGTTCTTCAAGGCTTCCACCGAGCCGTCGGATCAGGAGCATGACTCCAAGGGAATGTTCATACCGGGTAACATTCCACTCCGGACAGACCAAATAGCTTGCTCCGCCCTGCAGTACCCCCTTCAGTCGCTGAATGGGAGCCGATTCAATCAACCGGCACAATACGTCTTCCAATTCAAATTCCCCATATAAATCGTCACTATAGATATTCTTCATCTTTTTTCTCCCTCCGCTCCAGCCAATGCAAAAGACAGGGACGCTGCCCTGCCTTTTGGTCTCTTACTATTTTTTCATTTCTTTGATCATGGTGTCCAGCATCTTATTTCGCTCGGCCAGCTTATGATTGATTTGTTTTTGGATGAGCAGCATCTGGTCTAAATGAAAACCGATTTTTGCTTTATCCTTCGCTTTAAGAGCAGCTTTCAGATTTTTCTTTTCTGCCTTTTCCTTATCCTTGAGCGATTTCATTTCCATATGAAGCTTTCTCATGCTTTGATGATATTGCTTCATTTTCGGATTTTTGTGCCAGCTTCCCGGCTGATTTCCTGAATGAAGCTGTAAAAGAGTATCCTTTTTCAGCAACGCTTCTTTTTTCAGCCCGTAATACTCCGCCTTCAACTGGTTTTTCTCATGCAGCTTGTTCTTGTAGGGTGCAAGCTGCTTCCACATATGATCTCTGTGCATATGGTGAGGCTGTTCGCTGTTTGTACCTTGAGCATGTGCGGCCAGGGCTCCGGCAAAAATACCGATACCAAAACAGAAAGCTGCAGCCAGCATTATCACACGTTTCATGATGTTCATCCTCCTTTTATTGGGTGATACATCATTAGTGTGGACAGGAAATAAGAAAATATAGGAAAAACATTATGTGATTTTTTTCATAATGACTTAAAGGTGACGGAGTATCCGGTTTACCGTTTCCCTGCGCAGGCCGACAAACTGCCCGATTTCCTCTTGCGTCAGTACATCCTTCACCGATAGATCAGGAAAGTATTGCTGAAACCAGCTTTCGAGCAGCAGGACACGATCCTTTGTTGAAACCGCCGTCAGCTGATCGATGCGCTGCTGCATCATCCGAAGCCTGGTTTGCAGCAGAAGCGCCACTTCCCGGTACTTTTCAGGGTTTTCCGAGAGCCCCCTGTACCACTGCTTTTCCGGAATCACTTCTACTTCAGCCGGAAGCAGGGCAATGGCAGTTCCATGATAATCCTTCTGGCTGATCAAAGAATGATGGGGAATCACTTCTCCAGGCAGAATTAAATTAAGCAAAGATGCGGTTCCATCCTCATGGACACGGACCACCTTAAGAAGCCCGCTTTTCAGTTCAAAAAGCGGACCACTTTCCCCTTGCCGAAATAACACTTCTCCTTTATGTAAAAACATGCTCGTCCACCTCTTTGTATAGTCTTCTACAACTATACCATGTCAATAAAGGCGGTTGGCCCTTTAATAATCTCTTCCTTTACCGGAATCCGAGATTTCAAGCAGATCCTCAGGGTATGGCTGAAACCAGCTCTGACGAAGCAGCTCTTCGTTTTCAAAACGGTACGCCCAAGATTTCAGCATGGCCAGTACACTGGAAAAAGGCTCTTTTTTCTCTTCCACCTTTTCCATCATTTCAAGGAAATGTGATTTTTCCCTCTCATTCAATTGCACTTCAAAGGTTTTAACCATTTCTCTTGCAGCATTCAAGCTTGAATCATATCGTGCGGTCCGTAGAAATAGGCGCTGCAGCCCTTTTTCATACAGTGAAAAAAGTTCATCCTGCGCATGCTGGTCCTTGTTTTTTAAGATGCGGGTTAACAGCTTCAGTGTCGGCCGGCTGTAAGCCAGGAACAGATATCTGTTGTTTTCATGAAAATCATGAAGCCGCTCCAAGGAACCTTCTTTCTTCAATTCCCTGTAGGCGGCAAGCAGAAAAATTTTTGTGAAAAACCGTTCTCTGATCAAAAAGTTATTCAGCCGGCCTTCATCCTCTACCGCCAAGTGGCCGAACTTCTTAAGGACTTTTCCCCCGAAAAGCCCGCTGCTCGAGCCGACGGCGGGCCCTTTTTCAGTTGAGGTGTACAGCTTAACCTCCTTAAGCCCGCAGGAAGGAGAACGGCTTTTTAAAATAAAACCATCGATGTGTTCCAGAGACTGCAGGTATGCATCCGAAAATCGCTCTATATCCGCTGTTACATCCCGTTCCGTTTTGGGCTGCACCAACCGCTGCTCCCCATCCTGCAGAACGATGCGGATGGTTTCTCTCGGTGTACCCAGCCCGATTTCCACTTCAGGGCAAACCGTTAAAAAATCTACGTATTTCATCAGCTTCCGGATGGTCGGATGATGGATGACATCCCCATTATACCGGCAGTTATCGAACTCCAGACACCGGCTGACCACAAGCCTTGGCTTTGCATATGCTCCCATGGCAATACTCCTTTTTATCAACATAAGAGCATTGTGTCCCAAATATAAAGGATTTAAATGGAATACGTGAGAAAATCGCCTTTGTGCCCGCCCATTTTTTCATAAAATCGTTGTGCCCTGTGGTTGTCTTGTGCGGTCTCCCAAAGCATGGCCGCATACCCGTTTTCGCCGGTATACTTCTTGCAGGCTTGAAATAAACCGGTGGCCACATTGGTTCCCCGGCTGTCCTCTGCCACATAGAGGTCATTCATAACCGTGATTTTATCTGCCCGTGTGGTGCTGTATGTAAAATAAAGCGTGGCAAATCCCTTAAGAACTCCATCCTGTTCGGCTACAAACTGAAGCCCTTTTTCTCTCTCCAATAGAACAGCAACCAAGTCATCCAGCTTCTGATCAGCCGGCTTCGGGCTCTTGTAGAAATCCACAATATATTCAAGCATGAGCGCCTTTAACTGTGGGGCATCTGCCTTTTTACTCATTCGAATGATCGCTTCCATCTTCATTTCTCCTTTTGATTATCTTTGGCTGAAACTCAGCTCTGTGTACTGTTCAATCTCCTGGTAGCCAATGCTGCTGTATAACTCGTTCGCAGCGGCATTCGATCCATCGGCATAAAGGGTGCAATAAGTGATATCTGTTTCAAGCAACCGTTTGCTGAGATTCGCTACACATGCTCTGGCATAGCCCTTTCTCCTTTGTTCCTGCGGAGTATACACCATATTAATCGTCATCGTGCTTGGAGTCTGCCGGGTTAGTGCAGCCATACTGACAGGTTCGGACTTCTCATTTTCCCATAAATAGATGCTATCTTTCCCTATCATTTCTTTTGCCTTTTCCAATGCTTCATTCTTCGTAAGCAATGAGCGGTTTTCTATACCCATCTCATACAGCCACCTTCCTGTCATTTCCCTGTCTTCCGGAGTTGCTTTCCGGAGCTCCCCACCGCAGCTTAAGGGAAATGAAATATTAGCTGTTCCATAGAGCTTCATACTCGACATCACGCGGTACGAATTACCGGTTTGAAGAATCCACTCTTCTGCAAACGTATGGGCCAGTGCAGCAGGAGCGGAAAGCCGTACAATGCCCCAGTCCTCATCAATCAGCTTGTGAACGACGGATTCTACCCCTTCTTCCTCTCCAAATAGCTGCAGAGGACCTGGGGGCGCCATATACGCCGCAAGCCGAATATCCTTATCTTCCTTCACACAGCACAGAAAAGGCGGATTATGTATAGTTGATTGCTTATCTAGTTGTTTCATGCAGCTGGATAGCATATTGCCGCTGGCTGCTTCCTGCTTCATCAAAAATTGTTTTGCAGCTCTATAAAATTCGTTTACATTGCTGTAAGATTCCAGCTTCATTTTCCCACCACCTTCTTACTCATTTTTGCACAATCCTTAACTAGTTCTTTGACAGAACGGAGCAAACCTTCTTTTACCCTTGAAAAAGCAAATTCATTGGCTTTCCTGTAAATTTCCCTTTATGATGGCTAAGAGGCATTGCAATAATAATAGATGAAAGGTTTGGTGAAGAAGATATGACAGAACAAAAAAATCAGCACATCTTATTAACAAGCCGTCCTAAAGGTATGCCTTCCATGGAGAACTTTACATTTGAAGACATCGAGATTCCAGAACCGCAAAACGGTCAAGTACTGCTTAAAACGTTGTACCTATCTGTAGACCCTTATATGCGGGGAAGAATGAATGACACAAAATCCTATGTACCACCGTTTGAATTAAATCAGCCCGTCAGTGGGGGAATTGTTGCCGAAGTGGTCCAGTCCCGCTCAGGCGAATTTGAGGAGGGAGACCTGGTCATCGGCAATCTGCCATGGGCTCTTTACACCACTGCAGGAGAACAGGAAGTACGCAAGCTTGATCCTGAGCTCGCTCCGATTACGACCAATCTTGGCATCCTTGGCATGCCTGGCCTTACCGCCTACTTCGGATTGCTTGATATCGGTAACCCGCAGGAAGGGGAAACCGTGGTAGTATCCGGGGCAGCCGGGGCAGTGGGCAGCACCGTCGGCCAAATCGCCAAAATTAAAGGCGCCCGGGTCGTCGGCATTGCCGGATCAGAAGAAAAAGTGAATTACCTGAAAAATGAACTGGGCTTTGACGCCGTGGTCAACTACCGCGAGGCCGGCAACATCCGCCAGGCACTGAAAGAAGCATGCCCGGATGGCGTAGATGTTTATTTTGACAATGTTGGCGGAGAAATCTCGGATGCCGTCATCAGCCTGCTGAACAAATATGCGAGAATTCCGCTGTGCGGGCAGATTTCCCTTTATAATCTTGAAAAACAGGACGTGGGTCCACGCATTCAAGGGCAGCTGCTGATCAACAGCGCACTGATCAAGGGATTCATTGTCAGCAACTATGCCTCCCAATTTGGGGAAGGCGCAAAGCAGCTGGGACAATGGCTGCAAGAAGGAAAGTTGAAATACGAAGAAAACGTCGTTGAAGGCTTCGAGAACACCATCGATGCATTCCTGGGCTTGTTCAAGGGAGAAAACCTCGGAAAACAGCTCGTGAAAGTGGCTGAACCCAGCCAGTCATAATTAGTAACGCTCCGGTTCATTTCCGGGGCGTTTTTATTTGGAGCAAGTTTTTTTAGGGAAATAGTTCACCGTTTGGCTTCCCTCTGTATACATTGGAACAAAAACGGAATTGAGGAACATTGATGAAGATGCTTGATCCTAAAAAGCTTTTTGTTCAATACCGCCCAAACGCCGCACCGACAGACCCCAAATCCCCACGCCGCTACACGCTGACCCATTCCGACACGACCGCCCAGCTTTTTTTAGTGGTTGGCCCTGAATTTGCCCACGATACCGCAAATCCGATGCGGGATGAAGTATATGCCGAATGGAAAACATTTAATCGCGAAAAAGTGCTGTACGGTTATGTGCTGGTTGCAGATGAGAATACAACCGAATCAGTGGCCAGACAACGAAATGAGATCTTTTTGCGGGAGTTGCCACGTGTTCTTGAAGCTTTCCGATACGGCGACCGCTATTTTTTCGACGCCCACCCTGAATACAAGGAAGCTCCTGTCTATATTCAATTTGAATCGGTCTATCCCGAATTCCGCCAGCTCAAACCTTATGGCCCCATTTCAAAATATGTATAAAGCTTGAGGTGATGACTGTGCAAAAACCAAAACGCCATCCCTATACCAACCTGCTCATTCAACAGCACCACACCGATAATGTAAATGTTCAGTACCCTCAGATTATTGATCTTGCCAATTTGGAGACACAGAACAAGCTGAACAACACGATAAAGAATAAGGTCTTTGGGCTGATGGCCGAGAACGGGATCAAGGGTAAAAATTTGGAGGAGATGACAGGGAGTTTTGAAGTGAAGCTTAATCAGGGAAAGTGGCTCAGTATCGTTTTTACCAATTACGCATACTGGAAAGAAGCCGCACACGGCCTAACCCTCCAGGATTCAATCACCATGGATGTTAATATGGGCAAAATCGAAAAGCTGAGCGATTTATTTAAATCGAACAGCTTTTACAAAACAAGACTGACCTCCATCATCAAGAAAAAATTTAAGGAATACCAGTTTCCTCTCATTCAGCCATATGAAAGCGTCAAAGAGGACGACCGCTTTTTTTTAACCTCCAAAAATCTTGTGATTTATTATCAGAGCTATGAGTACACCCCGTATTATATCGGTCTTCCCGAGTTCCCAATCCCTTTGACAAGCCTTTCTTCCATTCTTATTCCGGAGCTAAAAACTAATTTTCAATCTTAAGAAGCCGGTTCGTCGCTTTAAGATCAGAAATGGTCCCAGCACCGATTCCGAACATCGCCGCCCTCAGCTCAAATTCAATCTGTTCCAGCTTGGAAATGATAGCGACCTCGTCCTGATCAGCGGCTGCTGGCAGCAAGGACCGGCCAAATCCAACCACATCAGCCCCTAGAACCAAAGCTTTTGCAGCATCCACTCCATTTTTCATACCACCACTTGCAATGATATTTTCGAATGCGGTTTCTTTTCGTACCTCAATCAAGGCATCGGCGGTAGACAGTCCCCATTGTTGAAACGCTTCTGCTGCCTGCTCTCTCATTTTGTTCTTTGAACGGTACTTTTCCACTTGAATCCAGGACGTTCCCCCTGCTCCCGCCACATCAAGAAACTGAATGCCTGCCTCTCTTAATTTTTTGGCGGTCTCGCCATCAATGCCCATTCCCACTTCTTTAACCCCCACTGGAACGGGGAGGCTTGCGGCCACCTCTTCAATCTTGGGGAGCAACTCTGAAAAGTTGGTATCCCCTTCCGGCTGAAAGGCCTCCTGCATACTGTTGAGATGCAGGACGAGTGCATCTGCTTCGGCAATCTCCACCGCCCGGAGGCACTCCTTGGTGCCGTAGCCATAATTGAACTGGACGGCCCCCAAATTGGCGATAATCGGTACAGTCGGTGCATATTTTCGTATGTTAAATGTATAAGCTACACCCTCATTCTCCACCGCTGCTCTCATCGAACCGAGACCCATTGCCCAGCCCATTTTCTCGGCAGCCATGGCAAGCCTCCTGTTGATCTGGTAGGCCCGTTCTGTGCCCCCTGTCATTGAGCTGATTAAGAACGGGGTACGCCGGCCCTTTTTCATAAAGGCAGTGGAAAGATCGATATCACGGAAATTGATTTCAGGAAGCGCATTATGCTTAAACGAATACCTCTCAAATCCGGTCGTTACGTTTCGGCTTTGCACCTCTTTGTTCAGCGCGATATCAATGTGCTCGGTTTTCCTTTTTTCAGTAAGATTTTGTTTTTCATCCATCGTCATTCCCCCGTTCAGGACCGCTGTGCCTTCCTAGACTTCCCTGGTTTAACATAAGAAAAACAGGCAGTTTTTCACCTGCCTGTTTCTCCCCGTCATTCACTTTTTTCAAATAAGGAAAGGTACTCTCCATATCCTTCTTTTTCGAGGTCGCTTTTCGGGACGAACCTCAATGCGGCAGAATTGATGCAATACCGCAAGCCGCCTTTATCCTGCGGTCCGTCATTGAACACATGTCCGAGATGGGAATCGGCCGATTTGCTTCTGACTTCAGTACGGACCATAAAATGGCTGAAGTCCTTTTTCTCTTCAACTTCCGACTGCTGGATAGGCTTCGTAAAGCTCGGCCAGCCACAATTGGAATCAAACTTGTCAAGAGAGGTGAACAGCGGTTTTCCTGAGACAATATCTACATAAATACCGTCTTCTTTATGATCCCAGTACGGGTTCTGAAACGGAGGTTCCGTCGCATCGTTCTGGGTCACCTCATATTGAATCGGTGTTAACTTTTTCTTCAGTTCATTTTTGTCTGGTTTGTTGCTCCAATTCTGTTTGATAAAATCTTCCCTCCCTGAACCTTTGCGGTACCGTTGGTAATGCGCAGGGTTCTTTTTATGGTAATCCTGATGGTACGTCTCTGCTGGGTAAAACGTGGATGCCGGAAGAATCGGCGTCACAATCGGTTTCTGGAAACGGCCCCTTTCGGCAAGCTCCTGTTTGGACGCTTCCGCCAGTTCCTTCTGCTGTTCTGTATGATAAAAAATGGCGGTGCGGTAAGAATCGCCGCGGTCATAAAACTGGCCGCCGGGATCTGTCGGATCAATCTGCTGCCAAAAAAGAGTCAGCAGTTTTTCGTATGGAAAAACATCCGGATCATAAGTGATCTGCACGGCCTCGTAATGTCCGGTCGTATCGGAGCAGACTTCCTCGTACGTCGGATTCTCGGTGTGGCCGCCCGTATATCCTGAAACCACTGAAATGATGCCCGGCTGTTCCTCAAACGGCGAAACCATGCACCAAAAGCAACCTCCCGCAAACGTAGCAAGCTGCTGATTCTCTTGAGTACCCAAAAACCTCACTCCATTTCTTTGGAAATCTTAAATCCATTATCCCTATCATAAAACAAGTATCACACATTTTAAAAAAATAATGCTTAAATAGAAAAGCTGAAGCGACCGTTTAAAAGCGAAGTCGTTGGAACTCTTGAACACAAATACGCTTTTTGTATTTTTGTGAGAGAGTGAAACGATCGAGCTTTTGGTCGCTGAAGCTGGATCATAGCTAGAAAAGCTGAAGCCGCTGTTTAGAGACGACAAGCGTTGGAACTCTTGAACAACAACACGCTCTTTGTGTTGTAGTGAGAGAGTGAAACGATCGAGTCTCTAGCGGCTGAAGCTGGATCATAGTTGGAAAAGCTGAAGCGACCGTTTAAAAGCGAAGTCGTTGGAACTCTTGAACACAAATACGCTTTTTGTATTTTTGTAAGAGAGTGAAACGATCGAGCTTTTGGTCGCTGAAGCTGGATCATAGCTAGAAAAGCTGAAGCGACCGTTTAAAAGCGAAGTCGTTGGAACTCTTGAACAACAACATGCTCTTTGTGTTGTAGTGAGAGAGTGAAACGATCGAGTCTCTAGCGTCAACTAATATGCAGCCAATCCACCCCGGTTGAACTTCCCGTAAACGGGCAAACTAGAGGCAAGAACGGCAAGTAAGGAGGATAAAATGCATGGCAAGAAGAAGCCGCACGCCCTTAGTACCTGAATCAAGGCCCGCACTGGACCAGCTGAAGGCAAAGGTAATGAAAGAAGTTGGTTATGCTGTAGATCCGTCCCAGCCCGACGCGGTTAAATATGAAGTAGCAAAAGGCATGAATGTGCCGATGCAAAAGGATTACAACGGACAGCTGACGGCCAAGCAGGCCGGAACGGTTGGCGGCCAGATCGGCGGCCGGATGGTGAGTGAACTCATCCGACAGGCGAAACAGCATCTGAACAAGCAACATTAAATAAAGGCTGACGCATGGCCCCATTCGAAGACCAGGCGCTCAGCCTTTTTGCATGTTACTGGTTGGTTGAAGGCAGTAAAAGTAAGCCATCACCGATTGGCCGTTCACCCGCTGCGTCGGATGGATCATTCACCAGCTCACCGTTCACATTCATGGTGGTGGATCCCCCGCCATCCAGGTTCACTGCTTCCATTGCCCCCAGTGCTTTCATTAATCGAGCTTCTTCTTCAAACGTCATCCCGATGCTATATCCGGGATTCTTGCCATCCACCGTCACCAGAAGCAAAGTTCCGTTCGGTTTGATGCCGGCGATGGTTCGTGGATTCCTCCGCTCGCCAAAACGATAGTAAAATTCAGGATCAACGGGCTGATGAAACCCTTCCTTTGTGGCGTTAATATAGACTTTTCCATGCTTTAACAGCCTTGGACCGCCGTTAACCACTCCATATTTCGCGGACGATGGGAGAGTTTTGTTATCAGCCGTAACAGTCTTTTTTACTGAAAGCTTCTTTCCAGCTACCGCATGCTCTTTTAGCCAATCAGCAGAATCTCCAGTTCCGGCAATGACTGAACCGCCAAACGGTATGCTGGTACCGCGTGAAAATCGGACATCGAGCACCCTTCCATTGCGATCTAGCACGACATCCGTTCCTGGTCCTTCCGGTGTCCTGTTTCCGAACGCAGAGGTATATTGAATCAATTCATCCGGATCCGTACATGTAAAGTCATGCCGGGGAAGAACGGTTTCTGTGTCACCAATTCCGCCACAGCCTCGGATAAGCCCCGGAACCCGGTTCAATCCATCGAGCGTTGCCCTGGTAGCATGGTTCCCTTTGATCGTCAGTTTCGTCTTGACAGAGGCGATGCTGGCTTGTTTTTGCCGGTTCAGTACCAGGCTGGTTCTTCCTTTAACCGCTTCACTGATAAGGTCTCCATTAATAACAGAAACCCCCGCCAAGTCCCCTTCTGTTCCATCCTGCGGTCCCATGACAAAATAACCGCCGTTGACTCCCGCCACAGCATGTGTGGTTTTCGCCATATCACTTAGCTTTTCCTTGCCGGGAACGACACCTTGAGCCAGTACTGGCTTAAGACTTCCATTCCATTGGCGGGTGTTTATCTCCAGAATGCGTACAGCCCATGGGCCTGTGGATTCTTCCCCATCTTCAGGGATATAGACTACTTTCGATTTGCTGTATCCTTCAGAGACCAATTTCTTTTGTTCGCTTTTTGCAGCCGATTCCTTTTGGAAAGGGCCCGTTCGTACGAGATAGCCCAGAGGTTTTCCGTGTTCAGGGTCATCCTGTGCCCGGTCCGCCAGCGTTTTGACCGTCGCCTTATAGCCTTTTTCCGTCAGTTCCTTTGAAAGCTGTCCGGCTTCAGACTGGTCCTCTGTAAACGCAGCATCGATCATATAGCCAGAGGGGCCGCTCACCTTCCCATATACAGACTTGGTATATGTAAGACCCTTCTCCAGTTTTTGTACCTCTTTGGTTTTTGGTGTGGTAAATGGTTCTTCTTGAGCGTTGGCAAGCGGAGCTGGAAGCAGGATTCCCATTACGCTTATAAACATAGCAACACGGCCCATTCGATTCTTCGCAAATCTTTTCACAGTTATCCCCCTTTTCCTTTTTTAGTCAATTCACGTTAAGTGTAACGGATGGTTGTGGAGAGAGCGTTACAGGCTGTTAAAACTTTGTAAAAAGTGAAAAAAAGATTAACCTGAAAAAAATCGCGCAAAATAAAATTTGTATGCAATGTTTTTTATTGACAATTCAATCGGCAAGCATTTATTATATATTTTGTTCATAAATAGTTGGTATGCGAACTATTAATAAAACAAACTGTTCACAAAATGAGAAAGTGGGGATGATAGTTTAATGAATCTGCTCAACAATGAGCTGCTGGATTCCTTTATACGAATACAAAAAGCCTTATACTCACTGATGAAGGAAGACGCTGACAGGGCAGGATTGACGGTGGTGCAGTTAAAAGCGCTGTACAAAATCCACCGTTCACCAAACACTGGCCTGAGGGAGCTTGCAGCCAGTTTAAAATTAACAAACAGCACGATGAGCGGTGTGGTTGACCGGCTGGTATCCAACGGTTTGCTGGAACGGGAAGTATCAACCGCTGACAGAAGAGCCATTACCCTGAAACTAACGGAGGATGGCGAACAAAAGCTTCAGGAAGCTACTGGAGATGATTCTTCTTTCACAAAGAGGATTATGGAGATCACAAAAATGGACCCTGAAGATAAAGACCACCTGCTGAGAATTCATCAGCAAATCATGACGATTTTAACAACCAAGGAGGAAAACCATTCATGAACATGCGCCGTCTAGCGGTCTTAAACGTAATTATTTTAATCATTTTAATCGGTGGTGGCATTGCAGCATACTACTATTACAACCAATCTGCAAACTACATCAAAACAGATAATGCCCAAATAGCGGGCCAACAGGTAACCATTGCAGCTCCTGCCAACGGAAAGCTGACAGACTGGAAGGGTGAAGTGGGCAAAGAGTTCAATAAAGGCTCTGAAATTGGAACCATTACTGCTGCTCCTTCCCAAGGATCAACTGGAATGTCCAAAGTAAAAATTGATGCACCAAAGCATGGAACGATCGTACAGCAATCCGCTGTGGAGGATTCTTTTGTGGCTGCTGGAACACCGCTTGCTCACGCTTATGACATGGGTAACCTATGGGTAACAGCCAACGTGCAGGAAACAGATATTGACGATGTGAAAAAAAACCAAGACGTTGATGTGTATGTCGATTCGTTCCCTAACAACACACTCTCAGGAAAAGTGGAAGAGATTGGCCTTGCAACTGCCAACACGTTTTCCATGCTGCCAAGCTCAAATAACACTGGAAACTACACAAAAGTCACCCAGGTTATTCCTGTTAAAATTTCGTTAGACAGTTATTCTGGCCTTGATATTGTTCCTGGAATGAATGTAACCGTACGGATCCACAAGTAGGTGGTGAGACGATGTCAATTTATATCATAGGCTATGTCCTTATATCCATTGTTCTTTTGCTGACAGTGAACTTTATTGCAGTCCGTGCAAACCGGAGAAAACAATGGGAAGAGCAGGACCATATTTCGGAGCGGGCTTCGGGCCATCCGTATGAATCCAACGAACTGATTGATGCGACTCTGGAAGATACAGCGATCTCTGAACCTGCTCTCGAATATGTGACGTCCGCTGCCGAAAAGCGGCAGGAAGAAAGTTCACTTCAGACCATTAAAAAAGTAAAGCAGGATGAACCCATTCCAGTGGGGCGAATACTGACTGTACTGATGCTCGGGGCTTTTATCGCTATTTTGAACCAAACCTTGCTCAATGTAGCGATTCCCCACATCATGAATGACCTGAATGTTTCTGCTACAACGGTTCAATGGGTTTCCACCGGGTATATGCTGGTGAACGGGGTATGTATTCCGATTACAGCCTATTTGATCGAAAGGTTTGGAACAAGAACCCTGTTCATCGCCGCTATGTTTCTGTTTACAGCAGGAGCCGTCATTTGTTCCATTTCCACGTCGTTTGGCTTGTTAATGGTGGGGCGTGTGGTTCAGGCTGCTGGAGCAGGTATTATCATGCCTCTTATGATGACCGTTTTTCTTACTGTGTTTCCTATTGAAAAGCGCGGCCAGGCGATGGGGACCATGGGAATTGCGATGCTTTTTGCACCCGCTGTCGGCCCGACGCTTTCAGGATACATTGTGGGGCATTACTCCTGGAGACTGCTCTTTGACATCATCATTCCGTTTGGTGTCGTTGACCTGATTATCGCTTTTGCATGGATGAAAGACGTTATTCAAAAATCGAATCCAAAGTTCGATTTTGCAGGATTTCTCTTTTCTACCATTGGTTTTGGTTCCCTCTTATACGGCTTTAGTGAAGCCGGAAGCGAAGGCTGGACCAGTACCATCGTATTATCTACCATTATGATCGGGTTAATTTCCCTTGCTGCTTTTACATGGAGGGAGCTTACCACCGATAAACCAATGTTGAATTTGCGTGTCTTTAAATATGATGTGTTTGCACTGACAACCGTCATCAGCATGATCATCAATATGGCAATGTTTGCAGCCATGATCCTGCTGCCGATTTATCTGCAGAACATCCGTGGATTTACCCCACTGGAGTCCGGATTGCTATTATTGCCGGGAGCCATTATTATGGGGATTATGTCTCCGATATCCGGAGCGTTGTTTGACCGGATCGGTGCGCGCCCGCTGGCCATCATCGGGTTGACCATCACGGTAATCACCACATGGGAATTCAGCCATCTTTCGACCGACACCACCTATGGACATATTTTGTTCATGTATGTGTCCCGAATGTTTGGTATGTCGTTTTTGATGATGACCGTAATGACCGCAGGGATGAACCAGCTGCCGCGGCACTTAAACAGCCATGGTACAGCAACGTCCAACACGATGAGACAGGTTGCAGGTTCACTCGGTACGGCCTTCCTGGTGACGATCTTTTCCAACCGTCAGGAATTCCATACCGCTGATTACGCCAATGTCGTAACCACCTCCAATCCGATCGTTTCAGAGAAAATCGGTGCTTTGGGCCAGGGACTTGCCCAGATGGCCGGACTGCCTTCAAGCGCAGGAAGTTCATTGGGGATTCAGGTGATCTACGGCACAGCCGCAAAGCAGGCAGCGATCGATGGAATTAACGATGCCTTTATCGTCGCAACAGGAATCGCCTTTGTGGCCCTGGTTCTCTCCTTTTTCATCAAGCGGGTTATACCGTCAGGAAAATAAATTCAATGAAAAGAAGCTGTCTTTCGGGGCAGTTTCTTTTTTTATCCTTCATAAAGCTTCAATTTTTGAAAACCAGTGAAAACCCTTTCACGGCAACGGTTTCGCTTGCTTGAAATTTCCGAAAATACCCACATTTTTTCATTTTGCGCGATTTCTATCCTTACATAATCCATCCCCTCCTCCTCCTTCACGTGCTCTCACACCCCATGATGAAAATAAATCCTGTATCCTCCATATTCCTCCCTTTATGGTGATCATCCACACTTTCTCGTGGGGATTGGTTGTATCGATTTTCATGCTTCGTTATACTCGTAACCGTTGCTTATTGAACCGGATAAAGAACACATGAGGAGTGAAAGTTTTTGAGTCTATCTACTATTAAAAATAAACGCATTGTCGTAAAAATTGGATCCAGTTCCTTAACAAGCCGTCATGGTGAAATCAGCCGGAGAAAACTGGAGCGCCTGGTGGACGAAATTGTCATGCTTAAGGATGACGGACATGAGGTAGTGCTCGTTTCTTCAGGTGCTGTGGCTGCCGGATACCGAAAGCTCGGTTGTCTTTCAAGACCGACATCTCTTCCGGAAAAGCAAGCTGCTGCTTCAATCGGACAGGGACTTTTAATGGAAGCCTATTCGGAAAGATTTATTTCTCACGGATATACCGCTTCTCAAATCCTGATTACGCGAAGTGATTTTTCTGATAAAAAACGATACACGAACGCAAGGAACACCATAAATGTTTTATTGGACCGCGGCATCGTGCCGATCATTAATGAAAATGACACGATTACGGTGGAACGCCTGAAGTTCGGAGATAATGACACCCTTTCCGCCAAAGTATCAGGCCTGGTCAATGCCGACCAGCTTCTGATCTTATCAGATATTGATGGTCTGTATACGGAAGATCCAAGAAATAACCCGGATGCCCGATTATTGGAAGAGGTATATGAGATTACACCGGAAATTGAGGCCTCTGCCGGCGATTCCGCAAGTGAAGTAGGAACAGGCGGCATGCGTTCAAAAATTGACGCTGTAAAAATTGCGATGGCTTCCGGTATTCCATCGTTCCTCGGAGATGCTGCAAAACCCAACATTATTTATAATGCGGTTCAGGAAACAGCAAGAGGAACGTATTTCACACCGCAGGAGGACAGTGAAAATCTTGATGTCAGAAGACAATGGATCGCGTTTCATTCAGGTCCAGAAGGTGAAATCGTGGTGTCAGATGAAGCAAAAGCTGAGATTACAGAGCATAAAAGTTTGTACCCTACAGGAATTGAATATGTGGAAGGTTATTTTAAAAAAGGTGCAGTGGTGCGCATCAAAGATATGGACGGCATTCAGATTGGACTTGGCGTGAGCAATTACTCTTCGAAGGACTTAATCAAGATTAAAGGACATACGAAGGAAGAAATTGCAGATATCATTGATGTGGGTCCTCAGGAAGCTATTAACAATGCTGATCTTGTATGCCACACCAGTTTAGCTGTACCGCTACTATCATAAGGAGGCGTTTGATGAGTATTTTAGAAAAAGAAGTAACCCATTTGAGTGTAAAAGAACAGGCAAAGGCTGCGCAAATGGCGTCCAAAACACTGGCAGGCCTTTCTGAACAGGAAAAGAACGAAGCATTGCATATCCTGGCAGACGAGCTGGAACGGCAGGCTGCCTTCATTTTAAAAGAAAACGAAAAAGATCTGCAAAACGGCAGAGAAAAAGACTTTACCCAAGCCTTTATGGACCGTCTTTCCCTTTCAGAAGAACGAATTGCCGACTTTGCTGAAGGACTGAGACAGGTTGCGGGACAAAACGATCCAATCGGTGAGATTGTAAGTGAATGGACACTCGATAATGGCATGAAAGTCGAACAAAAGCGTGTTCCACTCGGCGTGATCGGCATGATCTATGAAGCACGCCCTAACGTCACGGTGGATGCCACAGGACTGGCGCTCAAGTCAGGAAATGCTATCGTATTAAAGGGCGGTTCAAGCGCTCTAAATTCCAATAAAGGGATCATCCGCGTCATTCAACAGGCTTTATCCAAAACAAAGATACCATCTGATGCGGCTCAGCTCATTGCAACGACCGACAGAAAGGCTTCAGCTGAACTATTTACAATGAAGGAACATATTGATGTTCTTATCCCCCGGGGAGGCGGTTCACTCATCAATACCGTAGTGAACGAAGCCACCGTACCCGTTCTGGAGACCGGAGTGGGGAACTGCCATATTTATTTCGATGAAACAGCAGATGTTAACAAAGCGCTGAATATCCTGATTAACGCCAAAACGGATCGTCCTGCCGTATGCAATGCTGCAGAGACACTGATCGTTCACCGAAACTGGCTGGACGCAAATCAGCAGGAACTCGAACGTGCATTGAAGGAGCAAGGCATTACGGTCCATGGTGATGAACACATCGTTTCTACTTTCTCCGAGGCCCTTCCTGCTACTGAACAAGAATGGGCAGAGGAATTTCTCAGCCTTTCCATTGCGATTAAAACCGTAAACAGCATTGATGAAGCCGTTGAGCATATTGACCGCTACGGAACAAAACACTCTGAAGCCATCGTTACAGAAGATGCCCGTGCAGCAGCAAATTTCATGAACCGCGTTGATGCAGCAGCTGTGTACCATAACGCGTCCACACGCTTCACTGACGGCTCTGCACTCGGCTTTGGGGCTGAAATCGGTATATCCACCCAAAAGCTCCATGCTCGCGGTCCTATGGGCTTACCTGCACTGACCACCACCAAGTACTGCATGACAGGCGACGGACAAATCCGATAAAAATGAAGAGAAAAAGCATGGCGTATCGGCGCCATGCTTTTTTACGTGCGGGAATTTCAGATGGTTTTAACGACTGAACAGGTTAATAATCCCTCGATTGTCCCAGTGAATTTCCCATCCATTTAGGAAAATATAGAAATTTTGTCCCAATTTTTTGTTTTTCTGTAGTAAATTTTTTCAAATGTGGTATACTAACTGTAACAAATTGTTCACAAAACAGACCTAACTTCGACACAATTGGAAACGCTGTCACAATTTTAAGGAGCTGATTATAATGGATGTTTATGTTGTCTATCTTTTCGTTGCTACTGCAACTCCGTTATTCCTATGGCATGATCATAGAAAACTTGCCTTATGGCAGATTCCATTTATTGCTGTCATGTGGCTGTATGTAGGACTGTACGTTATGGGAGATTTAAATCCTTTAGCACATCTAATATTTAATATTGTATTCGTTGCAAACGTCGTGTTCGCCCATGTAGCGGCCTTCAGGATCTATGCGATTCCGTTTATCCGCCGTGAGCGTGAACGACGCAGATTGTACCGTGAGTCTAAATAAAACCATATAAAAAAGCACCTTGCAGAATCTGCAAGGTGCTTTTCTGTGTTCTTATTTATGATCACCGTGGTCCATTTTCATGTCGCCATCCATTTTCATATCATGATCCATTTCCATCTTATGGTGATCATGTTTCGCATGGCCTGCACCCATAACCCATACAGAACCGGCAACGATAACAATCGCGATGAAAGCCGCAAACAGGATGTTTCCTGTCTGTGTCTTGCCCGTAAGCGTATTGTTCTTTTCAGAGCTCTCTGTCATATGCATGAACATGAGAAGCTGAAGAGCCGCTTGCAAAAAGGCAAAGATAAAAATGATAATCAATATGGTGCGGGTGGAAAATCCGGTTTCAAACGTCACCCAAAGAGCGAGTGCTGTAAGAACAATGGACAAAATATATCCAATCACGTGTTTCCACGGAATTCCGCCATGCTCTCTGGAAAGTGAATCTTGTGGATTAGCCATTATGCAACACCATCCCTGTTAAATACACGGCGGTAAAGATAAAGATCCACACCACGTCAAGGAAGTGCCAGTAAAGACTTGAAATAAAGACTTTAGCAGACGTTTGAGGTGTTAGTCCCCGTCTTGCCACCTGTATCAAGATTAAGGTAATCCAAGCGATACCCATTGTTACGTGCAGTCCGTGTGTTCCTACAATAACGAAGAAACCGGACCAGAATGCGCTCGTTCCAAGAGCAGCGCCCTCATGCACATAGGTTACAAACTCGTAGATCTCATAGCCAAGGAATCCTGCACCCAAGGCCAATGTGATGATCATCCAAATAAATAAACCTTTTCGATTGCGGCGTCGCATTTCGTGAATAGCAATACCGCACGTGAAACTACTTGTCAGTAGAAGGAAAGTTTCAATCAACACACCTTTTAATTCAAAAAGCTCATGTGGGGTAGGGCCGTCGGCTGTTCTGTACATCAAAACCAGGTATGTTGCAAACAGCGTCGAAAACAACGCAATCTCCGCCCCAAGGAAAACCCAGAAACCGAGGATGTTTAAGCGCCCGGTCTCTGACTGATATTCTAAAGGCGTGTTATGATCGTGTACTTCTGCATGTGCCATTGTTCACGCCTCCTTTAAACGGTTAACCGTTCAGTTTCTTTTATTTCTTCTTCACTTACATAATATCCTTCGTTTTTATCGAATGAGCGGATGATCAAGGTAATAAACACACCGATCAAACCAACAATACCCATCCAATACCATTCAAACACTAAACCGAATCCTGCGACAAAGAAGAAGGAAGCCATGAAGAATGGAACTCCTGAATTGTCCGGCATGTGAATCTTTTTAATATCCTCAATCTTCGGTTTAACATCTTGTTTGTCCCGTTTCATTTGAATCAACGGATCCATGGCAGTAACGGTCGGTGTAACCGCAAAGTTATAATGCGGCGGTACGGCAGAAGTGGTTGCCCACTCAAGTGTACGTCCAAGACCCCAGGAATCGCCCGTATTTTCCCGTTCTGAATAACGGAAGCTGTAGTAAAAATTGTAAGCAAGAATCAAGAACGCGATACCCATCAAGAATCCACCAACAGTGGAGAGCATGTTTAAGCCCCCCCAGCCGGATGCAGCGCTGTATGTGTAAACACGACGCGGCATTCCGTCAAGACCCAGAATGAACTGAGGGATGAAACATACGTTAAAGCCAATGTTGAACACCCAGAATACCCATTTTCCTATCGCTTCGTTCAGCTTGTAACCAAACATTTTCGGATACCAGAAAATAAGTCCTGCGAAACATGAGAATACGGTACCAGCGATCAATACATAGTGGAAGTGGGCAACCAGGAAGTACGTGTTATGGTACTGGTAGTCAGCTGCAGCCATCGCAAGCATGACGCCTGTAACCCCACCGATTACAAAGTTTACGATAAAGCCAAGTGACCAAAGCATTGGTGTCGTAAAGGAAATCTTACCTTTGTACATCGTGAACAGCCAGTTGAAGATCTTGATCCCGGTAGGAATACCAATAATCATTGTTGTAATGGAGAATACTGAGTTAACAAGCTCTCCTTGACCCATGGTAAAGAAGTGGTGAACCCAAACCAAGAAGCTGTAACCGGCGATAATAACCATCGCCCAAACCATTGCTTTGTAACCGAAAAGTACTTTGCGTGAGAAAGTACTGATAATTTCTGAGAACATACCAAAAGCAGGAAGGACAACAATATATACTTCCGGATGGCCCCATAACCAGAAAAGGTTGGCCCAAAGCATATCCATTCCAGCCCCTTGAAGGGTAAAGAAATGGGCACCGAACAAACGGTCAAATGTCATAAGCGCAAGCGCCACAGTAAGAATAGGGAACGCAAACACGATGATAATCATAGTAATCAATGCTGACCAGGTAAACATCGGCATTTTGAACAATGTCATACCAGGTGCACGCATTTTAAGAATCGTGACAAGGAAGTTAATACCCGTTAACAGGGTACCAATCCCCGCGATCTGCAGTCCGAGCAAGTAGTAGTTTTGGCCAGGCCCGGGACTCAATTCATTACCGGCAAGCGGCATATAGCTGGTCCAGCCGGCAGATGGTGATCCCCCGATAACGAAGGAAATGTTAAACAGCATGGCACCAATAAAGAATGTCCAGAAACTGACGGCATTCAAATATGGAAAAGCCACGTCACGTGCTCCGATTTGAAGCGGAATAACAACGTTGATAAGTCCAATCAAGAACGGCATGGCCATGAAAATGATCATGATCGTACCATGTGTTGTGAAAATTTCGTTATAGTGCTGTGCATCCAGAAACTTGGAATCCGGTGTAGCAAGCTGCACACGCATAAGCAAAGCATCGACACCGCCACGGAACAGCATGAGCACTGCGGAAGCGATGTACATAATTCCTAATTTCTTATGGTCAACGGTAGTAAGCCATTCTCTCCATAGCCACTGCCATTTTTTAAAATATGTCAGATAAAATAGAATTCCGATTACTGTTAAACCGATGGAAACGTCCGCACCGTAAATCAGCGGGTCACCGGTAACAAAAAATTCATCCCATTTCATAATTTTGTGCCTCCTCTATTAATGAGAATGAGATACCCCATGAGAGTCTTGTTCCGGATTATTCGCATCTTTCGCTTTTGAACCGTGCGGGTTTTGCGGAACTACTCCTAAGCGTTCACGGGTCTTCACTGCATAGTCTCTATCTTTAGCATGATCTACCCATTTTAAATGTGTGGATGAGAATGTCATCTTTTTTGCTTCGCCTTGAAGCATTAACTGATCATACTGTTTTTTAGACAACTTAGGCGCCTTGCTCTTCGTATCTTTTGCCCATTTGTCAAAATCACTTTGTGAAACAGAATGCACATCAAAAATCTGGTGAGTGAATCCTTCACCATTAAAGTTCGAGTTTCTGCCGGAGAATGTTCCGGTATGGTCGGCTTGTAAGTATAATTTCGTTTCCATACCTGGCATCGCGTACTTTTGGCCCCCAAGTGCTGGAACCCAGAATGAAGACATTGAATCTGCAGAGGTCAATTTAAACTGAACCGGACGGTCTTTTGGAATATTAATGTAGTTGACCGTTTCAATGCCCTGCTCCGGATAGGAGAAGATCCATTTCCAGTCTACTGCTGTAGCAGTAATGACAAGAGGTTCCTTCTTTTCGCCTGAAGCAGAAACCGGCGCCTTCTCGAGATCATAAATCGATGTAACCGTCGGAATAGCAAGAGCGATAATAATCAAAATCGGAATAACTGTCCAGATCGTTTCAAGCTTTTTGCTTCCATGATGATCCGGTTCAAAGTTATCATCGTTCTTTCGGTCGCGGTATTTAATAACGATGACTGTGAATAAGACATAAACCACAACGCAAATAAGTGCCATAAACCCAATAGAGTAAAGAATAAGATCCTTCTGTTGCGCAGCAACAGGCCCTTTCGGATCAAGAACTATATAATTGCTGCATCCGCCCAAGAAGAAAACGGACAGCAAAAGTCCCAACGCAAAAAACGGTTTAAACCGCTTAAACACTAGGCCCACCTTCCTTCCTTTCAACATCGTGTGAGGTTTCTCACTGCAAAATAACTAACATTGTGCTTTTGTTCACATAATACCAAATTCCCACCAAAAATAGATACCCTTTTATAAACTGTCATAAGTTCTTCAACTAAATTTCACGACTTCATCACATATTTTTCAAAGAATGTTCATATTTCTGGGATTTCCTTCTTACGCTTCCATTTCCGAATTATTTCCATACGCAAGAAAAGAAAAAGCCGCCGTCTACGGCGACTCATTTAAGTTCTAACTATGTTATTTCCCTCTGCGTTTCATATTAAACCACTTCCGAAAAATAATTTCAACACTTAAGTTTTTCCATTCTTAGGTCTTATTTTTTTCCCATCATTCCCTTATTTATTGGCGGGCGAAGAGTCAGAAGTAATGGATTCCGGATGGTATACCATTTTGCCGCCGTAATGCCCTGTAAGAGACAATGTAACCGCACCGGCTAATGAAAGGACAAGCACCAGCGGTAAAAGAGGCTTAATGAATCCAAACATATGGAGCAGTTTCAGCAAAACGACAGCTCCAAAAATAAAAAGAGTGACCAGTGCATAGGTTTCATGAATATGAACCGCACTCTCAATACTGTGACCTGCCTGGTCTCTTAAAAAGTGTTCAGCCCCGTCTCCTGACACATAAGCAAGGATTCCTGTCAAAAAGCCGGTCGAGAATAGGAATAATGCCAGCCGGTCAAAAAATGGTTTCTTCCAAACAGCGATGATCTGTACAATCACACCAATGATAAGCAAGGCAATAGGGAAGTGAACTAACAATGGATGAAGCGGAGTAGATAGCATTAAAAATTTCAGCTCCCTTGTGTTTTTTTTAACATACACAAAGAAACTGAAATTAAACTGAAAAAAACATTATATATTACGCCAGGACCGGCAGCTCTACTCTGAAGGTAGTGCCTTTGCCCGGCTGGCTTTCGGCCTCTATGCTTCCTCTATATAGACTGGTGATTTCTTTAGCAATCGATAAACCAAGACCTGCCCCGCCCTGTGTCCGGGACCTTCCCTTGTCCACTCGATAAAAACGGTCAAACAGATAAGGCAAATCCGCCGAAGGAATGCCTTCTCCTTCGTCTCTTATTTCAATCACCAAATTATTCTTTGCCTGCGCTTTAAGCCTGATTTCAACTGGAGAACCCGCGTCAGAGTATTTAAGCGCGTTATCGAGCAATAGTTGAAGCAGTTCTTTAATTCTCACCCTGTCCGCTTCCACTATAAGATCTTCAGGAGGGGCAATCACTTTGACAGTTCGTGTGCTTTGAGAGAGCCGCTCATATTGACTGGCCATTTTCCTTGCAAGCTCATTAATCGAGAAAGAATCTTTATGAATTTCTTGCCGTTCCTGGTCTTTGGCCAGCGTCAGGAGATGAGACACCAGGTTTTTCATCTGATGAACCTCTTCCTTTAATTCATTGAGCGTTTCCTGGGAAAAAGACGACATCTTGCTTTTTTCCTCTTTTTCCAATACTTCAAGTGAAGCAGAAAAGATACTTATGGGTGTCCGGAGTTCATGGGAAGCATCAGCAATAAATTTTTTCTGGCTCTCCATATTCTGAATCACCGGCTTTAACGCTTTTCTGGACAGTCGTTCTCCCATGACGACGGATAAAATAAAGACCGCCAGACCCAGAAGGGAAAGCAGGAAAAACCAGCGCTCCACCTTTTCATGGACGCCACTGATGTTTTTTCCGACATACAGGACCGTTTTCTCATTCAGACGTGCACTTGCATAGATGATGTGCTGTTTCTCATGGCCGTTCTTTCCGTTTAATTCTGCGAGTTTGCCTTTCCGGGAACAGCATGATTTGGATTGAACAAATCGGTTAAACGCCTGATTCGTTTTTCCTGTTGAATTACCGGATCCGTTTTTTACGACTACTGAATAATAGGGTGAACCTTGATCCTGTGTTACAGAATCTTCATTGAGCTCTGAAGCCTTGTCTTTATTCAGCTCGTAATGAAGAATATCCTGGATGTCCTCTCTGGCAGTCTCAAACATCATGCCTTTTACTAAAAAATATAACAGTACAAAAATAATAAACAGCGTAATAAAGAACCAGCTGCTGTAATTCCATGTCAGTTTCCGTCTCAATTGTTGCAGCATCAGTCTCTCACCATTTGGTAACCGATTCCCCTGACGGTTTGAATGTATTTTTTCTTGCCGGAAGGATCCAGCTTTTTCCTCAATAATTTGATAAATGCTTCAAGTGTATTCATCGTCACGTCACTTTCTGCTCCCCAAACATGTTGAAGAATAACTTCTCGTGTCAGCACCTGATTTTTATGGCGGGCAAACAACTCAAGAAGCTGAAATTCTTTTGGCGTCAGCTGTATGGTTTCATCTTTTCGCTTTAGCACATGGCGTTGAATATCGAGACGTAAATCCCCGATTTCCATCCAGCTTTCTTCATATTGAAATGTCCGTCTTCTGCCCAGCGCAGCCAGCCTGGCAAATAGCTCCTTGAACTCAAAAGGTTTTGCCAGATAATCGTCGGCACCCGATTCAAATCCGAGAACAAGGTCATCCACCTGATTCCTTGCAGTAAGCATAAGAATGGCGCCATTATAGCCTTCTTCCCGCAGTTCACGGCAGACAGCAATTCCGTCTTTTTTCGGAAGCATCCAATCTAAAATCATAATATCAAAAGGTTCTTCAAGGCCACGGTACAAAGCGGTTTCGCCATCTTCACACCACTCGAGCCGATATCCTTCATCTTCAAGCATTTTTATGACCAGACGGGCGAGACGGCGATCGTCTTCAGCCAATAAAACTTTCATAGATCATTGCTCCCATATGAGTCATTACCTCCGGGGCCTTTTGCCTTTTTTAAAGCTTGATTGATATGGCTCACGGGGGTTCTGCCCATTTTTTTTCGCTTCTGGTGAGATGATATCCTTCCGTTCCGGCTTTTCCAGTACTTGCTTTTGGATCGGCTGCCGGATTCCTTTTTCAATCAGCTCCAGATACTTTCGGTCCTTTTGAGCAACCAGGGTGATGGCCAGCCCCTTGCTGCCTGCACGCCCTGTACGTCCGATCCGGTGGATATAGCTTTCGGTATCATGGGGAATATCATAGTTAATCACATGAGTAACGCCCTCGACATCCAGTCCCCGTGCAGCCACATCGGTTGCAATAAGGAAACGGGTCTCTCCCTGCCTGAAGCGCTGCATTGCTGCTTCCCGCTTAGCCTGTGATAGATCTCCGTGCAGTTGGTCCGCTTCAAGCCCGGCTTCCCTCAAGGCTTCATACAATTTGCTCACTCTGCGTTTCGTACGGCAAAAAATGATTGCCAGATACGGCCGGTGCATCCGAAGCAGTTTTTTTAAGTCATCCTGCTTGGAGCGGTCGGTTGTTTCTATAACCCGCTGCCTGATTTCTTTCACGGTGATTTCCTTTTTTCGTACGGAAATCTCTTTCGGGTGGTTTAAATAGGTTTCTGCCAGTTTCACAATCTCAGGAGGCATTGTAGCGGAAAAAAGCATCGTTTGGCGCTCTTTGGATGTCTGCCGGATAATTTCTTCCACGTCTTCAAGAAATCCTATATGAAGCATTTGGTCGGCTTCATCCAGAACAAGCATGGAGGCTTGCGATAAATCCACTGTGCCCCTCCTGACATGGTCGAGAAGGCGGCCTGGGGTAGCAATAATGATCTGCACGCTTCCGCCGAGCTTATGGATTTGCGCGGCTACATCCTGTCCTCCATACACGGATAAAACATCAATGCCCATCGGTTCACTTAATTTTCTTACTTCCTCCGCCACCTGGATGGCCAGTTCTCTTGTTGGTGCCACAATCAATGCTTGGACATTTTTGACTTTTGGATCTATCCGCTGCAGAACAGGCAAGGCAAATGCCATGGTTTTCCCTGTTCCGGTCTGTGACTTGGCGATCACATCCGTTCCCTCCAATAGAAGAGGGATAACCTGTTCCTGGATCGGCGTCGGCTCGTAAATCCCCTGGTTCTTCAGTGATTCCAAAAGCCGCTGGTTCAGATGCATGAAGTTAAAATCAGCCATTTATGTACTCCTTTCCGTTCTAAAAAAGGAAGCCAGTTCAGGCTTCCTTTTTCTTTAGTATTTAATTTGCCACTTTGTTGTTCAGCTTATCAGTAAGCTTTGACAGCATATCTGCTGTCATTTTATCTAAATTATAGTCTGTTTTAAAGCCCCATTCATTGGCAGCAGCAGATGAATCGATATGGTTGGGCCAGCTTTCGGCAATTGCCTGTCTGATTGGATCCACATCATAATCCATCCTAAAGGAAGGCATCTGCTTTTTGATAGATGCTGCGATTTGTTCCGGTTCGATGCTCATGGCCGACACATTAAACGAATTGCGGTGTATCAGCTTGGAAGGGTCTGCTTCCATCAGGTTGATGATCGCATTCAAGGCATCCGGCATATACATCATATCCATGTAGGTTTCTGCATCAATGAAAGAGGTATAGCTTCCTTGGCGTACCGCTTCGTAATAAATTTCGACCGCATAATCGGTTGTTCCGCCCCCAGGAGGCGTTACATATGAAATTAACCCAGGGAAACGAAGACCCCGTGTATCCAGTCCAAACTTGTGATAATAATAATCACAGAGCAGCTCGCCAGCTACTTTGTTGACTCCGTACATCGTGGTTGGACGCTGAATCGTATCCTGCGGTGTCTGGTCCTTCGGTGTAGACGGGCCAAAAGCGCCAATGGAGCTTGGCGTAAAGAACTGACAGTTCATTTCTTTGGCCACCTCCAACGCATTCACCAGTCCACCCATATTCAGGTTCCACGCGAGCAAAGGCTTTGCTTCTGCAGTGGCAGAGAGCAGGGCTGCAAGGTGGATCATGGTATCTGCCTGATGTTTTTTCATAATGCTTGCCATCGCTTGCGGATCGGTAACGTCCAGCACCTCAAATGGTCCCGAATGGACGACCGCGCTGTCGGTTTTTCGGATATCCGTTGCAATAACATTGTCATTTCCATATATGTTACGGGCATGCATGACCAGCTCTGAACCGATTTGGCCAAGCGCCCCTGTAATCAGAATCTTCTTCATCATCATTCCTCCAAATCTACGCCGGTTGTGCGATCAGGAGATAATCCCCATCTGCTTGCCGACTTTTGCGTAAATGGCAAGAGCTTGGTCGAGCATTTCCTTTGTATGGGCGGCAGTAGGCATATTTCTTACTCGGCCAGTCCCTCTTGGTACGGTAGGAAAAACAATGGACTTCGCATATACGCCTTCTTCGTTCAGCTTTTTACTGAATTCCTGCGTCTTGACTTCATCCCCAACGATTACCGGTGTAATAGGTGTTTCGCTGTTCCCAATATCAAAACCGAGCTTTTCAAGACCCTGTTTTAAGTATTTGCTGTTTTCCCAAAGACGTTCCTGCAGCTCTGTGCTGGAAGTCAGGATTTCGATGGCTTTTGTACAAGCGGCCACATCTCCTGGAGTAAGGGAGGTGGAGAATAGGAATGGACGGCTTCTGACTTTGAGCCAGTCGATTAAATCCTTCTTGCCGGCCACATATCCGCCGACCACACCAATTGCCTTTGAAAGTGTACCGATTTGGAAATCTACTCGGTCGGACAGCCCAAAGTGCTTTACCGTTCCTGCGCCATTGCCCAGCACGCCAGAACCGTGGGCATCATCCACATACGTAATCAGGTCAAATTCTTCTGCAATTTCAACGATTTCAGGCAGTTTGGCAATATCTCCGTCCATGGAGAAAACACCGTCCGTAATGACCATGATTTTGTTATATAAGCCGGATTCCTTGGCTTCCTTCGCTTTCGCACGAAGATCGTCCATGTCGGAATGGTTCACCCGGATAATCTTTGCTTTTGATAAACGGCAACCGTCGATAATGGAGGCATGATTTAATTCATCAGAAAGGATTGCGTCATTTTTATCCATGACAGCAGAGATGGCAGCCATGTTGCAGTTGAAACCGGACTGATAAGCGATCGCGGCTTCCGTATGTTTGAATTCCGCCAGCTTTTCTTCAAGCTTCAAATGAAGCTCCATCGTACCGTTGATCGTACGCACTGCCCCTGCACCAACACCATATTCTTCAATGGCCTCTTTGGCAGCCTTCTTCAGGCGCTCATCCGTCGCCAATCCAAGATAGTTGTTGGAAGAGAGGTTGATCAGTTCATTTCCGCCAACCTTGATGACCGGTCCGTTCGCACTTTGGAGCGGATCAATCACGTTATAAAGCCCTTTTTCTTTTAAATCTCCAAGGTTTTCTTGTAAAAATTGGTCCAGTACATGACTTGACATAATTTACTCTCCTTTCATGGATAAAAAAATATGTTATGTGAGTCTGAACAAATGTACACGTGAGAAAGACACTTTTATTCAGAGTTTAGTCAGTGATGATAAGTATCTCGTTCTTAAATTATATTATCATATTTCGATTTTGTTTACATCATGTGGACAATATTCACACTTCTCTGTCTACTATTTTATTCCCCGTTTCTCAAGGATTTATCGGTGAATGCAAAAAACCGCCGGCATGAAGGTTATGCTGGCGGTGATATTTAAACCAAGCCTATTTTTTATTGTTACTCTTGAAAGGATGATCTCCGTTCCAAGGTGCTCGCTTTCCACTTCAATCAATTGCTCAAGGAAGTTTTAAAAATTCCTCAAAGCAAGCAAAACTAAAGAAAGCTCTACTATTTTACCAAATTATGCTTAAAAGCATAGATGACGGCCTGGGTGCGGTCTTGTACGTCGAGTTTGCTCAGGATGTTGCTTACGTGGACTTTTACGGTTTTCTGGGCGATGAAGAGGGCATCGGCGATTTCCTGGTTGGATTTCCCCTCTGTCATGAGGAAGAGGACTTCCAGCTCGCGGCTCGTGAGTTCCTCGTGCGGCTGCTGCTGGTTCCTTTGCCGCATGCGGTTCATCATTTTGCCTGTCACTTCGGGCTCCAGAACGGACTGGCCATAATATGTATTTCGAACCGCATCCGCAATCTCGCTGGCTTTGGAGGTTTTTAGCATATAGCTTACCGCACCGGCCTCAATGGCGGGATACACTTTTTCATCATCCAGAAAGCTGGTGACAATAATGATTTTGGCTTCGGGCCATTGTTCGATAATCTTTTTGGTTGCCTCAATGCCATCCATTTCATTCATAACAAGATCCATCAAGATCACATCCGGACGCAGCTCAAGAGCCAGCTCTACGGCCTTTTTTCCATTTTCCGCCTCACCGACCACGGTCAGGTCCTGCTGGGCGGAAAGGTAGGATGAAACACCGATCCTCACCATTTCATGATCATCCGCAAACAATACTTTAATCATTTTGATCCTCCTCCATCGAAATTACGGGTACTTTCACTTCCAGTCGGGTCCCTTTGTCGGGCAGACTCACCACTTTTAACGTACCGCCAATTTCCAGCGCCCGTTCCTGCATATTTTGTAAACCATATGAGCCTGCTTTATTTTCATCAAGTGCAAACCCAACGCCATTGTCGGACACCCGTAAAATAATCAGGCCTTCCCGCTCGATCAGCAAAATCTCCAACGAGGTGGCATTTGCGTGCCTTAATGTATTGGAAACCGACTCCTGCAAAATCCGGAACAGATGGTCTTCCACACCTTTATCCAAACGCATGTCTTCAATTTTTTCATGAATGTCAATCGGTACTTTTTGAGTCAGTTCATCGAGTAGCTCTTTAATTCCTTCCTGCAATGACTTTCCTTTCAAAGCGGCAGGGCGAAGATGGAGCAATAAGGCTCTCATCTCCAGCTGGGACTGATGGATCATCTGCTCCACCAAATTGAGCTGACGGTTTTCGGGTGCATCCGGATCTTTGGATTCATTAATGGCGGACATCAGCATAGAGGCGGCAAACAGCTGCTGGCTGACGGAATCATGCAGTTCCCTTGCCAAACGGTGCCGCTCTCTTGAGATCATTTCCTGAATGACTTTTTCCTGGTCTTCCGCTTTCTCATTTGCCAGCTTCTGGGATGCCCTTGCCTGCTCCGCAGCATGGCGCTGAACATTTTTCATTCTTTTCCAGAGCGCATCCACTTCCGTGCCCTCGGACACCACCGGAAGATAGATGGGTCTGCCGTTCTCGATTTCCCGCAATCCTTCTTCCACCTGCTTCAGCTGCCGGCGTGCAGTGATGCCCTGAAACAAACCAAAAAAACCGCCAATAACAAGGCTCAAGGCAGGAACAACCACTATAAACGGCAGGCTGAACAGATGCTGCTCCCATAAATAAGAGACATCAGGCAGGGGAAACGCCATAAACACCGTAATGAAGATCACCAACATAACGACAAAAGCGATGGCAAGGGACATGACGACACTGCGCATTAACATACTCATGTCCGCTTCACCTCTAAATCCCCAACCGCCAACGTCGTGATGATCTTAATCCGCTGTGACGCTTCATAGTAGTTATCCGTATGGTAGGAAAAAAGCTGATTAAACACTCTCGGTTCATGGATATCAAAAATGGTCGCGTTGCCTGCAAACACTGAGTGATGGACGCTGACGGCCACTTCGTACGGAACGAAAATTTTGATATTGCCGACAATGTTTCGAACCGTGATTACTGACTCGCCCTCAGGGAGGACCGTATTGCTGAGATCAATGACCGTGTCGCCGATTCCGCATTGAATATTAATATCTTCCCACTCGTACACATGGTCCGGGGTTTGCTGAGGTCCGTACACAATGTTTTTAAATAAATTTTTCTTTTTAAAGAGTGACTCGGACAGCCTGGAATCCGGTTCTCTGATTTCCGGCTTAATCCATGCCGGCCGTTTTTTGTTCTGGTACACCTGGATCAGCAGATAAATGAGAATAGCAACAAGCACAAATTTGAATGCCATCATATTCAGCAATGTAACTGCTGCTCCAAACCATCCTCCCCAATAGAGGAGCTTCCCGAATGTCCGAGTCCTTCTTTTCCCTCCAACATAGATGCAGCCTGCCATAACGGCAAAAATGAAAATCAGTTCGCCGCCGCGAAAAATAAGTTCAAGAATAAGAAGAAATAGACCGATCAATAGCAGCCAGCTGATTAAATCTGTTTTCTTACCGCTAAACATGGTGCACCCCCTTCTCTCTCAGTCTCCGGCTCCTAAATATTCCTAAAAGGCGCAGAGCTCTACGCCTTTTAGAATACCATTTTTATCTTAGGAAATCGTAGGTTTTTCTTTACTTTCCCATTGTTTTTCAAGCTGGGCAAAACGCTCATCGATCGTGTTGCGGTGGTAGTCGGAATTGACTTGATGCTCAAGCCGCTCAAGATAACGCTCCATTTCATCGAAACGCAGCCCCGGCTTAGCGCCTGCACTCGCATCAAGCACCTTGTTCATGCCCCGGTTTGCCCGGGCAATATTCTCACGGCCCATTAATTCCATGCGCTTCACATACATATCCTTTAATTTATGCTTCATTTGCTCAAACTTTTGCTCCAAATTTTGAAGCTCGCGTGCCGCTTCTTCTCTTGATTGATTCAGCCGGGCTGCACGTTCCTCGTATTGCTGCTGTTCAGCCACTGCAAATTCATGCAGCTCGCTTTCACCGGCTTGAAGTGCCAAATCCGCCTGCCGCTTTCGTTTTTCTGCGTGGGCCTTTGCTTCCCGATGTTCTTTTGTAAATTCCTCAGTCAGCGTATATTGGCGTTCCACCAGCTTTCTGACCCGGTCCGCTTCCTGCTCGCACTGCCGTAAATATTGGTTGAGCAGGGCAATCGGGTTTTTCTGTTCTTTTTGATCCAGCATTTCATGAAAATCCGCCACAATAGAATTCTTGATTCTTGTAAACAATGTACTCATTAATCCTCTCTCCTTTTGTTAGTTTCTGTTCATTTCTGCCCATTGTTTTTCAAAGTTTACAAATGGGTCACTGTCATCGTTCGAATCCTGTTTTTTCCCGCTCCAGCTCTTATACACCACGTATAGTACATAAACTGCTGCAATTCCCAGCAATGCCGGAATATTGGATATAGCGGAGCACGCCGCGATTATGCCGATTACGGCCCAGATTACTTTCTTGGATGTCGTTTCCGCCTTCATGAAGCCCTTGACGGCAAAATATAGAATCACCAGCCCGATCGCGAGGCCGATCATCGGTCCGAGGTTCGCCAGCAGGATAACCGCCGCAATGCCTCCGAGTAAAAACAAACCAAATTTTTTCATTTGTTGTTTCCTCCTTTCTTAACTCTAGCTTACCTTCTGGTGAATTTTCCTATAATGTACTCCAGCTATATTTCTGCTAAGACTTGAGGCGTATTTTCATAGAGAACAGGGGAGAGGGGGGGATTTTTGAGGGTGATGAGAGTCTGTTTGCGGGCAAGTTCTGGGATATTTCGGGCAACTATACGAAGTTTCCGGGCAACCTTGCCGAAAAATCGGTACGACAGACAAATCCGCAAAAAAAAAAGCCGGCTCAGGAGTATATCTCCCAAGCCGGCTTTCAAGTTCAGTATTCTTATTATGTCCAGGACTCAATATCGTCCTCGTCGATTTCTTCCTCATCATCGGTGACATTATCATACTCCGGTGAATGCTTCGGATCTTCCTGCACCATACCCTGGGCTTCATCCCCGAAGGCAAAGCCCCGGTCAGCAGGCACATGCTGCTGGAGGTTTCGCACACCGTTGGCTTTAATTTCATTTTCGACGAGATAGCGGATGGAATCCATCAGGTTCGTTTGTGAGTTGATCCAGTCAATAATGGCGGGGGCTTCATTCTTTTTCGTCTTCAATGAAATATTATCGCCTGGCTTTTTTTGTTTCTTCATCATTACACCCCCTTACCATTTAAAATTAAAACTTAAACCGGCTGTTTCGCACGGTCTTTGATCGCACCGTAGATTTTTCCGCGTACAAACGCATCCAGTCCGTTTGCATTCATCGTCACTGCATATTTTGCAGGGATGTAAAGAAGCTGGATTTCGCGTTCTTCACAAAGTTCCTTCAGCATCGGAGCAAGGATCGGCTGCATAAGAATGCTTCCGCCGCCATATACGCAGATCAAATCGATTTCGTTTCTGGCCTTTGTCAATTGCTTGCGGATATTGTTGATGATTTGGCGCGCTTGTCCTTCAAGCGGTCTTTTCAACGTGTTCATCGCACGCGCATGATATTTGTGGTTCGGGTTTTTGATCACGTCACTGAAAAATTGACGCGGGCTGTCCGGAAGGTGAATCAGACGGTTAAACTCGCTGAGCGCTTCCTCGATCGCATACCCTGCACCGTGGTTGGTACCGTGCACGAACTGGCGCAAGAATTTATTTCCTTCAGTAATTGGGTACTCGGTAGAACCGTCCCCAATATCCGTGTGTAGGATTCGCTTGTTTTTAAAGAAGCTTCCGTTAAAGTTATTCGGAAGATCATTTTCTTCAACAAAAGCATCAAAAATATCGCCTTTTCTCCAGTTGCCATCTGCATCCTTTTGAAGAGAGAAAGTTACTGGAGTTGCTTCAGGAATAACTTTTACAAACTCAAATTCTACCTTTACAGCTACACGCTGTTTACCCACATGAACAGTTACGTGGTGCGGGCCATTCATGAAGCGCTTTTCAAATTTTGCTGCAGATTCGTCGGAATGCTGGGTAATCGGAAGTGCAGTTGCCATATCGGCCGATACATCGATGGATGCAGGCAGCTTCTTTTCTTCTGCAAATCCTTTTTGAACCGCTACAGCTGCAATTTGAGCAAGCGTATTCACGACTGGAAGGTCAATCTCGTATTTGTAGTCCACACCCACCTGGATGTTTTCAATCAGCTCGCCGCTCTCAAGCGCGAACTTGCCCACATAGTACATACCCGCACGTGCAGCAGGAGAATCAATCGTTACAATCAGGTTTTCCTGAAGGTTGCGTACGATGGTTTCAGGAGCCTGCTCTTCGCTCCAAGGCAGCTGGTCCACTGCGCAGTTGACGTTCGGCTGTTGAAACAAACGTCCATCAATATAAATATCATGCTCGCTGTTTCCGTTGTCATTACCTACTAAAAAATGATATTGCATAGTATCTATTCCTCCTAATATTTTATCTAAAACTACCTGGTGGCACAAGGTATTACTCAGCCATACGTTAAAATATGTATGCTGTTAAAGAAGAGAGTCTGAAATAATAGTGGCTGAAGTTCTACTATATAGAACTTCGAACGATTTGAATAGATTCCGACACTCCTCTACTTAATAATATTTGACAATTTTAGAGTAACACCTTCTATTTTAAAGAAATACCCCGCTCAGAAGTTTCTGAATATTTTCTTGGAAAAACTCCCTCACTTCATTTGCCTCTTTTTTGTGGTAAAGTAATTTTTTAGGTTTACAGGCGGGAAAACAGGCTTAACCGGAGTAACCGTCGTCATCCTGTTTATGATCGCCGCGTTTTTCGGACCGCTTGTCTGCGTGTTCGCCGTGCTGTTTTTATATCAGCTGATCTTTTTGGCACAATAAATTCATCTCGTATAAAAAACCTCCTCCCCGGCCATAGTAAGGACGAAAAAGGAGGTTTTTTTAAATGAACAAGCAACGCGCACAAGAAATTGCATCTTCTCCTGTGATGGCAAACGTGACCTTAGATGGCGTGCCAGTATATATCCAGCATGTCGACGAACAAGGAGAAACCGCCCGCATCTATCCGCTCGGGCAACCAGAAAACGAACAGCAGGTTTCACTGGGCAGCTTAACTGAGCATTAATCCCCCTTCACCTGAAGGGGTTTTCTTATGCCTTTAGAAGGAATGGCGATTCATTTGGAGAAAAAAACGGGAATAGAAGGTACAGGAAAGATAATATCGTTTGAGCTGAGGTGAAGCATGCATGCTGACATTAGATAAAAAACATAATCCACTGGAAAACAAGGAGCTGATTGCCTCCTATTTCAGCCAAAAACAGAACCTGAAAAACGTGATCGGACAGACAGACACTCTTTTTCAGGAACTGAAACCCTTGCCTGCCGTGCTGCATTCCTCGTTATTCTCGTTTAAAAAATTGCTGCACAGCTTTCCGCGAATACTGCTGTCGACGTCATGGCACAAACATCTCGAAGACATGCCAATGGTCGAGACCGATGGGCATGACACGATTTTTCCCTCATGGAAAAAGGAACTCGATCAGGAGTTTAGCAGACTTCAAAAAGAGATTACCCGGGAGGTTAATGTCAAAGAGTTTGGCGCAGCGGGCGATGGAGTAACCGATGATACGGAAGCGTTCAAAAAAGCGATCGGCCATGGAAAGGTAAAAGTTATTGTGCCTGAAGGCATGTTTATCACAAAAGGCATCCGGCTTCCTTCATGGACGATGTTGGTTGGATCCGGTAAAGGAACAACCGTAATCAAGCTTCATGACCGCGCACCCAGAAGCCGGCAGCTGCTCACCAATTCGGGGCGATGGAGAGGCAACCACCATGTTTTTGTCCAGGGTATGAGTCTGGATTGGAACGTCGAACGATTAGGTCCCAATAAACGGACAGCATCCGGAAACAATCAATCAAGCTGTCTTACCTTTGCACACGTCACCTACGGCTGGGTGAAGGATGTCGAAGGAATCAACCCGGGACTGCACTGTTTTGATGTGTCCTCTGCGGTTTACACGTATTTTGGGGATGGCACAAGGGCCAGAAGGAGCAGCCGGTACATCTGGCTCGATCAGTTAAATGGGTACGGCTTTGGGGATGATGGAATTACCACCCATCATAGCGATAATATTCTAATTTCAAACTGCCATATGTGTGATCCAAGCGGCCGGGCGCACAAAGAAGGATTTTCAAATTCCAACGGGATCGAGGTCGATGATGGCTCCAGGAACGTCACCCTCGTGAACAATTCAACAACCCGCTGCTTCGGCGGTGTGGAAATCAAAGCTCATTATAATTCGGCAGCCGCAAGCAACACACAGATTATCGGGCACCTGTCCATTCATGACAACCGCTCATATAACTTCAGGCATATCGGCCATCACATCGAAACCGATCCAGAGTCGATGACCGCCTATAATATAAAAGCGAGCCATATTGTCGCGGTGGCTCCCATAAGAACGCCTTTATACAAGGATTCCACGCCAAGGGCGATGGTCATTTCTGCCTACAGAAATGTGGTGATCAATCACTTTACCGTCGTTGGAGACCCTGACTACGATTACCGCGGAGAGCCGGTCATTGCCGTGCAATACCGTTCGAGGAATATTATATTAAACGGGCTGGACATCAAGCATTTCAAAACCGCAGGGGAGGACATCAAGGTATTTGGCGGCACCCATGGGTCAGATTCGGTGGAGATCCGCAATGTGACCATTCAGGATTCAGCGCCTACCGCTCTGCATATCGGGCCCGGAATCCAGCAAATCAAGATTAGTAACGTTCAGGCCGTGTGCGAGAAAGGGAGAGAGGGACTGGTGGCCAGACAATCAGAGCCAAAAATATCGGAATTTCATGCCTTAGGCTACAAGACACCCATTGCGGTAGGAAATCAGACCTGAAGACAACTGCTATGTCTATGATTTGTCATAATTTATTTACGTTAAATCAACAATCACCCCCTTTTTCTTCATATCTCCTTAACAGTAAAGTGGTTTAATGAGTACGAATCACACTCGTTAGGGAGGAATTAACCATGAAAAAGGGCATTACTTTCGGATTATCATTAGCAATCATGGCCTCAAGCGCCATTCCTGCTTTCGCTGCACATAACCATCAAGACAAGCAAAAACATAATCAAATCAAGAACATCGAGTTTACATCAATGAACGCTCCCAGCTCCATCGAAAACATGGTCAAAACCTATACAGACGCTAAAGTAAAAATTACTTATAAAAATGGTGAAGTGAAAGAAATGCCTCTAGACTACAACCAGCTCTTCTTATCAAAGGATAAAATTGTAGACAACAAAGGCGAAAAGATACCAGCCGGCACTCCAATAGACGCAAAAGGTAACCCAATCATTGACCGCAGCTTACCGGACAAGCCGTCTTATTACATTTCTGATGCACCCGATTCCAACAGCTTCATCACCATTGCTGGAAAAGACTATATCATCTCTCACTATGAGTATGATTCAATGGACAATTCCGGAAAACAGATTAGCGGCCTTCCTGCGTCCATGACATTGACACAAGTAGACCGGGATAAGAAGACCGGCAAGCTTACCGTAAATCATGCAAAAAAGATTGATTTCTCTAATGTAAACGGACTATGGACACCATGTAATGGATCAACAACAGAATGGGGAACTCATCTCGGATCTGAAGAATATGAACCGGATGCAAGAGCATTTGAAGATCCAGCTTCCTCTTCCTACCGTGACGTCACCAACTTTGCCAAACAGTATTTTGGTGATGCATCCAAAGCCAATCCTTATTTTTACGGATGGATTCCTGAGATTTCCGTACATCCAAATGGTAAGGCATCGGTTGTAAAGCATTATAGTACAGGCCGGTTCTCTCATGAGATCATGCAGGTGCTTCCAGACCAAAAGACCGCACTTTTCGGAGATGACGGCTCAAATACCATGATGTTTATGTATGTTGCTGATAAAAAGCGTGACTTCTCTGCAGGCACACTTTATGCTGCAAAATTCAAGCAGACTTCAACGGCCAGCGGTGGAGCAGGAGATCTGCAGTGGATTAAGCTGGGCCACTCTACGGATAAAGAAGTAAAGAGAATCATCGACAAAGGCACCAAGTTCAGCGATATCTTTGAAACATCAGACAAGCTTGCACCCGGCTTTAAGGCCGTTAAAACCGCAGCAAGCAAAAAAGTGGAGTACCTGAAAGTGAAGCCGGGCATGGAAAAAGCAGCTGCATTCCTGGAATCCCGCCGATATGGTGCACTGCTTGGGGCAACCTCCGAATTCAACAAGATGGAAGGCATCGCAGTAAATAAAGCGGACAACAAAGCCTATATTGCCATCTCCTATGAAAACAACAGTATGAAAAAAGAAGAAATCGACGGGGTTCAGGATGATATCCAGCTTCCGGTCATTGACTCAGGTGTTACCTTTGAACTGGATTTGAATCCTGGTGAAAAAGATCATAAAAAAGGACAAATTGACAGCAAGTATGTGCCTTCGAGCATGAATGGCCTGTTGGCCGGTGAAGATTATCCTAAAGCGGATGCCTATGGAAATACAGCGAATCCAAATAAAGTAGCCAACCCTGACAACTTGAGCTTTTCTGACGACATGAACACCCTGTTCATTGGTGAAGACAGCGCACACCATACGAATAACTTTGTTTGGGCCTACAATGTGAAAACAAAGAAACTATCAAGAATCTTATCTGTACCTGTTGGAGCAGAAGCCACCGGCTTACGTGCAGTGGACAACGTGAAGAACTCACGATATGTTCTCAGCAACTTCCAGCACCCAGGTGAGGATTTGGAAGGAAAACAGATTACAGCAGTAGATAAGACGAAGCTTGAAGAAGCGATGAAAAAAGGAATCGGCATTCAGGAAACTGGCGGTGTCGGTTATATCTCCGGTCTTCCGTCTGGCCAACTAAAAAAATAAATAAAAACACCCCCTATAAGTTGGATTTATACGTCCGGTGTATAGGGGGGTTTTTTGTTAACCGACGGGTACATGCTGGTCTTCAATCATCTTTTTGCAGGCTTGATAACATTCCTCCACGTGGGAGTTTCCAAGATATTTCATCGCTCCAAAGCTGATGCCGGCCGCCACCGCCTGTCCCACCAAAGGTACAAACTTCGAAATCTGCTTAACCGCAATCTTCTTCCCAGCCTTCTTTAACAGAAGACCGATCATTTTCTTCGTAATCACCTTACCGGCAAACTCGCTTCCCATCGAGGTAAGAACCACAATGACTTTTCCCTTCAGCGTGGCATCCAGTTTTTCAATCTGATTGGGTGCCAGGCCAAATTTTTCATTGATCGTAGGGAGCAGCTCCATCATGATCGTAATATCGGCCCCAACATCCATGCCAGGAATGGGAACGATTGAAGCAGCAGCCGAAGCAGATGCCCGCTTGTTCACTAGCGCTCTACACTCTTTGCGAATTTCCTCTAGTTCTTCTATCGTTCTGGGAATCATACGATTTCTCCTTTAAATGTATTCAGGGGATAATGCTGTTATTATACCCTTTCCCCCTCGACCGTTAACCTGCTCAGTGTAGCTGCCGAATTCCCTGACAGCTTTTCTGGACTACCGGCAGAATGGTATAGAGTTATCACAAAAGATAAAAAAAGGCTGAAACCAAATTCAGCCTTTAAAATCCTTATTGTGCTTTTTCTTTCTTGATCTGCTTGCTTCGCAGCTGGCCGCATGCCGCATCGATATCGGTGCCGTGCTCCTGGCGGATTTTACAGTTGATGCCGCGCTTTTTCAGCGTATCGTAAAAAGCCAGAACGGAAGCCTGTTTGCTTCGCTGGTATTGGCCATGCTCATCCACCGGGTTGTAAGGAATCAGATTCACATATACTTTCTGTTTTTTATCCTGAAACAGATCGGCAAGCTCTTCTGCTTCTTTCTGATGGTCATTCACATCCCGCAGCAGAATGTACTCGATCGTAATCCGGCGGTTGGTGGTTGTAATATAATAATCGACGGCTTCCATTAATGGCTCAAGCGGAATCGCCTTGTTAATCTTCATGATCCGTGTGCGCAGCTCGTTGTTGGGAGCATGCAGCGACAAAGCAAGGTTCACATTAAGCCCCGTATCGGCAAACTCACGAATTTTTTTCGCCAGCCCGCTGGTAGATACCGTAATGCGGCGGGAGCCGATCGCAAGTCCTTTAGGATCGATTACCACGTTAATAAAATCGATCATATTTTCAAAGTTGTCAAACGGCTCACCGATCCCCATGACCACAATATGGCTTACTCTCTCGTCCTTGTTGCGCTCATCGAGGTGCAGCTGGACATTCATGATCTGCTCCACGATTTCCCCGCTGGATAGGTCTCTGCTTTTCTTCAGCAGACCGCTTGCACAGAAGCTGCATCCGATGTTGCAGCCAACCTGGGTGGTAACGCAAACCGACAATCCATATTTATGCTTCATCAGCACCGTTTCAATCAAATTGCCGTCCTGCAATTTAAACAAGAATTTGACCGTTCCGTCTTCTGATTCCTGTTTGACGTGCTGCTGCATCGTCTGAAACGAAAAGCGCTCAGACAAAAGCTTCACACATTCTTCTTTTACACCGGACATTTCCGTAAATGAAGCCACGCGTTTTCGATATAACTGATCCCACACCTGGGCCGCATGAAATCGCTTGATGCCGCGCTCAAGCAGCCAGGCAGAAAGCTGTTCGAATGTTAATCCATAAATGGATTTCTTCATCATGTTGTTACCCTCTTTTCAGATTCTATATTGAACTGCCACCGGGACAGACAAGGTCTTAATTTTCAATTGTTATCTTAACATACAATAACAGGCATTGAGGAGTTTCGCTACTCCCAGTATGAGCAACTTTGACACATCTATATCTTCCCCCTTTCCACAAAAATGGAAACCCGGTCAGTGATTTGGTGTATCGCCCTCCGATATGCCCGATATTTCAATGGATATCTTTATACCTGACCTTCATGAGGATATAATGTAAACAGGACAAATCCCATGGAGAAATGTATGCTGAATTACGTTCTGAATGCAAAAAGCAACCAGTTTTACTATGAAGGAAAAGGGCAGCTTTCCATTAAAACCTTTCGAAACGGCCGGGCGCACTACAAGACGAACTCCGGCTTTTTTGCGGTGGAGGAAGACAGCTACCTGCTCCTGAACGCGGGTGATTATGCTATTTCCATTGAGGAAGAAACAGAGGTAGAATCCTTCTGTTTATTTTTCACCGATGAACTTGCGGGTGAAGTGATGAGTACATTATCCGAGGCCGAACACAGCCTGCTCGATGATCCCTTCAAAACGAAAAGTTCTGCAGGTTTTTTTGAAAAAACCTACCCTATCTCTGCGGATCTTTCCCAACAAATCGACTATTTCCGGGGAAATATGTCATTCCAAAGTGCCACTTGGCAAGAAGAGCAGTTTCATACCATTATGGAGCATATTATCACGGAGCAATGCCATCTCCAGAATGAAATCATTGCGCTGCCTGCATTAAAACGATCAACGAGAGAAGAAGTCTACCGAAGAGTCAGTGTGGCTCACGAATACATCCGTGCCTTTTTTCATCTGCCGCTTACACTTAAGGAAATTTCCCATATCGCTTGTCTCTCTCCAAACCATCTCATCAAAAACTATACCGCTGTGTATGGCTGCACGCCCCATCAGCACATTACCGCTTACCGTGTACAAAAGGCGATACAACTGCTGAAACAGCCGGAAATAAGCATGACCCGGATCGCCTTTGAGCTGGGCTTTGAAACACCGGCTTCTTTTAGCAAAATGTTTAAGCAGCAAACTGGATGTTCCCCTCTTTCATACCGAAAAAAAGTGATTTTGGATAAGAAAGATTAAGCGGCACCCTGTATGCTGATGAAGAATACAAATAAAGGAGAGATGATAATGGAAGCAGTCATACATAAAGTAGGTCAAATCGGAGTCCCAGTAAACGACTTAAAGCGTGCCATTACCTTTTACCAGGAAAAATTGAGATTGAATCTATTATTCCAAACGGGCAATATGGCATTTTTCGAGTGCAATGGCCTGCGGTTATTGCTTGATTTACCTGAAAACGAAGCCTCTGCGCATCCAAGCTCAGTCATTTACTTTCAGGTCGAGGATATTCAAAAAGCACATCAAGAGATGGCCGGCCGCGGAGTATCATTCATCAGCGCACCCCATCTCATTGCGAGAATGGGACAACGGGAAACGTGGATGGCCTTCTTTACGGATACAGAAGGAAACACCCATGCCTTTATGAGCGAGCTTGATGTCTAGAGATGAAAAAAAGATACCCAGGTGAGGATATCTTCTTTATTTCCACTCTAATTCTGGCAAAATATCTTTTTGTAATTCGCACATTTCGTCGATCATGGCACATGCCTGATAATAAGATGGGGCCTGAGGATCCAGCAATATGGCCTGCAGCAGTTTGGTTTTGGATTGTTCCACATAGGCTTCAAGCAATAGTTTATGAATGCTTCCCTGAATATTGATGGTTCCGAGTATGGCCGTTGGCAGTTCAATCTCCATCGGCTTAAGCGAGATTCCGTTTCCGTTCACGATGGCTTGAGTCTCCACCACCATGTCATCCGGAAGTCCTTTGATTGCTCCTTTATTGGGCATGTTCGCCGCATTGATCTGGATTTCTTCATCAAAGTAGATGGCTTCAATGATTGGAATGGCATATTCGTTACTCTTGTTAACATTATTTTTATCAAACGAGTACGCTTGTTCTGCCCAATCTTCTTGTGTGGTCGTGTCGTCAAATAACCCTTTATCCAAAGAATTCCCGCTGGCAGAATACACAAATTCCGGTACTTCAGAACCTTTCTGCCACAGCTTTTCCCGGATCGGATCATAGCGGAATTGAAGAGAGAGGCCTGCGTAAAAGTCTTCAGCGTATGAAACGTATTCGCCGCAATGATTCGTTCCCGGATACGGATAATATCCGTACGTACGGTACATCGTTCGTGATAACGCATAATGATCAAAATGAGCCAGGCGATTCGCCGATTTTTCTTTTTCATGGAACAAAGGATAAAGATCCTCTCCTGTTTCCTTGTCCCATATTTTTGTAAAAAAGCCGAAGTGGTTCAATCCTCCGCCCTCAACGCCGATAGAGCTTGCCGGGATTTCCAGAAAGCTTGCCAGCTGATCGATTCCCATATCGAGCCCATGACAAAGTCCGACAATCTTAATGGACGTTAATTTGGAGATGGCTTCCACCAATTTCGCTTCCGGATTGGTGTAGTTGATAAACCAAGCTTCCGGGCATATTTTTTCCATCGTCCGTGCAATATGAAGCATCGGGCCCAGGTTTCTTAAGGTGTGGTACATGGAGCCGGGACCGCCATTTTCTCCGTAGATCTGCTTGCTTCCATAACGGCGGGGGATGTGGAAGTCCTGAGACCAGTAAAAGTACCGGTTTACTTCAATGGCAACGATTACAAAATCAGCGTCAGTTAACGCTTCTTCGAGATTTGTGGTTCTGGACAATTCACCAGGATGTGAGAACGCTGAAAACATCTCTGACGCGTATTGATACGTCCGGTTAACATTCTCTTGTTCAATATCCATTAAGGCGACTTCCAAATGATCCGCCTTTTTCAGCTTTTCGGATAAAGCAATATCGTTTAGCGCGCCATGTGCGAACGACACACTTCCAGCTCCAATTAAAGCAACTTTCATATTATATCTCTCCTTCAGATTGATGGATGGCCAGAAAGCCTGCTCCGATGACTCCTGCGTCAGAGCTGTATTGGTTGATGACGATATTGATCTTGTCTCTCAGGTTTTTGAAAACTTTTTTCCTGGTGCCTTCCGCGACCATCTCGATCAGCCATGGATTATGATGGATAACCGCTCCTCCTAAAACAAAAATTTCGGGATCAATGGTCTGAATGAGGGAGGCAATGGCATTTGAGAAGTGCTCAATCCATAAATCAATGACCTTTTTCGCTTCTTCGTCATTCTTTTGATACCGTTCAAAAAGCAGGGCAGAAGTAGCATCTTCGCCGTACAGCCTCTTGCTTTCTTCTTCGAGGGCAAGACCGCTGCATAATGATTCCAGTGAGCCGTCGTACAGGCTCGGATGGTTTTTTTTCTGGCTGGAAACAATCATGCTTCCAATTTCACCGGCATATCCGTGTGAGCCTCTGAGAATTTTGTTATCAATGATGATTCCGCTGCCCACACCGGTGCTTACCGTGATGTACATTGCATTTCGACATCCTTTTGCCGCGCCGTAATGAGCCTCAAGCAGCGCAACCATGTTCACATCGTTATCAATGAACACCTGGTAACCGGGAAAATAAGACCGAAGGGTATCCACACTTACTTCTTCCAGCCACGGAATATTGGTCGCATCCACGATTTTCTCCGCCTCGTCCGGCCAGGGAACCGGAAGGCCAATGCCGATCTTTTTTGCCGTACGATCCGGATCAACTTTCTTGATCATGTCTAGAATCGATTTGAAGATTTCATCTGGTTTCTTGTATTCAGTTGTCAAGGCGGTTTCTTTCCTGGTTAGAGACAGACCGTTTTCCACCAGGCCAACACGTATATTCGTACCGCCGACGTCAATGCCGATCACACTCTCATTCATGTTTTTTATCCCTCGACTTTTTGTGTAATGTGCTTTGCCGCCTCCGTATCCAGGTAAAAATCAATATGGTCATGGTGAAGCAATTCCTGGGCAGGCAGCTTAGCTTCCGGATGGTTAAAGATCTCTTTTACAATGTCTGCTTTGTGTCCGCCGGTAATGACTACAATGACTTTTTTGCTTTGGATCACCTGTTTTAATCCAAGAGTGATTCCATTTGTCAAAGCAGCAGGCTCGTCAAAATACTTTTGTGCGGTTGTTTTTGTCTCATTTGAAAGATCGACAACACTGCTATGATCTCGCACCGGCGTTCCTGGTTCATTTAATCCGATATGCCCGTTCATTCCCACGCCCATTAAGCTGAATGTTATGGGATGCTGCTCGATATAAGCATCGATTTTTTCACATTCCTGCTGCAAGTCAGGACTCATCCCATCATAAAAAAGGATTTGGTGTGACTGGATGCCGGCTGGAGAAAATAAATCCCTTTGCAGCATTTGATAGCAGCTTCCCGTCGAGTGTTTTTCAATGCCCACCCATTCATCGAGACTGACGATCCGGAGTTTCCTGATATCGTCCGTGTTCGCCTGTACAGCAAACCTCTTGTAGCTTTTCTGCGGTGTGCTTCCAGAAGCGAGGCAAAAAACCGGATAAGCCTCTTCTTTCAGGCCTGCTGCCATTGCTTCGGCGATCGCCTCTGCCACCTGTTCTTCTTTTTCAAAGATTTTAAGCATGTTTTTCACCTCCGGCTGCTTTTTCAGCAGATATAACCGTTCCCATTTCACGCTGCAGTGAAAGAATTCCCGCTCCCAGAGCAGACATGTGCTCGGCAGCACTGAACGAAATCGTTGGATCCCAGTCCATATACTGCCCGACATTCTTTTTGATCCCGTCCAGGAGATCGTCCGAAAACAAAGCCATCGTTTTACCGCTGATAATGATTCGGTCCACATCCAGGACACTGATAATATTGGTGATCACCAGTGCGACCTTTTTGGCCAGATATTCTTGGCAAACTTCCCTTTCTTGCGGATTGCTCAGATCAAACGTTTTTACAATTGCACTAAGACCGAGCTTCCCTTCGAGCCAGCCGACTGAGGTAGGCGTCTTTTTAAAATCTTCATCAAAGCATAGATACTCAAGCTCACCCGCTCTTGAATTAAACCCTCTGTGAAGCTGCTTATTCAGGATCAATCCGGCACCAATTCCTTCTCCAAAGGAGATATGAATCAAATCGGCGGGCATTTCAGCGAACGCTTCCAGACTGCGGAATTCTGCCACGGTGGAGGCATTCACATCATTTTCAAGAAGTATAGGATAAGAGACACTGCATTTCAGCCTTTCACCAATCTCCTCGAAATGAAAATCCTCTTCCTGATCTTCCACGGTTTTCATCCTGATGGTTTTGCTTCTTGTATTAATGGCACCAGCCACACCGATGCCAATTCCAAGCACCACACTGCAGGTTTTCTTTGCTTCCTCCTCCATGACCGCTACGATTTCATTAAAAATGCGGGCAAAATCCTCATGGTAGAAGGGAAGGTCGGTATGAAAGGTGCGGGAAGCGATGATCTGGTTCTTTAAATTCACAAGTAGGCCCGTCACAGCCTGGCCAATGATCTCCAGCCCAATGGTGACATAGCTGTTTTCATTGAACTTGTACACCGTTCGTTTCCGGCCCAGCCCGCCCATTCCCTCGCGGCTTTCTCCGGTTTCCTTTAAAATGCCGATTTCGGTAAAATAATTCACGATTTTACTGACCGTCACAAAACTCATCGCCGTTTTTTCTGTGATTTCCACCTTGGCCAGTTCCGGATGGTGAAGAAGGATATCGAAAATGATTTTTCTGTTTTCATCCTTTATATCGTTAGGTAAATAAGATTTCATCCATAACCTCTCATTTCTAATTTAAGAACATTAATTAATAACCTTTAATAATTAAACAAAAATAAAAGACCTAATTTTCAGATCATTCGATTAAATAATAAGGGACGGCTGCTTACACTGTCAATACAAATTTTGGATAGCACCTGATACGTGAGGGAAGAGGTTTGCCTGTAAACGTGTTACCTTGGAAGGGAACGATATCTGAAAAGTGACTTACATACTGAAGATGAGGTGAGAAAATGAAAGTAGGAATCATTGGACTAGGTGATATTGCCCGTAAGGCATATATGCCGGTGCTTACCCAAAAGGAAGGCATCGAGCTTGTTCTATGTACAAGAAATGAAGAGACCCTTCAGCAGCTGGCGAGCCAGTATAGAATCGCCGAAACTGCCCGCACGATAGATGAGCTGCTTGCAAAAGAGATTACTGCCGCGTTTGTGAGTGCAGCAACCGATGCGCATCTTGAGATCGCCGAACAGCTGCTGCAAAACGGAATTCATACGTACATCGATAAGCCGGTATCCCTTCATTTACAGGAAACAGAACGGGTCGTCCAGCTTGCCAAAGAAAATGACGTAATTGCCATGATCGGATTCAACCGCCGGTTTGTTCCAAGAGTCTGCGAGTTGAAAGACCATGGGAAAGCCAACCTGATTTTGATGCAAAAAAACCGGTTCTCATCCCCTGACTACACCCGCCGCTTTATCATTGATGATTTTATCCATGTGGTGGACACGCTTCGTTTCTTAATGGGAACCGAGGTGCAAGATGTGAACGTTCAGCATCAAAAAAAGGATGACCAACTCCAGTTCGTGATCATCCAGCTGATTGGGGATGGCTGTACGGCGATGGGAATCATGAACAGAAACGGCGGTGTGACCGAGGAGATCATTGAATACCATACCGGCCATCACAAATATGTCGTCAACAGTTTGGTAGAGACCACTCATTATCACAATAAAGACATTCAATCGGCCAAATTCGGCGATTGGGAACCCACCCTCTACAAGCGCGGCTTCTATCAGATCACCGATCATTTTCTGGACTGCGTCCGTCAGAATCGACAGCCCGATCCGTCATTGGAGGACTCACTCCTTACCCATGAGATTTGCGAGCGAATCGTCAACTTAATTGAAGAAAAACGGTAAAAGAAGAACCGGAGACCTGAGTGTCTCCGGTTTTTGTTCGCAGGATAAATATAGAACAAAAAGGAGAATAAGAAACCTCTATAGAAAATATAGTAAGGAAAAAAACTGTTCTTATTCCACAAACGGGCCGGTTAATGGAAGAAGGAGTATTTAAAATCAACATATTGGGAGGGACTGAACTTGAGTAGATTGGCTAAAACTCATCAACCACCTTACTATGCGGTAATATTTTCATCACAACGAACTGAGATTGACAAAGGTTATGAGAAAATGGCCGAAAAAATGGTTGAGCTAGCGTCTCAACAGAAAGGTTTCTTAGGTGTAGAAAGTTCCCACGATGGGGGACTGGGAATTACTGTTTCCTACTGGGAATCTTTAGATGCTATAAAGCAGTGGAAGGAACATTCAGCACATCAAGTTGCACAGAATAGAGGTAAAAAGGAATGGTACAAAAACTTTGCACTAAGAGTATGCAAAGTAGAAAGAGATAACTTTTTTGAGATGTAATATATTGGCTTTCTTCAGCTATCGCGCAATTATTGAAGAAGATCCCTGCTTTTTTATTGCTGATTCATGCTGTTCTTTAATTTTTGTACTCCAAAAGCGAACCTGTTACTTCATCCTTTGCAACCCAATTTTCAGTCTCCCTTTCCCTCTATATTTCCCTGATACCATCAGTCAAAAAACGTCATTCATCCGCTCAAGGAGTTCCCCAAACAACTCCTTCTCTTCGTTCGTCCAGGTTTCGAGCATCTTTTGATACCGGGCGAGCCTCGTTTTTTTATCCGCTTTCAATTTCTCCCGGCCCAATTCGGTTATGGTAAAGAGGCTCACCCTTCCATCCGAAGGATCGGAGGAACGCTCAATCAGTCCTTTTCCCTCCAATGCTCCTGCCTGGCGTGAGAGGGTGGATATATCAAGTTTAAAGGACTCTGCCAGCTTTTTGACCCGCGCAGGTCCGAACTCGTCCAGCTGCCTCAAGATCAAATACGAAGCTCTCTCCAGATTTCCTATTTTATTTTCCGAGTTATCAATGTATACCGCCCGCCGGATAAAGGTGGTCAGTTCATATTCAATTCGCTCAACTGCATTCTTGTTGTTCAAAGCCCATCACTCCTGCACAAGCTTATAGCCCAATTTCATTGACATTTGCCTATATGCTTGTATAATACAAATATATAATTGTATCGTACAAGTAATTACGAAAAATGTAAAGAGCTATCCTAGTCAGACAGAAAGGAGGGAGTTGTTCTTATTAGAACAGCACCTTTTGTGAAAGCTATACGAATTATTCTGCAGATCACTATTCTTTACACGTTTTCCCTCATTGGAGAATGGGTTCATAACCTGCTTCATCTTCCGGTATCGGGGAGCATCGTGGGACTGATCCTTATGCTGATCTGCTTAACCTTTAAAATTGTTCCGGTCAAGATTGTGGAAGACGGAGCAAGTTTTTTATTGTCATTTCTTCCTCTTTTATTTATCCCCGCAATGACGGGTGTTATGAATTACCCGGCACTATTTTCAGGCAAAGGCCTGGTTCTGCTGCTGATTGTCGTGCTGAGCACCATTGTCACAATGGTCGCTGCAGGAATTGCCAGCCAACTGCTCGAGAAAAACGCCAACAAGGGAAAGGAGAATGACGAGTGCAACAAGCAAGTATCGCAATCCTGATTATTTTGCTTACCATTGCGGTGTATATCGCAATGACAAAACTATATGTACGCTTCTCCTATCCGATTCTCATACCCGTGCTGACCACCACCGTGGCAATCATCCTGCTGTTGTTGGCCTTTCATGTTTCCTATGATCAGTACATGATCGGCGGGAAGTGGATTAATTCCCTTCTGGGGCCAGCAGTGGTCGCCTTGGCATATCCGCTATATAACCAGCGCAAAATTCTGGTCAAGTACAGCCTGCCTATCATCGGAGGCGTATTTGCGGGTTTGTTCTCAGGCATGATCAGCGGTCTTCTCTTTGCTGAAGTATTCGGCATCGACCGGGATTTGATCCTATCCATTGTGCCTAAGTCGATTACAACTCCGGTTGCCATTCAGATCGCCACTGGTATCGGCGGTGTCCCTTCCATGACCGTTGTTTTCGTCATGATCGCCGGATTCTCCGGTGTTATTTTAGGGCCAAAAATTATGAAATGGGTTCGCATCCGAAGCTATCTTGGAAAAGGTATTGCCTTTGGGAGCGCCTCTCACGCCCTTGGGACGTCAAAAGCATTTGAGTACGGTGAACTGACTGTATCCATGAGTTCGGTATCGATGACGCTTTGCGCCCTTCTTGGTTCGGTATTCGGTCCGATCGTCGTATGGATTTTTCACGTATAAGAAAAGCCGTCCGGATTTCCGGGCGGCTTTTTTCTGCTCTGATTAGGTTTACTCACCATTCTATGGGGCTTACTCGCGGAAATGTTCGGTTTACTCACCATTTTAGTGTCATTACTCACGGAAATCTGTACATTACTCACCATTTTTAATCAGTTACTCACCTAACACATCATTTTCACCAAAATAAAAATTATGCGAAATAGGTACAGGTGAATCGTGCTAAAAACTGCTTCATTTCAGGCCACAAAGTTACTGAATGGTGAAAAAGGGGAATGTAAAGAATGCTGTTTTGCAAGCGTTTTACTAAACAAATGGGGAGGAAATTCAATGGCAAATGTGATCAAATCCAATCCAAAGCTTTATGTAATGGATAACGGAAGGATGCAGATGGACAAAAACTGGATGATTGCGATGCACAATCCGGCCACGGCGGACAATCCGAATGCGCCTGCTGAGTTTGTCGAGTTCCCGGTGTATACCGTGCTGATCGACCATCCCGAAGGCAAAATCCTGTTTGATACGGCCTGCAATCCGGAATCAATGGGTGCCGAAGGACGATGGGGAAAAGCGACTCAATCCTTGTTCCCGATCAACATGGGAGAACAATGCTACCTGCACAACCGGCTAGAGGAATTAAACGTACGTCCACAAGACATTAAATACGTTGTGGCATCTCACCTCCACCTCGACCACGCCGGATGCCTTGAGCTGTTTACGAATGCCACGATCATCGTCCATGAGGATGAACTGAGCGGCGCGCTGCAAGCTTATGCCCGAAATGTAAAGGAAGGCGCCTACATATGGGGAGATATTGATGCCTGGATCAAAAACAATCTGCAATGGAAAACGATCAAGCGAAATGAAGATCAGATTCATCTGGCAGAAGGAATCAGCCTCCTCAACTTTGGAAGCGGACACGCCTGGGGCATGCTTGGCCTGCAAATCAACATGCCGGAAACCGGCGGCATTATCCTGGCTTCAGACGCTATTTATACAGCTGAGAGCTTCGGCCCGCCTGTAAAGCCTCCGGGCATTATCTATGACTCCCTCGGCTATTTGAATGCCGTGGAAAAAATCCGACGTCTCGCCAATCAAACCAACTCTCAGGTCTGGTTTGGTCATGATGCCAATCAATTTAAAACCTTCCGCAAATCAACGGAAGGCTATTACGAGTAAAAGAAGAAGAAGGAGGACAACAAAGAATGAATGCAGCAAAGCTGGTGTTTACACCATTAAGCTATATTGGCTGGGGAGCGTTAAAGGAACTGCTGCCTGAGGTTGAAAAATACGGTCCGAAAAAGATTCTTGTGGTTACGGATCCGATGCTCGCCAAAATTGGATTGACCGACAAGATCACCGGTCCGCTTGAGGAACAGGGCTATTCTGTCACCCTGTACACGGAGGTCGTTCCGGAGCCGCCTGTTGAAGTGGGAGAAAAGCTCGTGTCCTTCACCCGGGAAGGCGGATTTGACATGGTGATCGGGGTTGGCGGGGGAAGTGCACTGGATTTGACCAAGCTAGCTTCGGTTCTCGCTGTTCACGAAGGTCCTGTTACGGATTATTTGAATTTAACAGGCACACGAGCGGTTGAAAGAAAAGGCCTGCCAAAGATCCTGATTCCAACCACCTCCGGAACCGGTTCAGAAGTCACCAACATCTCCGTACTGTCACTTGAAACGACAAAGGACGTGGTCACCCATGATAACCTGCTTGCCGATGTAGCGATCATTGATCCTGCACTGACCCTGTCCGTACCGCCAAAAGTAACGGCAGCGACTGGCATTGATGCACTGACACATGCGGTGGAAGCCTACATTTCCGTCAACGCGAGCCCTACGACAGACGGGTTAGCTCTGCAGGCGATCCGCCTGATCGCACGATCCCTTCGCCGCGCTGTTGAGAACGGCAACGATGAACAGGCCCGGATTGACATGAGCAACGGAAGCTATATCGCCGGTCTTGCCTTTTTTAATGCCGGTGTGGCCGGTGTTCATGCGCTTGCCTATCCGCTCGGCGGCCAATTCCACATTTCTCACGGCGAGTCCAATGCCGTACTGCTGCCGTATGTGATGGGCTATATCCGAAAAAGCTGCGTCACACGCATGGGAGATATCTTAAATGCGCTTGGCGGCAACTCTGCCTTCCTTTCCGATGAAGAGGCGTCTTACCGTTGCGTCGAGGAACTGAAGCGCCTGGTCAATGATGTGGGCATTCCCAATACACTCTCAGGTTTTGATGTTCCCGAATCTGCCCTCGAGAGCCTGACACAGGACGGTGTGAAACAAAAAAGAATCCTGGCCCGAAGCCCTCTCCCGCTGCTCGAAGACGATATCCGGAACATTTACCAATCTGCCTTTGAAGGTGCAGTAATAGAGCCCCAGTAACACTTTGTAAAACCTAAGAAGCCTGGAGAATGTCAGGCTTCTTTTTTATGGAATACAAGCTTTCATGATTGGTACCATAGCCCACCGGGTAGAGGATAAGGAGTCTACTTTTAATGAGGAGGGAACATGATGGCAATTTCGTTAAAGAAACTGAAGCATCAGGTGGTGGTCATAACCGGAGCATCCAGCGGCATCGGGCTGGCGACGGCAAGAATGGCAGCCTCAAAAGGAGCAAAGGTGGTGCTGGCAGCCCGGAATGAAGCCGCTCTTCAGCAGCTGGCAGAGGAACTGAGAAGCAAAGGCTGTCCCGCTGCCTATGTGGTAGCAGATGTGAGCAAGGAGGAGGATGTACGCAAAATCTCCGACACGGCAATGAGTGAATTCGGCCGGTTCGATACATGGGTCAACAATGCAGGGGTATCGATTTTCGGCAAAGCGATGGACGTCAGCACCGAAGATATGAAGCGGATGTTTGAAACGAATTTCTGGGGCGTGGTGTACGGATCAAGAATGGCGGTAAAGCACTTTACCGAAAGAGGCGTTCCCGGAGCGTTGATCAACGTGGGAAGCCTGTTCGGCGACCGCGGGAACGTCGTTCAGTCTACCTATTCCGCGTCAAAATTTGCGCTGCATGGCTGGACCGAGAACCTGCGCATGGAACTGGAAAAAGATAAGGCACCCGTCTCGGTGACCTTAATCCATCCCGGCAGGATCGATACGCCGTACAATGAGCATGCCATGAGCTACCTGGACAAGCAGCCAGCCCATATCGGCATGATGTACGCACCTGAAGCGGTAGCGGATGCCATTCTGTATGCGGCATCCCACCCGACGAGGGACATGTTTGTCGGATCACAGGCGAAGCTGAATGCGGTATTGGGAAGACTCGCTCCCCGCATGATGGACAAATGGATGGAGGCGACCATGTTCCGCACACAGCACGACAACGGGCCGTCCAACACGCGCGAAGAAAGCGGACTGTATCATCCCGGTTACGGCATGCACGAACGGGGCACCAATACCGGCTGGGTGCGCAACCGAAGCTGGTACGTCAAAGCCTCCAAGCACCCGGTGCTGTCGGCCATGGCATTGACTGGCCTCGGAATGTATGTCTGGAATATGTCAAAGAATCATAAAAAAGAGCAAGTGCCTTATTCTTAAAAGAAATAGAAAAGGAGACCGAATTCAATGTTCGGTCTCCTTTTTTATTTCTATTTCTTTGAAAAGTTCACCTTTTCCAACCCTGCAATGCTGATTTCATCTCCGGATTTAAGTGTTGCTGTTACACTGGTTACTCCACCATCTTTAGTTGAATTGGCCAGTAATTCATTTACAATGGCATAATCTTTTCTAAACACAAAGAAATTGCCAAATTCATCGGGTGTAGTGAATTTGTAGCGTCCTGGAGCAATGTCCTTGCCCACAATCCAATAGCCTGAAGTAAAGCTTTTCACCTTCGTATGAGAAACTTGCGTAAACTGAACACTATCCAAGCCGTCTATTTCTATTTTATCTCCAGATTTAATATCGGTGGTAACCACTGTCACTCCGAAATCCTCGTCTGGACTGGATAGTATTTCGTTAATGTAACGATTGCTGTCCGTATTAATAAATAAGTTTCCAAAGCCTGATTTTGTTGTAATTCTGTAACGTCCCGCCTTAATATCCTTGCCTGCTTTCCATGTTCCAGCACTCAAGCTTTTGACATAAGGCACGGTAATGGTCGCTGTTGTTGTTTTTCCGTTGGTGGAGGAAGCCGTAATTTTAGCACTTCCTGCCCCTACTGCTGTAACTTTCCCTTTGCTGTCCACTTTTGCAACTTTGGAATTGGATGATTTCCACTTTAGCGTTTTATTGGTCGTGTTGCCAGGGCTTACGGTTGCAGATAAGGTAATGGATTTACCCTTGTTCAGCGTGACTTTGCTTTTGTTCATCTTGACGGATTTCGCCAGAACCGGAGCATTCACAGTCACTTTAATATTAACTGACTTTGCGCCTTTCACACTTGCAGTGATGGTTGCACTGCCTTTTTTCTTACCGGTTATTTTACCCTTGCTGTCGATAGTCGCATATTTGGTGCTGGAAGATTTCCATGTTACTTTTTTATCGGTGCTGTCAGATGGAGAAACAGTTGCTGACAGCTGGGCGGTTTTGCCTGCCGTTACCGATAATTTGGTTTTATTGACTTTGACCGTCTTAGTGGAAACCGTTACCGTCACCTTTTTGGACAGCTTGGGATTATCTTTTCTTGTTGCTGTAATGGTAGCCGACCCATTGGCAATCCCTTTAATGTTTCCTTTCGTATCCACGGTTGCCACTTTTGTATTGGAGCTTTTCCAGAGCACTGTTTTATCAGTCGTATTGGTTGGAGTAACAGTTGCCGTTACTTTTACTGTTTGTTTTTTCGTGATGTTAAATGTCGCTTTGTTTATTGTTAAACTCGAAGGAATAATATTTTTAACCGTTACCGTGATACTTTTTTTAACGGCTGAATTGCCTTTAGCTGTTGCTGTTATAGTGGCAGTTCCCGCTTTGTTTCCTTTTACATTTCCATTCGCATCCACTGCCGCCACTTTTGTATTGCTGCTCGTCCAGCTGACTTCTTTATTGGTTGCTGTCGAAGGGGCGATTGTAGCCTTTAGAGAAGCCGTATTGTTCACTATAAGAGAGAGGCTTGGTTTACTTAAAATAATACTTTGCGGGATAAGAATGACCTGTTTAAAACTCATGGTTCCGTTCATTCCCGAAATGGAAACCTTGTCTCCATTTTCTAATTTCTGTTGAATGGGCTCATCCCAATCAGAAATACCATAGCTGTCTTTTTCGTTGTAATCCGCTCCAAATATGGCCAAATCAGCAGAATCATAGTCATCATAAGGGGAGTCCAATTTTAAGCTGTATGTACCTGCCGGAATGTCGGTACCCACTTCATAATAACCAGACGATACCTTTTTCAAGTCCGGTTTAGCTGCGTCCTGGACTTCCACGTTGGATTCATCATTAACAACGTTGATCCACACCGTATCTCCGTCTTTTAAATTAGCTGTAAAGCGACCGGAATAATCACTGTCCATGTTTTCGGACACAACATCTTTGTCTTCACCATTCACATTGCGGGTAACATAAATACCTGCTGTTCCTTGGTCAATGCGGAATGCTTTCAGTCCGGCAGAAATTTCCTTCCCAACCTTGTATGTCCCACTGCTTACTGACGTACCGCCTGCCGCTTGCGCTACATTGCCAAATGCAGCGGTAAATACCAGCGCCATCATTATGACTACCCTAACCCAAAACCCTTTTTTCATGGATTTCTTCTCTCCCTTTTCATCTCAATATGTAACAGGCGTAAAGCCCCGTTCACCAACTTTATCGCTACTTTTCTCCTATCTTACTTACTAATAATGTAATAGATTGGTACATTTAGTCAATTAAAATAAAAAGAGTAAAGCGCTTTTTCTGCTCTTTACTCTCTTGGGCCTTTAAAGCTATACGTGAAGTGATTAGGGTAAACTTTATTTCGCCTTTAATTTAACAGTGATGGAAGTACCTCTTCCAGGCTCACTTTCTACGTGGATATTTCCTTTGTGCAAATCGATGATTTTTTTTACGATGGGAAGTCCAAGACCGCTGCCCCCATATTTTCGGTTGCGGGACTGATCCGCTTTATAAAATCGTTCAAAAATATGAAGGAGGGCCTCCTGGTTCATGCCGATTCCAGTATCTTTTATGTTAACGATCAGCGAATCGTCTTCTTTTTTGAATGCCTCAACTGAAATGGTCCCTTTTTCCGGTGTAAATTTAATGCTGTTATGAAGCAGGTTAATCCATACTTGATCCATTAAATCCTGATCTGCTGCGATCGATAGATTTTCAAGGTCAATCTCCATGTTGATTTGTTTCTCGGTCCATTGCGGCTCATTAGCCAGAATGATGCGGCGAATTTGGTGGTCCAGCCGGTACTCTGTTAACTCAAAGGGTGGATGCTCGGACTCCAATGAAGTGAGCTTTAAAAGATTATCACTTAATTTTGAAAGTCTTATACTCTCCGTTTCGATAATGTCCAGGTAATGTTTGCGTTCGTCATGGCTCAAATTCTCGTTCTTGAGCGCTTGGGCAAATCCCATGATGGATGTGAGAGGAGATTGTATTTCATGGGAGACATTCGAGATGAATTCCTGCCGCATTTCCTCCATCTTCCCCAGCTTTTCCGCCATATCGGTAATGCTCTCGACGATTCTGGAATAAGGGTGATCGCTGCGGCCGTCCATTTGCTGCGTGTAAAAGGAGAGATCGATCTTAAAGTTTCCTTCAGCCATCATTTTCATGGCGTTAATCAGGGGATGCAGGAATTTCTCCTGCCAGGCCCTGACCCAGGTAACTCTGGTAATCAAATAGACACCGCATCCAAATATAAAAAATCCCAGCAAGGAATTAGTGATCTGTCTTATAAATTCATGAGGGACAACGTCGATGCGATCGTAAACATAACCAGTCAGCCAATAGGCACAGGACCAGCTTATGAATAATGCCATAATAACAGCCAGAAAACCAAGGATTCGTTTCAACCATTCTGGAAGGTTCATGAGCGAACCTCCAGCCGGTAGCCCAGCCCGCGGACAGTGGAGATTTTAAACGGACAATCGTCATCAGAAAACCGCTGCCGCAATCGCTTAATATGGACATCGACCGTGCGTTCATCACCCGTATAGTCAAAGCCCCAAATGTCCTCAATTAATTGTTCTCTGGAAAAAATCTTCTGCGGATGGGAGGCGATGATAAATAAAAGCTCAAATTCTTTTAACGGCAAGTCAATGGTCTCTTTGCCCAGTAGGACTTTATTGGTGTCGCGATCGATAACGGCATCGCCGATTTCAATCCGATTGGAAAGATTAATCTGATACCGTTTCAGCAAAACTCTCACCCGTGCCGCCAGCTCCGCTCCGGCAAAAGGCTTCACCAGGTAATCATCTGCACCAAGGTCAAATCCTTTTACTTTTTGAGCGGTTTCCCCTTTGGCGGTGACCATTAAAATTGGGATCTTATCTGAATAATAGGTGCGTACTTCCTGACAAAATACATACCCATCCATATTCGGCATCATGATATCAAGAATGATGAGATCAATTTTATGTTTCTCAAGCAAGGAAAGAGCGGCTTCCCCATCTGCTGCCTCTACCGTGGATAAGCCTTCTTTCGCCGGAATGACATGTATTAATTCCCGGATATGCGGGTCATCATCAACAATTAATATTTTTGCCATGATATTCATTCCTTTTATAACAAAATAGTGAGAACCGCCATTTCAAAGGGTAGTTCTCACAAGCTCAATAATCTTTATTTTAGCATTTCCTTCGTTGTTCACTAGGCACGCCGCATATAAGCGCGTACCGTGATTGGCGCAAAAATCGCCACGATCACTGTTGCTCCAATCAGGGAGATCGTGAAGTCCCAGCCCACTGTGCCGGAGTTGGTTAACTCTCGTACAGCTGTCACCAGATGGGAGATGGGATTAATTTTTACAAACCATTGAAGCAGCTTAGGCATGGTTTCGGCCGGCACAAAGGCGTTCGAGAGAAACGTGAGCGGAAACAGAACAAGCATCGAAATTCCTTGTACGCTTGAAGCGGTACGCGAAATGACTCCAAAGAAAGCAAAGATCCAGCTGATGGCCCAAGAACAGACGATGACGAGAAGCCCGGCAACAACGACTGCGCCTAATCCACCTTCTGGACGGAGTCCCATCACATACCCCATAGAAAACGTGAGTACAGTCGCTATCGTGTAGCGAATGGTATCAGCCAGCAACGCTCCCGCTAACGGTGCAATACGGGCGATTGGCAGCGACTTAAACCGGTCGAATACGCCTTTATCCATGTCCTCCCGCAGCTGTACGCCTGTCACGATAGAGGTTGTAATCACCGTTTGGACGAGGATCCCCGGTATAATAACAGGTAAATAGTTTTGTACATTCCCCGAAATCGCTCCGCCAAAAATATACGTAAACATGAGCGTAAAAATAATCGGTTGCAGCGTGACATCAAATAATTGCTCAGGTGTGCGCTTGATCTTAAGCAGTCCTCTGTAAGCCATGGTTAATGAATTTTTTACAGATTCCCGAAAGTTGGTTTTCCTGCGAAGTTTCCGTTCATGAGGTGCTTTTATCGTTGTGCTGCTCATGCCAACTCCTCCTTTTTCACCTGTGTATTGGATGCCGTATTTTGACCAGTGATCGACAGGAATACTTCATCGAGCGTTGGTTTCTGCACACTTAATTCTTCCAGTTGAATACCGGCCTCTCTCAATGTAATCAGCAAATCCGTCACCCGGTCGGCATCAGCCATCGGTGCGGTGATTTTTCCGCCTTCCGCCGTTACCGCAGACTGGACGTTAAGCACGCGCTCCACAATCAAGCGGGCCTTTGACAACGATTGTTCGTTTTGAATGCTTAAATGCAGGGAGGAGGTACCGATCGATTCTTTCAGGTCATTTACCGTGCCTTCTGCCACAACCCTGCCATGATCAATCACTGCGATTCGGTCAGCCAGTTCATCTGCTTCCTGAAGATACTGCGTCGTTAAAAGGACCGTTGAACCTTCCTTTACTAACCGGCGGATCGTATCCCACATCTGGTTACGCGTCCGCGGATCAAGTCCTGTCGTTGGTTCATCCAAGAAAATGAGTGGCGGCTGGGCAATAAGACTTGCGGCCAAATCCAGTCTGCGGCGCATACCACCGGAAAAATGTTTAAGCGGTCGTCTTGCCGCTTCCGTTAAACCAAACTCCTCCAATAATTCCATTGCTTTGCGCTTGGATTCTGCCCGGCTCAGACCCAACAAACGGGAAAAAATGACCAGGTTCTCCGTCGCGCTGAGCGACTCATCAACGGACGCATACTGACCGGTCACGCCAATCAACTGACGAACAATCTGTGCATCCTTCGCCACATCGTATCCAAAGATCTTAGCTGAACCTGCATCCGCCTTAAGCAGCGTGGCCAGCATTCGGATCGTCGTTGTTTTACCTGCACCATTGGGGCCAAGCACGCCATAGATGCTGCCCGCACGAACATTTAAATCCACGCCATCCACCGCGCGGTTATCACCAAACACCTTGACCAAACCACGCGCTTCCACAGCCAGGTCTTTATGATCCATACCCTTTCTTTTATCGGTAAATTGATTCAAAGTTAATCCTCCTTCTAACTCTTTAACTGATTATGAAGGTAATGATAAAGGATTAATGTGAACTGAATGTGAACTGTAAAAAAATAAAAAAAGTGAAGTTCAAAAATATATTTATTACTCAATAGATAAAGCCTATTAATTCACATGTTTTTGGCGTTATCTGCCAATACCTCATACAATAAGTGTTAAAATAAAGTCACTAAACTCTCCAAAGAGGTGACATCAACTTGATCATTTACGAAGCGACAAAAACGGAATTTATCTCTGATGTTACAAATGAACTTCTTGTAGAACGTCTTTATGACTCCTATCAAAATAAAATAGGCCGAACGAGTAAAAGTGAAATACAATCATGGGAGAATTCTCTCCAACGAATGTCAAATGTCATGCAGGATAAAGAGATCCCTGATGATTCTGCTGTAGCCATAGAATTTAAGATACCCAATACATCTAAACGGGTGGACTTCTTAGTAGCAGGTCACGATGGCTTACAAGATCATGTGGTAATCGTGGAATTGAAGCAATGGTCTGAGGTTGAGAAGGTAACTTCCAAAGATGCGCTTGTGTCTACCTATCTCGGGGGAGGGAAGCGAACAGTCACCCATCCTTCTTATCAAGCATGGTCATATGCTGCCTTAATTCATGACTTTAATCAAAATGTACAGGATCAGCATATTTTGTTGGATCCCTGTGCCTATCTACATAACTACCGGAAAACAGAAAATGACCCGTTAATGGATCCTCACTATGCAGATCATCTGGAGAAAGCACCGGTTTTTGCTAAAGGTGAAATACAAAAATTAAGGGACTTTATTAAGAAGTACGTTCGTTTCGGTGATCGTAACCAGTTAATTTATCAAATAGAACATGGTAAAATTCGCCCTTCAAAATCATTACAGGATTCTCTTGCAAGTATGTTGAAAGGGAACGATGAATTCGTGCTGATTGATGAGCAAAAAGTGTTTTATGAAGATGCTTTTCATTTAGCGTTGGAGAGCATCAAAACAAATAAAAAGAGAGTGATGGTGATTGAGGGTGGACCAGGAACAGGCAAATCAGTTATGGCTGTGAACCTTCTTGTAAATCTTATTAATCAGGAATTAACAGCATTATATGTATCAAAGAATTCAGCTCCGCGTAACGTTTATGCTTCTAAACTGAAAGGTACCATCAAGAAAACCCAGATTGATAACCTGTTTAAAGGATCTGGAAGCTTCACGGAATCTGATAAGGATGAATTTGACGTTCTCATTATTGATGAAGCACACCGTCTAAATGAAAAGTCCGGCCTCTACAGCAATATAGGAGAAAATCAGATAAAAGAGGTAATCCACTCATCTAAATTTACGATTTTCTTTATCGATGAAAACTAAAAAGTCACATTAAAAGATATTGGCAGCGTTGATCTCATTAATAAGTATGCAAAAGAGCTAAATGCTGAACTGATTCAGGGTAAACTTGTTTCCCAATTTCGCTGTGATGGGTCTGACGCCTATATTGCTTGGCTGGATGATGTCCTTCAAATCAGGGAAACAGCAAACGCAAATGAATCGTGGCATAGATTATCACTTTAGAGTATGTGATGACCCTAATGCTATGCTGAGGGAAATTGAAGAACTCAATAATAAAAACAACAAGTCACGTATGCTTGCAGGATATTGTTGGGAATGGCCAACGAAAGGCAGGAAAAACACCTTACATAAAGACATTGAACTTCCGGAACACAACTTTGAAATCAGCTGGAATCTATCAGACAGCATCTGGGCAATTGAACAGGATTCCGTCTCTGAAGCCGGCTGCATCCATACGTCTCAAGGACTGGAGTTTGATTACGTCGGTGTCATTATAGGACCCGATATTTCTTATAAGGATGGACATGTGGTTACAGACTATACTAAGCGTGCTAAAACGGATCAGTCTCTAAGAGGTATTAAAAAACTGGCGAAAGAGGACCCGGAGAAAGCTCAAGAACTGGCAGACCAAATTATACGAAACACTTATCGAACACTTATGACAAGAGGGATGAAAGGATGCTTTATCTTTTGTACCGATCCAGAGTTGAATCAGTATTTCAAAGAGCGCCTAAAAAAGTCTGTTCCTTATGAAGATTTGTCGCCTAAGATAGAGGTGGCAGCGGAGGATCGGGGAAAATATTAAATTTAAGTAGTATTAGTAAAGGAGAGTGCTTATATAAGCCCCTTCATTACTAAAAAAATTATTAATAGAACAGGCCATCCCTCAGAATGGGATGGCCTGTATTTGTATTACAAAATCAATTATTTATGATAAGGCTCCCCCCGATTAATCCGGAACGCCCGATAAATCTGCTCCACCAGCACCAGCTTCATCAGCTGATGGGGATAGGTAATCCTTCCGAACGAAATCTTCTCATTCGCCCGCTTCATTACCTCATCACTCAGACCCAGAGATCCGCCGATGACAAAGGCCACTTTGCTTTTTCCGTAGGTCGCGAGCTGATCGAGATTTTTTGCCAAATCTTCTGACGAAATCAGCTTTCCTTCAATCGCCATGGCAATGACGTGGGCGTCCTGAGGGATTTTGGCCAGGAGGCGGTCGCCTTCTGCTTTTTTGACGAGCTGCATTTCCTGGTCACTCAGGTTTTCGGGTGCTTTTTCGTCCGCCACTTCGACAATGTCGATTTTTGCGTACGGTCCGAGCCGCTTTACATATTCGTCAATTCCCATTTTTAAATACTTTTCTTTCAGTTTGCCAACCGTTACAACTAAGATATTCACAGGGGAAAACTCCTTTTATAAACAACTTATCCACAAAAGTTATCCACATATGCACAAAATCTATCCACATTTAGTATAGGATCACTCGTTCGATACTTTATATATGGCTGTTTTATCGCAATATGTACAGATTGTTGCTAACTTTTCGTTTTCTGTTAATAACTCCAGGTTCGGATAAATTTCCAATTCATCGATCAATTCGTCGATTCCGATATCCACATGTTCATCACAGCAATATTTCTTCAAAATCATTCTCCTTATCCACAAGATACTCTCCTCGTATTTTAACACAAAGCGCACCTTCGCTATTCTCTTGTTTTATTCGACAAAAAAAATCAGGAGAAGGCTCTCCTGATTTTCTTATGATGATTTTTGCATCGCCAGTTTCACAGTGACGTTTTTCTTTTTGCCTTTGCTGTAATAGGTAATATCGAGTTTGTCTCCGACCTTTTTCTTGTAGAGCGCTTTACGAAGCTCTAGCGGAGATCCGATTTTCTTGCCGTCAAATTCTGTGATCACATCCATCTCTTTAATGCCTGCGCGGTCAGCTGGTGACAATGGTTCAACATCCATGACCACGACTCCTGAGTTCACGCTGGATGGCAGCTTCAATGTGGTTTGACGGTGGTAGCTGCTGACCTGTGACAGCGGGATCGGTCCTACACCGAGGAACGGACGCTTCACTTCGCCATACTTCTCAAGGTCGCTAATGATCGGCTTTGCGGTATCGGCAGGGATCGCAAAACCGATTCCTTCTACTTCCTCCTGGGCGATCTTGCTGGAATTGATGCCGATGACCTGTCCTGCAACGTTGATGAGAGCGCCACCGCTGTTACCAGGGTTGATCGCTGCATCGGTCTGGATGACTTCCGCCTGCCAGTCCGGGTTGCCGTCTTCATCAATATCGACCGGCATCGTGCGGTCGGCGCTGGAGACAACACCCTGTGTTACGGAGCCTGGGAACGTACCGAGCGGGTTACCGATCGCAATCGCCGGTTCACCCGGCTTCAATGAGCTTGAGGAACCGAATTGTGCGACATCCTTCACTTTGCTTCCGTCCACTTCCACCACCGCCAGGTCCATCAGCGGATCGGTTCCACGAAGTGTTCCTTTCAGCTTCGTTCCGTTGCTCAAGGTCACTTCGAGACGGGAGGCATCTTTAACCACGTGATTGTTCGTAACGATGTACGCTTTTCCGCCTTCTTTTTTATAAATAACGCCTGAGCCCGAACCGGCGGCCTGCTGCTTTCCGCCCTGGTTCCAGAATTGGCCCTGCTGGATGTTCAGGACCTCCACTACGGCATCTCTTGTTTTCGCGACGGCATCTGTCACATTATCGGTGACATTGACCTTCACGTTTTTCGTTATGCCGCTTTCTTCTACTCCTCCATTATTGTTGTTGGAACTGGAGTAATTCTCAGGCAGCAGCCCCATGCCACCGAGAGCTGGAACCGAAAATAAGATTAGCAGTCCGCCAAGGATGGCACCCACAAGGGCAGCCAGCAAAAAACCGCCGCGGTTTCCTTTTTGCCTTTTGGAACCGGATTCATGATCATCATCGTAATAGCCCATTTCCTGCTTCACCGTTCCTTTCACGAGTATAAAAAGTGCTGTAATGTATACTTAATTATAAAAAATTAGCACCACGGCTTAAAAATTATGGGTAATTTTTCACACTTTTCCACACTTATGTTATTGCCCTATATTCTTGTGCTTAAACAGAAAAAAACCGACTAAACCAATACAAGTTCAGTCGGCTCTGCGGCATCCGTATGATGAAGTTGAAGATCATCACCAATCACAAATCCCTTGCTTTCAAGCGTTTGCTTTACAGCCAGGTGGGCAATGTCCTTCATGTTGTTGTCTTTACTTAAGTGAGCCAGATAGATGCGCTTTGTGTGGTCGCCGATCAAATCGTTAAGCGCATAGCCGCAATCTTCATTGGAAATATGCCCGTGATCGCCCAAAATTCTTCGCTTAATGTTCCACGGGTAGCGGCCCATCATCAGCATGTTGATGTCATGGTTTGACTCCATGACAAAGGCGTCACTGTGCTTTGTGATACCCTTCATACGGTCGCTGACATAGCCGGTATCCGTCATGAGCGTCAGCTTCTTCCCCTCGTGATGGAACACGTAGAACATGGGCTCTGCTGCATCATGGGACACACCAAAGGATTCTACCTCCAAATCACCGAACGTCTTCACGCTCTCCATTTCAAACTCAAACTTTTGCTCCGAATCTACTTCACCGATCAATCCGTTCATCGCTTTCCACGTTTTGGCATTGGCATAGACCGGCAGTTTATACTTTCTTGCCAGCACGCCAAGCCCTTTAATGTGGTCGCTGTGCTCATGGGTGACAAGAATGCCGTCAAGCTGGTCCAGCTCACAGCAGCCCGCCTTTTCAAATAAGAGTTTCATCTGCTTTGCGCTCAAGCCGGCATCCACTAAGAGACGGGATTTCCCCGTTTCCACATAAATCGCATTTCCTGTACTGCCGCTTGCCAGCACGCTAAATTGCAAACTCATGAAGTATAGTCCTTTCTATTGTCCTTTGTCCACTTCCTGTACCGAGCTGTCTGTAGCATTGACGAAGTAATGGTCATTTTGGGTTTCAATGGACCAGGTCGGTGCATACACCTGCACATTTTCCACGTTTGCCAGACTATAGTAACCAAGGACAATTTTTTCAATTTTATCACCGATTGACAAATAGTTGTTTCGGTAGAGTTTCTCGATGGCCTTCATTGGCGGTATGATTTCCTGTTTTGTACCCTGCCGGTAGACCGAGATAAACGTTTGAGTGTACCGGGTCAGGTAGCCTTTGTCATTCCATTCGAACATCACCATCCCGCTCGGACGGCTCGAATCGTCTTCGGTATTAAAGAATATCGGTTTTCCCTGGTACACCTGAGTGAACCAGATTTTACGATTCTTTGTATCTTTCTTATAAAACTGGTATTCGTTGCCGCGGTACACGTTATCCTTCAAAAATCGGCTCACATCGCGGGTCAGGTCATCCTTATCCAGCTCCACCGGCTTCTTCAGGTCAAAAATAAGCGTGGTATCCGTGCTGTTCTTGTTCAGCTTGCTTGTCTTCGCCTTGATCTCGTTTTCCGAGAACGGTGCCCGCTGTCCGCTGATGAGCGTCTGCTTATCATCATAGCTATTTGGAAGGCTGTCTTTGTATTTGATGTTGTTGTCTTCGAGCTGCTTTTCAAGCGTCGGATTAAAGATCGTATCCAGTTTGCTTTTCGCCAGTTTTTGTGACAATTGATAGCCGAGGAAGATGTTCAAAATCAAGAACGTTAAGATAAAAATGGTTTTTGTTTTTTTCCAATCCATCAGTTCTCTCCCCCAGGCTTACGACTGTCATGAAACAATGGCTGCCAGTCATGATTGGGGCCGTAGTTCACAAACCACGCAGGCTTGAGCATGTACACGTTGTCCTGACCCTTCTCATGGCTCATGTCATATCCCACGGCCAGTTTGTTGACAAGGGACATGTCATATTCCTTCAGTGCCGCTTTGATCTGTTCGGCCCCCTGCAGCCGGACCTCTTTCGGCTTAAATGAATTCTCATCGATCACAAGCTCGGCCATGGACCGCTGATAATCATTCAGTTCATTGTTTGTCCAGTCCAGCCGCATCTCCATATTGCCTCCAATGATCGGGATTCCCCTCACAAAAGGAAGAAAGGCTACAGACCCGCTCGAAGGGTCCAGGTTATAGAAGAAGTAAGGATTTCCCCAGCCCGCATGGTTGTTGATGAAGTCGACACTGTTAAACAGCGGGCTTCTCGTTTGCTGGGTAATGTCCTCATCCGGCTCCTGGGCGAAATTCGTATACTTGATGCGGTTGCTCGTGCGGTTAATTTCGAGCGCCGAGTTTTCATCCGTATAATAGTCGCCGGTATTTCCGCTTTTCACCGTACTTGGATCCGGAAACAGCGCATTTTTGTACCGGTCGATCGTATCTTCATTCACTGTGCGTGCCAAATAACTGTAGGAATTCAGCGTGAAACTGTGTTTAGGAAAATAGAAACGGCGGGCCACTTGTGCTCCTTCATTCGTTCCGCTTTCCACATTAAATGGTTCGTATTCCAATACACCTGTTTTCGCATCATTGATGATATTTTTCAGCGAATCAAACGGGAAGGTCGTGCTGGCCGTAATCATCTTTCTCTGAGAATAGGAGATGATATGGGCTTCCACCTCATTGGTATCTTTCTTGTAAAAGATCACCCGGTCCGCTGTAGGAATGGCGAATGAACCTCCCGATGAAGCCATGTTGAAAATCTGGCTGTAAAGATCCGACGTCATGTCTGTCGGATAAATCACTTCGATGTATTCCTTTTGCTTCAATTGATCATCCACCCCGTTAAACGGGCGGGTTTTTGTGTCAAAGAACTTCGTGTTATCAAGCATCTGGTTGATGCGCGAGATGAATTTGTCATTGGCCGGCATTCCCCGGTACGAATTTTTGTCGTAAAAAATGACCTGGCTCGGACGAATCACATCCGTCACTTTCTTCGTATCCGTCACCTCTGCTTTTTTCACCGTACGGGTGTCCTCAATTGCCGCATAGTTGGGCTTCAACGTCCAAAGGCTCCAGGTAAGAACAAGGCTCAGCGCGATCAGAAATACAAGCACGACCGACTTAATCACTTCAAAATTCTTGTAGACTGACTTTACGACAAATTTAATAGCGTTGTAGATTTTTCTCCACGTCATGTGTTACTCCCCCTTTACCTTTTTTAAAGGAAGGGTAAAATGGATCGTCGTTCCCTGGCCCCATTCACTCTCAGCCCAGATGTCCCCGCCGTGGGCGAGCACAATTTCCTTGGTAATCGCAAGGCCGAGGCCTGTACCCCCTAAGTCTCTGGATCGGGCGCGGTCCACACGGAAAAACCGGTCAAAGATCTTCGACACGTTGTTTTTCGGAATGCCGACCCCCTGGTCCGAAATGCTTACTTTTATTTTTCTGCCGTGAAGGGAGGCCGATACCGAAATCGTGCCTCCTTCAGGCGAGTATTTAATCGCATTCGAGATGACGTTATCAACCACTTGTGTCATCTTGTCGGTGTCGATCTGTACCATGATTTTACGCTCTGGCAGGTTCCTTATAAAGCTGAGGTGCTCGTGCTGCAGCATTTCAAACCGGTCGATGATGTCCTGCAAAAACTGGACAAGATCGGTTTGAACAAAATTAAACTTGTAATCTTTGCTGTCCATTTTGGAAAGCTGCAAAAGGTCGGTGACCAGGCGGATCATCCGCTCGGTTTCATTTTGCGTAACCTCCAAAAAGCGGGGAGCGATGTTCTCATCCTGCCATGCCCCTTCAGCCAGTGCCTCGAGGTAACTCCTCATGGTGGTCAATGGTGTACGCAGCTCATGGGATACGTTAAACACGAATTCTCTGCGCTCGTTTTCAATCTGCTCCTGCTCGGTAACATCATGCAGAACCGCGATCAGACCGTTAACCGGTCCGCCTTCCTTCTGGATCACGGAGAAATTCGCGCGCAGTACGTAATGAACCTTGTCTGTGCTGAAATCTAGCAGCATGCTCTCATATTCATTGTACAGCTCGTCCCACGTATACTGGTCGTTCAGCCGGAGCAGCTCCAGCAGGGAATTGCCAAGCGCATGCTGACGGGAGATGTTGAGCATCTCCTCGGCTCGGTCGTTCATAAGGATAATGCAGCCATCCCGGTCGGTGGCGATTACACCGTCGGTCATATACGTCAGGACCGAACGAAGCTTTCGCCTTTCGCTCTCGGTAATGGCGGTCGCTTCCTGCAGCTTTCGGGTCAGGTCATTGAACGTCATGGAAAGCTGACCGATCTCATCGTCGCCATAAACCTGCACCTTACGCGAAAAGTCACCCCGCGCCATCACCAGCGCCTGCTTTCGCATATCGGCCATCGGGCGTGTAATCGTCCGCGCAAGAAAAATACCGAGTATCGCGGTTATTACCAGGGCAATAACGGTACCGGTCGTCAAAATTTTATTAATGTCACTGATTTGCTTATACACGCTCTCGATCGATGATTTGACATAAATCGCGCCAAGAACCTGTTTGTTCTTGTCCACCTGCTGATCCTTGCCGACAATTATGGGCTTGGCCCAGACAATGACCCGCTGATTCGTTGCCTTGTCATACATCTCGGATTGATCCTGGGTCCCGTTTAATGCCAGCTTGATCTTGCTGTTCGTGCTGACCTGGCCAATCAAATTTTTGCTGTCGCTGCCAATGACCACCCCGTCTTTGTTCAACACAAGAACGGACTTGATGTTCTCATCCTTGGTCTCATTGATCAGCTGGGCAATATCCGTTGTCAGCGTGTTGCTGTTGCCATCTTCTGTCGTTTCCTTCATCTGCTGGGCATCAAGAATCTTCTGCTCCGCATTGAACTCAAAGAAATCCAGATTGTTTTTTAACGCACTGATGTAGTTTTCCTTTAAGTTGTCTTCAAGATTGTTGATGAAGTAAACGCTGATGACCTGCATCGCGATCAAAATGAGCAAAACATAGATCAATACAAACTTAACGTGTATTGATCTGAAAAAGCCTACCTTATCCATTTGTCTACTCCTGATCAGGGTTTCGTAAGTAATAGCCCACGCCGCGTCTCGTTATAATCCAAAGAGGATGGCTTGGGTTGTCTTCCACTTTTTCACGGAGACGGCGGACGGTTACATCCACGGTCCGGACATCGCCAAAATAGTCGTACCCCCATACAGTTTGAAGCAAATGCTCCCGTGTCATGACTTGTCCAATGTGCTTGGCCAAATAATACAGAAGCTCAAACTCCCGGTGTGTCAGCTCAATGGATTCCCCGCGCTTGGTTACCAAATACGCATCCGGATGAATGGTGAGCGAGCCAATGATAATCTCATTGTTGTTATCATCCACTTCACGCTCTGTCTCCTGCTGATGGCGGCGCAGGTTCGCCTTCACACGGGCGATCAGCTCACGCGTGCTGAACGGCTTGGTCACATAATCATCGGCCCCAAGCTCAAGACCAAGAACCTTATCAATCTCCGAGTCTTTCGCCGTCAGCATGATAATCGGCGTATCGTACTTTTTCCGGACCTCACGGCAAACTTCCATTCCATCCTTCATCGGAAGCATGATATCCAGAAGAATCATGTCCGGCTTTTCACTCTCTATCTTTTCGATCGCCGATACACCATCATACGCACAGGTGACCTGGAAACCTTCTTTCTCCAGATTGAACTGCAGAATATCTGCAATCGGCCTCTCGTCATCTACTACAAGAATCTTTTTGTCCATCCGGTAGTCGCTCCTTTTTTGGAAACCGTTAATTTTTAGTATCTATATAGATCTATGGATTGGATAATTTTTGGCATGTCTACCCTTTATTTTACCACAATATCTAAATTCTCCATAACGTCAGACTTCTAGGTAAAATGGAATAATCCTCCTTTTCTTTAAGGAGGACGGTTTTATGGTTTCTCTGTCAGACGGAGAGCCAAATCCTCTTTTTGGACATAAACCACCAGTACTGAAATAATCAGCAGAAGTATGGCCGGCGTAAGCACCTGATGGAACGCGTAATGCACAACCGGCACGGCCAAAAAGGTCACCAGTCCCGCTACCGTCAAGCTCCTGCGCACCGCAAAAAGAACAAGAAACAGGACCGCTGCAGCCGCGGCAATCCGCCAGTCAAACACAAGAATTCCGCCGATAAAGCAGGCGACGCCTTTGCCGCCATGAAACTTCAGGGTGACCGGCCACAAATGCCCCACAATCACCATAAAAAAGGATGCCAGCTGAAGGGCGGGGGAGAAGCCGAATGATTTGGCGAGCTGCACCGCGGCTGCGGCCTTGATCAGATCACCGGCAAGCGTCAGTACAAAGCCCCACGGCCCAATGACGCGACCTGCATTCCTTGCGCCAATATTGCCGGTGCCTTCCTTCCGAAGGTCAATCCCCTTTAGCCATTTGGCCACCAGATACCCCGTCATGATGTTGCCGATGAAATAACAGCCCACCACGTACAGCACAATGTACACCGTCCCCATGCCTGTCATCCTTCCGTGCGTATCTTTTCTTCTTCCTATTCTATGGGCGAGGCCCGCTGCACGTGTAAATATTAAAAAAATGTAGTAAAAAAGCATGCAGAACGGTAGCTGCATGCCTCTTGTGTCATGATTGTTTTAGGAATAGTAAATTGTTTTGCAAGTAAAATGGTGGCTCGAGACGGAATCGAACCGCCGACACGAGGATTTTCAGTCCTCTGCTCTACCGACTGAGCTATCGAGCCAAAATTTAGTATTTCTGTCCGTCGGTTTCCTGTCTCTTCCTCTACTAGTGGAAGCTGACGTTGTGTATCCGTCGAGACAACTCGCTGCCTTTTCACGATGCATTGCTCGTGACTGAGCTATCGAGCCAAAAATGATTACTGTGTCTCTTCCTCTACACGAAAATCTTTGATGTGTATCCGTCGAGACAAATCGTAGCATATTCAAGCTGTAACGCTCTTTGCTACCGAGCCAGGATTTAGTATTACTATGTGAAAAAATGGCGGACCCGACCGGGGTCGAACCGGCGATCTCCTGCGTGACAGGCAGGCATGTTAACCACTACACCACGAGTCCAGTGAAACAATCTATATTAAAGAGTAGTTTTTCTTACAAATTTTTTCTATGAAAAACACTTGGTATTTTTATGAAATAAAAACACTTGGTATTTTTATGAAATAAAAACACTTGGTATTTTTATGAAATAAAAACACTTGGTATTTTTATGAAATAAAAACACTTGGTATTTTTCTTCGAAAAATACTTGGTGACCCGTACGGGATTCGAACCCGTGTTACCGCCGTGAAAGGGCGGTGTCTTAACCGCTTGACCAACGGGCCACTTTGTAAGAAAATGGTGAGCCATGAAGGACTCGAACCTTCGACCCTCTGATTAAAAGTCAGATGCTCTACCAACTGAGCTAATGGCTCTTATTGTTATTCTGTCCGTTGGTACCCTGTCTCTTCCTCTACTAGTGGAAGCTGACGTTGTGCGCCTTTTCGGCTGCAAAGTGGTTTTAACACGACAAGAGTTATCTTATCATCGTTTTATATCATTTGGCAAGCTGTTTTTTAAAAAAATAGTAGAAAAATGTATTTTTTCTTTTAAAAGCAGGGAAGAGGGGGCTGAACATGGTTTTGGCTCCCCGAAAATTGATTTACTGGCCAGTGTTGAAAATTTACTGTCCAAACCTGGATTATGTCAACTACGCTTCATCACAAAAAACAAAAAACCCGGCCTCCGCATCAAAACGGAGCGCCGGGCTCATTAAATTAGAACAATCAAACAAACACGCCGCGGACCATGTTGGTCTGGCTGCGGTCTGGGCCAACAGAGAAGATGGTTAACGGAATACCGGTAAGCTGGGAAACACGCTCTACGTAGTGACGGGCGTTTTCCGGAAGATCGCTTAGTGTTTTCGCGCCTGTGATATCTTCAGTCCAGCCAGGAAGCTCTTCGTATACAGGCTCACATTGTGCAAGAACTTTAAGGCTCGCAGGGAACTCGTTGATCACTTCACCTTTGTACTTGTACGCCACACAGATCTTCAATGTCTCAATGCCTGTAAGCACATCGATGGAGTTAAGAGAAAGATCAGTGATCCCGCTGACACGGCGTGCATGGCGAACAACCACAGAGTCAAACCAACCGACGCGACGAGGACGTCCTGTAGTCGTACCGTATTCGCGGCCGACTTCACGGATTTGATTTCCGATTTCATCAGTTAATTCAGTAGGGAACGGGCCGTCACCCACACGGGTTGTGTAGGATTTGCATACACCGACAACGTGATGGATCTTGGATGGTCCCACACCAGAACCGATGGTAACTCCCCCGGCAATCGGGTTGGATGAAGTTACGAAAGGATAAGTACCCTGGTCGATATCAAGCATTACGCCTTGTGCGCCTTCGAAAAGTACACGGCGGCCTTCATCAAGTGCATCGTTAAGAACAACGGAAGTGTCGCAAACATATTTGGCAATCTGCTGGCCATATCCATAGTATTCTTCAAGAATTTCCTCTTTCGTAAATCCTTCAGACTCATAAATTCGTTCAAACAAGCGGTTCTTTTCAGCAAGGTTGCGCTCAAGCTTCTCTTCGAATACTTCCTTGTCCAAAAGATCCGCGATACGGATGCCGATACGAGCGGCTTTATCCATGTATGCCGGCCCAATCCCTTTCTTGGTGGTACCGATCTTGTTTTCGCCTTTGCTTTCTTCTTCAAGCACATCAAGGCGAAGGTGATATGGAAGGATAACATGCGCACGGTTGGAGATTCGAAGATTTTCGGTGTGGACGCCAAGATCATGCAAGTAAGCAAGCTCTTCCACAACCGCTTTAGGATCAACAACCATACCGTTACCAATCACACAAACTTTATCATCATAAAAAATTCCGGACGGGATCAAGTGCAGTTTATATTTCTTACCGTTAAATACAATAGTATGTCCAGCATTGTTACCACCCTGATAACGGGCAACAACTTCTGCTTTTTCAGAAAGATAGTCGGTAATTTTTCCTTTACCTTCATCTCCCCATTGTGTTCCGACAACGACTACGGATGACATTACGCCAGCACCTCCAAATAATCTTAAAAAACACTTTAATTTGCTAGTAACTTAAAAATCCATGATTAGTTTATCAATTATATAGGCAAAAGTCAATAAAACACGAACATTTTAAAATATTTACAGTTAAGCCGTTCGGTTTTGCGTATGAAACAGCAAAAAGGAGGATGGCTGGCAGCCATTTACCCGCCAAAACCCCATTAAGGTAGGGTTAACTAGCACCACAGAAATCACCCACAGCAAAAAAAACAGACACCCTCTTACTTGAGAGTGCCTGTAAATCAACAATTTTATGCGCCGGGCGGCATACTGCTTTCGTCATGCCGGCGGTCAAGATTGACGAACTTGTTGTATTCTTTGACAAACGCCAGCTCAACCGTGCCAGTCGGGCCGTTACGCTGTTTGGCTATAATGATTTCGATGATATTTTTACTTTCGGATTCTTTGTCGTAGTAGTCGTCACGGTACAGGAACGCCACGATATCGGCATCCTGCTCGATACTTCCGGATTCACGGATATCCGACATCATCGGACGCTTGTCCTGACGGGATTCCACGCCACGGGAAAGCTGTGACAGGGCAATGACCGGCACCTGCAGCTCACGGGCGAGCGCTTTAAGGGAACGGGAGATCTCGGATACTTCCTGCTGGCGGTTTTCGCCCGCTCTGCCGTTCCCCTGAATGAGCTGCAAATAGTCAATCAGAATCATGCCAAGGCCTTTTTCCTGTTTAAGGCGGCGGCATTTCGAGCGGATATCCCCAATGCGGACACCAGGTGTATCATCAATGAAAATTCCGGCTGCTGACAGGCTTCCCATGGCCATCGTCAGCTTCTGCCAGTCTTCCGGGAGCAGGGAGCCTGTACGAAGCCGCTGGGCGTCAATATTGCCTTCCGCACACAGCATACGCATGACAAGCTGCTCCGCACCCATCTCCAGCGAGAAGATAGCGACATTTTCTTCCGTTTTGGTGGCGACGTTTTGCGCGATATTCAGGGCAAACGCCGTTTTACCCACGGAAGGACGGGCGGCAACAATAATCAAGTCATTTCGCTGAAATCCTGCGGTCATCCGGTCCAGATCGTTGAAACCGGTTGGAATTCCGGTAATGTCCCCTTTGCGGTTATGCAGCTGCTCAATATTATCATAGGCAGCTACCAGTACATCTTTTATGGAAATGAAGGCACCGCCGTTTTTACGGTTGGCTACCTCCAGAATTGTCTTCTCTGCTTCATTTAGGACCGCTTCAACCTCTTCTTCACGGGCGTAGCCATTGGCCGCAATTTCGGTCGCTGCACGAATCAAACGGCGAAGAAGGGATTTTTCTTCCACGATCTGGCTGTAGTAATCAATATTGGCCGCGGTCGGTGAGCTGCTTGCAAGGTCACTTAAATACGAGACACCGCCGATTTCATCAAGAAGCTTCCGGTCGGCGAGAGCGGCTGTTGCCGTCACAAGGTCGACAGGTTCCCCTTTTTCCGATAAATCGAGCATCACCTGATAAATACGCTGATGGGAGGCACGGTAAAAATCATCCGGGATCAAAATTTCCGAAGCGGTAACCAATGCTTCCGGCTCCAGGAAAATAGCGCCCAGGACCGCTTGTTCAGCCTCTATGTTCTGTGGTGGGATGCGATCAACAAAAAGATCACTCATCATTCTTCCTCCTGGTAAGATCTTTTGCCATTTTTGGCAAGAAGACCCTGATTACAGAAGAATGAGACCGGTCAGTTCCGGTCCCATTGGCTTTCTGTTTATGCTTCAACTACATGTACTTTAATCGTTCCTGTCACTTCAGGGTGAAGTTTTACAGGTACGTTGGTATATCCCAACGCTTTAATGGGATTCGAAAGGTCAATTTTTCGCTTGTCAATGGTGACATTCAATTTTTTCAAACCGTCTGCGATCTGTTTGCTCGTAACCGATCCGAACACTCGGCCGCCTTCACCGGCTTTAGTTTTGATTTCAACTTCCATTTTCTCAAGCTTTTCTTTGAGCTGCTTGGCATCTTCCAAAGCGGCTGCTGCTTTTTTCTCTTCGCTTTTCTTTTGGCCTTCTACCACAGAAAGGGCACCTTTGGTAGCTTCTGTAGCAAGATTGTTCGGCAATAAGTAGTTGCGGGCATACCCTTCGGATACGTTTTTAATTTCCCCTTTTTTACCTTTTCCTTTTACATCCTGAAGAAAGACTACTTTCATTCTTCTTCTCCCCCTTCGAAGTATTCATCGATGACCGCTTTTAATTTGGTCTCTGCACCATCGAGCGTTTCATTTTCAAGCTGGCAGGCTGCGTTGGTCAGATGGCCGCCGCCGCCAAGCTGTTCCATGATCATCTGGACATTCACTTCCCCCAGTGAACGGCCGCTTATGCTGATTTTTTGGTCGTGTCGCTTCGCAATGACAAACGAAGCGGTCACATCGTTCATCGACAGCAAAATATCCGCTGCCTGGGCAATCATGACCTGGCCGCATTCCTCACCAGGCTCTGCTTTTGAAATCACAACGCCACTCTTATAGGATTTTGCATTTTCAATAAGTTTTGACCGGGTCTTATAGGTTTGAAGGTCTTCCTTCAAGAACCGCTGAACGAGGATGGTATCCGCGCCGTGAGCCCTTAAATAGGAAGCTGCATCAAACGTCCGGGAACCGGTCCTGAGCGTAAAGCTTTTCGTATCCACAATAATCCCTGCAAGCAGGGCTGTCGCTTCGAGCATACGCATTTTAAGCCGCTTCGGCTGATATTCCAGAAGCTCGGTCACAAGCTCTGCGGTTGAAGAAGCATAAGGCTCCATATAGACAAGAACCGGATCTGCGATAAACTCTTCTCCACGGCGGTGATGGTCAATAACCACCACATGGTCAAGCTTGGAAAGCAGGCGTTCTTCCATCACCATGGACGGCTTATGGGTGTCCACGACCACAAGGAGGGTGCCGGCTGTAGAAATTTCAAGCGCTTCTTCCGGCGTAATAAAGTGCTTCCAGAGAGAATCGGTTCCCTTGATTTCATTCATCAGCCGCTGAACACCAGTATCCAGATCAGACGTATCGAGGACGATATATCCTTCTTTTCCGTTAACCTGCGCCACTTTTAAAATTCCCATGGCAGAACCCATGGAATCCATATCGGGGCTTTTGTGCCCCATGATGATCACTTTATCGCTGTCGAGGACAAGTTCGCTTAACGCATGGGAAATGACCCGTGCCCTTACCCGTGTACGTTTCTCCACCGGATTGGTTTTTCCGCCGTAGAAGCGCACTTTTCCGTTTTGCTGCTTGATCGCCACCTGGTCACCGCCGCGGCCAAGCGCAAGGTCAAGACTCGATTGGGCCAGCTGGCCGAGTTCAGGCAGCTCGACCGGACCGGATGCCACACCGATACTCAATGTGAGAGCCACATTTTCTTTTGAAGTGGCATCTCTTACTTCATCCAGCAATGCGAACTTATTTTTTTCAAGCTCATGTAAAATCCTTTTGTTGAAGACGGCTAAAAAACGCTCGGAAGAGGTGCGTTTTAAATAAATTCCATGGTCGGTTGCCCATTTGTTCAGAATGGAAATAACTTTGGAGTTGATTCTCGAACGGAACTGGTCATCAAGCCCCTGTGTAACCTCTTCATAGTTATCAAGGTAAATGAGGCCAAGGCAGGTTTGCTCTTCCTCATACAGATGTTCAACTTCAAGCTGTTCCGTTACATCAAAGAAATAGAGAAGGCGTTCTTCTTTTTTAAAATGCACTTCGAATTTTCTTGATTTTAAATTCACGATTTCTTCCCGTGCATCACTTTTAATAAACGGCACCAGGTCCTCAGAAATAAGATTCAGGGAATGGCCGATGAACGCTTCTTCCCCGACCCAGGCTCCCATGAACGGATTGGCCCATTCAATTTTGTAATCTTCATCATACAGAATGATTCCGATCGGCATTTCCATCAATGCTTCTTCTCCGACCTTTTTAATACGGTGGGATAGCGTGGAAATATAATCGCCAAGGTCCTCCTGGAACGAATTCTCGGCCCGCATCATCAAATAGAAGATCGCGCCCAAGACTACAAAACTGACAGCCCCGAGGACCCACTGGTAGGACATGATGATGATCACTAAGAGGACCGATATGACACACAAGGCTATCTGTGGATAACCATGCCACCGTTTTAATAAAAACTTAGGCATACTTTCAGCTCCTACTGTCTGGTATTTATCCGTTTCTTTATTTCGAACCCTAAGTCAATTATACCTAAGAATTTAACGACTTCCATAATAATCGGCAGAATGGAGGAAGTAAATATTACTAACACAGATATAAATACGGGAACGGCCTTGGGCCAGCCCTTATTTTTGGCATAGCTAAAGATAACGGTAAGACCCTGTACGACAAGTACAAGAGTCAATATGATAAATAAATTGATCATTAGGATGTATAATCCAGACCCTTTGTCCATCTTTATAAAAGAAAGCAAAAGGGCCAAAATGTAATACCACAAAAATGATCTTGGAAACGACCAGTCGCGGAATGGCGGAAATGGCCGGTAGTCGAACCTCATTCTTTTTAACACAAGGGCAGCAAGCCATTGGGTAATCAGGGTGACTGCAATCGCCCCGATGATAATCGCCGTCGGCAGCATGTACGGGATCATGGCCACCTGCTCCCGCATCTGGTCGAGCTGGGGGGACAGATCCTGGCCGCTGTCTTTATAAAACTTGGATGCCTGGTCAATGACACTGGTAAACTGCTTTTGAGCATCCTTTACGATATCAAGGTTCAAGAGAAGCTTTGCAAAAACCAGCAGCATCAGAAAATTAAAGACGCTGGCAAGGCTTCCGCCCAAAAGGACACCAAATGCAGATGTCTTCCTCTTATACAATTCACCCATTATAATCCCCATGAGACCGGATGAGAACGCATAAATAAGTCCTGCTGTTCCTCCCATCACAAAGGATAATACGAGCGTAACCGCCCATACGAGCAGACCCGGCTTCCATCCATGCTTATATGCAAACAGGATGATCGGAAGCGGCAGTAAAAAATATGTTAATATGCTGATAATCGGCACATTCAGACTGATTAGCATAAGAATAATGTAAACGCCAGCCATTACAGCTCCGTCTACGATGGTTGATGTTTTCCGCAATTGGTTCACCTCTGGCTTTATTGCCTACGGTCCTTATTGTAGTAAATTATTTGCTGTAAATCCAATGATATTCATTAGCTTAACCCTATCTTGCCAAATCTAACATGCACATCAGTATCTACCTTATCATGATGTCCTTTATAATGGAACTGGGACTAGCCAGCTAGTTTACAAACCACCAGGAAAGAGGAGGAGATCTCATGGAGCTAATTGTATATTTGGCAGGACAAATTCATGACGACTGGCGCGAAGAAATCAAATCGCAAGCAAGGGAGCGGGAACTTCCCATCACCTTTGTCGGTCCGATGGAAGACCACGAGCGGTCGGATAATATCGGGGAAGAAATCCTTGGTAAACAGCCCAATGCCGTTTTGAAGGACGAGGCCGCCTCGAGCATCAACAATCTCCGTACAGACATCCTGATCAAAAAAGCAGATGTCGTGATCGCCTTGTTCGGTGAAAAATACAAGCAGTGGAACACAGCAATGGACGCCGCTAGAGCCACTGCCCTGCAAAAGCCTTTGATCCTGATTCGTCCCGAGTCACTGCATCACCCGTTAAAAGAGCTTTCCAACCATGCCAGCCTCGTGGTCGAAACCCCGGAACAGGCAGTCAGAGCCCTCTCCTATATCTTTGAATCGTAATAAAGAAAAGCGGCAAAAATCCAATGGATTTGGCCGCTTTTTTTGTTGTTTCTTTACTCGTTGATTTCCGTTCCAGGATGCTCGCTTTTCCCGTCGGAGTCTCGCACCTTGCACTTCGATCAAAACTTTTCCAGTACAATTAAAAAACACAGCAAAGACTGATCTTTACCGTGCTTTTTAAAAACTGAAATTTATTCAGTTACATATGGTAGCAGCGCCATGAAACGTGCACGTTTGATAGCACGAGTCAATTGACGTTGATATTTAGCAGATGTTCCTGTCACACGACGAGGAAGAATCTTTCCGCGCTCAGATACGAAACGCTTAAGAAGATCCACATCTTTGTAGTCGATGTAAGTGATTTTGTTTACAGTGAAGAAACAAACCTTACGACGCTTTTGGCGTCCACCGCGACGTCCAGCCATGTTTATTTCCCTCCTTCTAATTGAGTTTTTATATGTTGCCGTTCAATGTATGTTTGTCTTAGAATGGCAAATCGTCATCAGAGATGTCGATCGGCGTGCCATCGTTGGCAAATGGGTCATCATTAAAGTTACTGCGCTTTTGGTTCTGGTTTTGGTTCTGTTGCTGTCCATAACCGCGGTCACCTGATGGCCCGCCAAAGTTGTTTCCGCCCTGGCTTTGGTACTGTTGTCCTCCGCCCGCATTCGCACTCTTCGGCTCAAGGAACTGGACACTCTCAGCCATAACCTCAGTCACGTATACACGCTGTCCCTGGTTATTGTCATAAGAACGTGTCTGGATGCGTCCGTCTACTCCGGCAAGTGAACCCTTCTTCAAGAAGTTGGCCACATTTTCAGCCGGCTTACGCCAGATTACACAATTGATGAAATCTGCTTCGCGCTCACCCTGCTGATTTGTAAATGTACGATTTACTGCCAAAGTAAAGTTTGCAACTGCCACACCACTTGGGGTATAGCGCAATTCCGGGTCCTTCGTTAAACGTCCAACAAGGATTACACGATTTAGCATTAGAACCTCTCCTTCAACGTTAAAAAATTATCTCTCGTCTGCAATTGTCATGAAACGAAGAACATCTTCGTTGATCTTCATAAGACGGTCGAATTCATTGATCGCTTCTACAGGAGCATTGATGGTCAATAGCGTGTAATATCCATCACGGTAGTCGTTGATTTCATATGCTAGACGCTTTTTACCCATTTCTTTCTCGTTAGCGATTTCCGCACCATTATCAGTAAGGATCGTCTTCGCTCTTTCTTTCACAGCTTTAAGAGCATCCTCTTCAAGATTTGGACGGACGATGTACATGATTTCGTACTTTTTCATTCCGGTCACCTCCTTTTGGTCTAAACGGCCCAACAATAGGGCAAGGAGTAAACTATCAACATTTCTATACAATCGATAATTAACTCACAATAATGAATTATAGCAAATACCCGTACAAAACACAAGGACATTCAAGGATTAATAGAAAAAAGGAAAAGCAAAAACGCTTTTCCTATCAAAAATCCACGATATTAAACGTTGAAACGGAAGTGGACGACATCTCCATCTTTCATTTCGTATTCTTTTCCTTCAAGACGCACACGGCCTTTTTCTTTGGCAGCCGCCATGCTGCCGGCGCTCATCAAATCATCATAAGCAACCACTTCAGCACGAATAAATCCGCGTTCAAAGTCCGTATGGATGATACCCGCACACTGTGGAGCCTTCATGCCCTTGCGGAATGTCCATGCACGCACTTCCTGTACACCAGCTGTAAAGTACGTTGCCAGCCCAAGAAGAGAATAAGACGCACGAATCAGCTGGTCAAGGCCTGCTTCCTGAATACCGAGCTCTTCAAGGAATGCACTCTTTTCGTCACCCTCAAGCTCTGCGATTTCCTCTTCGATCTTGGCGCAAATCACGATGACTTCAGCATGTTCGCGGGCAGCATACTCCCTTACTTTCTCCACATGCTCATTTCCGCCTTCCAACAGATCCTCTTCACTGACGTTTGCCGCATAAAGGATCGGTTTCATGGTAAGCAAGTGAAGGCCATATACAATTTTACTTTCTTCAGGCGTCAGTTCCACGCTTCTTGCCGGAAGTTCATTCAGCAATGCATCTTTAATTTTCAAAAGAACGCTATGTTCAGCGACAGCTTCTTTGTCTTTTGACTTCGCCAATTTTTCAACCCTGGCAATCCGCTTATCGACGGTTTCCATGTCTGCAAAAATAAGCTCAAGATTGATGACTTCAATATCATCAATCGGATCGACTTTTCCGGAAACGTGCGTGATGTTCTCATCTTCAAAACAACGAACTACCTGAAGGATCGCATCCACCTGGCGGATGTGAGAAAGGAACTTGTTGCCCAGACCTTCCCCTTTGCTTGCACCTTTAACGATACCGGCAATATCCGTAAATTCAAATGCTGTCGGAACCACTTTTTTAGGCTGAACCATCTCTGTCAGCTTGTGCAGGCGGTCATCCGGCACCTCAACAATCCCTACGTTGGGGTCGATCGTACAGAACGGATAGTTTGCAGATTCCGCGCCAGCCTGTGTGATGGCATTAAAAAGCGTCGATTTCCCTACGTTGGGAAGACCGACAATTCCAGTTGTTAAAGCCATTTATTCCACTCCTCATTGATTTCAATCATCATATATTTTGTCGTTCAGTTACTTGTTAGCACATCTTTCATCATTATAGGGTGTTGGCAGGCAAAAAACAAGTTATACAAAAAAGCAGAACCTTCGCTTGAGTACGTCGGTTCTGCTTTTTTTGTTCCACGTGGAACACAGGAAGTATCTTTTTATTCCTGGTTGGATACCAGGACCTTTTTCATTTTCTTCACAAAGTCTCTTCTGGGAATTAGAACACTATGCTGGCAGCCCAAGCATTTAATCCGGATGTCAGCCCCCATGCGGATAATTTTCCAACGGTTGGTTCCGCATGGGTGTGGCTTTTTCATTTCCACTTCATCATTCAAAAAGAACTCTTTTCCTTCCAAGTCCATCACTCCCCAAACGCTCTGCTTTTATATTATTTTATAGAGAAAACCACTTTGACACAATAACTATTATGTTTATTCATGTTCTGCAAGTGTTGTTTTATGATAAGAGACAAGCTTTTGAAAGGGAAGTTCAATGCCTTCCTCATCCAAACGGATTTTGATGGCTTTCTTCAGTTCTCTTGTTATTTTGAAGTGGGTCATGGGAAGCACTTCTGCTGTCACCCGGATCACGACTTCCGTTGCCCCGACTGACTGAATACCGAGTACTTCCGGCTCAGCTACCATTTCTGGATACTCGACGGTTTTTTGTTTCACGACTTCTTCAATGATGTCCTGGGCCCGGTTCACATCCTCTTCATAGGCAATACTGACATCCACAACAGCAATGCTGTTATTAATGGAGAAGTTCGTCACTTCTGTGATGGACGAGTTCGGTATGATATGAAGCTCACCTGTCCACTGTTTGACTTTCGTCGTTCTCAGCCCGATTTCTTCCACCGTACCTTCGAATGCGTTGATTCTTACATAATCCCCTACTGCAAATTGCTGCTCAAATATGATAAAGAAGCCGGTGATAATATCCTTTACCAGACTCTGCGCACCAAAACCGATAGCCAGTCCGACCACACCCGCTCCAGCAAGCAGTGCCTTAACATCAATGTTAAATTCGGTCAGCACCATAAGCAGCGCAATAAAATAAATAAGATAGGCAGCCACATTATCGAGAAGCCGGATCAGTGTATTTTCACGTCGCTCCGACATCCGCAACGGGCTTTTCATCCTGATTTTAAATATATTTGCGATGGTCGCCCTTACAATTTTAACAACGATGGCAGCCCCGAATAAAATAAGGACAATCTTCAGCACTTTCATGCCCAGGTTGATCCATAAATCGCCATTACCAACCTGCTTGTACACTTCCTCTGCCTGCTGGGCAATATTGAGTAGTTCCACTCCGCTCCAACCTCCATATAAATCTTAGCTATGCCTTAATGTACCCAATTTCGGTTGAATTTTCAACGATTAACACATCTTTAAAAGAACCATGGCTTAGAATCCGGAGGAAGGGGGTATAAAACATTTAACTAAAGGAAAGCCAAAAGGCATTACGGGACCAGAAGCACAGCCTGCTCCGACTAAAACTGAATCCTACTCGTTCTGGCGCGTTGAAAAAATGATGGCAGCTAAGTCCTTACTCGATGTATAGTATTGCCAAACAGTCCGTATACTGGTAGTAACATTTTAAAGGAGTGGATTTTATGTTCCTTAAAAGGAAGCTCGTTCCCGATAAACCTTTTCAATATAAAATGCACCATGAGGAAAAAGAAGCTTGTATGCTCATCACAGAAAAAATTGGGAACCTTCTTCCTAATACGCAAACCACTCCAGTGGTTGTGGTTTGCATTGGGACAGATCGTTCCACCGGGGATGCCCTTGGCCCATTGGTGGGTACCAAGCTTCATACCATCAAAGCCTTTCCGTTTCATGTGTACGGGACGCTGGACGATCCGGTACATGCGGTCAACCTGAAAGATAAGCTGAAAATGATTGAACAAAAGCATCCGGATGCTTTTATAATAGGAATTGATGCGTGCCTCGGAAAACTCAACCATGTGGGAATGGTCTCCATTGGGGAAGGACCGGTCAAACCAGGTGCCGGTGTCAATAAGGAGCTTCCGCCGGTTGGCGACATGCATTTAACCGGTATCGTGAACGTCAGCGGATTTATGGAATATTTCGTTCTCCAGAACACCCGCTTAAGCGTTGTTATGAAAATGGCCGAATTGATCGCGGATTCTTTGTATTTCGCATCCATGAGCCAGCGGGTGAAAAAGAACATCACACCGCTTCCCATTAAAGAAGATCTATACGCGATCAATAAAAAGAAGCCCGCCTTTTAACAAATTGAAGTTACACCCATATATAGGTAAATCAAAAACGACCAGATCGCCGTCTGGTCGTTTTCATATGCCTTTATCATTTGATCAAGTTATACCATGTTACACCGCCGTGTTTGGATTCAGAAATGCCATGGTTAACAAATCCCAATTTTTCATAAAAAGAGACTAACTCTTGTTTACACGTTAACGTAATTCCTTCTCTTTCTTTCTCTCTCATAAGCTCTTCCATTTTCTCGATTAAAAGCTTCGCAATCCCTTGATTTCTTGCCTGTTTAGAGACTGCTAATCCCAATACACTCTGATAACCGCCTCTTTTCGGATTTTCTATGATTTCCTTGAAAAGGCCATCGGTGATGTAAGGCTGGTTAATAACAGGTCCATTAATAAACCCTAGAATCTTCCCATCCGTTTCTGCCACAATAAAGGTGTCAGCGATTCGTTGAATCCTCTCCGCAAGCGCTTCTTTTGTCGCAGCTTCTTCTCTCGAAAAGCCTTCGTTCTCGATAACTAACAGCTGCTCTAAATCTGCAGGGTGAACTTTTCTTAAAGAAATCATTTATCAATAACTCCTATCCTGATTGGATTGATTCGCAGCAAAAACACACTCGTCTTCCTTCAAAAAAAGGTACTAGCATTCTTTTAAAAGGTTCCTCCTGCAAAGGCCGAAAGTTTGTCCCAATAGTAGATAATGCATACGATCAGAATGGTGAACAGCAACGCCGGCAGCAGGTTGGCCACCCGGATGGTGGTGAGGCGGAGAATGTTCAGACCAATCGCAAGGATCATGATTCCGCCTGTTCCGGTAATTTCGATGATAATCTGCTGCATGAGCGCATCCGGGACAAACCGGTCAATCTGGGTGGCAAACAGGGCAATCAGCCCTTGATAGAGCACCACAGGCACAGCTGAGAAAATAACGCCAACTCCAAGTGCTGATGTGAAAAAGATCGCACAAAATCCATCAATCATTGATTTAGTATAAAGTACTGCGTGATCATGTCGCAGTCCGCTATCCAGTGCCCCCACAATGGACATGGCCCCGATCACAAATACGAGCGTGGCGGTCACAAAAGCATTGGCAATGCCGCCTTTTTCCTTGCCGCCGAGCTTGGCCTCAAGCCAGTGTCCCAGTTGGCCAAGCTTTCCTTCCAGATCAAGTTTCTCACCCAGCACACCTCCGATCGCCAGACTGGCGATAACAATTAAAAATTGCTTGCTCTTTAAGCCCATGCCAATTCCAAGAATAATAACAGCCAGGCCCATCGCCTGCATGATGGTTGTTTTTGTTTTTTCGGGAATGTTTCTCCAAAAAAGCCCCAGCAAGCTCCCGATAATAATGGCCAGGCCATTGACCAGTGTCCCTAATAATGCCACTTTTCTTTCCCGCCTTTACCCATGATGTTTTAAAAGTACAAAAAGAAAAACCACCGCTTCGATGGTTTTACTGCTTTCCGATGAGATCGAGGATCCGTTCCAGATCTTCATCGGAGAAAAATTCAATTTCTATTTTGCCTTTTCGTTTTGTCCGTTTAATAGAAACTGAAGTGCCGAAATGGTCTCTGAGTGTTGATTCCTTTTCGACGATAAAGACACTTTTATCCTCGCTTTTTTTCTTTGTTTCACGTGGAACGTTAAGATTCACCTGTTGGATCAGCTTTTCAAGTTGGCGGACGTTGAGCTTTTCATTCACGCATTTCTCGACAACCGCCTGCATCTTTGCTTTCTTTTTCAATCCAAGCAGTGCCCGCCCGTGCCCCATGGAAAGCTCCCCTTGGGACATCATGTCCTGAACAGGATCCGGCAGCTGAAGCAGTCTCACAAAGTTGGCAATGTGCGGTCTGCTTTTGCCCACACGGCTTGCCAGTTCCTCCTGGGTGATTTTCAAATGCTCCATGAGCTTCTGGTAAGCCTGAGCTTCTTCGATAGGATTCAAATCTTCACGCTGAAGATTTTCAATCAGGGCAATTTCCATCATCTTTTGCTCTGTAAATTCCTTAACGATTACCGGCATCCGTTCCAATCCGGCTTCCTTTGCTGCCCTAAAACGGCGTTCTCCTACCACGATTTCATAGCCTTTAATGCTTTTTCTTGCAATGATCGGCTGCAGAACTCCATGCTCCTTGATGGACTCTGTCAGTTCTGCAATAGCTGATTCATTAAACACTTTCCTCGGTTGATAGGGATTGGGACGCAGTTCGGTTATTTTGATTTCAGAGACCGTATCTTCATTTTCAAAATCCGTGCCCGGAAAAAATGCATTAATTCCTTTACCTAACCCTTTCGCCACTGCCAATCACTTCCTTCGCTAATTCTAAATAAACTTCTGCACCTCTGGATTTAGGGTCGTAAATAATAATCGGTTTTCCATGGCTTGGCGCTTCAGATAGACGAACATTTCGAGGAATAATGGTGGTATAGACTTTATCCTGAAAGTACTTTTTCACTTCTTCAATAACCTGGATTCCCAAGTTGGTTCTGGCATCGAGCATTGTCAGCAGAACACCGTCAATGGTCAAATCCGTATTCAAATGCTTTTGTACGAGGCGGACCGTATTCAGCAACTGGCTCAAACCCTCGAGCGCATAATACTCACATTGTACCGGTATGACCACTCCGTCTGCTGCTGTGAGTGAGTTAATGGTCAATAGTCCGAGAGAAGGAGGGCAGTCAATAATGATAAAGTCATACTGGCGTTCAACAGACGAAAGGGCCCGTTTCAGCCTTACCTCCCTGGAAATGGTCGGCACCAGTTCAATTTCAGCACCAGCCAGTTGAATGGTCGACGGCAATATATGTAATCCTTCGCAAATCGTTTCCATAATGATGTCTTTTACTTCTGCGTCGTCGACAAGCACGTTATAAATGCATTGATCCACATCGCCTTTATCGACGCCAACTCCGCTCGTAGCATTCCCCTGCGGGTCTATATCAACAAGTAAAACCTTTTTGCCGAAATAAGCTAAACATGCTCCGAGGTTCACGGATGTCGTTGTTTTTCCAACCCCACCCTTTTGATTGGCAATTGCAATGGTTTTAGCCACGATGACACCTACCTCAATTCTTTACGAGAGTTCATTTCTTTCATCATATCATGAATTCCTCTTTTTTCTTACGGAAAATTCATAAAAAAGCGCAGAAAAATGTTCGGTTTTCACCCACAAAAAAGCTCCCTTCAGGATGGCTGAAAGGAGCTGTGACGGTTACTTTTTCGGTATGCGGATCGTGAATTGGTAGAATTCCTCATGATCCTCTTCTTCTGTATTTATGGTAAGGCCGCTTTGGAGAACCATATCCACGGACTGGCGGACAGTATTGATGGCCAGCCGCGTGTCCTTGCTGTAGGATTTCCTTTTCGCAACAGGTTTCTTTTCCTGGTTTTCTCCCTCAATCAGCTTTTTCACACGTTCTTCCGTCTGTTTGACGTTCAGGTGTTTTTCCAGAATCTCATTCAGGACGGCCTCCTGCTTATCGGGGGATTTAAGGATAATGAGAGCTCTTGCATGGCGTTCAGTGATTTGCTTTTGCAGCAACGCATCCTGGATGGGCTGGGGAAGTTTCAGCAAGCGGAGTTTGTTCGCTACCGTTGACTGTCCTTTTCCAAGCTTCTGTGCCAGACCTTCCTGGGTAAGGCCGTGAATCTCAAGAAGTTTGGCATAGGCCATCGCTTCTTCAATGGCTGTAAGTTCTTCGCGCTGCAGATTCTCTATAAGTGCAACAGAAGCCGTCTGACCATCATCAAATTCCTTGATGATCGCCGGTATGGCTTCCCAGCCAAGCTTTTGAACAGCTCGCCACCGGCGTTCTCCGGCAATAATTTCATAGGAACCATTTTCGGATGTTCTGACCACAATCGGCTGGATAATTCCGTGCGTTTCAATCGTTTGTGATAATTCTTCAATTCGTTCATCTATAAAAACGGTACGGGGCTGGAATTGGTTCGGGTGAATATTTTTCACCGGGAGCTGCACTATTTCTTCGTTATCGTTTTTCTCTTCAACTTCAGCTGTCTGATTTTTTTCGCCGATGCCGAATAAACGTGAAAAAGGATGTTTCATATGAATGACACCACCTTTTGTTATCTATCTTAGATTTTCGCTCTGCCCATCTGTTTTCCTGCCGGTTTTTGAAAAATTCTTTGGTATGCCAGCGTATGTATGCCAATGTTTCACGTGAAACATTGGCTTGCAGATTATGAAAGAGGACTCTTGTTTGGTGTCCCTGGCTTTCTTGGATATTTTTTTGGTGTGGCTTTTTCTTTGTCCACCAGAACGATGAATCTGTCGCTGTTCTCTTCAGGCAGCTTAAAGGAAAAAACATCGTTTACCTTTCCGCCCAATAGCTGGACAGCCTTTTTGCTGTCTTTCATCTCTTCCGGAAGCTGAGAGCCCTTCATCGCAAGAAAATGTCCGCCCTTTTTGGCAAGGGGGAGACACAATTCACTTAAAACAGACATTCTTGCCACTGCACGGGCCAGTACAAGATCATATGCCTCGCGTGTTTCTGGACGGTGTCCGAAGGTCTCTGCCCTGTCATGATAAAGTGATACATCACTTAATTCCAGCTTTTGTGTTAAGTGCTCCAAGAAAGTAATTCGTTTTTTCAATGAATCGCAGATTGAAAGCTTAATATGGGGAAAACAAATTTTCAGCGGGATGCCCGGAAAACCTGCTCCTGCACCCACATCGCAAACCGACAGCTCCTGATTAAAATCGAAAAAGAAGGCCGCAGACAGTGAATCATAAAAATGCTTCAGGTAAACTTCCTCTTTGTCCGTAATCGCGGTCAGGTTCATTTTCTCGTTCCATTCCACGAGAATGTGAAAATAGTCTTCAAACTGCTGAAGCTGGCGGGAAGAAAGGCGGATGCCCTTCTCCCCGAGTTTTTCTTCAAAGGTTGTTATATCCATTTCGTCCTCCAAACGCTTAATCTGCGGTTTTGGCCAGTTTCCCCTGCTCCAGGTAAACAAGCAAAATTGAAATGTCTGCAGGATTCACACCGGAAACCCGGGAAGCCTGGCCAACAGACAATGGACGGACTTCAAGCAATTTTTGTTTCGCTTCGGTTGCCAGTCCATTAATGGCCATATAGTCCAGATCAACTGGCAGCTTTTTGTTTTCCATTTTTCTCATTCGTTCCACTTGAGCGAGCTGCTTGTCGATGTATCCGGCGTATTTCGCCTGGATTTCCACCTGTTCGGCAATCACTTCATCCACAGCCGGCTCGGCAGGATGAATTTGTGCCACCACATCATACGTGATTTCCGGCCGTTTTAAAAGGGTAGCTGCTGTCATCGGTTCTTTTAGAGGTGAGCTTTTTGCCCCTGCAAGAATGTCCTGTACTTCAGGCGTAGGTTTGACGGTAACATGCTCAAGACGTTCAATTTCCTGGCGAACCTTTTCTTTTTTCACCAAAAACCGGTCATACCGTTCTTGAGGAATCAAGCCGATTTCATAGCCTTTTTCCGTGAGCCTCAAGTCTGCATTGTCGTGGCGGAGAAGCAGACGGTATTCGGCACGTGAAGTAAGCAGGCGGTACGGCTCATTTGTGCCTTTTGTAATGAGATCGTCGATGAGTACACCAATATAGGCTTCGGACCGGTCCAGAATCAGAGGGTCTTTGCCCTTCACTTTTAACGCAGCATTGATCCCCGCCATAACTCCTTGCCCGGCAGCTTCTTCATAGCCGCTCGTACCGTTTAGCTGTCCGGCAGTGAAGAGTCCTTCAACGAGCTTCGTTTCAAGGGACGGCCACAGCTGGGTTGGAACGATGGCATCATATTCAATCGCATAACCGGCACGCATCAGTTCAGCTTTCTCGAGGCCAGGAATGGTGGCAAGAATTTTCCGCTGTACATCTTCTGGCAGACTTGTAGAAAGACCTTGTACATAAACTTCTTCAGTATTTCTTCCCTCCGGTTCCAGAAAAATCTGGTGGCGCGGCTTATCGTTAAAACGAACCACTTTATCTTCAATGGAAGGGCAGTACCGGGGTCCGGTTCCTTCGATCATTCCCGAGTACATTGGGGAACGGTGAAGGTTTCCATTAATGAGTTCGTGTGTTTCAGGACTGGTATAGGTCAGCCAGCATGGAAGCTGGTCTGTAATATACTTCGTTGTTTCATATGAAAAAGCACGGGGTACCTCATCACCTGGTTGAATTTCTGTAACAGAATAATCAATGGTTTTGCTGTTAACGCGCGGAGGAGTACCTGTTTTAAAGCGGACCATTTGAAAACCAAGCTCTTGAAGATGGTAAGAAAGATTAACCGATGGCTGCATGTTGTTTGGACCGCTCTCGTAAGAAAGCTCACCAATGATGATTTTCCCTCGGAGGTAAGTTCCTGTGGTCAGAACCACGGCAGAAGCGCGATATTCTGCTCCCGTTTTGGTGATTACACCTTTACAAACGCCATCTTCCATCAAAAGGCGTTCAACCATGCCTTGTCTCAGTGTCAGGTGTTCGGTGTTTTCCATGGTCTTTTTCATTTCATTCTGATACATAAACTTATCGGCCTGGGCTCTGAGCGCACGAACCGCAGGTCCTTTTCCGGTATTCAGCATACGCATTTGAATATGCGTTTTATCAATATTTCGAGCCATTTCCCCACCGAGCGCATCAAGTTCGCGCACGACGATTCCTTTGGCAGGACCGCCGACAGACGGGTTGCACGGCATATAGGCAATGGTATCCAGGTTAAGGGTTAAACAAAGGGTTTCAGCTCCCATTCTTGCAGAAGCAAGTGCGGCTTCAACCCCTGCGTGGCCGGCTCCAACGACAATCACGTCAAATTGGCCTGCATCATATCCCATTATTTCTTCCTCCTTTTATTTCCCTAAACAGAACTGGGAGAACAACTGGTCGATCAGACTCTCGGAAACGGTGTCTCCAACAATCTCACCAAGAATCTCCCATGCCCTTGTTATATCAATTTGTACCATATCGATTGGCAAACTCATTTCGATGCCGTTCAGGGCCTCATCGATATGGCGAATAGTTTGCTGCAGGAGCGCAATATGTCTTGAATTCGAAACATACGTAATGTCCTGCGCTTCAATGCCTCCCTGGAAAAACAACTGGGCAATCCCCTCTTCAAGGCGATCCACCCCTTCTTCATGAAGAAGGGAGGTTGTGATCACAGGATGAGGTCCTGCCAGTTCCTTTACCCGGCTCATATCTATTTTTGGCTCCAGGTCTGTCTTATTGACGATCACGATAACATCAAGACCTTTTACCGCTTCAAAAAGGTTTTCATCCTCAGCGGAAAGAGATTCATTGCTGTTGATGACCAGCAATATCAAATCCGATTCTTTCAGCACTTTCCTGGATTTTTCAACCCCGATCCGTTCCACGATGTCTTCAGTCTCCCGAATCCCAGCGGTATCTACAAGGCGAAGGGGAACACCTCTAACATTTACGTACTCCTCAATCACATCGCGGGTCGTGCCGGCAATTTCCGTAACGATCGCTTTATTTTCATGAACAAGCGCATTCATCAGTGAAGATTTCCCCACGTTTGGGCGGCCGATAATGGCGGTTGAAAGACCCTCCCGCAAAATCTTCCCTTGCTGTGCCGTTATCAGGATTTTCTCTACTTCATCTTTTACAAAACCAAGCTTTTCATTTAAAAGCGCGTGCGTCATTTCCTCAGCGTCATACTCCGGATAATCGATGTTCACTTCCACATGGGCAATGGTTTCAAGCAGTGTCTGCCTTAATTTACCCACCAGCCTGGAAAGCCGGCCTTCCATTTGATTCAATGCGACATTCATGGCCCGGTCCGTTTTGGCACGGATCAAGTCCATGACCGCTTCCGCCTGGGACAGGTCAATACGTCCGTTTAAAAAGGCCCGTTTCGTAAATTCACCCGGCTCGGCAAGCCTTGCGCCGTGACTTAAGACAAGCTGCAGCACCCGGTTGACCGAAACAATACCGCCGTGGCAGTTGATCTCAATCACATCTTCTCTAGTGAAGGTACGCGGGCCACGCATGACGGAAACCATGACTTCCTCGACGGCTTCTTCCGTTTTTGGCTCGATGAGTTTTCCGTAATGTATCGAATGTGATTCTGCATCCTGCAGCTTCATTTTTCCCTTATATATGGAATCGGCAATCGAGACCGCTTCGCTGCCGCTTAACCTGACAATTGCGATAGCACCTTCCCCCATCGGTGTGGAGATCGCCGTAATTGTATCGTATTCCATCCTTCTCACCTCTCTTTGAAACCCAAAACTTACTCTATCTATACTATTATTTCCGTTATTTGCGTTTCTAACTATCCACAGTGGATAACTTTGTTACAAACGAATACATATTTATCCACAATACCTTTTAGTTTAACCCAGTTCGACTGCAAAAGGCAATGAAAAAACCCGCCTTCCCTTGTAAAAATAAAGGATGGCGGGCAGATACAGCGGGCGGTGCCCTGCTATAGTATCGTCAGTTCTTCGCGGGGCGGATGATGACCTTTCTGAACGGTTCTGCCCCTTCTGAAGATGTTTCGATTTTTTTATTGTTTCGAAGGGCCATATGTATGGCTTTTCGCTCATTGGACGGCATCGGATCAAGGGCAACGCCTTTTCCTGTCGCCGCCACTCTCTGGGCAGTGTGCATGGCCAGCCGTTGGAGCGATTCGCGGCGCCGCTCTCTGTAGTTTTCAGCATCGAGTATGATCCTGAGATAATTACTCGAATGATTATTGGCTACGAGATTGGTCAAGTACTGCAGAGAGTTAAGGGTTTGTCCCCTTTTTCCAATCAGAATGGCGATTTTTTCACCTGAAAGCTCAAAAATCGTTTCTTCACGGTTTTCTTTAAGTGAAATGGTAACAGGCACACCCATTTTATCGGTGACTTCCTGTAAAAAAGCAACAGCGGTCTTGATTGGATCCGGCTTGATGGAAACCTCGATGAGCGCAGGTTTGCCGCCAAAACCCAAAAAACCTTTTTTCGATTCTTCAAGAACTTTTACCTCAACCTCTTCTTTGGAAGCCTGAAGTTCGGCCAGTGCTGCTGAAACTGCTTCTTCAACTGTTTTTCCCGTTACCTGAATCTGTTTCACTTTTTAGCTCCCCTATCCAATTGGTTTGTCTTTTTCCTGTTCGGGGCTGTAATAAAATATGTCTGTACAATCATGAACATGTTACCAATTACCCAATAAAGCGATAATGCTGCCGGGAAGTTAATGGCAAAGACAACAATCATAACCGGCATGATGTAGAGCAGCATTTTCATCTGTGGATTTGGATTGTTTGTACCGCCCATCATAATCTTCTGCTGAAGGAAGGTCGTGATTCCGGCAATAATCGGCAAAGCATATACAGGATCTGGGTTTCCCAGGTCAAACCATAAAAAGCTGTGGTTTTTGATTTCCTGAGTACGCATAATGGCATGATAGAAACCAAGCAAGATCGGCATTTGGATCACCAAAGGCAGACAACCTGCAAGCGGGTTTACCCCCTGGGACTGGAACAACTGCATCGTTTCCTGCTGGAGTTTTTGCTGTGTAGTCGCATCTTTTGAACTGTATTTTTCACGAAGCTTCTGCAGTTCAGGCTGAATATCCTGCATTGCTTTTGAGCTTCTTGTCTGTTTGATCATGAGCGGCAACAACGCAAGACGGATCAAAATGGTAACAACCACAATGGACAGCCCGTAATTGTTCCCCATCATCTCGGCGAATTGAGTAATTACCCAGGATAACGGATAAACAACGTACTCATTCCAGACTCCGGTACTTTCTGAAGTTATTGGTGTTTTTACAGAACTACAGCCAGACAATAAAAGCATTAAACTGGCCAGAGCAAACGGTATTCCTAATTTCTTTCGCACTCCTCATCCTCCTTAAAGCATTGTTTCTATATTTTCAGCGCTTCTTCTTTTCGGGTACAGGATCAATCCCTCCCGGATGGAAAGGATGGCATTTTAAAATCCTCTTTAACGTCAGCCACGATCCCTTAATGGCCCCAAATCGTTGAAGCGCTTCAATTCCATAATGCGAACATGTAGGATAAAAACGGCAGGTCGGCGGGGTCAACGGTGAGATAAACCGTTGGTAAAAACGAAAAATCAGGATCAAAAGCCGTTTCATTTACGCTTATCCCTTGACTGTCTGAACAAACCGGCACGCTGCAGCACATGCAGAAGGCTTTTTTCCATCTCAAAGTAATCCATGTCAGCTGTTGGATTCCGGGCAATAACAATATAATCCCTGCTGGATGCAATCTCCTCTTCGTGCTTCATAAATATTTCTTTCACTACTCGCTTGATTCGGTTGCGGGTTACGGCTTTTCCCACCCGCTTGCTTACTGACAAACCCAATCTTAAATGAGGCTGATCGTTTTTTTCCAGCGCATATATTACAAATTGGCGGTTGGCAGACGATTTTCCTCTTTTAAACACTTCTTGAAACTCTTCATTCTTTTTTAAGCGCTTTTGCTTTTCCATCCGGCAACACTCCACCTGGATCTCAATACTTCTCTAGTACATTCCATTCTTATCATTAACAGTATCGGCTACTTCATTTTATTTAAACAATTATCAACTTTTCCCTTATATCAGAAAAAAGACCACTGATTGTCAGTGGCCTATGCAGATAATACTTTTCTTCCTTTTTGGCGGCGGCGAGCTAGAACTTTACGGCCGTTCTTTGTTGCCATACGCGCACGAAAACCATGTACTTTCTTACGTTTACGGTTATTTGGTTGAAACGTTGGTTTCATTATATATTACACCTCCCTGAGGATATATCAAAAAGACAGTCTAAGTAAGTATAAGGATTCAACCCTCTGTTTGTCAAGACTTCTTGAAATTTATTTAAGGAACAAGAATATTACGCTCCAGGATGTCTTTTGCCGATCTTCTCCCTTATTTTTTTAATTCGACACGCTGTGGATAGTTTTTTCGACACGATTTTCATTATCCACACCCTTTATCGACAAGTTTTACACAAAATCTTGTGCTGTGGACAACACCTTTACACAAGTTGTAGGGGTTGTGGATAAGTACGAGAAACTCATTGCATTCATGGTATTTTTTTGATATGATTGTTGTGTTTTAACTCGTTGATAACTTCATGCGACAATATTTTTATCCACATGCTGTGGATAAAGTTGTGGACATTTAAAATAATGTGTTTATAAGGTTGTCCACATCCTCAGAATGAAACGCCTTATACTGATTTTCTACTATATTAATAGATTGTGCACGTTTGCTGTGAATAGAATAATTATGCGTACGTATACATATGGCTGTACAACGCTTATACATCATGGTGTATTCTTCAGCAACTGTGCCCTCATCAAAACCTCAAGATCCATTTAGTCAAAGCTTTTTTATCATTTTGAACATCGATTTCGATTTTCATTCGCTAAAACAGCCTTTGACTAATCTTGGGGTTTGCTTTCGCTAGTCCACAAAAGAGCAGCAATTTCATGGAATATCTTCGTTTATATAAATTACTTAGGAGGTACTGTTGGTGGAAAATATTAATGACCTATGGAACAAAGCATTGGCTGCCATGGAAAAAAAGGTCAGCAAACCCAGCTTTGAGACATGGTTAAAGTCCACAGCGGCGCACGCACTGCAAAATGATACGCTCATCATTACAGCACCGAACGAGTTTGCCCGTGACTGGCTGGAATCCCGTTATTCCACCTTGATTTCCGAAACTCTTCAGGATGTGACAGGGGCTGCGCTGGATGTCAAATTCATTATTCCTCAAAATCAGATGGAAGAAGAAGTTGACTTTGAAAAAGTATTGAAAAAAACGCAAAAAGTGAACGTGGAGCAGCAGGAGGAAGTTGCCCAGAGCATGATGAACCCAAAGTATACCTTTGACCGGTTCGTTATCGGATCGGGCAACCGGTTTGCCCATGCGGCATCTCTGGCTGTAGCAGAAGCACCGGCCAAAGCATACAATCCGCTCTTTATTTACGGAGGAGTCGGCCTGGGAAAGACCCACTTGATGCATGCGATCGGCCATTATGTGGTTGACCATAAGCCGAATGCAAAGGTGGCTTATCTGTCATCTGAAAAGTTCACTAATGAATTCATTAACTCGATTCGTGACAATAAAACGGTCGAATTTAGAAATAAATTCAGAAGTGTCGACATTCTTCTTATCGATGATATTCAATTCCTTGCCGGAAAAGAACAAACTCAAGAAGAATTTTTCCATACATTTAACGCGCTTCACGAAGAAAGCAAGCAAATCGTCATTTCAAGTGACCGCCCTCCCAAGGAGATCCCGACGCTTGAGGACAGGCTTCGTTCCCGCTTCGAATGGGGATTGATCACGGACATCACTCCGCCTGATCTTGAAACAAGAATCGCCATACTGCGCAAGAAGGCGAAAGCGGAGGGTCTGGATATACCGAATGAAGTGATGCTGTACATCGCCAATCAAATTGATACCAATATTCGTGAGCTGGAGGGGGCTTTGATTCGTGTAGTTGCCTACTCTTCACTCATCAACCAGGATATGAATGCAGATCTTGCAGCCGAGGCACTTAAGGATATTATTCCTTCCTCCAAGCCGCGCATGATTACCATTCACCACATCCAAGAGATTGTCGGGCGGCATTATAACATCAAGCTTGAAGATTTTACTGCGAAAAAGAGAACAAAATCGGTTGCTTTTCCCCGCCAGATTGCCATGTATCTTGCAAGGGAATTAACCGACAATTCTTTGCCCAAAATTGGAGAAGAATTTGGCGGAAGAGACCATACTACCGTGCTTCATGCTCATGAAAAAATTTCGAACCTAATGGTTTCTGACCAGCAGCTGCAAAAAAGTATCAAAGAAATTCACGATCAGTTAAAATCGTAATACTGTTCCATATGTCTTTTTGCTGGGGATTTTGTGAATAACTTGTTCGCTCTTATGCACAGTCTGTCCACATGTGGATAGGCTGTCTTTCCTTGCATTTCACATACTTATCCACAGATTCACAGGCCCTACTATTACTACGACTGTTTTTTATTTAAAAAAATTAATAATATAACCGAATTCCAATAAGAAAATTGTTCAGGGGGATGATCATGAAATTTCAGATTAACCGAAGCCAGCTAATTGAAGGTGTACAGGATGTAATGAAGGCTGTATCTTCAAGAACGACGATACCGATTTTGACGGGTATAAAAATGGTGGTTCACAGTGAAGGGATGACACTGACAGGAAGTGACTCCGATATTTCCATCGAACGCCTGATTCCGATGGAAGAAAATGGGGAAGTCAATCTTGAGGTCCAAAAACCAGGAAGCATTGTTCTTCAGGCAAGGTATTTTTCCGAAATCGTAAAAAAAATGCCGAATGATACCGTGGAAGTTGAAGTGGGAGAGCGTTTTGAAACAAAACTCCGCTCCGGAGCTTCCGAATTCAGCCTTGTTGGTCTGGATCCAGAAGAATATCCCCGCCTTCCGCAGATTGAAGAACAAAACGTGTTCAGTATCCAGGGAGATCTGCTTCGCCAAATTATCAGACAAACTGTCTTTGCGGTGTCCACGTCAGAAACACGTCCTATATTAACCGGTGTGAACATTAATCTTGAAGACAATGTTCTCAGCTGTGTAGCGACAGACAGCCACCGACTTGCACAGAGGACCGCAAGAATTGAAAGCAATACAGAAGGGCTTTCGTTCCAAAACGTAGTGATTCCGGGAAAAAGCTTAAATGAATTGTCCAAAATTGTTGAGGAATCTGCAGAGCTAGTGCAAATCGTTGTTACAGACAATCAGGTTTTATTTAAAACAAAAAATACGTTATTCTTTTCAAGACTGCTTGACGGAAATTATCCGGATACAAGCAAATTGCTTCCAAGTGAAAGCAAAACAACGTTAGGTTTATCGACGAAAGATTTTCTTCAGGCAATTGACCGGGCGTCTCTGCTTGCCCGCGAAGGACGAAACAATGTGGTGAAACTTGCCACGCTCGATAACCAGACCATTGAAATTTCATCCAATTCTCCGGAAATCGGTAAAGTGTACGAACATGTCGTCACGGAATCCATGGAGGGTGAAGAGCTGAAAATTTCCTTCAATGCGAAATATATGATTGATGCATTAAAAGCGATGGACTGTTCAGAGATTCAGGTTTTGTTTACAGGAGCCATGAGGCCATTCCTCATTACCCCGGTGGACAACGAAATCGTCAAACAGCTGATCCTGCCTGTCCGAACATATTAAAATTTAAGTATGACAACGATAAAAAAAGCTGCTGGTTCTCCGGCAGCTTTTATGCCTTTCATAAAGGGTTGAAAATAGAGAATACTAGTCTGAAAAGGAGTGTTATGATGGAGAACGTGCAAATAACGACTGAATACATTACTCTGCAGCAGCTGCTCAAACATGTAGATGCCATCTCAAGTGGGGGAATGGTAAAATGGTATTTAGAAGAAAATGAAGTGCTGGTTAATGGTGAGCGGGAAAACCGCCGGGGAAGAAAGCTTTACGAGGGAGATAAAGTTTCTGTTCCCGAATTGGGCGAGATCACTGTTTCCAGATAAATGGGGGTATCCCGTTGTATATTGAACAATTGGACATAAGAAATTACAGAAACTATTCATCCCAGCATCTTGATTTCGAAAACAAGGTCAATGTGTTTTTGGGTGAGAATGCTCAGGGGAAAACAAATGTGATGGAAGCCATCTACGTTCTGGCCATGGCAAAGTCCCATAGAACTCCCCGCGATAAAGAATTAATCTATTGGGACGAAGAATATGCTAAAATAGAAGGACGGGTTCAAAAAAGGACCGGTCCATTCAGTTTAAGCCTGGTTGTTTCACAAAAAGGCAAGAAAGCAAAAGTCAATGGACTGGAACAGCGGAGATTGACTGACTATATAGGGGCGTTAAATGTCGTCATGTTTGCACCTGAGGATTTGAATCTTGTTAAAGGGAGTCCCCAGGTGCGACGTCGTTTTATTGATATGGAGATCGGGCAGGTTAATCCGGTCTATCTTCATTATTTATCGCAATATCAAAAGGTTCTTGCCCAGCGCAATTCTCTTTTGCGGGACATGCAGCGCAGCCGTTCCAAAGAAAATACGGTCATGCTTGATATTTTGACAGAACAACTGATACAGGCGGCGGCACGGGTAACGGAAAAGCGAGTGAGTTACATGAAACTCCTCCAAAGCTGGGCCGATCCCATACACCACGGCATCTCCAGAGGGCTGGAACGCCTTGAAGTGATATATAAACCGACTGTAGAGGTATGTGAAGAGCAAGAATTGTCGAAAATGATAGAAGCATATGAAGAAAAGTTTGTTAAAATAAAAGACAGAGAAATAGAACGCGGCACCTCTTTGTTCGGCCCGCACCGTGATGATCTGCTTTTTCATGTGAATGGGAAAGATGTACAGACGTTCGGTTCACAGGGCCAGCAGAGGACCACGGCGCTGTCGATCAAATTAGCAGAGATTGATCTTATTCATTCAGAAGTCGGAGAGTACCCGCTGCTCCTGCTGGATGATGTGTTGTCAGAACTTGATGACTATCGGCAATCTCATTTGCTGAATACCATACAAGGCAAAGTACAGACCTTTGTTACCACAACAAGCGTGGAAGGCATACACCATGAAACGCTCGATAAGGCAGCAACGTACCATGTTGAACAAGGTGCGATTGAACGGATAAGGTGAGGTGGACTATGTTATTGCATATTGGCGAAGAAGCGGTTATTCAGCAAAAGGAAATTGTGGCGATTCTTGATTACCGTGCGCTTGAGAGCTCGGAATTAATGAGTGCCTTTTTAAGACAGCATAAAGAAATGAAAAGCATGGTGAACTTATGCCATACCAATCATCATCCCAAATCTGTCATCATTACAAAAGAACATGTCTATATCTCCCCTCTATCCTCAATCACGTTAAAAAAGCGGGCAGGAGAACGGATTGATTTTGCCCATAGCTCGTACGTCAAGTAAGACAGGTAATCGTTTAAAAATGTTCCCGAAACCGAAATGTAGGTGAAGAAAAAAATGAGTACTGATCAAGAATTAGAACAGCATTATGATGAAAGTGATATTCAGGTATTAGAAGGACTGGAAGCTGTCCGCAAACGCCCGGGTATGTATATTGGCTCCACCAATGTGAGAGGATTGCACCATCTCGTATGGGAAATTGTCGACAACTCCATTGATGAAGCGCTTGCCGGATACTGTGATGAGATTACAGTAACGATCGAAAAAGACAACAGCATCACCGTAACCGATAACGGACGCGGAATCCCGGTCGGAATCCATGAAAAAATGGGACGTCCGGCTGTGGAGGTCATCATGACGGTTCTTCATGCCGGCGGTAAATTCGGCGGCGGAGGCTATAAAGTATCCGGTGGTCTGCACGGGGTAGGTGCATCGGTTGTTAACGCGCTGTCCAGTGAAATGGAAGTTACCATTTACCGTGACGGAAAGATTCACTATCAGAAATATCACAGGGGAATTCCTACTGCTGACCTTAAAGTGATCGGCGAAACGGAAGACAGGGGTACAAGAACTCATTTTGTGCCGGATACAGAAATTTTCACAGAAACCATTGAATATGATTTTGAGACTCTGTCCCAGCGGATCAGAGAATTGGCCTATCTCAACCGTGGCATTAAAATTGTCGCCATCGACAAACGTGAAGAAGAACCTGTGGTACAGGAATATCACTATGAAGGCGGAATTAAATCCTACGTTGAACATATCAACCGCTCGCGTGAAGCGATTCATGAGCCGATTTTTATTGAAGGTGAAAAAGAAGGCATTTCTCTTGAAATTGCCTTGCAGTATAACGACAGCTATACAAGCAATATTTACTCGTTTGCCAACAATATTAATACACATGAGGGCGGTACGCATGAATCCGGATTTAAAACCGCCCTGACCCGTGTAATTAACGATTATGGCCGACGTAATAATATTTTTAAAGACAGTGATACGAACCTTTCCGGTGATGATGTACGTGAAGGCTTGACGGCGATCATCTCCATCAAGCATCCGGATCCGCAGTTTGAAGGACAAACGAAAACAAAGCTCGGCAACTCTGAAGCAAGGACGATCACCGAATCACTGTTTTCCGAACAGTTTTCCACCTTTATGCTTGAGAACCCTGATGTGGCACGGAAAGTAGTGGAAAAAGGGATGATGGCGCTCCGTGCCCGCGTGGCTGCGAAAAAAGCGCGTGAGTTAACCCGAAGAAAAAGCGCACTGGAGGTTTCTTCTCTTCCAGGAAAGCTTGCAGATTGCTCATCCAAGGATGCCAGCATCTCCGAGCTGTACATCGTTGAGGGTGACTCAGCGGGCGGATCCGCCAAACAGGGGCGTGACCGTCACTTCCAGGCCATTTTGCCATTGCGCGGTAAAATCATTAACGTGGAAAAAGCGCGTCTTGATAAAATTCTCTCAAACAATGAGATCCGTGCCATCATTACAGCACTTGGCACCGGGATTGGAGAGGACTTTGACATTACCAAAGCCCGCTATCATAAAGTCATCATCATGACTGATGCCGATGTCGACGGCGCGCACATTCGTACACTGCTTCTGACGTTCTTCTATCGTTACATGCGGCCGATCGTGGAAAACGGCTATGTCTATATTGCCCAGCCGCCTTTATACAAAGTGCAGCAGGGAAAACGGATTGAATATGCTTATAATGATAAAGAAATGGAAAGAATTATGGGTGAGCTTCCGCAGAATCCGAAACCTGGCGTTCAACGTTATAAAGGTCTTGGAGAAATGAACCCTGCACAGTTATGGGAAACCACAATGGATCCGACTACGCGGACATTGCTGCAGGTTGAACTGAAAGATGCAATTGAAGCGGATCAAACCTTTGATATTCTGATGGGAGATAAGGTTGAACCCCGCCGCGATTTCATTCAGGAAAACGCCCATTATGTAAAAAACTTGGATATTTAACATCAGTGGAAACAGGGGACATCCCTGTTTCTCTTACCGTTTTTATAGATCTTTATTTAAGTAAAAAGTAAATGGAACATGCAGTAAATGGAGGTTAGAATCAATGTCTGAAGCAGATCAATCCCGGGTGAAGGAAATAAATATCAGCTCGGAAATGCGTACTTCTTTTATGGATTATGCGATGAGTGTTATTGTCAGCCGTGCTCTTCCGGATGTCCGGGATGGCCTGAAGCCTGTTCACCGGCGTATTCTTTATGCCATGAACGACTTGGGCATGACCGCAGATAAAGCATACAAGAAGTCAGCGCGTATCGTCGGAGAAGTAATCGGTAAGTATCACCCGCACGGCGACTCTGCCGTGTATGAAACCATGGTCCGTATGGCACAGGATTTCAACTACCGCCACATGCTTGTTGACGGACATGGTAACTTTGGATCCGTTGACGGTGACGCCGCAGCGGCCATGCGTTATACCGAAGCCAGAATGTCCAAGATCGCCATGGAAATTGTCCGTGACATCAATAAAGACACCATTGATTACAAAGATAACTATGACGGCTCGGAAAGAGAACCCGTTGTTATGCCTTCCCGTTTTCCAAACCTGCTTGTTAACGGTACATCGGGAATCGCGGTGGGTATGGCAACGAACATTCCTCCTCATCACCTTGGAGAAGTCATTGACGGTGTGCTTGAACTTAGCCAAAATCCTGACATCTCAATTCCTGAGCTTATGGAATTTATTCCTGGTCCGGATTTCCCGACAGCAGGTGAGATCCTTGGTCGTGAAGGAATCAGAAAGGCCTACCAGACAGGAAGGGGTTCCATCATTATCCGTGCCAAAGCGGAAATTGAAGAACAATCCAATGGCAAAAACTTCATCATTGTCAGCGAACTTCCTTATCAGGTCAACAAAGCCCGATTGGTAGAAAAAATTGCTGAATTAGTAAGAGACAAAAAAGTCGATGGCATTACTGATCTTCGTGACGAATCCGACCGTAACGGGATGAGAATTGTTATTGAAGTCCGCCGCGATGCTAATGCCAATGTGCTGTTGAATAACCTGTACAAGCATACGGCACTGCAAACAAGCTTCGGAATTAACATGCTTGCCCTTGTCGATGGGCAGCCGAAGGTCCTTAATTTAAAGGAATGTCTGCATTATTATTTGAAACATCAGCAGGTTATTATTCGCAGAAGAACCGAATTTGAGCTTCGCAAGGCTGAAGCCAGGGCACACATCCTCGAAGGTTTGCGCATTGCGCTTGATCATCTGGATGAAGTCATTGCGTTGATTCGCGGATCAAGAACAACAGACATTGCACGTGACGGTTTGATGGAAAGGTTTGGTTTAAGCCTTGAACAGGCCCAGGCAATCCTGGAAATGCGCTTGCAGCGTCTGACCGGTCTGGAACGCGATAAAATTGAAAATGAATATAAAGAGCTTGTTGCTTTAATTGCCGAACTCCGCGCGATACTGGCGGACGAGGAAAAAATCCTTGAAATCATCCGTGAAGAACTCACCGAAGTTAAAGAGCGTTTTGCGGATGAGCGCCGAACCAATATTACGGTTGGCTTTGATATGATCGAGGATGAAGATTTAATTCCAAGAACAAACGTAGTTATTACTCTGACCAACAATGGCTATATCAAACGACTTCCGATCTCCACGTACCGCTCACAGCGACGGGGAGGAAGAGGAATCCAGGGTATGGGCACAGGGGATGAAGATTTCGTGGAACACCTGTTCACCACGAATTCCCATAACACGATCTTGTTCTTCACCAACAAAGGGAAGGTATATCGTCTAAAAGGATACGAAATCCCTGAGATGAGCAGAACTGCAAAAGGAATTCCAATTATCAATATGCTTCAGGTTGAACGCGGAGAAACGATTTCTGCTGTTATTCCGGTGGAAGAATTTGAAGATACCTGGTATCTCAACTTCATGACACGACACGGGATTACCAAGCGTTCACCGCTTTCCCAATTTGCCAATATCCGCAAAGGCGGTTTGTTTGCCATTACCTTGCGTGACGAGGATGAATTGATGGGAGTCAAACTGACCGATGGCAACAAAGAAATCATTGTCGGAACAAGCAAAGGTATGGCGATCCGTTATAAAGAGGATGATGTGCGGTCCATGGGCCGTACAGCTGCAGGTGTAAAAGCCGTCACTCTTGGCAAAGACGATTATGTTGTCGGCATGGAAGTACTTGATGAAGGGCATGAGGTCCTGATTGTTACGGAAAATGGCTTCGGCAAACGTACGCCGATGGAAGAATACCGACTGCAGTCCCGTGGCGGTAAAGGGATTAAAACATGCAATATTACCGAAAGAAATGGCGATATCACTGCCCTTAAAACCGTTACAAACGAACAGGATCTGATGATCATTACCGCAGACGGCATTCTTATCCGTATGAATGTGGAAGGCATCTCCTCCATGGGCCGAAACACACAAGGTGTGAAGCTGATCTCCATGCAGGAAGGCAATCACGTGGCCACGGTAGCAGTCGTTGAAAAAGAAGAAGAATTGGATGAAGCCATTGATGAGGCCATCGAAGAAACAATGGAACCCAGCGCTGATGAACAAGAATTAAAAGTGGAAACAAATGAAACGGAAGTACATGACGAAGACAGCGATACCGATCCAGAAGAATAAGCAATACAGTAAAAAGGCTGTTAAAAGTGAATCCACTTCTAACAGCCTTTTTTTCTTTGATTCATTTCTTTTCAGTAGAAATACATTTTTTATAAAAAACACTTGCAATGTATATAATAAGATGGTATATTTATTTAGCTTCTTGTTAAGCCTGTTTGACAGGCAAATCTCCGAAAAAACTTTTTAGAGAAAATGGTTGACTTGATAGATGCTAATATGGTATTCTAATAAAGTCGCCAAAACGAGCGGCGCAAACAAAATGTTCTTTGAAAACCAAACAAAAGCCAGAGTAAGTCAGGGATTTTACAATCCCATCAATTTCTTATTTTTAAACTTTAAGAGCTATATCAAACACTTTATTGGAGAGTTTGATCCTGGCTCAGGATGAACGCTGGCGGCGTGCCTAATACATGCAAGTCGAGCGAATGACGAGGAGCTTGCTCCTCTGATTTAGCGGCGGACGGGTGAGTAACACGTGGGTAACCTGCCTGTAAGACGGGGATAACTCCGGGAAACCGGAGCTAATACCGGATGATAACGAGAAGCGCCTGCTTCTTTTTTGAAAGTCGGTTTCGGCTGACGCTTACAGATG
>NZ_KQ758618.1:989431-990889 GCF_001457035.1 Fictibacillus enclensis | reverse complement strand
ACTTCAGAAAGACCAATGTAACGCACATATCCCTTCTTTACCATATCGGCAATTGCACCAACCGTTTCTTCAATTGGAACGCTTGGATCGATGCAGGCTGTGCCAGGTTGATAAAGATCGATGTATTCAACACCTAGGCGCAGTAGGGTATCCTCAAGGAAATTCTTTACTGTATTAGGGTGGTTATCACTCTTTGGATGACTCTTGCCCTGAGAGTGTAGCTTGCCATCGAATTTTACTGAAATGAACACATTTTCCCGTTGGATTCCTTGGAATGCTTCACGTAGAAGTAATTCATTGTGTCCATCGCCATAGAAATCCCCTGTATCAAAGAGTGTAATGCCTTCCTCAAGTGCTGCGTGGATTGTTGCAATGCTTTCGCTTCGTTCAGCATTACCATATAGCCATGACATCCCCATACAACCGAGACCAATCTCAGAAACCAGTGGACCGTTATGACCAAGTGCTCGTTTTTTCATAGACACATTTCCCCCTCGGCAGTCTCAATGACAATCTGTAACCAATTTCGTTCTGAAATCCCGCTCCAAACGGCATATCGAATGATGTTTCTTCATTAGCCGTGGCTATCCCTCCAGGCTGATTAGACCTTTCATTGGTACTGTATCCCTACTTTCACTGATATAAAGACAAGTTATACAATAACTAATGTCATTATTGCTTTCCTTGCCAACGCTGCTTTGGGAGTAAGCCCTCCACGTTATCAGCTTACAACGTTGAATTATATCTATTATAGAATGAACTTAGGTGCTTCCTGTAAGCCTGTTAGCATTCATACGCCGGTAACGTATCATGGATTTTCATATTAGTTATTTTTACTTGCCCACATCTAACCTCACAATTGTTGATATACACATTTCTATGTATCGCAGGTATAGACCCGTACATTCAGAAGTTCGTCAGCTTAACCTGTTACGGTAAATTCTCATTCCTTTTCGCCGCGCTTATAACACTATCATTCTAAGTCCAGTGCTATTCCACTAAGAGAGAACCCTTCGGGCGCTTTACCCCCTGCATAGGTTCCTGTTATAGCTCTGATATTTACATATGATTTAGGCAGTATCACCAGAACAGTTTTACTATACGTTTATAAACTGATAAAGAAGTCTTATTCGATTTATGAAGGGAGGTTTTTTTATTGGTTAATCGACACCAGCAGCCTGGCTCATGGATTCCAGGAGGAGTGATGGTTCAACAACAACATAGTGATCATAGCAGCAGCCAGCATCACATGCCACAAAACCAGCACGCTCAATGGTCGCATGGACATCATCCCCACCATATCCATTGGCCACATGGACACCATGTACATCACCCTCACACCCACCCGGCACATTGGGCACCTGGACAACATGGGCAGCACATTCATCCAGTACACTGGACACCTGGTCAACAGGGACCACACACTCATCCAGTACACTGGACACCTGGTCAACAGGG
>NZ_KQ758618.1:981457-989351 GCF_001457035.1 Fictibacillus enclensis | reverse complement strand
ACACACTCATCCAGTACACTGGACACCTGGTCAACAGGGACAGCATCAGTCACAGCCTATGCACTTTATGCCATGACAGTACTGGGCGCCGTTACCGTAGATTTACAATCTCATGACCAGTATACAAAGTAGGTCTAATGTTCTGTGGACACTACGTTATAAAGGGTAAATTAGAAAAAGAACTGCTTCTAAGGGCAATAAGTCCCTAAAATGAAAGCGGAACGGAAAAACGACTCGTTTTTCCGTCAATGTCATTAAGTTAATGCACAGGGCCAAAAAATCAAGAAAAAAGAGCAGGTTATCGAAAAGATAGCCCGCTTTTTTTGCACGAAAAAGAAAAATAGGACTTGACAAGAAGATGGAAATGCCTAGCTAAGCCCCTTGAAAAAACGAGGAGTTTACGCCAATGAATGAGTACGCAAATTCGCTAAATGAAACGCTGACATCCCTCATACGAGAAATGTCAGCCGCACCAGCACCTTATGTCAAAAAATATTTTACCCGAAAGAAAAAGCTGCTGCCCTTTGAAACGTTTATGCAACTCCTGATCTCCATGGGGGCAACAGCATATATAAGGAACTCTTGGAATCGCAGGGCTATATTGCTTGTTATTGGAGCCGGGAGTGCTGATGCTTGCATGGCTCGAAAGATAATCCGTTCGTTAAGGATAAACCCAGGATTTCTCCCAAAAATCCTCCAAAGAATGCACCTAACTAGTACACCACTCTTTATTTTTAAGTCACATCGTATCTGCAGAACCCCACTTCAATGCCTCCATTTACCTATTTCCATATACATATCGTTAAGAAAAAGATAGTTTGTATACAAACTACATGTATAATGGAAGGAACTAGATTCAGCTGTAAATAAATTGCGAAGGTTTTTAATCATTTTGTCCCTTTAATCACCTTACATTAGCCATGAGTAATACGCTTAATTGTTCTGTTTGATTTAGATATGAATATATTTAAAGATCTTCGATAAATATATTCCTTCTAGTAATCCAATTCATGCGATCAAATAACAGGGGGGCCCATGTATATGGATAATGTATTAAAAGTATCATCAAAATCAAAGCCGAAATCAGTTGCGGGTGCAATAGCAGGCGCAGTAAGAGAAATTGGTCATGTAGAAATTCAAGTGTTGGGAGCAGGTGCATTAAATCAAGCAATTAAATCCATTGCCATTGCAAGAGGATTTGTAGCTCCCAGTGGTTTTGATCTGGTTTTTGTTCCTGGATTTACAACTATTTTAATCGATAGTAAAGAAAAAACTGCAATAAAATTAAGGATAGACTCAAGAAAACAACGATAGATTTTCATTATGTAAAGAGCCTGTTAAAGCTGATGTTAAAATCCCTAATATAGCGAAAGGCAAACATGTATTTTATGCAAACCGTTTTCCATCCTCACGCATAGAATAGATTACAGGATAAATCCTGTAATTCTCCTTAAAAATCGGACAACCTGTAAAAGATTATGTTTAAGTGAAGGTTTGATCTCAATATCGGTGGAGGATTGAGAGGGGGTATGGATATGACGACTATTCTTTCCATAGCTGTTGTCGCACTGGCTCTCCTTCTATTCGCAAGTTTATATAAAGATAAATAAACTTTTATATTTCTATGTTTTCAGATTGTAGTATTCTCAAAGAGTGATGCTAATTAAATAACTAAACCGATTGTTGTATAGATATTAAGAGGTAACAGTAGGAAGTTAGAGAAAAAGGTGTTTCCTCATGTATGAAGAAACACCTTTGATATATTTTTACTTCTACATTTTAAGTGAAACAACAAAAACTAGATTTTGCTTCTTATTTATGATTGCGCTATTTAGAACTCATGAGCAAAGTTTTTTTAGATTCTTTTAGTTCTCCGTTCAAGAATTTTCACTGTCCAATCGTCTCTATTTTTTTCTACGGTGACCTTATTTCCATCTCCTGCCAGATAACCCGCTACAAAACAAGCCTCATCATACTCTTTAAATGTTTTTTCATCGAGATCGGACGACCGCTTCATTGCTTCTATGGCCCTTCTTAAATAGCCCTCCCCTACACTGAAGAACATGTTGATCTTGATTGATTTCATATGTTGATTCCCCTTTATGTATCTACTAGCCTTAAACCATCGAACAGCATTAGTCTTGGGAAGACTCCGGTTCTTGTGGTTCCTTTATTGAATGCTTCCAATCATTGTAGTCCGGCTCGTCAAGCTCATAGATATCATTTTACCATCAAACTTACATTGGTCATACTTCGTTTCATATTCTCGGATGGATTTCTTACTTTCGTTTACAAACTCTGTTTGTTAAGGTTAGGTTATTGCCGTTATTCATTTTAGAACTAACTTGGTCAATCTTACTTTCTATATTATTCAGTTGTTTGTTTCGATTGCTTTGACTTCTAAATAACAATACAACCATAGTAATAAGAAATGCAAAGAATACGACGAACATCAATTGAACTATTATGTCTCCTGTATTCAATCAAAAATTATTCTCTTCTTTGTTTTTGTGTACATTTTCATACCCCGTCTCAAGTTCTCCCGCTCCCTAACCTCTTTTACTTTTCTGTGCGGGAATATAAAGAGAAACTGTTTCAAGTGGTTCCCAATTGTTATCATACAATTGAAAATGAACTAGGCGGCCTTCCTCGTTATAAAAAGAATGACGGGATCCGACTATATTTCCGTTTACATTATAAAGATATTTAGTAATTGACACGATTTTTTGCTCTTTTCTAAATTCTTCTTGTTCTATATCCAGTTCATTTTCTTTGTACTCTTTCCACTTTTCTACTGGCAGTGTTATTTGGTGCAGTCTCCGATTACTAGTATATACTTCTAACACGATGGAATTAGGATTCATAACATTTCCTCCTTCCTTTCATATAAAACTTATTATTTGCACAATTTTCTGGATTTAAGAGTTTCAGTACAAATCAATTATTTTTATCAGAATACCAATAACGGCGAATAATCAGTCGTGAAAAGCGTGCATTACCATTTCAGACAAACTCGTTTTGCGTTTCTCTTCCGATGGAATATTAAGAACCCTCAATTTTTATATCTTTACCAAAAATAATATGAAACCAAAGTTGATCAACGATGTACATGTGAGAAATCACTTTCAATATAAAGGGGAAAACGCTCTGTATTTCTTGATGGTAAACATCATCAGAAAGCTCTTTTAATCAATCTTTTAAACTTAATGCATCTAATAATAATTACTTTATTAACTTCTTCTGTAATAATTCCAGAAAACCTTCTTCATCTAAACGCCAGTTAGTTCAATAAAAAAAAGCTGCAATGCAGTCCTGTTTAGATTTATAGTTTCCTGCTTTATTAGACAGGTTGTTTACATTATTATACGCCCATCATATTTATTAATTGGCGGAGATCTTCTAGAGCAAATCCCCTTAAACATCTATATCAATTAAAGCGATGATAGGTGAAAAATCAATTACACCAAGCGGCGGGATAAAAAGGCTGTCGACGCTGAGATGGATTTTACACTTTTTGCTGACTTAAGCTTTACACTTTACTGGAAGATAGAGCTGGCTTCTTGTCACTTTACTTGGAACCTCTGCGGGCAAGAGAACGAGCCAAGAAGGCATATCTATCAAGAGTTATGGCTCAGCCACTAAGACAAGTCTCCTCTCCAAATAAAGTGCACGTCTTTTATGGTAATTAAGTGTAAACCCTTAATCAGCAGAATCTGTCAACTTTATTCTGGCGTTTACAAACGCCTAAAGATAGCAAAGTAAGCAAACCTTTGTTGCATTAAATTGAGGAAACCAGGAACCGAAAATGGATATGAACATTAACCAATAATAAATTTCGTAAATATATTGCCCAATTTGTAATCAGAAAAATACAGCAACCTATCAGCAATATTAAGAACTGGAACTCGATCGCTTTTTTCTCTTCCGATTTTTCTCCGGTTTGTTTCGTTTGAATCCAGGCTATCCTTAGATTTGTGGCTAAGTAAGGTGATTGAATTGATATAGTATATGTAATAGAGACAAGCCCGTAACAGATAGTCGTCTAAATCTATTAAATGTGCTAGATGGGTAGTACCAATTATAATCTTTCTCATGGATGGCTACTTACGCTTTTAACCAGTGGATGTAGCCAAGGAACAACATTTTACATTTCATGTTAGGACTTCCTCCTAGATGGGTTACATTCATCTTATAGAGGGGCTCTATTATCAAAGATCAAATATAACAATCTATAGGAATGCTAAATGGCGCATTACTTAAAGATCTAGCTATCCATATCAGGCAGCTTTCTAATTGAGATAAAGGGGCAGAGTTTCATTTGTTGATCGGAAAGGCCCGTTATGTAAGTACCATAGAAGAAACTACGAATAGTGGATTTCGATGAAGAAATTGTTAAAATTAAACTAGCTGATTTAGTGAATGTGAAAAAAAATTAAAAACAGCATCTAAAATACAATGCTGTTTTACTTAGGCAATGTTTCAATAAATATGAGGTAAATTCAGGAGAATACAACACCACCTTGTCATCAATAACTAAGTTGAAGAACTGCTGGAAGAACTGCTGCTGGAACTCGATCGTTTTTTTCTTTTCCGGTTTTTCTTATTTTTCTCCATATTTTTCCCCGAATTAAATTTAGAGCTATTGCATTTTTCATCTTCATGCGTACAACTGCATTTGTTATTTTCATCCGTACAACATATACAAAATGCTTTGGTTAAATCTACACCCAATAGGATATCATTACCAGTGCGATTCGAAACTGTTAGGCTGATCACATCCTCTGCCTGAAATGACCTTTGACTATTTGCAAAAATGGTTGCTTTTATAGGGTCCTTACAACCTTTTGTTCGAATGTTGACTTCTAGTGTTGCACTTGGATCATCAGAATTGAAGCCCAAGGTGAAACGTACTTTATTGTGATTACAGGTGAAATCTTGGAATATCGGTTGATTTGTAGTATTAGCAGGTACAAGTATCTCCTCGAAAGCATCAAGAACATCTACATTACAAGTGTCGTCACAGTCTCTATCGCATTGTTTATCCTCAAAACAACAAATACAGAATGTCTTCCTAAAAGCCACAAATAAATTAGCTGTTTCAGTACTGGCAGTGGAAGCGGTCAGGCTTTCAAAATTCTCTACTTGGATGAATCGCGAAGTGCCTGCTCCTATGATTTCTTTGATCGGAGTCTTACACCCTTTCGTTCGGATTGTTACTTCAATTGGCTGAGGACCAGGTGGTGCATAATTATCATCAAAAGACTCTAAAAACAATATTGTTTTATTATGGTTACAGGTTAAATCTTCAAATACGGTCACATCTTTATCAGGAGGTAAAATAACTGTAACTTCACCATCATGAAAATCGATAAAAAAAGGTTCCTTCCGTTCCTCCCCTTTAACATTTTTGGAATTTTTATAATTATTTAAAATATTAGAATTTTTTTTATTGACCAAAAAAGGTTGCTTCCTTTGCTCCCTTTTAAAATTTTTCATGTTTATTCCTCCTCTCAACTTTAATAGACAATTAATTCAAACTGTTTCTGCATGGATGACAATCATCTTTACATCGGTTACAGTTCCGGTCACCTTTACAGTCTTTGCACTGATTACGATGCCGATTATCCAAACAACTGTTGCATGGATCACAATCCTTGTTTTCTTTACAACAAATACAAAATGTTTTTTCTATATCTATCTGAACTCCAGCCGGTGAATTACCGATGTTCGTTATTTCTAAGCTTTCAAAATCTTCAACCTGAAAAGCTCTTTGATTTGAAATAATTTCTTGGATTGGGTTACAGCTTCCTCTGCTCCGTATGCTTATGGATAAAGGTTGATCTGACCTGATCACAAACAATATTTTATTATGGTTACAAGTAAAGTCTTCGAATACAGGTCTTGTAACACCTGGTGGAATGAACAAGTCATTAAAAAATCCCTCAAATATAAAAAAACACTCTTCTTCTATATGCTTTTTCAAATTATTTTCCTCCTTTTCATTAATGATTATCAACCAATGGCCTCTTCGTATAGTGCTATTTTAATCGGATTAGGTGGTATGAAAATGAAGCGGTTGGAAGATGTTTAAGGCAAATCGAAGGGTTTGTCTGGTTTGAACAAGGCTACCCTTACATTTGTGGCTAAGTGAGGTGCATTACCTCCTTTCTATCGAATGATATAGTATATGAAATACAGACAAGCTCGTAACAGATAGTCGTGTAAATCTATTAAAATGTGCTTATATACCATTGTGGCTAAGTGAGGTGCACTACCTCCTTTCTATCGAATGATATAGTATATGAAATACAGACAAGCTCGTAACAGATAGTCGTGTAAATCTATTAAAATGTGCTTATATACCATTTATAAACTTTCTCATCGATTGTTACTTACGCTTTTAAATAGTGGCTGTAGCCAAGGAACAACATTTAAATTTCATAGTAGGGCTTCCTCTTCATTCATTTTATAGAGGGGCTCTTTTTTTATCAAAGATCCAAAATAGCAATCCACAGGAATGCTAACGGGGCACGGGGCAGGATGTTGAACAAGGAAATTAACTCATTAATGTCGCATGTGATCTATATATAGTGCACTAGTATTTGAAGATTTGATACTTTTTAATTGGTTTAAGTTATTTGAAAGCGTACTCGCGGAATGAAAGTAAGAGGAGCAAATTCAGTGATTTCGCAGATGCTTATGAATAGTTTATCGACAGTTGTAGTTGCAGGAACGTTTCCGAAAAAGGAAACCTTCAATACCTCCTTTAAAACAAGGACAGAGTCATCTTTTAGATCTTTTATTGTTCCAAGGATGACAGCATTTTTTTCAAAAACTAAAACAACCATCTTCCATATTTGTACATAGTATATTAAGCGAATAAGAGATTTTCTCTTTTTCTCAAAATGTTTACTAGAGGGTTTTTAAAGCCCTTGATGGACAGGCGCTGCTGCCCTGTCCGAAGGGAGGAAAAAGAAAATGTCTACTAAAGACGATCAAAATTGCCAAGTGGGAATCCATACTGCTGGGAACGATGCGGGTTTTAATATCGTTACTGGTTTGAATACCATTTTTGAAGATCTGACCAATAATCACAATAAAACATTGATCGATATCACAAACCTCTCCCCTGTTACGCTTACCATCACCATTCGCACAAGAGATTGTCACCGAAACATTACTGAAATGCTTGGTTCTGGGCTTAGACGCGTGTTCCAAGTAGAGGATTTTGAAAGTTTAACAATTAATTCGCCAGATGAAAGTACCGTAAACGTGATTGTTCAAAAAACGTTCTGTATTTGCTGTGGAGAAGAAAAAGAAGAAAGCTCTAGTTCTAGCTTTAGCCACCGCAAACATCAAAAAAAGGAAGCTCTAAATGCAATCGTTGCAACACACAGGGCCCCACAAAAAATGCCAATGCGCCCGTGCCGACTAAATAGCCGCTTCGAGCGGCAATAGCTCCTTTGTTCCTTTTAAATAGCAAGAAGGTAAAAAAACTTCCTGATGAAACATCTGTAACACAATTTTTTAGTAATTAGTAGTTTGTCCATACCAACGGCTCTCTATATGCATTTAATAGAGTAGGAGGTGCATTTAAATGGGAGAAAAAAAGAAATCCCGAAAAAAGATTTATTGTGAACCGGAATATATTGTTAAAGACGTATATACCGAAAAAGAAGTAACATTCGTTCACCCTATCATCCGTATTGAGAGAGAGCATATCAAATATGTCCCTCGCCATGTCTATAAAGAAGAATCAATATATGAGCGCATAGACCCTGGCTTTCCAAAATGTGATTGCAAAAAGAAAAAGAAGAAAGAATTTGATGAGTCGAGCTCCAGCTCCAGCAAAAAAAACATTGAGTCAAGCTCTAGCTCCAGCTCCAGCTCCAGC
>NZ_KQ758618.1:0-981172 GCF_001457035.1 Fictibacillus enclensis | reverse complement strand
CAAAAAAAACGTTGAGTCGAGCTCTAGCTCCAGCTCCAGCTCCAGCACAAAGAAAAAGAAAAAAAAGAAATATCAAGATGAGATGATAGACCCTGGCTTGCCAAAATGTAATTGCAAAATTTGCAAAAAGAAGAAGAAGAAATATCGCTGGTAATTTATTATTTCAAAACATACTAAGATTAGTAGCACAAACCACGGCCAGGTTTGTGCTACTATATTTTTGTAGAGGTGAAGAATAGGTCGAGGCAGCCCCGGAACTTTAAGTTCGCATGCAAAACAGACCAACTTCACCGTCCTTATATGAATCAGTTTCAGTATGTTGGATCCGTTGAGATCGTGTAAAAGAAAATGGAATCGATAGGGATAGGTGAGGACTTCTGCAATCGTTTTGAGGGAGGAACGTAATGATGAGTATTATTGCTTTTGACGTAAGTATGGGAAAAAGTTATATGGTGATTTACAACACCTCGAGGTGTTGTGTTTTTGAAGGAGAAATACTACATAATAAGATTCATTTTGAGAAACTGTATCAGCGCATTGTCGCACTTGTTCAGCAGGATGGACATACACCGGAAATTGTCTTTGAAGCCACAGGGGTTTACTCCCGCCAATTAGAGCGATTTATGAACGATCATGGTTTTCCTTATTGCTTATTAAATCCTCTCGAATCTAAACTTCAAACGGCTTCTATGCGAATGCATAAGACGGATAAAAGCGATGCCCATGTAAAAAACAGCTACAACTAGGGGTATTTAGAATGCCTTAAATAAAGTGACAATACCGAAGGCTTAATGACTCCCTAAAAAACTATTGACTAATCGTAAGAAAGGGGCTGTCTAAAAAGTCCAATTTAGGATGAAATTTGCCCAAACTAAAAACCCAAGAATGTTGATACAACAGCATCCTTGGGTTTTACTTTTTACCAATTTGAGCTTAAAAAACTACTTTCCGGACAGCCCCTTATGCTCTCCTAACTCTCTTATGGTACCGCAGTAACATGTACGGTGAAGCTTTTTCCTCCTGTATTAGATGGTTTGGCGATGTATAAATCCTCACTCTTTTTAATATCGGTAATTGATCCGTTATGAAGGTCTGAGAAGATGGTTTCATCGATTCCGAAGCTGACGTCGTGCATGACATCAAAATGGGCATCAGTTGGTCCATCTGTAATGGTCCATTTCAGCTTAGTCGCATATGGCGGAATGTTGTCGATTTTAAAATTGCCGCTTGAACGATAGTCTTGGCCCTCTTGAGGGGTTCCTTCTGATCGAATCGATGTAATTTCTGTCGGTGCTTCAACTTGGACGTGGAATCGGTCATTATCTAGAATTCGGTCGTAGGCATACCACTTTCCCAGCCAATTACCTGCTGCCTGATTCGATTCAGATGGAATGAGGCGAATTGAGAACCATTTCTGTCCATTCATTGCTGATCCTTCCCATGTCGCTGCGAAAGGAAATTCATCGCATTGTTTGCTTAAGCCATTCAAGGGATAGGAGTATCAGCCATCCTGGCTCCAATAAAAAGCAATATAATTTTCTGCAATGAGTAAAAGGCAGCGTATAAGCAATACTAAGAAGGAAGTTTTTGAATAAAGGAGGGAATGTAATGACAAGTCGCAATGGCAGCAAAGGAAGCCAAAATCAAGGTTCACCCCAAGCACAAAACAATCAAGAATTTAGCAGTGAGTTTGTGAGTGGGGATGATAACAAAGGAAAAGAATATCGTTCTAAAAAGGGTAGTAAATCAAAGAATGATCCAAAGGAAAGCGGAGCATAAAAAAATCGTGAGGTTTACGCCTCACGACTTTTTATGCCTACTGCTGAAAAGCATCAGAATCTGACTCAATGGGATGTTATTCCGTTGCTTGTTCTAAATGTTTGGGACCAGCTAAATATATTGATAATTGGTGGGAAATCGTGAATTGGAGCGAAGTGGAGCAACGATACATAATCAAGCAAAACAAATTGTATGACAGCCGCTATTTTAAGAGGTAAATATCCATATTTCGGTGTAGAAAGCGTTATTACTTTTTGGCAGTTAGATGAATTAAAGATTTCAGCTTTCTTCAGCCCGTGAAGTAAAAGCATTTATAGAGCAAATAAGGAACGCTTTTCCTCTTTAGCATAGGCATTTCAAGTTCAAAGGATTTGCAAACGTTCAAGCGAAAACAGGGTACAATGTAAACTGTTTCAGCTGCAATGTTTAAATCAACAGCTGATTTATAAATTCATTTAACAACTTTTTGAGAGTATAAATAAAAAAGAAAGCCTAGAGCATTTAACTGCTGCCAGGTCTTTTTTTATGCTATACAAGAAAGAAGAACATTTATATATACCCTAATGCATGCAGTGAAACGCACCGAATAGCAATAAGAAAGCGAGTTACCTTATAATTCATTTTCCCTTTGCTGTTTAGTAGAGAAAGACGCAGTTTCACCCTCATTACCCGGTTCTTTTTGAAACCCCTTATCCAGCTGACCGGCATTTTCAATATCTCCCGATGCCCGGTATCCTGCTACTTCCTCATTGCTTGTTGTGCCATATAGGCCCATGCCACCAAGCTGTGTTCGTACGTTTTCCTGAATTTTATCTTTTTTGTCTGCCATTTTCTTCACCTCCGCTTGTTGTTAATGTAACCAACAATTAGTACGGTATGTAAGAAATAAAACAACTTTATTGAAGTATAGTTTTTATTTTTTTTGAAACTATATTAATCGGAGGTGTGTTCATAATGGCAAAAAACAAAGATGTTCCAAATACACTCAAATATAGTATATGGAATACACGAACGGATGAAACTCAACCGGGTAATAAAGAAAAATATACTCAGTCAATTGACAGATCTAACCGAGAATCAAAAACAGCAGACAATCAAGAATAACAATCGCTCCATAGTTTCAGATTTGGCGGTTACAAAAATAAAGTACTAAATGAGCAAACGGTTACACAAAGGGCTACAAAGAAGGAATGTAAAAAATTATAGGATCTATAGCTTGTTCTCTTTTAACGTTCGCGGGAATAATAATAAATAATGACATATATTAAAAAAGACCGCTGGTGCTGCGAACACCAACGGCCATACAATAGAGGTTCCCTAAAAGGGGATCGACGTTAAGGTAGAAATAATCCACCGGAGCCGTTAACTCGAGGGTGGATTATTTTTTGGTTAAATGACAGTACCGATTGACATTGTCCATCGTGGTGTAATAGGCGTTGGTCACGTCTCGAATGCACTTATTTATCTCTTGAATCAATGAAAAAACAGATTTTTGATGATCAATAAACGCACCCTACCGTTGAAGAAAAACAGACACCATTCTTAAACTAACCTGCCCCTATAGTTCCATAGGAAAAGCTGCCAGGTTTGGCAGCCGGATCTTCAAGTAACGCACCGTTAGTTCAATTGAAAAGCCTTACTCCTTATTAAATTAAAATGAAACATTTTTCCATTTACCCTCAAAAAAATCAAATGCCTCGCTGATTACAGTAGGTGTCAATTAACTTTTCAATTTGATCAAGATCCGGAAATTTTCCTGAAAAAGAAAATTTTATTTCTTCCAAAAACTCTCCTTTGTTATATACATGAATCGCGCCATTTTGGTTGATTACACTATATTCTGGTTCAAACCGAAAACCATTTCGTTCCACAGCACCCATTGGCCCAAATACACTCCTTAACCAAATATATAAACACTACAATTAATATTTCACAAATCTGCTGTTAACAATCTTATAATTCATATTTTTCTTTTCAATCTAGTAAGAAAAATGCAAGAACGTGCTATAGACCTACAAATAGCCCGGCCTAAGTTATCATTCGAATAAAAGGTATCATCCGCTGATTTTGAGGCTATCTGTCCACTACATGGACTGAAAGCATCTCGATATCTTTGTGACTGAATTATCATCTAAAAATACAAAGAAAATCAGCCGCTCTCGTCTGGTTGTCAATTCCATCTTTTGTTGAACACAACGAAAGGCGTATCCTTACGTCTGTTGTAGGCTTTTACCGCACGCCTACAGGTGTCGCTTTAAATATGCAAGTGCCGATCCTCACCCTAGCTAATTGGGACAGAAAAAAACACCTAGGCTGCTGCCATGCTCCTGAATTCTACTGTTCACAATCTTTAAGTAAAATAAAAAAAGAGCAGCCTCCACAACTCGGCCAGCTCCAATGTTTTATTAAACCAAGTTGCACATTCTTTAACTTTTGCTAGTTATCGGGTACCGCCTGTGAGATGCGCGTCAAACATATCAATGATTTCAATGAACCTATCCGCTTCCCTGAAAACATGGTCCGCTAATAGAGGATGAATAATGCTCTTTATTTTACATTGTTCAATTAAATCACGGGCTGTTTTCTTGAAGTCCCTAAGAGATACGACAGACACCCGGTTTTGATCAAGAAATTGATCTAAAAGAGGAACTGTTTGGGATTGTGGCTTCATAGATTCTAGGTCCCTTGCTTGATACAACAATTGATCAAAATCATTGCTGAAATTCCGTGCTAAATCAACTAGTTTCCTTTCTGATGGATCAAGGAGATGACCAATAAATTTGGCATGGTCTGCCATAATCCTTAAGAAGAAGACATTTTCTTTAATAATGGCTTCTGGAAGCGCTTGTAATTTCCCTTCATTTAATTCTAATAATCGTTTTCTAAAATAATTTGCTTCCCTACTTGTATGGTCAACTAATAGTGGAAAATTATTTTGCCCAGGCAATTTGCATGTGAGAATTAGTCCTAATATTTTCCGTTTAAAGAAGAAAATATTAGTTGCCGCTTGTTGAACTTCGGAATTAAACCTTCTTATTTGTTCGGGGTCTGTTTGATTATTAAAGGAATGTGCAGTTTGTTCGATGCGTTCAAATATGCGATAAAATTGATTAGCCTCTTGAATTAGTTGAGTATCTTCTGCTCTAAAACCCAATCGAAGAAATAAAGAATGTTCTTTCATGATTCTAGACCAAAAACGAATTTCATTTAAAGAGCGTTCAACAAACAATCCAGAGGTAACACCGGTATCAGCATGCAAAGGTGAATCTTCCCCGTTCATTCTATAACCTCCCTTATATACTTCCTTCATTCAATTTATATATACTTGGCCGTTTGAATATGCTTATTTGAAAATTGAGGAATAAAGAGAGGAATATTTTTGTTCTACCTATAACTATCCTATATAATGTGTTCAACACTTATTGTCCAGCATAAAATTCTTGTGAATTTCTATGTCAAAACTTCTTAAAAGGACTCAAAAACCCTAATTAATACGGAAAATGACGTGTATCAATTCACACGTTTCCCGGATCGCAAACAAAATGACAGCTAGTTCAATATACAGAAGAAATTCAGAAGTAAAATCAAACATCTTTTATCCTCTCCTTAATATCCTTTTGATTTCAGAACGGCTTGCAGTTTCTTTCGTGTGTTATGGCCAAAGATTCTGTCAACTTCATATGGAAGATAGAAAGATAAACCTTCTGGAACCTTTCAAGTGCATCCTGGGTTTTTGGTCCCCATAGTCCATCCTCAGCCCCGCATTTAAATCTAACAGCATTCAACGCCTTTTGAAGCTTCAGGATCTCAGCCTTCGGATTCTTCTTACCATTACCAACTGTGATAGAAGGCACAAACACCGAAGTAACCAAAAATGTTTTCCTCTCTATATGTAGGCAATTAAAAAAGCCACCCACTCACAGGCGACTTTATGTAATTTTATTTAACTTTGATATTTGAATTTAATATTTTTTTAATCTGATCGAATGCTTCTTCCTTACTAATCCCCGCATCTGCCGGCTCTTTCACTTGATCTAAAACTAAAAAAGCTTCAGTCACAATTCTTCTCGCCTCTTCAGGCGACATGCTCTCAATCTCTTTATCTAATCCACGCTGCAGACTCATCATTCTCACCTCCCTTCACCAAAGTGACAGGTGATATGCTCACAATCATCACAGTAGTGCAATTTCCCTTCTTGCTTAAGGATCTTCCAGTCTGTAGGATGCAGCACAACTTTACAATTCAAGCATTTAATAATTCTTTTTTTCACAATTCTCCTTCCGACAAAAATAATTCGCGAGAAGGTTCTTAAATCCTTTAATAAAGGTACACGATGTTATCAAAAATAAGAGTTGCCTTTGCTTAATTAAAAAAGCTGATTAGGTTTTAACCAATCAGCTTAAATCATGGACATGGCCAATAAAAAAATTCTCGGGATATATGTAATATTAAGATTTTTCAGGTCTGAAGAATTCTGGCAGGCTGTACATATAAATGATTCATAATAGATAGCAAATTTTATACAACTTCACAACAAAAAATATTCTGCTGCCTTTTTGTAAATTAAGGAATCCTAATAAAAATAACGTACGATTCTTCTCGAGAATTGTAGAAGTCTTTTCCAGCCAATTTCATCCTTGCAAGATGCTGTCTCGATCACTTTAACTTGCCTGAGGAAGAATGGGTAAATGCTTGTGTCATTAAAACACTTCTTAACTATACGATTGGACATGGATAAATCTACAATTGGCTAATCTCTTATAAGTATGTATAATTACTTTATGGGTTTAAAGCGTTTATGTATAACATAGCATGAGAGGCAGGGACATCATGGGAAAAAGTCACCAAGATTTAAAGAAGGGTTTATTACCCCGGCATGTTCAATTTATTGCCTTGGCGGGCATGATTGGAACCGGGATATTTAAAGGGAGTTCAGATACATTAAGTATGGCGGGGCCAAGCGTTGCTTTAGCCTATTTGTTAGGCGGGCTGTTATTATTTATTGTCATGACTGCACTTGCTGAAATGGCTATTGCTTTTCCAAACTTAAATGTTCAGAATTTGGTCCATAAAGCCTTCGGGCATCGAGTATCGTTTATTGTAGGCTACCTTTATTGGATCAACTGGGCGATCGTAACGATTGTGGAGATTTTGGCCGCAGGAAGCTTTCTTCAATTTTGGTTCTCCTCCGTACCGCTTTGGCTGTCAAGTTTGATTTGTGCCATTTTTATTATTGGGATTAACTTATTTCAAGTAAAGTATTACGGAGAGATCGAATTTTGGTTTGCGGGAATAAAAATCGTCGCTTTAACCGCTTTTATTATTTTGGGGAGTTGTATTTTGTTTGGTTTCATTCCAAGCCCCATTGACAACCCTTGGAACAATTACACAGCGCATGGCGGTTTCTTTCCAAATGGGATTGGGGGTATGCTGAGCGCATTCTTAATCGTCATGTTCTCTTATGGAGGCGCAGAGCTGATTGGCGTGGCGGTTACAGAAACAAAGGACGCTCAGAAGGTTTTGCCAAAAGTCATTAAAGGTACCGTGGGAAGGGTGATCCTTTTCTACATTCTCCCTATCCTCATTATTTGCGGCTTAATGCCTTGGAATAAAGTAACGGGTGCAGAAAGTCCTTTCGTACAAGTTTTCAGCCTTACAGGATTGCCAGGAGCTGGACATATTATGAATTTTGTTCTTTTAACAGCTGTATTATCTGCAGCTAACTCTGGCATTTATGCCACATCGAGAACACTCTATTCCATGGCTCAAAACGGTGAAGCACCGAAAAAGCTATTAAAAGTAACAAAAAACGGGATACCCATCATTGGGATCATCATTACATCGATTTTTATTTTTATAGGGGTATTTTTAGCTTATTTAACGCCTGAACAGATTATTGGCTATATGATGACCATACCAGGGTTTACGATTCTTTTAATTTGGACAGTAATCTGTCTCTCCCAATTGAAGCTTCGCCGTCAATATACGAGCAAGCCATTCTTTCAAGTAAGAGGGTTTCCATACACAACCATACTGGGAGTAATGGCCTTATCCGTTATTTTTATCTTTTTCATATTCAATAAAAATAATTGGATTGGCTCCACTGTTTGTCTCTTAATATTGGTGGTTCTTACAATACTTGCCCTATTGAGGAAAAAACAAAACGGCTCCCCTGTGTAAATGACACCTAAAGAAAACCAACTTAACAGGCTGGTTTTCTTTTTTTGATTATAGGATAAGGATTCCCGAAATATCTTTATCCGTCATATCCTACATCTTTAACTTCTTCGATATTTTCAAGTGATGAGACATGAGATGGGTTAATGATCAATCCCTCAAACTCAATAAAGCTATTGATTGCGTCCCCCTCCTGCTCTTTTGGTGTCTTGTATGGTCATATTTCTTAAACTTTAAATGTGTATTCCACGCCATTTTATTACCCACATGTAAAAATCCAATAACCTAGTAAATGAGCCAGCTTTTCTGATCTAAATTGATACTAATAGAACAATTCTAGACATATGTTTTACAAAAAGCATAAGAAGGAGTGTAAAGTAAGTTGAGATCAGTGAAGGTTCGGTTACGGCCCATTGTAAGTAATATTAATTTACCAACTGTTTTAAAAACAACTATACTTCCGGGTGACTCCATTGAAAGATTATTTATTGCAACCCAGGTGGGAGAAATCTTTTACATAGGAAATGGAGTAATCAAGACTTTTTTGGATATTCGACAACGAATCATAAAACTCGGTACTTCTGAACCCGGTGTTTCTCGAGGTGGGTATGATGAACGGGGGTTACTGGGGCTGGCGTTTCATCCGAATTTTTATTTTAACCGGCTTTTTTACCTACATTATTCAATGGCAGGAACACAAGGTCCAGGTGCTCTTTCTAAACATTTTAAACCTGACCCATGTGATCCTAAAACGTTAAACCTGAAATGGGTCAATAGAGAAACTAAATATGATCATATCGATACAGTTGAAGAATGGATATTGCAATCAAATGGTCAACCTCAAAAACGGCGGACATTACTTAACCTAAGAAGACCTTTTTTCAATCATAATGGGGTCAACAGCTTAACCTTTTCACCTGAAACCGGCAAACTTGTTTTAACGACCGGTGATGGCGGGGCGGGCTTTGATCCATTTAATTTAAGTCAGAATGATTTGGAAATCGCCGGTAAAATAATTGAGATTGATATCGTTAAAAATACCTTTATCAATAACCCGCCAGTAGTTACACGTTTTAATGAACTTCCCCTTCCTATTCAGGAAACACTTACGGTAATTGCCAAAGGGGTTCGTAATATCCCAGGTATTTCATTTCAAAGATTTTATAATCAGTACATTAAATATGCGGGTAATGTCGGACAGGACTTGGCAGAATCCATTTTTTCGTTCGTTCATTATAAACCGATACCCGTTACTCAGCTTGTTCAGCACGCTTCTTTAATGGATTCTGTCACAGACCAAGAGGGATTTATTAACTTTGGCTGGCGTGGCTGGGAAGGTACTTTTCCTACTATGATTAAAAGGGGCTGCTCTGCAAACTCTGCTCTAGATGAGAAAACAATTGCTTATTACAATGAGGCAATAGAAACGTCAGTAAAACGCCTTGAACCTATAACGAGTTATTATCACAAAGATCTTCGCCCTGATAAGTTCGGCGGCACTGCTCTTACAGGTGTCCAGCCATATCTAGGGGATAATATCCCTGATTTATCAGGAAGCGTTGTATTTACCGATGCTGCCCGACAAGAGTCTCAACCGGTTAGAGGTGTTTTAGCATACACCAGGGCAAGAACAGATGGTAAGCTAAACGATTTTGGTGTTATTGAGACCGATTATAATTTCGGGTCTCAATCGGCTCTTTACATGAGCTTAGGAGCGAATCTGGAGAAAACCAGACTATATTTAGGGGCGTACGGTTCAATGAAAGTAACCGATTTTAACCAAGGTACTATTTTTGAGGTTATTCCATAACTATATTCATTGTTAGACATTATTTTTTGAGTGAAAATGGTCGGTTGGATAATAGACAAATCAGTAAAAGATTAACGAAACATTAATGCATATGGTTAATTAGAGATTTTTTTTCATTAAAGCTGCTACTTGCATATTATCTTCTTGAGATGTTTCTTCCAGATGTTTAATAATCAATTCTTGCCTTTCCACAGGATGATTCTGACTTAATTTCGCTTTTGCTTCAGTATTTGTGATTTTTATTCTAAACGCTACAATTCCTTTCGTCATTCCTTCTATAAAACTAGGTTCTACGTGATTTAAGTTGTATGGACTATCAGAGATTTCATATTTATTTACCAGATGATTTAAAGAATCAATGATTGCGTTTCTGTCTTCGACAATCTCCATCTTTCCATAGACATGGATAGAAACATAATTCCATGTTGGCACTGCTTTACTTGTCTCATACCACGATGGTGAAATATAACAGTGAGGGCCTTGGAAAACCGCTAGCACTTGCTGGCCTTCAGCATCCTTCCATTGTGCGTTTGGGCGTGCAAAATGGCCATATAACAAATGTTCAGATTTATTTAACAACAGCGGAAGATGAGTAGCGTACGGTTCTCCTTTATGCTGAGAAAATAACGCTGCAAAGCCGTATTTTTCGATAAAATCATAAATTACTGCTTCATCCTCAATCTTAAAAGGTTTAGGGATATACATAACATCCATTCTTTCATAAAAAGTTAGTTGAGTGTTTTTATCATGATATAATCCGTTTGTTCTTCATCCCCCATATAAAATGAGTGAGCTCCCGTTTGGACAAAGCCTAATTTCTTATAAAAAGAAATGGCGTTTTCATTCTTTTCCCAAACACCTAGCCAAATTTTCTTTTTACCACATTCCGTCGCAATTTCCATAGCTTTATTCAGCAGATATTTACCAAGTCCTTGTTTTTGAAATTTGCTTTTTACATAGATCCTTTCAATTTCAAATGAATCGTCCCCCATTTTTTCAGACTGGGCATCATTGGTATTGACCTTTAAATATCCTGCTACTTCATTTTTAAAATAAACAAAAAAGAACTGCGAAGAACGATTGGATAATTCTTTTTCTAATTGTCTTAAGTTAAAGGCTTTTTCCAAATAGGCTATCATATTTTCCGGTGAATTTTCATGTTTAAATGTCTCGTCAAATGTTTCATAACTAATCTCTTGAAGTATGCGTAAATCTTCTTGGGTGCACTTTTTTATTTTGATCGTCATTCCTATTGCCCCTCCTTCAATAATTTCTCTTGTTTCCTTTTTTTACAAATTCCCAGTCCTTTTCTACATTTTTTCTTACTCTTACAAGAAGATTGAAAATGGTTTCTGCTTCCTCTTCGGTTAATCCCTCTAATGCAACATTATTGGAATACTCATTTTCTCTTTTAATAAAAGGAAAAACACTTTTCCCCTTCTCTGTTGGAAACAGTTTTTTAATTTTTTTGTTATATTGATCGTCTTTTTTTTCAACAAAGCCATTCATTTCAAGTTTTTTTATAGCACGTGATGCCGTTGTTCGATCTACTTTAATCATCTCAGCTAATTTCTCCTGAATCATTCCAGGGTTTTCACAAATTCGCACAAGGTACAAATACTGTCCTTTTGTAAGATCATATTCTTTAAATTCTATATTACTGATTGAATCCAATGCCCTTGCGATCATTCCAATTTCACGAAGAATTTCCTTCATAATTCACTCCCTTAGCATTTTTTGTTGTAAATGCAATAAAATTTACTTATATTAAATGTAGCTTATATTTGTTGTATATGCAATAATAAAGATTCAAAAATGAAACGGTAAAATTGAAATTGTTTATTTATGTTTTAGGTATCCTTATCTTAATCCTTGGTATTTCTTTCACAATACAATTCAATCTCGGAACATCACCGATTATGATACAGAAAAAAAGCATTCTATTTAGAATGCTTTTTTAACTGCTGTACTTATTATAATTGGTATATTTATCTTCTTCCAGCCTGCTTGAACACTTACTTAAACCAGCCTTTTTCCTGAAACCGGGTTATGGCCTCAATCCGATTGGTGACTTCGAGTTTTTCTAATATGGTTGAAATGTAATTCCGTACCGTTCCGGCTTTGATAGAAAGCTGAGTGGCGATTTCCTTTGTATTTTTTCCATCGGCAATGAGGGTCAATACCTCTTTTTCACGGTCAGTCAGCGGGTTCTCCTCACTGTAGGCATCGTCCACAAGTTCTGGAGCATATATTCGCCTGCCTGCCATCACACTGCGGATGGAGCTTGCCAATTCTTCACTTGGACTATCTTTCAGTAAATATCCTCGAACCCCAGCCTTCACCGCACGCTGGAAATATCCTGTACGAGCGAATGTAGTTAAAATGATCACTTTGGCACCTGATTCTTTCAGTTCTTCCGCTGCTTCAAGTCCCGTTTTTACTGGCATTTCAATATCCATAATACAAATGTCAGGCTGATACTGATGAACAAGCGAAATCGCTTCTTCTCCGTCGCCGGCCTTTCCCACGACTTCCATATCCTCTTCCAAATTAAGCAGCAGACCCAGTGCTCCCAACATCATTTGCTGGTCTTCCGCAATGACGATCCGAATCATTTGCCTTCCTCCTTTTCCGCGGATTTTATGACATTCGGCACTCGTATAATTAACGTAGTCCCTTCCTCTGAAAAGAGTTCAAGACGTCCGTTAACAAATTCAAGTCTTTCTTTTATTCCCAGTAATCCGTGACCTTTTGTTATATCTTCATTTACTTTTAAACCTGCGCCGTTATCCTTTATGGAAATATTAACTTCGTTTAATGATTGTTCGATAGAGATATGGCAGGTTGTTGCGTTACTGTGTTTTACAACATTGGTTACCGCTTCTTTCAAACACATACTCAGAATGTTTTCAATCAACAGGGAGACATTTGTTAGGTTTATTTTTTGATCACCTATATATTCAATTTGCGCTGCTTTAAGTATTTGTTTCACATTGATGAGTTCCTCTTCTAATCGAATGCCTCGCATTTGAGACACCATTTTCCGGACTTCGTTCAGTGCTGTTCTAGCCGTCTGCTGGACGTCATTTAACTGAGATCGGGCCTGCACTGGATCTTTTTCAATTAATTTTTTGGCCAAATCACTTTTCAGACCAATCAGCGAAAGCTTTTGTCCTAACGTATCGTGCAGATCACGGGCAATTCGCTGTCGCTCCTGCTGTTTTACGAGTACCGCATTTGCATCTTGCAATTGTTCTTCGAGATGCTCACGCTTTTTTCGATTATATAAACTGAAAGGCATCAGGATGATACTGATCCAAATGATAATGATAAAAGGCAGTTGTTTTAGGAACTGATCATCTTGAAAAACGATGTTGAAGTTAAAAGAGACGGTCATACTGACGAGATGTAGAATATATAAGGAAATAAAAGGGATCCGTTCTTTTATATTACCAATAAAATAAGCAAGAAAAAATGCAAAATAAATATAGTTGTAAAGGCTTGTCATGGTAATGGATATGGCAATAAGAATGCAAGCCCAACCGTAAACAGGCCACCCTTTTGAAATGAAAGCAAAACGATAAGAAATAAAGAAGAAAATGGTTAGTATAATACCCGCTACAATGGCTTTCGTGGAAGATGATTGAAAAATAAAGTAAAACGGTAAAATACTAAAAACGCTCCAAACATACGGGGAAATCCCTGTATTCCTTTGAAACAGTTGATATATCTTTTTCATATTGAAACCTCTTTTGCGATGTTAAATGCCTATTGTAATTTTATCACAATATCTTTTCAAGAAAGAATGGAGTCCTGAAAACAATGGGTTGACCCATGCTTTCAGGACTACGTATGTTATGTGCCGCTTAAACTGATTTCAAATAGGCGTTTACCTTATTCTTTTTTGATTTTACCTTTTGAATGCCTTTAAAGCTAATAAACGTTCTGCTCTCCTCATCCCAAAGACGGAATCCAAGGGAACGAAGGCTTGAAGTAAGAGTGATCGTTTGTACATTTTGGAATGTTGAATCAATACGATGAACATCTTCCAAGTTATAATTAGGCACCCTTGGGCTTAAATGATGAATATGATGAAATCCAATATTGCCTGTCAGCCATTGCAGAACTTTCGGAAGCTTATAGTAAGAACTGCCATCTATAGCGGCTTTCACATAATCCCACTCTTCGTCATGTTCAAAATAAGAGTCTTCAAATTGATGCTGTACATAAAACAGCCAAATACCGGCAACACCCGATACAAAGAAAATGGGACCTTGAACAAGCAAGAATGCCTCCCAGCCGACTGTCCAACAAAGTAATGCAGCGAACGCAGCGATAGAAAGGTTTGTTATATATAAATTTATACGTTCTTTGAATCTTGCTCCTTTGCGGTTAAAGCGATTGGTAATCAGGAATACGTATATTGGCCCAAGACCAAACATTATGATCGGATTTCGGTATAAACGATAAGCGATGCGCCTCCAAAAAGATGCCGCTAAATACTCATCTACCGTCATGATCCAAATATCACCTGTTCCACGTTTATTTAAGTTACCACTTGTAGCATGATGAATGTTATGTTCATGCTGCCATTGATGATACGGAAATAAAGTAAGGACTCCTGTCATCGTTCCGATAATTTTATTGGCTTTTCGGTTTCGAAAGAATGAATGGTGACAGCAATCATGAAAAATAATAAAAATGCGAGTCAAAAATCCGGCACCAATTATCGTTAAGGGCAAAGCAAGGAAATATGAAATGGACAAGCTTTCGTAAGCCAGGTACCACAGAAGAATAAAAGGTACAAGTGTATTAATTAGCTGCGTTACACTATTTTTTGTACTTGGTTTTTCATATGGGGCAACTTGTTTTCGTAAATTAACAGCATTTTTGTGTTTTGACATTAGTATGTTTCCCTCCCATTGGTTCTACTTAAGTATACAGATGGGAGTCTTGGCTTTTAAGACATATGTGTCATTCCTAAAGTATGATAAATGTCATGTATACCGTTAGACCTTTTATTTAACAAACAAAGGGCTATTTAGTTTAAAAGCGTTTATTAACATGGAATAGGATAAACAAGGACTGAATCCCCAAAATAAAAACAGCCGGAAAGCTATGTGCTCTCCAGCTGTTTTACTTTTGCACCTCCAAAAAGGCCTGGTGCAAATTGCCCTTCACTTTAAACTTATCGATGTTTAATCCTAATGAAACCATCGTTTGAGCTACTTCCGGACGTATTCCAGTGAGTACGGTTGTTACCCCAAGTAACGATAAAGCATCCATCACTTTATACAATTGGTCCGCCACCATAGTATCCACAATGAGTACCCCTGATAGATCCAAAATAAGATTTTCCAGTTTTAGTTTGGATGATTGTTTTAAGGTTTCTTCCAAAATAAGTTGAGCTCTTTCTGTGTCAATATTGCCAATTAACGGTAAGACTCCTGTTCCTTTGACCAAAGGGACGATCGGGACTGACAGCTCTAAAAACGCCGATTTAGCCTGTTCAAGAACTTTTTGGTAAGACTCCACATAACTCAAGCTAAAAAAGTAAACAGCATGGTCCAGAAGAGGGTCGATTATTTCAATAACCTCAAATATAGTTTCTACAGACAACCCGTGACTTATCGTTTCTTCTTTAATCGCTTTCCAAAGGTATGTGCGATAAAAGCTCGTATCAAACAAGGCTTGGTCAAGAGGGGCTCCGATTTTAAATAGAAAATCCCCCGCTTCTCTTCCCCATTCTCGAAACTGCTCAATGCTGCGATCAAGATTTTCAAATTGGATCAGTGATTCCCCAAAAAGTTGAATCAATTGCTCCCGAAATTCCATAATTTTAGGCAATACTCTTTGAAAATCATTGGTTTGTTCAGGTGTCATCTGCACACCAGCCATTCGGTTTGAATGAATCATTTCGGCAATCGCTTGTTTCCGATGGATAAGTGCTTCTCCGAGCAGCTGTAAGTCTTGCTTCATTAGTTCAAGTCCTCCGGATTATTTTGATGGTATTATTTATACCCACATCATAACCTAAGTTTTTGGTAAGGGAAAGACGATTATTAAGAGCGAATAAGATACATTCATAAATGTTATCATTCTACCGTAAGTTTTTGGATCTCTCACTAAAAAAATTAAATAGTTTATTATTATAGTATAGAAATTTTTCATGAAATGGTTTATTATTACATAGTTATTTATTTACATTCATAGGGGGAAAAGCAACAAGTGAAGAAACCAACATGGGTATTCTCTGCATTAATAAGTAGTAGTCTGATATTTTCAAGCACGCCAACAACCGCGGCCACCAAAACGACCACTGTCCATTTTATGGATGTCGGCCAGGGAGATGGCACGTATATTAAAACCGCTGGCGGTGATGATATGATCATCGATGCAGGAAACAAGGATGGCAGCGATGTAGTTGCTTACTTGAAGAAGCAAAAAGTGAAAGATATTGAAGTTATGATCGCGACACATCCTGATGCGGACCACATTGGCGGACTGGATGAGGTGCTAAAGGCATTCAAAGTGAAATCTGTTTATGCACCAAAGGTTTCTCATACAAGTCAAGCCTACAAAGATTTTCTGCTCGCCGTAAAACGTGAGGGGTTAACCATCAAAACGGCGAAAAAGGACGTAAAGGTGCCGCTTAAGGGTGTGTCAGCAAAGTTTGTTGCTCCGGTTAAAACGTACAGCAAAAGTGACCTAAACGACTGGAGTGCCGTTCTCCGTCTGGTGCATGGCAAGAAATCGTTCCTGTTCACAGGAGATGCCGAGGCTAAATCAGAGGCAGATATGATAAAATCCAAGGAAACCTTAAGAGCAAACGTTCTTAAAGTAGGTCACCATGGTGCGAAGACATCATCGAGTAGTGCGTTCATTAAAGCGGTGAATCCGCAGTATTCTGTCATCTCTGTCGGCAAAAAGAATCATTACGGTCACCCTACAAAAGAGGTATTGAACCGATTAAAGAAAACGAAAGTATATCGAACGGATCAAAAAGGAGCTATCGTCTTTACAACCAATGGCTCAACGTTGACTGTAAAAACGGAGAAGAAGTAATGAAAAAAATCAAAGGAATCATTGATCGCATCGAGGGTGAGTATGCTGTCGTTGAAATCGGAAATGAAACCAGAGACATCCTTCGATCCATTCTGCCTAAAAATGTTCAAACCGGTGATGTCGTTTATTTTCAAGGTGATGAAGTCCTTGTTGATAAAGAACAGACAGAAAAGCGGAGAAAAGAAATTGAAGATTTGATGGATGAAATTTGGGAGGATTAGAAAAAGCAGCCAATTTGGGCTGCTTTTTCTATTGTAATGGCAGAGTAACCATTACAGCAGTCCCTTCATTCGGATCACTTTCCATCCATATACTTCCCCCATGAGCTTCAGTTAATTGTTTGGCGATGGTTAGCCCTATGCCACTCCCTCCAAATCGGCGGTTTCTGGATTTCTCCGTCCGATAGAATCGTTCAAATACCTTAGAAATTTCTTCTTTAGATATTCCTATCCCGGTGTCTTTTATTGTGATAACAGCATCCCTCTCTTTAATCTCTATTGTAATGTCGACCCTCCCGCTTGCAGGGGTAAATTTCAAGGCATTTGTTAACAGGTTAATCATAACTTGCATGATTCTTTTTTTATCAATAAGCAATTGTATCTGCATTTTTTCATGAAAGGATAAGGCTATTCCTTTTTGCAGATAAGACTCTCGTAATGTACTCATACTTTGTTGAAGGACTTCCCCCAAGTTTTCTTTTCGCTTTTCAAGTACAAAGTTGGGTGCTTCAAACGTCGTTAATTGTTCGAGATCATAAACCAGCAGGATGAGCCGATCAATTTCTTCTCCAAATGAATGCAGCCGCTCAGGTGTAGCCTCAAAGATTCCATCTTCAATGGCTTCCATATGACTCTTCAGAGTGGCCAGAGGCGTCCGTAATTCATGAGCGATATCACTGGTCATATTTTCTCTTGCAATCTCCTGTTTTTGCAGCTGTGCTGCTAACTGGTTTAAAGATTGCCCTAACTCCTGCAATTCATCATTTCCCTGGACCTTCACTCTAACATCGAGTTCGCCTTTTGCCATTTTCTCTGCTGCCCATTTCATTTGCACAAGGGGCTTTGATAGTTTTCTGGCTACGAAATAGCTAATCATACAAACCAGAATGAATACCCCCAATAATGTCCATAGTATTGAACCGATGACCGCGCTCTCAAAATGAATGGCCAGAGGCTTAATCACCCGAAATTCAGGCGCATCCAATTTAAACATTGTAAAATGATAATGAATTTCCAACAAAATGACCAGGCTTGCTACCATTAAAATAACCGTTGCTGCAAGTATAAAAACAAGGGTCAACCGGGCATGCAGTCCTTTAATCTTCACTTCGGTTTCCTTCAAACTTATACCCCATACCAAAAACGGTCCGTATGTACCGGGGCTCTTTAGGATTGTTCTCTATTTTATAGCGAAGGTTTTTGATATGCTGGTCGATGGTGCGGGTTTCCCCTTCATAATCATATCCGAGCACTTTTTCCACAAGCTCGTCTCTAGTAAATGTGCGTTTAGGATGTCGCGCAAAAACAAGTAACGCTTTATATTCGATTGGAGTCAGACTGATAGAATTGCCCTTTAAAAAAACTTCTTTTGACTTTGCATTTATCGTTAACTCGCCTTGATTATAAGAAATTTGGTCCGCCAGTAGATCGTTCTCATTGGAACGTCTCAGAATCGTTTTCACCCTCATTACAAGCTCCCTCGGACTGAACGGTTTAACCATGTAATCATCCGCTCCCAGCGACAGACCTTTTATCCGTTCTGTTTCCTTTGCTTTTGCCGTTAACATGAGGATGGGAACGGAAGCTTCTTGTCGAATGCTCTGGCAAATATCCTCGCCGCTGTAATCTGGAAGCATTAAATCCAAAATAACAAAATCAATGTGCCCTCTCTTTATATACTCAAGGGCCGCTTGTCCAGTAGCCGCTTCAATCGTTTGACAACCTTCGTTTCTCAAATACGAAGAGACAACCTCGAGTATTTTCTCTTCATCATCTACAATCAGGATGGTTTTCATCTATTTTCTCTCCCTTTCTTCTTCCTCAATTATAGACAAAAAGAGAATCCTTATGAAACACTTGGATTCTCTTTGTTATCTTTATTTAGCCTCCAGCTCGTTTTCCGTTACCCATTTATGATTTTTAACCCTTTTTCCACCTGTTGTTGGGGTATAGTCCACCATATAGACGGTTGTTTTTTCAGAGGATTCGATTATGGCTGAAGCATCTTTCATGCCCTTCATATGATCCGCCTTCAGCTTGACCTTTTGCCCTTTTTTCAGTGTTTTGTTTCCTGCATCCTGGATTTCCTCTTGAATGACCCATTTGTGATGTTTAACGGGTGTTCCACCTGTTGTTGGGGTATAGGTTACCACATAGGCTGTTGTATCATAGGCCCCGGCTATTTTTGCTTTTGCGCCCTTCATCCCCTCCATATGATCCGCGTTAATCACCGCCTGACTGCCCACTTCATACTCTGGGTCCATAGCTTTCTTCAGGTCCTTTGGTACCTCCCCGGAGCCCGAATGATTCATTCCCTCATGACTCATTCCTTTATCTTTTGTTTCATGTTTTTCCGAATTTTTATCGCCAGTGTCATTTGAACACGCTCCAAGAGTCAACGACACCGCAAGCAATGATACAATCCAGATATTTTTTCTTTTCATGCTGTCTTCCTCCTTATGATTCATGCTGCTTTCATAATAGAAAGCAGTTATGAAGAACTTGTGAAGAACCAATTAGGAACATGTCCAAACATTTGATGAGGTGTCTTTTTTTGACCATTCTTCGTTTCATCAAAGTGCTACAGATTGCCAGCATTATAAAACATGTATAATTAATCCATAATATATTTTTATTTTAGAAGAGGAGTTATTTCAACTGAGCCATTCACCCCTAACCATGAAAAGCCCCATCCCCATTCTCCGTATGTTTGTCGAGGAAAAAGCCAGGGAATTTTATCTAACCTTTTTAGGTTTTAAGGTCGATTGGGAGCATCGTTTCGAAGATGGTTTGCCATTGTATATGCAAATTGCATATAACAACTGTGTGATTCATCTTTCTGAGCATCATGGAGACCTGTTGCCCCGGGGCTGCCCTCAGAATTGAAGTTGAAAACTTGGAGCTGCTACATACCAACCTGTTATCACAAAAATACAAATATGCCCGCCCAGGCATTGAGAACACTCCATGGAATACACGGGAGATTCGTATTGGCGATCCTTTCGGAAATAGACTTGTATTTTTCGAGAACATAGGACTGGATTTGAACAGAAGTAATATCTTTAACTTATAAAAAGCAGTTCCAATTAATCTCTCTTGCACACGGATACAGGGGAGATTTCTTTACTTAACACTGAAGCTTCCTTCTTTTTACCAATAGAGATAGATTCTTTTGGAAAGAAGGATAATTAAAAATTAACTTGACAAAAAAGGTAAGAGCATAATAAATGTGCTCTTACCTTATAAATTCATAATTCGAATAACATTTTTCATTCATTTATGCTTTCGTTTACGGAAGTAAAATTGTGTTTGTAAATTACACATTTAGTTTTCTTTCATTGATAATGGATATTGGCATACTAATGCTTACTGTGGTTCCTTGATTGACCTTACTGTCTACTTTAAGAGTTCCTTTATGTGATTCAATTATCTTGTAACATATCAGCAATCCTAACCCGGTACCATTCTCTTTTGTCGTAATAAAAGGCTGTCCCAAAATGGGGAGTTGTTCCTTTGGAATACCGACTCCCTCATCTTTGATAGTTATCAAAACTTGTTCAGGATGCATTCTACTAACTACAATCATTATCTGACCACCATTAGGCATTGCCTCCATTGAATTCTTTAAAAGATTAAGAAAAACTTGCTTCATTTGATTCTTATCAAGATAAAAATCAGGCAAATCTGATTCATATTCTTCTGTAATTTGAATGTTGTGATTTTCCGTCTTTAAATTCAATAATGCAATAACTTCTTTCAATACATGTTCTATATTTTGTTCTTTTAAGTCAACTTCCTTTGGCTTTGATAGATGTAAAAAATCGCCGACTATATTATTTATTCGTTCAAGTTCACTTTCCACGATCGCTATATATTGGTTCTCATGCTGGTTCACTTGTAATAATTGAATGAATCCCGATATAGAAGTTAAAGGATTTCGTATTTCATGAGCAATGCCTGCAGCCATTTGTCCCAACAGCGCCAATGCTTCTGATCTTTGTAAAAGAATTCGTATCTCTTCTTTTTTTAAAGTTATATCTTTAATAACAGTCAGACTGACGTCTTTATTTCCATACTTAATATCATATGAGCTTACCTCGTAAAAACAAGCCATGCCATTTTTACTCTTTATTTCTATATCAACTGGTTTAGATTTACTTTCTTCTAGTAGGATTGCGTTCAACAATTGTTTGGTTAGGGGGGGCCCCACAAAATTATTCAACTCATTACCAATTGCTACATCCATGCTACTCAGATTTATTAGTTGAAGAAAGGGCTGGTTTAAGTACAGTATTTTTCCATTTTGGTGAATCAAAATAGATTCTGGCAAAGTATCGATAAGAAGTTTGTAACCTTCTTCATTAGCCTTTGATTGTTTTGCAAATTCCCGTATTTTGTCATAATGCCAGCCAATGAGCCAGGCAATGAATGTGAAAAGGAAAAAATCAAAGGTCCAAAAAGGGTGACCGCTCCATATTTTTTGATAAGTGGTAAAAGCAATTGAAAGTGAAATTAATGAAAGCTGTCCAACTTTCCTCATATATACTTCTCCAACAGATATTTTTATCTTATAATATCATATACAGTTTGAATTTTCAGTCAATTAATGAAAAATAATTGATTGTAATTTATCTAGCTCTGGCTTCATGCCGGGCACACAAAAAAAGACTGTTCAGGAGCGAACAGCCATTTTCTTATACCAACACTTAGTTGCTTCCTATTATGCTTTTTATTTCTCGGTTTGTTCGGTATGCCACCATAAAGCATCTTTTGGATTTTCAACAGCTTCATTGAACTCAGACTTAGAAGCAACTGTCGGGTAAGAACCCTTGAGAGATTTTCCTGCTGTGTTAGTGAAAAAGAATAAAATAACTAAAAATCCAATAATACTTACAATGGTTAAATAGAATGCAGGTGCTAAGTTATTCCCTGTTTCGTGAACTAGCCATGTGGCAACTAGTGGAGTCGTTCCACCAAATAGTGAAACAGAGACATTAAAAGTAACAGCTAATGTTCGATAGCGAATATCTGTATAAAACATTGTCGGTAAGGTTCCAGGCATGGTTCCTTCATAAGATGCGAGTAGAAAACCTAGGATCAGTATACCTATCGATATAAAGACTAAAGTATTCAAGTTTATTAAATAAAAACAAAAAACAGACAGTAGGGTTAAGCCTCCTAAACCAAATAAGAAAACAGCCTTGTTTCCAATTTTATCACTAAGCTTTCCAAACATGAAAGCAAGCGGCACCATAAGAATCATGATAACTGTAATTAATACGGTTCCTACAGTGTTAGACAACCCTATTATTTCATTTAAATAAGACGGCATGTACGATAATAGCATGTAGTTTGTAATATTAAAGAAGGCCACAGCTACAAAACATACGAAAACATCCCTTTTGTGATTTTTTAAAATGGTGAAGAAGCTTTCTTCTTCAGCCTCTTCATCAGAATCAGCAAGTTCATTTTCAAAGATTGGTGTTTCCCCTAAACTGCTTCTTAAATAAAAACCGATTAGACCTAAAGGTAAACCAAGTAAAAACGGGATTCTCCAACCCCAAGAGGCCATCTGATCATCAGATAGAAGTAGAAACAGCAAACTAGCCAGCAATGAAGCCAGTATATATCCAGTGAGAGTACCAATTTCCAATCCACTTCCAAGCACATTACGCTTATTGTCTGGAGAAGATTCAGCGATATAAACCATTGCACCAGCGTATTCACCGCCAGTTGAAAACCCTTGAATAATCCTTGCTATTAATAATAAAATCGGAGCCCAAATACCAATTTGATCATATGTAGGTAATAAACCGATTAATAATGTGGATAAAGCCATCAAAATAATGGTGGTTGTTAGAACAACTTTTCTCCCTAACTTATCTCCGATCCTTCCGAATATAATACCTCCTAAGGGGCGCATTAAAAATGCAATCGCAAAAGTGGCAAATGTAAACACTAATTTTAGCTCGTCATTCTTAACAGCACTAAAAAAGTTCTGACTAATAATAACCGCTAGATAGGAATATAAACCAAAGTCATACCATTCCATTGCGTTTCCTACACCAGTGGCAAACACACTTTTTCTCGCTTTTTTTATATCGACAACATTAATTTTTTTCTTGTTAAACTTCATTAGTAGTATGTCACCTCCGCAGTATATGATTATACAAAAATGAGAAACAAAATCAAACTTTAGGCTTGCTTCATAAGTAATACAAAAGCATAAGTATCATTTTCACAAAAATGATTACATACATGTAATTTCGTAAATATTTGAAACACCATTACCATCCCTCATGATACTACTTGAATAATCTGCAAATGATAAATTGGTAACTGTTCTTTCCAATTAGATACACCTCTTTTATTAAGGGTTTACACACTTAAAAAATACTATTCATTTTTCGGTAATTATTAGAAGAAACATTATCCATTTTGCGTGAAAATATAATCATCTCCAGGATCAGGATCTAAAGAAATAAAGGTGCCTTGCTCAGGTTAAACCACGCCATTTAGTAAATAAAAGATAAAATGACCAAAGAAACTGAACAAACATGATGCGGGAATCTTTAATGAAAAATAAACTTAAAATAAAGAGCAGGAGTGAGATCCAAGAGAGGATAGAATAAAGTGCCCTTATCTAAGGGTGAAACTGCATCCAACTCATGATGCGATGAACAATGGCCTCGATTTTATGTCGCAGTGTTAAGCGTACACGTTCCAGTTTGGTTTTCAACATAACGACTCCCATAGAAGTTACTTCTGTTAAGGACATGGTGTTTTCGGTTTCATACTATAAGCGAATAAGAAGCAAATCTAAATAGGTCAATATTTTCAATTTTCCAAATCATTCTATCGAATTGCCTAGAAAAGACAAAAGAAAAAAGACTGCTAAAAAGATAGCAGTCTCCTACTCACTCCAGGATTATATTCTTAGGCTAATTCAATACCACCTGTAATTCCATACGTTTGAGCGGTTACGTAACTGGATTCATTGGAAGCCAGGAACACGTAAACACCAGCCAGTTCAACCGGTTGCCCGGCACGCTTTAATGGCGTATCCTGACCGAACGTCGGGATAGCTTCTCCGGGCTGTCCTCCGGAAATCTGAAGCGGCGTCCAGATCGGGCCGGGCGCTACTGAATTCACGCGAATTCCCTTTGGGGCCAACTGCTTGGCCAGTCCCCGGCTGAACCCATTAATCGCAAATTTGGTAGCTGCATAATCCAGCAGGTTTGGACTTGGGTTATAGCCCTGTACTGATGTGGTAGTAATGATGGACGCACCCTCCGGAAGATACGGCAACGCCGCCTTCACCGTCCAGTACAAGGAGAATACGTTCACTTCAAAGGTTTTCCGAAGTTGCTCAGTGGACAGGTCTTGGATATTTTCAACTGCCTGCTGTTTTCCTGCAACGAGCGCCAGAATATCCAATCCATCTAAAGCTGAGTAAGACTCCTTAATCAATTCCTCACAAAACGCTTCATCACTCAAGTCACCAGGCAATAGCACAGCTTTTCGGCCTTCTGCTTCAATGAGCTGTTTGACTTCCTCTGCATCAGATTGTTCCTCAGGCAAATAATTGACGGCAACATCCGCCCCTTCCCGGGCATAAGCAATGGCTGCTGCTCGGCCAATCCCTGAATCTCCCCCGGTAACCAGCGCTTTCCTCCCTGACAGCCTTCCTGAACCTTTGTAGCTTTTTTCTCCGCAGTCAGGAAGCGGACTCATTTGACCCTGAACCGCAGGTGGATCCTGGTATTGTTTGGGATAATCTTCATTAAAATATTGTGTTAAAGGATTTACTGGTTTGGACATCATCATCGCTCCTTAGGTAGATAGGTCACTAGCATTTATACAGTAAAACAACACAAGTCAGTATTATCATTCTGTATAAATATACCTTTTTGGACTTCCCCAATCGATGGTCCTTTAAACCCTTCAACATATGAAATATTAAAATATCCTTCAACGTGTTTACGAGAGCTGTTCATCAGGGAAACCTATCAAAAATGGAAAAAAGGAGGATGCAAGATGGATAGAAAAAAACCCATTCTTTCACCACTCATTGCCTTTTTTGTCATTATCGGTGTCTGGATCGGGGCTGGGATTCAATCAGATGATGAACATGTCCAGCACAACAGTAAAAGTGATGCTAAGGTTTATTATAAATTGTAAGTTTTATAGAGTCAGCTGCGTGATACATGAAAAGTAAGAAGCTGTCCGAATCGGACAGCTTCTCTTATTAGTGCAGTTGAAGTTCCCTGCTTTCCCCCTGTTTTTGTGCCTGTTTTATTGCGGCATGAGCTGCTGCAAGACGGGCCAGCGGCACACGGTATGGTGAACAGCTGACATAATCAAGTCCTGTCTCATGACAAAAACGAATGGACTCTTTTTCCCCTCCATGCTCACCGCAAATTCCTGTTTTTAACCCCGGCTTCGTTTCCCGTCCCAGTCTGACACCCAGTTCTACAAGTTTACCAACGCCTTCCTGATCGAGAGTGGCAAAAGGATTTTCAGGCAGTACCTTATTTTCGATATAAGTAGAAAGAAACTTGCCTTCCGCATCATCCCGGCTGTAGCCAAAGGTTGTTTGGGTAAGGTCATTGGTACCAAAGGAGAAAAAGTCAGCTTCCTTGGCAATTTGATCTGCGGTTAACGCTGCCCGAGGCACTTCAATCATTGTCCCAATCTGATAATTAAATTCCTGCCCTGCTTCTTGCTCAATTTCCATAGCTGTACCGATCACCAATTGTCTCATCTCTTTTAATTCATTTACATGGCCTACCAAAGGGATCATGATCTCAGGGGCGGCATCCATCCCCTTATCCCTCAGGTTGCATATCGCGTAAAAAATCGCTTTAACCTGCATTTCATAAATCTCGGGAAAAATCATGCCCAGTCTGCAGCCTCGATGCCCAAGCATTGGATTGCATTCATCCAATTTACGAACATTTCGAAGCAATCGTTCTTTTTCCAATAATTCTTCTGAAAAGGAACTGGATAGTTGTAGCTTCGTAACCTCTACAAGAAGTTCTTCCTTGTCTGGCAAAAATTCATGAAGCGGCGGATCAAGCAGCCGAATGGTCACCGGCAATCCCTTCATCGCTTCAAAAATGAGTTCAAAATCTTCCTGTTGCATAACCAGCAGCTGATCAAGAGCTTCCATTCGCTCATCAAAGGTTTCTGCGAGTATCATTTCCTGAACAACCGGTATTCTTGCACTATCCATAAACATATGCTCGGTGCGGCAAAGCCCGATGCCTCCCGCGCCAAATTCCAATGCTTTTTGGGCATCTTCAGGATTATCCGCATTGGCTCGTACACCCAATGTTCTCTCCTCATCTGCCCAAGTAAGAAGCAATTGAAATTCTTCCGAAAGTTCCGGATCAATCATCGGAATTTCACCATTCATAATCTCACCTGTTGACCCGTCAATGGTAATTACATCGCCTTTTTCAATTATCGTTCCTGCTACAGCAATCTGCTGTAATTTCAGGTTAATCGATAAGGCTTCACATCCACATATACAGGCTTTTCCCATTCCCCTGGCCACCACTGCCGCATGACTGGTCATCCCGCCACGGCTGGTAACCGTTGCCTCTGCCGCCACGATTCCATGAATATCATCCGGTGTCGTTTCCGGACGGACAAGAATCACCTTTTTACCGTCTTTCGCCATTCTTTCGGCTTCATCTGCATCAAATACCACTTGGCCCGTAGCCGCACCTGGAGATGCGGGAAGGCCTTTTGCCATGACATTTCTTTCCTTGGCATCATCCAGACGGCGGTGCAGCAACTGATTCAGCTGTTCTGGTTCAATGCGCAAAATCGCTTCTTTTTTATCTATGATGCTTTCTTTAACCAGTTCCGCCGCAATTCGAATGGCCGCCTGTGCAGTCCGCTTTCCTGTCCGTGTTTGCAGGATGAAGAGCTTTCCCCGCTCGACGGTAAACTCAATGTCCTGCATATCCTTATAATGAGACTCAAGCAAATGGCATGTTTCTGCAAACTGCTGATACACTTTAGGCATAGCCGTTTCCATGGCTGCAATCGGCTGCGGTGTCCGAATCCCAGCCACCACATCTTCTCCTTGGGCATTGATCAGATATTCGCCATAAATCTTTGCTTCACCTGTGGAAGGATTTCTTGTAAAAGCAACGCCGGTACCAGAATCATTGCCCATATTTCCGAATACCATGCTTTGTATATTGACAGCAGTACCCAAGTCATCCGGGATCTTATGAAGCCGGCGGTACACAAAAGCACGTTGGTTATTCCATGAATCAAAAACAGCAGATATGGACAATTGAAGCTGTTCCTTAGGATCTTGCGGAAAGTCTTTTTTGGCGTGTTTTCGAACCAGTTCCTTATAGCCTTCTATCACTTCTTTCCAGTCTTCCGCGGTCATTTCAGGATCTGTAGTATATCCTTTTGCTATGCGGACTTCTTCGAGCAACTGTTCAAAGTAAAAACCGTCCACATGAAGCACAACATCACTGAACATTTGAATGAACCGGCGGTATGTATCATACGCGAATCGCGGATTGTAAGTGAGACTCGCCACTGCTTCTACTGTTTCATCGTTCATGCCCAGATTCAGCACGGTATCCATCATCCCCGGCATCGAGTGAACCGCCCCAGAACGCACAGAAACGAGAAGCGGATTTCTGGTATCCCCTAATTTCTTTCCTGTTCTTCCTTCAAGATGATGAAGGGCTGTCTCGATTTGCTTTTTCATCTCGGACGGCAGACGTTTCCCTGCCTGGTAATAGGTATTGCACGCTTCCGTTGATATGGTGAACCCGTAAGGAACCGGGAGTCCAATACGCGTCATTTCTGCCAGGTTGGCCCCTTTTCCGCCTAAAAGTTCTTTACCTTTTTTCCCATCCTCATCAAACAGATATACGAATTGCGTCATGATATCCAGCTCCTCTCCTTTTTTAACATAGCCAAAATTAAATCTGCCGTCTCTTCAACCGCCTTATTGGAAACATCAATCACCGGGCAGCCAATTCTCTTCATGATTTTTTCGGCATAATCCAATTCTTCCATGATCCTCTCAAAGTTCGCGTAATGGGCTCTTACCGTTAACCCAAGATTCTTTAAACGTTCCTTCCGAATCTCATTCAGCTTATCCGGCGTAATAATTAAACCTATACATTTCTTTTTGAAGTGAAAGACTTCTTCCGGCGGCTCCACCTCAGGCACTAACGGAACGTTAGCCACCTTGAATCTTTTATTGGCCAAATACATCGAAAGCGGCGTTTTCGATGTTCTGGAAACACCAATCAAGACGATATCCGCACGGGAAAGGCCGCGTGTATCCTGTCCGTCATCATATTTAACAGCAAATTCGATGGCTTCCACTCTTCGAAAATAGTTCTCGTCCATTTTCCGGAGCAACCCCGGCTGATAAACCGGCTCTTTATGAAATTTTTCGGTGAAGGCATGCATGAGCGGCTTCATGAGGTCAATGGCAATAATACCTTCTTCTTGCGCCCGCTGGTCAAGATACTGTTTCAAAAAAGGAACCACAATCGTATAGGCAATCACTGAGTTTCGATATTTGGCGACAGAGATTACATTTTTCAAATCCTGGATATCTTCAATAAAAGAGACATTTTGAATTTCAATATCTCCCCCATTAAATTGAGCGGCGACCGCTTTAACCATCAGCTCTGCCGTTTCCCCTACTGAGTCTGAAACCACATAGACGATCTTCTTCGTATCCAATTTGAATCTCCTATCCTATGAGTTTTGAGTGTACCAAATTTCTAAGCTTTACTCCCCTTCCCAACAAATGTGTCATACTTTTAATTTATTTCCCTTAATTGTGTTATACTAATTTAATTTAAATCCTATAATAACACCAATAATTCAGAGATACAATCTATTTCTTGGATTTTTAAGCAAAAAAATAGAAATGAACAAATAGATGCTGGTTAACCGCGGCCACACAAAAAGCTGAATCCATTACGGATATCAGCCTTCTTCTTAATTATTTCCGTATTTATCCTTGTAATGACATAATGCCAACAGCGGCCAAATGTAATTGTAGCTGTGGTAGTACATATAAAATGTTCCTGGCAGCCCTGCCCCTGTTGGATAGGAAACATGTATGCCATTATAATTTCCGCGATGTAATAGATAGTCAATTCCTCGTTTTATCGAATCGGTTGGTTTTGGACATGCCGCGATTAGTGCATCAACTGCCCATGCTGTCTGGGTGATTGTGCTGTATGGAAGATCACAATAATGCTTATTAATGTCACTTTTGCATGATTCTCCCCATCCTCCGTCACATTTCTGAATCGAAGTCAGCCACTCCACCGCTTTTTGTACCGCAGAGTCTTTATGTGTGATCCCAGCCGCCATGAGTCCTGTTATACCCGCCCATGTCCCGTAAATATAGCAAATACCCCAGCGCCCATACCAGGAACCATTGCTTTCCTGATGTTGCTTCAGCCATTGAACAGCAGATTGAATGTGGGGAGATGAGAGCCGTATCCCTTCATAGTTTCCGAGAAACTCAAGCGTCCGGCCCGTTAAATCAGCTGTGGAAGGATCGGTAAGCGCATCCCCGGCATTTTCAATGGGCAGTTTCGCCATCCATCTTTTATTTGTGTCTTTTTCAAATGCCGGCCATCCCCCATCTTTGTTTTGCATGGAGAGAAGCCAACCGACACCTCTTTTGTAGGCGTGTTGAATCGTTCTATCGGTTTTTGCATAATGAAACATCGTTCGCAGAGCAGCCTGGGTATCATCGATGTCCGGATGGATGGTGTTACTTTTGCTGAATCCCCAGCCTCCTGGCATGACATCCGGATTATGAAATTTCCAGTCTCCGAGACGGGTTTGCTGATGCTTCTGCACAAAACTCAAACTCTTTCTCATTTGTGAAGATGAAGGAGGGGCCCCTGAGGACAAAAGGGTATAGCTTACGAGAGAAGTATCCCACACCGTTGGCGGTGAGTTCTGTAGATGAAAGGTTTTCCCAGTATGATGAACCAGACAAATCAGCCCGGTAATCGCTCCATGAATGACCGGATCGGTGGGCTTGTAACCAACCGCGAGAAGCCCGTATATCATGAGAAAAGTAGAAGTGGCATAGCTTAGGAGAGTTCCATCCTCCTCAACCCTCTTTAGTATGTAATTTTCCAAAAAAGCGCTCTGGATGGAATACAACGGACGTTTAGAATTCTTTTTTCCCTTCGCCTTTCTGCGGTCTTCTTCTGAAATCAAATGCTTCAGACAAGGTTTACGGCTGTTGTGCACCTGAAACTTTTCTGCCATTCCCAACAAAACCGGAGCAAAGTGGGCCCTTGCATAGCTTCCAAGATCGTAAAAGTTCATGTTCACTTTTTTCATGATTCGAAATAGTCTCGAAGGATCCACTTCACGGTCTGGCCATGGATACAGTCCGTTAAATGCAAAGAATACCTTCGTTAACAAACTGGTCTTTTTTAATCCGCCGTTTTCTCTGATAAACCTTGCAGCTTTTTTCATCGGGATGGCATCCCCGGAAATTACCCCTGAATAAAGCAGGGCGGCATACGCTTCCGCTGTGGCAGACAAATTGCCCATTCTTTCATCAGGATAGGCTTTCCATGTTCCGTTCTTTGTTTGCTTGGCTAATAATCTCCTTGTCAGTTGCCGGATCAGCATCTCGTCGTCCCATTCCAGGGTCCGTAACATAATGATCATATAGGCATCCGTGAGCAGGGCATTTTCAAAAGAAAAACGCCATGAGCCGTCAGGCTGCTGCAGGTCAAGAAGACGGTCGGTGCGCCTGTCAATTTCTGTTATCACTTTAGCCAGTCTGTTCATTGTCCATCACTCCGGTCAGACTTACAGCCAGTGGTGTTGGCTATATTGTATGCTCACGAAAAGAGTAAGATTCCAATGAGAAGCAATATACAGAAAAGTACAAATAAAAGTTGATACAGGTATAATTATCCATTACGATAGAACTATAATCTTGTTTATTCCAAGGAGGATGCACATGTCAGACTTGCAGGTTGAAACCGGCTCTATTCTTTTGGAAGACGTTTACACTTCCAATGGGGTTCTATTATTAAAAAAGGGCACCATTTTAAATACCACTCATGTAGAGCTGTTTAAAAAGCACAATGTAGAAAGTGTGAAAACCGTTCAGTTGACCAATCCGGAAAACATACTAAATACCTTGAAGTAATGAACCGATTGTTAAAATCAAGATTTTGTGACTCCGGCTTCGGTCATTGATGCAAATGGCATGTCAGCAAATTAAGTCTGCAAACAGGTAGAAGCGAAGCTTGAGATCGAACAGTAAAACAGAAAGAATGAAGTACTTGTACTCAAAAAAGACGTGTATTTCCCCTCAGGAGAAGCGCGTCTTTTTTTCTTATCCCCTTCATTCTCGTGAGAAGAATTGTTAATTTCATCCGAAAGAGGGATACACAATGACACCGGGTTATGAAATTAATTTCGAAAAAAAGAAGGATTGCATGCCTGTTGTCTGTGCTTGGCGGGTTTTTTATTGCGCTTTTTTTAGAAATCAAAAAAACAGGCCCTTTTAAAAAGGACCTGTTTTATTATAAATAATTATTATGCTTTTTGAACGTTTGCTGCTTGAGGTCCACGAGCACCTTGCTCAACGTCAAAAGTAACTTTTTGACCTTCGTCTAATGATTTGAAACCTTCTGATTGGATAGCAGAGAAATGAACAAATACGTCCTCTCCACCTTCGCGTTCGATAAATCCGAAACCTTTTTCTGCATTAAACCATTTAACTGTACCTTGTTCCATAATTATTTCCTCCTAGTGCGTTAAACACACAAAATGTTACTATCCTTGCCCAAAGTGATCATCAAGATGAAAAATCGAATTCTTAAACTTCTTTTACACCGAACAAAAATAATCCTTTTTTATTTTAACAGAAAATAGAAGAGAAAGCAAAATTTTAAGAAAATAAATAATATTTAAAAACAACCTGAAGTCCGACCTTTGTTTAACCTCTTCTCTCATTGAGGGAAGAGAAGAGTCCTGGTATCTAAAACAGATGGAGCTTTCTCGATGTTTTAAATAACAAAATTGTTCCCTTACAACTGAGAGGGTTCTTCCTATCCAACGCAAAAATTATATTGCCCTTCTTTTTCCTTTTTTATACATGAAGGTAGAGTAATTTACATACGTATTCATCCACTAACCTGTTTTTGATAAAATTACAGTACGTGAAATTATAATCATTTAAAGGGGCATATTCCGAAAAACGGTTTAGACCGATTCTTCTATTCTTCCTATCATAAAAAGTCACCATTAAAAAGAACTTATGTCGAAAGATCGACAAAAGTTCTAAAATGCCTATTGAATTGTCAGCACACCTGTATTAGGAAGTCTTATTACATCCCTATTTAAGAAGTAACGATCTCATTTTTCTATTTCGTTCTAATCTTTCCAATTCATCAACTAAATCATATTTTTTGAGAAGATGAAACATCTCATTTAAGGTGGGTTGTGAGTTATTCCTGTTTAAAAAATCATCAAATAACCCACAAATATCTTCTGGAAGTTCTTCCTTCCGTGCCTCGTATTTACGTTTGACATCATCTTTTGAGTGATCCATGTTACACTTGTTCATAACATCCTCCTTCCTCTCACTCTCTATATCTTAATATGAGCCTACAACGTGAAACAATATAATCTTTTAAATGAGGGAAAACAAGGACACTATCATTATTGTTACCATACGCAGTTAAATTTTTTCCTCATTTTGTTCATGCTCTATTTTTGTGTTAATTTGATGAGACATCGACCTCCTATGTTTGCCAAACTTGCTTGCGACGATATTTGTTTTCCTCCACTCACGTATGGGGAACGTTTAACCACTCCAGAGCCAGAAAGTTGTAGTTAGGAATTTGTAAAAAAATTACGGTTATATGCAATCTCTCCCACATAAGCTTTTCACCACATCGTGTCCAAAAGGCGCTGATTCCGGAGTCGGCACGTTATATTCCCTTAACCCTTGATCTGGAGTGAATACAGCGATTTTATTTGCCTGATTTTCGGTAAACCCGATTGAACCATTCGATGCAGTTGTAATTCCCATCACACCCGCTTGTAGTGTTGGAACTGGGTGGGAAGTGATGGTTCCTTCTTTGTTTATACTGCTGATAAAGTTTGCTTTATGCTGTGTAAACCATATTTCTCCTTTTTACCACTTGCCATTCCATATGGACACGAATCAGGAACGGTATAGGAGATTCATCTATTTTCATATTCACCATCTCCATCCTCCCTTTCATTTACCTAAAAAAAACTCCAAGGGAATTCCGCCGAATCCGCTTGGAGTTTGGTTATCTTATGCCGTTTTGCCAAAGTCATTCAAATAAATCTTTTCCAGGATAAATGTACAGATCGCACTGCACACACTGATGGAATAAACCATATCCCGTTTATAATCCTTTTTTTGTTCATACTCACAGAGCAGCTCTTCAAGGAAAAACGTAACGCTTTCCTTGGAATGCTCTTTGATCTCGGGCAGTGTTAAGCAGTTTATACTGTTGAGCACCCTGGCCTTTTTATCCAAAGCTCTTTCATACTTCACATGGGGAATCATGGCATGCTTAAATTCCCAGCGCTGGTTATGTGGAACACAGAAGAAATCCGTAACGAAATGGCAAATTACACCCATTTCGATTTCAAGCCATCTCCGCTTTTGTTTATCCAGCAGATCGGATGCGGGAATGTCCAGCAGACGCACAATTTTATCAACAACAAAATCAAAGCTTTCTTCTATATAATGCTTTCGTTTTGCCAGTTCCGGAATGAAATCGGGTTTCATGTTGGCCCAGGTAAACGTAGACTTATTTAAATCATACTGAACGCTTTCTCTGACATGTGATTGAATGTGGTGCGCCATCACTTTATGCGAATAAGCAAACAGATCAGAACAGTCCTTTCTTATTGAAGAAATAGGTTGAATCAACAATACTACATCCAGCCTGTCGAATCAATAAATGTGTAAGAAATTTAATATATCTCTATACTATTCACATCTTAATGAAAAGCAACTGTAATAATAAACAACCTGCCAAAAATTTGGCAGGCTGTTTTCTTTTATGCTCTTGTGTTAACATTCAATACTCGCATGGCGTTTAAAACGGCAATCAGAGTTACACCGACATCCGAGAAAACCGCTTCCCACATGGTGGCAATTCCAAAGGCCCCCAATGAGAGAAAGACCGCTTTTACCCCTAAGGCAAAAATAATATTTTGCCAAACGATTTTTCTTGTTCGTTTTGCAATTTTTATGGCTTCAGGGATTTTGGAAGGTTCATCCGTCATTATGACCACGTCAGCAGCTTCGATAGCCGCATCTGACCCTAATCCACCCATTGCCATTCCGATATCGGCTCTCGCTAATACAGGAGTATCATTAATGCCATCCCCCACGAATATCAGCTTTTCATTTTTAGACTTATTGCCATCCCATTTTTCAACTTGTTCCACTTTTTCATGAGGAAGCAGTTCTGCATGAACCTCATCTAACCCTAATTGATGCCCCACACGTTCACCAACGGCTTTGGAGTCTCCAGTCAGCATTACCGTTTTTTTTATTCCAAGCTCTTTCAGCTGCGCAATAGCCGATGCTGCATCTTCTTTTACTTCATCTGAAATAACCAGGTGCCCGGCATATGTCCGATTCACAGCCACATGGACGACGGTACCTTCTGCCTCATGTTTCTCATAAGCTATTTTTTCTTGATTCATTAATTTTTCATTTCCGGCGAGCACTTCTTTTCCATCTACTGTTGCCCTAATGCCATGCCCGGAAATTTCGTTATATTCTCCTACTTGATCGGCCTGAATCTCTTTACCAAAGGCGGAACGTACGGAAAAGGCAATGGGATGATTGGAATGCGCTTCTGCCATGGCAGCATAATAAAGCAATTCATCCGATGAAAACCCATTATCCGAGTGAATACGTATTACATCAAAGACACCTTTTGTCAGCGTACCTGTTTTATCAAACAGGACATATTTCACATCATTCAACGCTTCAAGATAATTGCTTCCTTTAATAAGGATGCCCGTTTTTGAAGCTCCTCCCACCCCGCCAAAAAAGCTGAGGGGAATGGAAACAACAAGCGCACAAGGACAGGAAATGACCAAAAAGACCAATGCCCTGTAAATCCATTCTGAAAATGATGCACTCTGAATAAGTAGCGGCGGCAGAAACGCCAAAACCGCAGCTGTAATGACCACAACAGGAGTGTAATACCTCGCAAATTTTGTAATGAAATTTTCCGTCGGTGCCTTTTTGCTGCTTGCATTTTGAACAAGGTCCAAAATTTTGGATACGGTGGAGTCTTCAAATTTCTTGGTTACTTCTACAGTAAGCACTCCGTTTTTATTGATCGTACCGCTTAACAGGTCACTGCCAGGCTTCACTTTCCTGGGTACGGATTCGCCGGTTAACGCCGAAGTATCCACCATGGATACTCCTTCAACGATTTTACCGTCCAAAGGAACCTTTTCTCCCGGTTTGATAATAATTATGTCACTTATTCTTACGTCATCAGGCGATACACGCTCTGTCCTGCTCCCCACTTTACGATTGGCATAGTCCGGCCGGATGTCCATCAAGGCACGTATTGATTTCCTTGAACGGTTGACCGCTAAGCTCTGAAACCATTCACCCACTTGGTAAAACAGCATGACAGCTACTCCTTCGGGGAACTGTCCAACTGCGAATGCACCAACTGTCGCAAGTGACATTAGGAAGTTCTCGTCAAACAACTGCCCCCGAACTATATTTCGGACAGCTTTAAGCAGGATCTCCCCACCTACAATTAAGTAGGCGACAAGAAAAAGGGAAAACTCCAACCAATAGTTTAGGGGCGCAAACGCAGCAACTGCCGTTAAGACGGCTCCCATACCAATCCGTGTTAACATCACTGCGTTTTTATTTCCATTATTTTGTGATGGCTCGCTATTGATGTGACGGGGTTGCTGTGTCACCTTTACTCCAGATTCAAGACGCTTTACGATTTCCACAATTTTAGCTGACAGATCTTTTTCCGTAGTGGAAGGATCCGTTTTTATCCGTAAGGTTTTGGAAACGAAATCCATACTTGAAAGACTTACACCTGTCAGCCCGGCTGCTTCCTTCTCTATTTTTGCTGCACAGTTGGCACAGTCCAGGCCTTCCATATAGAAACTCATGGAAGAATTTTGCCTTGTTTTTGGCTGGTCAAGTACTTTTATGTGCGGCTCAATCGATTGAATCAAATCTCTTGTATTTTCAATTACGGGGATGTCCCTCCCCTGTTCGGTTTCCATTCTTAATGTTTTGGTTACAAAATTTACGCTGCAGGATGATACCCCTTCAAGTTCCCGAACACCATCTTCGATCTTGGAGGCACAATTTGCACAATCCAAGCCATCCAATAAAAATTCTCTTTGTTGATCAGTCACCAGGTACTCTCCTCTCTGGCCGTGAATCTTTTCATCTATGCTTATATGAGCAGAAATTCATATATAAATCATTATATGTTCGCACCACGAAAAGTGTCAACGCAACATGTTAAATTCATAATCAATCATGGCATGCATGATGAATTGCTTGATTTAATAACGTAATCACATGATTATCATCAATCGAATAAAACAGGGTCGTTCCTGCTCTTCTGAATTTAACAAGGCGAAGATTTTTTAAAAAACGCAATTGATGAGAAACCGTAGATTGTAAAAGTGAGAGCTTTTCAGCAATTTCATTTACAGATGATTCTTTATGAGATAAAAGATGAAGGATTCGGATTCGCGTCGGATCTGACAGCGCCTTGAAGGTTTGAGATGCGACAAAAAGAGTTTCTTCATCTAATTGTTCACTTTCAATAATTGCTTTTTCGTGTTCATCCATTTAATATCAACTCCTTACCACTAAACCATATATGAATAATTACTCATATTGTAAACGACGGTTATGCTTCTGTAAATGCTGAATCGAATTCTCTTTTCTTTAACTATAATGAATAATTTACGCTTCTATTCCGTATTTCATTAGAATAATTTCGGGTAATAATAGAGTGCCAGGGAAAAGTATACAAAATAAAGGAAAATTATTGCACGTCGGAGAATGTTCTTATACAATATATATGAGCATATATTCATATATATATTCAAAAAGGAGTTGAGCATTTATGGCGCATTCTCACGGTCACGGTGAATCTCATGGGCATCATCATCATGGTACAAACAATAAAAGAGCATTGAAATGGGCGTTTTTTCTAATTGCAGCCTACATGCTCGTGGAAATTGCCGGTGGCATTACTACCAACAGTTTGGCTTTATTATCTGACGCAGGACATATGTTAAGTGATGCGGCTGCTCTTGGATTAAGTTACCTGGCATTGACTTATGGCCAAAAATCATCCTCCCAATCCAAAACCTATGGTTATCGCCGCTTTGAAATTTTAGCCGCCTTTATCAATGGCATTGCTCTGTTAGCGATCGCCCTTTATATCTTTTGGGAATCCTATCAGCGCATCTTAAATCCCCCTTCAGTCATTAGTAAGGGGATGCTCATTATTTCGATTATTGGTTTAATGGTAAACATTGTCGCTGCCTACATCTTAATGAAAGGTGACAAGGATGAAAATCTCAATGTGAAAAGTGCTTTTTTGCACGTCCTTGGGGACATGCTTGGATCCGTTGGCGCAATTGCCGCTGCCCTTGTCATCATGTTTTTCAACTGGAATCTGGCAGATCCTATCGCAAGTATTATTGTAGCCATTCTGGTTCTTATCAGCGGCTGGAGGGTGACCAAAGAATCTGTTCATATTTTAATGGAAGGCACTCCTCAAAATGTGAACTTTAAGGAGATCAAACAGGCGTTGCTTTCCATCCCTGAAGTGAAACAGGTCCATGATCTTCATGTATGGTCAATCTCTTCGGATTTTCCTGCCTTAAGCTGTCACCTGGTGGCCGACGCAGAGGATCATCAGCAAACCTTGCTTAAAAAGGCGAATCAGCTGCTTATGGAACAATTTCATATTGAGCATACAACCATTCAGATTGATCTTTCGGATACTGATTGCACAATGAATCATACCTGCGAGTAAATGAGAGGGCTCAATGCAAAAGGATTTTCGGTTTCTCAAGAGATGAAAAAAGAAGCGGTTCTGCTGAATTTAAATACGTTTACCATCATGGACATTCACAATCGAGCAAACACTCGAATGTGTAAAAAGGCACTTTAAGCTAAATGAACACCAAAAAGGATGACCACTTAACGGTCATCCTTTACACGTTTTATTCAAAACCAACTGTCATGCTGTCCGGATGAGAACCGGCTCGGCTATCCTGGTTCAATCCGTCGATACGCTCCATATCCTCACTGCTTAATTCAAAATTGAACACATCAGCATTTTCAATAATACGATGCTCTTTTGTTGATTTTGGAATCGTTACCACTTCATTTTGAAGATCCCACCGCAAAATCACCTGTGCTACCGTTTTATTGTGCTTATCGGCAATTTCTTTTAATGTAGGATCTTCCAGCAGCTGCCCCTGCTTAAGCGGTGACCAGGCTTCCAATTGGATTTCATTATTTTTGCAGAACGCATGCAGCTCTTTTTGGGTAAGATGCGGATGGTATTCCACCTGGTTGACCATTGGTTTAATTTCACAGGAACTCATCAAGTCCTCCAAATGGTGAACCTGGAAGTTACTTACGCCGATGGCTCGAATTTTGCCATCATTGTACAGCTTCTCAAACGCTCTCCATGTCTCTTTGTATTTGTCTTTTCCAGGCCAGTGAATGAGATAGAGGTCCAGATATTCCAGGCCAAGTTTTTCCATGCTTGTTTCGAACGCCTTTAATGTAGATTCGTATCCTTGCTCACTGTTCCAAAGCTTTGTTGTGATGAATAGGTCTTCACGGGAAACTCCGGACTCTCTGATCGCCTGCCCCACTCCCTCTTCGTTCCCGTAAATCGCTGCCGTATCAATACTGATGTATCCGTTTTTTATCGCAGCTTTTACAGACTCGATTACTTCTTCTCCTTCTTTTACTTTAAATACACCCAACCCAAAGCGCGGCATTTTCACGCCGTTATGTAGTGTTGTTGTATCTTTTAAACTGGTTGCCATCTTTTATTCCTCCTATTGTCGTAATTGCTTGCTCTAGGTACATACCACTATTTCTCTGGTCTTAATCCCATATCCTCCTGCTTCTTTGTACGAAAGGGCATTTTATAAAATAATTTTCATGCCGTATGATTTAGACAAAAGCATAAAAGAGGTAGAGTACATGTCGAATGTCCAATCACTGGTACGAGCTCTCACACTATTAAACAAACTTGCCGAATATCCTGAAGGAATTCAAATCTCCCAACCATACCTGGCAAAGCTGTGTAAAGAAATTAATGAAACGGTTCATTTATGTATTGAAGATTATCAAACAATAAGCGCTTTCATTCCGGAATCTCCAGGTTTTTTTTCAATAAAATGAATGAAATAAGGATATTTGTTAAATTAGAAAAACCTCCCGCGTCCTATCTTTCTGGGAATCTGGGAGGTTTTTAGAAGACTGCAGCAACATACTTGCAATCAAATGTAAGATTTCTACCCTCTTCAAGGGAAGCCGTCATGCAGTTCGTCACTGAATTATACGAAATAAATGACAACCTCACCGGGACGGTTGAGCCCCGGAAGACAAAAAAGTGAGTATCCCCGGCTTGAACATTTTGCAGGAAATCCTCCGCACAAAAAGGCAGGTAGGATGAGTCTTTCATGCTGTTCTCCCTTTCTGTATGTGTGTCTGTTTATTTTATGTACAAATACTAAAATGGTATAGACACCTCACATACAAAAAAGAGGAATTCCTGATTAGGGATCCCTTACTGACTAAAAGTCCTTATTTTGATAGATCCGAATGGAAACCATCCACGAAAGTGAAAAGCAAACGAGAGAAAAGGCGCAAGCAGAAAAACGAGCCTTCTTAAAGACTCGTTTTTTTCATTGGCTCTATCGTGCCAGTGTGTGTATGGTGCTTTGTGCTAAGGCAAATTCAAAATCCGCAATTATATCTTCAGGGTCCTCCAAGCCTGCTGAAAACCGGAAAAGCGTGTTCGAGATTCCTCTCTTCTTTCTTTCGGCTTCCGGCATAGCGGCATGTGACATTTTTGCCGGATAGGATAAAATAGATTCCACCGCTCCGAGGCTCACCGCCAAAACAGGGATCTGAAGATGGGAAGTAAACGGCCGGACCAGCTGTTCGCTTTCCAGTTCAAATGAGAAGACAGCACCTGGCCCCTCCGCCTGGCTCCGATGTACAAAGTATCCTGAATGCTCCTTTAAGCCAGGGTAATGTACCTTTTTAATCAGCGGGTGTCCGTTTAAATAGTCTGCGAGTTTCCCAGCCGCTTCTACAGAATGACGGAGGCGTACGTATAATGTTTTCAGTCCCCTCATTAATAGCCAGCAATCCTGGACACCCAGCACGGCACCAAACGAGTTCTGCAAAAAGTAAAGGCGATCAGCCAGCTCTTCATCTTTCACCACGGCCAGACCTGCCACCACATCACTATGCCCGGCAAGGAATTTGGTTGCACTGTGAAGAACAATATCCGCTCCAAGCGACAACGGCTGCTGAAGAGCCGGTGTTAAAAAGGTATTGTCTACAAAGGTTAGCGCACCTTTCTCCTTCGCCAACTCGCTCACTGCCCGAATATCGGTCACTTTTAAAAGCGGATTGGAAGGCGTTTCAATATAAAAGGCTTTTGTATTGGGCTGGATTGCCTGTTCTACGGCATCAAGGTCAGTCATATCGACAAAAGTGTGGGTAATCCCCAGTCGTGAAAGCACCTGTGTGACCATTCGATACGTACCGCCATACACATCCTCTGATATGATCATATGATCTCCTTGGGATAAAAGAAGAAATGACGTAGAGATCGCTGCCATGCCCGATGCAAAGGCAAAGCCTCTGCATCCGCCTTCGAGCTCAGCGATTTGCTGTTCGAGTGCTTCTCTTGTCGGATTGGCAGACCGTGCATAATCATATTTTCCAAATTGATCAATATCCTCTTGATGGAACGTGGAGGACAGATGCATGGGCACACTCACCGCGCCGGTAGCCGGATCGGTTTTATGTTTATGATGCAGCAATTTGGTTTGAAAGGTATGACAGTTATGGTCACTCATAAATTACAGCCTCCTTCTGGACAATGTCCAGCGCTTGTTTTAAGTCGTTAATCAAATCATTTTCGTCTTCAATACCAACAGATAAACGCAAAAGCCGGTTGCAAACTCCGCGTGCTATACGTATTTCTTCAGGAATGTCCGCATGTGTTTGGGTCGCGGGATACGTTACCAGACTTTCAACCCCGCCCAGGCTTTCGGCAAAGGTTATCAGATTTACGGACTTCAAAAAACGGGGGACCCATTCTTCTTTTTTCAGCCGGAAAGAGATCATGCCTCCCCTTCCCGGATAAAGGACGTCATCTACACCATCATGATTCTGCAGGAATTGAATCAACACCTTAGCGTTTTCTTCATGTTTTTTCATTCGAAGGGCCAATGTTTTCATTCCGCGCATCAAAAGCCAGGCATCAAACGGGCTTAACACGGCACCTGAGGCATTGTGATGGTACGAGAGCTCCTGGCACAATTCCTCGCCTTTGGCCGCAATCAGACCTGCGAGCACATCATTGTGTCCTCCGAGGTATTTCGTTGCACTGTGGATTACAATATCCGCTCCGAGCTCGATCGGCCTTTGCAGCAAAGGGGTATAAAAGGTATTATCAACGATAACGAGCAACCCATGTTTCTTGGCGAGACGTGCAACAGCTTCAATATCACATACCTCCATGAGCGGGTTGGTCGGCGTTTCCAGAAAAATAGCTTTTGTTTTTTCAGTGATCGCCTGTTCAATTTCGGCTACGTCTGCCGTGTTTACATAGATACTGGACAAACCCCATTTTTTGTATCCTTCTTCGAGCAGGCGGTAGGTACCGCCATACAAATCACTGGATACAATCCATTCATCACCTGATTGAAAGAGGGAGAGGATGGCCGCAATGGCCGCCATCCCCGAGCTACAGGCAAACCCGGCGTCTGCTCCTTCCAGATCGGCGATCGCTTTTTCAAGCACTTCACGTGTCGGATTGCCTGTTCGAATATAATCGTAACCACTTGATTCTCCAATTCCGGTATGGCGGTATGCTGTAGAAAAATAAACGGGCGGATTAACCGTTCCCGTGCGGTCTTCACTTCGGTTTCCAATTTGAGCTAATTTTGTTTCTGTTTTATACATGGCAGCCTCCTAAGTCAAAAGAAAAAATAAAAAAGCCTTCTTAAGAAGAAGACTTTTGAATACCATCAAATTGTCGTTCTCCTTATCTCCCAAGTTCGTCATCGAACTTGCTGGACTTAGCACCTTTTCAGCAGAAATCACTGAAGGTTGCTGAGGTTTCATCGGGCCATTCCCTCTACCTCTCTTGATAAGAAAATCTAATCCGTATCTAATTGTAGTTCCTAGTGTACCGCAATTATCTGAATGTTTCAAGCTTTCTTTTTATATTTTATTCCGTGTTGCTGTGCCTGGACAGAACTTCCTCATGGCTGAGCGTTTTCTGTGTGCTGCTCCTCAGACATACCGCATCGCAAAACACATGAAGACACTGATCAAAAAGAGAGCTGAGTGGCTGTATGCTTTTGGCTTCATTCTCTCCCCTTTTCTTTGTAGCTGCCGGAAGGACAAAACATGTATCAGCCACTTGTGCCAGAGCAGAATCTCCATTTGCTGTAATGCATACTACTTTGGAGCCTGCCGACCTTGACCGTTCCGCCTGATGGATTACGGATTGTGTGGATCCTGAACCCGAAATGGCGATAAGACAATCCCCCTCGGCTACCGAGGGAGTTACCGTCTCACCAATGACAAAGACGTTATAGCCCAGGTGCATGAGGCGCATGGCAAATGCTTTTGCCATAAACCCCGACCTTCCCTCGCCAGCCACAAAGATTCTCGTTGTATTTTGGAGTTCTGAATCAAAACGCTCAATCTCTTCTTCTCCAATTTTCTCAATAACTCCCTGCATCTCTTTTACAATCACATTCAGTTCGTTCATACATTTTCTCCTGTCCGAATCGTTTTCCAAGCTGTATACATCTGTTTGGCTGCTTCCTGGATATTCGCAGCTTTCGTAATGGCGGACCCGACAACAATGATCTCCGGATTTTTTTCGGCAGCCATTGGGAGAGAGGATAGAGCAATTCCCCCTGCAAGGGCCAGTCGGTCAACAGGAAGCCTTTCTTTGTTCTGTTTCTCCATCGTTTTGTTGTCTGACTCCTGTTCATCTTTGCTTACATGTTCGCAAAATACGGCAGATGTATAGCTTAGCAGACGTTGCATTTGCTCAGATGAAACATTTAGCAGATCAATCATGACTTCTTTTCCATTTTCCTCGGCAACCTTCAAACAGGTTTCAATCGTTACGAGGGGAGCCGCCCCCATGACAGTTGCCATGTCTGCTCCTGCGTCAAAGGCTATGGAAAATTCATAGGCTGCATTATCAAAGGTCTTCATATCTGCCAGCACTGGTTTTAACGGAAACTCTTTTTTAATCTCAGAAATGCTCTCAACACCATATTCCTTAATTAATGAAGTACCGACTTCGATAAGATCAACATATTGCTCTGCCTCTTTTGCCGTTTCAATTGCCTCAGAAATCGTCATCCGGTCCAGGGCCAGCTGAATCTTCATTGAGAAACAACCTCCATTCTCTTTTTCGCTTCTTTTGCAGCCGGAGCTTTAACAGCCATTGTAAGTAATACGGATACAAAAAGCGCGGATGCCATGAATACGAAGGAAGCTGACGGCCCTCCGGTAACGCCGTTTAAATATCCAACAATGTAGGATCCAACAAAAGAACCGAGCGCCCCCATGCTGTTGATGAGCGCCATCGCTCCCCCAGCCACGTTTCGCGGAAGGATTTCAGGAATGATCGCAAAAAACGGTCCGTAAGGTGCGTACATGGCTCCGCCAGCTATGACAAGAAGTGTATATGAAAGCCAGAAATTGCTGGAACCGATCAAATAAGAGCCAAAAAAGGCAATGGAACCAATCAGCAGTGATATCCATACAAATGTTTTACGGTTCAGTGTTTTATCCGAGTAATAGGATAGGACAAGCATGCCGACCACAGCCACAACGTAAGGAACCGAAGAGAGCCAGCCTGTTGAAACAATGTCCAGGTTCGACGCTTTTTTAATAATGGACGGAAGCCACATAACAAATCCATATACCCCTATGCTCCAGGCAAAATATTGAAGGCTCAGCAGAATCACGGCTTTGGATTTAAACGCTTCCCGATAATTCTTGACTGGCTTCAATGTAGATTGTTCTTTGTTAAACTCATTCTCGATACCCTGCTTTTCCTTATCGGTAAGCCATGATGCATTTTTTGGACGGTCTTTGACCAGCTTCAGCCAGATAAATGCCCATAAGACCGCTGGAACACCTTCCATAATAAACATCCATCTCCAACTGAACGAGTTTAATAGATAACCCGATAAAACAGACATCCATAATACGGTGGCTGGATTGCCGAGGATTAAGAATGTATTTGCTCGTGACCGTTCTTCCTTTAAAAACCAATGACTCAAAAATACTAGCATGGCTGGCATAACAGCGCTTTCAACTACTCCTAAAAGAAATCGGATAGGATACAGCCAAGCCACATTGGTTGCCATGCCTGTTGCTGCGGCAAGGCCGCCCCATAGAATCAGGCTCCAAAAGATCAGTTTTTTGGCACTATGCTTTTCTGCATAGTGAGCACCCGGAACCTGGAAGAAAAAGTACCCGAGAAAAAAGAGAGATGCCAAAAAAGAAGAAACTCCCGCTGTAATGTTCAGTTCATCTCCCATGCCCCCTGCTACACCGAACCCATAATTTGCCCGGTCCAGATAGGCGAGACTGTACGTAATAAAAGCTAAAGGAATCAAACGGCGAAACCGTTTTTTTGAAGCTATAGAATCCATCATCGTTAAACCGCTCCTTTTTCTATCAACTTTTTAAAACTTCATGTACATTCTATTTCACTTGCTCCTGCCAGCTTTTCACCCTCTCTTTTCGCAGATTTGCTACATGCTGAGATGCATTTATGACTTTCACGGGATACTCGATCGCCAAGGGAACTTCTTCAGGAATCAGCCCAATGATCCCATCGATCTCATCAGGAAGCTCAGGGAAAACCGGGACTGTTCTCCAACTTCCTTTGTCATCAACCACGTGTTTGATGTGAACGTATCGAATAAATGTTTTCAACCGTTCATACATAGCCAACGGATCCTCTCCCACATACTTTGGATTGCCCACATCAAAGGTAAATCCGGCAGGAATCTCTTGTGCACGGCAGTCCAGAAAAAAAGTCTCCAGAAGATCTGTTCGTCCGCCACAACTGGTCTGATCATTTTCGATGGTAAAAATCATTTTTGGAAACTGCAGCAAAAGACGCTTTACATGAGAAAGTTCCTCCTTCATTCCGCAATAGTGGCCAAGAGGTGTTTTCAACAGCCATGCCCCTACGGCTTCCGCCTCCTGAAGAAGACAGAATAGGGAATCGAAATTCAGCTTTCCGTTTTCATCAAACATAGGCTGGGGCGAGGAAAAAACAACTTCAAGATTCAGTTCCTTTAACCTTACTCCTGCATCATTCAATGAGATCCCGGAAGAAAGCAACTCCCTGCGAACCTCTATGCCATCCGCCTTTACCTCTGCCAAGCACAGTGCAATCTCTTCAAACTCCCGCGCATTCAACTCCGTATTTCCGAATGCGTTTTGTGTACAATAAATGTGATTCATTACCCCCGCTCCTTTGAATGCGCTTACTTATTAATGGTACCGGTACCATTTAACTGTTGAAAAAGGGGTCCAGCGATAAGACCTCTTTATTTCTCTGGTGTTGAATTCCTTTTAATCAACTTCCCTTTATACATGAAGGATTGCGAGGTTGTCCGTTCTCCTCTGATTCGTTCGAGGACCATTTTCATCGCGCTTACCCCAATTTCAAATGTTGGCTGCTCAATGCAGGTAATTCCTCCAAATACAACAGGTGCCCAATCTGGATTATCAAATGTGAGGAGTGAGAGTTCATCCGGCACAGAAATGTTCATGGTATTTAGTTCATTCGCAACTTTTAGCATTAAAAGCGCATTTACAGTAAAAATGGCTTTGGATTGCCCCTGGGCATCTTCCAGAAATGAAACCAGCTTATTTCTGAACAGGCAGCCATCATCTGTTGAAACAATATAGATATCATCTGAGCTTTCGTGATTGTTCTTTTTCAAAACGTCTTGAAAAAACTGATACCTCTCATGCCTTGTACTGATTTCCTGAAAAGGTTCACTAAAAAACGCGATACGTTCATAATTTCGCTGTAGCAGAAATCCGAGAGAATCCTCTGTTGCCTGCCGGTTATCCAAGCCGACAAAATCCATATCCAGTTCAGGAATATTTCGATCCAGCAGTACGACCGGAATGGAATCATCTTTCATTTCCAGTAAGGAAGAGTTATTCCCACCCGTTGTATGAATAATAAGCCCGTCGATCCGGTGAGATTGCAGCATATGAATAAAGTTTCTCTCCTTCTCTGGATTGTTATCGGAATTGCAGATCATAAGACTGTAACCATTTTTCGAAGAGATTTCTTCAGCGCCTCTTAAAATGGCTGTACTATATGGATTGCGGATATCTGCAATGATGACGCCAATGAGGTAGCTTTTTCTTCCTTTCAGCCCTCTTGCAGCCGTACTGGGCCGATAACCCAATTCCTGAACAGCAGATTCTATTTTCTTTTTTGTTTTATCGGCAAGTTCATCCAGCCGCCCGCCTAAATACCGTGAAACCGACGTTTTTGAAACTCCCGCCCGTTTCGCTACATCATAAATGGTTATCTTTTGGGCCATTTTCCCCACCTTACTTTCGGTCAAATCTTTTTTGGAACCGGTTCCATTTTTAAAAAGTCTACCATACGCTGTGAAGATGTCAACAAGCAAAAAGAATTTTTTAAATTTTCTTTTTCTTTATGTTTTCCTTTAAAGAAATCGTTTACAATAAAACCAACGATTAACAAGGAGGCTGTTCAAATGAGAAACGAAAGAAATGTCCATCGCCAACCAACATATAAGGGTGATACACATTCTTAAGCAGTGAGTGAACAGTGTGCCCCCCTTATATGTGTGTCTTTGAATCACTCATAAAGGGGTAAATCATGCGATTTCCAATGAAAAAATTTCTATCTTATTATAAACCTTACCTGCGTTTGTTTCTTTCCATTTTGTTTTGCGCGCTGATCACGTCGACCATTGCGCTCGTCTATCCGCTTCTTGTCCGGTACATTACAAAAGACGTCCTGGCCGATCAAGGGGCTTTGGACATCCAAAACGTTTATTGGACCGGTGGCCTGATGCTTGTTTTGACCGTGCTTCAGAATATCGGGAACTATTTTGTGGACTACAAAGGCCATGAGGTTGGCGCCCGTATGGAACGTGATTTACGAAGTGAACTATTTGCGCATATGCAAAAGCTTTCCTTTAGTTTTTTTGATCATGAGAAAACCGGAAAGCTGATGTCACGGATTACGAATGATCTGCTTTTACTTTCTGAACTGTATCATCACGGTCCGGAGGATTATATTAAATACTTGGTGCGCTTTGTGGGTGCCTTTGTCATATTGTTTGTAATTAATCCTTCATTGACGATCGCCGTTTTTTGCTTCTTGCCTGTGCTCGGCATCTTTTCACTGTTCTTCAATAAGATATTGAACCGTGCCTTAACCAAAAACAAAGAGCGGATCAGCGACGTACATGCCCGGGTTGAGGATAGCCTGGCGGGAATACGCGTCGTTAAATCGTTTGCCAATGAAAACATTGAGATCCATAAATTCAAGGTTGAAAACAATCGATTTTTAGACAGCCGAAAGAACATTTATCGCACAGAGGCCCTCTTTTTCAACGGCGTTGAAAGTTTCATTCAATTGATCACTCTAACTGTGATTATCTATGGAAGCTCAAAAATCATGCATCATACGCTTGACCTTGCTGATTTGATTACTTTTCTTCTTTATGTTAATTACATGGTTGAACCGATAAAGCAGATGACCCACATGAGCACACAGCTTCAGGAAGGGCTTACCGGCTTTGCGCGTTTTATGGAGATTATGAATACGAAGCCGGCGATTGAAGATGACAGTCATGCGGTAACTCTTTCATCAATTGAAGGAAAAATAGAATTCAAGCAGGTCGGCTTTCAGTATGAAAAACATTCGGATCCGGTCATCTCCAATCTGTCCCTTACTGTTCAGCCGGGAGAGTATGTGGCACTTGTTGGTCCCTCCGGTGCCGGAAAGACGACATTGTGCTCCCTCATTCCCCGCTTTTATGAGGTGACATCAGGAGAATTGCTCATCGACGAAATCGACGTCCGCCATTTTGAACAAAAGGGGCTGCGAAAGCATATTGGGATCGTGCAGCAGGATGTTTATCTTTTTGACGGTACTGTCCATGAAAACATCCGCTACGGAAATCCGGAGGCAAACGATGCCCAAATTATAGAAGCAGCACGACAGGCCAATGCCCATGATTTTATCTTGAGCCTTCCAAACGGCTATGATACGGAAATCGGGCAACGTGGAGTGAGGCTGTCCGGCGGTCAAAAGCAGCGGTTAAGCATTGCCCGTATATTTTTAAAAGACCCGGCGATTTTAATTCTCGATGAAGCAACCAGTTCGCTGGATAATGAGAGTGAAAGCATCGTCAAAGCGTCCCTTGACCAGCTGGCGAAGGGAAGAACCACCATCGTTATTGCCCACCGCCTCTCGTCAATCCGCAACGCAGAACGCATTATTGTCCTGAATCAAAAAGGCATTTCGGAGCAGGGAACACACCGGTCATTACTCGCAAAAAATGGAGAGTACTCCCGCTTGTATTCCAGGGAGTTTTCTTCCAAGTCAGGTTGATATAAAAAAGCAGTCTCTCCGTGTAAGGAGAGACTGCTTTTTTGCCTTGGTCAATTTCTGGTCAAATCAATGACTGGCGACACCCTTACGGCGCATACTTTAAATCCGGGCATCTTGCAGACAGGGTCAAGCCCCTGGTATGTAACGTTGTTCACATTCTGTTCTCCGCCCCAGTGAAACGGGATAAACAAGGTATCTTCCCGTATCGAATCATCATACGCGCCCCTGGCTTTCATTCTTCCTCTTGAAGAATCCACGTAGACCATGGTCCCATCTTTTATGCCAAATGCATTGGCTGTTTTCGGATGGATTTTGACAAAGCTTTCAATTTGGCGGGCAGAAAGAGCCGGGCTCCTTCTGGTTTGTGAGCCGGACAGATAGTGGCTCATCACCCTTCCCGTCGTCAAATGAAGAGGATAACTCTCTGACGTTCGCTCCTTTGGCACATGGTTGATGACAGGAAGCATCTTCGCTTTGCCATTTGGCCGGGCAAACGTTTCACTGAACAGCCTTCCCTCTCCATTATGTCCCTCTTTAGGGCATGGCCAGTAAATTCGTTCCTCCTTCAGCCGTGAATAAGTGATCCCGAAATAGTCCGCTTTTCCTCCTTTGCTCGCCAGCCTCAGTTCATTGAAGATATCTTCTGCTTTGGTGTAGGAAAAATAGGCTTCTTTCCCCAATACCCTTGCCACATCACACAGGATTTGCCAGTCATGTCTCACCTCACCCGGGCAGCTTCGGGCCGCTCTTCTTAACGTCACCCTGCCTTCCAGATTGGTTAATGTCCCTTCATCTTCCAAATACGAAGAACTTGGAAGCAACAGGTCAGCGAGCATGCCTGTTTCTGATACAAACATATCGACCACCACCAGACATTTAAGCCGCTTAAGCGCTTGAGCCGCAAGTGTGGCATTTGGGGTGGAAATCAGTGGGTTGGAACCCATGATGAATAATGCCTTAATTTCGCCATCCGCCATCTTTTCCATCATTTCATAGGCAGAAACCCCCTTTCCTGGCAACTCCTTTTCAGGAATACCCCACAGATCGGCAATATAGTTCCTGTGTTCCGGGTTTTCTATACTCCGGTATCCGGGCAGCTGGTCTGCTTTTTGGCCATGCTCCCTGCCGCCTTGTCCGTTCCCTTGGCCGGTGACAGCTCCATAGCCTGCTCCAGGCTTACCCATATTCCCGGTGGCCAGAACCAGATTAATAAAGTTTCTGACGGTATCATGACCGTGTGTTTGCTGCTCGACCCCTCTGGCTGTAAAGACCATAGCACGGGAAACGGAAGCGAATGTTACCGCCGTGTACTCAATGATTTGACGGGAAAGACCTGTTAAATCAGCGATAGCATCCAGGTCAACACCAGAGAGGTGTTCTAACACTTCATCAAAACCTTCCGTTCGCTCCTGTATAAACCGCTCATCATGGAGATTGCGGTCAAGGATTACTTTTAACACGCCATTAACCAGAGCAGCATCCATGCCCGGTTTTACTTTTAAATGGAGATCAGCCAATTTGGTGGTTAAGGTTTCTCTTGGATCAATAGCGATGATAAATGCACCATTGTCCTTCGCTTTTCGAAAATAAGGAAGAAGGGTCGGCTGGCATTCGGCAATGTTGGTTCCTGCAAGAATGATGCATTCTGCCAGTGGAATCTCTTCCATTTCGTTCGTTAACCCACGGTCCAGGCCAAATGCTTCATTCATCGCGGAGGCAGCCGCCGACATGCAATAGCGGCCATTATAATCGATATGCTTTGTCTTTAATCCCACTCTGGCAAACTTTCCAAGCAGGTAGGCCTCTTCATTAGTTAATGAGCCGCCTCCATACACTCCGACAGCATCGAGGCCGTCCTGCTCCTGAATCGTGCTGAACTGCTCCATGATAAAAGACAATGCCTCTTCCCATGTAATCTCCTCAAATTGTCCATTCACCTTTTTCATCGGATGCAGAATCCGTTCTTTATGGAGGGCGTGCTGATGAGCATTTCTGCCTTTTATGCACAGTCTTCCATCGGAAACCGTATCCTTCAGCGGAAGAACTTTATATTTTTTCCGGTCTCCCGTACGATGTTCAAGCAGTTGCATAGTGCATTGAACACTGCAGAAGGGGCACTGTGTATCCATCACAGTTTCTGTTTCTGCATCCTGCTGCTGATGGCGAAAATGTTCCAGAAAACTACCAGTCAACTGTCCTCACCTTCCTCCCTCCTATTCTCTCATGCTTATAAACAAAGGTAGACTTTCTCTTCCTGCACTTCCACTTTATATGTTTTCACACAGCCTGTATCCGGCCCTTGTGCCTCTCCACTATTAGTGCAAATCTTCCAGTCATGCATCGGGCAGAATACATACTCTCCGCTTACCATTCCCTGAGCAAGTACTCCCCCTTTATGCGGACAGCGATTTTCCACCGCTTTGATTTTTCCGTTGGAAAGCTTGAAAAGAGCAATATCATGCTCTCCCACTTTTAATGACATCCCCAGTTTTTCAGGTAATTTGCTCAGCTTGGCCACTTCAATCCGGTTCATTTGTTTGTCCTCCCTTTGATCTATTAAACACTCAGGCTTTCAAACAATTTCTCTTTGGTTTCCTTATTTTTAATAATTTCTTTCCACGGCTCCTTCGTGTAGGAAAGAGCTTCTTCAATCCGCCCGACCAATTGGGAGCGGCTGTCTTCGTCAAAAAGGACTTCCCTGACATGTTCAAGACCCATTCGTTCAATCCATTTTGACGTACGCTCCAGATAATGGGCGGTTTCTCTGTAATACTGTATAAAGGCGGCGGCCATCATCACGACTTCTTCTTTCGTTTGGACGGTGCAAAGCAAATCACCGGCTCTCAGGTGGGTACCTCCGTTCCCTCCTACATACAGCTCGAAACCGCCATCCACTCCCACGATTCCAAAATCCTTGATTCCCGACTCGGCGCAATTCCGCGGACATGCAGATACACTCATTTTCACCTTGTGCGGAGTGTTGAGCCGTTCAAATTTTTTCTCCAGTTCAATCCCCAAACTGGTGGAATCCTGTGTCCCAAAACGGCAAAATTGTTCTCCCACACAGGTTTTCACCGTTCGAAGGGTCTTTCCATACGCATAGCCTGACGGCATATCCAGTTCTGCCCAGACGTTTGGCAGATCCTCCTTTTTAATGCCCAAGAGATCAATCCGTTGGCCGCCGGTCAATTTAATCATCGGAACATTATAAGCTTCCGCGACGTTAGCGATCTTTCGCAGGTCTTCTGCGGTGGTCACACCTCCATACATTCTGGGCACCACGGAATACGTCCCGTCTTTTTGAATATTTGCGTGCATCCGCTCATTCACAAATTTGGAAGCTGCTTCATCTTCATGCTGGGGATTCATCATCCCCAAATAATAGTTAAGGGCAGGACGGCATTTGGAACAGCCCTCCTTTTCCTTCCAGTCCAGAACATGCATAACTTCCTTCACAAACTTCAGATTTTTGCTTTTAATTTCTTCAAGCACTTCTTCCCTGCTAAGACTGGTACAGCTGCAGATCGCTTCTTTTTGTTCGATATACTTGAAATCATCTCCCAATGTGTATTCCAGCAGCTCCGAAACGACCGGTTTGCATCCCCCGCAGGAACGGGAAGCGTTGGTGCAATCTCTTACTTCGTCCAATGAGGTTAGTCCCTGATTCACAATGGCATCGCAAATGGCCCCTTTGGTTACCCCGTTGCATCCGCAGACAACTTCATTCTCAGGCATCGAGGCAACAGCACTTTCTGAAGCTTCTTCCTCAGGCGTTGCCAGTACTGCAATTTTCGGAATACCGGAAACATCCTGTTTTTCAAGTATCATTTTAAACAGCCGCTGGCCATCCTGAATTTCGCCGAACATCACCGCACCAATCACGCGGTTATCCTGAAAGACGATCTTTTTGTATACACCCTCCACTTCATCAAAAATTTTCACTGATTTTGTGTGTTCATCCTCCATAAAGTGGCCGGCAGAAAACACATCAACACCCGATACTTTTAATTGTGTGGAAATTACAGATCCTTCATATTTGTTTGATCCCGTTTCTGTAATACGTTCTGCTAAAATTTTCCCTTGTGCGTATAGCGGTGCGACAAGTCCGTAAACCATTTCACGGTGTTCCGCGCATTCTCCCACTGCATAAATGTCCGGTACTTCTGTCTCCAGATAATCGTTGACGAGAATTCCTCTGTTCACGGCTATCCCACTGTTTTTGGCAAGCTGCACATTCGGCCGGATGCCGACAGCCATCACCACCAAATCAGCATTTGCCACCGACCCATCACTGAACCTGACACCTTCTGCCCGCATATCTCCTATAATTTCCGTTGTTTGTTTTTCCATTAAAAAGGTCATCCCTTGCTGCTCCAGCTCTTTTTTCAAAAGAGCAGCAGCTGTTCCGTCGAGCTGACGGTCCATCAACTGGTTGCCAAGATGGACCACATCCACTTGCATTCCGAGATTGATCAGCCCCCGTGCCGCCTCTAATCCTAACAGCCCTCCGCCAATGACTACCGCTTTTTTGTAATTCTGTGCAGCATCGATCATGGTTTCACAGTCTTTTATATCACGGAAAGCCGTGACTCCCTCTTTATCAGCACCAGGAACCGGCAGCATAAATGGTTCTGATCCCGTTGCCAGTATCAATCGGTCATATTCGACTTCCCTTCCAAGATCGGTATGGACGCTTTTCCGATCTGAATCAATGCTGGTGACCGTTTCTCCTGTATATAGCGTGATGTTATTCTTCTCATACCACGCCCGGTCATTAAGGGTAATATCCTGAATGGAAGTATCACCTTGAAGAACAGTAGATAAAAGGATTCGATTATAGTTCGGATGCGGCTCACTTCCAAAAATGGTAATATCAAATGCTTCCGCGTTCATTTTCAAGATTTCCTCGATGCAGCGAACTCCGGCCATGCCATTGCCTACAAGCACAAGCTTCTTTTTTTCCATGGTAGCCTCCTGTTTAGTCAATATCCTATCTCTCTTTTTTAAAAAGGTACCACAACCACTGGAATCATTTCTCATTGTATGTAAGAAAAACTGACATACTTTTTTCTCTGCCTGGAATATTTTATTAGTTAAAAAAGTTTGTTACCTTTTCTTCCATTAACAAAGCAAAGCAGAAAAAAGAACCGTAGACTAAAAAGAAAAATCAGGAATGGAGAGAGATGAATGAGACTAAAAGAGTTAAGAAGTCACGGACATGCCCCATCACTGTTAGGTTCCTTTTTGTATTTTGATGTAAGCTTTATGATCTGGGTGCTCCTTGGTGCTCTGGGCGTCTATATTACAAAGGATTTTGGGCTTTCCCCTTCGCAAAAAGGGCTGATTGTCGCTATCCCTATTTTGAGCGGATCGTTATTCAGACTTCTGTTTGGTGTACTCACCGATCGAATCGGCCCCAGGAAGACCGCCGTTGGAGGAATGCTGGTAACCACCATTCCTCTTTTATGGGGTTGGTTATCGGGAACACATATTGCCGAACTGTATGGAATTGGCCTCTTGCTTGGTGTAGCGGGAGCGAGCTTTTCCGCCGCTTTGCCAATGGCAAGCCGCTGGTACCCTCCGCACCTTCAAGGGGTGGCAATGGGCATTGCAGGAGCCGGAAACAGCGGAACACTGCTTGCCACACTTTTTGGTCCAAGGCTTGCCGAACACTATGGTTGGAACGGAGTCATGGGCATCGCACTCATTCCACTGCTGTGCACGCTGGTTTTATATCTTTTCATAACCAAAGATGCTCCCTCTCAGCCTGCTGCTAAGCCGGTCAAAGATTATTTAAACGTGCTCAAAGTAAAAGATACCTGGTATTTTTGCCTTCTTTATTGTGTTACCTTTGGCGGATTTGTAGGCTTGACCAGTTTTTTAAGTATTTTTTTCGTTGATCAATATCACTTGTCAAGCGTTTCAGCCGGTAATTTTGTTACATTGTGTGTCGCAGCGGGCAGCATTGTCCGTCCGATTGGCGGCATGATCGCCGACCGGATCGGAGGGGTCCGGCTTTTGAGTTATTTGTTGATTGGCGTGACGTTGTGTATGCTCGGTGTCAGCCAGCTTCCTTCCCTTTCATTAGCCACCTTTTTGCTATTTGCCGGCATGTCCTGCCTTGGCATGGGTAATGGTGCCGTCTTTCAATTGGTGCCTCAACGGTTTAAAAACGAGATTGGAGTGATTACCGGAATTGTAGGGGCTGCAGGCGGGGTTGGCGGTTTCTTTGTTCCAATTATCCTTGGCTCACTGAAGGAACTTTCAGGCGCTTATGCTTCCGGTTTCATTGTATATTCATTGATTGGCGGTTGTGCCTTCGTTCTTTTAATGGTCGCACAAAACGCCTGGAAGAAGACATGGGCTCTTCAGAAAAGCTCCATAAAATTATAAGTGCACATACAAACCGCCCTCTTCTTTTGAAAAGAGGGCGGTTTTTTTTTAGTCTAGCTTTCGAATCATGACCGCAATTGTGTTTTGTTCTTCCTTTAATGGATTAACTGAAAGCTTTACATTGAACTTTAGTTTTCCGTTATGATCCGGCTTTAAGATCATTGTCTTATGATTTCCTTTACCATGCATTTTAACGAGGTATCGTTTTTGTGGATGATACCAGGATGCTGTCTTAATTTCCGCGGTTCCTGAACCAGTTATTAAAAATCCTGCTTTTGTTACTTGGTTGATTTCAGCAAACTCTTCTGCTTTTCTGTTCATTTTGACTCTCCATCCATAAATGGAAAATGAGGATTCTGCCGATTTATATGAAAAGGGCCGCGGAGCCTTTGGAGGATGCTCAAACAACGTCATAAAACGGGGCATTGTTTGCGCAAGATCCCGCTTCCAATATCCCCATGTATGAGAACCGGGTCCGTAGCTGTTCCAATCATGCGGAATGCCGAGCTCTTCCAGCCGGTTGTGCATGCTCGTGGACATGCTGTAGCAAATCTCTTCAACCGGGGAGGCTACACCGCCGTCCAAGGGACCGCCCGCTTCACCTGTGCCTGTATAAATCGATAAATCCATACCTGCTAAATTTTCGGCAAGATCCCACGGATTGTGGCTTCTCCATATGATTTCATGGTTCGCACGATCTCCCCAGACAGTGCCCGGAGGCACATTTTCCTGATTTTGAAAAATCGTCTTGTCCAGGAAGTCGGGATCTAAATTTGTATTCACCACGCCTGAAAAAGAAGCGGCAGCCAGAAACAAATCCGGATGTCTGGCTGCATATGACAAGGAACCGAACCCTCCCATGGACAACCCAGCAATGGCTCGTCCCTCTCTTGTATGTTTCACCCGGTAGGAGTGCTCAACCCAGGGAATGAGTTCATTGATATGATAGGTCTCCCACTCCGGCTTTCCATAAGCTCCATTATTGTACCAGTTGGAATAGCTTCCGCCTCTGCCCGCATCAGGCATCACGATCACGAGAGGCAAGTCCTTTGTCATATTTTCAATATCCCCTGCAACGGTCCAGGATTTATAATCACCGCAGCAGCCGTGAAGCATGTAAAGCACGGGGTACTTTTCCTTTGAATGTTCATCGTAACCTTGTGGCAGGAGCACGCGCAGAGGAGTCTGTTTTCCCAGAGCCGGACTGTCCAGAACAATTTCATGCAGTCTTTCAGATAAGGCAATATCAGAAACAACTTTTAAACGCTCCTGTCCCTCTGCATGTGTGTGCAGCGCTGGGAAGATTAAGAGGGCAAGGAAGAATGCAGCAAACCTTTTAAACCACGGACGATACATGGAACAACCTCCCAATTATTAAAGATACTTAATCTTTGAATATTTATATAATTTTGTCAATTTAAGTAAATGCAAATATAGAAAAAGAGATCTTTTGTAGGAAGAATGTCCAGCAAGCTTGGGCATTTCTTCATATAAAAATCCTCTTCAAAGAAGAGGATCCCCATAAAAAATGAGGCAAAAAGACGTTTCGCCCTTTTGCCTCATCCGTACTCTATAGTATTATCTTCTGTTATCAAAAACTTTATTTACTTTGTCTGCTGCCTTCTCTTTCAGATCACCGACACCCTCGCGTGCTTCGCCTTTCATTTTGTCCTTGTTGCCTTCTGCCTCTGTTGTTTCATCATTTGTCAGTTTGCCGAGTCCCCGTTTCGCCTCGCCTTTCAGCTTGTCTAATTTCCCTTGTGTCTGATCGTCATTCATGGATTAGTTCCTCCTTTAGTAAATTCAATAATTGTCTATAGTGGTATATACCCATGTCCAAGGAATGTTAATCACCCGCCATATTTTCCGTTTTTAAATCATAGGATAGGGGAAAAATAAAAAATATCCAAATAGAATTGAGGAGTGTACAAATGAAAAAAAGTTGGCTATGGCCCGTTCTTATTATTGCCGTGCTTGTGATTCTGTTTTTCACCAGCTACAACGGGTTCGTAAATAGCGAAGAAGATGTGGACCAGTCCTATTCCCAGATTGAAACCCAGCTTCAGCGGCGTGTTGATCTGGTGCCCAACCTCGTCAGCACGGTTAAAGGTTACGCCTCCCACGAAAAAGAGGTTCTTAAAGATATCTCTGATTCCCGTGCACGTCTTGCAGGGGCCAAATCCCCTCAGGATGAAGCCCAGGCGAACGACCAGTTGACCGGTGCCCTTAGCCGCCTGCTTGTGATTCAGGAAAGATATCCAAACTTAAAAGCAGATAAGCAGTTCACCCAACTGATGGATGAGCTTGCCGGTACAGAAAATCGAATTGCTGTGGCAAGAAGGGACTATAATGAAAAAGTTGCTTCCTATAACAAAAAAGTTAAAAGGTTTCCAGGAGCCTTAATTGCAGGGATTGGAGGATTTGATAAAAAAGAATACTTTAAGGCCAGCGCCAATGCACAGGAGCCTCCAAAAGTTGATTTTGGAGGAAACAGCTGATGATTCCCAAAAAATTCTCCCTCTTACTAGGGTTGTTTGTTGTTTTTTCATTATTAACAACCGCCATTCCGGTATCTGCTGATGCGATACCGGAGCCAGAGGGAGACATTTATGTACAGGATCATGCAGGCGTGCTTAGCCCGCAGGAAAAGTCGAAGCTCCTGTCCCAGGGAAGACAGCTGGAAGATCAGACAAGTGCACAGCTTGCTGTTCTTACCGTTAAATCCATTGGTGATACACCGATTGAAACGTATGCCAATGATGCCTTCAGGAAATTTGGACTTGGAACAAAGGAAGCGGATAACGGTGTTCTGCTTGTTTTGGCCCTCTCGCAGAAAAAAATCCGGGTCGAAGTGGGGTATGGCCTTGAAGGAGCGATTCCAGATGGCAAAGCTGGAAGAATTCTTGATGAAAATGCAGTTCCTTATTTGAAGCAAGGAAAAAACGATGAGGCCATTACCCATACGTATCAGGCCCTGGTCAAAGAAATACAAAAAGAATACAAAGGACAGGATGCTCCCCCGTCCAGGACCGAGGAGAAGAAAAAGGACCCTTTTTCCTGGTTTTACATCATCATTATCGTGGCCATTATCTTTTTGGACATCAAATTCTTTAATGGTTTCCTCACCTATATGATTCTTTCCATGCTTTCAAGAGGTGGAGGTGGAGGCGGGGGACGCCGGGGTGGCGGAGGTGGATCATCCGGCGGAGGCGGCGCAGGAAGGGGCTGGTAACTACTTTTCCAGCCACTTTTTAACATGTTCCTTCGGATCCCAGCAATTAAATTTATAGGAAGGCTGCGTATCAAACCCCAGTCTCACACATTCATATTTCATTCCGTTATCCGTCCGTGAAGCCTTGAAGTTTACACACGTTGCACAGCAATGGATGTCTTTTTTCATGGCTGACTCTCCTCCTTCTTTACCAAAGTCGTTATCTTCATCATACCGTAAAAAAACCGCCCTGCAATCATTTTGCATGGGCGGTTTTGCCGTTCATTTATCTTAAATAGTTCGCCTCGCCAGCCTTTGTATGGGCCGCTTCGAACAATTCGTTCACATTTTGTTGATGCACATAATCTTTGTATGTTCTTTCATTCTTCCTTAATGAAATGGTCAACGTAGCAAAGAAAAGGTTCAATGTCAGCATACAGACTCCTCCTTTCCTGCTTTCTTACCCTTTCAGGTCGTATCTTTCTCTGTTACCATCCAATTCAGAAATACCAGTTTTCGCTTCATCATTCCTACCCTCTCCTTTTTCATTCATTTTTTCATGTTTGGGTTTTAATACATGTGAACATTGTTCATCAATTTCTCTTGAGTTTCTTGGTACATCTTCTTTACATGCTGCTGATGAATCAATTCATTTTGGCTGTTCATTTTACCCTGAAACGATAGCGTAATGGTTCCAAAAAACAAGTTCAGTGTAATCATTGGGCATTCCCCCTTTCATATTCATTTAACAGTCCATATCCTTCTCCAGTGAAAACCAGGTTAATAAAGCAATGCTAATCATCATTCCTGTCATCTCCTTCACGTTTAGTTGTATAAAAAAAGGCCGCAGGGAGTCAGATCCCTGCAGCCTTCCCTAAAAAAGGGCGCAAAAAAGCCACAGGGCATCATTCGGCCTGCGGCGCTTTTTTATCAAAAATCGCAAATCAAAAAAGCTGGTGTCCAATGGCCGAACAACGTAGTGTTGCATGAAGTTGTAGTTGTGCAGAAAAAGGTTGCAGTGACGCTGTAATCGGTTGTAATCTCATCATCGTGTTCGACCTCCTTTATAAATTCTGATTATTCTTTACACGGTAAGTATAACCATAACTTGGTAACTTGTAAACCACTTTTTTCAAACAATTTATTTATATGCGGAAGAAGGGAAAAAGATCACCCATTTTATAACGTTTTTCCGCTCAAAGAAAATGATTCCATTCCTGCCATTACAATTTCGTTGGAACAGGTATATTGTGTACATTTTCACAAACATTTGTATTATAATGGTTATGCTACATTATTTGTTTTTTAGTAAGGAGGAACATTATGATAAGCCCTAAAGTTTTTTTGGCTTCTACACGGCCATTTTCATTAACGGCTTCCATCATACCGGTTATTTTTGGAACCATACTTGCTCTGCAATCCACAAGCATTCATTGGGGACTATTTGTTTTAACACTCCTTGGTGCCGTCTTTATGCAGTGCGGAACAAATCTGGTCAACGATTATTACGACCATGTAAAAGGTGCTGACCAGCCTGGATCACTCAGCCCTTCAGGCGTTATTGACCGCGGAGAAATGACCCCAAAACAAGTCCATATTACCGGTCTCATCTTTTTTGCTCTCGGCAGTATCATCGGCTTGGTTTTGGCAGGTCTCACAGGCCGCTTTATTCTTTATATCGGTATTCCATCTCTATTGATTGGCTATTTCTATACGGCCACTCGTTACGCTTTGGCCTATAATGGGTTTGGAGAGTTCGCTTCCGGCACCACGCTCGGCGTACTTGCCGTCATCGGTTCGTTTTATGTCCAGACACTTGCCGTCGATTGGGGTACTGTTCTTATGGCACTGCCGAATGCCTTTTTGATTATGGCAATTTTGCAGGCCAATAATTTAAGAGACATTGACAGCGATAAATTGATTAACAAAATCACCGTCGCCGGCTTGCTCGGCAGAACCGGCGCCCGCGTTGAATATTTGATTTTAATGATTGGCGCCTATGTACTGTTGCTGATCCTGGTAGCAATCTCTATGCTTCCTATATGGAGCCTGCTCGCTTTCTTGTCACTTCCCGTGGCGATTAAAGCTCTGTCCATCAGTCTCCGCACTTGGGATCCCAAAGAATTGAACACTTCACTTGGATTAACGGCCATGCTTCATTTAGGCTTTGGAATTCTTCTTTGCATAGGCACCTTAATCGGTATATCAATATAGAATGACTATTATTTCATACAAAAAAATGCCCGGCAGCCCACAAGCTGCCGGTCATTTTTTTGTTTTATGATTCTATATCCTGCAGCTGTTTTTTCAGCCGCTTTGCCTGAAAGTACATAAGTGCTGTAAATCCTAGTCCAGTTAATGATGTGGTTCCGCAGACGATTTCATCGGTGACGTCTTTGCCTGCGAACGGAATGACGGTTCCCAAATACATAAAAGAACTTAGCCCTAATAGGACAATCCCGTAGTGCTGATAGTCCTGGATCTTCTGCTTTAGGTCTTGCAATCCTTTTGATTCCATACTTTTAACCAGCCTCCTAACCTCTTGTATTACAATAACATAGAACAGGTACAAGGACACACGTAATTTTTGACAAATAAATGAAAAAAAACTCCCGTTTCCTCCAAAGAGGAACGGGAGTTTTTAAACCAATCAGCTATGGTTTTATGCCAGTGCTTCTTTTAAGTCTTCGATCAAATCTTCAGCATCTTCAATACCAACAGAGATTCTGATCAGTCCATCGGTAATACCGAGCTCAGCACGGCGCTCAGCCGGTATGGAAGCATGAGTCATTTTTGCTGGAACAGAAATCAGGCTTTCCACTGCTCCAAGACTTTCAGCCAGCGTAAAGTAACGAACCTTTCTGAGCACCTCTGTTGCTTTTTCTTCACTTCCTACATCGAATGAAATCATGCCTCCGAATCCGCCGGATTGTGCTTTGGCAATCTCGTGCTGCGGATGGCTCTCAAGACCCGGATAGTAGATTTTTTTAACCGTTGGATGACCGGAAAGGAAATCCACGATTTTTTTTGTGTTGGCTTCCGTAGCTTCCATTCGCAAGCCAAGTGTTTTAATCCCCCTGATAAGAAGCCATGAATCTTGAGGTCCCAAAATGCCGCCTGTGGAGTTTTGAACAAAGTGCAGGTCCTCACCAAGTTTGTCATCATTTACTACAACAACTCCGGCTACCACATCACTGTGTCCGCCAAGGTATTTCGTTGCTGAATGCAGGACGATATCGGCACCGAATTTGATCGGAGTTTGCCAATATGGCGTGCTGAACGTATTGTCCACGATCAATAAAAGGCTGCTTTCTTTTGCCAGCTGGGACACCGCCTTAAGATCGGTTACTTTTAGCAGCGGGTTTGTTGGTGTTTCCACATAAAGAGCTTTTGTATTAGGCTGAATTGCTTCTTTAATGGCATCCAAATTAGTTGTATCAACAAGTGTTGACTCAATGCCGATACGGTTCAGCACCTTGGACACCACCCGGTACGTACCGCCATACACATCATCCGTTAAGATGACATGGTCTCCTGAACTGAAAAGCATCATGACTGCAGTGATGGCAGCCATGCCGGAACCAAATGCAAATCCTCTTCTTCCTTCTTCAAGGTCTTTTACAAGCTCCTCGAGTGCAAAACGGGTAGGATTTCCGGTTCTGGAATACTCATACCCTTTATGGACTCCGACTTCTTCCTGTTTATATGTGCTCACTTGATAAATGGGAACAGAAACAGCGCCTGTTGCTGCATCACTTGGAATCCCGCCGTGAATTAATTTTGTTTTACGTTTCATTTAAATTCCCCCTTCATAAATCTTCTTGCTTAAATATCGGTCACTTCCGTCGGGGAAGATCGTGACAATCGATGAGCCTTCAGCTGCAGTTTCTGCTTCCAGCAAGGCTGCGTGAAGCGCAGCACCCGAGGAACTGCCTACCAAAATCCCCTCTTTTTGCGCGAGTTCCTTCACCCTGGAAAACGCGTCTGTATCCATTACTGTATGAATGGCATTGAAATAAGAAGGGTCCATATAGTCCGGCAGAAACTCCATGCCTATTCCTTCCGTTTTGTGAGGACCCGACTGGCCTCCGTTAAGGATGGAGCCCTCCGGTTCGACGATCACCGTTTTTAGTGATGGATTCTTTTCTTTTAAAAATTGGGCAGTACCCATGAAGGTGCCTCCCGTTCCTGCTCCTGCAACAAAGATATCTACCTTACCGTTCAAATCGTTCCATATCTCAGGCCCCAGTGTTTTATAGTACGTCGTCGGATTGGAAGGATTGGAAAATTGGGCAGGCGTAAACGAACCTGGGATTTCATTCAGGAGCAGCTCCGTTTTTTTGATAGCCCCCTTGATTCCATCATTTGTTGGAGTGTGGATGAGGGTTGCGCCCAGCGCCTTCATAATTTCCTGTTTTTCTATACTGAACTTCTCTGGGATTACGAAAATGACACGGACTCCACGATTAAGCGCAGCAAGAGCCAGCCCGATACCCGTATTCCCGGCCGTAGGTTCAATGATGGTTCCTCCTTCAGCTAATTTCCCCGAACGAAAGGCTTCATCCAATAATTCTCTTCCTAACCGGTCCTTCACACTTCCGCCCGGATTAAAGTATTCCAGCTTCGCAAAGAGTTTCACCTTATTAGGCAGCGGAAAGTGGGTCAGCTGAAGCAGTGGTGTATTTCCAACCAATTCATGTATGTTTTTGTAAACCGTCATTGCTCAGGCTCCTCTTAGTCAGCAAATACCTTATTCCATTCGTCTTTTTTCTCAAGCATCTTCTCTGCAATTTGCTTGGCCCCTTCCAAACTGTGGTTGGCAGCCCATCCGCATTGGACTTCGTTGCAGGCTGGCACTTCTTCGGCTTTTAAAACATCATGCAGTGTTTTTTCCAAGACATCGAGAATCTCTTCATAGTTATCGTGATTAATCACAGAAAGATAGAAACCGGTCTGGCATCCCATCGGACTGATGTCTACTACAGAATCATGATGATTTCTAATGTTTTCTGCCATCAAATGCTCGATGGAGTGAAGTCCGGCCATATCCATATGATCCTTGTTCGGCTGGCAGAAACGGATATCGTATTTATGAATCACATCTCCGTTTTTACCTTGTGTTGTTCCAGCCAGGCGCACATAAGGCGCTGCTACTTTAGTATGATCCAAATTAAAACTTTCTACATTCATTTTTTTAACCATTCTGTTTCAACTCCTCAATCATTAATAAAATCAATTCTGCAGAATGCTTCGATGCGGTTTCCAAAAATTGGTCATAGGATATACGGGCGTCCTTGCCAGCTATATCCGACAGTGACCGAATAATAACAAACGGGACATTAAACTGGTAAGCCACTTGCGCAATGGCTGCTGCTTCCATTTCAGCGGCATAAAGACCTGCAAGTTTGGTCCGGATAAATTCTACACGGTCATGATCGCTCATAAAGGAGTCGCCGGAAGCGATAAGTCCTTTAGCGACTTGAATACCACTGACTTTTTCCGCACTTTTTACTGCAACAGACACTAATTCTGGGTCCGGTACATAATAGGCGGGCATTTGAGGCACCTGTCCGTATTCATAACCAAAAATGGTGGCATCCACATCATGGTGACGAACCTCAGTGGAGATAACAACATCCCCCACGTTTAAATCCTGGTGGAAACCACCCGCCGAACCTGTGTTGATAATGCAATCCGGGTTAAACATCTCAATCATTAGCGTTGTTCCAATGGCTGCATTTACTTTACCGATACCCGATTTTAAAAGAACGATATCAAGTCCATCGATCCGGCCGGCATAGAATTCGCATCCGGCCAGCTTTGTATCCTTTCTCTCGGCAAGTTGGCTGCGGAGAATGATGACTTCTTCTTCCATAGCCCCAATAATCCCAATTTTCATAGCGACAACTCCAGTATCTTCTGTTCAGATTTTTTTGGTCTTAACAGCTTCTATCAGCCAAACGTAGGTGTTCAGTTTTTCAAAGGAAACGTCAAATCCGTGCTTGCGGAAAAGATCATCCAGCACGTCAATGGTCGTATAATATTCCGTCTGCAAGTCCTGAAGTAGGTTCAGGTATCCCTTTTCCTTTACAATTCGGTGTCTTTCCTCCCGGTCGGCTTCATTAGTGAATGCTGTATCCGCAAAAACAATTTTACCATTTTCTTTTAAAATCTGGCTATATAATTGGATGGCTGAGTCCTTTTCCTCATCTGTGAGATGGTGGAAAGCGTAAGTGCTGACGATCGCGTCCACTTCACCTGGAAGCTGTGGAAACGTTAAAAAGTCACCGTCTAACAATTCAAGGTCATTAAAACGGGCTTTTGTCTTTTCTCGCATTCCTAAAGAAGGCTCTATACCGTATACAGTTCTTCTCGCTTTCAACAGCTTTTCTGTGAGATTTCCGGTCCCTACTCCAAATTCCACAACTGTTCCTGTCGTTTTGGATGCGACGGTTTCGAGAATGTGTTCATACTGCTCGAACACTTCCCTATACTCTTCATCTTTTCCTGAAACCGATTGATCATAGGATTCTGCCCACTCATCAAACAGTGAAATAAACTCTCTGCCCATAATATTTTCACTCCGTTTATCACAATATATATAATTCCTATCACTATACTATGAATTAAATCGTTACAAGTTACAATTTATCATAGAAATCCGCAATAATCAACGAAACCGCGCTTCCATTCTTACCCTTTTAAAAACACATAAGAAAAGCCGGAGGAAGGCATTGCGCCTCCCCACCGGCTTTAACTAAATTCCCAGTTATTGTTTTTTTACGCTTGTTGGCTTCCAACCTTTTCCGTCTTCCCATTGAAGTTGAACCTCATATCGGGATCCGTCGGCTTTTGAAAGGACTCGTCCGACCGATTTATCCGGTCCTCCGCCGTTACCCAGCCAAAGGATGGTCATTTGATCTTCAGGAATTCCTGAAGCATAGGAAAGAGCTTTTGTCTGTTCGCTCCAGTCTGAGGATCCCTTGTCATACGATTTTGTATGCTCACCGGTTTGAGATGTGCCAACCGGATCCCAAGGACCTTCAGGACCGCCTTTTGCCTTATCTTCCGATTTTTCTTTGTCAGCGGCTTCTTTATCCTTGTCTTCACTATCTTCTTTTTTGGAAGCATCCTTATTCTCATCAGCAGCCTCACTGTCATTCTTATCTTCAACAGCGATCGACGAATCATCGTTCTTATTTGAATCTTTATTTACAGAAGAAGATTGATCTTTCTTGTCGGCTGAATGATTTGATGATGTTGTCTGGCTGCTGCCTCCGTTTATAAAAATGCTCGCTCCCACTACCACGATTAATAATAGCACGACTCCAATTGCTATATTTAGCACTCGATTTTGTTTTCGTTTCTCAAAACGAGAACGGTACTCTTTTCTTCCCATACTTACCTCCTCAAAACTATGCCTACATCAATTTTACCACGATAAACGAATTCGACAAGTTTGAGATTTTGCGTATGTCGAGTGCCTTATTTATTTTTTTTATCATTTTTGTAAATTTGTTTTACGATGTCTGAATAAGCGGAAAGAACCCCATTGGTTCCTCCTTTATAGTCCAGATCGACAATGACCAGTGCGTATTTCGGCTGGTCTGCGGGAAAGTAGCCAGCAAACCATTTATTGGATGTTTTGGAGTCACCCTTTTCTGCTGTACCCGATTTTCCTGCAATCTTATACGGCAGCCCATTTAAAGCACGTCCTGTTCCTTTTGGGCTGGTGACCACCCCGCGCATGAGCATTTGCAGCTTCTTTGCTGTATAGGGCTCAATCTTGTTTTCCTTTTTGTGATCAGAAAAAGAAAGAAACGTTGTTCCATTTTTATACTCAATTTCTGTTGCCGCTTTAACTTCCTTTACCATGCCGCCCCGTGCAATGGCCGCAACCATGTTGGCAACCGAGAGCGGTGTTACTTGAACATCTTTTTGCCCGATCGCCGTTTGCGAGACTGCCAGCGGGACTTTTTTGTCAGAAGAAGCACCCCATATGTTTCCTGTTTCTTCTTCCGGAAACTGTGCAAAATCCGGATAATGGTATACTTGTCCCCTCCATCCGGATGTTCCGGTCAAGCCAAGCTTTCCTGAATATTCATCGATCATTTTTGGATCTTCTTTCATTATTTCATTGGCCAGCAATCCAAACGTCCGATTGCAGCTTTGGGCAAAGCTCTCTGAAAAATCAAGCGTTCCAAGTGCGTGTTTTGCCTCTTTTCCATCAATCCCGAGGTTACAGTCAAATGTTTTCCCGCTTGCAAGATCTTGATGCTCGATAGCAGAAGCTGCCGTTACGATTTTAAATACAGAGCCTGGAGAATGCCGGCTCAGCATTTGATTTTTCATTAAACCGGACGTATACGGGACACTTACCATACCGAGAAGTTCATTCTTCCCGATATCGAGCAGCACAGCCCCTCCCTTTTTGATACCACTCGCTTTTACCGCCTTTTCCATTATCCCCTGGAGGGTACTGTCGATTGTCGTCTTAACACTTACCGGGTAAAAAGGATTCGATGGAGACAAATACTTGACGTCCAGCCCGAATAACGGGGAACCTGAACGGTCCACATGATAGATTAATTTCGTCTCCCCCTCAGAAATCAAAAAAGGGTCAAACGCCTGCTGCAATCCTGTTTTTCCTATTTTGGTATTAATGGTAATTGTCCCCTTTTCCAGCTTGTCGGGGTATTTTTTCTTAATGAATTCCGGTGCCTGTCCGGTGACTCCCAGCAACGCACCGGCAAAGGGAGAGTGCTTCGTTCGGGAGATGTATTGAGCATAAACACCGGGGAGCTGCAGTCCATTAATTTCTTCCATCGCCTCCTGCGTGATCTGATCCTGATCATCCGCGATGACAAAGGGCTCCTCATGGTCTTTCAGTGCGCTTTTGATTTCTTCGGTTGGCTTTCCCAGTATGTTTGCCACCTTGTCCATGGTGCCTTTTTGGTCCTGAATAAATGGAAATAAGATGATCGCCGGTTTCAATTCAGCTGAAATCATTTGGCCTTTGCGGTCGAGCAGCAAGCCTCTTCCTTCATTGATCATAAAAGAATGGGTTCGCTGTCTGACACTCTCATCGATTAAATTAATGTTATGCTTTGAAAAAGATTCTGTAGAAATGAGCTGGATTTGAATCAGCCGCCCCACCAGCAAAAACAATGAGGCAAGAAACAAAGCGCCTGCAATAACTATTCGTTTACGGATCCTTTTCATGGAGACCACCTCACTCCCAGTGTGGTCGCGCGAAGGAATTATTAAACGGTTCAACATAAAAAGACGCCAAGCTTGAGCTTTGGCGCCTTGAGTCATTTATTTTACTTCTATGATTCTGACACTAATTTCTCCGCCAGGAGTCTGAACTGAGACCTGCTCTCCTACTTTCTTGCCGAGCAAGCTTTTTGCCATTGGAGAATCATTGGAGATTTTGCCTTCAAACGGATCCGCTTCGGCACTTCCGACAATCTTGTACGTTTCTTCATCACCATCGGGCAGCTCAAGGAACTTGACCGATTTTCCGATGGAAACCACATCTCCGGCAGCTTTGTTTTCTTCGATGATTACAGCATCACGAATCATTTTTTCCAACTGAACAATCCGCGCTTCAACGAAAGCTTGTTCATCTTTGGCTGCATCGTATTCCGAGTTCTCAGAAAGGTCACCGAAACTGCGGGCAATCTTGATACGTTCTACAACTTCTTTTCTTTTTTCAGTTTTTAATTGCTCTAGTTCGTTTTCAAGCTTTTGCTTACCCTCAAGTGTCATATAATGCTTTTTCTCTTCTGACATACTGTATTCACTCCTTCAATTAATCAGTACCCTGATAACTATATATGTTGTCTAATAGATCGGATATGTATAGTGGATGCTTACACCTTACTAAAAAATAAAGCGCTTGCCAAATTTTCACTTCGCAACATCCAGTATACGAGCAAAAAATGAGGGCTCGGCCTCATTTTTTTAATATTGCTTTTTCTTCAAGGATCGTTTGAATTTTGGTTACCATCAAATCAATGGCTACCCGGTTTTGTCCGCCTTCAGGGATGATGATATCCGCATATCGTTTGGTTGGCTCAATGAATTGATTGTGCATCGGGCGTACAACCGATGTATATTGATCGATCACTGATTCAAGTGTTCGTCCCCTGTCCCGTGTATCTCTGACCACTCGTCGGATGATGCGTACATCGGCATCTGTATCGACAAAGAGCTTGATATCCATCAGATCTCTGAGACGCTCATCTTCCAATATCAAAATTCCTTCAAGAATGATAACATCTTTCGGTTCAACTGGGATAATTTTATCACTTCTTGTATGCGCTGTATAGTCATAAACAGGTTTTTCGATGGATTGAAATTCCAAAAGAGCATTTAATTGTGAAATTAATAAGTCATTATCAAATGCCAAAGGATGGTCATAATTTGTTTTCAAGCGCTCATCCATTGTTTTATCGGATTGGTCTCTGTAATAGGAGTCCTGTTCAATGATGAGAATCGACTGATCGGCAAACTGGCGGTAAATTTCTTTCGCTACAGTTGTTTTTCCGGAGCCCGATCCTCCGGCTACCCCAATGACAATCGGTTTTTGTACCATGTTCTTTCTCCTTCCGAAATCTCTAACGCTGCTCATTATCTTTTTTAATGCTGATGCCCAGGCCATCTCCTACTGGCAAAATCGCAGTTGTATATCCATTGTGATTCATAAGAAATTCATTGTATGAACGTATTTTCCGGACGAGGGAAGCCAGCCTCCTGGTCCCTGGATGAACATCGCCGGTCACATATCCCTTAAACAGAATATTATCTGAAAAAATGATGCCTTTTGGCCGGAGAAACTCTCCATAACTTTCAAAAAAACGCTGATACTGGCCTTTAGCTGCATCAATAAAGACCACATCATAAGGTGCCTTTTTTCCGGCTTCATCGACCAATTCGTTGGCATCGCCAAACAATACTTCAATTCGTTCAGAAAGGCCAAATTCTTCTATATTTTGAAGTGCCAGCTCATAGCGTTCCGGGTCTCTTTCAATCGTAACGATAGACACATCCGGCAAGGCTTCAGCCATTCTTATCGCTGAATATCCGATAGCCGTTCCCACTTCCAGTATTTTTTGGGGTTGTATCATCCGAAGCTGCTGCAGCAGAACTTCAATGCCCACGAGCTCCATAATGGGTACACCGTGTTCTTTGGCGTACTCCTCTATCTTTTGAATTCGAATATCCCGACTGGGTATTAATTGTTCAATATAATTCTGGACTTCCTGTGATATCAAGGCTATGCCTCCTTACTTAACCGAAACATTATATCATAAAAACAACCTGTCATGTTTTCTTTTTAGCTTTTCCCTGCACGTTCCTGCCATTCATGACGGTATTTCTGAACGATTCTTTTATGCTCGTTATATGTTTTTGTATAGATGACTTGTCCGTTTGGACGTGCATAAAAAAAGTAATACGTTGTTTGTTCAGGATTCAATGCCGCTATAATCGCTTCTTCGCCCGGGGAAGCAACCGGACCAATAGGCAGCCCCTTGTACTTGTAAGTATTATAAGGAGAATCCACTTTCAGCTCGTTGTAGAGAACCTGCACTTTAAAGCTCTTGCGGGCATATTTAACCGTCGGGTCGGAATCAAGCTTCATCCCTTTTTTAAGCCTGTTATAAAATACGCCTGATATTTTGGGACGGTCTTCAGGCCGCTGGGCTTCTTCTTCAATCATGGACGACAACGTGAGAATTTCGTATGGTTTCTTGCCGCTCTTTTTGACTTCTTCCTGATGGCCGTCCATTACTCTTTGCGTTTTCTGCACCATTTTTGTGATGACGGCCTTAACATCGGGTTGCTTTTCATCAAACTCGTATTTGGCCGGAAACAAGTAGCCCTCGAGCGGATAGTATATTTTTTTGTTGTATACTTTATTGTCGATCACAGGAAACTGCTTTTGGAGTTCTTTGACAAATGCCGGATCATTTATCGTCTTCATAACTTCTTCTTTGCTTTTGCCGGTATTTTTCGCAATCACTTCTGCTATCTGCGGAACAATAAATCCTTCCGGTATGGTAAACGATGTTTCAGGATGGCGGTATACTTTTCCGTTTTTAAGAGCAGCGATTAATTGGTCCATGTTCATGGAAGGATTAAGGTCATAGACTCCGGCTTGTAAGTTCCCATTTTCTTTGGTCTTGGCATACACCTGAAAGACCAGACTGCTTGTGATCAGGTTGTTTTTTTCCAAAATCTTTCCGATCGTTGAGACAGAAGAACCGATGGGTATATCAACGGTTACATCCTTTTTATTTCCTGCATCGGCAGGGCCGAGCGCATCTTTAATATATGTATAGCCAAAAATAGCAGCCGCTGCCAGCAGCACTATAATGACGGCCAGGACTGTAAGTACTTTTTTCTTTCTCTTTTTCTTACCGAAACCTGTTGGACCGCCGGGAACACCATTATATTGTGACACCTTTTTCTCCCCTTTCATCTGCTTCATTATACTGATAAGTAATTTTCATGTCTAGTTTCCATAATAAAGAAACAGAAAACAGCATGAATCTTCAAATCTCTGGTGTACTGGTATAGTCATTTAGTATGTTCAATTTGCATAAAAAAAGCAGCTAAAGTTTACCTTTAGCTGCGAAGTCGTTTTATTCTTCTTCATCCTGAAATGCGTTTAAGGTTTCTTCAATCATCTGCCACTCTTCATCTGTTTCCAGAGGGAAGAGCTCGATATCGTCTTCGCCTTCTCCTTTGTCCTCAAAGCGGAAAGGGAAAACTTCCTGCTCGTCGCTATCATCTTCCTGATCTTCGCCTGCCGGTACAAGAAGAATGTATGAATGTCCGGTTGGCGTTGTGCTGCCATCAATCGTCATCAGCACTTCAAATAGATTCTCTTCTCCGTTTTCACCTGGGATAATAATATGTTCTTTTTCTTCGTTTGCCATTTGATCACCTCATTTTTTTAATTGACGGCTGTCCAAATATCCTTGAAGGATTAAAACCGCGGCCATTTTGTCGATGACCTGTTTTCTCTTCTTCCGGCTGACATCAGCAGAAATCAGCATTTTTTCAGCAGCCATCGTCGTCAGACGCTCGTCCCATAATACAACAGGTAGCCCGTACCTGGCTTCTGCCTTATTGGCAAATTCCTGACACGCCTCCCCGCTCGGACCAATGGATCCGTTCATATTTTTGGGCAAGCCGACCACAATTTCTTTCACATCATACTGTTTAATCCAATCGCCAATACGTTCAAAAACTTCATCGGGCTGATGCGGTTTCCTTCTGACCGTTTCGATTCCCTGAGCTGTCCAGCCCATCTCATCGCTCACAGCCACTCCTACCGTATGGGATCCTACATCCAGTCCCAAAATCCGGGTCATTAGAGAGAATCCTCTTTCTTTGTGTCAAGATAGGATTTAACCAGTTCCTCAATCAGTTCATCCCGCTCAATCTTTCGAATCATGGTTCTTGCATCCTTGTGGCGGGGAATATAAGCTGGATCTCCTGATAACAGGTAGCCTACAATCTGATTGATCGGATTGTATCCTTTTTCCTGAAGTGCCTCATACACTGAAAACAGCACTTTTTGGACATTGGGATCCATTGAATCGTCATGAAAGTTAAACTTCATTGTTTTGTCCATAGAACTCACGACCAACACCTCTTTCTCTATCTTCTCCCTTTATATCCTCATTGTACCCTTAATAGGGGGATTAGGAAACAGATTTCACTGCTTCTGCTACGTATTCCAGGGCAGCATCAAGTTTTTCAGGGTCTTTTCCACCTGCCTGCGCCATATCCGGACGGCCACCGCCCCCTCCGCCACAGCGTGAAGCCACCTCTTTTACAAGTTTTCCTGCGTGATAGCCTTTTGGGATCAAGTCCTTGGTTACTCCCGCGACAATATTCACTTTATCATGATTTACCGCACCAAGTACGACAATTCCACTTGAAAGTTTATTTTTCAAATCATCAACAATGGAGCGCAGACCATTCATGTCCGCAGCATTAACCTTTTTCACGATCACCGGAACACCATTGATTTCCACTTTCTCGTTGATCAGGCTTCCTGCTTCGAGATTGCCGAGCTTCGCGGATAATGCCTCTTTTTCCCGCTGGAGCTCCCGCACCTGGTGCTGCAGCGCTTCTATACGGCTCGGAACTTCTTTTGCATTGGTCTTCAGCAAAGCTGCAGAGTCACGCAGTGTCTGGACTTGTCCCTTCATGACCTGATAGGCTTCCTGTCCGGTTACAGCCTCAATCCTTCTTGTACCGGCACCAATGCCAGTCTCTGAAAGAATTTTAAAGAGGCCGATCTCCGAGGTATTCTGCACATGGCAGCCGCCGCATAATTCCAGGCTGTAATCGCCAATTTGAACCACTCGAACCACTTTTCCGTATTTCTCACCGAATAAGGCCATCGCTCCCATCGCTTTTGCTTCCTCAATCGGCTTTTGCATTTTATCCACAGAAATGGTCTTCCAGATCTTCTGGTTGACAATATCTTCAATGCTCTCGATTTCTTCCTGTGAAATGCTGCCGAAATGGGAAAAGTCGAATCGAAGCCTTCCAGGTGCCACTAGGGAACCTGCCTGGTTCACATGAGTACCGAGAACATCCTTCAGCGCTTGATGCAGCAGGTGGGTAGCCGTATGGTTTTTCACAATAGCCGCACGTTTTTCAGTATCAACCTGAGCGACAACTTCTATTCCGTTGCGAAGGTTTCCTTGTTTTACAACGACGGTATGGAGATTTTGTCCATTCGGTGCTTTTTGAACATCCTTAACAAACAGCTCCAGTCCTTCGCCCGTAATCGTGCCTTGGTCAGCAACCTGGCCTCCGCTTTCCGCATAAAACGGAGTAATGTCAAGAATGACCTGGCCTTCTTCTCCCTCGGCAAGGATATCGATGCGGTCTCCGTTTTGAAGGGTTTCCAATACTTTTGATGTGCTCCGCTCTTCGTCATAGCCCACAAAATCGCTGTGTGCTTTGATGTCGCTTAACACACCGGATTGCACCTGCATGGAATCCACATCCTGACGTGCCGAACGGGCTCTCTCACGCTGGCCTTCCATTTCTTTTTCAAATCCTGTACGGTCGACTTCCATGTTATGATCTGCAGCATATTCTTCAGTCAGTTCAAACGGGAAGCCAAACGTATCATAAAGCTTGAAGGCATCTTTACCTGAAACTGTGCTGCTTCCGGCTGCTTTTTCCTTTTTGATGACTTCTTCAAGGATCGCAAGTCCTTCATTGATGGTTTCATGGAATCGCTCTTCTTCGTTTTTAATGACGCGCTGGATAAACGGCACTTTTTCTTTTACTTCCGGATAATAGTCCACCATGATATCTGCTACGGTTGGAACAAGTTCGAACATAAACGGCCGGTCAAGTCCAATCTGCTTGGCAAAGCGAATGGCTCTTCTGATCAGGCGGCGTAGAATATACCCTCTGCCTTCATTTGATGGAAGTGCATTGTCAGATACAGCAAAGGCAACGGTACGGATATGGTCAGCAATCACTTTGAACGCGGTATCCGCTTCCTTTGATTGGCCATACTTGCTGCCAGAAAGCTTTTCCGTTTGCTGAATGATCGGAATAAACAAGTCCGTGTCATAGTTCGTTGGAACGTCCTCAATAACAGAGACCATCCGTTCGAGTCCCATTCCGGTATCAATGTTTTTCTTTGGAAGCGGTGTGTACGTTCCGTCTGGATTATGGTTGAACTCGGAAAACACCAGGTTCCATACTTCGAGGTAACGGTCATTTTCCCCACCCGGGTATAACTCAGGATCATTTGCATCACTGCCGTATTTTTCTCCTCGGTCGTAGAAAATTTCTGTATTCGGTCCGCTTGGCCCTTCTCCGATATCCCAGAAGTTCCCTTCCAAACGAATGATGCGTTCTGGCGGTACCCCTACGGTTTTGTTCCAAAGCTCATAGGCTTCATCATCTTCCGGATGGATAGTGACTGATAGTTTCTCTGAATCAAAACCGATCCATTTTTCACTGGTCAAGAATTCCCAGGCCCAGATGATCGCCTCTTCTTTGAAATAATCACCGATGGAGAAATTTCCGAGCATTTCAAAGAACGTATGGTGGCGTGCGGTAACCCCCACATTTTCAATGTCATTCGTACGGATTGATTTCTGAGCGTTAACGATTCTCGGGTTTTCCGGAATCACCCGGCCGTCAAAATACTTTTTAAGGGTAGCAACCCCACTGTTGATCCACAAAAGTGACGGGTCTTCATAAGGCACAAGGGAAGCGCTCGGCTCCACACTGTGGCCCTTCTCCTGGAAAAAATCAAGAAACATTTGTCTTACTTGAGCAGACGTTAAAGTTTTCATCTTTCCACTCTCCTTTCGTTATTAGAAAAAGCGGTAGCGCCCTGTTCTGCCAAAATAAAAAACTCCCGTTCCTGATTCTGCATCAGGGACGAGAGTTGTTATCACGCGGTACCACCCTGGTTATGATTTAAGCCGAACACCGAAATCATCACCTTATGTAAACCGTAACGGGGTTTCACCGGCAGGGATTAACTGCACTCGGGAGTAGCTTTCTGTTCTTTCCTTTTAGAAACCTTACAGCCGGGGGTTTCCTCTCTTGGAAAAGGGTCAAAACATACTTATCTCCATCATCGTTTTGCTTTATCTAGCAGTAGTATAATTCCTTCTAGGGCATCTTGTCAATCTTGGCTTGCAACCGGTGGTTCCGTATATGCACAATAATAACCTTCATGATTGAAAACACAGGCACAGCCAGGATCAGCCCGGCCACCCCTCCGATTTCACCGCCAGCCAGCAGCGCCATAATGATCAATGCGGGATGGATGTGAAGGCTTTTCCCCACGATCAGCGGACCCAAAATGTTTCCTTCGATGAACTGCAATACCAGCATGATGCCGGCAACAATGAGAACCATTTTAACAGAAATGGTAAACGCGATGAAGATGACCGGTACAGCGCCAAGAATGGGCCCAAAATACGGAATAATATCCGTGATAGCAATAATAATCCCCAATATAATGGGATACGGCATACCAGCGAGCCACAGTGCAAGCATAGCAGCAGCCCCAAGAAGCGTTCCCACCAATAATTGCCCCCGGATGTAACCTCCCAGCGAACCATCAATTTCCTTGAGAACCTGTCTTCCTTCTCTTCTCCACTTCTGCGGCGTCAAGTACCAGCATACCCGTTTAATGCCGTCAATATCCTTTAAAAAGTAAAAAACAAGGAACGGAATAATGATGAGTACAAAAAAATAATCCACAAGTTTTTTAATAGAGCCAATGACATTGGCTGCGCTTTTCTGCAAATAACGTTCACCTGAATGAATATAATCCTCAATTCTGAGGTGAATGGATTTCGGAAGGCTTGATGTATGATGATCCACTTCAAGCAGCCAGCTTTGATACGTTTTTGATATGGTGGGAAGATTGGACGCCAATTCCCTGATCTGAAGGATCATATAGGGTATTCCTTTGTATAGGGCATAACCAGTTCCGCCGAAAAAAAGCAGGTAAATGCACAAAATGGATAAGCTGCGCGGCATGCCCTTCCGATGAAGTATTTCCACAAGCGGATGAAGTAAATAGGTGATGAAAACGGCAATAAAAAAAGGAAACAGCACGGCTTTTAGAATCGTAAGAACAGGAACCCAAAAAGGGGCCAGTTTCAACAGCAGCCAGCCGCAAAGAAACAGCAAAACGAGAAGAGATAAACGGATGATCCACTTTATGTAATTCTCCCGCTGCATGGTATCACCTCCCCCCTTATTGTTTCCTCCTGACCATTTTTCATGTAAGAAAAGGAAAAGCTCAACCCATCAAAAAAGCCCATGCTTCTAAGCATGGACTTTCTTTTCATTAATAAATGGCTTTTGCCAGTCTTTTACGCAGTCGTCGTACGCGTTTTGAGGACAGCATATCATCCATCCCCATAAAGCTCATCCCGTTTTTCCGGGATTTCATTCCGTAGATAGCTGCCCAAAGACCGAGAGCAAGTACGGGTTTTATATAGCTGTTCATTGAAGTCACCAACCCTTTTATCAAGTTAGCCTGCTTATTGGACATCCGCCTTGTAGGACAAATCTTGATCCTCAAACAGATCATCCAGCGAGGTCAAGCTGCCATCCTCTTCCACCTGGTGAAGGGACAGTATGCCATTTACAATGGATAATTCAATAAAGCAGTTCCAGCAATAATACTGATTAACGCCGATCTTGCCGATATCCTTACGGCTGCAGTTGGGGCATTTCAAATGTGGGGTCCTCCTTTATAGCACTATCGTACAAAAAGTGACTGCTTCCCGATATGCAACGGCTCATGCGAATAAATCAGCGATCGTCCATCCGTCCAGTCCGAAAACAATCCTTTTGATACCTCAATGGCTACAATCCTGCCCCAATCTTTTGAAAAGTATACATCCTCAACCACCGCTTCTGTCTCTCCATCCTTGGATAAGAGAGCCTGCTTCAGCAGGCAGCAAGGATGTTTTTCCATCCGGAATGTTCCTTTAGAATAGGAAGGCACCCTGGATGGTCTGCAGCTGCAAAGCAGAACGGAGTCCTCCTCCTGAATCCTGGCTGACTCATACGGCAGATACGCTTTCCGGAAGAAAAGGCTGTTTCCGCATAAAATGAAGCCCAGCACATTTCCCCTTGAATCTGTCAGTATATCTTCGACTTTGCCGATGGTTTTTCGGTTAGCCGAAAGAACAGCTTTTTTCCCTTTTAAAAATGAAAATGTTCGCAAAGTAACCCCCACCCTTCCGAACATCCTTATCATCCCACCTCTGTCAGGGATTCATGCTTGAAAGGTTTTCCATCTGATATTGAGTCAGCCGGTCTCTCAGACGGGAAAATCTGGACGCTTCATCATTTCTTTGGACTGCCAGTTCAAAAGCAGATTCTTCCCCGCACAGGATTAAAAACTCCCGACTCCTTGTAATGCCGGTATAAATTAAATTCCGTCTCAGCATACGGAAATAACTTTTTACAACAGGCATGATGACAATGGGAAATTCGCTCCCCTGGGATTTATGGATGGAACAGCAGTAGGCGTGAGTAATGTGATGAAAATCAGAGCGTGTATAAACCACTTCCACTTCATCAAACGCCACAACGAGCTGGTCTTCTTTGTCCGTTGTTTCTTTAGCATAAATGAGCGATACTATTTCACCCATATCCCCGTTGTACACAAGGTCTTCCGGCTGGTTAACGAGCTGAAGCACTTTATCCCCGACCCGATAAACCACCTGTTGGATGTTTAGTTCGCGCCTTTGCGGTGAAGGCGGATTAAATAATTCCTGCAGTTTTTGATTCAGGATATCGATGCCCGCGTTCCCGCGATACATGGGGGCTAGTACCTGAATATCCCGGGCCGTATATCCCTTTTGACGCGCGTTTTGACACACCTGCTTAACCACTTCCATCACCTGATGGGTCTGGCATGAAAAGAAGCTTCTGTCCGACTTTCTCTTTGCAAGGTCGTTTGGAAGAACACCGTTTTTCATGTGATGAGCGAGTTCAATGATGGAAGACCCTTCGGCCTGCCTGTATATATCCTTCAATTCAACCGTCGGAATGACTTTAGAAGAAATGAAATCGCGTAATACCTGGCCGGGACCGACAGAAGGCAGCTGATCTTCATCTCCCACAATCACCACTTGAATATTTCCGGGCACTGCTTTAAAAAGGGCATGCGCAAGCCAAATATCCACCATGGACATTTCATCCACTATCAGGAGTTTGCCTTCAAGCGGATTTTCATCGGTATGTTCAAAGCCCGCTCCGCCCTTCCAGCCGAGCAGCCTGTGGATGGTGAATGCCGGGATGCCTGTTGATTCCGACATCCGTTTGGCGGCACGCCCGGTCGGGGCAACAAGAAGCACCGGAAACGGCTCATCTTTTTTATATGAGGCTGGATCAAGCGAAACGCCATGAAGCTCCGCATAGACTTCCACGATCCCTTTAATGACCGTTGTTTTCCCGGTTCCAGGTCCTCCTGTAAGAACCATAAGCGGCGAAAAAATGGCCGTTTCAATCGCTTGTTTTTGCGAAGGGGCATATTGAATACCGAGCCGCTCTTCAAGCTCACCTAACGCCTTTAAAAATTCCGCCTGCGGAAACGCTTCTTTATATTCTTCCTGTCCGGCAATTCCTGTTACCGATTCAGCCAGCCCTTTTTCGGAAAAGTAAAGAGACGGCAAATACAGCCGGTCTTCTTCCATCATCATTTTTTTGTCTTCCCGAAGCGCTTCGATTTCACGGAAAATATCGCTGTCACTAATAGGCGCTTCCCCATTTGTCAGCAATTTTTTCACTTCATCCAGCACAAAGTCTGCAGGCAGATAAACATGCCCTGCATCGGTTCCCCTTTCCTGAAGAACAAAAAGACAGCCCGCTCTGATTCTTTCAGGGTGGTTATAGGACAGCCCGATCCCTCTTCCGAGTTCGTCTGCCCGCTGAAAACCGATGCCTTCAATATCGTAGATGAGCTGATACGGATTGTTTTGGATATTATGGAGGGCTTCTTCCTGATAGGTTTGGTAAATTTTCATGGACAGCTGAGGTCCTATACCAAAGGGATTCAGAGTGATCATCACTTGTTCGAGACCCTGATGTTCAACGAGAGCATCGTACAGGTTTTTCGCCTTTTCCTCATTCAACTGCGGAATTCCATTGAGAACATCGGGATTTTCCAGAATGGAAGATAGCGCATTTTCTCCCAGATGGTCCACAATGGCCTGTGCCGTCTTTTTGCCAATGCCATGAAACAAATCGCCCGATAAATATTGAACCATACCTTCCTTCGTCTGTGGTATGTCTTTGCGAAATTGCGTTACATGGTATTGCTTGCCGTACTTTGGATGTTCTTTAAAATGCCCAAAGAAAATATAACGGTCATCCTGGTAAAGCGGCGGGAGGATCCCGGTAATGACGGCTTCTTTTTCGTCATACGCCTCATTCGTCTCATGAACACGTATGCGGGCTACGGTGTACAGGTTTTCCTTATTAAAAAAAATAGTTGTAATCAACGTTCCCTTTACATATTTTGCTTGTTCATCGAATAAATCGAAAGAAGACTGTTTATCCATCATTTGTCTCCTGACTTCATAATAATTCTGGCATTAAACCAGCTCTTAGTTCAGTAAGTTTTCCACATTTTTTTTGCCATTCGCTGCAAGGTAGTGATCCGGCTGGATAGACAGCGCCTGATTAAAAGCCTCGAGTGCTTCCTGCGGTTTGTCAAAATAGACGTAGCCTACTCCAAGGTTATAAAACGCATCCGCATGCTTTGGATTTTTTGCGGTCACCCTTTGAAACACGTCTACAGCCTCATTGACCCGTTCCATCTGAGCGAGACAGAGTCCATACTGAAATAGTGATTCCACGTCATTGCTGTCCAGTTCTGTGGCACGCAAAAAGTGCGGAAGCGCGCGCCTTTGTTCGTTATTCTGAACGTAGCACATGCCGAGCATAAAATAGACATCGCCTTCCTGGATTCCTTTATGCAATGCCTGCTGAAAACAGTGTGCTGCCTCCGGATACCGTTCAAGCTCATAGAGCGCGATCCCCATGCTGTACCATGCTGTACCTGCCTCGGGATCAAGCTGAAGCGCCTTTTCAAAAAAAGCAATAGCTTTTTCATACTCATGAACAGCGGAAATCAGGTTTCCGTAATTGATGTAAAGGACCGGATTATCCGGCTCCTGTTCAATCTGCTGTTCCAGTTTTCGTGCGGTTTCTTCCAGTTTTCCCTTTTTTAAATAATCCTGTTCCACTTGTTTCCTCCTGAATCCTTATACTGTTTAAAGTATAACAAAAATTTGTTCTTGAAGAAAAAACCAGTCCACGATCATACATGGACTGGTTTTTATCTTTTTACAGATAAGAAATAGGTTCGCCGTTTTTGATTACTTCATCGATGGTGGCACCGCCAAGGCAGATGTCTCCATCATAGAATACAACCGCCTGTCCGGGTGTAATCGCACGTTGTGGATCATCAAAGACCACATGCAGCTTTCCGTCATCAAGAAGGTTAACGGTTACTCCTTTATCCGGCTGCCGGTATCTGAATTTTGCTGTGCAATGGAATGTTTTTTCCATTGGCTTATTGCTCATCCAGCTTGGCTGAACAGCGGTCAGGCTCTCACTGTAGAGCGATTCATGATCAAAGCCCTGCTCCACAAACAAAACATTTTCGGTCAAATCCTTGCCGACAACAAACCAGGGTTCGCCGCTTCCACCGATCCCGAGGCCATGCCGCTGGCCAATGGTATAGTACATCAGACCATCATGCTTTCCTTTGAAGTCACCATCAAGGGTTCGCATCTCACCGGGTTTTGCCGGAAGATAATTGCTTAGAAAATCTTTGAAATCACGTTCTCCAATAAAACAAATTCCTGTGGAATCCTTTTTCTTGGCTGTTGCCAATCCTGCTTCTGCAGCCATTTGACGGATTTGAGGCTTGTTCAATTCTCCGATCGGAAACATTACTTTTTCAATCTGTTCCTGGGAGAGCTGATTCAAAAAATAGGTTTGGTCTTTGTTTTCGTCCACGCCGCGCAGCATTTTTACTTCGCCGTCTTGTTCGGCTACACGCGCATAATGGCCGGTTGCCACAAAGTCAGCCCCCAGACTCATCGCATGATCCAGAAATGCTTTAAATTTGATCTCCTTGTTGCAGATCACGTCAGGATTTGGTGTTCTTCCTGCTTTATATTCTTCAAGGAAATAGGTAAATACCTTGTCCCAATATTCTTTTTCAAAATTGACCGCATAATAAGGTATGCCGATCTGGTTGGCTACAGCAATGACATCATTGTAATCTTCAGTGGCGGTGCAGACCCCGAACTCGTCGGTATCATCCCAGTTTTTCATAAAGATGCCGATTACATCATATCCTTGCTGTTTAAGCATCAATGCCGCAACAGAGGAGTCGACCCCACCGGACATCCCGATGACGACTCTTGTTTCTGCAGGTGATTTTTCGTGTCTTGTTGACATTTCATCACCCCCCTTTCTTTATAAATGAGAGTGTACCTCATTTTTGCAGGCGTTTCACTATTTTTGCTGTCTCGTACGCTGTTTTCTCAATTTGCTCCATCGTATTGTTTAAACCAAAGCTGAAACGGATCGAATTCTTTGTCCGCTCTGTCTTCCCAAACATCGCCGTAAGAACATGGGACGGCTCCACCGAACCTGCAGTACAGGCTGAACCGCTCGATGCTGCAATTCCCGCGAGGTCAAGATTAACAAGCATCACTTCTGTTTTCACGCCAGGAAAGCTGACATTCAAAATATGAGGCAGTCCATGCTCCGGATCGCCATTGACCTGAAAATTAATGTCTTCTTTTATTAAAATTGCAATCATTGCTTCCTTATACGCCAGATATGCAGCAGCTTTCTCTGCACCTTGTTCCATCATAATAGAAATAGCCTTTGCCAGGCCGGCAATCCCTGCCACGTTTTCTGTTCCTGCTCTGCGTTTCCGCTCTTGTTCTCCGCCGAAGGATGAAGGTGCAATCGCGACGCCTTCCCTGATATAAAGAAAACCGGTCCCCTTTGGGCCATTGATTTTATGTCCTGATATGCTGAGCAGATCAACCTTCAGCTCATCCACATTCAGTGGCAGAACGCCATATGCCTGAACCGCATCGGTATGAAAATAGGCCTGATGGCCTTCAAGAAGTTCCCCAATGGCCGGGATATCCTGAACCGTACCTACCTCGTTATTGCCATACATGATCGTGACGAGCACGGTATCCTCACGCAGTGCGTCCTTCACATCCTGAAATGAAATCCTTCCCTTTTCATCAACGGGAAGGTACGTTACCTCAAAGCCCTGCCGCTCCAGTTCCTCACATGCATGAAGCACGGCATGATGCTCAATTTGAGTAGTAATAATATGGTTGCCGCGTTCCTTGTTGGCATAGGCAACCCCGAAAATGGCCGCGTTATCCGCCTCGGTTCCGCCGCTTGTAAACATGATCTGATTGGATGCTGCACCAATACTTTTCGCAGCCGTTCTTCTTGCTTCATCCAGAAGCTGGCGTGTTTTTCTGCCAAACTGGTGAATGCTTGAAGGATTTCCAAAGTACTCCGTAAAATAAGGCATCATTTCCTGAACCACTTCGGGGTGAATCGGAGAAGTGGCGGCATGGTCTACATATATAAGGTCCATTTAGACCACCTTCTTTCTTAGTTGACTAGATATAAAACATGTATGCATCCTGGCTGGCATCTCCCTCATAGTTTGCCAAATCATCCAGGGTTGTATTATCAAGAACATCCTTGACGGCATCGCGGATTTTTATCCAGAGATCCCGCTTTGCCGGCTCTTCATCATCCATCAGTTCCACCGGGGTAATCGGGCCTTCAAGCACACGGATAATGTCACCTGCCGTAATTTCTTTGGCATCCTGAGCCAGAATGTAGCCGCCGTAAGCTCCCCTGATGCTTTTAACTAAACCCGCGTTTCGAAGCGGAGAGATCAGCTGTTCCAAATAATGCTCAGACAAATTATGCTCTTTTGCGATCAATTTTAAAGCAATCGGCCCTTCACCTTGCTTTTTTGCCAAAGCCATCATGATGGTTAACCCGTATCGTCCTTTTGTTGAGATTTTCATAATACACGCTCCGTTCTATCCAATAATTAACGATTTTTCTGCAAACCGGAAGTGTAAATCCTACAATGCTCCCGATCGTGACACAAAACAGTATGGTTCCAAGTGAAATCGGCCCTTTAAGCAGCCAACCTCCGGTTAAAACAAATAGTTCCATCGCCAGCCGGATATGTGAAATTTTCTTTCCCGTTTTCTCCGTTAATGCCAGCATTAAGCTGTCACGGGGACCGGCACCACAATCGCATGCGATGTAAAATCCCATTCCAAACCCATTGATAACAAGGCCTGCCGCAAGCATGGCAATCGCGCCAATGACCGACTCGGGTGTTTTGAAGAAGGGAATAGCCATAAAGATATCAATAAAAATCCCAACAAAAATCATGTTAAGAAAAGCGCCCACCTGCGGCCATTTTTTCGTTAGCCAGGAAGTAGCTCCAAGAATCAGGAACCCCATTATGATGGACCAGGTGCCAATCGACAATCCGAATTGATGATACAAACCAATATGTAAAACGTCCCAGGGCGCGCTTCCGAGGTTGGCTTTAATCATCAGCGAGACGCCAAATGACAAGAGAACGAGTCCCATAAAAAATACGAACCATTTGACAAAGAAAGGCTTTGCATCGGGATTAACTATTTTCATTAGTATTTCCTTCCGTTTGTCCATTTTTGCACATAAACCCAAACTATTATAGCACGAAAAAGCTAATTCTTGCATTCAAATGACCGGTATAGTACCTTTTGGTTACCAGTCATAACGGGTTAAGGTTCATTAGTACAGGAGGAAATTATGGATTTATTCAGTGACCATCAATCTTATGAAAATAAAACCATGGGGCCGCTTGCAAGCCGGATGCGCCCCCGATCCATACAGGAATTTATCGGACAATCCCATATTGTTGGCGAAGGGAAACTACTGCGGCGGGCCATTGAAGCGGATCAGCTGACACCCATGATATTTTTTGGCCCACCAGGCACTGGCAAAACCACGCTGGCCAAAATCATTGCCAATTCCACATCTGCCTTCTTCGAGCAGTTGAATGCTGTTACATCAGGAGTGGCAGACATCAAACGGGTAACCGGGGAAGCCAAAGAACGGCTGGTCATGGACGAGAAGAAAACAGTTCTGTTCATCGATGAAATTCACCGGTTCAATAAAAGCCAGCAGGATGCGCTGCTTCCCTTTGTGGAAGATGGCACTGTCATTCTGATCGGCGCCACCACAGAGAGCCCCATGTTCGAAATCAATCCCGCCCTGCTGTCCAGGTCAAGGCTGTTCCGGTTTGAACACCTGACCGATGACCATATCCGCAACGTTCTTCTCCGGACACTCGAAAATACCGAGAGGGGCTACGGAAAATACAACATTGAGTTCGAGGAAGACGCCCTCTCCCATCTTGTCTCTGTCGCAAATGGTGATGCAAGGACCGCCTTGAATGCACTGGAACTGGCCGTACTCACCACCAAACCCGATTCATCAGGGAAAATCCGCATCACCCTCGGGATCGCGGAAGAAAGCATTCAGCAGCGCGTGCTGCAGTATGACAAGAAGGGCGATAATCATTACGATACGATTTCGGCATTCATCAAGAGTATCCGGGGTTCTGACCCGGATGCCGCCCTTTATTGGCTGGCCAAAATGATCTATGCAGGCGAAGATCCAAGATTTATCGCCCGAAGAATCTACGTTCATGCAGCAGAAGATATCGGACTCGCAGATCCAAACGCTCTTCTCGTTGCACAGGCTGCAGCCTACGCAGTGGATTTTGTCGGAATGCCCGAAGCACGCATCCCTTTGGCGGAAGCCGTTGTTTACCTTGCAACAGCTCCCAAGAGCAATACGGTCATCATGGGGATCGATAAAGCCATGCAAGCTGTTAAAAATGAAAAGAGCGGCCAGGTTCCCATCCACCTGCGTGATGCCCATTACAAGGGTGCGAGCGAGCTTGGACATGGCAAGGAATATAAATACCCTCATAACTACCCGGACGGATATGTGGTCCAGCAATACTTGCCTGACCATTTAAAGAACAAGAAATTTTATGATCCCACACCAAGAGGGTTTGAAAAAAATATTCAGAAGCGGCTTGATTATTTTAATGACCGGAAGCGCAAAGAAACCTAAATCTATCACTCTGTTAAGGCAAACTAGCAAATTTTTGAAATGACGTATAGAATCCTCTTCTTTTGCTCAAAATGAAAACATAAACTCGTACTTTATGATTCAAGGAGAGGATATATATGATGAAAATAAGACAGGACGCCTGGTCAGAGGAAGATGATCTTCTGCTTGCCGAGACGGTATTGCGCCATGTCCGAGAAGGCAGCACACAGCTTCATGCCTTTGAAGAGGTTGGCGATAAACTTGAACGCACAAGCGCTGCTGTCGGCTTTCGCTGGAATGCCATTGTCCGTAAAAAATACGAACAAGCGTTAAAGATTGCAAAAAAACAGCGTAAGGAACGACAGAGAGCCCTTGCCAAGGGACAGCAAAACAAGCCGAAGACCATCGTTAAACCGCCAAAGCCTGCGGATGATGAAGTATATCATCCTGAAGAGTTCTTTAAAACGCCGTATACGGCTCCGGCTATACAAAGTTCCTTGCAGGAACCATCCTATCAGCCGGTTGTTCCTGAGGTTCAAACAACCTATCAATCTCAAGAACAGTCATTAACGCTTGATGAAGTTATTCGTTATCTTTCTGATATTAACCGTAACGGTCTTGCCAGCGGGCGTATAGAGGATGAAAATACAGCCCTGAAGCGCCAGAATGAGGACCTTTTTCACCAAAACCAAAAATTGTCGTCGCAGCTGAACACACTTGAAAAAGAATTCGCTGGAATGAAAGAAGACTACCAGGCACTCCTGGAAATCATGGATCGTGCCCGAAGAATGGTTCTCCTGCAGGATGATGCCGGCGACAACCAAAGCTTCCGCATGGATAAGAACGGAAACTTGGAAAAACTTGCAAAATAAAAGAAGGACTCATGTGAGCCCTTCTTTTTTTAATGCATTCGGTTAATCTTGATTTGATGGCTTTCAAGTAAGGTGTTTACAACATGTCCGGCCATAAACAATCCGGAAACCGACGGAACAAAGGAGTTTGAGGATGGAGGCATTTTTGCCTTCCTGATTCCCGGCGCATTTTCCGGCACAATTTTCTCCCGGATTTCTTCTCTGATCTGAACAGGAATTTCATCCGAGAACACAACAGTGACTCCCTTATGGATTCCTTCTTTTCGAAGGCGCTGACGCACCACCCTGGCGATTGGATCATAGCTGGTTTTGGAAATATCGGTGATGCGAAGCCGTGTTGGATCCAGCTTGTTGGCCACACCCATACTCGCAATGATCGGTATTTTTCGATTCAGGCACTCTTTGGCGAGATGAACTTTGTACGTAATCGTATCTGAAGCATCCACAACAAAATCCAAATCATGGTCAAAAAATTGTTCGTACGTTTCTTCAGTATAGAACATTTCAAGTGCGATAACTTCGCACTCCGGATTAATATCTGCAATCCTCTGTTTCATAAGCTCTACTTTCGATTGGCCCACCGTGGAGAGCAACGCATGGATCTGCCGGTTCACATTAGTGATATCCACTACATCTTTGTCTACGAGAATCAGTTTGCCGATACCTGCTCTTGCCAGCGCTTCGGCTGAAAATGATCCTACCCCTCCTATGCCCAGAATCCCTACGGCACTTCCTTTTAAAGCAGCCAGCCCGTCTTCTCCGATGGCCAGCTCATTTCTGGAAAATTGATGTAACATTTGACTTTCTCCTTTCTATAAAAAGAAGTTGTTTCACAGCACAACCCCTATAGGTTCAAAAATCGCACTTTCATTAGTCCTTAAAAAGGATATCCCATTTTTACAATGAGTACAACTGTTATTCATAAGCAAAGCCAAAAAACAGCAAAAAACCCGGACATTCGTCCGGGCTGTTATTTACATTCATTTTAAATAATGCTGATGAGAGTCCCAACTGTGCCGTCACTTCCTAAGTTTTGAACCTGCTCTCGCAGGTGGGTGCCCTGTTCGGCAATTAATGCGTCCCCTGCAAGGAGGCGTGCACGCTTTGTCAAAACACCAGCTCCCGATTAAAAAGTGTTGGCTCAAAACATTCGGTATTAACGAACACATCAGGACTCTTATTGGAATAAATCATATCACATCCAATAGGGTAAGACAAGAGACTACACCCTCATTATTTAAATTTTCTAACAGTGTCAACTTCTTTCCTATGCCTTTTGTCCAGCTTCTTCACCAAGTTTTACAGCCAGGTGAAGTTCGTTTAATTGCTTCTCGCTGACGGTGGATGGAGCATTGGTCAAAAGGTCGCTGGCACTTGCTGTTTTCGGGAAAGCAATGGTGTCGCGCAGGTTGTTCCTACCGGCCAGAATCATGACGAGACGGTCCAATCCAAGTGCTATTCCCCCATGTGGAGGCGTTCCATATTCAAAGGCATCCATGAGGAAGCCAAACTCTTTTTTTGCAGCCTCTTCTGTAAATCCGAGGGTTTTGAACATTTTCTCCTGAATGTCTCTTTGATAGATACGTTGAGATCCTCCGCCAAGTTCATAACCGTTCAGCACCAAGTCATAGGCCTTCGCACGAACCTCTCCAGGATTGCTTTCAAGGAGCTCTAGATCTTCATCCTTCGGCATCGTAAATGGATGGTGAAGAGCGACATAGCGGTCTGCATCTTCGTCAAATTCAACAAGCGGGAAGTCTACCACCCAAAGGAAATTCAACTGGCTTTCATCAATCAGGTTCAAGTCCTTACCGAGTTTTAAGCGAAGTGCTCCAAGAGAATCGGCCACTACTTGCTTGCTGTCAGCCACAAACAGGAACAGGTCCCCGGCTTCTCCTTCAAGAGCCTGAATCAATCCCTGCTGTTCTTCTTCATTGAAGAACTTGGCGATCGGGCCTTTCAGCTCGTTTTCCTCCAGCTTCAGCCACGCAAGGCCCTTGGCTCCATACCGCTTGACGAAATCGGTGAGAACATCAATATCCTTACGAGAATAGTTTGCTGCTTGGCCCTTTACATTCAGCGCCTTAACTTCTCCGCCGCCTTCCACTGTTGAAGCGAAAACTTTAAAACCGCATGATTTTACGAGCTCGGAAACGTTAAGCAGCTCCATTCCAAAACGAGTGTCAGGTTTGTCTGATCCATAGCGGTCCATCGCTTCTGCATAAGTTAAACGAGGAAGCGGCGTTTGAACCGAAAAGCTGCGGACTTCCTGAGCAAGCTGTACCATCAATTCTTCCATCATAGCCATAAGTTTTTCCTGACCGAGGAAAGATGTTTCAATGTCAATTTGAGTAAATTCAGGCTGACGGTCTGCGCGCAAATCCTCGTCACGGAAACAGCGGACAACCTGGAAGTAACGTTCAAATCCAGAAACCATCAAAAGCTGTTTAAACAGTTGCGGTGACTGAGGAAGAGCATAAAAGTGACCCGGATGCACACGGCTTGGCACAAGATAGTCACGTGCTCCTTCAGGTGTACTCTTTGTCAGCATCGGTGTTTCAATTTCCATAAACTCCTGAGCATCAAGAAAATCGCGAATCGTTTTTGTAATGCGATAGCGGAGTTTCATCGTATCCTGCATGGCCGGCCTTCTTAAATCAAGATAGCGGTATTTCAGGCGAACGTCTTCATTGATGTCATTGTCCTCTGAAATGGAGAATGGAGGCGTTTTGGCACTGTTAATGATTTGAAGTTCTTTTCCCAAAACTTCAATTTTGCCGGTTGGTACATTCTCGTTCACGGTTCCTTCCGAACGGGAAACAATAGTCCCCTTTACACTCAACACAAATTCGCTTCTTACTCTTTCAGCAATGTCGAGCGCTTCCTTGGACACCTCCGGGCTGAAGACTACCTGTACCTGACCCGAACGGTCGCGAAGATCAATGAAAATCAATCCTCCAAGATCTCTTCTCTTCTGCATCCATCCGTTAAGGATGACTTCCTCTCCGACATGCTGTTCATTCAATATTCCGCAATGATGCGTTCTTTCTGCCATGCTGAAACTCCTCCTCAAATTTGCTTCAAAATATATTGTGTTACTTCTTCAAGCTCAACTTCAGTTTGATTACCGGATTCCATCTCTTTCACGGAGATGACTCCATTGGCCAGTTCATCGTCACCCAGCACGGCAACAAACTTGGCGTTTGTCCGGTCTGCGGCTTTAAACTGGGCTTTCATTTTTTTATCCATATAGTCTTTGTCTGCTTTCAAGCCTGCTTTACGGAGTTGATACAGAATGGATGGTGCCTTCTCTTTTGCCGATTCTCCCATCGCGACCAGATAGCAGTCCAGTGAATCTTCAATGGGAAGTGTAACCCCTTCTGCATCAAGGGCCAGCAGCAAACGTTCAAGGCTCATCGCAAATCCGATTCCCGGTGTAGCCGGTCCGCCAATTTCTTCAGCCAATCCGTTGTATCGGCCGCCGCCGCTTAAGGTTGTAATCGCACCAAAGCCTTCTGCATCACTCATAATCTCAAAAGCGGTATGATTGTAATAATCCAATCCTCGAACAAGTGTCGGATCAATCACAAAATCAATACCCATCGCTGTCAGCGTCGACTTTACTGTTTCAAAGTAATTTCTTGATTCTTCATTCAGATAATCATGAATGGAAGGAGCCGTCTTCATCAGTTCGTGATCACGGTCCTTCTTACAGTCCAGAATCCTGAGGGGATTGGTTTGCAGACGGTTTTGGCAATCATGGCAAAACTCGCCGATACGTGGTTCAAAATGAGCGACGAGCGCATCTCTGTGCGCTTTCCTGCTCTCTTTATCACCCAATGTGTTCAGAACCAGACGCAGACGTTTTAACCCAAGTTCTTTATAAACATCCATGGCCAGCGCCATTACTTCTGCATCGATGGATGGATCGTCACTTCCCATGGCTTCGATTCCAAACTGAACGAACTGACGGTATCTACCTGCCTGGGGCCGCTCGTAGCGAAACATCGGCCCGATATAATATAGCTTGGTCGGCTGATGAGGGAGCCCAAACAGTTTGTTTTCCACATAGGATCTCACTGCGCTTGCCGTTCCCTCCGGCCGAAGTGTAAGGCTTCTTTCTCCTCTGTCCGTAAAGGTATACATCTCTTTTTGGACAATATCCGTTGTGTCCCCGACACTTCTCAAAAAGAGTTCGGTATGTTCAAAGATTGGTGTCCGAATCTCCTTATAGTTATACCTGCTGCAAATCTCTCTTGCTTTGTTCTCTACATACTGCCATTTCTCAACGGTTCCCGGTAAAATATCCTGTGTTCCTCTTGGAATTTGATATCCCATCGCCCATCCTCCTTGTATCAGTCATCATTCATTTTCATTTGATTAGAAAAATAAAAAACTCCCGTCCCTATTATTATCGTGATAATAATAGGGACGGGAGTTACATACCCGCGGTGCCACCCTGGTTGAAGCATACGCTTCCGCTCAAATGCAAGTAACGCCTGCATGCGTCCAACTCTACTGGGGTATGGTTCATTTTCCGTTCGAATTGAAACCTCAGGAGTGTCTTTCACTAAATCATCATGCAGAAGTGCTCTCAGCCTGCGGCACTTCCTCTCTGGCCATGTGGGGTTTACCTACTTTTCTCCGTCACTGGTCATTTCATTGAATTGTTATTTATCTTACGCATCCTGAAGAACAATGTCAATATTTTTTTCCGAAATTTTTTCAAAAATGGCTATCGCCTCATCTTCTTGCGCAGGCTGATCACGCTGCGAAGCGGAACTCCAAATTCCTCGGCCAGTTCCATATTGCTTGATGAAGCTTCCTTTTGGATAAAATCATGAAATTCAATGCCCATCAGTTGATTCACAGGGGCATGTACATGTTCTCCTTTTTCTCCGTTGCGCATCCAAATCTTCCTTTCACCTTTTTTTTAGCTTTTCCAAAAGGTGAAGGTTTTATAAGTTTTATTCCATGCTGTCGAGGATCAGAGTGACAGGGCCGCTGTTCGTAAACGTCACGTCCATGATCGCCCCAAAAATGCCGGTTTCAACCGTAATGCCTTTTTCCTTGAGCATTCCGTTAAACGTCTCATACAGCGTTCTGGCCTGGTCAGGTTTGGCAGCATTCATAAAGTTGGGCCGCCTTCCCTTTTTGCAGTCACCGTACAAGGTAAATTGCGAAACGGATAAAATAGATCCCCCGACATCGAGCAACGAGAGATTCATTTTTTTCTGTTGATCTTCAAAAATCCGAAGATTGGCCGCTTTTTCAGCAAGAAATTCCGCATCCTTTTCTGTGTCTCCATGCGTTACTCCGACAAGGAGCAACAAGCCGTGGCCAATTTGGCCCACGACTTTTTCGTCTACGGTAACAGAAGCCTCTGTTACCCGCTGTAAAACTATTCGCATGTCGCTCTCCTTTGTTTCTTTATTGCATGACACGGCGTACCGCGTATATATCGGGAATTTGTTTGATCCGTTCGACTACCTTTTGCAGATGGTTCACATTCTGTATGGAAATGGACATACTGATCGTCGCCATCTTGTTTCTGTCGGATCTTCCCGAAACAGCAGTAATATTGGTTTTTGTTTCGCCTACAGCATGAAGGACCTCGTTCAGTAGACCCCGGCGGTCAAACCCGTTGATTTCAATATCCACATTATAGTTTTTCGGTTTTTCAATGCTGCCTTCCCATTCTACTGGCAGCAGTCTGACCTGAGCATCTCCGGTCGTTACATTCACACAATCCATGCGATGTACGGAAACACCCCTGCCTTTTGTAATATAGCCTACAATTTCGTCCCCCGGCACAGGATTGCAGCATTTGGAAAGACGGATCAGAAGGTTGTCAATGCCTTTGACAACAATGCCTGAGTCGGTTTTCTTGGGTGCCGGCAGACTTTTGGATTCCGAAATCACATCAAGAAGCTGCTTGTTTTCCTGTTCCTGATCTTTTTTCCGGCGAAGCTTATCAGTCAGTCTTGTTGCAATTTGGGCTCCAGTTATGCCGTTGTATCCGACAGCGGCATACATATCTTCCTCGTTCGAAAAATTGTACTTTCTGATAACCGTTTGAATGTTTTCTTGTGTGAAAACATCTTTAAGGTCAAATCCGCGGCCAATAACTTCCTTCTCTATCAATTCCTTGCCTTTGGCTACGTTCTCCTCCCGGCGTTCCCGTTTGAAAAACTGCCGGATCTTATTTTTCGCGTGTGAGCTTTGCGTAATCTTGAGCCAGTCCTGACTTGGTCCGTAGGAATGCTTACTCGTCATGATCTCAATAATGTCGCCGGTCTTCAGCTTGTAATCAAGCGTCACCATTTTTCCGTTGACCTTCGCACCTATACACCGGTTTCCGATCTCTGTATGGATCCGGTAGGCAAAGTCCAGCGGCACGGAGCCTGCAGGAAGCTCAATTACATCCCCTTTTGGAGTAAAGACAAACACCATATCCGAGAAAAGATCCACTTTCAGTGATTCCATGAACTCTTCCGCATCTGCCACATCATTCTGCCACTCCAAAATTTCGCGGAACCAGGTTAACTTATTTTCAAACGTGTTAACCGGGGCTTTCTTGGAGCCTTCCTTGTATGCCCAGTGGGCGGCAATCCCGTATTCTGCCACACGATGCATTTCACTGGTACGGATTTGCACTTCAAGCGGATCGCCTTTTGGACCGATAACCGTTGTATGAAGAGATTGATACATATTGGCTTTTGGCATCGCAATATAATCTTTGAAACGCCCGGGCATAGGCTTCCATGCCGTATGGATGATACCCAAAGCTGCATAGCAGTCTTTGATGTTGTGTACAATTACCCTGACCGCAAGCAGATCGTAGATTTCATTAAACTGTTTGTTCTGCTTGACCATTTTTCTGTAAATGCTGTAGATGTGCTTTGGCCGTCCTGAAATGTCAGCTTTGATCTGCACTTCTGACAAACGGCTGTTGATCTCACTCATCACTTCTTCGACATATTGCTCACGTTCCGCTCTCTTTTGCTTCATCAGGTTTACAATCCTGTAGTACTGCTGTGGATTCAGATACCGCAATGAAACATCTTCAAGCTCCCACTTAATGGTAGAGATACCAAGCCTGTGGGCCAGGGGCGCAAAAATTTCAAGGGTTTCATTTGCTTTTTGAATCTGTTTCTCTTTTGGCATATGCTTCAATGTGCGCATATTGTGCAGGCGGTCTGCTAGTTTAATCAAAATACAGCGAATATCCTGGGCCATTGCTACGAACATTTTTCGGTGATTTTCGGCTTGCTGTTCTTCTTTTGACTTAAACTTGATTTTCTTCAGCTTGGTGACTCCATCAACAAGCATGGCTACTTCTTCATTAAACCGGTCGCTGATATCCTTCAGCGTTATAGGTGTATCTTCCACCACATCATGAAGAAAACCCGCAGCCACTGTGACTGGGTCCATTTGAAGATCGACCAGAATACCAGCCACTTCAACTGGATGCTGAATGTACGGCTCTCCCGATTTGCGGAATTGGCCTTCGTGTGCATCCTTTGCATATTCGTAAGCTTTTCGCAAGAATTCAATATCTTCCTGGGAAAGATAGCTTTCTGCATTTTTTAATACTTCTTCTATCGTCATGAAAATCACCTAACGTCAAAATTGTATAGTGCTTCTATTATCTTGAAAAAACGTGAAGCTGTAAAGTAAAAAACGAAAAATGTCGAATTTCCTTTATTTACAATTCTATATGAAAAAGAAAGAGTACTCCATTACAGAGAGCACCCTTTCTATCTTAATATTGCGTTAACGTAAAGATATCATAGCCAGATAGCTTTTCGCGTCCATCCAAATACGTAAGTTCGATCATGAATGCAATGCCGGCAACAACACCGCCAAGCTGCTCTACCAATTCAATAGTCGCACCAATTGTGCCACCTGTTGCCAGAAGGTCGTCCGTAATCAATACTCTTTGGCCGGGCTTAATGGCATCTTTGTGTATGGTAAGCACATCCTTGCCATATTCAAGTCCATAACTTACTTTTACCACTTCACGCGGTAATTTTCCATCTTTTCGAACCGGCACAAAGCCAAGCCCCAATTTATAAGCAACCGGGCAGCCAACAATAAAGCCCCTTGCTTCAGGACCCACAATGACATCAATATTTCGATCCTTTGCGTATTCTGCGATATCATCCACTGCTTTGGCATACACTTCGCCATCCTGCATCAGGGTTGTAATATCTTTGAATCGAATACCTTCAAGCGGAAAATCTTCCACCACGGATATATATTTTTTGTAGTCCATTTTCTTTTTTCCTCCTGTATCTATGCCTGATGGGTTTTCCTTGACTGATGGAAGCAGTTTTTCAATTCCTGATAGGAAGAATAGACGAGCTGGTTTTCAATTGCAGCCTGCTCCAGTTTATTCCTATATGTAGTTGAATGCTTCAAGTCTTTTTTCTCAGGCCGATCCTTGATCGTAATAACACCATTTTCTATTGTAACAAAGTCCAGCTCAAAAAACACTTTTGACATAAAAGGCACGGCTTCTTTTGACCATCCCTTGAGCCTGGCCAGCTCTTCCCCGTGTCGCGAGGCATCAAATAACTTCCGTTTAGTTAAAAATGCATAAAACCATCGGAACTGCTCTCTCGTCGGAACAGATGAAAAGAACTGGTCATTTTCCTGATGAAAAATAACATAGGTTCGTTCAGGCTCCGGATTGCTTTCAAGAAGATAAAAAAATTCTTCTCTTGTTTTTGGCACATCAAGAAAAACAACATATTTACCGGCAAAATTCATTTGATCCTTTTGTTGGGGATAAAGGTAAATCCTCTCCTGAAGCTCCGAAAAAGCCGGGTGTTTCATTGTCTCTTCTTCAAACGCAATAATCAGCACTTTGCTTTCAGGAAGAGAGAACAATTTTTTTTGTGCATCTCTTAATCCTCTGAGATCGAACAGCTGCCATTCCCTCACAGCAAGATCACTGAGCATCAGCTGCGGCTTTCGGTAACCGTTCCACTCATTAATGGACAGTTCTCCGACAGCTGATACCGGAGAATGATAGCTCAGCTCATCCATCAATTCACCTTTGTGAAATCCGATGGCATCAAGCTTATGCTTCCCATCTGAGAATTGGATTTTCAGGTGATTGGACTGGCTGCCAATCTTTTTAATTTCACTGATGTTCACATCGGGAATCAAGACCCGCGGTGTCGGATTATTGACCCCAAACGGCGCAAGCTTGTTCATCTGCTCGATCGTTTCAATGGTAACTTCATCCAGAGAACATTCAAGATCAATGGCCGTCACCGGTTTAAAATCTTCTTCTGTCAGCTGCTCCCGGCCCTGGCGGTTCAGTCGGCTTCTCAATTCGTCCAGATCACTTGCTGCAAGCGTCATACCAGCGGCCATTGGATGCCCTCCAAAATGAGGAAGGATATCCCGGCTCAGTGACAGATTCTCGAACATATCAAAGCCCTCAATGCTCCTTGCTGATCCTTTGGCCAGGCCTTTTTCTGAATCAATGCTTAGCACGATCGTCGGACGATAAAATTTCTCCACTAAACGTGAAGCCACGATGCCGATTACTCCCGGGTTCCAGCCTTCTTTAGCGATCACAAGAACCGCATTATCCTCCGGAGGGAAGTTCTGTTCCACTTCCTCAACAGCTTCTTTCGTAATTTCGGAAACGATCGACTGGCGGGTTTTGTTTAATTGATCGATTTCTGATGCGAGCATCTTTGCCGCTTCTTCGTCCTCTGTTGTAAAAAGCTCAACTGCAGGAACAGCGGAATCCAGCCGGCCGGCGGCATTTACCCTGGGCCCGATCGCAAAACCGACATGTTCTGCGTTTAAAACCGTATCCTTTAATCCGGCCACTTCAAGCAGCGCTCTTAATCCTTTTTTGGTGGTTCTCTCCAGTGCTTTAATACCTTCCCTGGCAATGATCCGGTTCTCGTCCACTAATGGCACCAGATCGGCAATTGTGCCAATACAGGCGATGTCAAGCAGGTGCAGCGGTGCTTCTCCAAGAAGTGCATGGGAAACCTTAAATGCCACGCCGACGCCTGCCAAACCTTTAAACGGGTATGGGCAGCCCGGTTTTTTAGGATTAACAATACTGTATGCACCCGGAAGAACAGGAGGCGGTTCATGATGATCCGTTACGATAAAATCAAGACCAATCTCTTTAGCGACCTGCGCTTCGTGAACAGCCGAAATTCCTGTATCCACTGTAATGACAAGGTTAAAACCTTGCTCCCTCGCCCATCTGAGGGCAGGCTCATTCGGTCCGTATCCTTCTGTAAAACGGTTGGGTATGTAAAATTCAAAATCGGCTCCCAAAGCCTTTAATGTATATACCATTACAGATGTGCTGCTGACACCATCCGCATCATAATCACCAAAGATCAAAATCTTTTCATTTTGCTCTATGGCCGTTTTAATCCTGTTTACTGTTTCATTCATTCCATCCAGCATGAATGGGTCATAAAATGCTTGCGGGCCGCTGTATAAAAAGCGCTCTGCACTTTCAACGGTCTCCATCCCTCTTGAAACCAGCAGCTTTGCCACCAGTTCCGGTATTTTTAATGCAGAAGATAAGGCAGAAGCCTGCTCTTCAGGAACGGGCAGGAGGTTCCAGCGCGTTCTTGCCTGTAACATGAAATCACCTCTTAACCTACTCATTATACAAAAGTGGTTAAGAGGTGACAATGAAATCTATAATGAAATTGTTTGTTTTATGCCTGGCTGTCTGCCGGCTTGAAGTTTCGTTTCTTTAATTGTTTGGCCTTCCAAACGAACCAGAGCTGTGAAGCGATACAGATGGAAGAATACATACCGAACATCAAACCGATAAATAGAGCGATCGAGAAGTTGCGGATGGATTCACTTCCAAAGATCCAAAGTGCCACCGCTGCCACCAATACGGTCAGTACTGTGTTGATAGAACGGGTAAGCGTCTGTTTGATGCTGTCGTGAACCACTCCGGCGAGAACGTCTTTGTTCTTGATTCTCGTCTTCTTCATGTTCTCCCTGATTCGGTCAAACGTAACGATGGTATCATTGATGGAATAACCGACAATGGTCAGTACTGCCGCAATAAACGTAAGGTCCACTTCCAAACGAAGGAAGCTGAATACCGCAATAATCATGAAGGCATCATGCAGCAACGCAATAATGGCAGCGAGGGCCATCAGGAACTCAAAGCGGAGGCCGACATAAATGATGATGCCCACCGAAGCGATCAACACGGAAATCAAGGCATTTCTGGCCAATTCACGGCCGACCACCGGAGATACCGTACTCACACTCGGTTCTGTTCCATATTTGTCTTTTATCGTTGTTTTAAACTTTGCAATTTCATCCTTTGATAAAACTTTGTTGTATGCAACGGACGCACGCTGGTTGTTTTGTCCTGCGAGCACCGGAATCTCTTCAGGCTTCAGCCCCACACTGTTCAGCGTGTCAGAAAGATCCTCTGCGTTTATGGACGTCTTCGCCTGGACTTCAGCCTTCGATCCGCTCTCATAATCAATGCCCAAGTTTAAGCCAAAGACCAAAAGAGATACAATCCCCAGCACGGTAATAATTGAAGAGAAAATAAAGAATATCTTACGGTGTTTGACAAAGTCGTAATTAAAGCTCACTGATTTCACTCTCCTTCACGCCGAAGTACCCTGGCTTTTTATCAAGCCATCTGCTTTTAACCAGCAGTCCAAGGAACACCCGGGAGCCGTACACGGCTGTGATAAAGCTGGCAAGCACTGAAATGATAAGTACCAATGCAAACCCTTTAACTGAACTTGTACCATAGGCAAATAACACTCCTGCGGCCAGGATTGTTGTGATGTTCGCATCAAAGATTGTGGTAAATGATCTGCGGTTTCCGGCTTTAAACGCACTCATCACCGACTTGCCGCTTCTTAGTTCTTCCTTGATCCGTTCATACGTGATAATGTTGGCATCTACAGCCATTCCAACTCCGAGGATCAGTGCTGCAATACCCGGCAGGGTCAGGACGCCATTCATCCAGTCAAAAATAAGCAGGATCAAGTAAATGTATATGCTTAAGGTAATTACGGCAACAAGACCAGGGATCCGGTAATAAAGGAGCATGAAAAGGAAAATGATAGCTACTCCAATAAAGCCCGCATAGATTGTATCATGCAGCGCCTGTTCCCCAAACTTCGCCCCCACAGAAGTGGAATATACTTCTTTCAATTTAACCGGAAGTGCTCCGGCATTTAAAATATCCGCTAAATTTTGCGCCTCTTCCTGTGTAAAGCGCCCTTCAATGACAACCTGTTTTTGGTCAAGAACGCTGTTTACAGAAGGAGCAGAAATGAATTTCGGGTCTTTTTTCCCGGCTTCCGCTTTATAGGAATCGCCTTTTTCATAATCGAGCCAGATGACCAGCTGATTTTGCCCAGGCCCCATATTCATCACTTTTTTTGTTACTTCACCAAACTTGTCTCCGTCTTTCAGCGTAAGCTGGACAATCGGCTGGTTTTGCTGGTTATATGTAACTTTTGAACCGCCGCCTTTAAGGTCGGAACCGTCGAGCAAAACTTTATCGTTTACATCGCGGAACGTCAGCTGTGCTTTCGTGGAAAGGAGCTTACGGGCATTGTTTTGATCCTTCACCCCTGCGAGCTGGACACGGATTCTGTCCTTACCCTCGATGGTGATATTTGGTTCTGATACACCGAGTACGTTCACCCTGCGATCCAATGCCTGTACAGCACTTTTTAACACATCATTATCAATCTTTTGGCCTTTTTTTGCCGGTTTTACCTGATAAAGAACCTCAAACCCGCCTTGCAGATCAAGACCCAGTTTAATGTTTTTCACGATTTGCGGTGTGGTGAAACCGATTAATACCGCAAAAGCGGCCAGGATTAATATAAACGTGGCAATCCTGTTCTTTTTTACCATTATCCCTTTCCTCCTTCATGCTGCTACACTGCTTTTCAAACAAAATGAAGCCATTATGTAAAATGAGTCCAACCTTCCCCATTATATCGACTGATGTTTTTTTCTGTCAATTTCATAAGGTGAACTTTGTAAAAACTTACACAATCCCTGTTTTTCCTGAAAAACTGCCCCACAGAAAAAAAAGAAACCATCACGATGCAATGGCCTCTTATTTTACATCCCTTTTATAGGCTTCAAGCGTCAGCCAATTCATAAAATCGGTCAACGATAAATTGAGAATCAAACCTACAAGAACGTGAAGCCTTACTTCCACTTTTTTCTTTTGCGCTTTTTGTATGACGCAATCCCAGATTTCTTCGCTTGTGACGCTCTCATAGCCAAGAAAGTGAAATTCTTCGGTTTTGCTTTTTAACGCGGGTTCTACCTGATCTTGTAACTCTTCAAACGACGTGGCATTCACCGTTTTTTCACCTCGTTTTTTCTCTTTTTTGAACGAAACTACTTGTCATGCTTTGTCCCTTTTCTCCATATAAATGGGTTACACAGATGCCAGACGGTCGATTTCATTTCTGAAAAGAAAGTAGGGCCCAAAAATGTCAAAACAAACACTCATCCAGGGAACTCTCCTTCTCATACTGGCGGGACTGATCACAAGGATCCTTGGTTTTATTAATCGCATTGTGGTGGCCCGGGTCATGGGCCAGGAAGGCGTTGGTTTGTATATGATGGCAGTGCCGACCATGCTGCTTGCCATTACATTAACACGCATGGGCCTTCCGGTTGCGATTTCCAAACTGGTTGCCGAAGCGGATGCAAAAGGAGACCGTAAGAAAATTAAAAAAGTGCTGATCGTCTCTCTTGCGATCACAGGGGTATTAAGCATTATCTTTACAACGGCCATGATGGTAGCCGCTCCTATATTATCTCACTATTTCTTTACAGACAAAAGAACCTTTTATCCATTAATTGCAATTGCACCCGTGGTTCCGATCATTGCCGTATCTTCTGTACTGAGAGGCTATTTTCAGGGGCTGCAAAACATGCGTCCTTCCGCCTATTCACAGGTGATTGAACAAATTGTGCGGATTACTCTTGTTGCACTTTTAACCAGCTTTTTTCTACCCTATGGTGTTGAATTTGCAGCGGCAGGAGCCATGATCTCCGTAATTATCGGAGAACTGGCTTCTCTCCTTTATATGTTTTCCATGTTTAAGTTGAAAAAAAACATGAAAGTGCGAAAAGGCTTTTTCAAACAGTTGAAAAGCGGGCATGATACGCTGAAAGAATTGCTTGGCATTGCCCTTCCTACAACCGGAAGCCAGCTGATCGGGTCGGTTTCTTACTTTTTTGAACCTATTGTGGTCGCACAAAGTCTCGCCTTCGCCGGAGTCAGTGCAATCGCAGCCACCAGGCAGTATGGGGAACTGGCCGGTTACGTTATTCCCTTGTTATTCTTGCCTACATTTATCACATTTTCGTTATCCGTTTCACTTGTTCCTGCGATCAGCGAAGCCAACGCCAATAAGAAGTATGGCCTGATTGAACATCGGCTGAATCAGGCTTTGCGACTTTCCATGCTATCCGGGGGCATAGCTGCTGTGGTGATGTACGTGTATGCTGTTCCCATTATGGATCTAATGTATGATTCACCGGCCTCGGCGAGCTATTTGAAGGTGATGACCCCACTGTTTTTCTTTCTTTACTTTCAAGGTCCCTTGCAGGCTGTGCTGCAGGCCATGAATTTGGCCCGAGCGGCGATGATGAACAGCCTCATTGGCTCTGTCGTCAAGCTTGCCGCCATCTTTGCACTTGCCACCCGGCCAGAGTTTGGGATTATGGGAGTCGCACTGGCCATTGTGCTAGGAATCGTTGTCGTTACGCTCCTTCATTTTGCAAGCGTCGCAAAAGCCATCAGCTATTCTATAAAAGCAAAGGATTTTATCTTTGGTTTAATGTCGATCCTGATCACTGGTTTTGGTTCCCACTTTATTTATACGTATATCTTTCCACAGTTTTCAAAAGTGCCTGGCATCCTTTTCAGTTTGTTACTTACCGGAATTCTCTACCTCACAACCCTGTTTTTCTTTCGGCTCATAAAAAGAGACGATCTCAGGCAGTTGCCCATTATTAAGCGATGGGTATAAAAGCAGCTTCCCAAAAGGGAGACTGCTTACTCGTCTTTTTGGTCCACATATAAGGTTCCGTTTTTATTGATTGTGCAAAGCGTAATTTTCTTTGTGTCCCTAAACCCCATTTTTCGCAATTCCTGACGCAGCCAGAGGGAGGTTTTATCCAATTTTTTCAAGTGATCTTCCTGAATTTTCCCATCCAGAATCACTGGAAATACCAAAGGAAGGTTACTGTAAGTAATTTCAGAATCACCTGTCTTCACGCTGTCCTCTTTTATAATCACTGAAAGTTTACCTGTAGATTCCAATATTCCGAACTCCACGTCTGTTACGTTTCTCACATTGTTTTCTCTCAGTTGGGTAAGCAAATCATCAAAATTATACCGTTGCTTTTTCATTTCAGATTCGTTTATGTGTCCGTTCTCAATAATGATTGAAGGCTTACCGTCCACTATTTCTCTCACTTTTTTGCTCTTCAAAGAAAGGAACGCAAGGAAAATTTGTATAAGAAACAGTACGAAGATTCCGATCAAATGTTTAAGCATCGGTACTTTGGGGTCTTCGATCGAGATAACGGCAAGCTCGGCGATCATGATGGACACGACAAAATCGAGAACTGACAATTTTCCGATTTCACGTTTTCCCATCAGGCGGAACACACCAATTAAAATAAAGTAGACGAAAATGGTCCTTAACACAATTGTATAATATTCCATTGCAGTCCCTCCCTTCTTTCAGTCAACCTTAGTTTGACCATGGCAGGGAGCGAACATGAGGCGTAGGTTTTGGTAATTGAAATAAATAATGGTCTTTTTTCCGGTTCTGTTTTTTGGGACAGTGAATATGGTTATAAGGAAGGCTTGTATGTAAAGGGGGACGAATCCAGGTGAATGCAAGGCATATGTTTTCGGCAATGATAAAAGGAGTTGCCGCCATATTGGTTGCCATTATTATAAGCAGTCTGATCCTTTCTCTTCTATTGCGCTTCACGTCTCTAACAGAGGTATCTTTGAAATGGGTAACCACCGGTCTTTCTTTTTTATCCCTGTTTATCGGTGGTTTTCTATCAGGAAAAAAAGGCAAAGAAAAAGGCATGATGCTCGGTATAGGCACCGCCCTTCTTTTTTCCTTATTCGTTTTTTTGGTTCAGTATCTGGGTTATCAAACCACGTTCACCTCCACCCAATACCTGTTTCACGGTATCTTTTTGCTGCTTTGTATGCTGGGAGCCATCATGGGTGTCAATGTCGGCAGTCATAAATAATGTTCAAATCGTAATAAAAGCAGAAACGCGGTAGCGCTTCTGCTTTTCATTATACTTCTCTTGATTCACGGATCGCATTGCGGTCAAACGTCAATGCGGAACCATCTTTGGACTTGATGACAACCGTGTTTTCTTCCAGCACTTCAATTGTGCCGTGAAGACCGCCGATCGTGACAACATGATCCCCTTTTTTCAGATCAGATTGCATAGTTCGCACAGCCTTTTGCCTTTTTTGCTGAGGTCTGATCAACAAAAAGTAGAAGATGACAAACATTAGCAAGATTGGTAATAAAGAACCTAAGCTACCCATTTATTTCACCCCTTTCAATTAGTTAAACCTTAAAAGTTTTTCGCATCCGGTTTATTAAAGCCATATTGTTCGAAAAATTCTTCACGGAAGTCAAGCAGCCTGTCTTCCCGGATCGCTTGCTTGACCTGCTCCATTAAGTTTACCAAAAAATAAAGGTTATGGTAACTCGTAAGGCGGAAACCAAACGTTTCATTGCTTTTGACCAGATGCCGGATGTACGCGCGCGAGTAATTTCGGCATGTATAGCAATCGCAATTTTCATCAAGCGGTCTGAAGTCTTTGGCATACTTTGCATTTCGGACAACCAGCCTTCCTTCACTGGTCATCAGTGTACCGTTCCTCGCGATGCGTGTTGGCAGTACACAGTCAAACATGTCAATCCCGCGGATGGCACCATCAATAAGGGAGTCAGGTGAACCTACACCCATCAGATATCTTGGTTTGTTACCTGGCAAATAAGGTGTGGTGAATTCCAGCACCCGGTTCATGACGTCTTTCGGTTCACCCACGGAAAGTCCCCCGACAGCATATCCTGGAAAGTCAAGGGATACCAGATCTTCTGCACTTTGACGGCGTAAATCTTCATATTCACCACCCTGTACAATTCCGAACAACCCCTGATCATGCGGCCTTTCATGGGCGTTCAGACACCGTTCGGCCCAGCGGCTTGTCCGCTCAACGGACGACTTCATATACTCGTACTCTGCCGGGTATGGTGGACATTCATCAAATGCCATCATGATATCCGAACCTAGAGCATTTTGAATCTCCATTGCACCTTCCGGGCTTAAAAACAGCTTTTCACCGTTCAAATGGTTTCTGAAATGAACGCCCTCTTCCGTAATTTTTCTTAAATCACTTAAACTGAAGACCTGAAACCCGCCTGAATCGGTCAAAATCGAACGGTCCCAATTCATAAATTTATGAAGACCACCTGCTTCTCGGACGATTTCATGACCCGGACGAAGCCACAGATGATACGTATTACTCAAAATAATGTTGGCCCCAAGGTCTTTCAACTCTTCCGGGCTCATTGTTTTTACAGTGGCCAGTGTCCCTACCGGCATAAATACCGGTGTTTCAAACACACCATGTGGCGTATGGACTTTACCGAGCCTCGCTCCCGATTGCTTGCACGTTTTGATTAATTCATACCGGACGGCTGCTGTCATGTTTGTTCTCTCCTTCTAGAATCAGCATAGCATCCCCAAAGCTGAAGAATCGATATCGTTCATTTACGGCTTCCTTGTAAGCTTTCAGGACATGTTCACGTCCGGCTAGCGCACTAATCAGCATGATCAGCGTGGACTTTGGCAAATGAAAATTCGTAATCATACCGTCAATCGCTTTAAACGTATAACCGGGATAAATAAAAATATCGGTCCAGCCGGAATCCTCACAAAATTCATCATGTTTACCTGCAACAGTTTCAAGTGTCCGGGTGGATGTAGTGCCAACTGATACAATCCGTCCGCCGTTCTTTTTCACATGGTTCAGCAGTTCAGCTGTACCTTTTGTGATCTGATAAAATTCGGCATGCATGTCATGCTCTTCAATATTTTCTGCCGATACCGGCCGGAATGTCCCAAGTCCCACATGGAGTGTAATAAAAGTGACATGAACACCTTTTTTCTTAATATCTTCAAGAAGAGATTCCGTAAAATGTAATCCCGCGGTCGGAGCCGCAGCAGAGCCCTGGTGCTTGGCATAAACGGTCTGATAACGGTCTCGCTCTTCCAGCTGTTCTTTAATGTAAGGTGGAAGAGGCATTTCACCCAACGCATCAAGAATTTCGTAAAAAATACCCTCGTATTCAAATTTAAAGGTTCGGCCACCCTGGTCTGTCTCCCCGGTGCATACGGCTTTCAGCAGACCATTCCCAAAGACAACCGTCGTTCCCGGTTTTACGCGTTTGGCTGGCTTCACGAGTGTCTCCCACGTGTCATCTCCTGTTTCTTTCAGCAGCAAGATCTCGATTTTGGCTTTTGTATCTTCCTTTTCACCCAAAAGCCTTGCCGGAAGAACTTTTGTGTCGTTCAACACCAGGCAGTCGCCCGGGTTTAAGTAATCGATAATATTTTTAAATGTATTGTGTTCTACCTTCCCGGTTGCCGGGTCAAGTACCATCAGCCTGGATGCTGTTCGGTCCTTTAACGGAGTTTGCGCAATCAGCTCTTCCGGAAGGTCAAAGTCAAACATATTAATATCCATTTTCTTCTCCTGTTTCTATTACTCGAAGGTCTTTTGGACCTCCTTATTTAAAACGACCGATCACATACATGATCAAAGACAGAACAATACTGGCAATGATCGATGTGACAATCGGAAAATAAAACGTTGTGTTGCCTTTTTTAAATACAAGATCGCCGGGCAGTTTGCCGACAATTGTCCATAGGCTGCCAATCACTATCAATACGATTCCCATAATTATCAACAACCGGGAAATTCCCATTAAGGATGCGGCACCTCCAAATTAAAATGCTCATACGCAAGAGCTGTGGCTACTCTCCCTCTTGGCGTACGCTGTATAAAACCGATCTGCAGCAAATAGGGCTCATACACATCTTCAATCGTATGCGATTCTTCCCCGATCGTAGCAGATATGGTTTCAAGACCGACAGGACCGCCTTTATATTTATGGATGATCCCTTGTAATAATTTATGGTCAATATGGTCCAATCCTAAACGGTCAACCTGAAGCATCTCCAGCGATTTATCAGCCAGGCCCAAAGTAATGGTGTCTGTCCCGTCCACCTGGGCAAAATCACGGACACGCTTGAACAGCCGGTTGGCTATTCTCGGCGTTCCTCTTGACCGCCGTGCAATCTCTGACGCAGACTGCAGATCAATCTTCATATTAAAAACACCGCTTGTTCGGGTTACAATTTCTGTTAATTCTTCAACCGTATAAAATTCAAGCCGGGCCAAAACGCCAAACCTGTCCCTGAGCGGTGATGACAGCGATCCTGCACGGGTAGTGGCTCCTACAAGTGTAAAGGGAGGCAAATCCAAACGGACTGACCGGGCTGTCTCTCCCTTACCGATGACAATATCCAAACAAAAGTCTTCCATTGCCGAATACAGCACCTCTTCTATGGCCCTTGATAAACGGTGGATTTCATCAATGAATAAAACATCTCCCGGCTCCAGCGCAGTAAGAATGGCGGCAAGGTCACCAGGCCGTTCAATCGCCGGACCGCTCGTGGACCGGAAATTGACATTCATTTCCCTCGCGATGATAGAGGCAAGGGTCGTTTTACCAAGCCCTGGAGGACCGTACAAAAGCACATGGTCGAGTGCCTCATTTCTCATTTTGGCAGCCTGGATAAAGATATTCAAATTTTCTTTTACTTTTTCCTGACCTATGTATTGATGCAGGTATTCCGGACGTAAACTCAGTTCAAAAAAATCATCCTTCGAGCTTTCTCCAGATACAATTCTATCGTCCAAAGCGATCACGCCCCTAATGATTCACTAGCTTTTGCAGCGCTTTCCTAATGTATTGATCCGTAGTCAGATCTTCCTTTTTAAGCGAAGGCAGCACTTTGTTGATCTCCTTTTTGGCATATCCCAATGCGGTTAATGCTTCCACCGCTTCATCCAGCTGATCTGAATGGTCAGGCGCCGGAGTCGCAAATAATCCTTCAGCCGGTTCGTCTGTAAAAATCGACAGCTTCCCTTTCAAGTCCAATATCATCTGTCGTGCGGTTTTTTTCCCTACACCGGGGAATTTAACCAGGAACGCTTCATCTTCGGCCTCAATGGCACGGATGACTTGTTCAGGCTGGCCAAAAGCCATAATGGCAAGCGCCCCTTTTGGACCGATTCCTGACACGTTCAGCAGTTTCAAAAACAGATCACGTTCCTTGCGCGCTTTAAAACCGTACAAAGCAAGCACATCTTCCCTTACATATTGGAACGTGTATATGGTTTCTGTTTGCCCCACCCTGTATATAAATGGATTGGGACAGAGAATCTGGTACCCGATACCATTCACTTCAAGCACAGTGTATTCGGCTGAAACATGTACAATTTTACCGTTTATGTGTTCAATCAATCATGTTCTCTCCTTCTAAACAACACGAGCGCTGTGCCGCTGTATAAAGCGACCATACGTTTCCTCTCCGTATTGTATCACAGAGTCCGTCTAAACGGGGATAATAACACCAAAGAGAGGTGTGAACATTTCTTCAAAAGTAACATTTAAACAGCCACAAAAAAAAGAGAACAGAAAAATCTGTTCTCTAGCGGTTATTTTGGAAAGGACGTTTCACTGCATTCCCTAAGTCGGTACCAGCTTTTCCGATGTCAGACATAATGCCTTTAACGTCGGAGCTGACTTCGCGCGTGGTCTTGCCGTTTTGGAGATTATTATCTACATTTTTGATTCGATTGACGATGTTATCATCCGTTGTTACACGAACATCCCGATTGGGAACCAGTTTCTTTACTTCTCTATAGACCCTGTGATCCACGGCCTTTTTGTTGTTTTCGCTGGTATCTATCCCGACAATGACGTTGTTATCATTCAAAATAACATGAGCATCGTCTACATTGTTCATACGGTTGACACGGTCACGGATCTTTTCGGCAAGGGCACCATCATAGTTTTGATCGTATCCAACATTCCTTGGCGCGTTATTGTCCGTACGGTTGTTATCCATCATATCGGTTACAGGACCTTTGCTGCGGTCCATCCCATCGCGGTCACCCTGCTTGTTGTAATAACCGATCGGCCGCACGTCGTTATCATTGCGGTCAAGTGCACCTTTATTGGTATTACATCCCACAAGTCCTGCTGCCAATGTAAGAACCGTTAATCCACTTAGTATTGGTTTCAATGCAAAAAACCTCCTTTCACCACTATAATGGCTGTCGGAGGCTTTTTTTACTCTGTTACATAAAGGTAAGACATATAATTTTTGGCATCACGATTTTTTGGAGATTACTTCCTGAATACGCCTGATGAACTTTCGCCGGTAAGAAAGATCATCTTCTGTAAAAATGGTCATCTCTTTGATTTGTTCCTTCCCCGCTTCAAACGCCCGGTTCCACTCTCTGTATAAATCGGTCGGAAAAACCAATGCGGTTAAAAACCATTTCTTTTTAAGCAAGGCCACAAGCTCCGGATCCTCACACTTTTGTAAAATGGAAGGCGCCCAGTCCCAATACGGCATGACCCTGTTCACATACTGAAGAATGTCATAATCGTGAGGAACCACGGAGAATAAGTCATAATCAATTAAGATAACGTCGTCTTCACTTCTGCGCATAAAATTGTGAGGAGCCACATCACCATGGCAAACTTCCCCCTTTTCCTGCGCCTCCTGTTCCATCCGTTCGAGTTCTTTTCGGTTTAACTGGCTTAATGACCATTTCCCCCAGGCTATCATCTCTTGAAAGGCTTCATCCATCTCGGCAGAAATGGAATGTTTTTTACTATTCCGCTTAAAAGCATTAAATCGCTTCGTCCACTTTTCAATAAGTGAATAGCTCGAAAGAAGTGAAAGATAACTGTCTGATGTATAGACGCTTTGTGCGTGAAATTTTCGGATGGCATGTATTCCGTCCCTGACATCTTTTTCATCGTTCAGATCGAGTTCATCACCTTTATAAAACGGCATAATCCCCCAATACATGTGATCAAAGTAATGAACGTTTTTACCCGTTGGATACGTGGTATAAACCCCCATCATGGGATGATCGTATTGAGAATACCATTGGGAAAGCTTTAACTGCTCCATGCACTCATCTTTTCGGGAAAACCCTTTTAGCACATAAACGCCAGCTTTGGTTTCAACAATGCAAACATTGTATTTTACGAAATAGTGACTGATCACATCCAGTCCTTTTCCAGTTAGACTGCTCAAGAAGAGTCGCTTTCTTTTGAAACCGTCTCTGTATTCTTTATTCTTCATCTTGATCCTGGCTGTCTATTGAGCCATCGCGGTAATCCGCTTCTGAGTATGGATTTGGCAGTTCCTGCATCCCTTCCCCGTGTTCTGGTTCGTAGCCCCCGAATGACTCGTGATCGGTCATGTCTCCATAATAGGTTTCAAAACTGTGGTCTTGAGAATCTTCTCCGTACATGTCAGGACGACCGGTTTCATATTGGCCGCCATACTGCTGGCCGGGTATCATTCCCTGGCTCATTTGTGGACTCATGCCATATTGCTGGCCGCCATACTGCTGGCCCGGCATCATTCCCTGGCCCATTTGCTGACTTGGCATGATTCCCTGACCCATCTGCTGACCGCTTCCGTATTGCTGGCCTCCGGACAGCTGACCCGGCATCATTCCCTGGCCCATCTGCTGGCCACTGCCCATTTGCTGGCTTCCATATTGCTGACTTGGCATTCCCTGGCCCATCTGCTGGCCTGACATTCCCTGACCCATCTGCTGGCCTGACATTCCCGGGTCCGTCTGCTGACCGCTTCCGTACTGCTGGCCTCCATATTGCTGACCTGGCATCATTCCCTGGCCCATCTGCTGGCCACTGTCCATTTGCTGGCTTCCATATTGCTGACTTTGCATTCCCTGACCCATCTGCTGGCCTGACATTCCCGGGTCCGTCTGTTGACCGCTTCCGTACTGCTGGCCTTGCATTCCTTGACCCGTCTGCTGACCGCTTCCGTACTGCTGGCCTCCATATTGCTGACCTGGCATCATTCCCTGGCCCATCTGATGGCCACTGTCCATTTGCTGGCTTCCATATTGCTGACCTTGCATTCCCTGACCCATCTGCTGGCCTGACATTCCCGGGTCCGTTTGTTGACCGCTTCCGTACTGCTGGCCTGGCATTCCTTGACCCATCTGCTGTCCGCTTCCGTACTGCTGGCCACCATATTGCTGACCTGGCATCATTCCCTGGCCCATCTGTTGGCCACTTCCGTAATGCTGGCCTCCATACTGCTGACCTGGCATCATTCCTTGGCCCATCTGCTGGCCACTTCCGTAATGCTGGCCACCATACTGCTGACCTGGCATTCCCGGGTCCATTTGTTGGCCGCTGCTGGAATGTTGACCTTGCATTCCCTGACCCATTTGTTGGCCGCTTCCGTACTGCTGGCCACCATGCTGCTGACCTGGCATTCCATGCTGTGAACCCATTTGTCCGTGCTGTGGCATGCTGCCGTAACCCATTTGGCTACTTCCCATGGAAAGTGTTCCTCCCCCTTGATAGGACGGATACACCTGCTGTCCCTGCCCCGGCATTGCACTAAAAGGAGGCATGCCCGCTCCTGCACCCCCGTACACAGGCGCCGTATATCCTTGCGGCTGCTCAAACATAGGAGGGACTCCAGAATACATGTGGTTCATTGCAGAAGAAGACTCTTCTGCCAGAAAAGGATGCATTTGTTTTCCCATCCCAAAGCCGTCTTTCCCATGAGTAAGTCCTGCTGGCGGAGACACATAGACAGGCGGTGCAAAATCCATCTTTGGTGCCTGATGATGAATCGGTTGATGGTGGGCCCATTTCATATGCGAAGAAGAGGAAGACTCCATGTATGCGGTAAAATCCTTATGGCTCATTGGCGCCAGCGGTTTCGGAGATTTCATGGAAGATTCTTTGTACGTTTTCTTTGGCAGCAATGGATTAAAAGGCATATCTTTTTTTGCGAGTGCCGGTTTCAACGACATAATCGGCCCTGCTTTCATAGGCATTTTCAGCTCTGCCTTTGGTGCCATTTTCGGTTCTGCTTTCGGCGCCATTTTTGGTTCAGCCTTGGGTACGAATTTGGGTTCTGCTTTCGGGATAATTGGAGCGGCTTTTGGAGGAGCGGGAATGGGTGCTGGTTTAGGCGGCGGCGGTGGCGGAGCAGGAACCGGGATTTCCTGAACCGGGGCGACCGGCATTTCCTTTTTGGGCATCTCTTTTTTGGATGGCAGCTTGAACGGCATTTTCATTTTTTCTCCCCGGCCTGCCGGTATTTCGGGAGAAGGTATTTTAACTTTTGATCCCCTTTCAAGTACTCCGCCATATGATGTGCCGGCGTTTACCCGTCGTAGTTCTTCTAATGGAATGTTATACTTATCGGCGATTTTTTCGAGAGTATCACCTTTTTGAACGATATGAATTCTCACGTAAACAAAACTCCCTCCTGCCAAAATTTCTTTACAGTATATGAAAATCTGGGCATTGTGCTACTACCTATTTCAGTAGTCGGTCCTTTACCAATTTATGCCCTGAAAATCAGCTGTATGACTTTGACAGGAGGGGGTTAGCGTTAAGCTCTTACCAGCATTCGCTGGAGTGCTTTTACAGCGTATTCAGTTGTTTCATTATCCACTGTGATGATGTTTCCCGGCTCTTCCTGTAGAATCCGCTCAAGCGAATAGGTAAGATGGGGGAGATCAATGCGGTTCATGGTCAGACACGGGCACATGTTTGGATTCAATGAAATGATTGTTTTGTCTGGATGATCGTTTTTCAGACGGTTTACCAGATTCATTTCTGTTCCTATGGCCCATGAACTGCCGGGAGGTGCTTTTTGAATAGCCTGAATAATGTAGTGAGTAGAGCCAGCCATGTCCGACAGCTGTACCACTTCATGGGTGCATTCCGGGTGAACGATGATGTTCATCTCTGGATTGGTCTGCCTGAGGAATTGAATATTTTCGACCGTAAACTTTTCATGTACCGAGCAGTGGCCTTTCCACAAAATCACCTTTACATCATCCAATTCTCCCTCGTATTCCAACTGCTGCTTCTGCGGATCCCAAACCGCCATCCGACTTAAAGGGATACCCAGCGTATAGGCCGTGTTTCGTCCCAAATGCTGGTCAGGCAAAAAGAGGATGCGCTCCTTTTGCGTAAACGCCCATTCCAGCATTTTCTCCGCATTGGATGAGGTAACTGTAGCGCCTCCATTCTTTCCGCAAAACGCCTTGATGGCAGCAGTGGAATTCACATAGGTAAGCGGTAAAATGGTATCTCCGAATACATGCTGCAGGCGGTCCCACGCGGTTTTCGTCTGATGAATATCAGCCATGTCCGCCATGGAACAGCCGGCTCTCATGTCGGGCAAGATCACCTTTTGGTGGGATTCTGTCAGCATATCAGCTGTTTCCGCCATAAAATGAACCCCGCAAAATACGATGTATTCCGCTTCACGGTTCAGAGCGGATTGCTGGGCGAGCTGAAGCGAATCTCCGGTTGTGTCCGCGAACTGTATGACCTCGTCCTTTTGATAATGGTGTCCAGGAATGAACAGCCTATTGCCAAGTTGTTTTTTTACTGCATGTACCCTTCCGGCCATTTCCTCTTCAGTCATTGAAAAATAATGATCAGGAATGCTGGATTTCTGCTTGAAGGCTTCCAGTAAGCTCATCCTTAACCCCTCCTGTGATGTTTAAACTAATATCAAGGGATATTGCTGAATGGGTCAGCATCCCAAGAGAAATAAAATCCACTCCTGTTTTTCCGTAGGAGCTGAGGTCCTCCAGTGAAATTCCACCTGAAGCTTCTGTAATGATATGGTCCGGAATAAAGGCCTTCCAGCGCTCAATTTCTTCTGGTGTCCGGTTATCGAACATAATGACATCCGCTTTTGCACATACCGCTTCTTTGACCTGTTCAAGTGTTTCCGTCTCCACTTCGATCTTCACCATATGGCCGAGGTGTTTCTTAACTTTTTTTACTGCTTGAGTAATTCCTCCTGCACGTTCGATATGATTATCTTTGATCATTACACCATCATACAGCCCAAACCTGTGGTTGTATCCGCCCCCGCACTGTACAGCATATTTCTCAAACATCCTTAAACCTGGCGTGGTTTTGCGTGTATCACAAATTTTAGTAGTCGAACTGTCCAAAGCGGTTACCGCGTTATGAGTTAACGTGGATATTCCCGACATCCGCTGCACAAGGTTTAGAATAACCCGTTCCCCACTGTACACCGCTGCGGCCGGTCCCTTCACTTCCACCAAAACTTGACCGGCTGATATCACATCTCCGTCCTTGACTTTTGGGAGTACAGTACAGTTTTCACTTAACAGGCGATAACCTTCGATTACAACATCCATTCCCGAAAAAACACCTGGTTTTTTTGCAACCAGCCTGGCTTCGGTCATTTCTTCTTCAGGGAACAAAAGCCCACTCGTTACATCCCCTTCTCCAAGGTCCTCAAGCAAAAATTCCTGCAGCTGTTTTTTTAGCTTCAGCTTGTTCATGATAATCCTTCCTTCTGTAAATTTGTTTTTTCAGCCATTCCCGGTCATTGCTGACGGGGAAGTCGGTACGATAATGTCCTCCCCGGCTTTCTTTCCGTATAAAAGCAGAAGTGACGATAAGCTGCGCGGTTTGCAGCATGTTCAGCACTTCCATCTCATGGACGGTACATCCAAAGTCCGGAGTCCTTTTTTCATGTTCCTCAAACCAGGCTATTGCCTCGCTTAAACCGTCAGGAGTCCTTACAATGCCAGCGTACTTGGTCATCATTTCCTTTATATCTTCTTTTTCAGGCAGCCATCCTGCAGATTTCGTATGCATAAAATTAAAGCTGATGGGAGCTGAGACTGAAGCTGCGCCAGGTCCATCAAGAATGTTCAAAGCCGTCCGTTTGGAAAACACAACGCCTTCAAGCAAGGAATTGCTCGCTAGCCTGTTGGCACCATGAACGCCTGTACGGGATGCTTCTCCCACTGCATACAGCCCGGGGACTGTCGTTCGTCCCCATTCATCGGTTACGGCTCCGCCCATTGTGAAATGGGCACCTGGCGCTACAGGAATCCATCCGTCCTTCAAGGAGATTCCGGCACGATTACATTGCTTGGTGATGGTCGGAAACCTATTTGTGAAATTATTCACGTTCGAAACATCAAGAAAAACCTTCCTTCCCTGGTTTTTCGATTGATGGATCGTCCGGGCCACAATGTCACGCGGTGCAAGATCCTCAAGCTCATGAATCCCTTTCATCACCCGTTCTCCCTGATCTGTGAGCAAGATTCCTCCCTCTCCTCTGACCGCTTCGGATACGAGTCCGAACGATTTTCCCTGAGTATAGAGCATGGTTGGGTGAAACTGCAGAAATTCCAGATCGGATAACAGAGCTCCTGCACGATAAGCAAGGGCTATGCTGTCGCCAGTTATGCTTTCATCATTGGAATGAACGCTGTACAGGCCGGCTGCTCCTCCAGAAGCAAGAATAACTGCATCTGCTCTATACACCGTTACTTCTCCGTTTTCCAGCTTGGTCCAGGCACCCCTGCAACAGCCACCCTCAACAATTAAATCGCCAACCATTTCATTTTCTTTGATCGTCACATGACCAGCAATGCGTCTAAACAGCGTTTTAATCATCTTCGAACCGGTTCTGTCGCCACCCGCATGAAGGATTCTTGATTTTCTGTGCCCTCCTTCTCTGCCCAGTGATACTGTTCCGTCCGGATTCCTGTCAAACGGCACGTTCCATTTCTCAAGCTGGGAAACAAGTTCAGGCCCTTCCTTTACCAGTATTTCAGTCAGCGCTTCCTCGTTGTGAAAGCTTCCTGCTTTTATCGTATCAAGAAAATGTTCTGCCCAATGGTCATCTTGTTGTGTCGCTGCAGCTATGCCGCCCTGGGCATGATAGGAATTACTGTTTCGGAAAGAAGACTTTGTGATAATTGTCACATTCTTATGCGAACGCAAACATTCCGCGGCCATTAAACCGGCAATTCCGGTTCCAATGACCAGAACGTCTGTAAACTGTACGTTCATGTTTTAAGCCCCCGTTCGTTTTCTTTACAGGTGTCTTGACATTTATATTTACATACAACTACACTGATATCAAGAGTTTTTTTAGAGGCGGGATACTATATGATTTATTTGGACTATGCAGCAACAACACCCATGTCACCTGAGGCAATACACGTTTATGCGGAAACCGCTGGTTCGTATTATGCAAATACATCAAGTCTCCATGACCCGGGCACGGACGCTTCCGATTTGATCAATCTTGCCCGTGTTGAGCTCGCACGGATGCTCTCCTGCCAAAAGGACGGTATCTATTTTACGGGCGGGGGCTCTGATGGCAACTTTTTGGCGCTGACCAGTCTGGCCCGGGGCAACAGGGAAAAAGGAAACCATATCCTGACCTCCCCAATGGAGCACAGCTCTGTCATGAATACCCTATCTTTTCTTGAGAATGAAGGTTTTGAGGTGACAGTAGTTCCCGTTGATTCATACGGTCAAATCACCGAAGAGGCCCTTCGCCAATCCATAAAAGACAATACAATTTTGGCGACGATCTCCCATGGAAACAGTGAGATTGGCATCACTCAAAATTTGAAAATGATAGGAAACATACTAAAGGAACATGGAATCATGTTTCATAGCGATTGTGTTCAAACCTTTGGTAAACTGCCGGTCCAAGCAGAGGAAATGAATCTTGATGCACTCACGGTTTCAGCTCATAAGATACACGGCCCGAAAGGAATGGGAGCAGTGTATATCTCCCCACAACTGTCTATCAAACCGCTGTTAACGGGTGTAACCCACGAACGGGGCTTCCGGCAAGGCACGGTCAATACGCCGGGAGTTATCTCTTTTCTTGCGGCTGCAAGCAATCAATGGAACCATATGATAGAATGGAATACACATATTGATGATTTGATATCACAATTTCTTTCGCTAACCAGCGGCTTAGTTCAAATGGTCGTGGAAAGGACGGCGAGCACATTGCCTCATTTTCTTCCGATCCGGTTGGAAGGAATGGAAGGACAGTACGCCATGCTGGAATTGAACCGAAGAAAAATTGCCGTTTCCACCGGTTCAGCCTGTAAAGCCGGGCAGCAGGAACCGTCCAAAGCACTTATGGCGATCGGCCGTACCGCGGATCAGGCACATGAACTCGTGAGAATTACTCTAGGAAGGGAAACCACACGCGAAGAGATAACCACTCTCGCCAAAGCCCTTCAAGAGCTTGCAGAACGATTTTATGAACAAACAGGGAGTTGAAGAACGTGACAGTGGCACCAAAAATGCCTGGGGATGAAAGAAGAAATTTAATCAGGCAATGGCTGATGGAGAGCAGCCATCCGATCAAAGGCAGTGATCTGGCGGGAAGAACAAACGTCAGCCGTCAAGTAATCGTCGGTGATATATCCTTGCTAAAAGCCATGAACGAACCAATTATAGCCACCTCACAAGGATATATGTATTTGAAGGCGGAGGAAAAACAGGCTCCGCATACTCATTTGATTGTCTCCAATCATTCACCGGAAGACACAATGGATGAGTTATTCACCATTGTGGATCATGGCGTAACCGTTAAAAATGTCATTGTCGAACATCCGATTTATGGCGATCTGACCGCCTCCCTGCTCCTTAGCACAAGAAAAGAAGTCGAGGAGTTTTTACACAAACTGGAGACTACTAATGCGGCACTGCTCAGTACTTTGACAGAAGGCATTCATCTTCATACATTGGAAGCCCAATCGAAGGATCAGATCGAAAACGCCTGCTGGGAGCTAAAACAAAAAGGTTATCTGTTGTCTTAACCAAAAAAAGAGAGCTGTTTTGTTAAACAACTCTCTTTTTTTATGCACCTGTTCCAATCACTTCCACACTTTCTACAGCTTCCATCCGGTTTAGCGTGGCAAGCAGCTCGTTGATCTCACCGCGCAGCCCATTCGTTTCAATCGTTAAGGTGACATTGGCTCTTCCTTGAAGAGGAATGGTCTGATTGATGGTCAGAACGTTACAGCCAACCGATGCCACAATGGTCAACAGGCTTGAAAGCGCTCCTGACCGGTCTTCGAGATTTAGAGAAAGGGTTATAATCTTTTCCTTAATCATCGTATGAAACGGAAAAATTCCGTCTCTGTACTTATAAAACGCACTCCGGCTTAAACCTACTTTTTCCGCTGCTTCTGCCACCGTTTTTACTTTGCCCCGGTCCAAAAGAGACTTGGCTTCAAGTGTTTTTTGCATGGATTCTGAGAGAACGTCTTCCCTTACCATGTAATACTGCCTTTCCTTCATATGTACGATAACCTCCAAAACAGGTCTTTCCCTCAGTATATCCAAAGGTACTGCAAAATGTCTATGTCATAAAGACAAAAAAACAGACTGCTTGTACAGCAGTCTATTCCACAAACTCAAATTCATATTTAAGGATACGGATTGTATCCCCATGCTGAGCACCTTTTTCACGCAATGCTTCGTCCACACCCATAGAACGCATTTGACGGGCAAATCGTTTAACCGTCTCATCACGTGTAAAGTCAGTCATCTTGAACAAACGCTCAATCTTCGGTCCATTGATAATAAATGTCCCTGCGGAATCCCGCGTGATATAAAAGCCGGCTTCTTCTTTTTCGTGCTTGTAAAGGACACGGCTTTCTTCTTTTTCTTCGTGCATCATCGGAAACTCGGGTGTCGTTTCCAAAAGGTTGGCGGTTATATACAAAACCTCACGCAATCCCTGGCGTGTAACGGCAGAGATGGGATAAACCGGGATGTCCTCCTCAAGCTTTTCTTTAAATGCTTCAAGGTTCTCTTCTGCTCCAGGAATATCCATTTTATTGGCCACAACGATCTGTGGGCGTTCGGTAAGCCGTAAATTGTATTGTTTCAGTTCATCATTAATTTTGACAAAGTCCTCATATGGATCTCTGCCTTCCATGCCCGACATATCAATGACATGCAAAATAACCCTTGTTCTTTCGATATGGCGCAGGAACTGATGTCCGAGCCCGACACCCTCATGGGCACCTTCAATTAATCCCGGAAGGTCAGCCATCACAAAGCTCCGGCCATCATCCACAGCCACCACACCAAGGTTTGGTGTAATCGTAGTAAAGTGGTACTCGGCAATCTTTGGCTTGGCTGCAGAAACAACCGACAATAGAGTTGATTTACCAACGCTCGGAAATCCGACCAGGCCAACATCGGCCAAGACCTTCAATTCCAATATAACGTCTCTTTCCTCACCCGGTTCCCCATTTTCAGCAAGTTCCGGTGCCGGGTTTGCGGGCGTCGCAAAACGGGTATTTCCTCTTCCGCCACGTCCCCCTTTGGCAACAACCGCACGCTGTCCATGGTGGACGAGATCAGCCAGAACTTGTCCTGTCTCTGCATCGGTTACAACAGTCCCCGGTGGAACTTTAACAATCATATCTTCTGAGTTTTTTCCATGCATGCCTTTGGACATGCCGTGCTCGCCTCGTGTTGCCTTAAAATGCTTGTTGAATCGAAAGTCCATGAGGGTGCGCAGCCCTTCTTCGACTTCAAAAATCACATTAGCGCCTTTTCCGCCGTCCCCTCCGGCTGGACCGCCGTTAGGTACGTATTTTTCACGGCGAAATGCAACCATCCCGTTTCCGCCGTCTCCTGCCTTTACATAGACCTTGACCCGATCCACGAACATGTTTGCTCGCCTCCTTTTACTAGTTCTTTGCGTTTTCTAGCTGTAATACAAGAAATACTTCATCTGAATGAATATAGCTTTCGATAACGTCGAATAATTTATGTGTTTTCTGAAAATGTTCAAAGCCTTTTTTAACCGCTTCTTCGTTATGTATGCTGCCAGTCAGCCGGTACATAAATGAGGAAAAGTCTTTTTGGTTCGCAATCGTAAAGACCAGCCGGTTTTCAGCCAGCGGACTGACCGCTTGGCTTATCATATCAAAAAGGAAACGGCAGACATCAAGAAGCTCATTCTCTGCAAAAGACAGATTCTTTGCCTCGCCGGATACCCTGGTTTCCAGAATAATGGGGTGTTTCAGCCAGTTGAACGTGATCAGGTATTCGGCCAATTCAGGAACCTTTAAATTCATAAGGCTTGATTCATGTCTAGAAAAAAGAATGATCTCTTCAATAATTTCGTTTGCCCGTTCAGTCCGGCCGAGCGACAAGTTCGCTTTAATAAGCTGGAGCTGATTGAGCCAGTCATGGCGGGCATGCCTCAATACTTCTAAAGTCGACCAATCTCTACTCATACATTGCACTCCTGTTAACGTGTCTTTCCCTGCTTCACTGGCAGTTTAACCTAAATTTCCCGGTTGCACAACCTTGTAAACAAAAGAAAAAGCTCTAACCAACCCGGTTAGAGCTATCTTCTTACGCTTCGTTTGCGACTGGGTATACACTTACTTGTTTGCGGTCACGTCCAAGACGCTCAAAACGAACAACTCCGTCCACTTTCGCAAAAAGAGTGTCATCTCCACCGCGGCCTACGTTTGTACCAGGATAGATTTTCGTACCGCGCTGACGGTAAAGAATAGATCCTCCTGTTACCAATTGGCCATCCGCTCTCTTAGCACCAAGGCGCTTAGAGATGGAATCACGACCGTTCTTTGTGCTACCTACTCCCTTTTTGGAAGCAAAGTATTGAAGGTTTAATTTTAGCATTCGTCCCACCTCCTCATTCGGTGTTTTACAGTAAGCCTGCATTACGCCTGCTTTTCCTGCAAAGAAATAAATCGACCATAGTCGTTTTCGATTGTTTGTAAGGAAACAACCATACCTTCCAGAAGAAGCTGTACTTTTTCATGGATATGGTCTTCAAGATGATCCGGTGTGCGAAAAATCAGATAGCCCCCATCCTCATGTGTTTCCACATCAGGTGTAACGGAGCACAGAACTTCCACCGCATTGATCGCCCCAAATGAAACTGCAGATGCGCCGGCACAAACAAGATCCTGTCCGTACGGCCCTGAATCGGCATGTCCACTCATGGAAAACGATGTAATGCTTTTCCGTTCATCCCGGTAAATGGTTACCTTAATCATGGGAATTAACCGTTGATTTTGTCGATAACTACTTTAGTGTAAGGCTGACGGTGACCTTGTTTACGACGGTAGTTCTTTTTTGCTTTAAACTTGTAAACGATCACTTTTTGTCCGCGGCCATGTTTTTCAACTTTACCTGTTACAGTTACTCCATCTAGCAAAGGAGCTCCTACCTTCAGGCTGTCTCCACCAACCATAAGAACATCCTCAAATGTTACTACATCGCCAGCTTCCACATCAAGCTTTTCAACATAGATCGCTTGACCTTCTTCAACTCTTACTTGTTTACCACCAGTTTGAATAATTGCGTACATCACGTGCACCTCCTTGTAAACTCAGACTCGCCATCACAGGTGCTTTATGTAAAGCTTGGAAACCTGTTCCTGTGCGGTTGGAGCGGGTGCTCCAATAAACTAACAGAAGAATCATACCATGTGCGATACACCTGTGTCAATTTATCTTTTGATTCTTTGCTGTATATCTTCCGCCGAACCGATATGCCGAATCGTAAAAGACGGAGCGGTTTGTTTTTCACGGAACTCTGTTAAAAAAATGACAAAGGAAAGCTTGGACTCAAGCTGGTGCAAATTTTCATCATGCAGACCCTTTAAGTGATACAAAACATCAGCAGTCGCTTCAATCCATAACGCTTCCTCATCCATATACCTGTACTCTCTTAACGCAATCTCGGCCTGATTCGCGACCGTTTTGGCCGAAAGCACTCTTCCGGACTCCTGGCAGACACCGCAGGGTTCCGTTAAAGCATGGTGAAGGGACTGTCTTTCTTTTTTTCGGGTCATTTCAAATACACCCATACGGGTAAAGCCATGAATCACGGTGGTTATCCTGTCTGCCTGCAGCGCCCTTTTCAGCCATTCTTCCACCCTTTTTTGGTCTTCCGCTTCTGCCATTGTTATAAAGTCGATCACAATCATGCCTGATATATTGCGCAGCCTTAATTGCTTGGCAATTTCTTCTGCCGCTTGATGATTGGTTTGCAGGACGGTTTCCCTTCGGCTCGCCTTTCCGGTGAACTTATCGGTGTTAACATCAATCACTGTCATCGCTTCCGTGTAATCGATCCGTAACGAACCTCCATTTTTCAGCCAGACATGTGGCCGGAGGGCCTTTTCCCAAGTGGTTTCCGCACCGTAGTAAGAAAAGATGTTTTCTTTGCCGCTGTACAGGATGATTTTCTTTTGCAGAGACGGAAATGGCTTGGCTAGCATCAGCAATCTTCTAAACTCTGCACCATCGTCAATCACAATTTCCAGCGTTTCGTCATACCCGTGATCACGGATCAGTTTATTCAGGTAATCGGCTTCATCATGCAGGAGAGCCGGCGCTTCTTTTTGTTCAGCCGAGTTTTCAACCTGGCGATGACGTTCAATGAGCCCCCTAAACTCGGCCTCAATTTCTTCGTCTGGTTGGCCTGCGCATGATGTACGGAAAATGAGACCATCTTCTCCCCTGACCAGGGTTTGGCCATACAGGCGCCACTTTTCCTTTTCATTGCGGCTCATTTTTTTCGAAACGCCAATGTGTGACGCATTCGGCAAGAAAACCAGGCGCGATCCTGGAATGGAAAGCATTCCGGTCAGCCTGGCTCCCTTGGAATCCGTTTCTTCTTTCACGATTTGTACGATCAGTTCCTCTCCTTCCTGGACAAAAGAGCTGATAGTCATACCCTTCTTTTCTTCAGGAGACAGCCGGGACTGCTGATAAGATAAAAGATCATCACGATGAATGAATCCATTTTTGGTTGAGCCGATATCCACAAAGGCCGCCTGCATGCCAGGCAGAACACGCTTAACTCTGCCTTTGTAGATGCTGCCGGGTACAGGAAGACCCGCTACTGCTTCCATCTGCAATTCTGCGACTTTCCCATTTTCAATGACCGCTATCCGTTTCATTTGGGTGACGGCATTTATGATAATTTTCTTCATATACATTATCCTCACTAACATCACTGATGCTTTTCATTTTAACGAAAAAGATGGCCGATTGCACATCTGACCTGATTGGAGGAAAAAAAGGTGTTCAACACAAGCTTTTCTTCGACCACTCTGTTCTTTTCGTTTGTTTGAATCACGATAAAATGACGGACTCCTTTGCGAAAAAGGCTGATAACATCATATAGTTCGGCATCGGGCGAAACATGAATGGGCGTGGTCAATGCTTTATCCCCCTTCCCCTCTGACCGGGTCATCAAGAATCGTAGAAAAACATAGGGTCTCCGGTTCCATTCAATATAATGGGATACCCCCAAAAAGATCGCTATAATCCACAAATTGAGATGAAATGGGTCTCTTGGAAGGAAGGAAAGGAATAAGATGAGAAGCATGGAAAAGGAGCATAGTAAAAATACAGTATGCGCTTTTTTAAATGGAAAAATGCTGGTCGCTGCAATAAAAATGAGCTTCCCGCCATCAAGCGGCCAAATCGGCAGCAAATTAAATACTAAAAGAGTAAGGTTCATCTTCATGAACCAGTCACAGCTTGTTGAATCCCACCACCCCAGTTGCAAAGCAAGATAAGCAGCAGCCATCAGCCACAGATGCTGGATGGGGCCAGAGATGGTCACAATAATCTCCTCGGAGAACCGTCGGTTTCCATGCTCTTCCACTTCCGCCACCCCTCCAAAAGGGAATAGTTCAATCTTTTTAACACGCCATTGAAAAAGATGGGCCGCCGCATAATGACCCATCTCATGAATAAACACTGCGAAAAACAGCAACAGGATTTCCCTGAAGTGACCAGTTATAATAGAAAGTCCGATGGTCAGCCAGAAGAGCGGATTGATCCGTATTTTGGCCAAAAACTGAAGAAATGCATTATTCAAAATGAATGCCCACCTTGCTCGGATCAACAAAGGTGTTTCCTTTCTTTATGGCAAAATAAAACTTTCCTGTTTTTCCGTCTTCACTAGGCGACACCTTTCCGAGCGGTTTTTTTCGTTCCATGTAGCTGTACAGCTTCACATTCGCATCAATGCTGTCGAGGTGGCCATACCAGGATTCCTCACCATTGCTATGCTGAATGATGACCGTCTTCCCAAGTTTGTCTTTTTTTCCGATAAATGTGACATATCCTTCTTTTACGGTATCCACGTTTATTGATTTTCCCGTTTCTACCATAATTCCTTTTCCATTGGCTTCAAAGGATTGGTAGACTTTTCCGGAAGCAGGAACCGCATAATTGTCCGTTTTCTCAGTGCCCGCAAGCTCTTTTTGCGGCGCAGCCTGTTTGTCCGGAAGCAAAGCGAGTGGTTTACCAAACTGATTTTCATACCACTTTTGGGCAGCAGCAAACTGGAATTCATTATGATACATTTTCTTGACAATCTCCTGGCCCTTCACGGCCTGCTGGCCATCGTTTTTAAACAAAATGCCGGCGCCCAAAAACAGGCACACCCCTGCCATAAGCTGAAACAAAAAAAATGAACCGTTAAACCGGGGACCTTTCTTTTTCTCCTGAACCGGAGTGGATGGCCCTGTGTAAAGGCTGGTCTTGAACGGTTCCTGTTCCTCCCCGGCAATCTTGTCTGCATATCTCCGCCGGATTTCATCTGCGCTATTTCTCATTCCTGATTCCCCCGTATCTTGTTTACCACATCATATGACTTGTCCGGGGGGCTTATGACTTTTGTGCGCCATGAAATCAGACATGCACAGAAAAAGCCTTCATACGCGTCATCCATTTCTTACACGTGTGAAGGCTGTCATCTATCTCATGCCAAGCAATGTTTTGATTTTGGAAAAAAATCCTTTTTCCTCTTCTATGGTGGAAAGGGGAACGGATTCCCCAAGGATTCGTCTTGCAATGTTCCGATAGGCAATGGAAGCCTTGCTGCTCGGACTCATCGCAATGGGCTCACCCTTATTTGCTGCTTTAATTACATTTTCGTCATCCACCACAACACCGATGAGCTCGATGGCAAGAATGGACACAATCTCATCCACATCCAGCATATCCCCGCTCTTGGCCAGGTGATTCCGTACACGGTTGACGATAAGTTTCGGTGCTTCCACATCCTCTTGCTCGAGAAGACCGATGATGCGGTCTGCGTCCCGTACCGATGAAATTTCAGGATTGGTAACCACAATGGATTTGTCGGCGCCCGCTACCGCATTTTTGAATCCTTGTTCTATTCCTGCCGGACAGTCAATGATGACATAATCATAATCCTGTTTCAATTCCGAGATAATCTTTTTCATTTGTTCCGGTTGAACGGAGCTTTTATCTTTGGTCTGTGCAGCCGGAAGGAGGAATAAACATTCAAACCGCTTGTCTTTGATGAGAGCCTGATGAAGCTTGCAGCGTTCTTCCACAACGTCGACCAAATCATAGATGATCCGGTTCTCAAGTCCCATCAGAACATCAAGATTGCGAAGACCGATGTCTGTATCAACTAGACACACTTTTTTGCCAGAAAGGGCGAGGGATGTACCAATATTTGCAGAAGTCGTGGTTTTCCCGACTCCCCCTTTCCCAGAAGTAATGACTATTGCCTCTCCCATGATTCATTCCCCTTTCTTACTATAAACGATTCAGCTCTGGCCTGATTTTATGTACGATGCTGATCCGGTCAATCAAGATCTGACCTTCCTCATCGGAAATAAAGGCGCACTCCATTTCATGCCCATGTTCAGGGTAATGATCCGGCGCCCGGTTGATCATATCGGCAATTCGGAGCTGGGTGGGCTTCATGACAGAAGCGGCAATAACGGCTTCCCTGTTGCCAGAGGAACCGCTGTGGGCAATCCCCTTCAGGGAACCCAATACAAAAATGTTGCCTGTTGCCACGATTGTACCTCCGGGATTTACATCGCCAATCAGCAAAAGATCCCCCTGCACACTAAGGACCTGACCCGAGCGAACCACCTTTGAAACACGCATGATTTGTGCTTCTTTTTTCATTTCTTCCGCTTCGGCAACCGTAATGACATTGGTTTCAAACCGCTTGATTTCGAGATTTTTCTTTTGCCCGATAATTTCGCGGATGAGCCCTGATTGCTGATCGGTCAGATATCTGTTACCTGTTTTGACAATGACTGAAATAAGCGGTCCATTCAGCAACTGCCCATGATCGTCGGATAATTTATCATTCAGCTCTTCGAGAAGGTGCTCAAAAGAACACAAGTCATCCAATAGCAGAACGAGACCGTCTTTTGTACCTTTAATGGTTACATTATGTTGGAGTTTTTGTGCCATTGCCATCGTTCACCTCAACATACTTTCATTCGACAACTTATTGTGGAATCCTTTTTTTCATTCCATCAGTTTTCAGAAAGCGTTTTTTTATCCTTCTATCTTTCTAAGAAGCTTAGCAAAGGGATAAAAAACGATAATCGTAAATACAGCATTTAATATCAACGTCGGCAAAAGCCGGTCGTAGAAAAAGTCAGCCATTTTCACATCGGCTATCCCGATCAGAGAGTTTAAACCGTATACCAGAAATTCCAAGCCGGCAACTCCCAAAACGCTCAATAAAATCGTAACAAAAAAGTTACTGAAAAGATAGCGGGACAGTACAGCTATGAAATAGGCAACCAACGCGGTTGAAAACATGTATACCCCAATGAGGTCGGTATAAATCAAATCCGCGAACAGCCCGAAAATCAAACCATACACAATACCAAACGATGGTTTCAAATAGCAGGACATCAAAATGATCAGCACCATCGCAAAATGGGGGATCATTAAAAAATCCCAGCCATAATGTTCCGGCGCCAGCACCTGCATCACTGTGCTTTCCGCTAAAAATGCAATATAGGTGATAAAAGGAAGAAGAATTCTGCTCATTATTCTTCCTCCTTTGCTTTAAATTCGTTTTTATCCAACTGCTGCATGGATCGTTCAAGAATTGTCACATGGCTGAGATCATACAAATCGGCAGCGGGTTTAACATAGGCGATTTTCGTATGATCGGTTTCATCCGCCTTAATATCAGTAACCGTTCCAATCAGCAAACCTCTTGGAAAAGCTTCACCCAGCCCGGATGAGATCACCTTCTGCCCTTTTTTAATGGCCGCGTTGATAGGTATCTCTTTAAACAACAAGGATTGTTTTTTGGAATCATAGCCCTCAATCGTACCAAAAATGCGTTTGTTTCCTTCTACGATTGCAGATATTTGGTTGTTCTGATCATTGTCGCTGATCAACTGAACCGTAGAATGGAAGGCAGCGACTCTGGTCACTTTTCCAATAAAGCCTTGCGGTGAAACGACAGCCATATCCGTTTTCACCCCATCTTTATAGCCTTGATTCACAAAAATAAATTTGTTCCAGCGGTCGGGGGATCTCCCAATCACGGTCGCTTCCTTCACTTGATATTCAGTAAGGTCCGCTTCCTTTTCCAACTGGCCTTTTAAGCTTCGATTCTTTTGTTTTAAATCTTGAACGCTGACAGAAAGCTCCGCATACTCGTCGAGCTTTGATTTCAGCTTCTTATTTTCGGAATACATATTTTTCATTTCAGATAAGTTCTCAAAGAAACCCGCTATAGAGTTAGCGGGTTTATAAAACAGCGACTGGCTTATGCCAACCGTATCTTTTAAAAATTGTTCCGGCCAGCTTAATTCCTTGCGATCTTTCATAGAAAAGCCGATCATTGCCACCAAAACTATGATACTCGCAAGAAGAATGATAAGCCGCTTGTTCGAGAAAAATTGTGGCACGATCCAAACACCTTCTTAAACCTTTGTTTTCGAACGGGAAGTAATTCCTGCCTTTGAACGGAAAAGGTGCAGATTTTCAAGTGCACGTCCGGTTCCAACAGCAACACAATCCAAAGCGTTTTCAGCAACGATTACAGGCATCTTAGTTTCTTCACTGATCACCTTGTCCAGGTTGCGAAGCAACGCTCCTCCTCCAGTCAACACGATTCCACGGTCCATAATATCGGCAGCCAGTTCAGGAGGGGTTTTTTCAAGTGTAACTTTAACAGCCTCCATGATGCTGTTTACCGTATCTCTCAGTGCGCTGGAAACTTCTTCAGCAGTAATCGTGATGGTTTTTGGTAAACCGGTCAAAAGGTCACGGCCACGGATATCCATGTTTTCAATACCATCAGCTGTGCCTGCAGAGCCAATTTCAAGCTTAAGGGTTTCAGCTGTACGCTCACCAATCATAAGATTATAGGTTTTCTTAATGTACTGAATGATCGCGTCATCCATTTCATCTCCGGCAATTCGGATGGATTGGCTTGTGACAATTCCGCCAAGGGAAATGATCGCCACTTCAGTTGTACCTCCACCAATATCCACTACCATGCTTCCTGTTGGTTCCCATACCGGAAGATCGGCACCAATTGCAGCCGCAAAAGGCTCTTCAATGGTGTAGGCTTCGCGGGCTCCTGCTTGCTTGGTCGCATCTTCTACTGCGCGTTTTTCAACGGCTGTAATCCCCGAAGGAACACATACCATGACATTCGGTTTTCTCGCAAAAACAGAACGGTTTTTCTGTGCCTGCTGGATAAAGTACTTCATCATGGTTGCAGTTGTTTCAAAATCAGCGATAACCCCATCCTTCATTGGACGAACCGCCACAATATTTCCTGGTGTACGGCCGATCATGTTCTTTGCAGCGTTACCTACCGCTTCAATTGACCCTGTATCTGTTCTCAATGCTACTACGGAAGGTTCACGCACAACAACACCCTTACCCTTCACGTAAACAAGAGTGTTTGCAGTCCCTAAATCAATCCCTAAATCTCTTGAAAATCCACCAAACATTTATGTAACTCCTTTCATCAAGCAAAACTCATAAATATGATTATACGCTAACAAAAGCGCAAATGACAATGTTAAACATAACCTTTTTCTTTTAAACTTACGTATTTTAAATCGCCAATAATAATATGGTCCAAAAGCTCTATACCAAGCATTTTGCCGCATTCTACTAATCTTTTGGTTACTTCGATGTCTTCCCTGCTTGGAGCAGGATCACCACTTGGATGATTGTGAAAACAAATAATGGAAGCCGCCGAACGTTTGAATCCTTCTTTAAATACTTCCCTTGGATGGACAATCGATGAATTCAGGCTTCCAATGAATATCGTTTTTTTGTAAATCACTTGGTTTTTCGTATTTAAATAAAGACAGACAAAATGCTCCTGCTGCAAAAAGCGGAGTTCATCCATCAAATATTGTGCGCCATCGTCAGGCGAACGGATCGCAAACCGTTCATCAAACGGCAGTCTGCTGATACGCCTTCCAAGTTCGATGGCTGCGAGAAGCTCGACGGCTTTCGCATCTCCAATGCCATGAATTTCTTTCAGTTCACTTATTGTTGCATCTTTTAACAAGCGCAGTCCTTCAAAATGCTGAATGATGCGGTTTGCCAGCTGAAGAACGGACTCCCTTCTGGATCCGGTCCTCAGTAAAATCGCCAAAAGTTCATGGTTCGCCAGGGTTCCCGGCCCGCTGGTCAGCATTCGCTCACGCGGGCGTTCTTCAACAGGATAATCACGAATCATAAGCGGTATTTCTGCCACTTACGTATTCCTCCTTATTTTTCGTCTTCCTGACTGACTGCGCTGATTCCAAAGCTTTCAAGCTCTCTTACCACTCTGGATACGGGCAATCCCACCACGCTGTAAAAATCTCCGGCGATCGACTGGACGAGCCTTGCGCCCAGCCCCTGAATCCCATAGCTGCCGGCTTTATCAAACGGTTCACCGCTGTTCACATAATTTTCAATCTCTGCATCTGACAGCTCCCAAAACGTAACGTCAGTAGAGACAAAAAATATCTGTTCCCTTTCTTTTGCAAGAATTGAAACCCCAGTATAGACAGTGTGTGTACGGCCCGACAGCGAACGAAGAACATCAATGGCTTCTTTTCTTCCCGCTGGTTTTCCCAAAACGGTACCATTGTTCACGACAATCGTATCTGCGCCGAGCACGACATGATCCGGGTACAGCCTGAATACATCTTCCGCTTTTTGCCTGGCAAGCGAACAAACAAGCTCTTCAGGTGAAAATGAGGGATCCATGACCTCTTGAATAGTACTTGGAATAACTTCGTACGAGAGAAGGTTCATTGAAAGAAGTTCTTTTCTTCGAGGTGAAGAAGAGGCTAATATGAGGCGTTTCATTTAATCACCCTTTTACATGAACGGCTATGTACCGTCTGTTGACAGGAGATTGAATTAAGCATATCAAAATCTCCACAGTTAGACAATAACCAATCCGTTTCATATTCGTTCCTTTAGTTTTTCGCCAATACTTTCCTGTTTATGTCTTCATTTTACAATATCTTTAAAAAAATGTCGGATTTATCCTCACAAAAAAAGCCCGAGAAATCATCTCTGGCTTTTCAGTGTTCTATTTAAGGGTATCGAGGAGCTTCGTATAGGAAATGAAACTGTCGAGCACTGCTTGCTGAAGCGGCCAGTCAACTTCCTTTGAATGCGTACTGGTCAGCTTACCCAGAGCTGTGGAGATTTGCATTTCATAAGCCTTTGCCGCTTTTCTCTGCTTCGACGGCCATTTTTCATCCTGCTTATCACCATACTGCTTCCAACCTTCATAATCCTGCTTAATGGATGCTTTTGCCTTTTTACTCAGTTCAGGCACCTGGGAAAGTGTGATCACATTTTGCAGCAGAATCTTGCCGTTAACGATAAAAGGTTCATCCATTTTTTGCGTGATTTTCAAGTTGGAATACGAGGCATCCAGTTGTTTCTGCCACACATCAACACCCAGTAATTGATACGCATCTGCAAGAGATTTTGCCTGTTCCTTCTTATTGCCGAGCCCGATCAGAACCGAATAATTTGCTCCTTGTTTATAAACAGCAGCAGCATATCCCTGTTCTTTAAGCTTTGAACTGACCTCCTCGGCTTTTTTTTCAGTGGAAAACAGTCCGTTCTGAACCGCATGAAAGTCCAAAGGAACGCTGGCAATGGTCGCCGGTGAGCTCCCTGTGGAATTGAGTTTGGTCTGCCGGGCAGACACGATCTGAGCTTCAGTGGACGCCGACTCTCCCGTAAAAAGCATGAGAATGATCGCTCCGAACGTGCAGCCGGTTATGATCGCCGCTATGGCGGCTGTCATCCAGGGTTTCGAAAACGGGGTTGTGTTTCTTTTTCTTCTGAGCAGAAACATTCGTCGTTTATTTCCAAGCTTCTTCAGGGCAGAAGGACGGGGCACAGGTTTTAATACTTTTTTAAAATCCAGTACTTTTCCGGACTCTTCACCTTCAATGATCTCCCAGGCAGCCCTTTCCTCTGTATAAACAGCGGCTGCAATTTCCTTTGTGGTGGCTTCCTGTTCACTCTTCCCTTCTTTGCAGGAAGTGGCTTTGCCGTTGATCAGTACTGTAACCGGCTTTTGCTCCTTCATGTCTATCCGCTCCTTTGTTCTATCATCTAGTAAACAGGATATGCCCTGTGCCGATTTCATAGAACAAAAAGAAGGATTAATAGAATAATCTTCTTTAATGCATCTGACTGAAATAAAAGCCTGCGATCTCTTCATAAAAAAAGTAGGAAAAAAGGATACCTGCTGCCAGAAAAGGACCAAACGGGATACGCTGTTTCCTGTTCAGGCGTTTTAAAGCTATACCCGCAGTACCAAAGACCGCACCAAAAAAGAGAGCGAGCATAAAAGCAAGCAGGACGGCCTTCCATCCGAGAACAATACCGGCAACGCCCATCAGCTTTACATCTCCTCCTCCCATGCCTCCTCCTGATGCGGCGGCAATGAAATAGAGGAGCCCGAATCCGAGCAAAAAACCCAAAACGGGGTTCCATGCAGAGCCGATCTGCACCCATAAACGAAGAGTGATAAAGAAACTGCCGAAAACCAACAGAATACGATCAGGGATAATCATATACACCAAGTCGGAAACCGTGATGATGGCCAGCATGGCAATGAGTGACCATGAAATGCACAATTCAAAAGACCAGCCCAACAATAGCGGTGAAAGCATAAAAAGCAAACCCGTAAGCAGCTCCGTTACCGGGTAAAGAATCATAATTTCCCCTTTGCACCCTCTGCACCTCCCCCGTTGAATCACCCAGGATACAACCGGAATCAGCTCACACCAGCCAAGCTTCCGGTCACAGGCGGAACAGCTGGAACCAGGATATACGATCGATTTCTTTAGCGGAACCCGGAGCCCCGCCACATTACAAAACGACCCGATAACCAGTCCAATAAAGAATAGAAAGGCATATTCCAATTGATCACTCCATCTCCAATCATCATTTGCAACCCATGTTTACTTTACTATCGGATGATTGTCGAGAGAGTTTATATTCACCTTTAACGGCTATTAAAAAAAGCTTTCACCTTTCCAATAAAATACAGTGAACCGGTAATGAGAAGCACTTCTTCCTCCTTTGTGGATTGCAGGAGGTGTTTCAATGCTTCCTGCCAATTTTCCGTATATGTTTTTTTAACCATTGCACTTTTCTCAAAGAGTGCTTTTCCGCAGTCTGCACGTGGGTGTTCAAAACCTGTAAAGGTAATGGAAGAACTGATTTTCTCCAACGGCTTCAGCATCTCTCCAGTATCTTTGTCCTTTAAAGCTGCAAAAAGAACATGAACGCTTCTGACGCCAAAGTGTCTTTTTAGTGTCTTACCCAACGCGCGAATGCCTTCAGGGTTATGTGCTCCATCGAGAATAATGGTAGGCACGCCCTCCATCACCTCGAATCTTCCCGGCCATCTCGCCTTTTTAATTCCGGAAATGACAGCATCCTCATCAATAACCCAGTTCATTTCATGTTTTAAAAGATCAACCGCCATTAACGCAAGGCCGGCATTTCTTACTTGATGCTCACCCGCCATCCCTATTTTGACTTCTCTTCTTTTGGAATAAAAAGAGCTGAATGAAAAAACTTCTTTCCCACCTCCACTTCTTTCAGAATGAACACTGAACTCATGGCCAAGCCGGAAGCATGGGGAGGAACATTGTGTGGCACGCCGTTTAATGACAGCTGCCGCCTCTGCCTGTCCAACGGCCGTGATGACAGGAACGCGCGTTTTAATGATCCCTGCCTTGTGGGACGCAATCTCTGAAAGGGTCGAACCGAGCAGATTCATATGATCATAACCGATACTGGTGATCACCGAAAGAATCGGCGTGATAACATTGGTTGCATCCGTTGTTCCCCCGAGCCCCGTCTCTATTAAACAAAGATCGGTGGAGCATTTATGAAAATACATAAATGCCGCCACTGTTACTGCTTCAAACTCGGACAGGCTGCCAAGACCTCCCCTTTCAAGTTCAGAAATCAACGGTTTCATACGGTCAAGGATTTCTTTCAGTTCCCGGTCTGTAATCATAGTTCCATTGATTTGAACATGTTCCCTGACATTCACAAGGAACGGAGAAGTAAACGTACCGACCCTGTATCCCTGCTCTCTGAGGATGGAAGCCATCATTTGGATGGTAGATCCCTTGCCGTTTGTACCTGCAACATGAATGCAGGTAAACTTCCTTTCCGGATGGTCCAGTTTTTGAAGGATGGACCTCATTCGTTCAAGACCCATCTTCATTTCCCCGGCATTTTTGAGCTTCAGGTATTCATTGATATCCTTATAGGATGTAAACACATCTGACTCCTCCTTTTTATTGTGATATCTCTGCGAGAAGGATAAAATAAGATAGACTTTTACTTAGCTTTAGAATGGCTATGTATATACGGAGGAATACCATGTCACAAACTTCCTGCTGGATTATTTATAACGGCAACCTGCCGCAAAAGAAATTTATGGATTTTGCTCAATGGACGGCATCTGCTGCCCAGAAGAAAGGAATCAAACCTACTATTATCAAAAACAATGATTTGCTTGTTTCGTTTAAAAACGGAACATCTTTTCTTGCCGGGCGTTTAAAAGACGAACGGCCGGACTTTGTTCTTTTTGGCGATAAAGATATTTTTCTTGCAAGACAGCTCGAAAACATGGGAATACCAGTCTTTAACTCTGCAGACGCGATTGAAACCTGCGACAACAAGTCTAGGATGTATCAGACGCTTGCCCACCAAGGCATCCTGTTTCCCAAAACCATTATAGCACCTAAAGTATTCGGTGAACTTCACGATGACAGCCATTGCGACATGGTGATCAAAGAAATTGGATTTCCGATGGTGGTCAAGGAAGCATATGGATCATTTGGCATGCAGGTTCACCTTGTCCAAAATGAAGCGGAACTGCTTTCTTTGATGAAGACATTAAAAAATACAGAATACGTTTTTCAGGAAATGGTTGCCTCGAGCTACGGCCGCGATGTCCGGATTAATATTGTAGGCGGTAAAGCGGTGGCTTCCATGCTCAGAAAATCGGAAACGGATTTTCGCGCCAATGTCAGTTTCGGCGGAAAAACAGAGCCTTATACTCCGACGAAAGAGCAGGAAGACCTGGCTGCCGCCTGTGCCGAGGCTGCAGGCACAGCATTCGCTGGAGTGGACCTTCTTTTTGGTGAAGACGGCACCCCAATTGTCTGTGAAATCAATTCCAACGCACATATTCGAAGCATTTATGATTGTACTGGGATTGATGTTGCCGACCATATGATGGATCACATTTTAAGGACGATTCAATCATGAAAGCAGGCTGGTTAATATACAGTGAACCGGACGCTGTAAAAAACGCTTCCTTCATCGACTGGCTCAAAGCGGAAGCAGCCTTGGCCGGTCTTTCGCTTGAATTGATGTTTGCGGAGAGGTTTGCCTTTGGAGTTACGGATAACAAACTCTCGTTGTACTATGACTTAAAAGAAATGAGATTGCCGCACTTTGCCGTCGTCCGTACCATTCAGCCCCTTCTCTCCCGACAGCTGGAAAAAATGGGACTCAAGCTCTTTAATTCATCATCGGTCTCTGCTGTGGCCAATGACAAAGCACGGACACACCAGCTCCTTGCTGAAGCGGGCATCCCGATGATGGACACCCTTTTCATACGTCCCTCTTTTTTTCAGACGCAATCCATGCCTTTTGATTTTCCTCTGGTGGCTAAGCTTGCATCTGGAAGAGGGGGCCAACAGGTTTACCTTGTGAAAACAGAAAAAGAACTTCAAAATGCCTTGTCTACACATCCCGAGCAGGATTGGGTCCTCCAAAAAATGGCGCCAGATGCTGGGAAGGACGTCAGGGTATTCGTCGTCGGAAACAAAATTGCAGGTGCCGTACTTCGAAGTTCATCCAATGATTTCAGGGCAAATTATTCGCTCGGTGGCCATGCAGAACTTTATCATCTGCAGCACGAACAAACCGCCCTCGTTGAACGGATCATTTTTCATTTTGATATTGGAATGGCCGGCATCGATTTTCTTCTGAATGAAAAAGGAGCTTTTATCTTTAATGAGATGGAAGATGTGGTCGGGAGCAGGACACTCAGTGCTACCTCTGACATTAATATCGCTAGACTTTATATGGAGCATATCGCCGCGAAATTAAAAAAGCCTGAAAGTGACTAACCACCTTCAGGCTTTTTTCTTACGCTTTTAATTCCTGAATACGCTGAAGAACTTTCTCGCGTTTCTCGCTGTAGTCTTTTTCTTTCGCTCGTTCTTCTTCAATCACTTTCTCAGGCGCTTTTTTCATAAAGCCTTCGTTGCCCAATTTCTTTTGAACACGCTCGACTTCTTTGTTGTATTTTTCAACTTCTTTTTCAAGGCGCTGAATCTCTTCTTCAAGATTGATCAGTCCTTCAAGCGGAAGATACATTTCTACTCCGGTAAGAACCGCACTCATGGATTTATCCGGTGCTGAAAGTCCAGTTCCCAGCTTCAATGAACTTGGGTTACAGAACTTTTCAATGTACGCACGGTTGACTTCTAAAGCTTGCAGTACCTCTTCACTCTTCGCGTTGATCTGAAGTTCGATCGGTTTGCTTGGTGCGACGTTCATTTCAGAACGAATGTTGCGTACCGTTCGGATCATCTCTGTCACCAGGTTCATGTCCTGAGCGGCTTCAGGGAAGTGGAGATCTTCACGTTTCTTCGGCCATTGGGCAACTGTAATGGACTCGCCTTTGTGAGGAAGGTGCTGCCAAATTTCCTCGGTAATAAATGGCATAATCGGATGGAGGAGGCGCAGCGTGCGATCCAGAACATACGCCAGTACTGAACGGGTCGTCTGCTTAGCAGCCTCGTCCTCGCCGTACAGCGGCAATTTCGCCATTTCGATGTACCAGTCACACAAGTCATCCCAGATAAAGTTGTACAGGAGACGTCCAACTTCTCCGAATTCGTACGTATCAATCAGCCTTGTCACATTTTCTGCCGTTTCATTGAAACGTGTTAAAATCCATTTGTCCGCCAGGTTAAGGTCACCAGTCAAATCAATTTCTTCTTCTTTTAAACCGTTCATATTCATGAGGGCAAAACGGGAAGCGTTCCAGATTTTATTGGCAAAGTTCCAAGTGGATTCAACCTTTTCCCAATAGAACCGAAGATCGTTCCCCGGTGAGCTTCCGGTAGAAAGGAAGAAGCGAAGTGCATCTGCACCATACTTTTCAATAACATCCATCGGATCGACACCGTTTCCGAGTGACTTACTCATTTTGCGTCCTTCTGAGTCACGGATCAGGCCGTGGATAAGAACATCATTAAACGGACGTTTGCCAGTGAACTCCATACCCTGGAAAATCATGCGGGCAACCCAGAAATAGATGATATCATAGCCCGTTACAAGCGCATTGGTCGGATAGTACCGTTTGAAATCAATTGCATCCTCATCCGGCCAGCCCATTGTGGAGAATGGCCAAAGTGCGGAAGAAAACCAGGTATCAAGAACATCGTTATCCTGCTCCCAGTTCTCCGCGTCTTGGGGTTCCTCATGACCAACGTACACTTCACCTGTTTCCTTATGATACCAGGCCGGAATTCGGTGCCCCCACCACAGCTGTCTTGAGATACACCAGTCGCGGATATTCTCAATCCAATGCAGGTAAGTTTTTTCAAAACGCTCCGGCACGAAGTTCACTTTTTCTTCTGTTTTTTGAAGCTCGATCGCTTTCTCCGCCAAAGGTTTCATTTTTACAAACCATTGTGTGGAAAGGTAAGGCTCAACAACGGCTCCGCTTCGTTCGGAATGCCCGACAGAATGCAAATGCTCTTCAATCTTGAACAATACACCTGCATCCTGAAGATCTTTCACGATTTGTTTTCGGCATTCGAACCGGTCCATTCCTTGATATACGCCTGCATTGTCGTTCATTTTTCCGGATTCATCCATAACGAGAACTCGTTCAAGGTTGTGGCGGTTTCCTATCTCAAAGTCATTCGGATCATGAGCCGGTGTAATTTTCACCGCACCTGAGCCAAATTCCATCTCGACATAATCGTCGCCTACAATCTCAATCTCGCGGCCTACAATTGGCAAAATCGCTTTCTTGCCGATGAGGTGTTTGTAACGGTCATCTTCCGGGTGAACGGCGATTGCTGTATCTCCCAGCATGGTTTCCGGGCGTGTGGTTGCCACTTCGATATGGCCGGACCCATCCGCCAAAGGATATTTCATATGGTAGAACGCACCTTGAACATCCTTGTAGATAACTTCGATGTCAGAGAGCGCTGTTTTCGTCTCTGGATCCCAGTTAATGATATATTCCCCGCGATAAATTAAACCTTTTTTGTAAAGGGTGACAAATACTTCACGGACAGCATCGGACAATCCCTCGTCAAGTGTAAAGCGCTCGCGGGAGTAATCGAGGCCAAGACCCAGCTTTGCCCATTGATTTCGGATAAAGTCCGCGTACTCGCCCTTCCACTCCCACGCCTTCTCCAAGAACTTTTCCCGTCCCAAGTCATAACGGGAAGTACCCTGTTCGCGAAGCTTTGCCTCGACTTTCGCCTGAGTCGCAATTCCTGCATGGTCCATTCCCGGCAACCATAATACATCATAGCCCTGCATCCGTTTGGCACGGCTCAGGATATCCTGCAGGGTAGTGTCCCACGCATGCCCAAGGTGCAGCTTGCCGGTAACGTTTGGCGGCGGGATCACGATGGAGTATGGCGTTTTCTCCTCATCGCCTGTTGCTTCAAAAAATTTGCCGTCCACCCAGTACTTGTACCAGGTTTCTTCGGTTGCCTTCGGATCATATTTCGTCGGCATAGAAAGTTCTTGTTTTTCAGTCGACATGAATGTCTCCTCCTTTATCTTTCCAATAAAAAAAGCCCCTCCGTCTCAAAGGACGAAAGAAGCATGTTCGCGGTACCACCTTTGTTTGCAAAAAGCAAAAGCATGGCTTTTTGCACACTCATTGACGGATAACGGTTTTTGCCGTCTTCTTCTAAAAAGAACAAACTTTTTTCAAAGAAGCTGCTCCAGGGCGACCTTCCAGCGCTGTTTCCTTAGAAAATCTCTCAGCTTTGATTTTCCTCTCTTTAAGGACAGTCGGTGTACTCTTCCCTTTCAACGCAATTCATATCATTTTATTGATCATATTCTATTTTAACTAGTGAATTGGGAAAACGTCAATAGCTTTCCCATTTGATGTAACAATTATTCTATTCAACCAAAACAAAATCGTGCATGCACGGTTTTATTCACACTGGAGCTCCCTCATGAATAACCTGGTTATTAACCCAGATGAACGAAGGAAGGATTATGATGCCCAGACGCTATTTTAAAAGAAACCGAAGACCGCCATTTCAATTCCAGGTACCTGATTGGCTGCGGGCCGCACGGGACGTGGTCAGCCAATTTACCATACCGCTTATTGTATTCCAAATTATCCGTACTATCCTTTTTCCCTCTGGCATTGATTTTATGATTATTCTTATTTTGGTCATTCTGCATTTTTGTTTTTCCTACGAAGTCCTGTAAATCAAATAGATCACATATAGAAACCTATATGTGATCGGTGTTTGTATTGGTATCCAGAGGCTGTGGAGGCGGCGGTGTCAGGATCAGGTCACAGAAGTCACGGATATGCCGCATCGCCGAAATCCGCTTTTCAAGTCTGTGGACAAACTCAATTTGGCTGTACCGCTCCCTTTGATGCCGATATAAATCAACGGAGTGAAAAAGGGGTTCAGGATAGCTGATATAGCTGACGAGCAGGCTTTTTTCCTCATCCAGGAGCGGGATATGCCTTTGATAAAGCGACAACAGCCGTCCCCCCTCTTCCTTCGTCCAGTTTGACAGGTGTACTGCTTTTCTAAAAAAGACCGCCAAATCTCTTACAGGCGTATCCAATACAGCTTTCTCAAAATTTAAAAGATGCGGCTCTCCGTGATGGGAATATAACAAATGATTACGCGAGAGTTTGCCGTGGCACAGCACACTTCGGTACCGTTTTTCGGAATGACACGCATCATACCAGTCCTTCAGTCGCCGTTTAGCGTCTTCAGCCATTCTCATCATATGATGGAAATGGCTCAAATAGGTCAGTTCAAAAGGAGACATGTACGGCATGCGTTCGGATTCTTCCGCAAACCGTTCCATCTCAAGCTGCCGGGACTCCCAGCGCTGCATCAAATACTGAAACGAATGATCCACCACTTCAGGAGAGAAGTCCTGCTCTTTGAGCGTCAAGAAATGGATCTTGCCGATCTCTTCAATGATCACTTCTTCCCTTGTTAATCCAAACCGGTCTCCTCCCGCAAACCAGGGCATCAGGTAATAGGTTCTGTTGCCATATTGAACCGTATAATCTCCGTATTTTGTAGGATAGAGCGGGACAATCTGGTGATAGCCGATTTCGGACAACCTGTGGATCACATGAGTAAACCAGCTCGCTTCTTCCTCATTTAATGAGGTTTCTTTCAAAGCAAAGGTCCCTCTTCTGGAAATCACCTTTTTGACTTTGCCTACTTCCTCAATTTTTTCAGGATAGAGATCATATTGAAACAGAATCGGGCCATAATTAACCGTTTCGCTTGAATAGCTCACAGGGCTACCCTCTTTCGTTTATCGTCCATCCAGTCGGTAAAACAGTGGAGAAGAATTCTGTTAAAATCCCAATCTTGTTCAAAAGATTCCACATAACTGACGATGTGAGCCAGCTCTTCATTTTTTAACTGATCCACGCAATCCTGAAGCTCCCACGGCGTTAAAATCTCTGCAAGTAGCAAATACCCCTGTTCCCTCTCAAGTGAAAAATGTTCGTTTATGCAGGTTAAGAGTTTTCTGAGCGAATACGGACCGCACTCTTTCAGCCACTCAGTCAACAGACTGCGCAACGGCCGGTATCCGTGCTCGGGATAGTCATCACTTCCCCGGTAAAACAGGATATTAAAAATCTGTCCTCCATTGTTCATGTGGGTGTCCGAATCAAACAGCGGCAGCGGTACATGGCTTGAAGCTTTTTTTAGTTCCATTGCCAGATTAAGCCGTTTATTTGCTTCCGGCAGTGAGTTTTTTACACTCACCAGTTCATTGTATTCTTTACTTAGCTTATGGATGGCAGCGAGGCATGTATCAAACGAATAATGATCTTCCTTGGTGACGGAGCTGAACTCCCCCTGAAGTTCAAGCCCTGCCTGCAGCATATTGCCGATCAATAAGCCCCACCTTTTTTCATGGCCGCTCCGTTCGTGTGTTCCTTCGACATAATCATGCAGCGTTAAATACTCGTTTTCCATAACCACCCACGGCTTGCCCTCTGCTGTCCGTATCATGCGGTCAGCAACAGCGAGACTGTTCTTGCCTACTTCATCTCTCCACCGGACATGCCAGTCAAGAAGCGCACGATCCTTCCACACCCGGATTTGTTTTACCCCGCAATCGGTATCCACAAGATGATCTTTTTCTTTCCAGGTTACCTTTTGAAGTTCATAATGTTTCTTAATCTCAAATAGTATGGTCATCTCTACCACCGCCCCTAACGGCTATGCGAGACTGGAATGTAAATAATCTGGCCTTCATTGACTTCTTCCTGGTTGATTCTGTTTACCCTGAGTAATGAATGGATGGACACATCATACCGCTCGCAAATACTGTCCAATGATTCTCCCCGCTGGATAATGTACATTTTTACTTTTGAAAACTTTTCTTCATTGCCGGAAAGCATTTTTGTCAGATACAGGGCGTTCTCTTCTTTTCTTGAAGGGGTAGTATGCTCCACTTCTTCTGGCTCTGGCTCTTCTTCATAAACTTGCTCTGCAGTTTCCCCGGTAACCACATCTTCGGTTTGTGCATACGCGAACGGAGAATAGGTGTCCGGCCGGTGTTCTTCCATCTGCGCATGATCATGAGAGTCGGTTTCAGCAAAGCTGTCCTCCACAGGATCAATTTCTTCCTGTTGAAACGCAGGCACTGGCGGTACAGGCGGTATATAGGAAGGCGTATAGTAGGATATCGATTTAAGCGCAGGAAACGCAGTTTCTTCTTCTTCCTCTTCACCTTGTTCTTCTTCCGTGTTCATGGCCGGCTCTTCTTCAAGCGGTGAATATTCATCATTTTGCCGGTTGTAATAGATGGCTGGCTCTGAAAAATCATCCTCTTCGGCTTGATCCGGGACAGGCATTACAAAATGCTTTTTGGATTCAAAAGAGAAAGGCGCAAAGATTTCCTCTTCCCCGTCCCTTGGTTTCTCTTCCTCCTGTGCTTCTGGCTGCTCGTTTTCATACCTCGCCTCAAAAACAGGAATTTCAAAGGCTTCAACCGCCTCTTCTTCGTCATTGCTTGTAAAAGATTCAAATGCTTCTTCCTGGTCATTGCTTGTAAAAGATTCAAATGCTTCTTCCTGGTCATTGCTTGTGAAAGATTCAAACGCTTCTTCTTCGTTATTGCTTGTGAATGATTCAAAAGCTTCTTCAACCGGTTGTTCGGAATACTCCTCTTCCTCACGCTCTCCTTCATTGCTGTCGAGAATCCCTGATATGGAAACAGATGCCGTCAGCTCCAGGCATGTCGGATTAGGGAGCTCATAATCAAAGGCATCAACCAGTACAAAAACTTCTTCAAGCCGCGGCACACGCGACGAAGGAATCGTAATGTCTACCGGGAACCGATGATCAAGTTCTGCAATTCCTTCATCATTCATTTTCAATTGGGTCAATGAACGGTAGGATACCTGCTCTCTTAGAGAACCGGTTTCCAAATTAAGCGAACCGCCTTCATCCAGTACACATGGACGGTACTCACCATGCAGCTTCAGGGCTCCTTTAACACAAACCTGGCCATTTTCTTCTGTAACCTGAATTTCCGGCTCCATGGCCATCGATAAAACTTCCGCAACTTCCTGTCCTTTCTTTAACCAGACCGACTCCTCTATGGAGAAACGCAAGTTTGATGGATTCAACGCCTTTCTCCTCCTTTCAGCCAAATATCATACATTACAGGATTATGAACAGGTTAGGGAAAATATGATTGGAAAAGCAAGAAAGACGTTTACCGAGGAAAAACTGTACGCTTACGTCCAGGTTTTCAAAACGAAAAAAACTGCACCAGGCAGATACACCGGGTGCAGTTTTTACTAAAGGGATGTAACCCTTTGTTGCTCTATGAAGTAGTTGATTTCCGTTGCCGAATGCTGGCTTTTACCGGCGCAAGCGCCCTCTTAACCGGCGCTCGTGCCTTCTTAACCGGTGCTTGCACCTCACTGGTCTCACCTGGCCCGCATATCCTGCCGGAGTCTCGCATCCTTTCACTACAATCAACTTAACAACGAAGATGCTGCGCAGAATCTTGCAATACAATTATTTTTTCAACTTGGAAAATGCTTTTTCGCAAGCGGCTATTGTTTTTTCGATATCCTCATCACTATGTGCGGTAGAAAGGAATAATCCTTCGAACTGGGATGGAGGAAGGGAGATGCCTTCTTCCAGCATCGTCTTGAAATAAGATGCAAAATAATCCAAGTTGGATGTTTTGGCACTTTCATAGTTCATAACATCCTGGTCTGTGAAGAAGAAACCAATCATTGAGCCGGCACGGTTCAGACTGTGCGGGATTCCGTATTTTTCAGCTGCCGCTGCAATTCCCTCGGCCAGACGGTCTCCTTTTCTCACAAATTCCTTGTAGGATTCAGGAGTCAGCTGGGACAGCGTTTCATATCCTGCCGCCATGGCGAGAGGATTTCCAGAAAGTGTTCCTGCCTGATAAATCGGTCCACTCGGCGCTACTTGCTCCATGATTTCCTTCTTCCCGCCATAAGCACCGACAGGAAGACCGCCACCGATTACCTTGCCAAGACAGGTAAGGTCAGGTGTTACGCCAAAATAGCCTTGCGCACAGTTGTAATCGACGCGGAAGCCGGTCATGACCTCATCAAAAATCAGCAGTGAACCGTATTGCTTCGTTACTTCTCGAAGACCCTCAAGGAACCCTTTTTGCGGAGGGACAACACCCATATTTCCAGCGACTGGCTCCACAATGATACACGCGATGTCTTCACCAAACTGTTCAAAGGCATAACGGACACTTTCAAGGTCATTGTACGGAACGGTAATCGTGTTTTTGGCAATGGACTCAGGAACTCCCGGGCTGTCAGGCAGTCCCAGTGTGGCCACACCCGAGCCGGCTTTAATGAGAAGAGAATCCCCGTGGCCGTGGTAGCAACCTTCAAATTTCAAAATCTTGTTTCTGCCGGTATAGCCTCGGGCCAGGCGCAGCGCACTCATTGTCGCTTCTGTTCCTGAGTTGACCATTCGGACAATTTCAATGGAAGGGACTCTTTCGACCACAAGCTCCGCAAGCTTTGTTTCCCACTCGGTAGGCGCCCCAAAGCTGGTGCCCAGTTCAGCGGTTTTCTTTAGGGAATCTACGACTTTTTCATCGGCATGTCCCAAAATAAGCGGACCCCAGGACAATACGTAGTCAATGTACTCATTCCCGTCAATATCATAGATTTTCGAGCCTTTTCCTCTTTCCATATATACCGGCTCCATATTCACCGATTTAAAAGCACGAACCGGGCTGTTTACACCGCCTGGCATATACTTTTTGGCTTCCTGAAAAGCAGCACTGGATTTTTCAAAGCTTCTCATGTTTATATCCTCCTGTCCTTAACGGTTTAACCAGCGTGATACATCCTTTGCATGATAAGTGATGATCAAATCAGCGCCTGCGCGTTTCATTCCAGTCAGCGTCTCCATCACAATGCTTTCTTCATCAATCCAGCCGTTTTGGGCTGCCGCTTTGATCATGGAGTACTCCCCGCTTACATTATAGGCAACAAGAGGGAGTGGATAGCGGTCCTTCAGCTCACGAAGTACATCAAGATAAGCCAAGGCCGGTTTTACCATAAGGAAGTCTGCACCCTCCTCAATGTCGGATTCAGCTTCGCGAAGAGCCTCCATGCGGTTGGCAGGATCCATTTGATACGACTTACGATCACCAAATTGCGGAGAGCTGTGAGCCGCTTCACGAAACGGACCGTAATAAGCAGATGAATATTTAACAGAATAGGACATGATCGGCACATTTAAAAATCCGGCTTCATCCAACCCTGCTCTAATGGCCGTTACAAATCCATCCATCATGTTGGATGGAGCAATAACATCGGCCCCGGCTTTTGCCTGAGAGACCGCTGTGTTCGCCAATGCCGCAAGCGATTCATCATTCAGCACTTCTCCGTCCCTGATGATGCCGCAGTGTCCGTGATCTGTGTACTGGCACAAACACGTATCAGCAATCACGGTAAGCTGCGGGAAGCTCTCCTTGATGATCTTGATCGCCCTTTGGACAATTCCGTTATGGTCATAAGCCGAGCTGCCGACTTCGTCTTTATGACCCGGCACGCCAAAAACCATAACAGAACGGATGTTAAGGTCCACAAGCTCCTGCATTTCCTCATGAAGAAAGTCAAGGGATACGTGGTAAACGCCTGGCATTGATGGCACTTCCTGCTTCACCTTTTCACCTTCTACAAAAAAGATCGGATAGATCAGATCATCTGTGTGCAAATGTGTTTCTCTGACTAGTGCGCGCATGCTTTCACTTGTGCGCAATCGTCGATGTCGTTTAAAGTTCATCATTGTTTCCCCTTTCCGAAAAAAATCCTCACCGCTTTTATTATACCTTCTTCCGTATAATCATTGGCAGTAATCAGCTTACGAAAGCCAGTTGCTTTTGCTTTTGCAGCAGTTACCGGTCCAACACAGGCAGCGGGAACATCTTGATAATCAGCCAGCCGGCTGCCGATTGTCTCACTGAAAAATGAGATACTCGAAGGGCTCATAAAGAGGAGCATGTCCACCTTGGCTGGAAGCTGCCGGGTATCGAGCACAGGGTTCTTTTTTGTCTCATAAACAATCATTTCCGTAACGTCCGCTTTACCGGCGAGCGTATATTTTATAGTAGACTTCGCCAGGTTACCTTTAGGAACCAGCACCCTGCTGCCTGGTGTAACCTTGCGCTTTAAGAGAGCAGCGAGCTCCCATCCTTCAAATCGTTCAGGGATTAAATCCACATAAATCCCCTGTCGCTTCAGGCTTTCTGCTGTTTTTCGCCCAACGGCTGCAATCTTCATGTTATTTAGGGACAACTTCTCGGCTTGCAGCCACTCAAGAAAATAGCGGACGCCGTTGACGCTTGTAAAGACGACCCACTCATAGGCATCAAATTCCCGCCTTATCTCTTCTGCAGAAGCACCAGGATTTGCTTTTGAAATGTGCATCACCGGAAAACTGACCGCTTCTGCCCCTTCCTCCCTTAAACGGGATAAGAGCTTCCGGGATTGTTCAACTGCCCTCGTAACAACAATTGTTTTCCCCGTTAACAGACTGGCATTCATATGCCCAAATCTTTCTTTACCTTCTCTAGAATATCTGTTGCTCCTTTAGCCTGCAGAGTGCCTGCTAATTCAACACCAAGCTTTTGTGCATCATTTGAAACGGCATGTTCCTTGATGATGGTTTTTCCATCAGGAGTTCCCACAAGACCGGTTAAAGAAATTTCGCCTGTTTTTGTTTTTTTCGCATAAGCCGCAATCGGCACCTGGCAGCCGCCTTCAAGTCTGTAAAGAAAAGCACGCTCCGCCATTACCGTTTCAAACGTCTCTTTATCATTTATTTGCTGAAGATAATGATTGAGCTCTTGGTCGTCTTCTCTGCATTCGATGGACAATGCCCCCTGTCCCACCGCCGGAAGGCTTGTGGTGACAGACAGGTATTCTGTTACCGTGTCACTGGACCAGCCCATACGCTCGAGGCCTGCCGCAGCGAGTATGATTGCGTCAAATTCTCCTGAGCGCAATTTTCCAAGCCGTGTATCGATGTTACCCCTGATGGACTTGATGGTAAGGTCCGGCCTCGCGTTCAAAATTTGCGCAGCGCGGCGCAGCGAGCTTGTGCCGACGACTGCTCCGGACGGAAGATCTTTCAGAGAACTGTATTTCTCTGAAATAAACGCATCACGAGGATCTACACGCTTAGGCGTACACCCGATCATCAAGCCGTCTGGCAGCACTGAAGGCATATCTTTCATACTATGTACAGCCATATCAATCTCTTTGTTTAAAAGAGCCTGCTCGATCTCCTTTACAAACAGCCCTTTGCCCCCTACTTTGGACAGCGTTACGTCAAGGATGACATCCCCTTTGGTAACGATTTCTTTTACCTCAAATTCAAAAGGGCAACCGAGGGCTTTTAACTGGTCAATAAACCAATTGGTCTGGGTTAGCGCCAATTTACTTCGTCTTGATCCTACTACAATTTTTCTCATCTATTTAAAACCTCCTACAAGATTGCCGTTTCCTACTGATACCAAAAATGAAATTCGGTCAGTGTCGATGCCAGAAAATAATTGATCAGGACAATCAGAAAGGCCGCCGTATTCCATATGGCAAGGGTTTTTCCCTGCAGTCCCCTGGCTACTTTTTGATACAAAAAGATACTATACACTGCAATAACCACAAAGGACGAAATCACCTTCGCATCAAGCAGAGAAAAGTCCTGTACTTTTAAGAATGCCCAGATGACACCCAATATTAAACTCAATAAAAGAATGGGCACTCCTGTTATATTTAAGCCGTAAGACAGCCGTTCCAGCGTGGAAAGGCTGCCCAGACGCTGAAGTCGCTTGTTCCACTTCTTCTGTTTCAGCAGCCTGTGCTGCAGCAGGTACATGATTGAAAAAATAAACGAAAGAGTAAACGTACCATACGAGATAAATGCCATAGTCACGTGTATAACCAAAAGCTCGGAAATGAGCCTGGTCGACATCTCGTCACTGACCCGTTCACCCGGAGCAAACAGATTAATAGACATGATCAGAAAACCGAGCACATTGGTAAAAAATACCAAAAAGTCGATTCTGAAAAACCAGTTTAACACCAAAGATAAGGTGACTAATATCCAGGCATAAAAAAACAAGCCCTCAAAAGGCGTCAAAATAGGCGGGCGCCCCATTTCCACCATACGCTGGACGAAAAAAACCGACTGCAGTACCCAGACAATAGAAAGCAACCAGAAGGCGATTCGGTTAGCCTTCCGGTTGTTTTGTAAAAAGTCGATAAAATAACCTATAATGCTCAGCGCATATAAAATAATGGTTGTATCGTATATCCAATTTGCGTTTTGCATATCAGAAACTCCCCTCTAGGAGCCCAGTGACATCTCCTTTACAGAGGCAGGGAAGGAGATGCTTCACGTAACTTTGATGTTTCTTTTTCCGTTTTCAGCTGTTGCTGTTTCACCTCTTCTTCAAGCGCAAAAATTTTGGTGAAAAATTCAAGCGCCTGATCTGCCCCAGGTTCCCCAGCCTGCTCTTTAATTCTTACGATCGGATCGCGGAGCAACTGGTTGACAATGCTTTTCGTATGCTTACTCAGCACCTTTTTCTCGCGATCACTCAAATGTGGCATTTTCCGTTCAATGCTTTGCATCGTTTCTGCCTGTACAGCGAGTGCTTTTTCACGTAATGCTGTAATCACCGGCACCACCCCAAGCATATTGACCCACGATTGAAAGGCTACAATTTCGCCTTCAATCATAATCTCGATCTTTTCCGCCTCTTTTTTACGTTCAGCGAGGTTGGCTTCAACAATACCTTCGAGATCATCAATATCATAAAGGAAAACACTTTCCAACTCATTTAAACCTGGATCCAGGTCCCGAGGAACGGCGATATCCACCATAAACAGCGGACGGCCTTTTCTTTGCTTAAGCAGGGATTGAACCATTTCCTTTGTGATGACATAAGACTCTGATCCGGTTGAAGTTATGACAATGTCGGCGATGTTAAGGACGCTGCCCAATTCTTCCATAGGGTGTGCGGTTCCATTGAATCGTCCAGCCAGCTCAAGTGCTTTTTCGTACGTCCTGTTCACTACGTGGACACTGGCGACACCATTGCTGTGAAGATGCTTGGCCGTTAATTCACCCATTTTACCGGCACCAACAATTAGAATATCCTTCTTTTCAAGGCCGCCAAAGATCTTCTTTGCCAGCTCAACCGCGGCATAGCTTACTGACACGGCGTTTTCCCCGATTTCTGTTTCGGAGTGGGATCGCTTTGCGAGTGTTATTGCCTGTTTGAAAAGATGGTTAAAAATCGTACCTGTTGTTCCCTCCTGCTGTGCAAGAAGAAAACTGTCACGGACCTGTCCAAGAATTTGAGTCTCCCCCAATACCATTGAATCCAGCCCGGCAGCCACTCTGAATAAATGTTCTACAGAAATCTCTTCCTCACGAATAAATAGAAATGGATTCAAGTCATTCGTCTCAATGGAGAACCATTCTGCAAGAAAAGATTTCATGTAATAGCGGCCAGTATGTAACTGGTCGACGACCGCATACACTTCTGTACGGTTGCATGTGGAAACAATCGTGCATTCGAGAATACTTTTTCTTGCCCGCAATGCCTTATGTGCTTCCGCTAATTCAGTTGGTTGAAATGAAACTTTCTCTCGAATTTCAACAGGTGCGGTTTTGTAATTTAAACCGACAACAAGGATGTGCATCCCACTCACCCCCTTTTTCTCATCATAAAACTGCAGTAATTATCCTAAACCATTATAACATGTATAAGAAAGTAATCATTCTAAAAATGTGAACAGACTATGAAACGTATGCTATCATAAATAAAGTGCAAACGGTTGGATTTGTTCTTAACCATACGTACTTCCCTATTCTGTCCAACCTGTAACAAACTATAAAGTTTCTTGCGTTCACAAAAAAATTTATTTGTGATACCCATATAAAAATAACAAATTTCGACCTTTTTAGCAAAGGATTGATTTGTGTTTTTTAATTTGTTTGGAGGTAATGATGAAAAGTAAAGGTAGTTTTTCAGGTATTGTGCTGCTCGGGATTGGACTATTTTTCCTTGCTCAGCAAATGAAAGTTACATATGTTGCACCCTATTTAACATGGCCAACGTTTCTGATTATTATCGGATTGGCTTTTCTTGTTCAAAGTGGTGGAGGAAAAGATGGCGCAAGTTCATTTTCTGCCATACTCCTGCTTGGTCTGGGAATTCATTTCCACGCCATCCATCATATCGACAGCTGGCCCAATCAGCCGGCAACCATTATTCTGATTATTGGTCTTGCTTTTCTATATATGTACAAGCAAACGAAAGAAGGTCTGCTTGCAGGGATCGTGCTGATTGCTATCGCCGCGTGGAATTTCTTCAACAAATCACAGACACCGTCAATCACGGAATGGTTTTCTTCCGTGGAAGGGTTTTGGCCCTTTGTACTCATTGCTGTGGGTGCGTATTTTGTCTTTATCAAAAAAAAATAAACCAGAGCCTTGGCTCTGGTTTATTTTTGTATATAGTTCTGTATGGTGCTCCATGCCGCGTCTTTTCCGTATCCTGTTTCCGATGAAAACAGCAGCAACGGATCTTCCGGTTTCTTTTTTAACGTGTCGCGCACGACCTTCAAATGCTTTTCCCACTTCCCCTTTGGGATCTTGTCACATTTGGTTGCGACGACAATGACCGGGATATCATGATACTTCAGCCAATCATACATTATCACGTCATCCTTTGATGGAGCATGGCGCAAATCAACCAGCTGAATGACCGCCTTAAGCTGGGGTCTCTCCATGATATATCGTTCAATCATTCGTCCCCATGCTTCCCGTTCTGTTTTTGAAACCTTGGCAAAGCCATACCCCGGCACATCCACAAAATATAGCTCCTCATTAATAATGTAGAAGTTGAGCGTCTGGGTTTTCCCGGGACGCGAAGAGGTGCGTGCCAGGTTCTTCCGGGCAATCATCTTGTTAATGAAGGAGGATTTCCCGACATTTGAACGGCCAGCAAGACCGATCTCCGGAAGCTGGTCTTCTGGGTATTGCTCTGGTTTTACCGCTGATATTACAATGTCTGCTTTTGTTACTTTCATTTACTATCTCCTACTAATGCATGTTTTAGCACTTCATCCAGATGGGACACCGGAATAAAGGCAAGGCTGCTGCGGACACTTTCCGGGATATCATCGATATCTTTTTCATTTTCTTTTGGCATGATGACCGTCTGGATCCCCGCCCTGTGGGCACTGAGGGATTTTTCCTTTAAGCCGCCTATTGGCAGGACGCGTCCCCGTAACGTAATTTCACCGGTCATTCCCACGTCCTTGCGCACCGGTTTGCCTGACAGAGCTGAAACCAGTGCTGTGGCAATCGTAATGCCAGCTGAAGGCCCGTCCTTTGGTGTTGCTCCTTCTGGCACATGGATATGAATATCGGTTTTTTCATAAAAATCCGGATCGATATCAAACTCTATTGCTCTGGAACGGACATAACTGAGCGCCGCCTGTGCAGACTCCTTCATGACATCTCCAAGCTTTCCTGTCAAAATGAGTTTTCCTTTCCCCGGTGTTAGGGCCACTTCAATGGAAAGCGTATCTCCGCCTGCTGTGGTGTAGGCAAGCCCGGTGGCTGCTCCCACCTGGTCCTCCATCTCTGCCTGTCCATAGCGGAACCGGGGTTTCCCAATGTAATCCTCCAGGTTGCGCGCCGTAATCGTTACTCTTTTTTTCTCACCGGATACCAGCTGTTTGGCCGCTTTTCGGCAAAGACCGGCAATTTGTCTTTCCATACTTCTTACTCCGGCTTCCCTTGTATAATTGCGGACCAGTTTAAGGATGGCGTCCTCTTTCAACTGGAACTGTGATTTTGCCAGACCATGATCTTTTAACTGTTTTGGAATGAGGTGATTCTTCGCGATATGCACCTTTTCCACTTCTGTATAACCCGCAATCGAAATAATCTCCATACGATCCAAGAGCGGGCCAGGAATGGTTGCCAGACTGTTAGCTGTTGTAATAAACATCACTTTTGACAAATCATACGGCTCTTCTATGAAATGATCGGAGAATGAATTGTTCTGTTCCGGATCAAGCACTTCCAACAAGGCAGAGGATGGATCTCCCCTGAAATCGTTGGACATCTTGTCTATTTCATCCAGCAGGAAGACCGGGTTGATGGTGCCAGCCTTTTTCATGCCCTGTATGAGACGGCCCGGCATCGCTCCCACATAGGTTCTGCGGTGGCCGCGGATTTCAGCCTCGTCACGAACACCGCCGAGCGAAATGCGGACAAAGTTTCTTCCGATGGCCTTTGCGATGGAACGGGCGAGAGATGTTTTACCTACTCCCGGAGGGCCTACCAGGCAAAGAATCGGTCCTTTGAGTGAATTGGTCAGCTGCTGGACAGCCAGGTACTCCAGAACCCGTTCCTTAACTTTCTCAAGCCCGTAATGATCTTCATTGAGAATTTTCTCGGTTCGCTTAATTTCCAGCTGATCTTTTGTCTCCTTGGTCCATGGCAGATTGATCAGCCAGTCAATATAGTTCCGGATCACAGCACTTTCTGCTGATGAACCCGGCATCTTCTCATAACGGTCCAGCTCTTTCAAAGCGATTTCCATGATAATTTCAGGCATATCCGATTCTTCAATACGGTCCCTCAGGCTTGAGATTTCTCCGGTTTTTCCTTCTTTATCGCCAAGCTCCTTCTGGATCGCTTTCATCTGCTCACGAAGGTAATATTCCTTCTGTGTTTTTTCCATTGCTTTTTTGACGCGCTGCCCGATTTTTTTCTCAAGGCCCAGCACTTCTTTTTCATTATTCAGAATCGAGATGAGATGATTCAACCGGTCCTTCACATCAGTGATTTCAAGGATATGCTGCTTTTCTTTGATTTTCAATGAAAGATGGGAGGAGATGACATCTGCCAGCCGGCCTGGTTCCTCGATATCCTGAACGGATGCAAGGGTTTCCGGAGTCACTTTTTTGGATAAGTTTATGTACTGCTCGAATTGCTGAAGAGCCGTCCTCATAAGAGCTTGTATTTCCAGATCCTTTTCGCCCTGATCTTCCATCAGTTCTACTTCAACTTCCAAATACTCTTCCCGGTCGATGAATTGCGTGATCTTACCGCGCTGAATGCCTTCTACGAGTACACGAATGGTCCCGTTCGGCAATTTCAGCATCTGATTGACTTTTGAAAGGGTACCAATTTCATATATTTGTTCTCCGCTCGGGTCTTCAACAGCGACTTCCTTTTGTGTGGATAGGAAGATATGCTGATCATCAAGCATCACTTGCTCTAATGCCTGTACTGATTTTTCCCTTCCTACATCAAGGTGAAGCACCATGGTGGGATACACCAGCAGGCCGCGAAGAGGAAGGAGGGGAAGGATGCGGGTAGTTTTTTCGTTCATTAAACACACCTCCGAATACTGCTTACTGTCTTGAATAATTTCAAATCGTGCAGCCCAGTTTTATATGATGGCAATTTTTTTGACAAATGCCAAAAGCGGCCGAAGAAATTTCTACAGCCTTTGTACAATTCTACCCATAAAGAACCGTTTTGTCTAATCACAGGTTGTTTTGGGGCCATCGAAAGTAAAGCCCCCTCTTTAAACGGATTTTGGAGGGGACTGTAAATACGCAGACGCTGGAATCGCCTGTTGATTATCTTTATCCAGTTCAGGAAATGCATGCTGAAATACTTGCGTTAGTTTTGTGACCGGAATGATCTCAATCCCGTCAATTTCCCTTAGAATGGCCTGATCATTGTCTTTTGGAATGATGACTTTTTTTACACCGGCAAGCTTTGCCGCCAGAACCTTCGCCATAACTCCCCCAACCGGTTTCACTTTTCCATGAACGCTAATTTCACCCGTCATTGCCAATTCGTTGTCGATCGGTATATCGTGCACGGCCGAATAAATGGAAGTGGCAATGGCTATTCCGGCTGATGGGCCGTCAACTGGCCCGCCTCCCGGGAAATTCACATGGATATCATACAATGAGGCATCAACATCCATTTTCCGTAAAACGGTGAGAACGTTTTCAACCGATCCTTTTGCCAGGCTTTTCCTTCTGATTGATTTTGCATTATTGCCAATCGATTCCTCTTCGACAATACCTGTTATAGTAACCGTACCCTGTTTTTTTGCAGGTAAAACAGTAACTTCAATTTCAAGAAGGGCTCCGCTGTTTGGCCCATAAACAGCCAGTCCGTTGACAAGCCCGACTTTTGGAGTTTCTGGAATCTTGTGTTCCGGACGGGGTGTCATCTGGCTGGAATGGATTACCCACTCCATATCCGATTTTTTAATATAATCCCTGTCCTCCGTGATAGCCAGCCCTGCTGAAATTTGCATCATATTAACCGCTTCCCGGCCATTTTTTGCATATTGCGCAAGAAGCTGCAATGTCTCATCATCAACTTTCACGCTGACCTTATCGGCTGCCTTCTTTGCGATTTGCTGAATTTCGGGTGACTGCAGTTCTCTAAAGAATACTTCAAGGCACCTGGAACGGATGGCGGGAGGAATTTCATCCGGGGTTCGTGTAGTCGCTCCGATCAGCCTGAAATCTGCTGGAAGCCCATTTTGAAAAATATCATGAATGTGTGTAGGGATCGTTGTATTTTCCTCGTTATAATAAGCACTCTCAAGAAATACTTTACGATCCTCCAGCACTTTCAGAAGCTTGTTCATTTGAATGGGATGCAGTTCTCCTATTTCATCAATAAAAAGAACCCCTCCATGCGCATTGGAGACCGCTCCCTGCTTGGGCTGCGGAATGCCGGCCTGTCCCATTGCTCCTGCTCCTTGATAAATAGGATCGTGGACAGAACCAATTAACGGATCGGCGATGCCTCGTTCATCAAATCTGGCAGTCGTGGCATCCAGCTCCACAAAAACTGCGGATGGTCGGAACGGTGAGTTACGGTTTCGTTTTGCTTCCTCAAGCACGAGTCTTGCTGCTGCGGTTTTTCCGACTCCCGGCGGTCCATAGACGATCACATGCTGGGGATTAGGGCCGCAAAGTGCTGCGTGGAGCGCTTTGATTCCGTCCTTCTGGCCGACGATATCTGCAAACGTTCCTGGACGCACGCGCTCAGAAAGCGGTTCCGTCAATGAGACAGAACGCATTTTACGCAATTGATCCATTTCTTTTCTTGACTCTTTATCTATACTCACTTTTTGTGTACGCTGATTTTTCAACAAGTTCCAAAAGTAAAGTCCAATCACGATTCCAAAGAAAAGCTGAATGAGTAAAGCGATTCCTGTCCAGTTCATTTCTTCCTCCCAAAATTTTTTTATGATCCTAGTATCTCCGAGTGGCAAGAGGACTAAACAGAAAAAATAGAAATGAGGAAAACTTGAACAAGACAGTAAAAAGACAGGCCATATTTTTCAGACAAAAACAAAAAAACCAGCCCTCAGGCTGGTTTTTTAAATGATTATGCACTTTCCTTTGGTGTTTCTTTTTTCGGTTCAACGATTGTTCCATCCTCAAGCTCGAGTTTCGGTGGAACTTTATCAGAAACGGTTTCTTTTGTAATAATGCACTTGGCCACATCTTCCCGAGATGGAAGCTCAAACATCACATCGAGCATCATTCCTTCAATGATGGAACGAAGCCCACGAGCTCCGGTTTTACGCTCAATCGCCTGGTTGGCAATTTCGGAGAGTGCTTCATCCGTGAATTCAAGTTCCACTCCATCAAGGTCAAGAAGCTTTTGATATTGTTTCACCAGTGCGTTTTTCGGCTTGGTAAGAATCTCAACCAATGCATCCTCATCAAGCGGCGTCAGACTTGCTGTTACAGGAAGACGTCCGATAAATTCCGGAATCAATCCGAAACGAAGCAAATCTTCCGGCAATACTTTTGCAAGATATTCTCCAGCTTTCAATTCAGCCTGTCTTGATTCGGAACTGAACCCAATTACTTTTTTGCCCAGACGGCGTTTAATTATCTGTTCAATTCCGTCAAACGCACCACCGCAAATAAAGAGAATATTGGTAGTGTCGATTTGGATAAACTCCTGATGCGGATGTTTTCTTCCGCCCTGAGGAGGAACACTTGCTACTGTACCTTCAAGAATTTTTAGAAGAGCCTGCTGAACGCCTTCCCCGGAAACATCTCGGGTAATGGACGGATTTTCAGACTTTCTGGCAATCTTATCAATTTCATCGATGTAGATAATGCCTTTTTCCGCTTTTTCCACATCGTAATCAGCAGCCTGAATCAATTTAAGCAAAATATTTTCTACATCTTCCCCTACATACCCTGCTTCTGTGAGAGATGTAGCATCGGCAATGGCAAACGGCACATTGAGAATTCGTGCCAGTGTTTGGGCCAATAATGTTTTACCGCTACCTGTCGGCCCGATCATGGCGATGTTACTTTTCGCCAATTCAACTTCATCCGATTTTTGGGAAGAGTTAATGCGTTTATAATGGTTATACACCGCAACGGAAAGAGACTTTTTCGCCTGTTCCTGACCAATGACATACTCATCGAGTATCTTGCGGATCTCCATCGGTTTTGGAACTTCTTTAAGTTCTACATCCTCTTCAGTACCTAGTTCTTCTTCCACGATTTCGGTACAAAGCTCGATGCATTCGTCACAAATATATACACCTGGTCCTGCTACCAGTTTACGAACCTGATCCTGTGTTTTTCCACAAAAGGAACATTTAAGCTGCCCTTTTTCGTCATTGAATTTAAACAATGAAATCACCCCTAAACCTTAAATTGAATGAAACCATTTACCTGTTCATCATCCTGATGTATGGATGCTTGTTTCATTACTGTGTGAGCTTGAACTTGTGCTGCACGTTGATTTCATTTCCGCAAGTTTATGTATTGGATTGTATCATATTACCCCTTTGAAACGGAAATAAAAACTCTTCATTGGCATTTAATAGTATGTATTGGCATAATGGACTGTTTTCGATGTGTTCTATAAGTATTAACCTTATGGCCTATTTTAAAACCTGATTCAGGAAAATAAAGCCTTTAAAAAAGTTTCCATAAAAAAGCCGTATTTCCTGCCGCCCATGCAAATAATTATATAAAACAAGGCACGAAAATTTCGTGCCTTGTCAGACCTTACTTAATATTATGCAACTGTTTTGCTGTTATCCACTAATAAATCAATTGCTTTTCTGATTTTTAAGTCAGCAGCTACAGCGTCATTTCCGCCTTGCATTGCAAGCATTTGAGTGATTTTCTCAACATCCATGTTGTACATTTCAGCCATTTTCTTAAGCTCTTCATTGATTTCTTCTTCTGTCGCTTCAATGTTTTCTGCCTCAGAAATTGCTTCAAGTACCAGGTTTGTTTTCACGCGTTTTCCGGCATCTTCTTTCATTTGCTCACGAAGTGCTGCTTCGTCAGTGCCAGAGAACTGGAAGTACAAGTCAAGGTTCATGCCTTGCATTTGAAGACGCTGGCCAAACTCCTGAACCATGCGGTCCAATTCAGTGTTGATCATTGCTTCCGGTACGTCTACTTCTGCATTTTCAACGGCTTTGTCAACCACGGAATCACGTGTGTGATGCTCGCCTTCATGATTTTTGCTCTCTTCCAGCTTTTTGCGGATGCTGGCTTTAAGGTCTTCTACTGTTTCTACCTCAGAATCAGCCTCTTTGGCAAACTCATCATTTAGCTCAGGTAGCTGTTTTGTTTTGATATCATGGATAGTTACTTTGAAAACAGCAGGCTTACCAGCAAGCTCGGCTGCATGGTACTCTTCTGGGAAAGTAATTTCTACTTCTTTTTCAGTACCCGCTTTTTCACCGATCAGCTGTTCTTCAAATCCAGGAATGAAAGAACCTGATCCGATTTCCAATGGATAGTTTTCAGCTTTACCGCCTTCAAATGGCTCTCCGTCGACAAATCCTTCAAAATCAATAACAACAGTATCTCCGTTCTCTACTGTTCCTTCTTCTTTTACAACAAGCTCAGCCTGCTGTTCTTGAAGACGCTTGACTTCATTGTCAACATCCTCGTCAGTTACAGTTGTATCAAATTCAGTTACTTCAAGACCTTTGTAGTCGCCAAGCTTCACTTCCGGCTTCACTACAACTTTTGCTGTAAATACAAGGTTGCTGCCTTTTTCCATTGTTTCGATGTCCACTTCAGGACGATCAACCGGCTCAATTCCTGTTTCTTCTACAGCCTTGCTGTATGCTTGTGGCAGGATGATATCAAGCGCATCTTGATATAAAGATTCAACCCCAAAACGCTGTTCAAACATTTTACGTGGAATTTTCCCTTTACGGAAACCTGGTACGTTTACCTGTTTAACCACTTTTTTAAACGCCTGGTCAAGGGCTGTATCTACTTCAGAAGCCTCAACTTCAATCGTTAAGACACCTTGGTTGCCTTCTAACTTTTCCCACTTTGCACTCATTCAAAGTTCCCTCCAACATTACGTATTTCACCTGAAAATCTAACATTTTCATTGCAACCATTCCATTATATCATAACCGACTTGTATTTCAACAACGACCATTTCCCGTTTAGGACGAGTGGTCCTAAAATTTATTTGGCCCAAACGTAAACCGTTCAATATCAAGCAGCTGATCCACTGCTTTTTTTAACGTTTCCGGATGAATCTCAATGTCTGATTGAAGCTCTTCACACGCGTCCATACCGCTTAATTTGCCGGCTGCGCATTGCAGGGCCTGAGACCAGAAGAATTGGTCAGCGGGCTCGGGCACCTGTGGATAGATCGCAAGTATGTAATCCCACCAAATGGTAAGAGCAAATTGGGACAAGGTTGGATTTTCCTGTTCCAGCCTGTCCTCTACTTCCTTTTTTACTTCCAGATTAAACGGCTCTTCATAAACATCATGGAGCTCTTGTATGGAGATCGAATACATTTGTCCAAACTTATGTAAGGTAACGGTTTCTTCCACATTCTTTGATTTCAGATAATTAAGTGCCATCGTTTTTATGCCCGGATGGCCCTCTTCATTGGCCAAAAATTCACGATAGACAGAAAGTGTTTCTTCCGGATCCATGTAGCTCAGCTGCTGCATGGCAATCCATTGGTTATGTATTTCGCTGCTTGTCAACATACTTCTTAGCGTCTCAATTTCTTGTTTCCTGTCTTCAGCCGGCTCCGGAGTAAAATCAACGCCAGGTTCAGGGTCTTCTGCCATCTTCCGGCTGAAATGAAGCAGCTGGTAAAAAGATTCAGCCTGGGCAGCCGGCAGCTGGTGTTCCCCCAGCACAGCTTCCACGACAGAAACGACTGTTTCGTATTCTGAAAGCTGAATAAGAATGGAAAGATAAATCTGCAAAACGTCAAAGTATTCCCCTATACCCTGCTTAAGCATTCTCTCTGCTCTGGTCTTTGCCTCCTGAAGCTGGCCCAGTTCGATCAGGCTGAGCACCACCCCAAGATGGCCCTGCGGATGGCCGGGATCCAATTCCAACAGCTGAAGAAAGCAGGATAGAGATTCCTTATAATGTTTTGCTTTCAGGGAAGCCATTCCCTTTTCAAGCAAACGGGCAGGCAAATTAGGTAAAGGGACGACGTTGCTTGGTTTTTTTCCTTTTTTGTCATTAGCCATTAGGTTTATTCACTTCCAGTTTCTATTTGCATCAGTTTAACAGTTTAAAGACATAAACTCAAGACGCGGCACAGTTGGCCGAAGGAAACAACAAATCCTGCACACGGTTGTGCAGGATTGCTGATATGGAACGATTAAATAGGAAACCTGCTAACACGTTCTGTTTTGCCACGTCTCCTCTTATTTTTTCCTTTTTTGACTTACTTCAAACCTCATCTGTCCAAAAACTTTAAAAACACATTTTATAATTGTGGTTGCTTAACGGCTTCCTGCTGCTTCTCAAAGCGGCTGATCTCATCCTCATATTTTAGGGTAATGGATATTTCATCCCAGCCATTCTGAATCATCTCTTTCCAATATGGATCGAATGAGAAAGAAGCCAGGACTTCCTCTCCGGATAAAATCTCCTGTTTGTTAAGGCTCACCGTAAGCCTTTGATCACCAGCTGCCACTCTGTCTTTCAGGCTATTAATGGTTTCGGCAGGAAGCTTGATCACCAATATTCCATTTTTCAATGAATTATTATAGAAGATATCCGCATAATCCGGAGCCACAATCACTTTAAATCCATAATCCTTCAATGCCCAAGGAGCATGTTCGCGTGAAGAACCGCATCCGAAATTATCTCCGGCAAGCAGGATCTCCGCTCCCTCAGCTTCAGGACGGTTCAATTCGAACTCAGGATTCGGGGAGCCGTCACGGTTAAACCGCCAGTCGAAAAATAAATACTTTCCAAACCCGCTTCGTTCAACACGCTTTAAAAACTGTTTTGGTATGATTTGATCCGTATCCACATTATCACGGTCCAGTACAGCTGCTGTTCCGGTAAATGTTTTAAATCCTGGCATACTGCTCACCTTCCCTAAAACCAGATTGAAACTTGCGAACGTCTGTAAACTTCCCTTCGATGGCAGCTGCCGCCGCCATTTCCGGGCTGACCAGATGCGTTCTTGCCCCTTTGCCCTGTCTGCCTTCAAAGTTCCGGTTGGAAGTAGAAGCACACCTTTCTCCTTCAGGCACGATATCCGGATTCATCCCAAGGCACATGGAACATCCTGAGTCACGCCAGTCAAAACCAGCTTCCTGAAAAACAAGATGTAAGCCTTCCTGCTCTGCTTTTGCCTTTACTTGCTGTGAGCCGGGAACCACAATGGCCTGAACTCCACCGTGAACTTTTCTTCCCTTAACCACTTTTGCAGCCGCCCGCAGATCACTGAGCCTCGAGTTGGTGCATGAACCGATGAAGACATGCTGAACAGGTACCTCAGTCAATGACTGCCCAGGATTTAATCCCATATAATGAAGGGCTTTTTGCAAGGATTCTCTTTCCTGCTGTGTTTGTTCATCACTATAGGAAGGTACATTGCCAGAGATCCCCACACCCATGGATGGATTGGTTCCCCAGGTTACCATCGGCTCCACTTCTGCCGCATTGATTTCAATGACCTTGTCATATTTCGCATCTGCATCGGAACGAAGGGCCTTCCACTCGTTCACTTTTTCCTCAAACTGCTCACCCTGTGGAGCATATTTGCGGCCTTTAATATATTCATAGGTCTTCTCGTCAGGTGCAACCAATCCGGCTTTTGCTCCTGCTTCAATCGACATGTTGCATAACGTCATGCGTTCTTCCATGGTAAAGCTGCGCACCGTTTCACCAGTGAATTCAATGACATGTCCGGCGCCAACATTGGTACCGTATTGAGCAATTAAGGCAAGAATAATATCTTTGGCCGTTACTCCAAAACCGCGTTTTCCTTCTATATTTACTTTCAACTGTTTTGGTTTTTGCTGCCAGAGGGTCTGTGTGGCCAACACATGCTCCACTTCACTTGTTCCGATTCCAAAGGCAAGAGCACCAAAAGCTCCATGAGTGGATGTATGGCTGTCTCCGCAAACTATGGTTTTCCCAGGCAATGTTAACCCAAGTTCCGGTCCGATAACATGGACAATCCCTTGTTGGTCGGATTCAAGCCCTTCCAGATGGATGCCATACTCCTTACAATTTTCTTCAAGGGTCTGGATCTGTTTCAAGGCAATGCTGTCATCGATCACAAACCGGTTTTTTGTCGGAATATTATGATCCATTGTGGCAAAACAAAGGTCTGGTCTTCTTACTTTCCGGTTTTTTTCCCGCAGGCCGGCAAAGGCCTGCGGAGATGTTACTTCATGAAGAAGATGCAAATCAATGTACAAAAGACCGGGCTTATTTTCCTCTTGCATGACGGTATGTTTTTCCCAAACTTTATCAATAATGGTTTTTGTCATCTCATCTTCCTCCTTACACATACACTTCAAGCAGTGTGGTGGTTGCTGCATTTTCATCCAATCGATAGATCAGCTGGTCCACCATTTCATCTGTTGTGGATATTCTTCCTTTTTTGCTTTCAATATCTCTGGTTCGGTAATTGGCGTTCAATACTTCCTGAACGGCCATTTCTATTGCATCCGCTTCGTCATTCATATGGAAGGAATGACGAAGCATCATGGCAGTTGACAGGACCATCCCCAGTGGATTGGCCGCATTCTTCCCGGCAATGTCAGGCGCAGATCCATGGACCGGCTCATAAAGCCCTTGACCGTCCTCACTTACCGAAGCGGAAGCCAGCATACCCAAAGAGCCAGTGATCATTGATGCTTCGTCAGATAAAATGTCACCAAACATATTCTCTGTCACAATGACGTCAAATTGTACGGGGTTTCTGACAAGCTGCATCGCAGCATTGTCAACAAGCATGTGCTCTACTTCCACTTCCGGAAAGCTCTTGGCCATTTCGTTGACCACTTCCCTCCAAAGCTTGCTTGACTCAAGGACATTGGCTTTATCTACAGAAGTCAGTTTGCCGCTTCGCGAAGCGGCAATTTCAAATGCCTTTTTTACCACTCGTTCGATTTCATTGCGGTGATAATACAGCGTATCTACCGCTTCTTCATTTCCAGTTCTTCCTTTTGGCTGGGCAAAGTACAGCCCGCCTGTGAGCTCCCGGACAAATATCAAGTCCACATTTTCGATGAGCTCCGGTTTGAGCGGTGAAATATCACCAAGAGGGGCGAATGCTTTTACCGGCCTAAGGTTGGCAAAAACATTCAATTCCTTGCGAATTTGAAGCAGGCCCTGCTCCGGCCGTTTTTCCATTCCGTCCCATTTCGGGCCGCCAACAGCTCCCAGCAAAACAGCATCACTTTTTTTGCATTGTTCCAGCGTTTCAGAGGGCAATGGAAATCCTGTCTCATCAATGGCTTTACCGCCGATCGGCATTTCTGTCACATTAAACTGATGGCCATAGCGGGCTTCAACTGCTTTGAGGACACGCAAAGCCCCTTTCATCACTTCCGGTCCGATTCCGTCACCCGGCAAGACTGTAATTGTTTTTTCCATCTTGACCCCTCCTCATTAGATTTATAGACTCACGTTCACCAATTCGTCTTTTTGAACGTTCATGATCGTTTTGTTTAGGGCGTGAACATACGCTTTGGCTGAAGCCTGCAGTACGTCCTGCGCCGTTCCGCTTCCATTGATCTCCTGATCCTCGTATTCGAGAAGAACGTATACCTGTGCCAGCGCATCTCTGCCGGATCCGACTGACTGGATGCGGTAATCTTTTAAATGAACCGGCAGCGGAAGCATTTTATCCAGCGTATTGTAGATGGCTTCCACACTTCCTGATCCGGTACCCGCTTCCTGAATCTCTGTTCCATCCGGTGCTTTTAATGTAATGGTCGCCGTCGGAATATTATTTGTTCCATAATTCACCTGAAGGTCGCCAAGCTGATACATCGGAACCGGCGGCTGGATCTTGTGCTCCAGAAGCAGCGCAAAAATGTCTTCCTCGGTAAGCTCCTTCTTTCTGTCGGCAAGGTCCTTAAATTCCTTGAACAGGATATTAAGTTGTTCCTCCCCCGGTTCAAAGCCAAGCTTCTGAATGTGTGACCGGAAGGCATGACGTCCTGAGTGTTTTCCCAAAACAAGCGAGTTGGAAGATACACCGACAAGTTCAGGTGTAATGATTTCATACGTTGATTTCTCTTTCAGCACGCCATCCTGATGAATGCCAGATTCATGCGCAAATGCATTCTTACCTACCACTGCTTTATTCGGAGGAACGCTGATTCCTGTCAGTCTGCTGACAAGCGAGCTCGTACGGCTGATTTCCTTTAATTCCAACCGGCTTTCCGCCTGATAAAAGGAGCTGCGGATGGCTAGAGCAACCCCAATCTCTTCCAGCGATGCATTACCTGCTCGTTCTCCGAGGCCGTTGATCGCGCACTCTATCTGGTCCGCTCCATTTTCAATAGCCGCCATCGAGTTGGCTACTGCCATGCCCAAATCGTCATGGCAGTGTGCTGATAATTTCGCCCTGTGGATATTTGGAACATGCTCTCTTACATATTGGAAGAGCTGCCCGTATTCAGCAGGACTGCGATAACCTACCGTATCTGGCAGATTGATGATAGATGCACCTGCCTCAATCACTTGTTCAATGATTTTTGCAAGGAATGGCAAATCTGAACGGCATGCATCTTCGGCAGACCATTGTACAACCGGAAACTTCTGTTTAGCATATTTAACCGACTGGACAGCCGTTTCAATAACTTCGTCCGGTGTTTTTTTCAGTTTGTATGTCATATGAATTGGAGACGTTGCCAGAAACACATGCAGACGGGGTTCGGCAGAGTCTTTTAGTGCTTCCCATGCGGCATCGATGTCCTTTTGGGTCGAACGCGCAAGGCCGGTGACAGTGCTGTTTTTAATTTCTTCAGCAATCTGTTTCACCGCAGCAAGATCCCCAGGTGAAGCTGCCGGAAATCCTGCCTCAATGACATCAACACCGAGCCGTTCAAGCTGTCTGGCTATTTCCAGTTTTTCATGGGCGTTTAAATTTACTCCAGCCGTCTGCTCGCCATCCCGTAATGTTGTGTCAAAGATATCAATTTTTCGCACTGCTTACTGCCTCCTTTTTCTTACTTTTCTGCTGTTTCACAAATGGCATCATTGCTCTCAACTCGCGGCCAACAACCTCGATTGGGTGATTCTTTTCGCTTTCATTCACAGCATGGAACACCGGGCGGTTCGCTTGGTTTTCGAGAATCCATCCTTTTGCAAATTCACCTGTTTGGATATCTTTCAATACCGCTCTCATTTTCTCTCTTGTATCTTCATCTACGACTCTAGGACCGGATTGGAAATCACCCCATTGGGCTGTATCAGAGATAGAGTATCTCATGCCTTCCAATCCGCCTTCATACATCAAATCTACAATTAATTTGAGTTCGTGCAAACATTCAAAGTAAGCAACTTCCGGCTGATAGCCTGCTTCAACAAGCGTTTCAAATCCTGTTTTTACAAGCGAAGTCAATCCGCCGCACAATACTGCCTGTTCACCGAACAAATCTGTTTCTGTTTCTTCTTTAAAGCTTGTTTCAAGAACGCCGGCTCTTGCCGCTCCAATTCCTTTTGCGTATTCCAACGCTGTTTCCTTCGCAGTTCCTGAAACGTCCTGATAAACGGCGATCAATGCAGGTACCCCGGCTCCTGCTTCATACGTACGGCGTACAAGATGTCCTGGCCCTTTAGGCGCAACAAGGAATACATCCACAAAGTCCGGCGGAACGATTTGATGGAAATGAACATTGAATCCGTGAGCAAAAACAAGTGATTTGCCTGGTGTCAATGCCGGCTCAATTTCCTTTTTGTATACCTGCGGCTGCAGTTCATCCGGCAGAAGGATCATGATAACATCCGCTTCATTGGAAGCTTCTTCAACAGATGCCACGCGTACTCCGTCTTCGACTGCCTGATCGTATGATTTACCTGGTCTTACTCCTACCACCACGTCATAACCGCTTTCCTTCAGGTTTAGCGCGTGTGCATGCCCCTGTGAACCATATCCAATAACTGCTACCTTTTTTCCGTTTAGATACTGATCCGCGATCTCTTTGTCATAAAATACTTTTGCCATTTTTCATCTCTCCTCAATAATAGTTGGTTTTGTTGGTTTTGTTGGTTTTATTTTTTATAGATTTAAATAATAGAAAACTGATTCAGATTATAGACCGTTTTTTGTGTACCCCTCGGCATGGCGGTAAGGCCTGTTCTTGAAATTTCTTTAATGCCATATGGTCTCAGAAGCTCGATGATCGCTTCTACCTTGTCATTGTCGCCTGTCACTTCAATGGTCACGTTTTCCAGGCTGACATCGATGATACTTGCCCTGAACGGCTCGATGATCACTTTGATCTCACTGCGGGTTTCCGGAGTGGTCATCACTTTGATCAAGGCCAGCTCCCTCGCGACGAGTGCCATTTCCGTGAGATCCTTCACCTTTAGCACATCAATTTGCTTGTGAAGTTGTTTCAGGAGCTGTTCAAGCTTTCTGTCATCCTCCACCTGCACAACGATAGTGATTTTCGAGATCGATGGATCATCTGAATGCCCGACCGTGATGCTTTCGATGTTAAATTGCCGCTTGGTCATTAATCCCGTCAGCCGGTTGAGTACCCCGCTTCGATTTAATACTGTGGCGGTTATGATGCGCCTCATGGTTTCACCCCAATCATCTGATGGATTCCCTTGCCGGGTGCAATCATCGGATAAACATTTTCATCTGATGCGACTCTACAGTCCAGCAAGAATGGTCCTTTGGAATCAAGCGCTTCGGCAAATTTGGCCCGAGCTTCTTCTTCGGTCGTAACCGATGCGGCTTCAATTCCGTAAGCAGCAGCCAGTTTTACAAAGTCCGGCTGGACCGGAAGCAAGGATTCTGAATACCGTTCTTCATAGAAGATTTCCTGCCATTGCCTCACCATGCCCAACGATTGATTATTGACGATGACAATGACCACCGGAAGCTTCATTTCCTGTAAAACGGAAAGCTCCTGAAGGGTCATTTGGAACCCTGCATCCCCCGTTACTGCCACAACCGGAAGCTCTGGTTTGCCAATTTTGGCTCCAATTGCTGCCGGAAAACCAAATCCCATGGTTCCCAGTCCCCCTGAGGTTACCCAGCGGTTCGGTTTGGAAAATCCATAATATTGAGCCGTCCACATTTGGTGCTGACCTACATCTGTTGTAACAATGGCTTCACCTTTGGTTTCCTCATGAATGATTTCAAGCAGTCGCTGCGGCTTCAGTACATCCCCTTCATTTTTGTACCAAAGCGGATAACTGTTCTTAAGTTCCGCCAATTGGCAAACCCATTCCTCCGTGTCTCCTGACGTTGTGCTCTCGCGGAGCAAAGCTGCCGCTGTATGTTTTGCGCAGCCTACAATCGGAATAAGCGTTTCAACGTTTTTTCCGATTTCAGCCGGATCGATATCAATGTGGGCAACAGTTGCTTTTTGGGCAAAGTGTGCAAGGTTGCCTGTAAGCCGGTCATCAAAACGGGCTCCGATTCCAATCAAAAGGTCACATTCATGAAGAGCGGTATTCGCCGCATACGTACCATGCATTCCGGCCATTCCCAGGAAGAGCGGATGTTCCGACGGAAAACTTCCCAGTCCGAGAAGCGTATTCGTGACAGGAATCCTGTGCTGCTCGGCCAGTGCAAGGATCTCTTCCTCGGCTTTGGCAAACAGGACGCCGGCTCCAGCAAGAATGACTGGTTTCTTCGCTTGTGCGATGGCATCTGCCAGACGCTTGACTTGCAGGAGGTTCGGAATTGTCGTTGGCTGATATCCCGGAAGATCAACTTCGTTGGATGGTTTATACGAACCAATCGATGTAGAGATATCTTTAGGAATATCAACCAGTACCGGGCCTGGACGGCCGGTCTGTGCAAGGTGGAAGGCTTCTTTAATGATTCTTGGCAGCTCTTCCACTTTTCTCACCTGATAATTGTGCTTTGTGATCGGCATCGTGATTCCAACGATATCGGCTTCCTGAAAGGCATCTGTTCCGATAACCGATGTGGCAACCTGGCCTGTGAAAATAACAAGCGGGAGTGAATCGATCATGGCATCCGCTATTCCCGTTACCAGATTGGTCGCGCCTGGCCCTGAGGTGGCGATAACAACGCCGGGCTTTCCGGCCACTCTTGCAAACCCTTGAGCAGCGTGAATAGCCCCTTGTTCATGCCTTGTTAAAATGTGTTTGATGTTCCTTTTGTACAGCGCATCATAAATGGGAAGGACGGCACCCCCGGGATATCCGAATAATACGTCAACCCCTTCTTTTTCCAGTGCCTCCATCAGCATATCGGCCCCAGACATCTTCAGGACTTTGCTTTTCTCTTCCTCAGCCACCCAGCTGGCTTTCATTTCTGATTCCTCCCTTATTTGTTCAAAATAAAAAGCCTATTCACCCAAAATGACAGTGTTTATCCTGCCAAAGGGGTGAAAAGGCTTCTTTTCACGGTACCACCCTTTTTCGCGGCTCTTGCATTGCCGCCTCATGGATGAAAAGTTCATCCGGTTTGATAACAAGTTACCCATTGAAAAAAAACTGGCTAACTCGATCTGACCTACTGACACTTGAACCGTGCGTTCGAACAGACACTCAGGGGTGAGATCCTGACAGGGTTATTACCGGCTCACAGCAACCCGGCTCTCTGGAAATAACCTTCTGTCATTCTTCCCCTTCACAGATTTAATGATTTTTAATTTTAAAAGGTATTATACTTTCAGGACTCCGCCAGTATTGGCCGAAGTGACAAGTTTGGCATAACGGGCGAGATAGCCTTGTTTGATTTTAGGCTCTGGCTGCTGCCAATCCGCCTTTCTTTGATGCAATTCTTCTTCACTGACCATCAAATTGATTGTTCGGTTAGGGAGATCAATTAATATTTGGTCGCCATTTTCAAGGAAAGCGATTGGTCCGCCTTCTGCTGCTTCCGGCGAGATATGGCCGATGGAAATTCCTCTGGAAGCACCTGAGAATCTTCCGTCGGTGATCAAAGCTACCTTTGTGCTTAAGCCCATTCCGGCAATAGCGGAAGTTGGAGACAGCATTTCCGGCATCCCCGGCCCGCCTTTTGGCCCTTCATAGCGGATTACCACTACATGGCCTTCCTTGACTTGACCGGTTTTTATTCCGTCAAGCGCCTCGTCCTGGGATTCAAAGACAATCGCTTCTCCTTCAAAATATTTGATGGATGGATCCACGCCGCCAACTTTGATAACACAGCCGTCAGGTGCAAGGTTTCCATACAGAATGGAAAGGCCTCCTACAGGACTGTAGGCGTTGTCAGGGTAGCGGATAACATCACTGTTTAAAATTTCAGCCTCTTCCACATTTTCATACAATGTTTTGCCAGTGACAGTGATCCTGTCCCGGTGAATGGCACCGTCCATTTGACCAAGTTGTTTGATAATGGCGCTGACCCCTCCGGCTTCATGAACATCCTGCATGGTATAGTCTGATGCAGGGCTTATCTTTGAGAGGTATGGCACTCTTTCCGCTACTTCATTAATTCGTTTAAGGTCATATTCAACACCCGCCTCATGTGCGATGGCAAGCATGTGAAGGACTGTGTTCGTCGAGCCTCCCATGGCCATGTCAAGAGCAAATGCATCATCAATTGCTTCTTTCGTGATAATGTCTCTCGGCCGGATATCGCGTTCAACAAGGTCCATCAGGTGGAAAGCCGCATCTTTATACAGCTTATCTCGTTCCTCCGAGGTTGCTACGAGTGTGCCGTTGCCCGGAAGTGTGATGCCGAGCATTTCCATGATGGAGTTCATGCTGTTTGCAGTGAACATTCCCGAACAGGATCCGCAGGTCGGACAGGCACTTGTCTCAAGCTCAAGCAGCTCTTCACGCGACATTTTGCCTGACAGGTGGGAACCGACTCCTTCAAAAACTGAAACGAGAGAAAGGGATTTACCGGAAGATGACTTACCGGCTTCCATCGGACCACCAGATACAAATACAGCAGGTACATTGGTTCTGGCCGCGGCCATCAGCATCCCTGGTGTAATCTTGTCACAGTTCGGGATATAAAACACTCCGTCAAACCAGTGAGCATTGATTACTGTCTCGGCGGAGTCAGCGATAATTTCCCGGCTTGGAAGGGAATAACGCATTCCGATGTGGCCCATGGCGATCCCGTCGTCAACACCGATTGTGTTGAACTCGAACGGTACACCGCCTGCTTCGCGAATGGCCTGTTTTACTTTCTCACCCACTTTATTTAGGTGCATGTGGCCCGGAATGATATCTACATAGGAATTACAGACCCCAATAAATGGTTTGTTCATATCTTCTGCTTTTACACCGGCCGCATGAAGCAAGCTTCGATGTGGCGCTCGGTCAATTCCGTTTTTTATCATGTTACTACGCATATACGACATCTCCTGTTACAAATTGATTATCCTGCCTGTACGTTGGTTGATTTGGAATAAACCTTGACTCCTTCTTCAACCACTCTTTTTCTGAAAGCTTCCAAAAGGATATTGGTGTGTTTTCCTGGAACGCCTTCTCCGATTACTCTTCCGTCCACCTTAATGACAGCAATGACTTCAGCAGCCGTCCCTGTAAGGAACACTTCATCAGCCACATAGACATCGTGCCGTGTAAACGGTTCTTCAGAGACGTTATAGCCGAGCTCGGCGGCAATTTCCACGATGGCATTTCTTGTGATACCTTCGAGAGCCCCCAGATAACCCGGAGGTGTTTTTATGCTGTTTCCTTTAACGATGAAAACATTATCTGCAGAGCCTTCAGCCACATAGCCTTGGTCATTCAGCATCAAGGCTTCGCTTACACCGGCCAAATTGGCTTCAATTTTCACGAGAATATTGTTCAAATAGTTCAGTGATTTTACTTTCGGGCTAAGCACGTCTGCTCTATTCCGCCGGCTCGCTACTGTCACAATTTCAATTCCCGTTTCATAAAGTTTTTTTGGGAAAAGAGCTAGCTGTTCTGCAATGACAATAACTCCCGGCTTTTCACAAGTAAACGGGTCAAGTCCAAGGTTTCCCCTTCCCCGTGATATCACTAAGCGAATGTAGGCATCACGATATTGGTTTTTTTGGAGCGTCTCAACAATAATTTGGGTCAGCTCCTCTTTCGTGTATGGAATAGTTAACATGATGGACTGAGCCGATTCGTAAAGACGCTGCAGATGTTCATCTAGCCGATAAACATTTCCGTTGTAGACGCGAATGCCTTCGAACACCCCATCTCCATATAAAAAACCATGGTCATAAACAGAGATCTTGGCATCTTCTTTTAAGACAAATTCACCGTCTACATAAACCCATTGCTCTAACATCGTGATCCTCCTTTTCCTTTAGTAGTAATTGTTCGAATTTTTTAATTTAATCTGATAATTGTTGATTATGTTACGCCCCTTTTGGACGCAGGTCAACCACATTTTTTAAAAAAATGTAATTTTTCTGTTTATTCTAATTTTATGTATACGCTTACATTATTGCTGTACAAGAAATCGAGTCTTAAACGCCTCATTTGTAAACATTTTTGAAGCGCTTACAAATTGAGCCGATTAATTAGAAAATCACAAAAAAAAGACACCCTTTCAATAAAAGGTGTCTTGAATATGTAAGTAAAGTGGCGTCCCAGGAGAGATTCGAACTCCCGACCGTACGCTTAGAAGGCGTATGCTCTATCCGGCTGAGCTACTGGGACATATGTATTTTAGAGCCCTTTCCGCCTAGCAGTGCAACTTCATGCTACTGCAAAGCGCTGCGGGCACACAGGTTTGTTTTCCTCGGGGAAAACGTATGATCAATCACTAATTGACTTTTCCTGTTCCGTAAAAAAAGTCTTGCCTTTTCATTTCCATTGCAACGTGAGAAATAGCAAATGGAGCGGGTGATGAGAATCGAACTCACGACCAGAGCTTGGAAGGCTCTTGTTTTACCACTAAACTACACCCGCATGTTTGATTAGGATGCCACTGCATCAGCGACATAAGTAAATATACTATACCCTGTTAAATATGTCAACAAGTTTTCAGGAGAAAAAAGCTATATCCATTTATTATACTATTTTCGAACACTGGAGCGGGAAGCAGTTGATTTCCGGTTCAGGACGCCCGCTATCCGCGGGGTGTGCGGTGAGCCTTACCGGCGTAAACGCCTACTTTGCCGGTGTAAACGCCTACTTTACCGGCGTAAACGCCTACTTTGCCGGCGTTTACGCCTAATTAGCCTCACCTGTCACGCTACTTCCGCAGGATAAGGAATGCTTCCTCAGCATTACATCGCAACAAGAAAATGTGTATTTCATTTTCGAGGATCTTGTACCTTTCACTACAATCAACTTCGCAATGGCGTTATCTAATCAAGTTTTTCAGAAAAGATTCTCAGCTTATTTGAAATTCTCTTCTAAGGTCTCTTACTTCTTGTCCTTCAAGATCCAGATACGAGACGGTGACTGAGCTTCCATGTACTTCGCAAATTGCATATGTTTTCTCAAAACGCTCCCTTGGCATTCTGATGCTGCCAGGGTTGATATAAACATGCCCGTTTTGCTCAAAGCAATGAGCAGTATGGGAATGCCCGAAACACGCGATTTTGGCACCGGTTTCTTCAGTGCGGTATGTCAGGGACACCAGCGACATTTTCACATCCATTAAATGACCATGTGTGACATAAAATACGGTATCACCGATCAATTCGATGACTTCTGTGGGAAGATCCGGTGCAGCATAATCCATATTCCCCTTCACAACCACAAAGTCTTTCAATTCTGGTGAATCAGACGTCAGTTCCGAATCTCCGCAATGTATCATACCCTCGACTTCATGACGGTGCCGTTCCTTTATCAGTTCGAGTTCTTTTTTGTATCCATGGCTGTCACTCACAATTAACACTTTCACGGTTGGCTACCTCCTAAAACAGCAGATGCATCTGGTCTTTCAGTTCGGCCAATGCTTTCGCACGATGGCTGATTTGATTTTTTTCCTCTTTTGTAAGCTCGGCCATCGTTTTCGATATTCCCTGAACGAGAAAAATCGGATCATAGCCGAACCCATGGCTTCCTGTTTTTTTATAAGCAATGCTGCCTTCACAATGACCTTCAACAATCACGGTTTCCTTACCCGGCCTGGCGATGGCCAATGTACAAACAAATCGAGCGGTCCGCTCCTCTTCCGGAACGCTGCGCATTTCATCCAGTACCTTGTCCATATTTTTTTCATCGTCTTTCTCTATTCCCGCATACCGGGCTGAAAAAACACCAGGTCTTCCACCGAGTGCATCAATAACAAGACCGGAATCATCCGAGATTACCGGCAAATGATATAAATTTGCAATTTCTTCTGCCTTCAGCCGGGCGTTTTCCGCAAAAGTGGTTCCTGTTTCCTCTACATCTGGCGCGTTTTCCACATCGAGTAAAGAGGAAACTTCAACACCCATTTCGGCAAACATGAATTGAAACTCTTTTACTTTCCCAGCATTTTTTGTAGCAATCAGAACTTTCATTTTTCATCCTCCGCTTCATTTATAAGTTTCGCCCATTCACCGAGGACTTCCTTCTGTAATTCAATCAACTCACCAACACCTTTTGATCCAAGCTTCAGCAGAGACTGAAGCTCTGCATAAGAGAATGTCGCTTCTTCTCCGGTTCCCTGAAGCTCCACAAACTCCCCGCTTCCTGTCATCACAATGTTCATATCCACATTTGCGTTGGCGTCTTCTGCATAATTTAAATCCAAAATAGGACCCTCCGAGTTGTCAATACCCACAGAAGTTGCAGCCAGAAAATCTTTCACTGGCATCTTTTTGATCGTCTTGGCTTCGATCAGCCCGACGAAAGCCAGAACCATGGCCACAAAGGCTCCTGTTATGGATGCCGTACGTGTGCCACCGTCTGCCTGAATGACATCACAATCGATCCAGAGTGTCCGCTCGCCCATTTTAGGTAAATCCACAACCGAACGAAGTGCCCTGCCGATTAAACGCTGGATTTCCATCGTCCTGCCTGTCACCTTTCCCCTGCTTGCTTCCCGCACTGTCCGTTGCTCTGTTGCCCTTGGAAGCATGGAGTATTCAGCCGTTATCCAGCCTTTGCCCTGGTTTCTCATAAAATGCGGGACCCTGTCTTCTATACTTGCTGTACAAATGACTTTTGTATCCCCAACGGTAACTAAAACTGATCCTTCCGCATGCTTTATGTAGTCTTTTTCCATTCTGACGAATCTGAGTTCATCGTTTGACCTGCCGTCATTTCTCATTATAATCCTCCCGATGTTCCTGCTCGCTTCCTGCTCTCTTAAAACGATTTCCGAAAATTTCGTGAACAAAAAAGAGAAGGCAAGAAGCCGTCTCTTTTATCCTACCACAAGTTTATCTTTCGTTAAAATTCTCCGGTGTTCACCATTTCAGGACGGGAAACAGGAGCAGTAATGGATTTCCCCTCTTCATTTTTCAATTTTGCTTTGCCGTCTACCTGTATCGCTACTTTTTTCACTCCATTCAGCTCGGTCAATGATAAGACGATGGATTGGAGCACTGTGTCATCAATGGTATGTTCCGATTTGTTTTCAAGAATGGCTTTATTGAAGTTTAAGGTGGCGACTCCATGTTTCAATACTGGCGGATCCAGCAATTTTACATCATTTCTCATACCAGTTAGCAGTCTGCTCTGCTCACCCGGCCCCTGAACCAGTTCATGGATTGCTGCACTGATTGGGTCTGAGTCATTTTTGGCCACCCGGCGTGTCACCGGCACATAGTAGGTTTGAGAATCATTTTGGGCAACAAAGTAGAGTGTTGCCGTGTCACTGCCTGTCATATCCACAACATCCCCGTTTTCGATGTTGATTCCATCCGCCCGGCTGATTCCATCATTGATGGGGGTGTGATTAACCGGCATTACTTTTTGATCCTTGCCGTCTATTTGTATTTTTACGTTTTTGATATTGTCAAATTGTGTGAGAGTAAAGGTAATCGCTTGAAGAAGCTTTTGCTCATCCTGCCCTCTGTAATCCATAAACTCTTTCGAAAAATTGGCTGTCGCCGTGCCATCCTTGCTGACAGCGACATCGAGCACCTGGGTGTCAGGGGGAAGAACAGCTTGAAAACCGTTGGGCAGTATATTGGAGACCGGCCCGTCCTTAACCAGATATTCGAGCACCTGTTTCGCGGCGGTTCCTGTCTTTGGCAGATTCAGCATCTGAGGCACCACCAAACCATTGCTGTCGAGCAAAAACAGCTGGCGTTTTACAGCGTTTTTGTTCGCCTTTGCCGTTGTCTCTGCATCAAGAGATTTTCCTTCTTTCACATAATTCACTTTCGGAGGATCGACCTCATTATCTGCTTTATTTCCTCCCATTCCACATCCCGCCATCAATAAGGAAGCTGACAGCAGAAAAAGCGGCGCTCCTATTTTGAACCTTTTGTACATACTTTTCCCTCCCCAAGTGGTTGTACTACTATTTATACGGGCTGTCCCCCTGTTTAGACCACTATGTTGAGAAAAAAAAAGCAAAACGGTTATCCGTTTTGCCCAAGGGTAATAAAGTGTACTTGTTCGATTTTTTGTTCCATCCAATGGTTGGCGATCTCAAGAAAATGACCGTTATCGGAAGTGGAGAAAAATTCATGCTCAGGCATCCGGTCCCCCTTGTACAAAAGACCGCTGTGATCGAGGATTGCTGACACTTCCCTTGCTGTTTCAGCACCGGAGCAGATGAGTTTAATGCCATCTCCCATGACACGCTGAATGACAGGGCGCAGCAAAGGGTAGTGCGTGCAGCCGAGAATCACGGTGTCGATCGGTTTATCTTTTAATTCCTGAAGCACTTCGGATACGACATGTACCGTTTCTTCCCCGTCAAGCTCTCCCTTTTCAACCAATGGCACAAATGGGGGGCAAGCCAGACTGTGGACTGTAATGTCCCCTTTGATGCCTTTTAACGCATTTTCATAGGCGTGGCTTTTAATAGTCCCTAAGGTGCCAATAACGCCCACCTGACCATTTTTTGTCACTTTAAGGGCCGTGCGTGCGCCGGGATTAATCACCCCAATAACAGGGATGCTCAGCTTTTCTTTCACTTCTTCCAATATCGCTGCCGTTGCCGTATTGCAGGCAATAACCAGCATTTTTATCTCCTTGCTCAGAAGGAATTCAATCATTTCCAATGTATAGGTTCTGACTTCGTCCATTGGCCGCGGGCCATAAGGGCAGCGGGCTGTATCTCCCACGTAATAGATTTCTTCTTTTGGCAGCTGCCGCATGATCTCTCTTGCCACAGTCAATCCGCCGACACCCGAGTCAATTACACCTATTGGTTTATCCATTTTTTCCGCCTCTTCTTTCTTCCGGTGTCTATTCATGTTGTATGCTCCAGCTTCGAAAAATGGTTATCTCTTCCATCTTCACTGCTGCATCCAAACATCCACCAGTTCAACACAAAATCCTTAAAAAGGATAAAAGAAAAATTCATCGTTGTCAACAAAGAAAAGCCGATCCTTTACAAAAGGACCAGCTCTTATCATTCACTTGCCATTAAAAATTTTCATTCACAAACTTTACAACTTCTTCAGCAGTATCCATGTTTAAAATTGTATCTACATGTTTTGCAGCTTCTGATTTGGAAAGTTTGGAAAGCTGGCTTCTGGCAGGAAGCACAGACGTTGCGCTCATGGAGAATTCATCGAGTCCAAGACCGAGCAGAATCGGAATAGCGATTGGATCTCCTGCCATTTCTCCACACATTCCTACCCATTTACCTTCTTTGTGGGCAGCATTGATGACCATTTGAATCAAACGGAGAATAGCCGGATTGTATGGCTGATACAAATAGGAAACTCTCTCGTTCATTCTGTCTGCCGCCATCGTGTACTGAATAAGATCGTTTGTACCAATAGAGAAGAAATCTACTTCTTTGGCAAAACGGTCTGAAAGCACCGCAGTCGATGGAATTTCAACCATGATTCCAAGTTCAATGTTTTCAGAAACATCAATATTTTCCTTTGCGAGCTTTTCTTTTTCTTCAAGAAGAACATTCTTGGCTGCGCGGAATTCGACCAGCGTCGCAATCATCGGGAACATGATCTTCAAATTACCGTATGCACTTGCTCGAAGCAACGCTCTCAGCTGTGTTCTGAAGATATCCTGCTGTTCCAGGCAAAGTCGGATGGCACGGAAACCAAGAAACGGATTCATTTCTTTTGGAAGGTCCAAATAAGGCAGTTCTTTGTCACCGCCGATATCCAACGTACGGATAACAACAGGCTTTCCTTCCATTTTTTCGAGAACTTCTTTATACGCCTTAAACTGTTCTTCCTCGGTTGGAAGCTGGTCACGGCCCATATACAAGAACTCTGTTCGGTAAAGCCCAACACCTTCGGCACCATTCTCAAGCACACCCTGAACGTCCTTAGGTGTTCCAATGTTGGCAGCAAGTTCTACATGCTGGCCATCAGTCGTCGTTGTTGGCTCGTTAACAAGCTTCGCCCACTCTGCTTTTTGTTCTTTATATTGATCTTGTTTCTTCCTATAAAGTGCAAGTTCCTCTTCGGTTGGGTCAACAATAACTTCACCGTCAAGTCCGTCAATCACAAGAATCGTGCCGTTTTGAATTTTCTCGGTCACTACTTTAGTTCCAACAACTGCTGGAATTTCCATTGAACGGGACATGATAGCGGAATGAGAAGTTCTTCCGCCAATATCTGTTGCAAAACCGAGAACAAATTGACGGTTAAGCTGGGCGGTATCTGACGGTGTTAAATCTTCAGCAATAATAATAACTTCTTCAGAAATACTTGCAGGGGATGAGAATTGAACCCCCAGCAAATGAGCAAGAACACGTTTAGATACGTCTCGGATATCCGCCGCACGCTCTTTCATATATTCATTGTCCATTTGTTCAAACATGGTAATGAACATGCTGGAGATTTCATCCATGGCACTTTCTGCATTTACATTTTCGCTTTCAATTTTCGTTTTTACTGCATCAATAAGCTCTGGATCTTCAAGAACAAGAAGATGGGCAGCAAAAATTGCTGCCTTATCTTCTCCTAAATCTCTTAGTGCATTTTCTTTAATAACCTGAAGTTCGCCTTTCGCCTTTTCGACAGCGGCGGAAAAACGGTTAATCTCGGAAGCAGTATCTTCCACCCGCTTCTTTTCGATTGTCAATTCAGGATTCTCAAGGATGAATGCTTTGGCAATCGCTATGCCTGCTGATGCAGCAATACCTGAAATGTTTTCAGACATTACTCACCAAGTCCTTCCTTTTTCATTACATCTTCAATCGCTTTTAACGCTACTTCAGCATCGTTTCCTTCAGCTTTGATTGTGATTTCAGAACCGCTTTGGATTCCAAGGCTCATCACGCCCATAATGGACTTAAGGTTAACATTTTTCCCGTTGTACCCAAGAGTCATGTCTGAGCTGAATTGTCCTGCCTGGTTAACAAGAACAGTTGCCGGACGTGCGTGGATTCCTGAATCGCTAGTTACTTTAAATGTTTTTTCTGCCATGATTAAAAACTCCTTTGATATTTTTTAGTGGATTGCGATGATATTTTCTTCACCTTTAGACACATTTCCTGTTTTTTCGAGGTGAATGCTTTCTCCTTCAGCAAGGTTGGTAAACACGATTGGTGTTATAACTGATGGAGCGTTTCCTTTTACAAAATCAAGATTAACTTTCATTAATTCTTGCCCTTGCTCTATGATGTCACCCTCATTCACAAACAATTCGAATCCTTCTCCTTTAAGTTTGACCGTGTCGATTCCAAAATGGACCAGAATTTCGCGGCCGCCATCGGATTCAATTCCAATTGCGTGCTTTGTCGGGAATACGTTGATGATCTTACCATTTACTGGTGATACTACTGTTCCATCCGAAGGTTCCACAGCAAATCCATCACCCATCATTTTACCAGAAAACACTTGGTCAGGCACTTCTGTTATAGGCATGATTTTCCCTTCCAGCGGTGAAACGAAACGTTCAGCTACGGCTGGAGCAGGTACTTCCATTTCCTGCTTTTCGGTTAATGGTTCTTTCGGTGCTGCTACGACTTTACCGTCCATAATATCTTTGATTTCACTCTTAAGCGTATCTGAGCGTGTTCCGAAAATGGCCTGAATGTTGTTGCCCATTTCCAGTACACCGGAAGCTCCGAGTTTTTTCAAACGATCTTTATCAACATTTTTCGCATCATTAACCGCAACACGCAGACGTGTAATACAAGCATCAAGATCACGAATGTTTCCTTTTCCGCCAAGTCCTTCAAGAATGTTGGCCGCCAAAGAACCTTCGTTGCTCGCACTCACGTTTGTTTCTACTTCATCATCCACTACTTCGCGTCCCGGGGTCTTAAGATCCCATTTTCTGATCGCAAAGCGGAAACCGAAGTAATAAATCACGGCAAGAACCAAGCCTACCGGAATAACAAGCCACCAAGCGGTACGGCCCGGCAGAACTCCAAACAACAGATAATCGATAACCCCACCTGAGAAAGTCATACCGATTTTAACATTTAACAGCTGCATTGTCATAAATGACAACCCGGCAAAAATTGCATGAATTCCGAAAAGTACAGGAGCCACGAACAAGAATGTAAATTCAAGTGGTTCAGTAATCCCTGTAAGGAACGAAGTCAGGGCTGCAGAGCCCATGATGCCCGCTACGACTTTTTTGTGTTCAGGGCGCGCTTCATGATACATGGCAAGCGCTGCTGCCGGAAGACCAAACATCATGAACGGAAACTTACCTGTCATGAATGTACCGGCGGTTAGTGGCGCACCATCTTTAATTTGAGCAAAAAAGATTTTTTGGTCACCGCGTATGATGTCGCCGGCTTTGTCCGTATATTGCCCAAACTCAAACCAGAAAGGAGAGTAGAAAATGTGGTGAAGTCCGAAAGGGATTAACGAACGTTCAATCACACCGAAAACGAAGGCTGCTAGTGTACGGTTGGAATCAAGCATAAAATGCGAGAAAGAATTTAGCCCGTGCTGTGCATAAGGCCAAACACCGATCATAATGATCCCAAGTACCAGGGATGAAACCGCTGTAATAATCGGCACAAACCGTTTACCAGCAAAGAACCCTAAGTATGGAGGCAGTTCGATCTTGTAAAAACGCTTATATAGATACGAAGCAAGAATACCTACGATAATACCGCCGAAAACACCGGTTTGCAACGTTGGAATCCCAAGCACATTGGCAAACTCCGGACTGTCTTTGATCATGTCCGGCGTGATGCCTTTTAATGTGCCCATCGTCACGTTCATGATCAAGTAACCAATGATGGCAGCAAGTCCTGCCACTCCTTCTCCGCCGGCCAGACCGACGGCTACCCCTACCGCAAAAAGCAGGGACAGGTTGGAAAACACAATGTTCCCCGAGTTTTCCATTACACTTGCCACAAGCTGGAACCAGCCAGCTTTTAATGCAGGGATCTTATCAAGCAATGCAGGGTTTTTGAATGCGTTACCAAAGGCTAAAAGCAAACCTGCCGCCGGCAAAATCGCAACCGGAAGCATCAACGCCTTACCTACCCGCTGAAGCACCCCAAAAATTTGTTTCCACATGGGTATGTTCCTCCTTATTTTTTTAAATATAGTTGTATTGGAAGTTGAATCAATATAAAAAAGGCATGAGTGCAAAAAAAGCGCATACAAAAGCCAGTCAGATATAGATTATCCGAATTAAGCTCTTACTACACTTTTTTCTTCACTCATGCCTGATCGAATCAGTAACACGTAAAGCAAAAGTACATTTATTAAGTTTAAGTAAGCCTTTGCAAATGCATCGTCAGATACACTGCTTCCGCTTCCGGAATGGGCTTGTTCAACGTATTCTGCATTACCTTAATTAACTTCCAAGCAAGATTGTAGCACAAAGGATATTCTTCTTTCAACACCTTTGCTAACTTTTCTTGTTTGTCCACTTTTTCGCCGGCTTCCACCCGTTCGATTGTATGCCGCAAATGCCTGACAAGCCTCAGGTAATTAATACTTTTCCGGTCAAGCTTAATCTCAAGAGACTCTTCAATTAATTCCGCCAGCCGGTTGATCAGTCGCGAATGCTGATTGATATCACTCAAACTTCTATTGGTCACTGCACTGTGGATATGAAGCGCCACAAAGCCGATCTCGCCATCAGGCAAATGAATGCCGAGAGCCTGATTGATCTCCTCGATTACTTCTTCGGCTACGGTGAATTCCTTTGGATAGAGGGTCTGGGTTTCCAAAAGAAACGGATTCCGAATATCCATTCCTTGTTCCAGACGTTTAACGGCAAAAGCCATATGGTCGGTAAGGGCCACATGAATATGTTCATTTAATGTGGTTTGCATCCGCTTCTCTATGTGGGTAATCACATCGTTGAGAAGTTCGATAAATGATTCATCAAGGGAACGGACTATAGATACATACTGCTCCTGCTCTTTTTCGCTGGTCAGAATATAGAGTTTGTCAATGACATTCGCCTCTATGACATCACCCTTTACCTTTCCAAACCCGATACCCTTTCCGATCAGGATCAATTCCATGCTTGAAGCATCTGTCGCGACCACTGCATTATTGTTGAGTGTTTTTTTAATGTGGAAGGGTGCATTCATCCTGTTTCCATTCCTTTCGAGCAGTAAGCCTAGAATTTCGCAATGCCTACATCATAGCCCAAAAAAGGTTGTTTAGCAATTATCAAAATCAGGTTACCCTTTCGAAAAAGAAAAACGGCTTTCAGCGAAAGCCGTTTTCTGACTAAATTTCTAGTTCTCCAAGCCTCAATAATTCTACAACGGCTTGAGAGCGCCCTTTCACCCCAAGCTTTTGCATTGTGTTGGAAATGTGGTTGCGAACGGTCTTCTCGCTAATAAAAAGCTGTTCTGCGATTTCTTTGGTTGTCTTGTCTTGGACCAGTAATTCAAAAACTTCTCTTTCTCGTTTTGTAAGTAGAGGCTTCGGTCGGTAGTGTTTCTCTTTCAATGATTTCACCCCTCCTTGCTAGGGTATAAGAACTGCCAATGCACATTTGCAAATTGGAAGTATTTAGTCAACATATACTATGTCAGAAGCTTTTTAGGAGTGACTTGATTCATTGAAAAAGTCTAAGATTTCCTTCCTGACCTTTCCTTACTATGCGCCCGTTTATAAAAATAGACATAAAGAAAGCCCCTCCGATTGTGAAGGGGCTTTTCCATTATACTCGGTCGCTTCCAAAAAAGTTTTTGAACGCCTGGAATGTAGTGGCACGATTCAGAGCAGCAATCGAAGTTGTCAACGGGATACCCTTTGGACAAGACTGCACGCAGTTTTGAGAATTACCGCATGATGCAAGACCACCGTCTTCCATCAATGCATTCAAACGTTCTTCCTTGTTCATCTCTCCTGTTGGATGCGCATTGAACAATCGAACCTGAGACAAAGGCGCGGGACCGATGAAATCAGATTTGCTGTTTACGTTCGGGCATGCTTCCAGACACACACCGCATGTCATGCACTTAGAAAGCTCATATGCCCACTGGCGTTTTGTTTCCGGCATGCGGGGTCCAGGACCTAAATCATAGGTACCATCGATTGGAATCCAGGCTTTCACACGCTTCAGGGCATCGAACATACGGCTTCGGTCGACAGCAAGGTCACGTACGACCGGGAATGTTTTCATTGGGGCCAGACGAATCGGCTGTTCAAGCTTGTCAATGAGAGCCGTACACGCCTGACGCGGCTTCCCATTAATGACCATGGAGCATGCTCCACATACTTCTTCAAGGCAATTCATTTCCCACGTAACAGGAGTAGTCGCTTCCCCTTTTGCGTTCACAGGGCTTCTGCGGATCTCCATCAGCGCGGAAATGACATTCATATTCGCACGATATTCAAGCTCGAACTCTTCTTCGTACGGGGCCGTTTCAGGAGTGTCTTGTCTCGTGATGAGAAACTTAATGGTCTTATCACTCATGATTTATTTCGCCTCCGCTTTCTTTTTGGAATAGTCACGCTTACGCGGCTTGATGTATTGAATGTCCACTTCTTCATAAGAAAAATCTGGACCGTTAGTTGCAGGGTTAAAGGTTGCTTTTGTTGTCTTTAGCCATTCATCATCATTACGATCCGGGAAGTCCGGCTTATAGTGCGCACCGCGGCTTTCATCACGGTTTAAGGCACCAAGCGTAATGACTCTTCCAAGCTGAAGCATATGCCACAGCTGGCGTGTAAAGGATGCACCCTGGTTGCTCCACTTGGCTGTATCATTGATGTTGACCTTTTTGTATCGCTCCATCAATTCCTGGATTTTTTCATCCGTTTGCTGAAGCTTGTCATTATAGCGTACAACTGTAACGTTATCCGTCATCCATTCACCAAGTTCTTTGTGAAGAACATACGCATTTTCATTACCGTCCATGCTAATAATGTTATCGTATTTTTCTTGCTCTTTGCGAACCTGCTGCTCAAATACAGAAGCAGAAACGTCATCCGAGCTTTTTTCAAGACCGTTTACATATGCAGCAGCTGCAGGGCCCGCCTGCATTCCACCGAAAATGGCAGAAAGAAGTGAGTTGGCTCCCAAACGGTTGGCTCCGTGGTATTGATACTCACATTCACCCGCAGCGAAAAGACCAGGGATGGTGGTCATCTGGTTAAAGTCAACCCACATGCCTCCCATGGAATAATGGACAGCAGGGAAGATTTTCATCGGAACTTTACGAGGGTCATCCCCCATGAATTTTTCATAGATTTCTATAATTCCGCCAAGCTTGATGTCCAGCTCTTTCGGATCTTTATGAGAAAGGTCAAGATAGACCATGTTTTCGCCGTTGATTCCCAATTTTTCATCTACACACACATGGAAAATTTCACGTGTAGCAATATCACGAGGAACAAGGTTTCCATATGCAGGATACTTTTCTTCAAGGAAGTACCAAGGTTTACCATCTTTATAGGTCCAAACGCGACCACCTTCACCACGGGCTGATTCACTCATAAGACGAAGCTTGTCATCCCCCGGGATTGCTGTTGGGTGAATTTGAATGAACTCCCCATTTGCATAATCAACACCTTGCTGGTATAGAGAAGCTGCTGCTGCACCAGTATTGATAACAGAGTTCGTAGATTTACCAAAGATAATTCCAGGTCCTCCGGTCGCCATGATAACAGCGTCCGCAGCAAAGCTGTGAATCTCCATGGATTTTAAGTTTTGGGAAGTAATACCGCGGCAAACTCCTTCATCATCGACGATCGCGGACAAGAATTCCCAGCCTTCATATTTGGTAACCAGGCCGGCTACTTCATGGCGTCTTACTTGCTCGTCCAACGCATACAGAAGCTGCTGTCCGGTTGTTGCTCCGGCAAATGCGGTTCGGTGATGCTGTGTTCCCCCGAAACGGCGGAAATCAAGCAATCCTTCCGGTGTACGGTTAAACATTACACCCATGCGGTCCATAAGATGGATAATTCCTGGCGCCGCTTCGCACATCGCCTTTACAGGAGTTTGGTTGGCAAGAAAGTCTCCCCCATAAATCGTATCATCGAAATGGACGTACGGAGAATCCCCTTCCCCTTTTGTATTTACAGCCCCGTTAATTCCGCCCTGTGCACATACAGAGTGGGAACGTTTAACAGGAACCAGCGAAAACAAGTCAACCTTCATACCGGCTTCAGCTGCCTTGATGGTAGCCATCAGCCCGGCAAGGCCTCCACCAACAATAATAATATTTCCTTTACTCAAGATGGTTCACCCCTTCTTAAATGAATGCAAAAATAGTTCGGACACTCACGATCGCAAGCGCAACAAAAACGCCCATCGTCACGTAAGTAGAAATTCTCTGTGATCGAGGCGAAACCGTAAGACCCCAGCTGACAAAAAATGACCATAAACCGTTTGAAAAGTGAAATACGGCAGAAAGAACACCGATTAAGTAAAATGCCACCATGAATGGTGAGCTTAAAATGTCTGCCATCATCTGATAGTTTACTTCTGCTCCAAAGGCTGCTGCAATTCGAGTTTCCCAAACATGCCAGGAAACGTAGATTAGAGTAATAACTCCAGTTACACGCTGTAAAAGATACATCCAGTTACGGAAATACCCATAACGGCTTGTGTTGTTCTTTGCCGTAAAAGTAATATAAAGACCGTAAATTGCATGGAAATAGAGAGGAATAAAAATAACAACCGCTTCCAGAATATAACGGAATGGTAAGTTGCCCATAAAATCTGCTGCATTATCAAACGATGCTGCCCCTTTTGTTGCAAAGTAGTTTACAACGAGATGCTCTAGTAGAAATAGTCCTACCGGGATTACACCGAGTAATGAGTGTAGCCTTCTTGTGTTAAAACTTCGACTGCCTGCCATTCAATTTGCCCCTTTCTAAATTACCTCTGTCTTTTTTGAAACCACTGGTTTCTCTCCGTCCCTTTTTGAAAGCTATTCCTCAGCGCTTGAAGTAAAAAAGATGATCGTTCATGCGTTAACTTAATAACATGTTTCATTTTACTCCCATCGTTTGACACCGTCAAGAAAACGTTAACATAAAAATTTCAAAAAAGTCTTGATTTAAAAGGGTTTTTTCAACGTTATCGCTCACGGAAAATTCGACAAATATGTGACTTTTTATAGAGTTCTCGTATTATTCAGGCTATAATGGAAAACGTAGAAAGCGGGGAGATCGAAATGGAACAACATGAGAACATCCAGCAAAGCGAGGAAAAGGCATCAAAAGAAACTCCACCTGCTGGAGGTGTTCCGGTTTTCGGCTATGAACTTTTGAAAAACATTCTGCTGCCGGAATTGCTTGGTAAAGAAGAACGCAACATCCTGTATTGGGCCGGACGCAGCCTGGCAAGGAAGTTTCCTTTAAGCTCAACGGAAGAACTGGTTCACTTTTTTGCAGAAGCCGGTTGGGGAAGCTTGATTATTGCCGAAATGAACAAGAATGAGATGATATTGGAACTGTCTTCTCCACTCATTGACAAACGCTTTGAACTACAGGAAAACCCCACCTTCGGCCTGGAAGCAGGGTTTATTGCAGAACAAGTACAAAATCAGCGAAAGTGCATCTCGGAAACCTATGAAACGGTAAAGCGTAAAAATAAAATTCAATTTACTGTACAATGGGACCGAAAAGACGAAACATCCACCGAAAAACTAGCTTAAGTCCACTCACTATGAAACCGGCATGCCGGTTTTTTTTATTTTTACTTCCTAATTGACAACTTTCTGGCCCGTCCCTTAATGTTAACTTGTAAATTATTTAAGTTGACAATCAGGAGGGAATTCTATGGACTGGACCCGGCTTGGAAAAGATGTGATCAACGGAAAAGTGCTTACCCATCAAGAAGCCATGAGCATTCTGGAGTCTTCGGATGATGAACTGCTTCCCCTTCTTCAAGGCTCATTTATCGTGAGAAAGCATTACTTTGGAAAGAAGGTAAAATTGAATAAAATCATCAATACAAAATCCGGCATGTGCCCCGAAGACTGCGGATATTGCTCGCAATCTTCTGTTTCATCTGCATCAATTGAAAAATACACAATGATGGATAAAGAAACCATTGTCGCCGGGGCAGAGAAAGCCTATCAGCAAAATGTCAGAACGTATTGTATTGTCTCAAGCGGGCGCGGACCACTCCAGAGAGACTTGACGACCGTGATCGAAGCCGTAAAGGAAATCAAATCCTCGTATACTATGAAAATATGCGCCTGCCTGGGCATTGTCAGTGAAACTCAAGCACAGCAGCTTAAGGAGGCAGGCGTAGAACGATACAACCATAACATCAACACATCCGAAGACCACCACAGTGTCATCACGAACACCCATACATATGCAGACAGGGTCTCCACCCTAGACAAAATAAAAGAAGCCGGCCTTTCACCTTGTTCGGGAGTCATCATCGGCATGGGAGAAAGCAACAAGGATATTATATCTATGGCCATGTCGCTCCGGGAGATCGATGCGGATTCGATTCCCGTCAATTTCCTTCATGCCATTCCGGGCACTCCTCTTGAAAACATGGACAATCTGAATCCGCGTTTCTGCTTAAAGGTACTGGCTTTGTTCAGGTATATGAACCCTGCGAAGGAAATCAGAATATCCGGCGGCAGGGAAGTTAATCTTCGCAGCCTTCAGCCGCTGGGGCTTTACGCGGCGAACTCCATTTTTGTCGGGGATTATCTGACGACAGGCGGACAGGAAACTACTGCAGATCATCAAATCCTTGAGGACCTCGGGTTTGAGATCGACTTTTTGAACGATAAGGCAAACGTATAGAAAAATAAAACGTCCGGGCAAAATGGCCCGGACGTTATTATGCGTGTTGAACTGGTACTCTCGCGTCCAGTTCAAATACATCATGAAGTGTCTCAATAGCATTAATCATATCCTGCTGCCCAACTACAGTGGATACTTTGATCTCTGAGGTACTTACCATTTTGATCATAATATTCTGATCAGATAAAGCCTTAAACATTTGTGCCGCGACACCAGGATTGGAGATCATCCCTGAGCCGACAATAGAAACCTTCGCCAGTCCATCTTCGTGGAGAATTTGGCTGAAACCAAGCTGTCCTTTGTTCTGCTCCAAAAGCTGGACCGTCTCATCAAAAATGGCACTGTCAATGGAGAAGGAAATGTTGGTTTTTTCCTGCTTGTTTACACTTTGAATAATAATATCAACATTAATGTTATTGTCCGCGAGCAAAGAAAATACAGACGAAAGTGTATTCAATCCGTTCGGGAGATTCTCAATTGTGATTTTGGTAACATTGCCTTCAAAAGCCAGTCCTCTTACCACTAGATTGTTTTCCATTTCTGCTTCCTCCTCAACGATTGTTCCACGTTCCTCTTCCATACTTGAACGAACTTCAAGCTTTACTCCGTAATTCTTGGCAAATTCAACAGCTCTTGGATGCAGGACCCCTGCCCCCAAATTGGCCAGCTCAAGCATTTCATCATAAGAAATGGCAGCCAGTTTCCGCGCATGCTTCACAACCCTGGGATCGGTGGTAAACACACCGGTCACATCCGTATAAATTTCGCACTTGTCCGCACGAAGGGCTGCAGCTATAGCAACAGCTGTTGTGTCCGAGCCTCCCCGACCTAGAGTCGTAATCCTTTGCGACGCTGTCCACCCTTGAAATCCGGCAACGACTGCTATTTTCCCTTCATTTAAGAGCGTTTCGATTCTTTTCGTATCAATGTCCAATATTCTCGCATTGCCATGAAGGCTCTCCGTTTGGATACCCGCCTGCCATCCGGTGAGAGATTCCGCCGGGTGACCGGCCTCCTCAAGAGCCATGGCTAACAATGATATGGTAATTTGTTCACCTGTGGTGAGCAGCATGTCCATTTCCCGTTTGGATGGTTTGCTTGTGATTTCTCCTGCCAGCTTTACCAAATCGTCGGTTGTCTTGCCCATGGCAGAAACAACCGCAATCACCTGATTTCCTTCATTTGCTGCCTGAATAATCCGTCTGGCCGCATTCCTGATTTTTTCGGGAGTACCTACACTTGTCCCTCCGAATTTTTGAACAATTAACGCCACAATGGTCCATCCTTTCTCATCCGCAAAAAGTTGTTATGCTAAAAAGACACCCAGATATGGCCAGCCAAGTCCTGGCTTCCACTTTTTCAACAGACTGTAAAACTGTTTATGAATACAAAAAAGCAGCAATAAGGAAAAGACCTTATTGCTGCTTGAATAGGCAACAGTAAGCCAGCATGTTTTCCCCTCATGTGAGATAGTCCTCCACACATCCTCCGGGCAAGGAATGTGTGACAGCCCTGCATTTATTCAATGCAGGTCCAGCCTTAAGAAAAAGGAAGTTTCCTAAAGCTTCGGCAAAAATCCCCTTTCAGCCACCGTCATAAGAGCTCCTTCTCTTCCGGTTGCCTACTATTGGTTTTTGCTCCTCTACCATCACTTCAAAAACTGAAGTATGGCGCTCTATTAAAATTTGTATTTAGTGTAGCAAAGCAGATTTTAAAAATCAACCCTTTTTTATGATGGATCCTTTTGCAGCGCCTGCATGATTTCTTCTGCTACCCCCATGGGGATGCCTGCTGCCCGGAAATCCTCCATGGTCGCCTCTTTCATCTTTTTTATAGATCCAAATTTTCTCAGCAGCATTTTTTTTCTTTTTTCACCGACACCCGGGATATTATCAAGGCTGGAACGAAACATGCCCTTATCCCTGACCTGACGGTGGAACGTGATGGCAAAACGGTGCACCTCATCTTGTATGCGCTGCAGAAGATAAAACTCCTGGCTGTTTCTCGGCATTTCCATAATTTCCGGAGGGTCTCCCATTAACAATTGAGACGTGCGGTGTTTTTCATCCTTCGCTAATCCGCCCACCGGGATAAAGAGATTTAATTCATTTTCAAGAACATCCTGCGCCGCGGCAATCTGTCCTTTTCCGCCATCAATGATTATCAGATCCGGAAGCTGTCCATTTTCCTTCAGAATCCGTGAATACCTTCTCCGCACGACCTCTTTCATGGAAGCATAATCATCAGGACCGGTTACCGTTTTAATCTTGTATTTCCGGTACTCTTTTTTGTTTGGTTTACCATCCTCGAAGACAATCATCGCCGACACCGGGCTGGTGCCGTGGATATTTGAATTATCAAATGCTTCTATCCGGTAAGGGGCCGGGATGTTCAGCTGCTTTCCAAGGCTTTCGACCGCTTTGATGGTCCGTTCTTCATCACGCTCGATGAGTGCAAACTTTTCTTTCAGCGCATTTTGGGCATTCTTCGTGGCAAGATCAACAAATTCTTTCTTTTGCCTTTGTTTTGGCTGCGACACCTTCACCTGAAGCAGCTCGTTCACCATATCCCCGTTTACCTCTTGAGGCAAAATAATTTCTTTGGGGAGGATATGGCTTTTTTGCAGGTAAAACTGACCGATAAACGTTAAGAAATCCTCGGAGGCTTCTCCATAGAACGGAAAAAGGGAAACGTCTCTCTCGATCAGTTTGCCCTGCCTGATGAAGAAAACCTGAACACACATCCACCCTTTGTCGTAATGATAGCCAAACACGTCTTTGTCGGCCATATCAGCGGTCATCATTTTCTGCTTCTGCATAACGGCATCGATATGCTGGATCTGGTCCCTGAGTTCCTTTGCGCGTTCAAAATTAAGCTCTTCTGATGCCGCAAGCATTTTTTTCGTTAATTCTTCCCTAACTTCTGGAAAACCGCCATTTAAAAACTTCACGATCTCATCGACCATCTTTTTATTCTGTTCCTTCGTAATATCATACACACAAGGCCCCAGACATTGTCCGATGTGGTAGTACAGGCACACTTTATTTGGCATATGATCGCATTTGCGCAGCGGATACAAACGGTCCAGCAGCTTCTTGGTCTCCTGGGCGGCATAGGCATTGACAAAGGGCCCGAAATACTTGCCCTTATCTTTTTTTACCTTTCTGGTATATAACAGCCTTGGCTGTTCCTCTCCGGTTATTTTCAGATAAGGATAGGTTTTATCATCTTTCAGCATGACATTAAACTTCGGATCGTATTTTTTGATCAGGTTCATTTCAAGAAGGAGAGCCTCAAACTCCGAGGAGGTAATGATGTATTCGAAATCCGCAATGTTCGCGACCAGACGCTGAGTTTTCCCATCATGCGAACCTGAAAAATAAGACCTTACCCGGTTCTTAAGGACCTTTGCTTTACCAACATAGATAACCTTTCCGAACTGGTCTTTCATGAGGTAGCATCCTGGCTGATCGGGAAGTACTGCCAACTTTTCTCTTATAATATCCAACGTGCCTCTCCCCCCTTTTTCTATGTAATATCATAGCATGATACCCTTAATTTTGCAGTTCATAAGAACAGACGCTCTCTATAATTAATGCCAAGAAAAAGGCCAGCCATATCATGGCCAGCCCTTTCTTCGTTTTTTATTTGTGTTTGTTTAACAGTTCGCCCAGTGCTTCTTTCGGCTGGAAGCCTACAACCTGGTCAACGACCTCACCATTTTTGAAAACGATAAGAGTTGGAATGCTCATTACTCCATATTTTCCGGCTACTTCCTGGTTTTCGTCAACATCAAGTTTTACTACTTTTAGATCTTCGTTCTCGCTGGCAAGCTCTTCTAGAACCGGCGCGATCATTTTACAAGGTCCGCACCATGGTGCCCAAAAGTCTGCTAGCACTAAGCCTTCACTTGTTTCTTGGCTGAACGTCTGATCAGTTGCATTTACAATTGCCATATTAAAATTGCCTCCTTAATTTCAGCATGTAAACAGAGTATATCATCAAACCTAATTTACATCTATTTGTTTGCTCATGCTTTATCGTACCCAAATTGTGAGAGAATCAAACCCTGCCATTCATTGGTGAGGGAACCCTGAGGTGAGCGTTACAATTAAACAACAGGCACTCCCATTGCTGCTCCCTATAGTTCAGGATACTCACTGATGTATTAAAGAGTGAAGCTTCATACTCCGCAGCTTTCATCATATCCCTGATCAGTGTACCGATAAATGCCCCATGGCTGATGACCATTACTTTTTTTCCTTCATGGTTTTCAGTCAGCTCCTGAAGAAACTGGTATCCTCTCTTCAGGACCTCTTCCTTCTTTTCAATTCCATGTTCAAGGTCGTTCCATTGCTCTCCCCATCGCTTGATCCGACCGGCTTCATCCGTTCCTTCCAGGCGCCCGAAATTCATTTCGCGTATCCGCGAATCCGTGGCCAGAGGCGCATGAAGGACTTCTGCAATGATACGCCCTGTCTCATGGGCACGAGAGAGTGAACTGGTCACAATGAGATCCCAATGTTCTCCCTCAAACCGCCCGGCCAAAGCACCCGCCTGAGCCCGTCCATCCGCATTGAGCGGAATATCTATGATTCCCTGAATTCTTCCCGCGGCATTCCAATCGGTCTGGCCATGTCTTACAAATGCTAGTGTCGTCAAGTTGCCCACTCATTTCTTCAGATTTGGACCCATTGTAACATTTATGGGGCTGTAAAAACAAAAAGCCGGCAGAGACCGCCGGCCCTTTGCTTATGATTTCACCAGAACATTCTTGAATTCTTCGGTTAACAGGGGAACGACTTCAAACAAATCCCCAACAATGCCATAATCGGCAACAGAGAAGATGCTCGCTTCCGGATCCTTGTTAATTGCGACGATAACCTTAGAATTGGACATGCCGGCCAGATGCTGAATCGCACCTGAAATTCCGCAAGCGATATACAAATCCGGTGTTACCACCTTGCCTGTCTGACCAATCTGCAGGGAGTAATCGCAATAGTCTGCATCACACGCTCCGCGGGAAGCACCTACCGCTGCCCCCAGTACATCTGCCAATTCCTGCAACGGCTTAAAGCCATCCTGGGATTTTACACCGCGCCCTCCTGCCACGATAATTTTCGCTTCGGAAAGGTCAACGCCTGTGGAAGCTTTTCTGACCACATCTTTAACAACCGTGCGTAAATCCTTTACATCAACCGCAAAAGCAGAAACATCTCCCGAGCGGCTTTCATCGATTTCAAGCGGCGTGATATTGTTCGGTCGGATGGTGACGAATACAAGTCCGTCTGTGATCACTTTTTTCTCGAACGCTTTTCCAGAATAGATCGGACGGGTAAATACCACATTTTCTCCGGCTTGCTCAAGCGACGTCACATCGGAAATCAATCCGGATTTCAGGCGGGCTGCAAGTCTTGGAGAAAGGTCTTTCCCCAGCGCTGTGTGCCCAAGTACCAATCCATCGGGTTTTTCCTGGTCAATCACTTGCAAAAGCGCTTGAACGTATCCATCTGTTGAATAGTTGGATAACAAGCTGTGTTCAGCAAGTACCACGCGGTCGGCTCCATAGTGGATCAATGCTTTACCTGCTTCATTTAATCCTTCACCGCATAGGACAGCGATGACTTCTCCGCCTGAAGAAATTTCCTTTGCTGCAGCTACAGCCTCAAAGGATACATTTCTTAATTCTCCGTCACGAACTTCTCCGAGTACCAGAACCTTTTTAGACATGTTGTATTCCTCCTTATATCACTTTTGCTTCTGAGCGTAGTAATGAAACAAGTTCTTTAACTTGGTCGTTAAGTTCACCGCTTAAGATTTTTCCTGCTTCTTTCTTAGGCGGCATGAATACTTCCACCGTCTTTGTTTTGGCTTCTACATCTTCCTCATCGATGTCCAGATCATCGATTTCCAGCGTTTCAAGCGGCTTTTTCTTGGCCTTCATAATTCCCGGCAAAGAAGGATAGCGAGGTTCATTCAATCCCTGCTGAGCGGTTACCAATAGTGGAAGCGACGTTTCGATCTTTTCCACATCGCCTTCCACGTCACGTTCAATGAAGACATCCGTGCCGTTTACTTCAATCTTTGTAATCGTGGTGACCTGCGGAATTCCAAGAAGTTCAGCCAAACGCGGGCCGACTTGACCTGAACCATTATCAATCGCCACGTTTCCACCAAGAATTAAATCATATTCCTTATCTTTGAAAAACTCAGCCAGCACGGCAGACGTGGTGTACTGATCTGTGCTGTCAAGTTCCTCAGTATCGATCAAAACAGCTTTATCGGCACCCATGGCAAGTGCTGTGCGCAATTCTTTTTCGGATTCTTCTGTTCCGACCGTTACAACCGTAACTTCACCGCCATGGGCATCACGGAGTGTAATCGCTTCTTCAATTGCGTACTCATCGTACGGATTGATGATGTACTCGGCACTGTCATGGGAAATTTCCCCGTTGGAAATGCTGATTTTCTCTTCGGTATCGAACGTGCGTTTTAAAATCACATATAAATTCATGCGAAACCCTCCAATGGAAAATTAGTTTTTAAAGTTTGGCTTTCGTTTTTCGATAAATGCCTGAATCCCCTCTTGGCCATCTTCGGAGACAAACACTTTTCCGAAATACTGAGATTCCTTTTTGGCTCCTTCTGCGTATTGTCCTTTTGAAGCATACTGCAAAAGTTCGAGGGTATAACGGATGGAGAGAGAACTCTTGGCCGCTGCCTTTCCCGCAAGACTGTAAGCCTTTTCAAAAAGGTCTTCATCTGTATAAGCTGCTGTCGCCAATCCACACGCCACCGCTTCCTCTCCGGTTATCGGTTCCGAGGTGACGAGCATTTCAGCCGCTTTCGCCGCTCCTACATATTGCGGGAGCCTTTGTGTTCCTGCAAAACCGGGAATCAACCCAAGCTGCAACTCTGGCAAACCAAGCTTTGCTTCTTTTGAAACCAGACGGATATGGCATGCCATTGCAAGCTCCAGGCCACCACCAAGTGCGGCACCGTGTATGGCAGCTATAATCAGTTTCGGGTAATTCTCCATCCGGTCAAAAAGCTGCTGGCCAAACGCTCCAAGTTCCGCAAAATCGGCTTCATTCTGAATCGTTGTAAATTCCTTGATATCCGCCCCTGCAGAAAAAAATCTGCCCTCTCCTTTAAGCACGATCACTTTTGCTTCACCATCATGCTCAAGTTCATCAAACACCTTGGACAATTCGCGGATCAGCTGGGTCGACAAGGCGTTCGCCGGGGGCCGGTTGAGCTGTATGGTGGCGATGCGATTCTCTTTATGAACCTGTAAGAACTCCATTCTCTCACACTCCTTATTTATCTGGTTGATGCAGGGGCGTCAGCTCCCTGCATTATTGCTTAATCCATTAACAAGCATTCGGTGTACTGGAAGAGCCAGGGAAGGCAGATCGTAACGGTGGTCGTTCATCACCCAGTTCGTCGCCGTTTCATCTATCGTCCCAAAAATCATCTGCCGTGCGAGCCGTGTATCCATTGTTCTGTCAAACACGTTTTCCTCCATCCCCTCTTTCAGGATGAGATCAATCAGTGACAGATACCGCTTTAAAACCTCACCAATTTTAGCACGAAGCGCCCGGTTGGTCTGGCGAAGCTCGAGTTGGGTGACAATGGACAGTTGATGATCCTCATTCAACAGATTGAAATGCATCTCGATCAGTGTTAACAGCTTTTCAACGGCCGACGATTTTCCTTTCAGCTCATTCCCCGTTTTTTCGATAAAGGTTCCCATTTTTTCGTTAAAAACAGAAACGAGCAGATCTTCTTTATTTTTAAAATAAAGATAGATCGTCCCATCTGCTACAGATGCCTGTTTTGCAATCTTGGATACTTGGGACTGATGATATCCATGAATTGCAATGACATTCACCGCGGCATCAATAATTTGGTCATACTTTGGGCCTTTACGTTTCACGATAATCTCCTCACTTCAAAACGAGCTGCTCTAAACTGAATGATTGTTCATTCATAAATTAATTGTAAAACAAGTCGTTTTTTTCTGTCAATTCTATTATTCAATTCTTTTGCTAAAAAAACAAGGACCTTTTTAAAAAGGCCCTTAAATCTCTTGTGCTTCCGGTGATTGTGTCTGCCGTTCTTTTGCTTTTTCTTCCTCCAGCAGAACCCGCCGCAATATTTTTCCGACCATGGTTTTCGGAAGCTCGGCACGGAATTCATAAATCCTTGGCACTTTAAATGCCGCCATATGTTCGCGGCAAAATTGATTTAACTGCTCTTCTGTACAAGTCATGTTTTCTTTTAACACCACAAATGCTTTTACGGTTTCCCCCCGGTAAGGGTCAGGTACCCCGACCACTACAGCTTCTTTTACCGCTTCGTGCTCGTAAAGCACCTCTTCGACTTCCCGCGGGTAAATATTGTAGCCGCCGGCAATAATGAGATCTTTTTTCCGGTCTACGATATAGAAATATCCATCCTCATCCATATAGCCCATATCCCCGGTCATCAGCCAGCCGTCTTTCAGGACCGCCCCTGTTTCCTCGGGCTGGTTCCAGTACCCCTTCATCACTTGGGGACCGCGCACCATCAACTCGCCCACCTCGCCGACATGTGCCGGCTCATCCCGTTCCGTGGAATAGATGGCGGCTTCCGTATCAGGCCATGGAACACCAATACTGCCTTTTACCTTTTTGCCGTAAATAAAATTGCAATGGGTTACCGGAGAAGCCTCCGTCAGTCCGTAGCCCTCGACAATATTTCCCGATATTACATCCTGAAATTTTTGCTGGACCTCCAATGGAAGAGGAGCAGAGCCGCTGATGCATGCCTTGATAGAGGAAAGATCATACTTCCCTAAATCAGGGTGGTTCAGCAAGGCAATGTACATGGTCGGTGCTCCGGGAAACAAAGTTGGACGCTGTTTATGAATCGTCTGAAGCACCTGCTTGGCATCAAAACGGGGCAGAATAATCAGCTTTGCCCGAGTCATGATCGCCTGGTTCATGACCACCGTCATGCCATACACATGGAAAAACGGAAGTGCCGCCAGCACGACTTCTTCCCCGACCTGATGTTTATAAATCCAGATGCTGCATTGCTTAGCGTTGACGGCGAGGTTGGAATGCGTAAGCATCACACCCTTTGAGGGCCCTGTCGTTCCGCCTGTATACTGCAGGAGCGCAATATCTTCCTTTGGATCAATTTCCAGGGGAATTCTTGACGTACTGCTGTTGTTCAGCATTTCTTTAAATGCATGAACACTTCCACCATACTGGACATCAACCAAAATATACGGCTTTTGCTTTTTCTGGATAAACGGATAAACCACGTTTTTCGGGAACGGCAAATAGTCCTTAATGCCTGTGACAACCACATGCCTTAGTGAAGTTTCCTCTTTGACCGCCGCTACTCTTGAAAACAACTGGTCCAAACAAACGATCGCCACAGCCCCGCTGTCTTCCAGCTGATGGCTTAGTTCTCTTTCTGTATAAAGAGGATTGGTTTGGACCACAATTCCACCGGCAAGGAGAATTCCGTAGTAAGCAATGACTGCCTGCGGGCAATTGGGCAGCATGATTGCCACCCGGTCCCCCTTCTCTATTCCCAGGGAAACCAATCCGTTGGCGAAGCGGAGCGCACTGTCATGCAGCTCCTGATACGATAATTCTTTTCCTAAAAAATGAAGAGCAGTTTTTTCTGGGTTTATATTAGCTGCTTCTTCCAGGTACGTGAATAAAGGCTTTTCTTTGTAGTCAACCTCACTGGGGATTTCGGGTGGATAATGGTTTAGCCATCTTCTTTCCACTTTTATCTCCTCCTTAATTCACGCCTTTCTTTGAAATACTCTCTCATACAATATTATAGTGAAAACGCATTCAATTTAACATATATTTTTAAAATTTAAAAACTTTTTACTGGATTTGGCACTTTTTTTCGCGGATTGACTGTGTTTCTAGACCGCATACTAACAGTAAAGCGCAAAGGAGGAGAAAAAATGACCCATTCCAAAGCACGAAGAGAAGGGGAACAAAGAGCGGGAAAAGAAACCCAGCACCCCCATGGCAAAATTAAATCACAGCATGAACTCTCAAGCGAAATTGGCATGAAAAGCAACAACGAGCTCACCACCCAGCCAGCCGACTATGACGAGATTGAGTATTAGTTGGAAAAGCTGAAGCAGGCGTTCAGAGCCGAAAGACGTTGGAACTCTTGCACAGCAACACGATTTTTGTGTTGAGGTGAGAGAGTGAAACGGCCGAGTCTTTGCCTGTTGAAGCTGGATCAAGAAAAGCTGAAGGGACCGTTTTGGTAGTTCACAGCCAGCAACACGCTTTTGTGTTGAAGGATGCGAGCGAATACCTCCGCCATGACAGACCCAAAAACCTCTATTTACTCAAAAAACCGGCCAAAATCAGGCCGGTTTCTTCTACTTCCGCTATAAAAACAACAAAGAAAGCTGCAGCATATCACAGTGCGCTGCAACCTTTTAAATATTTAAGTGAAAAAAAGTAAATAAACGATGCCGAACAGAATAAAAAGGCCGCTTACTACAAATAAAACTTTCCATAATGTGTCCATCGATGCTTCACTCTCTCCTAGTGGATCCCTGAACCGATAACAAAGGACAATCCGATGGAAATGATCATAGAGATCAGCCCCACTGCCCGGTTATCGTTTTCAATCTCTTCGTCTATATTAAATTTCGGGGTTAGAAATTCAAAGATAAAATACCCAACCAACAGCAGCACAAAGCCGAACAGCCCCCACCCCATCATCTGCGGCAAGGAGTCGTTCTGGGCAATGGAGTATCTGAAGATGTTGGCAATACCAAAAATCTTCCCACCAGTCGCCATGGCAACAGCCACGTTTCCGTTTTTTATTTCCACCCAGTTCTGATACCGGGTAACCAGCTCAAATATTGCAAGGAATATGACGAGAAAAAGGACGACTACACTGTAGTATGCTGCCGTTTGGATAAACGGACTCTGGGATACATCCATCTTAACCTCCGATTATTTTAGTAAAGCGACTGTAATTCCGCTTCCGCCTTCATTGGCTGCCCCCATCCGGGTCGATTTCACATTGGGATGGGACTTAAGAAGCTGCTGAACACCGGAACGAAGTGCACCCGTTCCTTTTCCGTGAATGATGGAAACTTGAGGATATCCTGCGAGCATCGCCTCATCCAGGTATTTATCCACTTCGATCATGGCATCCTCGTAACGCTTGCCCCTAAGATCGAGCTCCGGACGAACCGAGTCATCACTGCCCTGTACTTTGACAAAGGAACGCGGCTCGGGCTTTTTCTCTTTCGTTTGCTTGATCGGTTCAAGATCACCGACACCTACATTCATTTTTAAAATACCAATTTGAACCTGATACTCTTTGTCGCTGACTTTGTTAATAATGTGCCCTTTTTGGCCAAAGCTCAGCACCTTGACTTCGTCACCCGGCTTGAAAGAAACGGTCTTAGGCTTGGCAGTACCTGTGGATTTCTTCTTTTTGGAGCGAAGGCTCGGTGTGGCGTTTTCCAGGCGTTTGCGCGCATCGATCAAACGGTGTTCCTTAACATTTCCTGCAGCCTCTTTCTGATATTCGCGAAGTTCTTTAATAACAGTTTCTGCAGTTTGTTTAGCATTGGCGACCGCTTCTTCCGCTTTTCGCTCTGCTTCTTCAAGCAAACGGTCTCGGTCCTGTTCGAGGTGGCGCAGTTCGGCTTCCAGATCCGCTTTAAGCTGTTCCGCTTCCTTCCGGATGGCAATGGCTTTTTCACGTTCTTCCTGGGCACGTTTCTGGTTGTCCTCAAGAGAACGAATCATGTTGTCAATCTTGTTATCTTCATCACTGATTTGCGATTTTGCTTCGTCGATAATGGATGGCTTCAGACCAAGTCGCCTTGATATTTCGAACGCGTTGCTTCTGCCGGGTACGCCGATCAAAAGCTTATAGGTTGGCCGCAGTGTCTCCACGTTAAACTCGACACTTGCGTTGATCACCCCGTCACGATTATACGCATACGCCTTTAGTTCGCTATAGTGAGTTGTTGCGATGACTTTCGCCCCGCGGGCATACACATAATCCAGGATGGAGATCGCCAGGGCTGCTCCTTCCTGCGGATCGGTGCCAGCGCCCAGTTCATCAAATAAAACCAGGCTTTTGAAGTTCACTTGTTTTAAAATGTCGACGATGTTGACCATATGTGAGGAGAACGTACTCAATGACTGTTCAATCGACTGTTCATCCCCGATATCAGCATAAATGGCTTCAAAAACGGTCATTTCGGATTCTTCTTCGGCTGGAATCTGAAGGCCGGACTGGGCCATCAATGACAACAGGCCGATGGTTTTGAGCGTAACGGTCTTACCGCCCGTGTTCGGTCCGGTAATAATCAGCGATTGAAACGCACCGCCAAGCTCCACATCAATGGGAACAACAGTATCCTGGTCGAGCAGTGGATGCCGTCCCTTATGAAGGGAAATGTATTCTCTGTCGTTCATGATCGGTTTTGTTGCTTTTAATTCCCGGCTGTACTGTGCTTTCGTGAAAATAAAGTCAATGTCCGCCAAAATGGCTACATTATGCGCAAGAAGTTCGGCTGATTCCCCAACAAGCACAGACAGCTCTCTCAGGATCTTTTCGATTTCCCTGGCTTCTTTGGCTTTCGCTTCTTTCAGCTGGTTGTTGATCGTAACCACGGCCTGCGGCTCGATAAACAGCGTTGCTCCAGATGCAGACTGGTCATGAACCATTCCGCCAAAATTGCCTCTGTATTCCTGTTTGACTGGGAGCACAAAACGTTCGTTCCGGATGGTGATGATTGCATCAGACAGCATTTTTTGGTAGCTGGAGGAGCGCACCATGCTCTCGAGCTTCTCCCGGACCCTGGATTCAAATGTGCGAAGCTGACCGCGAATCGTGCGAAGAGCTGGGCTTGCGCTGTCCATCACATGGCCGTTATCATCAATACAGGCTTTGATTTCCCGCTCAAGATCGGTAAGGGGTTCAATATCCGCCACCAGGCTATCAAGAATTGGCAGTTCTATTCCGCCTTCCACCATTCCTTCGGTAAACCGCTTGAAGCGTCTTCCGCCATAAATGGTGGTGGAGATATCCAAAAGCTCATCCGTATTCAGCACACCGCCAATCTGGGTACGCTTCAGGCTTGCCCGGATGTCCCGGATGCCCCCGAGTGGGGCCTGCCCTTTCAGACGAAGGACTTTTACGCCTTCATCCGTGCCGTTCTGCCAGTGCTTGATTTCCTCAAAATCAATGGATGGCTGCAGCTGTTCCGCCTTTTGTCGTCCCAGGCTTGAGCTGGCATGCTTTTTTAGCTGTTCAATAATTTTGGTGTATTCTAATACTCTCTGAACACGTTCTTGCAAAATGATTCCTCCTCCTTAGGAGCGTTCGCTATTCCTTATTGTCGTTTCGTTTTAAAAAGGAAGTCAGTTCTTCCAGTGTCATCGTGTTCAATACATTTTCAGGGCGTATATACCCTTTTCTTGCGACAGCGGTACCCACTTCCATAAAATCGAGTGTATCTTTATAATGGGCATCCGTGTTAATGGTAATTTTCACGCCTTTTTCCTGTGCCAGCTTCAGCCATTGCGGAGCTAGATCCAAACGGCTGGGATGGGCATTCAGTTCAAGAGCAGTATTTGTTTCTGCGGCAAGTTCAATCAGCAATTCCACATCCACGTCATAGCCTGGACGGCGTCCGATAATCCGGCCGGTCGGATGGGCAATAATATCCACGTGATGGCTGGTTAGCGCTGTTATCAACCGTTTCATGATCGTTTCCCTGTTTTGGGAAAATGAAGAGTGGATCGATGCAATCACAAGGTCCATCTCAGCCAGCATTTCATCATCATAATCGAGTGAGCCATCCGGAAGAATATCCATTTCTACACCAGCCAGAATTTTAAAATCGGTGTATTTTTCGTTCAAACGGTCAATTTCATGCCGCTGTTTGCGGAGGCGTTCCGGCGTCAGCCCATTGGCGACGACCAGGTACTTTGAATGGTCCGTAATGGCCATGTGTGTATATCCCATGGCCCTCACCGCCTCAGCCATTTCTTCAATGGTGTTGGCGCCGTCGCTCCAGGTGGAGTGCATATGGAGATCGCTTTTTATGTCACTTTCTTGAATGAGCCTTTGCGGTTCACGAAAAAGTTCCAGTTCATTTTCGCCTTCACGGACTTCCGGCGGGATGTATTGAAGGCCAAAGTGAGCATAAAAGTCTTCTTCAGAATCAAACGTCAACATTTCGCCGGTCTCTGAATTCTCTACGCCGTATTCACTAATCTTTTCATTTCGTTCCTTGGCCAGCTGTCTCATCTGCACATTATGCTCCATGGAGCCGGTGAAATGATGCAGCGCTGTTGCAAACTGCTCTTCGGCGACCAAACGGAAATCAACAGAAACAGGGTAATCATATTGGAGCACGACTGATACCTTCGTATCTCCTTTGGCGATGATTTCGGAAACGTCTTCAAGCTCTATAAGCTTTTCCTTAATAACAGAAGGTTCGGACACGGCAAGAATAAAGTCTAAATCTTTAATGGTTTCACGGCAGCGTCGCAGGCTTCCTGCCCTGGAAAACCGCTCGACGCCATCGATTTGTGAAAGTTGCTTTTCTATTTTTTCGGCCACGGACAGCATGTAAGCAATGGGCAAACGGTCCGGACGCTTTCCAAGCTCTTCAATGGCCGCAAGAATTTTCTCCTCTGTTTTTGTTCCAAATCCGGCAAGGCCCCTCACTTTTTCCTGTTCACAGGCCTCTTTTAAACTATCAATATCCGTAACACCGAGTTCCTGATAAAGCTTTGATATTTTTTTGCCGCCAAGACCCTGAATTTTAAGCAAGGTTAACAGGCCGGAAGGAAGCGTTGCCTGCAATTCTTCAAGTAAAGATGACCTTCCTGTTTCCATAAGTTCCGTGATTACGGAAGCGGTTCCTTTTCCAATCCCTTTTAATTTAGAAGGATCCTCAATCTGCTCCATGTTCCGGTCGTCTGTCTCCAGAGCCTGGGCTGCTTTTCTGTACGCTGAGGTTTTAAATGAGTTTTCCCCTTTGATTTCCATATAAACGGCTATTACTTCCAGCACATTAACAACTTCTTTTTTGTTCATCGGGAATTCCCTCCTTCAATTTGATCGACTCGTACGGTAAAAAAACTTCTCTGCTTGAGAGAAGTTTTATGCCATGTTTTTGCTCCACAAATCTTTTATCGTATCCGAGAAGACCGGGGTATTTTTTACCATGCTCTGTCCGATGAAGGAATCCTGAAATGCGGTATGAATGGAACCCGATGGTACAAGGGAAGCCACATAAAGCAACAGAAATAAAATCAGGTAGACTTCAACAAATCCGAGAACGCCTCCAAGCCAGCGGTTCACGGTACGGAGCAGCGGCAATTCTGCAATGAAGCTGAGCATGTTGCCGACAATCTGAAGCAATATTTTGGTTGCAAAGAAAAGGAGCGCAAAGGCAATCGCCCGGTAATAAACGTCCTCTAGTGATATGCTGTTCAGGATGGATGACATTGGACTGTCATTTCCAACCGATGGATATGGAATCCAAAGTTTCAGATGCGGTGCCAGATCATCAAAGTACAGATACGCCACCACATATGCTGCAATAAAACCGACGAGGTGGACAACCTGCATGACAAGCCCGCGCTTCAGGCCGATAAAGAACCCTGCAATCAAAAGAACAATCAATATTAAATCTAACATTTATCTATCCTCTTTCCTAATCTGCTGTTGCAATTTTTCCAGCTCTTCTTTAGTCTTTAAGTATTCGTTCATGATGTTAACTGCAGTAAGGACGGCAAGCTGTTTCGTATCGAGCACAGCGTTATATTGCTGGATGTCCCTCATTTTTTCGTCAACCATTGCAGCGACTGAACGAATGTGGCTGGAAGTCTCAGTACCCATTACTGTATATTTTTGACCAAAGATCTCAACGATGGTCCGTTCTCTCATGTTTTCTTCCGCCACAAAATTACCTCCATTCATAGCTCACTTTCTTATAAAAGGATGAAACTCTATTCATTATCTTAACAGAAAGCGAACACTTATGAAAATATTTGTTGTATCATCTGTTAACATTAAAGCAAAATTTTGTAAAACAAATTTAGTGAAAAGGAAAATAAAAATGGCGAACACCGTATTGCAAGCAACTACACAGGAAATCCAGAAGATGAAAGAAGCCTACAAAGCATTCATTCCGGCCGCCTCACCGCCTGGCAGCATTTTTACCGCAAAGCCGCCGGGATGCACAATAACTGCCTATAAATCTGGAAAGGTATTATTTCAAGGAAAGAATGCGGAAGCGGAAGCCCTAAAATGGAACATCAAACCTGCTCCCTCAGGAAGCAAACCAAAGAAGGACAAACCAGCCCATGCCTACGCTCCTCCCGAAAATGTTGGCTCTTTATCCCTGATTGGCAGTGATGAAGTCGGAACCGGAGATTTTTTCGGCCCGATCACCGTGGTTGCATCGTATGTGCCGGAATCCAAGCTGGAACTCCTCAGGGAGCTCGGGGTCAAAGATTCAAAGTTTTTGAATGATCTCCAGATCGTTTCCATTGCCAAAGATCTCTTGCATACCATTCCCTATAGCCTGCTGGTGCTGAACAACCGAAAATATAACGAGTTGCAGGCCAAGGGAATGAGCCAGGGAAAAATGAAAGCTCTTTTGCATAATAAAGCGCTTCTTCATATGCTGGAAAAAACGAAGAATGAAAAAGTGGACGGTATCCTGGTGGATCAATTCTGTGAACCGGGCGTCTACTTCAACTACCTGTCACGGCAATCCACGGTGGTAAAGGATCAAGTGTACTTTGCCACCAAAGGCGAATCCCTGCATCTTTCAGTGGCAGCGTCCTCCATTCTCGCACGCTATGCTTTTATAAACGAAATGGACAAAATCAGTGCCAAAACAGGAATCGAAATTCCAAAGGGCGCGGGCAGCAAAGTGGATGTCAAGGCCGCCGAATTGATTCGCAAACATGGCCCGGATTTCTTGAACGATATCGCCAAGATTCATTTTGCCAACACGAAAAAGGCGATGAATCTGGCACACGGAAAGCGCAACTAGTCTCATTATACGAAAAAACCCGCTGTCTGGTTTCAGACAGCGGGTTTTTTGCAGCATTATTTACGCAATGAGGCACCAAATCGCTCTTCCAGGCTGCGCAGGATATTTTCATGAGCTTTCGTTACTTCTTCATCTGTTAACGTTCGTTCAGGATCGTAGTATTTAAGCGAGAACGCCAACGATTTCTTTCCTTCTTCCATCCGTTCTCCTTCATACAAATCAAACAGGCTGCTTTCCTTCAGCAACTCTCCTCCAGCTTCATGGATGACCGTGTTCAAATCGCCTGCCGGCAGATTTTGATCAACCACTACGGCAATATCCCGAGTGATGGAAGGAAAACGAGGAAGAGTTTGATAAACGGTCGGTTCGACACTTGCCCCAAGGAGCTGGTCAAGATCCAATTCAAACACATAGCTTTCATTCAAATCCCATTCCTTCTGGGTTCCAGGATGAATCTGCCCGATGAATCCAACGACAATGCTGTCGAGTTTCATTACGGCTGTACGGCCGGGATGCATGCCAGGAAGGCTCTCAATCTCAAATGTAATTCTGCTGTGCAAGCCAAGCTCTTCAAATAGCCCTTCAAGAATTCCCTTCACAACAAAGAAATCAATTTTCTTCTTCTCACCCTGCCAAGGATGAATACTCCATAACCCGGTCAAAGCCCCGGAAAGATACGTTTTCTCTTCCGGCAAAACCGACAGGGATTGCTCATGGGCAAAAAATACCGAACTGATTTCAAAGATTCCCACATCATCAATCGAACGGTGATGATTATGCTTTAACACTTCGAGAAGCTGAGGGATCAGCGTGCTTCTGAGCGTACTGCGCTCTTCACTCATCGGGTGAGAAACCTTGATGCTGTGCACGTTTTCCTGTTCCTCTGAAAACGTAAAGGCATTGGATTTTTCAGTCGTTGTGAGCGCATAGGTGACAGCCTGATACAAACCGGTTCCTTCCATATAGCGCATCACTTTCCGTCGTGCGGCCTGATATGGTGTAAGCCCGCCAGGACGCCCTTCGCTTAACAGGTAGGTGGTTGGAATTCGGTCATATCCATAAATTCTTCCGACCTCTTCCACAAGATCGGCATCAATCGTGATATCCGGTCTTCTCGTTGGAACTGTAACGATATAGTTTTCACCCTGAACGTCAAATTCAAAGCGAAGACGCTTTAAAATATCGCTGATCTGTTCACCTTCGATCTCGGTTCCGAGCAAGGTGTTAATCCGCGTTTGCGTCACTTCAGCTTTTCCTTCAGAAACCAAACGCTCTCCGGCTTCAACGACTCCTTGTGCCACTTCACCGCCTGCGTATTGGGCCATGAGAGAAGCTGCACGGTATGCCGCATCATATACACGGTTTCGGTCGATTCCTTTTTCATAGCGAGAGCTGGCTTCACTTCTCAGCCCAAGATCCTTGGAAGCCGCTCTTACACGGATGCCTTCAAAATAGGCAGCTTCCAGCAATACGGTGGTTGTGTCATCCTGCACCTCGGATGTGGCACCACCCATAACACCGGCAACAGCCACAGGCTCTTTACCATTGGTGATCACCAGGTGATTGGTGCCCAGCTTTCTCTTGGCATTATCAAGGGTAACCATCTCCTCACCGTCTTTTGCACGGCGGACAAGAATCTCCTTGGATCCAAGCCGGTCATAGTCAAATGCATGAAGCGGCTGGCCATACTCCAGCAACACGTAATTTGTAATATCCACCACGTTATTGATGGGACGAATTCCTGCTGCAATCAGGCGGTTTTGCATCCATAACGGCGAGGGAGCGATTGTGATATTCTTGATGATCATGGCACCGTAATACGGATTGTCTTCTTTTGCATCGACCGCAACGGATACATAGTCAGATGCTTTCTCTCCCGACGCTTCCACCTGGACTTCAGGAAGGCGAAGTTCTTCATTTAAGATAGCAGCTACTTCATAAGCGACTCCAAGCATATTCAGGCAGTCTGCACGGTTAGGCGTTAATCCAAGTTCCAGAACATAATCATCAAGATTCAGGTACGCCAATGCATCGCTTCCGATTTCCGCGTCGGATGGCATAACAAAGATCCCGCTGGAATATTCCTTTGGCACAAGTTTACCTTCAACGCCCAATTCAGTGAGAGAGCAGATCATTCCATTGGAGGCTTCTCCGCGCAGCTTCGCTTTTTTTATTTTGAAGTTCCCAGGAAGTACTGCTCCCACTTTTGCGACCGGAACTTTCTGGCCGGCCGCCACGTTCGGTGCCCCGCATACGATTTGAACCGGTTCTTCTTCACCGAGGTCAACTTTACATACCCGCAATTTGTCCGCGTTTGGATGCTGTACGCATTCCAGCACGTGGCCAACCACTACACCGGTAATCCCTTTATTGAGGGATTCAACGATTTCTACTTCAATTCCGCTTTTTGTTATTTTATCTGCAAGTTCAGCTGCTGAAAGATCAAGGTCTACATAGTCTTTTAGCCAATTATAAGAAACTAACACAGCATTCCCCTCCTTATGCCTTTTTAAATTGTTTTAAGAAACGAAGATCATTTGTGTAAAAATGACGGATATCATCAATCCCATATTTCAGCATGGCAATACGCTCAGGACCCATGCCGAATGCAAATCCGGTATATTTTTTCGAATCAAAGCCTGCCATTTCAAGTACGTTCGGATGAACCATGCCTGCTCCAAGAATTTCAATCCAGCCTGTATGCTTACAGATGGAGCAGCCTTTTCCTCCGCATTTAAAACAGGAGATGTCCATTTCCACAGACGGTTCTGTAAACGGGAAGAAACTTGGACGTAAACGGATTTTGCGTTCTTCTCCGAACATTTTTTTCGCGAAGGTCTCCAAAACGCCCTTCAAGTCACTCAAGCGGACATTTTCATCAACAACCAGACCCTCGATCTGCATGAACTGATGGGAGTGTGTCGCATCATCATCGTCCCTGCGGTACACTTTACCGGGCGATATGATCTTAACCGGGCCTCTGCCGTGATGCTTTTCCATTGTTCTCGCCTGAACCGGTGAGGTTTGAGTTCGAAGCAGAATGTCCTCCGTGATAAAGAATGAGTCCTGCATGTCGCGTGCCGGATGGTCTTTCGGAAGGTTTAACGCTTCGAAATTATAATAATCCGTTTCCACCTCGGGTCCTTCAGCCACAGTAAAGCCCATCGTTAAGAAAAGGTCTTCAATTTCTTCAATAACTGCAGTTAACGGATGAGCGTTTCCTTTTCGGACCGGGCGTCCCGGAAGCGTGACATCAATGGATTCTTTTTTCAGCTTTTCTTCAATTACCGCTTGTTCCAGTTCACTGATTTTTAATTCCAGCGCAGATGTGATGGCGTCTCGGACCTCGTTGGCATAAGCCCCTACGACCGGGCGCTCTTCGGGTGAAAGCTTGCCCATACCTTTCAATACTTCAGTAATCGGGCCCTTCTTACCCAAATAGGATACTTTAATATCCTGCAATGCTTTTAAATCACTTGCCTGCTGAATTTTCAGCAGTGCTTCTTCTTTTAGTGCTTGTAATCGGTCCTGCATTTTTTCGGCCTCCTTTTGAAAATAAAAAAACCCCGTCCGAAAAGGGACGAGGATTCGCGGTACCACCCAAATTAATCAAGAGAAAAAGGCAAAGCGCCTCTTGTTCTTGTTCACTTCATTTCCATAACGGACTGGATCCGGTTCACCCTACTGACAATTCGTTCAGGCGACTGCTCAGGAGCGAATTCGATAAATTCAACCGTAGAAACACTTTCAGTCAAGATGCTTCCTCCCTTTACCGGCGAGCTTTTATGTACTACTCTCCATCATTGCATTTGGTTCATGCAGTTGTCTTCTTATTATAGTGGAACATTGAGGGCTGTGCAATTGAAATTACGTTTTCCTTTCAATTATTGCCGGTTTCTCATGAGTTCATACAGCATGATTCCTGCGGCCACAGCCACGTTTAACGATTCAGCATTCCCAAACATGGGGATGTACACCAATTCGTCTGCCCCCTCTATGCTTTCAAGACGGACACCGCTGCCTTCGTTCCCGACCACAAGAGCGAACGATCCGGATGACTGTACCTCCTGAATCGGTATTGCCCCTTTCAGTGCAGACACAAACACTGGGACACCTGCCGTTTTGCAATCCGCGATCCATTCGTCCAGACTTCCTTTTACCACCGGCACATGAAACAGTGACCCTTGAGTGGACCGGAGCACTTTGCTGTTATATACATCAACGGTGCCTTCTCCCAGAATAACACCATCTATACCCTGTGCGTCTGCAGTCCTGATGATGGTTCCAAGGTTGCCCGGGTCCTGTACTCCGTCAATCAAAAGATACTTCCCATCTGGTCTCGGTTTTAGAGGCTGTTCTTTCATCCGGCAAACCGCCAACACCCCTTGGGGATGCTCGGTGTCACTAAGCATTTTCATGATTTTCTTCGGCACCACCCATGGGTCCAGAGCAGATACATCCCAATTTTTGGGAAGGATATACGATTCTTCCACAATCAAATGGGCAATGGGAACGTGATGACGAAGTGCTTCTTCAATCAAATGAGGGCCGTCTATGATAAATTGGCCCGATTTGTCCCGCTCCTTTTTCGTATAGAGCTTTTTCCATTGTTTAACCGATGCATTTTGTTCGGATTCAATCCGTTTCATTCCTCAACCATCCTTTATCACGTTCAACTTTTTTTATTATATCTTCAAAATGATACATAATCCATGAGCTCTTAATAAAAACTAGGAAATAGCAAAAACTTAAATGAACTAAATTGATCCTGAGGTGATAAATATGGATATCGATATCCGTAAGGCAGTTCTTGCAAATGTTTCCGGCAACAATAAAGACCAGCTCGAAAGCACGATTGTGGATGCCATCCAGAGCGGTGAGGAAAAAATGCTGCCAGGGCTTGGCGTATTATTCGAGGTCATCTGGAAAGAATCAGACCACCAGAAAAAAGAAGAATTGCTGTCCACGCTATCAAGCGGCTTAAAATAAATAACATCCCGGGAAATCTCCCGGGATGTTGTTTTTAATAGCCTTCATCCTGCCGTTGATGGTTAATTTGGTTTTTATCCTTGTATCCTTCAATAACCGTTTCTTCCGAAAAACCAAGCAGATCTCCCAGCCCGACGAATTCGGAAAAAAGCGACCGGAACAACGAGATATCTTTTTTCTTCTGAAGCTCTCCAATGTGTTGATAGAGTGACAAAAACTGATCGGTGAGATTATCCCTTTGTAGGGATTCAGCATCATCCATATCCTTTATGCCAAGATCAAGGCCGACAGAAAGAAGAAAATGAAGCCCGTCAACATACTCCTCGAGAATTACTTCAAAGGAGGAAGGAGGCTTTAAGCTCCAGTACTTAAAACAACGCGTTTCGTTTGCCAGCTCCCCCAGTTCAACAAGCAGAGCCAGCAGCCGTTTTTCATAAAGATCCTCATTATGTAACTGATGCTCGTCCACAATTCGCGCATTCAGTGTTTCCTGCATTTCAAATAGTTCTTTAAAACTCACTTGATCCCCTCCTATCGACCCATTATAGCAATCGTTCCTGCCAAATCACAAGGAAGCAAAATACCCGGCAGCCATGCTACCGGGACCCAAGCCTCTCCATTATGCGCTTTTGGCATTTGATTTTTCTTTTTCGAAAAACTCTTCCCATTTTATGACCCATTCTTTTTTTCGGAGAAGATGGAATAAAACGAGCATGACAGCGGCAATTCCCATGCCCCATACAACAGAAATTTTAAAAATGTAATGCCCAAAGGTGGAATACATAAAAGCCAGAGGAACATTGGACACCGCACTCGCTTTTGTATACTCTTTAAAGCTCTTTGTTATTTCCAGAATCAACAGAGACAGCAGTTGAAAGTGAATGAAAGGCACGAGTTTCAAAATGGCGATCTGTCCAATCGAAAACGGCATGCGTTTCCCCACAACTTTGCGCTTGATCTTCAGGAATCGATTCAGCGTATTCGGCATTTTTTTCAGAAGGCCATAAAACAGCACACTGGACAAGGTAATGCCAATGATCGAATACAGTGTTCCGTACACGGAACCAAACAGAACACCTCCTGCCATACAGATCAAACCTACGGGAAGAAAAAGAAATTGTCTCATCAGATGAAGAAGAATAAAAAAGAGCGGAGCAAAAATACCGGCAAACTTCAGGATATCCAGAATCTCTGTAAGCTCATGCTGCATGATCCAACCCTCCTTATCGCCATCATATGACATAAGACGAGCTGTTATTCTTCGCAATTTCAGAGACCATGAATATTTCGATTTGGTTTATGACAGGTTAACAATAGAAAAGTTGGATTTCTTTAACAATGCGCCAATGAATGAGGAGTGGATGAAAAATGGATACGGTTGTACTTGCCCGGGCTTTCTTTGGAACCTCCCTGGCCTTTCATATTATATTTGCAACGCTCGGAGTGGGAATTCCCTTGATGATTGTCATCGCTGAAATTCTTCACCAAGTAAAAAACGACAATGATTATGCCATTATGGCCAAACGCTGGACAAAGGCTTTCGCTGTATTGCTTGGTGTTGCCATTCCATCCGGAACCATCGTAGGCGTCCAGTTGTCCTTACTGTGGCCCGGTTTCATGGAAATTGTGGGAAAGGTGATCTCCCTTCCCTTTCAGATCGAACTGTTTGCCTTTTTTATTGAAGCACTGTTCATGTCGATTTACGTTTATGCAGCGGACCGCTTGCCCAAGTTCTTTCGCATCATTTCTGTCATTCTCGTTGCGTTTGGTGCCGTAGCTTCAGCTATTTTAATCACGGCGGTCAATACTTGGATGAATACACCCGATGGATTCAAAATCGCAAAGGACGGGACCATTTTTGATGTGAATCCCTGGGATGCATTCTTTAATCCCAGCTTCATTTCTTCTGCCTTTCACGTATCGGTGACAGCCTATATGACAGGCGCATTTGCCGTCGCATCGATCGGGGCCTATAAGCTCTTGAGAGGAAAGCTATCAAAAAATGAATCCGTGTACCATAAAAAAGGCTTTTTACTGGCGATGATTGTGGGATTGGTGTTTTCACTGGTTTCCAGCTTCTCCGGGCATCACTCCGCGCAAATTTTACACGAGCACTCACCCGAAAAACTGGCTGCGGCAGAAGGACTATTTGAAACCCAGCGGTATGCCCCTCTTGCGATCGGCGGATTTACAGATCCAAAAACAGAGGAAGTCAAATATGGAATCGAAATCCCCTGGATGCTGAGCTGGCTGGCAGCGGGAAAATTTGATACGAAGGTAAAAGGGCTATATGAATTTCCACGGGAAACCTGGCCGCCATTTTATGTACATACCCTGTTCAATGTCATGGTGGGAATTGGTTTTCTGTTGCTTGGATTGGCTGCTGTTGCTTTATTTTTCTGGTGGTATTACGGCAAAAGAAAGAAGAGGCCCTATCCAAGATGGCTTTTGTTTCTTTTAATTTTTTCAGGTCCGCTGTCCATGCTCGGTATTGAATTTGGATGGATCTTCAGCTGCAGCGGCAGGCAGCCTTGGACCATCTACAGAGTTCAGACGACCGCTGAAGCTGCCACTCAATCCCAGAACCTGGCCCCGCTTTTTTTATTGTTCATTGGCCTTTATGTGATGCTTGGCGTACTGACCATACTGATTCTTACAAGTTATTTCAAACGGAATCCTGTTTCCAAGGAATTTGAAAAATACTCCGGCTATTAACCGAAGAAAGAGGGATCACTATGAACGAAGAAGTCATTGCCATCCTCGTATTATGGACCTTTATATTCATCTACAGCATCTTCGGGTCCATCGATTTTGGATCAGGTTTTTGGGCCATGGTTTATCATGAGCACCGGACATCCGCGGGGAAAATTGCCAACCGGTTTCTTTCTCCTACATGGGAAATTACAAATGTGTTTCTCGTTTTGCTGGTCGTGGCCTTTGTCGGCTTTTTTCCAAAAGGAGCATTTACGCTGGGAACCGTGCTTCTTATTCCCGTCTCGCTGATCTTGTTTTTGCTGGCGATCCGCAGTGCATTCATGGTGTTCTCCTATTCGGTGCAAGGCTATCGAAAAACCATGTTCTTTATATCAGGAATCTGCGGTGTCTTGATCCCCGCACTGCTGATTACAGTTCTCCCCGTCAGCCAGGGTGGATATATTTCGGGATTTAACGGCAGAGATGTTCTCCTGATCGGGAAGCTGTTTACCAGTCCATCCCTCTATATGTATATTTTATTCGGGTTAACCTCTGAATTGTTTCTCTCCTCTCTTTTCCTTGCTGACTATTCCAAAGTATCCAAGCAGGAAGGAGCGTACAGGCTCTACAGAGGAAATGCACTGCTGCTTGGACCGTTGACGCTAATTGCCGCCATGGTTACATTAATGGTCCTACAGCCGGAAGCCAACTGGCTGATTGACAATTTGTACGACCAGCGTATGTGGTTTATTTTGTCTTTCCTTGCCTTTCTTGTTGGCTACGGTTGCTTGTGGTTGAAAAACAGCGAAATGGATACCGCCGGAAAGCCGAGGCTTGCACTTCTGGCCATAGTTGCACAGTATGGTTTTGCAAGCTATGGTTATGGAATGGCACACCTGCCCTATATTGTCTATCCCGGACTTACGATTTATGATGCCTTTACAGCTAAGGAAACCTTCTACTCTCTTATGATTATGTATGCTGTCGGACTTGCCATCCTCACACCTGGCTTTTATGTGTTCTGGAGATTGTTCTTAAAAGACAAGCGCTACCTCCAGCAGGAATAGCGCTCTCATCCGATCAAATATTTTGCCACAATAAATACGTCAACCAGCACGAGCAGAGGGACACCGATCTGGAAGTTCGTGTGTTTTGTTTTATGGCGAAACTGAATCATGCCTGCCCAGATGCCCGCCGCTCCACCGATGATGGCAAACAGCCACAGGCGCTTTTCAGGAGTGCGCCACTTTCTCGCTTTTGCCGCTTCTTTATCATGATGCATCAGCCAGAAAGCGAGCACATTGACCACTATCAAGTAAATATAAATCATGGAATAAATCCTTTCTGTTACAGCAAAAGCCATTTTCTAGGTTTAGAAAATGGCTTTTGGGTGCTTAACTTATGCGTTTAGGCTGTCTTTTGCTTTAGAAGCAAGTTCAGCGAATGCTTTTTCGTCTGTAACTGCGATTTCTGCAAGCATTTTACGGTTGATATCGATGCCTGCAACTTTAAGACCGTGCATTAAACGGCTGTAAGAAAGACCGTTTGTACGAGCTGCCGCGTTGATACGAGTGATCCAAAGTTTACGGAAATCACGTTTCTTTTGACGGCGGTCGCGGTATGCATACATAAGAGATTTGAAAACTTGCTGTTGAGCAACTTTAAATAACTTATGTTTGGATCCGAAATAACCTTTAGCTAATTTTAATACTTTTTTACGACGACGACGTGACACATAGCCACCTTTTACTCTTGGCATTTTAAAACCCTCCTAGATATATACGATCAGTTATTATTTTTTCTTGTAAGTCAATAGTGTACGGATACGTTTGTAGTCTCCGCTTGTAACAATCTTCGCTTTACGAAGTTTACGTTTCGCTTTTGTAGATTTGTTAGCGAATAAGTGGCTTGTGTACGCGCGTCCACGCTTAAGTTTACCTGTTCCAGTCTTTCTAAAGCGCTTTGCAGCACCTCTATGTGTTTTCATTTTAGGCATGATTGGATTCCTCCCTGGTAAGTAATTATTTTTCGGTTGTTGGTGCTAAAATGAGGAACATGCTTCGGCCTTCCATTTTAGGTCGGACTTCAATCGTAGCAACGTCTTCACATTCTTTAGCAAGTTTTTCAAGCACAGTTTTACCGATAGAGGAATGCGTAATCGCACGGCCCCTGAAACGAATGCTTGCCTTCACTTTATCGCCTTTTTCAAGGAACTTACGCGCATTTTTCAGCTTCGTATTAAAATCATGCTCCTCAATCGTTGGGCTCAAGCGAATTTCTTTGGTCGTAACAATCTTTTGATTCTTACGGGCTTCTCTTTCTTTCTTCTGCTGTTCAAACTTAAACTTGCCATAGTCCATAATTCGGCATACTGGCGGTTTTGCAGTTGGAGCAACAAGCACAAGATCAAGATTAGCGTTTGCCGCAATATCAAGAGCTTCATGACGTGTTTTAATCCCTAGCTGGCTGCCATCAGCCCCGATAAGTCTTACTTCACGAGCACGGATGCCCTCATTGACAGACATGTCCTTACTAATAGTAAGTCACCTCCAAGAATTTGTGTGAGTCAGTTCCACTCAGCGTTTTGTAAACAAATAAAAAAGCGTCGGCGCATACTGCACCCACACTACCTCAATCATCTCTGAAAGTTCGGTTGACCAGCCAACTGCATTTGCGTTGAACAGGTGAGAAGCGGGTGCTTCTGCTTTGTTTCGAAACTCAACTATTTAATTACCTAAGTTAATATACCATTGACAAGCACCACTTGTCAACTGACGATCTTGTTTTTAACAACAAAAATTATTTTACAGCATATCGGAGAGTTTGGCAAGGAGTATCTTTTTAAAAAGCTGCACAGCCATCGAGGGGGTTGATCTTCGTTACAGGTGACTCGCTTTCCGCGGGCGGGCGCTGAGCCTTACCGGCGTAAACGCCTACTTTCTCGTCGCAAGCTCCTGCGGTAACGGCGCGAGCGCCTCCTTGGTCTCATCTGTCCCGCTTATCCCGCTGGAGTCTCGCCACCTTGCACTTCGATCAACTAATCAATGAGGCACTTAAAAAATTCCTCACGCCAGTAAATTTAGAAGGACAAAAAAGAACTGCGAATCACTTCGCAGTTCTTTTTTGTTAACCTCTTTTGTTTACTTGTTGAAGGATGCTTTCTTTGAATGCTTCAAAAGCTACGGTTTCGGACTTTTGCTCTCCGTATTTACGCACGTTCACGGTCTGGTCGGAAATCTCCTGATCACCGAGTACGAGCATGTACGGGATTTTCTGCATTTGAGCTTCACGGATCTTGTAGCCGAGTTTCTCATCACGGTTGTCCACTTCCACACGGATACCTTCTTCAAGCAGCTCTTCGCTCACCTTTTTCGCATATTCTTCGTGTACAGAAGAAACCGGAATAATTTGAACCTGTACCGGAGCCAGCCATACAGGGAATGCTCCCTTGTATTCTTCAATCAAGAAGGCAACAAAACGTTCCATCGTGGAAACGACACCGCGGTGAATAACGACTGGGCGGTGATCCTTACCGTCACGACCTTTATACGTGAGGTCAAAACGCTCAGGCAAATGGAAATCAAGCTGTACAGTGGACAGCGTTTCATCTTTTCCAAGCGCTGTTTTCACCTGTACATCGAGTTTCGGGCCATAGAACGCCGCTTCGCCTTCCGCTTCAACATAATCAAGATTCATGTCTTCCATTGTTTCTTTGAGAAGCGCCTGAGCTTTTTCCCACATCTCGTCATTGTCCACATATTTCTCTTTGTCTTCAGGATCGCGGTAGGACAGACGGAACTTGTAATCCGTAATGCCAAAATCCTTGTATACTCGCTGAATAAGTTTTACCACACGGATGAACTCATCCTTCAATTGGTCCGGGCGGGCAAAGATATGAGCATCATTCAGTGTCATGGAACGGACACGCTGAAGGCCAGCCAGTGCTCCGGACATTTCATGGCGGTGCATGGTTCCGAGTTCTGCGATACGAATTGGCAGATCGCGGTAGCTGTGCATGCTGTTCTTAAACACCATCATATGGTGCGGGCAGTTCATCGGACGAAGCACGAGCTGTTCGTTATCCATTTCAATCGCAGGATACATATCTTCCTGATAATGATCCCAGTGGCCGGAAGTTTTATAAAGCTCTACGCTTCCAAGGTGAGGAGTGTACACATGGTCATAACCAAGCTTTACTTCAGTATCCACGATATAGCGCTCAATGATGCGGCGAATGGTTGCTCCCTTAGGCAGCCATACTGGAAGACCTTGTCCGATTTTTTGAGAAATCGTAAAGAGATCCAGCTCTTTCCCAAGCTTACGGTGATCACGCTCTTTTGCTTCCTGAAGATAAACCAGGTGCTGATCGAGCTCTTTTTGAGTTAAAAAGGCTGCGCCATAGATACGCTGCAGCATTTGATTGTTACTGTCTCCACGCCAGTAGGCACCTGAAATGCTCATCAGCTTGAACGCCTTGATTTTTCCTGTGGACGGCACATGCGGTCCGCGGCAAAGATCAAAGAATTCACCCTGTTCGTAAATGGTAATGACTGCATCTTCCGGAAGATCACGGATCAGCTCCAGCTTCAGGTGATCATCCAACTTTTCATAGATGGCCAAGGCTTCTTCCCTGCTGACTTCCTTACGGACAATCGGTAGGTTTTCGCTGACAATCTTTTTCATTTCTTTCTCAATTTTCTGAAGGTCTTCCGGAGTTAAAGCTTCCGGCATATCGATGTCATAATAAAATCCATTTTCGATCACGGGACCAATGCCGAGTCTCACGTCTTTGTACAGCCGTTTGATCGCCTGAGCCATCAGGTGGGCCGTGCTGTGCCTGGTCATTTCAAGTCCCTCAGGGGAATCCTGGGGAACGATTTCAATCGATGCATCTTGTTCAATCGGACGGGTAAAATCATATATTACTCCGTTGACTTTTCCTGCTACTGATTTTTTCTTCAGGCTTGAACTGATGGAGTCAGCCACTTGCTCGGAAGTAGTTCCTTTCGGATACTCACGAACAGAACCATCTGGAAATGTCAGTTTAATGTCTGCCATGGTTAATCTCTCCTTTTTTTACAATACAGTATGCACGCTAATGATTAATTAAAATACAAAAAACACCCGTCCACAAAAAGGGACGAGTGTTGTACTCGTGGTTCCACCCTTGTTCCGCGGCAAAATATGCGGCGGCACTCGGTCAAGATTTAACGGCTTTGGGCCGTCAGCGACTACTCCTGTTTTTCACCGCTGAAGTTCAAAGGGGGTACAACATTTTTCCGTGTTGGAATGCTTTCAGCCTGGGCATTCCTCTCTATAAACCGTAAAAAATATCACATGTCCTTATCTTTACTCATTTTGGTATCCAATTGATACCTCCATTATAGGCAAGCAGCTCCTCAAAATCAAGAGCTAACTTTGTCGGTTGATCCTGCCATAAAAGGCATGAAGCGGTTTTTTAATCAATCGTTCCTGGAAAATATTCTGCAAGGTATGTACCATGCCATGATTTTCATCTTCCAGATACAAATGAAGGATTTCCGGAGCAAGACCGATACTCGGTCCCAGAACTTCTTGATCCAGGTCTAATTCCTGTGTCAGAACAAGGGCTCTTTCATGCATAAGCTCCAGCATTTTTTTGCTGTACAGCCGGTAATGATTGTCATACAGCTTGAATTCACCGTCATAAGCGACATGAATCTCATCCGTAAGATACGGCTGACTCGCCGCACATTTTCGCAGCTGCTCAACAAATGCCTGATAATCCAGCTCCAGCTTGTATTCATCGATCGCACATTCCACATACACCTGGAGCAATTCGAAGTAATCCTTAAGCCGGAATTGCAAAAAAGACTCGAACGTGAACGACAGCTCTTTCTCTGACAGAATTTTTCTCCAGGCATCCCTCATATGGTAATCACAGGTGTCCAGCTCCCTGACCGCCGGCACATCTTCCCGCTCCTGTTCAATAAACTCTTTAACGATTGCTGCAATTTCCCGCTGCTCCTGAGCGTCGGTAAAATAAAAAAAATGCTCGATAAAAAAAAGGATACGGGATTCCTCCACTTTTTTTCGGGTATATGCGGCCATGACATCTGCGGCGCTTTCCAAATCATATGTTGTGTCCAGCACCAAGGAGTGGTTTCTGCATTCTACAAAGGAAGGTTGAATGTTAAGTGATTTCGCCATCTGCTGCAGTTCCTTTTGTAATTGGTAACACGTTTTTTGATCTGCAAAAATAAGTTCTGCCAACCCTGTCCCTCCCCTAAACACTCGATAATACACTATATGGGACAATGTCGTGAAAAATGAACCCTTTTCAAAGAATATTAAAAAACAGCAGGGTTCCCTGCTGTTTTTTTAGTCAATAGCAAATTTCCGTTCAATAAAGTTCAACAAATGGGTCAGCGTCAACGTAAGGATTAAATAAATAAAGGCAACCGTTAAGAAAGGCTCCCATGGACGGTAGTATTCCCCCATCATCGCTCTTCCCCAATACATCAGCTCTTCTGTTGCAATGATCGCCGCAAGGGACGAATCCTTAATCAGAACAATGAATTCATTGCCAAGCGGAGGAATCATGCGTTTGGACGCCTGGGGTATGATAATATGTCTCATCGTCTGCCGGTGGGTCATACCCAAAGAACGAGCCGCTTCTGTCTGTCCTTTATCAATCGATTGAATCCCCGCCCTGAAAATTTCTGCAATATAGGCGGCTGCATTAAGGGAAAGAGCGGTAATCGCAGAAATAAGAGCAACCGGGGGCTTCATAAACAACGGCATGACCGCAAAGTGAATAAGCAATATTTGTACAAGCAGAGGAGTTCCCCGGAAAAAATTAATGTACCAGATAAATGGCTGGCGGAGAAAGGCGTTGGAAGACATTTTTCCAAGAGCGATCAATAGCCCCATAATGGTTCCAATCACGATGCTCGCTGCCGAAATTTCTATGGTAATCAATGTGCCTTTCAGAAACAAAGGCATGTATTTTTCAATCAGATCAAATTTAAAATCCATCTGTGCCTCCGGTCATTGTGTCAGGTTATTTTTTCAATGCATCCAGGTTCGGTTCTACTTTAAACCATTTTTTATAGACCTTGGAGTAGGTTCCATTATCAATGACCGTTTTTAATGCTTTATCGATTTTTTTCTTATTCTCGCTTCCTTTCGGGAAAGCAATGCCATAGTATTCAGACTCAAAGTTGGTTTTGTCATCCACCACTGTCAGTTTTTTGTCCGGATTATTTTTGGCGTATTCATCTACCACGGTGTTGTCTGCCACCACAGCATCCACTTCTCCGTTCAACAGGGCCTGGATAGCCAATACGTTGGTTTCATATTTTTTCACATTGGCGTCGCCCTTGCCGAATTTCTTTTCAAGCGCGTCCTGTCCGGTCGTTCCGTTTTGAACACTGACTTTCTTTCCTTTCAGGTCATCCACGCCCTTAATGGGGGAACCTTCCTTGACCAGGATTTTGTTGATGGATTCAAAATATGGAGAGGAGAAATCATAGGTTTGTTTTCGTTTGTCATTGATTGTGATGGCGGAGATGCCAGCCTGTACCTGTTCACTCTTGAGAGAAGCAAACAATGGCTCCCAGCCTGTATTTTTCAATTCGTATTTCAGCTTTGCTTCTTTCATGACGGCTTTAAGCAAGTCTGCGTCAAACCCGACGATTTTCCCGTCTTTCAAATACTCAAACGGTGCATAAGCTGCATCTGTCCCCACCACCAGTTTTTCGTTTTTGCTTCCGCCTTCGGATCCGGATGTTGACTGGCTTCCACAGGCAGCCAAAGCGAGCATACTCAACAATAATAAAAATAAAATGACTTTTTTCAATCTTTTTCCCCCTTAATATATGTATTCTCTTCTATTATAACAAAATTATTAAAAATGAGAATATTCCCATAATTATTTAGGTAAATATGTCGTTTACAAACAAAAAAGCCCGGCCCCTTTGCTAAAAGGCCAGGCTTTTGGTTCATTAGTTTTGCATCACAAAATCTTTTTCGGCGGTTTCTTCTCCATCAAACACACGCAAGGTTTCGTACTTCGTATTGCGCTGGGCCGGAATCTTGCCGGCTTCACGAATTAAACGCAGGGTCAGGTTCGTATTTACTTTATGAGTGGTCCCCGCTGCAGATACCACGTTTTCCTCCATCATCGTGCTTCCGAAATCGTTGCAGCCGTAATGAAGGGACTTCTTGCCCACTTCAGGTCCCATCGTAACCCAGGAAGACTGGAAGTTAGCAATGTTATCGAGGAACAGGCGGGAGATAGCCACGTTTTTCAGATACTCTCTTGGTGACGTCTTTTCCCCTTTTAAGTTGGTATTATCCGGCTGGAACGTCCATGAAATAAAGGCAAGGAAGCAATTGGTTTCATCCTGCGCATCACGTACCCGCTGCAAGTGCATCGCCCGTTCTTCAAAGGTTTCACCAAAGCCAATAACCATGGTAGCCGTGGAATGAAGGCCGACTTTTTTTGCCGTTTTCATGCACTCCATCCATTCTGTCCAGGACCCTTTCAACCGGCTGATTTTTTTTCTCGTCCGGTCATCCAGTATTTCTGCTCCTCCGCCCGGAAGGGAATCGAGCCCTGCGTCTTTCAGCTCTTTCAGCACTTCCTCAAGAGTTAGGCCGGAAACTTCAACCATCTTCCAGATTTCTGCGGGTGAAAAAGAGTGCATTGTAATATCAAAGCGCTTCTTAATATTGCGAAGCAGGTCAGTATAATAAGAAAATGGAAGGTTCGGATTGGTTCCTCCCTGCATCAGGATTTCTGTACCACCGACATCAATGGTTTCCTGAATCTTTTGGAAGATCACTTCATCATCCAATACATAGCCTTCCTCGCTTCCCGGCGGGCGGTAAAACGCGCAGAAACGGCAGTATGTATCACAAAAATTCGTGTAATTGACGTTTCTCCCGATTACAAAAGTCGTAATGGGTTCCGGGTGCCAGCGCTTCATGATCACGTCGGCCGCTTCTCCCATCTTTTCCACTTCATCACTTTCATACAGAGCAACCGCATCTTCGACGGTCAAACGTTTGCCATCCAGTGCTTTTTGCAAAATCGCATCAATGCTCATCTATATTACCTCCAGTTACGGAACATCTTATGTAGCATTCTATAATCCTATCATAGTTTTATGAAATTTGTGAAGCAAACAAACAGGCTCGTACCTACACAAAATAAGAGCTCCCTGATCAAGGGAGCCCCATTTATTTCTTATGTGGATTATCCTCTTCCTGCCTGGAAGGAAGGATACAGTGTCATTCCGCCGTCGGCAACAAGCGTATGGCCCGTAACATATTTGGATTCTTTTGAAGCGAGCCAGACAGCTACAGAAGCGATTTCCTCAGGTTCTCCGATATAACCCATTGGAATCAGTTTTTCCACATCCGCCTTTTTTCCAGGATCCGCGAATTTTTCTGCGTTGATCGGTGTATTGATGGCACCCGGCCCTATCGCATTTACTCTGATTTTCTTTGGCGCATATTCCATGGCAAGGGTTTGGGTCATTAATTTTACGCCGCCCTTGCTAGCTGCATAGTGGACAAAATGCGGCCATGGAATGATTTCATGGACACTTGACATGTTTATAATATTACCCTCGATGTTATGTTTCAGAAAGTAATCAATGGCTTCACGGCAGCCGAGAAACTGTCCTGTAAGGTTGGTGGAAATGACTTTATTCCAGTCTTCCAGTGAAAGTTCGTGTGACGGAACCTCATTTTCAATTCCCGCATTATTGATAAATATATCCAGGGTGCCAAACGTCTTCACGGTTTCCTGAACCATTCGCTTAACATCTTCCTCTTTTGTTACATCGGCCTGAACCCCAATCGCATCTCCGCCAAGATCTCTTAGTTCCTGAAGAAGCTCTTCCAGGTCGTTTCCTTTTTCACTCCGGTAATTGATGACTACTTTCGCTTTTTCTTTTGCGAACCTCTGCGCGCATGCTTTTCCGATGCCAGTGGTTGAACCAGTAATAATAACAACTTTTCCTTCTAAATCTGTAAACATATCTTCATCCGCTCCTTAAGATTTTGTAAATCCGAGCATAACGCCGCCCGCAATAATGAGTAAACATCCTGCAATAACAAATATGACCTGCCGCTTCGACTTCTTCTCCTTCAGGATAAAAATCCCGCCTAGAGTAGAAATAATGATCCCCGTCTGGGATAGCGAGAAGCTTGTCGCCACTCCGATTTTGGGCAGTGACAGCAGCAAAGTAATATTTCCTGTGCTCCAAATCAGCCCCGTAATAATGTTTCTTATCGCAAATTTATTAAACGGTTTCCCTGTGAACGTCAGAAGTAAACCACCTACAAACATACCTGCCGCCTGAGGAAGTATGGCTTCCCAGCCTCCGATTTTAAACCAGTTGACTATCACCACATAGCCAACATAGCCTGCTGTTGAAAGCAGGAGAATAAGCAAGCCTTTTTTGGTGTTCCCCCCGCCGGTTTCATTGCTTTTATCCTTAATGGAAGTAAAAACAGCCCCCAATATAATAACCACAATCGCAATAATGCCAACAATGATTTCAGTTTTTGTTTTCCACTCATGAAAAACGAGCACCCCAAAAAGGGTGGTTCCAAACAACTGCATCCCGGTAGAAAGAGGAACAGCTTTGGATACACCGAGGTGATCCACACTTGCAAATTGGAAGCGCTGGCCGACAACCCATAAAGCACCGGATATCACGCCAATTGTTAAGACAAGTGTATTTATTTCGGGAGAGACGATAAAAAATGTAACGATGGAGAAGACCAGGGCGCCGATTGTCATGCCCAGGGTCTGGCTGTATGAATCTCCCCCCAGTTTTTGGCTCACCAGCACAATGCTTCCCCAGCAAACCGCTGTAACTACTGCTAAAAGTATTCCCATATTCATTGATTTCCTTTCTTTCTGCTGATTCTATAGGTAGTAGTATTAGCATCTTCCCGAAGAATCATCAGTTCAAACAAAAAACCTTTGCCAATGATTGACAAAGGTTTGCTTGCTCTTTATTGTAAGGATCTAAAGTTTTTGTCTCCGCCAATAAAAATTGGAACAGTAAGATGGCGGATCCGTTCCATGATTCGTTTTCCCTTTGCCTCCTCGAGGCCCCCTTTTTGAGAGTAGGAAAAATGCTCTTCCAGCATCGAAAAATCATAATTAGAAGAATATAAGGTCGGCAGACGTTCCATCATGCGGTATTGCAAAATCACTCCGATAATTTCGTCTCTGACCCAATTGGTCATGTTTTCGGCCCCGATATCATCCAGCATCAATACAGGAACGGTTTTCAACAGCTCCATTTTCTCATTGAATGATCCATCCGAGAGACTGTTTTTCATCTCCCGAAGAAATTCGGGTGTATGCACCAATAGCGAAGGAATCTGACGCTCTGCCAGCCGGTTTGCGATCGCACCGAGAAGATACGTTTTTCCGACGCCAAATTTACCGTAAAAATAAATGCCTTTGCATTCCTCGCCAGCCGCCACTTTTTTTACAAATTCAGCAGCTGCCCCAATTGCTTCTTTCCGATCCTGATCAATACTGTGCAGGCGGTCGAATGAAGCTTTGAGAATATCCTTTGGAATAAAATAACTTTTAATTAATGCTGTCATCGATTTTTGCTTTTCATCCTGCTTTTTCAGAAAGCATTTCTCATAAAAGATATCAATCTGATTTTTCTCCGCAGTCAGCACAGGCTGGTAGCCCTGCATCAAATTCGGGCAACGTTCCAGGCCCGGGCAGTTGGCGCATTGATGCCTTTCTTTGGAGTACTCATACAGCTTGGTGAGCCCTTTTTCCAGGTTAACTTCATTGATGCCAGGGTTCGCTTCCATAAAAGAAGCGACATACGGATCTTGGAGTACCTGCTGCTTAATACGGTCAAGCTGTCTTCTAAGCTGGTCGTAACCTTCCATCTTTTTTACAGCGTCAGTAATGGATTCCAATGTTGATCCCCCCTTTAAATATCTTTAAGCAAGTTTTCCAGCCATTGCTGATTTTGTTCTTCTTCTTCGTTGATGTTCGGACTGGATTTCTCTGCCGGCACATTCTCGTCCTTAAGCCAGTCTGGCAGCCTCGGTGCCTTTCTTTGTGAGGTATTTCGTTGAAAGGACGTATTTTTCCGTTCCTGCCAGTCTTTGTATTTCTTTTGCTCGGAACGGGCCAGCGCCATGGCTTCAGGAACAGTTTTCACTTTTTTTCTCGCCCAATGGCTGGCGATTTTTTCGACAAATGACCGGGTCAGCTTAAGATCGTTGGTTTTTAATACATAATCGATCAATACGTTCACAACACCCGGTGTCAACTTTTGCTCGAGAATCAGGTAGCTGACAATATTCAAGTCGGCTTCGGCCGGCCTTGTTCCTGATTGATGCTCGAGGAGCTGATAAGGAGAAACCTCTTCAAAGTATTTTATCATTTTCTCTTCTTCCGAAACAGGCTCGCCACTGACGGTTTTCAAACCTTGCGGCTGAGTCCGGAGGGCCATTTGCGGAAGCTGGTTATTGTTTTCAATCCGGTACCATTTCTGAACCTCTTTCCGAAGGTTTTCTTCGGTCAGCTCCCCGTGGATATGGTAGGCACTCTGAATTTGCCGGCTCATTTCCAGTGGCTCCATCTGGTACACATAGGCCAGCTTCACAATCGCTTCCCGGATCGAAGGCGTAATCACCTCTTTTGGAAGTATAAAGCTGGAAATGCTGGAAACCAGTAAATCAAAATCAAATTCCTCTGCCGAAATCTCCAACGTTCTGCCAGGCCTTCGGTCTGCCAGCCTGCCGTTGGCGCCTTCTTGTATTTCCGAATAGGTGCCGGCGGTCATCTCCGAAGGATGAAGGGAGGCAAATATGTCGCTGAACGATGCGGTAACCTCTTGATATTCATCCACTTCTGTTTCTTCCTGCAGAAAATGATCTCTCATCTCGCAATACTTCGTTTTCCCCAGCCGGTTGTACAAATAGATATTCAGCACTCCGTCGTTGAAAAAAGCAGCCGGAGAAAGCGGAGTCTGCAATTCATACAGAAAAAACTTTGATTCATTTTCTTCTCTTTTATATGTTTTCAGCAAGCCGATGGCTTCGAGCTTCTTGCGTGCTGCTATAATGTCTTTCAATGAAAACTGGGTGACATTCATCAGACGCTGATGGGTTTGGGGGTTCTCAACCTCCATCTCCGCATCGCACCAGAATGTCATATATAAACTATAGGCAAAAGCCCCTATTAACGGCTGGTACAGCATGGTCAATACTTTGCGGTCTACATCATGAAGATAGCCGCTAAATTGAACCTCATATGTATCCACCGGGACAATTTCTTTCCAGTGTACACTCATGGTTCTCACCTTTCAAAAAGAATTTCTGTTGTTGCAGAGGATTTAGGACCTTTCGATAAAAAAAAGCGTAAAACCGGTTCTGTCTTACGCAGGTTAGTGCTCGTCTTTTTTTATTAGGTCCTTTAGTTCCTGAATAAATACATTAATGTCCTTGAATTGCCGGTAAACGGAAGCAAATCGGACATAAGCTACTTCGTCCGTGTCTGCCAAATAATCCATGACTTTTTCACCGACTTCCTGGCTGTTTATTTCAGATGCCCCCTGGTTCCGGAGATCTTTTTCTATATTATCCACAATATTTTCAAGTACCTCCAAGGGAACAGGACGCTTTTCACACGCTTTAATGAGTCCGCGGAGAATTTTTTCCCGGCTAAACTCCTCCCTGGTACCATCTTTTTTTACAACTATGAGCGGTATTTCTTCAACGGTTTCAAATGTGGTAAATCGATAGTTGCATGATTCGCATTCACGTCGACGGCGAATCGATCTTCCTGAATGAACGGGTCGGGAATCAAGCACTTTTGTACCGTTATATTGACAGGACGGACAACGCAATGCAGATCAACTCCAAAAATTAATGTTCCTCTACTATAATTCTATCTTAGACAAAAGGAAGGCGGGTGACAAGAATTAATTGTTTTCCATTAAAGATGTTCCGATATATTCGAGCTTTCCTTTTAGTTCTTCGGTTACATTGGAAATGACTTTTTTGCTGTATCCAAAGTCGACGGGAAGGGCAGATTCGGTGGACACATTGAAGTCGATGGCTGTGCGGTATGGTCTTAGCGTGGTTGCGGTTACAACAACGAACGCTTTTCGGGGGGAGGTCACTTGAAAGGAAAATTCGCCTCTTTCCTTGGATGAACCGAGCAGCTTATAATTCTGTTTCTGACGGACTAATTCTTCCAACGCATCCATGACGCTATTGCGGTTTGCCTTAAAATACGGCGTTCTGAGCAAGGGGTCATAATGTTTTTCAGAAGTTTCTGAATTATTTTTCAAAATGTTTTGCAATCGTCGCAGCATGGTCTTCCTCCTCAGGGTTGTTACTTATAGAATAACATGTAAAAAAAGAGGTGCAAATTACACACCTCTTTTTCATTTAACTTTTTTATTATTGATTTGCGGCAACTTTATTTTTAACTTTGACAGGACCCATTCCACGCGGAACCTCTAAATTTTCACGGCTGTTTGCTTCCAATGCCTGTGAAATATAATCAGCAGCCACATTTGGATCAATTCGATCCCCACAAGTGTATACATCAATGCTTGCATAACCATGCTCTGGAAAACTGTGGATTGTCAGATGAGATTCTGAAATAATAACAACTCCGCTAACGCCGTGCGGTGCAAATTTATGAAAAGCCACCTCACGCACCTCTGCGCCTGCTCTTAAAGCAGCGTCAACAAATGTTTCTTCAATAAATTTCATGTCATTCAGCTTTTCACTGTTGCAACCCCATAGTTCGGCAATTACGTGTCTTCCCATTGTATCCATATTAGCATAGTCCCCCTTAAAAAATTTTCATGCCTTCAAGCATGCGGTATTGAACATCTACCACGGGGGAAAGTTAGTCCTAAGAGGTCCTAACCCTTTAAGTAGAATCCAACGCCTTGGTTTGCTTTATTTGAAGTTCACGAATCATAGTATACTTGTTTTATATTTCATTTGCAATAACCTGATTCAATTTTTCCTCTGAATATTTTATATGAAAAGTATTCGCATACCTTAGACAAATTAAGTACCAAACCACACAAAAAAGAACAGCACCAAATGTGTCGGTGCTGTCAAAGAGACTCCCCTGTGATCAGGAAGGTATCTTGATGTTTTCTTCTTGTTTAAGTCCTGCGGCAACCAAGCCCGCAAGATCGACGACACGGCAGGAATACCCCCATTCGTTATCATACCATGCCAGTACTTTTACTTTTCTATTCTCAATGACCATCGTGGACAATCCGTCAATTATCGATGAATTTTCGTTTCCATTGTAATCTACGGAAACAAGCGGTTCATCACTATAGCCCAGAATCCCCTTCATGGATCCGTTCGCAGCCGACTTCAGTACCTCATTGATCCTCTCTTCTGTTACCTCTGTTTTTAGATCAGCCACGAAATCCACCAGTGACACATTTGGCGTAGGCACTCGAAGCGCTATCCCATTAAGCTTGCCTGAAAGATGAGGAAGCACCTTGGCAATCGCTTTGGCAGCCCCTGTCGAAGTCGGGATAATTGATTGTCCGCACGCCCGCGCACGGCGAAGATCTTTATGCGGGTTGTCAATATTCTTTTGGTCATTTGTATAAGCATGTACCGTTGTCATCATACCTGATTCAATGCCAAAATGGTCATCCAGTACTTTTACTACTGGGGCCAGGCAATTGGTTGTACAAGATGCGTTAGAAATAATATGGTGTTTATCCGGATTGTAATCGCTCTCATTCACTCCCATAACGATGGTTACATCCTCATCTTTTCCGGGAGCGGTAATAATCACTTTTTTAGCGCCGGCCTGCAAATGATAGCCTGCAGTTTCCTGACATTTAAATTTTCCAGTTGCTTCGATCACAAGATCAATCCCAAGTCCATTCCAAGGCAGTTCCCTTGGATCACGGGAATTGAGCAGCAGAACCTTTTGCCCATTCACCATTAAGTATCCCTCTTGGGCAGTGACTTCACCTTTATAAGCTCCATGGATGGAGTCATACTTTATCATATGTGCCAGCGTTTCTGGAGGATAACTGGCATTGATTGCCACCACTTCAAATTCATTGTTTTCCTCCATCATTTTTCGAAAAACCATTCTTCCGATTCGCCCGAGTCCATTAATCGCTACTTTTGCTTTCATGGTATGCTCCCTCCAAATATGTGTTATACTTTTATCTCTCTTTTGCTATGATTAGTATAGCATAATTGATCAAAAAAAGAACACTATTTTATAAAAACGGGCGAAAAAATAACCCTCTGCCTATAACAGAGGGTTAAATGATTTTCCATTCGTGAAGCTGGATCTCCACTTTCTCTTTTAATTCTTCCAATGAACCATTGTTCATGATTACTGCATCGGCAAGCTGCACTTTATCCTTTAGCGGCATTTGCGCCGCGATTCTGCTCTTTGCCTCTGCTTCTGTATAGCCGTCTCGTTCCATCAGCCGGCTTAATTGGGTTTCCTCATCCACAAAGACAAGAAGGGTCCGGTCTACCATATGCGTTAATTCGCTTTCAAATAACAGAGGAATATCCATAACGACACATGGGCTCTCCTTTAAATGAGCTGCCGCCTCATTTTTCATTTCCAGCCGAACAGCTGGATGAACAATCCTGTTAAGCATCAGTCGCTTTTCTTCATTAGTAAAAACAATACTTCCCAGCTTTTTTCTGTCGATGTTTTGGGCTTCATCCAGAATATGTTTTCCAAAGTACTCCACGATTTTTTCATAGGCAGGATGGCCCTTCTCCACAACCTGACGCGCAATAACATCTGCATCAACAACTGGCAGTCCATAGCTTCGCAAAAAATTGGAAACTGTGCTTTTTCCACTCGCAATTCCGCCGGTCAGGCCAATAATCATTTGTTAACATCCCTTCACTACAATTTCATCAAACCAATAATAATCAACAGAATTCCCGGAAGAAACGTCAGTTTTTTCATCCAGGTAACTTTGGAGACCGCAAAACCCAGTTTTATGCCGGCAAGCACAAAAATGGAACTCATTGCTGCCACCGTGAAAGCCGTTGTAATCGGCGGCATATCAATCATGGCCGCCCCAATCCCTGCACCAAACGCATCCAGCGAAAGGGCAACACCGAGAAGCACCGCCTCCCAGCCATTAATGGATCCCGATTTATCCAAATCCGCAATGGTCGGCTTTTTTAAGATCTGTATCATAATTCCGAGCGATTTTATTTCTAATTTTACAATAGTCTTCTCTTCGGGTACAGTTTCAGCCTTTTTGTCAGGCTTGGCAACTTGAAACAAGAAATATGAACCAAGACCCAGCAATATAAGCCCCCCGGCCATTTGACCGGCTTGCGGAGACAAGAAACGTTCGAGGAAATGGCCGAACCCCATGGCCATGAAAAAAGTAATGGCGGAACAAGAGGAAATAATCAGTACCGATTTGATAGGTATTTTGATTTCCTTCATTCCGTAGGTCAACCCCGTACCAAAGCTGTCAAGGCTGACAGCAAACGCCAGCAAGAGCATCGAAAAGGATACCATGACTCTAAAAGCTCCTTTCATACCACGTATTGCAGTATATGAAAGGAGCCTGGCAAGTGTTATTTCTGGCACTTTGAGCAAAAATGGGTGCCCCGCCCGGCCACGACGGACCGGTCGATTTCGGATCCGCACGTTTTGCATGGCTCTCCTTTCTTTCCGTAAACAAACAGTTCAAGCTGAAAGTTTCCGGTTTTCCCCTCTGAATTGGTATAGGAGCGGATGGTGCTGCCGCCTTTTTCAACAGAGTTTTTCAGGATGGATACCATATGTTCGTGAAGCTTCTGCAATCGCGGAAGCGACACTTCGTTCGCTTTCCTTTCTGGATGAATGCCGGATGCAAACAAGATTTCATCCACGTAAATATTGCCAAGTCCCGTGATCAGTGATTGGTCCAAAAGCACAGCTTTAATGCTCCTGCTGGTCTTGGAAAACATCTTTTTCATAACAGAAGGAGTCAATTCCGCAGAAAAAGGCTCATATCCGAGCTTTGATAGCGGCTGCTCCTGCTCTTCTTTTCCGATGGGATAAAGATGCATGGTGCCAAATTTCCTTACGTCCCGATACCGCAATTGTGTTCCATCTGTAAATGAGAAAAGCACATGGGTATGTTTGTCCGAGGGATCCTCCAGCTGATTCAGCCCGTATTTTCCTTCCATCCGCAAATGGGACACCAGCACATCATGATCCAGGAAAATTTTCAGAAATTTACCCCGGCGTTCCACATTCTGAATCGTCTGTCCCTCAAGCCGGAGTTTAAACTCATCCAGCTCCGGATGCTTGATAATGTTGCTCCATAGCACACTGACTTCTTTAATGGTTTTTCCCCCAACCAGCCGGTTCAGTGTATTCTTTACATTTTCTACCTCAGGTAGCTCTGGCATTTGTTTCACCTCTAATCAAACGGAAAACAGCCCGGCGGCTGTTTTCCTTTTTTCTTTCTGTCATTTTGCGTCGTACCATGTATCTCCGTAATTCAAGTCCACTTTTAATGGAACGTCAAGGCCAAGGGCCGATTCCATGACTTGAGGAACCAATTTTAAAAGTTTTTCAATTTCGTGTTCAGGTGCTTCAAAGATCAATTCATCATGCACCTGAAGCAGCATCAAGGCTTCAAGCTTTTCTTCTTTTAACACGCGTTCCATTTCTACCATGGCTTTCTTGATAATATCAGCTGCAGTCCCCTGAATCGGTGTATTCATTGCGGTGCGTTCAGCGAAGCTTCTGAGATTAAAGTTTCGGCTCGTAATTTCCGGAAGATACCGGCGACGGTTCATCAGCGTGGACACATATCCATCCTGTTTAGCCTGTCGGACTATGGATTCCATATATTCCTTGACACCCGGAAACGTCTTTAAATACTGCTCGATAAATTCTCCCGCTTCTTTTCTTGTGATATTCAAGCTTTGAGACAATCCGTAGTCACTGATTCCGTATACAATCCCGAAGTTGACGGCTTTCGCGTGCCTTCTCATTTCCGAAGTAACATCCTCCATATCAACATGGAACACATCCATCGCTGTTTTCGTATGAACATCCATTTCTTTCTTAAAGGCTTCCATCAGATTTTCATCCTGAGAAATGTGGGCTAGTACACGGAGCTCAATCTGAGAATAATCGGCAGACAGGATTTTCCACCCTGAAGTAGCTGGAACAAAGGCTTGTCTGATCTTCCTTCCTGCTTCAAGCCGGATCGGAATATTCTGCAGATTGGGCTCTGTTGAGCTTAAGCGTCCGGTTTGAGTAAGAGCCTGATTAAAACGAGTATGAATCTTGTCTGTCTGTTGATCTACCACTTTCAGGAGACCTTCGATATAGGTTGAGCTCAGCTTGCCCAACTGCCGGTAAACAAGAATTTTCCGGATGATTTCATGCTTGCCTTCCAGCTTCTCCAGCACATCGACCGAGGTGCTGTAGCCGGTCTTTGTTTTTTTGATGGGAGGAAGATTGAGCTTTTCAAACAAGATTTCACCAAGCTGTTTGGGTGAATTAATATTAAAGGCGACCCCGGCAAGTTCATGGATGTCCGCTTCGAGTGCATTCAACTGCTCCGTCAGCTCCTGTCCCATGGACTGCAGTCTGCCTACATCTACCTTAACGCCAGTCGTTTCCATTTCACCAAGCACCAGCGATAGTGGTAGTTCCAGATCCGAAAACAGCTCATATTGTTCATTCTTTTTCAGTTCATTCGTCAGCTTTTCCTGAAGCACATAAATGCTGTTGGCTTTACGTACCATATGCTCGGAAAGAACGCTTTCTTCTGGTACCTTCCGCCTGGCTCCCTTTCCATAAACCGCCTCTTCACTATCGGTATCATGGATGCCATAGCGCTTGGCAATCACTGCCACATCATCCCCCGAATCCGAGGGGTTCAGCAAATATGAGGCGATCATCAGGTCAAACGTCACTCCCTGAAGTGAAATATTATTCCAGTCCAGTGCGACGTACGCTCTTTTCGCATCGAATACAAACTTTTCTTTGCTTGTATCCTCCGCCCATTGCTTGAATTCGGGAGAAGACAGGGCAAGGTCTGCTGGAATGTAAAACCTTCCGTTTTCATTAACGATCGCCAGGCCGTTTACCGGCGCCCGGTGATAGGTTTCCGGTGTGGTTTCTACGATCAAGGCTGCAGGAGAAGATAAAATTTCACCATTTAACGCTTCCGCTTTTTCAAAATTGATCTCCTCTTTTTCTTCTTCACTCACCATTGCTTGCTCGCTGTCCCCTCCAATCCGTTCAAGCAGGGAGTTAAATCCGAGGTCCTTGAACAGCGGGAGGAGCCGTTCTGCCTCATACCCCTGGTATGCGGCATCCTTCAAAGAAACCTCAATAGGAGCTTCGTGCGTAATGGTTGCCAATTCCTTGCTCATCAATGCCTGATCTCTGTTGTCAATCAACTTTTCTTTAAGCTTTGCTCCAGACACCTGATCAATGGAATCCAGTGTTTGTTCCAGAGAACCGAATTGTTTAATCAGTTTGATGGCTGTTTTCTCCCCGACTCCGGGAACTCCCGGAATATTATCGGAAGGATCGCCCATCAGGCCTTTCATATCGATGATCTGATGTGGTGTTAAGCCATATTTCTCTTCCACCTGCTTGAGATCGTAGGCTTCAACTTCAGATATGCCTTTTCTTGTGAGTGTAACCTTCACATTCTCCGTTACGAGCTGAAGTAAATCCTTATCTCCTGTATAGACATTCACATCCCAATCACCTTCTGCGGCCTGTTTGGAAAGGGTGCCAATGATATCATCCGCTTCATAGCTTTCAAGCTCGTACCGCTTGATTCCAAAACCGTCCAGAAGCTGCCGAATCAGCGGGAATTGTTCTGAAAGCTCGGAAGGCGTCTTTTGACGGCCTCCTTTATAGTCTTCAAATGTTTTATGCCTGAACGTCGTCTTGCCTGCATCAAAAGCTACAAGAACATGACTTGGTTTTTCGTCTTCCAATATGCGAAGAAGCATAGTCGTGAATCCATAAACGGCATTCGTGTAAACACCTTTTTCGTTATTGAGCAGAGGAAGTGCAAAGAACGCCCGGTAGGCGATACTGTTTCCGTCAATCAATACTAGTTTATTTGCCAAAATGATACCCCCTGATCAGTTTTTCTGACTATATTGTACCATCGGTTTCCCCGAAAACAAAATAACGGCCGCCTTGCTCTGCCTGCTGGTGAGCAAAAACAAAAAAAGAGAGAACCCGGAATCGGATTCTCTTAAAGGGGGTACTGAAAAAGGATACTTTCATATTACATGGAGACTGTTAAGCTGAAACAAACCCAGTGTTAATAGTTTGTAAATTCACTCAACAAATTCTTTTCTAAAAACAAGTGTGAATGTCGAACCTTCACCTGGTTTGCTTTTAACATGAATTCTTCCATGATGGGCCTCAATCAAATGCTTTACGATGGCCAGGCCAAGCCCTGTGCCTCCGGAATTACGGCTTCTTGCTTTGTCCACCCGGTAGAAACGCTCAAAAATACGGGAGATTTCTTCCTTCTGAATGCCAATTCCGGTATCCGACACACTGAACGTTACCTTCTCACTGCTCTCCTTAAGCCTGATGGTGACCCGGCCGCCTTTAGGCGTGTAATTCAGACTGTTGTTGATAAGATTGATAAATACTTGCTTTAAACGCGGAGCATCGCCTTCAATGGCGGTGTCCCCTTCGACCGAGTACTTCAGTGTGATCTCTTTCTCCTTAGCCTTCGTTTCAAGCATGACGATCACTTCTTCAACAATGGCAGACAGATTGACTTTCTGCAGGTTTAACGAAAACCCTTGTTCCACTTTGGAAAGATCCAACAGGTCCTGAATCAGATGCTGCAGCCGGTCACTCTCCTTCCATATGATCGTTAAAAACTTTTTGCGGATTTCCGGGTTTCCGTCCGCCCCATCCAGCAATGTTTCAGCAAAGCCTTTTAACGAAGTAACAGGCGTTTTCAATTCATGAGAAACGTTGGCAACAAAATCTTTTCTCATTTGTTCGAGCTTTTTCAATTCGGTAATATCATGGAAAACCAGGACCATACCCCGCAGTTTTCCAAGACTGTTTAAAACGGGTGCGCTGTATACATCAAAGTTTTTTCTTTCAATATGAATCGGCAGGACCACCTGCTTGCGGATATTGGTTTCCATAATAAAGGTGTCTTCCACAATTTCCTTGATTTCCTTGTAAGGAAAAACCTCATGAAACAAATGCCCGCTCCAGGAATCGGTATATTCTCTAAAAATCTCTTTAAATGCTTTATTGACGATATTGATGTATCCATCGGAATCAATCAGGATCAGACCGCTGCCCATGTTTTCAATCAGGGTTTTCAAACGGTCCTGCTGTGACTCGTACGATTTTGTCATTTTTTCCAGGTTTCTTGCCAGTACATTTAATGAAAAGTTCAGTTCTCCTACATCACCTTTATACTCATAGGTTCTGGCTTTAAAATTCCCCCGGGCCAATTCTTTCGCCGTGCTGGTCGCTTCTTCCACCGGTTTCACAATGCGGTCCAGCACCCGGATTGAGATAAATAGAACGATCACAAGGCTGAGCAAAAAGCCAAGTGAAAGGCTGAGCCATACGGTTCGTTCTGTTTGGTTGGCCACTTGTTCCGGGATAATCAGCTGTACATAGCCACGGAGATTACCGGAGGAGTCTTCTTTTACAGGGAGAGTATACAAAAGGCGGTCCATATATTTGGCGGAAACCAGTACATCTTTTTTATAACCGTCCAAGCCCTGTAATGGCTGCCGGGGAACCGGCTGTTCTTCTCTGTCGGTTTGGGCAAGCACCTTGCCTTCAGGGGAAAGATAGACAAGTTTACCATGTAAATCCTTTTCTGCCATAATCAGCTGCTTTTTAAGCAGTTCCTGATCATTGCCTCTGACAGCAACCGCCACCAGCTCAAGATCATGCAGATAGGATTGCACCCGCTTCTCCTTGATGGTGTAATGTACCAGCCCTCCCACAATTAAAGCAAGCAAAATAAAAACAAGCATAATGCCAACCAGGAAAAAAGAAAGTACCCGGTTTTTAAAATCCGGCATTACTGAGGAACCTCTAATTTATAGCCCATTCCCCGTATGGTTTTAATATAGATGGGCTTGCGTGTATTTTCTTCGATTTTTTCCCGGAGGTGGCTGATATGAACATCAACTATTCGTGTATCACCGACAAAATCATAATTCCAAACAGCTGACAGAAGCTGCTCACGGGTTAATACTCTGTTTTTATTTTTTGACAGATAAACGAGAAGTTCAAATTCTTTTGGTGTTAATTCCAGTGCCGTTCCTTTATAAAAGGCCTCATAATTTTCCGGGTATACCTCAACCTCGCCGATCGTCAGTTTTTCTGCTTCTTCCTCAGGAGCAGTTTCTTCCACGGCCATCTGCTTTGTCCGTCTTAAGATCGCCTTAACACGGGCCACCACTTCTCTCGGGCTAAATGGCTTTGTCATATAGTCGTCAGCCCCAAGCTCCAGCCCCAGGACTTTATCAAACTCATCATCTTTTGCAGTCAGCATGAGAATGGGAATAAAAATCTGCTTTTGCCGCAGGTTTTTGCAAACCTCAAGGCCATCCATCTCAGGAAGCATAAGATCGAGAACCATTAAATCCGGTTTTTCCATCTCTGCCAATTCCAGGCCCTTGCGTCCGTCCATAGCAGTGATCACTTCAAAACCAGCTTGTTCTAAATTAAATTGCAATAATGTTGAGATCGATAATTCGTCCTCGACTACCATAATCTTCTGGCTCATCTTTTCCCACCCTTTTATAGTTACGTTTCACTTGATTCATTACAATCATACTATTTTTTTCTTCAATGCACAAAAGGGTCAGAATAAAGATTTCGTAAAGTTTGTAAAATTTTTATTGAGAGTGGTGCTCATTCTTGACGGGTATTTCCAAATGAAAAAAGACCAGCTCTGCAGCCGGTCTTAGAAATCCCCCTAAAAATTTTCCTAGAAATTTCCTCAGAAATTTTCCTAGAAATTTCCTCAGAAATTTTCCAAGGTATGGGAAGTAATCGATTTTGGAGCATAGGGAGGACAAACTTCAAGTTCTCCTTCAAGCACCTTTTCGTTCTTTTCATTTTTGCCCTCCACCGACATGGTAATAGAATGGGCTGCCTCGTTGATGCCGGTCACCTGGAAAAGAAAATGTACTTTTCCATAATGGTGAACGGGCTTAATGAAGGTAAGGGATTGTTTTTTAATACTGCTTCCTGGTCCCGGCAAATATTTTGATATGGCCGAGGTTACCATTCCCGTCAGCATGATTTGTGGAACAATTGGCTTTTTGAAAGGCGTCATCGATGCATAGTCATGCTGGATGAATAAAGGATTATTATCGTTGGTAAGTCCAAGATATAACAGGAGATCTTTATCTTCTATCGCTTCAGACAACTCAAGCTTCTCACCTGTTTTGATTTCTTCTAATTTTCTGCCCAGTTTTCGTTTTTTTCCAAGCAGCATATAGAACACCCCTTCCCCGAATCAAAAAGTAAACGCTTACATTTTTGGTGCTAGAAAAAGATTCGGGAAGTCCCGAATCTTCTATCATTATGCAAGCACGTTCATGACTGCTTTTACAGACTCAGCCGAACGGTCAAGAGCGGCTTTTTCATCTGCTGTAAGTTCCAGCTCAATGATTTCTTCCAGTCCGTTTCCTCCAATAATGGTCGGTACTCCAAGACAGATTCCTTGATAGCCGTACTCACCTTCAAGGTAAGCGATGGATGGAAGAACGCGCCTTTGGTCTTTAAGAACAGCTTCCACCATTTCAACCATAGATGCCGCTGGTGCATAATAGGCACTGCCATTTCCAAGCAAATTAACAATTTCTCCTCCGCCTTTCCGTGTACGTTCCACGATGGCATCCAGACGCTCCTGAGGAATCAGTTTTTCAAGCGGAATACCGCCTGCGTAAGAGTAACGAACGAGCGGAACCATGTCATCTCCATGTCCGCCAAGGACAAACCCGGTAATGTCTTTTACAGACAAGTTAAGCTCTTGTGAGATAAAGGTACGGAAGCGGGCGCTGTCAAGGATACCAGACTGCCCGATCACACGGCTTTTCGGGAAACCGGATTCCTTCAATACGGTATAGGTCATGGCATCCACCGGATTGGTTAAAACAATGATAACGGCATTAGGTGAATGCTTCACAATCTCTTGTGTAACACTTTTCATGACGTTTGCATTCGTGTTGACAAGATCATCCCTGCTCATGCCGGGCTTGCGTGCAATACCGGCTGTGATGACCACCACATCGGAATCTTTTGTATCTTCATAGTTGGAAGTACCGATAATGTTGGCATCAAACCCCTGTACCGGACTTGCTTCAAGCATATCCAGCGCTTTGCCTTTCGTAGGGTTTTCAGCTTGTGGGATGTCAACAAGAACCACATCGCCAAGTTCTTTTTGTGCTGCGATAAATGCAGTAGTTGCTCCTGTAAATCCTCCACCGATGACCGAAATCTTTTTGCGCGAATTCACTGCCATTCTATTATCCCTCCAAGGTATTCAGGTTTCTGTCCTGCAGCTCGTTAAATTTTACAAAAGGCCCCGGAAGTCGGGGCCTTTTGTTATTATTTCATCTTGCTGATCAATGCGTCAGCAAACTCGGAACATTTTACTTCTGTAGCACCGTCCATCAGACGAGCGAAGTCATAAGTTACCACTTTTTCTGCAATGGATTTTTCCATAGCATTCGTGATAAGTTTAGCTGCTTCATGCCATCCAAGGTGTTCAAGCATGAGCACACCAGAAAGGATAACAGAAGATGGGTTAACTTTATCCAAACCAGCATATTTAGGAGCTGTACCATGAGTTGCTTCGAAGATCGCATGTCCAGTTTCATAGTTGATGTTGGCTCCAGGAGCGATTCCGATTCCGCCTACTTGTGCAGCCAGTGCATCGGAAATGTAGTCACCATTCAGGTTCATTGTTGCTACAACATCGAATTCTGCCGGACGAGTAAGGATTTGCTGAAGGAAGATATCAGCGATTGAGTCTTTAACGATAATCTTTCCTGCAGCTTCTGCATCAGCCTGTGCTTTGTTCGCTGCCTCTTTTCCTTGCTCTTCTACAATGCGGTCGTATTGAGCCCAAGTGAATACTTTATCGCCAAACTCTTGTTCAGCAAGCTCGTAACCCCAGTTTTTGAAAGCACCTTCTGTAAATTTCATGATGTTTCCTTTGTGAACGAGCGTTAAGCTCTTGCGGCCTTCAGTGATTGCATATTGAAGAGCAGCACGCACAAGACGCTTTGTACCTTCTGAAGAAACTGGTTTGATTCCGATTCCAGAAGTTTCTGGGAAACGAATTTTGTTAACTCCCATTTCGTTTTGAAGGAAAGAGATTACTTTCTTCACTTCATCAGAACCGCTTGCATACTCGATACCAGCGTAAATATCTTCAGTGTTCTCACGGAAGATAACCATATCTGTGTCTTCTGGCCGTTTAACCGGTGAAGGAACACCTTTGAAATAACGAACCGGACGAAGACATGTAAACAAGTCAAGCTCTTGGCGAAGTGCTACGTTCAATGAACGGATTCCGCCGCCAACCGGTGTAGTTAAAGGTCCTTTAATAGCGATTATGTAATCGCGGATCACATCAAGTGTTTCAGCTGGAAGCCATTCCCCAGTTTCGTTGAATGCTTTTTCTCCGGCAAGAACTTCTTTCCAGACAATTTTCTTCTCACCGTTATATGCTTTATCTACTGCTGCTTCCAATACACGAGATGCAGCCGCCCAAATGTCAGGGCCTGTCCCGTCTCCCTCAATAAAAGGAATAATTGCATGGTTTGGTACATTTAATACCCCGTTATCTACTGTAATACGCTCTCCGTTTGACATGTTGCTTGTCCTCCTATCTGTAATCTATCCAAAAACTCTTACTTTTCTATCCTACTAAAATACCGTTCAAATGAGAAGAGGAAGCCCTCTTCTCACCATCTTTTTTTAACGCTCGGCAAGCGGTGTGTATTTCTGCATGGAAGGCCCGGTGTAATCTGCACGCGGACGGATCAGGCGGTTATTCTCATATTGCTCAAGAATGTGAGCAATCCAACCGGATACACGGCTTACTGCAAAAATCGGTGTGAAGATATCATGCGGAATTCCAAGGCTGTGATATACACTTGCTGAATAGAAGTCAACATTTGGAAGAAGGCCTTTTTCTTCTTTCAACAATCCTTCAAGCTTCACAGACATGTTATACCATTTTTCTTCGCCTGTTGTTGTCGTTAACTGCTTGCTCATCTCACGAAGATGCTTGGCGCGCGGGTCACCACTCTTATATACACGGTGTCCGAAGCCCATGATCTTCTGTTTGTTGTCAATTGCGTTTCTTAAATAGCTTTCAACGTTTTCTTCTTCTTTAATTTCGCTGAGCATTTTCATAACCTGCTCGTTGGCACCGCCGTGCAATGGTCCCTTAAGGGCGCTGATTGCAGCAGTAACACCAGAATAAATATCAGAAAGCGTGGCAACCGCTACACGTGCTGTAAACGTGGATGCATTCAGTTCATGGTCTGCATGAAGAACAAGCGCTTTATTAAACGCTTCCACTGCCACTTCATCCGGCTCATTGCCAGTCAGCATGTACAGGAAGTTGGCGGCGAAGCCGAGATCCTTGCGCGGAGCAACAGGGTCTTTGCCTTCCCTTATTCTTGCAAACGCTGTAACCACAGTTGAAATCTGCGCTTGAAGTTTTACCGCTTTTTTGTAGTTTCCTTTTGTTGACATATCTTCCGCTTCGTCGTCATACATGCCTAGCATAGAGACAGCTGTACGCAGAATCGCCATCGGATGTACCCCTTTTAGCGGAAGCGATTTCAATTGGTTGATTAAATTTTCAGATACGGTCGCTTGTTCTGCAAGCTCTGCTTTAAACTGTTCAAGTTCTCTTTCGTTAGGAAGTTTGCCATTCCATAATAAATACACTACTTCCTCAAATGTTGCATGGTCTGCGAGATCATCGATGCTGTACCCTCTGTATGTCAGTACATCATCAATGATTGAGCTGACAGATGAGGTGGTAGCTACTACACCTTCTAATCCTCTTGTTGCTGTCATGGTTATCTCTCCCTTTCTAGAATCTCTTTCTCCTTTAATAGAAAAGCACAATACCAAAAAACTCTTATAAGTAAGAGCTTACATTTCTGGCCTATTAAGAAATGTAGACTATTTAAAGGAATTGGTACATATAAGTCAATTATAAACAATAAATAGTACTTTGTGAATGCTTAAGCCCTTTTTCCTTCTTTATGCAGTGAAATATTCGACAATCTTCATGGCGAAATAAGCAATTCCTGCTCCGATAAGCGGCCCTACGGCAACGCCGTTCAGGAATGCTACAGCGAGGATAGTGCCGAAAACAAGAGCTGCTGTGATATGCGGATCCTCCTGGAGAAGGATGATTCCTTTAGAAGCAATTAGTGCGACAAATATTCCCGAAAGTAAGGCGATCCAGGCGAAGGAAGACTTCATTGCCTCCTGAAGCTGCTTGAATCCGATATCGCCGGTTGCAATAGGAACAAGAACAGCAATGGTTATGATCGTGACTCCCCAGTTTATTCCCTTTTGTTGAATCAGCGGGAAAACCTTGTCCCCAATCCCGGTGAATTTCAGGACAAGCAATACCGCCAGCGCTACAATCAGCGACTGGTTCTTCGCGATTACTCCTATGATGAGCAAAATAACCAAAAATATAGTGGACTGCATAATATACCTTCTTTCGTAGTAAGCAATGGACAGGAAGTGGTGGAAATGGTGAACAATGATTATCTGCACCGTATATTTCGTTTCTTTCTCATAGTATGTTTATTTGCCCTCGTCTTAGTAGGCTGTTTTTTTCTCTCCAAAGTAACCTATCCTTTTATCCTGGGGGGAATCATCGCCATGGTGATTAATCCGTTTGTTAACTTTTTGGAGGAAAAGGGGAAAATGCCGAGGGCGCTGGCTGTCTTTGCGGCGTTGCTGCTCCTGATTGGAGCGGCAGCCGGCATCATCCTGCTGCTCGTCCGTGAAATTTTCACCGGGTTGGCGTACCTGGCCCATGTTCTTCCCGATTACAGCAAGGAACTTGTGCAGTATATGGAGATCTGCTTCAAAACAAAAATTTTGCCCTTTTATAATGATATTAACGCCATGTTCAACAACCTTGAAGACGACCATCAGCAAACGATCATGAAGAATATTGACGCCATCGGTACCCACATTACCACAACGGTTTCCAAGCTCGCACAAGAAGCCGTGAATATCGTCTCCGCCCTGGTCGTCAGCCTTCCCACGTTTGTGACCGTTTTTGTTTTTTCCATACTGGCTGCCTTTTTTATATGCAAGGACTGGTACCGCTTTTCCCGGTATTTGCGAAAAATCTCTTCGGACAAGTGGATGGCGAGCACACGGACCGTCTATCTGGAGCTCAGAAAGGCGTTGTTCGGTTTTGCAAAGGCCCAGTTTACACTGATTTCAATGACAGCCTGTATTGTTCTAATCGGTCTGCTTTTGCTGCGGATTGAATACGCCATTACCATTTCACTTTTGATTGGTGCCGTTGACCTTCTTCCCTACCTCGGAACGGGAGCGGTTTTTATGCCTTGGATTGCGTATACCTTCGTATCAGGCGACTATCCTTTGACCGTGGGGCTTTCCATCCTGTATGGGGTTGTGATCATTCAGCGCCAGCTGGCAGAACCCAAAATTCTGTCCTCCACGATCGGACTCGATCCTCTCGCTACCCTGATTGCCCTCTTTGCCGGATACCAGTGGTTTGGCTTTCTTGGGCTGTTAATTGGACCTGCCTTTCTCGTCATCATCCGCGCCCTCCATCAAGCCCAGTTTTTCCACGAAATCTATGCGTTTATCAAAGGGAAAAGCTGACATGCCCGATTAGAGACGAAAAGCATTGGAGGACTTTTCCATAAAACGCTTTTTGTTTTCTGGAAAAGGCTGAAATGATCGAGTCTCTGGGCGTGGAAGCTGGATCAGGAAAAGCTGACATGCCCGATTAGAGACGAAAAGCATTGGAGGACTTTTCCATAAAACGCTTTTTGTTTTCTGGAAAAGGCTGAAATGATTGAGTCTCTGGGCGTGGAAGCTGGATCAGGAAAAGCCGACATGCCCGATCAGAGACGAAAAGCATTGGAGGACTTTTCCATAAAACGCAGCCATCGGTTTTACTCTCCCCCGTAAAAAGAAGAGAGCGTCCAAAATGGATGCTCTTTTACCGTTTCCAATAGAATTGATATTGCCCGGATTTGATTTTTCGCTGAAAATAGCGCAAAAGCCAGGCTTTTGCCACCGCCCGGGTCGGCGGGATGAGCAGAAGCACACCGATAAGGTCTGAAATAAAGCCTGGCGTGAACAAAAATATACCACCCGCCAGAATACAGATGCCGTCAATAAGGACAAAGCCGGGAACCTGCCCGTTCTGCAGCTGAGATTGTGCAAGCCTCAAAGCATGCAGCCCTTCTTTTTTGGCCAGCCATGCGCCAAGCAGGCTGGTGAGGACAATGAGGATAAACGTGGGCAGTGGACCGATTTGGTGGCCCACCCATACCAAAATTACAATTTCGGCAGCGGGTACGATCAGCAACAATAAAAATAAAATCCTGAACATAAAGGTGCTCCTTTACCATCACACTTTTTGTTTATAAAAAAAGAGAAGGACAAGAATCCCTCTCTTATTTGTATATTTTATAGTACATTTTTACGCCCGTCGTAAATGTCGCCTTTGGAAGCGTCCACCGTAATTTCCTGGCCGTCTTTTAAAATTTCTGTGGCATTCTGAAGACCAACGATAACAGGAATTCCAAGGCTGATCCCCACTACTGCAGCGTGGCTTGTTAACCCGCCTTCTTCGGTAATAATAGCAGCTGCTTTTTCAATTGCCGGCATCATTTCACGGTCAGTACCGATCGTTACAAGGATGTCGCCTGCCTGAACTTTGGAAGCTTCAGTGGAGGTTTTTGCCACTACAACTTTCCCGGTAGCGGAATTTTGTCCAATGCCCTGACCTTTGGCAAGTACATCGCCGATCACATGAACTTTAAGAAGGTTGGTTGATCCGGTTTTTCCTACAGGAACACCAGCTGTAATCACCACAATGCTGCCATGAGTAACAAGGTTGCTTTCAATGGAAGAGTCAATAGCAATCTGGAACATTTCATCTGTTGTTTCTGCCTTTTTGCCTTTTACCGGATAGACTCCCCAGACAAGAGCAAGCTTTCTCATCACGTCATCGTGGCTTGTTACCGCAACAAGAGGAGCTTTTGGACGATACTTGGAAATCATTCTTGCAGTATGACCGCGCTCGGTTGCTGTGATGATGGCATCCGCTTCAAGATTAAGAGCAGTAAAGGATACAGATTGAGAAATCGCATCTGTAATCGTTGTTTTGCTCTCTTTGCTTCGCTGTGACAGGATATTGCGGTATTCCAGAGAGGCTTCGGCACGGTTCGCAATCTTGTGCATGGTTTGTACTGCTTCAACCGGATAAGTTCCGGCTGCTGTTTCTCCGGAAAGCATAATGGCATCTGTGCCATCAAAAATCGCGTTGGCTACGTCACTCGCTTCCGCACGTGTTGGACGAGGATTACGCTGCATGGAATCGAGCATCTGCGTTGCCGTAATGACAGGCTTTCCAAGCTCGTTACACTTTTTAATGAGCATTTTTTGCACTAGCGGAACTTCTTCAGCAGGGATTTCCACGCCAAGGTCACCGCGGGCAACCATCAAACCGTCAGATACAGCAAGGATTTCGTCGATGTTTTCGACACCCTCCTGGTTCTCGATCTTTGGAATGATCTGAATGCTTGGGGCGTTGTGCTTTTCAAGAATCTCGCGGATCTCAAGCACATCCGTCGCACGACGTACAAAGGAGGCAGCAATAAAGTCGATTCCCTGTTCTATACCGAACTCGATATCCTTCGCATCTTTTTCCGTAATACCTGGCAGCTTAACGCTGACATTTGGGACGTTAACCCCTTTTTTATTTTTTAGCGTTCCGCTGTTAAGTATTTTTGTTGTGATTTCTTTGGCTCCGATTTTTGTAACTTCCAGCTCAATCAAGCCATCATCCAAAAGAATTTTGGAACCTACATGAACATCGTCCACAAGGCCAGGATATGTTACTGAGATTTTTTTATTCGTACCCACGACTTCTTCCATGGAAATGACAAGCTCTTCTCCTGCTTGAAGCTCTGCCACTCCGCCTTCCAATGTCTGTGTACGAATTTCAGGCCCCTTTGTATCCAAAAGAATGGCAACTGTTTTTCCCAGCTTACCAGCTGCTTCCCTGATATTAATAATACGTGCTCCGTGCTCTTCAAAATCTCCGTGAGAGAAATTAAGTCGAGCCACATTCATACCTGCATCGATCAGTTGAGTCAGTTTCTCAACGCTCTCGCTTGCAGGTCCGATAGTACAGACTATTTTTGTTTTACGCATGGTCTTCCTCCTGTGTTTTGCACTTGCTCATGCAATGTAAAATTAGATTGATAGTTCCTGAGACAGACGGTACATTCCTTGATCCAAATGGTGTTTGCTTGCCAGCACTTCCGTGATGTCATGATCCACCAGGGCGTTTTTCTGCACACCAACGGTACGCCCGGCTTTGCCTTCAAGCAGGAGCTCTACGGCTCTGGCGCCCAGACGGCTTGCAAGTACACGGTCAAATGCGGTTGGTGATCCGCCGCGCTGGATATGTCCCAGCACCGTAACCCGTGTTTCCAAGTTCGTTTTTTCTTCGATCTGTTTTCCGATTTCCACACCGCTGCAGACGCCTTCAGCCACAATGATAATACTGTGTTTCTTACCGCGGTCAATGCCCAGCTGCAGACGGTTGATAATGTGATCAATTTCATGCTGTTCTTCAGGTATAAGAATGGATTCTGCACCGTCAGCAAGACCTGCCCATAAGGCCAGATCCCCTGCATCGCGCCCCATAACTTCAATGACATAGGTTCTGTCATGGGAAGTTGCAGTATCTCGAATTTTATCGATCGCTTCAATTATAGTATTTAATGCTGTATCAAATCCAATCGTAAAATCGGTTCCCGGAATATCATTGTCAATGGTTCCTGGCAAACCAATCGTTGGAAACCCGGCTTCGGAGAGTTTTTTCGCTCCTTGAAAAGAACCGTCTCCTCCAATGACAACCAAACCTTCGATGCCAAATTTCTTTAGCTGCTCAATACCTTTAGCCTGTCCTTCAGACGTTTTGAATTCTTCGCATCTTGCTGTACGAAGCATGGTGCCGCCTCTGTGAATAATATCTCCCACAGAGCCCACTTCCAATTTAGTAATGTTACCCGCAATCAAGCCAGCATAACCATTATAGATGCCATAAACCTCAAGATCATGAAAAATCCCCTTACGAACTACAGCACGAATGGCAGCGTTCATACCTGGTGAATCTCCTCCACTCGTAAGAACCCCAATTCGCTTCATTTAGCTTCCACCTCTCCTGTATTCTCATCTTATTAAAATATCATGTTCAAAACTTCAACACAATAGACAACAAACGACAAAAAATGTGCTTTCTCGTCACAGAGAAAGCACATTCCTTATTTCACAGCAATGGAATCGTTTACAAACGTAAATTCTCCCATATTTTTATACTTTTCATAGCGCTGTTCCACCAGCTCTTCTTCCGACAAATTCATCAGTTCTTCAAGCGATGACTGAATAACCGCTTCGATTCGCTTCGCCTGTTCTTCGGGATCATGATGTGCTCCGCCTTTAACTTCGGGGATCATTTCATCGATAATTCCGAGTTCCTTCAGATCCGGAGCTGTAATTTTCATCGACTCTGCCGCAAGTTTGGCCTTTGTGGAATCCTTCCAAAGAATAGAAGCCGCACCTTCAGGTGAAATAACAGAGTACCAGGAGTTTTCCAGCATGTGAACATGGTTGCCTACTCCGATGCCAAGGGCTCCGCCGCTTGCACCTTCACCGATAACGATACAAATAATGGGTACATGAAGACCCGCCATTTCCACCAGGTTTCTGGCAATGGCTTCACTCTGTCCTCTTTCTTCAGCTGACTTCCCGGGAAATGCTCCTTTTGTATCCATCAGGCAAATAACCGGGCGTGAGAACTTCTCTGCCTGCTTCATCAAACGAAGGGCTTTGCGGTATCCTTCCGGATGCGGCATGCCGAAGTTGCGCCTGATGTTTTCTTTTGTGTCACGGCCGCGCTGCTGTCCAATCACAGTAACGGGCTGGTCATGGAACATGCCAATTCCCCCGACAATCGCCTCATCTTCTCCGTAGAGGCGGTCGCCATGCAATTCAATGAAATCTTTAAAAAGATAAGAGATGTAATCAAGGGTTGTCGGACGCTCAGGATGGCGGGCAACTTGAACACGGTCCCATGCGCTCATATTTTCATACGTATCGTTTTGAAGAGCGCTCAGCCTTTCTTCAAGTGAAGTGATTTCATCGGTTAGGTCAATTCCCTTTTCATCCATAAACGATTTAAGTTCTGCGATCTTCTTTTTCAGTTCTGTAATCGGACGTTCGAACTCCAACTCTCCAACCATGTTTATGCCCTCCTTCCTGAGTGGATTTTCAATACATTTGTCAGTGTTTCTTTCATTTCATGTCTTGGTATAACCTTATCAAGCTGACCGTGCTTCAGCAAAAATTCTGCCGTCTGGAAATCTTCCGGCAGGTCTTCGCGGATTGTCTGCTCGATGACCCGGCGGCCGGCAAAGCCAATCAACGCTTTAGGCTCTGCAAAATTATAATCTCCAACAGAAGCAAAGCTTGCAGATACCCCGCCCGTTGTCGGATGGGTCATGACAGAAATAAACAGCAGCCCGCGGTCACTGTGCCTTTTAAGCGCAACACTCGTCTTGGCCATCTGCATCAAGCTCAGGATTCCTTCCTGCATCCTTGCACCACCGGAAGCGGTGAAGATGATAAACGGAAGCTCTTTCTCTATAGCCTGCTCAATAGCTCTTGTGATCTTTTCTCCAACCACAGAGCCCATGCTGCCCATTCTGAAACGCGAATCCATGACGGCAATAACAACTGGATTTTCATTAATGGTCGCGTCTCCAGTGACAACCGCTTCATTGATTTTTGTTTTCATTCTGTCACTTTCTAATTTTTCCAGATATCCTGGAAACTCCAGCGGATTCTCCGATATCATGTTCCGGTCGTATTCTGTGAAACTGCCTTCGTCCACAAGACTTCCAATTCGTTCGAAGGAAGACATCGGATAATGATAATGGCAGGATTGGCATACAAGCAAGTTTTTCTTTAACTCTTTTGTATACATGATGTGTTTGCATTCGGGACACTTGGTCATCAGTCCCTCAGGTACATCATGTTTCATTTTTTCGGTAGGAATCGTGGCATATTTCTTCTTCTTGGCGAAAAAATCCTTTAACAAAATAACACCACCCATACTGTGTAAACTTAATCTCACATCGTCTGTGACATTAGCTGAATTACATTCTTGCTGTCCCCGTTCTTTAAGTGCTCCAATAGTTGCGAGCATTCCCCTGAATGAAGAAGAAATGAATGTTGATGAACTGACAGTCCGTAGTCTGATAACTCAACCCACAGCCTGTACAGCAAATGATTATTGCATAATTTGATGACAGATTCCTGAAACCGGAGAATCAGCTGCTGCACATCTCTGTCATGCTCCGTGCGTTCGATCTCCCGGATGAGGACATTCAGGTACTCAATATCCTCTGGACGAACTCTCTGTACAGCTAATTCTATACAATCTCTGATAATAATAGACTTGGTTTCCAGAAGATCCTGCCTGGCCTTTTGATCGTGCAAAATAAAAGAAGCAAGAACCTCCACAAGCCGGTGGCCCGTGGCAGGCTTTATAAACGTCCCTTCACCTCTGCGGGTTTCAATAAGCCCCAGAAGCTCAAGTGAACGCAACGCCTCTCTTACAGAGGAGCGCCCAACATGCAGGCGGTCTGTAAGCTCTCGCTCCGACGGAAGTTTATCACCGGCTTGCAGATCGTCTTCTTCAATAATGGATTTAATCTTTTTTATGATCTCAACATAGACCTTTTCAGATGTGCCTGACAACTGTCCAGCCTCCCTCGAGAATCGCTTATTCCTTACCAATCAATGAAAGCTGCATGGTTTTTTCAGCGATTTTTTCGGGATCCGCTTTGATTCTGGCAACACCAGTTTCCATAGCCGCTTTTGCCACTGCTGCGGCAACTGCTGGTGCTACACGTGGATCAAATGGTGCCGGAATTACATAATCAGGATTCAGTTCTGATTCTGCCACAAGGTTCGCAATGGCATGCACCGCAGCGATCTTCATCTCTTCATTGATGTGGGTTGCCCGGACATCAAGAGCACCTCGGAAAATCCCCGGAAAAGCAAGTACGTTATTTACCTGGTTTGGAAAATCGGAACGGCCAGTCCCAATAACCATAGCTCCTGCTTCTCTCGCATTTCGAGGCATAATTTCAGGCGTAGGATTCGCCATGGCGAAGATGATCGGGTTTTCATTCATGGAGCGAACCATTTCCTCCGTTAATGCCCCTTCAACTGACACGCCGATGAACAAATCGGTGCCGGCGATGACTTCCTGAAGGGTTCCTTCCTTTTTGGAGCGGTTGGTGAATTTAGCAACCTCGCTTTTTACGCTGTTCATGCCAAACGGACGACCTTCATAAATCGCACCCTTAGTATCGCACATTACAATGTCTTTTACACCAAAGCGGTCCAAAAGCTTAATGATAGCGATTCCGGCAGCACCTGCCCCATTCACTACAACCTTGATCTCAGACATCTGACGGTTTGAGAGCTTCAAAGCATTAACAAGGCCTGCAAGTGTAACGATTGCCGTGCCGTGCTGGTCATCATGAAAAATAGGGATATTCGTCTCTTTTTTCAATCGTTCTTCTATCAAAAAGCAATTTGGAGCCGCAATGTCTTCCAGGTTAACTCCGCCAAAGGTAGGCTCGAGCAGCTTAACCGTTTCAACAATTTTATCGATATCCGTTGTATTCAGGCAGATCGGGAACGCATCCACACCGGCAAAGCTCTTAAAAAGAACAGCTTTTCCTTCCATAACAGGCATGGCCGCTTCCGGTCCGATGTTGCCCAGTCCAAGAACAGCGGTTCCGTCGGAAACTACAGCAACAGTATTGCCCTTCATGGTATATTCGTAGACCTTGGATTTGTCATCATAGATATCTTTGCATGGTTCTGCGACTCCCGGAGAATACGCAAGGCTTAAATCCTTTGCATTTCTTACCGGAACTTTAGGAGTTGATTCCAGTTTCCCTTTGTTTACTCTGTGCATGTGCAGTGCTTCTTCTCGTAATATAGACATCCGTTCATCTCCTAATTTTAATGAATTAAGTTAGCGTAAAAAGAATTGGTGAAGCAATGTCTGTTTCAAAGCGGTGCAAATATCCAGTATATTTTATCAGCCTTTTTTGGTGGTCAGACCACCATTGACCTATTTATTATAACAGATGAAGGCAAGCTGTAAAGACATTACCTTCCTTTTAACACCACGTTTTCTGCACCAATCAGCCCCCTGATTTCTGACAAAAATTCATGGGTTGGAGCGACTGACTGTGCCAGCTTCATGCTTTTTCGATCCTGTTCATAATACAGAATCACCCGGGCTTCTCCCCGGCTCGTATTCAGCCTTGCTTTTAATTGGCTCAGCACGGCCGGAGAAAGGTTCTTTTGAAGTTTGAGATACAAAATTTGTTCCCCGGAAGGCTGCTTTCTTTCACTGACGTCCGAAAGGAGGCTGGCTTTATTAATCAAAACCTGCCTTGACCCGCTCTTTTCCTCCATGGTTCCCTCAATCAAGAGGAAAGCTCCTTTTTGAAAAAGGTCATGATAGGTTTTATAGGCATTCGGGAAAGCCACAAATTCCATTTCTCCCGATTCATCACTTCCCGAAATAAAAGCCATCAGGTCTCCCTTTTTTGTTTTAATCGCTCTTACCTTCGTGATCATGACGCCAAGGCGCACATTGGACTTCGCCGGGGTGTTTGACGCTTCACTGATGGAAAGGAGCCCATACTGTTCCATTATGCGCTGAAACTTTTTCAGCGGATGGCCGCTAAGGTAAAAGCCAAGGGCTTCATGCTCGAACTTCAGACGTTCCGGCTCCTTGAACGGAGGCACTTCTACATAGCCGGGCTTCTCTACGCTGTCGTGTTCCCCAAACAGCTGTATCTGATTTTCTTCCCGGTACGCCTGAATTTTTTCTCCATACTCAATGGCCCGGTCCAGAGTAGCCAGAAGACAAGCCCTATCCTGTCCAAAATCATCGAATGCTCCGGCAAAAATCAGGGATTCAAGTGTCCGCTTATTCACCAGCCTGGCGGGCGAATAAGCACAAACATCGAACAAATCAGTGAACGGATGCTTGCTCCTTGCTTCAATCAAGTGCTTGATTGCTTGATAACCTGCATTTTTTATGCACAACAGACCAAATCTAACACAATCTCCTTCCACAGTAAAATGGAGAAAGCTGTGTCGGATCGAGGGCGGAAGCACCTGTATCTTCTTTTCTGTACATTCTTTCCGGTACTGTTCAATTTTTTCAGGATTTCCCGTTACACTGGACAACAAAGCCGCCATGAAGTAAAGCGGATAATTGGCTTTCAAATAGGCCAGCTGATACGCGATAACACTATATGCGACCGCATGGCTTTTGTTAAATCCATAATCAGCAAACCGGACGATGAGATCATAAAGGCCGTTCGCCGTCTCCTGGTCATGCCCATGATCAAGACAGCCTTTAACAAAATGCTCTCTTTCCCGATCGAGCACATCCCGCTTCTTTTTACTTACGGCCCGTCGCAGCAGGTCGGCTTCACCCAAAGAAAAGCCTGCCATTTTTGAGGCGATTTTCATGATCTGTTCCTGATACACAATAACGCCATAGGTTGGTTTTAGAATGGGTTCAAGATCCGGATGCCGGTATTGTACCTTTCGCGTCCCATGCTTCCCCTCAATATAATCCGGAATATTCTGCATTGGGCCCGGCCGGTAAAGCGCGTTCACGGCGACAATATCTTCAAATTCCGTTGGCTTCAGCTGCTGCAGGACTCTTCGCATTCCGTCAGATTCCAGCTGGAAAATCCCTGTTGTATCGCCTTTGCCCAACATTTCAAAGGTTGCCTTATCATCAAACGGAATGCTGCCCAGATGGACGGTCGTTCCTGTACCTTTTTCAACGAGCGTGCAGATTTGCTCCAGCAACGTTAAATTTCGCAAGCCGAGAAAATCCATTTTAAGCAATCCGATCTCCTCAAGCCATTCCATGCTGTACTGTGTAAGAGATATGCCTTCATGCCCGGTTTGCAGGGGAGTATAATGCGTAAGTGGCCGACCGCTTATGATTACCCCGGCTGCATGTGTGGAAGCGTGGCGCGGCAAGCCTTCAAGCGTAGCAGCCACGTCCATCAGTTTTTTCACAGTCGGATTTTCATTCATCAGCTTTTGCAGCCCAAACGACTCTTCTGTTGCCCGTGCCAGTGTCATACCCGGGCGTGAGGGAATTTGTTTGGAAACCGAGTCCACCAGATTCCCCGGGAGGTTAAGCACCCGGGCCGTATCACGGATTGCCGCTTTGGCCGCGAGGGTTCCAAACGTGATGATTTGAGCGACCCGTTCTTCTCCGTATTTCTCTTTCACATATTGAAGCACTTCATCTCTTCGAACATCCGGAAAATCAATATCGATATCCGGCATGGTTACACGTTCCGGATTAAGAAATCGTTCAAATAGCAGATCATGCTCAATAGGGTCCACTTCGGTAATATAGAGCACATAAGCGACAAGCGAGCCTGCCGCCGACCCTCGTCCGGGTCCTGTGATCATGCCGGAACGATGTGCAAATCTCATAAAATCCCAGACAATTAAAAAATAATCATCAAATTTCATTTTCCGGATAATGTCGAGCTCATAGTCCAGCCGTTCAAGAACTCTGGCATCTGGTTCCCCATATCGGGCAGCCGCGCCTTTCAGGCAAATCGTCTTCAGGTAGTCGGTGGATGCTGTTCCTTCGGGCAGCGGATATTTAGGAATCAACTGCTGATTGAATACAAGATCGACATTGCACTCAGACGCAATTTTTTCTGAGGCAGCCAAAGCATCTGGAAGGTGGCTGAACCGGGTTTCCATCTCATCGGGTGACAGCAGGTAAAACTCATCGGTTGGGAGCATTTCCCTATCCGAATCCCCAAGCTTCTGACCGTTTTTAATACAGAGCAGCACCTCCTGCGATTCCGCTTCTTCCGGTTTCACATAATAGATTTCATGTGCAGCGGTAAGTGGAATGTTTTCCTCTTTGGAGAGCTGCTCCATCTCAAAATTGATATTTTTTTCTTTCCCGGTTCCATGGTCTTCCACCCCGAGGTAAACGTGTGGACCAAACCAGCTTTGATAAAGCCGGCAAACTTCCCTCGCTCTCTCCTTTTCTCCCTGGAGAATCAGCTGCTGCACTTCTCCTTCAGTTCCGGAAGAGATGAGGAGCAGCCCCTCTTTATTTGCGCTCAACACATCTTTTTGCAGACTTGGAAAAGAAGCCGGGTCTTTCATCAGCTTTGTGCTGATTTTCAAAAGATTCATATAGCCTTCTTCATTTCGTGCATAAAGAAGCAGCTTGCCGGTTTCCGGTCTTTTTCTTGTATCGAACACCGGGTTTAAAAGAATGGTGACCTCAACGCCAACGATCGGCTTAATGCCCTGCTTTTTACAGGCTTTATAAAAGGGGATCACCCCGTACATATTCAGCTTGTCCGTAATCGCCAGCGCTTTGTACCCGAGCTCTTTTGCGCGGTTCACCAGGGAATTCAGGCGACTGGAACTTTCAAGCAGACTGTATTCTGTATGTATATGCAACGGAACAAATGTCATTGCATCACTTCCTTATCGCTCATTTGTCTTCTATTATAGTACATCCGTGCCTCCTTTAGAAAATAAGCATATTCGGCAGAGCGTGTCCATAATAATAATAAAAAAGGAGGAGTGACGTGTGAGAGAGTTTCTTTCGAGTATTATCATTACCTTTTTTATCGCTTTCGGCGTCATTCTCGGTGGCGCCATTATCGGCGGCCTCGCCGCCTTCCTGGTAGGGAAAGCCCCTCTCATGGAGACAGTGGATCTTGCAAAAAAACTGAAAATCTGGGCCATCGTGGCTGCAATGGGAGGTACGTTTGACACCATTACGAATTTTGAACGAAGCTTTTTAAATGGTGCAACCTACGAAATCATTAAACAGCTGATTATCATCTTTATCGCCATGGCCGGAGCCAATACCGCCATGCTTCTTTTGCAATGGCTGACACAGGAGAATCTGAACTGAGATGAGAATCCCCCCTTTTTTTAACCGAAAAGGATATCAGCGCTTTTTTGCCGGGATGATGCTTGGAATTATACTGGGATGGGTCTTCTTTTTAATACAGTATGGGCTGACGGTAGAACATTATGTCAGCACCATCAAGAATCAAGCGTCCCATATCGCTGACCTTAAAGAACAAATCGCCCAATGGAAAGATACCTATGAAAAAAGCAATGAGGAAAACGAAAAGCAATTAAGGGTTCAGAAAATAAAAGTATACGTAACGAACAATGATACACTCAGACTGCCGCAGCTCAAAGTCTACGAAATATCAGAATCCGTACAGGATCAGCTGGAAAACCTCCTCGGTGAAGATATTGAATCCGTCGATAAAACCCGTATGCTCCTTTACAAGGCTATTGAAAACAAAGGGTATGAAGTCGACGGCGAAAGCTACAAAGTCATTGTTACTTATCTTTTTTTGTTCACGACACTCGAGGTTCACATAAAAATCATTCCCGAAGGATAATCTGCTCATCCCAAAAATAATTCGTATTTCCTGTTTTTTGACAATTCAAATAATCTGTTGGCTTTTTCATACCGGATTGTTTACAATAAAAGAAAGCAAGAATGAATAGGGGGTATTTCGCTTGATTATTAACCGTAAAGAAATCGCTCGCGAACAAGTCAAAAAAATCCAGAATGGCTTTTCTGCTTTTGCAGAAACAAAAGAAGTGGCAGAACTCATCAAAAAAGAACTGATGAAGCTGAATATTCCTGTTCACGAAGACACAACAGACCTTGGCTCCTGGTTTATTCCCGAGAAATCCTAATGGATTTAAATGCGTGCATAGCAAACAAAAAACAGCCGTTGAACTGCTGACCTGTTACCAGGGGCAGTTGCATCGAGCTGTTTTTTCTTTATGTCATCCTGCTGGTTTAGCGGCCCGTTACAAACTCTTTGCACAGTTCTACCAAATCGGAAACAACTTGTTTTGTTTCTTCTTCACTGTAAACCGTTGCTCCTGAAGCCATCGGGTGGCCGCCGCCGTTGTATTTCATTGCCAATCGATTGATCACCGGACCTTTTGAGCGAAGGCGGACACGAATCTGATTGGGTTCATCAACAAAAAACACCCACGCCACAATTCCCTCCACATTGGCAAACGCGTTCACGAGCTGGGAGGCTTCACTCACACTTACGCCGTACTCTTCGAGCGTCTCCTTCTCAAGATGAATGTAACCGGCGATGCCGTCAATCACAGTAAAATTTTGAAGAACATAGCCATTCAATCTCGCCGTACTTTCTTTCACTTTATACAGATTTTCAAAGATTTCGCCTGTTGGAATTCCTTTCCTCACAAGCTCTCCTGCGGCATAATAAGTTCTGTCTGTAGTATTCCGGTATAAAAATCGTCCGGTATCACTTACTATACCCGCAAACAACAACCGGGCAGCCTCTTTGTTCAGAATCAGACCATTTTCTTTTTCATGCTCGAACCACTCGAAAATCATCTGACTGACAGAACTGGCACTGGTATCCACCCAGACAAGGTCACCATATGGCTCTTCATTGGGATGATGATCAATTTTAATCAGTTTGTCGCCGAGCGAGTATCGCTGATCACTGATTCGAGGGGAATTTGCCGTATCACATACAATCACAAGCGCACCGTTATAGGTATCATCAGTAATCTGATCCATTTGCACCAAAAACGTTAATGCTCGATCTTCTTCCCCCACCAGGTAAATCTCTTTTTCTGGAAAACTGGCTTTTAAAATGGCTCCAAGTCCACCCTGGGAACCAAGCGCATCAGGGTCCGGACGGATATGGCGGTGGATGACGATTTTATTGTAGCTTTTGATCGTTTCAAGAATAGCGTCTTTCATAGAATTCTCTCCCTTTTCTTTGACTAACCATATGGCAATTCTTCTCATCAACCATTACAATGGAGATGGACAACGAACTTGGAGGTTAGTAGACATATGCCGTTATTTGTTATCCTGATTGTAGTTTCTCTTTCATTTTACATTTTTTATAAAGTAAAAGAAGTCCGTTCCAGAGCTGTTTATGAAAAAAACTGGATTGGTACCAAAGCCAAAATGGCACTTGGTATCTTCTTGCTTTCATTCGGTTTGAACGAGTTCACCATGGTCGAAGATAAAATCCAGCTTTGGATTGCTATCATTTTTTCTGTTTACGGCTTGTTTTTATTGGTTAAGGGCTATAAAATGTACAAGCATTTTCTGCCTTTGGCCATAGAAGAAGCACAAAACGCACAGTCTTAATATAAAAAGCGGCTCAGCGGATGATGATCCTGAGCCGTTTTTTCGTTAGGAGCGATGTCCGATCAACTGGGCAAGCAAAAGGGCTTTACCCACGACTGCACCCTCATGATACAATTCCACATCCACTTTTCCGAACTTCCGGCTGACTTCGAGTACGCGCGGAACGATTTCGATCGTACTTTCCATCTGCACAGGTTTGATAAAATAAAACGTCAGGTTCTCAACCACGATGTCCCCTTTTTTAATCTTTCTTAGGGCGCGGCTGGCTCCTTCAATAACAAGGGTTGTCATGACGCCGTATGAAACGGTCCCGAGGTAGTTGGTCATTTGCGGGGTAACCCCGAACTTGTATCTTGGAGCTTGTCCGTCTTTGACTTCCGTAATGGAGGCGGTAATCAAATCGTCAAAGGTTTCCCCGACCTGAGGCTGTTTCTGGATCATTTGCATGGATTTCAATACATCCTGCCGCGTCAAAATCCCGAGCAGCTTCTGTGCGTTGTTCACCACTGGCAGTAGCTCAATGCCCTCCCAAATCATAATATGAGCGCAGGAAGCAACAGACGTTTTATGAGTGACCGTAATGGGTGAGCGGGTCATGACCTTATCGATCATTAAAGACCGCTCCATACCAATGATGTCTTTTGACGTTACGATGCCAACCACTTTCATCTGGCTGTCAATGACCGGATAACGGCTATGCTGTGTTTTCTGATTGAGTTCGTACCATTTTTCCACGTTATCTGACGTGGTGAGCAGGTGGGTCTTTTCTGCCGGTATCAGTATATCCGAAGCGAGTACGATTTCCTTTTTGATAAGCTGGTCATAAATCGCCCTGTTGATCATGGTCGCCACGGTGAAGGAGTCATAGCTCGAAGAAATAACAGGAAGTTTCAGGGAATCCGCCAGCCGTTTCACTTCATCTGTTGTATCAAACCCTCCAGTTATGAGTACAGCTGCCCCGGAGTTCAGTCCCAATTCATGGGCGTTTTCACGGTTACCGACAATCAGGAGGCTTCCCGGATCCACGTATCTCATCATGGCATCCAGCTTCATCGCGCCGATGACAAATTTGTTTAGTGTTTTATGTAATCCCTCTCTGCCGCCGAGCACCTGGCCGTCCACAATGTTAACCACCTCGGCAAAGGTCAGTTTTTCAATATTTTCCTTCAATTTCCGCTCAATACGGATGGTTCCAACACGTTCAATTGTGCTGACCACACCTTGATTCTCAGCTTCTTTAATGGCTCTGTAGGCAGTGCCCTCACTTACGGAAAGCGCTTTGGCGATCTGCCGTACAGAAATTTTGGAGCCGATTTCAAGGGATTCGATGTATTCAATAATTTGTTCATGTTTGGTAGCCACGTTATCCACCGTTCCTTTTGGCTTCTGTTTTATCTGTTCTACTATAGTTGATTAATACAGATTATACAGACATTGAAACAGAAACTCAATGATTCTTCAGGAAGGACTGCCCGGAATGCTCGGGATTATCACCTTTTGGTCGTTGATGCAGTTCAAGAACAAAAACCAGCGTCATCCATAATTTCTTCGTCTGTGCTATGAATGCCACAAGTGCGAAACCGAGCCAAACAACCGAGAAAACAAAAGCCGGACTTCCTGTCTGAGAAAAATTCAAATGCGGAATACCGTAAACCAGCAGCGCCAATAAAGAAAGTGCTTTAAACATGGTGTGATTGGCCATCATAAAAAAACCCCCTTGTCTAATGCTATGCATGTTGACAAGGAGGCAGAAGCAGAGCGTATCCTATCGTTCAATAAATTCTCCCGGTTTAAGGACCTTGCCGTCTCCTTTTAAAGATGCGACAAACTTGTCGGGATCCTGTTCAATCACAGGGTACGTATTGTAATGAATAGGCACTGTCAATTTCGCATTAAGCCACTCCGACGCGGTTGCCGCATCTTCTGGCCCCATCGTGAAATTATCCCCGATCGGTAAAAAGGCCACATCAATATCATTGCGTTCGCCGATCATCTTCATATCCGAGAACAAGGCCGTATCGCCTGCGTGATAAATCGTTTTTCCTTCTGATGTAAAGAGAAGTCCCGCCGGCATGCCTGTATAGACAACCGTTCCGTCTTCTTCGGTAAAGCTGGATCCGTGGAAAGCCTGCGTCCACTTTACATATCCCCATTCAAACTGATAGCCGCCGCCAATATGCATGGGATGAACGTTCAAGCCCTTGGTACCAAAATATTCGGCCAGCTCAAACGGCGCTACAATCAGGCTGTTATTCCGTTTGGCAATTTCCTCTGCATCACCGGCATGGTCATTATGTCCGTGGGTCAGAAGAATAACATCCGGCTTTACGTCATCAATCTCCACATCACAAAAGGTGTTGCCTGAAATAAAAGGGTCAACCCATATGGAATGTTTTTCAGTGGTAATCTCTAGTGCAGATTGTCCATGGAACGTTAATTTCATTACTTCACATCTCCTTTAATAGTTATCTGTAATTCATTTCGCAATTACAGCCTTCATTTCCTTCTCATTACCTGTTTTCACAGATCTTAAACGGACTTTTACAGAGGCGGTTCGTTTACAACCCCCCATTGAAGTGATACATTGAAAGCGTACTTCAAATATCAATGAATAGCCATACATAGGAAAGGAAGATACATTATGCAAAAAATCGAAGCACTCTCAACCTGGCTGAAAGAGCAAAACATACAAGGCGCATTTGTAACTTCAACCGCCAATGTTTATTATTTAACGGGATTTCGCTGTTTCCCTCACGAGCGCTTGCTCGGTGTATTTGTATTTCCGGATAAAGAGCCCGTTCTCATTTGTCCAGGAATGGAAGTACTACAGGCAAAAAATGCAGGATGGAAGCATGAGATTCTGGGCTTTTCCGATACGGATAATCCATGGGAAATGATTTCGGAAGCCATTTCCGGCCGCGGCATTTCTTCTGTGGAATCCATTGCCGTGGAAAAAGAGCATCTCTCCTATCATCGCGGTATGCAGCTGTTAAATCTTTTTCCAAACGCATCCCTTGTGTCCGTGGAGCATGAGCTGAATGCCATGAGGCTTGTCAAAAGCAAAGATGAAATTTCCATTCTCCGCGAAGCAGCACGTCTGGCCGACTTTGGCATAGAAACAGGAATCGCAGCCATAGGCAGAGGAGTAACAGAGCTTGAGCTCGTCGCTACAGTGGAATATGCACTCAAGAAAAAAGGGGCGGCAGAAATGTCCTTTTCCACAACCATTCTGGCAGGGGAAAAGTCCGCGATGCCACACGGCAATCCCGGATTAAAAGAAATCCAGCCAGGAGACTTTGTCCTTTTTGATCTTGGAGTGGTGGTTGATGGATATTGCTCGGATATTACCCGGACCGTTGCCTACCAGTCGGCTTCCGAAAAGCAAAAAGAAATTTATGAAGTGGTGAAAAAAGCCCAGCAGGCCTCATTGGATCTGAGCAAACCGGGAACCCGCGTGGGTGATCTAGACCTTGCTGCAAGACGGGTCATCGAAGAAGCGGGATACGGCGACTACTTCCCTCACCGCATCGGTCATGGGCTTGGGCTTGACGTTCACGAGCACCCTTCCATGAACGAAAAAAATAACGAAAAACTGGTTGAAGGAATGGTTTATACCATCGAACCGGGTATTTACCTTCCGGATGTGGGTGGTGTAAGGATCGAGGACGATGTTTACATAACAGAAAGCGGCCACGAATGCCTTACACAATTCACCAAGGAACTTGTCATTGTAAACTAATCAGAAAAAACAGCGGATCCAAGATGGATTCGCTGGTTTTCTTTTGTATCAATCTTTATCAATAAACTCATGAACCGACTTATATTCAAGACCGTGCGCTTCTGCCACCGCTTCGTATGTCACATAGCCTTCAAGTGTATTAATCCCCATAAGCAGAGCCTCATTTTTCCGGCAGGCTTCTTTGTACCCTTTATTTGCGATTTGGACCGCATAAGGTACGGTGACATTTGTAAGCGCCATCGTTGATGTCCGTGGAACCGCTCCCGGCATGTTGGCGACCGCGTAATGAACCACTCCGTGTTTTTCATACGTCGGATGATCATGGGTGGTGATTTTATCAACGGTTTCAAAGATACCACCCTGGTCGATGGCTACATCTACAATGACCGATCCCGGCTTCATGGATTTGATCATTTCCTCTGTTACAAGTTTGGGCGCCCGAGCTCCCGGAATCAATACAGCGCCGATTACCAGGTCGGATTCACTTACAGATAGAGCGATGTTTAACGGGTTGGAGATCAGGGTGTTAATCTCTGCTCCGAAGATGTCATCCAACTGTCTTAACCGCTCAGGATTTAAATCGATGATGGTCACATCAGCTCCAAGCCCCATCGCTATTTTTGCAGCGTTTGTTCCAACTACGCCGCCGCCGATGACGGTTACCTTTCCGCGTTTCACCCCCGGAACTCCTCCAAGCAGGATGCCTTTTCCGCCCTTTGGCTTTTCAAGAAATTGTGCGCCGATTTGCGCCGCCATTCTCCCTGCCACCTCACTCATCGGGGTGAGAAGCGGAAGTGAGCGGTTTGGCAGCTGCACGGTTTCATAGGCGATGCCCACTACTTTTTTATCAATCAATGCTTTTGTCAGTTCCGGCTCTGGCGCAAGGTGAAGATAAGTGAATAAGATCAGTCCTTCCCTGAAATAAATATACTCTTCAGGCAGCGGTTCTTTTACCTTCATCACCATGTCCATGGCCCAGGCGTGATCAGCGGTCTGCACAATCGTTCCTCCCGCTTTTTCATACTCAGAATCATGAAAGCCAGATCCTTCACCCGCACCGCTCTGAATATACACTTCATGCCCGGATGCCACCAGGTTCAATACACCGGCCGGCGTCATCGCCACACGGTTCTCATTATTTTTCACTTCTGTGGGAACACCGATTTTCATTTTCCATCCTCCTCTTTGAGACCAATGATTATTTATGTAATGACGTATTAATGTCTAGTCTTAGCATTCGAGCAAAAAAATACTAAAAAACTTCCTATTTCCGGTGGCGGTTGATGACATCCAGTCCGCCGGTCGCTGAAATGATACTGCCTGTAATCATATCCGAATTTTCTTCACACAAGAAAGCGATCAGTCTGGCGATATCTTCACCTGTTCCCGAACGTCCAATTGGTGTGTCCTGGTCTCTAATCATCCTTGCTTCTTCTATACCCGCTTCCTTCATCTCTCCAACAATGTTGCCGGGACAGACCATGTTTGCCGTAATGCCATGTTCCGCTTCCTCAAGCGCGATGGTTTTGGTCAACGATACGAGCCCCACCTTTGCAGCACTGAAGGCTGAACGATAGACCCAGCCCGGAGTGTACTCTGCGTCTTGAAACCCATAGGTGATGATGCGTCCGAAACCATTTTTTCTCATAACCGGTATCGTACATTTTAAAAAGTGATACACTGAGCTTAAATTTCCGTCGATCATTTCATACCATTCATGATCTTCATAGTCAGCCAGTTTTTTTCGTTCAAATATATAAGGTCCTGCATTGTTAATTAAATAATCGATACGTCCAAATTGATCCAGAGCACTTTCACAGATATGGGAGATATCCTCTTTTTTGGTTACATCGCCTTTTATGTATTGGATACGGTCTTCATACAACTCCCATTCCTGCTTCAGCTTACTTACGGCCTGTTCATCACTTCGATAGTTGACAGTGACGGAACACCCCTGCTTGATTAACTGCTCTGATACTTTTTTGCCTAATCCTTTTGATCCTGCTGTGACAATGGCATGCCTCACTGTACCACCTCCAAAAACTCTGATCCTTCATTATCATTGTAACCATTTCTTCTTAACTAAGTCTATTCCGGACACCAGTTAAATGTGTGGCACTTCTCATCTCTGCAAAACAAAAAAGCACGCTGGGTTATCCAGGTGCTTTTTTGCCTGTCAGGATTCAAGACTTTCGTCGTCTTCCCATTCTTTTTTTGAATGGCCTTGATCTACATAGTCAACGACTCCGCTCTGATACGATTCGTTGATTTGCTGCTGTATGGTTATCTCATCTTCCTGATCAAAGGATGTAAAGGAAACAGGTTTTTCTTGTTTGGGCATACTTTTGTCCTCCTTCTCGGGTTTAACTTAGTGTTCACCACGAGAGGGTAGATTAGCGTGCCACAATTTGGCTGGTTAAATTTTAGTCTTCGCCACTTCCAATTGAGATCTGATGGCTTCAAACCCGGTTCCGCCTGCAGAATTCCGGCGGGATACCACGGTTTTCGGCTGCAGGACGTCATAAACATCTTCCTCAAAACATGATGAAGCGGATTTGTATTCTTCAAACGGAAGATCCAGTAAATACATCTGCTTCTGAATACAGGTTAGCACAAGCTTTCCGACAATTTCATGCGCTTCGCGGAATGGAATGTTTTTATTTACCAGGTAATCGGCGAGTTCAGTGGCATTTGAAAAATCCGAAGAAATAGCTTTTTGCATATTCTCGGATTTAACAGTAAGACCTTCAAGCATGCCGGTAAAAATGGCCACTGAACCTTTTAACGTATGCACCGCGTCAAACAAGGGTTCTTTGTCTTCCTGCATATCCTTGTTGTACGCAAGCGGCAGTCCTTTTAGCACGGTCAGCAAGGAAACGAGGCTGCCATAGACACGTCCGGTTTTCCCGCGGATCAGCTCTGCCATGTCCGGGTTTTTCTTTTGCGGCATCATGCTGCTCCCTGTTGCGAACGAATCACTGATTTCAACAAATTGAAACTCCTGTGAAGACCACAGAATCAGCTCCTCGCAAAAACGGGACAAATGCATCATAACAAGCGAAGCATTGCTGCAGAATTCGATCAAGAAATCCCGGTCACTGACCGCATCCAGGCTATTGTGGTAAATATCATCAAACCCAAGAAGCTGGGCGCTGTATTCACGGTCGATAGGAAACGTCGTCCCTGCGAGCGCACCAGCTCCCAGTGGAGACACATCGATCCGCTTCATGCTGTCTGAAAGGCGTTCTTTATCTCGCTGGAACATCCAGAAATAAGCCATCAAATGATGGGCGAAAGAAACCGGCTGCGCTCTCTGCAGATGGGTGTAGCCCGGCAGGATGGTTTCCACATGTTCCTCCGCCAGAGAAAGAAGCACCGTTTGCAGCTGATTAATCTGTTCGATAAATGCAGAAACCTGCTTTTTCATGTACAGATGGATATCAGTAGCGACCTGGTCATTACGACTTCTGCCTGTATGGAGTTTTCCGCCTACAGGTCCAACTTCATCCGTAAGAAGCTTCTCCAGGTTCAGGTGAATATCTTCAAAGTCCACCTTGAACTCAAGCTCATTGTTCTGTGCTTTTTTCAAAAGGGTTTGAAGTCCGTTTCGAATGGTCTCTGCTTCTTCTTCTGTTATGATCCCGCATTTGGCAAGCATCGTCACATGGGCGATGCTGCCTGCAAGATCCTCTTCTACTAGTTCTTTATCAAAAGAGATGGAAGCACCGAATTCATCGACCCATTGTTCGGCAGATTCGGTAAATCTTCCTCCCCATAATTTTGTGGTCATGCTTTCACCCCGTTTTGCTGCTTTACCTGGCTGCTTACTTTGGTTGGTAAGCCCCATAGGGAAATAAACCCTACGGCATCCTGGTGATTGAATGTATCGTCTGTTGAATAGGTGGCAAGTTTTTCATCATAAAGGGAAAATGGTGACTTACGTCCTTCCACAATGGCATGCCCTTTAAACAGCTTGACACGTACCACGCCCGTTACTGTTTTTTGTGTTTGTTCAAGAAAAGCCTGAAGTGCAGGGCGAATTGGAGAATACCATAGCCCTTCATAAATTACTTCCGTCAATTTTTTCTCAACAACCGGCTTAAAATGAGCTACTTCTTTTACAAGCGTGATATCTTCCAGCTCTCGGTGCGCTTTTAAAAGCGTTACGGCTGCAGGACATTCATAAATTTCACGTGATTTAATACCCACCAATCGGTTTTCCACATGATCAATTCGCCCAATCCCATGTGCTCCGGCTATCTTGTTCAAATGTAGAATCAATTGCTCCAGGCTGTACGGTATCCCGTTCAGCGCAACAGGAACACCTTCTTCAAATGCAATTTCGATAATTTCAGGTGTGTTCGGTGTATCTTCAAGTGCTGCCGTTAAATCATATGCGTCCTCTGGCGGTGCAACCCATGGATCTTCCAGAATGCCGCATTCATTGGCTCTTCCCCAAAGATTTTGATCCACTGAATACGGGCTGTCAAGTGTCGCCGGAATCGGAATATTATGTTTTCTTGCATATTCAATCTCCTCATCACGTGACCAGCCCCATTCACGAACCGGTGCAATTACTTCAAGATTTGGATTTAATGCAGAAATGGAAACTTCAAAACGAACCTGGTCGTTTCCTTTTCCTGTACAGCCGTGCGCTACCGCCTGCGCTCCATATTCCTCAGCTACCTCAACCAGCTTTTTGGCGATCAACGGTCGGGATAACGCAGAAAGCACCGGGTATTTTCCTTCATACATTGCATGACTTTGAAGAGCCGGAAGGACAAACTCCTGTGCAAATTCTTTTTTCACATCGAGGCTGATGGATTCAATAGCACCAACAAGCAACGCTTTTTCTTTAACAAAATCCAGGTCCTTTCCTTCTCCTACATCCAGTCCAAGTGCGATGACATCGTAACCTTTTTCCTGAAGCCACTTGATCGCTACTGAAGTATCCAATCCGCCTGAGTATGCCAATACTACTTTTTTGTTCGCCATTCTGTAAAAACTCCTTTGTATTAAAATACTTTAAATTTAATTTTTATGCATTACCGGTTAAATAAAAGAAGCTGCTCTTTGCAACTTCAATTTTTCTTCTGAGACCACTATACCAACTCTTGAATCATATTTCAATAATTATTTATAAAAATGTATAATTATTAATAGGATTTCAGTTTTACATCTTCTTTATATTATGTATGATGGAAGCAGAGGTGATGGAAATGAGATCTGATTTTGAATTTAATGGACGGCTCGGCATTGCTCTGCCCCGCCTGGAGCAGCCCTGGGATGACTATTCGGCAGCCAGACAGTCGGAAATCCTTGCACAGTGGGAAACCGTCCGCGGAACCATTCCGGAAAGAATTGCACGGATTGAAGAAACCATAAATCAAAAACAAGAAGCACTTGGCGAAGAAGATAATTTCGAAACCTCCTGCCGATTAAATTGGGAAATCGCGGAGCTCGCTTCCATAATTAACGATTTGTGGCTCTGGTACCGTACCCATCAGGATATTAGCGCAAGGCTTCATTCATAATAAAAAACACCCGATAGTGATCAATTGATCATCGGGTGTTTTTGTATGTTGTATACATAAAATGCATAAAATTATAGTTGTTTATCCATTAAAAAGCGTTTTTGATAAAATTTATGGGCAAACTCTGTAACTTCCCTCGACTTCTGGTAGTTCATTCCCGCCCCAAACAGAACTCCAAGAAGCGGAATTCCCTGGACAACCTTCTTTTTCAGCATCGTAATGATCAGACCCTTGATGCCCTGTCTGAGAGGCATGGACAGCCATGAAATATCAGCTACCGACTCATCTCCGACATAAAAAAAGGAGTCGGTTTCTCCGTTGCTGATTTCCTCCATCAGTTCATCCCAGCTTTCATGCTGGTAGCGTTTAGGAAGAGTGGATGCATGGAACACCTTGAGCGACATCATCATTTCATACGGTTTTTGAATGTCATATCCATAATTCATTGCAATGTATTGAATGGAACGAACCTGCAGGGCAATCATTGCCGGAATGTCGATTCCCAATAGCAATAAACCACCGGTTCCCGAAAGTCCTCCCTGGGCAAGCGACAGCATCCGGCTTCTGGCAATCTGTTGTTGGGCAATATATGTAAGCTGGTCGACGGAGCATACTTTTAAATCTTCAATTTCTTCCGCTTCCGGATGAAAGATTCTCGCCTCTGATAACAGCCTTTCCCGAACATCCATTTGATGCCTGGAATTTTGGATCAGCGCATGAACATGGAATAAAGCTGAATCAATACCATTGTTCATCTTTTCAATCAGGGCGGGGTTCAATTGGTTCAGCTGCTGCTTCACCCATCGTTCGTACGTTGCTTCAAAGTCTGACGGCTCATATTCAAAATAACTGGACTCCCATTGAAGAATGGAATTGAATACTTTTTCCTCTCTTGGCGTTAGGCTCACAATTCAACCTCCTGCGATTTCGCATTTGTTATAGTTATTATACAATCTTTTTATCCTTTATAACATAAATCCCCTGCACCCTGCATCTTCGTGCACAGAAAGCCGGACTGATCAGCGCTTCAGACCATTTTTCCGAGGAAAGAATGGAAGGGAAAGGAGAACTGGATCATTACATGGGTGCAGCAACAACGGTCAAGACAGCAGGGGACTGGGCTTTGCTTGAAGTTCCGCAAGCCGAAATTTTGTGGAATGAACAAAAGGATATAACATCGCCAACCTTTAAAAGCAAAATTTGGATCCCAGTCAAAAAGAAGGAACATCCGTAAAAGAAAAAGGACAGCTCCATCTATGGCTGTCCTTTGGTTTGTCATGTTTATTTGGAAAGTCGTACAGTATCGCGGGCAATCATAACTTCTTCGTTTGTAGGAATCACGATGACTTTTACTGGTGAATGCGGATAGCTGATGAAAGCTTCCCTGCCGCGAATTTTATTTAATGCGGGGTCCCAGTATACTCCCATGAATTCCAGCCCGCGAAGCACTCTTGCGCGAACAGTGTCACTGTTTTCACCAATACCAGCAGTAAAGATGATCGCATCGATTCCGGCCATGCGTGCCGCATAAGAACCGATGTATTTATGAATGCGTGAAGCAAAGACTTCCAGTGCCAGCTCTGCTCTCTCGTTACCTTCATTCGCTTTTTGCTCGATATCGCGAAGATCGGAAGATAAACCAGAAACACCAAGCATACCGCTTTTATTGTTCAGTACGGTCAGTACCTCTTCAGCGGTTTGACCTGTTTTTTGCATAATATACGGAATAAGCGCAGGATCAATGTTTCCTGAACGGGTTCCCATGGCCACACCTGCAAGTGGCGTAAAGCCCATGGAAGTATCAATCGATTTTCCACCTTCAATGGCAGCAATACTTGCTCCGTTTCCTAAATGGCAGGAAAGCAGGCGAAGCTGTTCAATCGGACGGCCAAGCAGTTCAGCTGCACGCTCGGATACATATTTATGGGATGTTCCGTGAAAGCCGTATTTACGGATTCCGTACTTTTCATAATATTCATATGGTAAACTGTACAAATAGGATTGTTCAGGCATGGACTGATGGAATGCTGTATCAAACACAGCAACAGACGGAACATCGGGCAGTACTTCCTTGAAAGCACGAATGCCTACCACGTTGGCAGGATTGTGAAGGGGAGCAAGGAAAGAAAGCTCCTCAATTTCTTCAAGAACTTGATCCGTGATAACCGCAGAATCATGAAATTGTTCCCCACCGTGTACAACCCGGTGTCCAATTCCTTCAATTTCATCATATGAGGAAATGATGCTGTGATCTGTCAGTTTGTTGAGCAGCATGTTGACAGCTACTCCGTGATCAGGTATTTCCGTTACTTCTTTTATTTTTTCCCCATTCACTTCAATCGTGAAGATGGAGTCATTTAATCCGATTCGTTCAACCACGCCTTTTGTGAGAACCAGCTCCTCAGGCATTTCAAGCAATTGAAATTTTAAGGAAGAACTCCCGGCATTGATTGCAATAATTTTAGCCATTCTTTTAGCTCCTTAACAGCAATGAAAAAGAAGTACATGTAACCATGAACTTCTTCTCAATATAAATTCAATATATCCTTAACCATTTAACCATCGTTATTCGCTTATTTCAAGTTTGTAAAGGCTTTCCGTGCATATTCGTATTTTTCAGAAATGAATTCGTTTCCATTGCGGATAAATGCCTTTTTTTATGGACGTTTAAGTTCTTCGCTAAACCATTCATTCATTTGGTCCATCACGTTAGCAATGGCCTGCTTTTTGGAAAACGACGGCAGATCCACCAGCAATGCCTGTTTCGGTTTCACTGTATTCTCCCCGTTTTTCTGCAGAAGAAGGATGCTTTTTGCCTGTGATTCCTGTTTAAAAAGACTTAGCGGAAGCTGAATCATCCCAATGATGACGGCCTTTTCTTTAATCATTTTTTGAAGAAGAGGCGCCTGTTCACTGGAAAACAGCCCATTGGGCACAAGAAATACCCCAAATCCCGATTCTTTCAGGTAATGAAGGCTTTGCTCAATGAGCAGATGATGGGCATAAGTGTGTCCCTCATTAGCATGAACGATAAATTCTTTTGCTGCTTCATCATTTGGATAAAAACCGACAGGAAGATCGCAGACCACAAGATCCACGGGTTCCACATAAAGCGGCTTAATGCTGTCTTGATGATAAAACTCCACGTTATGCTTTTGCAGATTGGAAATGATCCATGCCAGACGCAAAAGGGTTTCATCCACCTCTACGCCAAAGCTTTTTATATTGCCTTCCAATTGATTCAAAACCGTTGTCAGCAAATTACCCGCTCCTGCCGCAGGATCCAGCAACGCAAACTCTTTGGCGGAAGGCATCAGCTTTTGGACAAGATAACTGATAAAAATACCAACCGCATCCGGCGTCATGGCATGATGCGGCTGTATGGCTTCCTTCATCCCTTTCAATACAGCCAGCTGAAAAGCTTTACGGATTTCTTCCCGATTCATGGCTTCAAGCTTAACCTTTGCGTATTCCTTTTCTAAAAATACTTTGGTAACTTGCGACACGTCTTCAGGGATTTCTTTATGAAACATATTTTCACCGGTTTCCACAAGGGCATCCAAATAGGTCAGTTCCTCTTCCTGTTTAATTCTTTCTGCCGATTGGTCGATAACCGTAAATAATTTTTCCACATTCGAAAGATTGCTGTTCATTGTCGTTCCTCCTAAATATCCTGCAACCGCACTGTTTATGCGTTTAATCATATATACAAAAGCTGATCATGGGAGATTATACCGCTAAAAAACTCCGGAATCAGAATCCGGAGTTTCTTGTTTTACTTGGCAGCTTTTGCAGCTTCAATAGCCGCCTCATAATTTGGATGGTTGGTTACTTCATCCACGTATTCAACGTAAGTTACTTTGTCAGAGCTGTCTACAACGAAAACCGCTCTTGCAAGAAGACGAAGCTCTTCAATTGCTACACCGTAAGCTTTACCGAAAGAAAGATCGCGGTGATCGGATAGCGTTTGAACGTTCTCTACTCCAGCTGCTGCGCACCAGCGTTTTTGAGCAAAAGGAAGGTCAACAGAAACCGTGAGAATTTTCACATTGTCCAATTGGGAAGCTTCCTCATTAAAACGGCGGGTCTGCGCATCACAAACTCCTGTGTCAATAGAAGGCACCACTGAAATTAAACGAACAGAACCTTTAGAATCCGCAAGTGTCACTTCTGATAAATCATTGGCCAGCACCGTAAAATCCGGAGCCTGGTCACCTACCTGTACTTGCTTTCCAGCCAGCGTAACCGGTTTTTCTTTAAATGTAACTCCCATGAAAACAGCCTCCTCTTATTTAATTATGTACATGTCCCATCATATAGCGAAGAACCAGAATGTGCAAATAAAAAGCTGAAGGGGCCGTATAGAGACGAAAAACACTGGAGGGCTTTGCCATAAACCGCTTTTTGTTTTCTGGCAAAGATCGAAGTGGCCGAGTCTCTGGTCCCTGAAGCTGGATCGATGAACAAGCTGAGGCAGGCGATTACGCCCTTCTGCGACTCGTTTACCCGCCATAGTCACTGATTTACTCGCCAAAACTGAGTATGTTAACCGCAAAGAAAAAAGCTAACTGTAAAAACAGTTAACTCAAAAAGGGTTCTGCTGTTGATTCGGATTGTTGTTCTGTTGCTGTACATTGCGTTGTCTGTTTTTATTGTTCATCATTTGCTGGATTTTCTCCACAACGCTTGGTGCAAGATCAAGCAACCGCTCGTATAAATGAGTGCTGTTGTCTAAATGGATGGTTTTGATGCCATTTGAGCCAACAATCAAGAAAGCAATCGGTGTAATGGATACCCCGCCACCGCTTCCTCCGCCAAATGGCAGCTCTTCTGAATCCAATGGATTTTGCTGGCTGCTTCCATTTTGTTGATCTCCGCCGCCAAATTCACTTCCCCCAGCCGCAAAGCCGAATCCAACCTTAGAAACGGTCAGGATGACGCTTCCATCCGGGGTTTCAACCGGATCACCTATAATGGTATTTACATCGATCATTTGTTTCAGGTTTTCCATCGCGGTTTTCATTAAGCCTTCGATAGGGTGCTCAGACATGTGATGTTCCTCCTGCTACATATTTTTTTGATTTTTTGTTTGCGTTGGAGCTGATGGATCTCCAGTGCTTCAACACTTGTAACATGACGACAATAGCATGCCCGATTTTAAAAGAAATCATACAGGACAGCCGGGTTTGCGTGAGGGTTCCCTGATAAACAGGTACAACTCCAATGGTTGGAATGCCTTTTAACCTTACGATATGAGATAACAAGCCAAGGACGTTTCCCTTTAATGCCCATACCAAACCCGACGCGACTGCAGTAGATGCCGCGTCACCAAGCCCAAACCGGCTGTTCCATTTCACATCCGTAATCGTCACCTTTTTAAAAAAAACCTTAAGAATACGATAAAAGCCTCCAACATGCCGGAGTAAATTTAGATAATTATAATAGCTGTTTAAAAAGGCATGCAGTGTAATGCTTTTTCTCTTCTTTTTTTCCTTGGTCGCGCCTTTTGATTTTTCCTTAAGGTCTAGCTTCTTTTCTGCAAGATTAACCTTGATCTCCGGCAGCTCCAGCGTATAGGAAATCACTTTCCAAAGCGTAATCTTTAACCGAAGAAAATCGTCATCTCCGTGATGGGTGAACAAAAAAGTAATGTGGAGCGTCGACAGTGGTATGGCAATAAATAAGAGCAAAAGCAAAATGAGAATACTATAAATAATCAACACAGGCTATTCTTCCTTTCACAACCATTATGGGCTTGGCGCAAAAAAATAAACCTGCTGTACGGCAAAAGGATTTATAAAACAAGAGTAGAAATGGATAAAGGACACCAGAAACATTCGACAGGAGGACATCACATGACAGACGATCGCAGAAATTTATTTGTTGCGTACAAGCAGGAAGATGAGGTATTAAGAAAGGTAGAGCCCCTCTTGGAGCTTGCTCAAAATTACGGTTTTACCCTTGTGGATGATTATAAAAAAGCCAATATTATTGCGTCAATTGGCGGTGACGGCGCCTTTTTGCAGGCAGTAAGGAAAACCGGATTCAGAGATGACTGCCTGTACGTCGGGGTCAGTACGGGAGAGCTTGGCTTTTATTGTGATTTTCATGTGGATGATCATGAAAAAATGATGACCGCCATGGACAACAACCAAGTGGAAGTCCGTAAATATCCAACACTGGCGGTCACGATGGATCATGATGATTCAACGTTCTATTGTTTGAATGAATGCTCTATCCGCTCTTCCATCATCAAAACACTAGTGATGGATGTGTTCATCGATGATTTATACTTTGAAACCTTCCGGGGGGATGGCATGATCGTCTCGACGCCTACCGGAAGTACGGCATACAACAAGTCCGTAACAGGTGCAGTTGTCGATCCCAAACTGCAGTGTTATCAGGTAAGTGAAATGGCGTCCCTAAACAACAACCTGTATCGGACACTTGGTTCTTCCTTTGTTTTGAGCAACGAACGAAAACTCACCTTTAAAATCGAACAGGACAATAACCAATATCCCATCATCGGCATCGATAACGAAGCATTGAGCATCAGACATTCGGAATCCATCCGTTTCCACTTATCCGACCTTGTAGTAAAAACGGTGAAACTAAAGGACAATTCATTCTGGCATAAAGTGAGACGAAGCTTTTTATAGAAATACAATAAACCGCCTGCAGCGTGGGACTGCAGGCGGTGTTTATTTTAGGTAGCAGCCCTGTATTCGATCGAATTGTTAATAATCGTATAAACCACTCTGGCTTGGCGGATGTCTTCTGGTTCTGATGTCAGGATATCCCGGTCGAGTACGGTAAAGTCCGCTTCAAAGCCAGGGGCAATCTTGCCTCTTTCCTCTTCCTTATTGATTGCATAGGCACTGCCTGCAGTATAGAGTTGAACTGCTTCATAAGGAGTGAGTTTTTCTTCAGGCCGGTAGCCCTCATGCGTCTCCTCCGGTTTTTTCCTTGCAACTGCCGCATAGATTCCTTCTAAGGGGTTGGCTGTTTCAATCGGGGCATCCGATCCGCCTGCGCAATGCAGCCCATTCGACAGAAGCGTTTTCCAGGCCAATGCATAAGGTACCCTCTCCATTCCTAGCCGCTCAATAAGCCATGGAAAATCAGAAGGAACAAAGCTTGGCTGGATGTCGATAATTAAAGAAGGCTGCTTCATCCTTTCAATCAGCTCGGGCCGAACGAGACCCGCATGAATGATCCGGTCCCGCTCTTTTGTGACTGGCGGATATGCACCAATTGCATCAAGTGTGTATTCCAGAGATAGATCACCGATTGTGTGCACAGCCACCGGCATTTGATATTCTCTCGCCTGTTTCACCAGTTCCTTTAAAGCTTGCGGCGAATGAATAGCCACACCGGATGTATCAGGCGCATCATTATATGGCTTGCTAAGAAGTGCAGTTCGTCCCCCAAAGGCTCCGTCACTAAAGATTTTCATCGCTCCGAACTCCAGGTATGGTGAGATGCTTTTATGCAGGCTGGTTGTTTGATAGTCCCCGGCCACACTATGATGAACAAGAAGATGCGCCTTGAATTTCAGTGATCGATCGTTAAGAACGTTCTGAAATACGGAGATCGTTTTATCAAATCCACCGTAATATCCGAGATCCTCGGTATGGCCGCCGGTCAGCCCCATAGAAAGCAAATCCTTTACCGCAGCGGTTAATGCGGTGAACAAATATTCCTTTGTTGCAGGCGGAACCACATCTTTCACAAGATCTGAAGCACTGTCAAGCAGATAACCTGTCGGCTCGCCATTTTCATCGCGTACGATAATTCCGCCCTCCGGATTTTCCGTCTCTTTCGTAATTCCCGCAAGCGCCAGCGCTTTTGAATTGGCCAATGAGGCATGACGGCATACTCTTGACAGCAGCATCGGATGATTGGGAGCCAGCTCATCCAGCTCATGGCAGTGAAAAATTTTTCGGTCGAGAAAGTTGTTTTCATTCCAGCCGTCTCCGAGCAGCCAATTTCCGGGCTTCTCTTTCTCAGCTTCTTTCTTCAGGTACGATCCCATTTCTTCTGCAGATGTAAAATGAGACAGATTCCTGCGGATCAGCTTTTCTCCGTGTCCAATGATATGAAGATGACTATCCACAAATCCGGGAAACATAACCGCTCCTTTCAGGTCTACTTTCTCTTTGATATGACATCCATATTTCTCGGACAGGTCTTGAAGGGAACCGGCATCCCGAATATCCTTTCCTTCAGCAAAGACGGCTTCCACCGTTTCCCCTTCCCTCATCATCGTATAGATTGTTCCATTGAAGTATAATGTTCCCATATTTCACCTCGTATGTACGGATTTCAGCTCTGCTTTTCCCTCATTTAACCATATTTCATACAATTAACGGAATATTTTTTCACTCAAAAGGCAGGCTTTTTGCCTGCCTTTGTCATCAACTGCCACTGTTTTCTTTTAGCCTCAGTTCTATTCTCCTGATTTTTCCCGATGTTGTTTTGGGTAAATCGGATACAAACTCAATACTGCGCGGGTATTTATAAGGAGCAGTGAGTGCTTTTACGTGTTCCTGCAAATCTTTGACAAGTGATTCAGACGCTTCTTGCTGATCATCTTTTAAAACGATATATGCCTTTACAATATGGCCCCTGATCTCATCCGGGCTTGCCACGACCGCGCATTCCTTTACTGCGGGGTGTTTAACCAGTGCATCTTCCACTTCAAACGGTCCGATGGTATAGCCGGAACTGATGATAATATCATCGCTTCGGCCTTCAAACCAGAAATAGCCATCCTCGTCTTTTTTGGCTTTGTCACCTGTTAAATAGTAGTCTCCCCTGAACGCCTTTTTTGTACGTTCAGGATCCTTGTAGTATGTCTTAAACAAAGCTGGAGAACTGTTGTGAACGGCAATATCCCCTACTTCACCAACAGCAACAGGCTCTCCATTTTCATCTACAATTTCCACACGATTCCCTGGCGTCGGTTTTCCCATCGATCCCGGCCGCAGTTCCATGCCCTCCATCATGCCCACCAACAATGTATTCTCAGTCTGACCGTATCCATCACGGACCGTGACATTGAAGTGACGCTGGAAAATATCAATGACTTCCCGGTTTAGTGGTTCGCCTGCAGACACAGCACTGCGCAGCGAAGGAAGCTTATATTGGTCCAGATGATCAGTTTTCGCCATCAGACGGTATTCAGTCGGTGTACAGCATAAAACGGATATGTCCTGCTCTTCCAGAAGTGCCAAATACTTGTCAGGATCAAATTTTCCATTGTACACGAAACCTGTAGCTCCGCAGCCCAATACGGAAACAAAGGGGCTCCATATCCATTTTTGCCAGCCCGGTCCAGCAGTCGCCCACACTTTATCTTGTTCTTTTATGCCCAGCCAGCCTTTTGCCGCTGTCTGCAAGTGTGCAAAAGCCCATCCATGGGTATGTACCGCTCCCTTGGGAAGTCCAGTCGTTCCTGATGTATAGGATAAAAATGCCATATCATCTTTACTTGTTTTAACTGTTTCAAATGAACCGCTTTCATTTTTTGCTAATTCATCAAGACATTGCCAGCCTTCTTTACTTCCGCCAATGGACAATTTGTATTGTAGCGAAGGTAGTTCGTCAGTAATTTCATCTATGCCGGACAGAAAAGCAGCATCAATAATTACAGCCTTTGCTTCGCTATGTATAATTCGGTAACTCAAATCCTTTGGTCTGAGCATTTCGGAGGATGGAATGACCACAATACCTGCTTTTAAACAGGCCAAATAAACCACATAGGTTTCCACTTTCCGTGGCATTACTATTAATGCTTTGTCTCCCTTTGAAAGCCCTAATTTCGTCAGTGCGTTTGCAAAGCTATTGCAGCATTCAAAAAGCTCGCTGTAGGTCATTTCTTTCTTTTCCCCCAGGTCATTTTGCCAAACAATGGCTTTACGCTCAGGGTTTTGAGCAAATTTCTCCATTTCCTCCGTCACATTGTAAATCGGCGGTGCCTGCAGATCCAATAGATTATCCATTTCTACGTCCTCCTCCATGTAAACCAAGCATATTACCCTCTTTATTATACAATAAATTTAGAATATTTTAAAATTGCATAAAAAGAGTGGGTACGAGCCCACTCTTAAGCCATATATGAAGTTGGTTAGGAATGAATTATTTTTGTTGTCCGCTGAATTGCTGCTGAGACATCGCAACAAGACGCTTTGTAATTTCTCCTCCGACAGACCCGTTGGAGCGGGAAGAACCATCAGCATTTAAATTAACACCCAATTCAGATGCGATTTCAAATTTCATCTGATCGATTGCCTGTTGTACACCAGGTACAAGAAGTTGGTTTGAGTTGTTTGACATGTTGTGTTCACCTCCTGTACTTATAGGTTGTGAAAGAAACAAGCTTTCAATCGTGGTAAATATTAAGTTGAGAACCAAAAAAAATCCTGAAGATGCTAGGCACCATCAGGACAGTTTTAAAATAAGTCTTCAAATTCCGTTCGTTCTTTTTGCTCTTCAAAGGTTACGGTTTCGATGGTATCCACGGCTTCCTGGATCAGTTCATCCATGTTCTCAAGGGCCTGTTCAAATCGATTGGCTTTTTCGCGCTTTGGTTTTGTTTTGGGTGCCGCCGGAACAAAAATGGTACAGCAGTCTTCATATGGACGTATGGAAATATCATACGTTCCAATTTTTTGTGAAATATCAATGATTTCCAATTTATCCATTGTAACCACCGGCCGGATAATCGGAAGGTTGGTCACTTCATTGATGGTATGCATGCTGTACATTGTTTGGCTGGCCACCTGGCCCAAGTTTTCACCATTCGCAATAGCCATTGCATTTCGCTCTTCTGCGATCCGCTCGGCGATGCGCAGCATCATCCGCCTCATAATCGTCATGCTGTAGCTTGCCGGGATCTTTTCCTTAATGAGCTGCTGGATTTTTGTGAAATGAACGATATGAAGCTTCAATTTACCACCATATCTTGTCAGCTCCTGCATGAGGTCTTCCGCTTTTTGCCTTGCCCGTTCACTGGTAAAAGGCGGGCTGTGAAAGTGTACCGCTTCGAGACGTACACCACGCTTCATGGTAAGGTAGCCTGCCACCGGGCTATCAATGCCACCAGACAGCATCAATAGCGCTTTACCGCCAACACCGATTGGCAGTCCGCCTGCCCCGGGATAGGTCTCACAGCTGATAAATGTTCCATTGTCTTTGACTTCGACCTTAACATCGATGTCCGGGTGATGGACATCCACCGATACATTTTCGGTATTTTTTAAAATGTGGCCGCCCACTTCTCGATTCAATTCCATGGAACCGACCGGAAAATGTTTGTTGCTCCTGCGTGCAGAAACCTTAAAGGTTTTCGGACCTTGTCCATTTTTTAAAAACGTGGCTAGCGCTGCTTCTTTTATGCTTTCAAGTTCATTTTCTGCCCGGATGGCCAGACTGATAGCATGAATTCCAAACACTTCCTGCAGTTTTGCAACCATTTTTTCATGATCTTCTCCGTTGATTTCTACCAAAATCCGGTCGTATGACTTGAGAACGACTGCATTCGTAAACGGTGACAGCTTTTTGCGAACCGTCTCCCTCAGTTGGCTTTCAAAATGTCTTCTATTCTTCCCTTTTAGCGACAATTCACCAAAACGAATAACAATGTGATTATATTGCATGTTTATTTACCCCATTACTGTCTGCAGCTGAACCACTGCATTTTTTAGTTCCTTAAGGACAATCTCTGCTTCCTCAAGCGTATTTTCATACGACAGACTGATCCGTATGGCCGTGTTCGCCCTCTTTTGTCCCAGCCCCATGGCCATAAGTATTCTGCTCGGCCCCGCTTGCTTTGATGAACAAGCTGAACGGGTGGATACATAAATATTCTTTTGATCAAGTGTGTGGATCAGTACCTCGGGCTTCACTCCATCCACCGAAAAGTTGATAATGTGAGGAGATCCGTCAGCAGGTGTATTGATTGAAATTCCCTGGATGTCCGAAAGACCTTCCAAAATCTGCTCTTTGACACGGTTCATGGTCTCCACGCCAGCATCCATTTTGTCAAAAGACATACGGAGCGCCTTGGCGATGGAAACGATGCCTGCCACATTTTCTGTGCCCGCCCGTACGTTGATTTCCTGCTCTCCGCCCGTAAGAAGCGGCGAAAGGCTTACCCCTTCGCGCTTATACAGAATGCCGGTGCCTTTCAGGCCATGGAATTTATGGCCTGACATGGTACATAAATCAATAGCAGCTTCTTTCAGGTTCAAAGGCACCTTGCCAATTCCCTGCACATGATCCACATGGAAGAATACTTTCGGGAATTTCTTTAAAATTTTACCGGCATCCACGACAGGCTGAATCGTGCCGACTTCATTGTTCACATGGATGAGCGAAACTAAAATGGTATCCTCCCTGATGCTGTTCTCCAGCTGTTCCAGTGAAATTTCACCTTTACCGTTTACCGGAAGGTAGGTGACTTCAAAACCCAGGGATTCGAGATAATGAAACGTTTCATAGGATGAAGCATGCTCCACTTCACTCGTGATCAAATGCTTGCCACGTTCCTGATGTTTTAATGCGATTCCTTTGATAGCTGTATTGTTTCCTTCCGTTCCTCCGGAAGTGAAGATAATTTCGTTTGGCTTAACACTCAGCAGCCCAGCTACTGTTTTCCGAGCTTGAAGCATCAGACGTTCTGTTTCTCCGCCTTTGGAATGAATGGAGGATGGATTGGCGAAATACGTTTGAGAAACCGTAACGAACGCATCAAGAACCTCTTTATAGGGTTTGGTTGTTGCACTGTTGTCAAAATAAATCATGATCGAGTCCTCCGCATAACTCACTTATTCTACACATCATTCTATAATACCATAATGGATGAAAAGAAAAAATTGTATTTTTCCGCGCTTTTAGCATTCCATCATCACAAGAAACTAAACCTTCTGCTCTGCTTCCCATGTATACGAAGTTCCGCTTCTTTGGTGAATATAAAAAAACCGGAACCCGTTTTACGGATTCCAGCTTTATCAGATTTTTTGTTTCACGTTAACTTCGAGTTCTTTCAGGATCCCCGGCTGAACACTTTCTATGGCATTGGCCGCCAGATTGAGTGCTTCTTCATATTGAAAGTTGCGGAACGCAATCTCTGCTTCAATGAGCCGGACCGAAACGGAAGAATAAGAACTTCTGTAGCGGTTGCCATATTGAATGACTTTTTCTGCAAGCATGGCTGTTTCAATGATTTCGGCCGTTTCTTTATATCCTTCTTCTACTGCTTCAAGCGCATTTTCAAGCACTTCAGTAATTTCAGCAATTTCGAGCGGTTTATCGTCAAGGCGTTTTGACACCTCAATAATATAGTTTTCAGCCTTTTCGATGGTCATCAGATAGTGATCGGGCAGTCCTGGCAGATTGCTTTTTTGCATCATTCTTCTTGCTTCAAGCAACCGTCTTCTTAGTTCTTTCAGCTTCTCCTTGGTTTCAAGCTCGTCCTTTCGGAGATTCACCAGCTTTTCCTGATATTCCTGATTGGATTTTTTCAGATCCTCCAGCTGAACCGCCATCTCCTCCATCATCTCACGGATGACGGAATAGGAATCCTTTTTTTCCTCAATCGAGTGTTCAATCAAAGCAAAGCGGGTTTGCAACTTGTTAAACATCTTCTCCAGTCGCTTATGCACCTCTACATCTGACTGGTCAAGCTGGTAACTTAGAGAAACCATGTCTGCTTCTGCACGAATCTTTTCCATATCCAGCTGAAGATCGGCCAGAGACTGAAGGATGACTTCCTTCTCTTTAAACACAAACTGCTTGGATATCACTTCATTTTCCAGCAGGTCATACAATTGGTCAATTTCTGTGTTTAATTGATCAATGCCTTTTTGGGTTTCATCAATTTCCAACTCATACACCTTTTCAAGTAACGCGGCGATCCGCTCGTTCATGGAGCTGATTTCTTTATCGATGCCGATATGATTCAGGATATACCCTTGCTCTTCCATATCGGAGAATCCGTCCTTGAGATCTGTCAGACTCGATGGAAGATCGGATAAAAGCAGGACAAGCAATTCTGGCACAGACTCCATTTTCTCGCGGAGATCTTTTAAGCGTTCGATACTGTTTACGAGGATTTTTCGGGCTTCGAGGTGGTTGCCCTGTGAGGTCATTTCGTCAAACTGCGCAAACATTGTATTGACTTCCGAGAACTCAGCTTCAAACAGTGAAGCTGTCTTCCCCAATGAGCGGGAGTGTGTAAGAAAATACTTTTTACCTTCACTGAATTGTTCCTTCGCTTCAATGATGTCTTCTCTGTTCAACTCTTCGCTGGTCACCAGCTCATCTATTTCTGTGGAGATGGCTTTAATTCGTGTTTCCATCCCCTGAAGCTGTGATTCAATTCGTCGAAGGATTCCTTTAGATTTGTTGAACTTGTATTTATCTGCACTTTCTTCCGCATCAAACAAGGCCTCGTCCATATTTGGCAGCTCGACAGTTACCATCTCATCCCAATCATTTCGCCAGGATTCAAACTTTTCTTCCGTTTCGCCTACCATGGTAAGCCCTTTGACCTTTGAAATTTCCTCTGTCAGAGGACGGTTCATGATCTCCATTTTCCAGGATTCCAGCCGGTCAATCTGCTTGTAAATCCGTTTGCGTGAAAAGGAGCCGAAAACAACTAAAGCAATTAAAAGAATTACTGCGGCAATTATGTATGTCATAGGAAGCACCCTTTCTTCCTTTCTGCAAAACTGCAAAATCTATGTAATAATCATGTTACAATGATTTACGTTTTATTGTAATAATGATTTATTCCTGTTTTACTTCGAGCCGGCATTTTTCTTCCTCTAAAACCACATTTAGTGCTGACTCAATGTTCTAATGATAACATGTAAACCCGAATTTTGACCAAAAAAAAATGAAAAAAATGAATAATTTTTTTCCAGAATTATCAAAGCGGTTTTTTATTTAAAATCAATCAGGAGGTTAAGCATGACAGGAATATATGACGGCCATATTCACACCCCTTATTGTCCCCACGGTTCAGCCGATCCACTGACAGAGTATATCGAAAGGGCCATTCAATTGGGTTACCGCGGCATGACCTTTACTGAGCACGCCCCGCTTCCCGAAGGATTCACGGATCCTGTACCTGATAACGATTCAGCGATGGAAATGTCCAGGCTTCCGGCATACCTTGACGAGCTTACTTCATTAAAAAAATATTACAACAGTGCCCTAACTCTTAATATCGGTCTGGAAGTGGATTATATTGAGGGATGGGAGAACGAAACCAGAACATTCCTGGATGAATTCGGCCCCCGGCTGGACGATGCTGTCCTGTCGGTTCACTTCTTAAAGCAAGCTGACCATTATTATTGCCTCGATTACAGTGAAGAGATGTTTGGAAAAATTGCCGCCGTATTTGGCAGCACAGACCAAGTCCATTCATCGTATTACAGGACATTGGCCCAATCGATCACTTCCGATCTTGGCAAGTACAAACCAAAAAGGATCGGCCACATGACACTAGTAAATAAATTTCAGGCTCTCTATCCGACAGAAACTTCTTTCGACCGTGAAATCCAGGGTATTTTACAACTCGTGAAAACTTACGGTCTAGAACTGGACTATAATGGAGCCGGACTATCAAAGCCTTTCTGCAAGGAACCTTATCCCCCGGATTGGGTGATTGAAGCCGCCGTAGAACAAGAAATCCCTCTCGTATATGGATCAGATGCCCACAGCGTGAAGGGATTGGGGCAAGGTCTCGATTCAATCCATACCGGAAGCTTAACCGTTCCACTTTTCCTGAATCGTAGCGAATAATGGATTTTGCACGGCAGAAAGAAGAGAGCCTTTCCTTTGCGGTACACAGACAGACTGTTCCAGCCATTTATGGATAAAACTCATATAAGAAGTAACAAATAACGGGTCATGAGGTGCAGTATAAAACACTTCAGAAATATATAAAGGATGAAGAAAAGGCATAATAATCAGATTGCGCAGCTGCAGGGTCAGAAGCATAACCGGCTGTTTGTGAAACTCTTTTTGTTTCATTCCTTTTTCAAAAATGGAATCATAATAATATTTTTCTTTTGCCAGGTAAGTGGTCATCACTTCGCGAACGAGCGTGGAGTCCAGGGTCATTTCACGATGGACAAACCGGGACAGATGAGGCTGCCGCAGCTGATAGTTCAGGACACTCTCAATCACTTCGAGCAGCCGCTCCTTCTCGGGTTGATCGGCGGAGGTATGGTAGACGACTTCAATTTTACGGATGTATCCCTCATAAAACGAGGAGACCAATTCTTCGAGAAGTCCTTTCTTGCCTCCGAAATGATAGGAAACAAGAGCAAGGTTCACTCCCGCTTTTTTTGCAATCTGACGGACAGAAGTTCCCTGATACCCCTGACTTGTAAACAGTTCAACCGCCGCTTCGGCAATTTTTATCTTTGTGGCCATCTGATCTTTTGACATATTACAACCACCGCCCTTCTTATACTTCTTTTTTCTTTCATAGCGGTGTTTTTCCCTTTAAGATTCGCTCGACAAATACATCTGTTCGGATGTTTTCTTCTACAATTTTTGATAAGATGGTAAAAGACGGCTAGCACATAAAGGGGGATGTTCATGTTTACAGTCGAAAAATACAGTCAGAATCGCAAAGAGGGATACGAACAGCTGCTTAAACAGGCACGTGCTCTTTTGGAAGATGAAACAAGCATCACGGCCAACCTGGCCAATGCTTCCGCGCTTTTAAACCAGTTCCTTCCCAACATTAACTGGGTTGGATTTTACGAATACGAAGAATTATCGGATCAGCTTGTACTGGGGCCATTTCAAGGTCTTCCTGCTTGTGTAAGGATTCCGATCGGTAAAGGTGTGTGCGGTACAGCAGCGAAAGAGCAAAAGACCCTTGTTGTTGAAGATGTTCACCAATTTCCGGGACACATTGCCTGCGATGCTGCGTCACAATCTGAAATTGTCGTTCCCATCGTAAAGGACGGACAGCTTTTTGGTGTGCTTGATATCGACAGCCCGGAAAAAGGAAGATTTGATCAAACCGATCAAGAGTGGCTTGAAAAGTTTGTGGATGAACTGAATAAACACATTTAAGATTAAACATAAAAAACGGCACCGGATTCATTCCGGGCCGTTTTTTTTTAGGATACTACCTGGTCCTCTTTTTTCATGAGCGAATGCAGTGCCTGCTCGAGATCTGCCCAGATGTCCTGCCATGCTTCCAGCCCTACAGACAGGCGGAGCAGATTTTGGGGAATTCCCATGTTCTCCCGTTCGTGCTCCGGGACTCCCGAATGGGTCATGGTGGCCGGATGCTGAATCAATGTTTCTGCATCACCAAGGCTGACGGCGATTTTAATAAGCTGCAGCTCGTTCACGAGCTGCTGTGCTTCTTCTTTTCCTCCCTTAATTCTGAAACTGATCATTCCCCCTGACTTTTTCATTTGCTTACAGGCAATATCATACTGGGGAAAATCCGGATCACCGGGATAAAAAATGCCATCAACATAAGGATGCCGTTTTAACAGGACCGCAATGTGTTCAGCATTATCACAATGGCGGTCCATCCGCACCGGAAGCGTCTTTATTCCTCTCAGAAGCAGCCATGCATCAAATGGAGACATAATGCCGCCTATATCCTTTTGTGCGGCGTGGGCAATCTGTTCCATCACTTCTTGCCTGCCAACAGCCACACCCCCTATCACATCGCCGTGGCCGCATAAATATTTGGTCGCGCTGTGAACAACAAGGTCACAACCTAACTCCAGCGGCTTCTGCAGGTACGGCGAACAAAATGTATTATCGACAATGACTGGAATTCCTTTTTCTTTAGCTATAGTCACAACCATTTCCAGGTCAACCAGCTTCATCGTCGGATTGATCGGGGACTCAATATAAATCAGTGATGTATTTGACAAGATTCCCGCATCGAGCTCTTCTGCGCTTTCCATGGAGAGAAAGGAATGACTGATTCCCAGGCGCTCCTCCATAAATTGAAGGAGTCCGTACGTACAGCCATACACTCCTTCTGAACAAAGAATATGCTCTCCGGTTTTCGCAAGTCCCAGCAAAACAGCAGAAACTGCCGCCATCCCGGAAGCAAACGCCAATGCTTTCTCACCGCCTTCGAGCACCGCCATTCTTTCTTCGAATTGGCGGACCGTCGGATTTTTCAGCCGGGAGTACACGTAGCCCTCCTCCGTACCGGCGAATCTCCGCTCTCCGGTTTCTGCATCAGGAAACACAAAGGTCGAAGTTTGAAAGATGGGCGGGGACAGACTGCCGCTATGCTCCCTGTCATCATATCCAGCATGAATCGCGTTCGTCTCAAAATAATTGGATTTCATCTATGCACCCCTTCTCTATTTGTAAGCGCTTACTATAATAGCTTCTTCTTCAGAAAGGTGAATCCTCCCCTTCCTTACTAATGTATTCATCGGTTCTGGCCAATGTATCCTTTTCTTGAAGACATCCCTTGACTTGGCGCCCCAAAAAACATATACTAGACTTTGTGTAAAATAAAGCGGCACTGTGTTCGTCACTTGCTGTTATTTTGTTACATGCCTCCCTGGCATGGTATATCACGTAGCTTCTACGGCTGCTGAAGTGAAGGTATAGGCCAACAAAATAAACAGGTGGAAAGAAAACAGTCACTGTTCTTGTTTTACAAAAACAAAACACGTGAAGGAGGAGTCATTCATGGCTCGATATACAGGTTCATCATGGAAGATTTCCCGTCGTTTAGGTATTTCCCTAAGCGGAACTGGAAAAGAATTAGCAAAGCGTCCTTACGCTCCAGGACAACATGGTCCTAACCAACGTAAAAAACTTTCTGAATACGGTTTACAACTTCAAGAGAAGCAAAAGCTTCGTCATATGTATGGTGTAAACGAGCGCCAATTCCGCCGCATCTTCAACGACGCTGGCAAAATGGCAGGAATTCATGGTGAAAACTTCATGATCCTTCTTGAGTCTCGTTTGGACAGCATCGTTTACCGTCTTGGCCTTGCTCGCACTCGCCGTGCAGCTCGTCAATTGGTAAACCACGGACACGTTACTGTAAACGGTAAGCGCGTTGATATCCCATCATTCCGCGTTGCAGTTGGTTCAGTAATCGGAATCCGTGAAAAGTCTCAAAACCTAAGCGCGGTTAAAGAAGCAATCGAAGTAAACAACTTCGTTCCTGACTTCTTGACTTTTGACGAAAACAAACTTGAAGGTACATTCACTCGCTTGCCAGAGCGTTCTGAATTGCCAGCTGAAATTTCAGAACAACTTATCGTCGAGTACTACTCTCGTTAAGTTTAAGAAAGCGTTCCGTTTATGCGGGACGCTTTTTTTTATGTAAACGGGATGTTTCCTCTAGGAGTGGTTGATTTCCATTCCAGGCTGCTCGCTTTTACCGGTGCGAGCGCCTATGTACCGGCGTAAACACCTGCCTATTTTCGAGGAGTCTCGCACCTTGCACTCCAATCAACTTGCAATGAAGATTTTTTACAAAGATGTTCTGGAAAGCAGCAATCTTTTGAATCACGATTTGTCTTAAAAAAACCGGCTTACCATAATGGTGAGCCGGTTTTCGTCTATTTAGTATCGGATCAGGAAGTACTTCTTCTTACCACGGCGGATGACGACAAATCGATCATCGATTCGCGAGTCTGCTCCAACAACTTTTTCAAGGTCCTGGCAGCGTTCGCCGTTAATGGAGATCGCTCCGTTTGTGATATCCTCGCGCGCCTGCCGTTTGGAAGGAGAAATCTTGCTTGCCACAAGCAAATTGATGAGTCCTATGTCCTCTTTAGATTCCATTTCAAAGGATGGAACATCTTTAAATCCTTGTTCAATCTCAGCTCCGGAAAGCTCGGAAAGCTGGCCGCTGAACAAAGCTTGTGAAATTTTGATGGCTTGTTCAAGGGCTGCATCCCCATGAACGAGAGCTGTCAGTTCTTCGGCAAGCGCTTTTTGAGCCGCACGTTTTTCAGGAGCGTTTTGTACCTGCTCCTCAAGTGCCTGGATCTCTTCTTCACTCTTGAACGAGAAGTATTTCAAGAATTTGACGACATCGCGGTCATCCGTGTTGATCCAGAACTGATAGAACTCGTACGGAGTGGTTTTTTCCGGATCCAGCCAGATTGCTCCGCCTTCCGTTTTACCAAACTTGGTTCCATCACTCTTTGTAACAAGCGGAATTGTCAGGCCAAATGCCTTCTCTTCTTCCCCTGCTTTTCGGATCAGTTCAAGCCCTGCAGTAATGTTCCCCCACTGGTCGCTTCCTCCCAGCTGAAGGCGGCAGTCCTTCTGGCGGTATAATTGCAGAAAATCATATGATTGCAGAATCATGTACGTAAACTCGGTAAAAGAAATTCCTGCTTCCAAACGGGATTCTACCGATTCTTTCGCGAGCATATAGTTCAGCGGGAAGTATTTACCCACATCACGAAGGAAGGTAATTACATCCATGTTCCCAATCCAGTCATAGTTATTGGCAATTTCCGCAGGATTGTTCTCAGCTTCGAAATCCAAAAACTTGGAAAGCTGGCCTTTGATGCGCTCGCTCCATTGCTCGACGACACTGGATTCATTCAGTGTGCGCTCCGCTTTTTTTCCGCTCGGATCACCAATCATCCCAGTGGCGCCTCCCACCAATGGAATAGGCTGGTGTCCTGCCTGCTGAAGGCGGCGCATTGTCATAATCACGAGAAGATGGCCGACATGCAAACTGTCCGCTGTCGGGTCAAACCCGCAGTAAAATGCTGTTTTTCCGCTGTTCAGTTTTTCTTCCAGACCTTCTCGGTCGGTCATCTGGTTGATCAGATTCCGGTATTCCAAATCTTGCAAGATTCCCATTAATGTTGCTCCTTTCATTGCATCCAATTAAAAAAGACAAATAAAAAACGCCCCCTGAATAAGGGACGTGATTATCGCGGTACCACCCTTGTTGAAGGAAAAATCCTTCCACTCATATCGGTTAACGGCTTTTCAACCGGTCTTTGCTACTGTATGTTCACAAAGAAAGCTCCAGGGTGTACTTCATAATCCGTCTGTGTACTGGTTTGCAGCGGCCACCAGCTTTCTGAAACAGGGAGACAGTTACTACTCATTCCTATCTTCGCTTCTTACTTATCCAATTAGCATATATTCTTCTTTTTACCATAGCTGAAGGGCGATGTCAATTCCTCTTCATTGACAAAATTGTACCCTCACTCCCTTCAAACGACAACGAATATGATATAATTAGTCAAATAGGGGGGAATTTACATATGTCTCATCTAGAGGTAATTAAGGAAAAATGGAGGCGCTTCATCGCCTACCTTAATGAGAAGAAAATTATCCAGGCCGCCGATAAAACATACACTTTTACATGGAACTTATTTTTAATCATCGTCGTTTTGATCTTGCTTGGCGGCTGTCTGGCAGCTGGAGCCGGTGCAGGCTTTCTGGCTTCACTTGTAAAAAATGAGCCGGTCAGGGCCGAAGCTACCATGAAAGAAGAGATTTACAACTACTCGACGACGAGTATGATGTACTTTAATGACAAATCAAAACTGGGCAACCTTCGGGCGGATTTGAACCGCGACGAGGTATCGTTAAAAAACATCTCCCCTTTTGTAAAAGATGCTGTCATCTCAACAGAAGATGAATATTTTTACGAGCACGAAGGTGTTGTTCCAAAAGCTATCATACGTGCCGTCATTCAGGAAGTAACAGGATCATCTAACCGCTCGGGAGGAAGTACGCTGACCCAGCAGCTGATCAAGAACCAAATCCTGACTAACGAAGTCTCCTTCGACCGGAAAGCAAAAGAAATTCTGCTGGCTCTTCGTCTGGAACACTTTTTTACGAAAGGGCAAATTCTCGAAGCATACTTGAATATTGTTCCTTTTGGACGCAGTTCATCCGGCCACAACGTCGCGGGCATACAGGCTGCTGCACAAGGGGTTTTTGGTGTGGATGCGAAGGATTTAAGTCTTCCGCAAGCCGCGTTTCTCGCCGGAATGCCGCAGAATCCATTTGTGTATTCTCCGTTTACGAACAGCGGGGATGTGAAAAAGGATATCAGCGCCGGAACGAACCGTATGAAAATCGTGCTCAAACGGATGCTCACTGCTGAAAAAATTACACCAGACCAGTATGAAAAAGCCATAAAGTATGATGTAAAAAAACATTTTACTAAGAAAAAAGAAAATTCCTATGAAAAATATCCGTATTTAAGCATGGAAGTCGAACGGCGTTCAGCGTCCATTTTAGCGGCACAGGCTGCGAAACAAGATGGTAAAAACTATTCCACGCTGAAGCGGAAGGAAAAGGACGAATACCGCCAAAACGCGTATGTACAGCTTCGCCAAAAAGGCTTGAAAATTTATACCACCATCAATAAAAAGATGTATGATGAAATGGAGAAAACGGCAAAGAACAAGTATCTCTTTGGATCTCCTCACACGGTACGCGTCAAAAATGACAAAGGAAAATGGGTGTATGTCCAGCAGCCCCAGGAAGTGGGATCCATTTTAATCGAAAATAAAACGGGAGCAATTCTCAGCTTTGTTGGCGGCCGCGACTATAACCGTGAGCAGTTGAACCATGCGACACAGGCATTACGCCAAAATGGATCAACCATGAAGCCGCTGCTCGCTTACGCGCCAGCCATTGAAGAAGGAAAAATGCAGCCGGGCTACATTATTCCGGATACACCTTTGACGATAGGTAAATATAATCCGCACAACTATGATAACCGGTACCATGGTCTTCTTTCGGCCAGAACTGCACTTGCAAAATCCTATAATATCCCAGCACTGAGAAGCTACTTGATGGCTGACCATGCCGATGCGTTCAACCGCCTGGAAAAAATGGGATTCTCTAGTATTGCGGAAGCAGATAAAAGCGCACCGTCAGTTGCCATCGGTGGTCTTACCCACGGGGTAACGGTTGAAGAAAACACAAATGCTTTCGCCACCTTCGCGAATCAAGGGAAGTTCGTGGATGCATACCTGATCAATAAGATCGTAGGAAAAGACGGGAAAGTCGTATATCAGCACAAAGTTAAACCGGTCACTGCTTATTCTCCACAGACTTCTTATCTGATCCTTGATATGATGAGAGATGTATTGAAACCGGGCGGAACAGCAGCGAGTATTCCAGGCAGACTGAATTTTTCTGCCGACTGGGCAGGAAAGACAGGAACCACATCTTCAGCGAAGGATTCCTGGTTCGTTGCCACCAACCCTAACGTAACTCTTGGTGTTTGGCATGGCTATGACAAGCCGGATGCCCTTCCGGCCGGACAACAGCATATCAGCCAGACCTTGTGGGCGGCTTTTGCGAATGATGCCTATAAATACGCGCCTTCACTGATTGCTCCTAAAGAGCGGTTCAGCATGCCGTCTGGTATCGTAAGAAAAGAAATATGCGGCATTTCCGGAAAGCTTCCATCTGATCTTTGCCGAAAAGCCGGATTGGTCACAACCGATTTATTTAATGTGAAATATGCGCCTAATTCAAAAGACAACAGTCTGGATACCGGCCTTTATGTCATTGCGAACGGCAAAAAATACAAGGCGTCTGATTCTACACCAAAAGAGTTTACGAAAAATGGTGTAATGGTCGGTGAGGAATTATTTAATGGTGTGGATTTGAAAGAAGCTGCCGGCGTAGATGCCGGAGATCTCCTCCCTGACAAAAGCTTGCCGGAAAACGGCAAAGCGCCTGGTACGGTCAGCGGAATATCGGTTAAAGACGGTAAGCTATCCTGGTCGTCCTCAGGTGAGAGCGATGTGATCGGTTACCGCATCTATCAGGCTTCCGGCACCAGTGGATCCTTTAAGAAGATTGGTAGCGTGACGTCAGACCATACCTCCCTGTCTGCCCCTTCAGGTGTACTCTATGTCACCGCAGTGGACATTGCAGGCAAGGAATCGTCTCCTTCGGAAAAAGTCACCTACGGTACGAAAAAACAGGAATCCACCGATAAAGACAAAAAAAAGGAAGATTCTAAAAAGGAATCCAAAAAAGATACAAAAGAAGAGCCCGAGAAAGAGAAACCAAAGGAAAAGAAACCAACCGAAGAAAAACCGTCCGATAAGCCAAAGAAACCATCTGATGAACAGAATACCGATAAAAAGGAAACAGAAAACCCCTCGAATTGATCGAGGGGTTTTTCATATCTTCTTTTCTTTTAGTCTTCCATCGTGGACAGGTCGCCAGTCGGAAGGTCGAGCTCCCATGCTTTCAATACGCGTCTCATAATTTTACCGCTTCTTGTTTTAGGCAGTTTGTCACGGAATTCAATTTCTCTTGGCGCTGAATGGGCAGCAAGGCCGGATTTTACAAATGAACGGATCTCTTCAATCAGCTCATCGCTTGGCGAATATCCTTCCCTTAGTGCAATAAACGCCTTGATCACTTCACCGCGCACTGGATCGGGTTTTCCGATAACACCCGCTTCTGAAACCGCCGGATGTTCGACGAGCTTGCTTTCCACTTCAAACGGACCTACCCGTTCACCGGACGTCATAATCACATCATCGATTCTTCCCTGGAACCAGAAGTATCCTTCCTCGTCCATATAAGCCGAGTCTCCGGAAACATACCAGCCGCCAGGTGTAAAATAAGATTCATACTTTTGCGGATTATTCCAAATGGCCCTCATCATGGAAGGCCAGCCTTTCTTAATGGCCAGATTCCCCATTCGGTTTGGCGGAAGCACGTTATCCTGGTCGTCGATAATGGCCGCTTCAATGCCAGGGAATGGTTTCCCCATGGAGCCAGGTTTAATTTCCACTGCCGGATAGTTACTGATCAGTTGGGCTCCTGTTTCCGTCATCCACCAGTTATCATGAATTCTAAGACTGAAGACCTTCATTCCCCAACGTACAACTTCAGCATTGAGCGGTTCACCGACGCTCAGTACATGGCGCAGCGAGGAAAGATCAAAACGCTTCACGACCTCATCTCCTGCTCCCATCAGCATACGGAATGCCGTTGGTGCACTATACCAGACGGTTACACCATATTTTTCGATCGTGCCATACCAATCTTCCGGACTGAAGCGGCCGCCGCGAATCACATTGGATGCTCCGTTCAGCCATGGACCGAAAATACCGTAGGATGTTCCGGTCACCCAGCCTGGATCGGCGGTGCACCAGTATACATCAGAATCTTTCAAGTCGAGCACCCATTTGGCTGTCTGGTAATGCTGAATCATGGCATTATGAACATGCAATACGCCCTTTGGTTTTCCGGTAGATCCGGAGGTATAGTGAAGGATTAAACCGTCTTCGCGGTCTACCCATTCGATATCAAGATGCTTGTCAGCTTTTTCCATTCTGCTGAAAAAGTCCACATATAGCCCCTCTTCTTTCACATCCTCCCCTACAAGAACAACATGCTTGAGATGAGGCAGTTCGCTTACAGGTACACGCTCCAGGAGCTGAGGAGTGGTAATGAGCACTTTTGCCTCACTGTCTTCCAAGCGGTCCCTGACAGCCCCCTCCATGAATGCTTCAAACAACGGGCCAACGATCGCTCCAACTTTTACCGCACCCAAAAGTGCAAAGTACAGCTCGGGAGAACGAGGCATAAAAATAAACACCCTGTCCCCTTTTTCAACATCAAGCTGACGGAGCATATTCCCTGCCCGGTTGGACATTTCCTTCAAATCGCGGAATGTGTATTTTTCATCTCTTTTTTGATCAGAAAAATAAAGAGCGACTTTATTTTTTCTGTTCCCTTCCGCATGCCTGTCCACTGCTTCATAGGCCAGATTGACTCGCCCCGTTTCATACCAGGAGAATTCTTTTTCAACTTCGGTCCAGTCAAATGCATCATATGCTGTTTGATAATCTTCCAGATTAAAATTACCTTTGATACTAGGAAGCGCTTCCACCTTCATCTGTCAATCTCCTCCAATGCCAATAGATATATACATACTAAGTATATCATATAGGTTCAAAATATTTAAATTTATTAGAAATGTCAAATCTGACTGTCTTGAAATCCCTTACAAATCTTTTTTGTTATGTATAATGGAAGTAGATGAATTTTTACTTGGGTGGTGTATACATGAATCATATTAAAACTTACAATTGCCTTGCTGTTGATACACCTTCAGGCAAGGTTATTATTGAGGGTCCCATCTCGCCGGAACATCTGGCCGGTTACGAATTTCATGCCGGACTAAAAGCGTTCAGGCCCTCACCTCAGCAGCATGAAGCTCTTATCGAAATCGCCGGCCTTGATGAAGGAAGGATTATTATTGCCAGAACAAAGGATACCATCATCGGTTACGTTACATACGTTTATCCTGATCCAATGGAACGATGGTCACATGGCAATATGGAAAATCTTCTTGAGCTTGGAGCGATCGAAGTCATTTCTGATTACCGGAATTATAAAATAGGGAAAAGCCTGTTAAAGGTGTCCATGATGGATGACAGCATGGAAGATTATATTATTATTACGACGGAGTATTACTGGCATTGGGATTTAATAGGCACCGGTTTATCGGTGTGGGATTACCGAAAAGTCATGGAAAAAATGATGAACGCCGGCGGTTTGGAATATATGGCAACCGATGATCCCGAGATCAGTTCCCACCCTGCAAACTGCTTAATGGTCAGATTCGGCAGCCGGGTTTCGATGGAGACCGTCCAGCAGTTTGACCGGATTCGGTTTCAGAACCGTTTCATGTATTAACTATTCCTACCCAAAGACATAGCGTTCCAGAAAGCCACAGAAAGGGGAAATAAAGATGATTGTTCAGGATATGATGAATAAAAAGCCCGTTACCGCACGGCCCGAAACAACCATTGTGGAGGCCCTGCTTACGCTAAAAAAACACCGGATCAGACACCTGCCCATTATTGTCGAGGATGGATCATTGGCAGGGATCATTTCCGACCGTGACCTCAGGGATGCCAGCCCTTCCATCTTTGATGCAGCCGATCATGCGGACAAGTTGGAACGGCCGATATCGGAGATCATGGTAAAGGATGTGATTACCGCCCATCCCCTTGATTTTGCAGAAGATCTTCTCAGTGTTTTTTATGAGCATCAAATCGGCTGTGTCCCTGTGCTTGAGCATGAAAAACTGGTCGGGGTCATTACTGAACGTGACATGCTGTACACATTGATCCAATTGACCGGCGCCCATCAGCCGAGCTCCCATCTGGAAGTTAAAGTTGAAAACATAGCCGGACAGCTGGCAGATGTTGCCTCGCTGATCAAGAAATTTAAAATCAATATCAATAGTGTGCTTGTCTATCCGGGCAAGCAGGACGACAGCCAAAAAATCCTTGTCCTGCGCATTGGAACGATGAATCCTTACCGAATTGCTTCAGAATTAAGGCAGAATGGTTATGACGTCATTTGGCCGCAGGAACCGGAAGTGGGACAATGAAAAAGCCTGTTTTTGTTTATTCCGATGATCTGCTGCGTTACAAATTCAATGAAGGGCATCCCTTCAACCAATTGCGCGTCAAGCTGACCTATGATCTGCTGCGCATGTCTGATGCACTGAATGAGAGCCATATCGTACAGCCCCGAATGGCAACCGATGAAGAGCTCGCACTCATCCATGATACGGCTTATATCGAAGCCGTAAAAAAAGCAGGGGATGGGACCTTAAAAGGAGCTGCAGCAGAAAATTACGGACTTGGGACTGAGGATACCCCGATTTTTTCCGGCATGCATGAAGCAAGCGCGTGGATAGTGGGTGCGACCCTGACAGCTGCTGAGATGGTGATGGAAGGCAAAGCAACGTATGGATTTAATGCAAGCGGGGGACTTCATCACGGATTTCGCGGAAAAGCTTCGGGTTTTTGTGTTTACAATGACAGCGCTGTAGCCATTGCTTATTTGAAAAAGAAGTACGGTGCGAGAGTGCTTTATATTGATACGGATGCCCATCATGGAGACGGGGTGCAATGGTCCTTTTATGAAGACCCGGACGCCTGTACCCTTTCAATACATGAGACTGGCCGGTATCTGTTTCCGGGCACCGGAAACGTCACGGAGAAGGGTCAAAGCGACGGTTACGGCTACTCCTTTAACCTCCCCGTGGATGCCTTTACAGAAGATGAATCATGGCTTGAATTGTATGAAACGGCGGTCCATGAAGTGGCCTCCTTTTTCAAGCCTGATGTCATTCTGTCTCAGAATGGTGCAGATGCCCACTATTACGATCCATTGACCCACCTGTCGGTAACGATGAAATCCTATCATGCCATCCCCAGGATCGCAAAGGCAGCGGCCGACCGGTTTTGCGGCGGAAAGTGGATCGCCACCGGGGGTGGTGGTTATGATATCTGGAGGGTCGTTCCACGCGCCTGGTCTGAAATCTGGCTGGCGATGAACGATATGGATTTGGAAGGATCACTTCCCATGGAATGGATTGAAAAGTGGCAAAAAGCAGCTCCAGTCACCCTGCCACTTACATGGGAAGACCCGCCCGGTTTGTATAAACCGATTCCCCGAAAACCTGAAATCATGGAAAAAAACAGCCTGACCTTAAGCAAGGCATTACACCATATCCGGGACAGCAGAAAAAAGACCTGACGCAAACATGCATCAGGTCTTTCCAATTATTAAATGGCTTTCAGCATCTCTTCTACCATGTCAGAAGACCGCTTCGCGGCAAGCTTTGTAAACTCAGTAAAGTTGACAGCTGCTTCGCCATTGGCCTTGTCCGAGATCGAACGGATCACGACAAAGGGAACGTCATTTAAAAAAGCAGTCTGTGCCACAGCGGAGCCTTCCATTTCAATGCACGCACCGTCAAAAAGCTGATAATACTTTTCCACAAGTGTGCGGCTTGCAATAAACTGATCCCCGCTTAGGATCCTTCCCTTTCTGACAGAAACTCCGGATACCTTTGCCGCTGCTTTTTCCGCCAGATCCACAAGGCCTGGGTCTGCCGCAAAATCCGACTCATACCTAAACATGGGAATGGTTCCTTGCGGAAAATCCGAACTTAATGCGGAGGCATCGATATCATGCTGCATGGCACTTGTTGAAATCACAATATCTCCAATTTCAAGCTCAGGATGCAAGGCCCCAGCGACGCCGGTAAACATGATATGTGTCACGTTAAACCGGTCCACCAAAAGCTGTGTCACGACTGCCGCATTCACTTTTCCCACACCCGACTTGCAAAGGACGACTTCTTTGTTGGCGTAGGTTCCTTCATAGAAGGTGGTTTTCGCATAATTGTTTTCCCCATAAATATCAAGAGCCTGTTTCATATAATGGATTTCTTCATCCATCGCTCCAATAATACCGATTCTCAAAACTCTCACACCTCTGTAGCGTCTATTGTTCGTTGTTCTTTGTTGTATTTCTGAATTGAATACGGTGAGGAAGCACAACGGTATTCTCCTCGACTTTTTCTTTGTTCATGAGCTTTGTCAATAGACGCATCGCAACCGCTCCGATATCATACATAGGCTGTACCACAGTTGAAAGGGTTGGTCTTACCATCGTAGCCAGTCGTGTATTATCAAAGCCGATCACTTCAAGATCCCCAGGAACTGTGATTCCTTTATCCTGTGCGCCATGAATAACTCCCAGCGCCATTTCATCTGTCCCTACAAAAATGGCTGTAGGCACATTTCCGCTTTCAAGGAAGGTTTCCACGGCTTCAATTCCAGAATCATACGTGTAATCGCCGACAAAAATCTGTTTTTCATCCACCTTTTTCCCGGCATCCTCCATTGCTTTACGGAAGCCTGTGAACTTGTGATAGCCGTTGATGGGATCCTCCAGCGGGCCGGTTACCATCGCGACTGAGTCATGGCCTGATTTTAACAGATGCTCAACCGCATCATACACAGCCTGCTGATAATCGATATTAACTGACGGGATTTCATTGTTCATATCTACGGTTGCCGCCATTACAATCGGCACGGGAGATTTTTTAAATTCTTCCACATGCTCATCTGTAATTTTACCTCCCATAAAGACGATGCCATCCACTTGCTTTCCGAGCAATGTATTTAAAAGATGAATTTCTTTATCTTTGTTCTGGTCAGAATTACATAAGATAATATTGTATTTATACATGGTCGCGATATCTTCAATACCCCTCGCAAGCTCCGCAAAAAAGATGCTCGCGATATCGGGGATAATCACGCCGACGGTTGTTGTCTTTTTACTGGCAAGCCCCCTTGCCACCGCGTTTGGTCGGTAACCTAGACGTTCAATCGCTTCAAGCACCTTTTTCCTTGTAGATGGTTTAACATTTGGGTTTCCATTAACGACACGGGAAACAGTTGCCATTGAGACGCCTGCTTCACGTGCCACATCATAAATTGTTGTATTCAATTTAGTAATCCTCCTTTAATTCCACAATCCAGACAGGTTATGTAATGTTATTGCTATCATACAGTAAAGGACTGCTGTTAGGCAACGAAAAGCCCGTACACTGCCATATTCCACTGTATAAAAGTGAACATTTTCCAACTTTCTTGTTTAGTTTTCTCCAATCCTTAAAAGTCCATTCAAAACAGGAAAGCCGGCTGATTTCAGCCGGCTTTCTCTTATTTGTTTGATTCTTGCTGATTAACAATTTTCCCATCTTTAAAGAAGCGAAGCAAGTCACCATACACCACTTTATCAGAGAGGTTCAGATCTTTGGCTGCCTTTTCTTTTGCAGGCTTACAGAGTTTATTCGCTACCTCCTGCCCATCAGACTGTCTGTAGCATTTCTCTTTTTCACCTGCATAAACATAGTCTTTCGTTATGGCACTGCCATCTCTCTGAACTGTAAATTCGTCACGGTCCGGAGAAAAGAGGTCAGATCCAAACTGGATGTCACCTTTCGTTTTAATGCCAAGCAGATGCAGAATCGTTGGCTTTAAATCAATTTCTCCCCCGATGGTATGCATTACTTTACCTTTTTGCCCCGGCACATGGATGAACAAAGGGGTTTCCTGAAGCTTAAGGTGTTCATATGGTGTTACTTCCTTGCCCAGGATTTTGCTCATTGCTTTATTATGGTTCTCGGAGATTCCGTAGTGGTCACCGTACAGGATAATGACAGAATTGTCATAGAGTCCTGAAGCTTTCAACTGCTGGAAGAATTGCTTCAAGGCTTCATCCTGATAGCGCGCAGTTACAAAGTAATTATCTACTGTAGGATCTCCGGTATCAGCCGGCTGGATGCTCTTCTCCTGTTCATTGTTCAAGATGAACGGGTGATGGTTGGTCAGCGTGATGAACTTGCTGTAAAACGGCTGTTTCAAATTCTCAAGCATCGGCATGGACTGCTTGAAAAATTCCTTATCCTTCAGGCCGTAGTTTACCGAGTTCTCATCGTTCACATTATAGTAAGGCTTAGAGTAAAACTTGTTATATCCTAGCGTGTTGTACATCATGTCACGGTTCCAGAAACTTTTGTTGTTGGCATGGAACACAACCGGGTTATAGCCTTTTTGTTTCACGATCTCCGGTGTGGCATGAAATTTATTTTGCGCTTTCGTTGAATATACAGATCCTCCAGGCAGTCCATACAGCGAGTTATCAATCAAAAACTCCGCATCGGACGTTTTGCCCTGTCCAGTATTGTGATAAAAATTATCAAAGTAATAACTTTTCTTGGTCAGGTCATTCAAGAAAGGTGTAACTTCCTGACCGTTGATTTTCTTGTTGATCAAAAAGTTCTGGGTGGATTCCATGGATACAAGAATCACATTTTTACCTTTGGCCGCCCCAAACATTTTTGGATCCGGTTTTTTGTATTGCGAATCCGAATAGTTCTTCACCTCAGCCAAATCATTACTGTCTGCTAATGCACGCTGTGTAGACGACTTGGTGTTCAATACCGCGTCATATACATGATAGTTATAAACACCCATCAGCTTAACCAGAATGGCCCGGTCAAATGTACGGGTCAGCAGCTCGGGACGCTGAATTTCCGCCATCCCAAGGTTCGCCAAAAAGATGCTGAGTGCTGAAATAAAAACAAGACCAATGGTTTTCTTTTTCAATTTTTCCACAGGTTTTACTTTCTTGGTTAATACAATGGTCAATAACAGTAGAAAGTCCAAAAAATATAAAATATCAAGCGGATGCATCAGGCTTTGTGCACTTCCGCCGAGATCGCCAAAGTTTTTAAATTGAAACAGGACCGGTATTGTAATGAAGTCATCAAAGAACCGGTGGTACACAATATTGGCGTATAAAATAAAGGACATTATAAAATGAATCGTAAGCAACGCTTTATTCCTGCTCTTTGCCGGAGCAAACAAACTCAGCCCCAGGAAAAACAATGCGGAACTGAGCGGTGTAATCACCAGGATGATCTCTTGCATCACGTTCTCAAGATCAAGGTTCAATCCAACCCTGAAGGCGATGTACGATTTTACCCAAAGAAGGATAACCGCCAGCAGAAAAAAGCTTAAAGATCGTTTAGTTGAATTTTGTATGTTCGTTTGTTGTTCAAGTTTATTCATCATTGATTTTCCTCCTCAAAAAAAAAGAAAATGACCCCGCTACAAATTGACCCATTTGCAGTGTTTCAGGTTCACCCTACCCATTATACGGAGTTCAATGAGGAAGTAAAAAACTTCTTATCGTGATTCTTTTAGGTATTTTCTTTTGTAACTACCAGTGTCCAACTCATACAGGTCATTCTTTAAATCCCTTTATTATGCTTCATTATCCTCCAAATTGCACAAAACACCTTTCCTTAATATTCTTGGCCATCCATATAAAAGAAAAGCCCCCATTTAACAGAGGGCTTTATCCTTATACCATTACTTTATTATGCTTATATAAACCGCTCTTTTCGAGCTCATTGACAAAGTGTTCAAATTCCGTAAAGTTCATTTGCTGGGAAGCATCCGATAATGCCTGCTTCGGGTTAGGATGGACCTCGGCCATCACGCCATCAGCTCCGATGGCCAAAGCGGCTTTGGCTGCCGGCACCAGCAAATCCTTTCTTCCCGTTGAATGGGTAACATCCACCATCACCGGAAGATGGGTTTCTTGCTTTAGAAGGGGCACGGCGGTGATATCAAGCGTATTTCTGGTTGCTTTTTCATACGTTCGAATACCGCGTTCACAAAGAATGATTTGATCATTACCGTGGACCATAATGTATTCCGCGGCATGAATAAACTCATCGATCGTAGCGGCAAGTCCTCTTTTTAGTAAAATCGGTTTTTTTGTCCTCCCTGCTTCTTTCAGCAGCTCGAAGTTTTGCATGTTTCTGGCACCAATCTGAATCACATCCAGATAGCCGGCAGCCATTTCAAGATCTCTCGGATCCACAATCTCACTGATCACAGCTAGCCCGTGTCGGTTGCCTGCCTGCTTTAATAACCGCAGGCCTTCTTCACCGAGCCCTTGAAAATCATATGGCGATGTTCTTGGTTTAAACGCTCCGCCCCGCAAAAAATGCAAGCCCCGGGCCTTGACTGCCCCGGCTGCCGCGTCCACTTGCTCTGCACTTTCCACAGCACACGGGCCGGCAACCAATTGTGGTTGTCCACCGCCAATTTCTTTTCCAGCAACAGTTACGACGGTATTTTCCGGTTTGTTTTTTCGTGATACGAGAAGTTCGGGTAATTTAGCAGGCTTCCCGGCCGGTCCAATCTGATCCAGCAGCTTGAACAAGCCGATCAGAGTTTCCTTGCTTAATGCACCTTTTGAATGGAGATTCATTCGTTCAAGCACCTTATCTGCCCTTTCCGGCCGTAAATCCTTATTCTTTTGAAGCAGGATCTCTCGTTGATTCACAAGATCGATCAACTGCAAATCCAGATCATCCAACTGGTCTCTCAGCTCATCTAACGTATTCTGTCTCATCTAATCTCTCCTCTGCTCTGTAAACAATTTGGGTCATGCAATTTCATTATAATCCTATGACCTTCGTTTGAAAACCATCTGCACCCATAAAAAAAAACCCGAGTCGCCCCGGGGTTTAACTAAAAGATTGTTGCCAAGAGAAGATTCTTTTAAGTTTCATCATCGATCTAGTTGATTGGAGTGCAGGGTGCCCTGCGAAAGCAGGTGTTTACGCCGGTGAAAGCGAGCATACTGGAACAGGAAATCAACTACTCAAAAAGCAACATTGTAAAGCTTAAGAAAAGAGCTATAAAAGCGATTATTTGCCCAACTGCTCACTGAGCGATGAGTAGGTAATGGAATAATGAGATGCATCCCACTTCACCTCACCTTTTTCAAAAAGAAGGGCTTGAGGTGATTCGTGCTTCACCCCAAAATTTTCCGCAATTTCATTAGACAGCGGACGGGCTTCCTGAACGTTCAAATAAAAAATGGGGTTATCCTGCTCTGCGGCAAACTTTTGGTATTCCTGAAACGCAGCATGGCTGATTGGGCATGTTGTGCTGTTCTTTAATAAAAACAATTTTTCATTTTCACTAACTGCCTGTTTAAATTCCTCTGAAGTTGAAAGTTTAACGAGTGACATATGTAATTCCTCCCTGGGTGAATCATAAATCCATGAAAAAACGAAGAAGGATGCTTCTTCGTTTATCTTCATCTGATTTTGTGTAATCAATACTTATTTTTTACCAAATCATCTTCCGTTGCAAGAGGATCCGGCTGGCGTGTGGCTTCTTCTTCCACTTGAGTAGTAATTTCACCATACGCATCAACGCTCTCATCGAGTACCTCCTGTCCTTTGTTTCTCCAATTGTTCAAATCACGGCGTATGCTGGTCGAAAGTTCTTTCACTTTGCCGGCTACTTGATTGGACTGTTCAGAAACGGTGCGGGCAATATTAGAGGATTTGTCTTTTGCCATTGAAGACCATTCTGTGCTTTTGTCCCTGATCGTACCTGCTTGATCAGAAAGATCATTTCTCAATTCTTTGCCGCTTTTGGGCGCCATGAGGAGGGCGGAGGCTGCACCTACAATTCCGCCAACTAGAGCTCCAATAATAAAATCTTTACTGTTGATGTTTTGATTATTGTTTTCGTTACTCATTCTAAACTCCTCCTTTATTGATATTGTCTTCTTTGGGATGTTTGCTGCGTAGAATCAACGCCGGCTTTCTTGATTTTCCACTTTTCCCACAAGTTGATGGCTACATTTCCCCATTGAACCGCCTGGGAAATATTTTCTGACTGCCGTTCAGCACCTGTTGTGATTTTCTCTGTGACCTTGCGTACAGATTCGTTGACATTATGAATGGAACTGCCAAGATCCTGCACTGCTGAGAACACAGTGTTCAATGAAGCAGCTTTCGTTTGTACATCTTCTGCCAATTTGTTGGTTTTGTGAAGCAATTGAGCCGTCTCTGATGTAACACCATTCAATTGAGTTTCAAGGCCGTCTACAGTCTTAGCCACGTTATCAAGCGTTACTGTAAGTGATTTTAGCGTACGTGCCAAGAAGATTACTAGGACGACAAAAGCTAGGGCAATGATGAGTACACTGATGGGTATAAGTATGTTCATGTTTCCACGACACCTCCTGAGTTAGATGCTTTTAAAATTACCCTATGCCAATAAAACTAAACATGTATGCTATATTCTATACTATTTTCAGAATTCCTGCTAAGGACAAGGGTTAGAAGATTACAAATTATTTAAATTACGTTAGAATAAATACGTTAGGCTTATTCACCATATAGAAGGGGGAAATTGCAGTGAGAGATCCACGTATCCAGCAATTGGCTAAAAACTTAATTACATATTCTGTTAATCTTCAAAAAGGAGAAAAAGTTCTGATTGAAAACTTTGGCTTTCAAAAAGAGCTTGTGAATGCACTCGTGCAGGAAGCTTATGCAGCCGGTGGTTTTCCGTTCGTATTGCTGAAAGACCATTCCGTTATGCGCCAGCAGTACATGAACGCTTCAGAAGAACAGATGAAAATCATCGCCAAGCATGAAGGTGACCTGATGGCTCAAATGGATGCCTATATCGGACTTCGTTCAGGCGACAATATTAATGAATTGTCCGATGTTCCAAGTGAACAGATGGCATTATATGAAAAAACGGTGCTTGCCATGCACCGTGAAATTCGCATCAAGAAAACAAAATGGGTTGTTCTTCGTTATCCGAATGCAGCCATGGCACAGCTTGCCAGCATGAGCACCGAAGCGTTTGAAGATTTCTATTTCCAGGTGTGTAACCTTGACTACAGCAAGATGAATGAAGCCATGAAATCTCTTGAAGATTTGATGAACCGCACGGATAAGGTCCATTTGAAGGGACCAGGAACTGATCTTACCTTCTCCATTAAAGATATTCCTGCTGTACGATGTGCAGGAGAAGCGAACATCCCGGATGGTGAAGTATACACAGCTCCTGTCAGAGATTCCATAAACGGAACCATCACCTATAACACACCATCTCCTTATCAGGGCTTTACATTTGAAAATGTGTCCCTGACATTTGAAAATGGGAAAATTGTAAACGCAACAGCCAACGATTCCGAACGAATCAACAAAATTTTTGATACCGATGAAGGGTCCCGATATATTGGTGAGTTTGCGATTGGCGTTAACCCTTATATTCAGCACCCGATGAAAGACATTCTGTTTGATGAAAAAATTGACGGAAGCTTCCACTTTACACCAGGACAGGCGTACGAAGAAGCCTACAACGGCAATGAGTCCAACATTCACTGGGATATGGTCATGATTCAGCGGCCGGATTACGGCGGCGGGGAAATCTATTTTGATGATGTTCTTATCCGTAAAGACGGTCGTTTCGTTCTTCCTGAACTTAACGTGCTTAATCCTGAAAACCTTAAATAAAACCCAAAAACGCCGGTTCGCACCCGGCGTTTTTTTCTTTTAGACTTATTGAAAAGGAGACTCATTTTGAGCCTCCTTTTTTGCTTCTATCCAATTTGTGTGCTTTTCCCTTGATGACCTTCCACGGTCTTTTCATAGGATTTTTGAAATTTTTGAATGTCCCCCGCTCCCATGAACAAAAGAATTCCATCTTTATGCTGTTCGAGAATCCCTACTTCTTCTTCGCTCAACAGCATTGCATTTGGAATTTGTTTCTGCAGGTCCTCAATGGAAAGACTGCCGGCATTTTCACGTGCCGATCCAAAAATATCGCATAAATAAACATAATCAGCTTTTCTTAAGCTCTCCCCGAATTCATGAAGGAACGTTTTCGTCCTTGTGAAGGTATGGGGCTGAAAAATAGCGACCACATCGCGATTTTTATACTTGTATTTGGTCGCTTCAATGGTTGCACTGATTTCAGTTGGATGATGAGCATAGTCATCAATCAGCACCTGGTCTCCGAATGGCTTTTCAGAGTAACGCCGTTTAACTCCGCCAAACGTTTTTAAACGATCGGCAATAACGTCCACATCTACATTTTCGTAATGACAAAGGGCGATAACGGCCAGAGCATTAAGAATGTTGTGTGTTCCGTATCCTGTGATCGTAAACGTGTGGTAGAACGTATTTCTTACAAATACATCAAATGTAGTCCCGTTCTCGTCCCGTTGAATGTTCGACGCCTGAAAATCATTATGATCTCCAAGTCCGTAAAATACGACAGGTACATTTGCATGGATTTGCTGAAGATATTGATCATCACCGCATGCGATGATTCCTTTTGTAACCTGCATCGCCATTTGCTGAAATGCGCTGATAACATCGTCAATATCTTTATAATAGTCAGGGTGATCAAAATCAATATTCGTCATAATTCCATACGCAGGCTCATAAGAAAGGAAGTGACGGCGGTATTCGCATGCTTCAAATACAAAATACGTGCTGTCTGCCACTCCTCGTCCGGTCCCGTCTCCGATCAAGAACGAAGTTGGCTCGGCTCCGCCAATTACATGGGCAAGCAATCCTGTTGTTGATGTTTTTCCGTGAGAACCTGTCACCGCAACTCCGGTATACTTCTTCACAAAGTCACCAAGAAAATGATGATAACGGTAAATCGGCAGGCCAAGTTCACGCGCTGCTACCAGCTCTTCATTGTCATCTGGAAACGCGTTTCCAGCAATGATGGTCTGGCCCTGTTTAATGTTATTCTTATCAAATGGCAGTATTGTAATCCCGCGCTCGTCTAGAGCCTGCTGGGTAAAGAAATACTTTTCAACATCCGATCCTTGAACTTCATGCTTCATGTCATGAAGTATTTGTGCCAAGGCACTCATCCCTGTACCTTTGATTCCCACAAAGTGATAATGTGTCATATAAAGACCTCCACAATCAAAAACCTTCTCAAGAATCACCTTTTTAGGCAACCCACTTTTCAAGGCCTATTTTCTGTTAGTATATGCCTGCTGCGATAGAGTGATAATCGAGCAAGCTGCACCGACTCATTTTTCCATTATAGCAAAAAATGAAGTCTAACTCCATTACTTCCGGATTACTTCCGGATAATCACCACTATTCTACTTTTTCGAGACGTGCATTTGGTCTGTAGACCCGTCCCGCTTTGGCTTGATGATTTCCGTGCATCATTACATTGTCTCCGGTAAACCCGATGTTAATTTTAAGAAGATTGCTGCCTACTCCATAAATATCAACAGGTACACCGCGTTTTTCATAATCGGTGATCCGCTCCTCGGTAAAACCGCCGCTGACGACGATTTTCACATGCCCAAACCCTTCCTGGTCGAGAGCTTTACGCAGCGCAAAAATAAGCTCAGGATTCGCACCACGGGGGTCGAAGCTGCCGAGCACCTCTGGATTACGGAAGAAGTATTGGTCAACCATCGTCCTTGAGGTATCCACTCTGACTCCTTTTAAAACATCTCCAAATTCTCTGGCCACTTTAAGGGCATCGGTGATAGTGTCATTATTGTAGTCCACCAGTGCCATTAGTTCGTCTTCAGGATACGTCTCATGATACGCCCTCGTCGCTTCAACAATGTCTCCATTAAACATCTGGAGCAAGGCGTGCGGCATCGTGCCCATCCCCTGTTTGCCCCACCATTCATTCATCGCATGGGTAGCCTGTGCGGTAGAGCCGCCGATATAAGCCGCATAACCATCCCCTGCCTGCTGGGCGAAGTGATCGTCCCGGTCGCCCATAAAGATGACCGGCTTTTGGACACCGGAAATACTCGCCGCTTTGACAACATTATAAACATTCGTTGCCACGGATGTTCTTCTGGCCAAAATGCCATCAAGCATTCCTTCCAAAAAGCCAAAATTTTGATAAGGGCCAGTAATGGTAAAGACGGTTTCAAATGGAGAAATTTTATCTCCATCTTTCAACGAGTGAATCTCCAGATCATCTGCGTTTTTGGCAAATGTCTTGATCAAGGCGATTGCTTCGTCTGTTCCGCAAAGTACGGCATCGTTTTTTTGGAAAAATTGCATGGTTACTATATTGTCAGGTTTGAATTTTTTTACGATTTCACACGTTTTCAGAAAATAAACAGCTGAAAACCAGCCATCGCCTGCCCTTTCATCAAATTTGAATGTTAGATTGGTCAAGCGTTTGATTTTACCCTGCAGCTTTAATTCTATTTCTTTCATATAAACTCCTCATCACCTGGTCAAGAAATTCATGGTTTCTTTCTGTCGTTTAAAATGGGCCCTTTGGACTCATCCTTAACTATCATATAGAAGTACTCTTCAGAAAACAAGAGAAAGTGAAACAGCGGGCACTTCAAAATCTTTTGCATAAAAAAAGACAACCCATTGTCTGGCTCCATGGCCAGGCAATGAACTGTCTAATTCTACTTGGAGGGTTGATTTCCGTCTTCAGGTTGCTCGCTTTTACCGGCATACTCACCTGTCCCGCATTTCCTGCCGGACAAGGAAGGCTTCGGCAGCAACATATCGCACGAAGAAAATGTGAAGTTCATTTTCAAGGAGTCTCGCACGTCACACTCCAATCAACTGCTTTATACTTCTGCTTCACTGTAAAGCTTGCTTTGAAATTCTTCATTGGTCATGAGAACTGTACGGGGCTTTGAGCCCATGGCTTCGGAAACAAGGCCGAATGCCTCCATCATTTCTACAAGACGCGCAGCTCGGTTGTAACCAACCCTGAAACGTCGTTGGATGCTTGAGGAAGATGCAGCGCCCATATCGAGTACGTAATAGCAGGCTTCTTCAAACAGATCATCTTCTTGTTCAACCGTTTGATTGGACTGGATCAATTCTTCTCTGCTGAATAAGTAATTGGTTGAATGCTGCTCTTTGACAAACGCAGTAACCCGTTCGATCTCATCATCCGATACAAAATTCCCCTGAATACGGACCGCCTTGCTTGATCCATTTTCAAGAAACAGCATATCGCCTCTGCCGAGCAGGCGTTCCGCACCGCTCATGTCGATAATCGTACGGGAATCGACCGCAGAAGAAACAGCAAAGGCTGTCCTTGTCGGGATGTTTGCTTTAATCAGACCGGTAATAACGTCCACGGAAGGCCGCTGGGTTGCCACCAGCAAATGAATGCCACATGCTCTAGCTTTTTGGGCAATCCGGCAAATGGCTTCTTCCACGTCCTGCGGCGATACCATCATCAGGTCTGCAAGTTCATCGATGACCACAACGATATATGGCATTTTGTTGGCATACAGCTGCTCGCGTTTCATTTTGTCGTTAAACCGCTTAATGTCACGCACGCCATGTCTTGCAAAGGCTTCATACCTTCGCTCCATTTCCTCGACTGTCCATTTCAAAGCCGTAGTCGCTTCCTTTGGATCGGTAATGACCGGTGTAACCAAATGAGGAATGGCATTGTACGGAGCCAATTCCACCATTTTCGGATCAACAAGAAGCAGGCGTACATCTTCCGGAGATGCTTTGTACATCAATGAAATCAAAATGGAATTGATACATACACTTTTTCCGGAGCCTGTGGCTCCTGCGATCAACCCATGAGGCATTTTTTGCAGATCGGTCACAATCGGATCACCGGATAAATCCAATCCCAGCGCAACGGTAAGTGGTGAACTGCTGTTGCGGAATTCCTCGGTCTGAAGAATCTCCCGTAAGAAAACAGGCTGGCTGTATAGGTTGGGCACTTCAATGCCGATTGTGTTTTTCCCCGGGATGGGTGCTTCGATTCGTATATCCTTTGCTGATAAACTCAGCTTAATATCGTCGCTTAAATTGGTTATCTTATTCACTTTTACTCCAGGTGCCGGTTGTACTTCGAGACGGGTAACCGACGGCCCTTTTGTCATGTTGACTACTTTGGCATTAACATTAAAGTTATCGAGTGTCAGCTGGAGCAGATCTCTTTGTTCTTCCATCCAAAGACTATCATCCTCCTCCTGTACCGGGGGATTCTGAAGTAACTCGAGCGGCGGAAAAGAAAGATCAGCTTCCTCTGCCGAAATCGGAGTAACCTCGTTTACTGTTGCTTTTGTTTCAACAGGAGATGGCGTCTTTTTGTCACCCGTATGATTGGCAGTACTTTTCCGGTCTTTTTTGAGCATCAGCACATTAAAAGGAATGTAAGAGCCTCCTGGTTTTTTCTCAGGCTCCCGGCGGGTAACAACTTCTTCTTTTAATGACGGTTCTGGCAAAGCAGGTTCTGCTATTAAGTTTGCATCTTCCTGATCGGTCACGGTACGATTCTTAACCGCAGATGCTTCCTCTTCTTCAGGCTCCAAAGCTGTTGGCTCTTCAACTTCTGCAACAACTTGTACTTGTTCGATTTGTTCGTCTTCAGGTTCTTTAAGGTCCATCCTTTCAGGCGGCAACTCAAAAATCACTTCATCACCGGGGAGTTGAGCAACATGAAGCTCATTCCCGCGTGCTTCAGATGGTTCAGCAGGCAGTTCCAGCTGTGGTTCTGGCAGCAATTCTGCTTGTGCCGGCTCAATGGTTTCTTTTCTGAATTCATCAATGAGAAGCACAGGCTCCTTCTTCATTTGCATCTGAGGAATAGGTTCCTCAATGGGATCTTCCATTTTTTCTTGCGCTACAGGAAGGTTTCTGCCTTCTTCTTCACTCAGAATGACGGGTTCTTTGCCTGATACGGGTTCTTTTAGCAGTTCTTCCATCAAGGCCGGATCCGGCATCTTTTTTTTCTGAATTTCGGATAGCTTCCATAATCCCGGATTGACAATCGTATCTGGTTTCCGTTCACGATAACCATAAATCGGTGATGGGACCTGGGAAGGCATGAAGCCTCCCTTTGGACGTTCCTCCGTTTTCTTCGAAGGACTTTGCCCACTTTTGTCACGGCCGCCAAATCCATAAACAGGAGATGGAATTTCCGAAGGCCGAAACTTGCTGTTAGAATCTTGCGCGCTATACCGGTTTTCACCAGCTTGTCCAGATCCAACTTGATTGGTTCCATTTCGGCTGCCAAACCCATAAATGGGTGATGGGATTTCAGATGGCTTAAAGGGTTGTGTTTTCTCTTCTTTAAGAGGTGGCTTTGCTGGCTCTTCCTTGGACAGGTTTTCTTTCTGACGCTCCCGTGTGTATCTCGCTGTCTCTTGTCCTTCTCTACCTGTTTGTTTTTTCGCATAGCTTTGTTTTCTTGCCGGGGTATGTCTTCCAATCTCTTCTTGATCATCAATCAACGGGAATCGAAATTTCCCTTCTACCGGATAACGGCTTACCATTCTGGCTGCAGAGCTGTTTTGATGGTTCTGAAACCGGCCGACTGTACGTCCTTTTACGGGTTCTGTTTTCTCATTTTTATGTAGGGCTGGATCTATTGTTTCTTCTGTCTCAGAAGGTTCATCATCAAACATTAAATTCATCAATTTTTTAAACCACGACATTGCCTTCACCTTCTTTTTCTCTGGGTCTGTCTTTATATTGTAGCGGAATTCGGGCCATACTTTAAGAAAAATTTGCCATCGAAAGTAAAAAATATAAAAACCACTAGATTGCTCTAGCGGTTATGAAAACACAAGCTCATTTCTGATATCCAAACAGCTTCATCGGCAAACTTCACAAAGGGAATGGTACGGACATGCCCTATCATAAAAATTCGGTCCATCGATGGCTTTTATGACTTTTTTCGCCACATTTTTACCAACAATTTCATGATTTTTTTATGATTCGTCCACCGGCTTGTTTTTCGCCAGAATAAAAATGGGTTCAAGCTCTCCTTTTTCATATAAAAAAGGTAATGCAGTTACAGGAACACGGCCGTTCATGAAAAATTGCATCGCCATCTGAGCCAAAATATCATAGCCCTGGTTATTGCGGATATCCGCCAGAATAAGGACATCCTGATGCGGAATGGCAACTGCGAGTGTACCGGATGCTTCCTGTACCATTCGATCCAGCAGAGAGGCATTCAATATTCTGCTCGCATCATACCCGTCATTGTGATTGATAAAGTAAAAGGTGTTGCCAGCGACCTCATCTTTTTTCATCGAGGTGTCCAGTGATCTCACATTAAAGCGGGCCACTTCCTTCAGTTGCTCCCTCGTCATATTCATTTCTTCCAGCATCTTTTCACTGATTAACCGATAAGTATTTCCCAGATCCAGCGCATAAAAGACCGCCGTTTCTGCCGTATGCTCCTCGTTAATCAGCGCGTCTCCCTCGGGTGATTCCTTTGGAAAAGAAGTGGAGCGGATGACTGGGAAGATTTGATTCTCCGCTTTACTGGCAGGAGTTTCTTCAATGGCTTTCAATGCTTCTTCGACATGGTAAACAAGTTCATCCAAAAACGCATCCTTCTTTTTTTCCCATTCCACTGTTAATCCTGAAAGAGAAAGGGTCATTCCCTTTCCAATGTCCTTGTGTTCAATTCTAAGCTGTTCATTTTCCCGGTCATAGGATAGATCCCATTCCGGACGTTTCAGCCGGTCCTCGAGCGCCTTTTTCAGCTTCAGACTTGTACTCATGCGAAAATCCCTCCATTAATAAAAGCATAAAAAACCTCCTGGACGGAGGTTTTTTTATTAGTCTTGTTTGTATTCTACAACCACTTCTGTACCCAACCCTCCGCGAGCATTCCAGGTTGCGACAATTTTAAGGTACTTCGGTTTAAGAAGATTAACGAGATCTTCCTTAATTTTGTTGGTTGCATGTTCCTGATAAATGCCTACGTTGCGGTAAGAGGTTAAATAATATTTTAACGACTTCATTTCCACTAGGTCCTCGTTTGGAATATAGCTGATGATAATATCCGCGAAATCAGGAAGACCTGACCATGGGCAAACAGAGGTGAATTCTGTTGTAGGGATGGTAACCATTGTATCCTTGCCGACATACTCGTAAGGAATGGTTTCAAGAATGTCTACCAAAATAACACTTTCATCTTCTATATCAAAACGAATTCCTTCGTATTTCTGATGATTTACTTCTACCTTTGCCATTGCTAACGCCCTTTCTTAATATGATGCTCGACGTATTCACGTACTATTTTGAGTTTAACATACTTCTACTATTCATTGGCATGAACAGGCAAATTATTTATAAACGATGAAATTTGTTCCTTCGTTTTACGGTCTTTGTCAACATACCGTCCAATCTCTTTTCCGTCTTGAAAGGCGACAAAGCTCGGTATCCCGAAAATATCAAGTTCCTGGCACAATTCGATCAACTGATCCCTGTCCACATACACAAATGTAAACTCGTTGAATTCCTGCTCCAGCTCCGGAAGAAATGGTTTGATAAACACACAGTCAGGACACCAGTCCGCTGAAAAAACAGCGAGGGTTTTTCCTGTTCCTGTGGTCTCTTTAAACTCTTCAATCGTTTGTACAGTTTTCATCAAGATTCGCTCCTCTTATTGATTTATTTTCATATCACCAAAGGCGATATAACCTTTTTTTCTCATCCATTCTGAAAGTACCAGACTGATCACAATTGGTCCAGCAATATGCAGCAGTACGATATACAAAAAAACATCCCAGCCAAAGCCCATCGTTCGAAACGTCATGATTTGTCCGACCAAGCCGCTGGTCCCCATTCCCGCGCCTGCCGGTATGTTCACCATCTGGAAAACGAGAGTCCCAATCGGCGCCAGGATCATGCCGGCAACCGTTGGCGGGATAATGATTCTCGGATTTCGAACCACGTTAGGAAACTGAAGCTTTGAAGTTCCGATCCCCTGCGTAATCCAACCACCAAAACCGTTTTCCCTGAAGCTGATTGTGGCAAACCCGATCATCTGTGCCGCACACCCGATGGTCGCTGCACCCGCTGCTGTCCCTTCAAGGCCGAGCATGATACCAATGGCCGCACTTGAGATCGGGCCAGTCAAAGCAAGCCCAAGCAAAACTGCAACAAGAATGCTCATGACCAAAGGACGCTGGTCGGTGGCCCACATTATGAGATGGCCAAATCCTTTCATAAACTGGTCGATCCCCGGCCCCGCAAAATAGGCGACCGTAAAGCCCGCAAAAACAGTGACTGCAGGTGTAACGAGAATATCCACTTTTGTTTCCTTTGAAACAAGCTTTCCTGCTTCTATCGCTACAAGGGACGCCACAAAACTGCCTGCCACACTTCCAAGCTCAGCCCCTGCCGCACCTGCAGCTACGGTCGCAAACAACACGAGCGGAGGTGCTTCAAGCCCATAGGCGACAGCTGCCCCAATAGCCGGTCCAAGCATGCTCATGGCTATTGTCCCCATTTTAATAAAAAACGGCCATCCCGCCTGTTCTCCAATCGTTTTTAAAATAAGTCCGATCACCAACGAGGACATTAATCCAAGCGCAAAATAGCTGAACCCTGTAATGAAATATACTTTCGGGGATAATGTTACTCCCTTTCTTGCCAAAAATTGAACCACACCCATTCTCCTTTATCATCGTATGTAGAATGCACATTGTAACCTATTTATTATACAGGAGGATTAACATCTGTAAAGACACCATAAAAAATTGCTTAAAATTTCAGATATAAACAAAAAGAAGATTCTTCCGATATTAAAATTGGAGGGGAGCAAAATGAATATGTCCATTCGAAACAGAGTCAGAACCATGTTATTGATCAGTTTGTGCGGATTGCTTGTCATGACCATCTTTATGGCAGCCTATATTTGGCTGAACGGAAAAATGGATGCAGAAAAAGACCAGCTGCAGCAAAACAGCATCCAAAGCAAGGAAATTTACAGCGAATTATCAGCCATCCGAAAGAAGGAGCAAGAATATTTAAGAACGCCTTCTACAGAAAAAGCCAGCGAAATTGATTCTTCTGTTCTTACATTGCAAAAGAAAGTAAAAAACTATTCGAAGAAAGCCAACAATTCTTCCTTAAAAAACGAATACAAAAGTATTCTTGATAAAATCGGTCAATACAAAACAGCGTTTACTTCTACTTCAGCGATGACCGTACAAATTATGGAACTAAAAAAATTGATGTCCGATACATCAGCGGACTTTGAAAAAAGAGTGAAAGATTTAAAGGATGAAAAGCTGTACAACCGCTTCTTGATCATGAGCACATATGAAAAAGAATTCTATTTAGAATTGAATGACCAAAATATCACCAAATTTGAGGAGGCCGCCCAATCCTTCGAAAATCAGCTTGACCAGACTTCCCTTTCCCAGAAGGAAAAAGACGACTTCAAAACCAAACTGCTGAAATATACATCATCTGCAGGTAATATTCAAAACGTGTCCAAACAAATCAAGGGAATTAACGCCGAATTTGAAACGATCGCCGACAAGGTGGATGTTTCCATCATGACAATCGAAAAATCAAACGATCAAAAACGGGCCCAGCTTGCAAACCAGCAGTCAGGATTAAAATCCTTGCTCACCTGGCTCATGATTGGGATGGCAGTTGTGATTATTGCCGGTCTCAGCTTTGCCGGAGTCTGGCTGACCCGTTCGATCGTCCGTTCCATTTCATTGCTTAAAGAAGGGGCCACAATTATCGGAAACGGAAACCTGGATTACCGTGTAAAGGTGACGACCAATGATGAAATGGGTGCTCTGGCTGAAACCTTTAACGGAATGGCTGAAAAAATGCAGCGATCGCTCAGTGAGGTACAAAAAGCTTCTGAGCAATTGGCAGCTTCATCACAGCATCTCGCCGCCATTTCCGAAGAGACAACGGCTCAGACTGAAGAAGTTTCAGAAGCTGCACATCAGGTATCTCTCGGGGCGCAGAATCAGGCAGACCATTTACACGAAAGCACCGAGCTGCTGAATGAGGTAACCGAGGCTATCGAGGCAACAGCTGCTTTCAGCGAACAAATCGCTGATGATACATTGCGTGCAGAAGAAGATGGAAAATCGGGTATGGAAACGGTCCAGCAGCTCAATCATCATTCTGAAAAGTTTATTGCTCTCGCAAACAACCTTATTGCCCAAATTCAGCAAGCGAGCGAACAATCAAAACAGATACAGCCGATTGTTCATACCATTCAGGAGATTACGAGAAGTACCGATCTGCTTGCACTCAATGCGGCCATCGAGTCTGCAAGAGCCGGAGAAGCCGGCAGGGGATTTGGCGTCGTTGCCGCCGAAGTCCGTAAGCTTGCGGAACGCTCAAAGAATGAAGCGGAACAAATTCAGAATCTGGTTAAAATGATGGCAAAACAAATGGAAAACCTCACCCAGGAAGCCGCAAGTTTTCAAGAATATCGAAATGAACAGCTGCAATCCGTGTCCATGACCCGAGAGGCATTTGAATCAATCGTTACAAATGTAACTGCGGTTCACAGCAAAATCAGCCGTATTCAGCAATCGATTCAACATGTGGGAGCGGCCAATGTGGGACTTTCAGAAAAACTCCATAAAGTGAGCGCCATCTCACAGGAGTCCGTCGCAACAAGCGAGCAGGTCAGCGAATCAAGCATCCATCATAAACAAGCCATTAATGAGGTGAACGACGCTGCCAATGAACTTCAGGAAATCGCCCTTAACCTGCAAAACGAAGTTCAGCAGTTTCATCTCGGAGAAACTCATTCAAAGCGTACAAACGAGACGCCTGACGCTCTCCAAGACAGCTTGCTTGAAGCCTCAGCATCTATGGAAGCAGAAGGAGCTGCTTCCTAGAATCCCCAAACAAAAACCCCAATGAAAAAAGCTCCCCGAAAGGAGCTTTTTTCATTTCTATCACTTTTGAAATTTATATTGTCCATAGAGGAGCTTGACGATGTGCATGAACATCTCATCCCGTGCCAGCTCGCCATTTGTCAAAACCCCGATGGCCCCTGCTTTTTTTCGAATATCTTTGTCGGATGTAAAACTGGTCATCACCTCTCCCAGTTCACTTCCCTTTCGGATAGGAGCAGCGATCTCATCGGGCAGAGGAATCTTTGCCCCGCTCGCAACGACCAGGTGGCCGTCCTGATCCGCCAGTGCTCCCCAGTTGCAAAGATAGAGCGTTCCTTCCATATCAGTAACGCCTCCTTCGAGGCCGAATCCAAGCTCCGCTCCTTTTTCTACACACGCTTTTGCACGATTAACTGCGCCAAGCCGAGTTTCCTCGTCAGATAAAGGCTGCGGGGATACACCTGAAGGAACGTCCAATGGCTGGACCGGCTCCTTTATCATTTGTTCCACTGCTTTTACTTTTGCAGGATTCGCGGAACCAATTGCATATTTCATTTAATCACCTACCAAATCTCAGTCGTTCAGGATGCTATCCAGCATGGATTGGTCTGTCGTTTTAACAAGCTGGATCAGCAGTTCTTTAGCCGCGGCATAGTCATCCACATGAACAATGGAAGCATGAGTGTGAATATAACGGGAACAGATGCCCACAACAGCAGAGGGAACGCCTTTTCCTGAAAGATGAACACTGCCCGCGTCCGTGCCGCCCGGAGAAACAAAATATTGATAAGGAATGTTGTTTGTTTCGGCGGTATCCAGAATAAATTCGCGCAGATTTTTATTCGTAATCATCGTGCGGTCCAGAATCCGAAGCAACGTCCCTTTCCCAAGATGTCCAAATTCATTTTCATTTCCCGTCATGTCGTTAGCCGGGCTTGCATCCAGGGCATAAAAAATATCGGGTTCAATCAAATTGGCCGCCGTTTTTGAACCTCTCAAGCCAGCTTCTTCCTGAACCGTTGCTCCAGAATAAAGCTGGTTTGGCAGCTTCACATCTTTTAATTCCTTTAGAAGCTCAATGGCCAGTCCAACACCATACCGGTTATCCCATGCTTTTGCCATAATCTTTTTGGGATTCGCCATCGGGGTAAACGGACAAATCGGAACAATTTGCTGTCCCGGACGAATGCCGAACTTCTCTGCATCCTGTCTGCTGTCAGCTCCGATATCAATATACATATGCTTGATGTCCATTGGCCGCTTTCGTTGATCTTCACCTAAAAGATGCGGCGGAACTGAACCGATAACACCAATCACCGGACCGTGCTCTGTAATAATCTGAACTCTTTGGGCAAGCAAGACCTGACTCCACCAGCCGCCAAGTGTTTCAAAATGAATCATGCCATTCCGGGTAATACGGGTCACCATAAATCCAACCTCATCCATGTGGCCGGCAACCATCACTTTTGGACCTTCTCCATGTCTGACTCCAAAAATGCTGCCCATTCCGTCCTGGATGATTTCATCACTAAACGGCTCAATTTCTTTTCGTACAAATTTACGGACGTCATGCTCAAATCCCGGTGCACCGGGAAGCTCTGTTAATGTTTTAAACAACCGCAATGTATCAGTATTCATTGGTTCTCCTTTCAAAAAACGGATATATGTAATACCCCTATTGTACCGCTGGCAATCAAAATTTACCAACCTTCAATAGGGGACAGTTCTTATTATTTGTATGGAATTGGATCTTTTGCGCCCGCTTCCTCAAATCCTTTTAAGCGGAGCTTGCAGCTGTCACATTCGCCGCATGCTTCTTCTTCTCCGTTGTAACAGGAAGTGGTTAAATGATAAGGCACCTCAAGTTCCAGTCCTTTTTGAATGGTTTCCTTTTTTGTCAAATGCATAAGCGGAGCACAGATGGCAATTTGCTCTCCGGTCGTGCCGGCTTTTGTTGCAAGATTAATCGTTTCGTTCATACTTTTGATAAATTCAGGCCGGCAATCAGGATAACCGCTGTAATCGACAGCAGACACGCCAATAAAGACGGCCTCCGCCCCTATTACTTCCGCATAGGCGCTAGCCAGAGATAAAAAGATCATGTTGCGGGCCGGAACATAGGTCGACGGTATCTCTTCCTTATCTTCTTTTTCCGTTGGAACATCGATTGAAGCGTCCGTAAGAGCACTGCCTCCAATTTGGTTCAGGAAAGCAATGTCCACAATGCGGTGTTCCTTTACATCAAAATACTCAGCAACTTTTTTTGCCTGATTCACTTCACGGCTGTGTCTTTGGCCGTAGTTAAAGGTCAAAGGATAGAGTTCATACCCTTCATGTTTTGCAATTCCCATGCAGGTCGTACTGTCAAGCCCTCCACTTAAAACAATCACTGCTTTTTTCATGTTTATACCCCTCTTTTCTCCGGATCCCAGATGATTTTATGAAGCTGCATGCTGACTTTGACATCTGACATGCGTGCACTTAATACTTTGTTTACCAGTTTTTCAGGAGGCATGGTCTCCCAGACCGGGCTGAATAAGGCCAGACCTTGTTTGTGATGCTGCTCCAGTACTGACGAAGCAATGTCAAAATCCTCGTCAGTTCCAATCACGAATTTAATCTCATCATGCGGCTTCAAGACAACAAAGTTTTCATGAATCATGCGGTCCATTTCACCGGAAGCCGGCAGCTTGTAATCCATAACGAATCGTACTTTACTACTCAGCACCGGGTCGCTTTCACGCAAAAGCTGAAAGGGTTTCAGAGCAATCGCTCCGTTGGTTTCCACATGAATATCCTCAATTCGCTCGATGCCCGCCATTGCCTTTAAAAGAGCAGCGGACTTTTCTCTGTGAATTAACGGTTCTCCGCCGGTAAAACAGATGCGCTTAGAGGCGAACGTGTTAATGCGTTCAATAATCTCCTCAATTGTTGCTTCAAATTCAGGTTTGGCAGGAGCATAACTGTACGGTGTATCACACCAGGTGCATCGCAAATTGCAATGAAACACGCGGACAAAAATGGTTGGAAAGCCTGCAGCCATTCCCTCTCCTTCTATGGTTTCAAAAATTTCAACCATGGGAAGCTTCCATTGGGAGTACACATCAGATGAAGGAAGCTCAAAGTGATTCGTCATGATCCATCCACTCCCTTTTCATGGTTGCATAACTAGTTGGTGTTTCATAAAGTACGATTTCCTCTAGGAGGAAGCCTTTTTCTTTCCATTGATAATCATCCAGTTTTTGATCGAACTCTTCCCAGATCCATACAATCATATTTTCTGCGGTCGTGTTCATTGGCGGCAGCACATCATTTAAATAACGATGATCCAGCCTGCTTTCGATCGCCTCTTTATAAATTTTCTTTATATCCCCAAAATCCATGGAAATGCCAACCGGATCTACAAACCCACTGATGGTCAGGACCAGCCTGTACGTATGGCCGTGCAGGTTCTTGCACTTTCCTTCATAGCAATGGAGATGATGAGCCGCATCAAACGTAAATTCTTTTGTTACAGCTACCCGCTTATTATGGTATTTCAGCTTTTCGCGCTGAATATCTTCATCTATTTTTTGCACCTTTTTTGGAATTTCGAATTCCATTTATCTTCAACATCCTTCCAAGAACATGAAAAAAACCATAAAAAAGCTCCCTGTCAACAAACGATCGGGAGAGAGTGAAAGGTTTATGGTTTTCCACGCTCCCTAGTTTTTTTTAATGAGGGGCGGGAATTTCGAACCCTCGTACTAACGCTTTTTTAGCATAGCAAAAACACCCCGAAATACGCAAGCTGCTATTACGCCTGACAGCTGGGCGCCTGTTTTTTGTTCATGGGTTTATTTCTGTTATACTGTATGGGAAAAAGCTCACACAAAAAAGGAGATGCTGAACATGAAAGCAAGCAAATGGATTCTTGCCGGAGTTGCAGGATTTGCGGCAGGATATGTCGCTGCGAAACGTTTACCGCAGACATTGACTCCTGAAAAAGCATTAAACCTCGTTAAAGACCAGACCAGGGATGAATTTAAGATCACCGGTTCCTGGATCAATGTTCATCCAGAAGAGGTTAAGCGTTTCGGGCTTCCCTACACCGTATATAAAGGAGGTCTGTCAAGCAGACTTCATTCCAAATTGACACAATACGATTTCACGATTGATGCTAAAACCGGGAGTATACTTGATATTTCAAAACATGGAGATAAAGTGGCTGCTACTGTCTAAAAGGGCCAAAAAGAAAACACCGCTTGAGCAAGCGGTGTTTTCTTTTTAGTTAAATTCTTTGGTGTGATTATACAAGTTGTTTTTAATTTTGAACTTAGTAGTAAGGTACTGTCCTTTTTCCCAAATCGTAAGGAGGTATAAAGGTACAAGCAATACTAGAGCAAGTAGCAGAAGAACAACCACATAATCCATTTTGGTTCCTGTCTCGCTTTCATGGTCTTTCTTGTACTTTTGAAGCTCCGGACCGGCCTTGGCCACTTCCTGTTCCGTCAGCATCTTATTGTCTTTTGGATTGTAGAAGACAATTTCTTTGTGCGTGAAAGAAAAGATATTGTCTCTCTTTGTTTTGTAGGATCCCATGCCGACAACAATTTCTGACGTATTCAGCTTCTTGTCCTCATTGGGCACCGTTTGAACATCACTGATTTCAATGCTGCCTTTTTTGTAATCATAGTGGGCATCTTTTAATCCTTTTTCAATAGCTGCTTTCATTTCTGCAGTTGCTCCAGCAGCGGAAGCAATCGAAGCAAAGGAAAAAACAAGAGTAAAAACGGAAAATAGTGCAAAAATCTTCTTTTTCATAAATAATCCTCCTTGCTTTCAGTCCTAATCTCTTCCATCATATCATAGATCTCCTTATTGTTTACCTACTTGAATCTGGAAATAATGTGACGAAAATTTGACAACGTTAAAGATTTGCCCTTCGCTTAATACTTTCTGAAATCGCCCCCTCCCCATTCCATTTCACCGCCCGGTACACAGCATCGTGATAAAAAAAGTACCAGGTATCCGGCTTGATCCATTTTTGCTTTTCATAAATGGAGGTCATTGGATAATCATCATAAGCCAGCACCCACAGGGGATTTTCATGGGCATGAGTTGGCATAATATCACCTAAATGATACACCGTCTGCCCGTCCGTATGTATTTCGATAATACTGTGACCATCGCTATGCCCGCCGGTATGGACCATTTTTATTCCATTAATAGGTTCAAATGTTTCGCTAAATGTGCATACCTGAGATTCAATTGGTTTCCAGTTTTCTTCCCAATACGTGTTTCGGGAGCGGATATTCGGGTTCTTCAATTCCTCCCATTCAATCGCAGAGGTATGTATGGCAGCGTTTTCAAAAACAGAAACGAATTCTTCCCCATTTTTCCGGGTTAGTCCTGAAGCATGATCGAAGTGCATATGCGTCATTAAAACCATATCGATATCCTTCACAGTCAATCCAAGCTCATTCAAGCTTGTTTCGATCGATGCCTCTTCATGTACGCCATAATTTCTTTTTTGCTTTTCGCTTAATTTGCCGCTGCCGATTCCAGCTTCAATCAGAATATTTTTTCCAAACCCCTGGACCAGGATCGGCTCGGTTCTCAACTCAATCTGATTCAATTCATTGGGCGCATACTTTTTGCTCCACAACGGTTTGGGGACGACTCCGAACATGGCGCCTCCGTCCATATGAGTGACACCGCCATCCAGCCAGGTTAATGTGAGACCTCCTATTTTCCATTGATCCAATTCCTTCACACTCCTTTAGCAGTATTAACAATAGTCTGAATTTAGTTTACCATACTTTGTATTTCCCGTCCGACAACATTTTTAGACAAATTTTCAGTGGTTAATTTCGTTCCAGGTCGCTCGCTTTCCGCAGGAGGGCGCTGAGCCTGACCGGCGTTAACGCCTACTTCCTCGTCGAAAGCTCCTGCGGTAACGACGCAAGAGCCTCATTGGTCTCATCTGTCCCGCTTTTCCTGCTGGAGTCTCGCACCTTGCACTCCATCAACCGTCAATGAGGAAATACAAAATCAAACAACAAAAAACCCGGCAACATGGCCCGGGTTAGTTCTTTGATCGGAATTGGGCTTCTGTGCGATAGATCCTGAAGCCTTTGGAAGAGAATTTTTCTTCATATTCCGTCATAATATTTCCTTCATAATCACTATTGTGCAAATCAAGCCAAACCTGATTTAAAACCATGCCGTATTTTGAAAAGCTGTGAAGCGAGTATTCAAACAGCCCCTGGTTGTCGGTTTTAAAATGGATTTCGCCGTTTTCCCCAAGTATGGTTTTAAATATGGCGAGAAAAAATTCATGAGTCAACCGGCGTTTTTCATGCTTGTTTTTCGGCCATGGATCAGAAAAGTTCAGATACACCCTGTCCACTTCACTCGGCTCAAAAAAGTCAGTCAGCTTTTGTGCATTTTCACGGATGATTTTAACGTTTCCGATGTCTTCTACAACGATTTTTTCCAATGCAGAAACGATAATGCTATCGTAAATTTCCATTCCAATATAATTAATGTCCGGGTGGGCTTTTCCCATACCCGTGACAAATTGCCCTTTGCCTGTTCCCACTTCAATATGGATGGGATTGTTATTTCCAAAGTACTCGTGCCATCTGCCTTTTAATTCGGCAGGATTTTGGGCAACAATTGCGGGGTACTCTTGAAGCTTTTCTTTTGCCCACGGTTTAAAACGCTGACGCATTATAATCTTCCTTTCTTAACTCAGTGCCAGTTCATAACTCCGACATTTTACCATGAAGTATATAAAAAGAGATAGCCGCTCCCTGCTGGTTTTCCTTCCAAAAAAAAGAACTCTAACCGAGTTCAGCCATGGATAAATTCAGGGGTTTTCCATACCCTATATTTACTTGGATCACCCACTAAAAAAAGGATGTGAACAACATGCCTCTTGATTATACTCATCAGTTAACACTGCTTCGTGATATACTTCAGGATCACCATACAGACTGCAATGGCACCCCGCAGGAATGTGCCCAATTAGAACGCCTGGCCAATCATCTCATGCAGCACGGAAGTGTGAACAGTGACGTAAAAAACGTACTTGGACTGATCAACACTTACAGCCATGATGGCTCTACCCATGAAAATCTGCAACAGCATATAACGGATCACAAGATGCATATTGAAACCTGGCTGAATACCATTCAGGCTCCCCAGGGCTGACCATAAAAACACATGGATTCCCCGGGCAATAAATGGAAAAAATGTCGAAACTTAATTAATATAGTAGCTTTCTCTCAAAATTTGTTTTAAAAAATTATACCAGTACTCTTTTTCGGCATTTTGCTTTCGCTGTCCATGCCAGAAAACAGACTGGATGGTTTGAGCGACAATGTACCAGTGCATTCTCCGCTGAAGGTCAACTGTCAATTCAACGCCATAGACAGAAAGCCACTGCGCCCAATTGTCCCGCGGGATATACCAATACAACAATAATCCGAGATCCAGTGCAGGATCGGCAATCATCGCTCCATCCCAATCAATCAGGAAAAGCTCATTCGTTTCGCTCACCATCCAGTTGTTATGATTCACGTCACAGTGACAGACAACTTTTTTATCATGATGAATCACGTTTTTCTGCATCTTCAAATAAGAAACAGCTTCTTTGATTTTAGGCGGGCATTCCTGCTCCGATTGGATATTGGTTTCAATCTCATCAATAATCAGTTCCGGAGTAAGCGGCTTTTTTCCCAAACGCTTTAACATATCAAGCAGTTCAGAAGAACCGTGTATTCTGCCAAGGAGTCTTCCGACGGCATCGTTATTCATTTCCGAAGCCTTTAGTTCCCTGCCGTTCAGCCATTTTTGGGCGGTAATGACATCTCCGTTGCCCAATCTCTTTGTCCATAACAATTTCGGAACAATTCCCTCCGCAGAGAGTACTGCAAGAAAAGGTGATGAATTGCGCTTTAGAAAAAGGGTTTGATCTTCATATTTAGCTTGGTATGCTTCTCCTGTTGCTCCTCCGGCAGGCATGATTTGCCAGCCTTTGCCTAGTATATGTTCCAAAACGTTCACCTTCAATCTCATGCGGAAAATTATGTCCTTATATATATCGGTCGATTCCCATGTTTACCGTACACAATTTTATAAAAACCTCTACGAATACATTATTTTAACACAGCTCTATGAAAATTCGTACATATTTATGTGACATCGTGCCTTTTCACAGGTTTTTACAACGAATCCTGTACGGCCATTGTAAATCCAAGAGGCGGCAGTAACAGCTTTCCTGCTTCGGTCTCGTACAGACCATCCTCTTTTACTTCCATGTCTTCTGCGATTACCCGCCATTTTCCCGGCTCAGGAAGAGATACATATTTTTCTTCAAGATGACCATTGAACAATAAAACAATATCCTGCCATGCGTCCATCTCTTCCACGCTTTTAAGGATAACCCCGAACACACCATCAGGCAGTTCCCCAAGCAGGGACATATGGGCCGCGATGTCTGCTGGATGATCCATTCGAAAGGCCGGATGACGCTGTCTGATCCGGATCAGCTCCTGCACGTATTGAACATCTGCAGCAAATTTCGCCCGCCGTTCCCAATCCAGACGATTGATCAGATCTCCCGACCGATAGCTGTTTCCATCGCCTTGCTTTGTACGGAAAAATTCTTGCCCCGCATGGATAAAAGGGACTCCCTGTGAAAAAAGAGCCAGTGCAGTTCCCAGCAAATGGCGCCTGCGGAGAACGGATTCGTCCTCTTGGGGATGGAGGATCTTAAGACGGTCCCATAAGGTATGGTTGTCATGACACTCAATATAATTGATGCTTTGGCCTGGAGTTTTAAACAGTCCATGATCACCGCTGTTGCCGGAAACATTCTCAAATAGTCCACCCAGCATAGCCGCATTCCCGTTGATGAACCCGCCCTGGGCTTCATTAAAAATGTTGCCTTTCACGTGATCACGGAAACGGTCATTAAAAAAAGAGATGCCAGGCATTCGGACAGCAGAATCAATACAGGCTTTTTGGTCTTCATCAAGCCAAGTGTCCATCTTCCATCCTTCCCCCAGCAGGAAAATGGACGGATCTTCAGAAGACAGCTTTGTAAACAGGAGGTTCATTGTATCAATATCGTGGATGCCCATCAAATCAAACCGAAAGCCATCCACTTGATATTCGCTTTTCCAATAAAGTACCGAATCCAGCATAAACTTTCTCATCATGTATCGTTCTGAGGCGGTATCATTTCCCACACCCGTCCCATTAACCGGGTTCCCGCCATAATCGAACCTGAAATAATAGCCGGGAACAATTTTTTCAAAATCAGAGGTTTCACGGATAAAAACATGATTATACACCACGTCCATAATCACACGCAGCCCTTTATTATGGAGGGCAGCAATGAGCGTTTTAAATTCTCTGATCCTGGTAACCGGATCAGTCGGGTCCGTGGCATAAGATCCTTCGGGTACATTGAAATGCAAGGGGTCATAACCCCAATTATACTCGGTGTCAGCCTTTAATTCATCAATGCTGCCATAATCGTTCACAGGCAAAATCTGCACATGGGTTATACCCAGTGATGATAAATAGTCGAGCCCTGTGCTGAACGGTCCGGAGCCTGTAGTCCCGCTTTCCGTAAATCCCATAAACTTTCCTTTATATTGTATTCCGCTTAACGGATGAATGGAAAAATCCCTGACATGAACTTCGTAGATCAAGCTGTCGGTCTTTTTAATAGGAGGGAGCATTGCCGTTTCGTCCCACCCCGGCGGATGGGTTTTATCCATATCCACAATGACTCCCCTTGTTCCATTTACCGTAACGCCTTTTGCATACGGATCCACCGCTTCATTCACACTGTGATTTACACGCACGAGAAAGGTATATTCATGAAGATGATGATCCCCTTCAAGCTCTGCAGACCAAACGCCCTTATCCTCCCTGTTCATGGGATATTCAAAGGCTGTGCTTGAACTGGTAAACAGTTTTAAACGGACAGAGGAAGCAGTTGGAGCCCATAGCTTGAATATGGTCCGTTCCGGTGAATAAGCGGCTCCTAAATCACACTTATCGTAGGCAAATAATTCATCGAACTCTTTGGTCCTTACAACAGCACCCGTTTTCAGGGGAATCCTGCTGCCGTCCGGGCAAACCACCCAATAATCACGGTAAAGAGGTATTTTTTGATCGAGCACCATATGAAAAAGAAGACGATCCTCCAGCCGTTGCTCCGAGATTTTTTTGAGCGGGTAAACCTTTTCATTATCCGTCACGTCAAAGTGGGCTTCCCTTGATACCTCAGTAAATATCACGAGCGTAATCATCGTGAAGGTATCCAGATAAGCTTCAATTTGATCTGTATTAATGATTCTCTTTTCCGTATCCAGTATACTGCACCCCCAGTTTCAACCATGGCTTCATTAAACAATCCCAGCGTTTATGTATTGCCTGCTCATGATTGTTATTTACCTTTAAACAAGCCTGTTTGAAACCATTCTCTCTTACTTATTTTATCCAAAGATATAAAAAACAGAATTGGCTTTTTGAAACTTTATATGGGAACTACATTTTTATGGTCAGCATGGAAGGCAGCACACCGCAATCCACAGGCGTAGAGCCAATGACTTCCCCGTAGGCCTGTACAGTGAGGGGAGTATGGCTGACAATGCTGAGATTGGTGCCGGTGAGCATCGTGACCCCTTTTTTATTTGTGTGGCGACCGTAAAAAACAGTAAGAAAAAGAAACAGCAAATGCAAAGGACTCAGATTATGTACAATACAGATATCCAGTTTTCCGTCATAAGGCAAAGCCGATGGACAAATTTTCATCCCGCCCCCATAATAGGGCAGATTGCCGGCTGCAATCAGCCAGACCGAAGTAAACTCATGGGTTCTGCCATCAACCTTCACCATTACATCCACAGGACGGTAGGTAAAAAGCAGCCGAATCGTACTGATTGTATAGGCGAGACCCCCGAGTCCGAACCGCTGCAGCCAATCTTTATACCAGGAGGCGTTCGTCAGTTTGGTTACTTCCCCATCAAATCCAATTCCCGCAACACTGACAAATCTTCTTCGGAATCTTCCTATACCTGCACTCTGCAAACATCCAACATCTATTTTCCGCACGTTGGTTCTGGAGCTTAAAAGGTGTTTGATTAACCGGTCCAAACGTTCTTTTTTTCGTATACCAAGCCCGCGCATAATATCATTGCCGGAACCGCAGGGCAAAAACCCAACCGGTATATCCTTTTTGTGAAGCCCGTTAATCACCTCATGAATGGTACCGTCTCCACCCACCGTAATAATGGCCTCCGCCTGCTCGCCGTGGATGCTGTGGACCGTTTCCGCAAGCTTTTGGGCGTGTCCTTTACCTTCCGTAAAAAAAGAGCGGTAAGGTACTCCTTCTGCTGCAAGGATTTCCTTTACCACATTCCAGATTTTTCTGGCTTTCTTGCTTTTTGAATTAATAATAAAAAAGTAACCTTTTTTCATGAATCATTACGGTCCCCTTTTAGAGGAATTTTTTCTATCACCTGATATTTTGGAACTTTGTCCAAATGAGTTTCGTAAAGAACGATATCTTTCACATCAAAAGACTGTCCAGCCAGTGAAGCAAGCTCTTGCCCGTCAAACACTTCATTTATGGCAGTCTCAGTGTCCTTCCACCGTTTGGCCAGCGTAATGTGTGGAGAATAAACCCTTGATTCGAGCGTGAATCCTGCTTGTTCGCAGGAGGTATGCACCTTTTTTTGCAGTTCGATCAAGGCCGGCTCCTTTTCTACACCGAGCCAGAAAATACGTGGCTGCTGTTTTTTTCCAAAAAAACCGGAAGTGGAAAGAGTCAGCGAAAAAGCAGCACTTTCCAGCAGCTCCCGATGCAACATTTCTCTCAGCGAATTCAGTTTTGTTATGTCTGCCTGTCCAAGAAAAGACAGGGTCAGATGAAGATCCTCCGGATGAACCCACTGTTTAAAAGGAACCTTATCTTTTAACAGAAGGGTAACATCATGAATGGCATTTTTTATATGTACAGGCAGAGGAACCGCGGCAAAAACATGTCTGTTCAAATGGTACCATCTCCATTATCAGGAATTAATTTAATTTTACCAAAAAGAAGGATCAGAAACCCCAATAAGCCGGAAGATTTTCAATCAAAAGCTTCATTTGATATACTTTTATTCATAAACAGTAAAAGACAGGGATGTGTGCAAATCAATGAAAGTTGTTCAAAACATCGCGGACTTGATCGGTGATACCCCTCTTGTCCGTTTAAACCGTCTGCCCGATCCTGAAGGAGCAGCCGTTTATGTAAAACTCGAATTCTATAATCCAAGCCGAAGCCTGAAGGACAGAGCTGCGTATAATATGCTGGTTCAAGCTGAACAATCCGGCCAGTTAAAACCCGGGGATACAATCATCGAGCCGACCTCCGGCAACACAGGAATCGGCTTGGCCATGAATGCAGCTGCCAGAGGATATAAGACGATCATTGTGATGCCGGACACCATGACAGCTGAACGAATCAATCTTTTGAAAGCCTATGGAGCGAAAGTTGTTCTTACTCCTGGTGATGAAAAGATGCCGGGAGCGATCAACAAAGCGAAGGAACTGCTGGCAGCCAATCCGGATACAAGCTTCATGCCGATGCAGTTTGAAAATGAAGCCAACCCAGATGCACACCGCACCACAACCGCCGTTGAAATCATTGAGGCTATGAAAGAACTCGATAAGCCGCTAAGCGCGTTTATTGCTCCAGCAGGCACAGGCGGTACGATTACAGGTACTGGCGAACCGTTAAAAAAGGCTTTTCCTGAAATGACCGTGCATGTGGTTGAGCCTGCGGGATCGCCTGTACTATCAGGAGGCAAGCCTGGAAAACATAAACTTGTGGGAACCAGCCCTGGTTTTATCCCTTCCATTCTCAACCAGAAGGTGTACGATGAAATTATCAGGGTAGATGATGAACCGGCCTATACAGCTGTGAGAAGGCTTGCGGCTGAGGAAGGCATTTTGGTCGGCCCTTCATCCGGAGCTGCCGTTCACGGAGCCATCGAGGTGGCTAAAAAACTTTCCAAGGATGATATTGTCGTTTGCATGACATGTGATTCAGGAGAACGCTATCTGTCCTCTGATTTGTTTCAATTTTAATATACTCAGCAAAGGTGGCTCTCATCCGCAGCAAGCGGGTGAGGACACCTTTTTTTGCTTTATTTAGCCAGTTCATAAATAGCCTCTGCATAGATAGCAGCAGCGCTGAACAAATCTTCCAAAAACATATATTCATCCTTCTGGTGGGCAACGTCTTCCCTTCCGGGGAACAGGGCACCAAACGCTACTCCTGCTTCAAGCGATCTGGCGTACGTTCCTCCCCCTATGGCAATCGGTTTTCCGGAATGCCCCGTTTGTTCTTCATATACTTTTTTCAGCGTTTGAACGACGGTATGCTGTTCATCCACAAAATGAGGGGTCGTGTGCTTGGTGACGTCAATCGTAAACCCTTCTCTTTCCGCCAGTTTTCCGAGAATCTCCATTACCGTATTACCAGAGTGTGTTACCGGATACCGGATATTGAGTCCTAAAGAACCCCCATCTTCCTTGTGATAGTTAAACACACCAGGATTAACGGTCAGCATCCCGCTCACTTCATCTTCCACCTTGATGCCTAATTTATCTCCCGAGCTGTCCATCAGGTGTTCTTTTATAAAATGAAGGAATGACAAACCTTGGTGATCCAAAGAAAGCTGAGACAGAAAACTCGCGAGCATGAACCCAGCATTCACGCCAAATTCAGGTGTGCTGCCATGGGCGGACTTTCCTGTCAGATAAAAACGCTGCATGTCTCCTTCTTCCTCTATTCCACCCGTTAAGTGGTTTTCATTCAAAAAGTCCTGAAAACGGTCCTCCCATTTTTCTGCCGTTATCAGATGAGCTTCGGCCCGGTCTGGAACCATATTTAAGCGTAAACCCGACTGAAAGGAATGTAAAACAGCCTCTGACTCCTCCTCCTTAGTGACCACTTCTTGTTTCATCGTTACATTCATCATGCCCTTTTCTGCATGAATGATTGGAAAATCCGCATCAGGAGCAAAGCCAGCCGCAGGCATTTCTTCATGCTTAAAATAATGGTCGACACATCTCCACTGGCTTTCTTCGTCTGTTCCAAGAATCAGCCTTACGCGCTTTGATAAAGGGAGATTTAATTCTTTAATGATTTTCATCCCATACCATGCCGCCATCGTGGGGCCTTTGTCATCGATGGCTCCTCTGGCAAAAATTTTGCCGTCCTTGATTTCTCCGCCATAAGGATCCACCGTCCACCCGTCGCCTTCAGGAACAACATCCAAATGCCCTAGAACTGCAATCAGTTCCTCCCCGGCCCCCATTTCAATATGGCCAGCATATCCATCCACATTTTTGACAGCCATCCCCGCGTCTTCGCCGAGCGATAGCATATATTCCAAAGCTGCAGCGATATCAGGACCAAATGGCGCATTCTTGGTTGCATTCCCTTCATCCAAAACACTTCTGATTTGAAGTAGTCCCTGTGTATCGTTCAGAAAAGAATCTTTTCTTTTCTCAACTTCGATTTTCCAATCTATATGGTTCATGTTATGATTCACCTTTCTTCTGGATATATATGTATGTTTTACCATTTCCGGATGGTACATCCTGATCATGATCAAAACCTTCTTCTATTTTAGCCGATTGAGTCGAAAAGGTGAAAATTTTATAAAATTGTTCGGAAAATAGCCGACTTGTTTGCTTTTTTCAAAAAAATGAAGTATAATATCGCGTAAATAGGAGGTGTGGTTGTTATATTCGTACAAATGAATGCCTGTTTTTGCAACTGAAACAGTGGCCATTCTATGCTGCAAAGCCGCCAATCATCCGAGATATAGAGAAACATGATACTTAAGATCATGGCCAAGCAGCGAAGAACCAGAAAGTGGAGTCTTCGCTTTTTATGTTCATTCTCGTATTTAAAGAAAACTTAAACAATTCATCATAATAAATTAAAGAACTTCCACTATAATTTATTATGAACAACAATACTGTATAGGGAGTGGTTTTTTGAGTCCTTCAACTAACCGTATGTTGAACCGTGTAAAATCCATGTATCTTTTTATCAAAAAGAAAGGGACTGTTACAACACGAGAATTGGTTGAAGAATTTGGGACTACGCAGCGTACGATCCAAAGAGACTTAAATGTTTTGGCGTATAACAACCTGGTGACAAGCCCAAGCCGCGGATTGTGGCAGGCAACTTCTAAAAAAGTAAAAGTTTCTTAAGCAAGAAAAGATTTTCTTGCTTCCATAAGTTAACCCCTGCCCGCATTGGACAGGGGTTTTTGTTTTCTGATTTAAAACAGTGGCTGGATTTCATCCTTTGTATTCACCAGATGATCTTTGAGCTCAGGTTCTACAATCCATTTCTCCTCTGCCCAGTGAGGTTCTCCTGCAATAGGCAAATACTTGTTGCCTTCTCCCATCAGCTTTGACCAAAATCCTTCGGTCATTTCAAGAGCCACTGCTTTCTTGGCAATGGTATCAAAGATCAGATCATGAATTTTCCCGATTTTATCTCCTTCAGTGGTTTCCACGGTCCATCCCTTAAATATGGTGGATTCCAAACATTCTTCCGGTTCATCCAATTGGCGTTCGTTCCCTTGATAGACGATATCCTCATCCAATGAAACAATTTCATGCCAAGGAATATAATACGTTTCTTTGATCCTTGTTTTTGTGGTAACAGGATAGCCTGTTCCGCTTATTGGTGTACTCTGTGAGCCAATCCCGCTTGTCGCTGCCTGCATGTCCAGGACACTCCTGTCTACAGCATCAAATGACTTATCATTTCCCGGGTCCGCAGGCACGGCTTCTTCAAACGTAAGGTAGCACAGTGAAAAGTCATATTTATTTAGAAGAATGCCATTTAATTCAATATTATCTTCATTCGCTTCGGCATGCCGTACTTTTTTATCGAGTAAATCTGTTCCTTTTATTAGCATGAAACATTCCTCCTTTTGGTAGATTTACCCCAATATCAGTCAGAAAAAACCTTTCCATCCTGCAGTTTGTTTAATTCATCCTCCGTCAGCTCTCTGTATTCCCCCAATTTCAATCCCTTATCAAGGTCAAGTCCCCCCATCCGGATTCGTTTCAGGTAGGTTACTTTTTTTCCGACCGCCTCAAACATCCTTTTCACCTGATGAAATTTGCCTTCGGTAATCGTAAGCCGGATTTCGGAATGTTCTCCTGATTGAAGAATGACAAGAGTTCCTGGCTTGGTGTGATAGCCATCCTCAAGCGTTACACCTTGTTTAAACGCATCCACATCTTCTTGCGTAACACAGCCGTCTATTTTTGCAAAATAGGTTTTAGGTACATGCTTTTTTGGGGATAAAAGCGAGTGGGACAATTGTCCGTCATTCGTAAGTATGAGCAGCCCTTCTGTATCTTTATCCAGCCGCCCCACTGGAAATGGAGAAAGAATCCTGTCTTTCTCTTCCAGAAGATCAATTACCGTCTGCAGAGCATGATCCTCCGTTGCAGAAATGACTCCCGGCGGCTTGTTCATCATCAGATAGATGGTTTCCTGATAAACCACCTCCTCACCATGAACGGTAACCTTCTGCACGTTCGGATCCACTTTTGTTTTGCTGTCTTTTACAACCGCTTCATCCACTTTAATAACACCTGATTTCAATAATTGCTTTACTTCTTTCCGGCTTCCAAAGCCCATATTGGCTAACAATTTATCAATACGCATCATGGCGCGGCCTCATTTCTGTTTAAGTATATTTTCCTATATAATTTCAAAATTTTGCTTTATAATTATGAAACGCGGGTATTTTAGTACTATAGGAGGAGATTATGTGATGAAGCGGAAAATTGGCCTGCTGGCTACTGCCAGAAAAAAACTGCACCATCCCGCAACTGCGATCGAATTATACATAAGCCCACTGTTTGTAAAATCGGTTCACTATGCCAAGGAACATTACGATGCGTTTTATTTTTACAGTGCAAAAGAAGGGTTTCTCACTCAGGATGAGCGGATTGAGCCCTATAATGTTTCCATCAAAAATTTTTCATCGAAGGAAAAGCAGGAATGGGCAAGAAAGGTCATTGATGAACTGCTCACGCATGAAAAACCGGAAGAAACCACGGTTTTCCTCCATGGTGGCTGGGTATATCGGGAACATCTCCAGCCTGCACTCACCCGTGCGGGATACCATTTTGAGGTTCCACTGCAAGGATACAGCATTGGCAACCAGTTAAAGTGGTATGATGAACAAAACGAAGCTTCAAAGTGAATCCGGCGTTTTACACGCGATTTGCCAAGCAATCATTGCAGAAAGAAGGTCCTTTCAAAGGACCTTCTTTTTATGTGGCTTTTTGATTTTTTCGTTTCAGGAACTTGAACCTCTGGCCAAGCACAAGGCCAATCAGCCCCGAACGGTAAGAGAGGATGAAATAAACAAGTCCTCCCGAAATAATGCCTGCAGTGAGCACCACTACGCCTCTTGCTTTTGTATACACGCCATCAAAAGAGTGTTCGATCGGCGCTTTTACGAGGTAAACGACAAGGGCCATTGCCAAACCAAAAGCAAGGATCAAGATGGAACGGCGAATGACCCACTTATATGAAAATTCACCGTATTTCTTAATAACATACAGGTTGATTAAAATCGAAACCGTATAGCCAATATTAGTGGCAATGATGGAGCCGATCCCCTGCCACAAAAGAACGAGGGGAATGTTCAATGACAACTTAAACAGTATTCCTACAAGCATGCTGAAAAGCGCAAATTTTTGGCGGTTAAGCCCCTGCATAATGGCTGCTGTTACAGTGAACATGGCAAACCAGATGCCAGACAAGGAATACCACTCGAGAATCTGTCCTCCCAGCTTGATGTCCCCCAGGGTAAAGAGCGTTCCATACGCCGGATAAGCTAAAACCGAAAGCCCGATGGCCGCCGGCACCGTCAGGAACAAGGTAATTTGGAAGGACTGGGTGATCTGTTTGTTCAAGCTTTCTCTGTCATCTTCAGTATAAGACTTCGTGATCACCGGGATCAGCGTCAGCGCAAAGGCGGTGGCAAGCGACACCGGAATCATGACAAGCTGGTGGGAAGTCTGGGTTACCATCGCAAACACGGCTTCTGCTTTTTTTAAGCTGTACCCCGCATTTTGCAATGTACTGACCACGGTAAACTGATCAATATTTTTATAAAGCGGAATGGCAAGTCCAACCGCTACAAATGGAACGGCATACGAGACGATTTCCTTATAGATCGCAGGCAGCGACACCGTGGACTCCACCTTTGATTCTGAATACAGTTTTTTCAGATACGGCCGTCTGCGGTTCCAGTACCAGAGCAGAACAAGCAAACCGCCGACTGCACCGACAGTTGCCGCAAACGTAGCCAGTCCGACAGCGGTCGTTAAATCACCATGCATCACTTTAATGACAATATAGCTGGCGATCAAAATGAACAAAATACGGACAATCTGTTCAATGACCTGCGAAACCGCCGTAGGTCCCATGGATTGAAATCCTTGAAAATATCCCCTGATCAAACTCATGGAAGGAACAAAGATCAAGGCGGTGCTTACCATTCGGATGACAAACGTGATATCCTCGACCGAATTTCCGACACCGTCATGTTTTCCCAGGATATTTGAAGCCAGGCCGGGAGCCATTAAGTACAGAATAAGAAAAGCGATACAGCCGGTGGCCGTCATAATCCAAAGTCCCGATTTTAATAATCTTCTTCCGGTTTCATAGTCACCGAGCGTATTGTACTTCGATACGAACTTTGAAACCGCCAGCGGAACTCCCATCGTTGCGATGCTTAATAGCACCGTATAGGGATTATAGGCATACCCATACAACGCAAGCCCCTTCGTGCCGACAAGCGCATTGAAAGGGATAATGTATAGCATTCCGATAAACTTTGAAAAAAATGTTGCTGCTGTTAAAATTAACGTTCCTCGCAATAACCGAGACATGAATCCATCTCCTACTATTAAATGCTGCAACCAGGCAATTTTTATGTGTTCTCTTAAAACAACATTAGTATTGTAACACAAGCAATCAAATGAAACAGAATTTTTAATTTGATAAAATTTGTGGTATCTTTTTGTTTATATCAAATGATCGTGTTTTGAAGACCTGGCTGAAAAGCCACGCAGAAAAGGAAGCAGGTGCAAAAATGAAATATGATGTGGTTGTCATCGGCGGAGGGCCTTCAGGACTTATGGCCTCAGTCGCAGCAGCATCAAAGGGCAGAAAAGTGCTGCTCATCGATAAAGGGGACAAGCTTGGCAGAAAGCTGGCCATTTCAGGCGGAGGACGGTGCAACGTCACCAACAGGCTTCCCATTGATGAAATCATTAAACACATTCCCGGAAACGGGCGTTTTTTATACAGTGCGTTTTCCATCTTTAATAACGAGAATATCATTTCTTTTTTTGAGGGACTGGGCATTGCGTTAAAAGAAGAAGACAATGGAAGAATGTTTCCTGTCAGCAATAAGGCCGGCGATGTGGTTGCGGCATTGTTACAGAGAATTGAATCCCTCGGTGTGAAAATCTGGACCAACTCTCCCGTCGAAACCATTAACTATACCGAAGAGGCGGTAAAAGAAATCGTTTTGAAAAACGGCACCATCATTCCCGCCAAGTCAGTGATCATTGCCGTCGGAGGAAAATCGGTACCGCATACAGGATCAACCGGAGATGGCTATGCCTGGGCAAAAAAAGCGGGCCACACCATCACCGAACTTTATCCGACTGAGGTTCCCATCACGTCTTCTGAACCTTTTATTAAATCAAAAACTTTGCAGGGCCTTTCACTGCGCCAGGCGGAGCTGTCTGTCTGGAATCCAAAGGGCAAGCTGATCAAATCCCATAAAGGGGATATGATCTTTACCCACTTTGGCATTTCAGGACCCGCTGTTCTCAGGTCCAGCCAATATGTAGTAAAAGCTCTCAAAAAATTTAATACGAAAACCATTTCGATGAGTGTTGATGCCTTTCCTGACCTGAACGAGGAAAAACTGTTTCAACAAGTAAACAACCTATTGAAAAATGATCCAAAAAAGGCCATAAAGAATGTCTTAAAAGGGTTGGTTCCCGAACGGTATCTTTTGTTTTTGCTGGAAAAAGCAGAAATACCGCTTGAGATAACGGGTGAGAATCTGAACAAGCAAAGTCTTCGCAAGTTCACTTCACTCCTTAAACGTTTTCCATTGGAAGTAAACGGAACACTCTCCATTGAAAAAGCCTTTGTTACTGGCGGAGGCGTATCGATTAAGGAAATCGAGCCAAAAAGTATGGCTTCCAAAAAGAAAAAGGGGTTGTATTTCTGTGGAGAAGTACTCGACCTTCACGGGTATACCGGGGGATTCAATATTACTGTTGCTTTTGTTACCGGGCACCTGGCGGGAACGAACGCCGCCGTGTTATAAAATCAGTAAGGCTGAGAGGAAAGTGAAAACACTTGCCTCTCAGCCTTTTTGTTTACTCGCTATAGATTACCAGGATGGAATAGGAGTATATGGTCGGTTCCTCTTTTGCTCTCAAACTGTCACTGATAGAAACCTGGTACTTAACATCTTTGATTTTGGATTCAGGAATATTCTCCAGAAAAGCATTAACCGCTTCTTCCAGGTCTTCTTCATGTTCTTCATCAAATAATTTGATCTTTAACATACCCCACCTCCTGTCTAAGTAATTCCCTCCCGGTTTCGTCGAATCCTTTGTAAAAATCCCACTAGTTTTGCAGTTTAAAACAATCCATAAAAAAACCCGGCTGCGCATTTTTTGACAACCGGGTCTTAATTTATTCGGAATCTCTTTCATAAGCCAGCATGCCGCCGACCATGTTTTTAACTTTATATCCATGATCCTGAAGGAAGTAAGATACGTTCTCACTTCGACTCCCGGAACGGCAGATGATAATATGCTCTTCGTCCTGATTTATCTCATCCAATCGATCAGGGATCTCCATCATCTTGATGTGTTTCGCTTCAGGAATCTTTCCCGCAGCAATTTCCGCATCCTCGCGAACATCAATGAGGGAGATGGCCTCACCCTTTTTCAGCTTAGCTTTCACCTCTTCAGGAGTAATCGTTTCAATATGCTCTGTCAATTCATTTCACCTCTTTGCGGATTAATTGGCAACGATATTCACGAGCTTGCCTGGAACTGCAATGACTTTGCGGACTGTTTTTCCTTCAATGCTGCTTTGAACCGCGTCACTGTCCATTGCTGCCTGCTCCATGTCTTCCCGTGTAATGTCAGCTGGTACGCTGAGCTTAGCTTTTACTTTACCGTTGATCTGTACTACAATCTCGACCTCTTTATCCACCAATTTGGCTTCATCCCATACCGGCCAAGCTTCATAGGCAATCGTTCCGCTGTGGCCAAGCTTTTCCCAAAGCTCTTCCGTGATGTGTGGAGCAATTGGAGAAAGAAGCTTCACAAAGCCTTCCATCGCGTACTTCGGAAGAACCTTTTGCTTGTTGGCTTCGTTCACGAACACCATCAATTGAGAAATACCAGTGTTAAACCGAAGTCCCTCAAAGTCCTCCGTTATTTTTTTCACGGTCTGATGATAAACCCGCTCAAAGGTATCTGTTCCCTGCTCATCTGTGATTGCAGGATTAAGCTCTCCGTTATCTGCGACAAACAGGCGCCACACACGGTCAAGGAAACGGCGGGATCCGTCAAGCCCCGTCGTGCTCCATGCGATAGAGGCATCGAGCGGTCCCATGAACATCTCGTACATACGGAGAGTATCTGCACCGTGCGAAGCTACGATTTCATCCGGGTTTACCACATTGCCTTTGGATTTGCTCATTTTTTCATTGTTCTCGCCAAGAATCATTCCCTGGTTGAACAACCGCTGAAACGGCTCTTTTGTCGAAACAATCCCAAGATCATAAAGCACCTTATGCCAAAAACGGGCATAGAGCAAGTGAAGAACCGCATGTTCTGCACCGCCGATATAAATATCAACCGGCAGCCAGTGCTGAATTTTCTTAGGATCGGCAATCATTTCGCTGTTTTTTGGATCGATGTACCGTAAATAGTACCAGCAGCTTCCTGCCCATTGCGGCATTGTATTGGTTTCGCGGCGTCCTTTTTTGCCGGTTTCGGGATCCACTACATTCAACCATTCTGATACGTTCGCGAGCGGGGATTCTCCTGTACCTGATGGCTTGATTTCTTCCACCACAGGCAGTTGCAAAGGAAGTTCTTCTTCAGGAACGTGAGTCATTGTTCCGTCTTCCCACAGAATGATCGGGATCGGCTCACCCCAATAGCGCTGACGGGAGAACAGCCAGTCACGCAAACGGTACGTGATTTTCTTTTCGCCGTTTTTATTTTCTTCGAGCCAGCTGTTGATTTTATTGATGGCTTCCTCTTTATCAAGGCCGTCCAGGAAGTCGGAATTCACATGCTTTCCGTCGCCGGCATAAGCTTCTTTGCTCACATCTCCGCCTTCTACAACCTCGATGATCGGCAATTCAAATTTCATCGCAAATTCATGATCGCGCTCGTCATGTCCCGGTACGGCCATAATGGCACCCGTGCCATAAGTCGCCAGCACATAGTCGGCGATCCAGATTGGCACTCGCTTGCCATTAACCGGATTGACCGCATAAGCACCGGTAAAGACACCTGTTTTTTCCTTGGAAAGCTCGGTGCGTTCAAGATCAGACTTAGTAGCCACTTCATTTTTGTATTGCTCGACAGCCTGCTTTTGGGCTTCTGTAGTAATCTCATTGACATATGCATGCTCAGGAGCAAGCACAAGATAGGTCGCTCCGAACAGGGTGTCCGGACGTGTTGTAAACACGGTTACTTGCTTGTCATATCCGTTAATGTCAAAATGAACTTCAGCACCTTCCGAACGGCCGATCCAGTTGCGCTGCATTTCTTTCAGACTTTCCGGCCAATCGAGCTCTTCCAAATCTTCAAGAAGGCGATCGGCATAGGCTGTAATCTTCAGCATCCACTGTCTCATCGGTTTCCTGACAACCGGATGGCCTCCGCGTTCACTTTTTCCATCGATGACTTCTTCGTTCGCAAGGACTGTCCCCAGCGCCTCACACCAGTTCACAGGTACTTCGTCAACATACGCCAAACCTTTTTTATACAGCTGGATAAAAATCCATTGGGTCCACTTGTAATACTCTGGATCAGTCGTGTTGACTTCACGGTCCCAGTCATAGGAGAAGCCCAGTTCTTTGATCTGTCTGCGGAAGGTATTTATGTTCTTTTCGGTGAACTCAGCCGGATCATTTCCTGTATCAAGTGCATACTGCTCGGCCGGCAAGCCGAATGCGTCCCACCCCATAGGGTGCAGTACATTGTAATCCTGCATACGCTTCATGCGTGAAAGGATGTCAGTGGCTGTATAGCCTTCCGGATGGCCAACGTGAAGTCCGGCACCGGACGGATAAGGAAACATATCCAGGGCGTAAAATTTCTTTTTTGAGTAATCCTCTTCGGTCTTAAATGTTTTTTTGTTTTCCCAATATTTCTGCCATTTCGGCTCGATATTTCGATGATCGTAATGCATACTGTCTTTTCCTCCCTGTTACTATCATTCACCCTTTAAAGTAATAAAGACAAAATAAAAAACCTTCCGCCCCTAAAACACATTCAGGGACGAAAGGTTGTGTATACTTATTAACCTGCCGCGGTACCACCCACATTAGCGTGCAAACGTGCCACGCTCTCTCATTGGACCCTTAACGCGGGTTGCACGACAGAAGCTACAAATGTTCACTTCCGCAACTACAAGGCGAGTTCAAAAAGGTTTGGGGTTGACTTGCACCATCCGTCAACTCTCTGCTTCCTTCTGCTTTTTTACTAGTCCTTATCATCGTAATTTACCATATTTAACTTGTATTGTATGAATACCAAAGCAAATTGTCAAGTGTAGCTTAGCCCTATTTTCCTAGTTATATACCAGATTCAAAGAAAGGACGAATCCAGTTATCCACCGTATTGGCGACAGCAGGCACGATGGTATTGAAAATCGGATAGATGGTGTAACGGTCGAGCGGTGTTAAAACGAGAACCAGGAAAATGATGACCCCAAAATGCTCATATTTCATCATTTTCGCCCGGACTCTATCCGGTGCAAGGTCCTCGAGAACGCGATAGCCGTCAAGCGGCGGAACCGGAAGCAAGTTAAATACAAACAGCAAGACATTTAAATAGACAAGCATGTTGATCAGCCGGTCGATAAAATCAATTCCCTTTTCCGACACACCATCCACGACACCCGTTGTAAAAAGTGAATAAAAAACAATGATGCCAATAACAGCGATCAATATATTGCTCAGCGGCCCGGCAATCGAAACAAGAATTCCATATAAGTGAGGGCGCTTGAAGTTCCGGCGGTCAACCGGAACAGGCCTCGCCCATCCAAAGCCGGCAATCAGCAAGAGAATGGTGCCGATGGGATCAAGATGGGCAATCGGCGAAAGGGTAAGCCGGCCCTGGTTCTTTGCTGTCGGATCACCGCATAGATAAGCGGTAAATGCGTGGGCAAATTCATGAATGGTAAATGCAATAACCAATGAAATGATGACAAACGGCAGTTCCTGAAAATTAAAAGCCATGAAATTTTCCATTCAACTCTCCTTATTTCAAACGGTCTTTTTCTGCGAAAGCTCGAGGACAGCAATCTTTCTGTCGTACAATTGCGTAAGTGCCATGCTAATAAGAAAAACACTAACAGAACAAGGGCAAGAATGGCACGGTAACCACCAAGCCTGTCAAACAGCAGGCCGCCAGCCAGATTGCCCAGCACCACGGCGCCCGAATTGATCATGAGCACAATTCCCGCAGCAGTCAGCGACTTTCCGAGATGCCATGTATGTAAATCGTATTCACCTGCCACAAAAAAGTTGATCCTGTTCATTCAGGACCATGCCGATAATCAGCAGCCAAAGGACTTTGGCATACCTTGCCCCCCATTTCAGCAAAAGAATACCTCTAAGTATTGTAGTGCTTTTTCTGCGTGCTGACAATTGTAAACCTGCCTCCTCCTCCCCTCTCACCGAATGTTGGAGAATGGACTCTCCCATGCTAAAATGGCATATAGTGCGATAGTGAGCATTTTCGTTAAGTTAAGGAGTGAATCTAATTGCCAGACCTAAGCGTTCCCGCCCATTTTGGCGACAAGCGTTTTTATACATGGAATACCCATCTACGAAACCGTTTTGATGAAAAAATTATCAAAGTCCCTCTTGATGGCGGCTTTGACTGTCCAAATCGTGACGGAAAAGCAGCATACGGCGGCTGTACCTTCTGCTCGCAGAGCGGATCCGGGGATTTTGCCGGGGACCGTCGTGATGATTTGATCACCCAGTTTCATACGGTAAAAGAACGTATGCACCGAAAATGGAAAAAAGGGAAATACCTTGGCTATTTTCAGGCTTTTTCCAATACTTATGCCCCCGTGGAAAAACTGCGGGAAATGTTTGAATCCATCCTGGAGCAAAAGGATGTCGTCGGACTGGCCATTGCCACCCGTCCCGACTGTTTGCCTGACGATGTGGTTGAATATCTTGCCGAACTCAATGAACGAACCTACCTGTGGGTCGAACTGGGTCTTCAAACGGTCCATGAACGGACTGCCCTTCTCATCAACCGTGCCCACGACTACCCAACCTATGTAGAAGGTGTGCAAAAGCTCCGTCAACATAATATTCGGGTGTGCTCCCATATTATTAACGGACTTCCACTGGAAACGCCAGAAATGATGATGGAAACGGCAAGAGAAGTAGCCAAGCTGGATGTACAGGGCATCAAGATCCATTTGCTTCACCTGTTAAAAAAAACGCCGATGGTCAAGCAATACGATAAGGGAATGCTTCAGTTTCTGGACTTTGATACCTACGTTAATCTCGTATGTGACCAGCTTGAGATTCTCCCCCCTGAAATGATGATACACCGCCTTACGGGTGATGGGCCCCCTGAATTAATGATTGGCCCGATGTGGAGCATGAATAAATGGAAAGTCCTCAACTCGATCGAAAGCGAACTTGAACGAAGAAACAGTTACCAGGGAAAATATTATTCTGAAGAAACGGTGAGGCCGCTATGAATCTACAAGGAATATTGCCATTTGCAAGAACATTGCTCGAAGCCGCTGCGTCAGATGGAAGTGCTGTTATCGATGCCACATGCGGAAACGGGAATGATACGCTTTATCTTTCCCGATTGGTCGGTAAGAGAGGCCGTGTGTTTGGATTTGACATTCAGGAACTGGCGATTCAAAACACCACCCGCCGTCTGTTGGAAGAACAGGCATTTGACAATGTAACCCTTTTTCACGCCGGCCACCATACGATGAAATCTGCCATTCCGGCGGAATACCACGGGTCGATTAAAGCTGCTATCTTTAATCTCGGCTATTTGCCCGGTGGAAATAAAGAGATTGTTACACAAAGCGATTCCACAATAGAGGCACTGGAACAGCTTTATGAGCTGCTTGCTCCCGGGGGAATCGCCGTACTGGTCATCTACCACGGCCATGAACAAGGAAAGAAAGAACGGGATGCTGTTTTAGAGTATGCCAGTCAGTTGGATCAGCAAAAAGCCCATGTCCTGCAATATGGATTTATTAATCAAAAAAACAATCCTCCTTTTATTGTGGCGATTGAAAAAAGATAAAGAGCGGAAACTGCATGTGCAGTATCCGCTCTTTTTATACAGAAGGCTTGAGTCGCTGCATCAATCTTCGGTTCATATAAAAGAAATAGGTTATTCCTCCGCCCATCTTCATGATCTTGCCGGCCGCCTTCTTTATCCCAGGGTGGCGGTCAACCTTCTGATCGGCAAGATAGATACCAAGCAGTCCTCTGTTGATGAGTTTGTGAAATTTGCTGTCCGGCAGCCGCTGAATGCTGTGGTCGGCCTGTTCAACAAAATGGCCAAACCGCTCCAGAAGCTGATTTCCGTTTTCATAATACGAGCAAAAATTGAGGTCGCCCCCCTCTTCATCTTCCTGCTGATCCACAAAATAATCGAGCAGAATATGCAAACCTTGAACCCAGGGAAAGTAGCCGTTTTTAATGACCTGAACCTGTTCAGCAGTCAAACTTTCCTGCGAAGCGTAGGAGACGAGGCAAAAAATACCTAGAGTCGAGCCTGTACAGGCCGAGAATTCGTACCAGCTCATGGCAGGCAGCGAATCCTTGTGGCTGCGGTACCAGGCCTGCAGCCTCGGTACCCGTTCCTCAATCATCACATGCTTATGTATTTGCAAATCACAATAATAATGTGCGAGATCAAGCAGTGAATCCGCGATGGAAGAATAATGCGGAATTTCCGAAAGAATGCGCTGACACGTTTGTACCAGGCTCCAAAGGTAATCCCCATCATTTTGGTCTTCTCTCATACGATAGTAATTTTTCCTTTCAGCCCCCGGTGTCAGCGCATGAATCATTGATTCATGCAGCGCTTCAAAATCCTTGGGATCAAGTGAAGTGCTTCGGTCACAGAGATTATCCAAATAGTCGCTGATTGTCTGATAGGCTACCACAAATTCAATAACCTTTTGCCGCTGTTCACCTGCCAGAAGAGCCAGTATGGCTCCTCCCTGGCAATGGAATTCCTTTGTATCAATGCTCATCAGAGCCTGTTTTCTAAGTTCGTCATTGGAGATGGTCTCTGCCTTTTCCCGCCATTTCTCTAAAAAAAGTGCTACATCGGGCAGAACATTGCGATAGATGCGATACATTAATGCCCAAGGTTGATTCGGTACACTCATTTCAATTTTCCACCCCTTGCAATCATCCAAAATCAAAAATAAAGATTTAAATACGATTTCATAAATTTAAAAACATCATCCCGTTCCGGCTCGTTCAGCACTTCATGATACAAGCCCGGGTATTCTTTATACATTTTATCATGGAGTTCAAGCCGGTTAAACCAGCTGCGGACCGCACGTTTATCCACAATCCGGTCGTCTCCTCCCTGTATGACCAAAAGCGGCACGTTCGGAAAGCGGTCCGTCTCCTGATGAGCCTTTTTCATGGCGCTTACAAGCTCACGGTACCATCTTACCGACACCTTCTCCACCAGCAGCGGATCAGAAGCATCCCGCCGAAGAACCTGTTCATTTCTTGTTTTGTTGACAGGATCCAGATTGGCAGAAAATTTGATGGAAGGAGCCACTGTGTTCAGGACCCTGGAAAGTGTTTCAATTCCCTTCTTTGGTGGACTCGCAAGCCCCAGGCATGGTGATGAAAGAATGATGCCTTTTAAGGTAAAGTTCCTCTCCGTTGCCGCACGGATAGCGGCAAGTCCTCCCATGCTGTGGCCAAAAAGGAATACAGGAAGGGAATACAACTCAGCTTCTGTAATCCATTCTTCTATCGTGAGGATATATTCATCAAAAGAATCAATGTGCCCGCGGCGGCGGGTGGTCGTTCCCTGTCCGGGAAGGTCTCCCATTAAGACATGAAAGCCTGTGGCGTTAAACTGCTGAATCAGCCATTCATAGCGGCCGTGATATTCCCCCGCGCCATGGACTATGATAACGGCACCTTTAACTACATCCTTAGTTTCCCACTTCCACATAACAGCATCCCCTTCTCGAAATAATTATCCTTTGATAGAATAGAATGAAAAGCTAAAAACAGTTTAAAAACCCGATTTTATTTGAAAACAGGATGTGATACGTTTGATTTACCCTTACAATGGAAAAAATCCAGTCATTGCAAAAAGCGCCTATATTGCAGATTATGTAACCATTACCGGCGATGTGACCATCGGAGAAAACAGTTCCATCTGGTTTAACACTGTCATACGCGGAGATGTTTCCCCCACGATTATCGGCAATGGCGTAAATGTTCAGGATAACTCGGTTCTTCACCAAAGCCCCAACCGCCCCCTGATCCTTGAAGATGGAGTGACGGTTGGACACAGTGTTATTTTACATAGCAGTCTCATCCGGAAAAATGCGCTCATCGGAATGGGCTCACTGGTCCTTGATGGTGCTGAAATTGGCGAAGGCGCATTTATCGGAGCCGGCAGCCTCGTTCCCCCAGGAAAAAAGATACCGCCAAATTCCCTGGCGTTTGGCCGTCCAGCCAAAGTGATTCGGGAATTAAATGCTGACGACATCGCCGATATGAACCGCATTCGCCGTGAATATCAGGAAAAAGGGCAGTATTACAAGTCGCTTTCCGAATCCGATTGACGATCGCCGTTAAACTCGATTAAGTTGCCGTCCGGATCACATACATATACCTGGTGCCATGGAGTCTTATTCTCGGGTTTATTATGATATGGCACCTTGAAGTGATCCAGTTTTTTCAATAACCCCGGAATATCGGTCACCCGTATGGCAAAATGGCCATCCCTGCTATCCAGGTCATCCGTTCCTCTTAATGCTTTTCCCTGCGGGTTTACGATCAAATGAAGCTGAGTTGCGCCAAAATTGTACCATACGCCCGGAAAACCAAACTGCGGGCGCTCTTTGTCTGCTTTGAACCCCAATATGCCTTCATAAAAATACAACGCTTTCTTCAAATCAGTTACCACTAGTGAAACGTGATGGATTCCTTCGTACATGGCTTCCCCTTCCATTCATCCCAAAATTTTTTCCGTACATATTGCATGTTCTGGATAAATCATACCACAAGATGATTTCCTATTTAAATGGATAAACCCCAGAAGCCGCTTTTACCTTAAAGTCATATTTCCTACTCTTGTTCAATAAAGTAGTAAGAGCCCTTTTTTTGGAGGTGAACTTATTGAAACCGATAAAATCCTATACCCCTTACCACAGTCCGTTTGACCCTTGTCCTCCCATCGGCAAAAAGTACTACCGCACTCCACCGCAACTGTATATGACGTTCCAGCCGCCGAACCTGCCGCAGTTTTCCCCAAGGGAAGCATTACAGAAAGGAACCCTTTGGCCGGCGTTCTACGATTATTATGAAAACCCTTATGATCGGAGGAGTTAATGCATATGGAAAATAGCCTTCCTGCCGACTATTACAGACTCCTGGAAGAATTGCAGGCTGTGGATTTTGTTCTGGTAGAATTAACGCTGTACCTTGATACCCATCCAAATGACACCGCAAGCATTAATCAGTTTAATCATTATGCACGGGAGCGAAAAAAACTGAAAAAAGCCATTGAATCCCAATATGGTCCCATGCAGCAGTACGGAAACAGCTATTCAGGTACACCATGGGACTGGAACAAAGGGCCTTGGCCGTGGCAAGTGTAAATGTAATTTTATTGGAGGGTGACCATGTGGATTTATGAAAAAAAACTTCAGTACCCGGTTAGAGTCAGCACCTGTAATCCGAGAATCGCTAAATTTTTGATTGAACAATACGGCGGAGCCGATGGAGAGCTTGCGGCGGCTCTGCGTTACTTGAATCAGCGGTACAGCATTCCCGATAAGGTCATCGGGCTGTTGACCGATATAGGCACAGAAGAATTTGCTCACCTTGAAATGATTGCCACAATGGTTGTAAAACTTACCAAAGACGCCACGCCTCAACAGATGCGTGACGCCGGACTGGATGCCCATTATGCGAACCATGACAGTGCTCTTTTTTATCATAATGCAGCAGGTGTTCCATGGACCGCCTCTTACATTCAGGCCAAAGGAGATCCGATTGCAGACCTTTATGAAGACATAGCAGCTGAAGAAAAGGCGCGCGCCACCTATCAGTGGCTGATTGACATGTCGGACGATCCGGATCTCAATGACGGTCTCCGTTTCTTGAGGGAACGTGAAATTATCCATTCCATGAGGTTCCGGGAGGCTGTGGAAATTCTGAAAGAAGAACGCGACCGAAAAACCGTTTTTTGACAGTCTTTCTTAAAACCGCTGATTCATCAGTGGTTTTTTATTTTTACAAACTCTTCATACTTCCTTAAAATCGGGACAAACATCCAATTGTATGCTTAAGGAGAAATCAGCATTAAGACAGGAGGATGTTTATGGCGAGAGTGACCGGGTGGATTTATGAAAAAGAATGCAGGTTATTCAAATGGGTAAACAGCAGGCTGCAGCATCGTTTGTTGGACAAGTACTTTAACGCCATTACCCACTTTGGAGGTGCAACTGCCACGATCATTACCACTCTTCTCGTACTGCTCTTTGCACCTGATAATGCAAGAATATTTGCTGCCGCAGGTTTCCTGTCTCTCGTACTCAGCCATATCCCTGTGGCCATCTCCAAGAAATGCTATCCCCGCAAGCGCCCATACCTCATGATACCGGGTACAAAAACCTTCAGTCATCCGCTGAAAGACCATTCCTTTCCGTCCGGGCATACAACAGCGGTCTTCTCCGTCATTATCCCGTTGTCCCTGATCCACCCCGGTCTGCTCTGGATTCTTGTTCCGCTGGGCTTCTCTGTCGGAATCTCCCGGATGTACCTTGGCTTGCATTATCCCACAGATGTCCTCGCAGGCATGATGCTGGGAATCAGTTCAGGAATCTTTTCCGTTTTCTTGGTTAATTCTTATCTCGTTACCAACCATTTATAATGTTCAGGAGGGGTTACATGAAAAAAGCGCTACAGGAACACGATTTGATGATTGTAAAAGAAATAAATCCCACTTTCCAGTCAGGATTCAATCTGCCAACAATCCTCAAATTTCCTGTATTCATAAAATCCCTGGAGCATAAGCCTCCTGATCTGCCGCTCAAAAAATAAAGCCGGCCCTTCCAGTGGGAATCCCAATGGAAGACCGGCTTTTTTATTATGCGTTTGCTTGTTCTTTAAGTGCTTCTGCTTTATCTGTTTTTTCCCAAGGAAGCTCAACGTCTGTACGGCCGAAATGTCCATAAGCAGCTGTCTGCTTGTAAATCGGACGGCGAAGATCGAGCATTTTGATGATTCCTGCCGGGCGAAGGTCAAAGTTCTTGCGCACAAGATCAACCAATACCTCTTCAGAAACTTTTCCTGTTTCAAACGTGTTTACAGCAATGGATACAGGCTGAGCTACACCAATAGCGTAGGCAAGCTGAACTTCAACTTTGTCAGCAAGACCGGATGCAACAATGTTTTTCGCAACATAACGTGCTGCATATGCTGCAGAACGGTCTACTTTGGTCGCGTCTTTCCCGGAGAATGCTCCGCCACCGTGACGGGCATATCCGCCATACGTATCAACAATAATCTTACGGCCAGTCAAACCGGCGTCCCCTTGTGGTCCGCCAATTACAAAACGGCCTGTCGGGTTGATGAAGTACTTTGTATTTTCGTCAATCAATTCTGCAGGTACAACAGGCTTGATTACTTGTTCTTTAATATCCGCCTGAATTTGTTCAAGTGAAATTTCAGGGTGATGCTGAGTTGAAATGACAATCGTATCAATACGAACCGGCTTGTCATCCTCATCATATTCAACCGTTACTTGAGTTTTACCATCTGGACGAAGGTATGGCACTTCTTCCGTTTTGCGCACTTCAGCCAGTCGGCGGGACAAGCGATGTGCCAATGAAATCGGAAGCGGCATGAGTTCAGGTGTTTCGTTGTTGGCATAGCCAAACATAAGACCCTGGTCACCAGCACCGATTGCTTCAATTTCTTCATCCGTCATCGAACCTTCACGAGCTTCAAGCGCCTGGTCAACCCCCATCGCGATATCAGCAGACTGCTCATCGATGGATGTCAGAACCGCACACGTTTCGGAGTCAAAACCATATTTCGCGCGGTCGTAACCGATTTCTTTGATGGTTTCCCGAACCACTTTCGGAATATCAACATATGTGGATGTAGTAATTTCCCCTGCAACCAGCACAAGTCCGGTTGTTACGGAAGTTTCACAAGCTACACGGGCATTTGGATCGTTAGCCAGGATTTCATCCAGGATCGCATCGGAAATTTGGTCACAAATTTTGTCCGGATGCCCTTCTGTAACTGATTCAGATGTAAAAAGACGACGACTTTTAGACAATTGAGATCCTCCTTCTCTATTTAACGCATAGAGCAATATTTTTATAAGATACGGTACTCATTCCTATATGGATACTTTGTTTTTGTAAAATATTCAGGTTCAAACCATTTTGAGACATAAAAAAAGCCTTTCCCTAAATCATCATACACGAGGGAAAAGGTCTTATATCTACGCCTTCACCTCTTATTTTCAAGGCTTGTTCACCTTGCAGGTTAGCACCTTTTCACTTCATTTTTTGGCACGAAGTGTCGGTTGCTGGGTTTCATAGGGCCTGTCCCTCCACCTACTCGGAATAAGAGTAGCCGTTCCCGAAATATAATAGCGCAGTTCGACAAACCTGTCAACTTGAAATGGCATCCCTTCCTCATCCAGATAGGAATTTTCAGCGTCACTATGTCTGATAATAATGTTTGCCAGAGCTGATCAGAGGATAATGCCTGATTTTCGAACCAAATCGTAAAATGTTAAATAAAATAGTATACATTATTTATTTTAATGTGCTATACTAATTTCAAATTTAGTCATGTTGACGGTGATTAATATATTCTTTAAAAGGACGGTTTTGCGAACATGAATACGGTTGATTCAACGACGACTTTAGATGATATTCTAAACAGCGCAGCTACTCATGAAAATCTCCCAGTACCTATGCTTGTTGAAAAAGCACTGCTCCGCAACGAAGCGATTTTATCTTCGACAGGTGCTCTCAGAGCCACAACTGGAAAATACACTGGACGCTCTCCAGAAGACAAGTTTATCGTGGACGAAGCCAGTTCAAGCGGAAAAATAGACTGGGGCAAAATCAATAAGCCTTTTAATGAAGAAAAGTTTGATAAGCTTTACAAAAAAGTACTTCATTACTTAGGCCAGCAAGAAGAACTTTTTGTGTTTAAAGGCTTTGCTGGCGCTGATCATGCTTATCGCCTACCCATTCAGGTCGTGAACGAATTCGCCTGGCATAATCTGTTCGCCCGGCAAATGTTTATCCGCCCTACAGCTCAAGAGCTAAAGGGACTGGATGCGGAATTTACCGTGGTCTCCGCTCCCGGGTTCCAGGCTGATCCTGAGGTAGACGGCACAAATTCAGAAACTTTCATTATTATATCATTTGAGAGAAGGATTGTTTTGATCGGCGGCACAGAATATGCCGGTGAAATCAAAAAATCGATCTTTTCAGTTATGAACTATATCCTTCCCGAAAAAGGGATACTTTCCATGCACTGCTCGGCAAATGTCGGACAGGAAGGCGATGTCGCCCTTTTCTTCGGCTTATCCGGAACCGGTAAAACGACTCTTTCCGCTGATCCTCACCGCTCGCTGATCGGAGATGATGAACACGGCTGGGCCAATACAGGCGTCTTTAATATCGAAGGCGGATGCTATGCCAAAACCATCAACCTCTCTCAGGAAAAAGAGCCGCAAATCTGGGATGCTATCCGATTTGGAAGCGTTCTCGAAAACGTCGTCCTGGATGATTTGACACGTGAAGGAAACTATGATGACGGCTCATTGACCGAAAATACAAGAGCAGCTTATCCGATCCAGGCGATTCCAAACATCATACAGCCAAGTGTTGCCGGACACCCGAACACCATCATATTTCTGACAGCTGATGCATTCGGAGTATTGCCTCCGATCAGCAAACTGACGAAGGAACAGGCAATGTACCACTTCCTGTCCGGGTACACAAGTAAGCTTGCTGGCACAGAGCGTGGAATTACGTCTCCTCAGGCCACCTTCTCCACTTGCTTTGGTGCTCCATTCCTGCCGCTTGAGGCAACGGTTTATGCAGAAATGCTCGGCGAAAAAATCGATCACCATGAAGTAGAAGTTTACCTTGTGAACACCGGCTGGTCCGGAGGGGCATACGGCGCAGGTAAGCGCATGAACCTTTCCTATACAAGAGCCATGGTCCAGGCAGCGCTTCAGGGTGAGTTAAAATCTGTGGAAACGGTAACCGACCCGATCTTTGGATTAAACATCCCCATTCACTGCCCAGGTGTTCCTGATCAGGTGCTCCAGCCAAAGAAAACATGGAGCAACCCGGAAGAATATGACCTGAAAGCCAAAGAGCTTGCTGCTCAGTTCAATGATAATTTTTCAAAGTTCAATAATGTTCCTGCTGAAATTAAAGGTGCAGGCCCGCTCGTCTAATAAGAATATATCTGATTGTACCGCTTCCTTTAAGGGAGCGGTTTTTATTTTCCATAAAAAGGTTGCAAACGACACCTTTGTCGCTTATATTTTGATCCTGTTGTATCCGTCGATGACATCAGCCGGTTCATGATTAGCTTTCAGGACGGAATTGCGATTTCTGCGGTTACTCTGACTCATGGATTTATGCAAACAGGCAAGCAGATCGACCTTTTTGAAAATAGCTTGAAATCCATGCTGTACGTAAATGAGCCGGATTTGTCACAACGGTGACAGCTCCGGCTTTTCTTTATTTCGGGTTTTCATCCACTCACAAAACGCAAAGGTAATCTTCCTGTTTTCCTGGGGCGGGAAGTGGTGGGTATACTGGGGATAAAACCAGGTTTCCACCATTCCCTTCGGATCCAGGCATTCTTTTAACACTAACGAATGTGTAATGCTGACATTCTCATCCTTGCAGCCATGTATCAAAAGAAGCGGGACAGTAAGTCCTTCACAATAATGAACAGGCGATCTTGTCCTGTAGCCTTCCGGAACTTTCGATGGTGTTCCCCCGATGACACGCTTCATCATTTTTCTCAAATCTACCCGCTCTTCATAGGTCAGGGCCATGTCTGAAACCCCTCCCCAAATGACTACAGATCGTGCTTCTGGATACTTCAGTGCCGTAAAGAAGGCCATCGGCCCGCCACGGGAGAATCCAAAAATATGAAGCTGATCATGATCAACGATGGATAAAGAACGAAGAACTTGAAAGGCATGGAACGCATCCTGCCGGTCTTCTCCGCAAAAGTCTTCTCTGCCCTCTCCCCCTTCATTTCCACGATAAAAAGGAGCTATCACAACAAACCCCTGGGAAGCAAGCTGAATAATCCGCGGAACCCGTACCATTCCCACTTTTTTTATGCCGCCCCGCAAATACAAAAATCCAGGCAGCATGTCTTTCCCGCTGTTCTTGGGAATGGCCAGAAGCCCTTTTACGGTCAACCCTTCACTCTTATAAGAGATTCTGAATAACGTAATCTGTGGATGTGGAGAAGGATACCGTTGGGCATGAGTGATCAGGCTGCTGTCCAGCACATAAATTCCTCCTTTTTTTATTTAGGCCAACACACAATTTTACCATTCACATATAAAGTATTACATGAAACTTTATCCTTCATTCGAATATAAAGGAGGCTAACCATTTGAAACGTATAAAAGCCCAGCTTATGCTTTTCTTTTCACTGATCTTGACGGCATGCCTGCTGTTGTCGGCATGTTCTTCCGATACCTCGGAAAAACAAAAGCGTGATAAGGTTCGGGTGGCTGAAGTAACCCGTTCCATTTTCTATGCACCCCAATATGTTGCGATTGAAAAAGGCTTCTTTAAAGACGAGGGCATTGATGTGGACTTAAAGACCACATGGGGCGGAGATAAAACCATGACCACGCTTTTGTCCAACGGAGCAGATATTGCCCTAGTCGGCTCTGAAACGTCCATTTATGTAGGTGCCCAGGGAACGAGCGATCCTGTCATTAACTTTGCACAGCTTACCCAAACGGATGGAACCTTCCTAGTGGCCCGAAAAAAGCCGGATTATTTTTCCTGGAATCAGCTCAAAGGCAGCACCTTCCTCGGACAGCGCAAAGGCGGAATGCCACAGATGGCAGGTGAGTTCAGCTTGAAGAAGCACGGAATTGATCCTCATAAAGACATGAAGCTGATCCAGAACATCGACTATGCCAACATTCCAAACGCCTTCGCTTCCGGTACCGGGGACTATGTGCAGTTGTTTGAACCACAGGCAAGCCTGTTTGAACAAAAAGGCATCGGCCATGTGGTGGCCTCCTTCGGTGAAGCATCCGGAAAGCTGCCATATACATCCTATATGTCCAAACAAAGCTATATGAAAAAGAATGGGGATGTGCTCAAACGCTTTACCAAAGCGATCTATAAGGCGCAGCTTTATGTAGAAACACATACGGCAAAGGAAACGGCGGAACTGATCGCTCCGTATTTTGAAGACACACCCGTTGATCTTATTGAAAAGGTTGTGGACCGCTACAAAGGTCAGCACAGCTATGCGGTAAATCCGATCCTCGAACAAGATTCCTGGAATAACCTGCAGTCGGTCATGAAAGCAGCGGGAGAGCTTCCGAAAAAAGCCGATTACAAGAAACTGGTTAACACCACCTTTTCCCGTGATGCCACAAAATAAATCATAAAATTACGATGGAGGGATCATAGTGGCCTTCTTACAATTAAAATCGATCGGTCAAACGTACTTTTCCAAGCAAACGGCCACGACTGCATTAGAAGACATTACACTCTCTGTCTCCGAGGGAGAGTTTGTTTCCTTTCTTGGACCGAGTGGATGCGGAAAGTCCACCCTGCTTTCCATCATCTCGGGTCTAATACAGCCAACGAACGGCACAGTTTCCTTGAAAAATCAGTTAATTACACAACCCCATGCGAAAATTGGATATATGCTTCAGCAAGACTACCTGTTTCCCTGGAAGACAATCAAAGACAATATTTTGGTAGGATTAAAACTGCAAGGTTGTCTGAACGATGAGCGGACCTCATATGCCCTATCCCTGATGAGCGAAATTGGCTTATACGACACACTGGATAAATACCCAAATGAATTGTCCGGCGGCATGAGACAGCGTGTGGCATTGGTCCGCACACTCGCAACCAACCCGCAGATCCTCCTGCTGGATGAACCGTTTTCCGCACTTGACTATCAAACCAAACTAAAACTTGAAGATTTAGTCTCTACTACTCTGCGTGAACATGGCAAAACCGCAATTCTGGTCACCCACGATATTGGAGAAGCGATTGCCATGAGCGACCGGATCATTTTATTTTCCACAAAGCCGGGAAGAATCTTCCGGACGTTTCCGGTATCAGGCCATCTGAGAAAGCGTCTGCCGTTTGAAGCGCGCCAGCATCCTGATTATTCTGTGATGTTTCAGCAAATTTGGGAGGAGTTGGAACAAATTGAACAAAACGACACCGAGTAAAACCCACTCCGACTACTTGTTGAACCTGCGCAAACAAACAATCAAAGTCAGACTCTCTCAGCTTTTGATTTTCATTCTTTTTTTCGGTCTTTGGCAGTACAGCTCAGACCAAAAATGGATCGATCCCCTTCTCTTTAGTTCACCACAGAAAATCCTTGCATTGCTTGCTGAGAAAATAGCGGATGGAAGTATTTTCGGTCATATTGGTATGACCCTTTCAGAAACAGCGATTGGGTTTTTGCTTGGAACGTTATTCGGAACCCTGCTCGCTGCCCTGATCTGGTGGTTCCCCTTTCTCTCCAGAGTTCTTGATCCGTACCTTGTCATTCTAAACGCCATGCCCAAAGTCGCCATTGGCCCTATCCTTATCGTAGCTCTCGGGCCCAATCTAACATCCATTGTGGCAATGGGGATCTTAATTTCTGTCATTATTACAACCATCGTAATCTATACGTCATTTAGAAATGTAGAACCCAACTATGTAAAAGTCATCCGGTCGTTCGGAGGTTCAAAGTATCAATGTTTTAAAGAGGTGATCCTCCCCGCCTGTTTTCCGGCGATTATCTCGGCATTGAAAGTAAATGTCGGCCTTTCCTGGGTTGGGGTCATTGTTGGAGAGTTCCTTGTTTCCAAACAAGGACTGGGCTATCTGATTATTTACGGTTTTCAGGTATTCAATTTTACCCTCGTATTGATGAGCCTTCTGATTATCGCTTTGCTGGCAACCCTTATGTATCAGCTTGTGGAAGCTCTCGAAAAAAAGCTGATCAAGAACCGGACACTGTAACCCTTACGCTTAAACTAAATTACGGACATGACCAAAACCCCTCCTCATTGATCGGAGGGGTTCAAGTATTTACGCCTCTTCCAGGTTCCCGAATGATCCAAAGAATTCATAGTGAATATCCTCTTCGGGCACTTCCCATTGGTTCAGTGCAGAGTTGACCACCTGCATGAACGGCAATGGACCGCAAAAGTAAAATTGGGCATCTTTTGAGGGCAATACCTCCTGCAGCCATTCAAGGGTAATGTAGCCTTCACGGTCAAAATACTCTTTTTCTCGGTCCTCGTTTGAGGGCTGTGTATAAATAAAATAGGATGTGATATTTGGATTTTGTTCACTTACCTTGCGGACTTCTTCCCTGAAAGCATGGACGCTTCCATTTTGCGCCGCTTCAATATAGACAACCTTTCGATCGGGCTGATTGGCATTGATGGTATGCAGCATGCTTGTAACCGGAGTCAGACCAACCCCTCCGCTAATGAGCACAACCGGCCTGTTACTGTCAACATCCAAATAAAAATCGCCGGCAGGAGCAGAAATGGGAAGTACATCCCCTTCATTGTATAACTGATGCAAATCCGTGGATACCACACCGGGCCCTATGTCTTCGCCTTTTGGTCCTTCCCGCTTTACACTGATCCGGAAATAATCCAGACCCGGCCGGTCAGACAGGCTGTACTGTCTCAGGTGGGTATATTCCTCCTGGGGGATTTCAACTTTCACTGTAATATATTGTCCCGGAAGGAATGATGGCAATGCTTGTCCATCTTCAGGCTTAAGGTAAAACGAAGTAATGACTTCGCTTTCCCTGACTTTCCGGTCAATGATAAAATTCTTAAATCCTGCCCACCCGCCTGACTGGGTCTCTGCGCTTTTATAAAATCCTTCTTCCATTTTAATAAATGCACTTGAAATAATCTGGTAAGCATCGGCCCATGCATCAAGAATCTCGTCAGTCGCTGCATCGCCCAGAATTTCCTTGATTGCCCCCAGCAAATGTTCACCTACAATGGGGTAATGCTCTGGTTTTACCTGCAGACTTCGGTGCTTTTGGCCAATCCTCTCCAGGATAGGCATGATCTGACTGAGGTCTTCTATGTTTGCTGCAGCTCCATACACGGCGTCCGCCAGTGCTTTTGGCTGATGGCCGGTAATCTGGTGGGTCATATTAAACATATTTTTCAATTCGGGATGACTTTCGAATAACCGCTGATAAAATTTCTTGGTAATGGCCTCACCATGTTCTTTAACAACCGGAAGTGTCTGTTTGATCACTTCAAATTTTTTTGGATCCAGCTGTTTTACCATTTTGGTTACTTCTTCACGCTGTTCTTGTTTGTTACTATCCACTGTCAAAGCCTCCTTTTTTTCACTATAGGACACGTACCCCAATTCAGCTTTAGCAACGCGTGGTATTTCTATACAAATCTTGCAGAATAAAAAAACAGCCAACATCCATGGGATGCGGCTGTGCAATGAAGGCTCTACAAAAACCTTTCTTTCGTATGCTGGAGACTTTGTATGAGCACCTGATCCTTCATCATGAAGCTGAACTTTTGTTGTCCTTCAAAGGATTCCGGCAATTCCTCAAAAAAGACAGGTCCGTTAGTTTCATAATAACGATCTTTCAACAATAATTTATCAACTGTAGCATAATATATGTTTTTAATGATGATGCCGCCTTTGCCATCAACCTTATACTGTCCCAAATAATGAAGGGATGAAACATGTCCCCCTGTTTCTTCAAAAACTTCACGGACAGCAGCCTGATCTGCATTTTCTCCCGGTTCAACTTTTCCGCCGGGAAATTCAATTCCCCGCCGCGGATGCTCTGTCAGGAGCCATTGCCCGCGAAAACGGCACAGTACCCAGACATGCTTTGGGTCAGTGGAAAAAGGATGGTCATCAAAGGAAAGCTTAACAGTATTATCATAATAATCTTTAAAAGTAATGGGTTCCATTGTTTAGTTACTCCAAATCACTAGGTTAATTCTATTGTAAATAAGGAAGCATACATTGTCCAATACCTAAAAATGCTTTCCTTCCTATTATGAAATACAGGTACCCTTTTAATAAGAGGAAGGATCACTTTTTTGTTTCTTTATCTATTATCCCATATTTATAGTAAAAAATAAAAAACTCCGGTCCAAGCGGACTGGAGTTTTTTACATTATAAGTGCACTCATCATTTCCAAACAGGTTGTTAGGATTTGCACAAAGAAGTTTAGTTTATTAAATTTTAATTTAATGTTTTGAACATTATATAATTTAACGTCCCTTTTTTCATTTGTAAACCCCAAGCCTCGCTCGATTTCGTGAAATAAAAAATGAAAATCCCCCTATAATGTAGGTAATCTATATTTACATCTGATTTTTTTATGAGCATTTGACATAAGAATTTATTCATGTAACACAGGGTAATGTAAGGAAAATTTTTAACGAATTAAATTTTTCTAATAAGGATGGTTGGAATGCAAGATCATAATGAGATGGCTCGGGAAGCTATTGAACGAGCGAAGGGAAACATTGTCCATTCCATTGCAGAAACGATGGATCTTTATGGAGTTACTCCTTCAACAGGGAGACTTTATGGAACCATGTATTTTGAAAACGCAATGACGCTTGATGAAATGAAGGAAGAACTGAAGATGAGCAAGCCGAGTATGAGCACGGCTGTACGGACACTTCAAGAGATTAATGTGGTTCATAAAACATGGCAAAAAGGTTCACGCAAGGATGTTTTTGTAGCGGAAAAAAACTTTTTCAAATCACTGATTCACTTTTTCTGTATTAAATGGATGCGTGAATTGAGACTTAATCTGGAAGCCATTGAAATGTCGGAGAAGGATTTACAGACCGTGATTCAGCATACAAAGGTGGATAAAGCCATCCGTGCCGAAGCAGAGCGCCATTTTGAGCTGATCCACGAGTCAAAGAAGTATTATTATTGGCTTGAAACGCTTGTTGACAGTTTTGAGACTGGAGACATTTTTCGCTATCTTCCCATACCGGATGACGATAAAAAGTAAATCACCTGGTAATTCCACAAAACAGTAAGATCGCTTAATCCCCATGAGTGGGGAGTGGAGAATTTTGTTTCTACAACAAACATTCACTGGAAAAGCGGGTACTGCACCCCCAGTCCCTTTTAACCTCGTATGCATGTGGAAGAGATGGTTTCTTCATGAGAAGCCCTCCCGTTGTTTTCTGATTTTTTCCCATTCCCGAATTTTTCTTACTATTTATTACAAATGAATGAAGCCAACATCCAGAGCGGGCTTGCATTATGATGAAATGTCTTATGCCCACCGTAAATTCAAGCGTTTTCAATTCTAAATACCGGTCTTTTTTTTAGAACCATGATATTCCTACCATTTTTCATTACATAAAAAGCCGCATGGAGTACTTGACCATGCGGCTTTTGACATTATGAAATTGAAGCAAAAGTAATGACCCAATGGCTATTAACTTTTTCAAATCCAAGTGTTATACTATACTCCCCATATAAATCGCTTTTGTTATGTTGAACAAGATGATACGATGATTCACTTAACTTCTTCAACTCAAAGTTTTGGCCTTTTTCCACCCATGGAGGAAGATCAGTGGGAACAACGTATAGCTTTCCTTTTTTCTCTTCAAACAGTCCATTTACATAATCACTTGCCATTTGTTTAGAGGCAACATGCCTTACATCCTTGATCAGTTCTGATTTGCTTGAATAATCCTTTACTCTGTACTGGCTGTCTGTTTTGGTTTGTAGTTTATTTATGAATTCCTGGGATAATTGCAAAGCCTTCGCTTTCGTCAAGGACACTTCCTCAGCCTGAGCACTTTGTTCCGCGAACGAGGTCTCTTTCATCACCGAAGATTCTGTTAACGGACTTGGAGAAGCAAATATTGCCAACATTACTATTAAAAAACTGGTTGCATAATATCTCAAATCTGTTCACCACCCTGAATTTTTTAATAAAAATGTTACGTTAGATAAACTATTCCTTTAATGAAAGACAAGGAAACCTCTTTTTTTGTTTTCGTTCCATTCTTTACTCCTAAAATACTTCAAATATCCGCGATTCCCTGCAAGAAGGATCAGATTCATAAAAAATACGACTATAGTTATAGTCGTCTAGTTATGCGTGTATTATCCGGCTTTCCGGCTTCGTCCCAAACGGCCGGTTCCTCTTTTACCTACTTCATATAAACCGGTGGCCGCAAGTCCTGCAAGCCCGCCCGACCAAATGCGAAAATCTGCTGTCATATCAGTGAAGGGATAGGCAAAAAGCCCAATGAATATTCCAATGAAAAAGCTGATTAATGGAATGAATCTTTTCCGAATAGGGAAAGTACGTTTTAACAGCTGTACGAGACTCGTTACCAGAGGCGTTAAAAGTGAGGCAAACGTCACAATTTGTTCCATTCCTCATCCTCCTTTGCTTTTCCATCTTCTGTTATTCAGTTTAAAGCATATACGTTATAGTTCAACTTCCATTTGCAAATCCCTTCTATTTTAATAAAAACGAAATGACCCGTACCGTTAATAACTTGCTGCATAAACTAAATTTGCTGGAACAGATTTACTTTCCAATAGATTGTGCATACTAAAGCTAGAAAAAGAGAAACAATGCATAACAGGAGTGAAACGCATGAGAAGAGAAGATGATTTGTATTTAATTATGCTGGAATCGAATGAAATGACGTGGTGGGAATATGCGAGAAAAGTGTCACCAAACGTCCGGCCCAAACAGTACAAAACCTATTGGTCTTTTCTAAAAAATAAAGGCAAACTTCCGAAACGGCTAGTAAAAGAAGCCGAGTGGAGGATGGAAGCGCGCCGGAAAGGATTACTGGATTCATAAAAAAATAACCCCTCTTTTTAAAAGGGGTTATTTTAGTTAATAGCCTTTTTTATGTAAAACCATAAGCAAATCATTCAATTTCTTCACCCGGTCATCTTCCGCTTCTTTTAAACCCAGTTCAATTTCCATCAATTCGGACTGAACCAACTCTTTCGCATATTTTTGCGTTAACGTAAGATCCGCCAGCAGCAATTTGTCAGCAACGCTAAGACTCATAAGAAATCCCTCCCTTTGCTTTATTATAAAGGGAGAAAGTTCGCAGCAGAATGCCTAAAATTCTGGTAATTTTCTGAGCAGCGTTATAGGCTCACATGGTCCTGCGCCTGCATCGAGTTCCATTCTCGTTCCAGTTCGGATAATGTAAACTCCTGCAGCAACCGCTGTTCTTGCATCATAAATCCATGGTGAAGCAACTTCTGGATAAGAAACTGTTTTCTGCTTTCAACCGCCCTGCGCAATTGTCCTTGAGGAACATTCATTGTTTAGAGTGATCCTTTCTTTTTTATCTACAGTTCTCTCCAGTTTTCGTGAGTTTCATTCCTATACCGATTTGGCCACAGAATTGCTCCACTCTTCCAAAACGGCAGGCGGAGCACTCCAGCATAGCCAGGAAACCATGGTTTTCAGTCCCGATTTGCTTACATACCAATATTCATAGCGTCGTTTCGAAAGGTTTTCATAGATGCCCGTTTTTTTAACTTTTCCATCCATCGTTATTCGCCTCCCGTCTTTACACTAAACAATTCTACTTTGCTCGCTGACTTCCTTCCTTGGTCTATTAAAAATTTTACAGATATAATTATCCAGGAACTCGGGTATAGAAGAAAAGAATGATATTGGAGGAAAACAATGAACGAATTATTTGAATACCCAACCCTTCAACTTGCCCGAAAGCTGTTGGGTATGGAACTTGTCCATCAAACGGGGAAAGGGCTGACATCTGGAATTATCGTCGAAGCCGAAGCCTATCTGGGACCGGAAGACCGGGCTGCCCATTCGTATGGGGGCAGACGAACACCCCGTACAGAAATCATGTATGCAGAAGCCGGCCATGTGTACGTTTATTTTATTTATGGCATGCATACGTGTTTTAACATCGTATCAGGTCCCCTTCATAAGCCTGAAGCTATTTTAATCCGCGCACTTGAGCCAAAAGAAGGCATCCCTCTGATGATGACGCGCCGCAACATGGCAGTTTCGTTAATGGACAATGGTGCCTGGAACCTTAAGGAATTAAAAAAACTGGCCGACGGGCCCGGAAAATTGTGCAAAGCCATGGGTATTACACTTGAAGACTATGGGGTAAAACTCAATTCCGATCATCTTTATTTACGAGAATATAGAGACGTCCCAGAACAAGACATTGTATCGGGACCAAGGATTGGCGTGAATTATGCCGGCGAAGCAGCACTGTATCCCTACAGATTTTGGATCAAGGATAATCTCTACGTATCAAAATAAGAGCACCCCATCAGGAGTGCTCTTTCATCATTCTCTCTTCGAATAACAGGTCCTCATCGTGTTCTTCTTCAGGGTCAAAAGGATCGGTTAACTTTTCATTCAAGCAGGCAAGGACAATGCCATCCAGCTGTGTAAAAGAACGGATGCGCTTGTTCATCCACAGATGAACAATAATAAACCAGACAACCACAAACAACACGGTTTTCACTGTGCTTTCCTGGGAAAAAGCAAGGTTATTGATCTTCAGGATGTCCATAGCAAAGCTGGTAAACAGACCAATTAAAATCCCCACAGCATAACCGATCGGTTTGCCGCCCTTCAGCGTCCTTATATTCGTCCGCAAATAGGTATGGAACAATCTCAATTCTGTTCTTCTCATTTGTAAAAAAAGGCTTCGCATAAAACGCAAATTGGGAAGCAGGCCTCTGGAGATATCCCGTTTCATCGTCGTTTGAAAAAATAGATCAAGGTCAGCAGGTGCGCCCAGGCTGTTTTTTAACTTTCGGTGCACAAAATTATGATAATAATAGTATCGAATACTAAACTCAATGAGTTTCACCAGTACCATACCTACTACGATGGCACTGACAAACTGCACCCAAAAGTTTTGGAAAACAGCTTCTGCCAGCACGCCCAATGCAAAATATCCGGCCGCAGCTTTTGCCCATAGCAGTTTACTTACTAATACGATTAATTGCCACAATTGATCCATGCCAACTTCCTCCTGACAAAAGCATTTCTATTTCTCATGATATCACCTTTTTTGGTGAAAAAGGCAATATTTTACGATTTCACGGAAAATTAACAAGAAAAAAATGACGCCCAAACCATTCAGGGCCTGGGCGCCATCCTCTTTTTTTGCACGTACGACAAGCATCTTAATGAGCTTCAAAAATATTTGTCCAATGGGCGTCAAAACATACTTATCGAGTCCTCCGAACGCATCTGGAAATGCCAGGTTGAGTACTAAACCTACAAAAACCCCTAACACGAGACCGATAATAATTTTAACCGATAATTTCATCTCTCCCATATCTCTAATATGTCTGAAAGAATAGTATAAAATTACACTCTTTCAACAAATTTATCCCAAATAAAAACCCACGAAAAGTGCGAGACTTCTCGTGGGCAGACTAGTGGTTTAATTTGCACAAACGTATCACTCTCCAAAACGCTTCCGGTATCAATGTTACAAAAATTTTGTCATGTACCCTGAGAAACATTAAACATTATCAATGTAATTTATTCAATAGATAACCCCACCAGCTTTTTGAATTAGGACGAAATATATAAAGAATAGACAGAAATTCCTAAATAGGAGGCATATAAGAAATGAGAATTGTTTTTTTTGAAAAAGGAGATCTCAGTATTATCGTTGGTTCTTCACGATTAAAGGGTGAGTTGACGATCGAGCAAATTAAAAATGAGAGTGAAAAGAAAGCAAAAGAACTTAGCCAGTTGCTTGGCCGGGAGATCGGTTTCATGATCGACATGAACGGCAAGCTTGAAAATGATATTAAACGCTAGGTCCATAAAATAAATGTAAAAAACCGGACAGCTTCTCCTGCCCGGTTTTCTTATGGTCATCTGATCTTCAGTTCTCCAATTACCCGCTGGGCAATCAGGTAATATCCCCGGGGATTTGGGTGGATGGCATCCGAGAAATATTTCCGCTTCGAAATCCCGTTAAATAACTCATACGTGGAAATATAAGTAGAATTAGGGGTTTTTTCGCTGATTTCCTGAATGGATATATTCCATTTCTTAATCACCTGTGCCGAAACCGCATCATAAAAGTTTTCGGTATAAGGGTTATACAGCCCTAAAATATAAATATGAGCCCTTTTGTTTTGCTGGCGCAGTTTCTTGGTAATCTTCTCAAGGTTGCTGTACAGCATTTTTTGGCCGATGGCCATTTCCTGCTGATTGATGTTTCTGAAGTTCCAGCCTGCGGTTTTTCTGTAATCATTCGTCCCAATAAATAAAAAGATATAATTGGCCTGACGGACGGACCGTGATACCATCCCGTTGCTGAGCTGTTTATACAGCTGATCCGACCTTTGCCCGCTGATCCCGTAATTATTGAGAACGACAGGACGCTTAAGCTCTTGCTGCATTCCTTGTCTCACCAGACCGATGTAGCCTTTTCGTTTCGGATCTCCACGACCGTATGTCAGTGAATCCCCCAAAGCCACAATCCGGATCTGTTTCGGCCGGGGTTCCTTCCCTTGAACCTGAGGAGATTTTCGATGTTCGCTCCCCTGGTCACCACTATATTCTTTTACGAAATAAAATATAAAAAACAATGCTGTCACTAATACAACAGCACCAAGTAGGTATATGACCTTTTTTCGGTTACCCAAAAAAATCCTCCTCTTTCTGCGTGACCCTAGATGTCAAAATTGCTTTGTTGTCTCTCTGAGTTCCCTTTTGCTTATCCATTAAAACAGCATACCGGGATATTATCAAGTTTTACTATTATAACGCAAATAAAAGAAGTTAGCACTTTGGATCCATAAAAAAAACCCCTATTTCAAGGAGTCTTCTTCATCGATTAAGCGGTAGTCTTCGGCAGTATAATGACGGTCTTCCCACAGGTTTTCCAAATCATAATCACCTGTATCCCTCCGCACAAATGAACCAATCAGTCCAGCTGTACCCACCAGGACCAAAGCCACGGGCAGGAGTACAATGACCAGCGCCCCCATAACCACTCTCCTTTTCCTTTTTCACATGTATATGAATTACAGAAAGCAGTTATGTAGCAGTGAAACTCAAAAAAAAGAGAAGAGAGAAATCAATTCTCTCTTCTCCAGGTGATCCAATCGTTCACCTCAAGCATTTCTATAAATTTGGCCAGCCTTGGAACAACCGGTGAAGCCTTTTCTCCAAATTCAGCCTCAAGATTCGTGCTGATCTCATCGATGGTTTTTACGCCATCGATTTGTTTTGAAACAAAGGCACCAAGCTCATCGAGTTTGACTGGAAAAAAGGAGGGCTGTTTAAGAAAACGGATGGACAGCCGTTCAATCGGATTTGTTCTTGGAATCATCAAGTAAACAAATCCGTCCTTGCGATTTTCCATATGAATACCTTGTTTGAACTTAGGCACCATCGTTAAAAGGTTTTGGTCACTCCTTTTTTTTGATCCAAAAAGACCCATTATTTTAACTTGTCCGCTTTCGTCCGGGTGGAGAACCAATAAAGCAGCCAGCAGACAAACAGGAAAACCAGGAATGGAATCAACCGGTTATCTGTGAGCGGTGTTTCCGGGATGCTTACGTTAAAGAAGATAAGCACAGCGATGAGCACCCCAAGCAAGGATTCCCCTGCAATGAGACCCGAAGCAAACAATACACCTCTATCGGCGCGGGCCTGGCGCTCTTCTTTTGTTTTCGCAGTGACATCAACCAGCCAGCGAACCGCGCCACCAAACATAACTGGCGCTGAAATATGAACCGGCAGATACAAACCAACGGCCACAACGAGTGAATTCAACCCAAGAAACTCAATAACAATCGCAATGGCTGCACCAATAAAAATCAGGCTCCATGGCAGATCACCGCCAAATATCCCTTGAACGAGCACTTTCATAATGGCCGCTTTAGGAGCAGGAAGCTGCTGCGAACCCATACCATATGATTTATCCAGGACAATCAGAATAATACCAATGACCAGACCTGAAGCAATAACACCGATCAACATGGCAACCTGCTGTTTCCAAGGTGTACCTCCGACAAGGTGACCTGTTTTTAAATCCTGTGATATATCACCGGCCACGGCAAGCGCTGTACAAACAATGGCTGCCACTGTTAATGCAGCTTTCATGCCATCCAGGCCGGTCAGTCCGGTTATTTTATATACGAGAGTTACAATCAACAAGGTAGCGATGGTCATTCCCGAAACCGGAGAGGATGAACTCCCGACTATACCCACGATTCGGGATGCGACAGCAACAAACAGGAAGCCGAAGATGGCAATGGCAATCGCACCAATAAACCCAACGTTTGTCACCGGTGCTGCACCAATAATAATAACGAGGGCAACGACTCCTAAAATAACATAGCGGAATGGCATATCTTTATCGGTACGCTCAATTCCTTCTCCAACCGAACCATCAGACAGCCCCTTCATGGTCTTGGCAGCCGTGGAAATCAATGTTGGCATCGTTTTTAGCAGCGTAATCAATCCGGCTACTGCCACGGCGCCTGCGCCGATATACTTGATATAGCTATCCCAGATTCCCCAGGCATCCAGCTTGCCGATCGGATCTTCTGCAGGAAATATAGCCGTTGTGCTGTCTGCACCAAAAAATGCGATGGCAGGAATCAATACAATCCACGCCAGCAAACCGCCAGCAAGCATCTGTCCGGCAATTCGCGGCCCGATAATATAACCCACACCGAGCAGGGCAGGGAATATATCCATACCAACCACTGTATTCTTAAGTTTGCCCACTTGCGTTTCAATTTCTGTTTTAAAGAGCATAAAGCCGTCTCCCAAAACTTTTACAAGACCGCCGAACAAGAATCCGATGGCCACTGTCTTGGCATTGGCCCCGCCCTTTTCACCGGACTTCAGAACTTCGGCACACGCCGTTCCTTCCGGGTAAGGCAAATTTCCATGCTCTTTGACAATCAACATCTGACGCAATGGGACCATCATAAAGACGCCGAGCAGCCCGCCGGTAAGTACAATAAATATAATAACCGTCTGTGATAAATCAATATCCAGAAGGAAGAAGGCCGGAAGCGTAAATACAGCTCCAGCTCCAATCGCTTCTCCCGCTGTTGTCATCGTCTGTACGATATTGTTTTCAAGAATCGAATCCCTTCGGAAGATCCCTCTCAATACCCCCATGGATATGACCGCCGCAGGAATGGAAGCGGAAACTGTCAAACCTACTTTAAGTCCCAAATACGCGTTTGCCGCACCAAAAACAATCGCCAAAATGATACCAAAAATGATAGCAACCGCAGTTAACTCCGGCAATGATCGCGATGAGGGAATGTAGGGAACAAAGGATGAGGACTTTTCTTGTTTGTTGTCCATCATTAACACCGCCTAATCATCAGAAATTTTGAACAAAGACCATTATACCATAATTCGACAAAAACCGAGTTTCCCAAATGTTTTTTCTGTTTTCAGTCAACTATTTAAAGGGTCCCTATTCTATTGAAAACTTATCCACTTTTAAAAAAAATGAAGCGATCGTTCCGTTGTGATAGTGAAGAATGTTTATAAACAGCCTCAGAGGGAACGTTATATAGTGTACAGTAGGAGGGATAAACCATGAAAGATGAACAAAAGAATCAAAATCAAAAAGGCAATGAAAAGACCAAAGAGAACGTTGAGGACGTTTTTGAACAGGGAGCAATCGAACAACGAGAAACTTTCGATACCGAATCCCAGAAAGAAAAAGACCAGAAGCAAAAAAAGCAAAAAAATAAAGAATAACAAAAAGAATAACAAAAAGAAGGGGCAGCCATTGAGCTGCTCCCTCTTTTTATGAAAAAAACAAAACCTGCAGGCACGACTGCAGGTCATGATACTTCTTTTATGTATGTTGGGACGAATTTCAACAGGATTGAGATGATACTGTTATACTGCTCCGGTGACACATGTATACCATCCTTAGCGATCAGTTCTTCTTTTAGCCTCACAATGCAATCCAATTCTTCTACCGTTGCTTCTGTAGCCATATAATCAATAGTGTTAATTAATTCCAGAAGCTGGTTGTTCTTGTTCGTAATATAATACGTGGATTCCAACTAGATCACCCCCTCCACTTTATTATCAAAGATATAAGGTCATTTTCCTATAAAAACATTTCGTCAAATGCCGACATATCTTACTTTTTCTGGTTTTACGCAACTTTATCCCTATTTCTTCTGTCGGTTTTCTCAACGTATTTTCCTATATCAGAAGAATGTTTGGAAAGCTAAAGTTTTATAAATATAATGCCCGGAAATCCTAAAAGTTATCCAAATAAATTGGACAAAGATGCAAACGGAGAGGATGACTTGTCTTCTTCTTCATCCTTTGATTGATAGACAAGCTTTTCTGGTTCAAAAATTTTGGATTCCAGGTAGGAGCGGGGATTTTTTTCAAGATTTATATCCTTATGAATGGCCAGAAAGATTTTTGCGGTGTTCATCGCGTCATCCAGCGCTCTGTGCTGGGAACCTTCCAGTGAGATTTGCAGCTTATTCAGCGCCCGTGAAAGCCCGTACCGGAAACCTTTATCGCTTTCATGTAGAAGGCTGAACAAAAACTGAAGGTCATTGTGATTGATGATCCAGTCAATAGAGGTTTTATGGTAAGTGGAATCTGTAATCAGTGCCCATTTGTCTTCCGGACCCCATGAACACAAATAATACTCCTTTTTCCCGATCCAGTCCCTGAAGTCTTTGATGACCGAAGTAAACGGCTGCGCATTGATCAAATCCTTTTTTGTAATCCCGGTCAGATTGGTAATGCGCGTATTTAAACTATCCATCTTGGGCTGAACAAAAGATTGAAAGGTATCCAAAACCACCAATTCACTATTTATCCATCCCAAACGCACTGCCCCAATTTCAATGATTTCCGACAGCCGGTTTGTCATTTCCAGATCATAAACAATATACTCCATCTTCTTCACTCCATCTCATTCTTCTTGCCTGCTCTGCATGTCCTTTACCTTTAATTTTAGTAAATTTTCGAATGTATTGGAATGATATCGTCATTCATTTCTACCGTTTCTTTGATTTGTATTTTTTATTGTATGTGTAAAAAGAAGATTATTGCCTATACAACAAAGAAAATCAGTGGTTGGCAGGCTGAATTCCTTCGTTTATACTATTCAGAAATAAATAATTATTCAAAAACGGATAATAGAAGGCGGTTAGTCATGAGTTTATCGTCATGGAATGAAAATGAGGCCATTCTCCATTCTCTTCAGGATGATATTTTGGTCACCAATGTGGATGGGACTATATTGAAGGTTAGTGAGGCCACCGGCAAAATTTACGGAGTTACTTCTGAAAGTCTGCTCGGCAAATCAGTCTATCAGCTTGCGGCAGAAGGATTGTTTACACCCATCGCAACACCGATGGTTTTAAAGGAAAAGAAAAAAATTACGTTTGTTCAAACGACGAATAAAGGAAAAAAGCTGCTAGTGACCGGGATCCCTGTTTTGAACGAGAACGGCGAAATCTTTCGGGTAGTGAGTTATTCGCATGACGTGACAGAGCTGTTGGAGCTTCGCAAATTCCTGCAAACAATGGAAGGAGAAATGGAGCGGGTCAAAAGTGAACTCGACCTCCTGCGAAGCCTCCAGCTTTATGACAGCGGAATTATTGCCAACAGTGCCGGGATGAAGAATGTTTTGACCACTTCGCTGCAAGTGGCGGACGTGGATGTGAATGTTCTTCTTCTCGGTGAATCGGGAGTCGGGAAATCACTGATCGCACGATTTATCCATAACAAAAGTGCAAGAAACCAAGGGCCTTTTATCGAAGTCAATTGCGGGGCGATTCCGGAATCTTTATTTGAAGCAGAGTTTTTCGGCTACGAGGCTGGAGCGTTTACCGGTGCCAGCCGCAAAGGCAAGCTCGGTCTCGCTGAATTGGCTGATGGTGGCACTCTTTTTCTTGATGAGATCGGCGAACTCCCCCTGGCCCACCAGGTCAAGGTTTTGAAATGCATTCAGGAAAAAAAGTTTTATAGAGTCGGTGGAACAAAGCCGATTTCAGTTGACTTCCGGCTGATTTCTGCAACTAATAAAGACCTGGAAAAGGCCATTGAAGAAAAGGTTTTCCGGGAGGATCTTTATTTTCGGCTGAATGTGGTGCCACTGACCATTCCACCATTGCGCCAAAGAACAGAAGACATTATTCCCTTGATCCACTACATTCTGGAGGTGCTGCAGGAGAAATACAAACGAGAAAAACGGCTGGATGAAGCAGTCATTCATCACCTGCTTCAATATGACTGGAAAGGCAACGTCCGGGAGCTCCTTAACCTTATGGAACGCCTCGTGGTCATCTCCCCCACCTCTCTCATCACAACTGAACATCTGCCAGACTATCTCAAAGAATCCTATCCTTCCCCCGTTATCCCTGCTCCTCTATCAAAGCCGTTAAAAGAAGTTATAGAGAATGTGGAAAAACAAATGATTCAGGAAGCCAGAGATCAATACAAAACGACCACCCAAATGGCCCATGCACTCGGCATCAGCCAGCCATCAGTCGTTCGAAAAATGCAAAAATATGAGATTTCATGAGGAAGTTGGCACAAAACTTGCAAGATAAAAGAACAAGAATGCAAGTTTCCTCTTAAGACCTATCACATAAGGAGGTACGTTTTGTGCCAAACGAACTCAATGAATTGATGAATGAACTGTCCGATCTGCTGGCTCCGACGATGGCAAAGGACCATCCGAACCTTCCTGTCGTCAAGGAGGAAGGCTGTTACTACTATGGACTGGACGGAAAAACGTATTTGGATTTCACATCCGGCATCGCCACAGCGAACACAGGCCACCGGCATCCCAAAGTGGTGGAGGCAATTAAAAAGGGCGCCGACGAGCTGATGCATGGTCCTTCCGGTGTCATTATGTATGAATCGATTCTGAAGCTCGCCAAAGAGCTCACGACGGTTTTGCCGCAAGGACTTGATTGCTTCTTTTTCGCCAACAGCGGAACAGAAGCGATTGAAGGAGCGATCAAACTGGCCAAGCATGTGACCCGCCGGCCCTATGTGGTTTCCTTTACCGGCTGTTTTCACGGCCGAAGCCTCGGTGCGCTGAGTGTCACTACTTCTAAAGCGAAGTACAGGAAGTTTTTGCAGCCGAATGGTCTTACCTATCAGGTTCCTTACGCGTCTGTTGAAGGTTGCCCTGAAGGCACTGATTCTGGTGAATATGCCGCAAGCAAACTTGAAAAAGATCTGAACACTCTATTCAAACATCAGGTAACCCCTGAAGAAGTGGCATGCATGATTGTTGAACCGGTGCTTGGAGAGGGCGGTTATATTGTTCCTCCAGCCGAGTGGCTGAAAAAGATGCGTGAAATTTGCAGCGAACATGGCATCCTGCTCATTTTTGACGAAGTGCAGACTGGTTTTGGACGCACGGGGGAATGGTTTGCTGCGCAGACTTTCGGTGTTACTCCTGATATCATGGCGGTCGCCAAAGGGATCGCTTCCGGTCTCCCGCTGAGCGCGACCGTTGCTTCCAAAGAACTGATGAAACAGTGGCCGCTCGGCAGCCATGGCACCACGTTTGGCGGCAACCCGATCGCCTGTGCGGCAGGACTTGCCACCCTTGAAGTTTTAAAGGAAGAAAAGCTCGTGGAAAACGCAAAAGCGATGGGCAGTTATGCCACGACCCGCCTGCTGGAGATGAAGGAGCGGTATGCCTCTGTAGGCAGCATCCGTTCGATCGGACTTATGATCGGTATAGAAATTGTGGATCCGGTAACGGGTGACCCTAACGGAGAAGGTGTCATCAACATTCTGAACAAGAGCCTTGAAAAAGGAGTGCTGTTTTATCTGTGCGGAAACGAAGGCGAAGTGATCCGTATGATCCCTCCGCTTACCGTAAACAAAGAACAGATAGATGAAGGGCTCTCCTTGCTTGAGGCTTCTATCGCCGAGTATGAAGCAGAGATTCAGGTACCATGTAAACTTCAAAAGGTATAGAAAGGAGCAAATAAGATGTATAAACCAAAAGATTCTTCCGCTTCACCCCGCTTTTGCGGTGTGAAGACCTTCATGAGACTGGAGCACATCCAAACCACAGAGAACGTGGATTTCGCCGTACTTGGGGTGCCTTTTGATACCGGTGCCTCCAACCGTACAGGCCAGCGGCTTGGCCCGCAGCACATCCGGAACTTCTCTTCCCTTCTCCGTCCCTATAATCACGATCAAGACATCAACATTTTTGATTACTGCAGCGGGATTGATTATGGGGACGTGGATGTCGTGCCAGGAAACATACATCGCACCTACAGTAATATGGAAGAGTTTTTACAGCCTCTTCTGTCCTCCGGAATCACCCCAGTCATTATGGGAGGAGACCATTCCATTTCACTCGGAAATCTGAGGGCGTTCGCCAAGGAATACGGACCGGTTTCTCTCGTTCATTTTGATTCCCACAGCGATACGTGGGACCATTATTTCGGTGAAAAGTATACCCATGGCACTCCGTTCCGCCGGGCTGTTGAAGAAGGACTAATCGATACAGAGCATTCCATCCAAATCGGTATGCGGGGGCCGCTTTACGGAAAAGAGGACATCCAGGATGCCCGTGACCTCGGGTTTGAGGTACTTACGATGCGTGATGTACGCCAGCTCGGCTATGAGGCGGTCGTTCGAAAAATTCATGAGCGAGCCGGGGACAAGCCTGTGTTCGTTTCCTTTGACATTGATTTTGTGGATCCTGCCTATGCACCCGGTACCGGTACACCTGAAGCGGCAGGACCAACGAGTCATGAAGCACTGGAGCTGGTGAGACACCTGGACGGGCTCAATGTCGTTGGCTTTGACCTTGTGGAAGTACTGCCCACCTATGACAGCGGTGAAATTACCGCCATGCTGGCAAGCTCGGTCATGTTTGAAATGATTACCCTGGTCGCTTTAAAGAAAGCAAGAACGCATTCAGCCATTGAACAAACACAGCTTTAATTATTCATAAATGAATAAAGGGAGGGTTTTGATATGGGTACGTTGGACACGGTTATCATTTTTCTTTATTTTGCAATTCTGATTGGGGTAGGTATTATCGGTTCCACGAAGGCAAAAACGACAGAGGATTTTGCCCTTGCCGGACGAAATCTTGGGCTTTTCATGTACCTTGGCTGTCTGTCTGCCGTCATTTTAGGAGGAGCTTCAACCATCGGAACAGCCAAACTTGGCTATGAGTTCGGCCTTTCCGGCATCTGGTTCGTCTCGATGATCGGGCTTGGAATCATTGTTCTGGGAACCTTTTTTATCAAAAAAATCGCCAAGTACAAGGTAACAACCATCAGTGAATTGCTCGGCAAAAAATACAAATCCGAAGCCAGACTGATCACCGCCATTGTTGCTTCGATTTATACACTCATGGTCGCCGTCACTCAAGTCATCGGAATGGGTACCATCATCAATGTGCTGCTCGGCTGGAATTTGACCACTTCCATGTTTGTGGGCGGCGGAATCGTTCTTTTCTATACCATCCTGGGCGGAATGTGGAGCGTTACGGTTACAGACATTATTCAATTCGTTGTAATGACTGTCGGAATTTTTGCGATCATGCTGCCGATGAGCATCGCCAAGGCAGATGGAATCGGAAGCCTGATCTCGAAATTGCCTGAATCTCATCTCAGCTTAACATCGATCGGTTATGCGCAAATTTTTCAATACTTTCTCCTTTACACCCTGGGAATGGTCGTTTCTCAGGATATCTGGCAGCGTGTGTTTACCGCAAAATCACCATCAATCGCCAGAAAAGGGTCACTGTATGCTGGTATTTACTCCATCGCCTATGCGCTTGCAGGCAGCATCATCGGAATGTGTGCGTTTGTGATTTTGCCAAATATGGGCGATACACAAAATACGTTTGCTACACTCGCATTGAACATCCTGCCAGCCGGAATTCTTGGCCTGGTACTGGCGAGCGTCATTTCTGCGCTTATGTCCACCGCGTCAGGAACGCTTTTGGCCTCTTCCACCCTGATCACCAACGATATTCTCCGTCAGTATTTTATGAAGGATATCAGTGATAAAAAGTTTCTTGTGCTGTCACGTGTCACTACTCTCTGTGTTGGTTTACTTGCCATCAGTTTTGCGGTGTGGATTCAAGATGTTCTTGTTGCCCTTGATGTGGCTTATGCCATCCTTTCCGGCGCCATCTTCGTTCCGTTTCTGCTGATGTTCTTTTGGAAAAAGGCCACACCGAATGCAGGCTTTTACTCCATTCTTGCCAGCACGATTGTCGTGATCGGCGGATTGCTCATAGAAGGCCTCGCGTCAACCAACCCGATCATGTACGGGATTGCGACCGGTTTTGTTGTGCTGATCGGCATCTCACTGATCACAAACTACCGCAACAAAGAATCGCTCGTCACCTCGCTCGGTGATACAAAGCAAGGCTGATTCAAAGGCATGATCACCAAAATTCCGCACATGCCCCGGTTTCATAGCCCGCCTGAATTCATATGATGTATGGAGGAAGAGGGAAAGCCTCTTAAATACAATAATCCGGGAGTGAACAATATGTCAGGTGGTCACGGAATTTTTAACAACTTTAGTTTAATTGTCGTCCTATTCATCCTGTTGATTATTATCGGATGCGCTTGTTATGGCGGCTATGGCGGCTATGGCGGCTATGGCGGATGCGGTGGCTACGGCTACGGCTATGGCGGCGGCAAAGGCTGGTACTAATCAGTTATGAAAAAACCTGCCTTCTCTCTTGGGAGAAGGCAGGTTTTTTTGTTTGGTGGAGGCTGGGTATACTTTTGCTCGGGTGAGCGTTGCGGTAAGAAGTCGGAATACTCAGTTATGCTCAATTAACGCTGGTTTTTGCCCAATTTATTAAAATTGCGCCCAATTGTTGCTGTTTTGCCCAATTATCATGAGATTTGCTTAATTCGGCTATCCTACCTTTTAAAAACCAACAAAAAAGCCTACGGCACCGCCGAAGGCTCTCAATCTACCCTTATGAAACTCGTTTTTCCTTTGAAACAATCTTTCTCATCGCCTCAGCAACCGCTTCGACGTCTGTACCGACCACAACCTGGACATCAGTCGGGCTCAATTTGAGCACCGCCTTGGCGCCTGCTTTTTTCAAATCCGGCTCATTGACTTTTCCAGCATCGTTCAGCTTCATACGAAGCCGTGTCACACAGTTGTCAAGCACATCAATGTTATCTGTTCCACCGAGTGCAGCAATATAACGGGCAGCAATGCCATCGTACTTATCACTGCCTTCCTCATTGTCAGATGCCCCTGCACTTGCATCCTCCACAATGTTTTCATCCTCATCTTCACGTCCAGGGGTCTTAATGTTGAGCTTCACAATCATGACGTAGAAGACTACATAATAAATCACCGCGTAAACGAGCCCAATCGGAACAAGAAGCCATGGCCGCTGGGCAATTTTCAAGTTCAGGAAGAAGTCAAGCGCTCCTGCTGAGAACGTGAAGCCCTGGTGAATATCAAACATAACGGCAATGGCCATGGAGATGGCTGTTAATAAAGCATGAATTCCGTATAACAGCGGTGAAAGGAACATGAACGAGAACTCAATCGGTTCAGTAATACCTGTTAAGAAAGAGGTAAACGCCAATCCGCCGAGCATCCCGGCAACGGCTTTTCGCTTTTCCTTTTTTGCCGCCATGATCATCGCCAGACACGCTGCCGGCAATCCGAACATCATGATAGGGAAGAATCCGGACATATAGAATCCTGCAGAAGGGTCTCCGGCAAAGAAACGGCTTAAATCGCCATGTGCTCCTTTAAAGTCACCAAAGATAAACCAAAGGAAGTTATTGAGAATGTGATGCAATCCAAGCGGAATAAGCAATCGGTTAAGGAAACCGAATACGGCCGCACCGAATGCGCCTGCGTCAACGACCCATTGGCCGACCGCATTGATGCCATCCTGAACCGGAGGCCATACATATCCAAAGATTCCGGCAAGAACAATCATACTTGCCGCAGTGACAATCGGGACAAAGCGCCTGCCGGCAAAGAAACCGAGGTAGTCTGGCAGTTTTACATTATGGAACCTGTTATAGAGCAGTCCAGCCACGATTCCCGAGAGAATCCCGCCGAGCACACCCATGTTAATATCCTTATCAATAGCTTGTGTCCCGCTCGTCAGAACAAAGTAACCAATGGCTCCTGCCAAGGCGGCTGCTCCGTTTCCATCCTTTGAAAATCCAATCGCCACCCCGATGGCAAAGATAATCGCCAGGTTGGCGAAAACCGCGTTCCCTGCCGCAGCCATAAATGGGATGTTCCAAATATCCTCTGAACCTAACCGAAGCAATAGACCGGCAGCCGGCAATACGGCAATCGGCAGCATGAGCGCCCGGCCAATTCGTTGTAAAAACCCTAACATAACAGGTCCCCCCTAATTTTCAAGATTAATAGGTTTTAACTTTTCTTTTCCTGCAATGCCTGTTTCAGCATTCCTTTATGTTTTTCCAGAAGGTCCTTCGCCTCCTGTGGAGAACAACCTGTCAGAACCTGCAAAATGGCAGCCTTGGCGTAGCCGTCATGATCGGAGAGAGCCTTCTCCGCCTCTTCCGGCATACAACCGGTCGCCTCCATAACAATGTTCTTGGCCCGTTGAATAAGCTTTTTATTGGAAGGCTGAACATCCACCATAAGGTTGCTGTACACTTTTCCGATTCCGATCATCGATGCCGTGCTGATCATGTTCAGTACGAGCTTTTGCGCGGTTCCTGCTTTCATTCGTGTGGATCCTGTCACCACTTCAGGACCAACAACAGCGGCGATTGTGTGCTGCGCCACCCTGCTCATTTCAGAATCCTGCGAGCAAACGAGAGCAACACTCACCGCCCCCACCTCATTGGCGTACCTCAGTGCACCAATCGCATACGGTGTTCTTCCGCTTGCTGCAATGGCAACCACCACATCATTCTCGGTCAGCTGAAGGTTTAAGAGATCATTTTTGCCGGCTTCGACATCATCCTCTGCACCCTCAACTGCTGTGTGAATCGCCTGGTCCCCGCCAGCAATGATGCCGATGACCATTTCGGACGGTGTACCGTACGTTGGCGGGCATTCGGATGCGTCCAAAATGCCAAGCCGTCCGCTCGTTCCCGCTCCCGTATAAATGAGACGTCCGCCTTTACGAAAAGCGACCACCACCTGATCCACAACAGAAGCAATTTCCGGCAATACTTTTTCAATCGCTTCCGGGACCCTCTTGTCTTCCGTATTGATTTTGCGTACCACTTCAAGACTTGAAACTTCATCAATGTCCAGTGTGTTTTGATTACGTTTTTCTGTCGTTAGATGATTGATTTTCATGGAATTTCCCTTTCACTGCACTAAAAATTTTTGTCCGGGGCCGATGTGGGCAAGCAGCTTCAGATCCTCTTCCCTCACACGGCCGAGCACGTTCACTCGTTCATCAGCTGGCAGGTCGGTTTTTGTAATTTGAAGTTCACCGGCATATCGTCCGTATTTGACATTGTCAATCGTAATACTTCCTTTGGGACGGATCTGTGGCCAATCATGCGGTTCCACTTTATGTCCATCATTCCTTGCATAAGTACGTGATTCAGCGGAACGAACAACATCCCGGGCCGCATCCATCCGGTTCGTATGGATATTCGATATGACGGGCTGCACGATCCATTCGGCCTTCAACGTTATAATGCCGTACTGCCATACCGAAAGAAGCTCCAGTGTTTCATCACAGATTTCCACATCTCCAATTAAAATGTGATCGGTTTGAAGACTGGCCAGCTCCACAGCGGCCTGATAAGAGTTAGCTCCCCTGTGTTTTTCAAGCGTTGGAAGCCCCTCGTATACTGGCCCTCTTAGTTTCTTATTACCTGGAATAAATGCAGCAGTTTGAAGTCCCATACTTTTTAAGTGCCTGTTTTGTTTCTGCAAGAAGGAAGAAGAGATGCCCGTGTGCTGGCGGGGATAAAAGTTATGCCATGCCTCCACATTTTCGGTCTGCAATCCATTATCCTTCCAGTCTTTTACCATTTGTTCGTTAATGGTGCTCGCATTGACACCCACCTTCAAATGTTGTGATAATGCGATGATTTCTTGATCTGAAAAACCATAATCAGCACGGAGCCCGGTAATATTCCACTCTCTCAGCTGATCAATGGAACTCATGCTGAGACCAATGCACTCCAGAGATTTTGGACCAGCATCTACCATGATGCTCATTTTCGTTTTCTCAGCTGATTTTCCAAGAAGGATCAGCCTCTCTTTTAAAAGAGAGGCGTCTTCTTCCGGGATATGAAGCGATGTAAAGATCTTTTTAAAACCATAGCGGCTGGCTTTTTCAATCCACTGTATGTTCTGCTCCGGATCATTGCCCAGATATACTGAAATCCCTAACATGCCTGCCACTCCCTATTCATACTGCTTTAAATGTCCTTCGCCATGGACTCTTTGAAGCCAAAGAGCCAGGTGAAAAGGAATCCGAAAATGTAAGCCAATAATAGTCCGACAATGTAGAGAACAATCTGATTTGTTTCTTTAATCAGGAATGCCAGAGGCAGCCCGGAAACCCCGATGGCAACCGTTCCAATTTTGAAGAACGCCTGGAACGCTCCTCCAACCGCTGCGCCAAGGCAAGCCGTTAAGAACGGACGTCCGAGAGGAAGGGTTACCCCGAAGATCAATGGTTCACCGATACCAAGGATACCAACCGGCAATCCGCCTTTGATGACACGCCTGAGCTTGGCATTTTTTGTTTTGAAGTAAATGGCAAACGCTGCGCCGACCTGCCCTGCTCCACCCATCGCAAGAATTGGTAGCAGCGGATCGACCTTGATGGAATTTAAAAGTTCCATATGAACTGGAGTCAAACCTTGGTGAAGCCCAGTAACAACAAGCGGCAGGAAGGTTCCGGCCAGTACGATCCCGGCAAAAATACCACCCATATCAAGAATGTTCAAGAGTCCTTTTGTAATCAGATCGGAGATGAATCCTCCAACAGGTTGTAAAACGAAAATGGTTGCGATTCCTGTAGCCAGCAAAGCAAGTGTAGGAGTTACAATAATATCAACTGCAGCTGGTACGAAACGGCGAATCCGCTTTTCGCTCCATGCGATAAAAAAGGCAGCAAGCATAACACCGATCAGACCACCCCGTCCTGGAACGAGCTTTTCACCAAATAATGTGATGTTGGCAAGTGCCGGGTTGATCAGCATAATACCGGCGACACCACCGAGAGCTGGTGTGCCACCAAATTCCTTGGCCGTGTTTATCCCCACAAAGATAGCCAGATATCCAAAGAGCCCCCAGCCGATCATATCAATCATCTGCATGATGGCAAGGTCTTTTGGAACACCACTGCGCAGAAGAACGTTTGAAATACCTGCAATCAGACCGGAACCGACGATAGCCGGAATGAGCGGAATAAAGATGCTGGCGATTTTACGAAGAAACAGCTTAAACGGTGTAGCGTTCTTCCGGTTAATGGCGTCTTTCGTCGTTTTGGCAAGATCGTCCTCACCGTCTTCATCAAGAGCAGAAGCGGAAAGTCCGGTGGTGCGGGTCATCTCATCGGCCACCCGGTTGACCGTTCCGGGTCCAACGATGATCTGAAGGGTTTCATCCCCCACTACTCCCATGACACCTTCAATGTTCTTGATTCCAGCCAGATCGACCTTGGATTCATCCTTGGGCATGACGCGAAGGCGTGTCATACAGTACGTTAAGCTGTGAATGTTATCGGCGCCACCAAGCTTTTCCGTAATTTCCTGAGCCATTCGTTGTTCTTTCTTCATTTGACTTATCCCCCTTTTTGAAAAGCAATTTCCCTAACCTTTGTAGATCTTTGTTGCTTCTTTGAGTGGTTGATGAAGGTACTGGAACAAGCTGTTATATCGGTCAAATTTTATCCCCGCTGCATATCGATGATAAATTTGTAACGGTCACCTCTGTAAATGGATTGAACGAGCTCGAGTGGCCGTCCGTCCTTCAGGTAGGTGTACCGGCGGATGAGCAAAACCGGAGTTCCCTTTGCAATTCGGAGCACTTCGCTCTCAGTTTCCCGTGCGACCGAGGCTTCGAGCTCCTGTGTTGCATAATCGATGTTCAACCCAAGTTCTTCTTCCACAAACTGATAAAGCGATCCTTGTACGATTCTTTGGTTCAGCCCTTTTACCAGATCGGCGGCGAGATATGTGGTCTCGAGCGCCATCGGAATGTTATCGGCCAGCCTCACTCTTTGAATCTCATAGATTTCATCTCCCGGATGAATGCCCAATCCTGCTGCAATCTTTCCCCGGGCTTCACTGATTTGGAAGTCAATCAGCTTGGTCGAAGGCTTAAGGCCCCTTGCCTTCATGTCTTCTGTAAAACTCGTCAGGCCGAGCTTTTGCTCTATTTTCTGGTTGGCAACAAACGTGCCTTTGCCCTTTCGGCGGGTCAGATAGCCGTCATTGACAAGATTGGTAATGGCCTGCCTGACGGTCATCCGGCTGATGCCATAGGTTTCGGCGTATTCCCGCTCGGAGGGAATCATCTCCCCTTCTTGCAGTTCCCCTTTTTCAATTCGTCCCTTGATGGCTTCCTCGATTTGATAGTAGATCGGGAGAGGCGAATATTTATCAATCATGTTCTTCATCACTTCCCTAACGAGTTTACAAGTTTCAACGCTTGCGAATCTGCAATAACTGTCACACTATCATGCATGTTCAGCGCGGATGCCGGCACCGATTCTGTTACTTCTCCCCGCAAGAGGTGAAACAGCGCCTCCTGCTTTCGTTCCCCGGATGCGAGCAGCAGGATTTCCTTGCTTTTCAGAATCGTGGCAATTCCCATCGTAATGGCCTGTGTCGGCTGTTTGGACGGGTCCTTAAAATACTTTGCATTCGCTTCCAGCGTTGAAAGAGTTAAATCGACCACATGCGTAGAGGTGGAAAACAGGGTACCCGGCTCATTGAACCCGATATGGCCGTTCTCTCCAATTCCAAGCAGCTGCAGGTCAACGCCTCCTATGCTTTCAATGAGCATGTCATAACGCAAGCATTCCTGAAGCAGCTCCGGTGCGGCCCCGTTTGGAATGTTTGTCTGCTCAAGCGGCATATTTACCGGGTGAAACAGATGCTCACACATGTAGGCGTGATAGCTTTCCGGATCATCCGGCGTCAAGCCGACATACTCATCCAGGTTGTAGGTATGCACATGGCTGTAACTCGTTTCGTTTTTCTTGTAATCCTTCACCAGCTCCTGGTAGGTGCCGAGCGGCGTACCGCCCGTCGCCAGGCCCAATGTCACTTTCTCGGATCCTTTGATCTTTTTCAAAATGAAATCGGCAGATGCTTTGCTCATTTCCTCGTAGTTGGCTACCTCGATAATGTTCATGTTACATCTCCTCCTTCCGCTGATACGAAAGTTTTCCACGGCAGAAAGTGAAGATAACATCTTTTTCCTCATTCAGCACAACTACATCCGCATCCTTTCCGGCTGACAGACTGCCTTTCCGGTCATATACCCCAAGCTCTTTCGCCTGGTTGACCGCGGTCATCTGAATCACCTCTTCAATGGAACAGCTTGTGAATTCCTGCATGTTCCGTACCGCATCTTTCATTTTTAAAATACTGCCAGCGAGTGTGCCATCCGCGAGGGTCGCTTCGTTTCCGTTGACCGTGACGTTCTGTCCGCCAAGTGTATACGAGCCATTTCCCATACACTTTGCCCGCATCGCATCGGTGATCAACACCATCCGCTCTGCACCTTTATTGCGATACGCAAACTTCACCATTTCCGGACGGGAATGAATGCCGTCGACGATGATTTCGGTAGTGATCTCGTCATGCAGCATCACACCTCCTGCCACTCCAGGTTCCCGGTGGTGAAGTCCCCGCATGCCGTTGTACAGATGGGTTGCGTGGGTAACCCCAGACTCAATGCTTCTAACCACTTCTTCATACACAGCATCAGAGTGGCCGATCGATGCTACGACTCCTGTTTCTTTCAAATATGAAGAAAGCTCGTAGCCTCCCGGTTCCTCCGGTGCAAGTGTAACCAGTTTAATATGGTTGCCCGACAGCTCCTGCCATTCCTGAAACTGCTTCACATCCGGATTCCTGATATGGTCGAGAGGCTGTGCCCCCGCCCGCTTCGGCGAGATGAACGGCCCTTCCAGATGAAGCCCAAGAACCTCTGCTTCGCCGGGAGGATTGCTGCCCTCCATATAGGTGTTGACCGTCTGCAAAGCGAATTCAATTTCGGGTACGCCCTGTGTCATCGTTGTCGCAAGGAAGCTTGTCGTTCCTTCCTGGGGAAGAATTTCCGCCATTGTTTTCAGTGCGTCCATCGTCCCGTCCATCACATCGGCTCCTGCAGCACCATGAATATGCAGGTCAATCATACCTGGCACAACGATTTCGCTCTCCGAAAGCTTTAGAACCTCATACGCTTCCAATTGAAGGGCATCCACTCCTTCTCCGACCTCTTTGATCTGTTGGTCTTCCATGACGAGGTACCCATTTTTTATAGAACCTTTTTCTGTAAAAATGGTTCCTCCATAAATCAATAATGGTTTCATACTCCACTCACCATCCTTATTATCTCTATGCACAGGGTACCACGCTTATAACTAGTTGTCTATACCAGTCGGACTATTTTAATTTTTCTGAAATCGTGTACATATTTCCTTATTTATACAGAAGATAGTTCTTTCTAACCTTTTTGAACAGTTCAAGCTCTACTTTCCACTTTGCCTTAATCTTCACAAGTGGAGTTCCTTTTTCGATTTCTTCACGAACCCAGCCGTTGCCGATCAGGTTATCGAAATAGGATATGCCCTGGCTGTTCTCTGCTCTGAACTGAAAATCATTCGGATACATGTCATGAATGGTTTTGACGATGGCCAGTCCTGTGTCTACAGAGTTATAGGAATTATAATCTGTCACATGAATCTGAACGCCATTGCACAACTGATTTGCGAACTTGGAGAACGTTGGTGTAAATGAGTTGGAGCGGAAAATAACACCCGGCAGCTTCAAATCATTCAGTGCTTTTGCCAGATCGTCGCCATCAATAAATGGTGCTCCGATGGTTTCAAATGGACGAGTCGTTCCTCTTCCTTCTGATACGTTCGTTCCTTCAATCAAACCGGCTCCCGGATAAACAAATGCTGTATCCACGGTCGGCATATTTGGTGATGGCAGAACCCATTGCAGTGGTGTTTCATAGTACGTCTTCCAGCGGTGCCAGCCTTTCATTTTCACCACTTTTAAATCCGCGTTAATTTTGAATTCCTTATTAAACAGCTTTGCAAGTTCCCCTACTGTCATTCCATGGCGAAGCGGAATCGGATATAGACCTACGAATGTCGCGTATTTCGGTTCAAGAATCGGTCCTTCCACCTTTTCACCGCCAAGCGGATTCGGGCGGTCAAGCACGACGAATTCAATGTTGTTTTCCTTCGCCGCTTCCATTGCATAAGCCATCGTGTAAATGTACGTATAGAATCGGGTTCCCACATCCTGAATATCAAACACGAGAACATCGATGTCCTTGAGCATTTCAGGTGTTGGCTTTTTGGTTGGGCCATAAAGGCTGTATACCGGAAGATTCGTCTTCTTATCAATGTAAAAATCGACATAGGAGCCGGCCTGCTCGCTTCCCCGCACCCCATGCTCCGGTCCGTACAATGCTTTCAGTTCGAAATCTTTGCTTTTGTACATGGCATCCACAATGCTGTTCAGCTTGCCGTCCACTCCGGTCGGATTCGTGATCAGTCCGACACGCTTTCCTTTTAAAATATTATTTTTACCGTTCAGCAGCACATCCACTCCGGTTTTAAAATTCTGCGGCGAATTTTTTTGCTGTGTGTCATTCTTTGCCATCGCGGACGACAGCAAAGAAATGATCAATACAAATAGTATCCCTGCACTTAACCACTTTTTCATCGTAGTTCACCCCTTAATAAGATAATCCGTGTCCAAATGGGTAAAGCACCTCTTTGTTGCTGTCATAAATCGTTACCGGAAGCTTTCCTGTCGGCTGGTTCAATCCAAAGATAGTATCCACGCTCGCGGCAAAGCTTGCAGTTTTGAAGTTGTATTGCGCAAGGTACGCATCCACATTCGGATAAGCCATAATGTCGTACGGATTACGAGTTCCGATGCCAATGACTGGCGCAGTGCTTTCATTGATCACTTGATTCACCAGCTTCATTTGAGCACTTTCCGGAGAACGGGCCGATAGGGTTGATGTATAGGTGCCAACGATTACCGCTTTAGCATTCTTCACAAGAGCTAGCTGTGCTGGTGTCAAGGACGGTCCTGCAGATTTGATCATCACACTGTTTGGATAGACCCGCTTGACCTGGGCAGCAAGATCTTCTACATACGTATTTCCGATGACCACGGCTTGTCCGTTGTCTTCCTTTGCAAGCGGAAGTGCATTTCCATCATTTTTTACAAGCGTAATGGATTTGTTGGCAGCCTCTTTTTCAAGGGCTTTATGTTCAGGAGAACCAACAACCTTTTCTGCATTTTCGATCAACTGGCCGATATCCTGTGGACGTTCCTGCTTAAAGATGGAGCGTTTTACTTTCAAGGTCAACAAGCGTTCAACGGATTGATTCAAGCGTTCCTGGGTGATTTCACCTTTGTTAACCGCGTCGTAAAGTCCATTAGCCACGCTTTCAAGGCCTACAGGCATGAGGACGATGTCAGTTCCGGCATTAACCGCACGGATGGCTGCATCCACTGCTCCAAAGTGATCGGCAATCGCCTGCATATTAAGAGCGTCAGTTGTAATAACTCCTTTAAAGCCCATTTCATCTCTCATCAGTTCTGTCAGCACTTTATGAGAAAGAGTCGCCGGAATGGCAATGACACTGCCGTCTTTTTTGGAGATGGCTGTTCCTGGCTCAATTTTCGGGAATGTGACGTGAGCCGTCATGATCGCGTCGATTCCTGCATTCATTGCTTGCTGGAACGGATAAAGCTCCACTTTCTTCAAGCGGTCAAGATCATACGGTACTTCAGGCAGTCCAAGGTGGGAATCTACCGCAGTATCCCCATGACCGGGGAAATGTTTGGCTGAACCGGCAGTGTTTGTGGATTGAAGACCTTTAATGTACGCAATTCCGAGTTCGGATACGAGCTTTGGATCCTCACCGAAAGAGCGGGTACCAATGACCGGATTGTCTGGGTTGTTGTTTACATCAAGAGATGGAGCCAGGTTAAAGTTAATACCTAGTGCGCTCAATTCCTCACCGATCGCTTTTCCGACTTTTTCAGAAAGTTCTGCAGAGCGGGTTGCACCAAGCGCCATGTTTCCAGGAAAATCGGTTCCGCTTTGCAGACGGGTTACGATTCCGCCTTCTTGGTCAATGGAAATCAGTAATCCTTGCTTTTGGGCGGCTGCCTGATAATCTGCCACGAGCTTAGTCGTCTGATCGGTTGTTACAACATTCTCACGGAAAAGAATCACGCCGCCAAGATGATACTTTTTCACAAGTGCTTTGATTTCCGGCGTAAGCTCTGTAACGTTTTTTCCATTGAAGGTTCTGAAGTCTGGCATCAACATTTGGCCGACTTTCTCTTCCATGGACATTTTGTTGATGGCTTGAGGAATCACATCATACTTCTTTCCCTTTTGCTTTTGAATGGTCGTTTGGCCATGATTCACTTGGATGGCAATCCGGTCGGTGGTTCTGCCATCTGTTGTGTAAATGAACGTTTTGCCACTGTGATCTTTTAACGTAACCAGACCATTTCGGTCGACACTGGCCACATTTTTGTTCGAAGACCACCAGGTTCTTGCCTTCGTTTCCATGAAGTATCCTTTTTTGTACACGTGAAGTGCATGAAGCTGGATTTTGTTATCCTGCACGAGCGGCTGGGCTTGTGGAATGTTTCCGCTGATGATCAGCGACTTAATCTCATTAGTACCCTTAGATGCCGCTTGGGCAGGACGGGCTTGCGATCCGAAGAACGCGGAAACCGCGAGCATACAGATCAGGGCATAAAGCACTAGACTTTTTTTCTTTTTCACAAAAATCCTCCTTTAGAATTTATTGGAACGTTATCCTCATTCTGGAGGAATTTGTCGTATCCTTTCGAACAGGACAAAAACGGAGCAATAGGCCCAGTAAGAAATTCTGACTATAGTTCTAGTTGTCTATACCAGTTAACGTATATGTCGAATTTTATGGTAATATTCTCCCGCAAAAAAACAAGCCATGGAAACCTCCATAGCTTGTTGGTCGCTTATTGCATTGGCGGATTGTGTGGAAACTGGGACATATACCCTGTAAATTGCTGGGCCGCCTGCTGAAGCTTTTGCGGCTGTTCCGGTGACAACGAGTACCAGCCTTTTTGGAACATAAGTGTGTACAGTTCCCGCTGCATGTTCTTCGTCTCATCAAAGACCGAGTGAATTTCCTGATACAGTGCGTCATGGCTCGCTTCGTTCATCGCTGTGGAATACGAAGCCGTCATGTACTTTTCGTACGACAGGATATCGTTGAGAAAATCACGATCGTTCATCTGAGGTGTTTTCGGTACTTGTGATTCCGGATTTTGAATTTTGTTTTGATTGTTGTTCATGGGTTCTCCCCTCCTTATTGGTTCATCTGCTGGCTTCCGCCGGACTGGAGCTTTTGTAGAAGCTGCTGGTAATGCTTTTCATGCATGTGACAGGCCTTCTCAAGCGCCGCGCTCACCTGCTGATCCTGGCACTGGCTCGCGGCAAAGTGCGCCTTTTTGAATCCAAGCAAATTCCATGAAAGCATGTCGGTCAGATAGTTAAAGTCTTTTCCTGTGATGACATTTGGCGGCTGCTGATAAGTGGGTTGCTGTTGCTGGTTTTGGCCTTGGTTCGGTGGTTGCTGCTGTTGCATCATTATTCCTCCTTTATTCCTTGATTTACCATGTTAGCTTTCCAACTTTCCAAAAAACTATGCTTGGACACTGGAAATTTTAGGAGGTATAATTGAAAAAGATGAGCAGGGTTAATGCTCATCAAGCTTTATCTGAATGTCATATGCGGGATGTGAATTTTCGCTTCAGGATGCTCGCTTTTACCGGCATAAACGCCTACTTTCGCAGGGCGGGCGCTGAGCCCCATCGTCGCAAGCGCCTTTTGTGTCTCACCTGTCCCGCATCTCCTGCTGGAGTCTCGCACCTTTAACTACAATCAACCAATTCATGAAGCTTCTTTGAAACAATGTTCAAGAACCAATACCCTTTTAAAAATAAAATTTCAAAAAAGTGCTTGCTTTTCCTAGGGCTTGTATTATATAATTTTTCTTGTCAGCAACACATCGTGGGGGCTTAGCTCAGCTGGGAGAGCGTTTGGCTGGCAGCCAAAAGGTCAGCGGTTCGATCCCGCTAGTCTCCACCATACATATGTCTTCAAACCCCTTGGTACACAAGGGGTTTTTGTTTTGAATTCCTGTACGAAATTTAAACATTTCCTTAAAAATCCCCACTCTGGTCACAATATGGTCACGAACGCTTATAAGAGAATTTCATCAAGCTTTCGAGCCACTTCCTCTTGCATGGTTGGTAATACGTGCGAATACGTATTGTCACTGTCACTTTGGCTTCGACTCTGACTTCTCTAGTAGAGATCATTTTTTATAAGCTTCTCCTATATCTGGCGCCTTCTACCCGGTGGGCGTTTTTAATTAATAATCACATCCACTAATTCAGCCAGTTTTATTGTAACAATTTCCCCATGGACATCCACTATTCGTAGATCTCTTCTAAGGTATCTACATAATGGACCTTTCAGATCAACAAATGAAAATTCCCATCACTAAAATAGGTAAAACACAAGGCTAAATTTTCTGCCATCCCTTCGCAGATTGTTTTTTCCATCAGCTCCAGTTGCTGCTGATCCTGCTCAGGTTTCGATTTCCTTTTGTTGTTCCAATCAAATTCTCGCAAGCTCTTCACGTGTTCTGGCAAGAACATTCCTTGCCATTTCATCTTTCCACGGTCTCGGATCAAAGAAACCACTCCCTTTATCTCATACGTATGTTCTTGTAAACAGTAAATAAAAGGGAGAACGACTTTGTGCTGTCAGTTCTCCTTATGTTAAAATCCTTAACCCAACCCCTTGGTTAAGTTACACTTGTTGTCGCTGATGTACCTCACGGGGGGCATTGAGAGGTTATATCCTCAATTCGCTTTATGGAGTAACGAAAAAAGCCCAAGTTCTCAATCCTAATGTTGAAATTGGGCTTTTTCATATTAGAATTTCAATAAAAATCAAACATTATATGAGTTACGAGTTTTTTATTGTTATTGGTACATGATACATCTGTCTTAAGAACCAAAGCAGTTGGTTTAATTACTGATTCCAATCTTCCATAGTTCAGTTGGAGTTCCATTTTGGGAAGAATTTGTGATGCTAAAGTCATTATCATTCATCACAGCTAAGGAATGGTCGTTGGTCATGGTTAAACCTTCAAGTTTTTCAAACGGATAGCCTAGTTTTAGCATATCAACCACTAAACGTTGTTTTGGAAAAGCGATACCGGCTTTCTCCATTTCATCCACCGTCATTTGTTCTAAGCTTTTTGTTGTTCCGGTCGGGCTATTATATTTACCTTGTATATTTGTAGCTTCCGAAAGATCGATTTGATAAATTTTTTTTACTTGAGATTCACTTCCTCCAAAGCTGTCCCTTTCATCGACAAGGAGAGTATGGTCATCCTTCGCATATAGATCAGAAACATAAATGTTCGATTGTTTCAAATCATTATATTGTTTTTCGTCATCTGTTAAATAAACATATTCTTCAGCCACTTTTAATGTTTCCAGGTTGATTTTAAGAATCCTGAGTGCCCGCGAACGGTTACTGGTATCTACATCAGGATTTCCAAGCGGTCTTTGCGTAAGAGCGAACATCCATTTTCCATCAGGGGAAATGGTAACTCCCTCAAACCCTTTATTAGAAATTCGTTTAGAAAATACAGCAGGTAAACTATCCTTTACTGGAATGTTCGGAGCATTTTCATATTGCTTGGACATGCCTGATGGAAGAAGTCGCTGTAAAATCGTACCGTCCCGCTTTACTTGTACAAGACTCGGACGATATTCGTCGCTGAGCCAAAATGTATCATCTTTCGGACTGTATGCGAGTCCTTCTGTGTCCAGGCCATAAGGGTCATAAGGCAATTGTTTTTCTCCTTTTTCATCATAGGGCGTTTCATCAAGTCCCGGCAGATTGGATACACCGGAAATGTAGTTATTACCGGTAATCTCGTCTGTGCCTTTTGGCAATTTTAGCTTGATCGTTTTAAGGATTTCCACTTCACCGTTGGATACTTTGATTTTATAAATCCTCGGTGTATACGTCGGCACGGGGAAGGTGCGTCTTTTTTCACCATTTACGACCACTTCACCATTTGGGCCCCGGTCAGCTGTCGTATAAAAAATAGTATCGGGATCCCCTGGAAGATGAGTGAGTGAAGAACCCATGCCTGCTTTTATCCCATTTCCTACATCTGGAGGATTTTTTACTAAAAACCGTTCTTTGACAACGGGATTTGAATTGCTTACCTGAGTGGAAGAAGTCGCTGCCTCGGTCACTGCATCGTGAGTATATGCGAATGCGGCTGAAAGAAAGCTAAAAGTCAAAATACCTGTTAAAACTATTTTTTTGTTCATGTCGTCTATGATCCCCCCGTAGTTGTAAAAAAGTTTAATCACACAACGGAAGTATATCATTCTAATATGAAGAAATTAAAAAAGGAATGTAAAATAAACATGAAGAAGAGGAGTTTGCGGAGTTAACTCGGTGCCTGGATAATCTGCGCAAAGGTGACACATTAGTCGTATACAAACTGGAACGTCTTGGTCGTTCCACGTTTAAGAATAACGGCCGGCTTCGAGAAAGACGGTATTGACTTAGTATCCATCATAGATGGTATAGACACTACCACACTAGTCGGAAAGTTCTTCTTTCGAACATGGCTTCTATAGCAGAATTAGAACGATAATTGTAGTAAAACGGACACAAGCCGGTGTGAAGGCTGCCAGAGCACATGGACGTATTGGGGGTCGTCCATCAATACCACAAAAGGAAATTGAACGAGCGTTAAAACTATATAAAACAAAAGAGTACACAGTACCCGAAATTGTTGAAATGACAGTGGTATCGAAAGCAACGTTATACCGTTCATTAAAAAGGGTCACTAAATGGTGGTCACATACTCTAGAAAACTATCGGAAACTACAGTTCATTTATACACTAAAAATATCCTAAAAACGTGATATAAAGGCATTTCTAGGCACTATGGAAAAGTAAAGGAAACTTCCCTCCCTACGCTGGCAGCCAAAAGGTCAGCGGTTCGATCCGGCTAGTCTCGACCAAATACATAATTTTAACCATCTTGCTCAGCGAGATGGTTTTTAATGCACATTAATCCTTCTCTAAAAAACTCAGTCTCTTGATTAAGAGACTGAGTTTTATTTTATACTGCCTTACTTCTTACGTTGTTTGGCCTGTTTGAATTCAAACGTTACATATCAGAGAATTCCAAATGAAAAACAGCTTTATGTATTATACAGTCGAAACGGTTGATTGTTGATTATTTTTTCGAAGATTAAACTTGGACCAAGCTGGTCTCTGTACTTCCAGCCTTTCTGCTGCATCTATTGGTTAATCACTATGTTTAAAGTTTGTCTTCTTTTTCCCATATCAGCCCCCTATCCTACTTTAAATTATAGAATCAAAGCAATATCCATAATATGCGTATATTGTGTTGTATTACTGGAAGCCATAATAAAAAGCACTGCAATATAAATCCGCAGTGCTCTTTATGTTTGATGAAAAAAGAAATATCAAACCCTTTTTATAATTTATCTTTATTGGTTACCTTTAAAACCATTAGTTCTGGATCAATTCGGGATTCAGTTGTTGGTATAAAGTGATGATTTCGTGCACGTCAGCTACATGAACAAACGTAACTGAACTATTTTGAATCTCCTGCACTTTCCGGGAAATCTCCTGCCTGATTGCTTCCTTATCTTTAACCATACTAACTCCCCCTTTACATAATCTTGAACTTCTTAATTATGTATTTCGTCATCCGCAACCAAATTCCTTTTTTATAAGACGAATTAATTTTCATATCTACATATCTCACCAAAATTAAAAAGAAAACCCCTATGAATGGTCTGTTCATAAGGGTTTTTAGCATTTTTTAGTAATTGAGTAAAATCATGAAACCTCCTGATCCTCCCTGCCCCTGATAATCACTTCGGTTTCCAGGTCAACGCCAAATTTTCGTTTCACCGTTTTTTGAATGATCCTGATTAAGTCGGTGTAATCTTTTGCGGTCGCTCCGCCAACATTTACGATAAATCCCGCGTGCTTGGTAGAAATCTGCGCTCCGCCGATCCGGAAGCCTTGAAGACCGCAATCCTGAATTAGCTTGCCTGTATAATGCCCCTCCGGCCGCTTGAACACACTTCCGCAAGATGGATATTCAAGGGGCTGTTTACTTTCCCTGAGGTGGGTGAAATGATCCATTTTTTCTTTTATCTTTTCATATATTCCTGCCTCAAGTCCAAATTCGGCTTCCAGCACAATGTAGTCTCCGGTTGCGATTAGACTTTTTCTGTACCCCATGTTCAGCTCGTCCTTGCTCAAGGTCAGCAAATCGCCTTCTGTATTCATGACCAGTGCTCTTATCAAGACATCGGAAACTTGTCCGCCGTACGCGCCGGCATTCATGTACAGTGCGCCGCCGATGGTCCCGGGAATTCCGCAGGCGAACTCCAGCCCGGATAATTTCATTTCAAGCGCCTTGCGGGATACATCAATGAGCCCCGCTCCTGCCTGGGCGTAAATGGATTGGTGAAGTGTACTGATTTCGTTCATATGCTCCAGATTGATGGTCAGCCCCTGCAGGCCATTGTCCTTAATGATCAGGTTGGATCCATTTCCCATGACAGTTACCGGTGTCTGATATTCTTTAGCGATTTGCATGATCTCTTTAAGCTGCCCGATTGTGGTAGGAGTAACAAAAATGTCAGCTTCCCCACCAAGTTTGGTATACGTATGTTTCTTGATCGGTTCAAAAAAGATACGATCCTCCGGCGGCAAAACTTCCTGCAGTCTCGCTTTAATTTTAGAATATTGTCTCATGCTGTCCTTTCCTCCTGTTAAATGGCAGGCGGTCCAAACTTGCCATCACGAAAATCTCTATATGCCTGTTTGATTTCTTCCATTGTATTCATCACAAATGGCCCGTACGGAACCACCTCTTCGTTAATCGGTGCTCCTGAATATACGAGCAGCCGTGTACGTCGGCTATTGGATTTTATCTTTAGCCCACTGTTATTCTTTTCATTTCCCTCATTATCAAAAGTTAACGTGGCAACACCATGTTTTTTTAACGAAACACGAGAGTCACCTAGCTCTACATCTCCTGACAAAACATACACAAAGGCGTTGTGGTTCTCCGGCAGGGTGTGAACATATTCTGCTCCTTGGTTTAATGAGATTTCTGCTAATGTAATGGGAACCATCGAATTTAGCGGGCCATTTACACCTGCTGTTTCACCCGCGAACACTTTTACACGGCCTCCTTCAATAGAAACAGACGGTGCATCTTCGGCATAAACATTCTGATAAGAGGTTTCGGTGTGTTTTAGCGTTTTCGGCAGGTTGAGCCATAGTTGAAGCGTATGTGCAATATCATCATCTACCCCTTCCTCGGCATGCCGAGCCGCCCATCCGGCGTTCATGTACTGGACGTCACCGGGCTCAAGAATATCCCGTCCTCCTGCATTATCAATGTGTTCGAGTCTTCCATCGATGACATACGTGATGGTTTGGAACCCCCGGTGCGGATGGTCCGAGAACGTTCCCCGCTTAAACCAGTCCTCTGCCATTAAAATAAACGGGTCAAAATCGTACCAGCGGCCCGGCGGCAACACCCATCCCTTTTGTATTGCCGGCAAATCCACCTCTTCATAATTCACATACCAATGATCCTTTACATCTCTCTGAAAAATATTTGTTGAAGATGAAACTGACATATATGAACATCCTCTCAATTCGCTGTTATTGTAAGAAATCTATTTTTTAATCAAAGAATTTAAATCAATAAGCTAATTAAACCATATCTACTTACTAAAAACAATTAGATAGTTGTACTGCTAATGGTTGTTTTTCCTTATATGGGGAACAACGTAAGGAAGAGAAAATGCACGTTCAGGAGGAAAAAATAAATGAATTCAATTAAAGCTTTTGTATTCGACGTATATGGCACGTTGTTTGACGTTCATTCCGTGAAGGAAAAATGCGAGGAATTTTTTCCGGAAAAGGGAGCGCAGATCAGCCAGGACTGGAGAAAAAAGCAGATCGAGTATTCCAATCTGCGGCAGTTGATGGGGAATTACGAGACCTTCTCAACCGTCACGCGGGATGCATTGAGATATGCGATCAAAAAGAATCAAGGAGAGCGCAGTGAACAAATCGAAAAGGAATTGATGGATGCCTATTTAAAACTTACTCATTACCCTGAGACCGAAAGCGTCCTGTCCCAGTTAAGCGATAAAACGCTTGCGATTTTTTCCAACGGTTCCCATGACATGCTTGATCCTTTGGTTCACCAGTCAGGATTAACAAACCTCTTTGATTTTGTAATCAGCATTGATGAGATCAAACAGTATAAGCCGACCCCTGCTTCCTATTATCACGTATTAAAAACACTGAACGTGAAACGGGAAGAAGTCCTGTTCATGTCATCCAATGGCTGGGACATTTCAGGGGCCAAGAACTTTGGTCTTCAAACGGCCTGGATTAACCGAAATGACCTGCCTGTGGAAGAATTGAACCTTATTCCTGATGCGATATACACAGACTTGAATGGAATTCTGGAGTGGAATTCCTGATAGGAGACTGGTAAGCCCGGACAGTAAATTCTCGAAAGCCGCCAGTAAAAGTTTAAAAGGGGACAGTAAATATTTAATTTCGGCCAGTAATTTATCAAAAGTGGACAGTAAGTGATCTGGGAAGGCAATTTTTAAAAGATCCCAGTCTGGAAACTGCCTTAAAATGAACTAATTCTCTAACCTGTCTGCCTTTTTCACTTCTTTTTCGGTAAAAAGGCTTGCAATAAAAAGAATAATAGCTCCAATTAACAATAAGAAATGACCGAGCATCAGGCTTGCCACTCCATCCAGGCCCTTCCACTCTCCTATCATGGGAACCAGCCAGGGATACATAAACACGGCATACAGCATAAGAAGAATGCTGACGATCATTCTTCTTATCCGCCTGCGTATAGTGAATCCGGTTGCCAGACTGATTATAAATATAAAATAAAAGATGAAAAGTGCTAAAATCAATGTCTTTCTCCCCTCTCTTATTCCTATCATACTGTAAATACCTAATCTCTTTTCCTTTTTATCGCATTATTTCTAACAAATAGAAAACAAACATAAAAACCTCTCTCTAGAAAATATCTAAAGAGAGGTTTTTTTCAACTTAAACGGACACGGTTTTTCTTGCTCTTTCTGGCTCTGGCTCTACCTCAGCCTTGTCAAACGAACCATATTTTTCGCGAACAAGGAGGTAACCGACGGCGGCAATCAGGCTAGGAATGGCAAACAAGCCGAATACCATTTTTGAACCTGCACCGGCTGCCATAATTAGAGCAATGAGTGTGGGTGCCAGGATGGAACCGACCCGTCCAGCCGCCTGTGCGTATCCAATTCCAGTCGCCCGGATTTCACGCGGATAGTATTCTGTAATATACGGATTTCCAAGGTTCATGGCTCCTACTGTGCAGGCGCCGCCAAGGAAAACAAGGAAATAGACAAAAGTTACATTGCTGGCCATGCTCAAGGCAATAAACGTGACGGCGCCAAGAACAAACAGTGAAACGAGTACATTTCGGTGGCCAATCTTTCCGGCAAAATATCCTCCCCCAATGGAACCGGCGATTTGCCCAAGACAAAGAATGAGGTTAAAGGACATGCTGGACGAAATGCTGAAGCCGAACTCTTGCATCATTTTAGGAAGCCATGTATTCAGGCCATATGCCATCATCAGCGTGCAGAAAACGGCTGTCCATATGGCGGCTGTGCTGAATGCACGATTCTGGTTAAACAGTTTTTTCACCGGTGACCCTTTGATACCCTCCTGTGTATCTTTTTGCATATAATCGTCATACTCTTTGTATTCTCCTGCAGGATCTACTTGATTCAGAATGCGCACAACATCACCAATCCGGTTTCTTGCCAGATAGTAGGACAGCGACTCCGGAAATTGCTTGATGAAAAACGGAAGTGTCAGTAACGGAATGATCCCGATATAGTACAAAATCCTCCAGTTGGCATCACTGATCAAATACATTCCTGTGAGCGAGGCCAGAATGCCTCCAAGCGAATAGCCGATATACATGGACGCGACAATGATGGCACGCCTCTTTTTCGGAGAGTACTCGGTCATTAGTGAAATGACATTAGGCATCAGGCCGCCCATGCCGATTGCGGCGATAAACCGCATCACACCAAATACCATGAGATTCGGTGCCATTCCAGCTCCCAGTGTAAAAACACTAAACAGCAGCATGCAAAGGACTATGACATTTTTTCGTCCGTACTTGTCTGCGACTGGCCCAAGGACAAGTGCGCCGAGAAGCATGCCAAACAATGAATAGCTTCCTACAGCACCTGCCTGGATCGGGGACAGCCCCCATTCTTTCATCATCCATGGAAGCCCCACACCATACATGGCAATGTCATATCCATCAAAGGCGATCGCATAAAAGCACCAGATAAAAACAAGCAAATGAAAGCGGTTAAACTTACTGGCAGCAACAACATCAAGCGCAACAATTTTTCGCATGATCTTACTCCTTGTTTTTTATTAAACTCCGTTCTGAACAAAAAAAGGCTATTTGAACGCTACTATGAAAACAGGATAGTAATTGGTTCAAATAGCCGAATGGTTGACTAGGTTGAGAGAAAAGTCTTATACGCTGTAAACTTCTTTGGAGAATACCGGCTTGTCCTGCAAACGAAGCTCAAAATCAAGATGTGCGGTATAGTAATCGGTTTCGAGTCCTTTTTCTGCCCCGCTCTTTTTGTCCAGCTTGGTAACCAGGCTGCCGCGAACTCCTTGAGCCACATCGTTATCCAAATACTGATCGCCTTCAAAGTAGATCTGTGTGACAAGCTTGTCCCCGTTTTCCGGCTGGAACAACAAATGCAGATGCGCAGGACGAAATGCATGATGGTCGATCCATTTCAAAAATTGTCCGGATGGCCCATCTGAAGGGATGGAATAGTTGCCCGGCACAACCGTTTTGATTTCAAAATTACCATTTTCATCTGTGTAGAAAACACCACGGAGATTGTTATCCGGAATGCCTTCTGCAAAGTAGGAATATTCTCCGTTTGCATCTGCCTGCCACATATCAATTTTGGTATTGGCCAGCGGGTTGCCGTCTGTGTCTTTGACGGAACCGGAAAAATTGAGCACGTCCCCAGGCTCGTCTTCACGCTGCGGAAGCTCACCAGGGTTTTCAACAATTGGTGTATTTTCAATAAAGTAAGGTCCAAGAATGGTAGGCTCGGTTCCTTTTACATTCTTATACATTTCCTGAAGCGCATGTGTTTCAAAGAAAACATCCATAAACAATGGAATCTCTCCTGCACGGCCCAGCCGATCCATCCAGTTAACGAGTTCCTGGTAGTCATCATGATCAATTTCATGCTCTCTGATCAACTCTTTAAACTTTACAACCAATCCTTGATACACATCGATTACTTTTTGATTTTTCATGTTAATTCCCCCATTAATTTAGATTTGTGTATTTTCAATAATGCTTGTAATTCCTAATCCGCCTGCAATACATAAGGTGATCAAGCCATACCGCTTGCCTGTCCGCTCGAGTTCATAGAGAGCTTTTGTGGCCAATATAGCACCGGTGGCTCCGATCGGGTGTCCGAGTGCAATCGCACCGCCATTCGGGTTGACTTTATTGATATCGAGCTTCAATTGTTTAATAACTGCCAATGATTGGGCAGAAAAAGCTTCATTAAGCTCAATAACATCGATATCCTCCAAGGAAAGATCTGCCTGTTTAAGCGCTTTCAAAGTAGCGCTGACAGGACCGATTCCCATGTAGTCGGGAGAGACACCAGAGGCAGCCTGGGCGATAATGCGCGCTTTTGGAGTTTTATCAAGACGGTGTGCTTCTTCTTCTGACATCAATACGAGTGCAGAGGCCCCGTCATTTCGGCCGCTTGAGTTGCCGGCTGTAACGGTTCCGTTTTCCTTGAACACCGGCTTGAGCTTGGCGAGCTTTTCCATCGAGGTTTCCCGCGGATGTTCATCTATTTTAAACTCCATCACCCCTTTTTTGGTCTTCAGCTGATAAGGAACAATTTCTGTTTCGAATTTTCCGCTTGAGATCGCGTTTCTTGTGTTTTCCTGGCTGCGTAAAGCAAATTCATCCTGCTCAGTTCTTGAAATATTATATTTTTCCGCCAGGTTTTCAGCGGTCAATCCCATCGTTAGTCGGCCATAGTCTTCCACTGGCTGTGAACCCGGCTGGCTTTCCGTGTTCGGATCCAGCAGCTGGCCGTTGCCCGACTTGAGACCAAAGCGAATGTTTCTCATGTAATACGGTGCAGTACTCATGGATTCGGCACCGCCTGCAATAACGACATTGGCCAGTCCGCATTGAATTTGCTGAGCAGCAGAGTTAATGGCCTGTACACCCGAGCCGCATTGCCGGTGAACGGTGTAGCTGGGGACCTCAACAGGAAACCCTGCCCGGAGGGAGGCCACCCTGGCGAGGTTGGACGCATCCGAGCTTTGTTTCGCCTGGCCCAAAATGATTTCATCGACCATATCTTTTGTTATACCTGCCCGCTGCACCGCTTCTTCCAAAACCGCTGTTGCGAGGAAATCTGCCGGTACGGTTTCCAGTGCACCGCCAAGTTTTCCAATGGCGGTCCGGACAGCGTCAATAATGACTACATTCTTCAAATCAGGTCCCTTCTTCCAAATTGTCTTGATATCGTTGATGTGCTGTTTTTAACGCCACGATGACGGCCTGCTGTGAAGGAGCCAGAAAATCCTTAGCAATCTTTTCAATCAGTGGCTGAATCTCTTTGCTGAAATCATAGCCAATGACCATGCGCTTAAAGAATTCCTGTGCAAGCTGCGTTAAAAAGGTGAATTCAGCATTGATGATGATGTGGGTTTCTTTATGGATTTCTAGGACGATGCCTGCGTACTTGTAATTTTCATACATGCTCGTATTTTGCGGGGCTTTGGCATAGGCGGTAATCAGCAACGTCGGCATGCTCAACGCAATCACTTCCTTTCAAAGATCGTTTTAAATGGTGCTTCCCACGAATTCCCTTGCATAATGCTTAAGTTTTTCTTTGTCCACTTCCAGTCCAAAACCAGGTCCTTCCGGTATTTTCAGTTGGAATTTTTCATAGTCAAGATCATTTAATGTAACATTGTCCTTAAACAGCAGCGGACCAAAAAGCTCTGTTCCAAAACTCATCTCCGGAATCGTGGAATAAAGCTGGGCGCAGATGGCTGTCCCGAGCGTCGATTCAATCATCGTCCCTCCATACAGCGGAATGCCTGATGCTTCGGCAATGGCAGCGATTTTCTTGGTCGCCGTCAATCCACCTGCTTTAGCCGGCTTTAATGCAAAAACATCTGCGGCCCGGTGTTTGGCGATCTGATAGGCATCCTGAACGGTTCCCAGTGATTCATCAGCCATCACCGGTACTTTAAACCGGGAAACCAACCGGGTCATTCCTTCATTGTTCCAGGCGGCAAGCGGCTGTTCAATCAAATCCACACCGCCTGCTTCCAGAGCCTCAATGCAATAGAGTGAAGTCGCCTCATCCCATGCCTGGTTCACATCGACGCGGACACTGGCTTGATCCCCCACCGCCGCTTTGATCTTAGTGACATGTGCCACATTTTCCTTCGGATCTCCCTTTCCAATTTTCAACTTGAAGATGTTATGCTTTTTCAGTTGCAGGCAGTTCTGCGCTTCTTCGATGTCTTTGCCGGTATCTCCTGATGCAAGGGTCCAGGCAACGGACAGCGAATCATGGCATTTGCCGCCAAACAGCTCATATGCTGGTATGTTTTTCGACTTTGCGACCAGGTCAACGACAGAAGATTCAACCAACGCTTTGGCAAAATAATTGCCTTTCACATTCGTGCTGATGTAGTGGGAAAGGGCATCAAAGTTGGTAGGGTCCTTTCCAAGAATCAATGGTGTAATGTATTTTTCGGCGGTTAATTTTATCGATTCCGGGCTTTCCTCGCCATACGAAACCCCTCCGATGGTGGCTACTTCTCCCCATCCTTCCAGGCCATCGGTGCTTTTTACACATGCCATCACAATCGTCTGAGTGACGATCGTGTGCATTGAAAGGTGATGGGGACGAATGGTCGGCAAATCAAGAATATATACATGGAGCGAATGAATCTTCACAGTGCCCCCTCCTTCAGGCGGATGGAAAACTCCGCCTCTGTTTTTTCTTTTACCTCATCAAGGGTGGCACCCGGCATGAGTTCCACAAGCTCCAGCTTTTTCTCCTTCACTTCAAAAACGGCCAATTCCGTAATGATCATATCCACACTTCTTGTAGACGTAATTGGAAATGTGCATTCTTTTAACAGCTTGCTGCTGCCATCCTTCGCCGTATGCGTCGTCGTAACGATGACCTTTTTGGCTCCGACGAGCAGGTCCATGGCACCGCCGACTCCCATGATATTTTTTCCTGGAACGGCCCAGTTCGCGATCTTACCCGATTGGTCCATCTGCAGCACACCGAGTATGGCGACGTCCACGTGTCCGCCGCGAATCATGCCAAATGATTCAGCACTGTTAAAAAAAGAGGCACCGATCGTTTCACCGACCGGCAGCTTGCCGGCGTTCACCAGGTTCGGATCCTTGTTTTCTTCGTCTACATCCGTCACGCCGAGCAACCCGTTTTCGGTGTGAAAATAGACTTGTTCATCATCAATATACTTTGCAACCAGGGTGGGAATCCCAATCCCGAGATTTACCACACACGGTCCGTTAAGTTCCTTTGCCGCCCGTCTTGCAATGGATTCCTGTATTTCGTTAGCCATGAGAGACAACCCCTTCGTTTGTGAGAATCTTGGATGCCAAAAGGATGCCATCAACAAAGAGATGCGGCGTTACAATTTCTTCTGGAGACAATTCTCCCGGTTCCACAATCTCATCAACCTCTGCAATGACCACATCTGCGGCGGTCGCCATGACCGGATTGAAATTCCTGGCCGTTTTGTAATAGACAAGATTTCCAAGCGTATCGGCTTTCCAGGCTCTGATCAGTGCCACATTAGCACGGATGGCCTGTTCAAAAATATACCTTTCGCCATTGATTTCGCGTTCTTCCTTATTTTTGGCCAGTTCCGTTCCGACGCCTGTTTTGGTGTAATATCCTCCGATGCCGGCCCCTCCTGCCCGGATCGATTCTGAAAGGGTCCCTTGAGGGAGAAGCTCCAGTTCAATTTCGCCTCGTTGGTAGGCATCCCCGACATCCCGGTTGCTTGTAAAATAAGAGCCGATTCCTTTTTTGATCTTTTTCTCTCCCAGCAAAATCCCCAGGCCCTTGCCCTTTTCACCAAGATTATTGCTGATGATCGTTAAATCCTTTACATCCTTGTTTGTGAGCGCATCGATTAATGTTAGTGGAGCACCAATCAGTCCAAATCCCCCGACCATGATCGTGTCACCCGTTTTAACGGCTTCAAGAGCTGACGTGCCATCCGGCAGCAATTTTGTCATGTTAATCATCCTTTGATTTCGGTTAATGAATCACTTGCTTCAAACCACGCGGGAATTCCTGCGGTCAATAAGCAGATGAATCCTGTATCTGCAAGCTCTTCTTCGGTTGCTCCGCACTCCCTTGCCTTCTCCATCCATTTACCGGCCTGTTTTCCCTTTAGTTCTGTAATATAAATACCTGTCATTAAAATGTGTTTTAGCTTTTGGGCAACTACAGCCTCACTTAAAATGAAGCTATCCACTTCCTGCTCTTCACCTTCCCTGATCAGGTTAAGCACCTGTTGAGCAAATGCGGAGTCCTCATTACCCAGCAGCCCGATCATGTGAGACATCAGTTCCTCTGTGGTGTGCTCACCCGCTGCCAGAGGGGTAAAGTCCCGGTCCTTCAATGTAAGAGCGTATTCCAGTGACTTAACACCTGTTTTAAGCGCCCCGTTACCGTTATACAGGTAAGGAACGATGAGGTACTCGGCAAGCTCGGAAAGGGTTGCACCATAGTCCAGCGCTCCTTTTGTGTGATAGATCATGCTTCTCTCATATAATCGTGCAGCATTCATGCCCACAAGAAGAATGTCTTTTTCCTTTCTTGATAATGCTCCGTCCTGCATGATGTCGCTGCGCAAGCTTGTATAATGGTCCAATGCGGCCGGCCGGTAATCATGCATTTTCTGAACCCAGCCGGGAACCACATCGTACACTTCCTTAAAGTAGGATAACCCTGTCGCCATCTGCCTCACCTTCCTGTGATGTATTACCTTGAATAAAATCAAAGCGTTTTCATTGTTGCCAACAAAAAAGGCCGTCTTAAACATTACTATCTAAATATTAGATAGCAAGTGTTCAAGACAGCCGGAAGTTCACTAGTTTAGTATTAAAAAAGGGCATTTTTTAATCGCTAATGAATAGGCAATCATTTTTAATTACCATTATAGTACAACAAAATTCCGAAGATTACAACAATTGATTGTGCACTTTGCTAGCTATTTTTGTTAAGAAAGTCAAAATCGCTTTATTGATTTCTTCACGGTTTTCAAACACCATAGTGTAATGGTTGCAGTCTGAAGTTACATTTTCAAGATCTTCAATGTGCTTTCTGGTCTCGTCATAAGCTTCTGCATAAAAGAGCGGCGGAAACGTGCCGATCGCCCCGCTGGCATGGACGAGCAAAACCGGGCAGGTTACTTTTGAACAGATCTCCTCCGGCACAAAGGAATAAAAGCTATTAAAATCAGATTCAATGGCCACCTCTGAAGACTTGTTCTCCCAATGTCCATTCACTTCATGTGTCTCATATTCTGCCACACTTTTCAAATGATCGGTCCAGGTGACACCAAGGCGTCCATAGATTTCCTTAAGCTCTTTGATATATTGTTCCTGAGTTTCATAGGTTTTACTCAGCCTGCTAAGGGATGGCTGCACAATATCCCGCTGCTGCTGAGTGCATGCCGCAGCCCCATCCAGTAATATCACGCCTTTCACGTCCTCCATCTCGCTTGCGACTACAGCTGAAATAAAAGCTCCCATGGAGTAACCGAGTAAGAGGGGTTCCTCAATTTTCAACTCTTTAATGAGTGTAATGATATCCTCCGCATGCTGAAAAAGACTGGTGTTCTCATCTGCTGCTGAACTGTTTCCTCTGCCTCTCAAATCCACCGCAATGACGCGGTAATCCCCTTTGAGCTTTTCGGCATAATAGTGCATTTGTTTATGATTGCCGGTTAATCCATGAATGGCAATGATCGTGCCCTTGCTCCCTGGATAGTCCGCATACTGCATGGTTCTTGTACCTAATGATAGTTGTTTAAGCTGCATGATTTCACTCCGCTCTTTCGGTATTTTTATTGGCGATTCCCAAGCCCTTGCCACCTTTTCGCTTCATTACGCACGATGCCAAACTGGTCGAGCATCCTGTACACCTGATGATCAATCAGGTCCTCGAGTGTTTCCGGAAGATTATAGAAAGCGGGCATCGGTGGAAAGATAATCGCTCCCATTCTTGAAAGCTCCGTCATGTTTTCCAAATGAATCGTATTTAACGGGGTTTCCCTTGTCATCAACAGCAATTTCTTCCGTTCCTTCAGCATGACATCCGCTGCTCTTGAAATCAGGTTATCTGCCAAACCGATTCTTATTGAAGCCAGCGTCTTCATATTGCATGGTGCGACGATCATGCCATCGATCCGGAACGATCCGCTTGAAATTCTTGCGGCCTGATCCTTGTTCGAATAGAAAAAATCGGCCATTCCTTCGACGTCTTTAATAGAATAGGAGGTTTCATGTACAATCGTCGTCCTCGCCCAAGAAGAAAGCACAAAATGCGTTTCCACTCCCGCTTCCTTCAATTTTTCAAGGAGACGGATTCCAAATACCGCACCCGTTGCTCCGGTGATCGCTACAATGATTTTCATCAACTTTTGAATAAATCCGGAGCAAAGCGGCTCGGATCCACTTCTTTAAATTCTGCCCGTTTAAAATGTTCCTTTAGATGAAATGGCACGGTACAGTCGAAGATCATTTTGCACGAAACCCCTTTTTGATGGATGGTATGACTGTATTCCGGGCTTTGTGAAGGATCGAGCGGATGGCAGCGGACCCCTGGCAGCATCATCGTATCCACATCACCCTGAAAACGGGTATTCAGGGCCCACATCACATCGTTGCTGTCAAAGAGATCCACATCCTCGTCCACGATGATAATATGCTTTAACTCGGAAAAGGCGGAAAATGCTAGCAGTGCAGCTTGCCGCTGGCGGCCTTCGTCTGCAGGAAGGCTCTTTTTAAACTGCAAGACCGCCATGTATTTCCCTCCGCCGGATGAATGGGCATACACGTTTAAGAGTTTTCCCGGCATGGCTCGGTCCACCATTTGCAGTATGCTGGCTTCGGTTGGAATGCCTGCCATATTGACATGCTCTTCACTTGGTCCGATGACCGTCTGCATAATGGGATTTTTGCGATGGGTTACAGCCTTCACTTTGATCAGGGGAAGCTCCGCTATTGCAGGCCCTGTGTAACCCGGAAATTCAGGCATAGCTTTGCCTGTGTTTGTATTCTGATCTTCCCTTACCCTTACGTTTGGAATCAGCTCGCCTTCAATTACATATTCCGCATTGGCAATCGCTTTTTCATCGATAGTCAGGCAAGGAACCAGTTCCACCGCCTCTTTCCTGATGGCTCCTGCAATGCTTAATTCATTGAAGCCAAGCGGCGTGGTTGGCGGTTCAAAGCAAGCCGCAATTTCAATCGCCGGATCTACCCCGATGCTGATCGAAATCGGCAGCGGTTTTCCTTCTTGTTCTGCCTTAAGCCGGTACGTCTCCAGGTGCCTGCCGGGAACAAAGTACATCGACATTTCGTCTTTGCTTTGCAGGCATAGTCGGTGAATGGTCACGTCCGACTCTGCCGTTTCGGTATCTGATGCATAGCACATGCCCATTGTGATATAAGGCCCTGCATCCTCTTCCGTGTTCGTTGGAGCAGGAATGAGCTTGCGGATATCAAATCCGGGTTCGTCCGCATAATGCACCACTTCCTGGGCCTTTGCTTTTTCATTCGGGATGGTTACCGGCTGTATGGGCGCTTTGACCGCTTCATTCAGCAGGAAGCCAAGGCGGTCCGCCGGTGTATCAAGCAGAAGGCCTACGCGTTCTCTGCTTGCGAGCAGCCCGATGATAACACTAGCATCCTCATGGCCTATAACATGATTAAACAGCATGGCAGGACCGATTTGCGTCGGCCGTTTGACCGTTCCCCCTGCACCAACATGACGGTAGACGCCTGAAAGCTCCGCATGCGGATCCACGGGTTCGCTTGTTTCAATCAACTGCTCTGGAACCGTTTTCAAAAGTTCGAGAGCTGACCTTAAGTCCGTTACTTTTACCTTGGTTGTTGCAGGCATAGTAAAACCTCCCAGTAATTTGTCTATACCTTTATGCTAAGGTGTATAACAGCTATACAGTCAATAAAAACATCAAACCATTTTTTCTACAGGAATTTGCAGCTGGCAAAAATCCACATTCTGTTCGGTTTCATAAAATGTTGTATCAAGCAGACAGGCGTCTATGACATCTCCTGTAATCCGGTAGCCCTGTTCCTCTATCCACTGAACCAGTTCCTTCAGACATTGCGTCTCATAAGGCATCCCATATTTATACATGCAGGCATACTGCCCCGCTGGCAAAATCCTGAGTTGTTCCGTAACCGTATCGTCCAGAGGAAGCGCTGTAAAAATGCCCGCTCCCTTAAAAACCTGATTGGTTCCCAACTGGTCTTTCAAAATCAGAGTACCAAACCCATCTGATGGAAGCATTTCCTGTTGGCTAAGGATATGCCAGGCTTTCATGAGTGTAACGTGAAGCTCCTTTCTGCAAATCTCATTTTCAAAAGGAACGAACACGACCTTCCTCTCCGGAAATTGCTCAATGACCGGCTGATCCAGATCACTTTTAAAACGGGAGGCCTCCGAATATTTCCCCAGCCTCTGCTGAATGAACATTTTTGCTTTTTGCAGCGAATCGATCTCCCGTTGAAGCAAGTCATGATGATATTCCAATAAAGAGATAGCAGAAGTCAGGTTGCGGTTCCCGATATGCTCTTTGATATCATTCAGCTTAATGCCGATGGATTTTAAAAAGCAGATTTCACGCAAAAACGGTATCTGCTCTGCCGCATAAAAACGATAACCGTTTTCATCAATATGTACAGGCTGAAACAGCTCAATCTTATCATAATAAATGAGGGTTTGCCTGGAAACTCCATGAATGGAAGCCATTTCGCTTATTGAAAAATACCGTTCCAAAACGATTATCTCCTTTTTTATTTTGTTTGTATTATTTTGATCAGCATGTTCGATACCAATAATGTTCCTGCATTTTCAGCTTTCTGTTCTCCATTATAAACAAAATTAAAAATATTTCCTAAATTCATCTAAATATTCCTTTACAAGAATATTCCTATCGAGGTATATTAGTAATGAAAGGAGACACCTGATATGAGCGCGAACATCAATGCCACCTTATCTGCACTTGCCGAGCCTAAGCGCCTCCAGATTGTTGAGCTATTACGTGAAGGTCCCCTTACAGTAGGGGAGATCGCAGAAAAGCTGGAGCTTCTCCAACCTCAGACGTCGAAACATCTTGGTGTTTTAAATAAAGCGGGTCTTGTTGAGGTCAAAGCTCAAGCAAACATGCGGATTTACAAGCTGTGCCAGCAGCCGTTCAAAGATTTGGATGGATGGCTTACCTCCTTCGAGCATGTATGGGAGGAACGATTTGACCGTTTGGATGAGTATTTGCAAAAGCTTCAAGGAAAAGACTGATCCTCGTTTCAAGAAAAGCAGTGACTAACCATTTAGGAGGAAAATGATCATGTCCCACTCTTTAAAAACGAGCACTGAAGGCCGAGTATTAGTTGTGGAGAGAGTCTTTGACGCCCCAAGGAATCTTGTTTTTCAAGCCTTTTCTGATCCCAAACACCTGGCGAACTGGTGGGGGCCAAAAGGCTGGCAGACAGAAATACGGGAATTTGATTTTAAGCCGGGCGGTGTGTGGTATTACTGCATGAAGTGCACGGACAAAAATCAGGGAGAGTTTTACGGTCAGGAATCCTGCGGCAAAGCATTTTACGAGGAGATTGCAGCTCCTGAAAGGCTTGTATACAAAGACACCTTCGTGGACAGCAACGGCAATCGCATGGAAAACATGCCAGAGCTTCTGATCACGATGGAGTTTGTTGAACAGAATGATAAAACAAACGTCATTACCCGCACTACCTTCGCAACGGAAGAAGCACTGCAGCAGGTCAAAGAGATGGGCATCATTGAAGGTGTTACCTCCCAATACGAACGGTTGGATGAATTTTTGGAAAAGACACTGGTTGATCAGTAATAAGCATAAACAAGAGGCCGCATACCTTTCTTGGTACACGGCCTCTTGTTATTAGCTTAAGAGATAAACCCTCGTTTCATAAGGCTGAAGGGCAATCTGCTTAGACAGCATAGTGTCTGTCACCTTGTAATTGTTGAGCACCAATTGTGATGATTCAAATGCCAGATCGTCCGGCACTTCAAACTCTGAAGGCTGGCCACTGAAATTGTTGATGACGATGGCACATTTGTCATCAAGTGTTCGCGTATAAACAAAAAGTTCAGGATGATCCTCAAGCAACAATTCGTATACGCCGTATACCCAGATTGGATTGTCCTTGCGCATCGTGATCAATTTTTTGTAAAAGCTTAAAATGGAATCCGGGTTGTTCCATTGTCCTTCTACATTAATTTCTTTGTAATTCGGATTAACACCGAGCCACGTTTGATCACCGGTCGTAAAGCCTCCCATATGTTCAGCATTCCACTGCATTGGGGTACGGGAATTATCTCGCCCTGTTTTCCAGATGATGTTCATGATCTCGTCATGCGAGCGGCCCTTTGCCATTTCGATGCGGTAATAGTTAACCATTCCCACATCATTGTAGTCTTCTATCGAAGGAAACTGAACGTTGGTCATGCCAATTTCCTGGCCCTGATAAATGAACGGTGTTCCTTTCATAAGAAAGTACAGTGCTCCCAGCATTTTGGCGCTTTCTGACCAATAGTTCTGGTCGTTCCCCCATGTGGAAACACGGCGAGGCTGGTCATGGTTTTCGATGAAAAGCGCATTCCATCCTCTTCCCTCAAGCCCTGTTTGCCACTTGCTTAACACCTTCTTCAGCCCAGCAACATCAACGCCCTCTTCCGCATCTTTATCCCAAAGGTCCAGAAACTCGAACTGAAAAATCATATTAAAATGGCCATTGTCTTCGCCGACCCATTTTTCAGCTTCTTCAATTTTTACACCATTGGCTTCTCCAACTGTCATAACATCGTATTTCTTAAATGTTTTTTGTGAAAGCTCGGTGAGCCATTCATCAATGCCTTCCACGTTCATCATAAACGGAAAACAGGAGACACACTCCAGCTCGTCAGGATTCTCCATATCTGGAAAGCCCGGTTCTTTTTTGATGTGTGAAATGGCATCTACGCGAAAACCGTCGATTCCCTTTTCAAGCCACCAATTCACCATGTCATAAAGGGCATCTTTCACCTCCGGATTCTCCCAGTTCAGGTCAGGCTGACGTTCGGAGAAAATGTGCATGAAATATTGGTCGGTTTGTTCATCATACTTCCAGGCCGGCCCGCTGAAAATGGACTCCCAGTTGTTTGGCGCTTTTCCATTCTTTCCATCACGCCAGATATACCAGTCCCGCTTTGGATTATCTTTGGAAGAACGCGATTCAATAAACCATGGATGCTCATCACTCGTATGATTGATCACCAGGTCAAGGATCAGCTTCATGCCCCGCTTGTGCACTTCCGCCAGCAGCTCATCAAAATCTGCCAATGTACCGAACTCATTCATTATGTCCTGATAATCCGAAATATCATAGCCATTATCGTCGTTGGGTGACTTAAACATCGGGCAGAGCCAGATGACGTCAATCCCAAGTTCTTTTAAATAATCAAGCTTTGTTGTTACGCCTTTCAAATCCCCGATTCCGTCGCCGTTGCTGTCCATAAAGCTGCGGGGATACACTTGATAGATGACACTTTCTTTCCACCATATTTTGCTCATGTCAAACCTCCAACTTTTCATCAAAAACTTTTTCCTGTCCATTTTACATTTTAGAGAATCAACAGCGTAATGAAACGGCTTACATTGACGGATAAGGTGGAATATATTGAACCCTGTTTTCCATGGGTTAACGGCATTGAATCCCTGTTGCCGTAACCAATAATTTCCTTTATAATTAACTTACAAAATATTCTAATAAAGGGGGAGATTTGATGAGTACGTCGGAACGCTTGGTTAATCCTCCATTCTTTTATGATGGAAGAGGTAAAGCTTCTGCTGCTGTAAAAAACACAGCCAGCATCGCCAAAAAACAGATAATCTCTGCTGCCGCAAGAAAATGCATTGGAGCCAATCCTTATCTCACCCAGACGGAAGACACAGTGATTTTAGAATGGAAACGAGCGCTTAAACGTTGAAGACCTTTCTGTCAGAAAGGTCTTGTTTAATAGTATGACTTTTGGTGATTCACTAGCAACTAACTGGCTAACTGACCAAGGCGGAAGTGATCCTGATCATTTCAACATCTTCTTTAAAAGCTATAGTGTCTATTTTACTGAATATTGATCGCGGTATTCATTTGGGGTAATGCCCTCTACCTTTTTGAATACCTTACGGAAATATTTATCATCCTGATAGCCGATCATGTTCGCAATTTCATAGATTTTCAGGTCACTGTTTTTTAATAAGGATTTTGCTTTGTTCATGCGGATTCTTACCAAATAATCCGAAATGTTAACATTGAGCTCCTGCTTGAATTTCCTCGAAATATACTCCCTGCTGATGTAAAAATGGTCCGAAATTTCCTGAAGTTTTACATCCCGGTCAAAGTGGGACTGCAAATACTTTTCAATCTCATGTATGATGTTGCCCTTTTGTTTTGAAGCCTTCTTTACTTTTTTCAGAAAGACGGAAATTTCCCGGCGGATTCTTTTTTTGTAGTCTTCCAGATTAAACGTGCCCCCGGCATCAAAATAGGGATCAATCCGTTTTTCAATGCTTTCACTTGAGCCGATCGGAATATTGTAATGCTTGAACCATGTGTTGCTGATCACCTGATATTCGTTTTCAAAATGCAGCAACTGCTTCAATGACAAATATCCGTTCTCGGTAAAATCGTTTGTCACATCCTCAATGAGATCGTCAAACGCTTCAATTCGTCCAGCCATCATGCCCCCTTCAATGTCGGAACTATAAGACATCAGGCTTTTCGGTGAGATAACTTGTACCGTATCCGGTCCATAGACCCGCTTTTCTTTCCGCTCCAACAGATTACTAGAAAGCAGCACTTGCTTGGCATGCTGATACGATTGCAGCAACCCGGCGGTACCAGTAACTGCTTCCCCGATGGCAATCGGGCAGGAACGATTCAATACCCTCTTCAGTGTCTGATGAATCTCGGACAGACGTTCCTCGATCTGGTCGAGCTTGTTCCAGAAAATCATAACAATTTCGCCCTTGCTGGAGAGGTAGCGGAAGCCGATCCCGCAGTCACAGTCCATAAGAATTTCATTGATCACATTTAAAATTGTAAAGTAAGCAAGATCTCTGTCTCCCTGAAACGATTTAATCGTTTTGCCATCCAGCCGCATAAGAGCAACCATATAGGTTTGAGACAATTGAAAGCCAAGCTCTTTGTACAGCTCATCCTTGATACTGTCACTGCTTACAAGCTGGGTAAGCTTCCGGTCACGAAATACAGGTTTCATTTCATTGATCATCTGGTAGCTGCTATCCTTGCTTTTGCGATCAGCTTCTTCTTTCTTCCATTCCTCTACTGCGTTTTTCAACGTTTGATTCAGGATTTCCGGATCAATTGGTTTAAGAAGGTAGTCGTAGCTCCCAAAATGAATTGCTTTTCTCATATAGTGATAATCATCATAACCGGTTACTACAACGGTTTTGCTTTTCGGCTGATTCGTCTTAATCCATTCAAGAAGCTGCGTGCCATCCATCTTTGGCATTTTCATATCGGAAAATATAATCTCTGGCCGGTGCTCTTGAATCAAACGGATGGCATCTTCCCCATTTTCGGCTTCATAAAATTCACCGATACCGTTTTCTTCCCAGGCACCAAGCAGCCGGATTCCATCCCGGACGTGTTTCTCATCATCAATAATCAAGACTTTCATGATTGTTCACCTCTTTTGGCATTACCCTGGGGATCTCAATGGTCACTGTAAAGCCTCCGGCATCCCCGCTTTCCACCGACATTTTTGCCTGATTGCTGTAATAGATCTGAAGCCGGTCATAAATGTTTTTTAACCCGATGGCTTCGCTGCGTTCTTCTTCAGATGGACTTTCCTCGAAAAGCGCACCCCTCAAGTCCTTTAATTGCTGCGTATCAATGCCCCTTCCGTTATCGCTCACGGACAGCTTAATTTTTTCTTCATCCATGGCATGCGCTTTGATCGTGACGGCCGCTTCCTCGATCTGCTGGTCAAAGCCGTGCTTGAAGCTGTTCTCCACAATGGGCTGTAAAATCATTTTCGGAACCAGAACCTGTTCCACTTCTTTTTCAACCTGAAGCTCATATTCAAATTTGTCTTCGAACCGCTGCTTTTGAAGCACCAAATACGATTTTACATGCCTCAGCTCCAGGTTCAATGGAACAACATCTTCTTTCATGTTCATGCTGTACCTCATGATGTTGGATAAGGAGGTTAACAACGAATAGACAGACGCAGCATTCGATTTAAGGGCCAGCGTACCAATGGACTGAAGTGCATTGTAAAGGAAATGAGGGTTGATCTGAGAATGCAGCACCCTGAGCTGAGATGATTTATTTTCAATCTCCAGTTTGTATTCCCTGTCGATTAGCTGATTGATCTTGGTGATCATCGATTTGAAGTTGCGGCCAAGCATGCCGATTTCATCATTCCCCAACGAATCGAAGTCAGCTTCGAGTTCCCCATTTTCCACCTTTTTCATGTTGTTGCTTAATACTTTTATCGGCGCGGTCAGTTTAAGTGAAACAAATAATGTCGCCAAAAGAACGATGATCAACGTTATAATGCCGATAAAAATATTCATCAATGCGGTTTCCCTTGCGCTCTGATAAAGAACGTCATACGGAATTCTTTTTACAATATACCAGTTTTTATATGGAGCCGAAAAACGCTCGTACACAATCTCTCCCGAAAATTTGTTGTCCTGCCATTCCAGGCTTTTGCTGCTTTTATCACTGCTCTTTACATGGTGGAACCATTTTTCTTTATTTTTGTTGCCAATTTGTTTTTCATTGGACGAATAAACGATATTCCCTTGGTCATCCATAATGTACAGATCTTCAACACCCTTTGTATACAGCCGGTTTGACAGGGAGCTAATCTTTGAAAGGTTAATATCAATCGACAGGAAGCCAAGAAACTTATCGGATGGAACATCACGAATAATATTATGAAAGCTCAAGACTTTTTTCTTTTCAGAGTCTGGGATATCTGACAAATGATTATAAGGATAAATTTTATGCGGCGGCTCAATGATGGAAAACGTGCTGTTCTTTTTCAATTGAGCATAATACGGATGTGAAAAAATGTTCTCATACTTCCCTCTTCCGCTGATGGAAGAATGAAAATTGGTATACGAATCTTTTTCTTTATCGATATACAGATGCATCTGTTCAATTTCTGGACGAGTATTAAATAAATAGGCGAGCAGCCGTCGAACCTCTTCCTGGTTGTTGTTGAAGTCGGCCGATACTCCCCCCCTCATTACATTCATAAAAGGAGTATACCGGTATAAAACCGTTCCCATATCTGCGACTTCATCAAAGTATGCAGCCAGGTCCTCTTCCCCTTTTTGAATTAAATCATGGTTTGTGGAAACAAAGCGGTCATTGAGAGCTTGTGTGGTTTGATAATACGTGACGGCAATCGAGGTTCCAAACGGAAGCACGGTTGCTACAAGCAATAAGATGATGAGTTTCTTTCGGATCCCCCACTGCATACCAATTTGGTCAGCTATACTTTCGGCTAACCTTCCTCCCTTGAATTATATTGCTTACAGATTTTTCTTTATTGTAGCATAACCTTCTCATTCCTTGATTCAAAAATCACTGTTCAATATTTTCCACCCTGTTGGTCAATGTAAGCCGTTTCATAAATTTCAGGAATCCCTAAAATAAAAGGTACGGGAGGTGCTTTATGTGAATAGTCAGACGAAAGCTACAAATCTTCAAGGCGGTGCCTTACAAAAAAACACCAACGTATCAAAGCCTGTTTCCATGGCTTCCAAGAAAAAATGGAAAGATGCAGGATTATTCACTCTTTTTGTCGGCCCTGTTCTGTTAGCGTTTACAATAATCGTTTTAATTCCTTTCTTTACCGGGATCTATTACGCCTTTACCGATTGGAACGGAGTAACAGGGAATATCAATTGGGTCGGATTCGATAATTTCAAATACTTATTCACGGAAGACAAGCAATTTCAGGCTTCGTTTCTGCTGACCGCTAAATACACAGTCGTTGCCATTATACTTACCAATGTGATTGGATTTGCGCTTGCCATTTTGGTCACACAAATGCTAAAGACAAGAAACATTCTGCGTACCGTATTCTTCATGCCGAACTTAATCGGCGGATTGCTTTTAGGCTTCATCTGGCAGTTTATTTTCGTCAAAGGATTTGCATCCATCGGACAAATCACGGGTATTCCACTTTTTGAAATGGCCTGGCTTGGAGATGCAAAAACGGCGTTTTGGGGAATCGTGATTGTCAGTGTGTGGCAGGGTGCCGGCTACATCATGATCATCTACATTGCCGCTCTGCAGAATGTTCCTCAGGAAATCGTGGAAGCTGCCCGTATAGATGGTGCCAATCGATGGCAGATCCTCCGCCATATTACCATCCCGATGGTAGCACCAGCGGTAACGATTTGTTTATTCTTAACCACTGCATCATCGTTCAAAATCTTTGATGCCAACCTGTCCCTGACGAACGGCGGGCCGTTCAAGTCAACCGAGATGCTGGCACTGAACATTTACACAGAAGCCTTTGTTAACAACCGTTACGGAATTGGTGAAGCGAAAGCGCTGATCTTCTTCATCGTTGTTGCCGCCATTACGGTCATTCAGGTTATGTACACGAAGAAAAAGGAGGTTGAATCGTGATGGAAAACAAATATACGGGCAAAACATTCATTGTTGAAATCCTTGCGGTTCTGCTCGGCCTGCTCTTTTTGGTTCCTTTCTATTACGTAATCTCAAATTCTCTGAAGCCGTTCGCCGAAATCCTGACCAATACTTCGGCGCTTCCCAAGGTCTTTCAATTTGAGAACTATGTAAACGCATTCGAAAAGCTGAACTACCTGAAAGTATTCTCAAACTCACTGATCGTTACGGTCGCCAGCAACGTCGTTCTTGTGGTCTTCTGTTCCATGGCCGCCTACATGCTGGTCCGGACCAAAAAGAAAATCAGCAATATCATTTTCATGACGTTTGTTGCAGCCATGATCATTCCGTTTCAGTCCATTATGATTCCCTTGATCAAAACAGCCGGAACATTCGGCCTTCTCAACAGCATCTGGGGACTGGTCATCATGTATCTTGGATTCGGATCCGGGATGACGATCTTCCTGTATCACGGCTTTATTAAAGGAATTCCAAAAGAACTGGAAGAAGCAGCGATCATCGATGGATGTTCCCGGTTCGGAGTATTCTGGAGAATTGTGTTCCCGCTGCTAAGACCGATTACAGTAACCATTGTAATTCTGAACAGCCTGTGGATTTGGAATGACTTCCTGCTCCCGTCACTCGTTCTGCAAAATCCGGAATTACGAACAGTACCACTCGCTACGTTCTTCTTCTTTGGACAGTATACGAAGCAGTGGGATCTGGCACTTGCCGCTTTGATCCTGGGCATCATTCCTTTGCTCATTTTCTTCTTCTCCATGCAAAGGCACATTATTAAAGGTATTACCAGCGGTTCCATCAAATAAGGTTATTCTTTTTTCAAACTATAAATGAATCATGTTCAGGAGGGTAAAATCATGGTTAAAAACATGAAAAAGTTTTCATTAGCAGCAGGTGTGCTTTCCGCGTCACTTCTTTTCACAGCAGCTTGTTCCAGTGATGGTGCATCAGGAGACAAAGCAAGCGGAAGCAAAGGCGACAAAGTCGTCATTGATATGTTCCAGGGCAAAGTAGAAATTGCCGACCAGCTTAAAGCATTGACCGACCAGTATACAAAAGAACATCCAAACGTTACTTTTAACATTGAAACCGTAGGCGGTGGTGCAGACGGTGGTGCAGCTCTAAAAGCGAAGTTTGCTTCCAACAAAGCGCCTGATATTTTCACCAGCTCTGGCTATCAGGATGCCGTCACATGGAAAGACAAACTCGAAGACCTTTCCGATCAGCCATGGGTAAAAAATGCCTATCCTAATGCATTGAAGCCAATGACTCTGGACGGAAAAGTGCTTGGCCAGCCGGTTAACCTTGAAGGCTACGGATTTGCATACAACAAGGAATTGTTCAAAAAAGCAGGAATTACCAAGCTTCCTACTACATTCTCTGAGCTGGAAGCCGCAGCGAAAAAATTAAAAGCCAAAGGCATCACACCTTTCTCAGTCGGTTACGGCGAGTGGTGGGTGCTTGCAAACCACGGCTTGAATGTTCCATTGGCTTATCAGGAAAGTGCAGACAAAAATTTTATTAATGGTTTGAACGAAGGAAAATCAAAAATCGCAGACAGCAAGTATTTTGACGATTATTTCAAATTGCTTGACCTGACGATTAAATATGGCAACAAAAACCCGTTAACTACTGACTACAACACACAAGTAACCCTATTTGCCAGCGGTGATGCAGCAATGATCCAGCAAGGAAACTGGATTCAGCCGATGATCGACAAAATCACACCGAACATGGATGTTGGTTTTATTCCAATGGCATTGAACAACAATGAAAAAGAAGCAGATAAGCTCATGGCAGATGTACCGAGTAACTGGGTCGTATACAACAAAGCTCCTGAGGCTGATAAAAAAGCAGCAAAAGACTTCTTGAACTGGATGGTTTCTTCTAAAGAAGGAAAAGAAGCATTGACGAAGGAATTCAAATACATCCCTGCCTTCAAGAACATTGACGCAAAGGCAGAAGATATCGGACCACTTGGCGCTGAAATCCAGAAGTACTCCAAAGAAGGTAAAACGTATACTTGGCAGTTCATGAAATATCCTGATGGTGCTGGCCAAGAGTTTGGATCTGCTCTTCAAGCCTATGTTGGCAAGAAGAAATCAGAAAAAGAAACATTGGAAGCACTTGATGCTACATGGAATAAGTTAAAGAAATAATAGAAAATCCAAACCCCTGAAGCTGAGCTTCAGGGGTTTACTTATTGACCATGATCATTTTTTCAGAGAGAAAAAAGGCAAGCGTCGCAATAAATAACGTTCCGATGAAAAAAGAAATCCGGCCAAACACTTGATAACCCACGGTTTTGCCCTGGTCCATGATTTCCGGTGAGTAACCCGCCGTTAGAATCTGCACCTACTTTATTTCTGTTTTTTTGTTTTTGTTTGGACAGAACAAAAAAACCAGCCGTTTAAGACAGCTGGTCTTTTCTCTTATTGGCGCTCTTCTTTTTCTGTATTTCTGTCATCCTTCATTAAGGTTTTCATATCAATCTTAAGCATCCGGTCTCTTGGATAAGAACCTGTATACCGATATTTGTTCGCGCCCGATTCAAAAGACACATACAGATCACTATTTACGAGTACGGCTCCCTCTTTCATAGGGATAGCCGTAATACTTTTGACCGGCTTTGCATTTTCCCCGTCAAGGAACCAAACAGGCACTTCTTTTCCCCCAACGGTTACATATTCATGCGGTTCTTCTTTCATCGGGTCATTATATCGATACAAAACACTGTCATTCGCCCGCCCGTAAGACGTGACCAGAGAAATTCCCTTCTTTTGGACGATCGCTCCCTGTACCTTACCGATCGTGGAAAAAACATAGTCTGGTTTTGCGGGCTCATAGCCTGCAGGGTCCCACTGCTCGTGAGTCAGCATATCCGTATCCGGTCTTAGCTTGTAACCTACCATCCAAGCAAATTGCATTTCACCGGCCCGGTTTACGAGATGATGAGAGGGATCGGTAGGATAGGCGTTTGGCTCATAAAACTCACCGACCCACAGAATCTTTTTGTCATCATCATAGACATCATAAGCCGCTTCTACGGGTACCGGGATTTCATTTGTGAACGTTAGCTCATCATTATTTTGAGCGGCGGCAATATCGTCAACATCCAATGTAAATAGAGATTCTTCGGAGGATATCCATACATGGTCCATACTTACGGTAACACCCCCTGCGTGTCCGGTGTAAGGTGTCCCATCCTGATTGTAGAGCACCAGTGACTTTACTAGTTTTTCAGTAGTAGCATCAACGACACAAAGTGTTCCTGGTCGGCCATCGTCCAAATAATTGATGGTAAACAACCAGTTCTTTTTCTTATAATAACCAATTCCCTGGGGAACGAGGTCCTCTGCCAGTCCGGGGATGACAGGGCCGTCCTTGGAAATATCCCATAGTGTTTGATAAGCGGGATTTCTGTCATTGGATGATCTTTCGGTTTGCGTGATCAGCTGATGATCAGGCTGAACGCGCAAAACGGGAGATTTCTGTGATTCATTTCCCGAAGTATCTTCAGCCGTGATCTGGAGATCATAATTGAGATGGCCAATCAGGGCAGACAATCGGAATGCAGTTTTGGACGGATGAACCGAATATTCGAGATTGCCATTTTTGTAGATATTATAACGATAGAGATCTGTTTCTCTATTGGGACTCCATGTTAGATCGATTTCACCGTTTCCTGCCTGTGCCTGAATACCTGCCGGAACAGCTGGTGCCGCGTCATCCAGTTTCGGTCTTGCCGGAGCTTGTCCTGATACCACCCATCCTGGTGTCGGCGTTTGGCTGCCTGCCAAGGTTTTCATCGTGTTGCTGCCATCTGTCGGATAGCCGAGCGTAATGGACTTGTTTGCACTTACCTGGCTTCCGGGGTACTTTGCTTTTACGATCTCTTTTCCACCCGGATCGTAAACGGAGACTGTCTGGTTGTTACTGTTTACCAGTCCGCCAACATTTTCTATTGGTTGTAGATGATCTTGTTGTATGTATTTACTTGAATATGAGGAGAAATAAAGGTGGTTAAAGCCCTCCAGCGTCAGGGGCTTCACTTCCTGTCTTCTTGGCCAAAACAACACGGTATCCCACGGAGCGATTTTAATCGGATTCTCAATCGTCGTATTCCAGTTGCTAGAAGCAATATGATAGCCTTGAAGATTGATCTCCTGATTGCTGTTATTATAGATTTCAATGTACTCAAACGCATCATATCCCGCATAATTGTCCGTGTCCGGAACGACTTCTGTGATCAGCAAACGGGGGATTGCACTTTCAGCCGCTGCCGGTTGAATGGAGTTCAACCTTAAATCCGTACCCAAGCCTATAGCACATGCCATCATACAAATCAGCCACTTCCTGCCTTTCATTCCTGTTCCTCCTCTAAATTTTTTGCAACCAGATAACCTCCGACAACACGAAAAACCCCATGACCAAATGGTGTGCCGCTCCTTTGCAGTACACATCTGTTCACAGGGTTCTCCCATATCTCTACCCGTACGGATATTAAAGTTGTTATCTAATTATTCACAATCATACCTAGATGTTAATCGTTTTACAACAGAAAATTTTTCAATCCATTGTTTTAAACACCACAAAAAATTAAGTTGACAGACTTATTTGAATATTGTATAAATGATTTAGCAATCCTAAAATTTAATGTAGCTTTATGGCCGGAGATGAAGAGAAGCCATAGCCATTTAAAACATGGTACATGTTTTTTTGGCTATGGCTTTTTATTTGTTCTTTTCCATAACGTTACACAGAAAAAGGGGGAAAAGTAATGAGCTTTGAGCATTTGGATTCTCCAAAACTAAAGCGCTTTCAAAGAAAGGTCACGTTGCTGTCGGCTGCAGGTACGTTTCTGGATGGTTTTGACTTAACGGTCATTGCCGTAGCCATGCCGCTCATTTTAAGCCAGTGGGAAATCACTCCGGGTCTTCAGGGGTTAATTACTTCGTCTGCTGTCATCGGCTCCTTAATCGGTGCTTTATGGCTCGGAAATTTAACAGACAAATACGGAAGAAAAGCAATGTATGTGGTTGATTTGGTCGCGTTTGTCGTCTTTGCTGCCTTAACCGCTTTCGCACAAGCTCCGTGGCAGCTCATTCTGTTCCGCTTCTTACTTGGGATTGGTATCGGAGCTGACTATCCGATCTCTGCCACCCTGGTGTCTGAATTCAGTTCCACAAAGAGTCGCGGCAAACATAGCACTTCACTAGGTGCCATGTGGTTCGTTGGGGCGGTAACCGCCTACCTTATCGGAATGCTGATGCTTCCGCTCGGTGCAAGTGCGTGGAGATACATGCTGTTGGTCGGTGCTGTATTTGCTCTTATTGTTTTCTTTTTCAGGGTTACACTCCCGGAGTCACCGAGATGGCTTGCCTCAAGAGGACGTGAAAAAGAAGCGGAAGAAATCATGCTGAAGATCACAGGACAAAAAGTCATCATCAAGCCGGATGCAGCACCAAAACAAAAGGCAGGAGCTCTTTTTACAAAATCTCTTTTCAGACGGACGTTCTTCGTTTGCGGTTTCTGGTTCTGTTACGCGGTCGCGTACTATGGAATCTCCATGTATACACCAACCATCTTAAAACCGTTTACCAATGGTTCACAAATGATGGTATATACAGGTTCCCTGACGGTGAGTGTTCTGGGCTTGCTTGGAGCTATTGTAGGATTGAATCTGGTTGAAAGAATCGGCAGACGTCCGCTGATCATTACGTCATTTACCGGATTATCCATTGCGTTAATCATTCTTGCATTAAATCCTCATCCTACCATGGCCTTTTTGGTTATTCTTTTTAGTTTGGCTGTTCTGTTTGCCAATATGGGTGGAGGAATCCTGAACTTTGTCTATCCGACGGAACTGTTCCCAACCAGTATTCGGGCAAGTGCTTCAGGTCTGGCCACCGGAGTCAGCCGTATCGGTTCCATTCTCGGAATCCTTGTATTTCCGAATCTGGTCGCCGCATGGGGAAATTCCAAAGCACTATGGTTCTTCGCGGTAATCAGCATGGCCGGCTTGATTGTTTCTGTACTGTTGGCCCCGGAAACTAAAGGCAAGAACCTCGAGGAACTGAACAACGAATTAAACGTAAGTCCTGGAACAACATTGAAAGGAGAGAATCATGGAGAAATGGCTTAACAGCTGGTCACTTGGATTGGATGCCCATCTGGGTGACTTTGAACGTCTAAAAGAAGCCGGGTTCAGAGGCATTGAAGTCCTGGCAGAACAGCGTAAAGCAGCTGACTATCTGGAATTTGCCCATCGATCCGGTTTCAACGTGGGACTGCACCTGCCCTTTCATGATCTGAATTTGGCTACTCCCGATTCTGTGGTCTATGAACGTACTTTTTCAATTTTAACGGATTGGATTAAACGGCTGGCTGATTACGGAGGGACGCATGCTACCTTTCATGGCGGTTATGCCTGGTTTTCTGAAGAAAAGCATGCGTGCTTAGAAAGGGTAACGGAACGGATCCTGCGGCTGGATCAGGTGGCAAAACCGTACGGGATTGATCTTCTGCTGGAGAATTTGATCCCCGACCATTTGAACTATTGTCATCAGGTTGCTTCCAATCTTGATGAATGGCTCGATCTCATAAAAAATACACAGGTCAAGGCTTGCCTGGATACAGGCCATCTCAATCTCATGGGAAATGAATTGGAAGATGCCATCGACCGGCTCGGCGCATCTCTTGGAGCCCTCCACTTATCGGAGAATGATGGAAAGGCAGACCTTCATTTACTCCCGGGAGACGGGAACCAATTTACAAAAAACGCAGGAGAATATTTGTTCAACCATCGATTTAACGGGCCGGTAATTTATGAAATCAATCCTTACAAATACTCGCTTCAGCAAATCATTAATCATCAGTCAAACACCAAGTCTGTTTTGACGTAATACACTATCGCAGGGAAGAGATGAAGAGAACCCCCAGCTATTTTTGCCTTTACTCTTTTGGAGGCTTCTTTAGCTGGGGGTTTTGCATCGTTTAGCTCATACGTATCGGAGGTATCGCCATGGCAAAAGGTTTTATATTGGATTTGGATGGAACTGTGTATGTGGAGGAAAAAATCCTGGATGGCGTGAAGGAGTCCATCGAATATTTACGGCAGTGTGGTCACAAAGTAGTCTTCTTCACCAATAAATCCATAGCCACACGGAATGACTATGTAAAAAAACTTCGGGGATTGGGAATTGATGCATCTATTGAAGATGTGATTAATTCGAATTACATTACAGCGATGTTTTTAAAACAAAAAATGACACCGGAAGAAGCTGTGTATGTGATTGGAGAAGCCGCTTTATTCGAGGAACTGCAAAATGAAGGAATCCGGTTGACCACCGTTCCGCGCGAAGCCAATTATGTGGTTTTGGGATGGGATCGGGAATTTAATTACCGCAAGCTGAACGATGCCTACCAGGCATGGGCTGCCAACAATGCGATGATTATCGCCACAAATCCAGACCGGACGTGTCCGATGATGGACGGACAGCTTCCTGATTGTGGATCCATCATTGGCGCTTTTGAAGGAACGACCGGCAAACCTGTTGACTATATTATGGGGAAACCCTCCAAACTTGCAGCGGACATTGTCATCAGAGACATTTTAAAGTTAACACCGGCAGATTGCTATATTGTCGGAGACCGTTTGGAAACCGATATACGAATGGGCATTGATCATGGGATTCAGACCGTGCTGGTGATGTCAGGCATTACCACGGAAGAAATGGTCAAAACATCTATTCATAAGCCTTCATATGTTCTTCCAAGCATGAAAGAAATCCATCAATTACAAATCAGCTAAAAAGGGGAACTCGTTTCCCCTTTTTTATATATCAAAATTCCAAAGCGCAGGATCTCCGGTAGACATCGCAAGTGCCCCCGCTTCCAGCCCCTTAGTGATATCTTCCTTTGAACTGATGAGGCCTCCTGCAATAATAGGCAGGTTGATCCGATGAGTCAGATGATCAATAATATTAGGCATCAGCCCGGGCAAGACTTCAATCGCATCCGGTGCAAACGTTTCACAGATGCTGATTCCCTTTTTTAAGGCCGTGTGGTCGATGAGAAACATACGCTGAATAACCATTAATTTCTCTTCCTTCGCAAATTTAATCAAGGAACTTTTTGTGGTAATGATGCCCGAGGGCTTCCACTTTTTAGCGATATACTTAATGGCGCTTTTCGTATTGGACAGGCCCTCAATAAAATCAATATGTATGAAAACACTTTTTTGAGCACTTTTCAACCGGTCCAGGTGCTCTGTCATGTTCAAAAGATTACCGGTTAACAGGAAAACGATATTGGATGTGCTGTTTATCGCCTTCTCAATATCTTCCTCCTCTTTTACAGACGCGATCACTTGTGACTGAACAAGGTCAACAATATTCATGTGAAGTGCAGCTCCTTAAGTACCAAATTCTTAGCGTTTAACAAGGTATTCTATATCAGTAATGATTTTCCCTTGTTTTTTCCTATTGTTCCTATTGCATTTGGAGCCAGCGATTCAAACATAAAAAAACAGGAGAGGCTGCTGCCTGTCTCCTGTTTTATAATTAACGTTCGGGCGAAGTCGGTGGAGCCGGAATGGATGAATTGGTTTCGCGGATGAGCTGGTCGACGGTTGCTTTTGCATCTGCATCAATCTCCGACTTGGCGGCCGACACCTCTTTGGTTACCTTTTCCTGGATACTCGATTTTGCCAGAGCGGTATTTTCGTTGGTCGCAGCCGTAATGGCCATTTTGTATTCCTCGGCATAGCTGTTAATTTGTACATTGCCATCCGCCACCGTACTATTGTACGCATTGCCTACTTCCGTCTTTCCTCGCTGATACTCGCTTTTTACATGAGCGTTTACTTCGTCTTCCTTCTTTTCAGCGTTATCCGCCACTTGATATCCTGCCCATGCCGCCACTTTCCCAATCAGCGGAGCTACACCCACCTTTACGTGATCCACAAAGCTGTCAGAGGCCGCTCCTGCAAACAAGGCCCCAGTAACCATGAGTCCGGTAACTGCTGCTGCTTTCTTTTTGACTGACATTTCTAGATTCTCTCCTTCCGGCTATCGCCACGTCGATGTATAGAAAAAGTACATCTGTACTCTGTTCCTGTATTTATTGGCCGTTGTTCTGTAATTGTCCGGCGGCCTCCGCTTCTGCAGCTTGATCGATTTGTTTTTTCGCTTCTTCTATTTTTTGGTTGATAGATTGTCGAAGTGCCTGCTTCGCTTTTGCTTCACTTCGTACTCGTTCTCTTTTAATAGATTTCTTTTTTTGTTCCTCATACTTCTTTACTTCTTGTTTGTAGCGCACAAGCTCCGAATTTGCATAGGCAGACACCTCTTGGTTCATCGCTGTCGATTCAGTTTGTACCGCTTGTTGCACTTCTTTGGAAGATTCTTCACTCACTTGTTTCATATCGGGATGCAGCCGGGCCATAAGTTGACCGAGAATTCGTTGAGACTGATTGGAAAGGTAATCTTTTATGCTATTACTCTCAGCATAGGCGAATTTTCCGCCTCCTGAGAGAATGAGAAATGAAAGAATAATAAGGAGTCTTGTTTTCAACTTTCTTTGCCGCTCTCTTCTCCGCTTTTCTTTTAAGCTTTCCAAAAGGTCTTCCTCCTCTGCAACATAATAAATAGGACTTTTTGCATATTCACCATAAGTAATCTATCACAGTTACAATACTCTTTCTAGTATTTTTTACCCATAAAAATGAAAAATTTTTTTAAATTTGAATAATTATGTATATTGGTTTATAAGTACCCAGAAAAACAAACAGAACAGCCTTCTAAAGGCTGTTCTGTTGCACGGTAAGTTTCTAGTTTTTTGGCTGAAGCGCTTCTTTCGTATATTCATTACTTGCGTTCCATAGTAAATAGCCGTCAATGCCCAATTCTTTACCGGCGCGGATTTGATCTTTCACTTGCTGAGAGCCATATGTAATATGGCCGTCCACCCAGGTGGCCGTAAAATCTTGATACCATGGCCTGATTTTTGCTGCCTGTTTCTTCTGTTTTTCCAGTGCTTTGTCCCTTTGGATCGCCGGCTGAAGGGCACTCTTGATTAATTTGTAGGGCTCTGCATCAGGGACTTTGATACCATAATCCCCTGGTCCGTAATGAGATGGATATGTCATCGGGCTCATGACATCGACGGCCTGTGTCAAAGACTCCCACTGCTGTCCAATTCCTGTATCTCCTTTCGCGCTCGTTGAAACCCCAAACACATCGGCAGACACATTGACTCCATAAGGCTTCAGTTCTTTTTTGGCATACGTTAAAAAGTCGTGGATGTTCTGTGCTTTTGACTTCTTTTTCGGGTTATCGAATTTCACTTCCCTGTCCACCTGTGCTCCGTTATCAGGGAAGCGGACATAATCAAACTGAATCTCATCAAATCCAAGTTTCGCGGCTTCCTTTGCAATAGAAGTAACATACTTCCAGTACTGTTCTTTATACGGGTCCACCCACGGTATGCCGTCATTGTAATACAATCCGCCGCTTTTCTTTTTCATGGCGAATGCCGGCTTCTTTTTGGCCATGTATGGATCTTTAAATGTAACCACCCTGGCGATCGTGTAAATATCTTTGTCTTTCATCACCTTTAGCCTTTGCTTCATATTTTTAATTGGGGGATGTTTATCAGAACCATATGAATTAACTTGGGGAACGTTTGAATCGTATGTAACTTCACCGCTGTCACCTTTTACATCTACTACAAGTGAATTGAGTTCCGTGTCATCCACCAGCTTGGTCAGCTCATTAAATTTGCTGTTCATGCCTGCTGCAGCACCTGACATGTATACCCCTTTAACCGTTATGTCCTTGGGTTTGGGAGCTGGCTTTGGTTTTGGTGCTTCTGCCTGTTTTTTCTCTTCCTCCTTTTTTTCTTTTGCTGTTTTTCCCTGTTCTGGTTTTTTGTTTTCTTTTTCTTTAGCCGGTTGCTTGTTTGTCTCGTCTCCTGCTGCATCCTGAGCATTGCAGCCGGCAATCCCTCCAAACAAAAGCACACTTGCCAGCGAAATACTCGACCATATTTTTTTCATCCAAAACCCTCCTGTGATGTCGTTATCTTGCAAGACTTCCATTAAAGTCTTCGAACAAAGTTTGGCATTACGTTGTGTCTATACCCTCTTTTTTCATGATTAACCGTTATGCAATTGGTTTTGCAAGGGAAGAGTAAAGGGAAATAAAGACAATAACTGCAGAAAAAAATTCACCAGAGATCATGTTGAAAAGGTTGGTGTATCAATGAAAAAAGAAGAAGAGCTGCACCGCGGTTTAAAAAACCGGCACATTCAATTAATAGCCATAGGGGGGGCCATTGGCACTGGTCTGTTTTTGGGTGCAGGCAAGTCCATTCATTTGACAGGCCCGTCCATCATGATTAACTATGCCTTGATTGGAATCATGCTTTTCTTCATGATGCGCGCATTGGGTGAAATGCTCCTGTATAATCCGACCTCGGGTTCCTTTACGCACTTTGCCGAATCCTTTATCGGCCCCTGGGCCGGTTTTATTACGGGCTGGACGTATTGGTTCTGCTGGATTGTGACCGGCATGGCAGAAATTACAGCGGTAGGTGTGTACGTAAAGTATTGGTTTCCTTCTATTCCCCAATGGCTGACCGCACTAGCTGTGGTGCTTATCTTACTGCTGATCAATATGTCGGCTGTCAAAACGTTTGGAGAAATCGAGTTTTGGTTTGCTATCATAAAAATCATTACCATTATTGCACTGATTGTGATCGGTATTGTACTCATTGTCATGGGATATGAAAGCCATGGAACACAGGCTTCCTTTTCCAATCTTGTCAGCCACGGCGGATTTTTCCCAAATGGCGCTTCCGGATTTGTTCTGGCCTTTCAGATGGCCCTTTTTGCTTTTGTCGGAGTTGAACTCGTTGGGGTCACAGCCGGTGAAGCTGAGAATCCGGATACGACGTTGCCGAGCGCGATCAACAATATTCCGGTCCGGATCCTTCTCTTTTATATCGGATCCCTGATCGTCATCATGTCGATCTATCCGTGGGACAAAATCAACCCGTCGAGCAGTCCGTTTGTTTCGGTCTACTCGCTGATTGGAATACCTGCTGCAGCTGGTGTCATTAACTTTGTGGTCATTACTTCTGCTATGTCATCCTGCAACAGCGGTTTATTCAGTACAGGACGAATGTTGTATACACTGGCTAATGAAGAAAAAGCACCGAAACGTCTGGCCTCCCTGAGCGACAAAAAAGTGCCTGCGGCGGCACTGATTGTATCTACCTTTTTCCTGTCATTTGGCGTTCTGCTTAACTACTTATTGCCGGAAGATGTTTTTACCCTGGTTACTAGTATTGCGACCATCTGTTTTATCTGGGTATGGGGCATTATTCTGATCGCACATCTGCGCTTCAGAAAGCAGAAACCCGAAGAAGCAGCAAAAAGCAAGTTCAAAATGCCGCTCGCTCCCTTTATTAATTGGATAGTCCTTTTGTTCTTTGCTTTCGTTCTAGTCGTGCTCGGGTTTGCAAAAGACACCCGGATCGCCTTGTTTGTCACTCCTGTCTGGTTTATCATCCTGATCGTTGCTTACCTGATAACCAAACGAAACAAACCCAGCGCTTCATGAGAAAAAGGGAACTGACGTTAAACCGTCAGTTCCCTTTTTTCTTATGCTTATCTTGTTCTGGATACGATTCCTGAGCTTGCTCCTGTGATGACGGTATATTTCATAAAGTACCTCCCGAATAGGTTATGTTAAGCCTTATTCATACTCTGTGTTCCCTAAAATCGACGCCTTTAGCCATTTCCAAAAAGTAAATTTACCCCATCAAAGGAAAGTGGTATAATCAAAAAAGGAAACGTTCATTGTTCTTCGGTAACGATCAGCTGCCAGGAGTTCATGGCGTGCAATCACATAGCGGGATGGATCGCTGGTATTCATAATGCTTAGCTATTAACCCACTGTAAAGGAATTTGTGTCAACAGGCACAGATTGTTTTATGGTGGGTTTTTTAGGTTTTAAGGAGGAAAATAGAGTGGAAAATACGTTAACCGTACAGATCAACGGTGTAACACAGCAAGTCAAAAAAGGAACAAAGGTACTCGAGCACCTTTTGCAGCAGGGAGTCGAGCATCCTCATATTTGTTATACGGAAACGCTCGGACCGATCCAGACATGTGATACATGCATGTGTGAGATTGATGGAAAAGTAATGAGAGCTTGTTCCACTGAAATAGAGGAAGGAATGAACATTCTCACCTCTTCACCAACAGCAAAAGAGGCGCAGAATGAGGCGATGGACCGCATCCTCGAGAATCACCTTCTCTACTGTACCGTTTGCGACAACAACAACGGCAACTGCAAAGTGCATAATACCGCTGAATTACTTGAGGTTGAGCATCAGGAACGGCCTTTCCGTGAAAAAGGCTATGAAGTGGATATGTCCCACCCGTTTTACCGCTATGACCCAAATCAGTGCATTCTTTGCGGAAAATGCGTAGAAGTCTGCCAGGACCTTCAAGTCAATGAAACACTGACGATTGATTGGGAACGCAACATGCCACGTGTTATCTGGGATAATGACAAATCGATCAATGAATCTTCCTGTGTTTCTTGTGGCCAGTGTGCCACTGTCTGTCCTTGCAACGCCTTGATGGAAAAATCCATGCTTGGGGAAGCGGGCTTCATGACAGGAATCAAGCAGGACCTGCTCAACCCGATGGTCGACTTAATTAAAGAAGTTGAACCGGGCTATGGCAGTATCTTTGCCATTTCAGAAGTGGAAGCCGCAATGAGGGATACACGAACGAAAAAAACCAAAACGGTCTGCACCTTCTGCGGTGTCGGCTGTTCGTTTGAAGTTTGGACAAAAGGAAGAAAGATTTTAAAAATCGAACCAACTGAAGATGCTCCGGTTAACAGCATCTCCACTTGTATCAAAGGAAAATTCGGCTGGGATTTCGTGAACAGCGACCAGCGCCTGACTCACCCGCTCATCCGTAAAGGCGATGAATTTGTCACAGCGACATGGGAAGAAGCACTCTCTGTAATCGGTGAAAAAATGGGCAGCATTAAACAACAGTATGGCGGCAATGCCTTTGGTTTTGTAAGTTCTTCAAAAACAACCAATGAAGAAGCCTACTTGATGCAAAAGCTTGCACGGCAAATCTTTGAAACGAACAATGTGGACAACTGCTCCCGCTACTGCCAGTCTCCTGCGACCGACGGATTGCTATCAACGGTCGGTTATGGCGGAGATTCCGGTACCATCAAAGACATTCAAAGCGCCGGACTGGTCATCATTATCGGTGCCAATCCGACGGAGGGACATCCTGTTTTGGCCACCCGCGTAAAACGGGCGAAAAAAATGCGCGGCCAAAAGCTGATCGTTTCAGATCTTCGCAAGCATGAAATGGCTGACCGGTCCGATTTATATCTCCACCCTAAACAGGGCTCCGATCTCGTATGGCTGGCGGCAGTGACCAAATACATCATCGACCAGGGATGGCATGATGAAGCGTTTATTCGGAACCGCGTCAACCAGTATGACGAATATTTGGCTATGCTTGAAAAGTATACCCTTGATTTTGCGGAGGAAGTGACTGGCCTGTCCAAAGAGCAGCTCATGGAAGCGGCCCAAATGATTCATGAAGCAGACGGCACATGCGTACTCTGGGGAATGGGGGTTACCCAAAACATTGCGGGCTCTCATACATCAGCAGCGATTGCCAATCTTCTTTTGGCAACCGGAAACTTCGGACGCCCCGGTGCAGGTGCCTATCCATTGCGCGGACACAATAATGTTCAGGGATCCTGTGACATGGGTACACTCCCGCAATGGCTTCCAGGCAACCAAAGACTGACAGATGCTGCGGCACGTGCTGTATTTGAAGAAGCATATGGCGTTTCCATTTCACCTGAAGCCGGTCTCACCAACATTGAAATGCTTCAGGAAGTGGAAAAAGGCCGGTTGAAAGCCATGTACCTCATGGGTGAAGACATGGCATGGGTGGATTCAAACTCCAACCATGTTCATGAAATGCTTGGCAAGCTCGACTTTTTTGTCGTACAGGACGTATTTTTTACAAAAACAGCCCAGTTTGCGGATGTCGTTCTTCCAGCTTCACCATCTCTTGAAAAAGATGGAACCTTTACGAACACCGAACGCCGGATTCAGAGATTGTACCAGGCACTTGAACCGTTGGAAGAATCCAAGCCGGACTGGTGGATCATCCAGCAGGTCGCCAAAGTAATGGGTGCTGACTGGAACTATTCTCATCCAAGTGAAATCATGGAGGAAATCGCAAGTCTGGCTCCTATTTTTGCGGGAGTTTCGTACGCCCGCCTCGAAGGATGGAACAGCTTGATCTGGCCGGTTCAAAAGGATGGCAGCGATGAGCCTCTTCTCTATACTGAGCGATTCAACTTCCCGGACAACAGGGCCCGATTCTCTCTTGTTGACTACGTCCAGCCGGTTGATTATGAAAAGGAATTTGATTTAACCTTGAACAACGGCCGCCTGCTTGAACATTTTCATGAAGGAAACATGACCAATAAATCCAAGGGTATTCAATACAAGCTGCCTGAAGTATTTGTAGAGGTTTCACCGGAGCTCGCGCGCGAACGCGGCGTGCAGGATGGATCCACTGTTCGTTTGATATCCCCTTACGGATTCATTAAACTGCGTTCCATCGTAACCGACCGGGTACAAGGTAACGAATTGTATGTTCCGATGCATTCCGTCAGCCATGAAAATGCTATTAACATTCTGACCGGCAGTGTCGGTGATGTCCGGACCCAGACTCCGGCCTACAAACAGACGAAGGTGCGCATGGAAGTGATCAACGTTAAAGGACGAGCTCCACTTCCTATGTATAATCCGCGTTATGCGGAGCGCAATCCGCAAGCGGGTGTTCAGGTGGAACGCAAATGGGCACGCGCTGACTATGAACCGATTGCCGATGTCAACATACCGGTGGGAGGTCAGAGATAATGGCACAGCCGATTACGAAAATTGTACATCCGGCCCGTACAGAAAAGGAACTGCAAGAACAAAGTCTGGAAGCAATTCTGACAGATTTGGCAAAAAGCGGAGACGGAATCAGAGAAATGATCAAGCTGTTCAATGAACTGCACGAAAGCGGGATTCTTGGCTCGGTAAACGGCCTTGTTGAAGCAAAAGAAAAAGTAGCGGGCATTGCTGTAGAGCAGCTTCTCCGCCCCCAAATTACCAACGCCATCAACAACATGATGGCCGCAGCTGGTGCTTTGTCCGATACCAATCCAGATATGACCAAAAAACTAATGGGTGCCTTGGGCAACGGACTGGAGAAAGCGGAAAAAGGACTGGAAGCCAACGAAAAGGTAGGCGTATTTGATTTGATGAAGGCACTGAAGGATCCTGACATCAACCGGGCCATAGGCTTTGGCCTCAACCTCTTAAAAGGGGTTGGAGAAGGTTTGAACAAGTAGAATGAAACAGTTGATGGAATGGAAAACCCTGAGTAAAGGGTTTCAATATCTGTTAAATCTTTCTCTAGTCCTGCTGGCTCTCACTTTGCTGTTTTTTCTGTTTCGCGAGCTTTTCTATATTATCAGCGATGCCCTGCATCATCAGACCAATGTGCATGTTATACTGGGAAAAGTATTGGTTTTCTTCCTCTACTTTGCCTTTATATCAATGATCGTGAAATATTTTAGTGAGAGCCACCATTTTCCTCTGGGCTACCTTTTATATATTGGCATTACTGCTAGCGTAAGGTTTATTATCGTGAACAACCAGAACCCGCAGGAAAACTTTTGGCTGTCGCTTGTCATCCTTGTGCTCACTTTCAGTTACCTGCTGATGATGCGCAAGGGAAAACCTTTTGGCGGTTAAAGGAGATGAAACAATGAGCAGAAATATGGAACATCAATTCAGTATGCTTGTACGGGAAATTCGAAAAGAATTTGTCGGCAACGGCCCTAAAGAAATCAGCACCCGCTTTATCGGTTCATGGGCGGTCAGTGAAATGAGGGGGAATCTCACAAATATCGAAAAGTTCATGATGAATTCTATAGATGGCGAAAAAATGGTGCATGAAGCGCGGACTGAATTTGTTAAAAAAATCTACAACGACAAAGGCGTGCGCCAGAGGTTTGAAGAACTTATGGGCGCCCATATCGTTCGTATCTTTTCAGATATCGATATTGAAGCTGATATCGCCATGACCGTTTTTGTCTTTGATAAGCCGCTGCAATCAAAAGAGTAATGGTATTGTGAAATACCCGCAGAAATAGCCGGTTTACCCGCCATAATCTAAAACCAGGTTATGTTAACTAACTACTCATCAAGCACAAAAAAAGAACTGATACGCGCATCGTATCAGTTCTTTTTTGTTGTTAAGAACGAACCGAGCTATTCACCATGAGGATATCATCAATTCGCTGCAGTTCTTCATCACTAAAATCAAGATTATCAAGAGCTTTCACATTGTCTTCGATTTGGCTCACCTTGCTGGCGCCAATTAGCGCAGAAGTCACTTTCCCGCCGCGAAGCACCCAGGCCAGCGCCAACTGCGGAAGGCTTTGGCCACGGTTGGCGGCAATATCGTTCAACCGCTTTACTTTTTCAATAACCTCTGGCGTTACACTGTTTTCATCAAGGGCTCCAGTAGATTTAGCCGCCCTTGAATCTTCTGGAACACCGTCCAAATACTTTGGTGTCAGCAATCCTTGAGCCAGTGGACAGAAGGCGATGGAACCGACACCATTTTCCTCCAGTACATCCTGCAGGCCGTCCTCAATCCAGCGGTTGAGCATGGAATAGCTTGGCTGATGGATTAAAAGAGGAGTTCCCAGGTCGTTCAGAATTCTGATGGCTTCTTCCGTTTGTTCAGGGCTGTAGCTGGAAATACCCACATACAGCGCTTTTCCCTGGCGGACAACCGCATCAAGCGCTGCCATCGTTTCTTCCAGAGGGGTGTTTGGATCAGGACGGTGGGAATAGAAGATGTCCACATAGTCCAGCCCCATTCGTTTTAAGCTCTGATCAAGACTGGCGGTTAGATACTTCTTGGAGCCCCACTCGCCATAAGGCCCCGGCCACATATAGTAACCGGCTTTTGTCGAAATAATCATCTCATCGCGGTAGGGCGCAAAGTCCGTTTTCAAGATGTTTCCAAACATCTCCTCCGCTGAACCGGCCGGAGGGCCGTAATTGTTCGCCAGATCGAAGTGGGTGATGCCCAAATCAAATGCCCGTCTCAGCATGGCACGGCCGTTTTCATACGGATCGACTCCGCCAAAGTTATGCCACAGGCCCAGTGAAATGGCTGGGAGCTGAAGGCCTGAACGACCGCTTCGGTTATATTTCATCGTCTCATAGCGATTGTTAACTGCACTGTATACCATTAAAAAAGCCTCCTCTAAATCGTTAAATCTCTTCTCTGCTTGTTTGGACCACATTTTTATACCAGTAATAACTCTTCTTTATACGCCTGAGGTCATGTTCCCCTTCTTCATGCTGGTTTAGTAGACAAAGCCATAGCTATATATTGTATCGGGAGTCACCCTCGGCTGTATCACCTTCTTTCAGTTCATGATTCTCATAATCTTGTACCTATTCAAATAGGAGACATTGTATCTCGTTATAAGATAGCGCTTTCAACTTCTATTATAGGACTACCCCGATAAAATGAAAAATAGGGAGCATCGAAATGCTCCCTTAAATGATCTCACTTATCCTGCCTCGATAACTCCAGGTTTTTTTGTTAAAAATGATCGGGTTTTCAGGTATAATTGTTCAGAACAAAAAGGTTCAGTTTATTTAATGACGGTATAGACAAACAGTTGTTGAAATTGGGATAGATGAGGGGTTGCGATGACAAACGCTATTATTCAATTTAAACAGGTTACCAAACAGTATGATAATGATCCGGCTGTGCTGGATCATGTAAGTTTTGAAATTGAACGGGGAAAGTTTTACACCCTGCTGGGCCCATCAGGCTGCGGAAAAACGACCATTCTTCGCCTGATCGCCGGATTTACGGAAGCCACAAAGGGAGAAATTTTTTTTAATGGCAAAAAAATCAATGATGTGCCTGCCAATAAACGTCAGGTGAACACAGTCTTTCAGGATTATGCTCTTTTTCCTCATTTGAATGTATTTGAAAATGTAGCTTTTGGACTGCGCATTAAAAAAATGAAGAATGCCGGTATTCAAAAAAAGGTCAGGGAAGCATTGAGTTTCGTCAACCTGGACGGTTATGAAACCCGTGAGATCCGTGAAATGTCCGGCGGACAGCGGCAGCGTGTGGCGATTGCGCGGGCCATCGTCAATGAGCCTGAAGTGATTTTGCTGGACGAGCCTCTATCTGCTCTTGACTTAAAACTGCGGACAGAGATGCAGTATGAGCTGCGTGAACTGCAGCGCCGGCTGGGCATCACCTTTATTTTCGTTACTCATGACCAGGAAGAAGCCCTTGCCATGTCTGATGAGATTTTCGTCTTGAACAAAGGAATCATCCAGCAAAGCGGCACGCCGATCGATATTTATGACGAACCCATTAACCGCTTTGTTGCTGACTTTATCGGGGAATCCAACATTGTCGAAGGAAAAATGATCAAAGATTACCTTGTGGAATTCGTCGGCGGCCAATTTGAGTGCGTGGACAGAGGCCTCAATCCGAATGAATCCGTGGACATCGTGATCCGTCCGGAAGATTTGGAAATCACTACGCTTGAACGCGGAAATCTTCAAGTAAAGGTAGATTCCCAGCTGTTCCGTGGCGTTCACTACGAAATCAGCTGCTATGACAAAGACGGCAACGAATGGCTCGTCCATTCCACAAGGAAAGCGGCAGTCGGTGATGAGATTGGATTGTACTTTGATCCGGAGGCGATTCACGTTATGCGGTTAGGGGAAACCGAAGCGGATTTTGACCGCCGTTTGGAAGCTTACTCTGCAGGAGATGCCCATGAACAATAAAGTAACCCGCAATTTGTATCTGTTTCCGTACGCTCTTTGGATTGTTCTGTTTGTAGTGGCTCCGCTGCTGCTCGTTATTTACTATTCGTTTTTTGATATCGAAGGACATTTTTCGCTGGTCAACTACAAGACGTTCTTCACTGCGGTCTATTTAAAAATGACCCTGAGTTCCTTCTGGTATGCGTTTTTGATTACGGTTATTTCATTAATCATTGCGTATCCGACGGCCTACTTGCTGACAAAAACCAAACATAAGCAGCTGTGGCTTCTGCTGATTATTGTGCCGTCATGGATTAACCTTCTTCTGAAGGCTTATGCGTTTCTCGGTATTTTTGGCACAAAAGGTATTGCGAACAGTTTTTTGGAAGCTATCGGCATTGGTTCAAAGCAAATTTTGTTTACCGATTTCAGCTTTGTTTTTGTATCGGTCTATATTTTTATTCCATTTATGATCCTGCCGATTTTCAATGCGTTGAATGAGCTGAATCCGACGCTGCTGGATGCGGCCAATGATTTGGGAGCATCCAAATGGATCACCTTCCGCCGAGTCATATTTCCGCTGACGATTGACGGTGTGAAGGCAGGCTGCCAGGTCGTTTTTATACCCGCCTTGTCTCTGTTCATGCTCACGCGATTGATCGCGGGAAACCGTGTCATCACGCTTGGTACAGCCATTGAACAGCAGTTTCTCGTAACACAGGACTGGGGCATGGGCTCCACCATCGCTGTGTTCTTAATTCTTATCATGTTCCTGATCATCAGCCTGACCGGGAACCGAAAGCGTGGTGTATAAATTGGAACAAAGAATTACACCTTTATCACGCATATATCTGGTGCTCATCTTTTTCATCCTTTATGCACCTATTTTCTTCCTTGTGTTTTATTCATTTAACAGCGGCGGCACTATGTATAACTTTAAAAGTTTTACATTGGACTGGTACAAGGAACTGTTCCAGGATTCCAGGCTGCTGATCATTGTACTGAATACCCTGGTCATTGCACTCGTTTCTTCGCTGTTTGCGACAATCATCGGTACACTGGGGGCTCTGGGCATCCACAGCATCCGCAAGCGTCAGACGAAGAATACGCTTCTCTCGCTGAACAATGTGCTGATTGTCAGTCCGGATGTTATCATTGGCGCGTCCTTTCTGATTCTGTTTACAATGGCAGGTATTAAACTGGGGATGTATTCAGTACTCCTTTCACATATCGCGTTCAGTATACCGATTGTGGTGCTTATGGTGCTGCCGAAGCTGTCCGAAATGAGTCCGACCTTGATTGATGCGGCCAGAGATCTTGGTGCAAGCCAATGGAATGTGCTGACAAAGGTTATACTGCCCTTTATTACACCAGGAATCTTTGCAGGGTTTTTCATGGCACTGACCTATTCACTTGATGATTTTGCCGTTACTTTTTTCGTGACCGGAAATGGCTTTACCACCCTTTCTGTGGAGATCTATTCGCTGGCACGCCGGGGAATATCGCTTAATATCAATGCTCTGTCCGCCCTTCTGTTTTTATTTACACTTGTGCTCGTTGTTGTATATTACTTTATTTCGCATCGCAACCGGCCGGGAAGATGGGGGGGTAAAAAATGAGCAAGCTTCTCCGCTTTTTTCTTGGTATCATTCTTGTTTCTGCCGTTCTCTTTTATGCACTGTCTGAACTTAATTCATCACAGGGCTATTCTGGCAAAAACACACTCACCATTTATAACTGGGGAGATTATATTGACACGGATTTGATTAAACGCTTTGAAAAGGAGACCGGCATTAAAGTCATCTATGAAACCTTTGACTCCAATGAAGCGATGCTGACCAAGATTCAGCAAGGCGGAACAACGTACGATATTGCTGTTCCATCTGAATATATGATCGATAAGATGCGGAAGGAGCATCTCTTGATTCCACTGGATCACTCCAAGCTTCCGAATTTAAAAAATATTGACCCACGTTTTATGGATCTTCCGTTTGATGAAGGCAACAAATATTCTGTTCCTTATTTCTGGGGAACAGTCGGGATCGTCTACAATCCGAAAATGCTGAATGGCAAAAAAATCACCAGCTGGAATGACTTGTGGGATCCTGATTTGAGGAATAAGATTCTGCTGGTTGACGGCGCCCGTGAAATCATGGGAATGGGGCTGAACAGCCTTGGTTATTCCCTGAATGACACAAACCATGCCCACCTGCAGGAAGCGAAACGAAAGCTGGATACCTTAACACCGAACATTAAGGCCATCGTCGGCGATGAAATCCGCCTGCTGCTTCAGAACGAGGAAGCTTCCATCGGTATCGTATGGTCGGGTGTTGCCTCCGAGATTATGAGCGAGAACGAGGATCTCGAATATGTCGTACCGAAAGAAGGATCCAACCTCTGGTTTGACAACATGGTCATTCCAAAAACAGCAAAAAACAAAGAAGCTGCACTTAAATTTATGAACTTTATGCTCGATCCAAAAGTAGCCGCACAAAATGCGGAATACGTGAACTATTCCACACCAAATAAAAAAGCCCTCGCTTACATGCCGAAAGAAACGGTCAACGATGAGCGCTTTTATCCGTCGCCTAAACTGACAGAAAAACTTGAGGTATATGAAAACCTCGGTAAAAAGAATTTAGCCTACTATAATGAGCTGTTCTTGGAATTTAAGATGCACCGGAAGTAAAAAAAAGAGAGGGACTGCAGCCAGGCAGCTCCCTCTCTTTTTTTGTTTAAAACCGACTCAATACTTTATGCAATCTGTCCGAGAACTCTTTTGGATGCATGCTGCTTCCCACATGATTGCCAGGGAAATCGATCACAGATGTTCCGAGCTTGGCCGCAAGTCCTAGTGCATATTGATACGGACTTGCTCATTCATTACTTGCTGTAAACAGCGTTGGAAAGCAGGCGGAACAGATAATCGTTATGATCTCGGAAACCTGCTTCAATTCCCATCAGAGTCACATCTTTGGACTTGTCTTTGATGATAACCGGCTGTCCTTGAGCGGCCTGGCGATTTTTCCAATGACCGGCCACAAAGAAATCAGCATTGTTTTTAAAGGTTGCCACTGTATCATAGCCATCGGTGTCGGAGTACCATACTGGACCATATACGAAGCCGTAATCACTGGATTTATAGCCTTGAGTTAATGGATTGTTCTTGTAGTCGACACGGACAATTCCATTTGAATCACCATTGCCTTTGTTGATGGTTACGTTTGTGAGTCCAAGTGTTTTTGCTGCACTGGCTGCCCCGGCTCCGACTGCGATATATTTTCCGCCGCCATTTACAAAGTCAGTAATTTTCTTTTTGAAGGACTCGAACTGTGCTTCGTTTTCCAAGCCAAACTCGGCATTGGCTTTACTATTTTTATAGGATATCAGATTGGACGTTCCGCTGTAGAAAAAGACATCGGTAGTGCCCAGCCCCTTATTGGCAAGCTCGGTTGGTGTTAATTCTTTTACGTTGAAGCCCAGTCGTTCAAGCGCCAGCTTTGTTCCTGAATGCGATTGTGCCTTGCTCATTCCACCATCTTTTAAAATGGTTACCTTCACGGATTGCACGTTTTTCGCACCTGCTGGAATCTTGGCACTCAAGATGGTCAGCCCCGAATAACGGACGAGTCTCACAGCATCAAGGGTGATCTTGCTATTAAGATAGAAATCACCATTTGCATCACGCTTGACCACATATCCCTTTTGAACCAATTTATTGGCAAGCTCTACGGATTTCACAGACGTATTCGGAATCTGGTATGGGCCATCCCCTACTAGATGTCCCTGATCGTCGGCTTCTTTTACCGGAGCAAGAGAGAAGGTTGTGCTGCTGTCCGCCGGCACTTGAATCGCATCAAAGCCCCAAAGCTCAGGCAGGCTCCATGCTGAAATATCGTACATGGCCGGTGTATCATTGGTAATATCTTCTCCATCCCAGAGCATGGTATTGGCCAGTCCCGCTTTTGCCTGGCTCATGTTCACCACGTACGTTCCGGCCGGATACGTTTTTCCGTCAAAGGTGAATGGCTGGACGGCTTTGCTTACATCAATGTCATTTTTAATCAAATGGTTGACCGCTTTTTCTGTGGCAGTAGAATCTTTTGGATCTGACGGCAAAATGTAGGCTTTCGGGAAAAAGCCTTTCTTATGGAAAGGATGGTCAAAGTTAATACCGCGCTTGAACACTTCAATCTGGTCCTCCACCATGCCTGTTTTGTTTTGTGCGGCATAATTCAATGCCCCCATCACCGCATCATAATGCCACTTTACACCATCCCAGTCATTGGTCGGCGTTTCCAGGGTATAGCCGTAAGAACCGTGATACATGGCATACATTGGAGTGAAAATTGGAGGATAATCATCCCATCCTGCTGTATCATCACGCTGTGGTATGTAAGCACCCGTCATGTTCTGGTAATCCACCTTTGAAGTCGAGGTATTGGTATTTTGATAGTCGCTTCGGTTGCTGACAATTTCATCCTCCATCGCTTCCGCCTGATTCATGGACCACTTGGAGAACAGATCATACTCATAGTTCGGGTTATGCGGCGGCGTACATGGTTCAATCAGTCCTGGATGGTCCGGTCCTCCATAGGCCTTTACATAACCATGCAGATCCAGGAACACCATCGGGTTCCATTCGGTGATGAGTGACACCATCTGCTGTGTTTCCGGCTGGGACTGGGTAATGAAATCACGGTTTAACTCGATGCCATTGCCATTAAAACGCGTCGCATTCACACGCCCATCCGGATTCGCCACGACATTAAAAATTAAGATTTGCGTGCTGAGGATTTTTTTAGTTTCTGCATCATTCTCTTTCGCAAATCGCTCGATTAGCTGAAGCACGGCATCCGATCCCGAAAACTCTGTTCCATGAATGGAACCGTTGATCATGACAGGCACCTTTACATCAGGATGCTTCTCAATAAATTTCTGTGCCTTTTCGGGATTCTTAAACATTTGCTTTCTCAGTTTCTTGTAATATCCCATTTTCCCATTAGCGGACGGCTCTGCAACCGTCACGACATACATATCTTTGCCATCGGCGGACTTCCCCTGTTTCTCTACTTTTACGCGAGGACTTTGTTTTTGAATGTCCATCAACTTCTGTCCAATTTTGCTGTATTTCACAAAATCATAGTTTTCACTGTTAAACAGGCTGCCATCTTTCTCATCTTGCGTTTCATAAACATTGACATTATGCCACCCGACCTGTGCTTTGGCCGGTGATTCAGCCAGCGCAGCATACGGTGCAGCCAGAATGCTGAGCCCTATTAGTCCCGTCGCCGCTTTCTGTTTTAATCCCATCAACCCATCTCCTCTTTTTCATTTTTGGAAAACTATTACAATATTCATAGTATCGTATGAATATTCAAACATACATCGTAATAAAGTACTAATTATCCTTTAAAAATCTTATTGAATCGTGCGATTTAAAAAGATTTTATCGATCTTTTTTACTACCATTGACACATACGAAACTATGAATATACGTGTATTAAGAAAAAGTTAAGGAAGTTCCTCCATACTAAGCTTATACAGCCTGTTTGACAGGTGAATAATAAAAGGATGGTGGAGAACATGGAACAAGAACGCCGTTCAACTGGTAAAAGAAAAGAAGTCTGGATGCCTTTTCTATCTGGACTGACAGGAGCTGTGGTCGGCGGAGCATGCGTCCTGTTTATGTATACGGGTGATATCGCACCATCCATTGGGCAAACCGAATCAGCCAACACAAAGAATGTAACAACGGCCCAAGAGAATTCCAAGAACAACACAGTCAAAACACTCCCTGTTTCAACCTCGTCCAGTACAAAGGATGTTTCGTCATGGTGAAAGCACTTCCGTCAGTGGTAGGTGTCAATAATTATCAAGCCTCCTCCTCTTTATCTGGCTCAGGTTCAAATGAACAGGAAGCTGGATCCGAGTCCGGAGTCATTTACAAGAAAAGCGGTAATACAGCGTATGTGGTCACCAACCATCATGTTGTGGAAGGTGAAACAAGCTTGAGGTGAAACTAAACGATGGAACTACCCTTTCTGCCAAACTGCTTGGGTCGGACCAATGGCTGGATCTTGCCTTCTCGAAATTGACGGCAGTAAAGTAAAGAGTGTGGCCAACCTTGGGAATTCAGATGCTGTGAAAGCCGGTGAGCAGGCCATCGCGATCGGGAACCCGCTCGGCTATTTGGCCATCGAGACACTGGAAAAACAGGGCAAGATTAAGCGTCCACAGATGGGAATCGTCCCTCAGTCCTTGAATCAGATCCCAACAGCCTCCCGCCAGCACGATTTGAACCTTCCTGATACCGTCCAAAATGGCGCAGTGGTTCTGAATGTCAAAGCCGGCGGTCCAGCAGAAAAAGCCGGCCTGCAAAATTACGACGTCATTACTGAATTGGACGGGAAGGAGATTGACACTGCAGCAAGTCTGCGGGAATATATCTTCAAACACCAAGCCGGCGATCACATTACCGTCACCTATTATCGGGATGGCCAAAAGGCCTCTGCAGAACTTACACTCGAAGACGTATCAAAGTAGTCGGAAAGATCCAAAGGGGCTGTCCTGACTTCTTGGACAGCCCCTTTTCTTTCCTTCTTTTTAAAGGAGCAGCCTGATATCATGAAGAAACAGTTATTATTGAGATTATTGCAGGGAGGCCCTCATGAACCGCCTGACAGACCATTTAATTGTCATCTCTTTTGATTGTCTTTCTTCACTTGATTTTCCTGTGATCAAGGAGCTTCCCCACTTTCAAGAGCTTCTCAAGTGGGGATCATATTGCACCAATGTTGAATCCATTTATCCTACCGTCACCTATCCATGCCATGCCACCATCGTGACCGGCAATTATCCGAAGCGCCATGGTGTTGTGAACAATACCTATCTCCAGCCAGGAAGAGTTTCACCTGACTGGCATTGGCACCGGAGGCATATTCAGGGCACGACCCTTTTTGATGAAGCCAAACAGGCGGGAATGAAGACCGGTGCGCTGCTCTGGCCGGTCACAGCAAAAGCCGATATTGATTATCATATGCCTGAGATCTTTGCGAACCGGCCGTGGCACCACCAAATACCTGTCTCGCTCATGAATGGCAGTGTCTTTTACCAGCTTGGCATGAACCGGCGTTTTGGCCATATCCGCAATGGGCTCAACCAGCCCGAGCTCGATAACTTTGTACTGGAATCAGCCGTTCATACGATCAAAACAAAAAATCCCGACCTCTTGCTTGTTCATTTTTCCGACCTGGATACCCAGCGGCATTACCATGGGTTCTCTTCAGAGGAGGCAATGAATGCACTAAAGCGCCATGATGACCGGCTCGGCAGGATTCATGCAGCGGTAAAAGAGAGTGGTTCTGCTGAAAACACAACCATTGTCGCACTCGGTGACCATAGTGCACTCGATGAAACAACCGGTATTCAACTAAACGTCCTGTTTAAGGAACAGGGCTGGATTTCTGTTACTCCAATAGGAAAGGTGACAAATTGGCAGGTCTACTGCCATAGCTGTGATGGCTCGGCATATATATACATAAGAAACAAAAGCGATAAAGACCTCACAAAAAGGGTCAATGCTCTCCTTCTTCAATTAACAAAGGAGGAAGAAAACGGCATCGAACAAGTGCTGACAGGAGAGGAAGCCGGAGCATTGGGAGCCGATCCTCGCTGCGATTTTATGCTGGAGGCATGTGATGGATATTATTTTAAAGAAAATCTGGAGGGAGACTTTCTTCACCACGTCACGAAGGAGGATGTTCGTGCCAAACGATATACGTATGCCTGTCATGGCTATTCTCCCAAAAAAGAAAATTACGCCACATTTTTTGCAGCAGCCGGAAAAGGAATCAGACCCCATCAGGAGATTCCTGCGATGCGCCTGATCGACGAGGGTCCAACAATGGCCAGATTGCTCGGATTGTACTTGGGAGAAACAGACGGCTCGGTGGTTGAAGGATTATTGACAGAAGAACGAGAATAACAAGCTAAGAAAAGAAGACGAAAATAAAGGGGATATGAGAATGAAATATTTCTCAAAGGAAGAAAGCAGTTGGATGTATTATGATTGGGCAAACTCCGCCTACTCGATTATTATTACTACCGCTGTATTTCCGCTTTTTTACAAAAGCGCTGCCATGAAGGCCGGTGTTAGCGCCGCAGATTCTACTGCGTATTTGGGATACACTATTGCCATTACCACCTTTATTCTGGCGATGCTTGGGCCGATACTGGGCACGATTGCTGATTATCGGGGCATGAAGAAAAAGTTTTTCGCCTTCTTTTTTGCAGTTGGTATCGCTTCAACCGCTTCTCTCGTGTTTATTCCCAGTGAGCAATGGCTTCTTTTACTGATCTTATATACGCTGACTGCTCTTGGCTTTAGCGGCTCCCTCGTTTTTTATGACGCCTTTTTGATCGATATTACCAACGAAGAGCGGATGAACAATGTATCTGCCCGGGGATTTGGCCTCGGCTATATCGGCAGTACCATTCCATTTTTGATCAGCATTGCAATCATCATTCTCGCACAAACCAAAACGCTTCCCCTTTCCACTGTCACCGCAAGCAAGCTGGCCTTCTTAATCACGGCTGTGTGGTGGGGGTTGTTTTCGATCCCGTTCTTCAAACATGTTCACCAAAAATATTATGTCGAGCGGGAACCCCGCATCGTTCGCAACAGCTTCAAACGGCTCGGCCAGACCTTGAAACACATCCGCAGCTACCGTGCCCTCTTTTTGTTCCTGCTCGCCTATTTCTTTTATATCGATGGAGTCGGTACAATTATTTCCATGTCTACCGCTTATGGCTCCGACCTTGGCATCAGCTCTACTTCCCTGCTGATCATTTTATTCGTGACACAGGTGGTAGCCGCTCCGTTTGCGTTATTGTATGGAAGACTGGCTGAAAAATTCACCGGCAAAAAAATGCTCTATGTTGGCATATTTATCTATATCATTGTTTGCATTTATGCCTATTTTTTAAAAACTACACTGGATTTCTGGATCCTTGCCATGCTTGTCGCCACCTCACAAGGCGGTATTCAGGCGCTGTCCCGTTCCTACTTTGCCAAGCTTGTGCCAAAGCAGAAAGCCAACGAATTTTTCGGATTCTATAACATTTTTGGAAAATTCGCTTCCATTCTTGGCCCGCTCCTGGTTGGAGTTACCGCCCAGATGAGCGGCAATTCGAGCAGCGGTGTATTTTCCCTGATTCTTTTATTTATCATCGGCTTGATTTTGTTAAAGTTTGTTCCGGAAACCCGTGCAGATGCTTTGGATCGTGCAAATGATAAAAATGTCGGCCAATCCGACATAAATTTTCCGATAATGACGCATAATAATCAGGATATTCCCTGAATATCACCCTTGTTTCTGGATTGTTACTCTTAGCGGATGAGGTGAAAAGCCATGAGTTACAAAGATCATTTAGATCCTCACTCTAGTAAGTTTCACCACAATTGGACACGGCCGAAGCGTCAAAAATCTCAAGTGAATGGCCATACTGAGATGTCTCAGCAGAACATCATCTTGAGAAGCAACGCCAAAGCCCACCACTGGTAAGCATGACGAAAAAGAAACAGAAAAAAGAAGGCCTCTTCGGTCTTCTTTTTTTGTTTTTTCATAACCTATAAAGGGATTAACGCTTCGTCAAGAAAGAAGGTGTCCTATGAACGGAGACACAAGAAAGATCAGAGTTTTTATCGCCGGTCCCTTTTTTGATCAGGAACAGGTCGCCCGCATACAAAGACTCGAGAATGCCTTGTCCCGCAATCCCCAGGTTGCTGAATTTTACTCCGCCCGGTTCCATCAGAACCAGCAGTATCCGTGGGGTTCAAAGGAGTGGAGAAAAGTCGTCTTTAACCTCGATCTCTACGCACTGCGTCGGGCAGATGTCGTCGTGGCGATTCACGATTACGAAGGAAAGAGCACCGACAGCGGGACAGCGTTTGAACTGGGCTACGCCTATGCTTATCAAAAGGTGATAATTTTAATTAAGGAAAAGGAAAGTGTCCCGAACCTCATGCTCATTGAAAGTCTTCATGCCTTCTTTACCAATGTGGATAGCATGGCTACCTATGATTTTATACGAATGCCTGCCCAACCCTACGAAGGTCCATTTATTTAAAATTTCCCATTCCTGTAATGTGTCCAAGCCATTTCTAGCAATCCCCCATAGAATATAGGAGAGAAAAGAGATTTCCTTTTCTTATTTTTTGATACAGATATGGGGGATGAAGCATGTCCAGAAGAAGAAAAGTAGTGAGATGCAAAGCAAGAACACGCCGTACGAGCGGTGGTAAAGTGATTACCATTCGTTGCAGAGTCAGAAATAACCGGCGGCGCCGATCCAGCTCAAGTTCCAGCTCCTGGTAACTCATAACATGCAATGGATGCTGTCTCTATAAGGGACAGCATCCTTTGTGTCTTCTCAAAGCGAGCGAGTTTTCTTTGTTATAAATTCCAGTTCTTGTTCGACTAAAGTACCCTTTAGTGATAACTAAAAGAAATTTTCAATAAATTGTTCTTCTGAAATTACTTGTAAACCATTTCTTTTAAGTAAGGCTGAAGTAACTCCGTTTCCAACAATTTTGTTACCCTTAAATTCACCGTTATAAATCATTAAACTGCCACAGGATGGGCTATTCTCCTTGAGAACAACTAGTGTTGCGTCCATTTTTTTAGCTTTTTCTAAAGTAGCGTAAGCTCCTTTTATGTAAAGTTCGGTTACATCGTTACCAGATTTCTCAACTACTCTAGCCTTCCCATCCAGTACATCTTCTCCGTCTCCGCCTACTATTTCAGCAGGTTCCCTTGGGATTGAAAACCCACCAAGCATTTCGGGACAGATCGTAACAGCTTGATTCTCTCCAACTAATTTACTTATCCTATTATCTAAGCTATGTGTACCGTTATACCTTACTTGTAATCCAGCTAGACAAGAACTGACCAAAATCAATAACCACACACCTCTCCAATAAATCCACACATTGCCATCCTTATTGTACGAAACTGCCCCGTTAATTGTATAAGAAGAGCATATTGCCGGCACCCCAAGTGAACTTGAAATGGACAGCAATTTTTACACAACATTTTAAAGGAGCACTATTTATTGTCCATTATAAAATATAAAGTTACTATCTATGCCAAAAATGAAATATCAAGCTAAAAACGTTAATAAAATGACCTGTGCCAATTCACACGTCATTTCTTATGTCATTTATTAAAATAGCATCCGAAAACGCAACCCTTTAACAAAAAAAGCTGACTTCGCAAAAGAAAAGTCAGCTTTCATATGATTTACACAGGCTGTGCTGCCTTTTCGAGCATTGTTCCGTTCTTTTCAAAATTGGTATGCCACGAAAAAGCCTTTTCAAGCACATGCGGCGTTTGTCCGCCTTTTTTCAACGCCTCTTGGTAATATTCATTCAGCTGTTCACGGTACAGCGGATGCGCGCAATTTTCGATAATCTTCTGCACACGCTCTCTAGGCGCCAGCCCTCTTAAATCTGCGTATCCCTGTTCTGTGACAATCACATCCACATCATGCTCTGTATGATCCACATGGGATACGAATGGAACGATGCTCGAGATTTTTCCGTCCTTTGCAATGGATTTGGTCACGAAAATGCCAAGGCGCGCATTGCGGGCAAAGTCTCCTGATCCGCCAATGCCATTCATCATCTTCGTTCCCATCACATGGGTCGAGTTAACATTACCATAAATATCCAATTCAAGCGCAGTATTAATAGAGATGAGCCCCATCCGGCGAATAAGTTCCGGATGATTGGAAATTTCCTGAGGTCTCAGGAGCAAACGGTCTCGGTACGTTTCAAAATTGGAAAATACGCTTTTCATTTTTTCTGAAGACAAAGTAATCGAGCAGCAAGACGCAAATTTCACTTTACCGGCATCCAACAAATCAAATACCGCATCCTGAAGAACCTCTGAATAAACTTCCAAATCCGTAAACTCGGAATCCAGCAATCCGTGAAAAACCGCGTTAGCCACCGAACCGATTCCTGACTGAAGCGGAGCGAGCTTTTCTGTCAGACGGCCTGCCTTGATTTCTTCTCTTAAAAATGTGATTAAGTGCTGGGCCATGACAACGGTTTCCTCATCGGGTTCAATGATGGTGGACGGCGAATCCTCTTGATGGGTAAAAACTATCCCTCTAATCTTGTCCACATCCACCTGGATTCCCTTTACACCGATCCGGTCGGAAGGCGCAGAAAGCGGGATGGGCTGCCGTTCACCCTGCGGCCCTGGTTCGTACAAATCATGAATGCCTTCGAGCAACTCTGTCTGTGCGGTGTTAATTTCAATGATGATGTTTTTGGCATGCTGTGAAAACACCATAGAGTTGCCGATCGATGTGGTTGGAATCACCATACCTTCCTCGGTAACTGCAATTGCTTCCAAAATCGCAAAGTCGATTGTGTCCAGTACATTTGAGCGGATCCATTCCGATGTATGGGACAAATGCTGATCAACAAAATGAAAATCCCCGGCATTGATGCCTTTTCTCATAGTCGCGTCTGCCTGAAACGGCAGCCGTTTGTTAATCATGTTTTTCTCGGCAAACAGTTTATCAACATCTGACCCAAGGGAGGCACCTGTGAACACATTGACTTTCAGGGGATTTTCCTCCGCCCGTTTGGCAAGAGCAAACGGCACGGCCTTCACATCTCCTGCCCGCGTAAATCCGCTTAAGCCAAGTGTCATTCCATCTTCGATCCAGGATGCGGCTTCCTCAGCAGACACTATCCGATCATGTAAGCGCTGATCTCGAATTCGTTTGCAAACGCTTTCCATTTTCTCCACACTCCTTGTCTCTCTCTTTTCATAAGTGTAGCAAACAGAATCATGATCGAGAGAGAAAGGGAATAAATCACAAAAAATTGAGATAAGACAGAACATTCAATTCACCAAACAGAAGGATCTGGTCAGAAGCCAAGCAATGTTCTGAAATAGCTTGCATAAGACTGGCTGACAGGCACTTGTTCACCATTTTTCATTTTTAATAAAAAGGTTGAATGGCTGTCCGGATAGATCTCCAAAATGTGATGGACATTTACGATGAACGAGCGATGACAGCGGACAAAATTATCCTTGGGCAAAAGAAAATCAAACTCATTCAGTGTATCCTTATGGCTTCCCGTGTGCTTTTCCCCTATGACGTAGGTCTTGCGGTCCTTCGCCTCCAAATAAAAGATATCCGAGAACGGGATTGGAATCCAGCTATCCTCGCTTTTTACCGTAACCACCGTTTTCCCGCTTGTCAGCGCCGGAAAAATTGCGGTCACACATCCTTGCAATTCTTCCTGATCAAATAAGGGAACCGCCATCCCATAATAAGGCGTTCCAAAAATATCGCGATTGATAAATTGGGAGACCTTTTGCCGGGACACCAGTGCTTTATGTGTAATGGTCCCCTCTTTGATCTCATCACCCGGTTTAATTTTTAAATTGATCCGTCTGCTGGGCTGATAATAAATATACTGCTCGGTATCCGTAACCGCAATTGATGCTTCGTTTGAAAACAATTCACTGATGACATCAAGAAGTGCTGATGTTTTAAACCGTTCCATAGCTCACACCTTTTCTTTTTACCTTGTTGTTCCTCTGATATTGTAGCACGAAAAAAGAGAACGGAAATCCCGCTCTCTTCGTGATTTTATTCCTTTTCCGTAAGCTCCAGATAAAAATCTCCTACTGCACTTTCTTCGTACAGGTTTGTAACGGAAGTAGAATAATTGGTGATGGATGCCCTGAACGATATCTCTTCCTCAGGAACCTTTACATCGAAATCGTTTTTGTATAACAGCGTGGTAATATCGTGATAGTCTTTGTGTTCAACCTGAAATTGAAAAGAAATTTGCCTTCGTCCGTTCACTGCTGTTTGTTGAAAGTCACGGACCATGATTTTTGTGTCATTCAAAATAACGCTGCTCGCCATACATTTCACTCCTTATCTAGGGAACAATTAGATGTTGCAGGAACCGTCACTGCAGTCATTTTCCTTGTTTTTTTGATTCTCGGTTTGGTTCAGCAGTTGAATCGGAGACTCCTCCTGTTCCTCCTTCTTCACCTTTTCAAGAACCTCAGTAAACACATCCTCCGGCTGCGCGCCTGATACTCCGTATTTTTGGTTAAATACGAAAAACGGAACGCCGGTAATACCAAGACGGGAGCCTTCTTCCTCATCGGCACGGACATCCTCTGCGAATTTTCCTTCTTTTAAAACAGCAAGAGTCGCCTGCTCATCAAGTCCCGCTTCTCCGGCAAGTTTTGCAAGGGTAGCGTGATCATTAAGATCAAGGCCTTCGGTAAAATACCCTTTCAAGATCCGCTCTGTTACTTCTTTTAACAATCCATTCTGTTTGGCAAAATGAGAGACCCTGTGGGCATCAAACGTATTGGCCGGAATCGCCCGGTCAAAGTCATACGCCAAACCAACGTCCTTTGCCCGTTCTGTCATCTGGTCGTTCATGCTTTTTCCCTGCTCATACGATGTACCGTATTTCTGGGCTAGCACAGCATGAATATCCTTATCCGTTTTTTGAAACGAAGGATCCAGCTCGAAGCTTTTGTACACAACCTCCACTTGCTCGCGTCCTTCAAACCCACTCAGGGCATTTTCAAAGCGCCTTTTTCCTATATAACAAAATGGACAAACATAATCTGACCATATTTCTACCTTCATTTTGTACCTCCTCGTACCTTATTCTCCCCTATTGTAAAGGGAATACGCCGATTTGGCTCTCATACTGCTCACGAGGGGAGGGTTAAGCGGGGTGGTGAGAAGAGGTACTTGCGGTTCGACAGAGATTAGTAGCGGTAAAGCCGAATTTACTTGCGGTTCGGCCAAGAAATAGTTGCATATCACGTCATTTTCATAAAAAAAAGAAGCCTGGACTTCGTCGTCCCGACCTCTCTTCCTACGCCTATTTCAAATGTTTCTGAAGCTCCACCCGGATGTCCTCCGGAATACATTCCGAGGTTTTGGTCTCCAGATTATGATTAACATAGACGGCCGTTCCCCTGGCACAAAGCCTGTTTTCCTGATGAATTTCTTCATAGAGCTCAAGGCTTGTGTTTCCGATTCGCTGAACCCAGGTGTAAACCTTCACTTCCTGTCCGAAATAGATTTGGTCCACAAAATCAACATTCATATTTAAAATAATCATTCTCCAGTTTTTAAAAGAACTGTCCGGCATAAACAATTTAAACAGCTGATTGCGCCCTGCTTCAAACCAGATGGGAATGGTTGTATTGTTAATATGGCCGACGCCGTCTGTTTCTGACACACGCGGTTCGATGATGGTTGTATACATAGACTCCTGTCCTTTCGTTCGTCATTTGCTCCATATCTATTTCTCGTTACTCATTCCTGTTTCCTCTACAAAAAAGAAGCAGCTTTACCCGCTGCTCCTTCCAAAAGATTCTTTTATACCTGGCGCGCCCAGTGGCGGTGTTGTGCAATAGCTTGAATGAATTCATCGCTGTTTCCGCCTTGCAAAATCACGACGCCATCTGCACTTGAGCTGGTTTCTACTCCTGCTGCTGCAAGAAGTTCCGTCCCATCTAAAGAGGCTCCTACGGCTTTATAGTGGCTGTACGCCTCATTCACAAACGTTGTTGCCTCTTTAATTCCTTTTAAGGTGCTGACACTATCACCTCCGCCTGCCACATATACGGCATCGTACAGAACGGAATCACTGGTCAGTAACGTCTGATTTACCTGAAGCTCCTCTCCTTGACTACTCGAGATAGGAGTCAATGTTTCACTTATAATTTCAGAAGCAATTCCTGCATTTTTCAACGCATTCTGAAGCCCTTTTACTTCTTCTCCATTAAATCCGTCTTCTGCCAAAATCGCTACTTTTCGGGTAGCTGGTGCTTTTACCGTATTTTCCTGGCTCAATGCCGGAGAAGACATGGTTTCATCGGATGGCTCAATCCCTTCCGGAGCTGTCACACCGATCCCTGCGGCAACCTGCTCCGCAAGTGTTGTATCCACATGGCAGATCACCTCAACCACCTGTTGCTGCACATTTTTGCTTTTGACTTTTCCAAGCTCAAAGCGGAAGGCTTTAATGATATGCTGTTTTTCCACATCAGACATACTGTTCCAGAAAAGCTTCGCCTGGCTGTAGTGGTCTTTAAAGCTTTCACTGCGCTGTCGGACCTTGCGCCCTTCTACTTTCTCCTGATAGTGAACATAGCCGCCTTCTCCTTCTGTTGCCGGCGCGGGATCATTATTATCCAATGAGTTTTTGTGATAAGCGACTGGTCCCTGGTTAATGGTCATGCGGTGCATGCCGTCCCGCTGATTGTTATGGAACGGGCACACCGGACGATTAATCGGGATTTCATGGAAGTTCGGGCCGCCCAATCGCGAAAGCTGTGTGTCTGTGTACGAGAACAATCGTCCCTGAAGAAGCGGATCGTTCGTAAAATCAATCCCTGGCACTACGTGGCCCGGATGGAATGCGACCTGTTCCGTTTCTGCAAAATAATTATCCGGATTTTTGTTGAGTGTCATCTTGCCGATGATCTTCACAGGAACCTGTTCCTCCGGCCAAACTTTCGTTGGATCAAGCACATCAAAATTGAAGTTGAATTCATCCTTCTCTTCAATCATTTGCACGCCAAGCTCCCATTCCGGGTAATCGCCGTTCTCAATCGCCTCATACAGGTCCTGGCGGTGGAAGTCAGGGTTCTTGCCGGCAAGTCGCTGGGCTTCATCCCATACAAGTGAATGGACACCAAGCTTCGGCTTCCAGTGGAATTTAATAAAGCGTCCCTCGCCTTTATCATTTACAAAGCGGAACGTATGGACACCGAAGCCTTCCATCATCCGGTAGCTGCGCGGAATCGCACGGTCGGACATCGCCCACATCATCATATGAGCCGATTCAGTATTGTTGGCGATAAAATCCCAAAATGTATCATGGGCTGTGGACGCCTGAGGAATTTCATTGTGCTGCTCCGGCTTGAAGGAATGAACAAGATCCGGAAACTTTAGCGCGTCTTGAATAAAAAAGACCGGAATGTTGTTTCCGACAAGGTCATAGTTTCCTTCTTCGGTATAAAACTTTGTGGCGAAACCACGCACGTCTCGTACCGTATCTCCTGAACCACGGGATCCTGCCACCGTTGAAAATCGGACGAAAACCGGTGTTTTTACGGATGGATCCTGCAAAAATCCTGCCTTCGTATATTCTTTCATGGATTCGTAGACTTCGAATTCTCCGTGTGCAGCATAGCCTCTCGCATGGACAATCCGCTCCGGAATCCGCTCATGGTCAAAGTGGGTCATTTTTTCACGAAAATGAAAGTCTTCCATTAAGGTAGGACCGCGTACACCCGCTTTTAACGAATGCTCGTCCTCGGAAACCTTGAGTCCCTGGTTGGTTGTGAGTTTCTTGCCTTTGTTGTTTACGCGGAATGCATCAAGCTGCTTATTTTTCTTGTTCTCTGCTCCATTTTTGCTGGAATCGTTGTTATTGATAGTGTTCTCCTCCTTTTTCTTCGGTCAAATTTGATGATTGGGATTATGTACCTACTCATAGACGTACCCTTCATGGCTGAAGTTAAACCAGATGTTTAGCTTCCAAGCAGGAAAAAAGCCAGCTTACTCGTCATTCGGTAAGCCGGCCTTATCTTCCCGGTTTATTTTAAGCAGAGATTTTACCGCCTTTTCAATTTCCTGATATCCGGTACACCTGCAAATGTTAGAGCTTAAAAATTCTTTAATGGTGGAATCGTCCGCATTCGGATGCTTTTTCAGCAAACTGTTGATATTCATGATAAAGCCCGGCGTGCAATATCCGCACTGAAAAGCAAAATGTTCAATAAAAGCATGCTGAATGGGCGAATCCTTTAATCCTTCAATCGTGCGTATCGTTTGGTTCATCCCTTCAACCGCAAGCATCAGGCACGATTTCATGGCCGTGCCGTTCACATTGACCGTACAGGCTCCGCAATCACCGTTCAGGCAGCCCGGCTTTGCCCCGGTCAAACCAAGCCTTTCCCGGAGCACAAAAAGAAGTGTGTCTGATGGCCAAAACGCAATTTCTCTTTCTTCATCATTCACGGTTAAACGGGCTGAAATCATGGATGGTTCCCCTCCAGTTCCCTTAACAAGTCTTGAAGCATCTGTTCCAGAACAAACACCCGATAACCGGATGAACCTTCTACATCATCGAGCACCGGCTGCGGCACATGCCGAAGCGCCTCTTGAATCCTGTCACCTAACGGACCAACTTGTTGAATTGATTTTTCCATTTCGAACGCCCGAAAAGGAAATGGGCAAAGACCGCTTATCGCTATCCTGGTTTCATCTTCCTTTTTTAAAACAGCTACCGTGATCAACGGATAACCTGTATCCCATTGCTGTCTTCGTTTAACGCACACATACGGCATCCTTAAAAAACGCCGGTCCGTGTGCAGTTGAACGAGGAATTCTCCTTTTTGAAGCTTAAGATTGCGCTTGAAAAGCTGATGAATAGGTGTCTGTCTGAGTCCGTTTTTCCCTGCAATTACAACATGGCTGTCAGTCAACAAAAAAGGGAGCACCGCTTCGCGGTAAAAAATTTGTCCGCAAATATTTCCTCCCACCGTAATTTTATTTCTGGCCGTATGATCGGCCACCCCGCTCGCTGCTTTGCTTAATAATGGGAACACGTTTTTTTCCTCAACTGCCGTTAAAGAGAGAGCTGATCCGACGATCAACTGCTGATCTTTTATGGTAAACTCCTTGCATTCCCCAATGGCTTTTATGTCAATAACCGCGTTTGTTTCCACCAGATTCAGGCGGCCCAGGGTAATAATTTCGGTTCCTCCAGAATAATAGACCGGAATCTTTCCTTCACGTTCGAGCTGCTGAAAGAGCCGGACCCCTTCCTCCACCGTTTTGGGCAGGTAATAATCAAAATCATAAGGAAGCATGGGAATGTCCTTCTTTTTGTTTCATTTTCCAGATCTGTTCCGGAATAAGAGGCAATTCGTTCAATTTTACACCCGCGGCCAGGGAAAGGGCGTTTCCAAGAGCAGCAGGCATCCCCATCAGACCATGTTCTCCGGCTCCTCTGGCGCCGTAGGCCGCATCAAGTTGTGGAGTTACAACAAATTCCACGTGATACTCTGGATGTTCCCCATACCGGAGCGGCCGGTAGGTTCTTAATTGCGGATTCAAAACTCTGCCCCATTCATCAAAAACAAAGGTTTCCCTTCCACCAAAGGCAAGCCCCATACTCATCGCCCCCATCACCTGGCCCCGTGCTGCTTTTTCATTTAAAACCGTCCCAATATCAACCGCTGAAAATGCACGGACGATTCTGTAGGTGAGATGTTTTTTGTCATATTCAATTTCGACCGCCTGGGCACCGACCGACCATTCCGGCCCCGGCTTTCCTGCTCCCGTCTCTTTATCAAGGTACGTGAGCCTTCTGAGATTGTAATGACCTCTTCCGATGATCTGACCGCCAATTCCATTTCCGTTCGGATAAACATAGCCATAGGCCACATCTTTAATATCAAGGTGAGTTTCCGGTTCATCACGCAAAAATACTTTTCCGTACCCTACCTCCAAATCAGCGGCTTGGACCCGCAACACACACGAAGCGATGCTTTTTAACTGCTCAATCAAATCTTCAGCTGCCGCCAGTACAGCACGACCCGCCATAAAGGTGCCCCGGCTGGCCACCGTTTTCCAATGTTCGGGGGTACTTTGTGTGTTTACTTTCATTTGGACATGAACCATCCGTATATCCATTTTTAGCCGTTCGGCCAAAATTTGTGCCAGGATCGTTTTTGTTCCTGTGCCAATTTCGATGACGCCAGAAATGAGGTTGATGCTTCCGTCAGGATTGAAGCTCAAGGTCACTCCGGAGCCTGCATCTGATTCAATCGTGGAGGTTTTCCATATACAGCTGACCCCTTTAACCCTTAGTTTATCGTTGCCGAGGTCCTGAATCATGCCCATATCCCAGTCAATCATTTTCTTTAACCGAACAATGCATTCCGGTAAATTTCCTACATTGCTTTTATTCAGCTTCACTTGTGTCGGAGTGGTATCTCCCGGCCGGATCGCATTAATGTATCTAAGCTGTAATCGATCCATTCCGAGCTTGTCGGCGAGCACATCCATGGTCCGTTCCACGGTGAACAGGAGCTCTGAATGGCTGAACCCTCGAAAGGGTGCTGCATACGGATGATTCGTATAAACACAGAGTGAATCACACCATACATGATCAATATCATAGGGACCCGTACAGTCGACTGCTGCAGCCCGGTTTAAATCAGCACCTTTGTCAGAATACGCTCCTCCATCAAACAAAAAAAGAAGCTCTGCCGCCTGAATTTTTCCGTCCCTGGTACTTCCGAGCTTCACGGTGGCATCCAGGCCGATGTGGCATGGCGAAGTCAGCATATCTTGTTCCCTGATATTTAAAATCCGGACTTTTCGGCCTCCCACCGCAATGGACGCGATAAAGGCAAGAAGTTCGAGCTGAATGGACGCCTTACCTCCGTATGCACCTCCTACCAAGGGTGTTTCTACAACGATCTTTCCAATGTCCACGCCAAAATAATCATGGATTAACCGTTTCACCATGAATGGCGCTTGTGACGAGGTCATGATGTATACATTGCCATCGGGATGGATTTCAGCGGTTGAACACCTTGTTTCCATGGCCGCATGATCGGATGGAGAAAATGAAAAGCGCTCTTCCACCACTACCTCTGACAGATTCCATCCTCTTTCCATGCTGCCTTTGCGTATCTTGGTCCGGTTGGCAACGTTGGTTCCTGGCTCAGGATACACCCGATCCTCCTTTTTATAACTGCCGAGCTGTTCATGAACGAGTGGCGCGTTTGGCTTTAAGGCCTCTGTCGGCGAATGTACGACCGGCAATTGTTCGTATTCCACTTCTATCAGTTCTGCTGCCCGTTTGGCCTGTTGCGGAGTATCGGCCACCACAAGAGCGACCGCTTCGCCGTGGTGTCTCACTTTATTTTTCGCCAGTACCGGACGGTCCCTTATTTCTTCACCGGTTAACGGAAAGTGCTCGCCTGTTATAACCGCACGCACACCAAACACCTCTTTGGCTTTTGCTATATGGATGCTCTTGATTACAGCATGAGCATAGGGGCTTACAACAATTTTGGCATGGAGCGAGTCAGTTGCCGGATAATCTGCTGTATATCTGGCCGTACCGGTTACTTTTTCCCAGGCTTCTTTCCGAAACACACTTTTTCCGATCAACCCCAATGCTACCCTCCCCCTTACCTTTTGCTTATATCTGCCGCCTGGTTCCTTGTACGGAAAACGTTGATCATTTCCGCAAGTATGCTTATGGCAATTTCTTGAGGACCTCTCGAACCGATAGAAAGTCCCACCGGCGAATGAATAAAATCCGGCAGTTCTTTTGTTTCCAAAAGCCGTTCTGTACGCTCCCTCGGCCCCAGCACACCAACATAACGAAGCTGGTCCTCCGGCAGACATGACAAAAATTCTTTATCTTTTTGAAAGTTATGAGACATCACGACGATAAAGTCTCGTTCATTTACCATACATACCTTACTTAACCCCCCCGATTCACAACAAAATGTCTCTACCGGAAATGAATAGTCCTCTTTGGACAAGAGAGCCGGCCGCCAGTCACACACCATGACCATCCACCCTGTTTTATATGCCAGCTCAGCTACTGTTCTTCCATCAAATCCCGCCCCAAATACGATCAGGCGCGGTTTAGGTTCATAGAGATGGGTATAGACCATTCCTTCATGGTCCATAAACTGAACACCGCTTGAAAACAAAGAAGCGTGGTCCGTATCCTCCACTTTTATAAATTCATTGACTGTTGTGGGGTAAGGCATGAGAGAAATTTCTTTCCGGTGCAAAATCGATTTTCCCTTTTCCAGCATGGACTTCGTATAAAGGAGCTGACGTCTTAATTTATCATCCACCACCTCCAACCAGACATGCAGCACCCCATTGCAGCCGGCTCCCTGTCCCCAGGAAAGATCATCTTCCTCCTTCAGGTTGTATGTAACATATTGGGGGATACTATCTTCCGCAACTCTGCGGGCTCTTTCCATGAGATCAGCCTCTGCGCAGCCGGCACTGATCATTCCTGCCTGTTTCTCCTCCCAGAAAAGCATCATCGCCCCTTCTTTCAAATAGGACGAACCTTCGACTTTAATTAACGTCGCTGCCACACAACCTGCCTGCAACTCTTCCATCTTATGAACCAATTCATAAAAACCAATCATCATGCCCACCCCCAGATGGTCCCGAGCCCATCCCTTCTTTCCGTCAACGGAAATCGCCCATTATCACAATGTATTCAGAGGATGCCTCTGGTTAGAATACCGGATTTCACATGGTCATAAAAAGTTAACAATTGCTTATGAAAAAGTGTGTTGACATCACTAATCCATGCGTATACAATGGGTATCGAATCGATGAAGTGATGAACCAAACGACTATAAAATTGATATAAATTAACTCCAAAGGGGAGTAGCTGACAGTTACGTCGACATCCCGTGATTCCTTGATCACCGGCTTAACTGGCAACATCTAGTTGTAGCGACACCTTTGCCACCTGGTAAAGGTCTTTGTAGATGTTAAAACCTTTACCAGGACAATACAGGTAAAGGTTTTTTACTTGAACAATCACTTTCTTCAATTGGCTATTATCAACTGGAGGTCTGATCACCGTGTTAAAAAAATGTATGAGCTTCTTCAAGCTAGGGCAGGCAAGTATAGATTTAGTTTTGGACTCAAACGAGCTGAAGCCCGGTCAAAATGTAAATGGCTATTTCCGCTTGAAAGGCAAATGGATGAAGCAGATTATAAAAAGGCTCGAGTGTGACCTTATCCTTCATAACACTGAAGATAAAACCGAACACATGATTGAGTCTGTAACCACCATCTACATGTCCAAAGAGCTCGCCTCCGATGGCAGTATCGAAATTCCACTAACGTACCAACTGCCGCAAGATCTTCTATCATCCTCATCAACGGTCTCCTACCGTTTTCAAACAAGACTCATCTGTGACAACATGCGTTGTGTGGATCACGATGAAATTACAATATGCAGCTAAACAAAAAACCCAATCGGCATCCGATTGGGTTTTCGTTTCGTTTATTTTCTTTTCATTCTCATTCCGCATTTGCAGCGGACACTGTGTTTTAATTGTTTAATTTCACTGTGGCATCGTGGACATTCAACAGGAACAAGTACATTCATGCTAAAACCTCACTTTATTCGTTATTTTTTCTTTTTGCATTCCTGGCAAAGGCCATAAAACTCGAGCGTGTGGCGGTGAACCTTAAAATGTGCCACCTGGGCAGCAGCATACTCCACTTCATTCAGTAAAGGATAATTAAAATCTGCAATTTGCTGGCACGATTCACAGATCACATGGTAATGACTGGTATCGGCCAATTCATATTTACTGCATGAACTTCCAAACGAAAGCTCGTTGATGAGATTAAGCTCTGCAAAATATTTCAAATTATTATAGACGGTAGCCAGAGTAATGAATGACGGAAGTTCCCTGTGAATCTCCTCAGCGGTTAAATGGCCGTTCATCGCTATAATGTTTTTCAGGATCAGTACACGCTGAGGGGTGATCCGCATTCCGATTTCTTTCAGCTTGGTTTTTGCTGCTTGTTCCGCATCCACGATCAACATCCCTTTTAAACATTTTTTTAAAATACACACTCAGTACGTAATAGTTGCAATACGCACTCAGTACGTATTAGTTGCAATACACACTCTTGCCTATCAATTGAGAAAATTACTTGTAAATGAGAATTAACGAGTTTCTTGAGGAAGCGGTAAGCCTAGACCTTCAGCCACCTTTCTTCCATATTCCGGATCCGCTTTAAAGAAATGCTGAATCTGGCGAAGCTTGATTTCTTCTTTTTCCACAGGCTTCATGGCTCCTACAATATTATTGACAAGCCGTGTACGTTCTTCTTCGGTCATGAGACGATACAGGTCTCCTGCTTGAGTGTAGTGATCGTTGTGATCATAAGCCACACTGTCGGCCACTCCATAAACTGGGTAAGCAGCCTGCTTATTCTCTGGAGACTCTTGCGGTCCTCCAAAACTGTTTGGCTCATAATACACGGACCCACCGCCATTGTTGTCAAATCGCATCTGCCCGTCTCTCTGATAATTCTTCACTTCATTGCGCGGACGGTTGATCGGCAGTGCCTGATGATTGGCGCCTACACGATAGCGGTGTGCGTCAGAGTAGGCAAACAGGCGTCCCTGAAGCATCTTGTCAGGAGAAACGTCAATTCCCGGTACAAGGGTACCTGGTGAGAATGTCGCCTGCTCCACTTCAGCAAAATAGTTTTCAGGGTTTCTGTCCAATATCATTTTGCCCACCTCAATTAGCGGATAATCCTTTTGGGACCACACTTTCGTTACATCAAACGGGTCAAAACGATAGGTGTTTGCATCTTCAAGCGGCATGATCTGAACATATAGCTTCCATGCCGGGAAGTCACCCTCTTCAATGGCATTGAACAGATCCTCTGTATGATAATCCGGATTTTCCCCAGCCATTTTAGCGGCCGCATCAGGAGCAAGATTGGCTACGCCTTGTACTGTTTTAAAGTGATATTTAACCCAGACCCCTTCTCCTTCTTTGTTCACCCACTTGAAAGTGTGGCTTCCAAACCCGTGCATATGACGGAGTGTGGCCGGAATCCCGCGGTCTGACATCAGAATGGTTACCTGATGAAGAGATTCTGGAGAAAGTGACCAGAAGTCCCAAACAGCGGTTGGATTTTTGAGATGAGTTTTCGGATCTCTTTTCTGTGTATGGATAAAATCAGGAAACTTGATGGCATCTCTGATAAAGAACACCGGTGTGTTGTTGCCCACAAGGTCATAGTTTCCTTCTTCGGTGTAAAATTTCACGGCAAACCCACGAGGGTCCCGAACGGTATCTGCAGAGCCGTTTTCTCCTGCAACCGTTGAAAAACGGACAAAAAGCGGTGTACGTTTTCCGACTTCAGATAAAAAATCGGCCTTTGTGTAGTTGGAAACATCATTGGTGACTTCAAAATACCCGTGAGCTCCTGCTCCTTTCGCATGAACAACTCGCTCAGGCACCCGTTCCCGGTTAAAATGTGCGAGTTTATCCAATAGGTACACATCCTGGATGAGCGTTGGTCCTCTTGAACCTGCAGTCATTGAATTTTGGTTATCTCCAACTGGAGCGCCCCAGCTTGTTGTTAAACGATTCTTGTTCGTCATTCGAATCACCTCGTAAGTTATTTAGAATTATTATAAATATAATGATAACAGCTATTACTATAAAATCAATACTTTTTTATAATAATTATAATTAAATAATTCAACTAGATAACTGAAGTCAACAATTGAAAACCATAATGTTTTCTCCTTTCGCTCATAAACTATATAGAATCGGTCAATTTTGAGAGGATGGAGGAAAGGTTGATGGGGAAAAAAGTGAATTTCGACTGGGCTTCCATTCAAGAAAAAGTGGATGGCGTACTGGGTCATGATTTTTGGCAGGATCTAAACCGGGTTGTCCCCAAACGGACCGCATGCAGCGATTTTTATGAAACAGAAACCGAAGGCCATATTATCGTTGAGCTTCCCGGTTTACACTCCCAGGAAGATCTTCAAATCGAGCTAGAAGCCAACCAGTTGATCCTGCAGGGAAATATCCCTTATCTATATCCTGTTGAAAAAGAAGCGCTCAAAATGAACGAACGGCTGTCCGGCCCCTTTAAAAAGGTCATTTCCATTCCATTCGCATACTTACCGGATGATATAAAAGCAGAATACAAGCACGGCTTGCTGCTAATTACGTTGACAAAAATAAAAAAAACGAAACCGATTACGATTTCGTTTACCGAGGAAGCTAAGCCTGATCCATCATGATTGGGGTTTCTCTTATTTATTCCTGCCGCTAAACAACGAAACAGCTCTGTCCATTCAAGGATAGATTAATCGTAAAAATAAACTTATGCCTTTTTAAAAAAGATATTTACGAACACTTGTTCCTGTGTTATTCTTTAAAAGAAGGCGCGGATGGTAGCCGCACCTCCCCCGAATAACTCTCTTTGGCCAGTTGTTACCTAGCTGGCCGCTTTTTTTACCTTTAATCTGCCACTTTGTGTAGACATTCTACAACCTCATTAAGAAAGCTAATATAAAAAAGCACTGTATGAGCAATGCTTTTAAATAGAAATATCATTTGTTCAAATATCTAAAATTTATGTAATGAACAAGATTTCCTAGCGCTGAGGATTAGCAGTAAACAATTGAGATAAGTAATCATTCAAGTCGAACTTTTCACCTTTAACGAATTCAATGATTTCAACTTTGTTATAATTTAACATCTCGTTCATCTCCTTTAAAGGTATTATGAACTTAATATACCCCGACTATTAAATTTTTAATCTATCATTTTTTAAATCCACAATTTAACCTTAACGTTCGCCTTTTCCTCATGTGCAGATTCTTTCACTCCCTCATTAAACAAATTGTATTTGATAAAACAAAAATCCCCTCTCCATGGTGGAGAGGGGGCATAAACGGTTACTTGCTAAATACTTCAGATACAATTTCATAAGAACGAAGCCGGTCTTGATGATCAAATATTTGCGCGTTAATGATCATTTCATCTGCCTTTGTCTCATCCAGGAATTCCTGCAGTTTTGCTTTAACCGTTTCCGGTGTACCGATCATCGTTGTGCGAAGCTGCTGGTCAATGGAAGCTTTTTCGTAAGGAGACCAGATACCTTCCATGCTTTGAACCGGCGGCTTCAACTTAGAAGGAATTCCGCGCACGAGGTTCAAGAACTGCTGCTGCATGGACGTTGCAAGATAAGCAGCTTTTTCCTCAGTATCCGCCGCAATAACGTTTACGCCGACCATCGCATATGGCTTATCAAGGACCTCTGACGGTTTAAAATTACGTCGGTACACATCCAGCGCAGGCAACGTGTTATCCGGTGAAAAGTGGCTGGCAAACGAGAACGGCAAACCAAGCTGTGCAGAAAGCCTTGCACTAAATCCGCTAGAGCCAAGAAGCCAAATTGGAATATCGAGCCCTTCTCCAGGAATGGCACGAACTCTGTTTCCGCCACCGTCTGCTTTTAAGTACGCACGGAGCTCATCGACCTGTTCAGGGAAATCTTCCCCGTTGCTCATGTTCTCGCGGCGTAAGGCATGAGCCGTGACCTGATCGGTTCCCGGCGCTCTTCCCAGACCGAGATCGATTCTGCCCGGATACAGGGATTCCAGTGTGCCGAACTGCTCGGCAATGACAAGAGGTGCATGGTTTGGCAGCATGATCCCGCCTGAACCCACACGGATTCGTTCGGTTCCGCCTGCCACATGCCCAATTACAACAGAAGTTGCTGAACTGGCGATGCCGGGCATGCTATGATGTTCTGCCAGCCAATAGCGGTTATATCCCCACTTCTCCGCATGCTGGGCCAAGTCCAATGTTTTCTTTAATGAATCTGCAGGAGTTTCCCCCACAATGACTGGAGAAAGATCCAGTACAGAGTAAGGAATTTCATGAAGTTGCTTATTGGACAATTGAATAGTCCCCTTTCTGTATATCAACGAAAAATTAGATTATTTTTACCTTCTTTTTGATTGTAACAAGTAAATGTAAAGCTTCTAAATTTTTTGCTCATGATGGATCCAAGCAAACATTTGAAAGAAGCTCGTAGGAATGGATGCGGTCACGGTTATCATGCGCAATAGTTACAATCATTAATTCATCTGCCCCATAAAGAGATTGCAGCTCCTCGAGACGTCGCTTCACTTCTCCCGGACTGCCCGTAATGGTTCTATTTTTCATCCGCGCAAGGAGTTCCTTTTCCTCTTCGGTCAACGGATAGTCTTTCGCTTCTTGCAGTGAAGGAACGCCTTTGCTTCCCTCTCCCTTTTGCAGTTGCAGCTTCCATATATGATTTGGAAGAGCCAGTTCTTCTGCTCTTTCCGCTGTTTCTGCACAAAAGACAGATACAGTTACGATCGTGTACGGATCAGCCATCCAGGAACCGGCTTTATATGTCGAACGGTACTGTTGAAGTATTTCCGAACCTTCTTGATCGCTCATAAACTGCCCGAAAACATAAGGCAATCCATGCTTCGCCGCGAGTAGAGCACTCTTTTTACTCGTTCCCAGCATCCAGGGCAATGGCGCCATTTTCGGAACTGGAGAAGGAGATATCTTTGAAAACATATGGTCTTTCGGAAAATCATTTTTGAAGAAATGAAGCAGCTCTTCAACAGATTCAGGCATCCGGCGAACCTGTTCCAAATAGTTATCCGATAAAGCCATGGTCGCTTCGGCAGAGCCACCCGGAGCACGTCCGATCCCAACATCAATCCTGCCCGGAAACAACGTGGCCAGCAGATTATACGTTTCAGCTACTTTATACGGTTTGTAATGAGGCAGCAAAACAGCACCAGATCCGATTCGGATGGATTCTGTCTGACCTCCGATATACCCCAGCATCACTTCAGGAGCAGGACACGACAACCCCGGAAAATCATGATGTTCAGCAATCCAGTATCGCTCATAGCCGAACTGATCACCGGCCTGTGCCAGAGCCAGTGAATTTTCCAATGCCTGTTTGGCCGTTCCCCCGCTTGATGCCGGTGACTGGTCAAGGATGCTTAATTTCATATAATGCCTTCTTTCTCTACACTCTTTTTTACTATCATACCTCTCCCGTAGCAAACCTAAAAAAAAATTGCCTGTTATGATGGCAATTTTTTCAATGAACATATTCTAATTGTAAACTTATTCAAAATAATTACCTAAAAAAACTGCCCTCCATTTGCATGTAACAATGGAAAGGCAGTTTTGACTTTAAGCGTGTTTCTTTTCCGTATGTTCTTTTCGTTCTTTTAGCTTCGGATATCCGATCAAAATGGCAATCACGCCGCAAACGGCGATTAAAATCGGATAGAACGAATACGTCAGCACGGCTCACCGGTGAGATGGAGCTGATTTTGGCCGCCGTCAGCAGTTGGGCACCGTAGGGAATCAAGCCTTGAATAGCGCACGAAAAGATATCAAGAAGACTTGCTGATTTTCGCTTATCGATGCCATATCGATCGGATATCTGCTTGGCAAGAGGACCTGCTGTAATAATGGAAATCGTATTGTTGGCGGTGGATTAGTTTTTGGCAAGAAGATTTTTGTCCTTCTAATGCCGGACTACTTCTCTCCTGTAAACTTAATGCCTTTCACAAAATAGCGGTTAAAGAAGGCATACAGTATCAAAATCGGCAGAGTAAAGACCATAGAAGCTGCCATAATGTAATTCCAGTAGCTGATAAACTGTCCTTTGAATGAATTTAGCCCTAACGGAAGAGTGAACATGCTTTCATCAGACAGGATGATCAGCGGCCGCATGAAATCATTCCAGAAGGCCATAAAGACAAAGATGGTTTGTGCAGCTAATGCCGGCTTGGCAAGCGGAAGAACAATCCGGAAAAAGGTGCCGAATTTGCCCAGTCCATCTATAGCTGCCGCTTCCTCTACTTCTTTTGGAAAGTTAATAAAGAACTGGCGCATCATGAATATGAAGGTGGCATTGACCGCTCCGGGGATGATCATGCCTTGATACGTATTCAGCCATCCGAATGCTTTTAAAATCAAGAAGTTCGGGATGAGCGTTACCTGAAACGGAATCATCAGCACCGCCAAAATGATAATAAAGATACTTTTTTTGCCCGGAAAGCTGAGGCGGGCAAGGGCATAACCGGCCATCGAATTGAAAATCAAATTCAAAAAGGTGCCGACCACAGCGATAAACAAGCTGTTAAACAACCAGCGACCAAAAAGAGGCTCCCGCGTAAAGATCTCCTTATAGTTATCGATGGTAAAGTTTTTTGGTATAAAGTTAATGCTTCCGCTTACGATTTCTCCCAAAGATTTAAAAGAGGATGAAAGAGCCCATAAAAACGGAACAAGGGTGATCACCGCGTAGACAATCAAGATTACATACAGAATGGTTTTTCCAATCGGTCGTTTTTTCATGGTACCCTCCTCAATATAGTGATTCTTCCTTGGAAAATTTCCGTTGCAGAAGTGTTGCGATCAAAATAATGATGGCAAGCATGAACGCGAGTGCTGTCGCATAGCCCATGGTGCCTAGTGATTTAAAGGCATATTGATAGATCAGAAGAACAACCGTCAACGTCGAGTTGTTCGGTCCACCCGATCCTCCTGAGAAGATATAGGACTGATCAAACAGCTGGAAGGTTCCAATGAGACCCATGATCACCACAAAGGAAGTCACCGGCCTCAAATTGGGAACCGTAATGTGCCAGAATTTCTGAAGTCCGGTTGCGCCATCGAGTTCAGCAGCTTCATAGTGGCTGTCTGGTATATCCTGAAGGGCCGCCAGATAGATCACCATAAAAAACGGTGCCGTCGCCCAAATATTCATAATCATGATCGCCAATAAAGCTACACTCGGATCACCGATCCAGTTGTACGTTGGCAGGTGCAGCATGTCTAAAATGTGGTTGATCAGACCGTTCTGATTGTACATCCACATGAAAATCAAAGTAAGTACTGCTGATGAAGTCAATGTCGGTAAAAAGTAAACAATGCGGAAAAACTTCTGACCCTTCATGCCGGCATTCAGGGACGCTGCCAATACAAGCGCAAGCAGCGTCTGAAGCGGCACAACAATCACCACGTAAATGAAGGTATTTTTTAGAGCGATATGCGCCCGGTCATCAAACGTGATCTTCATAAAGTTATCCAGTCCCCTAAATTCCAGATGCGTACCGCCAAGCAACTCTACTTTATGGAAAGAAAGGTAGATTGCACAAAGGATCGGAGCGATTACAAAGATTCCAAGAATGATGAGGACCGGTGCCATGAACAGGTACCCCTGCCCCGCTTCCCTTCTCAATTTTTTGGAAGAACTGCTTTTTACCATGTTTCTTCACCTCTCTTTTTTGTTATTCTGCTACCTTAATCTCTTTGTTGGCCTGTTTTTGCGCGTCTTTCAAAGCATCCTTCAGCGGCCGTTCTCCAAGATAGGCACTTAAAAATTGGTTGTTGAAGTTATTCATCACGATCGGCAGCATCGGACCGTCCTGCCAAACAGTCGCATATTTGGCTCCTTTAACAAGGGGTCTACGCAGTGGATCCTTGTCAAAGCCGAGTTCTGCAGCTACTGACTTACGCGTAGGCAAGGCAAAGCCTTTGCTTGTCCATGTTTTCATGCCTTCTTTTCCGGTCAGGTACTTGATTAGTTCCCATGACGCTTTCTTATGCTTGGATTCTGCATTCATGGCATAACCGACGGTAAAGGACATGGTTCCCTTCTTGCCGTTAACCGTTGGCAGCTCGGCGGTTCCATAATCTATTTTAGGAAACGTATCTTCCATGAACGGAATGTTCCAGTTTCCTTCCATCACCATGGCAGCCCTTCCCTGGCCAAACATTTCTCCCCCGGAACCTGATCCAACCTCTGAAGCTTGAGCTGCGGTTTTATCTTTTAGATGCATATCCAATATCGGCTGCAGTGCACGCGCCACACGGTCTTCTGCAAAAGTCGCACGGTCATTTGTGATGACCTGGCCGCCCTGGGACTCAGCCATGTAATACAAACGCTCGATCTGCGGCATTACACCGAATCCATAGACTTTGTTGCCTTTGGTGAGTTTTTTCGCATCTTTCTCCAGCTCTTCCCATGTTTTTGGCGGACCGTCTATCCCCGCTTCCCGAAACATTTTTTTGTTGTAGAAAAGGGCAAGCGTGGAATAGTCCTTTGGAAAGCCGTAAATTTTACCGTTGTCTTTAAACGCATCTAACATCGGCTTTTCAAAATCATTCACATCAAAATCTTTGGTTACATACTTGTCCAGCGGTTCAATTGCACCTGTTTCGATCAGGCCGGGTGCTTCAAACGCATCAAGGTAAAAAACATCGGCTGCTGTTCCCCCAATCAGCCTGGTTTTCAAAACGTCCATGTACTGATCACTGATCTGATTAAACTTTACATCGATGTTCGGGTGGGATTTTTCAAAGTCGTCCAGCACTTCCTCCAAAAGTTTTTTCTCGACCGGATTTCCTCCCCAGCCGCTCAGTGTAATGACCGTTTTGCTGCTGCTTTCTGATTCATCCGGCTGGCTGCATCCTGCAAGCAGAGAAGTAGCCAGCAGGGCAGTTAGCCCCGCTGCTGAAACATATTTTTTCAACTTCATAGAAACCTCTCCCTTCCTATGCGTATTTTACTTATCGGTATGGATCGTATAGCCCGTTGTATTTTCATTTACGGTTAAGAAACTCTTTCCATTTTCCTTGCGAACGCTGACAGACAAGTAGCCGTTTCCAATCTTGATCGATTGTACGGTCAGTTCATTCACTCCTTCCGGAAGCTCAGGAGATACGGAAATCACTTCGTTCAAAGCATCTGGAAACAATCCGAGAACCGTTTGTATAAAGACAAGCGGTGTACCGGCAGCCCATGCCTGAGGTGAACAAGCGACCGGATACTTTACCGCAGGTCCGCCAGAGGCGCCATAACCGCAAAACAGTTCCGGCAGCCGGTCATATTCAAAATGCTGAGCTGCGTCCATCAAGCCGTTAATCACCTGGTTGGCCTGCTTCTGATGGTTCAGCTTGCTCATGCCCAGCAATATCATGCTGTTATCATGCGGCCAAATGCTGCCATCATGGTAGCTCATTGGGTTATAACCGGCCTCTCCTTCTGCCATCGTGCGTATGCCATAGCCGGAAAAGAATGCCGGTGATACGAGCTTGGACACCGTCTGATCCGCCTGTTCTTCCTCCAGCATGCCGGAATACAACACATGACCAGGATTGGAGGTTAACGTCCCCACTTTCTTTTTTTCTTTATCAAGCGCAATGGCATAGAAGGATTGATCCTCCATCCAAAATTGCTCGTGAAACTTGGATTTCAGCTCTTCTGCTTCCTTTAGCAGTCTCACCGCTTCCTCTGCCTTGCCCTGTTTTTCATAGATCGCAGCAATCCCTGTTTTGGCCTGATACACATAGCCTTGAACTTCCGATAGCGCAATCGGGGTCTCGGCATGATCGCCGTTTCTGTGCACAACTGAATCTGCGGAGTCCTTCCAGCCCTGGTTGGCGATGCCCTTGCTGGATTCCTGATGATATTCCACAAATCCGTCGCCGTCCCGGTCACCATACTCGTCGATCCACATGAGAGCATTTTCGATCGTTTGCTGAAGCTCTTCTGCCAGACTCAAATCACCGGTCCATTTGGTGTATTCGGTTAAAAGCATTAAAAATAACGGAGTGGCATCAATCGTTCCGTAATAAGGAGTGAACGGTATTTGCTCGGTCCCTGCCAGCTCTCCATAACGGATTTCATGCATGATTTTACCCGGCTGTTCATCGCGCCAAGGATCCACTTTTGTTCCTTGTTGAGAAGCGAGAGTCCGTAGCGTGCCTTTTGCAATCTCGGCATTAAACGGAAGCATCTGCAGCGCGGCAATCAGGCTGTCTCGGCCAAACGGAACCCCGAACCAGGGAAGGCCTGCCACTGGAAACTGTCCGTACCCGATATCTGTCATTAATACCCTGAGGTCAAGGATTCCTCGGTCAACGAGGCGCTGTAAGCGGGAGGAATCGGTTTGAACACGGGCTGTATTCTTTTCCCAGTTTTCATAAGAGGCCTTAAGGTTCTCAAGAGCTTGTTCTGGTGCCATAATTTCACCGGATACTCCATCCACTTCTGGAGCAATCGTAAAGGTGACTGATTGGATTTCCTCATGATCCAATGAAAAGTGAAAAGCAACCTCGGCATCTGAAGTGTTTATTGCTTCACGGTCCCAGCCTACTCGTGTGGACCGTTTGACTCCGTCGGCTCCTTCGTAATGGTAAGTCAAGCTCTTGTCTGTATGATCGATGCCCGTTCGTTTGCCGGTTTCTCCGGATTGAAAACCGCGGACAATAAACATATCCGTAAAGTCCACATCCAGCTGCATGCTGATATCAAACTCAACTGGCTTAGGATAAAAGCTTTTCACCTGAACAGTTTCATACAACACGCCATCATAGATTAAGCGCTTTCTTTGAATCTCTACTGACTCCCTCCAGAGAATCAATTCTCCGTCCTTTTCCATATGAGGATTGGTCATCAATATGTTGGCGCTGTAATTTTCGTCGGCGGACGAAGAAAGCAGGATCGGGTCTTCATTATTAATTTTTAAATCAAACTTGCTTAAAAACCGTGTATCCTTTGTATATAGTCCCAGTCCGTAATCATTGTTCAAAGGAATGTTTCCTTTATCATCCGTTAATAAAAACAAATCATTTTCCTTAATTACTCGATAATCCAATTTTCTTCCTCCCCATAATTCCGAAACGTTTTGGAAGATGATAAAAAAATATATATTCCAAGATCCGAAACGTTTTCGGTTTTTCTTAAATTAAAACCAACAATCGTTTTATCAAAACGATCAAGTCGTTTTCGTTGAAAACGACCTTGTCGGTTTTAATTTGGTTGATTCACGTTTGACTAATGAGGTTTTCAGCACTTTTTTGTGCGTTCCTTCTTTTCCCTCTAGCATATCAATCAGCAAAATGGCTGATTCAAAGCCGATCTGGTATCGGTCCTGAGCAATGGTTGTCAGGGTGGGTGATGAATAGGATGCTAGCATGATGTTATCAAAGCCGGCCACGGAGAGATCGTCAGGAATTCTTTTGCCCATACGGCGTGCTGCCTTCATCGCACCGAGCGCCATGAGGTCACTTGCACAAAAAACAGCCGTAATCTCCGGATGTGCATGGAGCAGCTTTTCAGCTTGCACTTCCGCCTCAGATTCCAAAAATGAACCATTAACCACGTATTGCTCCTGATAGTCGATCTTCGCTTGATCCAGTGCTTCCTGATATCCCTGAAGGCGCTGTTTGCTGACAAAGGCTTGCTCGTGCCCATTGATCATGCCGATCTGCCGATGCCCAAGCTCGATGAGATGATCCACCGCCATCTTTGCCCCTTGTTTGTTGTTGGTCGTAACATAACCCACACTGTCGCTTTCGATGGGAATATCGACAAGAACACAGGGAATGTCGCTTTCCACAACTTCTTTTAAATAAGGGTCATCCGTTTTAATCCCCTGCAGGATTACACCGTCAACTTTCCGCTCCTGACAAAGCTGATTGTACGTTTTTTGCTGCTGCTGCTCTGAATTGGTGCTGAAGAGAATAAGATCATATCCCTTCTCTCCCGCACAGTCATTGATTCCGCAAAGCACTTCATACGTAAAATTATCCTTGCTGCCTTCGATCCGCATCCCTGAAACAAGCAAACCAATCGTTTTTGTTTTTTTCATGACCAGGCTTCGGGCCAGCAAATTCGGGCTGTACTGAAGTTCCCGGGCCACAGCTTTAATTTTTTCTCTTGTTTTCTCATTCACATCAGAGTATCCGTTTAATGCCCTTGAAACTGTGGTAACAGAGACTCCGGCATGTTTTGCAATATCTTTGATTGTCGCCACATTCAATCCTCCAAAACGTTTCGGAACGTAATGCTTATACTATACTCTTCTGGGAAGGCGCTTTCAACCCCTTTTTTCGTTCGTTTCCCTAAAGTACCCCGAACTCTTCATCCGTCCAATCCGTGATAAACATATGTCCGGGTGAATGGGTAATCACGAGTTTGGGCTTAACGTTCATTACGACTGCCTGAGGAGTTACGCCACAAGCCCAAAAAACAGGTACTTCTCCCTCTTTGATGGTTACTGCATCGCCAAAATCCGGTGTATCAATAGACTCGATCCCAATTGAACGGGGATCACCAATGTGTACAGGCGCTCCGTGCACCGATGGAAATCTGGAGGTCACCTGTACGGCACGTACCACATCTTTTTCGGGAATGGGACGCATGCTCACAACCATCGGACCTTCAAAACGTCCGGCTTTTGTACAGCTTATTGATGTTTTGTACATAGGTACATTGCGGTTCTCTTCGATATGCCTTACAGGAATTTTATTTTGCATAAGAGCTTGTTCAAATGAAAAGCTGCAGCCAATGAGAAAACCCGTCATATCATCCGTCCAGTATGAATGAATATCCTGTACTTCATCGGTAAGGATGCCATTGCGGTATATCCGGTAGCTTGGCAGATCACTTCGCAGATCTGCTGAAGGAGCAGCAAGTGCAGGAACTGAGCAGCCTGGCTCAGTTACATCCAAAACCGGACAAGACTTGGGGTTGCGCTGGCAGAACAATAAAAACTCGAACGCAAGATCCTTGGGAAGGATGACCAGGTTCGCCTGTGTATAGCCGTTGCACATACCCGCGGTAGGACCGTTCCATTGATTTTTCCGGATCATTTTACGTGCTTCTTCGGGGTGGATCAGACTGTTGTTCAGCAAGCTGTTTCCTCCTCATTTTTTTATTCTTCACAAATATTCTAACACTTTTCTCGTTTTGTGCATGTCAGGATAAAAAAGAGACCTTCATGGCCACATGCCATAAAAGTCTCCTTTTTGTTATTTCGCTTTTCTTACATTGAACTGGTCTTCAAGCATGCTCCAGTTTTGCGGGAACGGCTCGCCGAGTACCCAATACGCGATGCCGCGAAGATTATAGTACTTGACTTGATTGAATTTCGCTTGTGCACTTTCTTCATTCTCAAACCAGACAACGTGTTTCTTGCCATGATCATCACTGTAGTTGAAGTACGGAGAGTGTGATTTATTGTCATATTTAATTTCAGCGCCTTCTTTAATCGCCAGTTCGGTTGCTTCCTGTGGCGCAATGCGCTTGGCAAAAGGATTTCCTTTTTTATAGGGCAGAATCCAGTCATACCCGTACAACGGCGCACCCATTACAATTTTTTTGCGCGGAATCACAGATACCGCATAGTCGATGACGTTGCGCACTTGAGGAACAGGTGAAACAGCCATCGGAGGACCGCCGGACCATCCCCACTCATACGTCATGAGAATAACAAAATCAGCAAGCTCTCCATGTCGTTTGTAATCATGGGCGCCATGCCACGGGCCCGATTGCTCATCGCTCGTTTTGGGGGCAAGAGCAGTAGATGTAATGAATCCTTCTTTTTTCACTTTTGGTAAAATCGTTTCAAGGAATCCATTATAAAGATCCCGGTCTTTTGCACGAATATGTTCAAAATCAATATTTAATGCTTTGTAGCCTTTTGCTTTCATGGTCTTGATCACATTATTGATCAGACGATTGGATACGGTTTTATCCGTAAAAATGGTATGTGCCACCTCAGGAGAAAAGTTCCCCTCCGTAAAGTTTGTAAGAACGAGCATCGGGACTGCACCCTGTTTTCTGGCTGCTGCGAGCCCCTGATCATCTTTAATGCCGATCAACGTACCATCCGGTTTTACACGATAGCTGAAAAAAGCAACATACGATAAATGCCGGCCTACATCCTTTACTTCTTTTACAGCCGCCTGGGGATCAACCGGCTCTAAAAACCCAATCGACGTAATTTTGGTTTTCTTATGTTTGGTCTGAGACGGTGTTACTTCCTTCTGTTTGCTGCCATTATACTTTACCTGCTGCAGTCTCGGATGCTCGCTGCCATTTTTCCCGGCATCTGCTGTTCCTTCCTGCTGTCCTTTTACATTTCCGCAACCGGAGAGTACAAGGGAAAACGTGAATAGTAGTGCAAAAATAGTTCTCAACATTCGGTCCCTCCTTTTTTCCTTATGTTTCCTTGCCCCTCATCCCGTTATACAGGAGAGAAACGAGCAAAATTTGGAAGACAAGGCCCCGCGTTTGAGAACTTGTTGATTGTAAGATACGCTAGGAGAGTCTGGAATCTGAACGCTATGGAGGTGTATTTGCTTGAAATGGCCTTATCTTTGGATTGCCGGGGGAGCAGCCTTGTGGGGAACGATCGGCATCTTTATCAAAGAACTATCTTCTATGGGATTCACTCCGATCCAAATTGTTGTTTTACGCGCTTTGAGCGCTGCAGTTTCCTTTTTGATCCTTACTTTCTTTCTAAACCGGTCACTTCTTAAAATACACATCAGGGACAGCTATTATTTTATCGGTACCGGGCTGCTCAGCATCGCCTTTTTCAATTGGTGTTATTTCAAAACCATGAATGAAGTATCTCTGTCGGTTGCGGCCGTTCTGCTGTATACAGCGCCCGCCTTTGTCCTGATTTTATCGAGGATTTTCTTCCGTGATCTTATTACAAAAAAGAAAGTGGCCGCCCTTTTGGTCACATTTCTCGGGTGTGTGTTTGTCGTGGGCTATTTGCCAGCCTCTAACGGTGGTATAACGTGGACCGGATTGCTCACGGGGCTGGGATCAGGATTGGGCTACTCGTTATACAGCATTTTCGGTAAGGCAGCCTCCGCCAAATACAAAACGTTAACCATCACGACGTATACGTTTGTTTTTGCCGGGTGCGCTCTCTTTCCGATCAGCGGATTATCTCATTCTGCTCACCTTTTTGAAGACATGAAAGTCTGGCTTTATATCATTGGATTGGGTATAGTCCCCACTGTGCTTGCTTATATTTTATATACGGTTGGATTACGCCAGGTAGAGCCCAGCAAGGCAGCGATTGTCGCAACGGTTGAGCCGGTGGTAGCGACTCTGGCCGGTTTTTTTCTTTTTCACGAAAAGCTTACACTTTGGCAATGTGCAGGAATCCTGCTCATTATCTTTTCTGCTGTCCTCGTCCAGGACAAACAAAAGAAGACTCACCTCAACAAAGGGGCTTCACTTACTTAGCGCTCATCAAAAAAGAGGCCCTATTCATAAAACAGGTGCCTCTTTTCCACTTATTTTTTACTGGCCAGCCATACAGCCACATTCTCTGCTTCATCACCATTAATCAAACCGGCAGGCATGCCGCCTCCGCCATTTTTAATTTGCTTTAAAATTTCATCTTTACTGTGCTCTTTTCCAATCTCTTTTAAAGCAGGTCCTGTTCCGCCTTCCAAGTTGTTTCCGTGGCAGCTTGCACAATTTTGCTTAAAAGACTTTTCTGCCGCAGCGGAATCTACCGTGCCTCCGCCCTTTCCACCTCCGCTGTCGCCTCCAGAAGAACATCCTGCAAGCAGAAAGACCATACCCGTTGCCATTACAATATTTTTTAGCATTATAAAATGCCTCCCATCCAAGATATAAACCGTTTCCACAACGATTAAACCATTAAACCTTTTTCTGATTTAATCACCTTTCTAGTGAAATCGATTCATTTTGTATACAATGAATGAGGATACGACATTTGAAGTAAGGAGCATAAAAATGAAAGCACTGACCTTCCATACATTTGGAGGACCTGAAGTCCTTCAGTATCAGGATGTTCCAACTCCGGAACTGAATGCGAATGAAATTTTGGTTGAAATGAAGGCTATTGGACTTAATTTTGCCGACATTTACCGAAGAAAAGGAAACTATCACTTACTGGGGAATCCTCCCTATATTGCAGGCTATGAAGGAGCTGGAGTGGTAAAAAGCGTGGGTTCTTCCGTACAGAATGTGAAAGAAGGCGACCGTGTCGCATTTGCGGATGTTCCATATGCCAATGCTGAATACGTTGCCGTGCCCGAGGATCATCTTATCCCCTTGCCAGAGAAAATATCCTTTGAAACTGCTGCTTCCATCCTTTTGCAAGGCTTGACTGCACAGTTTTTAACAAGGGACAGTTATGCAGTTGGGCAAGGAACCCTTCTTGCCCTTCATGCGGCAGCAGGCGGTGTGGGCCAGCTTCTGATCCAGATTTCCAAAGCGCTCGGAGCAGAAGTCATCGGGCTTGCCTCATCAGAGTCAAAAAAGGAAGCCGCACTCGCTGCAGGTGCTGATCATGTTTTCCTTTATAATGAAGATTGGGTCAATAAAGTAAAACAAGCTTCATCAGGCCTCCAAGGTGTCGATGTGATTTATGATTCTGTCGGGAGCACATTGATGGATAGCTTTGAAGCGGTGAGAACCGGTGGTACTGTTGTTTTTTATGGAATGGCTGGCGGTGACCCTTCTCCGGTAGATCCCCGCATGCTGATGGATACATCGAAAACATTAACCGGAGGCGATCTTTGGAATGTTATTACCTCCCATTGGGAGCGTGTATCACGGTCCCAGGAGCTTTTTGACCTGATTCTGTCCGGTGCGGTAAAAGTACCCGAAATGACCTACTATCCACTTGAACAGGGAGCAGAAGCTCATCGTTTTTTGGAAAGTAGAAAAAGTACCGGAAAGATTTTACTTATTCCTTAAACAAAAAAGCGGATGGACCCGCATCGGATCCATCCGTTTTTCTATTAACTCATTAATAATCGTAAAGCCTTTAACCGCTCGTCCGTCATGTTAATCAAAAGCTGGTTGTTTAATGTTTCAGCCATCTTGTATGTTAAGTTCAAAAAAGCCTCCAGTCCTGCTTTGTACCCTTTATGAAACGCGAGCTCATCACACTTTTTCTCAGAATACAAATCAATATTCCCCTCTGTTACTGGAAATTCCGCATGGCCGATTTCGTGCCAGATAATGGCTTCTTTCATTTCCTGATCTTCACAAAAATAAGAATAATCATATACAACAATGAACCGGTCAAAAGCCGGATCCAATGAATGATAACATAGCGTTAATATCCGGTTATCAATGTTCCAAAGCTGAAGCCAATCTTCCTTTTCAAGGCCAAAGGTTCTCATAATTTCCTGCTTGTCCTCTATAATGGCAATCCGCTCACGATAGATTGCTTGATCCAGTACCTCGCCCAAACAAATCATCAGAATTCCCCTTCCCTTGCCACGTCTGAATTTTTTACTATGATATGTTGGCTGGTATCATTCTATTCACTATCAAAGAGCTTTCCTGAGCCTTTTTTTCTCCCAGCAGGATACTTGTCCCTAACTATCAGACAAGAAGGTGAATAGAGTATTTCAAAGGGGTGAAATAATATGTCAAGAAGAAGAAGAAGAAGTGATTCCTCAAGCAGAAACCGGCGCCGCTCTTCATCAAGCACTGCCCGTTTCGAGTTTGAAATTGAATCATCATCAAGCAGTTCCAGAACTTCCAGCAGCCAGGTGGAAGGGACACAGAATCGACGTCGAAACCGCAATCGTCGTCAGGTTCAGATTGTTCAATGTAATTGCGGCGGTTCTCGACCCTCCAATGAAAATCCGGTGATGGGAGCGATGAATCAACGGCCAACGCAAGTCACTCAAAATTGCAACTGCGGCGGCTCACGACCCACCAATGAATACCCGGTGATGGGAGCAATGAATGAAAGTCCAAACCGGCGGCCAAGCTGCCGACGCTTCTGTGAAAACGTTTGCCGTTCACAATTCGGCAGTCGCCGAAGGCAATGTATCCAGGATTGTCTTGCCTGCCGTGGCAATACAATGGGTGAGATGGATGACAATGATTGCAACTGGAGGTCTCCTGGCCCGCGAGGCGATGTAATGGGTGTACAAAGCGACATGTATGACGGCCATTACTGGGACTCTGATTATTAATTGAATCAACACAAAAATTCCACTGCCCGCTAAAGGCAGTGGGATTTTTTTTGAAAGGATAGTTTCCATCAAACGCGGGCATTCTTTTGGTATAGCTAATTGGAGGTGGATACATAAATGAGAGCATTTGACCTGGCTCACTTAACAAGTGAACAAAAAGCAAAATTGGATGCCATGGAAAAGGAATTGGATGTCGTCCTGATCGCCTGGGATCAAAAAGAACAAAAAAATTCTCAGGAAAGTATGAATTATGATATTTAGCCAAAAAAGCTCTTCCATGGTGGAAGAGCTTTTTAACGAGTAAACCTTTAGGAAGCTGCCTTGGAAACCCGGAAGGTGACAGGCTTCATGGTTCTTTCAATTCTTTTCATCGTATATCCATTTTTCTTTAAATAACCCAGCAGCTGGGGCAGACTTTCGAGCGTTTCTTTCCGTTCATGCATTAAAATGACAATCGGCTCGGTCTGGTGCTCCATTTTTTTTATTTGATGGATTGAATTTGTCACATATTGCGGGCTTCTATAGGACCAGTCCATGCTGTCAATCGTCCAGTCCCAGAGCTCATAGCCTTTGTCTTTGACCGCCTTTTGGTAATCCGGCTTCATGTATGGAGCACTTCCGTATGGCGTTCGGATCAGCGCGGTTCTTTTGCCAGTAATCTTTTGCAGTGCCCGGTTCGCCTGATCCATTTCCTGAACGACGGTTTCCTTCGAGCGATAAATCTTTTTGGCATCATGAGAGACTCCATGCAGCCCCTGACTATGTCCTTCCCGGTCCATCCGTTTCACTTGATCCTGAAACTTCAGCATATTGGGTTCAAGCATAAAGAAGGTTGCTTTCACTTGATACTTCTTGAGCACATCCATTATTCCGTCTGAAACCCTTGAAGGACCATCATCAAAGGTTAAATACACCGTTTTCGCTTGGTTTTGCCCGGCCGGTTTTTTATGTACTGCTGCTGCACCTACGGCTTTTTCCTTGGTCTTTTTTTGTTCTTCCTGAGCTTTTTTAATAGAAACTTTGGAAGTTACTTTCTTTTCTTTGCTGTTTTGTTTCTCCTTTTTTCCCAGCTCAAGGGTTTCTTTTGAAGCTCCCTTCAATTTCGGAACGTATTTCTCCTTATGAATTTTCTCGGTATAATGCTTCTCCTCCGAAGTGGTTGCTTTAATCTTATTGGCATGCCATGAACCAAAAATAAAAACCAGACCAATCACGGCCAAAACCAACAAAACCGCAGCTTCTCTTTTTCCTGCATTTTTTCTTGCTTCCCCTATGTAACCTTTCACTACCATCACCTTATCTTTACAAAACGTTTATACGCTCTAAGTATAACGGATTTTTTGCAAAAAAAGGTAAAAAAATAGGAAATTTTATGAAAAAATTACGAATTTTGTTTACAATCTTTGGTTTCTCTGCATTACTCTTGCTGATCTGGCGGCAAAAAGGACAGCACCTCTTTTACGATGGCATTGATTTTGTCATCTATAAAGGCACTTCCATATTTACTTTTCGCTTTTTCGATTTCCTCCTGAACCTCTTTTTCAAAGTTGATCAGCGGGATGTCATCCTCCGCTTCGTTATAGAGATCAATCATGGCTTCAAGCCCCTCTTGCATGCGATCAATGGCATCACTGTACAGCTTCTTGCTTTTTTTATTTAGCTTCATGTTATCACCTGTTCTCATTATCTCCTTTTTTCCCAGCCTAAATCCTATTTTATAGACAGGTACCCTTACAGATTGTTAGCACTCATCATAAATTAAGAAGTGAAGCAACAGTCAATAATGATGAGAAAAAGGAGAGAATGCATTATGTATTATGGCTATGGCTGCCACTGCCCGCATGTCATTGTTCATCCCACCCAGTGTTGTGTTCAGCAGCATTATCACACGGAAGAGGTTATCCACGTGCATCCTGTACAAATTCAGCATGTGAACCACGTATTATACCAGCATGTTCATGAATATCCTGTTTCCCAATACGAGACTTGTCAGGTTCATCACCAGAACATCTCCTGTGGTGCACCTCCTTGCTGCTAAACCCGGATTTAGCCTGCATGCCAAAAGAGGCCATGCAGGTTTTTTACATAATTCCTTTGAAACTCGCTTCAAGGCATGATATATTGATTTCTGGATTCTTAAGCCATTTATTTTCATTATCATAGACATGCAGCCAACCCTGTGCGGTTGGTTTCTTTGCTTGATTTTTTTATTTAGGGGGGTATTACGATGAACAGCACTGTAAAAGAGTTCACACTCATTATTATTGGATCCTTTTTTTTCGCTCTCGGCGTGAACTGCTTTGCCATACCAAATGAACTTGGAGAAGGCGGGGTCACCGGTGTCTCCATGATTTTATACTATCTTTTCTCCTGGTCGCCCAGTTATACGAACTTCATTATGAATGGGATTTTATTAATCATTGGCTATCGTCTGCTCAATAAGCGGGTAACTCTCTATACGGTTTTTAGCATTGTATTTACTTCTGTATTTCTTCATCTGACCGAAGGGTGGGGCTCACCCGTTAAGGATACAATTCTAGGCACCGTTTTTGCCGGAATCTTTATCGGAATCGGGCTTGGATTGGTGCTTCGTTCTGGAGGAACCACCGGAGGATCCACCATCCTGGCACGGATGGCCAACCAATATTTTGGGTGGAGTATCAGCGGGGCTATGCTTGGCATCGACCTGTTGGTGGTCATGAGCTCTTACTTTGTCATCGGAGCGCAAAATACGATGTACACAGTGATTTCCATTTATATTTCAACCAAAGTTCTTGATTATATTATTGAGGGCTTCGATACACGAAAAGCGGTCACTATCATCTCTCAGCATGCGGAGCAAATTGCCCAAAAGGTGAACAATGATATGGACCGGGGCGTGACTGTTTTTTCTGCCCATGGCAGCTATACGAAGGAATCAAAAGAAATTTTATACGTAGTCATCAATAAACAGGAATTGTTTCAACTAAAAAAGATCGTTCAAAAAATGGATGAAAAAGCGTTTGTGGTCGTCCATGATGTCAGGGATGTCTTCGGTGAAGGGTTTACGTTCCCGAAAACAGAAGCTTCATAAACAAAAAAGGTCTGCCGTTACGCCCAAAAAGGTTACGCCAGCAGGCCTTTTTATTTTTACACCAATGCTTGTTTAAGGACAAACTCCCGAATGGCGTGAGCTACACCGTGTGCATCGTTCTCAAGGGTGGTAAAATGACAGATCTCCTTGATTTCAGGAAGCGCATTTCCCATGGCAATAGCCGTACCCGCAGTCTTCATCATGGGCCAGTCGTTCATATTGTCTCCAATGGCAACTGTGTTCTCTTGCGGAATTCCAAAATGGTCAGCCATACCCAGTATCCCATTGCCTTTGTTTGCTTTTTCATCGTTAATTTCAAGGTTGTGCTGAGCGGAACTCGTTACAGACAGATCCTCAAACTGTTTGGCAAAACGGTAGATTTCTTCCAGCTTCTTCTCGGAGTAGGAGAAAGGCAGGATTTTATTGACGGTGAGGTCTTCTGTCCAGATGGACCGAAATGAATCAATGGAAATCTGACCGAATTGCTTTAAATAACCTTGAGCCGCATCCCACAATTCCTCTGCATTTAATTCCGGATTGGCGGATTTCGCCATATCGATTTCCACCTGAATCCCTTCCTGACCAAAGTCAGGTGTATGGATCCCTTTATTGGTATGAAGATGGTAAAATACCTGAAGTTCCTCCAACTTCGTTAAAATGGAAGCAGCATGTTCCTTTTGAAGCGGATGGTGGTCCACCACTTTTCCGTCAGCATAAAGAACGGCTCCATTCGCACCGATGACCGGACATTCTACTCCCGCTTCCTGAAGCAGATTCAACACGTCTTCCACCGCACGTCCTGTACAAATGGAAACAACATGCCCCATCATCTGAGCTTCTTTTATAGCCTGCGCATTTTCATGACTGATTGAACCTTTTTTGTTCAACAATGTACCATCCAAATCGATTGCAATTAATTTCATAACTTCCTCCTTTTTATAGTACGATGATTTCGATTTCAAACTGTTCCAGCTGCTTTTTCAGCTTTGGTTCCATTTCCTGATCTGTTACTAGGATGTCGATCTTGTTCCACCCGCATACTTTTTGAAAATAGGTTCGATTGAACTTTGATGAATCAGCAAGCAGTATGACCTGGTCTGAGCGGCTGATCATTTCTTTCAGCAAAAACCCTTCTTCTTCAAAAGGAATGGTCAAGCCATCTGAAGAAATGCCGCAGGCTCCCAAAAACAGCTTGTTGACTTTAAAATCTGCGAGATGCTGTATGGTTCTCGATCCATAGATCGAGCGGTGACTGTTATTAAGCAGCCCTCCAAGCAAATGAATGAAAATATCTTCTTTTTTGGATAAAATCCCTGCTATATCTATCGAATTTGTGACAACCACGTTGTCTTTTGTATGAATATTTTCTGCTAAAAATTGAACGGTGGTAGAGGCATCCAACAACAGATGGTCGCCATCCAGAATCAAGCCTGCCGCATATTTACCGATGCGCTTCTTTTCCTCCGAAGCTTTCTGCAGCCGCTCATCATAGTTGGACACATCATGAAAAAGAGTAGGTGATTTTGCCCCGCCGCGCAGACGTACGATTTTCCCCTCTTCCTCCAGTTTCACCAGGTCGCGTCTGGCAGTATCCCGTGAGACATTATTCATGTTGCAGATGGTTTCCATATCGACCCTTTCGTGCTCTTTTAAGTAATGTAGAATAGCTTCCATACGTTCATCCTGATACATGCCTCATTCGCCCCCTTACTTAAGTAAGTATAAGTAATATTAAGCAGTTCTGCAATGAAATATGCATATCTTTACAAAAAATAAGCAAATGTAAGGATAATTCCTCACCTTTGCTTAAATTGGTCTCAATTTATTTTAAAAACAGTTTATTCCAGCGTTTTGCTTCAGCAAGTGCTCTTTCATCTTTTAAAATATCATGTGGTGCATTGGCTGTTCCAATGATGTATTCAGCAAATGAAACACCCATAAAATCACATATGTATTGAAATTGCTGAATTAAAGGCAGTGCTTTTATTCTCGGCTGATCACCGCCGCATGTAATCACATAGGCCGTCTTTTGGCTCATTTCTTTTTTAAAGGCAAAACGGTCATCACGCAAACTCTGGGACCACCGATCCACAAAATTCTTCATAAGGCCGGACATCCCGTAACAGTATACCGGTGTGGAAAAAAGCAGGATATCATGCTCGAGTACAGTATCGATCACATTCTCATAATCATCAGCGACCGGTTCAAAGCCGCCTGCTGCATGTCTTAAGTCATCGATGGGTATGATCTGTTTTTCTTTTAAAATAATCGGTGTATAGTCTACCCCTTTAAGTGCCAGCTCGGTTAACTGCTGTGTGTTTCCGTCCGCTCTCGAACTTCCGATAATTGCCGCAATTTTCATCGTTTCCCCCCTGTTGTCTTACTATGTGAATCCTAACGCATCCTCTGTCTTTTTCCCAACAACCGGCTCTGCAGTTATCGAAAATGTTCCTTTTTTCTAACTTTCTCTTTAAAAGCATGCCATGAATTCTTTGATGCCGAGAAGCTTCCAATTGCTGCATATCCATAAAAAAAGCCCATAAACACACCAGCGATCAAATGATGTCGATGGCTGTACAAAATGGAAAGAAGAAGGCCGAGCAAAAGCGCAACCGAGGGAATTAATGCCTTGGGAACAGGTGTTATCCATTTGATGATTTGTGTCAGCAGGAGAACCAGCGGCACGGCAAGCACTCCATCCCAAAAGTTCGTATGTATGACCGGAAAAACTTCCATGCGTATTCCTCTCTTTTAGCTGGGTTACTCCCAGTATCACCATAATCATGAACTTTTATCATAAAAAAAAGAGGCAAAAACCCGCTGATCATGACAGATACGCGTGGTTTTTTTGCCTCTTTTCATTAAAGGTTCAGCAAGCTGTCGACCTTTTGGATCAAATCCTTCAACTCTCCCTGAAAGGATTTCATCTTCTCCATCTTATGCTGAAGCATCTTCTCCTGCTCTTTTAGCCCTACAGCAATCTCTTCCAATTCCGACTGCTGAATGGTTGTATCTTTCGTCGACTCATATTGATCCTTATGTTCGAGCACCCGTTCTTTAATGCTTAGGAAGTGCTGCAATTCCTGCAAAGAAAAACCGAGTACTTCCTTCGCATCAACCACTCTCTTTAATTGTTTGATGTCTTCATCGGTATACAAACGCACTTGCCCGTCACTTCTCTCCGGAGGCTGAATCAGACTAATCTCTTCATAATAACGGATAGCACGTTTGGTAATTCCCGTAATTTTTGCTGCTTCATCAATTTTAATCCAGTTCACCCGACTCACTCCCTTATTAAAAGTATACCTTTACTATGACGCAAACGTCAAAGGTGTCAGTTTTGAACGGACAATTTAAATAAAAAAAACCGCCACAGAAGCGGCGGCCGTACATTTTTTAATGATTTCGTTTGGTCCACTGGCTGTCGGTGACCTTTTTTGCGATTTCTTTTCCCGATGCATCCTTTGCTTTCACGTCTTTTACATACCAGCCTCGTCCGTTAACACTGGCATCGGTCGTATATAGAAAACGGATAAACTTTGTGCCAGCCGGCAAGGCGGTGGTTTGCTTCTTCCAGCCGTTGCTTTTTCCTGTAAAGGAAGAAGCTGTTTTCTGCCAGTTGACACCATCTGCAGATACTTCAACGGTTCCATTGTCGCTTCCTTTTTCGATCTCAAACCAGGTTTCAAAGCTTACTGTTGAGGCCGGTTTATTTAATTCATAAACCAACGGCCGGGAAACCTTATCACCATATCCCGCAAACCAGGCTTTTTCATGATTAGCCAGAGAAACAGGAATAGCATCTGCCGCAGCACGTGCCACATCGCGGCGAACCGGATTAATTGATGGCATTGTTCGTGTCGGATGTACACGGTTGGTCAATGTTAAAACAACCGTCTGGTTTTTGGGGCTGATGACCATCGTAGTTCCGGTAAATCCGGTATGGCCAAGTGTGGTCGCGTCAGACAGTGCGTCCATGTACCAGCCCTGGTCCAATTCCCAGCCAAGCCCGTGAGAGTCGGAAGGGAATTGAGGAAGCTGATTCTCCTCCAGTAATTTGACGGTTGAAGGTTTTAAAATCCTTGTGTGGCCATACTTTCCATTTTGCAGGAACATGTGGGCGAAGACAGCAAGATCATGAGCCGAAGAAAAAACGCCGGCATGTCCAGCCACTCCATCAAGTGACCATGCGTTTTCATCATGTACTTCTCCCCATACCATGCCCCTGTTAATATAAGGTTCATATTCGGTTGCGGCAATTCTTGGTTTCAAATAGGCCGGAGGGTTATACATTGTATCCCTCATCTTCAACGGGCCGGTTATCACTTCTTTCACATATTCATCCAGACGTTTACCAGAAAGCCGCTCGACCAGCACCCCGAGAGTAATCATGTTCAAGTCACTGTATGTATAGGTAGTGCCGGGCGAATTTTTGAGCGGATAGGTTAAAATAATATGCAGCCGATCTTCCCGGTTTGTTCCCATCTTGTAGACCGGGATAAACGGCTCAAAACCCGATGTATGTGTGAGAAGCTGCCGGATGGTCACTTTTTCTTTTCCGTTTTCCTTAAATTCTGGAATATATTTGTATACAGGGTCATCAAGTTGGAATTTCCCTTGCTCGTACAGCTTCATAGCAGCGGTTGTTGTAAAAATTTTGCTGATAGACGCTAAATCAAATATTGTATCTTTCCTCATGGGAACCGGATGCTCCAACTCCGTATACTGATCGTCCGTATAACGAGAAGCATAACCATAAGCATCCCACTTGGCGATGGATCCTTTTCTTGCGATCAAAACCACCCCGCCGGGAAACATCTTCGTTTCCATCGCTTTATTCATGGTCGTGTCAATACTGTTTAACGCATCCGGATAAAGCCCAGCACTTCTTGGTGTGCCTTTGTGAATAACTGGGGATGAGGAGCCAGGATAATTCCAGTCACCCGGTTTGAAGTAGCTGATCGGACTGCTTTGCTCTTGCTTGCCTTGAGCGAAAACCGGTGTCCCTGCTGACAAAATCATACTCAGACCGACGATGACCGCGCCCGGCTGTTTCCATTTTTTCATCATTACTTCCCTCCGTTTTCAGAAAATTCAATCCTTTATTAAAGAGTAGCAACGATATACTGAAAAAGCCATGGAACGAAGGTCCCGTTCTCATCCTGGTCCTTTCCTATCTTTTGGAAGCTTCCGGTCGGAAAATCTAGTAAACTGTAATCATTACCAAACTTTTTTCCTCCCCATAAATCATCAAAGTATGACTATTGTACCTGTTTTTTTTTAGCTTTCCATACTATAATCTGAGAGTTATTATTTTCTAAATATAGTATAGGAGAAATGGAGGGCGGTTATGATCAGCTGGCTTAAACGGAGAAAAATGAATATTAAGACCCATTCATCACCTGACCTTGCTTCCCGTTCTTCTGCTGCAGCTCATCTGCAAACTAAATCCATTTCACCCGATAAGGAAATCGAACATTACAAAAGCAGACTTTTGCAATTTGGCATTAACATTTACGAGATGCCAAAGTTAACTCCCCAATCGAAGAAAAGCAGACTCGATGCCTACACCATAGCCTCATACATAGCAAACAATACAGAACTTAAATCTCTTTTTCTAACAAAAAAAGGTCTGCCTGCATCCCAGCTTTCAGAAAAGTTTCCAAGCAAGAGCATTAGACGATACACACCTTATATTATCGCTGTTGCTCTCATTATTATTGAAGACTATGAATATCTTAAAGGCTATTTGCCGGAATAGGAGGCCCTTATGATGACAAAAGGAATTGTGGTAGAAGTAAAACGGCACCACATCATCGTTCTATCTGAGGGCGGTGTGTTTCGAAAGTTAAAAAACAATGGACAGCCTTATGCGGTAGGAAGTGATATTCTCCTGCCTAATGAACCGAAACGAAAACCGATGTTCAGCCTTCCAGTATTTAGCTGGAAATCTGCAACCGTGTTTACCTTTGCCATCCTCTTATTATTTTTCCAGCTCGCACCCAACACTGGTCAAGGCGTTTACGCCTACGTTGGCATAGAGATGAACCCAAGCATTGAATTGTCCATCGATGATGACATGCGGGTTCAGCACATAACTGCCTATAATTCGGACGGTAAAAAACTGGTTGCTCTTCTTGAAGATTACCCTGGGCAGCCTCTTGAGAAAGTGACCGAGGACATTTTCAAGATCTGCCGTGCCAAAGGGTTTATCAAACCCGATCAGGAAGTTATTGTTACCACGACTCTGACAAAGGACGTGAGTAAAGAAACACAGCAGAAAATTGAGCAGAAAATTAATTCCTTAATGGAACAACAAGCGTTGGAAAACAAAATAGACATGACTTCATTGATCATTTCCAACAAAGAAAGAAAACGGGCCAAAAAAAGCGGCCTTCCACCTGCGAAATTTGCTATTTTCATGGCGGCAAAAGAAGCAGGAATACCCATTACGCAGAGCGATATCAAGAAAAAAAGCATTCAGGAATTGTCAGATAAGGTTGGCCCGATCAGCGACCTGCTTTCCTCAACGCCTCCTGGAGAATATCAACATGTCTCTGTTTTTGTTCATAACGAACCTTCTTTGGATGACATTGGCCTAACAGTAACCTCATCTACGGTTAATCCGGATCCCGTCCTGATTCTGAAGGATCACGAAGACGTGAAAAGCAGTGAACCAACGGAAACTGCAGTTGATCAAACCGCTCCAGTAAAGAGAGCAGCAGAAGGCAGTATGAGTAATCCAGCATCTGCCGAATTCCCTGCTCCAATGCAGTCCGGACAATCAGAATCTGGCAACAAAAGCACGAAAAATCAGCCGGTTTCTTTTCCGGTTTCTGATGTGGTGAAGGAACCTGCTTCTGAGCCAGTAAAGCAAAGTGCTCCGTCAACAACACAAGCACCCGAAAAGAAAACGGATAAACCAGCAGCGGCCTCTGCCAATGAAGCATCAAAAGGATCTGACGCTGTTATACCTCCTAAAGAAAATGATAAAGAAGAAAAAACTTCTCCTGCTCCTGTTTCGGTTCCAAAAGAAGAAGCGAAACAGGCAAGCCCTGAAGACCGTGAGGAAAGTAAGAATACGGATAAACCTAAAACGGCAGGGGAATGCAACGTAAAACAACCAGCAAAAAGTGAAGCTGTCGAGCCCTCTCGTGATTCAAAAGATATAGCTGTTCAGACAAAAGAACCTCAAGAAGAAAGGATAGTTCCGGTCAGTGAAAAGCAACAAGACACCACTCTTTCAGAGGCATCAAAGGATTCGGACTGTGCCGGGTTTATTCACAATAAACAGCAACCAGCCGTGGTTGACTCCGCTCCTGTTCAGGAAGACTCCCTTCCAGACATGGAACAGGAAAACGAACAGCCCTCAGAGGAAGTCAATACACTTGCAGCAAGTGCAGATGATGCAGCATAAGAAAATCCTGTCTGAACAACATGTTCAGCAGGATTTTTTATTGAAGGCGATGAAGCCGTTTCTTTAAATATTTATTTCTTTTCTTGATGAATGCAAGAATGTATTCTGGCTCCTTATCGAATTTGGACAGAGAGTAGTGCTTATACGGATCTTTAATGATATGCGGCCGTATGGAAGCATATAGCTTTTCAATTTTCCATTCCATGGATTCTATGGTGAATGCTTCTTCAAGCAATTGTTCCATCACGTGTCTGTATTGTCTTCGATAATTTCCATGAAGCAGCAAACGTGCTGTCAACGTATTGTACCCTTCGATCGGGACATACTTGTTCTCCATCACATCTCCGTGAATATCCCTTCCCCATGTGGCATCGTAATCCCATGGCATGATTTCAAACTGTCCAGTCTCCCCATTTTTGTAAAGAGAATAGTTGTGAATAAACCCATCAAAATTTTGTGTACAGACGGCACCGCCCAGCCATCGAAAATAACTTTCCAGATTCAGCAGAGGTTCAATTTTTGATGGAAATTCTTTATCCGTAGAAGTCAGCACGCAATTCAGCAGCTTTCTTAAGTGATGAAAGGAATGTTCGGGATCATACTTAATTTCATACCCTGATGTGACTGACCGTTTCGCTTTGCCGGTTGTAGGATTGTACTTTGAGAAATTGGCATTTTCTGAAATGGCATAATAGATACTGCCATCAGGAAGCCCTCTTTTTTTCAAAAAAAGCTGATCGACCGACTCCAATTGAAGATAAACACCTTGATAAAAGCCATTGATGTACAATGTGACATGGTTTGCTTCCGGGGACAATACGCCAATATCGCGAAAAAAGTCAAGGGACAGCTTATTCCTCATTAAGGAAGGATCATTGTACTCGGCATTCATATGAATCCTTTTAGCTCCTGTAAACATCCTGGAAGATGGAAAAACAAAATCATATGATTTTTTGGGAAACTTACGGATGTGTGCTCCTCTATATTTTACAGTGGTTTCATAAGATTGATTTTCGGTTTTTAATGTACCTTTAACCGGCTGGCTGGCCCATCTTCCCTTTTCTATTGACTTGGCCCCTTTAATGGGGACAGAGAGACGATACTCCGGCAACATACCTTTAGACATGATTCTTCAATCTCTCCTTAGGTTGATACTTATCTCTATGTTAAGAAGAAGGTAAGTGTCACAAATCAATGCTAAAAAGGGCCTCCTTTCTGGACGTTTATCCAAGCAGAACGTAAAAACTTACGTACATTATATTTGAAAAGAAATGATACTCCGTTCTTTTCCCATATTAAAGTATTGGAGGTCTACTCATGAGCGTATGGCATAATGATCCATGTGAAGAAAGCTCAAGTTCTAGTTCCAGCTCGAGCTCAAGTTCTAGTTGCAGCTCGAGCTCGAGCTCAAGAAGAAGCAGACGTTCCAGCAAAAGATCTAGCAAACGTTCCAGCAGAAGATCTGGAAAACGTTCTGGCAAAAGATCTGGAAAACGTTCTGGCAAACGTTCTGGCAAACGTTCTGGTCGTTCTGGTCGTTCTGGTCTTTCCAGTCGCTCTGGACGTACTGGAAGAAGAACTAGAAGTTCCAGCAGTTCCAGCAGTTCAAGCAGCTCCAGCAGTTCAAGTTCGAGCTCAAGAAGAAGAAGAACCAGAAGAACCAAAAGAACCAGAAGAACACGCCACTCCCGCAGATCAAGCTAATCAGTTAATCGAGTACTTTTTTGCAGATAGAGCACACAGGCTCTATCTGTTTTCATGTCGATTAGGCAAGCGTTGTTTTTCATGGAAAAAGGCGCTTGTACCAGCGCCAAACGATGGTTGTCTACATATATTTTTACTATGCAACAACAAAATCGAATCAACGGTTCTGAAAGGAGAACATGAATGTCTGATTTTCATATCAACTCAATGATTGGCAGAAGGATTAATGTCAATAAAGGAGGTCCCGAAGCCAAAGCTGGCCAACTGCTTCATTCAGGCCATAATTATATAGTTGTCGGAACGGATGAGGGAGCCGTCTATTATGCGGCACGTCACTTAAAAAGTGTCGGAGAAGACCTTCAAAGCGACAACAACGGCGAGAAAAATGGAACAGGGGAATTTTATGACTATCTTACACCGAGCTGTTTTTCCGCCATTATGGACAACATGATTGGCCAAAATGTAAAGATTAATCGCGGTGGCCCCGAATCCAGACAGGGAGTCCTTTTGCTAAGCACATATGATTATATTGCGCTAGCCACCGAGAAGGAAGGTGTCGTTTACTACAAGACCGATCATGTGAAAAGTGTAAGCGTTGTTCAGGAACAGGAAGAAAACGATGCAAATGCGGACGAAAGTGAAAGTGGAAGCCGAACCGGACGCGGTTCTGGTCGTGGGACCGGCAGAGGTACTGGGCGTGGCACTGGCAAAGGTACCGGGCGTGGCACTGGCAAAGGTACCGGGCGTGGCACCGGCAAAGGTACCGGGCGTGGCACTGGCAAAGGTACCGGACGCGGCACTTGCGAAGATACCGGGCGTGGCACTGGCAAAGGTACCGGGCGCGGCACTGGACGTGCGACTGGCGGTACTGGGGGATGCACCACTGGACGCATGACAGGCAAAACAACCGGCCATGGTCCAACCGCTGCCGCAATGGATGTACCGTATTATCGGGAATATGGGTTCAACAATCTTTTTGACCGACTGGCATTGAAAAAGGTTAAAATCAACCGTGGAGGCCCGGATGCCATCGAGGGTGTCCTGACTGAATGTGCCAATGGCTATGTTGTAGTCCTTGCAGACAATGTAATTCACCGCATCCTGACTAAACATGTTAAAAGCATTAGTGCATTATAATTTTACAGTTAACGAGAAAAGAAGCTGCTCTTGTCCGAACAGCTTCTTTTTGCTGGTTTTACTCCGTACATAACCGGGCATAATGGTAAATAAATTGCCCAAGGATGTGCATTATGAAATTTGAGGAGTTTATTTTTTCATATCTTCGTCTGCCGATGCTTATTCGGCTTTTCAGCATCATAGGCTCACTGATGATCTTGTTTGGCATTCTTATTCATTTGTTGGAGCCAGGCAGTTTCCACACTATATTTGAAGGCGTTTATTGGTCAGTAATGACCGCTGCGACTGTTGGATTTGGCGACTTTGTTCCAAAAACCTCTTACGGTCGATTTGTAGCCATTATTTTGGTTTTTATTGGAGGCTCCTTTATTGCCTTTTTCACTGTTAATGCAGCCTCAGCAGTCATCCAGGTTCAAAATAAGTACAGAGAGGGGAAACTGATGTTTAAAGGAAGCGGGCACCTCATTATTGTAGGATGGAACGAACGTGCCAAAAAAACCATTCTTACCCTGCAAAAGGAAGAGACCGGACAAAAGATCATCCTTGTGGATGCATCTCTTAAACAGAATCCCTTGACTGATGAGGGTGTGCTTTTCATAAAAGGAGATCCTTCAGCAGATGACACCTGGCAAAAAGCAAACCTGGCCGAAGCCAAAACCGTGCTGCTGACAGCGGACCAAAACTTAAAGGAATCGGATGCGGACATGCACACCATTTTATCCATCATTACGATAAAGGGCATTCATCCTTCGATCCCAGTCGCGGCTGAAATTTTGACATCCGAACAGATGAATAACAGTTTAAGGGCGGGAGCAGATGAATTGATCAAAACCACTTCTTTGGCAGGAGAAACAATGGCTCAAATCTGCCACCGTTCATTGCAAAAGGAGTAAGGATTTCCCCCTACTCCTCCAATAACTGGCTTTCTGCTTTTTCCACTAGTGTTTTGCCAATACTAATCCATTTATCGTCAATGGAGGCGTCAGGGTCCTGGGGCTCGGCGAACTGATTAAAACTTCCTCCCACAGCTCCCGCGTTGGCATGATCGTCGAGTCCGATCTGGTATTTATGCGTCAACAGAAAAGGCTCTCCAAGCGTCACTAAAGAACCTTGCTGGTCAACCTCCTTTTCATAGGCAGTAAAAGGAATTCTTACAAACGTATACCCTACCTCATCGTCCAGTTTATAATCAAAATATCCATGATTATAATCCCAGTTTCCTGCGATGGTAAATCCCAGCCCTTTCAGCTTATCCTCAAGCTCATTGAATGCAAATACCTCATTTTCAAGCTTGCTTTCCAAAGGAATCATGGCTTCGCTCCGTTTCTTTCGGTTTTCGTTTATGTTTATCATCCCCAAAAGAAAAAAAATAAGCCCTGAAAGGAAATGAAAAAAGATGACCCCCCATCGAGGTCATCTCAAAGAATTATAAAAGTTTTTCCAGTTCTTCTTTTTCCTTTTCAAAACCTGGCTTGCCAAGTAGTGCAAACATATTCTTCTTATACGCTTCCACTCCAGGCTGGTCGAATGGATTTACTCCAAGAAGGTATCCGCTGACCGCACATGCTTTTTCAAAGAAATACACCAGATAACCAAAATGGTATGGCGTTAATTCCGGAATGTTAACTACCAGGTTAGGAACGCCGCCATCGGTATGAGCAAGAAGTGTTCCTTGAAATGCCTTTTTATTGACAAAGTCCATGGTTTGTCCAGCCAGGAAATTCAGCTTGTCGAGATTTTGCTCGTCCTCTTCAATGGTAATTTCCTCGCGTGCATTCTCCACATTCAGCACGGTTTCAAAAAGGTCGCGTCGTCCTTCTTGAACGTATTGACCCATGGAGTGAAGATCAGTTGAAAAATCAACGGACGCTGGATAAATACCTTTATTGTCCTTACCTTCACTTTCACCGTACAATTGCTTCCACCATTCGGAAACATAGTGAAGACTTGGTTCGTAGTTCACCATTAATTCAATGGTTTTTCCTTTGTTATACAATGCGTTTCGGGCTGCTGCATACTGGTATGCTTCGTTTTCAGCAAGTTCTGGAGAAGAATATGCCTTGCTCGCATCTGCTGCCCCGCTCATCATTTCTTCAATATTCACACCGCTAACCGCGATTGGAAGAAGTCCTACAGCCGTCAGGACGGAGTAACGTCCCCCCACATCATCAGGGATAACAAAGCTTTCATAGCCTTCTTCATCCGCCAATGTTTTCAAAGCGCCTTTCGCACGGTCTGTTGTCGCATAAATGCGCGTGCGTGCTTCTTCTTTTCCATACTTCTCTTCAAGCAGCTTGCGGAAAATACGGAATGCAATAGCCGGTTCGGTTGTTGTTCCTGATTTTGAAATCACGTTTACAGAAACATCTTTGCCTTCAATCAATTGAAGCAAATCCTTCATATACGTAGAAGAAATATTTTGTCCGGCAAAGATCACCTGTGGCGCTTTGCGTTCTTCTTTGGAAAGCATGTTAGAGAAAGAATGGTTCAACATTTCAATCGCTGCCCGTGCTCCCAGATAAGAACCGCCAATTCCAATGACGATCAATACATCGGAATCATTTTTAATTTTTTCTGCGCTTTTTTGAATGCGGGCAAATTCTTCTTTGTCGTACTCGGTTGGAAGATCCACCCATCCTAAGAAGTCACTGCCCGCGCCTGTTTTATTATGGATTTGTTCATGTGCGGCTTTCACCAATGCTGACAAATTCGTTACTTCATGGTCTCCTAAAAAAGGTAAAGCTTTGCTGTAATCAAAACGTAGTTTGCTGGCCAATGTACACGCCTCCGTTTTTTGTATTAGTCTTCTTTACTTTACAGAACGAAAAAGTACAATTCAAGAAAACCGTTAGAAAACGGCTTTCCTGATTTGCGTTAAAAAGTAAAGTGGGTCATCTTTTACTTTCCCTATCCTTTACAGGGACATGCGTAAAATTTCAAGCACATCTTCTTTATTTAATTTTTTAAAATTGCCAAACTCGCCATTAGCCATTGCTTTATCAGCAATAAGGTCAAGCTTGGAGTCATCAATATCATAATCCGCAAGACGGTTCGGAGCACCGATGGAAGTCCAGAAAGCAGACAGCTTATCAATTCCTTCAAGAGCTACTTCACGGTCTGATTTACCTTCAGCGTCCACATTGAACACTCGAACAGCCAGCTGCTTTAAGCGAGCAGGGTTTTCATCAAGAACATGTCTAAGCAGGTTCGGGAACAAAATAGCTAATCCTCCGGCATGAGGAATATCGTAAACAGCAGAAACGGCATGCTCAAGGTTATGAGTAGCCCAGTCACCCTGAACGCCCATTGCGATCGTTCCGTTCAATGCCATTGTTCCATTATAAAGGATGGTTTCGCGAAGATCATAGTTCTCAAGATCCTTCACCATTTTTGGTGCTGTTTCAATTACCGTTCTCAAAATGGATTCAGCAAAACGGTCCTGAAGAAGCGCATTTTCTGTATGGTTGAGATACGTTTCAAGCACATGCGACATCATATCAACCATGCCATAGATGGTATGGTCTTTTGGCACAGTAAATGTGTTCACTGGATCAAGAATTGAAAACTTAGGGAACACAAGCGGGCTTCCCCATCCATATTTTTCATTGGTTTCCCAATTGGTAATAACCGATCCAGAGTTCATTTCAGAACCTGTTGCAGCAAGTGTCAGCACAGTTCCAAATGGGACCGCTTCTTTCGGTGTACTTTTCTTCGTGACGAAATCCCAAACGTCGCCATCGTATTTAGCACCTGCAGCAATTGCCTTGGTACAGTCAATAACACTTCCGCCACCAACGGCCAAAATGAAATTAATATTATTTTCCTTGCAGATTTCTACACCTTTTTTAACGGTAGTTAATCGTGGATTAGGCTCTACTCCGGAAAGTTCATGAACCTCAGCCCCCATTTTTCTCAGTTCACTTGTTACCTGGTCGTACAGGCCGCTGCGCTTAATGCTGCCACCGCCGTAAACAAGCAATACCTTTTTACCATATGGCTCCATTTCAGAGGAGAGCTGGCTGAGTTGTCCTTTCCCGAACACTAATCGAGTTGGGTTATAGTACGCAAATGAATTCATTATTTTACCTCCCAGTGATCCAATACTTCGTTAGTATTATCCATCATGCCGATTTTAAAAGTAAAGAAATTGGCTTGAACCCAATTTAACATGAACAAATATTGAACAATACACTAAACAAAAGTTGAATATTAACAAAAAATGGGTTTATTCTTCTCGTTCATGTGGAAATGTATAAATGTAACAAAGAGAAGTCATCCTATTACTGCAATTAATTTCATTCTTAAGGAGGCAATACCATGAATGGATTACAACGTACTGCATTAGCTTTAGTCATTATCGGTGCAATCAACTGGGGTCTTATCGGGTTCTTCCAATTCGATCTCGTAGCAGCCATTTTCGGCGGTCAGGATGCAGCACTTTCCCGAATCGTTTATGGATTGGTTGGACTATCCGGTTTATATTGCCTGACTCTTCTTTTCAAACCATCTCATGAAGTTGAACGTGAAGACCGCGTTGAAACCAATCGCGTGTAACAAAACCACAACAATAAAAAAAAAGCTCTTCCCAGGTGGAAGAGCTTTTTTCAATTATTTCTTAAGACGCTTGTTAAGTTGAGCTTGACGGTCTGTAGACTCTTTCAACCATTCTTTAAGCTTTGCTTCAAGTGTGTTGAAGCCTTTGGAAGAATCTTGAGCCGCTTGCTTCTTAGGTGCCGGACGACGTTCTTTTTTAGGAGCTTGGGCTGGTGCTTCCTGAGTTTGACGGATGGAAAGAGAAATCTTTTTTGAATCTTCGTCAACAGAAAGAATTTTTACCTGTACAATATCCCCCACTTTTAATACGTCGTTAATATCTTTAACAAAGCTATGAGAAACCTCAGAGATATGAACCAATCCCTGAACTTCGTCGTTTAAAGCGACGAAAGCACCAAACGGTTTAATTCCAGTTACTTTACCTTCAACGATGCTACCTACTTCAAAATTCATGAAAACACTCCTAACTATTTTTTAACCTATTAAGTATAACACACCCGGTGATAAAAGAAAATGAATGTAACAGGATAACCCATGCCCAATTTCAAGCAAATAGGGCCATAAGTTTGAGTTTCACCTCATCCCCATACCCATATTTGGCGTTATTGGAAACTTTTTCTCGTTAAACCAACCGTTCTGGATTCAGCAATGTTTCTGCCTCTTCTTTTGTAATATATCCTTTTTCAACGGCAATCTCCTTGACCGTCTTACCTGAACTGAAGCTTTCTTTCGCCACTTCTGCGGCTTTTTCATAGCCTGTTTTTGGATTCAGTGCAGTCGCAATAGCCAGGCTCTGCTCCATCAATTCTTTAATCCGCTCTTCATTGGCCTCCAGGCCGCTAAGGCAGCGTTCAGTGAAGGTCCTCATCCCTGAAGAAAGAATCGTAATGGAATGAAGGAGGTTGAGACCAATCACCGGCATCATGACATTGATCTCCAACTGGCTGCCAATTCCCGCGGTTGTCACACACGTATCATTGCCAATAACCTGCGCACAAATCATGTATAAATTTTCAAGAATGACCGGATTCACCTTTCCTGGCATGATCGAAGAACCTGGCTGTACCGCTGGCAGCAGGATTTCTGCAATGCCGGTTCTCGGCCCCGAACTCAGCAATCGCAAGTCCGAAGAGATTTTGATAAGATGAATGGCCAATTCCTTTAAATGCCCGCTGACCTGGATCGCCGCGCCATTATTTTGCATAAAACGGAAGCGGTCGGTTGGCTGTGTAAACGAAAGACCGGTGCGCGTTGCCACTTCGTTAATTGCCTTTTCACTATAATCGGGATGCGCATTGATTCCTGTGCCGACTGCGTTTCCTCCCAGGCCTATTTCAAACAAGAAGGGCTCGCTTTGTTTAAGCGCATCATGCACTTTTTGAAGACTTTCTGCGTATCCTCCAAACGACTGGCCAAGCCTCATTGGAACCGCATCCTGCAGATGGGTCCGGCCGGATCGGATGATGTCATGAAATTCCTCTTGTTTTTTTCGGAGAGCCACAATGGTTTCTTCAAGAGCAGGATACAGCTTAGCATAAAGTTCCTGTGCGGTACTGATGTTGATGGCCACATGAATCGTATCATTCGTGGATTGTGCCATGTTTACGTGGTCATTGGGATGGACGTTGCTCCAATCCCCTTTCTCACCGCCAAGAAGCTCGGATGCACGGCTTGCTATGACTTCATTCGCATTCATGTTCTGTGAAGTACCCGCTCCCGCCTGATAAGCATCAACCACAAATTGATCGGCAAGCTTTCCTTCCATTACTTCCTCCGCTGCCTGAATAATAGCGTTGGCTTTCTTCTCATCCAGTTCTCCGCAGTCCCGGTTTGCGGCGGCTGCGCTCGCTTTAATGATCGCTTGTGCTTTTACAAAAGCAAAAGGAAGCCGTTGCCCGCTGATTGGGAAGTTTTCCACTGCCCGCTGGGTTTGGGCCCCATAATAGGCCTCTTTTGGCACCTGAACTTCTCCAAGCGTATCTTTTGCTGTTCTGTATTCCGTCATCATGCATCTCCTTTCATCACTTTACGGTTAAACCGCATATCCTCATTTTTTTGTATTCCCTCTTTTTTCACATTTTATGGTTTATCTTTTGAGACTCTGTCCATACTGATAAGGCAGCATTCGATATCCCCTTTTTCTTTGCAGGCATGCCACCACATGCCTGCTTTTTTTTTCAAAAAATCAGGCTCGTCTGTTTTTTTATTCCACCAAAAAAAGCCTCTTTGCAAGAGACTTAAGGCTAACTTGATTCAATGGATGCCAGGTCATCCCTTTCCTTATGTAAAGCGATGACCACAGCTGGAGATTTTTTTATTTTTCGGTGTTCTGTCCGGAATCCGGCCTTTTTCTGTTTCATGAAAGTCGCTTTTGAAATGGGACGCGGGCGGGACCAGGAAATAGACTCCGGGTTTCTCCAGGAATCATGGGTAATCAGCTCGGTTTTGTAATAATAACAATTGCCGCTTAAGTATTCTTCACATATATATAATACGGTATGTTTGCTATGCATTCGCCGATCGCTCCATTTTTTTGATACATTATCCCCTTTTTCGCCAGCTTTATTCATAGAAAGAGCCTGAAGCTCGAAACTTCAAGCCCTTCACATCCTTATCTAAAGAACCACCATAAACCTCCAAAGATAAGGAGAAGTATAAATATGATAATCAATACGGCCCAAACCCAGCCGTAACCATAGCCATATCCGCCACCACCGGCTACGCCATAGCCATAACCATAGCCATAGTACGGAAAACCGCCACCATAAGGATATGCCATATTACAAACCTCCTTCATCTGTTACGTCCTCACATAATAAAATATGTCAGACCGGGGTAAAGAGGAAGAGAGGCAAGTGCGGATTTTGTGCCTGTTCGAGGAAATTTTTTCTTTTGGTAAAGAAAACAGGATGGGGCAAAGTAACTAAGACGAAAAGATGATGGAGGAATGCAATGGAAACAAAAAATACGCCGCTGCTTACTCCGGCATTTCGGAAAAAGATCGGCGATGTTACGATTCATTATGAAGATTTTCACCAACCGAACCCTGAGGCACAAGTTCTGATCCTTATTCACGGATTTTTGTCTTCCACCATCAGCTTTCGCCAGCTGATCCCCTATTTGACGGATGACTACCATGTGGTGGCCATCGACCTCCCGGGATTTGGGAAAAGCGAAAAATCAAAGCGCTTTACGTATTCACTGGCCAACTATGGAAAGCTTGTATTATCGTTCATTGAGGAAATGGGCTGGTCCAATGTGGTACTGGTTGGCCACTCGATGGGCGGCCAGGTCGCATTGCATGCCTCACGCCAGGACGGCAAACTAATAGATAAGCTCATTCTTATTGGCTGCTGTGGTTATATTAAACGGGCAGGTACTCCCATTATTTGCTGCTCCTATCTTCCTTTCTTTTCCTGGGGGTTGAAGCAATGGGTATTGAAAAAGGACATCAAGAACAATTTAAGCGGCGTGCTTCACAATATGAACCTGGTCACCGATGAGCTGATCAGAGATTACAGGGCGCAATTTTTGGAAGAAGGATTTTTTGACAGTTTAATCCGTCTTCTCAGGCATCGTGAAGGAGATTTGAAGCCGTTTGAACTCAATTCTATTTTGCATCCTATATTGCTGATCCATGGTGACGATGACCAAGTCATTCCGTTAACTACAGGGAAACGGCTAAACGGTGATTTGAAGAATTCCAGACTGATCGTATACAAAGATACGGGGCACTTGATTATGGAAGAAAAACCGAAAGAACTGGCACAGGACATAAAAAACTTCCTTTCACTGCCAGGCAAAAAAAAAGCGATCCAGACTCCGGTCTAAGATCGCTTCTTTGACATTTATTGATTTTCTCTGCTTCTCATCATCTGCTGCCAGACAGAACCGGCCGCCTCTTCTCCGCTTTGAATTCGCTCGAGCGCAATTTTCGCCTGCAGCCGAACTTCAAATTCAGGATCGTCTTCTGCCGCTTTTAGAGACGGAACGGCGGTTTCATCTCCTGCTTCAAACAGGAATCGTGCCGCCCGCCATCGAACCAGTTTATTTTTATCCTCCAATGCTTCACACATGGCAGGAATCGCTTTTGGATTTCCCAGGTCTGACAGACAGTCCCCAGCTGTTCGTCTTACTGCTACATTCTTATCTTTTAATCCTGCATATAACAGCGGAAGAACCGCTTCGTCTTCAATCATGCCAAGATATACGACGGCCAGCCGGCGTATGGAAGGCTTTGGATCCTTCAGCGCCTGTTTCAGCACCATAATATCGTCTACTGTTGGATTCATGCGTTCTAAGGCTGCATACCGTGTTTGCCAGTCTTCATCTCTCATTTTTTCAGCTACTTCAGTGGAAGTTACGGTTTCCTCTGGCGCTTTTTTCCCTTCCTCGCTGACAAACGCCTGCTCCACAAGCTTGTGTACCCGTTCTTCATCATAAGCAGCAGAGATTTCATCGACGACTTCCTGACCGATTTGCTCAAAGGTTCCATAACGGACACCTTGTTCTTCCCACTTTCGCTCCATAACGAGGTTATCCGATGCTTTTTGTGCTTCGAGAGCCGCCTTCATGAACCGGTCAGGCAAACCCGCACGGCGCTCTTCCTTGTCTGTTTTTAATTTCACCTGCATCGGCAGTCCTCTGAACATTTGAATCAACACGGTAATTTCGAGATACTCATCGTCCTTGTTCTCTTCAGTGCTATCCTGTTCCAGTGTTGGTTCTGAATCTCCAAATACTTCACGTACGCCAGCAAGTACATCCTCCCAATCGGCACGCGGATGGCGGTCGAGTGCGATAAAGTCTGCCACATGATATACACTTTTAACCCCTTCTACCTGAAAGATTTCTTTAATGTAATCAGGTGCGCCCTCCAGGTTATCCTTTGTATAGTTGTACCTTTTGTTTCCCGGCAGGCTTTCATCCATATTTATTTTCATGGAGTTTGGACTTGGCGTTGGTTCAATGCCTTTAATCTTCATGCTTTCACTCCTTCAAATCAAGTTCTGCTGGGTAATAAAATCCAGCAATTTCTTCTTTTCGGTATCCGTGAATTTATACTCACTGTCTACCCCTTCATCATGGACAATAAAATCCTGTACCTCGCCTTCCAGATCAAACACAACCAATGCGCTCGGGTCGGTCAGATCAGCCGGCAGCATCGTGTCTTTTGAAAATTCGAAAGTCAAATACACATTGATCCAGTGTCCGCTTTTCACGACTTCAGGATATAATGCAGTAAAATTCGCTTCGAAGTAATTTTGAAATCCATACTTGTACATAATGTTCCCCCGTATGACATTAAGCTTCTCTCTTATTATAAACAATCCATGTTCAGGAAACAAAGGTGGCGGGTTGCTTGCTGGTCTTGAAAGTGTTGTTTTCCGTTCCAGGTTCCTCGCTTTTACAGGGCTTCGCAGCGTGCGCTGAGCCCATCAGGCGCAAGCTCCTTTTAAGAAGAAAAAGACACCGGCGCATCGTGCACCAGTGTCCAGGATGATCTATCGGCTTAATACCGCACGAACCGGGCTGCCATCGCCTTCTTTTAAGGGAAGAGGCAATGCCATGAGATGGTATTCTCCCGGCTCGATATCGTCAAGCACAAGTCCTTCAAGGATATGAATTCCTTTACCATGAAGAGCATGGTGAGCGGGAAGCTCTTTGCTGTCAAGGGGATCCACGGAAGGCACATCTACACCAATCAGACGGACTCCCTTATCAAATAAATAAGGTGCAAGGGATTCATGAAGACAGGTGATGCCTGCCGGAAACACGCTTCGATCCTTCCATGAACCGGTTTTAAGCAGGACCCTCTGAATACCGTCAAGCTGTTCGCTTTCCAAATCTTCCGGCCTTACACAGTCTCTCTCCCTGACATCAACAACCAGCGCTGTTCCGGCGTACAAATCAAGATCTAATTCCAACACCCGTTCTCCTTGGCTGTCAAAGTGAAAGGGAGCATCAATATGGGTGCCTGTATGGGTGCTCATCGTAATTTGTCCAACATTTACAGAACCTGATTCTTCTTTCGTCCATGTCAATTCATAGGCAAATAGCGTATCACCAGGCCAGATGGGAACGGTTGAACTTAGCGGCATGGAAACATCGATCAGTTTTCCCATTATGCAATCACCTCTCTAACATTAGGGAATTTCTCATACTGCTTTTCACTCATGATTTTCTTCAACCGTACTATTGTATCATGCACATCTTGGAATGAAGTATAAAGTGGAACGGGAGCCAGCCGGATGACGTTCGGCGCCCGGAAATCAGGTACAACTTGATTTTCTTTTAATGCTTTGCAGATTCTTGCTGCCTCAGAGTGCTCAAGGCATACATGTCCTCCGCGGCGTTCATCTTCTCTTGGATTGCCAATGTGAAAACCAAAGGAAGATAGCTCCGTTTCAATCAATTCCATCATATAGCGGGTAAGCTGAAGCGATTTCTCCCTTAACCGACCCATTCCTGCTTCTGCAAAAAGTTCGAGCGACCCGATGAGCGGTGCAGTACTTAATACATGAGGAGTCCCCATTTGGAAAGCGCCCGCCGTATCTGACGGAACAAATTCAAGAGACATATCAAACTGCTTTTCTTTGTTTGAACCAAACCAGCCAGCAAGACCGGGTGCTGTTTTAAAATGTTTGCGGTTTACATAGAGTCCGGCAACACTGCCGGGACCTCCGTTCAAATATTTGTAATTGCACCAAAAAGCGAAGTCCACCTCCCAATTGGACAATTCATGAGGAACGGCTCCAATGGAATGACATAAATCAAAGCCGATCAGGATTCCCCTTTTGTGTGCTTCTGCTGTCAGCCGCTGGATATCAAGCAGTTGTCCGCTACGGTAGAGAACAGAAGGAAGCACAATGAGGGCTACCTCCTCTGTCATCGAGGAAATGATATCCTCTTCCTCTATCATTCTGCCATCCTGGCTTTTTACGGATAACAGATGATCAGCGGGGGTTAAAGATTTTAGATGGAGCTGGCTTTTTAGCGCATAAATGTCCGATGGAAACGTCAGTTCATCGGCCAAAATTTTGGTTTTGGTGCCAGCAGGTTGAAAAAAGGTAGATACAAGCTGATGAAGGTTTCCGGTCGTTGAACCAGTGACGATTACCTCGTCTTTATGGGCACCAATAAGCGGAGCCATTTTTCCTCCAAGTTTTTCGCTAAGCGTAAACCAGGGATGTGTACCTGCCATCCAGCCATCAATACCATATTCTTTCCAGTCAGTTAAAACCTCTGCAAGCGTCTTCTCGGCATTTTTCGACAAAAGGCCTAATGAGTTGCCGTCCATATACAAGACACCTTTTTTGACATAAAATTCTTCTTTAAAGTGCTTGAGCCCATCTTTTCCGTCCATTTCAGTCCAATATGCTTGTTTCATTGTTTATGTGCCCCTTTTTTCATTTCTCCTTCTATCTTAAACAATTAAGCGCTTTCTCTCAATGAAACCGTTTTCTTTTCAAATATTACAATTATGTAACAGTCAAATTACGACATAATTTCGGAGGATTCCCATTTATAATAAAAACTATGAAAAACGAACTACTATTTGGAGAAAAATGTATAATAAGCACAACTTGTTTGACTGCTGAAAAATGAGGGTTTTGTTTACCATTGAGAACGCTGGTACTGATTTTAATGGAGAAAGCAGAAAGAGGAGGAATTTATAATGACAAGCAATGAACACTTGGACCAAGAGTGGATTCATTTAATTCTGCAAGCTAAAAAAATGGGATTAAGTATTGAAGAAGTTCGTTTATACCTACGAAAGACCTATATTACTCCTCCTGCAAAAACTTACATAAAAGAGAGATCCTTGTGATGCCGCTTTCCTTCTATTTACATGATGCTGACCTTAATTGTATAATATAATCAAATTCGTAGTAAAAAAGAGGGATAATAGTGATTGGTGAACTTGTAAAAAAGTATCGAAAAGAGAAAGGCCTTTCTTTATCAGCGTTAGCGGAACGAGCAGGTATCGCCAAGTCCTATCTCAGCTCTCTGGAACGAAATATCCAAACCAATCCATCTGTGCAATTGTTGGAAAAATTATCAGCAGTACTCGATATTCCAGTAGAGAAGCTTTTGAATGAAAAATCAGAAGTGAATGAGAATGAACTTGATTATGAATGGGCGGAGCTTGTAAAGGAAGCCATGGATTCAGGAGTCAGCAAGGATCAGTTTAAAGAGTTCCTTGAGTTCAATAAATGGAGAAATAAGCAAAGTTAAGCCGACATTTGTACATGTCGGCTTGTTTAAATAGATACATCAATAATGGGTACAAATTCTTTATATTCATAGTGTTTATAATAAGCGGCTGCCAGCCGTCTTTTTTTCTCTTGTTGATAGAGTTTCTGCCTGACATAATCAAAGGGGGCTATTCCTTCATAAACGTTATTGAGGTAGATTTCACAAACGTTTGCCCCTTTGTAAACAATCTCTACCGTATTTCCCTGTAGCACACTCCGGTAGATTCCATTTTCAAACCGAATCATCTGACATTCCCTTATTTTTGATTTTCCAGCTTTCATAGGCCAAAAACTCTCTGATTTCCTCACGGTCAATCCCAATTTCCTTCGCTTGCACGATCAGCTCTACCCAACCGTGATCAAGGGTATATTCATTATTATTCACTAATTTTTCCACCGGTACCTCCAAGGCTCTGGCAACCTTCATAATCATTTGCGCAGATGGATTTGTTTTATGGTTTTCAATACTGCTGACATACCCTTTGGATACGCCGGAGCGTTCTGCTAATTTGGTGATGCTCCATCCCTTTTTTTGCCGCATGCGTTTGATTTGTTTTCCGATGAAATTTTGCAAGGCTTTGACTTCCTTTACTGAAACTAAAAGCTGCTAGCCGCTTTTTCCTCTGGTTGTAAAAAGGAAAGGTGAGAATAAATTCCCACCTTTGCCTCAATCCTTACTTCGCTTCTCCAGCACCTTGTTGTGCATTGAATGTCCATTTCAGAGATAAAGAGTCTCCCTGGAATTTGTTTTGGTCCTGGCCATTATCAACAAATGTGAACATGACAAGCATTTCATCGCTATCCCCTGCTTTTAGGCCTTTTTTCTCGCCCATCCATCCTTTGGCAACCGCATCAGGATTCTTTTGCTTCTTAAGGTCAGCCAACGTTGTGCTGTAGATCACATCATTGTCTTTGTCAGAGTTGTAGAGGAAATCAACTTGGATGTGTCGTCCAAAATCTTCTCCCGCGTTATCTCCTTTAGCATCCGTTACCGTGTAGTTTGTGTTCAAAAGAATTTTTTTGACATCAAGAGTTCCATCATTCTTAAGGTCGAATGAACGAAGGATATAATCTCCCGGCTTCATATTCGAGAGCTCTACAATGGTTGATGGGTCTATATTGATATCCAGTGTACCTGCTGCAAATGTGCTGGAAGCTTCTGCAGAATCACTGAAATATGCATATGTACCTCCACCGATTAAAGACAGCCCCAATGCTGCTGATGCTACACCCAGTCCTAATTTCTTTTTCAAACTCATGTCTAATCCTCCCTCTCCCATGTAAATGGGAATATGACTTTTTTATATTGAACCTGCAAAGATAATCAGTGCAGTGAACAATCGGTCCGTGTTTCACATTAGAGAGTACTTTCTTTTTTTGAAATTTCGACTTCCCGAATGGCTTTCCAAATCGTGATGGCAGAGTAAATGAGCAGTAGAATTCCTGGGATAATCATAAGTAACATGGTTCCTTTTTTGGACTGAGCAAATTCCATTCCATACCCGATATAAGGGAAGGTAAAGCCGTTATACTGGGCGACAACATTGGCTGACAGAACCGGTTCTGGATCCGGCGCGTTGTTATTGTCCCCCTTGGTGACATATCTGACGTTGTCACCCTTGCCCTCCACCTTATAAATGCGGTGGGTAATCAATTTATTTTCAGAAGCCTTAAAGGTGATCACATCCCCTTTTTGAAAACGGGTCATGTCTCCACCAGGCTTTACTGCAATGATTGAACCGGTTTGAATACCAGGCTCCATGGAACCGGATAAGACAGTTTTCAGCTGATACCCGTTGAAGGCGGGTTCTCCACCTGAAGCTCTCGATGAAATAACAACGAACAACATAAATAGCAAGGTAATTAAAAGGACACCTGTAATCAGATTACTGATCCATTTTCTTAGGGCTGCCATAAGCTGCACCACTCCTTAGTAAAGGAATAAAGGGGTTTGTTACTGTTCTTCCGTCTCCTCATTCCCTGTTGATTGGTCTTGCTTCCCTTCTTCCTGCTTTTGCTCTTTAGTCTGCACAGATTGGCTGGAAACGGCATCATCAGTCGTTTCGTCTGTTTTTTTATCCGGCTGATCTTCTGGTGTTTTTTCTGATGTCTTTTCCGGGTTTGTTTCCGGATTGGTTTCGGAAGGTGGCTTTGTTTCTGTTGTGGTTTCCTGCTGCTTCTGTGTTTGGACTGCCGGTTTGTCCGGTTGCTTTTTGTCAGTCTGATCCTTATTTTCTGCTGGTTTTTCTGCCTTGCTTTTCACTTCCTGTTTTTTGTCTTTACCGTCCTCTTTCTTATCAGCTGGTTCACCGGCTTTGTCACAGGAGACTTTTTTGTCGCTTTGTGAAGAAGATTTCTGCTGATCTTTCTCTGTGACACAGTCCGAAGAATCCATCACTTTTGCTGTGATTGTTCCAGTAACTACTTCCGTATCACTGAAGGAAGCGTTCGTAGGCGAATATAGATATATAAAAGCGAAAACGATACTATAACAAATGATTGACAGTTTTATTGTCAACCGCAAAAACCAACTGCAGTATGGAGAACGTTTGATGTTCATCTTCCCCCTTACAAACAAAATGTTTATTTCGTTGTTCTCTACTAAGAACAACATTCTTACTGTAGTATGGCATGTTTTATAGGGAGAAGAAAACGTTAATTTAAGGATTTTCGTTCTTTTTAACAGACATAATTTCTATTTTTCTCCATTTATCGCGATTTATCGCAATTTTTTGTAATATCCACAATGAATTTTGTTCATTTTATAGAACAATACGTTAAATTTTTCTTGAAATTCAAACAAAATCCCCTACTATTGTAGGTAGGGGGACATTATATGATGAAAAAAACAACGGTTTATGCAGGAATTGTCGTGATCATTTTGTTGGCCATTTTTTTACCGTTCTATGCCAATAAAACGGAAGCGCCTTCAGTAAATGAAAAAGAACAAACTAGCGGCCAGAAAACAAACACCAACAAACAGGAGGCGCCCTCACGGCCAGAAAAACCAAAAACGATTACTCATGAGGCCACCCTCGGAGCAGTCGGTGATATCCTGATTCACGACCGGGTCTACAATAAAGCTAAAACAAAGGACGGCTCGTATGACTTTAATCCGATGCTAAAAGAGGTTAAGCCTTATTTGGAAAAACCTGACATTACCGTGGCTAATCAGGAAACAATGATTGGCGGGGAAAAAATAGGGTTATCTTCCTATCCTTCCTTTAATTCGCCACAGGAAGTAGGAGATGCGTTGAAGGAAAATGGCGTGGATTTGGTGACCTTGGCAAACAACCACACTATCGACCGCGGGGAAAAAGCCATCCTCAGTGCGATTGAGCACTGGAACAAAATTAACATGCCTTATACCGGAGCGTTTAAATCCACAGAGGATCAAAAAACCATTCGAACCTTAAAGCGTAATGACATTACGTTTTCATTCTTGAGCTTCACGTTCGGCACAAATGGAATTCCAGTTCCCAAGGATAAACCCTATCTTGTCAATTTGATTGATGAGACTAAAATAAAAGAAGGAATCCAACAGGCGGAAAAGATATCTGATGTTGTCGTGCTGAGTCTGCACTTTGGTAATGAATACGAACGGATGCCCAATGAGGAACAAAAGAAGCTAACCCGTATGGCCGCCAATGCCGGGGCGGATATTATCATCGGCCATCATCCTCATGTCCTGCAGCCGGTCGCCTGGATTAAGAAAAAGAACGGAGGGCGCGCCTTTGTCGCTTATTCTCTTGGCAACTTCTTTTCGGGACAAACCGGTCCCTATAAAAACATAGGAGGCATGATGGAAATTCATGTAAAAAAGACAGTAACAGGGAAAAAGGAAAAGATTACGTTGGAGAAGCCATCCTATTTGCCGACCTGGGTTGACCGTTCCTGGCATGTACATCCGATAGAGCAAGTTCCTTCACAGCAACAGAAATACAAAGAAATCAAAAAACATATGAACCAATATGTACCCGAATTGCAATTTTCGCTTTAATACTTATTAAAAAAGGAGGTCCCGACTCATGTGCCGGGCCTCCTTTTTATGCCTCACCTTTTGATTTCGGGCTTTGGGTATCACGTGTTGGCAGGTCATCCACAAACTTGTCATCAGAAAATTCGATGTCGGTCATACTTTCAGTCGGGGTGTGATTATTCTTTGCAGCAGCATCCTTGGACTGTTTTCGTTTAGCCATGATTTCATTTCCTCCTCATTGATCTTGTTTATAGTGTGTGAAAAAAGTGTCTATCTGATTCCTAAAGAAAAAGCATTCCGGTTTGGAATGCTAATCGCCAATGGCTTTACTGACACAATGGTCGCAAATGGATATTTCTTTTTCTTCCCAGTTCGAAAGCTCATTGTTGCATACCATGCAGTACTCTGACTGGGCATTAAGATGATCGTTCGTGCGGTTTTCTTCATTATTCACAAAATCCATTGAACCCGCCTCCTTCTGTCCTAGTATATTCTAAAAAGAAGACTGTTTATTCTTTACTATTGTTTGATATTTCTGATAAAAACCCTTCTTTCTTTTTACCTAATTTTCATTTTTTCACCAGATGTTGAAAGCGTTTTCTTAAAATGTATTATAAAAGATTTATTGCTCTTAAAACAAGTGGGAAGATTTTAGGTTTTTGTTTGATATTTTTAGGTCGGAAAAAAGGAGGCGAACCAGGAAGTATCGAATTAAGATTTTTTATATAGGAGGAACATATGAATAAATCCGAAATAATATCGTACCTAACCCAGTACATGAGAAACCTCGACAACTTCGACCACTTTAGCGGCTGTGTTCTTGCGGCATATCAAGGAGAAGTTCTGCTCTCTAAAGGGTACGGGACCGCCAACCGGACCTTTGAGGTTCCCAACTCGCCCAGCACGCGCTTTCCCATCGGTTCGCTGACGAAATCTTTTACGGCTGCTGCTATTCTCAGACTTGAAGAACAGGGTTTGTTAAATATGGAAGATTCGGTACAATGGCATCTGCCCGGCTGTTCCTCTCTAATAAACGTGACCCTTCACCACCTTCTTTCCAATACTTCCGGAATTCCCGACTTTGCAGCTCAACCGGACTATTGGGAAAAACACATGAGGCTTCCTGCGACCGTTTCCCAGTTGATTGAACGGATTGTCAATCAGCCGCTTCACTTTGAACCCGGCAGTCAATATAGCTATAGCAATTCAAACTACATCATACTCACAGCTGTAATAGAAACGGTGAGCGGTCAATCTTATTCTTCATTTATCCAAAAAGAATGGTTGAAGCCACTCGGTCTGCATGACTCTGGTGTTTTAGATGGAAGGACCATTGTGAAAAATCTGGCCACCGGGTATTCCATCGATAAAGTGATAATATATAGTGAATATATCGACATGAGTTTTCCATTGGGTGCTTATGGTATGTACTCCACCGTAAAAGACTTGTTTACTTGGACTGAAGCTCTGTTTTCCGGAAGGATGCTTACCGAACGTTCCCTGAAAAAGATGTGTACCCCCTATAAAGGGAAATACGGATATGGTTGGGGTTTTGACAAACTTTCAGAAAGAGAAGTAGTCTGCCACTTTGGGGATGTCAATGGCTTTTGCAGTGAGATGCTGAGAAGCCTGGACGGAGACGTAACCGTCATCGTGTTAAGTAATTTCAATATAACACCGGTCACGAGAATAAATCGGGACCTGGCTGCGATCCTGTGCAACGAAAGAGAAGACACCACTCCTTGGATAATGGATGAACCATTATACGCTTCGTTGCCTTTTGATTTTCAGGGAACCTATTATTCCGAAGATGGTGAAGCCCTCATAACACTGTACAGAGAAGGCAGCACGTACTTTATGACTCTCCCTAAACGATATGGAGTTGTTTACACTCTACCGGTAAAACAAATTTCATCCTCTTCTTCATCGGTTCTAATGATTTCAAGCAACACCCCTGAGAGCATACAAATCATTAAGGAGGATAATAAGCTATTCATTCACCATCATGATTCAGATGGAACAATAAAGACCTTAACAAGAGCAGAGGAATGCAAAAAGAAGCAGCCATAATTCTTTGCTGCTTCTTCTTTAATAGGACCAGCTTTGCTTCATATAATGCTGCTACAACATCATCAGCTCATCCAGCTCCTGGCTGATTTTAACAATGACTGGATCCGAATAATCGGCAGCTGTTTCACAAAAGGCATAGAATCGTTCCTTGAGCTTGTCCATCAGTTCGCAAATGGTTTGAAGATATTGATTTAAAGGGACTTCTTTCCTTTGTTTCAGCCCTCGGGCACCTTTGTTTTATTTATCGGTTCCTTGTGTAGATTTCCATGTTTTTCAAAATATTCACCATCTAGTCCCAGCTAAAGCGTTCTTCTTTCCATGGATCTCCATACATATGATATCCATTTTTCTCCCAGAAGCCCGGGGTTTCCAGTGGCAGAAACTCAATTCCACGGAGCCATTTGGCACTTTTCCAAAAATACAAATGTGGAACAACTGCCCGCAAAGGATAGCCATGTTCGGGTGAAAGGGATTCGCCATTATGTGTATGGGCGAGGAGACTGCTTTCCTTTAAGAAATCTTCGAGTGGGAGATTCGTCGTCCAACCCTCTTCCGCATGCAATAAAACGTATTTAGCAGATGGATGGATTCCTACATCTTTAACTATATCCTTTACTGCTACACCTTCCCAAACATTATCAAGCTTTGACCAGCCGGTCACACAATGGATATCGTTCTGTGCAGTGGCTCTTGGCAAAGTAAGAAGTTCATCATATGTAAAAGTCGTTGGTTTCTCCACCATTCCATAGACTTTTAAATCCCAGTCAGTCAGGTCCGGATAGTAGGGAACATTACCAACGTGAAGCACCGGCCATTTCGTTGTGACATTTTGATTTGGCGGTACCCGGTCATTCTCTTTTTTAACTTTGGGTTTTCCAAAAAACATGCTCGTTCCTCCCTCAATTTTCATTTGTTAACCTTTTATAAAATTTAAGTTGACAATAGATATACCCTTCAATTACCATCAGGATAGATTAATTATTTACTTTTGGGGTGAACATTATGAAATTTAAAGCGAGCGATTTAACACTTGCAGCCATGTTTGCGGCATTAATGGCCGTGGGTGCAAACATTACATCATGGATTCCAGCACTGGCTTTCGGATCGGTGCCGATTACGCTGCAAACCTTCTTTTGTATCCTGGCAGGGCTTCTCCTCGGCAGCCGTTTGGGTGCCGTTTCTATGATTGTCTACATGCTGGTCGGACTCGCGGGTGCTCCTGTGTTTGCCAAGTTTTCGGGCGGCATATCCACCGTTTTCAGTCCATCATTCGGCTTTATTTTATCATATATTGTCGCTGCTTATGCTGCAGGCATGGTACTTGAAAAAGCAAAGAAGCCCGGCTTTCCGGTTTTCCTTGCTGCCTCATTTATCGGCTTGATTATAAACTATGCGGTTGGAACAACCCTCCTTTATGTGGCACTCACCAATTGGGCAGCCATCGAAGGAGTAACGTACCTTGGAACATGGAAGGGGATGCTGATTTTTCTTCCGAAGGATATCCTTCTGACGGCAGTTACAGCCTTTATATCACCACGAATCTATAAAGCTGTCTCGAAAAATCGCAAAAACCGCTTCAATCACAACGCGGCTTAACAAAAAAAGAGGTAAATCCCTTGTAATTAGGGTTTACCTCTTTTTCTTTGCTATAACACCATTGCTGCGATAAATCCAATGGTTAACAAGCGGATTTGAAAAATATATTTTATGTCTCGCTGCCCCGCTTTTTGTTGCATTCATTTGGAGAACCTTTCTTTCCTCCTAAAGCCTCTTTACTGCTGCCTCCTCTTTGGAGGACAGCTCTTTTAGCTTATTGTATTTGCGGCCGCAGCTGTTGCACTTTATAGCACTGGCTTCCCCTTAATTTCATGGATTTTTATCATCCTATTAAGTATAGTGCTGTTACTCATTCGTTTTTTAAAATCATTGCGAAAAAAACCAGCCAAATACGGCTGGTTTTTCTTTTTTCTATTGAAAGCACGCGCCCACTCCTTGAAAAGCGTTGAGCAAAGCCATCTATTTTCCCTGAAGAAACTGGTTACAAGCCGGTTTCAAGAATATACGTCCAGTTTGGAAGATTTAATAGCGAGAATTGAAAATGTACTGGCCAAAATCAAACGTTTACTGGCCAGGTAGCTCCCCTAGATCAAAAGATATACCTAAAAATTGCGACAATGGAAAACACAATGATCAAAATCGGAATAAGGAGAATGATCCCCCACAGAATTTGCGCTCCGATGGATTTTTTTTCGTTCATAATTAGCCCCTTTACAGTAAAACGTCTCGTTTTTATTGTAAAGGGAATCATTCCTCTTGTCTAATAAGGTTCTTCTTTCTTTCTACTTCTTCCATGCCATTAAGCCTATAAACAACGTCCCCATATACAATAAGACAGGTAAATATTCCCTATTCTTTCGACAATTGATAATTAATTCAGGAATACAGCAACCAAATATGGTATTTTTTGAATAATCAAATAAATTATAGAAAGAGGTTGCTGTGCCTATGGTGAGAAAAAAGTCCTTTGTTTTGCCCCTCTCTTTTTTCCTGCTTATGTCAATTTCTGCCCCTGCCTATGCGGATCAGCCTGGTTTAAAAACGTTCCCTGAACCCGTGGACAAGGAGTCTTGGAAGCTTCCCCGTGACATGACCTGGAATGATTATCGCCCTGTACCCGGAATAGACTGGAGAAATTCAGATGTCAAACCGGAAAGGGTACTGAAAGGCGCGTTGATCATCGTTGACTTTCCGGATCGTGAATTTATGCTGAGCCATCCTGAAGGCTCTGAAATTGCTGGCAATCCCATCAAAACAGGAAATATACCGCGTGATAAAATGGGACAATTTTGGCTCGATTTTCTGAACAAGCCTCAAGCGCTGAATAACTACAGAACGATCAATGAATATTGGAGAGAAAACTCCTTTGGTAAATGGGCTGTTGACCTCGACGCCTTTGGTACATACCGCATGGATTTCAATGAATTTCAATATGGACTGAATGAATTCAACCAGATGCAAAATATGCCTCCAGGTTTTTCAGGAAAAAACCTTCGCTCTGAAGCCATCCAGAAAGCACAGGCAGATATCGAGGCTTCTGGTGAAAAGTACGATTTTAAATTTGTGGTTCACGCCGGCTATGACGAATCGGGAGTGTGGCAGGAGCTTGGCGAAATGATGTTCCAAAATCCAGAAAGTGTGACAGATGCATTCGGCCCTCCTAATCCTAATATGCCAAATTCTGCGAACACCCGCTATGTGCCATGGACGTCCTGGTATGCGGCAAAAGGTATCTGGTCCAGCGCTGGTGGCGGAACGTCCATACAGGGAGAAAATGACGGGATGGGAACGTTCGCCCATGAATTCGGGCATATCATGGCCCTAGGTGACAATTACAACAACCCTTATGGAAAGCCCGTATCCCGTTCATATTCCGGTCCATGGGAGCTGATGAGCCGCGGAAGCTTCAACGGCCCCGGAGGCCCTCACACCCGCTGGATGGTTCCCGGAACTCTTGGTGCCTCGGCTCCCTCCCACCATATGCTCAGGAACAAAATCAAACAGGGATTTTTATCCGAAGATCAGTACTTAAATATCGATCGTGATGAACTTGCACAGACAGGTCCTGTTTTCGCCAATATATTATCCCGCGAAGTACCAAGCGGAAAGGAATTCAGGAGGCAGGGTTTGTATGGCATCAACATTAAAATGGAAGATTTAACGCCACCAAATTCGCTTGACGATGACTGGCGTGCGGATATGCAGCGGGGAGCCAAATGGTATAACAACTACACCCTCGAAGTCGTTGACCGAGTCGGCTATGACTCCTTTGTGCCAGACTCGGGTGTATTGCTGGCCAAAACAAAAAATACAGAAGCAGCCCCAAATATCTGGGTGGTTGATTCCCATAAAGAGGACATTAATCAAACCGACTTCAAACGGCCCGACGGATCGTCAGCCATGCTTTCCAAAGGAGATTTCCAGCAGCTTGCCGACTCCCTCTTTAAAGCAGGAACAGGTGACGGGGTCGTCAGTGAGTATAAAGATTCCTACAACCGCCTGCATTTTTACATCCTGAAAAAGAAAACCGACGGCCAGGGTGTCCTCACCTACCGTGTGGCTGTCAGAAATATGGATGGCTCAGGATCGTACGAACGGGGTGTGAAAGCCCAAAGAGGCCCTTATCAGTTTGCTGCTCCCGGGCGGGTTGCTGAATACAAATATGTTGTAACCAACACTGGAGGAGCAAAAGACCTTATTCGCCTTCATGCCAAAACAGAAGCAGGCTGGGAGGTTCAGTTGCAAAACAACGTCATAGAATTAGCACCGGGAAAAAGCGTACAGGTTCCCGTTTATGTTAAAATTCCAGACGGAAAAGACAACCCAAAACTGACCAGACTCACCTTTACAAGCACATCTGAAACCGACCAAAGCCAAAGCTCTACTGTTGTACAGACCGTGGTCCCGGGAAATAAAAAATAACAAAAAAAGGGTCCTTCACGAAAATGAAGGACTCTTTTTTATGTTTTTTGTGCTTCTAAAAACTGCTTTCCATATTCTCCATGATGGTGGATCGTGGCATGTTCAATCTGGACAGTGGTATGCTTCAGTTTGTACTTTTCTTTCAGCATTTCGTTAACGGCCAGAATGACACAAAACGGCTGAATATGCTCATTAATAAAGACGTGGGCAGTCAGGGAATGGTGATCGGTTGTGACGGTCCATAGGTGCAGCTCATGTACATCCTCTACCCCTTCCACTTTAGCAATATCCGCTCGGATTTCGTCCAAATCCAGCCCTTCCGGAACAGATTCCATCAAGATTAAATAGGACTCTTTTAAAATCTTAAAACCGCCAGTAAAAATGATGGCTCCGACGATCAAGCTGATCAGCGGATCAAAAAAGTAAAAATTGGTCAGTTTTATCAGAAAAGCAGCCAAGATAACACCTATGGAGCTGAGAAGATCCCCGATAAAATGCCAAAGCGCACTTTTTACGTTTAGATTTTCTTCTTCCTTCATGCTGCGGCTCAAAACAATAGTAAGCACAATATTGACAACCAAACCAATGAACGCAATGATGAGCATCAACAGAAAGTTAATGGTTTCCGGATGGATAAACCGCTTGATGCCTTCGATAAAAATCCCAAGAGCAATAACGGCAAGCGCAAGACCATTTAAGAATGAAGCAATAATTTCAAAACGCAAAAAACCAAACGAGAATTTGGCGTTTGGCTGCCTTGTGGCAAGGTAAATGGCGAGCATGCTTAAACTTAATGCAAGTACGTCGGAGACCATGTGGGCTGAATCGGATAAAAGCGCCAGAGAATTGGAGATCAAACCGCCGATCACTTCAACAATGGTGAAAAACAGGGTTAACAGCAAAGTGACCCACAGTGTCTTTTTTGAACGGCTTTGCACCTTTACGTGAGGGAGATGGTGATAATCGTAATCAGCCATAAATGAGTCCCCTTTCTTTATTATTTTAAAATTATTATAAAATGATAATAATTATATTATAGTATAGCCTTTTCCTTACCGCAATCTTTTTCTTTGCCCTTATTTTATGTAAAAAAGCATGACAGGTGCCATGCTTTTTAATGGTAACTCCTATTCCTTATCTTGAAAGCTCATCGCTAAACCTGCCAATGTTCTTACCATTACTCCCGTTGCCCCTTTTGGCCCGAGCGCTGATGGTTTGGACGAATAAGCCGTTCCAGCGATATCGAGGTGAACCCACGGAGTTTCACCTGCGAATTCTCCCACAAAAAGACCTCCGGTGATGGCGTGGCCCAGGCGTCCGGTGGAATTATTCAAATCTGCCACATCACTTGAGCGCAGCATTTCTTTAAAATGAGGATGGCTGGGAAGCTGCCAAAGATATTCCCCCTCATGATCAGCTGAAGCCTTCACCTGCTCAAAAAAAGCTTCGTTATTTGTCACTGCTCCTGTCGTGGTATCACCTAAAGCGACCACTACGCCTCCAGTCAGTGTCGCCACATCTACCAGATAATTGGCCCCCATTTCTTTCGCATATGATATGGCATCAGCCAGGATGAGCCTTCCCTCAGCATCCGTATTTCTTACTTCAATCGTTTTACCGCTGAGTGAGGTAAAAACGTCTCCCGGTTTCATCGCTTTCCCGTTAATGAGGTTTTCACTTGAGGGGATGACAAAAAGGATATTGGTTTGCGGTTTTAGCTGTCCGACAATCTCCATGGCGCCGAGGACTGCGGCGCTGCCTCCCATATCACTTTTCATTTCATGCATATTGGATGCTGGCTTGATCGAATACCCGCCCGAATCAAAGGTAAGGCCTTTTCCAACCAGGGCCAGCACATGATCCCATGAGTCCCTTCCCTTGTATTTGACCGTAATCAATTTAGGCGGTTCCTCCGATCCTTGTGAAACAGCAAGAAGCGCCCCCATGCCAAGCCGCTCCATATCTTCCCGCTCGAGGATCTCATAGTCCATCCTGTATTTCCTTGCAATCCCCATGGCAGCCTGGGCCAAATCGGTGGGGGTCATCAGATTTCCTGGTGTATTGATGAGGTTGCGTGCCGTATTGACTCCTGTTCCAAAGGCGTAACCGGTCGAAAGCCCATTCCCCGTCCGGCTGTCGGAACTGTAGACCCTGATCTCTGTAAGCTTTTTGTCCCGCTCGTTGGTTCGTTCTTTGTAATTTTCAAATGCGTAGCTGGCCGCAGTGACGGCTTCAGCCAAAGCATGTGCGAGCCTTTCAGGAGCAATCCTCTCATTTTCAAAGGTTTCCATTACAATGGCCGCCTTTTCCCGTTTTTCCCGGGTAAGCTGCCCCACCGCTCTCCCAAAAGCCTCTCTCATCGTTTCATACTTTGCTTCATTCCGGCGCCCTAACCCTATAAAGTAGATCCGCTTGGCTCCGACGATTCCGAATGTATGGACCTTGGTTACAGACTTGGCATGTGTCAGTATATCCCCTTCTCGCAAAAGCTGTGTAATGTGGCCGTTGAACGCTTTATCCAGCTCTGCAGGAATGCCTTCCAATTTTTTATAATCGGCCCAAAGGCCGACAAGCAGCGCTTCCTCTGTATCTGCTTTCTTCCAGTTTTCTTTTATCGTAAACATGCAAATCCTCCTTTGCGAGGTGTGTTAAATTCAGTTTATTCTTCTTCGTTCTCTTTTAGTAGCAGGATCAGCTCCGGCAGGACCGGCAAGGAATCCACCTCTTCAAACGAAACCATGTTTATCTGTTTTGGCATTCTCCTCAAGCACTCTACAATAAAATTATAAACATGCTCCAAATCCAATCCCCAATGAAACGGACGATAGTCTGTTAAATAATGACGGGCTGCCTCCATCATGACTCGGGCTCCCTTTACATTTCCATATTCGTAATGATACACAGCCACTGACATTTGCAGCAGCCCCTTCAAAAAATAATTGCTTTTATCCGTCATCCACATTTCCTCAAGGAGATCATGGCAGGTATAGTAGTCTCCTTCATTGAATGATATAAAAAACTGATAGTACTCCATTGGATAGTTCATTCCCCCACCTGCTTTCATTCCTATCATACCAAATTGCTTCTGCATCACTTTATTTTTTCCCCACTGAACAACAAGATTGCAGACAGAAAAAAAAGGGTATTATGAGAGCATTAGAACAAACTTATCTCTATACTTTGTAGAAAAAAGGCTGCGAGGAGACGATCTATGGACCTGTTTTTTAATTTTCCTTTACTTGCTTCCTTATTAGGAATATTAATGGCTCAATTTTTAAAAATACCAATTACGTACCTGGAGACAAAACAAGTGAGATGGGATTTGTTTATCAGTACAGGAGGGATGCCAAGTTCACACTCTGCCGCAGTTACCGGGCTTGCAACTGGAGTTGCTCTTAGAGAAGGCTTGGGCAGCTCGATATTCGCCGTAGCTTGCATGTTTGCCATCATTGTCATGTATGATGCAAAAGGAATACGGTGGCATGCAGGAGAACAAGCAGCCGTATTGAATAAGTTAGTAACTGATTTTCGCGAGCATGTGGAAGTCAGCCAAGCAATGAAAAAAACCGACGTAAAAGAAAAGCACAAGCAATTAAAGGAGCTTCTTGGACATCAGCCAGACGAAGTATTTTACGGCGCCTTGCTTGGGATTGTCCAAACACTGATTGTATACTGGCTTTTCTTCGTTATTTAAGGGGTGAAGATTCATGAGATTAGTGTCTATCTGTCCGAGCAATACTGAGCTTGTTGATTATTTGGGGTTAACGGAACAGCTGGTGGCTGTTGACGATTTTTCCGACTGGCCGGAACGGGTCCGGACGCTGCCGAAGGTGGGCCCGGATCTGTCGATCAATATGGATATGGTGGAAGAATTAAAGCCGGATCTTGTGATCGCTTCCCTAAGTGTTCCGGGAATGGAAAAAAACATCGCTGAGTTGGAACGGCGCAACATTCCACATGTCGTGTACAACCCAAACACGCTCGAAGACATTGCAGAGGATCTAAACGACCTCGGCCGAAGAACAGGTGTCGAAAAGCGTGCGGATTACCTTGTTTCTCAATATAAAGAATTGATAAATGAATACAAAACGTTCGCTGCGTGTGTTAAAGAAAAGAAGAAGCTTTACTGGGAATGGTGGCCAAAACCTGTATTTACACCAGGAAAGCAAAATTGGCTGACCCAGATCTCCCACTTGGCTGGAGCGGTTAACGTATTTGAGGATATGGAGCAGCCAAGCATCCAGACCACCTGGGAAGATGTAATCAAACGTGATCCTGACGAGATTTGCATCGCTTGGGTAGGTGTAAGAAAACAAAAAGTGAAACCGGAAGTACTGGAAAAACGTCCAGGCTGGTCAGAGCTGCGGGCGGTCAAGGCGAATAAGGTGCATATTCTTGATGAGCACCTTTTTTGCCGGCCATCCCCTCGTCTGATCGACGGACTGCAAAAGCTGCATCAAGTATTATGGAAGCGGAAACAGCCCACCCAAACGGCTAATTAAAGCAAAAAGCTTCAAGCCATCGCGCTTGAAGCTTTTTTTAATATAATTGTTTACGATAATGCTGCATGGATTTCTGTTCGTTCCATGTTTTCAGTTCCTTTTCGGTTAGTTTGCCGGACCCTTTTTGGACGACATACACGCTCAAGGTTTTCTTGCCCCACTTTTCATAAACATCCTTAATCGTTTCAAAATACAAATCTATCTTTCTGCCCTTAATGGCTGAACCGGTATCAGCAACCACACCAAAACCGTAGCCCGGTATAAACAGGATGGTGCCAATCGGAAAGATGTTCGTATCCGCTGCGATTGTAGAATAAAGGTCCCGCTTGACCCTGAGTCCTGATTTGGTAATTCCGTAAGCAGGATGTGCTTTGCTTTTACCGGTGGATTCCACCCCGGCAGTATAACCGGTGGCGGTTACTTTAACCGATGGATAAGGTGAAACATCAAATTGATCCAAGGCTGTCTCTTTCGGGGCCAATGACTCCGCATTCACCTTAAATTCATGCGCCCATATGCCGGTAGTCTTTTCCATGGCTTGGGACAAAACCAGAATCGTTTTAGTTCCTGCACGCTCGAAAATATTCTTTTGCGGTTCCTGCAGGCTTACGGCTGCCCAGTGTGAGACATCTGCTGCTTCTACTCCTGATATGGAAGACAAGGTAGCAAGAATGGCCCACACCAATAGCACAGTCATCATTAGCCTTTTGGCACTCTTTATGAGATAACGCAAACCCTCACTCCTCTCTTCACGTAGTATTTTCCAAGAGAAGTAAATTTTATACTGCGGTAAGTAGGCATAAAAAAAGAACCTTCCTGTGTAAACAGAAGATTCTAAAACATTTGATATCCTCTTACCCGCAGCATACGGATGGCAACTCCGGCCATCATGGCCCCAATCATCCCGCATGCCAGAATAGCGATATCGACCGCTTGCAAATGAATAAAGTCCTGTCCAAGCTGAGAAAAGCTTTTTGCCGGACTTGAGAAATATGTAAAAAATTTAACATGATCCACAATCATGACAACGACAACGGGATAAATCACAGCCATTACCCATGTCGAGCGCAACAGCATGTTTAAAAGGAAACCGATTCCAAAGAACAGTACAATAAATAAAAGCATGGAAATAAACAACTGCGGTAAATACATTTCTTCACCCCCGTATTCAAAGCTAGTTTACTGAAACAGGCGGTTAAAGTCAATATAAGGATAATAAAAGAGGAGCATCATCTGATTGCTGATGCTCCTTCTTCTTTATTATGCCTTTCTCTTTTTACCGCTGCCGCAGCACTCTTCACAAGTCTCTGAGCCACCTAATAATAGTTGGAAATAGCCTTTTCCTTCACAGTATTGGCACTTCTCTTGTGTTTTTGTACGAGTGGATGTTGTCATTAGACGGCACTCCCCTTGTTTGAATTTTCTGATAATATAACAGGAAACGGAAAACTTGAAAAGGTGGCATTTTCGTTCATATCGCCTATGTAAGCGCAAACATCAATAAATATCTGAATCTTTGTACGATTTTCTTACAATATCATCGGTTATCAAATATTTTATAAGAAGTGTACCCAAAAATATCACCAGGGTTAATGTGCTCCAACAGGGCTGATTCTTTTTCATTTAGAAAATGGTGAACCATAACCGAAGTTGCCGGATCATTCCGCAGTTCCTCAGGACTCAAAAACTGCGCCTCCTGGATTTCTCTATCCTGCGGAATGAGGGATCCTCCTTCAGGTTCAAGAAGAAAAATAACCATGTTGTCACTGATTTCATGATTGATCACACCTGTTCTTACTCCCAGGATTCCAACTGGCCGGCTTGCCATTCCCGTTTCTTCTTTTACCTCTCGGACTGCCGCTTCATCCACTGTCTCACCGGCATTCACAAACCCTGCCGGAATGGACCACTTTCCTTTAAGCCCGCCGTAATTCTTTTTGACCATCAGCCATTTGCCATCCTGAATGACGAGTCCGGCTGCCGCGAGCCAAACACTGCCTCTGTTTTTCTTATTACTCATGTCCCTACCTCTCCTTCACGATACCTTTATGCTCTATTATATAAAAAAAACAGAGCTCCGAAGGGAACTCTGCTTTACTATGTTGGTTATGCTAATTAAAATAATTTAAGCTTACCTTTTTTAACGACCATTGGTACGCCCCCAAGCAAGAAGAGGTAACGGTTATCAATGACTTTTTTCATTGCTGAAGCAGTGGAACCGAACAACTTCTTGTTTCCGACTACTCCAATCGCTTCACCTTTACCAAGAGAAGCTACTGTACCTTTGTTGTCAAAAGTGAATTCTTCCATCTTTCCTCCGCCATTGATCAACGTTTTCAGGTTGCGCGCGAGGGTATATGCCTGCTGGATTGCAATCTGTGCAGTTGGAGGATAAGGGCGGTTGATCTCTTCATTAATAATTAACGCACAGTCACCAACTACGAAGATATATTCATAACCAGGCATGCGAAGGTCTTTGTCCACTTTTACACGTCCGCGCATGGTTTCAAAGCCAGCTTCTTCCACAAGATGGTTACCGCGCACTCCACCCGTCCAAACAACGGTTGCAGCCTTGATTTCTTCACCAGATGCAAGAAGTACTCCGTCTTCGTTACACTCTTTAATTGGAGTGTTCACAAGGAATTCCACACCACGGCGTTCAAGATTATTAATTGCGTATTCCACAAGTTCTTCATCAAATCCTGGCAGTACATTTGGTGCTGCTTCAATGTTGATGATGCGTACTTTTTCACGTGGAATATCATATTCCTTGCAGAGTTCAGGAACTCGGTCTGCCAATTCACCGACAAACTCGATACCAGTAAAGCCAGCACCGCCGACAACAATATTGATGAGTTCCTGTTTTTGTCCTTCATTGTTGTAACGGGCAAAATTATAATCGATATGCTCGCGGATCTCACGAACAGAGTTAATGCTTCGAATGCTCATTGCATTTTCCTTAAGTCCTTGGATACCGAATGTTTCAGGGTCAGATCCAAGAGCAATAACAAGGTAATCGTATGTTAATTCACCATTTTGGAGAATGACACGCTTTTCGTCTTTTTTGATTTCAACTACTGTATCTTGTACAAAGTTGATTTTATTTGTATCAATGATGTCATCGATCATGATACGTGTACGGTCATGGTGCAACGTACCGGCTGCGTTTTCGTGCAACCATGTTGTTTGGTAGTGATAGTTGTGCTTGTTTACAAGCGTAATCTCAGCATTGTTCAATCCAAGCTCTTTCTCCAGTCGTACAGCGGACATCATACCGCCATATCCTCCACCAATAATCAAAATTTTTGGCTTACTCATATGATCACTTCCACTTCAGATTTTTTTTAGTTTGACCTAACATGGATTGAAATATGAAAGGCCAAAAAAGTTTGTGACGTATTTCACGTAGTAGGATAGATAAAGACGAAAATTGTCACAATTTCACCATATTTTTTCCTCTATAATCTTATTCCTTTTCCGGACAAGTTTCAACCGTTTTTAAGAAAATTTTAATAAACGGAGCGCATAATTTTTAATAAAACAAGATAAAAGCCCTTTCAAGTCCCATAAGGGTTTTGATGGATTGGCGAATATGGTATTATCCTTTCTTTTCATACACTTTCTATCTATAATGAAGGGAGAGTAAATTACCCCGGGGGTGGAAAAATGACGGAAGAAAATCTGTATGATATTACGATAATCGGCGGCGGTCCCACCGGTATGTTTGCGGCGTTCTATGGTGGAATGCGGCAAATGAAGGTTAAAATTATTGAAAGCATGCCTCAGCTTGGCGGACAGCTTTCCGCTTTATACCCTGAAAAATACATCTATGATGTGGCCGGTTTTCCTAAAGTGCTGGCTCAGGATCTTGTGAATAACCTTAAAGTCCAGGCTGAACAATTTAACCCTGATGTGGTGCTTGAGGAATCGGTTCAGACCGTGGAGAAAAAAGAAGACCACTTCGAACTGACCACAGATAAAGACACGCATTATTCAAAAGCGGTCATCATCACAGCAGGCGTTGGGGCTTTTCAGCCAAGACGAATTGAACTGGAGAACGCGAAACAGTTTGAAGGAAAATCACTCCTTTATTTTGTTAACGACCTCCAAGCTTTTGCCGGCAAAAAAGTTCTCGTGGCCGGCGGCGGTGATTCTGCACTCGATTGGTCTCTTATGCTTGAACCGATTGCCGAAGAGGTGACACTGACCCACAGGCGTGCCAAATTCCGTGCTCACGAGCACAGCGTAGAACAGCTCTTCAATTCATCTGTGAAGGTGAAAACACCCTATCAGATCAAAGAATTGATCCACGATAATGAAAAGATCACCCATGTTCTTTTAGAAAACGAAGATGTGGAAGAAAAAGTCGAAGTGGACGCGGTTATTGTCAACTATGGCTTCGTGTCCTCTCTTGGTCCAATCAAGAACTGGGGCCTTAATATTGAACGCAATTCCATTATTGTCAATTCCAAAATGGAAACAAGTATTCCTGGCATTTACGCCGCCGGTGATATTTGTACCTATGATGGCAAAGTTAAACTGATTGCTGCCGGATTTGGGGAAGCCCCTACTGCTGTGAACAATGCAAAAACGTATATTGATCCAAAAGCAAAAACACAGCCCCAGCACAGCACAAGCTTGTTTTAATTTCCGAGCCGGTTAACGCCGGCTCTTTAATGTGCGAAAAGGAGGAATGAGACGAATTTGAACCGTCAATGGACCGAAGATGAAATTGAGGTGGCTGAGCTGCTTCAGGAGCTACAGCGGAAGACGGCGACTCTTCACATTTCTGATGAATCATTTCTGGAAGATGTGAAAGAAGCACTGCCCAAGCTGAAACAGCTGTTGCAGGAAGTCGAGCGCGCACTGGATTGAATTAACAGTTGGTATCACAAAGCGTGTGTGTTATACTAGCTGTAGCAGACAAGTGCTGCTCATAAACCCATAACGATAACCCGGTGTTGGCGCACCGGGTTTTTTTATTGAAAAAGGAGTTTTTCTTTATGAACATCTTCATTATCATCGGTATTGTATTCTTTATACTGGGGACAGGACTCATGATGGCAAGTAGCCGCCATGTTGGCCGGAAAAAGTGGCTGTATGTGGGAGGCTCCATTCTTTCTGACTTGGCGGGCCTTGTTTTTCTTTTATTTTTGGGGAATTAATCATTCACATAGTTTTCATGTAGGTTGTAAGCAATAGACAGAAAATGGTTTTTCCTTTTTCATTCCTTTTGCGGACAAGGATTTCTTTTTGAAACTGTTCTTCACTGTATGTGAGGGTTTCATAATCCACTTGATCTTCCTGTCCTTTTACATAATCATCATACACCGTTTGAATATAGGCTTCGGCTTCTTCTTGTGTTGGGAACTCGATTTCAACGGTAAGGCCCGGCCTGTTTTTTAATTGTCTTCTCACTTCAACAATATATTTTGTCATTCCCGCTATGCTTCCTCCTTTAATGATACAAAGGTATTCACAGCGGGATTAAAATGTTCGCATAAAAAACCCCTGACTCGTCAGGGGTTTTACCGTGTATAGCTTATTAGCACTCTTCAGGAGTTCCGGCATTGACGGCTGTACGGAAGGAAGATCCGCATCCGCAGGACGCGATGGCGTTCGGGTTGTCGATGGTGAATCCTCCGGTATGTTGTGCGTGAGATTATTTACGATAATATCAACGTTTATGTACGTTTCAGACGATTGTTATTTGCGCAAAGGGTCGATAACTACAACCGTTCAAGACGGTGTATTGCGATAACCTTATAATACCCAAACTGCGCCTATTCATCAATGGTTAATTCCGTTATATCCTCGAATTTAATACGGCTTATCGTGCCGCCTTTGTTGACGAGGCGTACTTGCTTGTTATGCACGTCAAGATAATGAATATGGCCGTTTGTAGTTTCGATTCGACCGGATTTATAATACGCAATCTTAACCGCTTTATTGAACTCCATGGCTGCGCATATCGTTTCATTTATTTCCTCGAGTTGTTGTTCATCTAATACCGGCCGCTCAATTTTCGTTATGTCCCAATCAAATTCGCGCAAGGCTTTTACGTGTTCAGGTAACATTAAAGAAGTCCATTTGATTCCACCGCGATCCTTTAACATAGTAAATCACTCCTTTATTCTATATTATTACCGAACACATGTTCTTGTAAACAGGAAATAAAAAAGAACCGACTTTGTGCTGCCGATTCTCCATATGTTACTCACTTTTCTAATTCGATGACCAAGGTTAACAAATGTTACCAAATTATAACTTAATCCATTCTCTAGCTTCTTTTAATCCTTTATATGCTTTTGCCAACAAACTGTTTTCCTCGAGATATGTTTCACCCTTTTCAGTAACTATTGGGCCAATCAAGCTCACGATAGGTCTGTTGTCTCCCCAAGTAATACCAATCAGGTACTTTTCTCTGGTAAGGAAATTAATTGCTTCATCGAATTCCTCTTCGCTCACAGAAAAGTCGTGTTCATTCAAAGGAGCGTTTCCAGCATCAATCTCTTTTAAAATTGCAAATCTTAGCTTTTTCTTGTTCAAGAAATATCTCTCCTTTCATACCTAACTTTTCGACAATTAGAAGGAATTTCCTTTTTAGTTGTAGAAAATTGTAAATTACCAAAGGAGGTGTATGATCGAATGTTGATGGTTAAATGTCCCAAATGCAAAAAGTCTTTTACTTCTCCTATTCAATTGGACGAAGTTTCCTTTAGAAGTTCAAGGATTGAAAATAATGAGGCTAAATGTCCAAATTGCAAGCAAGAAATCCTAATTGGACAAGAGGATATGTACTTTGATAAAGGGTTTAATCAGTAATAATAAAAAAACCACTCCAATCTATGGGGTGGTTTTTTCAATGTAAGAATCCGCCACCCTTACGAAAGAGTGTGGAATTTCGGTTATCATTAATTACACCGGAATCCAACAGCTTATAGTTGTATTTGATCATAAAAAATGTAAAAACGAGGGTATGCGCAAGTACCCGCCCTTCGTAAGACTACGGTGTTTGACGCGTACTTTAATCGGTTCGCCACGGCCTTCGAAATTGCGGTAAACGGTCTTACGCGCTAACGGCGGAGCAAATTCGCAAATACCGGCGGGGGTTCCGTCATCAAACTCGAGCAGCCAGTCGCCGTTTGCGGTTAAGCCGGCCACCCATACGTCAGTAAACGTGTAATTGACGATCTTTAGCCATGTATCGGATCGCTTGCCGGTAAGATATGCGGAGTCCTTTCGCTTAAGTACTACGCCTTCTAAGGATTGCGCGCAGCATACGTCATAAAGCTGGCGGGCGTGCAAGCCGTCAATGACGCCGACCTTTGTTAGCGTTGGACTGTTTACTGGTATGATTGCGTCTAATAAAGCCTTGCGCTCGACTAACGGTAGATGCATAACGGACTGGTTGTCGCTATATAACACGTCAAATACGCAATACGTAACCGCTTGCTTCGATTTACGCGAGCTGAACCGCGACATACAAGCTTCGAAATCGGGTTTGCCGTCGGCGTCACATACGACTAGCTCACCGTCTAAAACGATACCAGGCGGAAGGTCTAGCGCGGTTAATTCAGGATATCGCGAAGTGACATGGGTGTTATGGCGGGTATACAGGCGGGGTTTGGCGCCCAACGATGAATAGACCAAGCGGAAACCATCGAGTTTCAGTTCGGCTATGTACTGCGAGTCATCAAACGGTGCGTCAATTTTACCGAGTAACATCGGACTTACGAACGTCATAAAAAACACCTCTCCGCTGTATAACGTAGCAAATAGCGGGCGGTGACGGTTAGCAATACGCTACAGGGAATTAGTGGGAATCCAGGAATAAATGTCTTATATTCAAAAAAAAAAGAGAACCGATATTCATCGCGTCCTCTGTATTATTGTCTAAATCTTATGGCTTTCTCTACGTTTTCACATATGGTATGAATATCTACAGGATTAACTGAATGTTTAATTTTAAATTCTAATTGATGCCTGCCTATAGTGTATATTTTATTTGTTCGTATGTATGTCTTCTCACGTAGTTGTACAGGAATATCGTAATCGGATTTTTGAGGTTGCGTTGTACCTATGCAAATAATTACATCTTTAGTATCATTGGAATCTCCATGCTTTCCCACCACAAAAACAGGACGGGAACAGAGATTTCCCTGTAACATAATTTTCCCAAAGAAAAAATCGCCCTGATCGGCGTTACGGCGATCTAAGGCGACTTTACTAAGCTTTTTAAGATTATGCCTATTCTCCGCGCTCATAGAATTCTCGCAACTCCTCTTCGTACCACTCTGCAAACGCGTCACCTTTTTCCTCGGCATCTTCACGATCTCCAGGAGATAGCGCAATCGGTTCAGTGTTATTAAAACCTAAAATTTCTTTAATTTCCTCAATATCTTTTCTTTCTTGCATAACTACACTCACTCCTTCGGACGATTTAGCGTACCGTGCCCTTTGATGAGTGTCAATATCGAGCGTAGCGGTCTTATATAGTGTTGTCATAAGACATCCCCTTCCTGTGCTTAATATTAACATAAATTCCCCATTAAGGCACCAAAAACCTTTTAAAAAAGTAAAAACTTTACAAGTATAGCCAATAATTGTTTACAAGTATACTTCCCTCTTACCCCTACTTAAAACTATATTATGTCCATCTTCTTATAACAGAACAATGAAAAAACCGCCACCCTTACGAAAGAATGACGGCTATTTGTTTTTACGAGCCTGCCAAGCCGGCCATTTCGATTTCTTTAACCATTACATCCATCAAGCGTCTAACCGTATGTTTGTCAGTCGGCCCGCCGTTAATATGGATATCGCCAAACTTGAACGTATTTCCGCCCGTTTTACCGTTATTAAACGCCTTATTTTCTTCTGGAGTTAATATACGTTCTCCTTTGTGCAACGTAGCCTGGTAACCGTTATACGGAACGTTTGAAAGACCGCCCGCATGTGATTTACCAGACTGAATTAGCCCGTTACCGCCCAGAAACTTCGGCATTCCGATACTCGGCATCTTAAAGCTGCGAATCGAAGAAACCATACCGCTCCAAGCCGACTTCACCTGGTCAATAAAACCAAGCAACGGACTAAAGAACCCCGCAACTTTGTCTTTCGCAGAAGCCATCGCCGATGCAATTGCATCTTTTACGCTGCCGAACGTTGTTCTTACTGCGCCAATAACGATTTGTAGAGCTCCCTTCAGAATCTGTTTAACTGCCGACCAAGCCGCGGACCAGTTGCCGGTTAAAACAGAAGCGAATAGCTTAACTACGCCAAGTATCACGTTAACCGCACCGGAGATAATCGATTTAATCCCGCTCCAGACCGATGATATTAACGACTTGATAGCCGGCCATACAAACGACATCACAGCGAAAATACCCATCGCTATGCCTTTTACCACGGTACCTACGTTACCCATCGCTTCTTTAATCATCGCTCCATTTGACGCCCAAAACTGTTTGATTTGGTCCAATTTCGCTTTAATGAAGTTAGCGACCGCCGTATAAGCTGCGACAGTCTGCGTCTTAATCCAATTCCAAGCCGCGTTTACACCATTTCGGAACCACGCGACCTTCTTATACGCAATAACCAGCGCCACACCGATACCGATAACAGCAAGTGCCACAAGCGCAGCCACACCGACTACCGTACCAAGCCCGATAATAAACGGACTCACGGCCAGCCATAACGATCGGAACGCTATTGCGAGTCCCGGCACCAACTTACCGCATATTGCCAGAGGCGAAAGTAGTAACGTAAATAAGAACGTTAGATAGATAAAGGCGCCCGCCAGCTTAGATATCGTTTGATGCGTTTCGGAAAGCTTCCCCAAAAATTTACCCATCGCCGTAACGCCTTTCATGATGTAGACAACAACCGTCGTCCACGCCTGCACGAACGGTTTAATCACCGGTGCCCACGCCTTTTTCAGCGCATCCAGGGCCGGTATCAAACGTCCATCAAGCGCATTAGATGCTTTAACGAGTCCATAGTTCAGACCGATGAAGCCCAGTCCTCCGAACAGCAGTATCTGATTCATACGGGTAAGACCGCTGTTAATCAGCTTAATGCGATCATGTATCTGTTTAAGATTAGCGCCCTTGCCTAATTGCTTTAACGCTACATACGCAGGATCCCCCTTTTTAGCAATCTCGTCTAGGCCACGCGTTACACGCAATAGACCACGCGAAACAGTGAACATAGGGTGGTTCCCGAGCATATCGAGCATTTTCGAACTCTGCCCAGCTTTCCTCTGCATGGCTTCAACGTTGGCGATAAACTTCTCTTTATAGAACGCCATTTTTTCGGCACTCATGTTCGCAAATTTGTCGGTTTGTACGCCCATAGAATTCATTAGTGATGAATACTCACGTTTACCGACGCTGGACGTCTTGGAGATGTTGCTAGATAGAGCCGTCGTTGATTTAGATAGTGTTTCGGTATTTCTTTGAATTTGCTTTAAAGGTTTAGAAATTTTGTCTGTCATTCTTATGACTGCTTTGAGATCAAACGCCACCTAACTCACCCCCTTGTATTCTTAAAATGGCAACGGTCATCCCGCTTTTTGCTTTATTCAGTAACGCTTCTTGTTTGCGAACTGCCCGGCTGTCTGGAGAGAAATAGTGCAATAACGTTGCCATCTCGTGTAGCTCGCGTACATAATCGATAGTACGAGCGCCCAGAAGCTTTAAATTCGGATCCTCAGACCGCTTGAAGTCCTGGCCAAGTTTCCGGAATTCAATTACTTCCGGAATGGACGGACTGTATTCGCGTCTTAATTCGTTAATTTCAATCATGATGTCTAGGCATTTGTTATAACGCGCGACTTTATCTTTATAGTTCATTTTCGTATCACCTCCTTTTCAAAATATAAAAAGACGGGCAAAAGCCCGCCTTAACTTCCTGCTGAGAATTGAACCCATGAATACGTTTCTGTTGCGGATTTCAGACACACGTAAATCTTATCCGCTACACTAGTACCGCCCTCTACTCGCAACATTTGACCGCGGTAGGCTGCAGACGCTGTTGGTAGCGTTGTAACCTTTGCAATCCCTAATGGGCCGTACATATTACCGCCATGTCGCGGTATAAATGCCGTAGCTTCCGACTTGCCACTTGTCGCAAAAATACGTCCGATCTTAACTCGGTTTGTCGTCGTGTTATTTACTTCGCTTAGTGTAATTTTTATTTTGTAAATCGCGGACGCTCTATACGCAATCTGTACTACATCGTCCGTATTTCCGGTGATGTCTTTAGCGACGGAATACGCACCGCCTGACGTTTTTACGACTTCGAACTTTACGTTTTTCGCCGACTCGCCCCATTGCATCGCGACTCCTAGCGATTCTACAAACGAAAGAGGGTTTGCTGTGAAGTCCATTTCGATAATTAACGGAGACGCAACGGTAGGCGTATTGTAAGAAGCGAAGTTTTCTGCGCGAATATCCCACATATTAATGTGTTCTCCTGCGGCTTTTGCTAAGTTAACGGTATATGTTGCCCACGAAGGCAGATTCGCAAGAACGTCGTCTTGGTTTCCGATCATCTGCGGCTTACCGGATTGTGTCGGCGGTAATGAACTGGACACCGTGTTAGATGCCGCCCCACCTGCGCCTAGCTGTCCGTTAGCACCCATTACAAGCGTTCTAGGTACGCCGTCAGGGTCAACCATTTCCAGCTTACTCGCGAATCTTTCCATGTACATATTGCCGCCCTTATTGCCGGACGTTGCGAAAAGACGGGAAATAGTAACTTTCTTTTGCGTGTTCTTTGCCGACAATACCCAACCGTAAAAAGTTAGCCGTAATTTCGTACACTTATCAACTACCGAGTAAGGCGGCGAAATATTTACCGCGCTTGACTTATTGCCACCGAATTCATGCAGCCATATCCACTCCGCTGTATTGCCGTCGTAGCCTTCCATCAATAAACCTTCTGGGAGTTGAAAATACGGGCTACTCGCGCCGAAATACTGCAGATACCAAACCGGATCAGACGTCATATTTATCTCGAGAACAATCGGATTGTTATAGTCAGTCGTCGAAGTGTCCCACGTCACGCCGTACTCCGTGTCCGGATTTAAAAGATCTGCTAAATTTCCGACGCCTGCCGGCCCTTTAGTTTGCGTAATCGTGTAGCCTCGAAGGTTGCCTCGTACAAGTGCATCGTCTTGATTTCCGTACATATTCGCGGCATATGGCATGTTTAGACCACTCGCGAACATTTTCGATTGCGTAAAATTACCTGGCGCATCAATATGGTTTTGACCACCCGGATTGTCATTGCGCCAGTTATTCGCCATTTCGAGTGTTGTCGCGGAAATAACCCGATTGAATTTCGCCTTGCTTCCGAACCAAATTGCCGGTTTGTCTTTCGGCATTTTGTGAACGTCCCAAAGGAAAATATCGAAAATGTTATAAGCTGATTCGCAATACAACACCGCTTCGGTAGTTGGCTCCGCTTGGAACTGACCGTGGAAGTAGTTACCGGCTACGTCGCGCGGAACATTACTGGTGCCTTCGAGATAAATTCCGTACTTAAAGTTTTGCGCTGTGATCTGATGGAAATAGTTCGCGTTCACCCACGCCATCTTGGTATTGTCGGACGCGTATGCCGCTTCCCAAGCCGAATCCACTCGCAAGTGAATGACTTTCTCTAAGTTGATAAACGTTAGATTATTACACTTAACGTTATCAATAAACGGCATGGCTACGGATCCTGGCGCTTTGGCTTCCATAAGAATTCCGGTCCCTGTGAAAGCACCATTGCCCGGATTAGCCGCCAAGCAATTGATGTTTTCGAGATAATGAGACTGACCGTAAAATTGAAATACATCGTCCGCATCAAAGTAGAAAATCGCCTTCGTAAAAGTGACGCCCGAAAGGTCGACTTGGCCTCCGGAAATACTCGACTGCGGTTTTAACTGGAAGACGTTAAAGTCACCGGTAACCGGCTTGATTACCGCGTTCTGCCCGAGTTTCAACCGTACGTTACGTGGTACAACGATTGTGTTGTTGATTAGATAAACGCCGTCAGGTATAACGACTTCTTTAATGGTTCCGTTAGTCGCAGTCAAAGCCGCATCGATCGCAGGAAAGTCTACGTTAATACCGTCACCTACTGCGCCGTAAGCTGCGTCTTTTACGTTAATTTGTTGGCTGTTTAGGACGTTAATTTTATCCGCATTTTCTTTCGCCTTCGCATCGAGCTTGTCGAAGTTCTCGTTGATTTCCGCCCGTTTAACACTATCCGAACCGATCCAACTGTTTAGCCCGAGATTCGCCGTCTTATTTGTCGCCACTATTCATTACCTCTGTTTAGTTGATTTTTTATTGACGCGTAAAGTGCTCTGTTCTCCGGATTGCCGTTTGTCTTTGCGAGTAGTGCTGCGCGTTCAAGGTCGGTTTTATTTACTTCTCCGGCCGTCAATTTCCTACTTAGTTCGCTCTGCAGTAAACGCCGATCGATTTGCGCTGTCTTCGCCTTTTCTTGCGCGTCAAAACGGTTTTGCTGAATGATAAACCGAGCTTGCGCGGAATCATCTTCCGGATTTTCTTCCGCAAACTTACGCAAAGACTCTAGGTGTGACTCGCTAAATGTGTTATTAAACGGGTGTTCTTCGGTAAAGTGCGCGTCTACCTGCGCCTGGTACTCGCGTTTTGCGGTGGCGTACGCCGCCATTTTCGCAGGATTGCCGCGCGCCTGGAGTTTTAGCGCTTCTAGTTCTGATTCGTTAATAAACTTTTCCATTATTTCGTCCCCCTAATGTCGTCTTCTGTTACGCCTGCCGGTAAATGTCCGCGTTCAATTTGTCTTATGGCATCAGGCGTAATGAAATAGCGCTCGACTTCTGCGGTAGTTTGCGGGCCGACGGATCCAAGGATATCGAACGCCCAGTCGCGGCCGATTTCGGCTTCTACAGCGTTTTTCTCCGCTTGGTACGCGTCAAGTACCGCGATGTAATCGAATACCGCCCGGGTAAATTGCTTTTTCACTTCTAAGATGGCGTCGAGCTTCGGTTGTACTTCCGCTTTTTCGAATTCTTTCTTAAACTGCATAAAGTCCGCCTTCAAGGATTCCGCGGTAATTTTATGGGGTACTAGCGTTGTGTAAACGGATCGTTCTTTTTGGCGGTTTTTATAACTGCGATCCGTCTCCTCGATTTTTACCGATAGGCTGTCGAGTTCCTTCGACTTATCCACTCCGGTTTTTAGGGATTCCGTGAAAAGCGTTTCATATTTGTGTTTTAAAGCGACAAGTTCTTCTTGTACCTTTTGTTCACGCTCTACTAACGCGTCAAAGCTGCTTTGTTGGCTTTCTTTTTGCTCAAAATAAGCATCCAATTTATCAAACTTCATCATAATCAAATCCATCTCCCTCGATTAGTTTTGTGATTCCTCTAAAAATGCGCACTAAAATAACCCTCATTTTGGAGGGTTTGCGTAGTGGCTTTAATTCGTGTACATCCAGTAAAATGTCGTAGTATCGTTCGCAGCGTTCTTTCGTGTCCTTAACGTCGCTGGAATGTTTTATTTGTGGTGCCAGGCCACCGATCATAAGGCACTCTTTGAAAATCCGTCCACTAGCCGTCCATACGTCCGTCGTATCTCCGCCTGCTAGTTCCAGCAGCTTATCGACTGCCCTTTCGTAGCCTTCGAACGGCGTGATTATTTCGTCCGCGATAAATCCGTCCTTGCCGTAAAGTACGGCGACCAGAAATTCCGTGTCTTCCACCCGTTCTATATTCGTGATAATCAGTTTTTTCATTCGTTTTCCCCCTCGTCCCAGGACCGTCTGCCAATGGATTTTTTCATTGACTAGCCTCCCGAAGTTTTTTCATTACTATATACGTCCAATCAAACCGATCCCTACGTGGATTACTGTTCTTCTTTTTCTTCTCCAGTCTCCGTTGTTGCCGTTGACTCATATTCGATTGACGCACTTTTCCGCTGCTCTTTCGTGCCACTAGCGCACTCCCCCTCGATTCTTCTTACCGCGCGACCAAATCGCTTATTTGATAATTTCTTTCGGATGTTCACAGGATCACCGGCAGTTACTTGCCGCCTAGTCTTGCGAGGCATCGCAATCACCTCGCTTTTCGCTCATAATATCGAGCTTTGTTTCTATGCGGACTAATAATTCACGGATATCGTAAACAGTTTCTAGTGTGAGCTTTTCCATTACGCACCGACCTTTCTGGAGGCCTTGCGCGCCTGTTTACGTTCTTTTATCATTTTTTCCCCAGCTTGATGCGTGCAAAGCATCCCTAACATCTCATCCGGTGAATGACCGTTTCTTGCCGCGAAGTCCTCTAAGAACGACTGGAATAATTCGGGAGTAAACGTGTCTGACCGCTCATAAAACGTTAAAACCGGCTGATTATACTTGGAACGATTACATGCCTCGCAGCTCGGAACAATATTAGCTCGACTGTTCGGATAACCTAGCGAAGGACTCATCACGTGCTCAATGTGGAAAATCTCGCCTTCTTCTCGTGCACGGCCGCAATAGGTACAAGTAGTAGCTTTTGCTACCTCGCTATATTCCGCAAAAGTTAGGGTGTCCGTACAACCTAACGTCTTCATTTTGTTGCGAATGTGGTAATATCGTTGTTTAAACTGAAAATCGTTTTCCTTTCGGCTGATAGCACGACAATCAGCGCAAATATTCATACGACCGTCCTTGCTCGCTTTGTCTTTATGAAATTCCTTTTTAGACTTTAATTGCTCGCATTTTGTACACTTTTTTTCGTTTTTCATTTTCCATTCTCCCTTTTCCATTTTTTATTTTTAGCCGACCAGTTTTACGGATACTATTTCAATCGTGTAAAGCCGGTCGATTGTTTGTTCATATAGTCGCGAATTAACGTTACGATCGCCGCGAATTTCATTTAGAAAACATGCGTTGTTGCTTTCGATGTCTAAGTACTCCGCACGCAGTCGGCGAGCTGTCGGAATAACCGCCTGGAACGACTTATAAGCCGCGTAAATTTCATTGGATCCGCGGTCAAATGTCTTTTCAAACGTCATTAATACCCCACCGTCTGGATTAGACAGTTCGCAAAACCCGTAAATACCGTCTGACTTGCGCGTGACTTGATGTTTAACATTTAATTTCATACTCAATTTCCTCCTCGTTTTTTTGCATATTAAAAACGCCAATTTCAACGGGTTAACCGCGAAACAGGCGCTCGAAAATGTATATGTGGCATCGACTTTAGGAGATGCAGCAAGGTGTCAGCCGCAGCTCGGTCTTTTATATCTGTCGTGAATCGCTAGTGTTTCCGCTAATGTTTCCGGAGTGAGTACGAATTCATCGATTAATGTACGTTTAACACGGTCGGTTAGATTGCGTTTGTCTCGTTCAATACGATTAACTTGCGCTGCAGAAATACCGAGTGCTTGCCCGAATACCGACTGAGACATCCGGAATGTTTCGCGGATCTTACGAAATTCGACTGAGCTAATTTCCACCTTGCTTCACCCCCCTTTAAATAAATTGGTAAAAAACCTTACCATAACGGTATTAAAAAAGCCGCCCGGACTATCAGGCATGTAGTCCAGACGACAGCTTTTCTGCGCCACCAAGCAGAAATTTATAAAACGGATTTACTCCCGTACTTGTAAAGATGATCGCTGCACGCGAAGGGAAACCGTTGCTATTGTGTAAAAATGTCACGTTTTAAAAAACTGTACTAATCGTCTCAGACGAACTGTACTAGTTTTACGTATGGTACCGCATCGTTTCGTCGGCTTACAGAAACCCCTTCGTTTTCAAGGCGTCTCTACGCGCGAAATTAGGAGGTTTAAGGCGCTAGGCTGTCTTACCCCTCGGAAGACCCAAACGTTGCTCCTGCGTTGACTCTACGCGGTTAAAACACGTCTTAAAATCGTGACCTGTACAAAGTTGCGGCGCCGATCTGCTCGATAATAAACTTCTGTCAGCACGACTTTAGGAGTGCTATGTTTTAAGTACTTCAAACCTTCCAGTCGTTCGTTCCTCACTCCTGGCACATAATTCTTTTATGTCTTAATACATTTTCGCGAAAATTACTTTAACGTAGTAAAGGTTTTATTAAAAATATGCGCCGACGACCATAGGGAGTCGGTATGTTTTAAATCTTTTAAGATCTTAAATCTTTTAAAGAACTTAAAGAACTTTAAAAATCTTTTAAAATAACATACTGTAGATTAAATGTCAAGAAGTTTTTTTACGAAGTTTAAAAAAATATTTTTAAAAAAGTGATGTTTTTTACGACAAAGGGTACCAAAACACTCTAAAAATAAAGCTCCAGACCCGATTTTAAGCTCATTTTTTGATTATTTTATCGTCGGCGGCTTCGCGTAATCACTTGACTGACTTGTGATTTTTGCGCCCCTTCACAGAGTAGAGGGGCCACAAAATCGCGAGGCAGGCAAGGGATAAGCGAAGGGGTATCTAAAGTTTGTGTAGCGCAAGCGGAACAAACATCTACGCACTTTAAAAAATGCCTTTGAGTAATTAAAGTTCTTTGTCTGCCTTTAGAATCGATTTTAAGGCCCCTAGAAGCGCCGTCACGGGGTTTTAAATCGTTTTGAATATCTCGGTTAGGGTTACCGCTATTTTTTCGAATTTCGGCGTACTAGACGTCTCATATCGATTTGCACGTGTCTCTCAAGCATTTTAAGCGTGCTTCTGGCGTTTTTCTAGCCGCATGAATACCTAGGCAACCCCCAGACGCTAAAATCGCTCTACGGGCCTTCTAGGACGCTTAAAACACGTACGGCGTTTTTATACGGTTTCGCCAGCCGTTTTTAAACGTGTTCTTACCGTCTCTACGGCGTCGTATTCGGCTTTTAAGCGGTGTTTAACCCCTACGCAAAGCCCCAAGCCGTTAAAATTGCTCTACGGGCGTTCTAGGGCGTCTGTGGACGTCGTACCGAAACTAGTACAGTTTGTGTTATATACGATTTTTAGACTGATACAGTTTTTACGAAAAGGGTACCAAAAAAAAAAACGCCCGTTTCCGAGCATCTTTTACCGAGGTATGCCAGGTCAACCGGAATCCCAGGCCGGTTATCCAACGGGAAGAGTTGCCGCTCTATTTCCGCTTTATAACCGGTCTTAGCCGGGGCTCATACGTTGTGCGCCCGAATGAACGTACGAACCTTAATACGTAATTATAGGAAGAATATCCAGCGCTATGGTCGCCGTCCAAAGCGCCTGACAGTTTCTATCGCCGTTACATGCCCGCATCATTGCCGTCCATGTTAACGCGAGCAACGATTGGTACCGAGAAGATTAAACGTGATATCCTCGTCCGCAGGAATAATCGTTTCGGTGAAAAAGTCTAGCGCGCTCTTACGTCTCATTCGCGCAACAAATCCCGCTACGGCCGGTGCGAAGTCGTTACCTTCGAAATCGCCGATTATCATGCTTCCACCGTTTTGACGGTACACGTCCGGATCCTCCGTTTTACTAACGCGTACCATACATAACTTATTTGATTCGTGGAAGACTCCATGCTTACCATCGTCCATTAAAAGCCCCTCATTTGCTTCGTACTCGTTCCCTAGGTCGATTAACATTACGATTTTTTTCATTGTTATCTCACTCCTTCAAAATTTAGTAAGTTGAAATTCGCATGCTCGTTAACCGAATGGGCCATAAGTTTAGTCAACAGTATCCAACCATTTAAATGGCTTAACTTATTAACGAGGATTTTAACGGTGGCTTTCGTTAATTTCTTGCTATAGTTCTCTTCTAGTATCAAACCGGAACTTTCTGCGCGGACCGTGTTGTCATCTAACCATCTGACTTGAGTAAGAAACACCGTTCCGTATACTTTATAAACCGCTGTACTAGCTCCTACCGCGAACCCATCGAAAGATTCGTCTTCATTATTAATGTTTACTTTCTTTACATCTAAAGGGCCATTCAAGACTGTCCACGCCATTATAATCAATCCCTTTCTTAAAATGTATTACGGTTGTAGTAACAATATATTACGTTTAGAGTAATACGTCAATAGTATTTCTAAAAAAGTTTTACTTTAATTTATCCGCATGCTATATTTGGTCCAGGAGGTGCCAAATGAGTGAGATAAAATGGCTTTTAGACAAAACCTTAGAAGAACTGGATATCACCAGAAATGCTTTGGCCGTTGATGCGAAAGTTAGGCCAGCTACGATTCAAGACATGGTGAATGGATTACCAAAACGTGTTGAATTTAAAACTCTACTTGCAATCTTGGACTCGCTAAACGGAATGAAAACAAAACGCGGTATCACACGTGACATAGAAATTAGTGACATTTTTATATACAAAAAATAAGCACTCTCCAAAAAGTCGGAGGTGCTTTTTATTATGTAATAGTAAAACTTCTAAAGTCATACGCTAAAGGTATATCGCGAAACGGAGGCGTTAAAATGAAAACAACAACGATTAACTTTCGGGGCTTTCTTAACGGAGATAATGGGGAGAAAAGCAATAAATCGTTAGTTAAGCCGATACTGATTAACGCAGCCATATACATCGCACTCGCACCCACTATTGGCTTTGCAGCGGATCCAGATACATTCGGCACTTTATATCATACCGGCATTAAATTAGCCGATTGGCTTTGCGTAGGAACGTTAATGTTCGGAGGTGGTTTGTGGATGCTAGGAAATCGTACCAAGGCGCTCGAGTACGTCTTATCGACCGTTTGCGGTTACATCGTTATTCGCCACGCTATAGACATACGCGACTTTCTGGCGAGACTATAACGTATAAACTGATCACCTTTGCGCAAACTACAGACGTTATACTACAAACGTTAGGAGGCGCAGAGACATGCATATTATCGCTGGACTTATTACCGGTGGAGTGATCGCTCTACTTACTCGTATTTTTGGGTAGAATTTTTATTAACGCGGTACCTGCATTATTAGCGTCCCACACGCATAAGCTGAGGCGAGAAGGCACGCCAAACGTACAGCTTAAACGGTTGTACAGACGACAAAAAAGCGCACACTGCGGCTGCAGCGGCGCTTAATTTTTTGGAGCATCACTACTGTATTGTAAGATACAAACTTGACAATATTTACTAATTATGTTATAATGATATTATACAAGTTATTCTTTTTGCTGGGCCAAGGCCTTCGCGGACCATCTCATATCAGAAAATATCCTAACGATGGGAGTGTTGCTTATGAAAACACTATGGGATATGTTTCAAGGATTCGAACTATCAATTATTTTCCTGACACTCGTTTTTAAAAAACCTAGTCCAACAATACTGAATGAGTGGTCTAGCAAAGAGAATAACCAGATCCGGCGCCCTAGTGCGTCTTTTTTTATTCTCATACATAATGCAGGAGGATTACTTTATGAACTTTTGGCACGCACTAGGGGAAAATTCAGACCAAATAGTAGCATTAGCAACTTTAGGTACAGCGTACCTTGCATATAGGGGGGTCAATATCTGGAGAAAACAGCTTATAGGAAAATCCAGATATGAAATCGCGAAATCACTTTTAATTGCTGTCTATGAAGTCAGAGATGCATTTATGGATGTGCGCAATCCACTAGTGTATCAGTTTGAATACCCTGAAAACAAGACCATCACTCAAGGTCCATTGACTGGCAACTTAAAAGACGAGCATAAGTATGAAGGAAGTGTTTATGTATATCAAAATCGTTTTAAAGGTTTAAATGAGGCATTTATAAAACTTGAAAGACTAAACCTGGAAGCCCAAGTTGAATGGGGCCCCGATTATCAATATGTTATTAGACCTCTCAGACAATGTAAGACAGTTCTTAATTTATCAATTAGGGACTATTTAGAATCACTAAAAGATCCTTTTTATTTGAAGGAAATCGAAAAGAAGAAAAGGGATTTAAGAGAAATGATGTATTACTCTGGAGAAAATTCTAAATACGATTTATTAACCCCAAAAATTAATGAAGCAATTAACTTATTTGAAGTTTGGTTAAGACCAACTTTGAAACAAACCACTGAAAAATATAATAAAAAACAACTTTTGGAACAAGCAAGAAATTTTGATATCGATTATTGAGTTTCCTTAAAAGCGCCATAGCATAGCAAGAGGCGCTCTTTTTTTATTCCTATATAATAGTACGAAGCGCAGACTCACATTTAATTTCATCAAATTCTCCCGTGTGTTTAAAAAATTGCGCGGATTTTCCAATCATCAAACAACGCGAATTATTCGAAGTGGCATGGGGGTAAACAAAATTATTACCCCGGCAGAACGCAGAATCATTTATTAAATAATTTAATTTTATTCAATTATTCATTTCGCATGCAAAATCTTGTTAACATAATACTAATTCTCGGGAACCAACGATTATTCGAAACCCTTGCTACGTCTAGCTTTGCGTTGATCCCCGTTATTCTTAATTATGCACGGTTTTATACATCATTGATCTGGCGCGGTTTCTACCGTTATCCCCTCGATTATTTCCCGCGTTTCTTGCATAAATAATACCGGGGCTGCCGGCGGTAACATAACGTAACTACCCCCGGTTTCGGACGGCTGTCCGCCCCAGCCGCCTCGTGCTGACGAAATGGGAAGCCGTGGGTAGCCGTATTTCGTAAACGTATGTAAATAGCGTAACGTTGCGTTACACCTGTATCATCGCGATAATCCTTACAGCCGCAAGCGTTTACGCATTATTAGTACCTGGTCATAAATATGTTACAACGTAACGATGACGCCACACCCTACCTTAAACTCTTCGTTGGACGCCGCACCACTATCGTTTGTTTCTATCTGCTTTGCGCTTCTTAATTAGCTCCCGTATTTCAGGCTTTAATATATCCGCTATCTTCCGCATTTGCTCCGAAGTCGGTACGAGTTTTTTCGGTTTCTTCATATTAATTATCACCCCCGTTAAAATGTACCACTGACGTTTGCGCCTTATACTCGTTTACTAAATCGTATTTCCTCGTTGGGATTACGTTTTCTGCGTAAATAAAAAAGCCCAGTGCGTTAACACCGGGCGTTCTTTTTGGTCACTAGTTCCGTCCTCTCAATCGCATAACTGGCGAAAAGTCGTCGTGACTTCTTCGAATGTCTTTTGTATCCATCTGAATATATCTGCGCATAGTCCTAATATCGCTCCATCCTCCCATTTTTTGAAGCGTAAAAGGATCGCACCCATTCAAAATCATATTCTTCGCCCAAGTGTGGCGGTAAACGTGGCAGGTCATTTTCTTCGCATCGATATCAGCCTTTAAGCCATAATACTTTAATCGTTTATTAAACTGATTGTGGCCTAATGGTTCTCCATAACAAGATAAGAAAATACGATCTGTTTTAAAGTGCTGCCGATTTTCAGAAATCAACTGCAGTAACAACTTAGATACTTGCGCGGAAATAGGTACTAACCTAGGCTTTCTGTTTTTACTGATTTCCGCGCTTAAAGTTATAAATCTTGATTGAAAGTCGATATCGCCTGTCCGCAAACTCAACATCTCCTGACCGCGCAACCCTGAGTCTAATAACAGATTCATGCCAACAAAGTCACGGAAGCCTACATAATCCTTCTGTTCCGGTTGTCTAAGCAACGCTTTTATTTCTTCTTCCGATAGGCAATTAGTTAAATCCATATCTTGGCGCAACAACTTTATTTTCTCAATCGGATTTACCTCGATCAGTTCTTCGCGCTCCAGGTAATTAAATACCGCTTTTAATACGCGCAGCCTAATATTAATGGTAGTATCCGACAGTCCAACACGCTGTTGATCGGATGCAATGTACTTATGTCCGTCATATCGCTTTGCATCGTACTTTTGATAATTGATGTAATTGCGGAAAACATCGACTGTAAGCTTGTCCACTGTTTCATAATCGTAATTCACTCGGATCCATGTTACGAAGTACTCCCAAGACTTCACGTAGTCTTTAAGCGTTCTCTCCCGTAACCCTTCCGCTCTCTTTCCGGCAATCACTAAATCGATCGCCTGTTCAAACGTTAATTGCGGATAATCCGCGCTGCTGGTTTGCGTTCGTTTAACGCGTTTCTTTAACGGCATAAAAAATACGACCTCCTAGACGTTATTTCCGTCAAGAAAGTCGTAGTTATTAACCCTTATTGCTCCAAATCGGGGATGTTAACGTACCGATTCGGAATTGTTTATCGTCATTTTCGCACTGTCATCCGCAACCCTCCGTGTTATTTCGGATAAGTTGCCGATGAGATTATCGAAATAATATCTCGGTGCTTAAAACGTTGATATACCGGGCTTTACCGCTTAGCACTCTTCAGGAGTTCCGGCATTGACGGCTGTACGGAAGGAAGATCCGCATCCGCAGGACGCGATGGCGTTCGGGTTGTCGATGGTGAATCCTCCGCCCATCATGTTTTGCTTGAAGTCAACCGTAGTTCCGTTAAGAATTTTCGCGCTTTCCGCATCAACGACAATTTTAAGCCCGTTGATTTCTTCCTCGTGATCTGTGCTTTGTGTTTCTTTATCAAATCCCATGCCATACGAAAGGCCGCTGCATCCGCCGCCTTTTACACCGACACGGAGAAATAGCCCTGTTTCCTCTTCTGCAGCCATCATTTCTTTGATTTGGCCGATTGCAGCATCAGTAAAGTTTACGATCATTATTATCCACTCTCCTTCATTGAAGGTTTTATACTTATAGTATACAAGTGCTAAAGAAAACTCTCAAGGCATCTGCCTTTATTAATACTGTTTTCCTTGTTCCATCTTTAAGATTAAATTATGTGTTTCATCTATTTTCTGGCTGTAGTTCAATACTTGAGGGTGATTCAGGCCCAAACTGTTGGCCGTATCAATCATTTGCTGGCGCAGGTGTTCGATCTGTTCATTATATTTATCAAGTCGTTCGACATCCAATAAATTTGTCATGTGCAACACTCCCTGGTTCGTTCCATACCTGGCTGTACCATAATTTTACTCTAAATTCAATATATTGACAATCACCTGGTACCCCTCTGTATTTTGCAATATTTTATCGCATTTGTGGATACTCTTTCCAAAACGTAAACAAGACGTAACCTATGTTACATTCATGTGACATCAAGGGGAAATGGTTCCTTTCTTGTCCTTCCAAATAAATGAGCGTATAATAGACACCGTATTCGCTGACCCAAACCAGGTGGCGGAATACTTCACATGTTTGAGTCAGCAGGTTCAGACCCTGCACAATAAAACATATATACATACCAATAAGAAACGGGGGAAAAGTAATGGCCATCATTACACAGGATACAAGAATCCATGACATTGCTGAAAAAATCCGTCACGGTGAACGTCTTTCAATTGAAGACGGTTTGTTTTTATACGAAACCAACGATATTTTAAGTGTCGCTCAATTGGCAAACGAGGCTAACCTGCAGAAAAACGGCGATCGTGTTTATTTCATTGAAAATATGTATATTAACCCGACCAATGTTTGCGAAGCTTCTTGCAGCTTCTGCGGCTTTAAGCGCAAGCCGGGTGAAGACGGTGCCTACACAATGAATGAAGAACAGCTTCTGGAATATGTAGAAAAACGATGGAACGATAACATCCGAGAATTCCACATTGTAGGCGGCCATAACAATGAAGTTCCATTTGATTATTATTTGGACACCATCCGCGTGCTGAAAAAAAATTATCCAAACGCTACAGTTAAAGCCTATACAGGGGCAGAAATTGAATTCTTTTCCCGAATTTCCGGCCTATCCATGAAAGAAGTTCTCGAAGAGCTTGTCAAAGCCGGACTGGACACCCTGCCTGGAGGCGGAGCTGAGATTCTTACCGAGCGCTACCGTGAGAAAATGAGCCCTGACAAAGCCTCAACCGATCAATGGCTGGAAGCACATGAGCTCGCCCATGGCCTGGGTCTCCGCACACACGCAACAATGCTGTACGGTTCCATTGAATCCAAAGAAGAGCGTTTGATCCATATGGACCGTGTACGCCAGCTTCAAGATAAAACGAATGGATTTATGGTGTTTATCCCGCTTGCCATGCAGCCGAGAACAGCGACTATGGGACTGACACGCCGTACATCTGCTTATGATGATATGCGTACGATAGCCATCAGCCGTTTGATGCTGGATAACTTTGATCACATTAAAGCATACTGGATCAATATTGGCGTACAGTTAACACAAATGGCACTGTCCTTTGGTGCGGATGACATTCACGGAACGCTTATCGAGGAACGAATTTCTCACTCTGTTGGGGCGTTGACTTCCCAGGGAATTACTCGAAAAGAGTTAGTTCACCTCATTAAAACAGCCAACAAAAAACCAGTCGAACGCGACACATTCTACAATGTCATCAAAGAATATTAAGAAGCAAACTGCCGGTCCTCCGGCAGTTTTTTTTATGATCTTAACTTCTCCTCTGTCCAAAAATAATCTTCATCAGCGTTAAGTATCGTCAGCTTGCTGTGACAGCAGGGCATAACAAGCAGCTGCTTGATCCCTTCCTTTGCATTATTCAGCTTGTCTTCCGAAAATGTGGTCAGCACATTGGAAGTATGGCAGTATGGGCATTCATTTATATAAATATCATCCATCATTTTTTCGTAGGGCCAAGAATGTTCAAAGTTTAGCATAACTACTGGCTTTTTCTGAATGAAGCCAGGTTTCCCTCCTTTTATTTTCAAGTGTTCTTCTATTGTATACTACATGCCAACAAAGCTGTGTGATTTCTTTTACCCCAGTCTCACTTAAAAGTAACCTGCTGATTGAAAAATCAACACTAAACTTTTGTAAGTCAAAATGGTTTCCAAAATCTTTTTTCTGCAGTATAATAATCTCAGTATAAAAAAATAGCGATCCATCTTCGGGGCAGGGTGAAATTCCCGACCGGCGGTATTTGAAGATTCCCTCTTCATCAGCCCGTGAGCTGTAAGAAAAGCTTCAACGCCTGTCTAGGCGTTGAAGCTAGACATCTTTGCTTTTCTTATTTGCTGATCTGGTGTAATTCCAGAGCCGACAGTACAGTCTGGATGGGAGAAGATGACGGTGCACGGTTCGGTTGATTTGCAATAAAGTGAGCTATTGCAAAATGACTGAGCCCTCGCTCAGTACGTTTTAAGGAGATACACATCACCTTGAAATGTTTATTTGACGATGCCTGACTACTCTCCCTTAGCGTTCTATCCGCTAAGGGTTTTCTATTGTAGAAGCATGCACTGCATTTGAAATCAAAGATGGCGCAACAAAGGAGAGATTTCAACATGCACAAGGGAAAAGTGTATAAGATGGTGGCTGTTTCCATGCTAAGCAGCATTGCGTACGTACTACAATTATTAGATTTTCCATTTCCGGGATTGCCTGCCTTTTTGCAGATTGACTTCAGTGAAGTTCCTGCATTGCTTGCAGCAATCGTATTCGGCCCTCTTGCCGGCCTGGCAGTTGAGGGAATTAAAAACGTTCTTCATTATGGGATCGTCGGCAACATGACCGGAGTGCCTGTTGGTGAAATGGCGAATTTTATCGCCGGAACCATCTTCATTGTTCCTGTGTCCTACTTCTACAGAAAGCACCGTTCAACGAAAAGTCTGTCTGCCGGTTTAATTGTCGGTACAGTCATGATGACTTTAATGATGGCATTATTGAATTATGTACTGATTCTTCCTGCCTACACCTGGTTCCTGAACTCCCCGCAAATGTCCGGTGAAGCGATGTTGAACCTTATACTGGTAGGTATTGCGCCGTTTAATGTGATTAAAGGCATGATCATCACAATCCTATTTGTCATCTTGTATTCAAGGCTCCAGCCTTGGCTGAACAAACAATATCAACATTCATCATAAATAAAAACAAAGCTGGCTCGATGAATGAGCCAGCTTTTTATTATGATTAAAACATTGGATTTTCTTCAAGAAATTTATAAACATTTTCTACCAGCTCGTCCGGCGTCTCCCCGCGCACAATATCACCATTAACCAATGCGAATAGAGAACGGGCACACTGACCACAATATCCGAGACAGCCGTATTCAATCACATCGAGATCATAATCCTGTTCCAGTTTTTCAAGTGCACGCTGCGAACCGTTGGCCAGGTTGCTGACACAAAATTCAATAATCGGTCTCATCTTATCACCTCGCCTTACTTTTCTATCGTATATCGCTCCGGCTTGTCCGTCAAACCCTTTTACTTCTTCCTTTTGTTTTTAGGAAAACAGTTGAGAATTTATAGTAAAATGCTATACTAAGAAGTGTTTGAATGTGAAATCGCTTCCTGTGAAGCCTTAAAAACTGCGGTATTATTGCGATTATTGTTGCCATTATTTACACATAGTGCCATAGAAAGAAGGGAAAGACAATGAAACACCTTGTATTGCTTGGCGGAGGATATGGAGGAATGAGAATCTTAAAGCGTCTGTTAAATTCTCCAGAGCTTCCAACCGACGTCCAAATTACCTTAATTGACAAGCAGCCTTATCATTGTTTGAAAACAGAATATTATGCACTGGCGGCTGGAACGATTTCTGACCACCATATTCGTGTTCCTTTCCCGGAACACCCACAGCTTAAAATAAAATACGGAATCGTGACTGAACTTGATTTTAACAACAAACAAGTCCAGCTTGCAGATGACGAACCCGTGGCATATGATGAATTAATCATTGGCCTTGGCTGTGAGGATAAATACCATAATGTCCCTGGAGCGCAAGAATATACATTGAGCATCCAGAGTGTGGACAAGTCTCGTGAAACGTATCAGGTCTTGAACAATCTCCCTCATAATGGCGTTGTAGGTGTGGTAGGCGCCGGCCTAAGCGGCGTGGAGCTTGCCAGTGAACTGCATGAAAGCCGTTCAGACCTTAAAATTATTCTGTTCGACCGTGGTCCAATCATACTTAATGGTTTTAAACCCCGTTTGAGCAACTATGTTCAGAACTGGTTCATTCAGCATGGCGTTGAAGTTGTTAATAATTCCAACATTACTCGTGTGGAAAAGAATGTTCTGTACAACCATGATACAGCCATTGAATGTGATGCGATTGTGTGGACTGCCGGCATTCAGCCCAACAAGCTGGTTCGCGACCTTGATGTGGAAAAAGACCAACAAGGCCGTGTTAAACTGACGAAGTACCACCACCTTCCGAATAACGAAGATGTGTATGTCGTAGGCGACTGTGCCAGCATGGCTTTCTCCCCAAGCGCCCAGCTTGCTGAGGAACAAGCAGAGCAAATTTCAGATATTCTTCTTAAAAAGTGGAAAAATCAGCCGATGCCTGAACTCGAAGAAATTAAACTTAAGGGAGTTATGGGTTCTTTAGGGAAGAAGAGCGGTTTTGGAACCATGGGCGGTGCTTCTCTCATCGGACGTGTGCCTCGTCTTTTGAAATCCGGTATTCTATGGCTTTATAAATATCAAAACTAAAATGATTGTAAAAACCCCGCAGGGCTCATCCCTGCGGGGTTTTCATAGAAGGTAAAGACATTGTCTCAGCCTGCATCCTTATAACCGTTCAGTTCCATGATGGCATAAATATCCTTAAGCCTTGGGTTGCCCTCAGCTACAATTTCATCATTAATAACAACCACAGGATAAAAGAGCTCTTCTTCCACAATTTGATGTGCAAACTTCTGATTCTCCCCTTCAACCGATGAAAAGATATCAATATATTCGATGGTAAAAAGTTGATCAGGATATTTACGTGAAATGGCCGCTTCCAGCCATTCCGCTGTTTCTTTGGAAGATGGCAAATTCACGCAGCTTGCACATTTCTGTTCACCGCCGAATACCTTGATCGTAATCTGTTTCATTTCCATTCGCCTCACCCCAGCTTAAAAGTCCCTGCACGTTTAATTGTAATCGATTCCGGGAAGTTAATAAAGGTGAATACTTTTTAAATGTTGTGATGCACGCACATGGATTTTTTGAATCAAAACCCGTATAATAAGGGTAAGTTGTTTATGAAAGGAGTTTTTTATTATGGCTACTGAAGTTTCTATGCGTGAGCAAGTTGAAGAAGTTCTAGATAAATTACGCCCATTTTTGCTTCGTGACGGCGGAGACGTGGAGCTCGTTGACCTTGAAGATGGAATTGTAAAAGTCCGTCTTATGGGTGCTTGCGGAAGCTGCCCTTCCTCCACTATTACACTAAAAGCTGGTATCGAGCGTGCTTTGCTTGAGGAAGTACCTGGCGTTGTTGAATTGGAACAAGTATTCTAAAAATCGCCAACAAAAAACCCCCGTGCCCAGTGAACTGTGACAGTTCATAGGCACGGGGGTTTTATTTATGCCGGAAGACTAAGCTGCTGGACAAGAACGCCTTTCACATCAGGAGAAACCGCCTTGCATTCATAGCCTTCAAATGCGTTGGCGATCTGTTCGCATACCCTTTCCCCTGAACCAGCAGGTACAAAAGAAACCATGGCAGGTCCCGCACCGCTGATGGCGGACCCGTATGCGCCGGCTTCAGCGGCTTTTTCTTTGATCTCTGTAAAATCGGGAAACCACTGCTGCCGGTATGGCTCGTGAAACCGATCCTTGTTCATCATCTTCCCTGCCCTTTTCCAATCGTCCCTGAGCAGTGAAGCTACCAATACATTGCTGACCGCACTGGCCTGAACAGCCTCCGAGTGCGCCAAACTTGAAGGCAATGCTTCTCTCGCCATGCTCGTAGCAAGCTCAAAAGAGGGAATGGTGAGAACCAATTCAACCGATAAATCCGTAACATGAACTGTCTCCACCTGGTTTTCATCATACCAGCTGATCGCCAGTCCACCAATTAATGAAGGCACTACATTATCAGGATGCCCCTCCATCTTGCATGCAAAGAGCGTTTTCTCCTCCTTAGAGAGTGACAGAGAAAGCACACGATTTGCCCACTCAATCCCTGCCACTATCGCTGCTGCACTGCTTCCCAACCCCCTGGATAAAGGGAGCTCGCTTTCCACCTCAAGTGAACAGCAAGGCAGCTCTTTATCATAGGCATCGGCTACCATGGATGCAGCTTGGAGTATCAAATTATCCTTTTCACCATTCAGGCTCTGAAGCTCTTTGCCAAAGTATGTGATCTTCTGCTCGCGCGATGGAAAGACATTGACGGTTAAATACATCGAAAGCGCCATACCCACAGAGTCAAATCCTGGCCCTAAATTAGCCGTACTTCCTGGCACTTGGATGGAAAAAGGAGCAAATGTCATTGTAATACACAACCCTTCATGGCCTCCCTCAAATCCTCCAGTTGATTAGATACTTTCACAGGATTGACCGTAACTGTGTCCATCGCTGTTTCAGGGTCTTTCAAGCCGTTTCCAGTCAATACCGCCACAACTTTTGTTCCCGGAGCAAGCTGGCCGCTTTTGACAAGTTTCCATACGCCTGCGATGGAAGAACAGGAAGCCGGCTCTGCAAAGACGCCTTCCTTTCTGGCCAACAGATGATAAGCTTCCACAATTTCCTCATCGGAAACGCTATTAACGCCGCCGCTTGACTGCTCTACGGCTTCCAGCGCGAAATTCCAACTGGCAGGGTTTCCAATACGGATGGCAGTCGCAATGGTTTCAGGGTTCTTCACAACGGCCTTGTTTACAATTGGTGCTGCTCCCTCCGCTTGAAATCCTTGCATTTGAGGAAGCCCGCTTCCTAATTTTTCGTGATATTCCTTGAACCCTTTCCAATACGCTGAAATGTTTCCGGCATTTCCCACAGGAATAGCAAGAACATCCGGAGCAGAGCCAAGCGCATCCACAATTTCAAAGGCTGCAGTCTTCTGGCCCTCCAGACGGAATGGGTTTACTGAATTGACTAGCGTTAATGGTTCTTCTTCACTCAATTTGCGCACCATTTGGAGCGCTTCATCAAAATTCCCTTCGATCTCGAATACTTCAGCACCGTACATTTTTGCCTGCGCCAGCTTGCCAAGGGCAACTTTTCCTGACGGGATAACCACAAGACAGCGAAGTCCCGCTCTCGCCCCATACGCAGCAGCTGCTGCACTTGTATTCCCTGTTGAAGCGCAAATGATCGCTTTGCTGCCTTCTTCTTTGGCTTTGGCCACGGCCATTACCATACCACGGTCTTTAAAGGATCCTGTGGGATTAGCTCCTTCATATTTTACAAAGAGCTCGATTCCCCACTCTTTGGAAAGATGTTCAAGTGGAATAAGCGGTGTATTTCCTTCCTGTAACGAAAGTTCAGGTGTTTTATCTGTAACTGGTAAAAAGTCCTTATATTTATGAATTAATCCTTTGTAGCTCATTGTGCTCCTCCTTCTACGCGATAGTGGCTTTTGATTTGATTGACAACTCCGGAATCCCTGAGCTGCTGATAGATGTTGTCGTTTTGCTGCTTGCTGGTCGTATGGGTCACTAGGACAACCTCAGCCACACCGTTATCTCCAACCGGCTTCTGAAGCAGCTTTTCCAAGCTTACTTCATTATTGGCGAAGATTGATGTCAACGCAGAGAACGTGCCTGCTTCATCCTTCACATGAAGACGGTAAAAATACTTGCCAGTAATTTCATCGTCCTTCTTAAGCTGTTTATCAAATTGGGGAGCTACAACGCTTTTGCCATTGACGCCCAAGCGCATATTCCTTACGACAGCTACTAAGTCTGAGACAATGGAGGTTGCGGTCGGAAGCTGGCCGGCACCCGGGCCGAACAGCATGGTTTCTCCGACGGCCTCGCCATAAATATAAACGGCATTGTATTCATTTTGCACGGATGCAAGGGGGTGTGTATCCGGCAGCAACGTCGGTTCTACACTCACTTCCACCTTGCCATTGTCCTTTTTTGCATTTCCGATGAGCTTCATGGAATAACCGAACTGCCGGGCATATTCCAGGTCTTCGCTTGTGATGCTTGAAATGCCTTTAACCTCTACATCGTCCAGATGAATGTTCATGGAGAAACCGAGAGAAGCCAGGATGGCCATTTTGCGTGCCGCATCAATTCCTTCCACATCAGAAGTGGGATCTGCCTCCGCATAACCAAGTTCCTGTGCTTCTTTTAATACTTCTTTAAAGGTTAAATTTTCCTTGTCCATTTTCGTTAATATATAATTGGTGGTTCCGTTAACAATCCCCATCATTTTTGTTATCCGGTCGGATGCCAGTCCATCCACCAGCGTACGAATAATCGGAATTCCACCGGCCACACTCGCTTCATAAAATAAGTCGCATCCATTTTCTTCAGCTGCTGATAAAAGTTCAGCGCCGTGGAGAGCCATCAGGTCCTTGTTGGCCGTGATTACATGCTTCTTATTGCTGAGTGCCTGCAGAATATATTCTCTGGCGCGCTCAATTCCGCCGATTACTTCGATCACTACATCAATTTCGGGATCACTAACGACCTCATCCGCCGTACTCGTCAACAGCTCGGGGTTGATTTGGCATGACCGCTCCTTGTCGAGATTTTGAACAAGCACTCTTTTTATGTAGACAGGACAGCCTACACGATGGAGCAATTCTTCCTGATGCCCTTCCACCATTCTAACGACACCGCTCCCTACTGTCCCAAGTCCCAATAATCCTACAGATACGTTCTGAACCATTGCCAACACTCCTGTCCTTACTAGAAATACATTTGTTTTTATATTAAGGACAATTGTAGACGTAATTTAAGCTAGGCACAACCAGAATTTTTGTAAAGATTTTGGAAGCGTTTCCAAACACAGAGGAGATAAGGGCAGCTTGAAGTTAAAAGCCACCATTTTACTGCTCCTTACCGGATGAAGCCACCTTCGAAGTGAAGGACTTGCCCATTATGCATCCTGGACGTTTACTGGGGCAGGAGGTGTAAGTCCCTGCAGAACGTTCTCAATATTTTTGCACGCTAACCGGGCCATTTGCATCCGCGTCTCCAGGCTTGCGCTCCCAATATGGGGAAGGGCAACCAGATTGTCATGTTTTAATAGGAAATGTTCCGGATGAATCGGTTCTTCACGAAATACATCGAGCCCTGCCCCTTTGATCCACCCTTTAGTCAAAGCTTTGTCCAACGCATTTTCAACCACAACTCCCCCACGGGACGCGTTGATAAACAAAGCGGATGACTTCATCATTTGAAATGCCTTTTCATCAAACAAATCTTTTGTTTCTTCGGTTAGGGGGGCAAGACAAACCACATAATCCGACGCTTTTAGCAAGTCTTCAAACGAGCGGTAGGACAATCCGAGCTTTCGTTCCGCTTCTTCTTTCCGGCTGCGATTGTGGTACAGGATGTTCATATCAAAACCGGCCGCTCTTTTGGCAACAGCTTCCCCAATGCGACCCATTCCCACAATACCCAATGTTTTGTGATGAATATCTGTCCCTGCAAGCAGCAAAGGACTCCAGCCCGTCCATTTTCCTTCTTTTAAATACTGTGCAGCCTCCGTAATCCTTCTCGCCGTGGCCATCAATAGAGCAAACGTCAAATCCGCGGTTGTATCTGTCAGAACGTCTGGTGTGTTGCAGATGATCATCCCTTTTTTATCAGCATAAGGAATATCGATATTATCATAGCCAACCGCGAGATTGGCAACCACTTTAAGATTTGGCGACTGATCCATCAGCTCTGCATCAATTTTGTCTGAAAGCATGGTAAGCAGGCCGGTTGCTTTTGCTGCTTCTTTAAGCAAACGGTCACGGGGCACTGGCTTCAATTCCTCCTCCCACATGGTCACATCGGCCATCCTCTGTAATTCGTTCAACGATGCTTCAGGAATTTTTCTTGTAATAAATATATACGGTTTCATGCTAGCACTCCAAGCGTTTTTCCTTATTTTCTCATGATTCTGCTTTCATTTCAAAAGAAAAAAGCGCTCTTTAAATAGAGCACTTACGTCAGTTGGGGATCAGCCAATCCACTACGGGAATCTGCAGACGGTCTGCAGGAAGACCGATCATCGGGAAAAAGGAGCGTAAAAACGCTTCATTCTGTTCTTCCATCAGCAAATACTCCGTAAATTTATGCTGAGACAGTTCTTTGCCAATCTCCCGTTCATTTTTGTAATGGTTTTCGATCATATCAAAATACCAGACAGGAAAAAGAAGCCTTCCATACAGCAATCTCCATCCTTCTCTTTTTAACGGAGTCACCTTTTCATACTCATCCAGGAAGGTTGTGACAATGTCCGGGCTGAAGTTTCTTTGATACACGCATGATCGGATCCATTCTGCCAAATCACGGACAGGGTGATCAAGCACCCAACCAGTAGGAAGTTTTACATAATCGTTGTCAAACTGCAGCCAGGAGTTCTCTTGAAAACGTTCGTGCACGATGGAGGGCCCTTCTTCCTCCCTCATGGAATCCTCCAGGTTGTAATCAATAATGTACTGAATGGCATTCTCGGATAATCCTTCAAAATACGGAAACGTGGTTAAAAACAAGGTATCAAACTCGTTTTTCACCGGCTTGGAAAAAACCTCCTGGTACCATTCCTTTGCCTGATCGACCCGGTTCATCCAAAGCACCGCCCAGCTTCCAAACAAATAACTTTCAGTCGGAACAGGCGGCGGAGGCAGGTCCTTACCGTTTCTGTGAAAGAGGGCCAGTTCCTCACCCATTGGCTTTTTTTCAGAAGCATCCCGCTCGGATTGTTCAATCTTAAACAACAGGATGGATTCACCTTCAATATTCGCATTGGGCATGTTGGTCATCGTTGGAAAAAGCCCCGCAATTCCGGTTTCTCCCTTATATCTTAAATAATCGCTGAAGTACACGATCTCTTCGATCCGGTCGATCGTGATCTTTTTTTGCGGAACAACAAGGTACGGTTCCCCGCCAGAAACAAAATACCGGTATCCGCTGATGTTTCGCTTGCCTTCGCAATATAATTGATAATGATGATAAACGTCTCTTTCGAACACAGCCCTCACCCCAAGTTCATCAATAATTATAGTCTATGACCCAACTGCACGGTTGGTTATTAATTTTTGGCTGGACTCATAAGTTAGGTATGGACACATATACTATAAAAACCCAAACGTCGCGGAAGATAAGGAGATTTTTATGAGAGAGAAAAAGGTAGAGAATGTTGAGGAAACGGCCATGCGCCTGCTTACTGAGCGTGGCGTAACATTAAAAGATATCGCAGAGCTTGTTTATTTTCTTCAGGTACCTTACCATCCGGACCTGGAATTGTCCGTCTGTCTGCATAACGTGGAACGGGTAGTTGCCAAGCGGGAGGTACAAAACGCCATACTGACTGGAATACAGCTTGACATGCTCGCCGAAAAAAAGATGCTTGAGGGACCGCTTCAAGAAATTCTGGAACGGGATGAGAGCCTGTACGGTATCGATGAAGTGATTGCATTATCCATTGTTAACATATACGGATCGATCGGTTTTACCAATTACGGATTTATTGATAAACAAAAACCCGGTATACTGGAAAAACTGAATGACAAATCCAGTGGAAAAGTTCACACCTTTCTGGATGATATTGTGGGAGCGATTGCCGCCGCAGCATCGAGCCGTCTTGCCCACCGTGCAGCAAATACAGAATAAAAAACAGCACCTTTTAGGAAAATGCCTCCCATTGTTGAAAAACAACAGGAGTATCCTTCAGGGTGCTGTTTCTTTTATTCAAATGCTTTCCATTCATCCAGGCCATTGACGGTATAGGTCGGCTGAACCTCTACATCTCTGAGATGTTCTTTAAGAGTGACCCCTGTATGGACAAGAAGAGTATCAAGACCGGAACGGACTCCGGCAAGAATATCGGTATCGTAATTGTCACCGATCATTAAGGTTTCCTCTTTGGATGTGCCAAGCTGTTCAAGTGCCATTTCCATAATGACTGCTTCAGGCTTGCCGATAAACACAGGCTCGGTTCGTGTGGAAACAGCAACTACGGAGGTTAGTGAACCGTTGCCAGGCAAAAGACCTCTTTCCGTCGGCAATGCAATGTCTCCATTGGTCGAAATAAAATGGGCGCCGCCTCTTACAGCCAGACAGGCCAGTGCTAATTTTTCGTAATTAATGGAGCGGTCGATTCCCATCACGACAAAGTCAGGCTGTTCAGAGGTCAGAGTGAAGCCTTTCTCTTCAAGAGCCTGGCGAATTCCTTCTTCCCCAATACAATATACGCTTGCATTTGGTTTCAGCTTTTCAATGTAATTGGCCGTTGCCATGCTGGTCGTATATACATGGTCAGATGTTGCGGGAATTTCAAAATTTTGAAGCACTCTTGCCACTTCTTCTTTGGTTTTGGAAGAATTGTTGGTTACAAACAGATATGGCAGCTCTCTGCGGTTTAATTCTTTTACAAATTCCACCGCTTCATCAATTCGTTCTTTTCCTCTGTACATGGTTCCATCCAGATCAATCAAATATCCTTTATAACTTTTCATCATCTTGACTCCTTTTTTATTAACGGCTTTAGTGTACCAAATATAAACGGTTTCTAACAAAGATTGAGATTGGCAAACCAATCATTTTCCTCATCATGTATATTTTTCCATATACTACACATTCTATAAAAAAAGGAGGGCATCATATGGCTGAAAATACAAACCAAACAGTTGTTCAAGGCGTACAAAATGCACTGGATCAAATGAAAATGGAGATTGCAAGAGAATTTGGCGTTAACCTTGGGCCGGATACGGCTGCAAGACAGAATGGATCAGTAGGTGGAGAAATCACAAAACGCCTCATTCAAATGGCAGAACAACAGCTTTCATAGAAAAACAGGAGGGTACTGGCTTGCCCCTCCTGTTTTTTTCTTTTCTTTGTTGGGTATGACGTCTTATTGACCGCTTGGAACAGGGCTGATGACAGCAAGCGCCTGTTCGAGATCATAAATAATATCATCAATCGTTTCAATACCAACCGAAAGCCTTACCATCTCAGGAGCAACTCCTGCTTTGCGTTGCTCTTCCTCAGTCAACTGCTGATGCGTTGTACTCGCCGGGTGGATGATGAGGGATTTTGAATCTCCTACATTGGCAAGGTGGGAGAAAAGTTTCACATTTTCGATGAGTTTGCTTCCTTCTTTGACTCCGCCTTTTACACCAAACGTAAGAATGGCTCCCGCACCTTTTGGCAAATATTTGTTTGCCAGCTCATGGTATTGATTGTCTTCGAGGCCAGGATAGTTGACCCAATCAACTGCAGGATGCTGCTGCAGGAACTTCGCCACTTTCAATGCATTTTCGCAATGGCGTTCTACCCGCAGAGACAGTGTCTCCAGCCCCTGAATGAACAAGAAGGAGTTGAATGGCGATACGCAAGATCCAAGGTCTCTTAAAAGCTGAACACGTGCTTTAATGATATACGCCAATGGTCCGACCGCTTCTGTATAAACTACGCCTCCATAGCTGTTATCCGGTTCTGTCAATCCTGGAAACTTGCCGTTGGTCCAGTCAAATTTTCCGGAATCAATAATCAAGCCACCAATGGACGTACCATGCCCGCCGATAAATTTGGTTGCTGAATGGACCACAATATCGGCTCCATGTTCAATCGGACGGCAAAGATAAGGTGTGGCAAATGTGTTGTCCACAATCAGCGGCACACCCGCTTCGTGTGCAATATCCGCAATCGCTGAAATATCCGCCACATCAATCTTTGGATTTCCGATCGTTTCTATATAAAGGGCTTTTGTTTTTTCTGTGATGGCATCTTTAAAGGATTGCAGGTTATCGAGCTCGGCAAAGTTCACTTTTATCCCAAGCTTTGGCAGCGTATTGGCAAACAGGTTATACGTTCCCCCGTACAAGGATCCTGAGGCAACAACCTCATCTCCGGCACCTGCAATATTTACGATGGAATAGGTAATGGCTGCCTGACCGGACGCAACCGCAAGCGCCCCAACTCCTCCTTCTAGCTTGGCGATGGTCTGCTCAAACGCGTCCTGCGTCGGGTTCATGATCCGGCTGTAGATGTTTCCAAATTCTTTAAGTCCAAACAAATTCGCAGCATGCTCTGTACTGTCAAACTGATAGGATGTTGTCTGGTAGATCGGAACTGCTCTTGCCCCTGTTGTTGGATCCACTTTTTGCCCCTCGTGCAATGAAATCGTTTCAAACCCGTATTCTCTTTCTTCACTCATGTTCCATCTCTCCTTCTTAATATGTATTTGTTCTTTAAGAGCCTAAAAAAAAGACCCCTTCCAAAAGAAGAGGTCGCAGTTTACACCGTCGGCTCTCATCTTTCAGAACATACTGTTCTGCTGAAATTAGCACCATGCATTCCTGCTGGTTGCCGGGTATCATCGGGTCAGTCCCTCCACCTCTCTGGATAAGATACATCTGAATATTAAGTTAGTTTGAATAATACTGAACTTTATCCTTCGTGTCAATTGTTTTTTATTTTTACAGAGTTTTGCCTTGGCGAAAGTTTTTTTGTAGCCATCATGTAACCCGCGATTGAATAAAGATAATTTCCGTTTCCTAAACCACCAGGTTAAAAGTATAACTAAATATCCCGGGAGAGCAGCGATTAATAAAGGTATTCCAACAAACATGAATATGTAAAATAGTAAAAATAAATATTTCTGCCGTTTAACCCGATCTGATGAAAGGGTATTACTTATTAGATGATAGTCATATAAGGGAGGAATTTCATGTCATTTCAAGCCATCGTTCTCGAGAAAAACAATGATCAGGTCGATATTACAAAAAAGGAGTTATCTCTCGACGATCTTCTAGAAGGCGAAGTCACCATAAGGGTGGCTTATTCAAGCGTCAATTATAAAGATGGACTGGCAGCACAAAATAAAAGTTCCATCGTAACCAACTACCCCATGATTCCCGGAATTGATTTGTCAGGAACCGTTTCCCATTCTTCTTCACCTGACTTTCAGGAAGGGGACGAGGTTCTTGTAACGGGCTATAAGCTCGGTGTTTCCCATTTTGGCGGGTACAGTGAATACGCAAGAGTTCCCGCGGAATGGGTGGTTCCCCTTCCCGAGGGACTCACGTTCAAAGATGCAATGCTTTATGGAACTGCTGGCTTCACTGCTGCACTGTCGGTCCATCGCCTTCAGGAGCACGGAATAACTCCAGAAAGCGGCTCTGTGATAGTGACGGGAGCAACCGGAGGCGTGGGCAGCCAAGCGGTAGCCATGCTTTCCAATCTTGGCTACCGTGTCACAGCAAGTACCGGCAAGGAATCAGAGCACAGTTATTTAAAAGAACTTGGAGCGAGTGACATCATTGACCGTGATGAAGTGGTGAAAAAAGACAACAGACCCCTTTATTCCCAGCGCTGGGCAGCAGCCGTTGATCCAGTAGGAGGAAAAACACTTGAATTCCTTCTGAGCTCGATTCAATACGGCGGTTCTGTTGCGGTTTCCGGACTGACAGGGGGAACCGATGTTCATACCACAGTACATCCCTTTATTTTACGAGGGATCAACCTTCTCGGAATCGACTCGGTTTTTTGTCCGGCACCGGTCAGGAATACCATTTGGGAGCGAATTGCCACAGATTTAAAAACTGAGCATGCAGCGGATAAAATGGGACAAGAAGTCACCCTTGATGAGCTTCCGGATATTTTACGCGCTACGGTGGAAGGCAACAACAAAGGACGCGTGATTGTAAAGGTTCAATAATGAATAAAGAAAGGAGCACTGCAGAAAAAAACAGGCTCCTTTCTATATTTACTACTAAAAAAGAAACCCTATCGACTGCTCTGCCGTTAGGGTATTTAAGCGTTTTTCTCTTCAGATATCAAGTATTTGCAATAGGAGCCGCCTTTTGCCAAGCACTGTGTCCGTTCGATCTTCTCTGTGCCAAGCATTTTTTGGAACAGAGACAGTTCACAGGAACAGGCCTGTTGGTATTCATTTGCCACTTTGGCAATAGGGCAGTTAAACTCCTTTAATTCAAATTGTCCGTCTTCGGTCTTTTCCCATTCCACCATATAGCCGGCTTCATTTTGGATCGTGGCGAGTTCGGCAACTTTTTCCTCGAAGCTTTTATTCTCCATCCGTTTTTTATACTTTTCATTCAAGCGGTTTTCCCGGCGTACAAACAGTTCTTGGACCGCTTTATCGCCTGCAATTTCCTGAATGTCCTTCATAAACTCCACAGTCAGACCTGAGTAATTGCGGGGAAACTGTTCATCAGCTGCTTCGGATAACTGATACACACTCAGCGGACGGCCCATCGCCTGCCGGACAAGAGTGGATTCAATCAGTCGGTCTCTCTCTAATGTATTTAAATGGCGGCGTACAGCCATTTCGGTAATCCCGAGCTGGCCCGCCATTTCCGTAACGGTTAATTTTCGATAGCGCTTTAATAAATGAATGAGTTCTGAACGGGTAGAGGTGTTATTAGCCATAGCCATAAACCATCACCTTCCTTCCCCCTATCTTACAACATCAATCATCAAAAGTACATTTTAAACAAAAATGTTTAAAAACGCTGCTTATTGTTGATCCTCCGGTAAAAACGCTGAAACAGGACCCAGTTCTTTTTCAATGTAGCTTCGTACTCTGAAAGGGAAGTTGTTCAGTGGGTCTTTATTGTCTGCCAGTATGGAATGGATGGCATCATGATCCACATTTGAGAACTCCTGCACAAGCATTTTCCTTAGTGATATGACTTGTTTCAACCCTTTTGCGTCTGGCGCGGTGATGACTTTCTCATCTTCCAAAATATCAAGGATGTCATCATAGCTACCCGGGTCTCTCATAATAAATCCATCAATCATTGCATTCCCCACATCCATCATGCCTTCAATAATGACATGTGCCGAACGCTCCAATGCCAATTTCTCAATGGAAGATCCGCCGCCTGAAAGTTCATCCAGATGCTTCAGCAAAAATTCAAGATATACCAGGTTTTGTTCAATTTTCTTTCTGTCTACAAAATACATAGCATCCACCCTGCCTTGTTAATGTCCTTCCTTTTTAGTTTATCACAAATCGGAATACAAATTGGGTGAGCAGGATGCTATTTGCAACTTTTCAGTTGTCTGCTATGATGAAATGGAAAAGAAGCAACTGGCCGATGGCAAGGAGGACTGAACATGGGAGAAGAACGTTTTTTTCTATATGACGATACAGAAAAATCAGAAACGCGGTTTGTCAGCTTCATGGGTACAAATACGCGATTTGATCTCGCCATTGTCAAAACAGGAAGACACTATGGCAAGAGCTTAATCCTCGATATGCAAGGCAGCCGTTTCGCTATTATTGGAGAAGATGATCTGGATGAAGAAGGCTATCTGGAGCATGCCTACAATCTGACGGAGGAAGATGCTCAGGAACTCCGGGAATTTTTATACGAAACCCTATAATGGGAATTTTTTAAAACCTGCACAAAAAAGCCATTCCATGGGCAATGTAAGAAGGATGGAAATTTTCCATCCTGATCCTGCCTGAAGGGAATGGTTGTTTTGTATAACAAGGATGAAGAGACCTATACGGACTTTTCCAATGTTGAAACGGGAAGACGCTATGTTCTTCCAGAAGACCTTCCGGAAGGGCCTTATGGCTCACCTATCAATGCAAAACTCGGAAAGTCGACACCATGGAAGGAAAACCAGCGGTCTTATAGTGCATTTAACTATGAGTACAAAAATCTGCACGAAGGGCTGGAACGTCAATTTCCGGGTGCTCATCCGACGCATGATGATCCGGATGAAAATACAGAAGAACCATACCAAAACTTTAAGGCGTAAGGCAATGCAAATAACCCCCTATTTACCGGGGGTTATTTTTTTCAGGACAAAATAAGGACAGCCAAAATTGCAGTACTCATAAATGTATTCCGGCAGAGTACTGATCTTTGTGTCATATGTCGCTTTATCATGGCCATCGTCAAAAAAGCCGCGCAGCCGAAGCTGTTCATAGCCAATATCGCCAACCAGATAATCGTATTTATGTAAAATTTCACTATACCTTGACTTCAACTGCTCCTCGTCAAAGGCCCCTTTGTTATTTTCTACCAGTTCGTAGCAATGCTCACCGATACAAATCATGAACTCACCTCACCCTTATAGTTTACCACGTCCGTTAAAAATACAGCCAACAATTTCTTTGTAAAAAGTTCATTATTGTGGTCACCCTAAGGGGAAGGAGGTGAAATCCACATGAAAAAGAAACTTGCTGCTCCTCTGATTTTTTGTATTGCTTTGTTAGCGGCCTGCTCAGATGATGATACAAGAAAAGAAACAACAAGCGGATATAAATTTTCCAATACCAATTATAAAGAGTACAAAAACGATAATGATACGATGGGAACCGACAGAAGATACGGGGACTTTGGCTATGTGCGCCATGAATACAAAGGCGAAAACACCAAACCCCTTTCCGCCAACAAAATACCGAAAATGGACCGCCAAAAATTGGCGGATATGATTACCGACATGGCCGTCCGCCTGCCAAACATCAAGGACATGGCTGTCCTGGTGACCGATGAAGAGGTCCTTATGGCCTATGAAACGACAAGCAAGAACAGAATGGCGATCGCCGACAACGTGAAAAGAACAGCTTTCTCAGTTGTCCCCCGCTATTACCATGTCTATGTGTCCGATAAAAAAGGGATGATCGGGAAGCTTGAACAGTACCGCTCCGTGAACTACGACACAGACAATGCGGAAGGTATTATTGACCGGCTGATCAAAGAGATGAAGCAGTCACCGCAAGGCTACAAAGTGAGTGACGGCGAAAATCCGAATGGTGAAATGAAGGGTGAAAATGAAAATATGTCCAATACGGATATGAACAGAAACAAATAAAAAAGCCGGATGCAAATCCCGGCTTTTTCTTTAGTTGCTTTGTACTGCTTTATTGGCTGCATTAACCTGCTCATCTGCATGATAGGAAGAGCGCACAAGCGGCCCTGCTTCACAGTGTTTAAACCCTTTGCTAAGCGCAATTTTGCGAAGTTCAGCAAACTCATCAGGGTGATAGTACTTTTGAACTTTCAAATGTTTTTTGGTTGGCTGCAAATACTGCCCTACCGTTACGATATCTACATTGTTGGCACGGAGATCATCAAAGGTTGCAATAATTTCCTCCCACGTTTCTCCAAGTCCAATCATGATGCTCGATTTTGTAGGAATGTTCGCGTTCATTTCTTTTGCACGACGCAAAAATTCGAGTGTCCGGTCATATGTCGCACGTGCACGGACTCTTGGTGTCAAGCGTTTAACGGTTTCAATGTTGTGGTTCATGATATCGGGTTTGGCATCCATCAATGTTTCAAGATTCTCATAAACCCCCATCATGTCAGAAGGCAATACTTCAATAGAGCAAAACGGATTGCGTTTGCGGATGGCCCGTACAGTTTCGGCAAAAACTGTTGCTCCGCCATCTTTCAAATCATCTCGTGCAACCGCTGTAATTACCACGTGTTTTAATCCCATTTGTTCCACGGATTCGGCCACGCGTTCCGGTTCCTGCAAGTCAAGCTCTGTCGGCAGTCCTGTTTTCACCGCACAAAAACGGCATGCACGCGTGCACACATCACCCAGTATCATAAAGGTTGCTGTTTTTCTTACTGCCCAGCATTCATGAATATTGGGACATCGTGCTTCTTCACAAACGGTATGTAACTTCTTCTCGCGCATCATTTTTTTGAGGCCCTTATAGTTATCGTTTGTGTTCAGCTTTATTTTTAGCCATTCCGGTTTCCGGATGTGCTCTTCCTTCTTAGCCAAGATCCTCACTCCAATTCTTCATCATCCAGCACAACAGAATTCAGTTATGCTGTAAAAGTAGAGATACATTAGAACTTTAACATACATGCCAAAAAAACTCCAATCACGGATATTTCCATCATTTATATAAAATGAAATTTCTTATAGCAACCAAACTAAAGGTATGATGCAGGAAAGGAGTTGATATACTCACCATGAAAAAATGGCTAAGACTTTTCTTAGTTGCTTCATGCATCGGGTTCATTCTGCCCGTCAAACAAGCACAGGCTGCGGCCCCTTCATACAGTAAAGAAGATGTCCAGCGGCTCGCTCTTTATAAGAAAATGGAAACCATCACAAACATCCCCTGGTACTACTTTGCAGGTGTTGACCAGTACGAACGAAGCGTCCGGCGTGCAAGAACCGACCTGCCCAAAGTTTCAGGGCTAGTGGGCATCTATTTCTCCCCCATTCAGTGGTCCGGGCCTCTTAATCCCAATATGGATGATAAGAACCCTGGTTCCATCCGGATTTTTGGCGGAGCCGGCATGGACGGAAACAACGATGGGATCGCCGATCGTAATAACGATGAAGATTTGCTTTATACCTTTTCAGATTTCATTGGTAAATACGGCTTTGATGAAGAAAATTTTAAAATCGGCTTATGGGACTTTTACCGAAGGGATAAAGCCGTCAGTATCGTTATGGAAAACGCCAAAATCTACAAATCGTATGGAACAGTCGCACTCACCCGCCATTCGTTTGTTGTTCCCCTGCGCTCCAACTACAGCTTCAAAAATACCTGGGGAGACCGAAGGGGATATGGCGGTCTGCGCATTCATGAAGGCACCGACATCTTTGCGGATTACGGGGTTCCTGTGAAAGCGACCTCCTATGGGTTTGTGGAAATGAAAGGATGGAACAGGTTTGGCGGCTGGCGGATCGGAATTCGTGATATCAACAATGTTTATCACTATTTCGCCCACCTTTCCAGCTTTAATAAAGGAATAAAAAAGGGAAGCATTGTTGAACCTGGCATGGTCGTCGGATATGTGGGGAGCTCCGGATACGGACCACCCGGCACCTCCGGTAAGTTTCCACCCCATTTGCATTACGGCATGTACCGCGATAACGGCTATACAGAATGGGCATTTGATCCCTATCCTTACCTGCGTGCCTGGGAAAGGCAGGACCGCATAGCAAGCAGAAAACATTAAAAAATCCACCCGGCATTAGATACCGGGTGGATTTGTTTATTCTTTATCGGGATCATTGTTTTTTTCAAACGTAAGAAATTCATGCGGATATTTATTTTTTTCATCAAGAATCCCCGTTGTTCGGTCAATAATGTTCCATTCCGATTCATCATATGCCGGGAAGTAGGTATCGCCGTCAAAAGACTCATCAATACGAGTAACGTACATACGCTCCACATAAGGCATAAACAGACGGAAGACCTCTGACCCTCCAATTACGCAAAGCTCCGTGTCCTGCCTGTCCAGTGCATCCTGGACCGTGTGCAAAACGGTGCACCCTTCCGCCTGAAAGGATTCATCTCTTGTTAAGATAATGTTCTCACGGCCGGGCAGAGGTTTTCCAATGGATTCATAAGTCTTTCGGCCCATAAGAATTGGCTTGCCCATGGTTACTTTTTTAAAATGTTTCAAATCTGCGGGCAGATGCCATGGCAAATCATTCTGCTTTCCAATCAAACGGTTCCTGTCCATCGCGAACACGTAGGAAATCATACAGAAACCTCGCCTTTGATTTTAGGATGGTGTTCATAATTCACAAGCTCAAAATCTTCGATCGTGAAATCAAAAATGGACTTCACTTCCGGGTTGAGCTTCATGACCGGCAGCGGTTTTGGATCTCTTGTCAACTGCAGCTTCACCTGATCCAGATGATTTGAGTAAATGTGAGCATCACCAACCGTATGAATAAATTCTCCCGGCTCCAGATCGCAAACCTGCGCAATCATCATGGTTAACAAGGCGTATGACGCAATGTTAAACGGCACCCCAAGAAAAAGATCCGCCGACCGTTGATAAAGCTGGCAGGATAATTTTCCATCTGCAACATAAAATTGAAAAAGGGTATGGCATGGCGGAAGTGCCATATTTGGAACATCAGCCGGGTTCCATGCAGAAACAAGCAGCCTTCTGGAGTCCGGGTTATGTTTGATGTCATGTATCAGATTGGAGATTTGGTCGATCGTTTCCCCGTTTGGTGCCTGCCATGAACGCCATTGATGGCCGTACACCGGCCCTAGATCGCCATTTTCATCTGCCCATTCATCCCATATGGTTACGTTATGTTCACGCAAATAGGCAATGTTAGTATCTCCTTTTAAAAACCAGAGCAGTTCATGTATGATGGAACGCAACGCCAACTTTTTGGTGGTTACTACCGGAAATCCATCCTGAAGGTTGTACCTCATCTGCCGTCCAAAAACGGAGATGGTTCCTGTACCTGTTCGATCTTCTTTTTTTGTTCCATTTTCAAGTGTATCCTGCAGCAAATCCAGATATTGTCTCATTCCAGCCGTGCACCTCTCTTAATCATTCCTATTTCCTCTATCCTACCTTAAATAATACGAGGATTAAAGTCGAAAAAAGTTTGTCTCATTTTAATTACATTTTTGAAATTTTCTCACATTTTGTCTCTATCATTGGTATACTGATAGTGGAGTTAACTAGGTATTGAAATACAGGGGGGATGACCTTGGATTTCAAAAGGCTGTTACAATGGATGTATTACTTGCAGATTGCCTTTTTTGTCAGCGGCATTTATCTTTTGTTTGTTTATATCCTTACCAGCAATACGAAACGGATTCAGGTCATGATAGGCGTCCTTTGCTTTAACCTCATAGCGATAAAATTAATGAAAGACCGCTATAAAATTTAAAAAAACTGTACTCGAAAATGGAGTACAGTTTTTCTTTATACCATTTTTAAAAGTGCGTCCCTGCCGGACATGCCCACTTCTATGCCTATGGCATAAGCTTCGGTTGTAATGGATTCCAACGGTGCGTTTATGAGCTGTTCTATCGTTCGCACACCAACAGCTCTGCCTGCAATAATTTTGCGGTCAGAGAGCTTTTCATTAAGGAGGCCAACATCCAAAGCCCCGCACATGATATAGCCTTTGTCATTGTAGACCGCTAGCAGATTTGTTTTGGGCAGTTGGACGGTTACCGCAGTGAATGGGTTTCCGTCAATGATAACCGGGTTCAATTCAATCACGCTTCCACCCCTTTCCTCCTATACTTTATGTACAAGATGAGAAAGAGTGCGTCCACGTTTTACCCAATCATGGATGCAAGCTTCCATTCCAGCAAATCACGGAGCGTTTCTGGAAGCATAAAGGTTTTATTCTCGTTGCGAGCAATCGCAGGATACAGCTTTCCAAACGTAAACATGTCAATCACGGCAACCCTGTAAACCTCTTCATCTACGATCGGTTCACCGTTCATTTCAATCCGTCTTACATGGAGCTGCCGGTCTTCAAGCAGCTCTTCCTCTGCTGTAATTCCAGAAAAGGCCATGCGCCCCATCACTTTGCCTCGAAAGCCAAATCCCTTCACTTCCCTGTGAATCATTTCCTGGCTCAGACTGGCATTCACAATCTCCTTTATTTCATCACCCGTCAGATCCACCAGACAAGGATTGATCGGATGCGGACAGATCCGGTGCAGGTCTCCTTTTGTTACCGGCCCTGCAGGAAGGCTTTCCAGGATGACGCCGGAATTAATCATGGAATATGAGGTCTTGCACCATTCTTTCAACGCATCTGCCATCAGCTGGGCAAATGGTGAAGGCTCATACCATGAGATATGGAGAGGGTTCTTTAACGTGCCAACTTCCTGCTTCAGCTCCATCTCACCTTTAATCATCAGTTCGTTTAAAAGCTGCAGCCCTTCCCGATCTTCCTCTTCATCGAAGGGATCGATCAGCACGGCAGATTTAGATGTGATTTTCTTGGTAGACGTATCATATTGAACGTTAACTTCACCCAGATACATGCCGAACTTCCCGGTCTGGGCGATCAGTGTTCCATTGATCTCCTTGCCCTGGGGAAGCACGTGATGCGTATGGGCACCCAGGATAACATCGATCCCTTCTATTTCCTCCGCCATTCTTTCATCAAAATTCAATCCTAGATGTGAAAGCACAATGACAATATCACTGGTCTTTTTCAACTCAGCGACAATCTCCGGCAACAGAAGAAAAGGATCTTTCACCTGCCATCCGAGAGATTCATAGAACGCCTGAAAAGCGATGGTTACGCCAGTGACACCAACCTTCAGGCCATCTTTTGTCGTAAAAACCTCAGACCTTTTCGCCCACGGTGGACGCACCCCTTGTTCGTTGAAAATATTAGCAGCAAGAACCGGGAAGTCCGCTTTGGTATAGAGAGCATCCAGTTCATCTTTAGTCAGTGTAATCCCTTCATTGTTGCCAATGGTTGCTGCAAAGGTTCCTGCCTGGTTTAATAAAAGCGTGTTTCCCTGACCCAGCGTCCCCTCGGTAAGCGGATTCGCCCGGTCCATAAAATCACCGCAGTCAAAATAAAATACGGACTCTTCTTTATCCTGCATTCTTTTTTGTGCCGTTTTTATATGGTGAACGATACGTGTCCAGCTTTCAAAATGGCTGTGAATATCATTTGTATGATAGATGGTTAATGTATTTTGCATAATGCCCCCTGAACCTTAAGAACCTGCCAATGACTCGGCAGGTCAAGCTGTATAGTATTTCGATTATAACGCAAGGCTTCTGTGCTTTAAAACAAATCCAGCTGCCTTGGCGAAAGCCCTTCATAATCCAGATGAAGCATATCAATAAACTGTCTCGCATTATCGGCTGCATCCCCGCCGGAATTATTGTTAAACAGCACTACAATCTCCCTGGACTGCTTCTCTAACGCTTCTACATGTTGTTTCCATTCCAATAGCTCAATTTCATTGTACCGGTACAGATACCGAACTTCTCTCCAGTTAGCTTGTCCATGATTGTTCCATCCATGTACATTTCTCCCATGCAGCCGGATAATCGTTACATCCGAAGACGTGGGTTCCAGAACGGTTGGCACAGAACCTTGCCCTGCCTGCGGCTCATCGCAGATGGTGTGGATCCATTGTTCGTCCCTCATAAAATCAATCGTCTTATCCTTCATTTCATCCGTAAACCAGGATTGGTGCCGGAATTCCAGTGCTACCGGGATTCCTTCCATCATCTCGCGCGTAAACCTGAGCATCTGAACGCTTTCCTTGTTGCATTCAAACCATGGAGGATACTGAAACAGAACCGCCTTCATCTTTCCGGCTTCCATCACCGGCCTGATGGACTCCTTAAAAAGGTCGAACATTTCCTTCGTCGTTTCAAATGGAATCTTCCCCCGGGCGTGTCCGGTCATTCCCTGATAGGCCTTAATAACAAATGAAAAGCGGTCGGGTGTATCCTTAATCCATTTTTGATAATTCTTCAGCGGCTGTATGGCATAAAACGATGCATCCACTTCCACAACGGGAAAATAACCGCTGTACAACTTTAACTTATTGGTAGATTTTGTCCCTTCCGTGTATAAAGACTGGTGATCCCCCCAGCCGGTCACTCCAACTAATATCATTGGGATTCTCCTCTTTGGCCATAAGTTTACTTTTCTATTCCCCAAAATTTCATTATGTAAAAAAGCGAACCCCCTTTGGCGTCCGCTTGTATTCATATCTTCTCATTTAAAAAGAAAAAGAGGGAACAAAACGTACCCGCTTCTTCAATAATTATCTCAAAATTTGAAATCGATATCAAGTATTTGCTTCCCGTCTGCGAAGCAAGGAGGAGCCTGTAATACTCATGGATGCCACGATGTTTCTTGCCGTTCTTTCCATGTTGTTGCCGGCCTTTTGACCGTTCATCTATTCAAACAAAAAAACCAAACCTGAATTCTGGTTTGGTTTACTTACTTGCTTATCGCACATAAAACTCTGGAGGCTCAATTCCGAGCAGACGAAGGTATGTAAAGCCCTGTCCACGATGATGAATTTCATTTTCCAATGCATATTGAAGGCGTGCAAAATGGCTCATTTCCGGTCCAAAGAAGGGATCTTGCATCACCACATTCAATCTTTCCTCATTCATTTCCTCAAACAGCTTTCTCGTTTGATCACGAACTTCCTGGCTGATTTGAAGAAATTCTTCCTTTTTATTTGCCCCTTCAAATACATCCTTGTACTCCCACTTATCCAATGCCACACCGTGCATATAACCGCTTTCGATATTCACAATCTCTTTTATCATTTCGGAAAAGGGGCGAAGCTTTTCATCGGGTGTATACACAAAAAATTTGTCTTCCGGAAACGCCTCAATAGCTCTTAGAGTCAATCTTCTGTTGCCTTCCATCATTTCAAAATAGTCCTTCTTTGACATAATCATTTTTTTCACTCCTTCAGTGTTTATCGTATTAGATAATTCAACCGAAAGTTTAAAAATCCTGTATCATCTTCGTACTACACGGTATATGATCGTTAAATATCTTCTCTACTTTTATCTGTATAAGAATGAGATTGCCATCAGGATCTTCAATTGTAAGACTTGCTGGGATGTAAAAAATACATTAAGAAAGGAAAACTGTGCAACATCCCTTTGCAGTAAGTAACAATTTGGCAATTGGAATTACAATTTGATTGAAATACAAAACTAACGTTAATACTGTGGTTGAGAAAGGAGTTGACTCTTTTGGCGGAGGAAAGAAGTGAAAAACCTAATGAAATTACTGACCATATGGATGATGATCAACTATTAATGGTTGTTAAAAAAACCTATGAACATATAAAAGTAATTAAATACCAAGATGATAAATAGTTCCTATGCATATTTCAGGAAACTGCTAACTTCCTATATAAAAAAAGAAGGGTCGTTATTTTATGATAGATCAAAAAAAATGCAGGGATTCATTTGTAGTAAAAACGAGCATTGTGTTACCACCGGATACAAACAATCATGGAACGTTGTTTGGTGGAAAACTAATGGCTTATATAGATGATGTAGCTTCAATTGCCGCAATGCGCCATTCCCGTAGAAATACGGTTACAGCTTCGACTGATTCTGTAGACTTCTTACACCCTATTCATGTCAGTCATGCTGTCTGTCTAGAGGCTTTTGTTACATATGCAGGCAGAACTTCGATGGAAGTATTTGTAAAAGTAATAGCAGAGGATTTATTATCAGGAGAACGGAATGTATGCGCACTTTCTTTTTTAACAATGGTCGCAGTTGATCAAGATGGTAAGCCTACCCTCGTACCAAAAGTAATTCCAGAAACGGATGAGGAAAAAGGATTATTCAATTCTGCAGCTGAGAGAGCAGCGAACCGAAAAAAAAGAAGAAAAGAAAGTGGGAAGCTGGCAAAGGACTTCGGTACCGGTTTGCCATGGTGAAAAGCCCCATCCTTAATTAGAATGCATATTTGCAGCTTTACTGATCTCGTTAAGATTTATGTACATGATTCAAGTTGTCATGTAGCAATCCTTTGCGTTCTAACGAGAAGACTGGCTTTTTCTTTGATCTTTTTTACATTTATCTCAAAGTTAATAACCACTGTCAAGATAATGGAATTTTTTGATTTGCAGGTTGATGTATATAGCATAAACGGTTTAATGAATAAAAAGACTTGAGCTTCACTTTCACCTTTGGCTACATCCAGACCAACGACTGAAACATAGCTAAACTCAGCCACATTGTAAACATTCTTGGTAAGAAGTGTTGAACCGATTGAAGCCTGCAAAAATCTTATTACCGGGGCAACTAGATTTTAGAAGCACCATTGTCACAATAAATAAAAAAGTGAGAATCATCGACTGAAAACCCGGAGCAGAAAAGGTGAGGTCCGAAGACCATCACCTCAACTTTGAGAATATGTAACTTTTCTCTTATGCCTGTCGAATGCTCGATTGTTCAGTTTGAGTATTAACCCATTCCTGCTGACGGAACTCTTTTTCCCACTTTGAAACCACAATACAAGCGAGAACATGTCCGGGTGTATTACAGGCAGTACGTGCCATATCCAGCACACGGTCAATGCCTGCGATAATGGCGACGCCTTCTGCAGGAAGCCCTACTGCTGAGGCGGTGGCTAAAAGTACAACCAGCGAGCCGGATGGAACAGCCGCAATTCCTTTTGAGGTTGCAACAAGAACCCCCATTAAAATTAACTGTTGACCAAAATCCATCGGGATTCCAAATGCTTGTGCTAAGAAAATAGAGCAAACTGAAAGGTACAATGTCGAACCATCACAATTCAATGATAGTCCAGAAGGAATAACAAAAGATACAACACGTTTCGAACAACCATATGCCTCCATTCTACTCATTAACTGCGGAAGAATAGTTTCCGTACTTGTTGTAGAAAAAGCGATAAGGAACAAATCCCATATCATTCGAAACAATTTAAAGTAAGAAATCTTTAAGAACCAAGCGATCAAAGGAAACAGACCGAAAATAACAATAGCAAGCCCAAGATACACGACCCCAATTAACTTTGCCATAGGGACTAAAAGGGCGATACCAAACTGACCTACAGAGGCTGCCATGAGAGCGAGTACACCAATCGGTGCAGTTACCATGACCATTTGTGTCAGTTTAAACATAATTTTGGCGACTGACTCCATGAACTTTATTGCCGGCTCTGACGCTTTGCCAATGGCTCCAGCAGCAACACCAAATAATATAGCGAAGAATATAACAGCTAATAAATCACTTTTTGCCATCGCATCAACAATGTTGCTTGGGATGATGTTAACTAGCATCGTTTTAAAATCAACAACTTTGGAAACGCCCTCATTTAATGGTGCGATATCATTCTTTGCAAGATGAGACATATTAAGCCCGGCACCTGGCTTTAAAGTGTTAGCAAGTAAAAGACCAATACCTAGAATCAACGTGGTAATGAATTCAAACCAAATAATTGTTTTAAGTCCTAATGAACCCATTTTTTTCATGCTTCCGCCGCCTGATGACCCAATGACAATTGTAGTGAAAACAATAGGCACAACAATCATTTTAATAAGATGAATAAAAGCGTCGCCAACTGGTCTTAAAGCTTGGCCAAGTTCAGGAAAAAAATGTCCGATAAGCGCTCCTATAACCAATGCAATTAACACTTGAAAAGCAAAAAACTTTTTCATAGGCTGTCCTCCCTGAACGAAAAATTAATAGCATCGTCCCATTTTATATTATTTCTTAGATTATTTCTTTCTCTTTTGAACCTTCAATGAGAAAGTAAAAATCGCATCTAAAATTATTTCTACATTTTTCTTGGACAACCTCCAATATAAATAATTTTGTGAATATTGTAATATGTCTTATCGAACTTTGTCGATCTCACAAAAAAAAAGCACCGCTGGAAAATCCAACAGTGCTTCAATCGTGCCTGGCAACGTCCTACTCATACAGGGGTAAACCCCCAACTACCATCGGCGCTGAAGAGCTTAACTTCCCTGTTCGGTATGGGAACGGGTGTGACCTCTTCGCTATAGCCACCAGACATCTATCGGTTTGTGATCAACGGCGATTTTCTTCGTCAGCTTCACTCCTCGAATCTCTTGTCGCTGACAAACCTTTTGTTTTTGAGGTATATTCCCTCAAAAACTAGATAACTTTATTCAAACTTTCACTAATGCTAACGTCCAGCTACATGAACCATATCCTCGAGGTCGTTTCAATCCCTCCTACGAACACCAAAAACGTGTTCTTGTCAAGAATAATTCTGAATCCTCACAAAATCGAAAAGAACCAAAATCATAATAATAACTATTACCATAATTCCTTATTATGACAAGGGTTTTTAAATTTATCTATTGATTGTGTTTTCTGATTCAATACCTCTTTCGGAAGCGACAATTATTTAATTATCTTGCGTGTACTGAACAAAAGATTTTGAGTTGGCACGACTCTAATTTTCACATAAAAAGACCTTGGTATATTCGTTATATACCAAGATCTTTTGGACTTTAGCCGATTGAACCTTCCATCTCGAACTTTATTAATTGAGTTTTTCATAGTGTATCATATGTTTCTAAGAACGTTGATGAATCAACGTTTTTAGAATTTCCTTTTCAAAGCTAATTAAGGTTTTTCAAACTCAATCGGCACAAAATCGGCACGTTGATATAACCCTGTTTCTTTGTTGTCAAAATTTTTATATATTCTACAGATAGGGTCCCAAAGAGGAACTTGTGTACGGAACTTATCTCACCAATTTTTTTCTTTTTAAATTATGCTCAAATTGCTGTAAATCAGCCTTTATAATTTTTTTGTTTTTAAAATATTTCATATCTTTTTAAATACCAAGGGTTTCTTAATATTAACCGATTGCACCCTCCATCTCGAACTTGATTAATTGAAGTTTTCATAGTGTGTCATAGACTTGCAAAAACGTTGAAATATCAAGGTTTCTAGTATTACCTTATCAAAGCTTTTTAGGATTTTTCAAACTCAATCGGGACTGAATCGGCACGTCGTTGATGGTCCCTTGGCGATCAGCTCCAACAATAAGTTCAGTTTTGAGGTGCATTTTCATAAATAAGGGATATGACACTTTTTTTCAGCTTAAATATAAAAAAGACTCGTTATTGGCGAGTCTTTTGTTTATAAAAATTGAAGATCGGATAGACTTAATTTACCCTTATCTCCACACTCATATCATAAGGGCAGCTCAGATTCAAAGTCCTGGGCTTTTATCTCTTTTATTCGTAATTTAAGTGTTCTTTTATCCTGACCCTATATTTTTTAAAAAAATGTATTAACTTACATTACGTCTATATAATGTTGCAGAACCCCTGGCGGGTAAAAATGCAGGGGCAGTGGTCTTAAAGATATAATGGTAGAATGGGAAAGAATTGAATCCGTTTGTGCCTGTTTTAGACATCTGAACATCGCTTTGCCCCCAACCGAATTTGCTGAATGAATGGTTATGCGATTAGCAAATAGTTTTTCATCCACCATCATTTGAACTAGCATTAGACCATTCCTGTTTTTATTTAATAAATCGTGATCCAAAGAAAGATGTTCGATGTTAAAATTTCGCAGCAACTCTAAACACTCGTCGATCGTCTCCGCTAAAACATAACCTTCAGGTTCTATCCTATAGTCATCTAAGAAAACACTGATTTTATTCATTTCTTACTCCCTTCCTTACAAAGGGGGTGACTAAGAAAAGTCAAAAATCCCAAAGTAAATAGATTTTATGTATTGATTTTAACATAGATCCTTTCTCAAAATAACATATTCGATTTTAACAGCTACTATTCTACATATTTTTTATAAAAAAAATCGGTATCGAACTGAAAAAGCCCAGCAAAAGAACAACTATGTTTTTCATATGAAGAATTGCGACCAAAAACGACGTCTGAATCGTCTAATATAGAAGAATAGGAAACCAAAACCTTCGAATTTTAATTTGTGGATCTTTCATAAACGCACCCGATTGTTGAAGAAATATTTATTCGTCCTCAAAATCTACCTCGTTCTCTTTTGATATTGAGATTTTAAATTCTTTCAAATTAGGGGTATACTCTTCAAGCACTCCATCTTCGTGATTCCAAATATAAATTTCATTCCCCATTATTCCGTCATTTACTTTAAGACATAATTTATCTCCCGTACCATCATCACCGATAGTAATGAGGTCTTTCGACATACGTTCTTCTTCTCTAAACTCAGTGTTTTGTCTAACAATATCATCCCAGGTCTTTTTAGAATTTTCTATGGTCTTTGATAGGATAAAGAATCCATTCACCTATTTCTGCATTATTAACTAATTTAAAAAGTGCTTTATATTGCTCTGGAAAAACTGCACCTAACTTATCTTCTGTTGCTTTGATATCCGACTCATCTACCCCTATTTTCCCTGTATGAATTAAATCTCTTACATCTTTCATTTTAATAAGCACCTGCCATATTAGTTTTAAGAGGATTTTCAACTTTTCAACTTTTATTTAGTATTTTCTTTCTTCAACAATCCTGCCCTATAGTTGCATAAGAAAAGGAGCTTCTGATCAGCTGCTGGCATCCATTTGCTTGTATCACTTTCAAAATCTCTTTATTGATTTTCTTCGGAGTCGTAATGGAACCAATAATATAATCCCGCTGGTTTCGCTCCCAGTTATTCTTACCCCGAATACCTACTTTAAGCGTGGAAGCTGTGGAACTTGGTGAAGAAGATCCTGACGGACTATTTGATGAATTAGAGGGAGTCGCACAGGGACTTGAAGAAAAAGTCTCGACCCATTACCAACGGTATAGAGAATGAAAAGGATACTGAAAAACGCAAAGAGATGCGACAAGTACGCAGTAGGTTTAAGAAGCCACTTAAGCTCATTCGCAAAGATTTCTTGCCTCGTTTAGCGAAATATAAGGAACAGAACGAATTAATTCGGAAATCGGAAAAGTTACTCCAAAACGGACACCGGGCCACGTTTATGCGCATGAAAGAAGACCACATGAAGAACGGCCAGTTGAAACCAGGCTACAACGTACAGATGGCGACCGAGAACCAATTTGTTTTGTTTTATTGGTCAGCAAGTTTATGACGAGTTTTGGCTGGTGCAGGAATAAAAGGAAAAATTCGGTTTAATGTTCGGGTTTAAACATAGAGAACCCCCGCCTGAAAACTGATATATTAAAAGAAGGATTCGATTTACCTACTTTCATTAGTACGGATATTTACGAATCCCTTTTACTTTTGGTTTCAGATTAAAAAAAGACTACATGGAGCAGTTTACCTACGAACGAACAACAATACATTCGAGCTTTCAAATACAACACGAAAGCCATTTCTTAAAAGGCAACTTTCCACATGCACTATATCTTCCCCTTTTCTTAGAAATTCTCTACACGGGCCTGCACTGCCAATGATAGAAAAATCAGCAATACGAAAACGTCTCGATCTGGGAATACTTTCAAACACAATAACCACAATATCCTTCGGTCGGGGTGCCATTTCTTTACTTACCTCCCTTATACTGAATTTAATCGTTATATACTTATTAAATGCGGTTCGACGCCGAAGAGACAGGGACAAACACGGAGTCGTTACCTTGTTTCTTTTCTAATTAATAAACATAACTATAAACATGTATTTAATAATGGAGCCCGAAGCAATACTTTTGAATATTAATATTCAATAGTGGGCGTAGATGTGGTCTAGTTTACATAAAGTCAATTAAAAAAAAACTGATTCGCTTTAGAGCAAATCAGTTAGCTTATTTGGCAATTAAAAAATGCTATAAATGGCAGTATCTTTTATGAATGTAAAAAGAGCCAAAATACGCAAGTAGTGCATAAAAACTTGCATATTTTAGTCTCTTTAATTTTATGCCTTATCGTGCAAGTAGTTGTAAATTCCTTGATTAGGTAAGTTATATATTTAATCATTTATTCAATATATTTTAATTAAACGTAACCTGCCCTATACTGAAACAAAAAAACCGGCTGCCAAAGCAGTCATTCCTTCCTCAACTAACGCACCCTTTAGTTCAACAAGAAAAAAGCCGCCGTTCATGCAGTCAGTTTTGAATATCAAAATGAATTAGGTGAGAACAAAACTAAACATAGCAACTATTCTATAATTGTTCTGATGTAATAAGCGGAAGGACGAAGTTCAATGTCTGTCATGAGGAATTCATGGCTTTTCATTAAATTTTGCATTATAGATTCAGTTATTGTTGCTGTATCATATGCGCAAACTGATACTAACCCCATTTCATTTACGCTTTTATTTGCTACTTCTTCAAATTGATTTAATTTTTGTTCTATTTCTAGCTGATGCCCCCACTCTACATGAGCCCATGTTCGAATCGTTAAATTTTCATCAAGGAACGGTTTTAAAATTTCGCCAAAATCCGCTACAATCGTTGGCGTATGAAAATCCCCGTGTTTACAGTAGAAAGCAAAGTTGTCTGTATAGTGTACGTTAGACAATTCTTCAGCGGTAAGCACTAATCTAACTTTATTAAATATCCTTACAGAAATGCTTTCATTTTCGATTAATATTATATGGTCTCCTTGTTTAATACCGGAGACTATAAAAGAGACAGCATTCTCTATATAATAGTCAATTTGTTCAAAGTGATAAAATATATGTTCTCCATTGGATAATTTCAACGTATGGTCTCCTTTTTAACTGTATTGTAACACTACAAAACATACATCAAGACAAGTGAATATCGGAATAAAAAATATATTTTCACAATCAGTCATTTACCTAAATAACAGCACTTATCTGAAATTTTCATACTTTTCAGGATATATTTCCAAAATTCAAGGATTCGGCTGTGAAAAGATTCTAAAAGCTGATAATAAAGCATTCCACCATAATTTAGTCCTGGATAAAGAATGTTTAATGTTTCAACACCACGTTCGTTGAGAAGATTTAAAAGTTCCTAGGGTTTGCTCTAAAGATGCTTTTAGATTTCCCAACAAGTAAGCCATAGTTCTACCTCCCCATAGATGCTCTATGTTAAGTGGTCAATTACTTATTTATTGTTACTACCCTATTTATATATGCGCTTAAACCATTATTCTTTTTTGCCGAACCTTGTTGAACTAACCTGCCCGTTAGCACAATAAAAAAAACGGGATCACCGCAGCCATCCCAGTTAAGTAAAGTATGACGATTCTAAACCTGCAGGAGAAAAGGTTGTAGAAATCACACTGCCAGATGGTACACCGCTCGACCCGTCTAAAACCTATACTGCAACAGTGAACAGCTTCATGGCAAGCGGTGGAGATGGTTATACCACATTATAAGATGGCCAAAACAAAGTCGTTGATATCGTTGATATCGATGCATTAGTAAAATATATCAAGTCAAAAGGCGAAGTAAATCCTTCGATCGACGGCCGAATTACAAAGTTAAATAAATAAGTAATAAGTATGGCGAAAGGAGTGCTATAGATGCACTCCTTTTTTTGTTTGTCTAGTTTAAAAAATCCAGGTTGATGACCATGATCCTCCATCCCACATCGTTGTACCGGCGTTACATCATTCCCCTTAACCTTTGATTCTAGGGGGTAAGTTCTAATTGATAAATTTCTCGCAATCTTGCTTACTTCTTTTACTTTTTTAAGCGTGATCAATTATGCCTTCAAAAACATCATTTTTTAATTCCTCAAACGCATTAATACCATCAGGTAAAATATCTCTCTCGAATAATTTCAAAGATTTCAGCTTCAAAAAAACATTTTTTTGTCTAATAAAGTGATTTAACTCAGTATCAAATTGATTTAATTCTAAAGTAGTATTTATTGAATTTTTGTGATAAACAGAATATGCTTCGAGTAGTTTCTCAACATATATCTGTTCGTGTTCATTTATATCGTCAGGTGGTAAAAATGATTCAGGTCTAGATGGAATTATTCCTCCAAATCTATAAAAGTGATATCTTGTTTCAGAGTGTTGTACAATAAGTTCTTGGGGTTCGATATCCTTAATAATCGAGAAATCGAAACTCTCAAGATAATCCTTAAAATCACCTTCTAAAAGCACTTGTTCCTTCTTAGTAATGTCATCCTTACATGTCTTATCCCATTCTTTTAAAAGCTTCTTTTTGAAATCGTTAGGTTTATCAATTAATTTACTTAATTGTGGCCCAGCACCTTTTGGGGATACAAAGTAGTAGTTTTTAGGAACAGAGAATTCCTTTTTATATGTGTAATAAATCATTTTTCCTATTTTTAACAATGCCGTTTTAGGAGTAATTGGTCCATTGTAATGCTTGTATCCCACTCAGCGTTCTCATCTTGTGTATATTTTATATAGCCGACTACATCTCTCCCCATATCTCCAGATCCAGTCAAAAAGGTACATATTTAGGATTTTGTTTTTGAAATTAGTTTGAGAACAAATAAATACAAGAAAGAGACCTGGTGTGACTTTAAGAGAAAAATTGCACACTTTTTAAACGCTAAATTGCACATGGAGTTTATTAAGTACATTTCTACTTGATTTGGCGTTAGCTTCAACGTCTATATGGGGGTTAAGATCCAGAAGAAGAACGTTGAACCGACATTCATTAAAAAACAATGTACGGTGAATATGGAAAAGGCACGAATATGACAAAAAGTAGCCTCGTTCATTAACTGCGGGGAAACAATCGCTTTAGTTAACAAGAATAAGGATTCCACAATATTTTATCCACACTTTCTTAATTAAAAGAGTTGGCCAAAAGGCCAACTCATCTTTCCTTCATTTATTTACTTCTTCTTGATTGGCTGTCCGGTTTCTGGATCAAGGAACAGTTTTTTATCCGAAGGGGCATGATTTAAGTCAAACATGTTTTCCATGCTGCCTGCAACCGAATCAAACGAATAATCTCCTATTTTTCCAAGACTCCAGTTATCCTCAATAAATCGAAGAATGGATGTTTGATCCGTTAATGAATGATCCACAAAATTCTTCTTCGCATATGGCGAAATTACAAGCAATGGCAAGCGAGGACCAAATCCGGCTCGATCTTTATAGGAGCCCAATCGAGGCTTTCCAGCATCTCCAGGACCATAAAGTGCGTCTGTTTTCAGATCATCTGAACCGTTAACCAGAGGGTTATGCATCACGTGATCATACCAACCATCTGAATCATCGTAGGCTAATACAACGGCAGTTTGTTTCCAGTCTGGCAGCTTTTGAAGATGGTTAATGGTATTAACGATGAAATGCTGTTCATCGAGCGGATCAGAATAACCTGCATGGCCATCTTGATAGTTGGCCGCTTTGAGGAAACTTACAGCTGGCATGTTACCTTTATCGGCTGCTTTCCAAAAGTCTTCAAGATCATATTGATGGTTCGCTTGATCGTTATGCCCAATTTTTTCAACAGAACTTGGCGGCAAGTGGTCCGGATTGGCTGTTGATTTATAGTATTGGAATGGCTCATGGTGCGGATTGTAATCTGTACTGTATTGGCCCGCTATGTTGGCGTGTTTAGCAGTGGTATCTCTGAAACCTCCCTGAAACCAGCCCCATGTAACGGATTTTTTGTTCAAAAGATCCCCAACATTTTTTCCATCCATAGCGGCTTGTGCCCGTTTTGTATTAGAAGCATTGTCATAATGAGGGTCCGGGTCACCAATCACTGATCCATTTGCGATATTTTCTTCAATATCTCCTACTTTCACACCATTTACAAATCCTGTTCCACCGTGGGTTTGGCCAGAGATCAAGTTAAGTGCTCCTGGAGTGGAAGGCCCAAACGTTGTATTAAATGAATTATCGCTCATTGCGTAGTTTTGCGCGTAATTCCACAGGCCGGTAACTGTATTGCCATCATAATAATCCATTACGAGGGATTTATCGGTTCCACCTGATGTATTCTCCACAAACTTGTCCATTTTCCCACCGTTGAATGCTTTTTGTTCAGCAGTATACTCATGGTCCATATCATCTGTTACTGCTTGTGCACGGCTTAATCGCTTTGGATTAAATTGGTTTGGGTTATTGGTAAGAAGTTCTTTTGACAAGCCATTCACCGATGGTGTGTTTGGCTTAGCAGTAAATTTAGGTTCACCGTCTGGATTTTTAGCATGTGGATACGTGCCGAAATAGTGGTCAAATGAAACATTTTCACCAAATAAAACAACCACGTGTTTAATCGGTGTTTTAGTATCTAGGTCTGGATTAACTTGCGTGTTGTTCCCTGCATGCGTTGTAGAACATGCCATCGTAGAGCATAAAGCGGCTATTCCCATTACACTGAATAACTTTTTCATAGCTGTCTCCTTTATATCGTACCGATTGAAGATTCTGTTACATATCAAGACTAATGTTCAATTATTAACTTTTAGTTACAAAGCTTTTAAGTTTTAGTTTAAACTTATTTTTTTGAGGGATGACAAATATGTGTTGATTCCAGAGGATGGCAAGTTAATAAAAACAGCATTTTGAAAAAATAGAAGGAAGAGATTTTCATCCCTTCCTCCTGTTTTTACACATAGCCCTTTTCCTTAAGACTTGTATAATTTGCTTGAGCATTTACAATTAAATGATCCAGAACTTCAATACCCAATGTCTTACCTGCTTGTGCCAAGCGGTTAATAACTTCTACAAATTTAAAAGTCAAACAGCAATAATCAACTATATTGGTTCAGCATTCACTTGTCGGAATCGATTCACAAGCCACTTACTTCCCTCTTTCTGCAAGAAAACTTGCACCATAATGGCTGAAAAAACAAATAAAAAATTTCGAGTTGGCACAAAGTTGGCAAGACATTAATAAATACATAAAAAAGCCTCGGTATATTCCTTATATACCAAGGCTTTTCGCTATTTATCCGATAGAACCTTCCATCTCGAACTTGATGAGACGGTTCATTTCAACCGCATATTCCATTGGAAGTTCTTTTGTAAATGGCTCGATGAAGCCCATTACGATCATTTCTGTTGCTTCTTGTTCAGAAATACCGCGGCTCATGAGATAGAACAACTGATCTTCTGAAACTTTAGAAACGGTAGCTTCGTGCTCCAGCGTGATGTTGTTGTTTAAAATTTCGTTGTACGGAATGGTATCTGATGTGGATTGGTTATCCATAATCAGCGTATCACACTTGATATTGGACTTGGATCCTTCAGAACGGCGCCCAAAGTGTGAAATTCCGCGATACGTTACTTTACCGCCATGTTTTGAAATGGACTTCGAAACAATGGTGGATGAGCAGTCAGGTGCGAGGTGAAGAACTTTTGCCCCTGCATCCTGGTGCTGTCCTTTACCGGCAATCGCGATGGAAAGGATAGTGCCTTTTGCTCCGCGGCCTTTCATGACAACAGCAGGATATTTCATGGTCAAACGTGAACCAATGTTTCCGTCGACCCATTCCATTGTTGCATTTTCTTCGGCAACCGCACGCTTTGTAACAAGATTATAGATGTTGTTTGCCCAGTTCTGAATCGTTGTGTAACGCGCATAGGCGTTCTTCTTAACAATGATTTCTACAACCGCACTGTGAAGTGAATTGGTTGAATAAACCGGTGCTGTACATCCTTCTACGTAATGTACAGAGCTGTCCTCATCGGCAATGATCAATGTACGCTCGAATTGACCCATGTTTTCCGAGTTAATTCGGAAATAGGCTTGCAGCGGAGTATCACATTTCACGCCTTTTGGCACATAGATAAAGGATCCACCGGACCAAACAGCTGAGTTCAATGCTGCGAACTTGTTGTCGGATGGAGGGATTACAGTACCAAAATACTGCTTGAAGATCTCTTCATGCTCACGAAGCGCAGTATCTGTATCGGTAAACAGAATACCCAGTTCAGTAAGATCCTCTTTCATGTTGTGATATACAACCTCTGATTCATACTGTGCCGAAACACCAGCAAGGTATTTTTGCTCAGCTTCAGGGATTCCAAGTTTGTCGAATGTCGCTTTAATTTCTGGCGGCACTTCATCCCATGACTTTTCAGACTTCTCGGACGGCTTTACATAGTACGTAATGTCATCAAAGTTTAAGTCTTTTAGGTTTCCGCCCCATTGAGGCATAGGCATTTTATAAAATTGCTCTAATGATTTCAAACGGAAATCGAGCATCCATTGTGGTTCGTTTTTCATTTTGGAGATTTCTTCTACTATTTCTTTTGTCAATCCGCGTTTTGAGCGGAAAATCGAAACGTCTTTATCGCGAAAACCATACTTGTATTCGCCGATTTCAGGCATTTTTTTAGCCATCGTTTCATCCCTCCTTAAAGGATACAATTCTCTTGCAATGGCACTTATTCTTATTGTAGCACATCATGCATTTATCACAAGGAAACAGGCAGGGGGCCGTGCTCCTGTCCTTTTCGCTTTTTTAATTCTCTTCTTCGTTTCCGACGCCCTTCTCCATTGCCTTCCATGCAAGTGTTGCACATTTAATTCTGGCAGGAAATTTGGAAACACCCTGAAGGGCTTCGATATCCCCCAGATCAAAAGAAGTGTCATCATAATCTTTTCCAAGCATCATATCATAAAAGATATGAGCAAGCTTGATCGCATCCTCAACAGATAAGTTTTTTACCGATTGCGTCATCATACTGGCAGAGGCCAGGCTGATGGAGCAGCCTTCACCATCAAACTTTGCATCAGCAATCTGTCCATCCTCCACTTTCAGGTGGAGCTGGATGCGGTCACCGCATGTCGGGTTATTCATATTAATGGTCACTGTATCTTCACCAAGCTGACCCTTGTTGCGCGGGTTCTTGTAGTGATCCATAATGACTTGGCGGTAAAGCTGATCTAAATTAGAAGACATGGCCGAAATACTCCTTTGTCGTGACCAATCCTTTTACGAAAGAATCAATCTCGTCTTTGGTGTTGTACAGATAAAAGCTTGCACGGGCAGTGGAAGAGGTATTTAACCATTTCATCAGCGGCTGTGCGCAATGATGTCCAGCACGAACGGCAATCCCTTCTGCATCAAGTACAGTAGCCACATCATGAGGATGGACTTCGTCGATATTGAAGGTTACGATGCCGGCACGCTCTTTCGGTCCGTAAATCGTAATTCCCTCCATTTCAGACATCTGTTCGATTGCATACTTCGCAAGCTCTTCCTCATGTCTGTGGATATTATCCAGCCCAATATCCGAAAGAAAATCAATCGCGGCACCAAGGCCAATGGCACCCGCAATAATAGGGGTACCCCCTTCAAATTTCCACGGCAGTTCTTTCCATGTTGAATCGTAAAGATCAACGAAATCAATCATCTCACCGCCGAATTCTACAGGTTCCATCTTGCTGAGAAGCGCTTTTTTCCCGTATAGGACTCCAATGCCTGTGGGTCCGCACATCTTATGGGAAGAAAAAGCAAAAAAGTCACAATCGAGGTCTTGAACATCGACCTTCAAATGAGGTGTGCTCTGTGCTCCGTCAACCACCATTATCGCCCCGTGTTTATGGGCAATGGCGCCAATTTCCTTTACGGGGTTAATGGTGCCAAGAACATTGGAAACTTGCATAACCGATACAATCTTAGTATGTTCAGTAACTGTGTTTTCCACGTCCTGAAGATCGATGGAACCATCTTCTTTTAATGGAATATATTTAAGCGTTGCTCCGGTTTTCTTGGCCACCTGCTGCCATGGAATAATGTTGCTGTGATGCTCCATCGGCGTGATGACAATCTCATCGCCCTCCGACAGGTTGGACAAACCATAGCTGGCTGCCACTGTATTGATAGAAGTTGTTGTCCCCCGTGTAAAAATCACTTCCTGCGTGGATTTTGCATTAATAAAACGGCGGACCTTTTCGCGTGCACCTTCATAGGCATCCGTTGCCCGGGTACCCAGGGTATGCACACCACGGTGAACGTTTGAATTGTATTCGCGGTAATACTTTTCCAGCGCTTCAATGACAGGTACCGGCTTTTGGGAAGTTGCGGCACTATCAAAGTAAACAAGCGGTTTTCCATTGACTTCCTGATGCAGGATCGGAAACAGCTTTCTTACTTCTTGTGCGTTCATTATCTTACTTTCCTTTCTATTACCTCAACCAAACGTTTTTTCACGGATTCAAGCGGCATTTCGTTCACCACAGGTCCAAGGAATCCATGGATGATCAATCGTTCAGCCTCAGCTTTTGATATTCCCCGGCTCATAAGATAGAACAATTGAATCGGATCAATTCGTCCGACTGAAGCAGCATGTCCCGCCGTAACATCGTCCTCATCAATCAACAGGATCGGGTTGGCATCACCACGTGCTTTTTCACTCAGCATCAAGACGCGTTCTGTCTGTTCACCGTTCGATTTTGTCGCACCATGCTCGATCTTCGTAATTCCGTTAAAGATGGAACTTGCAGCGTCCTTCATTACACCATGTGTCAGGATGTAGCCTTCTGAGCTTTTTCCGTGGTGGAAAATTTGAGCCACAAAGTTTTGCTTTTGATCACCTTGGCCGATGTTTACCGTTTTTGTATCAGTAAATGACCCATCGCCTACAAGGTGTGTTGTATTATCTGAAACCGTATTTCCGTCGTTCAGCTGACCCAGAGCCCATTCAATTCTGGCATCCCGTCCCGCACGGCCTCTGCGGTAAATATAAGAAGTCATGCCTTTCGCCAAGTTGTCTACGGCACCGTAAACGACTTTCGCTCCAGGACCTGCAAAGACTTCTGATACGATATTGGAGACAGAGTCTCCTTCATTGTTGGTGGAAAGATAGTTCTCAACATAGGTTACAGAACTGTTGTCTTCTGCTGCAACGATGACGTGATTTAAAAGTCCTGCCTGCTCATCATCATGGAAATAAATCGCTTGAAGCGGAGCCTTTACTTCAACATTTTTAGGAACATGGATGAACGCTCCATTGTTGACTAAGGCAGCGTGAATAGCTGTCAGACGGTTTTCATCAACGCTGACTCCATCCTGCATGAAATATTTCTGAAGAAGGTCTCCATGTTCTTTCGCAGCCGTAACAAGGTCAGTAAAAATAACGCCTTGTGCAGCCAATTCATCAGTTACTGATGAACGAAGCGTTTTCCCGTTTTGAATGACAAGAAGGTTTCCTGCTTCCCCATCTTCACCAATAAGGGCTTTTACTTGTTCAGGCAGCTCAGTTCCGTTCTCTTTGCTGCTGATATGGTTAAATTCAGTAAGGTTCCATTTATCAATTTTCGTTTTATCCGGCTTTGGCATTGGCAACTGCTGTGCAAGCTCCAAAGCGCGCAAGCGAAGGTCTAAAAGCCACTGTGGTTCCTGGCGGCTTTCAGAGAACTTGCTTACATAATCTTTGTCGTATTTAAATGAAGTTTCAACTGACATGTACAAATCCTCCTAACTTGCTTACGCCTCTTGGCCAACAGTTTCGTCTTCGATTCCGAGTTCTTCCTTAATCCAGTCATAGCCTTCTGCTTCAAGGCGCTGTGCAAGTTCAGGTCCTCCTGATTTCACAATGCGGCCTTGCATCATTACGTGGACTTTATCCGGCGTAATGTAGTTAAGCAAACGCTGGTAGTGAGTGATGATCAAGCAGCCAAACTCAGGGTTTCTCATTTCATTTACGCCTTTGGCAACAACTTTAAGTGCGTCAATATCAAGACCGGAGTCAATTTCATCAAGAATTGCAATTTTCGGTTCAATCATCATTAATTGAAGAATTTCGTTACGTTTCTTTTCACCACCGGAGAAGCCTTCATTCAAGTAACGGTGTGCAAATGAGCTGTCCATTTCAAGAAGTTCCATTTTCTTATCAAGCTCACGGATAAATTTCATGAGAGAGATTTCTTGGCCTTCCTCACGGCGGGCGTTAATGGCAGAGCGCAAAAAGTCCGCATTCGTAATACCGCTTACTTCACTTGGGTATTGCATTGCAAGGAAAAGTCCTGCTTTTGCACGTTCATCAACTTCCATCTCAAAAAGATCTTTTCCGTCAAATGTAACGTTACCCTCGGTTACTTCATACTTTGGGTGCCCCATTAACGCTGAAGATAAAGTGGATTTACCTGTTCCGTTCGGTCCCATGATTGCATGGATTTCCCCGCCATTTATTTCAAGGTTTAACCCTTTGATAATTTCCTTATCTTCGATAGAAACACGCAGGTTTTCAATCTTTAAGTTTGGTGTAGACATATGCATTTACCTCCATCTTATATTTCAATGAAATATATTGTTAATGTGAACAAGAATGAAAGCTTCTCTCATTCCATTCTCAATTTATTCTCATTCTAATATTATAACAAATTTATTTTATCTTCAACCTTATGAGCTTTCCGGAAAAAGATAAATCAAACAGAAAATCAGCATTCGTTGGTTGAATGCTGATCCCACTTCATATACTATAGGATTTTTCGTTCCATTTCATTACTTACTTCCAAACTTTTTTGATATTCTTTTTCACGTTCTTGTTCAATATCCAACCGTTTGTCAAGATTGCGTTCATACTCAGCGTAACCAATGCCATGATTCTTGTGCATAGCCTTTTCCATTTCAGAAGTGTGGTTAACTTTAATCGAGTGAATAATAAATCATCCTTTCGTGTTATGAACACTAATTATTACCACTATTAGCCTAACAAACGTATGATTCCTTATCAATTTCCATATTCTACGATATGAAAAAAGCCTATACGGTATACACCGGATGCACTTTAATGCCTTCCATATCCTTATAAATCCGGTTAAATCCTCTCCCGTTCTTCCATTTTCTGAAAAGCGAAAAAAGAAGCTCCCTCTGGAACTCCTTTTTACTGCATGGGATTATTTAATTCCTGAATGCATTCCTGTACCAGTGTCACTCCCTGGCTCATCGCCGCACCTCCTCCAAAAGCTGCTGCTACTCCAACAGCTTCGAGGATTTCATTCTCACTGGCTCCCTGATCCAGACACCCTTTTGTGTGATAAATAATACAATATTCGTCCTGGGCACAAATACTGATTCCCAAGGCAATCAGCTGTTTATTTTTCTCAGTGATTTCCCCCTCTTTAAAGCAGTGACGGGTAAATTCATTGTAGGAATGAGCCAGTTCGGGCATATGGTCCGTATACTTTCCAAGGCCTTCCTTATACCTGATCAAATGAAATTGCGTTGAATTCTTTCCGGCCATTTCTTGATGTTCCATTTGTTTCATCCTCCTGTCCTTAAAGTAGACAAGTCTTAGTATGAGTTAATGCTTCTTGTCTTATGCCTTTCACTTTTTCCAACAGAAATTTTTGTTTCCACTTAAAAAGGGAATATAATGAGAGAAAAGACGTTATAAGAAAACAGAAGGAGAAAGAGATGGAAGAGGAAAAAGTTAAAAAATCATTGATAGCCGGATCTGTTGGTTTAGGGACAATAGCAGCTGTTGCAGGCACTGCCGCAATTTATTCTTCATTCATAGAGCCTTACTGGTTTGACATTAAGAAAGTGACCATCAAACTGCCTCGCCTTCCCGAAGCGTTTAAAGGGGTACATATTGTTCAGATCAGTGATTTCCACCTTGGATTTCATTTCAGAACAAGACATATCAATAAGATGGCTGAAAAAATACAGAAGCTGCAACCGGACCTTGTCATTTTTACCGGAGACCTGGTCAATTCGAAACGTTCTCGCAGGTCTGCAGTAAAAAGCATACCAGGCTTAAAAAGTATTGAAGCTCCGCTTGGAAAATTCGCTGTGCTCGGAAACCATGATTACCTTGAAGACATTGATACGATCTCTGAGCTATTGAGAAAAAGCGGCTTCGAACTGCTTGTAAATGAGAACAGGAAACTGACAAAGGGGAATGACAACTTCTATATCGCAGGACTTGATGACTACCTGCAAGGAGAAGCAGATATTGAGAAATCTCTGGAGGGCATTCCGGAGGATCAGTTCACACTTTTTCTCGCCCATGAACCGGATTATTTTAAGGTAAGCTCAAAATTCCCCATCGATCTTCAGCTGTCTGGCCACAGCCACGGCGGTCAAGTGCGGATGCCGCTGTACGGGCCAATTATCACTTCACGTATGGGAAGAAAATTCCACACCGGCCATTATGAGTCAGAAGAGAAACATTTGTATACCAACAGAGGAATGGGAACGACCCACCTTCCCTTTCGCTTCTTTTGCAGGCCGGAGATTACATCCATTGTTTTAGAATAGAAACATTTTTGTGGGAATTTCCAGCAACAAAGTTACGAAAACAAAAAAGACGGCTCCCGGACCTGGAAGCCGTCTTCTTTACTTATCCTTCCTTTTGAGGCGGAAGATGGGTGACATAGGTTCCTGCGATAAAATCATGAATACTTTTTTTATCTTTTCGAATCCCAACCATAAAAGCACTGACAATCAATCCAATTCCAAGCGTTACTGCGTAAATAATCCCTCCGACCAGAACTCGCATCAGCATGGCACCAAGCCCCAGCTTGCTGCCATCAGCTTTAACGATCCGAACCCCGCAGATTCTCTTTCCAACCACGTACCCCTGCCAATAGATGGGCAGCAATAGGGCATAGAGGAAACTGATGATATCGAGGTACCAATTTTCTCCCGGTTGACCGGAAGCAAAGTCTCCGGTAATTAAAAAACCAATGATAGCTAATGGAATGCCGATAATAATGCCATCCAGCAAACAGGCTCCTACCCTGATCCAAAATCCCGCTGGCTGTTGAACGTCCATCTTGTACCCCTCCCTGATTGGTTAGTTTTAAGTCATCTAACTTTATTACAATGGGACAAAAAAAAGAACAGCCTGTGGCTGTCCTTTTATGGCACCTTATTTGTTTACTGGTACAACTGCTCCTTTGTACTTCTTCTTAATGAAATCCTGGATTTCTTTTGAATGAAGAACCTGCACAAGGGTTTTGACTGTTTTGGCATCTTTATCGCCTTTACGTACAGCGATAATATTGACAAACGGTGAATCTGCGCCTTCAAGTGCGATCGCATCTTTTTGAGGATTCAATCCAGCATCAATCGCATAGTTGGTATTGATCAGCACCGCATCGCCTTCACCATTTTGGTAGGCTTTTGGAAGTAGTCCTGCTTCAACATCCGCTTTGAATTTAAGGTTCTTTGGATTTTCTGCAATATCCTTGATTTGAGCATTATAGCCTTTGCCTTTTTTGAGCTTGATCAGCCCTTCTTTTTCAAGCAGTGACAGCATACGGCCATGGTCGGCTACAGAATTACTCATAATGATGGTTGCGCCCTTTGGAAGGTCTTTTAGCGATTTATACTTTTTGGAGTATACACCGATCGGCTCAATATGAATTCCGCCTGCATTTTCAAATTTGTAGTTTTTGTTTTCCTTCATTTGTGACTCTAAATAAGGAATATGCTGAAAGTAGTTGGCATCAATCTCTTTATTTGCAAGAGCTTTATTCGGTAATACATAGTCCTGAAACTTTTTGATTTCAAGATCAATTCCTTTTTTCTTCATTAGCGGTACAGCCTGTTCAAGAATTTCGGCATGCGGAACGTTGGATGCCCCTACAACAATTTTGTTATCAGCAAGCTTTTTATCTCCTCCGCTGTTTGCACCGCACGCAGCAAGGGCTGTTGTCATGGCCAACAAAAGAATGAGTGTAATCAATTTTTTCATGGTTTTCCTCCTGATTGTCTATTTTTATCGTTTATCCAGGCGTCGGGTAATAGTATCCCCGATAAATTGGATAAGGAAGACGATAATCAAAATAATAACTGTGGCAACAAACGTAACATCATTTTGTGTACGCTGGAAGCCGTCTAGAAAAGCCCGGTCACCTAAACCCCCTGCGCCAACCACACCAGCCATTGCGGTATAGCCCACAAGCGCGATGGAGGTTACAGTGATCCCTGAAATCAAAGCGGGCAAGCTTTCAGGAATAAGCACTTTAAATATGATTTGGGTATTGCTCGATCCCATGGATTTCGCAGCTTCAATGACTCCTCTATCCACTTCGCGGAGAGCGATCTCAACCATTCGTGCATAAAATGGCGCTGCCCCGATTATAAGTGCCGGGAGCGCAGCATTGGCACCAAGCATGGAGCCAACCAAAAAGAGTGTAAATGGTATCAACAAAATGATTAAGATGATAAAGGGTATCGAACGAAAAATATTAACGATTGCCGCTGTAATTACATTAAAAAGCTTGTTCTCCCACAAGTTTCCTTTCCCCGTAAGAAATAAAGCCAATCCTAAAAACAAGCCAATAACGAAGGTGGCAATAACAGCTACTGCAGTCATGTACAGCGTCTGACCTGTAGATGTTAACATCACATCCCATTCTACATTCGGGAACAGATTACTCATATGAAACCACCTCCACTTCGACCTGCTGTTGGTTCATGTAATTGATTGCATCAGAAACTTCTGAATCAACCCCTTCGAGCTGTATAAAGAGTGATCCATATGCACCGTTTTGTGTTTGTGAAACCTTGCCCTGAAGAATGTTAACCTGAACGTTGAATTTTCGGATAACCTCTGTGATAATAGGCTGCTCAGCGCGTCCTCCGACAAATGTCAGCTGTACAATCTTGTTTTGCGGCTTTTCTGAAGCCAGCTGTTTAATCACATCCGTTGTTTCTTCCGGTTCTGTGATCTGCTTCACAAAATCTTTCGTAATTTCCTCGGAAGGATGACGGAAGACGTCCAGGACTGGTCCCTGCTCTACCACTCTTCCGTTTTCCATGACAGCAACCCGATGGCAGATCTTCCGTATGACATGCATTTCATGAGTAATCAGGACAATCGTCAATCCGAGTTTTTCGTTAATCTCAACCAACAGATTCAGGATGCTGTCGGTGGTTTTCGGATCAAGCGCCGATGTCGCTTCATCACAAAGAAGCACTTTTGGGTTATTGGCCAATGCCCGGGCAATACCGACCCTCTGTTTTTGTCCTCCGCTCAGCTGGGACGGATAAGATTCTCCCCGGCCTTCGAGGCCAACCAGTTTAATCAGTTCATCCACCCTTCTTAACCGTTCAGCTCTTGCCACCCCGGCAATTTCAAGAGGGAAAGCAATGTTCTCCCTTACGGTACGGGACCAAAGCAAATTAAAATGCTGGAAAATCATGCTGATTTCCTGACGAGCTTTCCGAAGCCCGCTCTTGCTCAGCTTGGACAAATCCTGTCCGGCTACCGTTACACTTCCGCTCGTCGGCCGTTCCAGCATGTTCAACATACGGATCAACGTACTTTTTCCGGCACCGCTATATCCTATTATTCCGAAAATTTCACCTTGATCTATTGTAAGATTGACCTGGTCAACCGCATTGACCTGTCCGTCTTTCGTCTTAAAGATCTTGCGCACTGCATCTAAAGTTATCAAAAGACTGGATTCCTCACTTTCATAAAAAATGCCCTTCTGCGAATATGAGCAGAAGGGCATTGAATTAATATGCGCCATCTCTCATCTCCCAAAGCATGCGCTTTGCAGGAATTGGCACCATTTTAAACAGGATTGCTGTTTAACGGTTGCCGGGTTTCATCGGGCCAGTCCCTCCACCTCTCGCGATAAGAACGAAATGTTTAAGTTTTCAGCTTGCAGTATGGATTTTATCATCACGTACATTTACTGTCAAACCATTTCTTTTGTCCCTGTTCGTTGACTGCGGGCCAAGTACAGTAATGATTCGAGTTTTAACTGTTCTCTGTATGTCCCTGTAAAAGACAGCTTTCCTTGTTTGATCAGTTTGCTCAAATGACTTTCACCATTGCAAACAAGCCGTAATTCCTCATCATTGCCTGAAAGCAGTATTTTTCTTTGCTTCTCCGTGATGGTGTTGATAAAGGTGATACAGATGGTTTTCCCTTCCAGTGATACACTCGCCCTCTCATTCCCCACAAGCGGACGGAGAAAATCTGTTTTTTGAATATGATCCACCCATTGATCCCAATTCATCAAAATTCCCCCTCGTTATATCCCTTCTAAAAGGGTTCGAGGAGGCTGGACCCTCTTCCTGTAAGGATCCTTCGACAGTTAAAGGGTCCTTCTGTCGATTTTTAGCTTGCTTTCTTTTGATGACGATGACCTGGATGTTCCTTTTTGGGCGTGGCTTGGCCTCTGCCCCACTTTTTCTCATGGTTAAACCGTTGTTTTTGCGGCCCCGGTTTGTCTTTGTTCATCTTTTTCTTATGGACGGGTACGGTTTTCACCTTCATCTTGTTTTGATCCTTCGGTGAATTTCGGAAAGAAGGCTGCGGCGTTGGCTGGCCTTTTCCCGGTGGTTTCTTCCATTTTTTATCCGGATGTTTATGTACAGAGCCGAATGAATGAAACCCGGCCTGATTATTTTGACTCATCACTTTCCTATTCTCCTGCTGGGCAGGTTCAGCAGATTTAACTGTCATTTTTTTATTGCTTTGCATCGAATCCGCTTTTTTATTCGTTTCTTTATATGAGGTTTTTCTTACTGGTTCAGTCTTGGCGGATGGTTGTTTAACCGCCTTTTTTGGATGGGTCTTTTCAGGCTGGATATTTCTCTCGTTCCGCTTGATTTTTTCGGGTACTTCCATGTTTTCCTTATTCTTTTTATGCTGCTGGTCGTTTTTCTTCTCCATCTTTTTTTTCAGCTCGGAAAATGACATCTTTTTGACGTCTTTTAAAGAAAGCGGATCATGGTTTTGCTTTGCATAAAGATACATCAAATATTTCCCTGGCGATACTCCATTTTTCTTTGCTGCATTACGCTTTTTTATATCAAGGCTCTTGATGTCGATGGCTGCTTTCTCATTATAGACAGCAGCATTGCGTTTAATGGCTGTTACAGCATCTTGGAGGGATGAAGACATCTTTTTATCACTTTGATCCACAATAGTAGACGCAATCAGCACGTCCGGATTCTTGGAAAGATAACCTTGTTGGTCATAAGCATTCAACAGTGAAGAAGCAAATTGAAACAGGCTGACATCCTTCGCATACTGAAGGGAGTGGATCAGGTTTTCTCCTTCCGGGTTGAACGCTTTTACTTGAACGACCTGAAGATTTTCATTAACCGCAGCCTCGAGGCTCGGATTCACGTCAAAACTGACATAAGCCGCAACAGTATGGTCGTTGCGGCTCAACGGGTTTACACCCGAAAATAACACAAATATGAGTAGTGCTCCTATAGACAAAGAAAGTGAAGGAAGAAAAAAGCGCCTGGTCTTGCTTCTGTATAAACTAGAGACGTCATATTCCATTCCCGGCACCAGTTTTTTTCCCCGTGGCAGTTTAACCGAGACAAATGACCCGTCTTTTGTTAAAAGAATCGCTTTTCCTTTCTTAACTTCCATCAAAATACCGTTCTTCATTCCACATATCCCCCCTGAAGGCGAAGGATCTGCTTCGTATCATAACCATCATGAGCCAGCTTTTAGGCCACACGAATAATTACAACCGTTTAACTTCCCCTTATTTAAGGCTGAATATAAGACTTTAACGCTTTAAAGTCCCCTAGATATATTAGCGATACCGCTATTATATACTTTCGATTTCGCTCTATCGTTTTACGACTGCAGGAGACCATGCTTAACAAATCTTTTATGGGAAGTTGTTTTTTCTCCAATAAAAACTCAGCCATTTCCCGGTTTTCAACGAGCAGCCGGGCAATTTCTTTCGCATTTTCACGTGCATCAACGTGCTTCGGACAATGTTTGCTTAGCACTTTGAAATTCAAGTTGAAATCTTTTAGCAGCTTTTGATACTCCTCAATTTCATACACACGATTTTCAGCCTGAATGCTTTCTTCATAATGATCCATTGCCGCTTTTTGTTCAGCATAGCTATCCTCAACGCGGCCTTCTTCGTCCTCTTCATCAGGCTGGAGATAAATTAACCGGTTCTGCCTTACTTCTTTACGAATATAATCAATCACTCTTCTGCGGATCACCATATCAGCAAAAGAGAGGAATCGGCTTCCCTGTCCTTCCTGGTATTGATCAATTGCCTCATTGAATGCATACAGACCTACACTAAATTCGTCCATTGTTCGATCTATATATTGACTGCAAACCTTTGATGTCACCTTTTTAATAAAGGGCTGATAGGCTTCAATCAGTTCATTTCGTAAAAAATCATTTCCTCTTTGGATGTTCATAACTTTATCTTCAATATTATTTATAGCGCTAGTGCTGTTTTTTATTCTTGATACAAATGCAGTAGACATTGACATTATTTCACCTCTTAAATCCAGGTTGTTTTAACTTTCGGAGGACGAAATTCCCCAAAAGTCGACAGGAGCAAACAAGTTTCAAGCTCTCCTATACATTTATACCATTGATTTGTAGGTTTGTAGGATACAGTTGTATAACAATATTACAGGACTACCGCCTTTTTGTAATCTTTCTGTCACGTTTCTGAAAAAGAAAAAACTAGCTTCTGTGCCGATAAATCAGAAATTACCACTGACTTGCTTGGTATCATAGCTTTTTCAAGGGAATTTCATCTGTTTTAATGGCTGAAATGTGATGTAAAATGATTTACATATTTTTGTTTTATTTTACCACACCAACCATGTATTACATTTAAAAAACACCCCCTAAAAAAGAAAAAAGACACTGAATGTGCCTTTAAAGGTACTTTTTTAAGTTATGATACAAAAAATCAACAGATTGCATGGCATAAATCTTGCGTACGGCAATCCCGCGATTTAAAAAAAGGAGGCACGGTACACTGGTAATGTTGTATTTTTCAGCCAGTTCTGGCATGGCATTTAAATTGATTGCGCCCACCTTGGGCTGTTTGTTTCCTGGCTTGTCCAACGCTTCCAGTGTGATCTCAAGCATTCGCCTGCCCATTTTGCAGGTGCCGCAAAGTGGTGTTTGAATATAGAGAGCCGCCGGTACCTCTGCCGACTCCTCAATATAATCCTGTGTCTCTAAGTTAGTTAAATCCTTCATACTTCTCCCCAATCCTTTAAAAACTGCTCATTTCGAGCATCTTGTCATCATTTTGTTTCGGTGTTCCCCTGCCATCTTTATTGTTAGTTAAGAAATAAAGCGCCCCGTTATGAACTTGAACATCCCTGATACGGCCATGATTGCTCGCCATCGTTTCCATCTGCTTGCCGGATGTGTTTACTTTAATGATCTTTTCTCCGCGCAGACAGGCAATATAAATCTTGCTGTCCTTGATGGCAATACCCGACGGTGCCCATGTCTTTCTTCCCGAATGAAGAAGAGGCTTTTCCATGTTTTCTTTGGATTCATCCCCTTTAATGACCGGCCACCCGTAATTTTCCCCAGCTTTGACCCCGTTTATTTCGTCATAGTTGGTTGAACCATGCTCAGTTGAAAACATTTTGTCTCCATCCCATGCAAGCCCCTGTGGATTGCGGTGTCCGTAGGAATACACATAAGAATGGTTAAACGGGTTATCCTTTGGTATGGATCCATCGGCATTCATTCTTAAAATTTTTCCAGCAAGACTGTCCTTGTTCTGGGCAAGCGAATCATCCCCTGAATCTCCGGTGGTTGCATACAGTTTTCCGTCAGGTCCAAATTTGATTCTTCCGCCATTATGAATCGACCCTCCAGGTATCCCTTCAAGGAGCACACGATCTTCTTTCAAAGATGCCTGTCCTGCTTTTAAAGAGACGATTCGATTGTACACCTTTCCCTTTTCCTGATACGTGTAATAGGCATAAGCCCTGTGATTCTCCCCGGCCTCCGGATCAAATAAAAAGCCAAGGAAACCACCCTCCCCTTCTGAAAGAACCTTTTTGGAAAATGATAATGACACAGGAACCTTCTTTCCTTGTTTCGTCACTTTCGTCATTTTCCCGGTCCTTTCAGAAATATAGGTCTCTCCATTATAAAAATCGATCTGCCAGGGAACGTTTAAATTCTTTGCAAAGATCTTTGTTTTTTCCTGTGGTCGCTTTTCTTTTTTTCCGGTTTCCTCAGAAGAACATGCAGTCAAGATCAGCAGCAGCAACAGGCAAAAGCGGTACATACATTCCTCCTATCCCAAACAATTTTTATTTATCGTAAAACGGGCACCCAGCAAAATATTAGCAAGGTACATGAGTGGAGTCTTTGCCACTTCCCGGTACATCTTATGAATGTATAAATGTTCAGCGTTCGGAAGTTCTCTTTGCAGCATTTTTCGCAGTTTTGCACCGGCTTCGTCTGCATCAACCAATATATAAACATCTCTGTTTTCAATTTCGATTGCCAGTTCTTCGAGGCGTGAAAGCCCCATTGTTCCATTGGTGCAGATAATTTCAACAGGCTCATTCAGTATGGAGATCAGCTTATCCTTGTCAGATTTGCCTTCAACGATTATAACTTTATCACTGTTGTTATCCATCAATCATCTCTCCTATTTCTTCTAAAGAACAAGTATTAAAACGATTGATATTTCTCTTAGTTATTATAATACCCTTTATTTTATTAGAATCCTCTTTCAAGTGTTAATAAAACTGTCCGTTTCTTCTGGGTAACCACCCTTTATTACCACAAGAAGGCAACCCAGTAAGGAAAATCGTACTAACTTCTCCTAAAGTCGTTTAACGATAACGAAAAGGGGATATTGTTTCTCTAAGTTCAACAGTACCAAGAAAACAACTGTTGAAAAATTACTTTTTACCATAAGAGGAGGAATTAGAAATGGCTAGAAACAATAATGACAACAGAGATGGAATGAGCAGAGAAGAAGCCGGTCGCATGGGCGGAGAAAAAACATCCAAAACCCATGGGAAAGATTTCTATCAGGAGATCGGCAAAAAAGGCGGGGAGTCTACTTCCGAAAGCCACGACAAAGACTTCTATCAGGAAATCGGTAAAAAAGGCGGAGAGTCAACTGCTTCCAGCCATGATAAAGACTTCTACCAGGACATTGGTAAAAAAGGCGGGGAGTCCACAGCCGACAGCCATGATAAAGATTTTTATCAGGAAATCGGTAAAAAAGGCGGAGAAGCTACTTCCGAAAGCCACGATAAAGATTTTTACAGAGATATTGGACAAAAAGGCGGTAACAGCCGCAATAACAACGATTAATATATATCAAGCAAAAAAGGACAAGCCCGAGGGCTTGTCCTTTTTTGCTACAAAATAATCATCAAAGTGTGCCGGACTTACAAGGCATGAACTAACACCAGCCCTCATCGCATCCCTGAACATAGCTTTTGGGATATTTCTGTGCTGAATCATTCTTTTTATAGATTTTTTCAGCATCAAACTCAAAACCTTCAGCCATTTCATATTGATTGCCCTGATCGGAAAAAACGACGCGTCCGATTTTTTGGTTGTCATGGAACAAAGACATGTAGCCCGCATCCATTTTTCCATACACCTTAGTTGTGATATCTGATTTCGCATTTTGATTCGAATCGTTCATGTTCAATGAAGTCACTTCCTTCCGGAGAAGATGTTTCTATTGTCTCCGGAAAGAAGCGCCCTACTCATTGAAATTCTTTGTAACGGATTAATCCTCTTTTGTCATTTCTTCATATTGTTCAGCTGACATGAGGTTTTCTGTTTCAGAAAGATCAGATGCTTCAACCACAATCATCCATGCCTTTTCATAAGCAGATTCGTTTACGAGTTCCGGGCTGTCATCCAGCTCTTCATTGATTTCAACGACTTTTCCGGAAATTGGAGCATAAAGCTCGGAAACGGTTTTCACGGATTCAACGCTGCCAAATGGCTCGTCCGCTTTGATTTCGTCGCCTACTTCCGGCAGTTCTACGAATACGATATCACCCAGCTCATCTTGTGCAAAATCGGTAATACCAATTCTTACTTTATTTCCTTCTTCAACTTTAACCCATTCATGTTCTTCTGAATAACGCAATTCTTTTGGAAAATTCATTCGTATCCCTCCAGGCTTTCTTGTTATTTATAATAACTATAATATTAAATTTATTATAGTTAAGCAACTATTTTGATGCCCATGTCTGTTGATATGTATCTTCTTTAAATCCGACGGTTACCTGTGTTCCATCGGTGGCAATCGGGCGCTTCAGCAGCATGCCGTCAGAAGCGAGTAAATCAAACAGTTCCTCATTGGAAGCACTTTTGATTTTATCCTTTAAGCCGAGCTCTCTGTACTTCATTCCACTCGTATTAAAGAATTTTTTTAAATCCAGTCCGCTTTTCAAGACAAGTTCCTTGATTTCCTCTTTTGAAGGAGGGTTTTCAACGATATGGACAGATTCGAATGGAACATCATGATTTTCCAGCCATTTCTTTGCTTTCTGGCATGTTCCGCATTTGGGATACTGGTAAAAAGTCAGGCTCATTTGTTTCACTCCTTCCTTTCCATAGTAACACAAAATAGTGTTGCCACGTAAAGGGAAATTAATCATCAGTCTCATCATGATTAACACAAAAAAAATGCTCCGGCAATGTACCGGAGCCAAATATGAGAGAGTACTTTCAAGATAAGGCAGTGGTAGTATGAAACTTAAATAACGTAACGTTCTTCCTCCAATACAACAGCGGCTATTTCACGTTTTTTCTTGATGACATTAGTCGGTGTATGGCGTGTGAGCTTGCGCAGAGCAGACAGCATCATGCGAAGGGTATCTCCTTCTTCTACTCCGATAATCGATTCTTTGGCATGAGCTTCCATACGGTTGAAGGCTTCCTGACAGAACACCTGGGTCATTAACAGCTTTTGTGTGTTCTTCTCAAGGCCGGTTCGGTTTATGGCTTTTTCTGTACGCAATACTGTTGATTCCATCGCGTATACCTCGCTCACCAGATCTGCAAGGTTTGCCAGGATCTCCTGTTCATTTTCAAGCTTCTGACCAAACTTTTGCACGGCAAGACCTGCGACCATTAAAATGATCTTCTTACCCATGCTGACGAGATACTTCTCCTGTTCCAGCGGTTCAGTTCCCACTTCCTGAGGCATCATCATCATTAATTCATTCTGTAGGGCAGTTGCCTTTTCAATCAGCGGCAATTCACCTTTCATCGCTTTGCGGACAAGAGTCCCCGGAACCAGCAAACGGTTGATTTCATTCGTTCCTTCAAAGATTCGGTTGATACGGGAATCCCTGTACGCTCCCTCTACTTCATATTCGGCCATGAAGCCATATCCCCCATGGATTTGTACTGCTTCATCCACCACGTAATCAAGAACTTCTGATGCAAAGAACTTATTCAGGGAGCACTCAATGGCGTATTCAGCAATGGCTTTTGCCACTTCTTTGCCATCTTTTTGCGCCTCAGCATCCAATCCGCCCAGCCGCTTTTCAAAAAGACCGACCGTACGGTAAACCGAGCTTTCGGAAGCATATGTCTTTACGGCCATGTTAGCGATTTTCTCCTGAATGAGCGGGAATGAGCTGATTTTGCGTTTGAACTGGGAACGTTCATTGGCATATTTGGCTGAGACCTCAATTCCGCGCTTTGACCCGCCCACGCAGCCTACCGCAAGCTTATAACGGCCAATATTTAATATGTTGAAGGCAATCACATGGCCTCTTCCCGCTTCGCCGAGCAGGTTTTCTTTTGGCACAGAAACATCCTCCAGGATCAATGTTCTTGTTGAAGAGCCCTTAATTCCCATTTTCTTTTCTTCTGGACCCGTGGAAACACCAGGGAAGTTCCGCTCCACGATAAATGCAGAGAATTGTTCGCCGTCAATCTTCGCGTATACTATGAATACATCTGCAAATGCCGAGTTGGTAATCCATTGTTTTTCACCGTTTAGGATATAGTGTGTACCCTCTTCATTCAACCTTGCAGTGGTTTTCGCCCCCAAAGCATCCGAACCTGATCCTGGTTCTGTCAGAGCATATGCGGCAATTCTGGTTCCCGTGGCCAGATCAGGAAGGTACCGTTGTTTCTGGTCTTCATTTCCGAACAGTACTATAGGAAGAGAACCGATTCCTACGTGTGCGCCATAACTTAAGGAGAAGCCTCTGGCACGGGCAAACTTTTCCGTAATCAGTGAAGATGAAATTTTGTCGAGCTCAAGGCCGCCGTAAGCTTCCGGAACATCGGCACCCAACAGGCCGAGCTCTCCCGCTTTGGTCAGCAGTTTTCTTGAAATATCAAATTGATGATTTTCAATTTTGTCAATTTGCGGCACCACTTCTTTTACCACATAATCTTCCGTTGTTTTAGCAATCATTAAATGTTCTTCTGAAAAATCTTCCGGTGTAAACAGATCCTCCGCCTGAATATCCTCCACTAAAAAACTTCCGCCTTTAAATACTTTTTCCATTGTGTTAGACATGTTTTCCCCTCCTGTTTTGGCTTAGTCCACTAGTTCAAAAACGCCGGCAGCACCCATTCCGCCGCCAATACACATGGTTACCACTCCAAATTGTTCTCCTCTTCTCTTCATCTCATGAAGAAGAGTAAGCGTCAGTTTGGCCCCGGAGCACCCGAGCGGATGGCCGAGAGCGATTCCGCCTCCATTCACATTGACTCTGTCTTCAGGAAGACCAAGCTCCCGTATCACTTGAACCGCCTGGGAGGCGAATGCTTCATTCAATTCAAACAACCCGATATCAGCCACCTCAAGGCCCGCAAGTTTAAGTGCTTTCGGGACTGCAGCTACAGGGCCGATTCCCATAATTTCCGGTGGCACGCCTGCCACAGCAAAACTTCTGAATTTAAGAAGCGGCGTTAACCCTTCTGCTTCTGCTTTCTCGCGGTCCATTACAAGTACAGTGGCCGCCCCGTCACTGGTTTGAGATGCATTGCCTGCTGTTACCGAACCTCGTACTGAAAAGGCCGGGCGCAGCCGTGCAAGTCCTTCCAACGATGTATCAGGTCGAACACCCTCATCCGTATCCACCGTAAATTCTTTTTCTTTTAGTTTATTGTCTTCACCCAGCCATCGTTTCGTGACGGTAACCGGAACGATTTCATCCTTAAATTTCCCTTCCTTGATGGCGCGCGCAGCGTTTTGATGGCTCCTGACCGCAAACGCATCCTGATCTTCACGCGTCACACCAAACCGGTTGGCCACTTCTTCTGCTGTATATCCCATTCCCATGTAATATTGCGGGACGGTTTCCACGAGCTGCGGATTCGGTTTGATCACATGCCCTTCCATCGGTAGAAGGCTCATGGATTCCGCTCCGCCGGCCAATACAGCCTGTGCATGACCAAGCATGATTTTTTCTGCGCCATAGGCAATACTTTGCAGTCCTGAAGAACAGAACCGGTTGACCGTGATTGCCGGAACGGTATCCGGAAGACCTGCGCGTGCACCGATCAGCCGGGCCATATTCATTCCTTGTTCGGCCTCCGGTATGGCACAGCCCATAATCAGATCATCAATTGGACCATCATATCCGCCTGCGCGACGCAGCGTTTCTTTTACAGTTATTGCTGCCAGCTCATCCGAACGCATTTGAGCGAAGGATCCTTTTTTTGCTTTGCCTATCGGCGTTCTTGCTCCTGCTACGATTACAGCATCTTTTTGCATGTTTTCCCCTCCTTTTAGTTGCGAAGCGGTTTTCCTTTTGTCAGCATGTGCTGCATTCTTGCCTGTGATTTTGGTTCTCCGGCAAGACTCAGGAAGGCCTCCCGTTCAAGATCCAGTAAATATTGTTCATCAACCAATGTCCCTTCAGGAACTCTTCCTCCTGCAAGCACAAAAGCAAGCTTTTTCGCGATTTTCAAATCATGATCCGATACATATCCCCCGAAACGCATTGTTTCTGCGCCAAGACAAAGGGTTGCAAAACCCGCTTCGCCGACCACCGGAATCTTTGAGCGCTTTGGCGGCTGATAGCCCTGTTTTGCCAGAGACAGCACACGCTGCTTGGCATCATATAACAGGTGATCCCCATTTACAGAAATACCGTCTTGAGGACGCAGGTAACCAAGTTTTGCAGCTTCTTGTGCAGAAGTGGACACTTTGGCCATGGCGATGGTTTCAAATACTTGATTGACGACTCCCTGCAGATCCAGCTTTGCACCTTTAGGCAGGCGTTCCACTTGGCGGCGAAGAAGCTCTTTGTTTCCGCCTCCGCCAGGTATCAGTCCGACGCCGACTTCCACGAGACCCATATACGTTTCAGCGGACATTTGCATTTCGGCTGCAGGCATGGAAATTTCTGCTCCGCCACCAAGACTCATGCCAAAGTTTGCTGTAACCACTGGTTTTTTACTGTATCGAACCATGTTCATCGTATTCTGGAACTGGCGGACCATCATATCGAGTTCAAAAAAGTTATCATCCTGTGCTTCCATCAGGATCAGCATCAAGTTGGCACCGACACAAAAGTTCTTGCCCTGGTTTCCAATGACCAAACCTTCGTAATTTCGTTCTACTTCTTCCAGTGCTTTATGGATCATCATAATGATGTCCGGCCCAATGGCATTGTTTGGTGATGTGAATTCAAGGCAGGCAACACCATCGCCCATATCAATCAGGCTGGCGCCAGTATTCTTCGTGATAAGGCCGCCTTTATTTTTAAGCAGTGACAGATGAACGGTTTTTGGATTTTCATTGACTTTTTTGTAGTCACCTTTATGATAGAACGAAACCCCGCCATTCTCAGTCTGATAAAACGAGTTATTTCCACCTTCCACCATCTCATGAATCCAGGCCGGAACGGTTTCGCCTTCTTCTTCCATCCGTTTAACCGATTCACTGACACCAATGGCATCCCAGATTTCAAATGGCCCATGCTCCCATCCGAATCCCCATTTCATGGCATTATCAATGGCTACAATATCATCTGCAATTTCGTAGGCTTTTTCTGCCGAGTAGATCAATACTGGCTTGACGATAGACCACAGCATTTCACCTGCCCGGTCTTTACTGTATAAAAGCGCTTTCACTTTTTGCTCTGTTGTCTTTAACTGTTTAGCTTGTTCTGTGGTTGGCGTTTTCAGCTTTTGCCGTGGCTTGTATTCCAGCGTTGAAGGATCAAGCTCAAGGATTTCTCCTCCCTGTTTGCTCTTCTGTTTCAGATAAAAGCCCTGACCGGATTTGCTTCCCATCCAGCCCTTTTCCACCATCTCATTTAAAAACGGCGGAACATCAAACACTTCCTTTTCTTTGCCCTCCACCTGGTCATACACGTTTCTTGCCACATGAAGGAAGGTATCCAGTCCAACTACATCGAGTGTCCGGAATGTAGCACTTTTCGGACGGCCAATGAGCGGTCCCGTGACGGAATCGATTTCCCCAACACTGTACCCCTGTTTCATCATTTCCTGCACAGTGACCATCAGACCGTACGTCCCAATCCGGTTGGCAATAAAGTTCGGTGTGTCTTTAGCGACAACAACACCTTTGCCGAGTATGTTTTCCCCAAATTCCTTCATAAAGGATACTACTTCGGGGCTGGTATCTTCCGTTGGAATGATTTCCAACAATTTTAAGTATCTTGGCGGATTAAAGAAATGGGTTCCCAGGAAATGCTTTTTAAAATCATCCGACCGATCCATTGCCATTGCATCAATGGAGATTCCCGATGTATTCGAGCTGATGATGGACCCTTTTTTCCTGAACTGCTCCACCTGCTCAAATATCTGGCGTTTCACATCCAGGCGTTCAACAACTACTTCAATAATCCAGTCCACATCATTCAGTTTGGATAAATCATCTGTAAAGTTCCCGACTGAAATTAAATCCAGATTTTCTTTTACTGCCAGGGGTGCCGGTTTTTGTTTCAGCATGCGTTCCTTTGCCTGCAGTGTGAGCCTGTTTCGGTACTGAGGACTTTCTTCTGTCAATCCCTTGGATTTTTCGGCATCTGACAATTCCCTCGGCACCATATCCAGAAGCAATGTAGGAATTCCCACATTTGCAAGGTGTGCTGCTATTCCTGCACCCATCACACCAGACCCTAATACAGCAGCCTTTTGAATGGTTATGGCCATCTTATTTCCTCCTTCAGCTATTGAATGAACACTCATTCATTTTTAGCCCAAAAATAAATGACTACTTTTTAAATTTAGTTCTACACTCATCATAAGTCATTTCAATTATTTTGACAACATAGAATTTTCTTTCTTTTTTTAAAGCTTTTTGTCATAGTTAAATGGTAAAAAGGTTCCTCTATTGAAAGGAAGTGGCATGATGTCTATTAAACTTGGTATTCTCATTTTGCATGGGATCGGCAACCAAGATGAAACCTATGCCGACGACTTTATGAAAGCACTCCGCAGCCACTTTGCAAAAAATATTGCCTCCTTACACCCTGCCCCTGGTTCACAGGTGGAGATGGTGCCCATTTATTGGGGTAGCGTTTTTAATGAACGGGAGGACGAATTATGGGCAAAGGTCAATAAACAAAAAACGTTGAACTATTCCTTCCTCCGTCAGTTTGTTATCCGTTTTTTCGGTGATGCCATAGCTTACCAGCCATCGCCCGTTTCATTTCCACATCTGAATCCAAATTATGAAAGAGTGCATGAAGCGGTGGCCTCAGGGATGCACAAGCTTCGGGAGAAGACAGGTGATCTGTCCCCTCTTACCGTTGTTTCCCACAGCCTCGGCACGGTGATTGCCAGCAACTATTTTTATGACCTGCAATATCTTCAAGAAAAGATTCCCGATGCCATTAAGCAATTAAAATCGGATAATCCTCTAGAAAATGGAGAAACCCTTGCCAATTTTTATACTCTCGGAACTCCTATGCCTTTATGGACCCTCCGGTATAACGACTTTGACAAACCGATTGAAGTCCCTTCTCCTCAACTCAAAAAACACTTTCCCTATTTAAGTGGGGAATGGATCAACTATTATGACCAGGATGATGTAATTGCTTTCCCCTTGAAATCATTAAATGAAGTGTACAACCGGTCGGTGAAAAAAGATATTGAGGTTAGCAGTGGAAATATTTTTACATCCTGGTCCCCCTTCTCCCATATTTTTTATTTCAAGACTGACAAAATCATTAAAGAAATTGCGCTGTCTCTCTCCGAGCAATGGAAAAAGGTGAACGGTATTTCATAGTTTTTCCGAGAAACCGGAACACTTTCCGCTTTTCCGGAATGAGTTCCTATCATAATAAGACTCTGTTTTTTCAAAAAAGAAGACCAAACATTTCCGGATTACCGGAAAATTTGGCAACCTAAAATTGTTCACAAATCGTTCAACTCTTTATTCTACAGGTTGGATTAGTCTTGGCATGAAACTTGCAAGACTACTGAACGAGTCTGAAAAAGGAGTGAACATCACATGAAGCCTGTATTATCTTCGTTTCAAGAAGCCGTTAAAGTAATACCAGACGGATCCATTCTAATGGTGGGTGGTTTTGGACTGGTCGGCATTCCGGAAAATTTGATTCTTGCTCTTGTTGAAGCAGGAACCAGAGATTTGACTATCATTTCAAATAACTGCGGAGTAGATGACTGGGGGCTCGGCCTGCTGCTGAAAAACAAGCAGATCAAGAAAATGATTGGTTCCTATGTGGGAGAGAACAAAGAGTTTGAACGCCAGGTGCTGGCTGGAGAGATTGAAGTGGAACTCATCCCCCAGGGAACATTGGCCGAGAGAATTCGGGCGGGCGGCGCAGGCATTCCGGCTTTTTATACACCTGCTGGAGTAGGTACGCCTCTTGCTGAGGGAAGGGAAATCCGTACATTTAATGAAAAAGAATACATGCTGGAGACAGGGCTTCAAGCCGACTTCAGTTTGATCCGTGCCGCGAAAGCAGACAACATGGGGAATTTGGTTTATCACAAAACTGCCCGAAATTTCAATCCCATGATGGCTGCAGCCGGAAAAGTTACGATTGTGGAAGTTGAAGAGCTATGTGAAACAGGAAGCTTGGGTGCCGACGAGATCCATACTCCTGGCATATATGTTCAGTCACTAATCGTTGGGATACAGGAAAAAAGAATTGAAAAGCTGACTGTAGCAAACTAGAAGATTGGAGGAGAGCATATGAGCACGAAAATGCTAGACAAAAAAGCGATAAGAGAAAAGATTGCCAAAAGAGCCGAGCAGGAAATTGAAAGCGGTTTCTATGTCAATTTGGGAATCGGAATGCCCACCATGGTTGCAAATCACATTTCAGCCAACAAAAGCGTCGTCCTACAGTCTGAGAACGGGCTTCTTGGGATTGGCCCCTATCCTGCTGAGAAGGACGTTGATCCTGACTTAATTAATGCCGGGAAAGAAACAATCACTGCCATAGAAGGTGCTTCCTATTTCGACAGTGCGGAATCCTTTGGCATGATTCGAGGGGGACACATCGATATCGCCATCCTTGGCGGTATGGAGGTGTCAGAGAAAGGCGATCTTGCCAACTGGATGATTCCAGGAAAAATGATCAAAGGAATGGGCGGTGCGATGGACCTTGTTCATGGTGCCAAACAAATCATCGTCATTATGGATCATGTCAGCAAGGACGGTACAAGCAAAATCTTAAAGGAATGTACCCTGCCCCTCACCGGCAAGGGCGTTGTCAACCGTATTATTACTGAACGTGCCGTCATTGATGTGACTGAAGACGGACTATTGCTTGCAGAAGTAGCCACAGGCTACAGTATTGAGGACATCAAAGAATGCACCGACCCGTCTCTCATCATTTCAGAGCACGTTAAAATGGATGCTTATTAAAGCTGTTTTAAAAAAAAGAAATCTTGGCATGAAAAGTATAGGGGGTTTTTGTAGTGGATATTATTATTATTTTACTGGCGCTGTTTTTTCTTATGTTTGTCGCCTACCGCGGCTTTAGCGTTATCCTGTTTGCGCCAATCGCGGCCCTGTTTGCCGTATTGTTGACCGACCCGGGCCATGTTCTTCCGTTTTTCTCGGGTGTATTTATGGAAAAAATGGTGGGGTTCATTAAACTGTATTTCCCGGTATTCTTGCTGGGTGCAATTTTCGGAAAAGTGATCGAAATGTCCGGCTTTGCCAAATCCATTACAAGAGCTGTTATTAAACTGATTGGGCCAAGCCGGGCCATGCTCGCCATCGTTCTGGTTGGTGCCATCCTGACTTATGGCGGGGTTTCACTATTTGTGGTAGCGTTTGCTCTTTATCCTTTTGCTTCTGAACTGTTCAAAATGGCAGACATCCCGAAACGCTTAATACCAGGAACCATTGCTCTTGGGGCGTTTACATTTACGATGGATGCTTTTCCCGGTACTCCGCAGATTCAAAACATCATTCCCACCACCTTTTTCAAAACCGATACATGGGCTGCACCATGGCTTGGATTGATTGGCGGACTTTTTGTTCTTGCAGTAGGGATGGCGTATCTGGAATGGAGAAGAAGGAAGGCCGCAAAAGCAGGAGAGGGCTATGGAACCGGCCACATCAATGAGCCGGATCAGATTCCTGATGAGAACCTCCCCAATGCATTTATTGCCATATTGCCGCTCCTTCTTGTAGGAATCTTCAATAAAGTATTCACCTCTATGATTCCTAAATATTACGGAACCGTTTTTGATTTTTCGAAGGTCGGAATGAAGGATGTTCCGCCTGTTGAAATCCCTAAACTCGCAGCAGTTTGGGCGGTGGAAGGTGCCCTTGTCATCGGAATTGTAACCGTTCTTATTTTTGCCTTCAAGCAGGTCAAAACAAATTTCAATGCCGGAATCAACGTCTCCATCGGCGGGGCTTTGCTCGCAACCCTGAACACGGCTTCCGAATACGGATTTGGGGGTGTCATCGCTGCACTGCCTGGCTTTGCCTCTGTAAATAAAGGTATGGCAGACACCATCCAGGATCCCCTCGTAAACGAAGCAGTGACAACAACCGCCCTTGCTGGTATTACCGGTTCTGCATCAGGGGGCTTAAGTATTGCTTTAGCGACCATGGGTGATAAATATGTGGAACAGGCAGATAAGCTCGGCATTGATCCAGAAGTACTTCACCGGGTCGCATCCATGGCGAGCGGAGGAATGGATACCCTTCCTCATAATGGAGCGGTCATTACCCTTCTTGCTGTTACAGGTTTAACACATAAACAATCATACTTTGACATATTCGCCATGACGATCATAAAAACCATTGCCGTCTTTTTTGTTATCGGTCTCTATTACCTGTTTGGAATTGTTTAGGAATAGAGAGAGAAATAGTCATACACCAAAAGGAGAATCAGAAATGGCATTACTTGAAAATAAAGTTGCATTCATCACAGGCGCCGCAAGCGGGATCGGACTGGAAATGGCCACTGATTTTGCGAAAGAAGGAGCAAGAGTGGCCATTTGCGACCTGAACGCTGAAAAGGCTGAACGTGCGGCTGCCTCCCTTAAAGAACAAGGCTTCAAAGCCATTGGCACTGCATGTGATGTTAGTAACGAAGACGCCTTAAAGCAAGCCATGGATGACACCGTCAGTGAGTTTGGCAGGCTGGACGTGGTCATCAACAATGCTGGCCTACAGCATGTGTCACCATTGGAAGAATTCCCGACAGAGAAGTTTGAGCTTCTGATCAAGGTGATGCTCACTGCTCCGTTCATGGCTACAAAACATGCTTTTCCCATTATGAAAAAGCAGGGCTTTGGACGTATCCTTAATATGGCATCTATCAACGGACTCGTTGGATTCGCCGGTAAAGCCGCTTATAACAGCGCCAAGCACGGTGTCATCGGCTTAACTAAAGTAGCAGCACTTGAAGGGGCTGAACATGGCATTACCGTCAATGCGATCTGCCCCGGTTATGTCGACACTCCGCTTGTACGGAACCAGCTGTCAGATCTGGCCCGCACGCGCAACGTGGAGCTTGAAAAAGTACTTGAAGATGTCATCTATCCATTAGTTCCGCAAAGACGATTGCTTACGGTTAAAGAAATCTCGGATTATGCCATCTTTTTGGCAAGCGATAAAGCCGCTGGAGTGACCGGGCAGGCCGTCGTAATCGACGGCGGTTATACAGCTCAATAAATACGTGAGTTCGAACAAAATAACAACGAGAAGAGTCCGCTTAAATTTACCCGGGCTCTTCTTTGTTTATATGGAGGAATCATTTATGAAAAGAAAATGTTTTGGAATCATCGCGGCCGCTTCACTGTTGATCTTCTCCAGCATGCAAACCGCACATGCCGACAAGAAAGACTCCCCCTATCCCGAATTTAAAGGCGCACATGATGTTAGAGAAACAATATATGATGGAAAAGATGGTAACTGGCTGACGACCAAAAATCCAAAACAATATGAAGCCGCTACCGTTTATGGAAACCTGGGCCTTGCTCCCTACAATTGGGGAGATAAAGCGAAAGGCACTGGCTGGAATAAACTGTATCAGCCTGCTGAAATTACAGGAACACAAGTAAATGGCGCATTCGAGGATGCACAGTTTGTAATCAGGGTGCCCCATGACTGGAACGGAAAGCTTGTGGTGGCAGGCATCCCGGCAACCAGAAATGAAACCTCAACCGATCTTCTGTTCAGTGATTATATGCTTTCGAAAGGCTATGCTTTTGCAGCCATCGATAAAGGTACACAAGGAACATCCGATCCTGACGACCCTTTTGCAAAAGTGAAGAATGCGCTTGCCAGTGAGGAAGACAGCATCTCGGAATGGCATCAGCGATTCAGGCAGATAACGATTGCTGCCCAGCACTATCTTGAAAAGAATTATCCTCACCAGCTGATCAAGAAAAGTGATAAGGACAATCCGGCGAGCAAACTCGTTACAAAAAAACACCGCGTCCCTACCTATGCCGTTGGTATTTCCAATGGCGGTTATGTGGTCCGCTATGCACTCGAACATGACGGCATGAAAAAATCCGGCAGGCCATCTTTATTTGATGGCGGAATTGATTGGGAAGGCGTTTTATGGAGAGCGCATGAACCGAATTTAATTACATCTCTCACCCCTGTGGTAAATTCAGCTGAAAGGGCATTGTACGGAACACCCTCCGAGCAGGCAGAGGCAAGAAAAGAACTGTATAAAGCCGGGCTTCCGAAGGGTTCTGAAAAGCTTTGGTCCTACCATGATCAGGTCTACTGGTTTGTTACATTAAATATATACAGGGACGAGCTCGATCCTAATGCACCAAACCGGATTCCATGGCAAAATTACTTGAATTTTACCAACGGTGTCAGGGACCGGACCTATGACTCTATTTTTCAAAACTATGACTACAACACCCGCCCTGCTTCTGTAAAAAGGAATGTAGAAGCCATCCAGAATACTGGCAGAATCGATGTTCCGTTGATCAGCCTGACAGGCTCCTGGGATTCATTGATTTTCCCTTCCGTTCATGCGGATCCCTATGACAAGCTGATCAAGAAAAACGGGCGCGGCAATCTCCACCGCCTGTACACCATCGAGAAAGGAAACCATGTGGACAGTTTGGTATGGAATGCGGTCACGGATCCTCATAAAGAAATGCAGCCTTTGCTTCCGTATGTGTATCAATCCTTTGACCTGCTCGTGGATTGGGTGGAGAATCACAAGAAAGCGCCAAAAAGCAAAACCGTTCCTGTCCCGAAAGATAATACGAAAGTGATTGACTTAAAGACAGGTGAAGAGCATGATCCGTTTACGACGGCCGGAAATTAAAGTTAAATAAAAAAGGATACCCGCATGGGCATCCTTTTTTTACTTTCCAAATACACCTTTAACGACAAACATGACGTTTGCCGGGCGTTCGGCCAGGCGGCGCATGAAATAACCGTACCAGTCGTTTCCGTAAGGTACATAGATGCGCATTTTATATCCTTCCTGCATCAGCTGCTCCTGCCGCTCTACTTTTATACCGAACAACATTTGGAATTCAAACTGGTCATACGGGATGGAATGTTTTTTAACCAGGTCTTTCGTATAATTGATAATTTCATCATCGTGAGTGGCAATGGCTGTATAATTGCCATTCAGCAAATGAGTTTCGATCAGCTTCTTATAGTTTTCATCCACATCTGATTTTTCAGGAAAAGCAACTTCCTGTGATTCTTTATAGGCGCCTTTCACGAGCCGGAGATTGGGATGATACTCATTCAGATTTTTAACGTCATCCAGCGACCGGTAAAGATACGCCTGGATCACTGTTGATATATTATCAAATTCCCTTTTTAGCCTTTTAAAGATCTCCAGTGTCTTTTCACACCGGCTGTAATCTTCCATATCAATGGTCACAAATACATTGTATTTTTCGGCGGCTTCCATGATTTTTCTCATGTTGGCCATCACCAGGTCATCACTGATGTCCAGTCCCATGGAAGTGAGCTTTAAGGATAACTGGGAATTTACATTTTCCTTTGAAATGGCTTTGATGGCATCAATACAATGCTCTGTCATTTCTTTTGCTTCCAGTTCGTTGTCAACAAACTCACCGAGATGGTCAATCGTGACAGGCATTCCTTTTTCATTCAATTTTTTGATGGCCGAGATTGAGCTGTCCAGTGAAGCTCCGGCGACAAAACGGCTCGCCCCGAATTTCAGGCCGTACCTTTTTGCCAGTTTTGTCATCGTTTTGTTTTTTGCTAGAAACAGAAAGAAATCTCTCATCGCCTGTTCCATCGTTAATTCCCCCTATAGATTCAGTCTCTCTCTTTCATGGTGCCAGGCACCGAAGTTTACTGAACTTTCAATGATGTATGCGCTTTAATCATATCATTAGTTTTTCCTATATTGTCTTTTTTGAAAAATTTCGACATTTTTTGTTGAAAAACCTGCTTGGGTATTGTTTTTTCCTTATATCAGTATATGAAAGAAAAAGGAGAAGCTCCTCTATGTCATCGGCAAAAAATTAAGATTTCCCGCTATTCCTGCGGTGTTTTTCATTCAGCTGCTTAATCTCGGATACTACTTCTTTTATGCCTTGTTTTCCTTCCGGATACTCCTCATTCCAATGTTTTGCCAAGGCAGGCATCGTTTTCGATATATAGGAATACAAAGCCCACATCTTCACCTTTTCTTTTTTGTCATCATCACTTTCCCCAAGAAGCAATTCCGTGTATTTCTCCAACAGACCATCAAACTGTTCCCGAAGCTGCTGTTCCATCGCTGATCCCTCCTGTTTCCGCCATTGTAACAAGGGTATTCCCAAAAAGAAAGGCAGCGGGCAAACAAAAAAAGGATCCCTGTTGGAACCCTTTTTATTTTTTATCCTTGTTAAAATATAGCCTTTGGAACCTTTATTTTAATAAGCTTCATTGACCAGTGAGGAAATCAACCACATTCAGAGCAACAAAGGTACCAACCTGCTTTTTCTTATATGAAAGCCGAGAACATGACGGCGAGATAAAACGAAAGAGCAGCGCCCAAAGATAGCAGGAAAACCACCAACATTGAAACGTTCAGTCGGATCGTAAAATAACTGACGGCAAGCAGCAGCAGACCTGCCACCAAAAATCCCGCGCCGATCAAAGTCGGAGCGATTTCTACAGTAGAGTTGATTTTTACCTTTCCGTCAACAAAGGCAGTGAACAGTTTGGATGGCTTTTGAAAGGCCAGTGTCTGCGAAACATCATGTGGTGGCTCCTGCTGGGTCATAAAGCCGGTTACCGCAAAAATAATAAGGAGAATCATACCTTCAAGTCTCATCCATTTGTACGGAACAAAAGACGTGTCGGCCAGGTTTTTCCGTACCCAGATGGTGTTGATTCCTGCGTAAAAGACCACAACGATCAACAGTACATGCTTGATCAGAAGAGCCTGTCCATAATTGATCATCCATGAGTTGAAATATTCAGGAACAATATAGCCCATCAGCCAAATTCCCCCTCCAATGGTTGCAAGAAGGCAAATGAAGGCAAATGGAGTAAACCATTTAAAAAAGGCAGGCAGCTTTTCCCTGTCCTTTGAAAACCAGCTGACAATCAGCAGCGTTCCCGTCCAGCCTGTAACGGAAAGAAAGTGAAGGGCATGTGCAAAAAGCCCGCCCCATTGATTTAGTGAAGCCGCATGACTTGTATATCCAATTGCGATGGTGAGGACGACGCCTATGCCTAAAGAAAGCCTGGACAAAAAACGGTCCTTCGAAACATCGTTAAAGTAAACCATCACAAATAAAAGCAATGATAATGCAAGAATAAAAAACCACCCTTTGCCGATGTCAAAGGTAAATAAGATATCATTAAGGGTTGGCCAGAAACCAAAATCCTTCCCAAGACTTAATGCCAGTTCGAGCACTTGAGAAAATGCCGTCACAGGGATGAGGGCAATCCACAACAAGAGCCCTTTCTTTGAAACATGAATGGAGGGACGCCGTTTATCAGATAGGGAATAGAGAATAAAAGTACCGATAAAAAGAGAAAAAACAAGATATAAAACAGCCTTTGCCACAAACAGCATATATAAAAAAGTCCCCCTGTGAGTTTTTATGTATCGTTAGTAACTTACCATAAAATCACCGGGGAAACTACTCTGTTCACATTTATTTGACTTTTACGGTCCGAGCAATGGCAATGAGATCAAGCAGTTCAATCACGGCAGGTTTTTGACTTTTATACAATTCCAGAATTTCAAGCTTGCGTTTGAGTATATCGAAGAACAGCAGTTTCTTAATCGTAAAATCAAACATATAAAGATTTTTATCAACCATATTATCCATTATTTCTGACAGAGCTTTGTGCTCGGGATGGCCATATTCGCCTTTCAGGTTGTGGGTGACAATTTTCTTATATTCCCTCTCTGCCAGAACCCGGCGTAAATCGGTTTCAAGTTCATGGCGATTCACGTGTTCGGTCCAGGCATCCCGATAGTTCCAGATCTCATGTTCTGCTCCAACCTCTTTCATGACGGTTTCAAATTCCTTCTTGCGGGTAGCATCATTTCGGTCCGAAATACAAATCACTTTCCAGCCCTTTTCCTGGATCAGTTCATCTCCCCCGAAAAAAATCTCATCATCCGGGTGTGCTACGACCATTAGTTTATTGGGTTCTTTCATTGTGATTCTTCCTCCTTGTACGATTTAAAACCGGTCTTTGGACCAAAAAATATACGATGACTCAGGAAACAGCTCCTTAATGATTGAATGCCGATCAGGGATCTCATCCGCTCCCCTCATAAGATAGTGAAGAAACTCGGATTGCTTTAACTCTGTATTGCCGTTCTCCCAGCTGAAAAGCCAGGAATCCTCAAGAAATGATAATTGCAGATGATCCATACCAAGATGACGGCCCCGCTTCTCAAAAACGGATTGAAATTGCTGCAGCACTTCATCCTGATCGATGATCTTCCACATGCCTTCTCTATTTTCTTCTATATCATAAGGTACATCTTTCAAGATAAAATGGTTCATGGGAAGCAGGCACCTTACCGTTTTGATTTGGGGATCGAGCAGGGAAAGAACTAACGGAACCATGCTTTCTTTTTCTCCGTCCAGACTGCAAAGTTCATGGATCGTAAGGACGTCACTCTTTTTTTCAGCACGAATATACGACAACACTATATCGTCCCTTACTGCCTTTTGAAAATAATCGTTCTCGTTCTCGTTTTCTATTTGTTTCTTCCAATACTCTTCAGACCGGATTCGTGGGCCATTCAGGGTAGTTGAAACTGCTTCGTAAATGGCACGGATGGATTCCAAATCATTTCCGGTTACCGTTTGAATGTCCAGCTTACCGCCAGGAAACGCAACGTCCCATACTTGTTTCATGTGACCGGCTTTTATAATGGGAATGGTCTGATTTACCGTCTGCCATCCTGCCTTTTCATAAAAGCCCGGAATACCGGTGAATAAGTTGGACAAACCATATTGCTGTTCCAACAGCTTTTGTTCAATTTCCTCCAAAATCCGGTGGGTCAGCCGATGCCCGCGGTAGTCCGGATGGGTGGCGACGTTCCCTATGCCGGCTGTTTTCACCTCAACTCCGGACACCCAGATGGAAAAAGGGAAGATTTGAACGACAGAGGCCATATCCCCCTCCTTCTCGGCAATCCATGTGGTTTTGAATGAGTAGGCTGGTTCCTTTTCGAGGCGATTCTGGAAAAAAAGCTGCTCTTCCGGGAAAACCGTTCCCAAAAGATTGATTGCATTCTCCAGCTCCTGATGATCATTTACGGTTCGAATAGTAAATTCCACAGCACACCCTCCTTTATTGCATCCATTCCCCTTCTAAAGGAAAAAAAACAGGGGCTGTCGAAGTCCGGGAGCCGTCGATTTTCGTTCCAGGCTGCTCGCTTTTACCGGCGTGAACGCGACGCCTACTTTCGCAGGGCGTGCGGTGAGCCTTACCGGCGTGAACGCCTACCTTTTGGCGCAAGCGTCTGCGGTACCGGTGCCAGCACCTACCTAGTCTCACCTGTCACGCTAGTCCCACAGGACAAGGAACGCTTCGGCAGCGAAACATCGCACGAAGAAAATGTGGTGTTCATTTTCGAGGATCTCGCGCCTTCCACTACAATCAACTTTTCATGGAAGCTTTTTACGCAGAAAGGAGCTGCCTGAATGTCAATTTTGACTTTCAGGACAGCCCCTTCAAAATCCGCATTATGCTCTTTTTTTCATTTTCTTGGCGGTACTGCGAAATTCTTTAAGCCCTTTACGTGTGATGTTGAAATGTTGGTCCACCAGTCCGGTATCCAAAAGAGCTTCGGAAGCAGTACTGCTCATTTTCGGCTGTACGGCTTTAACCTTTTGATTGAGTTCGTCAAACGTTGCGCTCAAGATTACATCTTTCCCCAGAACGGCCACTACATCATTCACACTGTTGATTTCCTTGCCGTCAGCAGATCCTTCATCATCTAATGATTCATCCTGCTGGGAAAGCTGAGTGAGCACCTTATCCATATCGAGTTGGATCATCGCAGCCTCTTTTTCTTTTTGCAAAAGATAGCCGATATAATCGCGTCTATCATCTTCAAGGAGATCCTGATTGGCCATCAGACGGTCAATGATTTCATTTTGCACCTTTTTTACCCGCTTCAGCTGGTCTTTATGTTCTTCCAGATCCAATTGCAGTTCAGCTTCATTTTTCGCAGGCCCATAAGCATCTGTTACAGAGTTTCCATCATTTTTCCTGTTTCGGTTAAACATACTGCCCGTGTTTCCTCCCAGCAGTTGAATGACCTCATTCACCTTGGAGTAATACAGTACAGAAATGGCGATCGCAAATACAGCCAGAATAAATGATAATAAATCCGAAAAATGAAACGTAAATTTGGCCGTGGCCACTTTAAACATGAGTACCATGCAAAATAAGCTGATCAAAAGGATTTTAAACCAGCTGTTCCTGTTTTTTATTTTGTCATCCATTGTTTGTTTCATGTAAAACATTCCTCCCAACTTCTATACATCGGTGTTACGCTGATAACTTCACAACATTTCGATGTGTTTTGAGCAAATATGACGATATCTGTATTGTAAACAAAAGGAAATCCCTTGAGCAAATGTAATTTATGCCTCCATTACCTATTTGAAATATGAATGGATGACTTATTATACACTTTCATTGAAAATCCTACAGTAAAATGGGAGAAGTTATGCAATTGCAAAAAAAATAAGACATATCATATGTCTTATGCGCCTTGCTTATTTCGTTCATTGCTTAACACGGTTATTACGATATCCTGTGTATTGGTTCCTTCACAAACAGGGCACCCTTCACTTCCATGATCGTGATGAAGAATAGTTAAACAGTCTTTGCAGTATTTCATTTTTTTCCTCCTTTTACTTGCTGACTTGCTCTATCCATTTATACCCGGATTTTTTGAAATGAAAACCTTTTTATAATGGAAGCCGGACAGCATCCATTCTGCTGCCCGGCCATTGTTTATTTAACGGAAATAGCCTGGACAGCTGCTTCCTTCCGCTGTTTAGCATTTACCTTTTTTCTCTCTGTATTAAAAACAAGGTTTAAGACAATAGCCGTTAAGCTGCCTGCTACGATGCCATTATCGGTTAAAATCTGTATGCCCTGCGGAAGTTTTGCGAACAAATCCGGCTCAACCGTCACACCAAGGCCGATCCCGACAGAACAAGCGATAATCAACAGGTTTTCCTGTTTGCCAAAATCCACTTCACTCAACATTTTGATGCCGGAAGCCACGACCATACCAAACATGGCGACCGTGGCGCCTCCCATAACAGGTGTAGGGATTAATGTCGTCAGCGTGGCCACTTTTGGAACAAGGCCAAGCACGACAAGCATTCCTCCGGCAGTATAAATCACATTTTTGGTCCGGATGCCGGAAAGCTGCACAAGCCCGACGTTCTGGGAATAGGTCGTATAAGGGAAGGCATTGAAAATACCTCCAAGAATGATCGCCAATCCTTCCGCACGGTATCCCTTTGTCATTTGCTTCGGTGTAACATCCTTGCCGCAGATTTTTCCAAGGGCAATAAATACTCCGGTCGACTCAATCATGCTGACAATGGCCACAAGAACCATCGTGAGGATGGCACTTGCATGGAAGGTTGGAGCTCCGAAATAGAATGGCTGTACCATATGGAACCATGAGGCATCTGCTACCGGTCCGAAATCGACTTTTCCCATAAAGGAAGCGGCCAGCGTTCCTGCCACCAAGCCGAGCAAAATGGAGACAGCACGTATAAAACCGGTGAACAAACGGTAAACGATAATGATAAATGCCAACACGCCAAACGACAGCATCAGGTTTTCCGGTGAGCCGAAGTCTTTGCTTCCCTGGCCCCCTGCCATATCCTGAATGGCAACCGGGATGAGGGTAACCCCAATTATTGTGACAACCGATCCGGTTACAATCGGCGGGAAAAGTTTAAGAATTCTGCCGAACAAACCAGCTAATAATACAACGGCAATGCCTGCGACCAAAATAGAGCCATAGACAGCGGATATGCCATACTGGGAGCCGATAGCAATCATTGGCCCTACCGCTGTAAACGTACATCCAAGAACCACTGGAAGGCCGATTCCGAAAAAACGGTTATTCCATACTTGCAGCAGGGTTGCAAGACCGCACGTTAATAAATCAATAGAAACGAGATAGGCAAGCTGTTCGGTCGAAAGCTTCAAAGCTCCTCCCACGATTAAAGGCACGATCACCGCACCTGCATACATCGCCAAAACATGTTGAATGCCCAGTGAAAACAACTTTCCATTTGTCATTTTCATCAGATACGCGCCTCCTCTGTCTGCCGTGTAAAGGTGATGGAGCCATTTGAAAGTGATGCTACTCTTGCCAGTGATTCCACCCGGTAGCCTTTTTTAAGAAGCTTCTCTCTTCCTGACTGGAACGACTTTTCAATAACAATTCCAAACCCGGCGACGTTCGCACCTGCCGCTTCCACCAGATGGGCGAGCCCCAGTGCTGCTTCTCCGTGAGCCAGAAAATCATCAATGATCAGTATGTTTTCACCGGCAGTCAGCCACTTCTTTGAAACCGATATTTCATTTTTCTCTTCCTTTGTAAACGAATAGACATTGGCCGTCAGCAAATCCTCGTTTTGCGTCAATGACTTTCGTTTTCGGGCAAATATTACATTTACCCCAAGTTCCAGTCCTGCCATGACAGCTGGAGCAATACCCGACGATTCAATGGTAAGGATTTTGGTGATTCCAGCATCTTTAAATCTCCGGGCCAATTCTTCCCCTACTTTTCGCATGACTTCAGGATCGACCTGATGATTTAAGAAAGAATCCACTTTAAGCACCTTTTCCGATAATGCCTGTCCTTCTTTTAAGATGACTTCTTCAAGAAAGTTCATAATATATCTCCTTTACGAGGGTTTACTGATAAAAGTACGAAAAAAAGACCCGGAAAAACGCCTCTCTACGAATGAAGCGTTCTCCCAGATCTTAGATCCCCCGAAAGAGAAACATGAAGTTTCACTAAACAAAGAAACAACACGTTTTATGCGACACCCGTAGTCGGATCATTTACGGCGATCCGGTAGAGACTTGCAGGCCATATCCCTGCTATTATACGAGTCTATGAAGTTAGACACATTATAAAATAATTCTTGAGAAAAAGAAAGTATCGTTCGGAAAAAAGTTTGTTTTCCGAACAAATCTTTATATTTTCAAGGAGAAAACAGTTAAAATCCAAACGATATAGCAACTTCGTACAAAAACTCTAAAAACCGGCTTCTATTTCCAGAAGCCGGTTTTTAGAGTTTTTATTTTTTGATGACGCCGCAAAGGATCCGGTCCCCTGAATTACCGGTAGGATCGGTTTTGTAATCATCCTCCTGGGCGTGTACAACAAGAGCCGTACCTCCCTCTTTCAGCAGAGAATTATCCTTGCCCTCCTGAAGCGTAACAAAAGATGACATTAAATCAGCGCTTGCATTTCCGGATTGGTCGGCCATAATATTTTTTAAATCTCCCACATGCGGTCCTTTTGGGTTTTCAAATCCATGCTGTTTATTGGTGGTGTTAAAGTGCTTGCCGGCTGATTCGAATTTTGGCACTTCACATACGCCGTTTTCATGAAAGTGAATGCCGTGCTTGCCTGGGGTCAGCCCTTTGGCTTCTACTTTTACTTTTACGCCTTCAGCGGCTTGTTCAAGGGTCGCAGTCCCTGCCTTCTGTCCGTGCGAATTCATGAGCTGGACCGTAATCGGCGAGGATTTGGACATGCTTGAAGCCCCCTCCGACTTTGGATCACTTTTCATATTGTTATTATTACTGCTGCAAGCTGAAAGCAGGATACCAAGCGTGAGGATACCCACACCCTTTGCCCATTTTTTCATAAAAATACCTCCTTTAAAAGTCAACTCATTTAAGTGTTGACGGAAAAGGAGGACATTTAAACCTTTAACAATAGAAATAAACCCTTGGAAGGATATTTTTCCAGTCACACTTCCGGTTTCTGAAACTTTAGACCCTTCTGTACATTCGTCTACTTTGTGGTTAAATCTTCTATTGTAATATTCTTCACATGAACCAAATACGTTAAAGCACTTTTGAAGGATGAAAACACCGGAACATTTAAGGAGATATCAGCTTGTACAATGCCCAAGCTGAGCTCTGCACTAAATCCTGTTAAAAGTGCATCAACTCCCATGAGCCGCAATGAAGCAGTCAACTGTTCAATTTGCAGAGCCAGTTCCTGTATTCCCAGTGCCGAAACCTGGAGCGAAGTAATTCCTGTAAAATCCACCACAACGGTGGTCATTCTCTGGCTGGCTACAGCATACAAAAGTCTGGTACGAATTTGCTCCAGTTGGTATACAGAAAGATCACCAGCTAAAGGAACAAGGATAGTATCGGGAATAATAGAAGGAATCATAGGCACCGAAAGTTCAGTAATCACGGATTCTTGCTCCTTCAGCAATTCTTCTTTATGAGCCACATCATCCTTATATTTGTTTTCAAAGGCCCGGCTTAAAGAGTAGATGGTATAATCATTATTTCTGATCAACAATGAACCCATCTCAAAAACATTAAATCCTGTAAAAAGCTCTTGTTCAAAGGCGTACTCCAATTTACTCCATATTTCCTGGCGCAGCAAACTTAACTCCTGGATGGCTGTCTCCATCTCTTTTTGATAACGGTAATAGAAATCCGCCGCTCTCCTTGTCCAAGGATCGATGCTTTTTTTTAAGTCTTCCTTATCTTTATGCAAATTTTGACCGATCAAATCAATAAATTCAGAAATCATGCCAGCATCCAAAAGAAAAACATGGTCTCTCGTATTTTGATTTATGAACTCCTTTTTACTTTGGTTGCTGATCCACCGGCCGATTTCCTCTATTGTTTCTACCATTGATTCGCTTCCTCTCCACCTTAACAACTTCTTTTATACCCTTTATTTTATCAATAAGCATGTGATTTTGCTTTATATTCCAATTAAAAAGCCACCTTTTTTAAAAAGGCGGCTACTCTGTTATATATCCCTTCTCAATGCTTTCAAAACATCCACTTGAGTTGCACGGACGGCTGGACGCAATCCGGAGATCAAGGTAACACCGAAGCAAATGGAAATACAGATCAATGGTAAAGATACCGGAATGTAGGAGAAGTAAAAGTTTTCAGGTGGTTTCTCATGAAAAAACTGCTCAATGAGTAAAGGAAGAATAAGGTTCAAACCTTCAATCTTTCTTAAGATTCTTAATAATTTACAATTTGTGTTAGGATAATATCAATCAATAGAAAGCAAGCTACTTCATAGAAAAGAGGGATCATATGAGCAGATGGCAAGACAAGGAATCACTCACGGCACTTGTAAAAGAACTTGTTGAGATACCAAGTATCTCCACTGAACCGGCTGAAATTGCGATGGCTGAACATCTCTACTACACGCTAAACTCTCTGGATTATTACAAAGAAAACCCCGGCCATTTGCAGCTTCTCCCCATGCCGGATGGACGCAAGCTATTAACGGCCTTTGTCCGAAACGGCTCACACAAGGATACTGTTATCTTGTTAAGCCATTTTGATGTGGTAAACATAGAAGACTATGGCGATTTAAAACATCTTGCCTTCCGTCCATCAGAACTGACGGAACAAATCGAACAACTGCAAAATCTGCCGGATGAATTAATGGAAGATTTGGAGAATGGCCAATGGCTGTTTGGACGCGGCACCATGGATATGAAAGCCGGCGTGGCCCTACACCTTTCCATGATCGAAAAGGCGGCCGAGGGTCACTTCCCCGGAAACATTTTGATGGTTTCCGTTCCCGACGAAGAAGTGAATTCCGCCGGTATGCTGGCTGCCATCCCCGCTCTCGAGCAATTGAAAAAACAATTCTCAATTTCCTATAAAGCCTGCCTGAACGGAGAACCTGCCTTTACCCGCTACCCAGGGGACAAGAATCATTATTTGTACACGGGTACAGTGGGCAAAGTACTTCCCGGTTTTCTTTGTTACGGCCGGGAAACCCATGTGGGTGAACCCTTTGGCGGATTAAACGGTAATCTGATGACAGCAGAAATCACAAAAAGGCTGGAGCTGAATCTCGACTTTTGCGAAACACTTGAGGATGAAGCCATACCGCCACCTGCCAATCTGCTTCAGAAAGATTTAAAAGACCATTATTCCGTTCAGATCCCTCATGCAGCCGTCACGATGTTTAATTTGCTGTTAATGGAAAAATCCTTTACAGAAGTGAACCGGCAGCTGCTCGGACTTGCAAAAGAGGCGGCCAAAAACGTGGAATCCTTTTTTTATAAAAAAGCGCTTGCTTACTCAAAACTGGTCCCTTTTGACGTAAAAAAAACCCCCATATCTGTCTTAACGTTTCAGGAGCTGTATGAAAAAGCACTTGAACTTCATGGTCAGGAGGAGATCACAAGACGTGAAAACTATATTTTGTCGACCCACCCCCATCTCGATGACCGGGATGTAACCACAATGCTGGTCAATGATCTGGCCAGCCTTTGCAAGCAATATGCGCCTATGATCGTTCTTTTTTATGCCCCTCCCTTCTATCCCGCCGTATCGTCGAGGGAGGATTCATTGATCCAGGAGGTTTCAGGAGATGTCATCCAGTTTGCTGAAAAACAATTTCAAATCACATTAAAAAAACAAAACTATTTTGCCGGACTTTCCGACTTGAGCTATGTCGGCCTGTCCTATAAACAAGAGGAACTGCGACCGCTGCTGGACAACATGCCAGTTTACGGTGAACGGTACAACCTTCCATTGGATGAAATGAAGGAGCTGACGATGCCAGTGATGAATTTAGGTCCATTGGGCCGGGATGCGCATAAATGGACCGAGCGCCTTCATCTTTCAACTCTGATTGCTACTCAGCAAATGATTGCTTACACCATTACAAAGCTGTTGGAAAGCTAAGCCTTTAGCATGTTTTCTCGTTTTTTGGAAAGAATATAGCAGGAGTCTTTACAGATGCGATGAGAAAACGATGTAGAAAATGAGGGATCAAATGGCCTGTTATAGCGAATATGACCAATTGAAAGATGTAATTCTTTGTGAGCCCAAGTTCATGAAAATTCGTGAAGTCATCAATGAAACACAGAAATACTATGCTGACGAAAATATCGACACAGAGCTTGCGGTAAAACAGCATAAGAGATTTATCAAGGCCCTTGAAGAGAAAGGGATTACGGTGCACTGTCTTCCAGCCATACAGGAATATCCGGAGCAGGTTTTCACGAGAGATATCGGCTTTACCATCGGACATACGCTGTATATCTCCGCAATGGGGCGGGAAATCAGGCAGGGAGAAGAAAAGATACTGAAAGAGTGGATGAATGAAGAGCACATTACGATCAAGGATTTGCAGCATGACAGTATTGAAGGCGGTGATGTGCTTCTGGACCGAAAAACCGTGTATGTTGGTGTGAGCCACCGCACAAGCCGGGAAGCAATTGCCAATCTCCAGAAGCATGAGCCTGAATATACCATCATTCCGGTTCCCTTCAACGAGAAATATTTGCATCTTGACTGTGTGTTCAACGTTTTATCACCAGAGGAAGCCATCATTTACCCTCCTGCATTCCATGAAGAAGAATTAAAACTGCTGACTTCCCGGTACCAAACGATTGAAATTGATGAAGATGAGCAATTTACGCTCGGTACAAATATATTGTCGATCGGGGACAAAACCATTTTTGCCCTGCCGGTAAATAAAAAAATCAATGCAAAACTCAAAGAAAGAGGCTATCACGTGATTGAAGTGGACATTACCGAGATCATTAAATCAGGCGGTGCCTTTAGGTGCATCACCCTTCCACTTGACCGTCAAAAACCAACTCCATAACCCTGGAACAGCATCCTCTCAACCTGCAGTGGATGCTGTTTTTTCTCTTATTTGCTTTCAATTCTTTCATTATAAAACTATTTTATTTCATAAATGCTGAGGTTCTGATAAAACTCGACAAAATTAGGTTTCTCCCTGCAGTAAATCATGTCCTCTATCAAGGTAAATTGGCTCATTTATCCAAGTTAATGTCAAATTACAACGTTTTCTGTAACATTATGAAATACAAATGTAATATTATTTCACGAAAACTTGTCGATTTTAAATGCTATAATAATCTCTGTGATTAATAGACTGGTAACATTTGCACGAAAAGGGGGACTTATTGTTGAAGAGGAAGATTTTAACTGCAGCCTTAACAATTAGTATTGGACTATCCGGATTTACATACACATCAGCTTCTGCAGAAACGCTGAAAGATGTTCAACAAAAGCAAGCCGAAAACCATGCGGAACAAGCCAAGAAAAACAAGCAGGTTAAAAAAGTACAGGGTGAACAGGACCAGCTCCTGAAGGAATTGGATAAACTCCAAGCGTCGTTACAGAAGACAGCTGACGATATTCAAACCAAAAAAGATGAGATCGCTCAAACAAAAGCGGACATCGAAAAATTGAAAAGTGAAATTACAGAACTTGAAAAACGCATTAAGGCACGTGATGCCTTACTGAAAGAGCGTGTTCGCAATATGTATGAAACAGGCGGCCCTGTAAAATACATAGAAGTGCTGCTTGGTTCACAGGGATTCGGTGATTTCCTTGACCGCATGATCAGCTTGAACATCATTGCGGAGCAGGATAAAACGATTCTGGAAGAACATAGGCGTGACAAGGAGGCAGTTGAACAAAAAAAGCAGCAGGTGGAGTCAAAGCTTTCTTCACTGAACGGCCAATTGGATGAGCTGAATTCATTGAACGGCCAGCTGAAGGATCAAAAAAGCAAGAAAAATAAGATCATGAAGCAGCTTCGCAGCGAAGAAAACCACCTTCATGATGATATCGGCCAGCTTGAAGAGAAAGATGCTCTTCTTGCCGACCAGGAAAAAGCGATCAAAGCAGAAATTGCACGAGCGAAAAAAGAAGCAGCAGAGCGTGCCCGTCGTGAGGCGGCAGCTAAAGCGGCTGCGGCTAAAGCAGCAAAAGAAGCAGCAGCAAGAGAAGCCGCCCAAAAAGCAGCGGCTGAACGTGCAGCAAAGGAGAAAGCAAGCCAACCGGCTCATGAATCTGCGCCAGCACCGGCTCCTGCTCCTAAACCTGAGCCTAGGCCTGAGCCACAGCCAGAACCATCCTACACACCGCCTAGTTCCTCCGGAAAGTTCATCTTCCCGTCAGCAGGTGTTGTTACTTCACAGCTTGGTTCAAGATGGAACAAGTTCCATGCAGGCATTGACATCGCAGCTGGAGGTATTGTTCCAATCCATGCAGCTGCATCCGGAACGGTAATCCGCTCCTACACCTCATCTTCATACGGAAATGTGGTTTTCCTGTCCCATTATATTGATGGACAGCTTTACACGACTGTTTATGCGCACATGAGAGACCGCGCAGTAAGCACCGGTCAGACGGTTTCCCAGGGACAAACTCTTGGGCACATGGGCAGCACTGGCCACTCCACTGGACAGCATCTTCATTTCGAGCTCCATAAAGGACCTTGGAACGTTGGTAAAACCAACGCGGTTAACCCGCTTCCTTACATTCAATAAAAGACCAGTAAAAGCCACCCGGTTATCATTTGCCGGGTGGTTTTTTTATACAAGCAGACGCCGAAGCGGATGTCCTGTGTATTCAGCCATTCTTCTAAAGTTGGGACGGATGATCTGCGCGGTCAAAAAAGCCGACGTCGTGGCTCCCGGACGCCTGCGCTGGTTGAGAATTTCAATGAATTCACCGATCATTCCCACTCCGATGCCATGGCCGAAAAACATCCCATTTCCTAAGTCAATCAAATTCTCGCCCTGCCACTGAGGAGTCGCAGGATGAAACTCCGGATTCTGAATGTAGCGGATGTCCCCCGGCAAGGAATCCCCGCTCGTCACAGCAGTCAGCTGAAGGTCCTCATCATGTTCAGTGCTCCACAACAACAATCCCCGAAACAGCTGATTAAAGGTTGTCGGTCCAATCGTCTCCAGCAACCCTTTATAGAGGATAATCATCATGGCGGTGGTACATTCGAAGGCATATTTTCGTCCATTAACAAAAATATCGGTAATCGCATCCGCCGGTGTGACATCCGGACGGATCAGAAATCCACCATAGGCCGTTAAAATCCAGAATTTCCGGTTCGCTCTTGCTGTTTGAAACGTGGCAAACCGCGCTCCGCTGTTCTTCAGCGCATAAGCAGATGAAACAATGTTTGCACGATATGTGATTTCGAATTGAAGCTGCCTGGAACTATCATAAAAAAAAGACTCCCTGCTGTTCAGCAGTCGTACCGCAGTTGCACGCTGGGCCTCAGAAAATTGTCCGAATCCCGGTATATCTTCTAATGTGTTCAGTTGCTTCCCTTTTATATAAACCACCGTTAGCCCCCCTGTTCCCACAGGATAATATACAAGATATGGGATAAGGAGAAGAAAGGTGATTACTTGGCCCAAAGTGATAAGCCCGAAATCTTAAAATGTGGCTCTTTTGCCATGGTAACGGGAAAAAAAAACGGTTATTTTTGGGAGATCATTGAGATATTAAAAAAGAAAAAAATTTCAAGGAGATAAAAGACATGGACAGCCGAAAAATCCGCCTTACTTTTCTTTTTGTTCTTATGCTAATGATCCTTCCCTTCCATGCAGCAGAAGCAAGCGAATTCCCTTTTACCGTCTATCCTGTTCCAGAAAAAGGAACCATTTTAAAATGGGAAAAAGTGAACCGGCTTTTGCCTACCGGAAAAAAATTCAAGGTTATTGACCTGGAAACCGGCTTTTATTTTTCTGTGCAGCGCCGCGCCGGGAACAAACATGCCGATGTTCAGCCGTTGACCTATAAAGACACCGCAGTCCTGAAGCACCTTTATAACGGGAAATGGAGCTGGCGCCGGCGGGCTATCCTCATACCGGTTAAGGGGAAAATGCTGGCCGCTTCCATGCATGGCATGCCCCACGGAGCGGGAGCGCTACAAAACGGCTTTCCGGGCCATTTTTGCATTCATTTCGCCGGAAGCACCACGCATAAAACACGCAACGCGGATCCTTCCCATAAATTGATGATCTTAAAAGCAGGGGGAAAACTTGAAGATTACGCTCATCACGCCAACCCGCATCAGATTGTTCAAATGTACTTATTGTCACTCAAAGAAAATGATCCAGATTTGATGAAACCGGTTCTACCTGAAAAAGGGGTGGAACGCAAAAAGCTTTTGAAAACGGGTAAAGGCGTAACCGCCATCCATTATGATATCCGGGGGAAAGAATCAAAAAAGCATCGCACGTTTAAAACCGTTATTCCCGTTAAAACGGTGATTTACAGAGAAAATAAAGGTGTGGAAAAGACGCTGATTCACATCACAGTGGCGAGGCTGACACCATGGTCCGCTTGGAAAATCAGCAAAGTGGATTTGGGGAGATGAGCTTACTCAGGAAAAGTTAAGAAATATTTTCGTTTTTTGAAGGAGCCAGTTTCTTGCAGTTTAAGGGACCTCACATTTTGCAAGCTACGGAGGAGGACGGTACAAGAAGAAAATGCCGGAATTGGCTGTGGCTAATGTATTTTTCGTGATTCAGGGGATTTTAATAAGTAAACATCCCCTGTTTGAGCTGCCAAAAAATAAAATACATGCGTGTTTGAATGATTTACTGGCCGAAATTGAAAATTTACTGAACAACACCATATTATGTCAACTACGCTTACTCTCTTTCGACTTCACGCCCCCCTCACTCCACTCCATACTTCTTCAGCTTGTCATACAAACTTGTCTTGCCGATACCGAGAGTTTTGGCAGTCTTCAGCCGGTCGCCATGGTGCTCCCTTAGCGCAGCCTGCAACACCCGCCTTTCTGTTTCCTCCATGATCTCCTTCAGGCTGCGTTTCCCCAGGGACAGCACGGAAACTTCTTTTAAGTAATCAGGAAGGGCGTCTTTTGTGATCCGCTCACCATGGCACAAATGGACGGCGGCTTCGATGACATTTTCAAGCTCGCGCGCGTTGCCGGGCCAATTGTGGCTGTCAAACAAACCGGCTACATCTTCCTGAAGTCCCAGTATCCGGCGTCCGGAACGCTTATTGATTTTGGCAAGAAAATGCCGGGAGAGTTCTTTAATATCTTCCGGCCGGTCACGCAATGGAGGGATGTTCACCTGAATCACATTGATTCGGTAAAACAAATCCTCCCGAAACCGCTGCTCCTCTACCATTTTCTCCAGCGGTTTATTGGTGGCCGCGATCACACGAACATCCACCTTTACCGGCCTCACACTGCCGACCGCTTCCACTTCACGGTCCTGAAGCACGCGCAGCAACTTCACCTGCATGTGAAGGGGCATATCACCGATTTCATCGAGAAAAATGGTTCCTCCGTCAGCCAGTTGAAATTTACCAAGCTTGCCTCCCCTTTTGGCACCGGTAAAAGCTCCTTCCTCGTAACCGAACAGCTCCGATTCCAAAAGATGTTCCGGGATGGCACCGCAATTGACCTTTATGAAAGGCTTATTTGAGCGTTCACTTAATTGATGGATGCTGTGGGCAAACAGTTCCTTGCCTGTCCCGCTTTCACCCCGAATCAGCACTGAAACGTCACTTGCCGCTACTTTTTTGATCCGCTCTTTTAAAACCTTCACCTCGGATGAAGAGCCTACAATATCATGGAGAGAATATTTCGCACCGGTATTCTCCTCCTGAACACTGCGGTAATATTCCAGTTCCGTTAACAGGTTTTTGATATGGGAGTTCATGGTCCGCCACTCTTCAGTATCTCTGAAGGTAACGGTTCCAACGGCACCAACGACCTTGCCGGCCTGACGGATGGGAAGGCGATCCGCGATCATATAATTGCCTTCAATGAACTGCAAATCGGCAATCTCCTCTTTTCCCGTCCTGGCCACTATATGCATTCTCGTATTTTCAATCACATCGGTCACATGCCTGCCGACCGATTCTTGCTGATCCACTTTAATAAAATCGCAATACGCCTGATTTAAATAGGTAATGATGCCGTTAATGTCAATGACAACCACGCAATGAAAGGCATTATCAATAATCGTTTTCAGGAGTTCATCTTTAAACTGAAGTTCTGTAATTAACACGTCTGACACCTCTACTCTTTCATGTAGAAGCTGCCTTTGCTAAAAGCAGAGGCAGCCTGATGGTTTATTTCGTCTCTACTGTACCTTCACTTGCATAGTAATCACGAACCTGATCTCTGAGGGCACGTTTTAAAAACTTGCCGACCGATGTTTTTGGAATTTCATCCATAAACAAAACATCGTCCGGGATCCACCATTTGGCAAACTGCGGTTTTAAATACTCTTTGATGTCTTCCTTAGTGACCGTGCTACGGGCTCCTTCCTTCAACACCACACAGGCGATCGGCCGCTCCTGCCACTCTGGATCAGGAACCGCTACCACGCAAGCCTCGAATATATCCTCATGAGCGATGAGAGCGTTTTCAAGATCAACAGATGAAATCCACTCTCCCCCGCTCTTGATCAGATCTTTCGTGCGGTCCACAATTTTTATTGTCCCTTCCTCATCCACTGTGACAACATCACCGGTATGAAGCCAGCCGTCTTCAAAGGCGGAAGATTCTTCACCGTAATATTCATCAGCGATCCAGTTGCCCCGAAGAAAAAGCTCTCCCATTTCATTGCCATCCCATTTGACATCTCCATTTGCGCCTATTACCTTCATTTCCACGCCCGGTACCAGGTATCCCTGCTTTGCCCGGATATTCAGCTTTTCTTCGTCGCTGAGATCCTGCTGGTAGCTTTTAATTCGGGAAAAAACCACAAGGGGACTGGTTTCTGTCATGCCATATGCGTGTGCAAACGGAATGTCATGCCTGGATTCAAATGCCTGGATCAGCCCTTTAGGTGCAGCTGAACCCCCGCATAAAATATAACGAAGACTGCTTGTATCATAATCCCCTTCATCAAGCACTTTCAGCAATCCGAGCCAAATCGTCGGCACTCCTGCAGTAATGGTGACGTTCTCCTGTTCAATCAGTTCCGCTAGAAGCTTTGGAGTAAACTGTGGCCCCGGAAGTACTTGGGTGGTCCCGAACCAGACGGCCGCAAACGGAAGACCCCAGGCGTTCACATGAAACATTGGAACGACAGGCATACAGATATCGGATTCTGAAACACTTCCTCCATCCACATGGCCTAGTGCCATACTGTGAAGAACGATCCCCCGATGGGAATAGACAACACCCTTTGGATTTCCTGTGGTGGCAGATGTATAGCACATGCCCGCCGGTTCATTTTCATCAATATCCGGATTAAAAGCAAAGTTCGGATCACCTTCATCGAGCAGGGCTTCATAATGATAAAGCGGCTCTAATGGGGAATCAGGCAGTTCTGGCTCATCGGTCATCAGGATGAACGATTGCACACCTGGAATCTCTTCCCTGATCCCTTCAATCAGCGGTAATATATCCTGATCAATCAAAAGCACTTTGTCTTTTGCATGATTGATGATATAAGCAATATGAGCAGGTGATAAGCGAATATTGATCGTATGAAGAACAGCTTCTGCTCCCGGAATCCCGAAATAAGCTTCGAGATGCCGGTGATGGTTCCAGGCCAGTGTTCCTACCTTATCTCCCTTTTGGACCCCTTTTTTTTTCAGCGCACTGCTCAGCCGCCTTGTTCGATTGGCGATTTCACGGTACGTAAACGTTCGAATACCAGAAGCCGTCCGGCTGACTACCGTTTTTTTAGGGAAAAACATTTCGGCATGCTCCATCATCGCTGTAACACGTAAAGGCACATTCATCATCATTGATTACCTCCCCTGGATTGATAAAAAATGTAAAACCATTGCGGTTGTGCATCCTCATTTGTACCTAGATTATTACTTCACCACAGGCGTTAAAATCCCTTGTTTTCCCTAAAGAAAAGGATCGGATGGGATTAATCTCCTAATTACAGGGGATACTTCGAATACCATGCAAATAGAAAGGAGGAACAGAAACCATGAAAAAGGAACACAAAGACGAACCCACTGTTGCACCCGGAATGAATGACGCAGAGGAATTAAATCAAGAGGCAACTGAAGAAGAGATTGAAAACGGAGAGTTTACCGAAGTAACCACCATGTCATGGGATGAAGTGGATCCCAGCGGGTCAGAGTAAAAAGCAAAAAGGCGTTATGTAAAATGCACAGCGCCTTTTTTATATGATCACCTTGTGGTTAATACAGCATAAAGGATAAAAAACAGAGCCAGTTCACCAATAATCAAGATATTTGGGGTTACAACAATAAGATTAATGATTAAGAAAGCAACAAGAACTCCTAAAAAAAGCCCAAGATGATGGTAGCCTAAACGATCTTTTTCATACCTGTACTGATGAAAGACAAGAGTGGTAGCCACAAAGTAAACGAATACAGAACCAAATACAAAATACACGATGAATGCATAGTCGACTTCGTGCAGAAACAACAGCTGTATGGAAGCTGCAATCATACTCAACGACATTAAAATAAACAAATGGCCGTATATGATGGTTTGCCCCGCGGTTTGAATTTCCTTGTTCACTTTCTTTTCCACGTTGTCAAAATACTGCCACCACATGGCGATGATCAGGATGAAAGAAAGAATGGAAAATGAGATAGAGTTCCAATCCCTTTTTTGCGGCTGCATCACGGCCAGCGTACTGACCACCGTTTCTCCAAAGAGAATTAAGGTTAATAAAGCAAACCGTTCCAACAAATGAGCAGTATGCGGCGGGCCTTTTACAAGATAACGGCGCCCCACGATGGGCATCAGCATATCAATAACAATGCCTGCATACAGTACCGCATAGCGAAACCAGGAATCAAAGAAAAGGGATAGGGAGGACACAGCAATGCCGATCCAAAAGGTTCTGCCCAAATACCAGGCAATACGCTTTACATCTCCCTTTTCCACATCCTGAACCACCAGATACTGAATGGCCGTTAATCCTCTAAGGCCCAAATAGCCGATCAGAAAAGAAAGATAATAATGATCAAAATCTACAGACAGACTCGAGATCATGGTCAATACGAACACCATTTGAAGAATCATAAACAGGCGCTGATACGAAGAGTCTTCACCAAACCGGTTAATGAACATGGTCTGCCCGGTCCATGCCCACCAAACAGGAACAAACATCAATACAAATTTCACAAGATATTCCGTATGAATATAACCCTCTTCTACATGCAGTATCGCATGTGTTGCCTTGGCTACTGCTGCTGCAAACAACAAATCGTAAAAGAGTTCCAGCCAAGTTACTTTTTTCTCCTCCAAATTCCCCTTTCCCCTTCCCGTCTACCTTGCAAAATATGTAATTACTGTCCTATAAATAGAGCGATTTGATCTTTTCTGCGACTGCATCAATATTGCTTGCGACTTGCGGGAAGGAATAACCGACATACAGCGGGGAAGCGGCAAAGCGCGGCACCACTTTTGCGATGATGGTCTCATCCATCCGGTAAAAGAAAAGGTTGTAGCTGCTGCAGTTTTTATTAAAATGATTCAACAGGAAGTGTGTGGACAACTGAATGTAATCCGCCAGTTCCTTTGTTTTTCCCCGGTCTTTCATAAGAATATTCAGCTCATAAAACCCCATTTTTGGTTTGGTGGATATGTTAAATTCAATACCATATTGCTGGTCAATGGGTAAGCCCTCAAACTGAGAAGCACTGATGTTTTCATGGTAATCCGCTTCCTTGAAGCCAATAATCTGCATATGCGGGTGGCGAAGTGTTCCTCCCGAGAACGGCCCATGGTTTTTAAAAAAGATAACGGATTTGTAATCCCCGCTTTCAATTGTTTTTTCCCATGCTTGAAGGCCAAAGTCAATCAATGTGTAGAGATGGTCTTTGCTGTACTCGGAAAGCTCCGAAAAACAATCCTTCGTTTCAATCAAAACGGTTTGAAAGGCATCGGCCAGCACAGGATACTTGTTCTTCAGCCAAATGATATCTCCCTTTTCTTCCAGGATATCTGTAAGGCTTTCTCGATCACAAAACGGGCACTTGGTTGCCGTATTCCTGATGCTTTCCGGTTTTTGTGTGCCAATATTCATATTAAAAAGTAGAGGACTTTGCATGAAGATCACCCTTTGTTTAATGAATAAAGAAAATATACTTACTATCATTCTTCCCTTAGGCAGGAAAAACCTCTTCTTAGCGAAGAGGCTTTTCTTTCATATACGATTTAAATGTATTTTTGACTTTCGGCACAACATAGTGGCTGCCGCCTTTATCCTGAACACCTTCGATCATCATGGAAATCAGAAGGCTCGGATCTTTTTGATTGAATGCCACGAAGTAGCCGTTTTCCTTACCTTTTTCACCAATCTTGGACTTCAATTCGGCGGTGCCCGTCTTGCCGGCAAGAACTAAATTCTTCAAAGGAGGCTTATAGCCGGTCCCTCTCTTGTCCTCCACCACCTTCACAAGATCACTCCGGATTCTTGAAGCCGTTTCAGGCGAGATTACATTTTTCTTCCAGATTTTTTCTTCAGGCTTGTCTTCTTTCTCCAATTTTGGAGCGATCAAGTTGCCATTGTTGATAAATGGTGTGTAGGAGAGCCCGAGGTGCAAAATGTTCATTTCCACTCTGCCCTGCCCGTAACCTGTATCAGCAAGCATGCCTTCTGAATTGATATCATCCTTTGTCAGTGAAGAATTTTCAAAGTCCAGTTCAAATGGTATATCTTCATTAAATCCAAACTTTTCTGCGCCCTTTACCATATCGTCTTTTCCAATGGCCAGTGCGGTTTGAGCAAAATAAATGTTATCGGAATACATCAACGCCTTCTCCAGATCGACGGATGGCACTGTTGCCACGCGGGTTACAAACTTCTTGTCCCAGCCCTTTTTCTGCCACTTTTTGCCCGATATCTGAACTTCCTTATTCGGATCCAGCTTGTTGGTTTCAAGGCCGATGGATGCTGTAATCGGCTTGAAGGTAGAGCCAGGTGCGTAGGTATAGGCGAAACGGTTTAACATCGGCTGCTTCGGATCTTTTTCCAGGCTTTGATATTTCGACGAGGAAATGCCAAGAACAAAATCATTCGGATCAAATCCAGGACTGTTTACAAGCGCTAGGACTTCCCCGGTTTTTGGATTGATGGCAGAAGCGGTGCCGACATCCTTTTTCATTTGATTGTACAGATCCGACTGAAGATACATATCAATGTTCAAGGTTACCGATTTTCCGTCAACTGCTTCTTTTTCGGCCACTTTCCTTTTTTCATTTTCCGCCGAATCAACAATACGGATGACACCGCCGTTTGTTCCGCGAAGCTGTTTCTCATAAAACTTTTCAAGTCCTCTTCTTCCGATCACGTCGGTAGATTCATAGCCTTGAGATTGCAGTTTTTTAAGCTCATCGGCTTTGATCGGCTGAACGAATCCGGTAAGATGGGACGCGGCTTCCTTATAAGGGTAAACCCTTGTCTCTATCGATTGAGTGGAAATCCCTTTAATTTTCTCCACCTTTTTCAGGCGCGGATCATCTTCAGCAATGGTTTTAACAGGAACAAAGAAACCAGGCTGGACCCATGAAGCATTCAGGGCATTATCAATGGTTTTCTTATCGATTCCAAGCACTTTTGCGAGTTCTTCTTTGCTGGCCTCTTTTTTATCAGGAAGGTTCTGCGGAACAATTCCGACCTGGTAAGCCATCCCGTTAACGGCAAGTCCATTGCCGTTGCGGTCGAGAATTTCTCCACGTTTTGCTTTATTGGTCTGTACTCTCACCTTATCCCCCTTCTCCATTCCCGGGAAGATCTGTGAGTAGTCCCAATTAATGTACCAGTTCTTCTTGTCGTTTTTTTCCTGTTCCTTCATTTTTATCTTGTGCTTATAGCTTACAGGGCCAGCAACTGTATCCATTTTTACGTTGTATGTATACGTAATGTTTCCATTTTTATCAGGTTCCGGCTCTTCTTTTGGAATCGCTGGCTTGATGGAAATCTTTTGAGCTTTGATTCCTCCGTAAATCGCAGAATACTTTTTTACAAAGTCATCCTTTTTGATGGCTTTCTTACTGCTGTCAGACAGCATATCGTACATCTTATTGAAATTCATAGACTGCCAGTTTTTCATATAATCTTTAATTCTCGGCTCGGGATTTGGACTGTCGGAACACCCGGCAATCACCATGAGCAGCAACGCGATCAACATTATACCTAATCTCTGTTTCACTTCCACTTTCCCTCCTGGCTTTTCACTCTCTTTTTCTATTTTAATCCATTTAAAAGGATAATCGTAGCGATAACCCTTCTTTTATCATTTCATTTCCATCTATGCTACCACAACTTCGTTAAAAATCTGCATTTTCTGTCGAATACGAGGTTAAAAACATGTCGTTCCGGGAAAATTTAAAGTAATCAATTACACCGATTTCTTTTAAAAAAATCCCTTACAAAAAGAGGTGCATTTTCATGAACAGCGGTAATTGGTATGTGAAGAAACGTTCAGCTTACAAGACATGGAAGGAAAGGCTGGATAGGGAAATGACCTTTCAGCAGTCCCTGATTTACGGAATTCCCGCCATTGTTATGATCGGGTTTATTTTTCTAAAATAAAGCAAGCCTTCATCTCAGATTGCGGGATGAAGGCTTGTTTTTGGTTTTCTTTATACTTGGCCAACCCAATTTTCTTGAGATGGTTTTCTGCATTTGTTGCGGATGGCATCATATTCATCTTTCGTCAGTGCCCCTTTTGCGAGCAGCTGTGCGTTCTTGGTCCAGCGCTCCGGATTCTGGGTTCCAACAATTGCTGTATGAACACCAGGAGTGCTTAATGTAAAACGAAGAGCTTTCTCCACAGAGGCAGTAAATTCATTGTCCAGAAAATCATATTGGAGATGCTGCGGGCGCTCCCAATACTCCTGAATGTATTCATTGTCCGGCTTTTCCCCCGACTTCCAGGCAACATTGGCGATCGGGCGCTTCGCAATCACACAATCCAGAGGCATGTCCGCACTTGGTAATCAAGTAGAAGTCGTTCCTTCTCGTGAGACATCGTTTTTCCAATCAATTCCTCGCTGTTGCCGTAGCATTCGGCCGTATCGATAAAATTCAGTCCTGCATCGAGCGCACTGCCCAGTAGCCGGTCCACCGTTTCTGCAGTAGCGCCTGAAAATCCAATTTCCGCCCCGCCAAATCCCAATACTGAAACTTCCATGTCCGTTTTTCCAAAAGCTCTTTTTTCCATTAAAGATTCCTCCTGAAAAAATATGCGTCATACGATTCAGCTGCTATTCCGGCCGTTCTAATGTAAAAATATCACCGAGCCTGGAGTAATTATTGCCTGCCAGACGGCTCACCGGTTTTAAACCAACAGCATCAATCCGTCCCTCTTCATAGAGTTCTTCTTTAATATGGTAGTGGACGACACGCCCGATCAGCAGATCGCAAGCGGGATTTTCACTTGTTCCGCCAAGGGGGATAGATTGGTCCAGCACACATTCAAGACGGATGTTTGCTTCCCGCAGTCCAGGAACTCCGACAGCCGTACTATCTACCGGGGTAAGGGAAGCGAGCTCCACCTCGCTTTCATCTGGTGGTAGGCTGGCAGCTGTTTTGTTGATGGCTTCCACATAGCTTTCATCGGAAATGTGAACCACGAACTCCCCTGCCTCCATAGCGTTCCTGGCGGTATCCTTTGGATTGCCGTTTGAGCGCTGGACAGAAACAGAGATGAGCGGGGGTGATGAACAGACAACATTGAAATAGCTGAAAGGCGCCGCATTCAATATACCCTCTTTTGTTAAGGAAGTAACAAAAGCGACAGGTCTGGGTATGACGCTTCCCGTCAGAAATTTATAGTTTTCCCGGTCAGATAATTGTGATGGATCGATGGATTTCATGAAGGTTCTCCTTCCCCTGGGTCAAATTTAAAAGTAGTATTTTTGAAACCAGGCCGCAGCTCGCTCTGCTTCTGGCTGTGTAAGCTGATGGCCATAATTTTCCCAATGCGTTTCCACTTCGGCTCCTGCCTCTTTCAAAAGGTGTTCCAGCTCTTCAGTTTCCTGGGGCGGGCAGATCGGATCGTTCTTTCCTGCGCCGATAAATACGTTAACTCCGTTTAAGTCGGGTAGTTGAATTCCTCTTAGTGGAACCATTGGATGATGGAGAACAGCTCCGCGCAAACTCTCTTCATAATGAAACAATAAGCTGCCGGCAATGTTAGCGCCGTTGGAGTAACCGACTGCCACCACGTTATTGCGGTCAAATTCATATTTGCCTGCGGCTTCATCCAAAAAATCGTGCAATTCTTTTGTACGGAACTTTAAATCGTCTTCGTCAAACACGCCTTCCGCCAATCGTCTAAAAAAGCGGGGCATGCCATTTTCCAAAACATTTCCTCTTACACTTAAAATGGAAGACTCCGGAGAAATGAGGGAACCAAGAGGAACGAGGTCCTCCTCGTTCCCTCCGGTTCCATGGAGCAAAAGCAAAACTGGCGCATCTGCATTGGTTCCTTTATTAAAAATATGCTTCATCATGATTGGTCCTCCTTCAATACGCGGGCATCAGCAGGCAGCAATACCGCTTCAATTTTTTCACGCTCAGGTTCAAGCCACGGTGGGAGAAGCAGATTTTTCCCCATAACATCTTTTGGCTCATCGCGCGCAAATCCGGGAGGATCAGTCGCAATTTCAAAAAGAATACCGCCAGATTCCCTGAAATACACCGCGTTAAAATATTGCCGGTCAATAATGGGAGTGACTTCATAGCCGTTATTTCCCACATGGCTTCTCCATTGCTCGTGGTCTTCGTAATCTGATGCACGCCAGGCAATGTGATGGACGGTACCTGTGCCCATCATTCCTCTTGGTTGTGCAGTTGTTTTCACATCAATAATATTTCCCAAATCAGAAGATGTTCTAAACCGGACATACTCTCCTTCTTCTCCTACTTTTTCCATACCCATTACATCTGTCAGCAAGTTCATCGTTTTATGAGGAGCACCTGACAATAACACAGCGCCTCCAAATCCTTTGATTGCCACATCGGCTGAGACACCGCCAAATGACCATTCACTGTTCTTGCCTTCGCTGCGGCTCACCAATTCAAGATGAAGCCCATGCGGATCGTCAAATGTTAAGTAATGTTCACCATAGCGCTCCGTTTTTTCATAAGGTACGTTAAAGGTGGTCAAACGATTTTCCCAAAAGTCAAGTGAGTTCTCCGGCACGACGAAAGAGGTTACTCCCACTTGCCCTGCTCCCGTTCTTCCGCTATAGGCTCCTGGCCAAGGGAAGAACGTCATGATGGTTCCTGGTGATCCCTCTTCATTTCCAAAATAAAGATGGTATGTGCCTGGGTCATCAAAGTTAACTGTTTTCTTCACGAGTCGTAAACCAAGCACACCTGCGTAAAAATCAACGTTCTCCTGTGGATTGCCTACAATGGCCGTAATATGGTGAATTCCGCTGGTTCTTTTTTCCATCTTACTCTCTCCCTTCATGGGTTTAACTTACTTTATGTAAGTATTGTAACAAATGTAACTTACTAAAGTCAAGCGTCACTCTCCCATTCAACATTGTAAAAATTACTTAAACTCCAACGATAGCTTCTTTACATTAAAATCAAAGATAAAAAAGAAGGTTATTCCAAATATCTGACTAAAAACCGAACATTAATTATAAAAATTTATAAAAAGTTCGTAAAAAATATTGTGTTTATTTTCAGATTTTGCTATAGTTACTAAGGTTGAGACAAACGTGTCTGGAGGGTTTTTTATGAATACTACCTATGATGTGATCGTTGTTGGCGCAGGACCGGCCGGAATCTTTGCTTGCTATGAACTGACCCGCAAAATGCCGCATGCCAACATTTTATTGGTTGATAAAGGACATGATATATATTCTAGAAATTGCCCAATTTTGCAGAAGAAAATTCAAAAATGCCCACCTGCTGCCGGAAGAAAAGAATTTGCTGGATGTCTTCCTGCCTGTTCCATTACGAACGGCTTTGGAGGGGCAGGGGCATATTCCGATGGAAAATTTAACATTACAAGCGAATTTGGCGGCTGGATGACAGATTACCTGCCGGAAGAAACGGTTGTTGATCTAATTAAATATGTAGACAGCATTAATCTTGAACACGGGGCGACGGATACCATTACCGACCCATTGACAGCTGAAGTTAAAGATATCGAACGACGCGCGTATGCTGCAGGGTTGAAATTACTTCGCGCACAAGTGCGCCACCTGGGAACAGAACAAAACCTGGAGATCCTGACCAGCATCTATGAATATTTAAAACAAAAGATCAGCATGCGCTATAAAGCAGAAGTGTTGGATCTTGTTACGGAGAAAGTGGATGGCACCTACAAGGCTGTTGGTGTGGAATTAAAGGACGGCACCCAATTGAATGCAGATAAAATTGTGATTGTCCCTGGCCGTGACGGTTCATCCTGGCTGACTAAAATTTTGAAAAAACGCCGTTTGAAAATGGCTGCCAATCAGGTCGATATCGGCGTTCGTGTGGAAACATCCAACGTGGTGATGGAAGAAATCAACACGCATTTGTACGAGGGGAAATTTATTTTCAATACATCGGTCGGAACACGGGTCCGCACCTTCTGCAGCAATCCTTCCGGTCACGTGGTGGTTGAAAACCATTCCGGAATCATGCTTGCCAATGGACATGCTTACAAAGACCCGGCCCTTGGAAGCCCGAATACGAACTTTGCCCTACTCGTTTCCCATACGTTTGATGATCCGTTTGATGAACCGACTGAATATGCCCACGAGGTTTCAAAGCTGGCGAACCAGTTGTCTTCTGGCGGGCTTGTAGTTCAAAAATACGGAGATATCAAGAAAGGACGACGCTCCACGGAAAAACGGCTGAAAGAAGGATTCCTTAGTCCGACACTAAAAGAAGCCGTACCCGGCGATCTCGGGCTTGTGCTTCCATACAATACGATGAAAAGTTTAATTGAAATGACCGAAGCCCTGAACGAGGTAACACCTGGTATCGCTTCAGAACACACTTTGTTTTACGGAGTGGAAGCCAAGTTCTACTCTGCCCGTCCAAAACTTAATGAGAAATTTGAATCTGAAATTTCCGGTCTGTATGTTGGCGGAGATGGAGCGGGCATTACCCGCGGTCTTGCTCAAGCCAGCGCCTGCGGTGTCTGGATTGCCCGGGATATCGCCGAAAAGCTGGAAACAAAAGAAAAAGATCTTGTGATTGTTGGATAATGACCGATTAATGGACTCATGGATTTTCATGGGTCTTTTTTGTTTTTGTTAAAAACGAAATGATACGCTAAACTGGAGGTACCACAAATAAAGGAGCTGTTTCTTATGTGCGGCAGATATTCGTTATATGCCGATATGGATTTTATTCAGGAAGAGTTTGATGTTACCATTCCAGGCACGTTGCCTAAACGTTTCAACATTGCACCTTCTCAGGATGTTCTTGTGGTTACCGCAGACGGCGGCAAACGAAAAGCTCACATGTACCGCTGGGGATTGATCCCCTTCTGGGCGAAAGACCCCAAAATCGGTTATAAAATGATCAATGCACGGGCAGAAACAGTCGATGAAAAATCATCCTTCAGAGGTCCGTTAAAAACAAAGCGCTGCCTCGTGATCGCAGACGGATTTTACGAGTGGAAGCGTGAAGACAAGTTAAAGCAGCCATTTCATATCCGGTTAAAAAGCGGCAAGCCTTTTGCCTTTGCCGGACTTTGGGATCAATGGGACCACAAGGGTGAAATCATCACCTCCTGCACACATATTACAACCATTCCAAATAAGCTTATGGAAGAGATTCATGACCGCATGCCGGTTATTCTCAACCGAGAAGCGCAGGACAGCTGGCTGGATCCCTCGATTCAGGACACAGAGTATTTAAAATCGCTTCTTGTACCCTATGGGAGTGAACATATGGAAGCTTTTGAAGTCTCACCTGTTGTCAATTCACCAAGAAATGATGTAGCAGACTGCATCGTTCCCTTATCAAATATTTCATCTTGATTTTTCTAGTTCCATAATATAACATTAGTACAATCATATTCAGCGTTGAAGAAGAAGAGTAAATATCACGTTGCACTTCAGAGAGCTGGCGGGCGGTGAGAGCCAGTGTGGAAAGGATATTGAATGGGCTTCTGAGCTTTCAAACCGAAACCTGTTGGGAGTAGGCTTTGACGGAAGGGTCTCGCCGTTATAAGGAGACAAGTATTCGGCTTTTGGATACTATTTGAGCGGACTGCTTTTGGGGCGGTTCAATTAAGGTGGCACCACGGGGTAACTCGTCCTTTTACAGGGACGGGTTACCCCTTTTTTTATTGAACAGGAGGAGAAAAGATGGAAAAAAAAGTAGTCCTGACAGGTATTAAATCAACCGGCCGGCCGCATGTCGGCAATTACATCGGTGCGATTAAACCGGCGCTGCAGCTGGCTGCCAGTAATGAATACTCGCCTTATTATTTTATCGCTGATTATCACTCACTCACTACCGTGCAAAATAGAGAGCAGTTTAAGGATTACGTGTATAGGATTGCAGCGAGCTGGCTTGCTTTGGGTCTCGATCCTGAGCAATCAACGTTTTACAGGCAGACGGATGTGCCTGAAATCATGGAGCTGTCCTGGATTCTGTCCTGTCTGACACCGAAAGGCTTGATGAACCGTGCCCATGCTTACAAAAGCGCAGTAGAACAAAACCTGCAGAACAGCCTTGATCAGGATGCGGGCATCAATATTGGTGTATACTCTTATCCCATTTTAATGGCGTCTGATATATTGTTATTCCAATCGGATATCGTCCCTGTCGGAAAGGATCAGATTCAGCATGTGGAGATTGCACGGGACATCGCTACCCACTTTAACCACGTTTTCGGAGAAACATTCTCCCTTCCCCAATACATGGTGGATACAACAATAGCGATGGTTCCTGGTCTTGACGGCAGGAAGATGAGCAAAAGCTATCATAATACGATCCCTCTCTTTTGTGAGGAAAAAGAATTGGAAAAATTAATCAAACGGATCGTAACAGATTCCACTCCGCCACAGGCCCCAAAAGACCCGGATCAGTCTTCTCTCTTCTTGCTCTACCGGGAATTTGCCTCCGAAAATGAGGTGGAGCAAATGCGGAATAACTATCGGTCGGGAATTGGATGGGGAGAAGTGAAAAAGGAGCTCTTCCTGGTGATGAAAAGATATTTAGAGCAGCCCAGACAGCGCTACAAAGAGCTGATGAGCAACTCGCGGGAAATTGATAAAATCCTTCATTATGGAGCAGAAAAAGCGAGACAGAAGGCAAAGCCTTTTCTTAATGAAATCAAAGAAAAAATCGGCTATTCAGGCTAAATAAATAGGAAACACTGAAAGTAGCAGTGTTTCCTGTTTATTACCATTTTGAAATGTCGTATCTCTCAGATTTTCTTCCCCTTGTTTTGAATGAATAGTAGCTTATGCCTGCCACAATAATCAGAAGGGCCAATCCGCCAAAGCTTGCTTTATGTACGTATGACGTAACCAGGTACCATTTAGAGCCTACAATCCTTCCAATCATGAGAAACAGTAAACTCCAGATAAATGCCCCTATGTAGGCATACAATGCAAAGGCCCGGTAGGAAAGCGAAGACATTCCGGCAAAATAGGCTGTCAGATGCCGGATCCCAGGGATAAAGTATCCGAACATAATCAACGGCTTTCCGAAACGCTGAAAATAGTTCTGAGACGTATGAATCCGCTGTTTGGTTAAATGGAGCTTCTGTCCATATTTTAGAAGCAGAGGCAGACCGAAACTTCTGCCCAGCCAATAATTAATCGTTATGCCTGTTACCGAGCCCAAAAAGGCAGCGCACAGCGTAAGGGCAAAAGAAACTTCACCGGTGTACACAATATATCCGGCAAAGGTCAGTAAAAACTCATCGGGTATGGGAAGCCCGACCACTCCCAGGGCAAGAAGAAAAAACAATGCAAAGTATCCGTAATGATGAAACAGGTTTTGCAAAATGATTTCCATACAACACCAACTAGTTTAGGATATAACTTTATTTTACCGAAAATATACAATTTTGTATCGTTTTTTCTCAATTTTTTATTTTTTTTGTTGAAATCTGTCTAGAAATTCGACAATTAAGGTCCTTCTTTTTTTCATCCCCTATCATATAAATAATAAAGAAATGAATAGGACAAAGGGTGAAGTCATGGGCACATTTTTAAAAGGAACACTTATCTTATCATTGGCAATGCTTTATACCAAGGTTGTTGAATTTGTTGTCAGTATTCTTCTTGCACAGTCACTCGGCAGTGAGGGCATGGGTTTTTACATGATGGCGCTCCCTGTCATTGGATTGCTGATCACAATTGCTGCCCTTGAATTTCCTACCGCTCTTTCAAAGGTACTGGCCGAAGAAGAAGTCCACCAGAATGAAAGGGCCAGACTGCAAATTGTAAAAGTATCTTTTTTCGTCATTATGGGACTTAGCCTGCTTCTTGTGGCTGTCAGTGCGGCCATTACTTTGCTTTTGCTAAAGTGGAAAAACATCGATATCCGGCTGGGGTATCCGCTGCTTGCGCTGATTCCGATTGTTCCTGTGATTGGGACCAGCTCTATTCTAAAGGGATATTTTAGCGGCCTACAGAAAATGAAACCCATTGCTATTGCTCAACTATTGGAAAAAACGGCTCATTTGAGTTTTATTTTTTATGTGCTTCATTATGTGAAAGATCTGCCCCTCGAGTACAGGGTAGTCGCTGCCGTGCTTGGCCTGGGGGCCGGGGAGCTCGTTTCCCTGTTTTTCTTTTCTGCTTCATTTTTGCTCGGGGAGCGCACAACAGGAGAGGCAGCAACCGAAAAAACAGCTCCTGTATCTAAAAGAAGTATATTAAAAAAATTATTCCAGGTCAGCCTTCCTACCACCGGTGTGCGAATCTTGAATGCCCTGACCGCAGCAGTAAACCCCATACTGATCACCCAAAGTTTACTCTTTGCCGGTATTGCGGCATCCGTTGCGACCAAACAATACGGGATGCTCACAGCCTTTGCCATGACCATAGGATATTTCCCTGGTTTTATCGGGTATTCACTGTATGTATCACTGGTGCCTTCCATCTCCGAGGCACGTTCCAAACAGGATGATCATGCCTTGCATCAACGGATTCACCAGGCATTCCATATTACCCTTCTTTATGGAATCCCGTGTTCCATTGTGATGTATTTTTTTGCAGATGAACTGACCGTCCTTTTTTATCATTCACCACAAGCCGGCCAGTTTCTTATGCTGTTGTCACCTTTTATTTTGTTTCATTATCTGCTTTCACCGCTGCAGGCTATTTTGTTTGGACTGGGACGCGCCCGGGATGTATTTTCACAAACAATTTGGGTCAACATCTTGTCCATCCTGCTGATTGTTTCACTTTCTTCCCAATCATCATTCGGAATCCATGGCGTCATCATCGCGGTTAATTTCAGCGGTGTTCTTCTTTCCTTTTTGCATTATCACACCATTGTTGAAGAAGTACATTTCAAGCCAAAGCTTATGGACTATGCTATTTTTCTGGCTTCCGGAGCGTTCACCATCGGCTTATGTGAATTGATGCACAGGACCCATTATGAGGACCATATATCAATCATCATTGTACTAGCCGTTGTATTTGCGGTTTATTATGGCACCTTATTCTTTCTGCGACTGTTTCAATCAGGCCTCTCCCGGCTTTGGGTGAAGCCCGAAAAATAAGAATTGGACTGAAGCTTCTAATCTACTCCTTTCTCAATTCCATACACTCATAAACCTTAAAGTACAAGTTAAGTAAAATGAAAAGGCATGAGCCCGGTAAAATACCAAACTCATGCCAAATACGTTGCTTCCTTTTGTTATGTCCGTTTCAACAACGCTTTATAAAAAGTCCAGGCAAGCAATCCCACCGCCACAACTGCAAGCAAGACATATTTTCCAAGGTGATGGAAGTATTGCTCGACGATTCTCCAGTCAGGGCCAAGCATTTTGCCGACCAAAATAAACGTAAAGCTCCATATGATACCGCCCGAATAAGCATAAACAGCAAATTTCTTAAATCCCATGGCAGAAAAGCCAGCCAGATAAGCAGAAACATGCCGGATCCCCGGGACAAAATAGCCAAACAGAATCATTACACTTCCATACCTTTGAAAATAAGACTGTGTTTTTGTTATTTTCTCCTCAGTAATCCCCACTTTTGGGCCGAATTTTTCAAGAAACGGCAGGCCAAGCTTACAGCCTAACAAGTAACTGAATGAAATGCCTGACATGGCACCCAAAAACGCAGACAGCAGGGCCAAACTGAAATGAATATCTCCCTTGAAAACAAGGTAGCCGGAAAACGTTAATAACACTTCATCAGGAACAGGCAAACCGATTAAGCCCAGGGCCAGCGCTAAAAAAATACCTGCATATTCATAATGCTCCATCCATGCTAAAACACTGTTGCTCATCAACATCACCTATTTTACCTGTATGTTTATTTCTCTTCGTTTTCCTGTTTCCCACCAAGTTTTGCGGCCTTCTCATTGGTTGCTTTTACCGCGCTTTCGATCAGCATTTTGAAGTCTGCCTGATTTAAGACTTCCAGACCCGCAGCTGTCGACCCGCCTGGAGTGGTCACGGCGTTTCTCAGGTCAACAGGAGAAACTCCGCTCTGAAGCATCACCGCTGAACCATAAATCATTTGGGAGACAAGCTTTCTTGCCTGAGCTTCCGAGATGCCATAGCCTGCTGCAGCATTGATCAGGGCAGAGGCAAACTCATACAGAAACGCTGGAGCGCTTCCTGTTATGGCTGTTAGCTTATGAATTTGTTCTTCCGTACAATACTCTGACTTTCCAATGCTTTTTAAAAGCAGTTCCAAAAGCTTGACCTGGTTTTCATTTAAGGTGTCGGCATACGTATATAACGAGATTGATTCACCGGTTTCTGCTGCTGTATTGGGCATCACCCATGCCACTGGTGTTCCTGGCGGAAGCGGGTTTTCCAGTTTTTTAAGCCCAATGCCTGCCGCAACGGATATCACCAGCTGACCTTCAATCACGGTCGATAGCTGCTCCAGCACGGCTTCGTGTGCTTCAGGAGGCATAGCCAGGACAATGACAGAGCTTTCTTTCACATGATGCAGCCAATCTGTTGTTGTTTCTATCGCATACATGGAAAACAAATGCTGCAGCCTATTCTTATTTCCCTGATTCGCCGCAATGATCGAAAGGTTTTGGCCTTTCGCTGATTGTAATCCTTTAATCATTGACTCTGCCATACGGCCAGCGCCAATAAATAAAAATGTAGTGTTCATTCAAATCTCCCTTTAAACGGTTTAAAAAATAAAAGGCGTCCTAAAAGAACACCTTTTTCCCTCTATTGTAGCTTATTTTTTCTAAAAATCTATCAAGGACTTCATTTTGTTTTCATCCATCTCTTTTACAAAGGCAACCAGCAGCTTTACGGTGTTTTCAAGATCGCTTTTTGAGACCATGGAAACGTGGCTGTGAATATATCGGGAAGCCACACCAATGACAATGGATGGAACACCTTTTTTAAACAGATGAAACCTTCCGGCGTCTGTCCCGCCACCGAGCATGACATCCACCTGGTAAGGGATATTATTCTTTTCTGCAATGTCCATCACCAGATTTCGAAGCGGAACATGCGGTACCATAGATGAGTCAAGGAACGTTATAAGCGGACCCGCTCCAAGCTTCGCCTTATTCGAATTATCTCCAGGTCCATCCTGAGCGATTCCTACGTCCATGGCGACGGCAAGGTCAGGCTCAATGGCATAAGGAGCCGTTGCTGCCCCTCTCAGCCCCACTTCTTCCTGAACAGTGGCCCCGCAATAAACGCTGTTCGGATGTTCGCTGTCTTTCAGCTGTTTTAAAACTTCCAGCGCTAAATAGCAGCCTGCCCTGTTATCCAATGCTTTTGCAAGAATGGTATCATTATCCGGCATAATCTCAAAGGGGCATATGGGCATGATCGGGTCACCCACACGAATTCCCCATTCTTTTACTTGATCTGCACTGTTCGCTCCGATATCGATAAACATTTCGCGCATGGGAACGACTTTTTTTCGTTCTTCAGCCGTAAGAATATGCGGCGGCTTGGAGCCCACTACTCCGGTAAAGGTTTTCTTTTCCGTAAGAATGTGCACGCGCTGGGATAGAATGACCTGATCCCACCACCCGCCAAGCGGCACAAATCTCAAATATCCATCCTTTGTCACTTCACTGATCATAAAGGCAACTTCATCCATGTGGCCGGCCAGCATAATTTTTGGTCCTGAGGATGGGCCTTTCTTTTGGCCAAAGATGCTTCCCATATGATCATATACCAGCGAGGCACCCGTCTTATCAATCTCGCGCTTCATAATGCTTCGGATTGGGTGTTCAAACCCCGGCGCTCCGTTTGTTTCTGTTAACTCTTTTAAAAGATCCATTACCATCACACTCCTATAGTCTATATGATGGTGAAAGTTTCTTATTTTTATTACACAAAAATCCTGATGTTTTGCATGTTCAGGAGAAGGAATACTTAAATCGTAAAGAAAAGGAGGAGTATTTCCGTGACAAAATTCCACCAGGCACCAGAATTTACAGCAGTTACTTCTGAAGGGGAATCTTTTTCAATTCTATGACCACTTAAACAAGAATGACTGCTTCCAGCTTCTGATTTTTTTCCGGGGTGAATGGTGCCCGGTGTGCAACGAACAGCTTAAGGATTTGGAGGAGCATAAAGATACCTAAGCCCGATGAACGAAAAACTGCAAAAATGAGTCTTTTTCTCTATTCATTCATATTGCCAAAGAAGAAGTCTCTTCACTCATTTTATTTGGTTCTATTTTTTAACCAGCTGTCAAATTCGGTTGCGACCAGGCGTTCACCTGTTAATCCTTCAGATTGCTCGGAAGCAAGATAAACGATAGGTTTTGCCATGATTTCCGGCTTCAGAAGCTGAGAGTTTCCTTCAAGTTCCCTTCTCACTTCATCAGGTATCATTCCCGTTACGGTGGCCCCGCCAGGAAGAAGCATATTTACCGTCACTCCAAATTCACGCAGGTCTTCAGCCATGATAAATGACAGGGACTCGGTTGCGGCACGAGAAGGGCCATATGGGACAAATCCTTTTCGTTTCATGGTTTCATAATTCATTGATATATTGATGATTTTTCCTCTTCCCTGCTCGACCATCAGAGGAGCGAATCCCCGGGAGGTTAGGAAATAACCGGTCACATTTGTATCGATTAAATTTCGAAACCCTTCAGGAGAGACCTGATAGAAGGGCTGTGGTTCTGTAAGGAATTTTGGATTTACAGTTCTCATGCCTATCCCCGCATTGTTCACAAGGACATCGATCTTACCCCATTCCTTTTTTACCCAGTTCACTGCATCTTGTACCGATCCCTCTGACCTGACATCCAATGGAAGTTCAAAAACATTCGAATATCCCTTATTTTGAAGGTTATTTACAGCTTCCGTCATTTTTGCTCCCGGACGGGATGCCACTGCAACCGTTGCTCCTTCATCAAGGAGTGCTTCTACCATGGCATATCCTAAACCGCTTGATCCTCCTGTAACAACGGCATGTACGCCAGTTAATTCTTTTGCCATTTTTCCACCTCATTTGGTTTAAATTCAAATCTTCGAAAGGATTATGATAGTATGTACAGTTTTTATAAATCCGTTCCCCTGCAGTTAAAAATTTTATGTGCATCGGAAGCGACTAAGTTTTTCCAAACTCATTCTTACTTTCTCACAAGATTTGGCTGCTCTCATTAGTCCTGGTCGTAATGAGTGAAATGAATATCCAAAGTAAAAAAGAGCCGGATGGCTCTTTTTTAAGCATACTGTTCCATAGCTTCAGCCACTTGTATGGCCTTCAGTAATGCTTTGGCTTTGTTGAACGTTTCGTCGTATTCATTCTCGGGAACGGAATCGGCAACGATGCCAGCTCCCGCCTGGATATAAGCTTTATCATTTTTAAAAAGAATGGTACGGATCGTAATGCAGGAATCCATGTTGCCTGAAAACGAAAGGTAGCCGATGGCTCCGGCATACGTTCCCCGAGCCTGTGTTTCCAGTTCTGCGATAATCTGCATGGCCCTGATTTTCGGTGCCCCTGACAATGTGCCCGCCGGCAGGCATGAGATCAAGGCATCAAAGAAATCTTTATCTTCACGAAGCAGTCCGGTAACATCAGACACAATATGCATGACATGAGAGTATCGTTCAATCTCCATAAAAGAAGAGACTTCCACACTTCCGTACTCCGATACCCTGCCAATATCATTCCTTCCCAAATCGACAAGCATCAAGTGCTCGGCAACTTCCTTTTCGTCAGCAAGCAGTTCCTCAGCTAAAGCTTGATCTTCATCCATGTCTTTCCCTCGGGGCCGTGTTCCGGCAATCGGTCGGGTTCTCACCCGCTGCCCTTCAACTTTTACGAGCAATTCTGGGGACGAACCAACAATGGTTTCATCCGGAAGCTTGAGCAGATACATATAAGCCGATGGGTTCACAATCCGCAATACGCGGTAAACCGTCAGCGGATCGGCCTTGGTCTCACTTTCAAAACATTGGGACAGAACCACCTGAAATATATCTCCGGCTGTAATATATTCTTTGGCCTGATCTACCATCGAACAAAATTCGGATTTGCTCAAATTGGATTTTACGCCGCTGATATCCACTTCCTGCTGAGGAAGATAGCGAAATGATGGCACCGGTTGTTTTACGTTTTGCTCAAGCTGTTTCATGGTAGCCTCAATCGATAACCGTGTCTCTTCGTACAGTTCTTCAATTAGTTTTTCGTTATAATTTTTGGGTACGTGAAGGTTGCAAATAATGTTGATCGACTGCCTCAAATGGTCAAAAACAACCAGTTCATCGACAAACAGAAATTTCATATCGTCGGTGTTAAGAATATCTTTACTGTGAGGCGGGATTTTTTCAAAATATTGGAGAATATCATATCCAAAATAGCCGACAGCTCCACCTGTGAACTGAGGCAAGTTTTTGTGCGCGGGACTTTTATATTGGTTGAGGAGAGATTTAAGGATTTCAATCGGATGACCTGAATAGGTTTCATCCTGATCTTTTTTCTTTACTTGAGTCTGCCCTTTTTTGCAGGAGACAACCATAAATGGGTTCTTTCCGATATAGGAATAGCGGGCCCATTGCTGTCCGCCTTCCACGCTTTCAAGCAAAAAAGAGTAATCTTCCTGATAATACGTTTGATACAGTTCAATCACTGTATGTACATCAGCAAATAATTCAATGCTTACAGGGATCAAATTGTAGGTTCCTGCCAATTGTTTCACTTCTTCCAACGATGGTTGAATCAAAATAATCATCCCTTCTTGATGAGAGACGAAGATTAGCAACCATAACCGCTAATCTCAGCTCGGCTCTGCTCTTAATCTGTAATTGTCTTTCTTAAACCTTCTCTACTCTTCTCAACTAATCTCGTGCGATTGTAAATCACTATATAATGCATTCGGAAAACTGTCAACCACTTTCTGATTTAACACAGCACAATAAGGGAAACCTTTCTGAGATACAGTTATTATAGTAGAGGTGAGAAAATGAAAGCGATCATTATTAATGAATACGGCGGACGTGATCAACTGGTAGAGAAGAACGTAAATACTCCCAAGCCCGGTCCAAAAGATGTTCTCATTGAGGTGTATTCAACTTCGGTAAACCCGGTGGACTGGAAAATTCGCGAAGGCTATCTAAAGGACAATCTCCAATTAAAGTTCCCTGTCGTTCTAGGATGGGATGCTGCTGGAGTAGTAAAAGAAACGGGCTCAGCTGTTACGAAATTTAAACCGGGAGACGAAGTATTTACAAGGCCCGCAACCGAGCGGGATGGAACTTACGCAGAACTGCTGGCGGCGGACGAAGAACTGGTCGCATTAAAACCGAAGAATCTGACGTTTAAGGAAGCGGCCTCTATACCCCTTGTCGGTTTAACGGCATGGCAATGCCTGGTGGATTTCGCGCAAATTAAAGAAGGGCAAAGAGTTTTGATTCATGCAGGAGGCGGAGGCGTTGGCAGCTTTGCGATTCAGCTTGCCAAGGCCAAAGGAGCTTACGTTATTTCTACAGGAAGTGAGGACTCCGAGAGTATCATTAGAGAATCTGGTGCAGATGAATTTATCAATTACAAATCACAAGATTTCACGAAAGCAGTTCAACCGGTGGACATTGTTTTTGATACGATTGGCGGCGATGTACAGAAGAACAGCTATAAAGTGATCAAACCCGGAGGCGTACTTGTATCCATCGTCAGTCCCCCTGTTCAAAAAGATGCTACGAATCATTCAGTGAAAGCAGGCTTTGTCTTTCTTGACCCTGACGGTAAAGAACTTGCTGAAATCGGCAAACTGATCGAAGAAGGCAAGATTCAGCCATTTGTTGGAGAAATCTTCCCACTGACACAGGAAGGGGTCAGGGCCGCACATGAATTAAGCGAATCCCACCATGCCAAAGGAAAAATCATTATCAGCGTTAAAGAATAATAATCTTATAAAAAAGCCCGGATGGAAGTTCACGACCTTCACCGGGTTTTTAACGTTAGATAATCTCACACTTTTGTAGATAAACTGACAATTTCCATGGTAAAGTATCTCAACACCATCCCGTTAGGAGGAGGATATTATGATCCTTTCCCACCAATTAACACCAGACGAAAAAGAAAAAGTAAAACAACTGAAGACGAAAATAAACGATGCCAATAGTGCAGATGAAAGGAAAGATTATGAAACCCAGCTGATCTCCTTGATGGAACGTATTTTTATCCGTTATAAACTGCAAAGAAGAAATGAATTATAAATTCAGCAGCCTTGCAAGGTCAAAACCGATAGCTTCCTCCACCAATTCTTGATTTCCAATTTGAATCTCTTCTTTTCCCAATAAAATGCCGCCCAGTCTTTCATAGGCAATTTTACACGGATTATCCTGAAGAACCCAAACCATCATCGTATGGTAACCTGAATCCAGATGACTTTGCGCCAGCCGGCGGATCAGACTGGTTCCAATCGAACGCCGCTGATATTCCTGAAGAATATAAATGGCATAAAGCTCTCCATCGTACGGATACCGACCAGAACGGTTAGGACCTCCCGAGCAAAAACCAATAATTTCCTGGTTGATGGAAGCCACAAATAAATAATTTTCCGGCAATGGGTTTTCTATTATTCCTTTCCACATTTCCTTTCTGTCCTCCACAGACATGTTCTGCAAATATTCCTCATCGACGATTCCTTTGTATGTGGTCCGCCAGCTGTCTACATGAACAAATGCGATGGCCTCTTCATCTCCGGGCAGGGCTTTGCGTATCTCCAAGGTCCTTACCTCCTTTTTGTGACAATTAGCTCTCACAAATCATTAACTTAGTAAACAATACCCTTTACGGCGGCAAAAAACTTCAAATTTCATAAAAGTTGGTCGTTTACGTTTTGATTACAAGCTCTTTGCATTTTTATTTCCCCGGAAATTGACGTATTTTGAAGTTAGGGATGGGTAGCAAACCAGATCGTCCAGCGGTCACGTTCAATGATAGACTTTTCGTTTTTCAGTTTGTCTTCAATGAAAGTTAACAAAGCATTCAGCTGTTCATCATTCAGTTCAAATAAAATAGAGCGTCCGGTACGGCTTTTCAAATCACTGGCCAATTCCTGAAACGAGGAAAATGATTTTCTTGTTTCCCACAGCTTTATTTCTTTAATACCGGTAAAGCCCGCTTCTGTTAATACGGAGTGAACGCGTTCATGCGAAAACCGTCTTTTTATTTCCTGTTTAATAAGTACAGGTTCTTTCTCAAAAAAGTACCCACGGATGTGTTCAGGAGAACCGGGCAGCAGACAATCTTCGGGAGTTCTGTCCTGAACAATGAAAGTTCCGCCTGTTTTTAACAAACGAAAAGCTTCTACAAAAGCTGACTCCAAATCGTTCAGATGATGAATCACCGCCCGCTCAAGAACGATATCAGCTACCGAAGAAGGCAGGTGGGTGCAGGTTGCTTCGCCCTGCTTAAAACTGATCCGTCTCTTATAATCTGAACAGTTTTCTTTTGCAGCAGTCAGCATGTTTTCAGAAAAATCGAGTGCCGTCACGTGATTGGCGCCAAGCTCCAGCAAAGCTTTTGTATAAATCCCCCCGCCGCATCCGATATCTATCGCCATGGATTCCGAAGAAACAATATAGGGTTTAATGAGGGCTTTCCATTCATCGGATGCTGTTCTCGAAGCATAGGAAAACGTAATAGAAGGATCGTGAAAATCAATTCCCATGTTCTTTCCTCCTTATTTTCTTGCTTTAATAAACACAGCGTCACCAGTGAATGTCTGAACATGACCTTCTTTTTCCTTGATCTTAAAGTACTCTTTTACACGTTCAGATGCTGATAACATGTCGTTCTCCAATTCTTCTTTGTCTTTTGAAGCCAACTGCATCCTGCTGCACCAGCTGTCGAAAACAAAATCCTTTTTAAAGGCGTGCATCTGTTCAAATGTGAATCCCGTCTCTTCAAAAAGCTGAAGCCACTCTGACTTTTTCCAGGCACGATAATGGCTGGGATCTCTCCTTTTTTCAACATGATTGTAAAATTGATCGTATTCCAGAATTTCCGGAGCCGTATTGTCGATCAGAAGAAATCTTCCATCTGGCACTAACACCCGGAATGCTTCTGACACAAAAGCTTTGACATCTGGAAAATGATGCGGAGCGATCCGGCATGTAACCAGTTCGAACGATTCTTTTTCAAATGGCAGGTTTTCAGCGTCTCCCTGTACAAACGAAACATTGTCACGGCCTTGTTCATTTATAAACTGCTTGGCGGCTACAAGAATTTCACTCGTCAGATCAAGAGCGGTCACTTCCTTTACATGTGGAGAAAATGCGTTTGCCGTATGGCCTCCACCTGTGGCTATATCCAGCACACGATCTTGTGCGGTGGCCTTTGAAAGCATCACCATGAGTTCAAGATCCTTGCCTTTTGCGTGGATCGGACTTGTAATGTAGTTGTCCGCATTCTTGCCAAATTGCTCTTGAACCTTTGCTTTAATATCCATGGAACCCTCTCCCTTCATCTTTATCATATGCAACCCGCTCCGTTATGAAAATTACTAAAAAGCTCGTTGTTTCCATAAGTAAAACTAATTAATTCCTGAATATTTGAAATAGTAAAAGATTTAGAGGGGATATTCTTTGTACTTTTTGGGAATTGCACGTATCCTTTAAATGTAACCACCCAAAAATTGGAGGGAAGCGACCGTGGATAATTCCATTCAAACAGCATTTCGACAAGTATCAGAAATTTCAACGAAAGAAGAACGTTATGAACCGTTTGCCTGGTATGAAAAGATGCGAAAGGAAACTCCTGTGCGTTGGGATGAAAAGCGGGGAGCATGGGATGCTTTTGACTATCAAAGCGTAAAAAACGTACTTGAAAATAAGGATTTGTTTTCTTCCAACCGCTCAAGAAGGCAGGAAGGAGAACAGGCCTCTCCCATTGAGCTTAGCTTGATCAGCATCGATCCACCTAAGCATACACAAATGCGTTCCCTGGTGAACAAAGCATTTACTCCAAGGGTTATGAAAGACTGGCGGCCCCGCATCGAGCGAATTGCGAACCAACTGCTGGACGAAATACAGAACCCTTCTGAAATTGATTTGGTCAAGCAGTACTCTTATCCGCTGCCTGTAATGGTGATTGCCGAAATATTGGGCGTACCGATTAAAGATCAGGCTAAATTCAAGGACTGGTCTGAATGGGTGGTTGCCGGACCAACGGATAACAGCCCCGAGGCGATTAAACGACTGGAAGAAAATCAGCAGAGAACGTATTACGAGCTTTATGTTTATTTTAAAGAAATCATCGCCATGAAAAGAAAGCAGCCGGGTGAAGACATCATATCTGTACTGATTGATGCAGAAATGCAAGGAACCATGCTCACAGAAGATGAGATTATCGGTTTTTGTATTCTCCTTTTGGTTGCAGGAAATGAAACCACAACAAACTTAATCAGCAATGCTTATTATTGCTTTACTGAGTTCCCCGAGCTTTATGAAGAGATTTTCAAAGATCCTGCAGGAACCCTTCCGCTTACCATTGAAGAAGTGCTCCGGTATCGTTCCCCTGTACAATCCATGAGCCGTGTTGCAAAAGAAGATACGGTTCTCAATGGCTCCCAAATTAAAGCAGGTAATATTGTCGTTGCCTGGATGGGGTCTGCAAACCGGGATGAACAGCAATTTGAGAACGCCCATCAATTCAATATACGAAGAAAGCCTAATCCTCATCTCGCATTCGGAAAGGGTATCCACTTTTGCCTGGGTGCACCCCTTGCAAGGCTTGAGGCCGAGATTGCGATGGCAGAATGGATCAAACGGTATCCGCGTTTTGAAAGAAGCTCCGGCTTTTCCCTTGAGCCGATTGAGAGCACATTTGTTTACGGTCTTAAGGAATTTAAATTATCCGTATTATAGAAAGAAAAAAAGCAGGAGCCCCCCAAAATAGAGGCTTCCTGCTTTTTTTTAGCAGCCTGTAACGATAACCTTGTTCGGGTCTTTGCCGCTGCCTTCCACACCATACATCCAGACTTCCTGAAGTTGAAGCTGCTCTCCTTCTTCAAAAACAATTTCCTCCAAGTTACGATGAAAAAGCCTTTCAAGATCTCTTTTAAAGGATTCATCTGGTCCTTTAATCATCATCCTGGAGATGGATATTTTCTCATCATTCACCGTTTCTTTTCTTGTTTGGAGTTCAATCTTAAAACGGTACGGCGTAAAAATAAACGTTCTGCGTGCTCCGATTTCTGTTTTCCAGCCCATAACGTCCGCCCGATTGCAAATGTGTTCAAGCTCTTCCTCGCTCACAAGATACCCAATATGGTCAAAGATCGGTTTCTTGCCTGCACCAAATGTAATATTCACCTTTCCCCTTCTAACCTCAATGATCCGAAAAAGGAGGGCATTCTCCCGAAAGTCTTCCCATTCAAGCGGCGGATGATAAGGTGTGACCGTACCCTTTTCCATCGCATACCGTGATCCAACAGTAAACCCCAGTTTTCGATAATAATTTTCTGTTTCTTCTACTCGATCAGTCCAAAAATGATAATGGAATAATTTCATTGTTTCACTTCCCGTCTGCCTAATAGTTCCTTTTGTGTTGAAATGCGATGGACAAACATATAGTGAGAGTATACAAGCTACTATACTTGGAGGCCAATCATGCTGATTCTGTTTTTACTCGGACTGGCTCTTGCAGCTTCTCCCGGTCCTGATTTTCTGTTGATGACAAAGCATACGCTCAGCCACGGGACACGTATGGGCTACGTCACGTTTCTTGGAAATCGTACAAGCTTTATCCTCCATCTTACCCTGGCTGTTCTTGGATTGTCAGTCATCTTAAAGGAATCAGCTCTATTATACTTGTTAATCCGCATAGCAGGGGCTTCATATTTAATTTATTTAGGCTATCACAACCTGTTTAGGAGAATTTCGCCTGCACATGATCCATCGAGCATTACACACATCGCCCTTTCTTCCCTTCTTGCCTATCAGCGAGGTTTTTGGAGCAATCTTCTAAATCCAAAGGTCAGCCTCTTCTTTTTAAGCATTTTCCCTCAATTCGTTACTGCCCAACAACTGGCGTCAGAGCCAGTTGGCAGTGCCCTGATTTTTCTTTCCGGCAATTCATGCTGGTATCTTGCGATTCTTCCTGTCGTCGGCATGCAGCGCATTCGCCAACAGGTAGCCCGCTTTCAATCCCATTTGGATATTCTGTTTGGTGTGCTATTTATCGGATACGGCGGTAAAATGGTTCTCGAAGACCTTCAGCTTTTACTGGGGTTCCTTTAGACTTCATTTTTAAAAGCAGTATCCTTTGTTGCTCTTGAGAGAAGTTTCTTTCCTTTCCAGGATGCTCGCTTTTACGGCGCGAGCGCCTACTTTCGCGCGGGGGGAGGGGGGTGCGCTGAGCCCGTCGGCGCTAGCGCCTCATTGACCGGCGTAAACGCCTACCTGATCTCACCTGTCACGCATATCCCGGCGGCGGAGTCTCGCACCTTGCACTCCAATCAACTTGTCAAGGAATAACTCCTGCAAGCCACAACCATCCTTTAAAAAGTTTTCATTAAAAAAGGATCACCTGAACAATCAGGTCATCCCTTTCTATTGCTTCCTATTCCACCGGCACTGGGTCTTCGCTGCGGTCTATGGATCCCGGCTCCTTGCTTTTTTTAACCAGGTCGTATCTTAGTCCGTCAATGCTTTGTCGTACATTGCCCTTGCCTGAAAAATTCTCAATCAGTTCTTTCATATCAATTCCAGATGATGCCTTTAACGTTTCCTGAAGGGAAGCCATGAGGTTGGTGGCATAGCCGGTCACCTTATTCGCTCCTCCGTTCTCACCATTGCCGCCAGTATCCACTACTGTGATTTTATCGATATTGGAAAGCGGGCTGGCAACTTCCTTCGCGTAAGCTGGAAGCATGGAGACGATCATATCAAGAATAGCCGCTTGACCGAACATTTCAAAGGCTTCGGCAATCTTTTCTTTCGCCTCTGCTTCAGCCAGTCCTTTCAGACGGATAACCTCGGCTTCGGTTTCCCCTTTTGCACGTTCTGCTTCTGCTTTGGAAAGCCCTTCGAGCCGCACTTTTTCGGCTTCTGCTGCTGCCATTGCCTCTACTCTGTACTTATGGGCATCTGCTTCAGCAACCTGTTTGCGTTTTTCCGCCTCTGCCGCTTGCTCTACAGAGTAACGGTCTGCATCCGCTTTTTTCTTCACTTCAGAATCATATTGTTTCTCTCGTCTCGCAATCTCTTTTTCTTCCAATTCAATTTGCTTTTGACGTTCAATAATCTTGATTTGCATCTGCTGCTCCGTTACTTCCTGCTTCGCGCGTGCTTCTTCCAGATGGTAGGCCTGGTCCGCCTTTGCTTTGGCTATATCCTGTTCTCTGCGGTATTCAGCAATTTTCAACTGGTTGATTTTTTCCGCCTCCGCCACTTCGGTCGCACGCTCAAGCTCTGACTTTTGCGCTTCTTTATTTGCTTCTGCCCGCTTGATACGGGTTTCTTTCTCCGCTTCTGCCGTCGCAATATCAGCATCACGCTTCACCTGGGCGATTCTCGGCTTACCGAGTGCTTCCAGGTATCCGTTTTTATCCCTTACATCCTTGATTGTGAAGGAAACGATGATAAGACCCATTTTTGCCAGATCTTGCGAAGCAATTCGCTGCACTTCCTGGGAAAACTTATCACGGTTTTTATAGATTTCTTCCACGGTCATAGAGCCAAGAATGGAACGCAGATGCCCTTCCAGAACTTCTCTTGCTTCAAGCTCGCGGTCTTGTTTGGTTTTTCCAAGAAACTGTTCTGCCGCTGTTGCGATTTCTCCTATCGAACTGCCAATCTTGATAATGGCGGTTCCATCAGCCGTCACAGGAACCCCCTGTTCGGTGTATACTTCGGGAGTTTGCACTTCTAACTTGCTCGAAAGAAGGCTCAGTGGTTCGGACTGTTGAAATACCGGGAATACGAAAGTTCCTCCGCCCCTGACAATCTTTATTTTGTTTCCTGATTCGTCGATATTTACATTTCTGTTCCCGAGAAAGCTCCCCGTAACAATCAGTGCCTCATCCGGACCTGCCGTCTTATACTTGGTAACAAAAACTGCAACTAACGCAATAACGATAAATACAGCAATACCTGCAACGATAAAAATAGGTGTCATCTTGTTTCCCCCTGTCCATTTATTTACAGCATTGCGGCCTGTTCATATGGCAATACATGAACGACTCCGCTTTTTACATCCACAATAAGAATTTTTTCTCCCTGCCCGATCGGCTCATTATTCAAACTCACCGCTGTTTTGGCGATATTTCCGCTGATTCCTTCAATAAATACCTCCCCAAATCCATTGATTGGAATAGAAGTGATGACCTTCCCAATCCTTCCCCGAAGGTCTGCTTCCGAGTAGTTTAAAGACGCTTCTGCAGAGGCAAGGGGAATCAGAACAAAGATATTTAGCAGCGACACCAGAACAAAGGAGACGCCAGCTGCCAAGCCCATTATTAACCAGCTGCTGAGCGGGGTCACCATTTCCAGAATATATCCTCCCGCACTCAGCAAGGTGAAAAAGGAAAGCAAGAGCGTCGGGTTCAGGATATGGGAAAATACATCAAACGCCCCTTGAATCAAATCACTTACCAGTACATATAAAAACGTGATACATCCAAAAATAATAAGTCCTGTCAGGTAGACTGTTTCCATTGGATATCCCATGATCTCCATTCGGCACTCTCCTTTTTCAAATGACTTAAACCCTCTTCTTTTTATCCATTATATGGGATCATTATAGCATACTACTGACCCCATTTTGGAAAAACATGTTTATTTTTCATAATACTTCTAGCGCGCTTCATACATATAAACGTAAATTATAAGAAAAGGTTTCGCTTTCCGCAAAAAATTTTAGGATATTTATATTTCGGTTTATGTACTATACAAAAATAAAAAAGCCACCTGGGAATTTGCACTGTGTGCAATTCCAAATCAGGTGACTTTTTGGTCAAGTGTATCGATGAATGCCTGTTGTTTTTCACCAGAGCGAATGTACTGTTCGTCCAGCATTTCATGAAGAAGTTTCTGCTTTTTATCAGAGGAAGCCTTCCATTTTTTCAGCTTTTCCCGACAGTAAAAAAGGAATTCCGTATAGGCTTCGTAATCCTCCGGATAAGCGGCCAACAAATCATTCCTGATTCGTTTAGCAAGAATGGGACTGGCTCCTCCGGTAGAAACGGAGAGTACTAATCGGCCTCTTCTTGCTACTGCAGGAACGGTAAAACTGCCAAGTGTAGGCTGGTCGACGACATTAACCAGACGGGATGGGCCGGCATACCGGACCACCTCCTGGTTCGCTGCAGGATCATTGGTAGCTGCAAAAATAATGAAAGCACCCTCGTAATCCACTGGCTCCGCTTTTTTCTGTTTCCACATTACCTTATTGGCAGCATGTAGAGATTTAATCTCATCAGTAGCTTCGGGGCTGATGACCTGCACGAACGCGCCGGCTTCCAATAGACCTTGGATTTTTCGAAAAGCTACCGTTCCACCACCGACAACAACAGCCTGCTTTCCCTTCAGCTCAAGAACAATCGGATACATCCTACACAACCGTCCGCTGTCTTTGGGCTTCATCTATCCTCGAAAGCAGTACCTCTTGAAGAACGGGATGATAGCCAAGCGCCTCACACAGGATTAACTCCTGACCAGTCTCCCTGGCCTGCTCGGCAATGGCCTTTTTCATTCCGCCTAAAAGGATGCCGGGAAACAGTAGATAAGGCACAATAATCACTTGTTCATATCCCCATCCGGCCAGTCTCAGCATTTCCTCAAAGCTGGGCTGGGCTGCAGTTAGAAAACAGGTTTCAATGGGAGGAATTTTATAGTTTTCCTCAAGATGAGCAGCAATAGCCTTTAGATCCCTTTTCACGTCAGGGTCACTGCTCCCTCTGCCGACAAGCAGGATGAGTGACTTTTCCTTAAAAGCATCCGTAGATTCAGTAATCCGTTCCCATAATAATGAAGAAATGGATTCATGAACACCAAAGGGCTTACCATATGAGAACTCGATATGTGGAAAACGTTCCTGCTGGATCTGCAGTTCTCCGGGAATGTCTTCTTTTGCATGAACCGCTGTCAATAAAAGAATAGGAATAGCACAAATAGAAGTGGCTCCTTGCCGTACGCAAGATTCGACACCTTTGGCAATGTCCGGCTTGGACAGCTCTAAAAAACAAACTTCTTTAATAGGATAATCAATATGCCTCATACACTGCTCGGCAAATTCTCTTGCCTTTTCCGTACCAGCTTTTGTTCTGCTGCCATGGCAGATGAGGAGCAATGCTTTCATTTACAACGCCTCACTTATCGTAATAGAAGAAGGTTCGTTTTTGGCCAGTGTCTTTTCAAACCAGCTGATTTGGTCACGGAGTCCCACGACTTCTCCAATAATAATCATGCTGGGATTCTCTATACCTTCCTGCCTGGCCACATTTTCAATGGTAGCAAGCGTCCCGGTGGCCGTCCGCTGCTCGGCTGTTGATCCCCATTGAATCAAAGCTGCAGGGGTATATTTGCTCTTACCATACTTTATCAGACTTTCGCAGATATAGGGAAGATTTTTGACTCCCATATAAATAGCGATCGTATCAATACCTTTGGCCAGGCTTTTCCACTTTTGCACTTCATCCTGTCCTTCTTTTCTGTGGCCGGTGACGATGGCAAAGCTCGCACTGAAATCCCGGTGAGTAACCGGAATCCCTGCATAAGCAGGGACAGCGATGCCAGATGTAATTCCCGGTACCACTTCAAATTCGATCTGATGCTTAACAAGGACCTCTGCTTCCTCCCCGCCTCTGCCAAACACAAATGGATCTCCACCTTTTAAACGGGTGACAGTTTTTCCATTTTTGGCATGCTTAACGAGAAAATGATTGATCGTTTCCTGCTGCATGGTATGAAAACCCGGCAGCTTTCCGCAATAAATCAAATCGGCATCCAGACGGGCATAATTCAACAGCTCTTTATTCACAAGCCTGTCATAAAGGATGATATCCGCTTCCCTGATACATCTGACACCTTTTACAGTGATAAGTTCCGCATCACCCGGCCCTGCTCCCACCAAATATACTTTGCCCATGTTCATCACCTGCCTTCCTTAAAATATTAAAAAGTTAAATCAGATTTTTGCTTTCAAGATACGCAATAACTTGTGCCGTACATTCTTCAATGCTGGAGGCCTGTGTATCCACAACAAATTCAGGTGAAGCTGGTTCTTCATATGGTGAATCAATTCCGGTAAATTCCCGAATCTCGCCTTTTCTTGCCTTTTTGTATAATCCTTTTGGATCCCGGTTCTCACATTCCTCAAGCGGGCATTTTACATAAATTTCATGAAATTCGCCTTCACCAAGAATCTGTCTTGCGCTCTCCCGGTCTTCAATAAAAGGAGAGATAAAAGCTGTAAGAACGACAGTTCCACTGTCAACGAATAATTTAGATACTTCTCCGATCCGACGGATGTTTTCTTTCCTGTCCTCATCTGAAAACCCAAGATCTTTATTTAACCCGTGGCGGATGTTGTCGCCATCCAACACATAGTTTCTGACCTGGCGCTGATACAGCTCTTTTGCCAATTCATTCGCCAGAGTGGATTTACCGGAACCGGACAATCCTGTCAGCCAGATGACAAAGCTCTGGTGGGCATTTTGTTTTCTTCTGTCTTCTTTGGTTACAGCCGACTGGTGCCATGTAATGTTTTGTGCCTGACTCATTTTGCTCCTCCTTATGCCTTTGCCGGTTCTTTTTCTTTTAGTCCTTTAATCAGGACTTCCACTACTTCTTTGCGGCTGAATTCGGCTGGCGGAAGCTCCCCGTTTCTCAGCAATTCCCTTACCTTTGTTCCGGAAAGGATGACATGATATTCCTTGTCGTGAGGGCATGTTTTGGAAGATGCCATTCCCTCGCACTTTACACAGTAAAAACTGTGCTCGAAAAACATCGGAGTAATCCCGAGCTCTTCGGATGTAAATCGTGTAAAGATTTTCTGAGCATCATACGTGCCGTAATAGTTGCCGACTCCGGCATGGTCCCTTCCGACGATAAAGTGCGTACAGCCGAAGTTTTTACGGACCATGGCATGAAAAATAGCTTCGCGAGGTCCGGCATATCTCATTGCTGCCGGGAATACGGCCAGGAACACACGATCTTTCGGATAGTAGTTTTTAAGCAGAATTTCATAGCTTTCCATACGGACATCAGCCGGAATATCGTCTGATTTGGTTTCACCAACCAACGGATTAAGGAAAAGTCCGTCTACTGTCTCAAGCGCTGTTTTTTGAATATATTCATGTGCACGGTGAACTGGGTTCCTTGTTTGGAAGCCAACAATGGTTTTCCATCCCCGTTCCTCAAATTCTTTGCGGGTTTCCGCTGGATCAAGACGGTACTCATTGAATCGGTCCTTTTTCGGACGTTTTACCAGTTTAACCGGACCACCAATATAATAGGAAGGGCGTTCTAAAATCTTCTTTACTCCCGGGTGCTCAACATCGGTTGTTTGATAAACTTGCTGTGCTTCATGTTTAATATCCGGACGGTAAACATCCTGCACCTCGATGACACCATAGGTCTCCCCGTTAAACGTAAGCTTTACTTCGTCACCGGTCGAAAGGGTACGTGCTGTTTTTTCCTGTACCGGAAGGACGATCGGAATACTCCATACTGCGCCATCTGCCAGACGGAGATCGTTTACAACTGATAAATAATCTTTTTCTGTCAGAAATCCGGTAATCGGACTATATGCTCCTATCCCAATCAGCTCAAGATCGCTCAGTGAGGTGGCATCCAGTTCCACTTCTTTTTGAATATGGTTTGTTGAATATTCTGGTTCGTATCGGTTAATGAGTTTTCCTCCGTGCGGTAAAATAGCCATTTAAATTGTTCCTCCTGTAATTGAAATTATTGGTGAAGACCACATTCTGTTTTACCCTGACCGGACCAACGGCCAGATCTTGCATCTCCTGACGCCCAATCGGCAGGAAGGGTACAAGGCTGACATCCGATGCTCGGGTAGCCCTGGTCGTGCAACGTATTATAAGGGAGACTATGTTTATGTGCATATCTCCATATGTCTTTATACGTCCAGTGGATCAGCGGACATATTTTAATGGATTTGAAGCGGTTATCTTTATTCACATATTGAGTATTGCGCCTTGTTTCTGACTGTTCTCTTCTGAGCCCCGAAAGCCACGCTGAGGCACCGCTCAGTGTTTCTTCAAGTGGAATCACCTTTCTGATTTGGCAGCATAGGTTTGGATTCCTTTTCCATAGTTCGTCACCATGTTCGCCCGCTTGTTCGGCGACACTGAGTGCCGGTTTTTTCATTTCAATATTAAGTGACGGATATTTTTCTTTCGCTTTTTCAATAACCTCATAGGTTTCTTTAAAATGAAGGCCCGTATCAAGAAAAACAACCCGTGCATCGGGCTTGACCTTTGAAATCAAATCTACGAGTACGCTGCCCTCTATGCCAAAGCTGCAGGCATAAACCAATTCATCTCCGTAATAATCGTAGGCCCATTGCAGGACTTCCATCGCGCCTTTTGTTTCGCTGTCTGATGGGAACGGGAAATCATGTTCCTGCTCCTCCCATGTATCATACTTAAGCATAGTAAACCACCCCTTTTAGTAAGCATATGGCTTTCGATGCAAAATGTTTATCCTTTTGCACATTTTTATAAAAAAAGGCCGATAAATCAACAAATATGGGAAGCATCCGCCTCTAGTTTTCTAGTCAGCGAATGGTTTACTTGAATCGAACCTTTTCATTTTTTTCAATCTGGATCAGTTTTCCATCTTGAACAATCAATGTAATGGAACCATATCTTATACTGTTCAGCATTTCTTTCAACTGCTCGAAAATTTCATCCTGGTTTGGACCGTTTACCACATCAGAACCTCCTTATTCTCTGGTTTGCTCGCTTTTGGACAATAAAAAAAACTTCCCATTTCGGAAAGGCTGACGAGGTAAACATATTACCTTATCTTCCAAAATGTAATAAACATTCTGCTGGAGTTAGCACCTTGCAAAAATTGCAGGTTGCCGGGTTTCATCGGGCCAGTTCCCTTCACCACTCTGGATAAGTTTTTTTATTTTTTTAAATAATACCACATATTTATTATAAAGGAAACCCTATTATTCTTATCGGATTAAAAAAATTTATTGAAAATTTGTTTAAATATTATTGACAGAGTTCACTGTTATTGAATATAGTAAATATTAATTTAATCACACTAAGCTGATCGGAAAAACCGAAGGCTCTTAACAAACAGTAGTTAGGAGTCTTTTTTTTTACGTGACAGGAGGAGTAAACCATGAAAAAATTGATTGTCTTGGCACTAATCGGCCTCGTGGCCCAACTCATTGACGGATCGCTCGGTATGGCCTACGGACTGACTTCAACTTCCCTGCTGCTTGCCTTCGGAATCGCACCCGCCGTTGCCTCGGCTTCCGTGCATTTTGCTGAAGTCGTAACTACTGCAGCTTCCGGGGTTTCTCATATACGCTTTGGAAATGTGGATAAAAAGATTATCTATAGGCTTATTATTCCGGGATCAATCGGTGCCTTCACTGGCGCTTGCTTCTTGTCAAGCCTTCCCGGTGACATTGTAAAGCCTTATGTATCCTTTTTCCTGCTATTTCTAGGATTTTATATTCTTTACCGTTTTTTATTTAAAAAGAACAATAAAGTAACGGAGCACGAAAAAGCGTTCAGCCGCAAGCAGCTCATTCCCTTGGGATTGGTTGCCGGATTCCTTGATGCGACAGGCGGCGGAGGATGGGGGCCGGTAGCCACTCCGGTCCTGCTGGCCAAAAACGGAACGTCTACAAGAAAAGTCATTGGCTCTGTTGATACAAGTGAATTTGCGGTTGCCTTATCCGCAACCATCGGTTTCCTGATCTCCCTTGGTTGGCATCAGGTGAACTGGATGTGGGTCATTGCCCTTATGGCCGGCGGATTGATTGCTGCACCGATCGCAGCTTATCTTGTTAAGATTATTCCTTCCCATATTCTCGGTGTTGTGGTGGGCGGACTAATTATCTTTACGAATGCCCGCACCATCCTTCAAACGGTTGGGGTTTCAGGAACATCTTTACAGTCCGTGTATACGATTCTTGGAGTACTATGGGTGGCGGGCATCGTGTACAGCCTCCGTAAAAACAAAAAAAACAGCAATCTTTCTCTTTCAAAAAGAACAGGTTGATTCACACAAAAAAGCTTCGGTATGCTAAGCATGACCGAAGCTTTTTTGGATTTTTTTTTGACATTTACGATAAAAGGATAGGTGATCACTTTCCCGTTAACAAGCCATAAGCTGCCATAATGAGAATCAGAATCCCAGCAGCTGAAAGTACCCATTTTCTGATAATCGCAGGCATCACCAGACTCCTCCTTCACAATTTGATCTTTTGCAACCTTAGGGCGTTTAGCACAACGGATACCGAACTGAAGGCCATAGCCGCACCTGCCAGCCAGGGAGCCAAAAATCCGGAAGCGGCAAAAGGGATTCCAATCGCGTTGTAGGCAAATGCCCAGAACAGATTTTGTTTAATGTTGCGAATGGTCTTTCGACTCATAAAAATGGCGTCGGCAATGCTGTTTAGATCTCCCCGGATTAATGTAATATCCGCGGCCTCCATAGCTACATCCGCACCGGTCCCAATGGCCATTCCAATATCCGCTAAAGCCAGAGCCGGTGCATCATTTATTCCGTCACCGACCATCGCTATTTTTTTCCCTTTTTCCTGCAGATTTTTTACTTCTTCCGCTTTTCCTTCCGGAAGTACTCCTGCAATCACATGCTCGATTCCAACCTGACGGGCGATGGCATTTGCTGTGCGCTCATTGTCACCGGTGATCATCCAGACATCAATATGCATCTCCTTCAGACGCTCAACCGCTTCCTTCGATGTTTCTTTAACCGTATCAGCAACCGCCAACATGCCCGCGAAGCCTCCCTCCACACCGACAAGCATAACCGTTTTTCCCTGTTCCTCTAATTCCTTCATTTTTCCAAAGGCTTTTTCAGGGTTGATTCCATATTCTTTCATCAGCTTGCGGTTGCCAATAAGAACAGACCGGTCTTGAATGTGAACTTTGATTCCATGCCCAGGCAATGCTTCAAATTCACGTGAAGGAAGGGCCGTTAATTTTTTCTCTTTCATGGCTTCAACAATCGCTTGTGCCAGTGGATGTTCTGAATTTCTTTCAGCACTGCCAGCCAGTAACAGCAGTTCTTCCTTTTCCATACCGTTTTCTGGCAGCATATCCGTAACAACCGGTCGTCCATAGGTCACCGTCCCGGTTTTATCCAGTATAACCGTATCCATGCGATGGGTATTTTCCAGATGCTCTCCGCCTTTAAAAAGGATGCCGTGCTCGGCTGCTCTTCCTGATCCTGCCATGATGGACGTAGGCGTTGCCAGCCCAAGCGCGCACGGACAGGCAATAACAAGTACCGCAATCAGTTTTTCAAGTGATTCTGAAAAATCACCAGGGGAAACTCCAAAAAACCAAATCAAGAATGTCAGGACAGCCAATCCAACAACAATAGGGACAAATATTCCCGAGATGCGGTCAGCCAGCCGCTGAATCGGAGCCTTTGAACCTTGCGCTTCCTCAACTACTTTAATGATCTGGGATAATGCCGTATCTTTTCCAACCTTTGTTGCCTTCATCTTTAAGAATCCGTTGCGGTTGATCGTTGCCCCGATCAGAAGGTCACCGGCTTCCTTATCCACAGGAACACTTTCTCCAGTCAGCATGGATTCATCAACAGCCGAACGGCCTTCCACGACTTCTCCGTCCACCGGCACCTTTTCTCCCGGCTTGATGTACACCAAATCTCCGGGGATGACTTCTGCCAGTGGCACTTCGACTTCACTTCCATCCCGCTCGACCAGTGCGGTTTTCGCTTGAAGACCCATCAGTTTTTTAATCGCATCAGAAGATCTTCCCTTTGTCCTTGCTTCAAACCACTTCCCAAGAATGATCAATGTAAGCAATACAGCGGAGGTTTCAAAATACAATTCAGGCATATGAAGTCCTCTGACAGCCAAACGAATACTGAGATAAAGGCTGTAAAAATAAGCAGCTGACGTTCCAAGTGCGACAAGAACATCCATATTGGCGCTCCTATTTTTCAACGCTTTGTAGGCCCCACTATAAAATTGTTTGCCGATGACAAATTGAACCGGGGTAGCCAAAGCGAGCTGCACCCAGGGGTTCATGAACATTTCAGGTACATAAAGAAAGGATGTAAATGAAAAATGACTGGCCATTGCCCATAACAACGGCAAGGAAAGAATCAGTGAAAAGAAAAATTTGCCGAGCTGGTTTTGAATTTCTTTTTCCCTCAGCTGAGCCGTTTGTTCGCCTTCGCCCTCTTTGAGACGGGCACCGTACCCGAGGTCTTCTATTTTCCTGATCATATCGGCGGCAGAAACCTGCGAAGGCAAGTAGCTCACCGTTGCCGATTCAAGAGGAAGATTCACAGTGGCTTCAATGACGCCCTCCAATTTGTTCAGCCCTTTTTCGATTCGTGCAGAACAGGCGGCACAGGTCATGCCAGTAATCTCTAACTTTTCTTTTTCTCCTGAAATTCCGTAGCCGAGGTCTTCTATCTTTTGCTGAAATTGTTTGGATGACGTTTTCTGGGGATCATACACGACTTTTGATCTCTCCAAGGCCAGGTTAACGTTAGCATCTTCAACTCCATCCAGCTTTTTCAGTCCTTTTTCTATACGCATCGCACAGGCTGCACAGGTCATTCCCGAGATTGGCAGAGTCGTTTCTTTGAGATTGGGTTCCATGAAATTCACCTCTTTATACCCTTACAGGGTATATTTTTATCCAAAAAGAGAACGCGCATCCGCACGTTTCTCTTTATACCGTCAGGCTACATCATAACCCTGATCATCAATGGTATCTTTTATTTTATCCAGTCCAACTTTATTGGCATCATATTTTACTTCCACTGTTCCTTCTTCAAGGTGGACATGAACTTGTTCTACACCCGGAAGTTTGCCTACACTTCCTTCTACTGCATTCACACAATGCGCACAAGACATTCCTTTAACATTCAATGTTACGTTCTCCATGGTAATATCCTCCTTCAATATGGCTTATTTCATTAATTTCTTTACAGTAATCAAGAGCTCATCTATCACTTCAAGCTCTCCTTCTTGAATGCGCTCTACTACACAGCTTCTCATATGGCCCTCAAGAAGAAGTTTTCCGACGCTATTGAGGGCAGATTGAATGGCAGAAAGCTGAGTAAGAACATCATCGCAATACGTATCGCGTTCAATCATACCTTTTACACCCCGTATTTGTCCTTCAATACGGTTTAGCCTGGTCAGCAGATTGCTTTTCATTTTATCCGAATGATGACTTTTCCTTTCGGCAGAACAGTGAATATCTTGCTCTTCAATCTCCATTGCAATCATCTCCTTACTCGTAGCTTACCATACCCCCCTACCCTATGTAAAGGGCAAAGCTTTTTTCTACTTTACCCCATCTTATAAAAAAATAACATCGAGGCTATTAGCTGCATGATTTTCCAAAGGATCTCCAGGTAGCCAGTTTTTTGGCCGCATGAAACAATTCTTTTTTCAGCCGTTTTATTTCCAGTTCAGATTCCCTTTTTACAGTTTGGAGTTCATTCCATTCGTCTTCACTGACAACTAAAAGACCATTGTTGTGAAGCAGGTTAAGCGAATGTTCACCCAGAATCTGTACCGTTCTTTCTTCAGAACTGTTTCTCATCCTGTACACCCCGTTTCATCATAGTGATTAACCAACATATTCTGCGCTAAATGACCATTCTCCTTTCACCCTTTAGCAACAATATTTCCCAAATACTGTGATAATCGTTCAGAGATTACTCATCACTAAAATGCTCTTACAGTTTAAAAAAGAGAGGGTGGATACATCCACCTCTCTCCGTCTATGTTTAATCAGATAGGGCCTGCCTGGCAAACAGGGCGATGACCGCATCATCCATCGGAGGATTATGCAGTCCTGCCCGGACATCCCGATAATACCGCTGCAGCGGATTAACCTTGAACAAGCTGTGTGCGCCGACAATTCTCATGGCCAGGTCCACCACTTCATTCGCACTGTTGGTGGCCACATATTTCACCGCCGCCAGAGAGCTGCCAAGATTTTTTCTGTTTTGCGGTTCAGCTTCCCAGCGTTCAATCACGCCATACATGAGCTGTCTGGCTTTAAAAAGCTCCACATCCATTAAGCCGATCTTCCGCTGCACTTCAGGGACGTCTTTAATCGGCCCTTTCAGGCTGTTTGGCTCATACGTTTTCGCAAATTCAACAGCGAAGTCCCTTGCTGCTCTTGCAATGCCCAGATAGCATGCAGGAATATGGAGAAGCCAGCCTTTTGGCAGCTGCTGATTGCCCTCCTGATCTGCAGTTTCCACGAGATTCTCAGACTCAACTGCTACATTTTTCAGCACCAGGTCATCACTTCGCGTGCCACGCATCCCCAAAGTGTCCCATTTTTCTTCAATGGAAACCCCAGGCTGCTTATGAGAGACAAGGAAAGAAGAAACCTGATCCGAATCCTTCACTGAAGCAGAAATGATCGAGTAATCCAGGGCCGGTGCCATGGATGTAAAAGATTTTCGGCCATTTAACATCCATTGATTTCCCTTTCGCTCTGCTGTTGTTTGGGGTTTGCCCCCTCGTGTCGGGCTTCCGGTTGCGGGCTCTGTCGATGCCCGGTTTACGAGACTCTTGGAATGAACAATCCTTTTGCAAAGCTTCTCAAATGTTTGCTCTTTCCATGACTGGCGGTCATCCAAATCCATAACCACACCAAGATGCCAGCCGACAGATAGAGCTGTGGAGCCGTCTCCCCGTGCAATTTCTTCTTGAAATAAAATGTAATCGTACAGACTAATTTCCTGTCCTCCATACTTTTCCGGTACGGTCAATGACAAATAGCCGGCCTCTCCCAGGTCTTTAAAATTCTCAAATGGAAACGTACCCTCCTTATCATGTAAAGGTGCCCGCTCTGCAAACTGTAAGCGTAGTTCTTTAAGCTTTTCCATCCATCGGTACTGAAAGTCAGTTTTAACAAAATCGATCATGGTCTCACCATCTATTCTTAGAGTAGTTTCCGCTTTTATCCGTCAGTGTGTTAGTATATTTACCCTACTTCCTTTATGTATACTTATCAACTTTTATGCTTGTGCCTTTCATGATTAAAATGCAAAAAACCCCTTCTGGACAGAAGGGGTTTTTTTTACTACATGAGGTAACGCAAATACACATAAACACTGGAAATAATAATGGATAAAATCATGAGTGGGAATCCAATAATCAAATATTTAACAAAAGAAATGTGGTAGCCCTCTTTGCCCGCAAGACCAGCCACGACCAGGTTGGCACTCGCCCCAATCAGCGTGCCGTTTCCTCCCAGACATGCGCCAAGAGCCAAGCTCCACCATAACGGATCAAGATTGGTGATTCCCATGTTCCCCATTTCCTTGATCATGGGAATCATGGTGGCTACAAATGGGATGTTGTCCACAAAGGCTGAAGCAATCGCACTCATCCACAAAATCAAAAAGGTTGTTGCCTTAAGATCACCGCCGGTCCACTCCATCGCCTGTTTAGCGACACTCGCAATAATGCCGGTTTCAACAAGGCCGGCGACAATGACAAACAATCCGATAAAAAAGAAAAGGGTCGTCCATTCCACTTTTTCCAATGCGTACTCGAGATGCTTTTCCCCAGCCATAAGCAACAGCAAAAAGGCACCGAAAAGAGCGATGGTTGCGGTTTCCACATGAATAAACTGATGAAGAAAAAAGCCTGCAATCGTTAGCCCAAGTGCAAAAAGGCATTTGCGAAGCAGGTTGTGATCCACAATTTCCTTCTTCTCATCCAGTTTCATTAAATTTGCTACAAGTTCTGGCTTCGTTGTTAAACCTTTACGGTAAAAGAAAGCCATAATCACAATGGTAACCACCAGTATAATGGCGCAGACCAGGGAAAGGTTTTTAATAAAGGCTAAAAAGGTAAGCTCCTTGACCGCACTTCCAATCATAATATTGGGTGGGTCGCCGATCATCGTGGCGGTTCCTCCAATGTTGGAAGCAAAGATTTCCGTCATTAAAAAAGGAATCGGGTTCAGGTTCAACCTTCTTGTCACACTGAAGGTAACAGGAACAACGAGCAAAACTGTTGTTACGTTATCCAAAAAGGCTGATCCCACTGCTGTAATCAGTCCAAGGATAATTAAGGTTTTGATCGGATCTCCTTTCACCTTTTTCGCCGCCCAGATGGCGATGAATTTAAAAAGGCCGGTTTCGGCGGTAATGGTCACCATGACCATCATTCCGACAAGAAGCCCTATCGTATTAAAATCAATATGGTGGATTGCCACTTCCTGGTCAATGACTCCGAAAGCAACCATGAGGGCACCACCGAGGATGGAAACGATGGTACGGTGTACTTTTTCAGAAATGATTAAACCGTATGTAATTAAAAAGATACTTAGTGCAATAATTGCCTGCTGTCCCATAATATCTGCTTCTCCTTTGCTTATTCTAAAGAAGACCCGTGCACAAACTGGCCCCGGCCATAGATCTTATTTAAAATAATACTCTACATTTTCGTGAGGGGAAATAAATTTTTACATGTATTGAAGCGGCCTTCGATGGAAAATGTATCTTTTTCCAATTCATTCAAAATTCAGGAGTTCTTTGTTTTAAAAACCGTAAACAATGGAATAAATGAAGAGACAGGACTAATGGAGGCTGAAATATGGGCTATTTTTTTATTCTTCTCTATCTGATTATCGTTGGACTCGTCATTGAAATTGCATCTACCCTACTGGTGTTTACAGGATTGAAAAAAAGCATCTCCCGGTATCAGGTCATCTCTATGCTGACCGGTACAGGATTTACCACTGACGAGTCAAAGCTGATTATTGACCATCCCCTCAGGAGAAAGATCAGTGCCTTTCTTATCCTTTTTGGTGCCTTTTCCCTTGCAGTGATCATCTCTTCCATCAGCAACATTTTATCCAATGATTTTAAAACGACGGAACTCATGGTTATTTCTTCAAGTTTGCTCGTTTTGCTGTTTATCTTAAAAATCCCCCAGATCCGGCATTTCTTTTCAAAGACAATAGAAGAGGAAACAAAAGACAGCTATCCACTTTCCGAACTGCCTATAAAAGATGTACTTTATTTTGATAAAGATGATTTTATTACTACCCTGGAGGTAAGGGATGACTTTCACTATGTGGGTAAAAAAGTTCATACCTTAATTAAGCGGGGGGAAGATGTTCACATCATCCTCTTGATCCGTGGAGATATGCCGATTCGAGAAAACTTGTACGAGCAGGAAATTCAGGAAGGTGACCGGTTGATCGTTTATGGAAATGAACCCTTAATACGCAGTAAATTCTTCGAAGAAGAAGAGAAACCAAAAGATAAAGAGGAAAGCCGCCATGATCAGCGACCGCAAGAACCAAAAGATCCCGAAGCTAAATTGTAGAAATTTTGTATAACAATTGTAATATTTTTATTCAAAAAACAGGATTGACTTTTTATCGGAGCGGGTACTACTCTACTATCTTACATTTAGGAGGAATGCAAAAATGGCTGACACAAATGTAAACAATGTGGACCAGAAAGTAGCACAAATGGACTCCGAAAAGAAAGAACAGATTTTACAGGATTTTGAGCAATTTAAAGGGTATCTTTCCGACAAAGTAAGCAAAGGTCAAAAACTGGGATTAGACGAAGAGCAATTAGCAAAAGCCGCTGAAAAAGTTGCTGGTTATCTTGCTGCACATGAGGAGCCCAAGAACTCCGAGGAAAAGCTGCTTCAGGAGCTTTGGAAAGTCGGCGACAAAGATCAACAGCATGCCCTCGCCCACATGCTCATCCGTTTAGTAGGATAATAGCGAATGTTTAAACGCACCTAATATTGGTTCTGGTGCGTTTTTTTATTGCGCTCTTGTCCTCCTATAAAATTTGAAAATCACTTTTATGTTTTAGAAAAATCATACCGGGTACACATAACTACGGCCAAAGTAAAATGAATTCTATAAAGGAGTGATTTCAAATGGCCAAGAACAATGATCATAACATGTCCAGAGAAGAAGCCGGTAAGAAAGGCGGAGAAGCTACTTCCCGCTCTCACGACAAAGAATTTTATCAGGAAATCGGCCAAAAAGGCGGACAGGCAACATCCAAAGCCCATAATCGTGATTTCTATGAAGATATCGGCAAAAAAGGCGGGCGAACATCCCGCAATACTCAATAGAGAAAAAAGCAGCTCGATTTGAAGCTGCTTTTTTTGATTCAGTTTAATTTAAGGCGGTTATAAACCTGGTTCCCAATGAGAGTATATCCCTTTTTATTCGGATGCAGCTCATCAGAAAAATAGACTTGTTTGTTTTTACCCGTGAATACATCCTCAACCGAAACAAATGTGGTGTTTTTTTGGCGGGAAATTACTTTCACTGCCATGCGGTTCCACTCGTGAATCAGCTTGCTTTCCTGCAACTTGTCTGTTCGATTCGGAAATGGATTATAAATGCCAACCATATAAATGTGGGCTTTCGGGTTTTCTTTTCGTATTTTTTTGAAAGAAACCATTAGATTATGCTCATAGTTCAGCAGTGCTTTTCGAATGATTTGTTCTGCTTCTTTTGGTTTCGCCTTTGACAATATCAAACTGTTAAGATAATCATTCATCCCAATGTTCAGGAAAATCATATCAGCCTGGCTTATGGACGATTTAAGCTGTTCAGATTGCATCCTTTTCAGCAGCTGCGTACTCGTATCATCTGGAACACCGTAATCTTCAACCGTAATTTCTTTCTTCAATTGTCCTTCCAATCGCTTTTCCACCTTCCCCACATACCCACTGTTGCCAGAATTCCCGACTCCATATGATAAGGAATCGCCAAGAGCGACCATTGTAAAATCCCGCCCTTCATTTTTCATCTCCGAGTCTTTGTAATGAGAAAAAGAAGCGAAAACAGAAAGAATATTAAGCTGTTTGATCGAAAATAGAATACCTCCTGCAAGTAAAAGGAAACAGGCTGCGATAAGTATAACTTGCTTTTTCATGTTGAACTCCTCCGTCTGGTAGCTTATGAATTCCCATGTTGTGTAAAAAAGAATATTTCCCGGATTCGTTCAAAAATAAACAAGAACTGCAGTAGGTTTCCTGTCCTATTCATTTTTTTTAGGTACAACAGCTGGAGGAGGCAGACTTTTGTTTTCGCCTCCATAGTAATCGGGAACACTGCCAGGAATAAAAATATCCCCAAGCTTTATTTTAGTTTCCAGAGGCTCTTTATGCGTGGCAAAAGGAATAACGACCTGGATATTCATTTTGATATGAACAAATATCTCTAAATATACGTTATTGATTCCCGCATCAGTTACCTTTGTTTTGACCTCCGGCTCTACCTCTCCCAACAAAGACATGGAAACGGGAACTTTGGGGCCAATATCTGAAAAAAACGCATTTCCTGTCAGGGCTCCGAGCGGAATATAGTAATCCACCGATTGGAAGTTTTCCTGGCCCGGCATGTGCTTTGTTTTTTTATTTCCAAGCTTATTTTGAATATCCTTCGTAATGCTGGTAATGAGAGAGTTATAAGTGTCAGGATTAAAGCTGTAAGTCGGGCTGCCTCCCTGACTTGCCTGACGAACAATAACAAGACTGTTAAGGTCTATACGTTTCATACTCTCTGCAAGCGAATCATTTACCGTTTCTGTAGCAATTCCCTTCATTTCACTCTCAGCAATATTCATTAATAGCGGATCAACAGCTTTATTTGCAAACCATAAACTGAACAGGACGATTACTGCGAAGATTAAGAAGGAATATTTTACTACTGTCTTAAAAGGCAGTGGCCCATGAAAAGGTCGTCGTCTCACCCTAAACCGTTTTTTGAACATCATACCCCTCCTTCCACTAATACTTATGCTTGTTTTGGAAGGATTACCTTTCAAAAAGAAAAATCTCATCCATAAGACAACCTTTTCTTTGGAAGATAGTGAGGGAAAAAATAAATGGGAACATTTTTAAATTGGTTGATCCCGTTGTAATACCCTTGAAACATTAATATGTTAGGATAGAATCAAGCCAAATTATTGGGGGTTTTTTATGTCCCGCTATCTCGTGGACCATAATATGCTGGTCATTCACCAAACGGCTTATATTTGTCAATCCTGCCAGCATCATTTAATTTTAATCGACCATCGAGATTTTACAAACAGCGAAGAAAAAGTGGAGGCTCTTGTCAACGATGAGGAATACACCTATTGTCCTAATTGTACTCAAAAGTTAATTCCGCCACCGTTTCATTAATAACTTAACCAATAAATGAAAAAAGTTTTTCTCATATAAAAAAATCGCAGCCATGGCTGCGATTTTTTTATATGATCCGTTTTCCTTTTTCACCTAGTGCATAATGGATCCCGTGTTTTAAGTTGGCAAAGTATTTGATTTCAGCGGTTTGATAGTTTGATTGCGTCATTTTCATACTGAGTCCCGGTGAGATTCCCACCATGATCGTTTTTATTCCGAGCAGGCTGGTTGCAGCGATCAGCTGATGAAAAAGAGAAACGGTAAGTTCGCTGATTTCTTCATCCAACCCTGTTACATCCAAAATCAAAAAGTCAGGATCGTAATTCGGTAGTTCGTGAATTGTTTTTTCCAGCAGTTCTGTTGAACGCTCTTCATTGTACTTACCCAGCAATGGTATGACTACAATATGATCCAACACAGGGATGATGGGTGAAGAAATTTCTTTTATGAGATCGGAAAGCTCCCTGGTACGCTCGTGCACTACTGTCTCAAGCTTATGAATTTCCACCTGTTCCTTGCGGCGGGCTAACTCGTGGATATTCTCATTAACCGTAATGGAGGAAGGGAAATATTCAAACTCACAGAAATCTTTACCTTCCAACTGGCTGGACATCACACGATACCAAATGTTTTCACCGAATAAACCGCTAAGTACTCCGGCCCAGTGTCCGGGAATAAATGTTCCGTGTTCTTTCTTGCCCTGCAGTTTATTTATACGGTATTCCCAGCTGTTGGTCATCCGCAATACAGCCTTCTTTTCATTTTGGCAGAAATGGACAATATCGAGCGTTCCCCATCCGGCCGAAGAATAGATACCCGGAAGCATTTGAATGACTTCCTCGGGACTTGCTTCTTCATTATAAAAAAACTCTCCAACGATTAATCCCATACGGTAACCCGTCGTTTCAAGAACAACACTGGCCGACTCATCACCGGAAACTTCTTCTATCGTATCGAGAAATGTTTTAAAAGCAGAGTTGATCCAAAAGAGGATAGCATCCTCTCCTTCAAACAAAAAACTCCCTTTACCAGGCTCCCAACCAAAATGGGCTCTGCCTACATTAATCTGCTTACTTTCCAAGTTATTCATTGCAGCCATCCTTTCGGAACCTCCAGCAACCATCCTTTATGGCCTGTAAAATAGCAAACGTTGCAACTTGCCACACTTTATTTTACTAAAGTTAAATAAAAAAATCATCCAATAACGTCTTCTTTCCATAAAAAAGCAATATGTCCAATTACAAAACGCCCTGATTTATTCATTTTTACGAGCCTTTTTAAATAAAACTATTTCTTTTTAAAGCATGACTCCGACCACTGCTGCCGATAAAAGGCTGACTAAGGTTGCACCATACAGTAATTTGAGCCCGAACTTTGCTACTTCATTCCCTTTTTGCTCATGGAGGCCTTTCACAGCCCCTGTAATGATCCCAATGGAAGAAAAGTTTGCAAATGAAACTAAGAATACCGACACAATTCCCAACGTTCGTTCAGAAAGTCCTTTAATTTTGGCCAAGTCCAGCATAGCCACAAACTCATTGGAAACAAGCTTGGTCGCCATAATCGTGCCAGCCGTCACAATTTCTGAAGAGGGAACACCAACAATAAAGGCAAAAGGCGCAAATACGTAACCGAGCAACTTTTGAAACGTAATGCCAAACGCCAGATTGAATACATCGTTAATGGCGCTGATGAGGGCAACAAACCCGATCAGCATCGCCCCAACAATAATGGCCACTTTAAATCCATCCATAATGTATTCACCCAGCATTTCAAAAAACGTCTGTTTTTCTTCCTGGATTTCAATAATGTCTTCATCCGCTTTTACTTCATATGGATTGATGATGTTTACAATAATAAAGCCGCCAAGCAGATTGAGCATGAGTGCGGTCACCACATATTTGGGGTCGATCAGCGTCATATACGCGCCGAGAATGGATGCAGAAACCGTTGACATTGCTGATGTACAAAGTGTATACAGACGGTGTTGCGGCATATGTCCTAGCAGCTTTTTGACAGAAATAAAGACTTCTGATTGTCCGAAAACGGCAGATGCTACAGCATTATAGGACTCAAGCCGCCCCAACCCGTTTATCTTGCTCAGAAGCCATCCAATCCACTTGATAATAACGGGGAGAATTCGTAAATGCTGGGCAATTCCGATCAATACCGATATAAACACAATCGGAAGCAGAACATTAAAGAAGAACGGCATGGCTCCTTTATTGGCAATACCACCAAAGACAAAATTTACACCATCGGCTGCATAACCGAGAAGTTTTTCAAACAAATTGGCGATGCCCCGTATAAGAACCAGACCTATCCCCGTATTTAATAAAAGATATGTCAGCACAATTTGCAGGACCAGCATGATAAGAATGGGCTTATACTTAATCTGGCGGCGATTATTGCTTACGAGATATGCGAGTATGAATACCACTGCCAGACCTAAAAGAAAGATAGCATACTTCAAAATGTAACCTCCTTCAACGTCCATATTGAGCACATAAACTTATACTACCCCTAATCCGCCCTGCTTTATCCTCGTATAAGGTTTTCGCTCAAAACAAAAACCACCTTATACAAAAAGGTGGTTTTGTGAGAAGAATCCTTATGAAAGTTCATGTTCGTTTACAATGACAGGAAGCGCCTGGCTCAAATGAGCGTAGGTTGAAATGTTGGAAAAATCGATTCCGAGCTGTACTGCCGTCTGGGCAATTTCAGGACGAATCCCGGTGACCGTCGTTTGAATGCCAAGCAGCGCAAGCGCCCTTACGACCTGAAACAGCTCATTGGCCACCATTGTATCCATGATGGGCACACCGGAAAGGTCGATAATTAAATGTTCCAGCTTTAACTCTGTGGATTTATCCAGGCTGCTCTCTTTGATCATTTGAGCCCGATAGGTGTCAATTTCACCGACTAGCGGCAAAACACCGATCTTCGAGTACACGGGAATGATCGGAGCACTCAATTCCATAATCATCTGCTGCTGTGATTGAAGCCGGGCATCGCTGACCTGTTGAAAATAAATGGTGAAAAGCTCAATCACATGATCAAAGCAGCTGTTTACTTTTCTGCTCCATTCTCCAAGCACTTCCAAAGAAATGGAATTCTCGTTTTCACGGACGAACTTCATAATCCATTCCCAGAAGACCACTCTGTAGTTTTTAAAGTTCTCGAGCGTCTCATGGAGAGGAATATTCCGATTCGCCCGTTTTACAGCCACTTGTTCCGACCATGCAGAAAAGTTAACATTGTCACTTACAAAAATCCCGGAAATAATCTGGTTAAACGTCCGATTTTGCTCCAGTATCTCGCTGCTTGTATCTTCTGCTGAAGCATTATACGGGGTAAACTTTTGCTCCTGCAGCTTTACCCATTCATTGCTTAATGTATCGTTGTTCTGCAGGATAAATTCCTGTAAATCATGTTCGATTGCCAATGTGTACCCTCCTCTGTTGTCCGAGTATCCATATCTATTCTAACATTTTTTCAGGTTTACTGGGACCTTCATCCGGTATTATGAGGCACCAACAAAAAATCCAGACAATGGATGTACACTGTCTGGAAGAATTAATGATTTCTTCTGGCAAAGTCAACAAAACGAAATTTATCGGGGCGGTGCCTGGATTCTGTATATTGCAGCAGGCTGGCATCATCCAGGTATACATGGTTTTTCACCACGACAACATTATGAAAACCATCGAGAGACAATAGCGCACGGTCTTCTTCCGTCGGCTGTTCCACCACAATTTCTTTTTTGGCAAAACTGATGTTTAACCCCAACTCATTCTCGATATATTCATAAATTGAGTTTTCGCAAATTTCATAGGTTAGCTCTGTTACATATTGCTGGTTAAAGAAATCCTTATCGAGGATAATTTTCTCCCCGTTCATTTCCCTTACTCTTGTTACTTTCCAGACTCTGTCTTCTCTCTCTACTTTTAACTGCTGCTGCAGAAAGCGGTCCGGTGTCACCACATCCAGCTCATGGACTTTTGTTTTCCAGGACTTTCCGGATTTTAATGCGAGTTCTTTAAAGCTGACAAGACCGGATACCGGGAAATCAAATTTTGCTAAATCGAGTACAATGGAACCTTTCCCCCGGATTTTTTGAATAAAACCTCGTTGCGCCAAAAGAGTTAATGCCTTTCGAATGGTTTCACGGGAGGTCTCATATCGTTCGGCAAGCTCGTTTTCCGAAGGCAGCTGAACTCCGGGAGCCCATTCTCCTCTTTCAATCTGTTGTGAAATTTCCTGATAGATCATCAGGTATTTATTTGTTTTCATGTTTACCACCAAGAATATTCTATCACTACTTTTTTATATGATAAACAATGGATTCGTAGGGTCTTAGTACCGTTTTCGCAAGGGTTGGTGAATCCTCATAGTTAGATAACAGAACAGTTGCTTTATGGGGGGCGAACTCAATTTCCTCCGGAAGAATCCATTCCGCGTCCGTTCCATAAAAGTTATTCACCACCATCAGGCTTTCATTTTCTGCATTCCTTGTATACGCGAAAATGGCGGGGTGTTCTTCATCGATCCATTGATAGTCTCCATCGGTGAAAATATTCATCGTTTTTCTCATGGAAATTAATTTTTGATAATGGCTGAATACTGAATTTTTATCCTGTATTGCTTTTTCAGCATTGATGTCCTTATAATTTTGCGCTACATCGATCCACGGGGTGCCTGTGGTAAATCCGGCATTTTCCGTGGAATCCCATTGAACCGGAGTCCGTGAATTGTCTCTGGATTTTTGGTTCAAAATGGCCAGAACTTCTTCCTCATTCATCCCTGCATGGGTTAATTCTTTATAGATGTTTAAACTTTCAACATCCCGGTATTTATTAATACGCTCAAAACCGGGATTTGTCATTCCGAGCTCTTCCCCTTGATAAATGTATGGGGTGCCCTGCATGCAATGAATGACGGTAGCCAGCATTTTCGCCGATTGTTCCCTGTACTCTCTATTGTTTCCATAGCGGGAAACAATTCTCGGCTGATCATGGTTGCACCAGAACAAGGCGTTCCAGCCTCCCCCTTCATGCATCCTGATTTGCCACTCGGATAAAATTCGTTTCAGTGCTACAAAATCAAAATCGGCGACTGTCCATTTCTCGCCGTCAGGATAATCCACTTTCAGATGGTGAAAATTAAAGGTCATACTAAGCTCTTTGCTTTCAGGATTTGAATACTGAATGCAGTGATCGATGGAAGTGGAAGACATCTCTCCCACTGTCAAACTCTCATGCTTCGAAAAGATTTCTCTGTTCATTTCCTTCAAAAACTCGTGAGCCCTGGGTCCGTCTGTATAAAATCTCCGGCCGTCTCCCGGCTTTACTGTACCGTCATCATCAGGGAAGTCCTGATTTTTGGAGATCAGATTAATCACATCCAGCCTGAAGCCATCCACACCTTTATCAAACCAGAAGTTCATCATCTCATAAACTTTTTCACGAACCTTTTCATTTTCCCAGTTCAAATCCGCTTGTGTTACGTCAAAAAGATGAAGATAATGCTGATTGGTCACTTCATCATATTTCCATGCCGAACCGCCAAATTTGGATTTCCAGTTGTTCGGCTTGTCCTTCCAAATGTAAAAATCCCTGAATTCGTTGTCTTTGGATGAGCGTGCTTGCTTGAACCAGGCATGCTCGGTTGATGTATGGTTGACCACGATGTCCATGATGATATTAATGTCCCGTTGATGTGCTTCCGACAGCAGTCTCTCGAAATCCTCCATTGAACCATATTCTTCATGAATTTTGTAATAATCACTGATGTCATAGCCGTTATCTTTTTGTGGTGATTCATAGATCGGGGTGAGCCAGATCACATCGATCCCAAGAACCTTTAAGTAATCGAGCTTTTCAATAATTCCGTTCAAATCGCCTGTTCCGCTGCCGGTCGTATCCTTAAAGCTTTTTGGATAAATCTGATATACCACCGACTTTTTCCACCATGGTTGTTCCACATTGCCACCGCCTTACGTGATTTAAAACTATGTCAAGCCGGCTCAGATTCTCGGAGCCAGCTCACATATCATCTATTTTACTTTTTTTATCCTTCCGAACACGTATGTTAATACGAACGGAACCACAATGGCAATTGCCATGCCGATAAAGAATGGTCCCCATTTGTCAGGAAAGATGGATAAAAATCCGGGTATACCACCTACCCCAATGGAAGAGGCTTGTACTTTATTTACTGTAATCAGGATGCCCGCAATGGCTGAACCAATAATGGCACAGATAAACGGGAACCTGAAGCGCAAATTCACCCCAAAAAGCGCGGGTTCGGTTATTCCAAGGTAAGCTGAAATAGCTGAAGTAAAGGATAAGCCCTTCACTTTTTCATCCTTAGAAAGGAACATCATCGCCAGTGCTGCAGATCCTTGCGCAATATTTGAAAGAGCCAGCATCGGCCATAAAAACGTTCCCCCCTTGCTGCCTATAAGCTGAAGGTCAACAGCGAGAAAGGTATGATGCATACCTGTTACAACAAGCAAGGCGTAGATTCCGCCATAGATCAAGCCGCCTAAAGCTGCATATTGATCGAAAATACCAACAAGTCCATCTGTGAGCCAGTTCGCAATTCCAAATGTAATCGGACCGATCACGATAAAAGAAAGGAATCCTGTAACGAGTAAAGCGACGGGTGCAACCACGAGCAATTGAAAAGCATCAGGAATCTTTTTTCTTAAAAACACTTCAATTTTAGCGAGTACATAGGATGCCAGCAAAACAGGCAGAACTTGTCCCTGGTATCCGATCTTTTGAATTTCAAGGCCGAACAAATTCCAGTGCGGCACTTTTCCTGCTTCAAGCGCTTTACCATAATCCCATGCATTCAGCAGGCTTGGATGGACGAGCATCAACCCGAGCACGATTCCAAGCAAAGGATTGCCGCCAAACTTTTTGACAGCGGACCAGCCAATCAGTGCAGGCAGGAATGCAAAAGCCGTATTGGCGATCACATTGATCATATCCGCGAAATCTTTCCACGCGGTATTCACATCAACAAATGACTTTCCATCATAAAAAATACCAGGGCCTGTAAGAATATTATTGATACCCATTAACAGACCAGCTGTTACAATGGCAGGCAGGATTGGAATAAAAATATCCGCTAACGTTTTAACAGCTCTTTGAAGAGGATTCAATTTCCTTTCAGCTGCATTTTTAATGTCTTCCTTTGTTGCTGTACCGATGCCTGTAACCGCAACCAATTCTTGGTATACTTTATCAACCGTTCCCTGGCCAATCACCACCTGAAATTGGCCATTAGTGGAGAATGACCCTTTGACCGCATCAATGTTCTCCAGCATTTCTTTATTAACCTTTGACTCATCATTCAGCGCAAAGCGAAGCCGGGTTACACAATGTGTCGCTGCCGCGATATTTTCCCTGCCGCCTACAGCTTCTGTAATCTGTTCCGCTGTTTGTCTGATATCCATATTGATTTCCCCCTTGTTACCGTTTACAACATCTTTTTCAAAAAAAAGCTCTGTACAAACGTTAAATTGCCAAAGCTTATATTTATTAGATTGTGTTTCTAACGGTTTTTAACGATTAAATCGCTTTCAAACAAAAGCGAAACTTGTATATACATGTACTACATTTTTCATTGTAACTTGTATATACAGGTTGGTCAACACTTTTATTTGGCATTCGTTTTAGAACGGAAAAAGATAGTTGTGTGATTTTTTTCAAAAGTCAACTAAAACGACTTGCCCCCGTTATACTAAGAGTATGATAAGCAATGACCGGCAGCATGATAAGACCAGATGAAATAAGTAACCGTTGACCATAATTCTAATAAAAAGGAATGAGATGGAATGACAAAAAAATTAAAGGAGCTTATTGAAAAACTTCAAAAGCAAGGAGTAAATATTGACTTCTGTTCTCGAACGTCGCTGCTTGCTGTTCAAAACGATTTTGGAAGTGCAAAAAAATGAAGGTATGGATTGGGGAATCATTCGAAAAAAACATTGACGGTGAAAAAATGATGATTATCGATATTTACCCTGATACCGAAAAACCAGCAGATAAAATTTATCAAAAACTCATATATAAATGGGTATAGCCCTTTCGCCTCCGCAGGATTGCCTGCGGAGGTTTTTTACTGTCTTGCATTTTTTAATTTACATGTTAAACTTATAGTTGTTATGACAATTATTTTGTTAAGAAAGGAAAATTCAAAGATGGATTCTCCAAATCAGCATGTTTCAATTGGCTTTTTAATGAACCAAACAAGCCGAAAAATCATTCACCTGCTTATGCACCGATTTCGGGAATATGACGTAACGCCGGAGCAATGGTCTGTCCTTTATCAGCTGCATAAAGGACGGGGCATCAATCAAAAAGAGCTCGCGCGACGGACGGCCAAGGATCAGCCGACCACAGCCCGTATTCTGGATTTGCTTATAAAAAAAGACTTGATTCAAAAGCAAATGAGCGAGAATGACCGCCGTGCCTTTATTGTTTCCCTGTCCGACAAAGGAAGAGAGATCACGGAACAGATCGCCCCTATTGAAGAAAGCACCATGAATGAAGTGGTCGCCGGATTGGAGCCAAAGCAGATTGAACAAATAAAACAATGGCTGCACCAAATGAATGAAAATATTGATGCAGCAATGAATAGTAAGGAGTAATGTTTATTGAATACCCATCAAGAAAAACTGTGGAGCAAGGAATTTATTCTGATCACCCTGTGTAACCTGCTTTTATTTCTTAACCTGCAAATGCTTCTTCCCTCGTTCCCTGTTTATACGAAAGATGCGTTTAATGCCAGTGATTTTACCGTTAGTCTGGTAACGAGTCTTTTTGCTTTATCGGCCATCGCTACACGCTTTTTTGCCGCAGGTATCCTGCGAAAAGGAAAAGTATCCATCATTCTGTACACAGGCGCCGCAATTGCTGTATTGGCAACAGCCGGTTACTACTGGTGCGGTTCGATTGCCCTTCTCCTCGTCATGCGGGTACTATTTGGTATTGGTTTCGGATTGGCAAGTACAACACTGCCAACCATGGCCGCACATGTCATCCCGCCGCACCGGATGGGTGAAGGTATCGGATATTTCGGTCTCTCCACCAGCCTGGCCATGTCCATCGGGCCAATCATTGGCCTTTCGTTACTTGGAAGCTTCGGTTTCGGAACATTGACTACTGCAGGTACCCTCGTACTTATTCTTATTTTTCCCCTTGCATTTGCCAATCGGTCAGTGGACTTGTCCCAAGCCGGATCCGCAGCCTCTACTTCCTCATCAAAAAAGAATACCGGTGCTGCATTAAAAAAGATTGCTTTACCGGGATTGTTGAATTTGCTGCTTTCCGTTACCTATGGGGGATTATTGAGCTTTCTTGCCCTCTATGGAAAAGAAGCTCACCTCTCCCACATCGGCAGCTTCTTTTTATTTAATGCGCTGGCAATTTTTCTTGTCCGGCCCTTTTCCGGTAGGATTTTTGACAGCAAAGGCCACTTTAGCATCATGATTGCAGGAGCTGTTTTTACAATGGGCGGTCTGGTTACCCTTTCCCTGGCGACGTCCACTTTATATATTATTTTGGCTGCCCTCCTTTATGGACTGGGCTACGGAATGATTCAGCCGTCCATTCAGGCATGGATGATCAAGGAAGTTCCTGTCGAGCAGCGTGGTCTTGCAAACAGCATGTTCTTTAATTCACTGGATTTTGGTGTTGCCGCCGGCTCCATGCTGCTTGGTGTAATTGCCATGCATGCCGATTATTCAGGAATGTACCGCATTTCTGCTCTATTTATGGGATTGTTCCTTGTTCTTTATCTTGTTGTTTCCATTTGGCAGAGAAAGAAACGCTCCTCCCAATCAGAACAAAGAACGGCGTAATCTGAATTGACCGAAATCAAAAAAGCTTGAAGAATCATCGATTGATGGCTCTTCAAGCTTTTTTTAGGCTGTTTCCTCCAGTTTTTTCCACTTTTTCACACCCCATTGTGCGAATGGCAAAACAGCGAACATGATAAAAAAGATACGAAACAGCTGATAACTGGTCACCATGGAAAGATCCGCATGGACGGTTGATGCCGTTACACCCATTTCAGCAATTCCACCCGGCGCTGCGCTTAAAAATGCAGTCGTAAAATTCATCGGTGTCCATTTTGTAAGAAGAAATGCAATCAGCAGTGAAAATAAAACAAGAAGCAGGCTGTTGCCAATCGTGTAAAACCCAAGTTTTCTTATCTTGCCCTCCATTTGAGGATTAAACTGACGTCCAATATGTATCCCTAAAAAAACCTGGGCAATAATTAAAAGATAAGACGGAATATGCGGTGCATCAAGACCGGTTAACATTGTGAGCGCGACTGCAATCAACGGGCCGGTTAAAAAACCGGCAGGAAGTTTAACTTTTCTTCCCGCCCATGCACCTATAAGCGCTATCGCTACGAAAAAGGCATAGAGGGTCCAGCTTCCTGTATCAGCACTATTGACATGTGGAGACACAGAAGGACGGGCGTCACCTCCTATGCCATGAATCGTTAAAAAGGGTACAAAAAATATGACAGAAACCGATCGGATCGTCTGCATGAGCACAACGGTGGTCGTATCAACCTCCTTTGTTTCCTCACTCATCACAACGACTTGAGACATTCCACCAGGTACACTTCCAAATATGCTGCTGGCCAGATCAATTTTGATATGTTTCACAGTGAAATAAGCCAGTACCAGGCAAAACAGCACCGTGATGACTGTGGATGCCGCCATAAATGGAAATTGCAAACCCATCTCTTTGATGGTGCCTGACGTAAATGATGTACCAAGCATCGCTCCCAAAAATATGATGGCGGTATGCCTGAAGCCAACCGGCCACTTCAATCGAAGTTTCAGGAATTTTCTCACCAGCACAACGGCGGTGAGTGACCCCAACAGCCAGGGAAGCGGGCTATGTATCAACAAAAACAAAAGAGCACCGGCACTCCCAATCATAGCAGTACGGAAAATATCAACTATATCATTGCCGTGTTGTTTCATCGGTATAACATCCTTCTTTCATTAACCGTGATATTAGTTTGTATTGTTTATATTTTACCAGATTATTCTTTACTTCGTCCTGCAAATCCAGCGCTAAAATAGCGCTTCCACTCCTATCATAGCAGGAGTTTTTAGTTTAAAAAGATTTTATGCATATTGATTGTTATGTTCATAACGTTCACAAGTGCAGACCATAAATGAAAAAATGGAGGTTACTTCATTTTACGTTAAGGGAAGGATGTAGAAGAGGTGAAAAATTCGAATGACAACGGTACTGAATAAAGAAGATCCCCCTTTGGAATCCTCCTATTTTCATTTTATTTTTCCTTTTTCAATGAAAGAGGATTGTGCCGGGGAAGCGATCAATTACTTAAAACATAAAGGGTATGAATTCTTTTCCTTAACAAGCAAGACACAGGAAAAGGCTTACTACGGTGGAAACAATAAAATTTCTCATAAAGAATTGGAGCATTACTTCCTTCCTTTTACTTCAGACGTGCTTTTTCCCAAAAAAGAACACCGGTTAACCTTTCGAAGGTATTCAAAAGCAACTGGGATCACCGCTGAACTCCAATCCAATCTCATCAAAGTGCCTTTTACGATTAATTCCATAGATGTGTTTCTCCTGCCGTATGAGCTGGGGTTCATTACCTTGCGGATCAGCATAAAGGATGTCTCGTATTCCGAAGCGATTGAATTTGCCGCACGGTTCAGAGTACTTGAGAATCGTACAAGGGATGACCGTAAGGCTGTGGTTTTGTTTGAAAACGAAACGTACCTGCAAGTAGAGACTTTTCTTTTTAATGTCCTTCTTCCCGACTTTACCCGTTATCTGGATGTCGGTCAGGTAAATGGATCTCATTACGAATCATTGCCCTTTTTTATTGATGAAAGAATGTATGTACAAGTCCTATTTCAATTTGAAAAAGGCACCAAATTGCATGAGAGCGACTTGTTTAGAGGATCGCAGCTTGATGGTTTAAATGATGAGGGGCAGCCTGAGATCAGTTCCTGCAATAAAGACTATATCCACGATTATTGCATAGAAAATGGTTATCACCGGTGGGCCCCAAACACCTATTATCTGATCGATGAACATGTCTTTAGTTGCATGACCAACGCCACAGGGCTGGAAAGAGATAACCAACTGGATCAGATGTACGGAGAGTTTTATTATGGCTTATTGCTGAATCTGTTTCATAAAATTGTGCTTCTTCGTTTATCCAACCGCTATTCCCAGGTGCACCTTGAAAAAGATAATGAAGAAACGGAAAAACTAATTGGAGAAATTACTCTCTTTTCAGCACGATATTTCTTTTTGGAGCTTGCTGCGCAAAGCCAGGGAAGAAATATTTTTATTAAACTGAAAGAGGTCCTGCAAAACCAAGAGCTTTATGATGATGTAAAACAAACCTTGTCCACTCTCTATCAATATCAGGACCAAAAATCAGCTAAAAGAAATAACTATCTTATTTCCATCCTAACGATTTATACAGTGATTACAGGGATCTTTGGTATGAATATGGTGATTGAGGAATTAAAGAGCCCCATCAAATTGAGCAAGATATCTTCTTTTGGTTTTTTTGAGTATCTCGCTTTGTTTGTAACGATTACAGGCATTGCCGCAAGTCTATTGCTTGGTATTTCCTTTTTGAAAAAATGGATTCGGGAATTGCGCAACCGTAACGGAATGGAATAGAAGCCTCTAAAGATCGCCGAATAAAGATTTTTGAAGCTAAAAAAATATTTCAAAAAAATAGAGCAGGGGTCTAGTCCACCTTTTGCAGCCCTTCATATGATATCTTAACCGGAATGCAATTCTGGAAATTAATTCAAGGGGGATGCTCTGATGGGCTACGAACCAAAACACGGAAAGCACATAAAGCATGAAAGCAGCTCTAGCAGCTCTAGCAGCTCTAGCAAGTTCTATCGTGTGGAAAAGGCGCACATTCCGCCAACCTACTCCAAAAACGTTAACTACTCTGTTAACTACCACAAACAATCTGCTGACTACAGCCAATTGTTAGACGGTGGAAAAGGTGGCGGCAAGCAATCATATGATGGAGGCCACCACGGGTACGGCAAAAAGAAAAAGCATAAAAAATGTGAATCTTCCTCTTCCTCTTCCTCTTCTTCTTGCTGCTTCAAAAAGAAGAAAAAGAAGAGATGCTGCAGACGCAGAAGACACTGCTGCTGTAATAACTGGGGATGGATTTTCTAATCCTTGGGCAGTAAAAAGAAGGACTCTTTAGGTCCTTCTTTTTTTGTGTTCAGTTAATAATCCCATGCTGTACAATGGTTACTTTAATTTCGGGTTCAATGGAAATGTTTCGATAATCTTTTTCCCAATTCATTTTTTTCCAATCTCCGTAATGAAACGAACGGATTCGTTTGCCGACTCCCAGCTCATCACAATTAGCCTTTTGTGTTTTTGCCAGAGTTTTTTTAGCGAGTGCGGTGATCTCCCGTGTCAGTGTCTTGTTTAGCTCGTTTGCTTTCCCGGCACTATCGAGATGATCCACGGGCAGCTCGTTCACGTTAACATCCATCTTCAATGCGAGTTTTACCCTTACTTTCTGGTCAGGGGTGATGTGTATTTTCATTTTCCGTTCGATATCATTGACAAGGACCGTAATATAATTTCGTTCCTTCATTTCCTTTTGATCATTAATCTTAAAGGTGAACCTGGGATAATCCTGTTTCACTCCATTCATGAGAAGCAGCAACGTCGATTCTTTTCCGGTTAAGGTTCCGGTCATCTTTCTTTTATGAAACATGGCTGTGCCGATTACTTCCGCACGCTGCTGCTGTTCATTAATCCTCAAGTACGGAAGCAGATAATCGTTTCCTTCATCAAACATCAGAGTACAAATGGACTGTACCGTTTCAATTTCAAATAAACCGATCGCACTGGTGCTCTGCAGAAGCTCAGGATAATAGATGTTCATAAGAGTAGAATCCTGAGGCTGAATTTCAAGACTTTTTTTCGCCTTGCCTTTCACAACTGCCACCATTGCGTTTACCGACCCTCTGGGATCCCTGTAGATGACATCGAGACTTGAATAGATTTCTTTTCGAGCCAGTTTTTCACCGATCAAAAAAACCCTGTTTTTGGACGCATCAAACATCTGGGAAACCTTCTTATCCAGATTAATTCGGGCATCCCTTGTTGTTACCCCAGTGGATGAAACCACTACACTTTTCACCAATGACATCGCGTTGGAGCCTTTGTTTACGACCGGATAAACCACCGTATCAATGATTTTCCCATTTGGCTCCAGATCCAGTCCCACTGCCAGAATTAGCCTTGATTCTTTGATCAGGCGCTGATCCCAGCATCCGGTAAGCAACACGATGACCATTAACAGCGTACCCAGGAGAAACCATTTCTTTTTTGTCAACAATGTATTCATGATTGCTGTTTCTCCTTTCGATGAGTAAGTAATGAAAGCAATAAAAGCAAAACAGGCAGCCCAAGGACAAAGATATAACTCAAATAGGTGACAAACGTCGAAAACTGCCCCACTTTGTAAACGCCCTCCGGCATTAGTGAAATAAGGACAGATAGAATGGCTGCATAGAAAACATAAGGGGAATGTTCTTTATTTTTTTTGGAAAACGACATCAGCCCCCTTGAAGCAGCGAACAAATAAGCCATGTAAGAGGTGGCGACAGACACGATCCACACGGATAAAAACAACAAATCAATACGCTCCAATATTTTGAATGAAAACGATTTGATCATGTATAACAGCGGCTCCGGCACGAGGATGAATTCCTTGATGCCAAAAAACAAAATACAAATCAACGTTAAAAAGGAATAAAAAATCGTCACAACCACATTGGAAATACTGGCTGCTTTCAGTTTTTTAATGGAACTGGAATTAACATATGGAGCAACAATTAAATACATCTCAAAACCGATCATTGAAAAAAGTGCTTTTTCGGTTCCTTTTAAAATAGGCATGATCCCTTTTTCTCCAATGGGAAAAATATTTAAGTAATCGACTTCCCAAAATGAATAAATGACAAGCAGCACAAAAACGATAAGCAAAAGGGAGACAAAAACATAAAATCTCGCTAAAAACTTTACCGGCCCTCTTACGGCATAAATCCCTATCCCTGCCATAAGTACGATCAACAGCCAGCGTGGAGTTAACGGAAGGATCCATATATTGATTATTTCGGAAAACAAAGAAAGGATGTTCGATCCCACGAGAATAAAATAAATAATATATAAGCCTTTGATGACCCCGCCGATGAAGATCCCGGTGGTGCTATCCAAAACTTCATACAGCGTCATGGACGGAAACCGTTTCATCAGAATCCAAAACAAAATAAGCAGAACTTGTACGACGCACCCGCCTATGAGAACGGAAATCCAGCTATCATGCCCCGCTGCCGTGTAAATGTTAAACGGCATGGACAATATCCCGACCCCAACTTGAGCCTGAATAATAAGAAAAATGAATTGAAAGGAAGTAATGGTGTCTTCTCTTTTCAGCTTCATTTGTTCTTCCATCCTTTTGTATTACGCTGACTTCTTTTTTGCGGCAGCGCGTCCATGGCCCGATTGTTCATTTTCCAAAGCGGAAAACGGATGACAGCATCTTTTAATCCACTTAAATTCAATGGCGCAAAAGGGGCAAAATACGGCGTGCCAATAGACTCCAATTTGCATAAATGAAGCAGGATCACCATCAATCCCATCACAATTCCAAGAAAACCAAGAAGTGACGCGGCAATCATTAAGGGGAAGGTCAAAATCCGTATCGAGGCCCCCATCTCATAGGTGGGCACCGTAAATGAAGCGACCGCTGTCAAAGCAATGACAATGACCATAACATTGGAAATGAAACCCGCGCTTACAACCGCATCCCCGATCACCAAACCGCCCACAATACCGATGGTCTGGCCGATGGGAGTAGGAAGCCTGACCCCCGCCTCCCGGATCAATTCGATCGTAAACACCATAACAAATGCCTCAATGATTGGAGGAAAAGGGATTCCTTCCAATGAGGCTTTCACTGGAAGAATCAATTCGTTCGGAAGGATCTCAAAATGAAATCCGATGATTGCGATATAAACAGCTGGCAGTGTCATGGCGACTAGAAAACTTACCATTCTAAGCAACCGGAAAAACGACCCTGACAGTACCCTGCTGTTAAAATCGTCCGGGGACTGAAAAAAGGATAGAAATGTTACCGGCAGAATTAATGCGGTTGCAGTGCCTTCCGATAAAACCGCCACCCTTCCGTCGAGTAAATGGGCCATGGTACGGTCCGGCCGCTCCGTGGGAAGCATTTGGGGAAATGGAGAAAATGTTTTGTCCTCCATAAACTCTTCCAAATAACCTGGACTAAACCCCATGTCGGCCGATATCGATTCGATTCTCCTGAAGATCTCTGACAGCACTTCTTTATTCACGAGATCATCCATATAAACTAACGCCACTTTTGTATTGGTGGATTGCCCGATGACATACTGTTTGACTACCAAATTTTTATTTTCAAGACGCTTTCGGATCAACCCAAGATTTTGAGTCAGACTGTCCACAAATCCTTCATGAGATCCGCGGACCACTTTTTCGTTGGTTGGTTCCTCCGGAGTCCTTGTCAATTGGCTGGTAACATTGACCGCATACATGCCGCACATGCCATCAAATGATAAAAGACAGGAACCGGTCAGAAGCTTTCCAACTCCCTCATGCAGCTCTTCGATGAATGAAAGCTCCGTATTGGTGATGACCGTCTCAACGGTCCCTTCATCATCCATGGCTCTGTTTAATGGTTCAATCACGCTTTGCTGTATTTTCTCTGTATCCGCAATAGATTCTAGATAGATAATAACTCCTGAAGATTTCTGATAGGTTATGGTTCTGGTTTTTAAATCACTTGTTCCATGAAGGATAGATTGAATAACATGCAGGTTTTCATCTGCATTCATGGTTACCGGCTTTGAGTTTTTATTGCTTCGATGGTTCTTCATTTGGTCACCTGCCCTCTAAAGCCTAGTATTTCTATGTTTTAGATTGAACGAAAGAGAGGTTATTTATTCTTTGCCAGGGGTACGTAAAGGTGTAAAATGAGAAAAAGAAAAGTACATATAACGAATAGTTAAAGGCTGTTTCTATGTAATGATTGAGGCAGATTGCGTAGAACGTTTTTTTCTTGAAAGGCGGATTTGTTCATTGAATAAGAAAGTCATTCTTTATTGTGTGGGGTTTGCTGCGTTTTTTGGACCGTTTACCCAAACGATTTACACTCCTATTTTGCCTGAAATCCAGCATGATTTTCAGACGTCAGGATTTATTGTGAACCTGACGATTTCTATTTTTACGTTCGTACTGGCAATGATGCAGATGGTATACGGACCGCTGACAGATAAGCTTGGACGGCGCAAAATTTTGCTGCCGGCCATCTTACTCTATATTGTTGCTTCTGCAGGCGCTGCCCTATCAACTTCCATCTGGGTTCTGTTGTTTTTCCGTGCCTTTCAGGCAGCGGGTATTGCAGCTGGATCGGTAGTGGCCACCACGGTTATTGGGGACTTGTTTGAAGGTAAATCACTTGGGCGATCCATGGGAACCTTTCAGACTCTCGTTACACTAGGACCCGTAATCGGCCCCGTTGTAGGCGGCTTTGTTGGAGGGTATACTGGGTATCAAGGAGTTTTTTGGGTGCTGACTGGCACCGGACTCATCATGTTTCTTGCCAATGTAAAGCTGCTTCCGGAAACCAAGCCGGAGGGTCCGGAACGAAAAGGATTCAGCTTTTCTGATTTTACAATCGTTTTAAAGGATAGGACGGGGCTTGCAGTCATCCTTCTTGGATTTATTCAATATTATTCGTTTTATAATTTCCTTGTTTTTCTTCCCAATCTTTTAGCCTCCTTTTATGGGCTGTCAGCTGCACAAAAAGGACTTGTTTTTCTTCCCATGTCACTTTTTCTTGTGCTTGGCAGCTTTACCGGCGGACGGCTTCAGGAGAAGAGCAACCCAAGGACATTTTTGTTAGTCACTTCGTCGTTGAATGTCCTGGCAACCATATTATTCGTCATTCTCTCACCAGTATCTTTGCCTGTATTGATCGTAAGCATCTCCCTGTTCGGGCTATGCCTCGGTCTTTCGCTTCCTGTCCAGACGACGCTCTTGGCCAGAGCCTTTACCCAAAATCGGGCGACAGCGATTGGTGTGTATAACTTTTTCAGGTACCTGGGGATGGCTGCGGGTCCAATTTTTGGTTCTGTTTTCTATCAGCTTGGAAACCGGGTGGAATTTTTGTTTGCGGCCTTTTTGTTCGCTCTTACTGTTCTCTTTGCCCGGCGCCAGTTTACAAAGACCGATCGCTATCAATAAAATTAATTTGCTGAAAGGGGACTTACATTGACCCAAAATAAAATTGAAGACGTAATGGAAGTCTGCCTTTTGGCGGGCAGGCTTATGCTTCAAAACGGTGCAGAAACCTACCGTGTAGAGGATACCATTACCCGCCTTGCGCAAAATTACGGCATGAAAGCCGCTCAAGTTTTTGTTACACCGACAGCGATCATTCTTTCTCTCTTTGAAAAAGGACGCACCATGGATTATACAAAGATTGTCAGGATTGTTGACCGCTCCACCGATTTGCATGTGGTCGTCCTCGTTAATGATCTTTCAAGAAAAGTGGCGAGCGAGTCTCTTTCCTTGGATACAGCGAGAAAAGAGCTTAAAAAAATAGAAAAAACACCCGAGGCTTATCCAGCATGGGTGCAAACGTTGGCCGCTATTCTTGTCAGTGGCTGCTTCGCCCTCATGTTTCAGGGAAACTGGCGTGATTTTATGCCGGCCATGATTGCCGGGGGCGCAGGATATGTTGTTTTTCTCGTGATCAAACGCTATATTTCGGTCCGTTTTTTCTCTGAACTGCTTGCTGCCTTTGTTATCGGATTAGTCGCTAAACTGGCGATAACATCCGGGATGGGAAGCCAACTGGATAAAATCATTATTGGCGCTGTCATGCCGCTTGTGCCTGGTGTTTTAATCACCAATGCCGTACGGGACCTGATGGCCGGCCATCTGGTTTCCGGAATCTCTCTGGGTGCAGAGGCCATGCTCACTGCCTTCGCCATCGGCACAGGAATTGCCTTTGTCATTGTAACGCTGTAAGGAGGAACCCTATGCACATCTTTGAAGCCATTTGGACGAGTTTCATTGCTTCGGCAGGCTTCGGTATTCTTTTTAATGTACCGAGAAAAGCGGTAATTCCAGGAGGTATCTGCGGCATGATCGGCTGGCTGATTTTTGAAGGGATGTCAGGCAACAATCAATTCGACCTGGTTCTCGCCACCGCGCTGGCCTCTTTTGTCGTTGCAGCCATCAGTCATCTTTACGCAAGGATTTACCGAATGCCGGTCATTATTTTCAGTGTCGCAGGCATCATTCCGCTCGTTCCCGGTGGCGGGGCGTATGATACGATGAGGCAGCTCGTTGAAAATGATTATAATGAAGCGATTCAGCTTGCATCCCAAACCTTTTTAATTTCGGGGGCAATCGCTTTTGGGCTGGTACTTGCCGGGACGATCTTACCCATTATTCTGAGAAGCACAAGAACCGTTAAATAATAAGAAAAAGAGGATATTCTGCGTGCGCGCAGGATGTCCTCTTTTTTGATTTACACCATAAAAAGGGCTCCGTACCCAATGGCGGCGACAATGACGATCACAGGTGAAACCTTCAGCCTTTCCATTAACAGAAAACTTAGCAGGGCAATGGCCGCTGTTTGTATCCATCCGGACGTATCCACCGATTCCATAAAAAAGTTATACGTCATAATGCCAAGAAGGACGGCGATGGTGGGTTTCACATACAAGGTCATTTTTTTCACCCGGGGTGAATCCTTGTATTTGTAGATCACACCGAGAAACACAATCATCAAAAATAATGACGGGCCTACCGTAGCAACTGTAGCAACGATTGAACCGAGAATACCTCCCTGCATGTAGCCGATATAGCCTGACATCTTGGTGGCAATCGGTCCGGGAAGCGCATTTCCCAGCGCAAGAACTTCAGTAAACTGATTCACCGTCATCCAGTGATAACGTCCGACCACTTCATTTTCGATCAGTGGAATGGAGGAAGGTCCTCCTCCATATCCCAGTATGCCCGGGATAAAGAATGCGAGAAAGATATGCCATAGAATCATCCCATACCTTCTCCCCTCTTTGCTTCCTCAACAGGTTCCTCTTGTTTCTTATTTTCCGGCTTCAGCAGCGCATATGCCAGCAGGGCACCAATGAGAAAAGCGGGATGAACACCGAGCACCTGAAGTAAAATCACTCCAACTACAATATGGATCAGGCTGAGTTTAATGCCCAGACCCTTTTTAGAGCTGGAAAAGAATTGCCAGGTCAATACTCCCATCATCACAGCAACAACAGGAAGCACACCCTTGGTCATGCCCTGTACCCATGGCTGGTCCTTGTATTGTGCCAATGAAGTCAGAAGCACGATCATAAGAATGATGGTGGGCAGAATCGATGACAGGATGGCAACCAGCATCCCCAATATACCGGCAACACGGTAGCCGATATAGCCGGCCATTTTCGTATTGATCGGCCCGGGAAGCGCATTTCCAAGTGCCAGCACATCACCAAATTCTTCATCATTCATCCATTTAAAGTTTCCTACCACTTCTTTATGAACAAGCGGTATGGAGGAAGGTCCTCCTCCATATCCCAAAATGCCCGAACGAAAGAAGGCAATAAATAAATTAAGATATGTCATTTCATCAAATCCTTACACATATTCCTACCAGGCAGCTACAGCTCCATCTGTTCGTCCTTCGGTTCCTCCTGTGAGGACCCCAGTTTCTGAATTTCTCCAAATAATCTGTCCCCGCCCGAAGGCTCCGCCATCCGTCGCAACTTTTACATCATGGCCTTTTCGAACCAGTTCCTCTGCAATGTGCTGCGGCACCGAGCGTTCCACAAGAACTTCTTTTCCTTCTATCCATTGCCATCTCGGTGCATCAAGTGCAGATTGCGGGTTGAGGCCGAAATCAATCGTGTTCATGATCACCTGGACATGACCCTGCGGTTGCATGTAGCCCCCCATCACACCAAACGGGCCGACCGGTTTTCCATCCTTGGTCAGAAAGCCGGGAATAATTGTATGATAGGTTCTTTTTCCCGGGCAAAGGCAGTTGTGGTGATCTTCGTCCAGGGAAAAATCATGTCCTCTGTTTTGAAGACTGATTCCTGTGTCCGGAACCACAATCCCTGAGCCAAAGCCCATGTAATTACTTTGTATAAAAGAAACCATATTTCCTTCTTCATCTGCTGCTGCCAGGTAAACGGTCCCCCCTTTAGGCGGAGTACCCGGTTCAGGAAGAAGGGCTTCCTCCCCGATCAATTGTCGTCTTTTTTCCGCATATTCCTCGGACAAAAGAGCATCAGCTGTCACCTTCATATGGGTAGTATCTGTTACATATTTTTTGGCATCCATAAAGCTAAGTTTAATGGCTTCAATCTGTTTGTGATAACGTTCTGCAGATTCTATCTCAGGGAAATCATACTCTTTTAAGAGATTTAATGCCATTAAAGCGACAATGCCCTGCCCGTTTGGCGGGATTTCCCAAACTTCATATCCTTTGTAGTCCGCTTTGATTGGCTCCACCCATTCCGGATAAAAAGCGGCCAGATCTTCTTTTCTCAAAAAACCGCCTTCCGCCTCGGAAGCCGCACTAATCTGATTAGCAAGCGCGCCACGGTAAAACGATTCAGCCTCTGTTTCCGCAATTTCCCTTAATGTAGCGGCATGACCCGGTGAGCGCCATACTTCCCCGATTTCAGGAGCTCTTCCATTTGGCGCAAAGGTATCAAACCAGCTTTGAAATTCATTATGTTTTTGCGCCTTCTTATATTCATGATAAGCCTTATTCCAATAATTCCCTAAAACAGGTGAAACCGGATAGCCTTCTTCTGCATAGGCAATGGCCGGCTTCAGGGCCTCTGTGAGAGGCAGCTTGCCAAAACGCCGGGATAATTCTGCCCAGGCTGCCGGGGCACCGGGCACAGTGACAGGCTCCCAGCCAAACTTTGGTATCTTTTCATAGCCCCTTTCTCTCAAGGCATCCGCAGAAATACCTTGCGGAGCAGGTCCACTGGAATTCAATCCATGGAGTTTCCCTTTTGTCCACACCAATGCGAAGGCATCGCCGCCGATTCCATTGGATGTGGGCTCAACTACCGTCAGACAGGCAGCTGTTGCAATCGCAGCATCAATCGCATTGCCGCCTTTTTTCAGCATATCAAGTCCCGCCTGTGCTGCAAGAGGCTGGGACGTCGCTACCATTCCTCTTTTACTGTACATGGCTGAACGCTGTGAAGCATATGGGTACCGCTGATGATTAAATAGCAATTGTTCTTCTGTTTTTTCAATCGTATGCTGATCCATTGTGATCCCCTCTCTTGCCATGAGGATATAAATAATCCTCATAATTCTAACATTCGGTCAAAAAACTTACAATTAAATTCCGTTTGTTAATAAAAATGAAATGATTAATTTACATATGTACATCATATGTTTTTGATTATCGAATTCATTCGGAATTTTTCATATCATTTTCTGCTTAACGTACTATCTTTCGTGGCATGCGATATAATGGCCTTCTTCAATTTCCCGCCGTTCCGGACGTTCAACCGCACAATGGTCTTCAAGTGCCTCTCCCACCGTCTGTTTTGGATTAAGCGAGGCATAAGGATCATGAAAGAATGCAATGAAATTCCGATCAACAGCACTATCAACTGTATAACCGTTGAACAATTAATCAGCCAACTTCAAGCCCCCTTATAACATTCGTTTATAAAAATTAAAACGAAATTACGTTTGTTAGCTAAAAATAGATATTAAATTTACAAACGTCATTGTGTTGTTTTAGATTATAAAATAAATTCTGAATATTTTCTACATAATTTTGCAAATTTCTTGAATATTTTTTCAACGGGCTAAAATAAAAAAACACCACCTGAAAGGAAGTGTTTTAGCCATCTCGTTTTCGTCCTTAATAAGCTCCTCTGATAAATTGCTTCACGTCAGAGTCATAAAAGCTCCTGATGCGCCCTAGTTCTTCTTGAGAAAACGGGCGTGTATCAAGCGCCTGTAGATTTTGTTCGATCTGCCTCTCGTTTCTAAACCCTGGGATCACACAGGTGACCTCTGACTGGTCCATAATCCAACGAAGGGCGGCACTTGCCATGGAAGGTCTGCCATCCGCGATCCACTTCAGCTGATCAGACAGTTCCACACCTTTATTAAAACCGAGTCCTGCAAAGGTTTCACCCACATTAAATGCTTCGCCGTTTTCATTAAAATTCCGGTGATCGTCCTCCTCAAATACATGGCCTTTTTGATATTTGCCCGTAAGCAGTCCGCTGGCAAGCGGAAGCCTTACCAAAATACCGACTTGTTTGCTTGCCGCCTGGGGAAACAATGCTTCGAGCGGCTTTTGACGGAACATATTGAAGATCACCTGAAGACTGGATACATTCGGATGCTCCAGACAGATTAACCCTTCTTCCACGGTCTCCACACTGACTCCGTAATTCCGGACTTTTCCTTCCTTCTTTAATGTGTCAAGCACATCAAAAACTTGCCCGTCCCTTAAAATCTCTGTTGCCGGGCAATGAATTTGGTAAAGATCGATTGCTTCACGGCCAAGCCTTCTCAGGCTGTCCTCACAATACTTCTTAACCGTTTCATAGGAATAGTTTTCCGGGGACTGGATGTCCCCCTGCCTGCAAAACTTCGTCGCGATATAAATTTGGTCCTTTTTTCCCTTTGTTGCCTTTGCCAGCAGTTCTTCACTGTGACCGTCTCCATATACATCGGCCGTATCAAAAAAATTCACACCTTCTGAAATCGCATAATCCATTGCTTTTAACGAATCCTCGTCATTTGTATGTCCCCAGGATCCGCCAATCGCCCATGTGCCAAAGCTTACTTCACTTACCTTCATTCCGGTGTTTCCCAATTCACGGTAATTCATAAGACACGCTCCTTTTCAATTCATCATCTGTGTCCTGGTTCTGTTCTGCTCAACTGCAGCCTTTTCATACGATTGAATCCATAGCAGCCTCCTGCCATGATCAGTATGGCTGGAGAAACGGCTCCAAAAAAAGGGAGAAATCCGGGATAACTGATTTGAAGATAAACCAGAGCCCCCAGCCCCACAGCCATGAAAAATACAGTGTGGAGGTTCATCATCCCAATCAAAAACGCCGTTTTTATGTATCCGAACAAATCCAGCTCGTAATGAACGAAAACAGGAAAAAAGAACAGTACAGTCTGGCTATAACAAAACAGGAAGAGCAGCAGGAGTGCTGCCGTAATCCGAAAGGCACCGCTCGCTGTTAACAGAAAGTGATAATCTGCATACAGAAGAATTCCACAAATCCCCAAAAAAAAACCTGCCAGGTTGGAAGTTTTTAAATTCTTTTTTGAAGTAGTGAAGAAAAGTGCGAAACACTGTTTCCGCTCCTCTCAATAAGATTCTGTGTATTCCCGGGGTAGTTGGAAGTAATCGGCGTGGAATCAAGGTAAAACAGCAGCATATATTCTTTTTGATCACCATCACTGTCCTTGATTTGAAAATAGGGATTGGCAGTCCGGACGAGCAGATATCCTGCCGGTTTGAACCAATGCGCTATTAAATTCACCATGCGAATAGACATACGAGTAGTCTGCCTCCTTCGTAACCGACCTTGGCTTCTCTGACTGGGAGAACCTTCGCGACTACGTAGCAAAAATCAAAACCGTCGACCCTGAAGTCGAAGGTCTTAGCCTAGACGCAGCAAAGAGATAACGAAAAAAACAGGTGCCTGGCACCCCCTTTACATACTTGTGTAATGAGTGGTGCCAGGCACCTTTAATAACACCATTTCATATCTAGCAATTCGTATTTCGAGCATCAATTACGGTACATTGCATGGCGCCTTGGCGGATTAAACGCTTAGCCTCAGAGAGTGAGATTTTTACGAATACAGCTTCGTCAAAATCATTTTCCACATCAAACAAAGCAAAAGCATTGTTGCCTTGAATAAACACACATTTAAACTCTACCGTAACTCCGTTTCTCTCGCGCGGAACTGTTCGTGTTACTTCACAAAATTCAAGACCAGCTTTATGAAGTCTCCGTGCAGTGGCTTCATCAATTCGAATGATTACAAACACCTCGAGCTCCACACCCATAACAGCAGATTCAATTTCAACGACAGCAAAAAACTTATTGTCCAGTACCAACAAGCAGTTGGCCCCAATCTCAAAAATCTCTTCTGGTGCCATGTTGCTCAAATTTCCAAAAAGACTATTATTCGTGTTCCTCATTTTCCCCATTTTACCAACCCTTTACCGTATAAGTTAAGTGAATAATGCCATGCTTGTCCAATAAGCCTTTCCTATGGCAGCACTCTTGCATCATTCAATAACTAGCATATTCCGTAAAGGTTTTTTTGCTACTAAAATAGTAAGTTAACCAATTAAGCAGAGCAAAAATAGTAAGACTGCCAAAGATTCACAATCATAGTAGCCGCTGTGCGGCTATTAAAAAGATATGGTGTTTACCAAAACAACAATAAGGTGCCAGGCACCCCCATTACACACTTGTGTAATGAGTGATGCCTGGCACCTTTAATGCACCTTTTTATATCTAGCAATTAGAATTATTGTTTCGAGCATCAATTACGGTGCATTGCATGGCGCCTCTGCGGATTAAACGCTTAGCCTCATCCAAAGAAATTCTCACAAATACTGCCTCGTCAAAATCATCTTCTACATCAAACAATGCAAACGCTTGGTTTTTATTGATAAAAATACATTTGAACTCTACATTTACACCCTCTGTTGCTTCCGGTATTCTATTCACGATTTCACAAAATTCCAATCCTGCATCGTGGAGTTTCTTAGCGGTTTGTTCATCTATACGGATGATCACAAACACTTCTAGATCAACCCCTGGAACCTCCGACTCTATTTCTACGACTGCAAAAAAGCGGTTTTTTAATACTAACAGGCAATTAGCGCCAATTTCAAATACCTCGTCTGATGACAAGTTGTTAAAATTGTTAAATAGGCTTAAATTCCTTGTGTTCCTCATGTTCCCCATATTACCAACCCTTTTCCGTAAAAGTTAATCAGTGAATAAATGCTATGCTTGTCCAACATTCGCATCATTCAATAACTAACATATTCAGTAAAGGTTTTTTTGCTACTAAAATAGTAAGATAATCTACTGTTTTTTTGAATCTCTACTCATTCGCCGAATATCTTTCTAACCCAATCGATAGCCTCATCAATCGTATGAATGCCCAGCTTCTTTTTAGACATCCACTTACCGTTAGAATATAAAATAAAACTGAAACCATTAGGATAGATATCCCCAATTACATTCTTTCTTCTGCTCTTAGCGCTGCTCGTAATGGCACTCTCCATTGTGTCGTCTTTTCAATAAAGTACCGCATACTGCGGATGACTTTTCATAATCTCAAATTCTTCGTCCGTCAAGCGCCCTGGTTTGTTCAGGATGCCCGGATCGATCTTGAATTTGCCCACATCCTGAAAGATGCCCATCTGTGCCAGCATGTTTTGTTCATTCTTGCTTAAATACAGCATCTGGCCTATTCGTTAAATGACAAAAAGCCACCGGGTCCTGGTGACCCGAGCGGCTCTTGTATGTAAGATGCCTACAGTTTTAATCCCGACCGGCTTTTAAATCGCCGCAGCAGAATGTGGGATTCAACTCTTGTAATTCCTTCTATCCCGTAAAGTTCATTATTGATGAAGCTTTCCAATGACGGAAAGTCTTCTACCAGCACGTGCATATGCAAGGTACTTGGACCTGTCATCTGATAGCAGCTTGCCACACTTGGATTGTTTACCAGTTTCTCTGCGACTGTCACGAGATAAGCGGGTTCACAGTCCACTTCAAAAAAGGCAGATACCGTTTTTCCGACCAATTCCGAATTGATGACAACACTGAACTTTTCAATGATGCCAGCTTCCATCATCTGATGCACACGATCCCGGATAGATACTCGGGAAATGTTCAATTCCTTGCCGATTTCCGCATAGGACATTCGTCCATTTTGCGAAAGAAGCTCTAAAATTTTCCGGTCTGTTTCACTTAGTTTCAATTTTGATCACCACACGGCATTCGAATAATACTCATTGTAACCCTTTGCATTCATGAAACACAAATAGTTTTTGAAAGAAAAAATCCCGTCCATGGTAAGACGGGATTATTTTGCGTCATCCAGCGGTTTCATATCCATGGTGACCATGTAATCTTTTCCCCACTGGTACATGGCATCCAATATCGGCATCAGGCTTTCGCCTTGCTTTGTTAATGAGTACTCCACTTTAGGCGGAACAACGGGATAGACTTCTCGATGAATAATCTTGTCTTCTTCCAACTCTCGCAGCTGGTTGACGAGCATGCGCTGTGTTATGCCGGGAATCAACGCTTTCAGTTCACCAAAACGTTTGGTCCCTTCTTTCCCCAAATGCCATAAAATGATCATCTTCCATTTGCCTCCGATGACGGACAGTGTTAATTCTTTTTCGCAGTTAAACATCTTTCCATCCATTCTAGACATCTTTTATCACCTCCACCCCTAGTATAACTCATAGTATACTTTTTGACACTATGTAATATTAAAGTCAGTACTTCACAAAATGTAAATAAGAGGTATACTTACAACTATCCTTTTCGAATGACGATTATCGTTTAAGGAAATATTACAGGTAGCATCAACCTAGATAAGACATCACAGGAGGAGAACTAACAATGGAATTACAACTAGCGATAGACCTTGTCAATACAGAAGAAGCCATCCAATTGGTGAAAGAAGTAGAAGATCACATTGATATCGTGGAGATCGGTACTCCGGTTGTTATTAATGAAGGCCTTGGAGCCGTTAAAGCGATGAAAGAAGCATTCCCGAATTTGAAGGTTCTGGCTGACCTGAAGATCATGGATGCTGCAGGATACGAAGTAATGAAAGCTTCCGAAGCAGGTGCAGACATTATTACGATTCTTGGCGCTGCTGAAGATGCATCCATCCAGGGTGCTGTGGAAGAAGCCAAAAAACAAAACAAAAAAATCCTTGTTGATATGATCGCTGTTAAAGACATTGAAACACGCGCGAAAGAACTCGATAATCTTGGTGTTGATTATATTTGTGTTCATACCGGTTATGATTTACAAGCGGCAGGAAAAAATTCGTTTGAAGACTTGAAAGCCATCAAACGCGTGGTAAAAAACGCAAAGACTGCTGTTGCTGGCGGCATCAAACTTGAAACCTTATCTGAAGTTGTGGCAGCACAGCCTGATCTTGTCATTGTCGGCGGTGGTATTACCGGACAAGATGACAAAAAAGAAACTGCAGCTAAAATCCAAGAATTAATCAAGCAAAACTAAGGAATTAACTATGAAAGCTTCACATTATTATTCGGAAATTGTGAAGGAATTAAGCAGAGCTGCGGACTTAATTTCAGATCAAGAAGCAGAAAAGCTTGTGGATGAAATTCTCCTTGCCAAAAAGATCTTTGTTGCAGGAGCCGGCCGAAGCGGATTGATGGGAAAATCCTTCGTGATGCGGATGATGCATATGGGGCTTGATTCCTATGTAATCGGTGAAACGGTGACTCCCAACTTTACCGAAAATGACCTTATCATTTTCGCCTCAGGCTCTGGGGAAACGAAAAGCTTGATCACGATGGCGGAAAAAGCCAAAAGCATTGGTGGAAAAGTAATGGCCGTTACCATTTTCCCTGACTCAACGCTGGGAAAAATGGCAGATGCCTGCGTGAAACTGCCAGGCTCTCCAAAGGACCAATCGGATAACGAGTATAAAACCATTCAACCAATGGGATCCTTATTCGAACAAACACTGCTGTTGTTTTTCGATGCGGTGATTCTGCGTTTTATGGAAAGAAAAGGGCTTGATACCGACACCATGTTCGGCCGTCATGCCAATCTGGAGTAGAAGAAGATTTACAGGGATTGGACTGCTTTTAGCGGTCCTTTCCGTGTACATAAAGGAGGAATATTTATGCAGACATTAAAGGGAAAAACGGCGCTTATTACCGGAGCTGGCCGGGGGATCGGCCGTGCCACTGCCATCGCTTTTGCGAAAGAAGGCATTCATGTCGGTCTTCTGGGAAGGACCCTTGCCAACCTGGAAAAAACGGCAGCAGAACTGAAGGAATATGGAGTAAAAGTATCCGTCGCTGAAGCTGACGTCACCGACTATGATGCAGTTGTAAAAGCGGTAGAAACCCTTACTTCTGATTTAAATCAAATTGATATATTAATCAACAATGCCGGGGTCGCCAAATTTGGCGGATTTCTCGAGCTTTCGCCAGAAGAGTGGAAAAACATCATAGACGTGAATGTTATGGGTGTCTACAATGTCACCCGAGCGGTCTTGCCAGAAATGATTAAACGAAAAGCGGGCGACATCATTAACATTTCATCCTCTGCAGGACAAAAAGGAGCACCGGTAACGAGTGCCTACAGTGCCTCCAAATTTGCAGTTCTTGGATTAACAGAATCACTCATGCTCGAAGTAAGAAAACACAATATCCGGGTCAGTGCCCTTACACCAAGTACTGTCGCAACAGACCTGGCGATTGAAACCAACCTGACGGACGGCAATCCTGAAAAAGTCATGCAGCCGGAAGACATGGCGGAGTTCATGGTTTACCAACTCAAATTAAACCCGCGTATTTTCATCAAAAATGCAGGCATGTGGTCAACCAATCCATAAATGAATGACGGAAGCAGCTTCTCCTTGCGAGAGCTGCTTTTTTAACGTTTATGTAAATGGTGGATAAAATATCTCACAAAGGGTATAGGATTTTATACCATATTTAGGAGGTTGATTATGAAGGCCGTTACGTTCCAGGGAGCAAAAGAGATCGAAGTAAAAAATGTAGAAGATCCCAGACTGCAGGAAAAAGAAGATATTATTGTACGTATTACCTCCACTGCCATTTGTGGATCGGATTTGCACATTTATCAGGGCGCTCTGCCTGCACATAAGGATTATGTCATTGGACATGAACCAATGGGCATAGTGGAAGAAGTGGGTCCTGATGTTACCCGTGTAAAAAAAGGGGACCGTGTCGTCTTACCATTTAACATTTCATGCGGCCACTGTTATTATTGCCAGCATGAGATGGAAAGCCAATGTGATAATTCCAACCGTAATCCTGAATTTGATACCGGAGGATATTTCGGATTTACAGAGCGCTATGGTGACTACAGCGGCGGACAGGCTGAGTACCTGCGCGTCCCATATGGGAACTTTATGCCGTTTGTCATACCGGAATCCGCTGAACTCGAAGACGAGGCCGTCCTCTTCATGTCAGATGTTCTTCCTACTGCCTACTGGAGCGTGGAAAACGCCGGGGTTAAAGAAGGAGATACGGTTGTCGTTCTTGGTTGCGGACCTATTGGCCTGATGACGCAAAAATTCGCCTGGATGAAAGGCGCCAAGCGGGTCATCGCTGTGGACAATGTTCCATATCGCTTGAACCACGCCGTCAAGATGAACAATGTGGAAGCCTTTAATTTTGATCAGTTCGATGATATGGGCGCCCATATTCATGAGATTACCAACGGAGGATCTGATGTAGTCATCGACTGTGTCGGGATGGATGGCAAAAAGTCAGCCGTGGAAGCCATTGAACAAAAATTAAAGCTTCAGGGCGGGACACTGAGTGCGGTCCAGATTGCCATCAGAGCGGTTAAAAAGTTCGGTACCATTCAAATGACCGGTGTATACGGGTCCATGTATAATATGTTTCCGCTTGGAAATATCTTTGAACGGAACATCACCCTGAAAATGGGGCAGGCTCCGGTAATTCATTACATGCCAATGCTTTTTGATAAAATCGCCAATAAGGAGTTCGACCCGACAGAAATTATTACCCACCGCGTTCCTCTGGATCAGGCAAGCGCGGCCTATCAAACCTTCAACGATCATCAGGATGAATGCATTAAGGTCGTATTAAAGCCATAACGCAAAATCCCCTTTGGATAACCAAAGGGGATTTACTATTAAATAAAGTTTCTTACGTTGTTTCCGCGGCTGAATTTGTAAATGGCGATCATGAAGAATGCCAACGCAAAGGCGAATAGAATGGAAATGTTCATGGAAAGGCTGCTAAGCGAATGCCCTTTTTGCAGCTGGGTGATGGTATCAAGCAGCCATCTCTGAGGCAGGAATTCTGCAATTTTCTGCATGGTCTTTGGCATGATTTCCACTGGCCAGAAGCAGCCTGCCAGAAGGCATGTTGGCGTCATGATCAAGTTTTGCATCGCTCCTGAGGAAGCGGTAGTAGACGCAAAGGAAGTAATAACAAGCGATAGTCCTACTCCGGCAAGCGCGAAGATCAATAGCACTCCAACCATCGTCCAGAATGGAACACCTGGAGAAATGTGAAATACCTTTGTCATCACTGTGAGTGTAATTAAAATTTGCACAGTCATGATAATCATGTTCACAACCACATTGGAAAAGACATAGATCCGGCTGTTGATTGGCGATGACATTAAGCGTAAATACGTTCTGTTTTCCTTTTCACGAATGATAATCTCGGATAATCCACCTGCACTGGAGAGCATAATCATGATGAGGAAGCCGATCGTCTGGCCGGTAATGTCATTATTTTTGGACGTATCCTTTAATGATTGAGCATTAACCTTGAAGCTTGAATCTTTGTACTGATCGTACATTTTTTGGAATGCGGTGTGATCTCCTCCTGCCGCTTTGCTCAAGGAAGCCACATTGGACAGATAATTGTTCACATAGGATTTTACAAAGCCTGTGATAGAGGCACCTTTAATCGAAACCATCTCGATATGGTCCGGGTTTCCATTCATCACACTTTTTGAAAAGCCTGAATCCAGGATGATTACACAATCCAGTTTTCCAGATGCAATCTGGTCGTTTATTTTTGAAGAATCGATGTTAGAGACCTTAACATGGTTGATTCCGCTGATGAATTTCACAGTATCTTTTGCTATTTTTCCATTGTCATGATTAACGACACCTGCATACATCGTACTCGGGCCCGTGTTCCCGTAAGCGGCGATCCCGATAAGAATACCAATCAGCGGAACAAACAGGTAGGTAAATAATCTTTTTTTGTTTTTTACGATAGATCTCAACGAATTTGAGATGAGCCAAAGAACTTCTTTCATTTAAAACCCTTCCCTTCTTTTAAACGAGACGATGGCAATGCTTAAAAAGACAATCGCAATACCCAGGTTTAAACCAATAACTTGAAGAGAGGCAGCGAGATCATTGTTATAAATAATTTTGGTTATGGCTGTATTCGCCCATGTAATCGGGGAAAGGTTCATGATGAACTTCATAATACCGTCTGCGCCTTCAATTTTGAAATACGCACCCCCAAAGAATGAGGCAAGCTGAAGGATAATCAGAATGAGCGTTCTTGCAGCCTCACCGGTTTTCACCATGTAGCTGATGCCAAGGCCGAAACTGACAGCAAGGAAAACTTCTGACAGTAGAATGATGATAACGAAACCGAGATGATCTCCCCAGTTCGCTTTAAACAAGAATGAACTTACAGCAACGATCAATAAAAGAGACAACAGGTTTAGCACAATGCTCCCGATGATTTTACCCAGAAAGATTTCAGCTTTGTTGATCGGTGCAACGGCAAGGCGCACTGCTGTATTTCGGGTTCTTTCTCCTCTGAGCAGGAAGGTTGCTCCAATCGCTCCATATAGGGCAATCATTGTGGTTACCGCCACCGCATAATAATCCATCGAACCTGGTGCTTTTTTGGCGTTTAATGATGTTTCCTTTACATAATCATGTGAGGTTCCGCTCGCCAGCACCGCTTGTGTCTGATCGGGCTTCACTTTGGCCACCTGGCTCACAAGATTATACTTATCCGCAAACGCAGTCAGCATGCCCTGAACAATACTGCTTTCGATGCTGTTTCGTTCACTGCCGTAGAAATTCATTCCCTTATTGGAAACCTCTACATAGGCATCATAGTGGTTTTGCCTTACTGCCTTTTTACCATCGGTTGTATCCGAGGCTTTATAAAAATGAATATTTTCCTTTTTGGCCGCTTCCGTGAATTGTTCAAAATAGGGTGCTATGCTCGTGTTGTCCGTTTCTTTATAAAGGACCTTCATTTTATCTATTTTTACTTGGTTATCAAACGCATTGGATAACGCTGATCCAAGAACCAGCATCATGACGATAGGAAACGCCAGCATGAAGATAATCGTTCGTTTATCCCTGATGCTGATTTTCAACTGCAGAAGTGCAATGTTTAACACGTTCACAGGGGAGGACCTCCTTGATTTTTTATAAAATTCACTTCGGAGTTTGGTTGATTTCTCGTTTCAGGTTGCTCGCTTTTACCGGTGCAAGCGCCTACTTTACCGGTGCAAGCGCCTCACTGGTTTCACCTGGCACGCATCTCCCGTCGGAGTCTCGCACCTTCACTACAATCAACCCCAATGAAGCTACAAACAAATTGAGCTTCTCTGTTAGGCTCATTAAGGTAAAAACTTTTGGCTAGCGCTGTTTTTAATGGTAGGAACTTTTGGCTTTGCCATTTGTTAATGGTAGGAGATTTTGGCTATCGCCATTTGTTAATGGTAGGAACTTTTGGCTTTGCCAAAATTCCTTAATCCCTCAAGTTTCTTCCGGTTAGGGTGAGGAAGACGGTTTCGAGGTTGGGTGCTTGCTCCTTGAGGGAACGGATTTCGATGTTGCGGTTGATAAAATACTGGATGATTTTATTCAGGTTGCTTACCTCGGCCTGGGAGTTGATTTTAACGACGTTTTCTTCGACTTGAACGGTATTTACTCCGTTAATTTCCTTGATGGCACTTTCTTCCAGGCTATCGTTGGATTTTACATCGACCCAGATGTCTTTCGTATCGGTGATAATGGCTTTCAACTGTTCTTTGGTTCCTTCTGCGATGACTTTGCCGTGATCTACGATGGCAATTCTCGTACAAATCTCTTCAACTTCTTCCATGTAATGGCTCGTGTAGATAACGGTGCATCCCATCTCGTTCAATTGCCTAACCGAATTCAGGATATAATTTCTCGACTGCGGATCAATGCCTACTGTTGGTTCATCCATGATAATGAGTTTGGGCTTATGGGCAATGGCACATGCGATGTTAAGCCTTCTCTTCATGCCGCCGGAAAAGTTTTTCGGCAAGCTCTTCTGTTTATCGAGCAAGCCAACGAACTTTAGCGCCTCCTCTACCCGGTCTTTCAGTTCTGTACCTCTGAGGCCATAAAGCCCGGCAAAAAAGCGGACATTCTCATAGGCTGTCAAATCTTCGTAAATGGCCAAATCCTGTGGAACAATGCCGATGTTTCTTTTGGCAAACTTGCTTTGACTTGCAATGTTCTTGCCAAGAATTTTGATTTCTCCTTCGTTGCTCCTCAGCAACCCTGCAATCATATTAATTGTGGTACTTTTCCCGGCTCCATTCGAACCAAGAAAGCCGAAGATTTCTCCTTCTTTAATTGTTAGGGACATATTGTCTACAGCGATGAAGTCACCGAATTTTTTTGTAAGATTATTAATTTCCAAAACGTTCATCCATCTCACCTCTAGTTATTCTTTATAGTGTCAGTATACGGAAAAAGAGCGAACCAACGCAGTGCATTAGTTCACTCTTTTCATATGAGAATTCTCATGTTCTTTCCATGAGTACCTTCCTTTAGCCCATGGGAAGAAGGGTCGTAACGGAAAATCCGTTCGTCCCATCAACAATGACGGTTCCGTTCACTGATGCGGTCCTCTCTTCCATCCCCATGATGCCAAGGCCTTTTACAACCCTTTGGGCACCTTTTCCATTATCTTTAACCTCTGCTTTGACCATCCGGTTGAGTACATGAATTTCAATGGAAATCTCCGTTGCTCTGCTGTATTTTAAGGCGTTCGTCAATGCTTCCGTAACATTTTCTGTGATAATCTTCCACTGAATTGGTGTGATCATATCCATGTTCCCTTTATAGACAAAAGGAACCTTGATCCGGTGTTTGACGGAAAACTCTTCGAGAATCAGCTTCAACCGTTGTACTCCCATCTGTTCTGTTGGAGGTTTCATGTTCTTTAAGGTGATCCGAATATCTTCAATGCCTTGTTTGGAAATGGCAATGGCGTTTTGCATAAGCTCCTTTGCTTTTTCCGTATCCAGGCTGAGCAGACTTTTCGCCGCTTCCATCTGAATGAGTGCTCCGGTCATGGAGTGTCCGATGCTGTCATGAATTTGCTGGGAGATCCGGTTTCTTTCCTCTAGGCGGTTGGTGTATTCCGACTGTTTAATGTATTCCTGATTCTCATTGAGACTGGCCGTAAGACGCTGTATATCATGCCTCATTTTATCGAGCTTATCTTCATACATCATCATTTTTTCCGAATAGCGGGTAGCCATCGTAAACAACACGAAGCTAAAAGCGGACACCAGGCCATAAAGATATTCTGCTTCCGGCAAGTAAAAAACCGGAATTAATCCCAGTGCCAAAAGGGCCCACTTCACTTTAATAAAAGGAGATGCCAACTCATAAAAATTGATGGGCAGCAGCAGAATCAACAGCGGGTTCACATCGTAAAAGGACAGACAGATGAGGATGACCGACCCCAGCAGAATCCCTTGTCTGATTCTTTCCTTGCTGAATACATACAAGATACTATTCATGCTGATATACAAAAGAAGGCAAAAAACGATGTTCGGCAGGTTATCCACATTGGCGTGGGCATAGCTGACCGCAAGAAAAAGCACAACGACCAGCTTGGTGTAAATGATCCATAGTTCCATTTATTTCGCCTCTACCCAACAGACCCGGTTAAATAATAGATGGCAATCTGTGTCCGATGCTCCAGTCCGGTTTTGCCCAGAATAGACGTGATATGGTTGGCAACCGTACCTTCCGATATGAAGAGCTGCTTGGCAATGGATTTATTGGAGTATCCTTTGGCGATCAGTGCCATGATGCCCATTTCACGCTCGGTAAACAAGCTGGCGTCAATCTTGTGCTCATCTTTTTTGCTTCCGTCCATATTTGATTTTAATTTATCCAGCACTACATCCTGCATCACGGTATTGCCATGATAAACACTTTTTATAGCCTCTCTGATCCGCTCGGGCTCTGTATTTTTTAACAGATACCCTTTTGCCCCGTTTTTAATGGCATCAAATATGTATTCATCATCATCAAAGGTAGTAAGGATTACCGGCTTTGTGACTGTCTGTTCCGCAATCAGCTTTGTTGCCTCCACTCCGTTCATGTTCGGCATCCGTACATCAAGCAAAGCGATATCCACTTTGTTCCATTTACAATAGTCCACGGCCTCCTGTCCGTCATTAAGCGTTGCGAGCACCTCAAAATCTCCATATGTGCTCAAGATGATTTTCATGCCCTCCCGTATAAAGGAATTATCATCCGCAATCACAATTTTTATTGTCATTTTCATTTCAGCAGATCGTATCTGCTGCTCACATCCTTCTATAATAATCTTACTTTCTTCTATAGTTAATTGGCTCTATTTTACCAAAAATCCTTTTTTCCATACAAAAAGAGCCTGTCCCTTTGGACAAGCCCTTCCTTGAGGATTATTTAAAGATGTTTTGCAGCTCATTGATTCCAAGAAAAGCAAACATCAGTATACATCCAATAAGTACGGCATTGGCGAGCCACTTGTTTCGATATTCCGCCTCAACCCGCTTCGAATTCAGAAGAACCACAAGAGATATGGCCAAAAACGGCATGAACAACGCGCCAAGTGCTCCATACAGGATAATCAATTCCACCGGTTTTCCGAAGAAAAAGATCAGCATTGGAGGAAACGTCAGCCATGCCAGGTATAGACGATACATCGGCTCCTTTTCTGAGACCGGCTTTATCGCTTTCACTTCTCCTTTTTTCAAACGAATCGTTTTAATAAAATCAGCAAACAGATAAGGCACACCGTTCCATACGCCAAGAAGTGAGGTAAAGGCCGCTGACCAAAAGGCAACCAGGAACAGCCATCTCATCGGAGTTCCAAATTCTTCACCCAGCATTTGGGCAAGGTTGATTAGCCCCTGGTCTCCACGAAGTTCAACATCTGTACCATATAAAAATTTAGCACCAATTATAAGTGCTGCCATGCAGAAAAGGCCCGTCATGGCATACGCAGCTTTGGCATCCAGTCTCATAATAGAAATCCATCCCCTGCCGTTCCATCCTTTCTCCTTCAGCCAGTAGCCATAGGATGCCATGGTGATGGTTCCGCCTACTCCGCCAATCAAACCGAGCGCAAGCACGAAGGACCCATCTGGAACTTTAGGAACAATACCACCCGCAAATTCTCCCAAGCTTGGTAAAAAGAGAAGGGCAGTCCCGATAATCGTAATAAACATCACACCAATCAACACGGTCATAATCCGTTCAAACAAAAGGTAACGCCCTGTCCAAACGAGGACAAAGCCCAATAGCGAATGGACAACCGCCCAAGCCCAAACCGGCATGATGGGAAACATCGCATGCATGCCAAGACCGCACGTTAAGGCTGCAGCAGCACCGTATATGTATCCCCAGATGACAGTATAAACACCGAAATAACCTGTTGCCCATCTTCCCAGTGAATGCCACCCTTGCAAGATCGTTTGTCCGGTGGCCAAATACCAGCGGCCTACTCCTTCATTCAAAAAGTATTTTAAAATAGCCCCTACAATAACCGCCCAAACAAAGGTCATCCCGAACGATGTTCCGATAACGATAGCTGTGATCATATCAGCTGTTCCCACACCGGTAGCCGCCACAACAAAGCCCGGACCGATCATTTTCAATTTTTGGCCCCATGTCTGTGGCGGAGCTCCCGCGTTTTTCATAGACGTATGGTTGAGTTCCGTGCCTGCACTTGCTTCACTTTTCATCTCCAGTCCCCTTTTCATAATTTAGTAAAGCGTTTTCTAAACTCGTCACGATAAAACTTTTCCTTCAAATCTATTATGTCACTAGTATAGAAAATTTTGAATACTTAATATTTAAATATCCATCTCCTTTCCAAAGAGCACCAAAAAAAGCCCGCACTAAACCATAGGCATAAGGAGTCTGACGCGATTCCCTACTGCTATGGATAGCGGGACTTTCCTAATTACTGTGAAATGGGTGTGTTTCACCATTAAGAAGACACTTTCCAATCGTATACTCTTTAATTATTGTTTATTTTAGCAAGATCTGCAAACGGTTTCAATGAGTTGTTTGCGACTGTCTCATCTTTTCCATATATCTTTTGTACGCCGCTTTTACCGCCATAATGACTGAATTGGTGGATGGCGTATAATAATAATCTTCTATTCTCTGAACCAAACCGTCAAGTCCCTGAGAAAGATCATAACCCACGATCACTCTTCTCAAGAAGTCCCTTGCCAGTTCTGTAACAAAGGTAAATTCAGCATTCACAATCAAATTGGTCTCTGTGTCAATTTCCATAACAATGCCGGAAGTTTTGTATAGTTCAAACATGGAACTTCCCTGTGGCGCTTTCGCATATCCCGTAACAAGCACCGTTTTCATCTTTACTAATTTACTCATTTTGCCAGACCCCTTCTTTGTCTGTGATTTGTTTTTCTTTCTTATTGTAACAAACCTTATGTGCTATCTTACGGTGAAAGGAGCAAAAATATATATGTACCTGAAAATAAAAATCCCATAGATGGTTTGCTTATTTTTCCAAATTACCATTGACTTAAAGCTGACTCTAAGTTGTAATCTTGATTAAAAAAGAAGGGGATGATTTATTATGTATACGATCGGTGAAGCGGCAATAAATACGGGCATCAGTGCCCATACACTGTGTTACTATGAAAAGCTGGGATGACTTCCAAAACCCGAAAGGCAGAATGGCCATAAGCGCTTATATTCGAAAACAGTTATGGCATTCATCATGTTTTTAAAAACCCTGAAGGATACCGGGATGCCCTTGGAAGAAATGAAAGAATTCGTGCAGGATGGGTACATCTGGGACAGTCTTGCGGAAGACCCGGATTACAAGGCCGTCCCTGTTCTGACGGAAAGAGTAAACATCCTGGAAAAGCATCTGAGAAACATGGAAGAGAAAAAGCGGGAACTGGAAGGCATCATGATGATCACCAAGGAAAAACTGCAAAACACATTATTGGAAGAGGATGCGAGGAGATGAAAAATCAGAGAGTCTATATTCTTATTCGGCTTTTGCAGTATTTACCGGAGCCACATTCAATCTTGGGAAATATGCTGTAAGTTTTTTTTCGCCTGCCATTCTCTTTATGGTTTTTGTACGTCCGTGTTCGGTTATTTATGGTGGAATCTAGGCATACAAAAAATAGGATCTGGTAAAACGTCCTTCAGGAGCAGCGGTTACTTACCCACAGCTGTTTGGAGTAGGATTTGTTATTTTGGGTGTACTGACTGCGTCCGGTGTTTTTCCTCTTACCCCTTCAAAAACGGTTCTTACCCAGGATGGTGGAACACCTATAGGAAAATGATGGCACAAGAATCAGGAGAAGCATGAATCTTCTCCTGTTTTTTCTTATCTTCCTCTTCTCTTCTTTACATATAAAAACAAGAAGAGCAACAGTCCAGCAGCAAGCAAGGCATACATCAAGTTGGAATAGATGTCCATAAAATAAACCACCTGCTCCCAGTTTCGGCCAAACGCGGCGCCGACATAGACCAGAATCGTATTCCAAATCAATGTGCCGAGCGTTGTGAACAACAGAAAAAGGCTGAACCTCATGCCTGACATCCCCGCCGGAATAGAAATCAAACTTCTGATTAAGGGAACGAGCCGGCAAAGGAACACCGCCCAATAGCCAAAACGGTCAAACCAGCTGTCCGCTTTATGAATGTCTTCCTTTTTCAACCTTAGTATATGTCCCCATCGGTCAACGATTCGTTCGAGTCGCGGAACATCGAGATAGGTACCGATTTTAAATAGCACTGCTGCTCCAAATACAGAACCCGCCGTGGAAGCCAGAATCACACCCCACACCGTAAGCTTGGAAAAGGACGTCATCATTCCCCCGAATGTAAGAATAACTTCGGAGGGAATCGGCGGAAAAATATTTTCAAGGGCAATCATAAAGAACACGCCGATATACCCGAATTGTTCGATCACATCAGTAATCCAGTTTTGCATAAAAACCTCCTGAACGCTTGCACTCCCTTACCTACTACGAATGAAAAATGCTTTGGTTTCAACCCAAAGCGGTTTTTTTACTAATCAATCAAACGGACAATCTGTTTATTCTTCCATGACAACCGGTAATACGCATACTGCAGGGCAAGCGTAACAATAAAGGCGGCGGGATACCCGACCCAGATTCCTCTGATTTCAAGACTGGTATATTGGGAGAGGTAATAAGCAAGCGGAACCTCAACCAGCCAAATGGGCAGGATACTCAATATCGTTGGCCACAGGACAGTACCGCTCGCTCTCATTGTGGCATTTAATATCGCGGAGTGGCCCATAATCACATAGCTCCACAACGTGATCACCAAAAGACTGTGAGCGATATCCACCGTCTCCCCGTTGGTCAGGAACAAACTCAAAATCGGCCGGGAGAAAAGGTAGATCAGGATAATGATTGTTCCTCCAAGCAAGTAGTTAAGCAACAGTCCTGACCGAATGACCAGTTTCAGCCGTTCCATCTGGTTGGCTCCAATCGATTGAGCCGCAAAAATTGATACCGCGATACTCAATGAGATGGCCGGCATCTGCACATAGCTTGCCACCTGGTTAACGACCCCGTAGGCGGCCGTAGCATCCGATCCATATAGGTTAACGAACGAAATGACTGCAATCTCCGATATGGACAGCAGGATCATGCTGATACTGGATGGAATGCCCAGCTTTAGCAACAGCTTCAGCAGTTCCTTGTTGATTTTCAGTTTGCTGGCAATTGAGGAATCAAACTGTAGCGGATGACTGGTTTTTCGCAAATAAAAAATCATCGCGATAAAGGCAACAACGGTAGAGACTAACGATGAATAAGCCGCACCGTAAACACCCGTCTCAGGGAAACCCATCCAGCCAAACACAAACACCGGCATTAAAGCAATATTCAGTACCGTACTCACAACCAGAAAGTAAAACGGAGTCTTGGAATCCCCGGTTCCCCTCATGAAGGTTGTGTACACCGAATAAAGAAACAAAACCGGGAGCGACCAGAAAAGAATGCGCGCATAATGGGCGCTCACCTGAATAATGTTGTCAGGTGTACCAATGATTCGCAACACTTCATACGTGAAAATGCCGCCCAGTATAGCAAGCACCACCCCGAGCAAAAAGGTAAAGGTTAACGTGGTGCCAACGATCGCCTTCAGCTTTTCCTCATTGTTTGCCCCAAACGCCTGCCCGATCAGGATGGAGCTTCCTGAACCGATGCCGATCACAAACGATATGAGCAAAAAGAACAACGGAAAAAAGGCAGAGATCGCAGCCACGCTGTCGACCCCAAGCCATCTCCCGATAATGACCATGCCCACCAGCTGTCCAGCGGATTGCATCACATTGCTGAACAGCAGCGGTACGAGGAAAAGCATCATCGGCTTCATCACCGTCATCTGTGAAGGCTGTTCCTGTAACGCTTCATTTCCATTCATCGCGGTTTTTCCTTATTATAGCCACGGCTTCCAAATGGCTTCAGCTCTTGTAGCCATTTGTCCTCCAGTACTTCAAGTTCCCGTTTTTCATTAAAGTAACCTGTTTCTTTTTTCTCCAGCGTTTCCAGCACCTCGAATTGGAATGCATCTTTTCCGTAGAAATTCCAGTCAGCCTGAAGCTCTCTGTTCGTACTGGAACCTTGCTCCAGCTCAAACTTTCGACCGTTTAATGTTTTTAAATTCCGGGTGCTTCCCACAAACACTTTATGATTCACGGTATTTTTTATGGCGTAAACACCCGCTTCAATTTTTGTTTCAAGATATTGCTGCTTTAATTCTTTCTTTCTGTTCAAAACTGTTTCCTTCCTTCTCTTATTTTTTCAGCCAATAGGAACTTCCATCCGGTTTTCGATCCAGAAACCCATACTCGATCATATATCTTCGCAACGTGACAAAATCGTGATAAACACTTTTCAATACCTCATTCACATCCTTTTCAGAGTAGGTCTCTTTTGGATGAAACAAGGTAGAAATTTCACGCAATACCACAAGCTTTTGCTTCTCTTTTGCCGGAAATGTTTTTAATGACTTGCTTCCCTCAATAAAATACTTTTTAAGCATCTTCTCCTGCTCTTCTTTTGTCACATTGTACCGGTCATCCACCATGGTAGCTGTTTGGTGAGGCGCGATCAATGACGGCGCATGCTCATCCTTTTCTTTCATCAGTTCCATCAGTGTCAGCAGCATTTTCGCCTGTCGTTCTTTTTCCTTTAAAACAAACCGGTGGTTCCGGATGGTCGAAGTACTTCCGACTTCCATCTCCTTCTTGATTTCGGTGTCACTTTTTCCTTCATAAAAAAGACGCAGCAGCCGGTTTTGGTGATCCGTAAGTCCGGTCAGCTTTTTATTAAGACCGATAAGATAATCAAAAACCGATCCGTGTTCGTTTTGAATATGAAGATTCATGAATTTTTCTGCTTCATACAGAATATTGTCCTGTGGATAAATAATGCCCTTCTCTACCTCATTTCCGCAGAGCAGGCAAACAAACTGTTCCTTTTCTTCGAGATAACCCTTTTTCAGATCCTCAAGCGGCGCTTCCCAAAAACGATCGGATATAACCATTAAACAAACAACTCCTATTATCGTTTAGTTATTTACAAACATAATATGATATCGTTTGTTTATTGTCAAATTAATTTTTGTAAAAAAATGAAAAAAAAGACCTTCCGGAAAATAATTCCGAAAGGCCTTCTTATTTTTTACCAAACAAAAAGTCCAACAAGCATCGCACTCAATAGTGATACGGCCATTCCGCTCACAAGCAGTTTCCAAACGTTCTTACCGATCACCACAGACTTTTCTTCTCCGAGGATGGAGTTGTACGTTCCATAAATCATACCGACCGTACTAAAGTTCGCAAATGAGGTTAAGAAGGTTGTGGCAACCGCAACGGTGTGCGGCGGGAGTGATTTCAATTGTGTTTTCAAATCCATCATGGCCACGAATTCATTGGTTGCCAGTTTAATCCCCATTAACTTCGCCACGTACATGGCATCATGTTTAGGAAGCCCCAGAAGGAACGCAAACGGACTGAAGATGAATGAGAAGATTTTTTGAATCGTAAGACCATGGATGAAAAAGCCGAGAATGCCGTTTACCGCAGACGTTAATGCCACATATCCGATGACCATGGCGAGAATGACAATGACCATGCGAATACCAACAAGCATACTGTTTGAAATGGTGGAGAAGAAATCTTTCTTTTCTTCCTTCGGCGGAACGTAAACCACGTCCTCCTCTTTCGATACATCCACCGGGTGCAAAATACTAGCAAGCAACAGCGCGTTCAGACAGTTAAGCGGAATCGCCGCAAACACATAGGTTGCGGGCACCATCGTTAAGTACGCGCCGATAATAGAGCCGCTGATACTGCTCATGCTCATCAAACCGAACGTCAAAAGCCTGTGTTGTTTAAGCACCACCAGTTGCTGGCGGATAACTGCAAGCGCTTCGGTATTCCCGAGAAACATCATCTGAATGGAGAAGAAACTTTCAAGCTTTGGCAAACCTGAAATTTTCGAAATGACCCAGCCGACCTTATCAATGATCCACGTTAAAATACCGAAATACGAAAGAATATCAAAAAAGGTAACAACAAAAATAATAGGAAGCAAGGCACTAAAGAAGAAATCAACGTTTTCGTTCGCCATAACGGATGGAAAAACAAACGCCGTACCGTCATTTGCACATTGAATGAGCCAGGAGAAAAACGCCGCAAACCGGTCAATGATCGCCGTACCAATTTTCGTTCCGAGCATAAACCACGTAATCAGCAGCTCAACAACAAACAAAACGCCGATCGATTTCCATTTCACATTTCTTCGGTTTGGGGAACACGCAAAAACAACGCCAACCACAACCAGGATGCCAAGCAGATTAATCAAAAAATACAAACCAACCACTCCCACTTTTTTTCCGTATATAAAAAGCCCTTATTTCCTGCTCACCGTCCACCGGACAGAAAGCATGAAAGCAAGGGCAATGGGTCTATCCATATGAGAAAAAAGGTTTTTTTCCCAACAAAGATAAGTGACCATTCCATTGATGTATTCATACTTCCTTGTAGTCCGGCATTTAACGGCTGCCAGGTAGAGACTATCAGACCGAATTCGATTGTACTGATACTATACAAGGATTATTCTTTGCTAATAATGGTCATTTTAGTACATACGTCATGGTTTGACAATATCTGCGAAAAAAGTCCTATTTTAAAAAACTTTTTGAATTAATTAAAAACAATGGTTTTGTTTTCGTGAACGAGCACACGGTCCTGCAGATGCCAGTTTACCGCACGCGCCAGCACACTTCGTTCGATCGAACGGCCAATTTTCTTCAGATCCTCCGCATTATGGTGGTGGCTAACGCGCTCAACTCCCTGCTCGATAATTGGACCTTCATCGAGATCATTCGTTACATAATGAGACGTTGCCCCAATCAGCTTCACACCCCGGTTATAGGCTCTTTCATACGGATTGGCCCCAATGAAAGCCGGCAGGAATGAATGATGAATGTTGATGATGCGGTGCGGATGTTTTGATACAAAATTAGGTGTTAAAATCTGCATGTAACGCGCCAGTATGATGAGTTCAATGTTATACTCAGCCAGCAGCTGAAGCTGTTTTTCCTCCACTTCCTGGCGAATGTCTTTGTTCGCCGGTATGTAATAAAACGGAATGCCTAGCGACTCCACCAACCCTTTTGAGGTTTCATGATTGCTGATGACAAGCGAAATATCTGCATCCAAATCCCCGTTTTGGTATTCCCATAAAAGTTCAAGCAGACAGTGCGGTTCTTTTGAAACAAAAATGGCTGTCCTTTTTCGTTTGGATGCCAGTGACAGCCGCCAGTCCATGTTAAACTCGGAGGCGATTTTCGAAAACGCTTGTTTCAGCCCGTCCGCCCGCTCGTGCAGGTTATCGATTTCGAACTCCACGCGCATAAAGAACATTCCCGCTTCCGGGTCCGTGGAATGCTGGTTGGATTCCACAATATTTGCTCCCTGGCCATATAAAAACTGTGATACTGCCGCCACAATTCCCGGCTGGTCCCCACAGCTGATCAGCAGTCTCGCTTTATTCGTGTTTCGTGCCTGTTCATTCATTTGCCCAATCTCCATTTCTTTGCCTTTTAGTATCTGAGTATACGGCATTGGAGCGGAAAAGTGAAATGAAAAAGTGGGCTAGTCGCTGGAGGGGAGGTGGTAGATGGTGGATTTGTGATTTCGTTGGTGGTGTGTGGTATTGATTGCAATAATCGAGTGGTTAAATGAATTGAAGAGATACAAAGAAACTCCCTTGCTTGCTGGTTGGTGATCGCCTGGCTAATCAGACAGGAATAGTCTTTAAGAGCATCAATATCCGCATTTTTGCAGGTACAATAACAGTTTGCACAAAACCCGCTTCCATGTCTTCTTTCCATTGGTGTGAGGCCACAGTCCATGCATATAACTCCTTTTAGTAATTCATGTCTTCTTATATCAAACTGCTCTAAGATATCGGAGTTTGCCTCGCTGTGTTGTTATAATAGAAGACGAATGATTTTCCTTAACTGTTTATCCGTAAGTACATTCTCATGAAAAGTATCTAATTCAGAGACTTTAAGAGGGAGGGCTTCCCGATGAAGGATATTTTTACGAAGATATTTATGTTCGGGGGAAATTGCAATTTGGGAGTTTGGATTGCTGATTACTACAAAAGATTTAATAGGAATTTCAGGGGTTTTATGTTTGTTTAGCCAAGAACTAAGCTGAGTCTCATGCCGTTTCACTTGAAGGACCTGATCGGGTACCTGCTTTTATTCTCAAAAAATCTTATATATTCTCAAAACAAGTCACTTTATTCTCAAATTTGGTTTAAATATTCTCAAACCGATTAACCTCAATGCATTTCGACTAATTTCGACCCATTTATTCACATCACAAAGCCCCACCTCCTTCCCCATCAACATCCAAACTAGCAAATACATGTCTTCTTTTTCACGCCGACCTTGCCGCGGTTCTTCACTTTTAAGATATAGTCAGCAGCAAGCGGGACTTTACAGGCGGTGTCGCCGACATTCACATCAACCTTGCCGATCCGGTTTGCGACAGCAAAGGCTTCGTCATGCAGTTCGGCTACGGCACTTCCGGCCATGATCACAAAACCGTTCATGGCGTAACGAACACGATTTCGCTCCCCGTGGATGGTCTCTTCCACCCGTTTCAGCAACCCGCAAATTTCCTCCATGTCCAGTTCTTCGTCCGCGGTAATCGACATATAGCCCGCATAGGTGCTCCAGCCGCATGCAGCCACCATCTCCCGGTCATCATCCATCCACTTGTGCGCCAACTCCAGCGCAAACGGGCTTTCTGCTGCCGCATTGGCTAAGGTATACTCCGCAAGCATGTACCAATACGCTTTATCTACCCACTGTTCCAGCTGCTCTTTTGTCAGCTTTTTCGGATCCACCGCAAGTCCGGCGAGGTACATCGCATCATGGTTTCCTGTATCATACAATGCGAGAGCCAGCTCTTGATCCTTCTTCACAAACTTAACCAGCTTCTTCAAGTCACCTACCTTCACGCCAAAAAACGGTTCCTGTGCGCCATGATTCTTAAAGGTTTTCATCGTTTGCTCTGAGCCCATTTCTTCCAGCTGGTTCATGATTTCTTCTACTGTCATTTTTTCATCACCTCACTTACTTATAATTCGCTTCACTACCCTAAAACCCCTCCACATAAAAAGGTCCGCCCCAGCCGGGCAGACCTCTTAAAACCAATTATTCAGCGGTTTTGCGCTTTCTGTTTTTTCTCGTTAACTTCATTAAAAACTCATAAACCACTGGCACGATGATCAGGGTCAGCAGCGTGGAGCTGGTGAGACCGCCGATAACCGTAACGCCAAGGCCTTTGGAGATTAAGCCTCCGCCTTCAAACCCGAGGGCGAGCGGGATTAATGCGCCAATGGTGGCCAATGCGGTCATCAGAATCGGACGCAAGCGGGTGGCAGCTGCCTCTAAGAGTGCTTCTCTTGTTGACAGTCCTTCGTTTTCCTTATGGATCACGCGGTCAATCAGCACGATTGCGTTTGTTACCACGATTCCGATCAGCATCAGAGCGCCAATCATGGCAGAAATGCTGATGCTTTCACCCGCGATATACAGAGCCAAGAGCGCACCGATCACCGTAAACGGAAGGGAGAACAAAATCGCAAATGGTGCAAGAGCGCCGCCAAACGTCACGACAAGTACAAAATAGACAATCGCAATCGCGGCAAGCATGGCCAGGCCGAGTTGAGTAAAGGACTCGTTAATATCCTCAGTAACGCCGCCCATCTTGAAGTCCACTCCATCTGGAAGATCCAGTTTGTCGATATCTTTTTGGACGTCCGTGGACACTTTGTTCACGTTCTTGCTCGTCACATCACCGCTTATACTCGCATAAATCTTATCATCCTTACGTGTAACGGTATCTGCGGTTTCACCTTCTTTTACTTTTGCGACATCACTGATGGCTACTTCTTTTCCAGTCGCTGACTGCAGCTTCTTGCCGGTAAGATCATCAATATTCTTGTAGCTGTTTTTATCCACTTTCACATAAACGTTGACGTCTTTTCCATCTTTCTTCAGGGTTGTTAAGGCGGATTGATCACCTGAATCGTTCAATGCCATGCCAATCTGGCTGGCTGTAAGACCAAGCTTGCTTAACTTTTCCTGATCTGCGGCAAGTGTGTATTCTTGATACGCTTTGGAAAGGCTGGAACCTACGTTTCTCAAATCGTTCCGGTCGCTGAGAATCCTTTGGACCTTCTCGGTGACCGGTTTGATGTCGTTCATGTTATTTCCGTAGACTTGGATTTCAAGTTTGTTGCTTCCACCGGTAGCGCCAAAGTCCTGCGCCTTCCATTCTCCCTTGTCGGTGGTTCCCTTGAGATCATCAATGACCTTCTTCTGTTCTTTTTCAAAGTTAGGCGTATCTTTGTCATACTCCATAAAGAACATGGCCTGATTGCTGGCCGCGGGGTTCATCGGGTTCTCCCCGCCAACGGAATATTGAATCGTTTTAACATGGTTGCGGTCCAGCAGAAGTTTCTCTGCTTTTAGTGCCTCAACTTCCACTTCTTTTTTCGTCTGGCCCGGTTCCGGATTAAAGGTAGCAATGACCATCTTCTGTTCATCTGACGGCAGGAAGCTGACGCCAATCTTCGGTACCAGGAACAAGCTGCCAGCAAGCAAAAGAATGGCAAGACCAAACGAAACAATCTTATGGCTTAGCGACCAGTTCAATACTCTTTTGTAAAAACCGGCAAGGGCGCCAGGCTTTTCGTTGTCCACTTCTTTCTTTTTGCTAAGTCCTTTTTTAAATAAAGAATCAGCAAAAGCCGGTACAACGGTAATCGCCACGATTAAGGATGCCACAAGAGCAAAAACAATCGTCAGGGCAAACGGCATAAAGAGCTCACCGACCGGCCCTTTTACTAGACCCAATGGTAAAAATACCGCAATGGTTACAATCGTGGAAGACATGATCGGAATGAACATTTCTCGGGTAGCAGCTGTAATGAGCTGTTTGCCTCGAATCCCTTCCCCTTTAAGTGACATCCGGCGATAGATATTTTCGATCACTACAATAGAGTCATCCACTACCCGGCCGATGGCAACCGTCATCGCTCCAAGGGTCATAATGTTCAGCGTGATGTCCATTTGTTTTAACGCCAGAATCGCCATTAACAGCGATAGCGGGATAGAAATAACTGCGATAATGGTAGAGCGGAAATTCCGTAAAAACAGCAGGATAATGATGATGGCAAACAATCCGCCGATCAACGCTTTGTTCAGCATCGTGCTGACTGAATCCTTGATTGGTGTTGCCTGGTCAAATACGTTGACCGTCTTCAAACCTTCGTGCTCTTTTTTCAACTGCTTTAATTCTTTATTTACTGCATCAGCCACATTTACCGTATTGGCATCGGCGGATTTGATCACTTGAAGACCGATGGATTCCTGGCCATTCGTTCTTGAAATGGACTCTGCTTTTCCGACGGTTTTGATGGTAGCAACATCTTTTAACTTTACAGTCGGAAGTTCTGTTGGCTGCGCTTGCTGGTTTGCAGCAGCCTGCAGGGAAGCTCCTTGACCGCCCGACTGCTGCTGGGCTCCTTGACCGCCCGACTGTTGCTGGGCTCCTTGACCCGCAGATGCGCCTGCGCCCTGACTTCCTTCACCAGATGCTTGAGGTGTTACCGGGATTTCAAGGTTTTTCAGTTCTTTTACAGTGGTAATATTTCCATCAACAACAACCGATTTTTCGGTGTTGTTAAAATTGTACAAACCAAGCGGCATGGAGGAATTGGCGCCTTTAATGAATTGCTTGACGCTGTCTTCCGTCAATCCGTTTTTCTTTAATTCATCGTCTTTAAAATCAAGCTGGAGTTCTTCCACGTTTTGTCCGGCTACCTGTACGGATGAAACGCCCTCCACTCCTTCAAGAGTTGGAACGACATCATCTTCAACGACCTTGGTAAGTTCCTTCAGCGATTTGTCCTTGTCGGATACACTTAACGACAAAATCGGAAGGTCATTAAAGCTTTGCCGTGACACGTTTGGATCGTCCACTGAATCAGGGAGATTAATGTTGGCAAGAGCTTCCTGTACTTCCTCTTTTGCTTTTTCCATGTCTTTATCAAAACTGTATTCGATTTGTACCGATGAGACGTTTTGATAAGAAGAGGAAGTGACCGAATTCACTCCTGACAGATTCTTGATCTTCTTCTCAATCGGAATGGTCACTTTATCTGCTACCTCTTCAGGTGTTGCACCTGGATAGGCTGCTGATACGGACACAATCGGTGTATTGATGTTCGGCATCGTCTCGAGCTTCATATTTAAACCGGAATACAATCCGGCGGCTACGACAAGCAGCGTTAACAGCCAAACGGCAAATTTATTCTTTAAACAGAATCGGATAATTGCACTCATTCTTCTTGCTCCCTCCACTAATGACTGACCAGTCGGATTATGCTATAATATAAACGAACGGTCATAACAGATTTAAATATATCGGACCGTCAGCTGTAATGCAAGGAATTATACAGAACGAATGATCAATAGGTATCTTTTGGCAATTTAATTGGAAAAACAGTTACTCGGAGGTTTAGGATGAAACAAAGAAAAGTCGAAATAATTGAATCTGCGATTGCTCTGTTTGCAGAGAAAGGATTTCATTCAACATCGATCCAGGATATAACCGATCATGCCGGAATGTCAAAAGGAGCATTTTATAATTATTTTTCATCAAAAGAAGAATTGATGGTAGCTCTTTTTCATTTCTATAATGATAAAATCACCCATAGAATTTCAGAAATCGAAGGCCAAAACCTGCCTCCACGTGAAACAATCAAAAAGCAGATGATTGCGCTATTTACTTCCTTTACGGAACATAAAAACTTTATCATCATGCATTTCAGGGAACAAAATTCCACGATCAACGAAGAAATGCGGAAGCATATGCTGAAAACGCAGTACAAGTCGATGAAATGGCTGGAGAAAAACCTGCTCGCACTGTATGGAGAGCATATTACTCCTCATTTGGGAGACTTAATCCTGATGGCTCAGGGGCTGCAAAACACCTACATCCGTATATTTGTTTTCGATGACCAGCTTCTCCAGCCGGAGGCCCTGGCAGAGTTTTTGCTTCAGCGGCTTGATGATATTGTAGCTGGCCTGAAGAAAAAGAAGGCAGTGATGATCTCCAGTGATAATCTGGAAAAACTGTTTTCGCGATTGCATCTTCATAGCGAACAAACCTTGCAGGATACCATCCACCAGCGCCTTTTTACAATGGCACAAACCATGGACGGCCTTCCCCTTTCGGCAGAAAAAAGGGATGAACTGAAAAGTGTCATAGAATTTTTGCTGAGTGAAAATGAAAAAGAAACACCGAACAAAATGGTGTTTCAAGGAATGCTGGCAAACTTAAAAGGCATCAAGGAGCTGGAAAGCGACCGAAAGGATATCGCCCGTATTATGGGCATTGAGCTTTTATAGATAAAAAATGCCCACGGTGTATGCCGCGGGCTTTTTTTATCAATGACTAAGTTTTTTGCACGTATCATTACAGCTCCAAGATAAATGGTTCCTCCGTCACTGCGCTAACGGAGATGACCGACCACTTCACTTTTTTATTCAGTTATCACACACTCCTGTATTTAAAAGTTCAGTAGATCTCTGTTCTTCATGAGGTATAAACAAAGTTTAATTCGTGAAGCTTAATAAATCCTTAACTTTAAAACACTCTTGTTGACAAAATATTTTAATCGCGTTATATTGTTTGACGTATCAAACATTGAGGTATCAAAGATTATCCCTTCACTCTATTTTTTGGATAGGAAAGAGGAGATTCCATGGACCATTCATGCGCGTCAAAAGCGCAAATTGCTTATATATTACGGGAGCTTCACTACCAGATCAGTCCCAAGTTTGAACGTTGTACCGGGATCAGCCAGTCCCGCCTGGAGCTTCTTCAGCATTTATATGATGCGGAAGAGATCAGCCAAACAACGCTGCAAAAAGTGGTGCACATTGATAACGCAGCGGTCACCAGGCATTTAAAACAACTGGAGGCTTCAGGAATGGTGAACCGCAGAAAGAACCCGCAGGATAACCGCGTCACCCTTGTAAGCTTGACGGAGCAGGGCCGCAGCAAAATCCTTTCCTATCGAAAGGAAAGGGATCAGTTTGTCACCAACCTTCTTCAAGGTTTTACAGAAAAAGAACTCCCTGTACTTGTTGACATGCTTCAGCGCATGCAGCAGAACGCCGAACAAATTGAAGGTTAACCTTCAGACACCTTAGAACAGCATAAATAAAGGAGAATGTACTCATGAATACAACACTCATCAATGACTATAATGAAATCCTAACAGGACGCCGTTCGATCCGTTATTACGATCCTTCTGTTAAAATCAGCAAAGAAGAAATGACAGAAATCCTGTCAAAAGCGACGTTGGCGCCTTCTTCTACCAACATGCAGCCTTGGCGTTTTCTAGTCATTGAAAGCGACGAAGCCAAACAAACCCTATTGCCTTTGGCGAAATTCAATTCTTCTCAGGTAGAAACATCAGCTGCTATGATCGCAGTCTTTGGCGATCTGAACAACTTTGACAACGGAGAAGAAATTTACAGCAATGCGGTTGAACAAGGATTTATGCCACAAGAAGTGAAAGAACAAATGATGGAAAAGCTTTCTGCTCACTTTGAAACCATCGATCCCGCAGACAATAAAGACGTTGTTCTCGTCGATGGTGGAATTGTATCCATGAGTCTTATGCTGGCTGCCCGTGCGCATGGCTATGATACATGCCCGATCGGCGGTTATGAAAAAGACCAAATTGCTGAAGCCTTTGGATTGGACAAGGACCGGTATGTACCGGTTATGCTGATTTCCATCGGAAAAGCAGCAAATCCCGGATACGAATCTGTTCGCTTACCTGTTGAAAAAGTGGCAGAATGGAAATAATCCAACATTTACAAAGGGGAGAATAATAATGATATTAATTCACGCAAAAATGTTCGTTAATCCAACAAAGGAAGAAGAATTTCTTGCAGAAGTACAACAGTTGATCTCCGCATCTCAGGAAGAGAGCGGCAATGTGTCTTATGAACTTTTTAAAGATACCGTGGAAGACAGTGCTTACCTCATGGTAGAAGGATGGAAAGACTTAGAGGCAGTAGACGCTCACAACAAGAGCAGCCATTTCACTCAGTTTGTCGGCAAAGCCCAAAACTATTTAATCCGTCCACTCGATGTAAAAGTATTTAATGCCCAGCAAGTTAAATAACAAAATGAGAGCCTCAACTAAGCTGAGGCTCTCATTTTTTTTATTTATTGAATGGACCGTAATCTATGCTTTAACCCTTCCCGGTTTGCCCAGATGATTTGCTGCTCATTGAAAGGATGAAAGATCTCTACGTTAAAAGAGATAAAGCCAATGCACCTGTCATCATTTTCGTTTTCTTTTTCATCCTATATTCCTCCTTAGTAGTTATGATTAAATCCTACCCATGCCACATTAGAACAACTTTGGAGAAAGATTAAAATTTGGTGAGAAAAAAAGAGTGAGCACCATAGGCACTCACTCTAAACAAAATTACGCTTCTCGATAGACTTTTACACGCTTGATGAAGAATGAAATGATCAATCCGACAATCGTAATGATAATCGCAAATAGAAATGCCTGCTGTACCCCTTCTGTAAAAGCAAGAAGCGGATTCAACGGGTTGGTCTTATCATCGGTTGTTTCCATATAACGCTGTACCCCAGAAGATAAAATAGAAATCGCAACTGCGGTTCCGATTGCCCCAGCCACTTGCTGCAGGGTATTCATGATCGCCGTTCCGTCCGGATATAATTCCTTGGGAAGCTGATTCAAGCCATTCGTTTGGGCGGGCATCATCACCATAGAAACTCCGACCATCATTAAAATGTGCAGAATGACAATCTTTCCTGAAGTTGTGTCCAATGTGATTCTTGAAAAGCCAAGCATGGACCCCAGGGTAATCACCAGTCCGGAGATCACGAGCCACTTAGGTCCAAATTTATCAAAAAGACTTCCCATAACAGGAGACAGAAGACCATTGATCACACCTCCTGGAAGGAGAAGAAGCCCTGCGGCAAATGTGCTTAGTGCCAAAGAAGTTTGAAGGTAAAGCGGTAATAGGATCATGGAAGACAAAATAACCATCATGCTTACAATAACCATAAGCACGCCAAGCGAGAACATCGGATAGCGGAAAGCTTTCAGATTCAGCATTGGCTTTTCCATGTTCAGCTGGCGAGTGACAAATAAAAGCAGGCCAATCGCACCAACGACAAGTGCAATAATGACCGGCGTGCTGCTCCATCCGCCGCTTTCTCCAGCAGAACTGAATCCATATACAATCCCACCAAATCCAATAGAGGATAGTACGATAGAAATCAAATCAATTTTTGGTTTAGTTGGTGTTGTTACATTTTGCATAAAAAACAGACCAAAAATGAGGGCCATCACTAAGAGAGGAAGCGATATCCAGAAGATCCAGTGCCATGTTAGATTCTTAAGAATCAGGCCGGACAGTGTTGGACCTACTGCCGGGGCAAACATGATCACCAAACCTATAATCCCCATGATTTTTCCCCGTTTATAAGGCGGCACAATGAATAAGATCGTATTAAACATGAGCGGCAACAGCAATGCGGTTCCAAGTGCCTGCACAACGCGTGCGATCATCAATACGCTGAAGGCAGGTGCTATAGCGGCTATAAATGTACCTATAATTGAAAATATCAGTGAAGTAATAAACAGCTGCCGGGTCGTGAACCATTGCAGAATAATGCCAGATACAGGAACCAGGATCCCGAGGGTAAGCAAATACCCCGTTGTCAGCCATTGTGCTGTCGTTTCGTGGATTCCCAGACTATGAATTAAATGGCTTAACGCCATATTTAAGGCTGTTTCACTGAATAACCCGATAAACCCGGCTACCACAAAAGAGATGATTACGGGTGTTACTTTTATATGATCAAGACCGCTTTCACTGGCGGTTACTTGTGATTCAGATGCCATTTTTTTATTCCCCCTATACTAGTGATACTTTTTCTTTATTCTTCATTCATAAGCAAAAATGGTATTTGCTTTGCAATTGAACGCAATGGTTCCCCACTGCCATTTGTCATCGATAAAATACAGCCTCCTTCAATCAGCGCATTAATGGTCACACCCAAATCGGCTGCTTTATTTTCATTAAAACCGAATCCCACAAGTACCTCAGCGTACAAAGACTGCCAGTTTGAAAAAGCGGAATTACAGGCTTCACGGAGTTTCGGATTGGATTCAGCTGTTTCCGAAGCAATCAGTCCGATGGGCAATCCCGTGGTCTTCTGTTCAGAATCAAATAAAAAAGAAACCTTCTCAATATGATGCACAAAGCCTTCTACAGCTGATCCCTTGCCGCTTAAATCCATTTTTGCTGCCTGCAGTACATGCTGTTTCATCAATTCAATCGCTTCAAGAGCAATCTCTTCTTTACCGTCTGGAAAATGATAATAAATGGAGCCTTTCGGTGCTCCGCTTTCCTCTATGATCTGCTTCAAACCTGTTCCATGGTATCCTTGGCATTGAAACAGACGGGAAGCAGTACCTAATATACAATTCCTCGTGCTTTCCTTTTTATTAGCCACATTTCCCACCTCGAAATTATAGTGATCGGTCTACATAATAATATGGCAATCAACTGATCATGTCAACTTTTACATCCTATAAAAGAGAGGCCGGTTAAATACCAGCCTCAGCTTCATGCATCACTTATTTTCTCGCCAACAGGTACATAAAATATGGCGCTCCAATTAAAGTTACGATAATTCCAGCCGGAATGCCGCTTGGATCAAGAATGATTCTTCCAATCGTATCCGCGGCCAGAAGCAGAATCGCTCCGATCAGCGCTGCCAGCGGCAGAAAGGATTGGTGCCGCGGACCGACGAGTGACCTTGCGATATGCGGAGCCATAAGGCCCACAAAGGCAATGCCGCCGCTGACAGCCACTGACGCTGAAGCAAGGGCAACAGCGATGATGATCAGCACAATTCGTTCTCTTCCGGCATTCACACCAGTCCCAATCGCCACGTTTTCGTTCAAGTTCAGCATGTTCAATACATTTGATTTAACCATGGATAGCGGAAATAGCAATAAAATCCAGGGAAGCAATGAAAGGACGAAAACCCAATCATCACCCCAAATCCGCCCTGCGAGCCAATTGGCCATGAACGCGTAGTTCTCCATATCCAGCCTGGTCGCCAGGGTAAGGGTAGCTCCCGCGAGAGCGGCTGCCAAACCGACTCCCACAAGCACAAGTCGTGCCGGTTCAACCCCCTCCCCTTTTTTGTAAGACATGATATAGATGATCGCTGCGGTTGCCCCCCCTCCTGCCAGAGCAAAAAGCGGAAGAATATACAGCGAACTGGAGGATTCCACAGTAAAGAACATAATGTAAACGACCACCATCAGTCCGGCACCGGCATTTATACCGAGGATGCCCGGATCTGACAGCGGATTTTTCGTTAAACTTTGAAGAATGGCACCTGAAACCGCGAGGCCCATTCCAGCAAGGATTGCTACAAAAATACGCGGCAGCCTGAACTCAAACAAAATAAGATTTTCTTTCGGTGTTCCCTGCCCGAAAATCGTCCGAAACAGCTCTGTTGGGGTGAGTGAGGCAAAACCGGTTGCCACACTTACAATAAACACGGCGATCAAAAGCACGATCGCGAAGATGGTTGTTATACGCACCTTTTTTGCATGACCGGGATTCATCAACGGCTCATTCCTCCCCTTCTGGCAAGGTAGAGGAAAAACGGAACACCAATCATCGCCACGACCGCTCCCACAGGGGTCTCATAGGGCGCATTGATTACCCGCCCGAAGGTGTCGGCCAAAACCATCAGCACACTTCCAAATACGGCGGAACAAGGAATGATCCAGCGATAATCCGTGCCAACCAAAAACCTGACAATATGCGGAACCATTAGTCCCACAAAGGCAATAGCACCCACCAGTGACACGGCTGCACCAGCCAGAATCAGCACCACGGTCATCAAAACGATTTTCGTGAGCAGCGTATTCTGTCCCAGCCCTTTTGCTACTTCTTCACCAAAACTAAGCATCGTCAATTGCCTTGAAAACAGGACAGCGACCACAATTCCCACCACAACCACGGGAACGATAATCTTAAGCTGTGTCCAACTGGTGCCCGATACCCCGCCGGCCGTCCAAAAGGCAAGGTCTTGCGAAAGCTTAAAGTATAACGCGATGCCTTCTCCCAATGACGAAAGAAGGGCGGAAACTGCGGCACCGGCAAGCGTAATGCGGATCGGAGAAAGTCCGCCTCTCCTCATCGATCCCAGGCCAAATACCATTCCCGCTCCAATACCCGCACCGATAAAGGAGATTATCATGACCGTTAAATAGTCTGCTCCTGAGTAAAACGCAAACACACAGGCAAGAGCAAAACTAGCTCCGGCATTCAACCCGAGTAACCCCGGATCTGCAAGCGGATTGCGGGTCATCCCCTGCATGATTGCACCGCTGACGGCAAAAGCCGCTCCAACCACCGCTGCTCCGAGCTCTCTTGGCAAACGAAGACTGACAATGATCCGGTCGGCTTCCCTGCCAGGGTCATAATTTAAAACGGCATTCCAAACGGTAAGAACATTGATCTTCGCCGCTCCGACCGAAATAGCTACCCCGACACTTATAAGAAGCAGAACAAGGCCGAGCAGCAGGATGGCTGTTCCTGCTGTCGGCCGAGAATATACAGTATGATCTTTAATTTGTTTGGTTTTTGTCTTGAACATAGCTTGCTACCCTTTTCTTAATGCGATTTAGTTCTTTTTCGTGAGTTCATTTACGACAAAGTCCAGTTCTTTTTCAAGGGAAATCGGGTCATTGAAGTAGAACGATTCTGAATCAAATTTGATCGCATGTCCGTTTTTTACAGCAGGAAGTTGTTTCCATACGTTTGACTTCATAAAGGAATTGTCAGGATTCCCTGTACCCGTTCCTACAAAAATATAATCACCTGCGTATTTTGGAATGACTTCCGTAGAGATCGCTTTCCAGCCAGGCCCGAACACATCTTCTTGCAGCTTCTTAGGTGCTTTTAGTCCCAGTGCCTGGTAAATAACCTCAGTTCCGCGTCCCCAGTTCTTTCCGTAAACATACATGTCTTTTCCATAGGCTTCCATAACCATAAACGTTTTATCTTTACCGATGGCAGATTGTACTTTTTCACGGGCATCAGCGGCTTCTTTCTTCCACTCTTTTACCCATGCTTTTGCTTCCTTTTCTTTACCTACCATTTTTCCGATTTCAACATGCTGCTCAAGGTAGTCATATTTGTCGTACGTCATGGTGACGGTTGGTGCAATCTCTTTGTATTTCTTGAGGTTTTTATCATCGGAGTAGGTAATAATCAAATCAGGATTGAGCTCGAGAAGCTTTTCATAAGAATCGGCTGTCACCACTTCCGCATTGTCCAATTTATTTCCGTAAAATTTGTTTTGCTTCGGATATTCGTTAACGGCTACAGGCGTAATTCCCAGCTCAAGCAGGTTTCCTGCATATGTCGCTGCCATCATGGCCACACGCTTTGGATGGGCCGGAACTTTTACATCGCCATTTTCGCCTTTATAGATTCTTGTTTTGGATTCTTTTTTACCAGAATCAGTATTTTCTTCCGTTTTATTGCCGCAAGCTGATAGCGCCAGTATAAGAACGACGGCCATCAAGCCAATAAACAGTTTTTTTGTATGCTTTTTCATCTTACAAGTTCCCCCTATACTTTATCAATAATAATCATTCTCAATTGAAGGTAAAAAAGAAAGGCGCAAGATTACGCCAAGTTCTCAACAAGCTCAACAGGCTTTATAATATCGTATGTCAGACACACCGGCTTCCTCGTTCTTGGGTCAATACCGATTTCGGCATCGATATTGAATACGTTTCGAAGCACCTGGCGTGTCATCACCTCTTCAGGTGTACCCTCATTCTGAATCGAGCCGTCTTTCATCGCCACCATGTGATGAGCAAAGCGGGCCGCGTGGTTCAGGTCATGAATCACCATCACGATCGTCCGTTTTTCCACTCTGTGCAAGTGGTCCAACAGTTCAAGAACTTCGAGCTGGTGGCACATATCCAAGTACGTGGTCGGTTCATCCAATAAGATGATGTCTGTTTCCTGCGCCAAAGCCATCGCAATCCATACCCGCTGACGCTGTCCGCCTGAGAGGGCGTCTACCGGACGGTCCTTAAATTCATGGATGCCGGTAACTTGAAGCGCCCAGTCAATGACCTCGTAATCCTTTTTCGTAAGTTTTCCCAGACCTTTTTGATAAGGAAATCTTCCGTAGGAAACAAGCTCACCCACTGTCAGTCCTTCAGGTGCGTCCGGGGACTGAGGCAAAATCGCCATCTTTTGAGCAATTTTCTTCGTTGGTTCTTTACTGATTCCTTTCCCGTCGAGATACACCATGCCGGTTTTCGGGTTCAAAATACGGGACAACGTTTTCAAAAGCGTTGACTTTCCGCAGCCGTTTGGCCCGATAATCGCCGTAATTTGTCCATCCGGAATGGAAACTCCGAGATTCTTCACTATATCCCTTTCACCGTATGTAACCGTCAAATTTTCAGCGTGCAGCCTGGACATCAATGAGGCCTCCTTTTAAACCTTAACTAAAATCTATATAATTTCATCTATTGAAAATGATTATCAATCTCGAGTTCAATTTTATGAGATTCCTAGAAAGATGTCAACCATGTTTCCAAAATTGTCAATAAAAAAAGCCATCCTTCTCATATCTTAGCAGTATTATTAAAAACACCTGTTGATTTCATATGTCAATCAATATAAATGGAAATAGGTTACATTCAATCGTTAAATATGTCCGCATTTGACGGTTATCCAACATATGAATCGTAATTGTCTCTTTAAAACACACGAAAAAAGCCCCAAAAGCCAGGCTTTGGGACTTCTTACAACACAACTCAGATTGTGCTTGTATCAATGACGAAACGATACTTTACATCAGAAGCCAGCACGCGCTTATAGGCTTCGTCAATTTGGTCAGCTGAAATGACCTCAATCTTAGGAGCAATGTTATGCTCTGCACAGAAATCCAGCATCTCCTGTGTCTGACGGATTCCTCCGATCATAGAACCGGCAAATGAACGGCGATGACCGATAAGAGAAAACACATTTACTTCTAGTGGCTCTGCAGGCGCACCGACATTGACAAGTGTACCGTCAAGCGTGAGAAGTGAGAAGTAAGCATCCATATTAATCTTTGCACTTACTGTATTGATAATCAGATCAAAGGTTCCCGCAAGCTTCTCAAAGGTTTCCGGATCTTTTGTGGCATAATAATCTTTTGCGCCAAACTCCAAACCATCTTCCTTTTTGTTCAACGATTGGGACAGAACCGTAACCTCGGCACCCATAGCATGTGCAATTTTCACCGCCATATGGCCAAGACCACCCATACCAACAACCGCTACTTTCTTTCCTGGACCAGCCCCCCAATGCTGTAATGGAGAATAGGTCGTAATCCCTGCGCAAAGTAATGGTGCTGCTGCGTCAAGCTCGATGTTATCAGGAATTCTGACGACGAAGTCCTCTGTTACAACGATGTGGGTAGAATAACCACCCTGAGTTGGCTCTCCGTATTTATCAACACCTGCATAAGTAGGAACATTTCCTTTAAGACAATATTGTTCTTCCCCTTTTTGGCAGTTCACACATTCACCACAGGAGTCGACCATACATCCAACGCCTACTCTGTCACCGACCTTGTACTTTGTGACTTCTGCTCCTACTTCTGTGACAAATCCCGCAATTTCGTGTCCTGGCACAAGTGGATAATTCACTTCGCCCCATTCACCATGAGCCGTATGGATATCAGAATGGCAAATGCCTGCAAACTTAATTTCAATTAGAACATCATGTGTATCAAGATCGCGCCGATTAATTTCAGCTTCTCGAAAAGGAGTGTCTGGACCATCTACAGCTCGTGCTTTAGCAGTTATCATGAAAGAACCTCCATTATGTATGTTTTTCAAGAGAACGTTTTTCTCTTGTATCCCCATGTTATTACTTACAGTTAACTCTAGGTCAAGCATTTACATCCTATATTCAGAAAACAATTTCTGTTGCCTCCAAGTTGGTTTTGACATGCCGGACGTTCAGTGATAAAATTTCCCAAACCATAGAGTTAACTCGAAGTCTATATGAAGGAGATTAGTTATGAAGACATATTCCATAAGCGAAGTTGCGAAAGAATTGAATCTTACCGTATATACGTTGCGTTACTACGACAAAGAAGGACTTATGCCATTCGTAGAACGTACACCCAACGGAAATCGATTGTTTAAAGAATCCGATATCAGTGCGTTAAAAGTAATCGAATGCCTCAAAGCCACCGGGATGCCGATTAAGGAAATCAAGACATTTATTGATTGGTGTTCAGAGGGAGATTCCACTCTAGAGCAAAGATATAAGATGTTTTTGGAACGAAAAGCCAATGTGGAAGCACAGATGGAAGAGTTGAAAAAGACAATGGAGATCATCCAACATAAATGTTCCTATTATAAGACAGCTATGGATGGCGGAACGGAAGACATTCATAAGAAAGAAAAGTTAGCGAAGCCTTAACTAAAAAAGCCTAACTTTGATCATAAAAAAATCCCCTCTACTTACATGAACCATGGCTCCTCTCAAACCTATGGTTCTATTTTAGATGGGGAATTTCAGCCATTTAAGCGTTGTAAATTCTTCAAGGACCCATTCACCGTTAAAACGGCCGAGTCCTGAATCGATCGGCATATCGTTTAAACAGTTGGCTGAAAGACGTTTCCTTCTACTTTTCTGCGAAGACGGACTTTCGCTCCCTGCTTCACGCTAGAATCCAAATCTTTTAAGATTCGTTCTGCCTCCATGCCTAAAATGAATAATTAATATATTTCTATGTATCGCATGATTCAATGTGAGATAAAGTGGGTCTTGTTAAGCAGTTACTATTCAGGAGGAATTGATCATGAACAGCACAGACCGTTATCAGCATGGACTCGGCAAACTTATGGAGTACACGTTGACTGAAAACAAGGAGAGCTGTTACACCTAAAGTGGCAGTGGACTTTGTCCAAAATTTGACCGATGATGTGGAGCGAAGATTTTAATAAAAGGTCGCCGCGGATTTGGGCACAAGCAGAAGACACGGGATATGACGTGGAAATTTACCATTACGGATTCGAGCATAAATAAACTGCCAATTCATTCTATGATAAATAATCTATAAATACCTCCACTAATGTCAGTTTCCTAGCTAAAGGTATGTCCATATATATAAAAGAACGGAAAAAAAATTGAGGTGAAATACATGAGTATCGATGTAATAGTGATTGCTGCTCATCCAGACGATGAAATCCTTGGCCCTGGTGGAACAAATTATGCGGAAGCGTTTGAAATCATCAGGAGGGTATGGAGATGACACGCCGAAAACCTCCATTATTTATCCCCTATCCCCATTTAGTATCTGCAATGGATCAATATTATGGACTGACAAAAGCTTTAAAAAAAGATAAAAACAAACCAGATTTCGTGAAACCCTCTGAATTAAGACAAAAGAAAAAAATGAAAATCTTAATCACTACTTTCTGGGACTACCCTTTTGTTGGCGGATTGCAAAACTACATCACTGCACTTAAATCCGGATTGGAAGGCTTAGGCCACACTGTCCATATTGCAGCTCCTAATCACTTCGAAAAAAGTTATATTGAAGGAATGCGACAAACATTTATGGAGGATGTAAAACAATTTTTTGTTAAAAGGTATGGAAGTTTCAGTGAAAAGATCATCCAAAACGTTTGGCGAATGCAAAAATATGAATGGATGCTAAAGTGCGTGGATATTTCTAAATATGATATTATTCACGCACAGGACCGGTTTACAGCTAATGTAATGCACCAGCTTAATAAAGACTATCAAAAACCGCTGCTGTTCACTCCCCACGGATTTATGACACATACACGGCTAAAGTTTAATCTAATTGAAAAAGGGTCTGTAGAAGAAGCCTACTTTTTGGCCATTGACCGAAAAGCCGTTCAAAGCTCGACCCATATCATTAATTTATGTGAATATTTTCGACCGTTGCTAAACGGATTAGGTGCTGAGGAAAGAAAAATGACAACGGTTTACACTGGAATCGATTTTGGAATTGATCCTCCAGAGAAATCGAAGAATACTTCAGGTAAGACCATTATTACCTGTATCTCTCGACTCCGGCCGCGTAAAGGACATAAATACCTGTTTGAGGCACTTTCCCTCATTAGAAACAAGCTTGAAAATGTAGAAATATGGATTGTAGGGGAAGGATCAATGAGAGAAGAGCTTGAACGCCAATGTCAGGATTTACAGCTGGAAAATGTGCATTTTCTAGGAAAGAGAAAGGATATTCCAAAAATATTAAAACGATCAGATATTTTTGTCCTGCCAACTACCAGTGATACACTTCCCATTTCTGTGATAGAGGCGATGTTCGCCCGGAAGGCGATCATTACAACAAACTGTGGCGGAATACCAGAAATTATTCAGGACAATCATTCGGGGCTTATAGCTGAACCGGGTAACCCTCAGCAACTAGCGGAAAAATTAACGATCCTTCTGGATGATTCCATACTAAGGAATTCTTTAGCACAAAATGCTAAATGCTTTGCTGAACAGCATTTAACGATTGCCAGTATGACTAGAAAGATTGAAGAAGTTTATCAATCTTTTTTGCACAGAGGTGAGATGCAGTGAGGCATGATCTACCAGCCGTAGTTTTAGATCTAAGTGCGACTGGGATCGGAATCGTTCGGAGCTTAGCCGAACAAGGCATAAAAGTATATGCATTTGATACAGAGAGTAAGCAAAAAATTGGAAAAACCAGATATGCAAGCTGCGATGTATGCCCTAATCCTGTTTCTGAGGAAGAAAAATTATTAGAGCACCTTACAAGGCTAGGACAAACATTTGAGGAGAAAGCGGTACTCTACGCTGGATCGGATGACTATGTACGTTTTATATCAAAATACAGAGATCAGTTGTCTTTGAATTATCTTTTTCTTTTACCTGACCATTCATTAATCGAGGCTGTGTTAGATAAAAGATTAACCTACGATTTATCAGTAAAATATAACGTTCCATGTCCTAAAACGTTCATTATTGATGATGAAGATCATCTTGAGCGGATTGCTTCTGAAGTAATATTCCCCTGTATATTAAAACCAGTCATTTCCTCCAATTTCCGGAAACGTATCGATCATCATCTGTATAAAAAAGCAATATTAGTTGAAAATCCAGTCCAGTTAAGGGAAGAGTACCTCTTTTACAGCCGTTTTGGAGAGCTCATGATTCAAGAGGTGATTCCTGGAGAAGAGGCATCCATTTATTCAGTAAAAACTTTATTTGATGAGGAAATGAATCTAATTGGACTCTGGATGAATCAAAAACTCCACCAATTCCCTCCAGACTTCGGTTCAACCGCCATGGCATTAAGTATCAGAGATGAGGACGTAATAAATATGGCAGTGCCATTTTTGCGTAATATCAAGTTAAAAGGCCTGGCAATTGCGGAATTTAAGAGGGATGAAAGAGACGGCAAGTTGAAATTTATTGAGATTAACCCCAGGATTGGGTTAACCCAAAGATTGTCAATAGCTTGCGGTGTAAATTTAGCATACTTGAACTATTTGCTGGTAACTGGACAAAATCCTTCCCCAGTGACGAAACAGACAGAAGGCATCAAATGGGTTTACCTGGTCCGCGATTTTCTATCCTTCCGCCAAAACAAAAAAAACGGGAAAATGACGATTACCGAATGGATAAAAAGCCTTTCCGGACATAAGATAGAAGCTTTATTCAGCTGGAAGGATCCACTCCCATTTATAAGAAGCTTTGTGTCCCACATTCGATATTTATGGGCGAGAAAGTGAGATTTTCAATAGAAATTAGGGGGGATTTCTGCATTGAGCAGTAAAGAACAAATCGTAAAACAGTGGAATCAATTTAGATGGAAAAAAAAGTTTGAATTTTTTTCAGATCATGAAATTGCATTGCCTGAAGATAAAATAGAATGCCTTAAAAATTCGAGGGAAAAAACAAGTATCTGGAAACTGATCCTTACAGATGGCATAAACAGTCTTCCCGCCGTCCTTAAAATATTTAAACCACCTTTTAATGAAAATCATCGTGTGGAAATTAACATGTACCGCAGAGGATATACCGCCATGGCTGAATTTATGCCAAAAATGTATTGGATTGAGGAAAGAGTAAATGATGACGAAATCTGGCTATTTACAGAATTTATTCAACCTTTGCGCGGGCAAATCAAGATTACGCCCAGACATCTCGATCTTATCATTCCAACTGCTGCAAAATTTCATGCCCGCACATTTGGTGATCGGATAACCAGGTACAAGGATTCGTTTGATTCCTGGCTGCCCCGATATGATTCTGCGCTGGCAAACACAGAAAGAAGCAACCATATTGAAAAAACAAAAGAATATCTAGATCTTGCTATGAAAGATCCTGGTTTAAGAGGAATAGTAGAACCTGGATACAACACTATTCAAAATGTCCTGCAAAAAGGGCCAATTTTCTTTCCGGAAATTATGGAAGCAGGGCAATGCCTCATCCACGGTGATCTTCATCTTCATAATCTTTGCTGCCAAAACGGAACAGATGAAGTAAATTGGAACATTCAAATGATCGACTGGGAGTCTGCCAAGTACGCACCCTGTTCGTATGATATGGTTGTTCTGGTTGAATTGTTGATTGATTTCAGAACCGACTGGCATAAAAAGGAAGAAGAAATAAGAAGTCATTGCATGCTGTTATACGCTCAGGAAATGCAAAAAGAAGGAATAACCTTCCAAACAGACATCCTAAAGCTATTAAAAATGACTTATTTACAGAGAACATTAGAGAAAAGACTCCTAAATCACCTTAAAAGGGTGTTGAATGGAGAACAAAGTATTCTGCTAAAAAGATACATTGAAAAAATAAACAGCTGGGGAAAGGAATTCGGTTTATACTAGCAGAGATCAACGTAGTTGCTGCTGAAGTCCAATTTTAATAAAGGAAGTGTATGGATGGAAAGCATAACGGCGATAGCAGCCAGAAATAAAGGAAAATTAGCATTGGAAAATCTCGAAAAATACAAACAGCTTGGCAAGGGCGGTGATGGAGCGGTTTTTCAAATTAGTCACAATAAATGTGTAAAAATTTTCTGGAAAGAAAAAACCCAAAAACTTGAACTGGAGGCATTAAAGAAGGGACAATCATCCCCAATCATTCCCCGACTCTATGAGTATGGATCGAACTATATTGTCATGGAGTATGTCAACGGATATAATCTAAAAAAATACCTCAAAGAAAAGAAACGTTTTTCTGACTCAAAAATAAGACAAATATTATACATGCTTTCTGAATTAAAGAGGATCGGTTTTTTGAGACACGATACAGAGGTCCGTCATATTTACTTCAACGAGAAGGGGGAGGTAAAAGTGATCGACCACAAACGGGCATTTACCACTGATAGAACTTATCCCAGGAAGTTAATATCGGGTCTTGAAAAGCTTGGATATGCAGAGGAATTCCTTCAAGGGGTCAAACAGATTTCGCCAACCATTTTTAATGAATGGGCAAAATATTATGAATAACCATTTAGATGGCGTTAAACATGGTGCCACCCTTTCTTGTTCTTCAGGTCAACCATTGAATGAGCTGACCCTTAATACAGGTTATCTTGAGATATTACAAATGTAAAAAAACCTAACTCGGTTAGGTCTGAAAGCACTATGCAAAGAAATATGTGAAAATATTATATAACATACATTTTTAAGTAACACCAACAGTATGTATTGGTGGAGACGGTGGGAGTCGAACCCACGTCCAAAGATAACGGCACTTAAGCTTCTACGAGTGTAGTCGATAGATTCGCGTTTCGCGACTTCAGCTGCCTATCGACAGGCGTTTGAAGTGCTAGCCTGATTGCGCTCTTCCTTCGTCCTCAGGCGGAGGACAGCCGGCGTAGCCCACTAAGAGTGAGACCCTTACCCTACCACATGGGCGATGGAGGGAGGATCAGCTAAAGTGCTATTACGCAGCTAAAGCTAGGTTGTTGTTAGTTTTGCCAGTTATAGGCGTTGGCGTTTTAACGAGGCCGACCCCCTCGACTCGCAACTTAAGCTCGAACTACCCCTGTCGAATCCGTAACGTCCCCATGATAGAAATCCCGGGGTGAATCTTACGGGAGGTTAAAGCTGCTGCAACCTTTTATTCAGTTATTAGCAACAAAATAAAGTATAGCATTTTTACGCGGTTATTTCAACCGGCCACACTCTCCAGTTTATGCCTTTTGGCGATCCCTGAAGGCACGTTCGATCTCGCGTTTTGCATCTTTTTTCTTCAGATCCTGCCGCTTGTCGTAGTTCTTTTTACCCTTGGCCAAGCCGATTAAAACCTTCGCAAATCCGTTTTTAAGATACAGCTTCAATGGGACGATCGAGTATCCCTGCTCTTTTGTCTGGCCCAAAAGCTTGGCGATCTCCTTCTTGTGAAGAAGCAGTTTGCGTGTTCTGAGCGGATCATGGTTGTACCGGTTTCCCTGTTCGTACGGGCTCACGTGCATGTTGTGAAGAAACAGTTCTCCATTTTGCACACGGGCGAATGAATCCTTCAAATTGATCCTGCCAGCCCGGATGGCTTTGATTTCAGTACCCTGGAGGACGATGCCTGCCTCAAAGGTTTCTTCTATATGATAATCATGCCGCGCTTTTTTATTTTGAGCGACAAGTTTTCCTTCTCCTCTTGGCATGCTTCATGACCTCCCCAAAACAAGTGCACCCTTAATTATACTGAATTGGTCAGGAAACGTCAAATAAAGCTTAAGGCCGCATGACGTTTCCCTGCACTGGTTTATCTCTTTTTGTTTTTCTTTTTCTTTTTCGTGATATTCCCTTTATAGAATGGCTTTTTCTTGCCTTTTGTTGATCCGCCTTTGTCCCCTCGGTCGGCTTCAGGACGGCGTGTTTTTCGCTTTCGTCCTTCGCCTTCAATGACTGTTGGACGGTCTTTTCCCCGTTTGCGGGGTGTTCCCTTCATACCCACGATCTCAAAATCAATCGCCCGTTCATCGAGATTCACATTGATGACCCTAACCGCAAGTTCATCCCCGATCCGGAACACGTTCCCTGTGCGTTCACCGATCATGGCCATATGCTTCTCATCATAGCGGTAGTAATCATCAGCCAGGTAGCTCACATGTACGAGACCTTCAATGGTATTGGGAAGTTCTACAAACAACCCGAAGTTGGTTACGGAACTGATGACACCTTCGTACTCTTCCCCGATTTTATCCTGCATGAATTCAGCTTTTTTTAGATCGTCCGTTTCACGCTCGGCATCCACCGCGCGGCGTTCCCGGTCGGAAGCATGCTTGGCGATTTTCTCAAGCTGTCCTTTCCATTTTGCCACCGTGCTTGGATCGGTCTTTTTGTTAATAAGATACGTCCGGATCAACCGGTGAACGATTAAGTCCGGATAACGTCGGATCGGTGAAGTAAAGTGCGTATAGAACTCGGTCGCCAGACCATAGTGGCCCAAGCTTTCCGGATAGTATTTCGCCTGCTTCATGGAACGGAGCATTATTTTGCTGATCACCATTTCTTCCGGCTCGCCTTTTACTTCTTCAAGAAGTTTTTGCAGTGAACTCGGATGAACCTCTTCCACTCCGCCTTTTAGTACATAGCCAAACATGGCGATGAATTCAAGGAAACGATGCAGCTTCTCTGCATCCGGGTCTTCATGGATCCGGTACATGAACGGAAGATCGGCCTTATGGAAGTGCTGCGCTACCGTTTCGTTGGCACACAGCATGAACTCCTCAATCAGGCGTTCCGCTACCGACCGTTCGCGAAGCACCACTTCCTGCGGCTCGCTATTTTCATTGACGATGACACGCGCTTCACTGAAATCGAAGTCAATAGCACCTCGGTTAAATCGGCGCTTGCGCAGAATTTCGGCCAGTTCGCCCATTCCATCAAAAAACGGAATAAGCGGCTCATAACGTTTTAAGACGTCGTCGTCTTCACGCTGCAGGATTTTCCGTACGTTCGTGTAGGTCATCCGTTCCACGGTCTTGATCACACTTGGGAAAATCTCATGCTTGATCACTTCGCCTTTAGGCGTGATTTCCATCTCACAGGAAAGCGTCAGGCGGTCCACCCGCGGATTCAATGAACAGATCCCGTTGGACAGGCGGTGAGGAATCATCGGAATAACCCGGTCCACGAGATACACACTTGTACCCCGTTCCAACGCTTCCACATCGATTGGTGATCCTTCAGTTACATAGTGACTGACATCAGCGATATGGACACCGAGTTTATAATTGCCGTTATCAAGCTTGATTACATTAACAGCATCATCCAAATCCTTAGCATCTTCGCCATCGATCGTGACGATGGTTTGGTCGCGCAGATCACGGCGGCCTTCGATATCATTCGGATCAATGGTGTCAGGCACACTGTTTGCCTGTTCAAGCACCTCTTCAGGGAACTCTCTTGGCAGCCCGTGTTTGAAAATGACGGAAAGGATATCCACGCCAGGGTCGTTTTTATGGCCGAGAATGTGGATGACTTCTCCTTCTGCACTGTTTCGCCCTTCAGGGTACTTGGTGATTTTAACAACGACTTTATGGCCTTCAATGGCACCATTTACCCCTTCAGCCGGGATGAAAATATCATTCGGAATCCGTTTGTCATCAGCGACCACAAACCCAAAACTGCGGCTTTGCTGGAATGTTCCTACTGTTTCTGTTACACCACGCTCCAAAATGCGGATAATGGTACCTTCCGGATGAGAGCCTTTTGAATTGGTGTTAAGGCGTACGAGCACCACGTCATTGTTCATGGCACTGCCCATGTCTCCCTGAGAAACGTAGACGTCTTTTCCTTCTCCTGTTTCAGGGAGGACGAAAGCAAACCCTTTCGCATGAGCCTGCACCTTTCCTCGAACAAGATTCATTTTGTCAGGAAGACCGTATCGGTTTGTTCTTGTTCTGACAACAAGCCCCTCGTCTTCCATCTCGTTCAGTGTGCGAACCAAAATTTTAAAATCATCCGCTTCCTGGAGCCCAAAGGCGTCTTCCAGTTCCTGAACGCTAAGCGGTTTATATGCTTCTTCTTTCATGAACGCAAGCAGTTGCTGCTTATCCACTACATCTCCTCCTTATGGGAAAAACGTTACTCCATGGTCCAGTCCAGCTTTTCCAGGAAGGTGTAAACATCCTCGTGCAGCTGTTCCTTTTCCTTGCCAAGTGTGATTACATGAGTGGATTCTTCGTACCATTTCAAATCCTTTAGATCGCTTTCCACTTCATTGTAAATAATATTGGCAGAGTCCGTATTAATCATCTCGTCATGTCTAGCCTGTACAACAAATGTAGGTGCGTATACCATGTCGATGGAATTTCGCACATCACCCAGGAGCTGTTGAAGGCCCTTTAAGGTATTCATAGGGGTCTTTTTGAACGCCTCCATCTCCAGATCCACTTGCTCCTGCGACTTATTTTCTCGGCTTTTGTATTCACGGGCATACTCCAGCACACCCTGGTAAATCGTTTCTTCACTTTTCACATGCATTGGTGCGCACATTGGCACGACACCCATCACCGGCTGCTCGGTAGCCAGTTTCAATGAAAAAACACCGCCAAGCGACAATCCGCAAACGGCAATTTCCGTATGTCCCTTCTCTTTTAGAAGGTTGAACCCATCCATAACATCCTTCCACCAGTCATCCGGGCCTGTATGTACGAGTTCTTCCGGTGGGACAGCGTGCCCTTTGTACTGTGGAGCATGGCAGGTGTATCCCTTCTTTTGCAGAAAACGGCCCAGCATGCGAACGTCCGCTGAGCTGCCGGTAAAGCCATGTAATAATAATACCGCCCGTTTTCCTCCTTCAAACATAAATGGTTTTGGTGCTGTAATTTTCATCATGCTGCTTACTCTCCCTTACTTCGTTGGTTCCATTAAAAATTGAAAAACTTCTTCGATCAGCTGTTCCTGATTCACATCGTGGCAGATCATATGCTTTGATTCTTTTAAATAACATAGCTTCTTACGTTTCGATGGTATGGTTTTATAAATATACTCTGCGCTCTTGCGCGGCACCAGTCCGTCGCACTCCCCCTGGATAATCAGAGTAGGTACATCAATAGCACGAAACGAAGGCTTGAGCGTTTTGACGAGCTTCCGGAATTCGAACGTGGCGGAAAGCGGAGTATCCATAAACTTTTTCCGGTATCGCAGGTACAGTTCATCATCCTTCAGCGTTCCCCGCATACCTTTTATGATCATGTCCTTGATATCTTTCACCATCTGTGCCGGGTTCATATAGTAAGCGCTGGCACTGAGCAGGATGAGTTTATCGCATCCGTACTTCGATGCAAGATAACCGCCGATGATTCCACCCATGGAGAACCCGAGAATATAGAGCGTGTCGCTCTTTTTCCGCAATTCCAAAAAGGCGCGTTCTGCTTCATCGATCCAAAGCTTGTGTGTAATCCCCTTCAGCATCAATTGCTCTCCATGCCCCGGATAGGTCGGCACTGAAATCAGCCAATCGGTATGTTCTTCTAAATAGCGGGTAACCGGCTCTACTTCATACGGACTGCCGGTAAAGCCATGAAGACAAAGACAGCCAATCATATTATCACCTTTTTTATCATTAGTTACCCTATAATGTCCGTAAAAAATCATACCATATCCCTATTGGAAAAAGCTTTCAAACTGGCGGATAAAAAAATAAAAACAGCAAGTGAAAAATTCACCTGCTGTTGGGGTATCATTAGATAAAATACGCTACCGCAATCGCCAACAAGAAGAACAATGTGGCGAGAATAATCGTCAGCCTGCTCAGGACGGCATCCATTCCACGGGCTTTTTGTTTTCCAAATAACTGCTCGGCGCCACCAGTAATCGCTCCTGATAATCCTGCCGAACGGCCAGATTGAAGAACAACGACTATAATAAGTGCGATCGAAACAATCACCAATAAAACTGTTGCTGCTGTTTGCATTTGTCACACCTCCACGGACAACGTTACACTATACTTAATGTATCATACGGGCATTCGTTCGGCAACGTATTCCAAATAATTTATCGTGCCATAAAGGGGCTGTCAGGAAGGAGGCATTGACCCATGTTTGAACTAAAAGAGATTCGCTATAAAGATATTTTGAAGATTGGTCATTTACGTATGGAAGAAAATAAAGTGAGCATTCTTACCGGAGAAAGCGGCAGCGGAAAAACAACGGTGCTGAAACTGCTGAATCACCTGATCAGCCCGGATGAAGGCAAGGTGTTCTACAAAGGGAAGGATATCGCCACGCTTGATCCTGTACAGCATCGAAGAAACGTGATCATGCTTCAGCAAATGCCCGCCATATTTCCCGGCACCGTAAAAGATAATCTTGTCGCCGGACTGGTGTTCTCGGAGAAAGCGGTGCCAGATGATCGAGTGCTTGAAGAAGCTTTACATAGTGTGCATTTACGAAAATCATTAAAAACAGATGCAGAGGGATTGTCCGGCGGAGAGCAGCAGCGGCTTGCGCTGGCCCGGGTTCTTTTGCTTGATGCGGAAGTTTATCTGCTGGACGAGCCATCATCCGCCCTTGATGACGAAACAGCGGATGAGGTCATCTCATCTTTTTTAAAAAAGGCCAAACAAAAGAATAGAACGGTCATCATAGTCACCCACTCCAATCAAATTGCAGACCGTTACGCTGACGTGCCGGTACATCTTGAAAGGTACAATTAGAAAATAAAGGAGGCTGCTGATGAACGATAAAATTATTGATATTTCGTTGTGGCAGCTTCTGTCTGCCTATCTCTTTATCGTGGTATTGACGGTGATTGTGAAGTGGAGAGGCATAGCGAGGGAAAAAGAGATTATCATCGGAACCCTGAGAATGACGATCCAGCTCGTGCTCGCGGGGTATATCCTCACCTATGTATTCAAGCACCCGCATCCCCTTCTGACTCTTTTCATTTTCGTTCTCATGGAAATTTTTGCAATCTATAACGTTTTTAAGCGGATCAAATACGATTTATCTTCTTCATTAAAAAAAGTCATCGCTGTTTCGATGACAGTAGGAACTCTCGTCAGCCTTCTATTTTTCAACTATGTGGTCATTCAGTTCTCTCCCTGGTTTGAGCCGAGGTATGTTATACCGATTGCCGGGATGATCATTGGGAATGCCATGACAGGGATAACGCTTGGGGTCAATCACCTTGTGGAGGGCATGAAAAAGCAAAAACGCATGGTGGAAGCAGCCTTGATGCTCGGGGCAACTCCAAAAGCCGCTTCCAAAGAACTCGTCGACCGTGCGTTTGATTCCGCCATTCTTCCCACGATCAATTCGATGGTCGGCATGGGAATCGTATTTCTTCCAGGCATGATGACCGGCCAGATTTTGTCAGGTATCTCCCCGCTCACTGCGATTGAATATCAGATTGCGATCATGCTGGGGATTGCCGGATCGGTATCATTCAGCGTCATCCTTTTTGTTCAATATGGCTACCGGACGTTTTTTAATGAGCGGTCACAATTAAAATAATGGGTCAAGTTCATGAAACAGCATTCCGCACAAACTTCTGATGGCGGAATGCTGTTTTTCGTCATAACTGATTAGCACGCATGTAGATGGCCCGGCTGACTTATCCAATGGCAGGGTACTCTTGAACCTTGCCGAAGAACCACACAGTACCCCGAGCTCGTATCCAATGCCTTTGGAGCCGACAGGCAGGATTTCATAAATGCCGTCTGTTTTCAGCAGCTGCCGGAATAGAGATAATGAAATTCCCTCTTTAGAACGGCTGATCACTTCCTCCCCGACAAGGGGCGCACCTATGACCGCCACTTTAGCAATTGAAGGCGTGATTCCCATTTTCAAATCATGATGAGCCGCCCTGCCGATCATTGTGAAAGAAGAAGCGGACTGGACCATGTTCATATTGCTTTCGGAGCTTCCCGTGATTTCGATAGTATCGAGACCAAGCTCCGCAAACGTCTTTTGTGCTCCTGTCACGAGCTCGTTCCATGCCCCTTCACCGTTAAAGGAGTGGATAATGAACGAAACGGGCAGTGCCCCGGCAGCCAGCACTTCCATCGCGCAGACCCGGGCGCCATACTGGGCGACTACCTCATAAGGGACCTTTACCTCATCCATCGGAAGGCTGCCAATTCCCCCAGAGTTATCCGCGGCAATCACCGCCACATGCCCAGAGCCAAAGCCCTGCACGGTTATATCACGATTTCTTTTCATGGTTGATCCTCATGGCAGAATGCCGGAACGACCGCTTTATTCGCGGGATGATTACAAGTGCGGTCAAACCATTCAGCACAGCAGCAGCCAGCAGACTTGGGATAAGTCCGAGAACGACCGCTTTTCCCAAAACAGTCCAGAAGCAGAGCGGAGCCAGGACACCATTTCCTGTTATAAACATCAATGTGGCAGCGGTTTTCGCATTTTTTCTGTATAGCACGCCATAAAAGAAGCCCAGGAGTCCCATCTGAACCGCTACCACTAAATGGAGCGGTCCCAAAGGAAAACCGGCCAGGGCGGCTGTTAGCAAATGCCCAAAACAGGCAACAGCAAGCCCCGACCATGGCGACATTAACGCAGCCGCAGCCAGGGCGGGCATGGAATCAAAGGCCACACTGCCTATTGGAGAAGGAATTTTGATAAACGAACCGGCTACTGCCAGAGAAACAAACGCCGTAAACAGCGCGATATGTTTATTTCGTGTCATTTTCTTTTCGCTTGCCTCCACGGAAAACGATCGCACTTCGTTCGTACTCCACGTCCTTTACTCCTTCGCGGAAATTAATCACCCGGGCAATGGCAAAAAAGTAATCGGATAAGCGGTTCACATATTTTAAAACAACCGGGTTGATTTCATTCTCCTGCTTCAGCGCCACAATTTCCCGCTCTCCCCGCCTTGCTACTGTACGGCAAACATGAATCGCGGCTGAAGCCTCTGAACCTCCCGGAAGAATGAAGCGTTCCAGCTCTGGAGCTTCTTTAATGTATTCATCAATGCGCTCTTCCAAAAAGGTGATCATGTCGGTGTTTGCTTTATATGGATAATCCTTTTTTACAGCTGAAAGATCGCCGCCGCAGTCAAACAACTCATGCTGGATCTTCACCAGTTCGTTCCGGATATCGTCATACTTGGCATCCTGGAGCTTTGTAACGGCCACCCCAACAAAGCTGTTCAGCTCATCCAGTGTTCCATAGGCATTAACACGGATATGGTTTTTATCCAGCCGGCCTCCGATCACACTTGTTTTTCCTTCATCTCCAGTACGTGTGTAAAGCTTCATTCCGATCATCTCCTTTTATTTTATCGTCTGTTCCAACCCATACCAGACCACATGCACTTTCTCAGCCGCCATCGCACAATCTTGAAAAAACCAGCCGGAAACATCACGCCATCTCCTGTTTTCTTCCTCCATCGGCACTATGCCTTTTCCGATGTCTGTTCCAACCAAAACAAGCCGGCGGCCAGGCAGGGCTGATTCCCATTCCAGCCAGGCATGCAATTTTTTCTTAAGCACTTCTCTTGTTCCCTTTTTATTCGCTTGTACAACCTTCTTCACCAACTGCTCCATTCCTTCTAGTACGACAAGCGAAGTTTTGAACTCATCGGCCTCTGGGCACACGGCATCATACAGATTAAACCAGCCCTCCATCTTCCTCGAGGCTGAATAGGTTTCCATCACCCACTTGGCTTTACCGTGGAAGGCGCCTCCTGTAACAAAGTGCATAATGCATTTAACCTCCCTTTGTTTTCTTTCCAAACCAGTGTGTACCCTCTTCCATGGGAAACACTCCACTCCCACATTTCTTTTGGTTCAGGAGCAAACATCGATAAATACAAGCGGACCGGACCGCCATGGGTGACCACTGTCACATGTCCGTTTTGCTCCGCCAATGGCCAGATCTCCTCTTCCCATACTGAAAGCAGACGTTTTTCAAATTCATGAAAATGCTCTCCCCCGGGGGGGCATGTTCCAAATGGATCATCAATCCATTCTCTGTAGTGGCGGTCATGACAAAGCTCTTTATACGTTTGATTTTCCCATTCGCCAAAATGGATCTCCTGAAGTGCCGGACTCGTGATGATCTGCTGGCCTGGAAAAAGAATTTCTGCGGTCTCCAGGCACCGTTTCCGGTCACTTGAAAGGACCACATCTGAAGGTAAAAAGCTTTCCTTTTCCTGCATTTCTCTCAATTCATTCCTACCCTCTTCGCAAAGAAGAGGATCACTGTATCCAATGTATTTCTTTTGCTGATTCTCCAGCGTCAGCCCGTGACGAAGGAGAGTAACAGCCACCCTCCGAGCCATAATACGGTTTCCATCCCTTCTGAACTCGCACCAAGCGCGTCTCCTGTAATTCCGCCAAACTCAATGGTTGCAAACCGTTTGCTCACAAGAAAAAATAAAGCTCCTAAGATCGTCAGACCCGTAAATAAAAAAAGCATGCCTGCAAGCCATGAACCGACTCCCACACCCAAGAAATATAATGCGTACATTCCAAAGCTCATTTTTGAAATATTCTGCTTTATGGCAAATGCCATGCCTTCCTCCTTAGCCAGGGGAGCAGAAATTAGCAGACAGCCCATACTGGTACGGGCCAGAAACGGAATGAGCAGAAACAGCAGCCAGCTCTTCTCAGGTGCAATCCTCAGGCTTTCGTAGATCAACAGAAAACGCCAGCTCAGCAGAAATAGGACGGATACAACGCCAAATGCCCCGGTCCTCGGATCCTTCATGATTTCCAGCCTTTTTTCTTTACTTCCGTATGAAAAATAGGCATCACTGCAATCCATCCATCCGTCGAGATGCAGTCCACCTGTTAATGCGACAGAAAAACTGAATAAATAAAAACTGACCATCAAGGGAGATATGAACGATTGCTGACTCAGAAAATGCGCCTGAACGGCAGTTAATCCGCCGAGCAGCAGGCCAACAACCGGATACCAGTACACGCTCCATTTACTTGTTTCCTTCGTCCACGGGAACGCTGTCCGAATAGGGAAGGCCGTTAAAAACTGCAAAGCCAGCCCCAAGCCGTACAATGAGCTAAACCGTACAGGCTGTGCATTGGTTTTCATCCGCATCATATCCTTTGCGTAAAATCGGCATGCCAAACTCTACCTGGTACACCCAGTGGGCTTGCCTCACAATATGCTGATGCAGATGCCCCATTATCTGCATAAAGTAAAACGTTCCGCTGTCATCGGGCAGCAGGCCTTGAAACACTTCATTGGAAACGATAATCAGGACTCCGCATTGCTTCTCCAGCTCAATGATTGCATCCATGATTTTTTGAAAAACCAATTCCCGAAACGCAATCCCTTCCCACTGTTTCCTATTTTCCTGCCACCCGTCAAAAAGCTCATTGCTGACAAGATTGGTTAAACAGTCGAGCAGGATCACTTCCTCTTGTTTAAAAACGGTGCACAAGTCATGAATATTCCTGGGCTGTTCCCACGTTTTCCAAGCGTACCCGCTTTTCTCACGGTCCTCCCTGTGCCGGTTGATGCGCTCGGCCATCTCCTCTCCACTTTGGTCGCATGTGGCGACATAATGAAGGCGGTACCCTTTATTGCCGTGGTATACCGCTACCATTTCAGCAAATGAGCTCTTTCCGCTTCTCACGCCTCCAGTTATAAAAATCAGCATGATGCATTCCACCCTTCAAGAACATCCAGCAGCACATCATTTTCCTCGGGCGTCCGGATCGCCAGACGGATAAATCTTCCTTCCAGGCCGTTAAAATTGAAGGTATGCCTGACAATAATCCTTCTTGAGAGTAAATACTTAATCAGGTCCATCTGGTCCTTTTCTTCTCCCTTTTCTCGTAACAAATAAAAATTAACTAGAGAAGGAGAGGGCTCGAAGCCCAGGCGGCGCAAGACAGGAAACAGCCGGTTTCGTTCGTTTGCCGTCTTTTCAGCAATATCAGCAGCAATTGGTTTTTCCTGCGCAACACAAAGCATCCCGATTTTTTGAGCCGGTCCGTTTACACTCCACGGTGGCTGGTATTTCTTCATTTTTAAAATCAAATCTAGGGACGACATGGCGTAGCCGAGCCGCAGACCGGGCAAGTGAAACATCTTTGTTAAGGAACGCAGTAGGATCAAATTGTTAAAATGAGCCAGTAAAGGCACAGCAGTTACCGGATTTTCCATGAAATGAACAAACGCTTCATCGACAACCAGGGTCACCTTTTTCTCTGAACAAAGTTGCAAAAGCTTTTCCAATTCAACTGAATCAAGAGCAGTTCCTGTTGGATTATTGGGCTGGCACAGAAAACAAAGCTGTTTGCCTTCAAGGGATTTTTCTAATTCCTCAAAAGAAATCCCCCATTTTGATTCCTCCTGCGTTATAAAACTCTCAACCTTGCATCCATTCGCTTCACATGCTTCTCTGTATTCTGAAAACGCAGGTTCAATAATCAGCACATTGGCGCCTCTGTAAGCTTGGGCGATGAGAAAAATAAGCTCTGCCGCTCCATTTCCTGCCAGAACCTGTTCTGGACCGAGCCCGGCCATTTCCGCTGCCAATTGCAAAAAGGGAGCTGCAGATGGATGGGGATAGTGAAGGATCTCTTCATAAAGAGATCCCCAAACCTCCTTGAGATTGACGAGCGGAGGATACGGATTAACGTTCACACTAAAATCCAGGCTGTTTTCCTTCAGTTCAGTCTGAAGCGATCGGGCCAGCAGCTCCGGGTTAGCTCCATGATTGGGCAGCAACAATATAGATCCCTCCCGCTGCAAGTAATATAATCGTGAACCATGTGACTGCTTGCTGCATGATGACGATCGTCTTTTCAATATGTATCGGTTTCAGGCTGTATTGTGCCCGGCCGATGAACGGGCGATAAGATACCAGGCCATTATAATAATTGGTTCCTCCGAGCCGTATGCCCAGCAGCCCGGCAACAGCTGCTTCTCCCCAGCCGCTGTTGGGACTCGGATGGTGACGGGCTTCTTCCTTCAGCCAGGCAAACGTCAGACGCTTCTTCATCATTGCATGAAAGACCATCAAAAACGCTGTAAGACGGGCAGGGATATAATTCAGCACATCATCCAGCCTGGCCGATGCCCAGCCAAAGTCTTTGTATCTGTCATTCTTGTAGCCTACCATGGAATCGCATGTATTTACGGCCCGGTACAGCAAGGCAAGCGGAGCCCCGCCGATAAAAGCAAAGAAAAGCGGGGCAGTTACGCCATCGCTCGTATTCTCTGCCACGGTTTCCACCACACCTCTCACTATTTCCTGAGAAGGAAGGCCTTGTGTGTCTCTTCCCACAATCCAGCTTAATTTCGTTCTGGCTTCCTCCAGATCTCCGCGGACAAGCGGGTCATAAACGGAACGCCCTGCCTCTTTCAGCCCTCTTGCTGCTATGGTCGTAGAAATCAGAATAGACTCGAGACAAACACCTAAAATCATATGAACCGAATACGCAAAGAAAATAAGAAAAAATGAGAGTGCCAGAGTTATAGCCAAAATAAGAAAGAGCATGAAGAGCCCCTTCAGCTTTTTATAGTTTCCTCTGTTCAATGCCCGGTCCAGCCGGCTGATCATCTTGCCGAACCCTTTCACCGGATGCGGCAGCCAGCGGGGATCACCGATCAGCTGGTCAATGATCAGAGCAAGAACAATCGACAGTAAATGTAAAGCAATCATCATGGTTGCAGCATTCTCTTTCTATAGTTTTCAATAGCGGTTCCTACCGTTTGATAGACCGCTTTTCCAATCGCTTTTCCTGCCGGTGTGATCGTCCCCGCATACCTCATTTCCTCTCCGTTTTGGGTTGCGGCAATACAAACACTGTCGGTCGATGTACCGGTCGCTGGAGTTCCTGTTACCGGATCTTTAATGCCATAGTCGCGGAGTGCCCCCGCTTTGGCTTCTGTCGCCGTCATCATCGCCTGAACAAAGCCTTCGTCCGTCAGCTTACCCTCCATGAAAATCCAGATATTGATCGTACCAATGGGCATGGGCTGATCCTTCCGTTCCCACGATCGTCCCGCATCCACCGCATTACCTGTTCCCACAGTGGAGGCGACAAGCAGTTTTACACCTTTTTCTTCGACCGATACCATTCCAGCATCCTGAAGCCTCGCCGCTGTCATCATGCCAACGGTATCGTTTGGATTGAGAGAAATGGAAAACAGATAATCCTCAAATTCTTTTTGGGCATCATCCACATTATAATTTTTGTTCACATGGCGGTTCACAAATGTGTTAGCCCACTGATATCCTCCCCCGATGAGAGCAGATGACATGGTTTTTAACGAGAACGGACTGCGAAAAATCATGGTTTCAGGTGTAGCCTCGAGGACAATCTCAGACAGGTCCTTCCGTTCGTCCTGCTGCCGGGGAACGAGCGCAATGAGCGGCTTTGCCTTTTGCGGATGTTCCTGCCGGCTTAAGTTCGTCTTATATACCGATTGAAGCATCCTGCTGTCCATAATGTCACCAGGCTTTCCAATCGCCTTCATTTTCCCTTTATCCAGAAGAAGAACCTGGTCACAATACAGACTGGCAATATTCAGGTCATGAAGAATGGCCACGACCGTCAGCTGGCAGCCTTCCACCCAATCCTTTAACAGATCCATCAGTTTCATTTGATAGGCCAAATCCAGATGGTTGGTCGGTTCATCCAGCAGCAAAATTTCAGGCTCTTGTGCGAGCGCCTTGGCCAACAGAACACGCTGCCGCTCTCCGCCGCTCAACAGCAGGATACTTTTATCCGCAAACTCCTCAACCCCTGTAAATTCCATGGAGTTTTGAACCACTTCATCGTCATGTGGTGTTGAATGTTTTAATAATCCTTTATAAAACGGATAGCGTCCAAGCGCCACGACCTCTCTTACCGTAAAATCAAACGAACTCTCGGCATGCTGCGGCAATACGGCGATAATTCTTGCCAGTTCCTTGGCGGAATAGCTGCTGATCGGTTTGTCTTTGATCAACACTTCACCTGACTGAAACGGAAGCATTCCATTGATCATTTTCATGAGCGTTGTCTTTCCGCTTCCGTTCGGTCCGATAATCCCGGTAATTTTCCCTTTCTCCACGGAAAACGAGAGATCGTCCACAACCTTTTTGCCGTCGTAGCCTCCGGAAAGCTGTTGTACGCTAATCATGTAGTCACCTTCTTTCGCCGATAACGAATAAAGATTACCGCAAAAATCGGACTTCCGATAATGGCGGTCAGTACACCGATAGGAAGTTCTGTCGGTGAAATAATGGTCCGCGCCAGTAAATCAACCAAAACCATAAACACGCCTCCAAGCATCATGGAAAGCGGAAGCAGATGGCGATGATCAACTCCCCAGATCATGCGGGCCATATGGGGTATTACAAGACCGACAAACCCAATGGTCCCCGACACAGCGACGGCCGACCCTGTCAGAAGCGAAGCTCCAAACAAAACAAGCCCCGTATGTTTTTTAACATCAACTCCAATGGACCTGGCATCCTGCTGACCGAATGATAGCGCGTTAAGTTCACGCGCGCTTGCCAGCAGAATCAGCAATCCTGCGATTAAAAAGGGAGCAATCAGTTCTACATAGGCCCAGCCTCTCATCGAAACACTGCCTAGCAGCCAGCCGATGATCTGTCTCAGTTCATCTCCGGTTAAAGCAATCAACAGTGACGTGACCGCCCCGAGAAAGGAACTGCATAACACCCCGGCCAGGATGATGGTCTCAACAGAAAGGTTTTGCTGTACAAGCCTCGCAAAATAAATTACACCGATCAATGTAAGAAACCCCATGATAATGCTGAAAACCGGCAGCGTAAAACTGCCAAGAAACGGCAGCTGAATACCAAAGAATAAGACAATAACCGCCCCGAGTGCCGAGCCTGACGACACACCGAGCGTATACGGATCAGCCAGCGGGTTCTTCAGCAATCCCTGAAACGCCGTGCCGGAAAGTGCCAGCGCACATCCCACGAGCATGGCCAGCACGACCCGCGGAAACCGGATCGCCATGACGATGTTGACCATCGATGTATCAATATTATCGGGAACAGGATAGTGAAAAATATGGGCGCCTAATATTTGAATAACATGAAAAAGGGGGATAGGTATGGAACCTACCGAAATCCCCAATGCAACGGCGAAGCACAATAACAGCAGCACTGCGCCATATGAAATAATTAGTTTACTTTTTGTATACGTCCGGATAGATGGCTTTTGCAAGCTCCTCCACTCCTTCAATCAAACGCGGCCCCGGTCTTGTCACCTTGTCTGAGTGCACATCATAAATGTTCTTGTTTTTAACAGCCGGAATGTCTTTCCATCCTTTACGGGAGAGAATCTGCTCTTTCGGATTTTTGGAATAATATCCGTACGTGGTCACGATCACATCGGGATTGTATTTGACCGGCTGTTCTTCTGATACCTTTGACCACCCCTTCAGGCTTCCCGCGGCATTTTTTGCATGGATGGCGGTCAGCATATCATCAATGAACGTTCCTTTGCCTGCTGTATAAATTTCAGGAGCCGGTGCCACTTCCACCCAGACTTTCTTTTCCTTTTTCACTTGCTTTGCTTTTTCTTTGATGTCGGCAAGATCATCCTTCATGGACTTAACGATCTTATCCCCCTGTTTTTGGGTGCCTGTTGCTTTTGCAATCATGTTTATGGACTTGTACGTGTCTTGAAAGTTCTGTGCTTCATTAATTACAACAACTTTTATACCAGCGTTTTTGAGCTGGTCGATTCCTTGCTTGGAAGTGTGTGCACTTGAAGCATGAGCAAGCACAAGATCCGGTTTCATGCCAACAATCTTTTCGACGTTAAAGTCCATGCCGCCAATCTTCGTTTTTTTTGTGGCAGCTTCCGGATAATTATCGAAGTCAGAAACACCGACGATTTCCTTGTCCAGACCGAGTGCAAATGCGACCTCGGTATTGCTCGGAATCAGCGAGACAATTTTCTTTGGCTTCTTCTCAATTTTTACATTTTCGCCTGATGCATCTTTAATGGTTACGGGGAATTCACTTTTTGGTGAATTGGCACCCTTTTCTTTTTTGTCTGCTGACTGGTTTCCGGCTGAACAGCCGGCCATGACGGCGATGACGAGCAGCAGCATCATGGTAATCTGAGTTAATTTCTTCACGTTTTCCACGCTCCTGTATGTACTTCTTTTAGCTGATCGTTTTGTGCAAACAAAAAAGCCCTCCCTTCGGAGAGCGAATCAACAGTAACTCATTTTTCAATGATTACAATTGCTTCACCTTTTCCTCGAAGGATCGCACATGCGGCTAAGGCAGGTCTCCTGACTCTCGGTCATCGAACATCTTCTCCTTCCCATTCTTTAACGAACAGTGGATATAAAAGAAGCTCTACCGATTACAGTGGCGGGACCGTGCTGGGATTGAACCAGCTTCCCTTTTAACGTTTTATTTGACATAAAACGGACCTTAACCGTTATTCAGCTATTTTCATTATAACGCTTTGCCGTAAAATGAAAAGGTTATTTTACGGCCGCCTTATGGGCAGCCGCCGACTCGTGCTCCTGCCAGTCTGATTTCAGGAGGCCTAGCACGTGTATATCATAATAGCGCTCCTCATCATAGTGAGCCAGCCGCCTGATCCCCTCTCTTTTAAAACCAAGAGTATCAAGAAGATGCAGGCTTCTCTCGTTATATTCGAATACCTCTGCATCTATCCTGTGCGTTTCCTCCTGAAATAGATGGTGAAATATCCCTTTCAAAGCTTCGCGCATATATCCTTTTCCTCTCTCCTCGCCCAGCCCGAACCGGAGCCACCCGAAACGCTGAATGCTCCCCATCCAGTTAAAGCGGACATAGCCCACCGGCTTCCTGCTTTTCTTTTCCAATACCATCAAATAAGTTTCATTTGGGAGTACAAGGCTTTTTTCGATATCCTGCCTCTGGTTGCCTTCGTTGATAATGGTCATGCCTCCGGTAGACATCTTTCGAAACAAAGGATCGCTTTTCCAGTGAGCAATAACCCCTGCATCACTCGATTTGATTTCGCGGATACAGAGCCGTTCAAGGTTCATTTCGAACATCGACATGTTTCTCACTCCCCCTTCAATCTCCAAAATTCTATTGTTGTAATACTTATCATAATATGAGTCTATGTAACAAGGAATATCTATCTTTATGTTCTTCTTAAAACCTGTTTGATTCACATCACGGAGTCAATCAGAAAAAAGCAGGCCACATGTTAATATGACCTGCTTCTTTATCATTTTGAAAGTGCTTCGCTTTTAAGAAGTCGTGAGCAAATTTCATCAGCAACCACATTGGTTGTAGACTTCCCTCCAATATCGGGTGTTTTATATTGATCCTCGGTCACTTCCTCGATGACATCAATAAGTCTCTGTCCCAGCTCAGCTTCACCAAAATGATCCAGCATCATTTTGGCTGTCCATATCTGTCCAATCGGATTGGCAATATTTTTGCCAACGATGTCAGGAGCAGAGCCATGGACCGGCTCAAACATGGAAGGATACTTTCCGTTCACATTCAGGTTAGCAGCCGGAGCAATTCCGATACTTCCCATAATGGCTCCGCCGATATCTGTTAAAATATCACCAAATAAATTACTAGCAACGATTACGTCAAAGATTTCCGGTTTCGTGACGAAGGCCGCTGCCAGAGCGTCGATATGATAAGAGGCGGTTCCAATATCAGAATAATCCTTTTGTACATCTCGAAACACTTCATCCCAGAACGGCATCGAATGAACAATTCCATTGGATTTGGTTGCAGACGTCACATGGTTCTTACGCTGTTTGGCAAGGTCAAATGCATATCTCATTGCCCTTTCCGTGCCCTTTCTTGTAAAAACAGCATTCTGTATCGCCGTTTCATCCTGGCCGCTGTGAATCCTTCCTCCTACTTCACTGTACTCTCCTTCACTGTTCTCTCTCACAACGAGGAGATCAAAATCTTTTGGATTAACAAGTGGTGAACGAAGTCCTTTGAAATATTTAGCCGGGCGGATATTGATCGTTTGCTCAAATGCCCTTCTAATTTTAATGAGAAGGCCCCATAAGGATATATGATCGGGAACCATTTCCGGATTTCCCACAGCCCCCAGAAAGATCGCATTAAAATTTTTTAGCGTTTCAAGTCCTGACTCCGGCATCATTTCTCCATGTTCAAGGTAATATTCACAGCTCCATGGAAATTCGGTAAAGCTGAATTTCAAGCCGCCGTGGAGCTCAGCAATAGTGTTCAGAACGTTTAATGAAGGCGGAACCACTTCTTTGCCTATTCCGTCTCCCGGTATAACCGCAATATCAAAATGCTTCAAGACTATTTCCTCCTCTTTCCGTTAACTTACGTATCCGTTTTCATTATGCGCTCTGTTGTTTAAATTTTCAATCTTATTGACCGCTTGTTTACCACCACCGCTCTATCGGAAATTGGCATTTATCCGGCATTCTGCTTTCCGCTACTAAACATACTAATGAAGAAGACACGACTTGATTTTTAAAGGAAGAAACATCCATGAAAAAAAGCGTCTTCGTTTTCATCCTGCTCTATGCGCTATTTTATGCTTCCAGTGTTTTATTCCCGATTGACCGTGAATGGTATGATGCGTTAAACAAACCTTCGTGGATCCCTTCCGGACAAACCATCGGCATGATATGGGCAGCAGCCGTGATTTATCACAAATACGGTTTCCGGCCGAAAGCATTCTGGCTGCTGTTTGTGATCAATTACGTGGTCAATCAGCTTTTCAGTTTTTTTCAATTTGTGGTTGCTCTGACAACACTGCTGCTGATAATCGTTGCCGTCAGGCTTTCTCCAAGCTCACGGCCTGGCTCCTCGTCCCTTATTTGCTCTGGAATAAAAAAACAGGCTGGAACCATTTGGTTCCAGCCTGTTTTTATGTTACTAAAATTACTTTTTAAGGTTGTAGAATGCGCTCAAACCAGGGTAGCGGCTGATGCTTGCCAATTCGTCTTCGATGCGAAGAAGTTGGTTGTACTTCGCTACGCGGTCCGTACGGGACGGAGCACCTGTTTTGATTTGGCCGGCGTTTGTTGCTACTGCGATGTCAGCAATTGTGCTGTCTTCACTTTCACCAGAACGGTGAGAGATAACTGCAGTGTAGCCTGCACGTTTTGCCATTTCGATTGCGTCGAATGTTTCAGTCAACGTACCGATTTGGTTCACTTTGATCAGGATGGAGTTACCCACGCCTTGCTCAATTCCTTGAGCCAGTTTGTTTGTGTTAGTTACGAAAAGGTCATCCCCAACAAGTTGAATTTTGTCGCCAAGACGGTCAGTCAACAGCTTGTGGCCATCCCAGTCGTTTTCATCCAAACCATCTTCGATTGAGATGATTGGGTATTTAGAAACAAGATCTTCATAGAACGCAACCATTTCTTCAGAAGATTTAACTACACCCTCACCAGAAAGGTGGTATTTTCCGTCTTCTTTGTTAAAGAGCTCGGAAGAGGCAACGTCCATTGCCAAACGAACTTCTTCTCCAGGCTTGTATCCTGCTTTTTCAATAGCTTCCATGATTGTTTGAAGCGCTTCTTCGTTAGAAGAAAGGTTAGGAGCGAATCCGCCTTCGTCACCAACAGCTGTGTTCAATCCTTTTTCTTTAAGAACGGATTTCAGGCTGTGGAAGATTTCAGAACCCATACGAAGAGCTTCTGAGAAAGTCGGAGCGCCAACAGGCATTACCATGAATTCCTGGATGTCCACGTTGTTGTCGGCATGCTCTCCACCGTTCAGGATGTTCATCATTGGAACTGGAAGAGTTTTAGAGTTGAATCCTCCAAGATACATGTATAGAGGAATACCAAGAAGGTCTGCAGCAGCACGGGCAACCGCCATGGAAACACCTAGGATGGCGTTAGCTCCCAATTTCCCTTTGTTTTCAGTTCCATCAAGCTCGATCAACGTTTTGTCGATGCCGACTTGATCCAATGCATCATAGCCAATCAATTCAGGAGCGATAATGGTATTTACGTTATCTACTGCTGTTTTTACACCTTTACCAAGGTAACGGCCTTTGTCTCCGTCTCGAAGCTCAACTGCTTCATATTCACCTGTTGATGCACCGCTTGGAACGATGGCACGTCCGAATGCACCGGACTCTGTGTAAACTTCTACTTCTACTGTTGGATTCCCGCGGGAGTCCAATACTTCTCGAGCATAAACTTCAATAATTGCTGACATAGTTATTCTCTCCTTTTCAATTGTGGTTAATATTTCAGGAATCAGGCGAACCTCCAGGGGCCCTCTGTCGATTGCCTGATTACGGTTGCATGATTCAATCTTTGATCAATGATTCGCCGGTCATTTCTTTCGGCTGCTTGCCGCCAAGCAGTGTCAGGAATGTCGGAGCGAGATCGGCAAGTTTGCCGCCGTCCCGAAGTTCAATGTCTTTTTTCGTTACAATAACCGGCACCGGGTTGGTGGTGTGAGCAGTCATAGGCTTGCCTTCGAGCGTTACCACTTCATCAGAGTTTCCGTGGTCAGCTGTAATAATGGCATAACCGTCTTTTTCAAGGATGGCATCGACTACCTTGCCGAGACATTCATCGACAGCTTCAATTGCTTTAATTGTAGGCTCGAGCTTACCGGAATGTCCAACCATATCCGGATTGGCAAAGTTCAAAATAATCGCGTCATGCTTCTCAGCTTCGATCTCTTTCACTAGAGCATCGGTTACTTCATATACGCTCATTTCCGGCTTTAAGTCATACGTCGCTACTTTTGGAGAGTTAATCAGAATCCGAGTCTCACCTTCAAATTCAGCTTCGCGTCCGCCGCTGAAAAAGAACGTGACGTGCGGGTATTTTTCTGTCTCTGCAATACGCAGCTGCTTGTAGTTTTGTTGAGATAGCACTTCACCCAGTGTGTTATCCAGGTTCGTCGGCTTGAATGCGACATCGCCTTTTACCGTTTCACTGAAGTTTGTCAGACACACAAAGTGAATGTCCTTTGGCAACTTGTCTCCACGGTCAAATCCGCGGAAGTCTTCGTTTGTGAACACCTGGGAAATCTGAATGGCACGGTCCGGACGGAAGTTACAGAAAATAATTGAATCTCCATCCTGAATGGTAGCCACCGGCGTTCCGTCTTCGTTCTTGAGAACGGAAGGAAGAACGAACTCATCGTAGATTTCATTTTTGTAGGAGTCTTCCACCACTTCAAGCGGATCGGTATAATCAGGTCCTTCGCCATAAACCATGGCCCGGTATGATTTTTCTACACGATCCCATCGCTTGTCGCGGTCCATTGAATAGTAACGGCCGGACAAGGTTGCAATTTGTCCTACACCAAGCTCTTTCATCTTATCAAGCGTCTCTTGGATGTAACCTTTTGCCGATTGCGGAGGAACATCCCTTCCGTCCAGGAAGCCATGAAGGTATACCTTTTCTACTCCCTGTCTTTTGGCCGTTTCAAGCAAGGCAAAAATATGGTCGATGTGACTATGGATTCCTCCATCGGAAAGAAGGCCGAAAATATGAAGGTTTGTCCCTTTTTTCTTCACATTGTCCATGGCATCAATGAACGTAGGGTTTTCATAGAATTCCCCTTCTTTGATCGCAAGGTTTACACGGGTAAGACTCTGGTAAACAATACGGCCTGCACCAATATTCAAGTGCCCGACTTCTGAGTTCCCCATTTGTCCCGGAGGAAGCCCAACCGCTTCACCGCATGCAGTCAAATGATTGTGGGGATAAGTTTCCCAATATCGGTCAAAGTTTGGTTTCTTTGCGTGCGCTACGGCATTTCCTTTTTTTTCATCGCGGCATGCAAATCCATCAAGAATAATCAGTGCTACAGGTTTGTTAGGCATTGTTTACACCTTCCAAAAGTTGAAGAAAAGACTGCGGTTCAAGGCTTGCTCCTCCAACAAGAGCTCCGTCAATATCGGACATGCCCATCAATTCTTTGATGTTGCCTGGCTTTACACTGCCGCCGTATTGGATACGGACTGCGTCTGCCGCTTCTTGTGAGAATTGTCCAGCAATCACACTGCGGATATAAGCACATACTTCATTAGCATCTTCAGAAGAAGCTGTTTTTCCTGTACCGATTGCCCATACTGGCTCGTAAGCAACCACAGTACACTTGACTTGTTCTTCAGAAAGGCCTTGAAGCCCTTTTTCCGTTTGTGACTTAACGACATCTTTTGTTTGATCAGCTTCACGCTGTTCAAGCGTTTCACCTACGCACACGATTGGAGTCAATCCATGTGAGAATGCTGCCTTTGTTTTTTGGTTAACAAGCTCATCTGTTTCACCAAAATATTCACGGCGTTCGGAATGGCCAAGAACAACATAGCCAACTTCAAGATCCTTCAGCATAACCGGGCTGATTTCCCCCGTAAATGCTCCGCTTTCTTCATAATGCATGTTTTGCGCACCTACTCCAAGGTCAGTTCCTTTTGATGCTTGTACAAGAGCGTCAAGGAACAATGCCGGAGCACAAACGACAGAATCCACTGTGTCAGCAGACGGAATGGATCCTTTCACTTCTTCGACAAATGATTTTGCCTCTGAAAGTGTTTTGTTCATTTTCCAGTTTCCTGCAATAATCGGTTTTCGCATGTTTTTCACCTTCCTAAGAACGTACAAAGCGCCCGCAAGGTTCAGAGGACAATGCGGGAGATTGCACGAATCTTCGTCGATTTCTTTTCAAATGTAATACTTAGGACTTACTTGTCGTTCAGTGCAGTAACTCCAGGAAGCTCTTTGCCTTCCATGAATTCAAGAGAAGCACCGCCACCTGTGGAGATGTGGCTCATTTGATCAGCATAGCCAAACTTTTCAACGGCTGCTGCAGAATCTCCGCCGCCAATCACACTGTAAGTGTCATTTGCCTCTGCAAGTGCTTCTGCAATGGAGCGAGTACCTTTGGAGAACGCATCAATTTCGAAAACGCCCATTGGCCCATTCCATATTACAAGTTTCGAATTTTTAATGGTGTTTTGGTACTTTTCAATCGTTTTCGTACCAATATCAAGACCTTCCCAATCAGATGGGATGGAATCAATGCCTACCACTTTTGTATTGGCATCATTAGAGAAATCGTCCGCAACAAGGATATCTTCAGGAATCAGGAAGTTCACGCCTTTTTCCTTCGCTTTCTCCATAAAGCTCTTCGCGGTTTCGATTTTGTCTTCTTCGAGCAGTGATTTACCAACATCATAGCCTAGCGCTTTGATAAATGTATAACCCAAACCGCCGCCGATGATCAGGTTGTCCACCTTATCAAGAAGGTTATTGATTACATCAATTTTGTCCTTTACTTTTGCGCCGCCGATGATGGCTGTAAACGGACGTTCAGGATTAGATAGAGCTTTTCCAAGTACATCAAGCTCTTTTTCCATCAAAAAGCCTGCAACTGCCGGAAGAAGCTTTGCAACTCCCTCTGTGGATGCATGGGCACGGTGAGCCGCACCAAACGCATCATTCACATAGACATCTGCCAATTCAGCAAATTTTTGCGCCAGTTCAGGATCATTCTTTTCTTCTCCAGGATAAAAACGGACATTTTCAAGAAGGATGACGTTTCCGTTCTCAAGGCCAGTCAGTGCCTTTTTCACTTCTTCCCCGTAGGCTTCATCTGTTTTGACAACTTCTTTTCCAAGAAGATTGCTCAAACGCTGGGCTACCGGGTTTAAGCGAAGCTCTTCCACCACTTGGCCTTTCGGTCGTCCAAGATGGCTGGCCAACAGCACTTTGGCCCCTTGCTCTGTTAAGTATTGAATCGTTGGGAGAGCCGCACGAATTCGAGTATCGTCGGTAATTTCTCCATTTTCCATCGGAACATTAAAGTCAACGCGGCAGAACACCACTTTGCCGTTAACGTCGATGTCACGAACTGTTTTCTTGTTCATAAGTATAACCTCCTGACAGTCTTGAATAGAGAAGAAGAGAATCCTTGGTTCACAACCTAGTTTAACCTAAAACAGGCATGAGAAAACGGGAAGTTCAGATCAATGCCCGCCTCCCATAAAATCAGTGCTTTCAAAGGAAAGAGGGTAAGGGCCTTTAACAACCCTTCCCCTCCAGTTTAATTCTCTCTTTTATTAAAGGCCTTTTTTAGCAATAAAGTCAACAAGGTCTACAACACGGTTGGAATAACCAGTTTCATTGTCATACCAAGAAATAACTTTTACCATGTTGCCTTCCATAACCATTGTAGAAAGACCATCAACTGTAGAAGAGTTAGTGTTTCCGTTATAGTCAGTTGAAACAAGCGGCTCGTCACTGTATCCAAGAATTCCTTTAAGAGGGCCAGCTGCGGCTTCTTTCAATGCTGCGTTCACTTCGTCAGCAGAAACTTCTTTGTCAAGTTCAGCAACAAGGTCAACTAATGATACGTTTGGTGTAGGTACACGCATTGCCATACCGTTAAGTTTTCCTTTAAGCTCTGGAAGTACTAGTGAAACGGCTTTTGCAGCACCAGTTGTTGTAGGAATGATGTTTTCTGCAGCAGCACGTGCACGACGGTAATCTTTGTGCGGAAGATCAAGGATCTGCTGGTCATTTGTGTAAGAGTGAACAGTAGTCATCATACCGCGTTTGATACCGAATTTTTCGTTAAGAACCTTAGCAAATGGTGCAAGGCAGTTTGTTGTACAAGAAGCGTTGGAAAGAACGTGATGGCTTCCTGCTTCGTATTTGTCTTCGTTAACACCCATTACGATGGTGATATCTTCATCGCTTGCAGGAGCAGAGATGATAACTTTTTTAGCGCCAGCTTCAAGGTGTTTAGCAGCATCTGCACGTTTTGTGAAACGTCCAGTAGATTCAACTACTACTTCTACACCAAGGTCTCCCCATCCCAATTGAGCTGGGTCGCGCTCAGCCAATACTTTGATTTCTTTTCCGTTTACGATTAGTGAATTTTCACCAACTTCAACAGTAGCATCAAGTTTGCCATGCACTGTGTCATGCTTTAATAGGAAAGCAAGCATGTTTGCATCAGTTAAATCATTTACTGCCACTACGTCAACCTCAGGGTTGTTTAGTGCTGCACGAAATACGTTACGACCAATACGGCCAAATCCATTAATACCAACTTTAGTTGCCATTTAAAATGACCTCCTTATTATTAGAAGAAAAATATAGTTAAAGAGCAATGCTCTTTAGTCACAAAAAGTTACATAGATTTTCATGTTCCTGAAAGAAGTTTATTAGCGGCTCCTTCATCAGTCACCAGAACTTTTTTCGGACCATGTTTCATAAATGCTGCAATGGCTTCCGCTTTCGAAGAGCCACCGGCAACAGCCATGATAAAATCACTATGCTTCAGGTCGTTCAATTGAAGACCTATCGTTCGAACGCGATGGACAACTTCTCCCTTTTGATTGAAGTAGTAGCCAAAAGCCTCCGCTACAGCTTTTTCGCGTTCCAGCTTTTCGAGCACAGCAGAAGAAGAATTTCTTCTGTTTGCCATTGTTTTAGCATCGCCAATCCCATGGATGACTATACTTGCGGAATGAATCAGTTCCATCACTTCTTTTACCCCGGGTTCTTCCATCAGTGAGAGGTAGGTTTCCTTGCTCAGTTGATCGGGCAAATGAAGCAGACGGTACTTTCCTCGGGCTTTTGCTGCCATGGTCGAACAAATGGTGTTCGCCTGGTTTTCGACTTTTTCACCAAGACCGCCTCTGGCCGGTACAAACAGAAGATCCTGGTCTTTCGTCCCGGGTGTCATCATTTCAGCGACTGAGGCAGTGGTTGTTCCACCGGTTACCGCAATCACATGATGACCGGTGAGCTCCTGCTTAAGCCTCATGGCAGCCGCTTTCCCCATTTCGTTTTTAATCCATGGCTCTTTATCACTATCGCCCGGAACAATAATCACTTCCGACAAACTTAAGTTTTCCCTTAACCTCATTTCTAAAACGCGAAGACCCGAAAGTTCATTAATAAGAACTTCAAGTCGTTCAAGGACACTCAATCCTTCTTGTGTCAGTGACATTCCTCCAGGAAGAATGGACAGCAGCCCCTGATCTTTCAAAAAGTTAACTTCGGAACGGAGAACCCTTTCCGTCATATTAAGGTTAACTGCAAGATTTCGTCTGCCGATTGGTTCATGGAAACGAACAATTTTTAAAATGCTGTACCGTTTTGTCATGACTTCCAGAAGATCTGGCAAAAGCTTCTTCTGTACTTCTATTAAATCGTTCATCTTGCATTCCCCTATCTTGTATACGGCAGAACATCAGAGGAGTCCAATACCAGGGACAAAAATCGTCCCGGATAGTCATTTTGCGTCCCGACTAGGGGATAAAAAAATGACTATCGTTTAAGTCTTCTTCATTCTAACAAAAGATGTGACAACATTTCAACAAAAATTACTTATTAATTGTTAGTAAGCGCTTTCTTAAGTTCTCTTTATTGATTTGTCCGTATTGAAGCTCTTCACCCTCTGCCGCTATTACCGGGATCATCAGCCCGTATTTTTCAATCAATTCGTCTGACTGGTAAATATCAATCTTGCGGATCTCCAATGGCATTTCTTCCTGGAGCTCCTCTAATATCATATGTGCTTTATCGCAAAGAGGACAGTGATTTTTCGTATAAAATGTAATGGTAATTGGACTCATTTAGTTGTTCCCCCATTGGACTCGTTTTATTCATCTAATTTTTCCATGTTTTTCTTTTAACGAAAAAAGAAAAACAGCTCTTTGGCTTAAGAGCTGTCATGAGTACCTTTTCCGTTTGGATGAAGAAGGGATATTCAATTCTTCTCTATATTTCGCTACAGTTCTTCTTGAAATACTTAACCCTTTTTCCGAAATCAGCTTTTCGGCAATCGCCTGGTCCGAAAGGGGTTTGGCTTTGTCCTCGGAATCAACCAGTTTTTTGATCGCGAGCTTTGCGGTTTGTGCAGATGCATTCTCTCCGCCTACTGTTTCTATCTTGGCTGTAAAAAAATACTTTAGTTCAAACGCTCCTCTTGGCGTCTGAATGACTTTGTTTTTGACTGCCCGGCTGACAGTCGATTCGTGCATACCGATCCGGTCAGCGACCTCCTTCAAGGTCATGGGAACAAGGTGCTCCGGTCCCCACTTTAAAAATCGCTGCTGAGCTGATACAATCTCTTTGGCAATCATGATCAGCGTGTTTTTCCGCTGCTCCAGGCTCTTTTGCAGCCATTGAAGCTTTTGGAAGTGTTCCTGCAAGTATTGTGCAGCCCCGCCGGCTTTTGTTTGGAGAAGATCGGCATAGCCTTCATTCAACCGGATTTTGGGTATAAATTGTTCGTTAACGGCAAGGGAATAGCTCCCATTGTTCTCAGTGACGGATAAATCGGGATACAGGTAACCCATATCAGATGGCTGTGAGAGTTTCCTGCCTGGTTTAGGATCAAGTGACTGAATAAAGTCTGCCGCCTGTTCAGCCTCCTGGACGGTAACAGCGAGCAAACTTGCAATCTGCCTCAGTTTTCTCTCTGCGAGCAGATCCAGATAGTGATCCGCCACCTGATACGGCAGATCATACTCTGACATCCCCAATGCCTTCATCTGAAGAATCAGGCATTCCCTTAGGTTTCTTGCTCCTATTCCAGCCGGCTCCAGCTGATGCAGCCAATCGATGCACTCATGAAATAAAGCAGAAGGAATGGTAAAGCGTTCAAGCATTTCCTCCTTGGTAATGTCCAGATACCCTGCTTCGTCAATATTCAGTATAAGGTAACGCACCACAGCTGCCTGGTTTTCAGGAATAGGCATATCAAGCACCTGATGAAGAAGATGGTCATGCATGGTTAATTCGGCCGGCTGCATCCTCCCGATTATGTCAGCATCCTGGTGAGAACGGTCTTTTTGAAGCGCTTTCTTTTTACTTTTCTCGAAAACAGCGGATGATTCGGACAACTCGATTAACGGGTTCTCTACCGCCTGTTCCTGTAAAAACCGAGAAAGTTCATAGCAAGGATATTGCAGGATGGCAATGGCCTGGCGAAGCTCAGCTGTCATAACAAGACTTAAGTTTTGTTGTTGAAATAAACCCAGCTCCATACGAATCCCTCCTATAGCTATGATACTACAGATTCGCAAAGCACAACACTTTTTCTTAATAGAAGCTGTTTCCAAAAAACAAAAAAAGAGCCATGACTGGCTCTTTTTATCACGCTATTAAAGTTTAGTAACGTTAGCAGCTTGTGGTCCGCGAGCACCTTCAACGATTTCGAAAGATACTTCTTGACCTTCGTCTAAAGATTTGAAACCTTCAGATTGGATTGCAGAAAAGTGTACGAATACATCGTCTCCGCCTTCAACTTCGATGAAGCCGAATCCTTTTTCTGCGTTAAACCATTTTACTTTCCCGTTTTGCATGGGTATATCCTCCTGTCAGCGCATTTAAAGCGCTTTAAAAATTGGAACCATGTTACATTGCTACTAACTAAAAGCAAAACATTTACCGTTTACATCCAGCATCATAACACGTATATGGTCAGGACAACTATATCACGGGAATTTCCAATTGTCAAAAGGAGGAGAAATATTATTTAATGTTTACACCCTGAAATTTTTCATTAGGGTAGTAACAAGGAATCTGATACGATATAAACAGTTGAAAAAAAGGAGTGCTAAAACAATGGCTGAACAATTTTCAGTGAAATTTTTCGAAGAGAACTTTTTGCAATATATCGAGCGGAACAAGGATGTGTTTACAAAATCCCATGCCATGAACGCGTATTACCGCTCCATCGTAGGCACGCTCATCAACGACCATTTAAATAAGAACGGAGAAATTGTCAGGCGGATCCGCAACTTGGAAGAAGCATACAACAATATAAAAAATTCGTAAGGTGCAGACGTTTATCTGCTGGCACAACACTCTTTATCTCTGAAAACTTTAGGGCGGGCAGGTTTAAATCCCGGCAACCCGGGAATGATGAAGATAGTCCAAACATATTGTTAAATAAAGGATTGTTGCGCCTCTACATAGAATTAACAAACTAAGAAGCTTTTCGTTTGACCTTTTTTGACCTTTTTTGTATGATGACAGTAACACATGAAAACACACCCTATAAGGAGGATTATTCATGAATTTAATTCCTACAGTTATTGAACAAACAAACCGTGGCGAACGCGCATATGATATTTACTCCCGTCTGTTAAAAGACCGTATTATCATGCTTGGAAGCGGAATTGACGACAATGTTTCAAACTCCATCGTGGCCCAGTTGCTCTTCTTGGCTGCCGAGGACCCTGAAAAGGATATTTCCCTTTACATAAACAGTCCTGGCGGATCCATTACAGCTGGTATGGCGATTTATGACACCATGAACTTTATTAAGCCAAATGTTTCAACGATCTGCATTGGTATGGCTGCTTCCATGGGAGCATTCCTGCTTGCAGCCGGTGAAAAAGGAAAGCGTTATGTCCTACCGAACTCTGAAGTCATGATTCACCAGCCGCTCGGCGGAACACGCGGTCAGGCAACGGATATCGAAATTCATGCCCGCCGCATCATCCAAATGCGTGAACAACTAAACAAGATTCTTTCCGAAAGAACTGGACAGCCACTTGAAGTCATCGAGCGCGACACCGACCGCGACAACTTTATGCTGGCTGAAGATGCTGTAAAATACGGATTGGTTGACCGGGTGATTTCTTCTGTAGAAGATCCAAAAAACCTTTAAAACAATAAAAAAAGCCGCTCGCCAATGAGCGGCTTTTTTCAATTTGGAGGGTGGAATGAATTTTTACAACGTCTTGATTTCCATCGGCGTAATTGTTATCTTTCTAGTGATTCTTGCAATGTTCGCCAAAACAAAAAAATAACAAAAGGGCAAAAGTGGAATAACGATGATCTCATCATCGCAAACGGCTTTTGCCCTTTTATTTGTTGCTTGTCCTAGTCGCGTTCTGTAATAAAAGCTTCAAGCCCCTTCATGGCTTCTTCTTCATCATGGCCGCTCACAGAGATGGTAATATCCACGCCTGAACCAATGGCAAGGCTCATGATACCCATAATGCTTTTTGCGTTTACACGCTTTCCGTCTTTTTCAACAAACACTTCCGAATTGTAACGGTTCGCTTCCTGAACAAACAAGGCTGCGGGACGAGCTTGCAGTCCAGTTTTCAATTGAACGGTTACCTGCTTTTCAATCATGGCTGTTCCTCCTTAATAGATATATAAAATGATGGGGTGCTTTATTTAGAAATGGGTTGGCCTAAACGAATTTTGTTAGCGATTTCATCGATCTTACGCAGACGGTGATTGACACCGGATTTGCTGACAGGTCCGGAGGAAACCATTTCCCCGAGCTCTTTCAGTGTGATTTCCTGATGAGCCACCCTGAGTTCGGCAATTTCACGGAGCTTATCGGGAAGCACTTCTAGTCCAACCTCATTTTCAATAAACTTAATGTTTTCAACCTGCCTCATCGCTGCCCCGACTGTTTTATTCAGGTTGGCTGTTTCGCAGTTTACCAGACGGTTCACCGAGTTTCTCATATCCTTTAAAATCCTTACATCCTCAAAGTACAGCATCGCATTGTGCGCGCCGATCAGAGTCAGGAATTCGGATATTTTTTCACCGTCCTTCAAATAAATAATATACCCTTTTTTCCGCTCGAGCATTTTCGCTTTAAGATCAAAGGTATTCATTAATTCGCAAAGAGCGGCAGTATGTTCTTCATACATGGAAAAAATCTCGAGATGATAGCTTGTCTCAGGATGGTTAATGGAACCGCCCGCAAGAAAAGCTCCTCTCATGTATGATCGGCGGCAGCACGCTTTTTTTTGAATCTCATCTGCAATGCCGCGGTTAAATGTAAAGGTTTCATCTATAATATTTAAATCCTCAAGCAGAGTCCTTGCTTCCCGAGTCAGCCTTACAATATAGACATTGTTCTTTTTCAGCCTCATCTTTTTACGGACAAGAAGCTCTACATGAAAGGAATATACTCTCTTAATCAATGTATAGATTCGACGGGCGATTGCTGCATTTTCAGTTGGAATGTCCAAAACAATCTGACGGTTGGAAAAAGAAATGGAGCCATTCATCCGAATAAGTGCCGCCAGTTCCGCCTTTGCACAGCAATCTTTGATTTCAAGCTTGGTTAGTTCTTTTTTGGTTTCTGCTGCAAATGACATCTTTTTCTCACCCCTCTCCTGTCCTGTACGGTAACGTGAGGGTAACACTGCTGCTGTCAGCCTGAATTTCTGATTATTTTCTTCGTTACAGCAACGAAAGAAGAAGTTCAGATACACGTCTCGCATCATGGCGTACTAATGTGCCGTATTGAATTATATTATCACTAATAATGTCAAAACCAAAAGATTTTAAACGTTCCATATCACATAGAACCTGCTCGGCTCCTTCTTCGCGATATAGCTCAAGAAACTCGGCAGGTATAATTTCATTGTTTACAATCACTACATCAATGATTTTTTCCCCAAAATGGTCAATCAGTGCCTGCACATGGTCACTGGCTGAAAAGTGGTTGGTCTCCCCTTTTTGGGTCATGGCATTACAAACATAAACTCTAGGCACCGTTGACTTAGAAACTGCCTCCCGAATACCCCCAACCAATAAATTGGGAAGGATGCTTGTATAAAGGCTTCCCGGTCCCACCACAATTAAATCGGCCTCATTGATCGCATCCACGCTTGCTTGCAGCGGTTCTATATGGTCAGGTGTCAAAAATACACGTTTGATTCGTTTGTTCCGCAAAGGAATTTTTGATTCACCTGTGATGATTGATCCATCTTCATATTCTGCGTTTAAGATAACGCTTTTATTAGCTGCCGGAAGCACCTGTCCACGTACGTTTAACACTTTGCTTAATTCCTTGATTCCCATGACGAAATCCCCTGTGATATCATGCATGGCAGCAAGCAGCAAATTTCCGAGGGAATGCCCGGTAATGCCGTCACCCGTTGTAAACCGGTGCTGGAAAAGCTGTTCCACAAGCGGTTCTACCTCTGATAAGGCGGCAAGAACATTGCGTATGTCGCCTGGAGGAGGCATATCGTAATCTTTTCTAAGGCGCCCTGAGCTTCCGCCATCATCAGCGACCGTTACGATGGCCGTGATATCAACAGGAAACCTTTTTAAGCCTCTCAAAAGAACAGAGAGCCCTGTTCCCCCTCCCAGAACGACGACTTTTGATATAGGTTTCATTTATGACTTATCCTTTCCCATGTCACGATGGCTGCTCAACGTTACAAATTCCTTGGACAGAGCGTTTTTAATGTACTCTGCCAGAGCAACCGAACGGTGCTTGCCTCCTGTGCAGCCGATTCCGATAATCAGCTGGCTTTTTCCTTCCCGCTTATATTGCGGGATCATAAAGTTTAACAAATCGATCAGCTTTTCAAGAAACGTCTTGGTTTCCGGCCATCGCAGTACATATTCTGAGATATCCGGCTCAAGCCCTGTCCTTGGACGCATATGATCGATGTAATGCGGGTTCGGCAAAAACCGAACATCGAACACGAGATCCGCATCAATTGGCATTCCGTATTTAAATCCGAACGACATAACGTTCACTGTAAACGGATGCGATTTTTCCGGTGAAAAACGCTCAATGATTTTTTCGCGCAATTGAATCGGTTTGAGGTCAGTCGTGTCGATCACCTGCTGTGCACGGCCCTTCAGTTCTTCAAGCATTTCTCTTTCCTGCATGATGCCCTGAAGAGGGTTTCCGCTTTTCGCCAACGGATGCGACCGCCGCGTTTCTTTATACCTGCGGACAAGTGCGGCATCTTTGCTTTCAAGATAAATAATTTGAGGCTGAATGTGCGAATGAACAGGAAGCTGGTCCAGCGTTGAAAACAGCTGGTCAAAAAACTCGCGGCCCCTTAAGTCCATAACAAGCGCCACCTTGTTCAGCTTTCCATGCGACTCTTCCATAAGCTCTACAAATTTAGGCAGAAGGGCGGGCGGAAGATTATCAACACAGAAGAAACCAAGGTCTTCAAAGCTTTGCATCGCTACGGTTTTTCCGGCACCTGACATCCCTGTAATGATTACCATTTGTACATCCTGCTTTTCCATGGCCGCTCTCCCCCTTGTCGAATCGGTTTGTCTATAGTGTATGTGAAGTTCCGGCTCTCTGATAACCGTTTCTTATGCCGGATCAAGGCGGTATGATAAAAGTTCAAAATCCGGTGTATAAGTGAACGTTCCAAAAATCATTCCTGTTCCGGACAGGACATAGTCAAGAATGTGATGATCGCCAGGAGCCATCGGCAGGTTTCTTACTTCTGCAGCAGGTTTCCAGGCAAGCTTCCCTTCTTCACTTTCTTCCAATGCTTCTCCTTCAGCTTCGGTTGCTAAAAAGGTGAACATCATCCATTCAGAAATAATCTTGTCCTGCTCTTTAATAATAAAATTAAATACGCCTTTCAATTGAGGATTCTTGATGTAGATTCCTGTTTCTTCGCGATATTCCCGGATGACTGAATCCCTGATGGACTCCTCTGACTCCATCTTCCCGCCTGGCGCAACCCACCAGCCTCTTCTTGGTTTTTGCAGGAGGAGCACTTCATTTTCTTTAACTAGTACACAGTTTGTTACTCTTTGCACAATGTTCACCTCGATAAGCTGTTACATTAACATTAGTATACTAAAAATGGGGGTCCCTCACAACGAACTCGTTCCGTCATTTTCCGAGGGTTTTTGCCGGCTCCACAAAAAAAGGGCGCGGAAGCTATCCGCGCCAAAGTCTTGCTCTTTATAAAAAGGGGGTCAATTTCTTATTAATTATTGTACCCCTTTTTTATGTCACCACTGTTACATTCTGATTAAAACACAATTACGGATTTAGACTTTGATCCGTTCCTTCAATTCCTCAACATAATGCTGTGCAGACTGGGCCGCGATACTGCCATCACCTGTGGCGGTTACAATCTGGCGCAATGTTTTCTCCCTGATGTCTCCGGCAGCGAAAATTCCGGGAACTCTGGTTTCCATTAACTCGTTGGTTTCCACATAACCTGCCTCATTTGTAATTCCAAGGTTGAGGAACGCTCTGTTTAACGGAAGCATACCAACATAGATAAATACGCCATCCGCAACAAATTCACGTTCTTCACCCGTTTCCGTGCTTACAAGGGTCAGTTTGTTGACCTTGTTGTTTTCTCCGTGAATTTCCTTGACGGTGTGATTCCACAGGAAATCCACCTTGTCATTATCAAACGCACGCTGTTGAAGAATTTGTTGGGCACGCAGTTTATCACGTCGGTGAACAATCGTTACTTTGGTGGCAAAACGTGTGAGATATACGCCCTCTTCTACTGCGGAGTCTCCTCCGCCTACCACGACAAGCTCTCTGTTTTTAAAGAACGCTCCATCACAAACCGCACAGTAGGAAACGCCGCGTCCGCCAAATTCTTTTTCTCCGGGCACGCCGAGTTTTTTGTACTCTGCACCGGTTCCGATAATAATGGAACGCGCCTTGAATTGTTTGCTTCCAGTCACAACTGTTTTATATTCTTCACCATTGATAATTTCTTTTACATCGCCATAGGCATATTCTGCCCCGAACTTTTTGGCATGTTCAAACATTTTATTGGATAACTCAGGCCCCAGGATGGTTTCAAATCCCGGATAGTTCTCTACATCCTCGGTATTGGCCATTTGTCCACCCGGAATTCCGCGCTCAAGCATCAATGTGCTGAGGTTTGCCCGTGATGTGTAGACAGCAGCTGTCATACCGGCGGGACCTGCTCCGATGATTAGTACGTCGTAAATTTTCTCTTCACTCATCTTGATCCACTCCTTTTGTCCATCCCCAGAACATCTGTCTTTAGATATCGGATATTGTACCTACATGGTATAGGGCAAAAGCGGTTTCGTCCATCGATTTGCTCAATCCACCCGTTCCAGGCCCCGTTTAATAAACTGAATACGGGAGGCAAGCATGGAAACCGTAATTCCATACAACTCTGCAATTTGGCGCTGCGACGCGCCGTCTTTTCTTTTCCTTGCCACATAATCGATTGCTGCCGCAATGGCCGTATGATTCCTTAAAAGGGAACTGTCGGAACGGGCCAAAATCATGGTTTCAAGCCACAAAAACGTAACATCATCATCAATCGACGCGCCGTTCTCTTTTAGAATGGACAAAATGTTTAATCCGCTTGCCACAATCGGTGACATGGATTCAACCTGATGTTCCCCGTCTTCCCGTTTAATGGAAACTGGCATTTTAGGTTCCATCTCCAGTAACAGATGGGCTGCGACTTCCTTCAGAACCGAATGCTCATCAAGCCTTCCGCAAAACGACCTGAGCATTTCAATGTTTTCCTCGCTATTGTTCCCCCTCATCAGGGTTAAATGCACCAATTTATTTTTTTGAAGGCCGCGCGTCACATTATTAAATCGCTGCACAAAATCGCGTTTTTGGGCTATTTCCTGTTTAGCCATCCAAGGGATACGGTACTGGTAATCTGTCCCTGTGACCGTAAGTAATCCATCTCTTGCTTGTTTTAAATAGTAAGGGGCCACCTGTCCATCGGGATCGATTTCCTGTGCTTTTGACCAGCAATTGAGGGCCCGTTCCTCCTTTCCTGTGGCAAAATAAGAAACTGCCAGGAAATGAAGATAAGCCGGGTCATTGAAATAATAATGCTTGTTGATAGAAGCCAGCCAGCGGTTCGCATAGTCATGCTCATTGAAATACCCAAATGTACTGCCCAGCTTGTAACGGTGATCGGGATGGATGGGGAAAACCTTCTTCAGGCTCTCCACCAGCTGCACTGCTTCATCCATTCGGCCCAGCTGTTCATAAAAAATGGCAAGGTTGCACAAAGCATTTAAGTTGCCTGGGTTTTTCTCAAGAATTTGGTTCAGCACGCCCAATGCTTCGTCATATTCTTTTAAATAAAAATGGGTCAATGCAAGATTGTTATAGGCCGCCCAGAACGAAGGATGCTTGCGGATCAAGTCTGCCAGCTGAGCCTTTGCTTCGGCAAGCTCACCGTTTTCAATACTGCTACGTGCCTCTTCATGCCCGACAATCAGCTCCTCTTCTTCTGTAAGCGGCTCGCTTCCGGTTTCAAAGTGGATGAGATCCAGCAATTCAAGTGCATCATCAACAAATTCGCCGTCCGGGTCCTTTCTCATGTATAGAGAAGCGTACGTTTCGGCCTCTGCAAACATTCCCATATGCGCATAATTGTTTGCCATGAAAAAATAGCATTCACTAATGTCCTGTCCCATTGTTTCAAGAACCTGGTCTAAATACAGGTTTGATCTATCATATTCACCCAGCTCGGCCAATGTGGTGGCCAGCTGGCAATAAAATGTCGGTTCTTCCGGCTGTAAGTGCACCGCCCGTTCAAAAAAACGCTTTGCTTTGTTTAAATCCTTTTTCTGATAAGCTTTAATACCCCGATGGAAATAGTCGGTTCCATCCTGCATGAAAGGAAGTATTCGCATGTCACTTTCCGCGTGTTTTTCCTTTTTCATTCTTTCCTCCAATTCTATGTAAAAAGGTCCATTACATAGCCTTTTTTTCTCTCCGTTCCATTCAACCCAAAAAAGTATACCACACACCAAAAGTGTCTTGCATACCCTTTTTGTAACTTTGTCAAGGAAACTTTCGACAAAGGTTTTTTTATGCTTTCATATTCCTATATAAATAGATAAGATCGATTCCGCAATATGGATGTTGCAGACACTTTTTGTCATCCACTTCTTCTTGACAGAACATCACCGCCTCCCGAAAAAGGAAACGGTGATGATGATCTATAACGTAATTTTTAAGAACTTTCTTTTTCCTACTTGAATGATTGTATCATTTTTTATCTCAATCTCAAGTGATTTGTTTACCACTTTTTCCCCGTTCAGTTTAATTCCTCCGTTTTGGATCATTTTGCGCGCTTCGCTCTTGGACGGGAGCAGTTCCAACTCGACAATCAGATCGACTATCGGGATTTTGGGGGCTTTTTGCCACACCATGGTTGGTATATCTTCTGGGAGTTTTCTGTTTTGAAAAACCTGCTGAAAATGATGGACTGCGCTCTCTGATGCCTTCCTTCCATGAAACATGGTCACGAAGTTTTCACCAATCATGATTTTGGCATCACGGGGATGAAGCCTGCCGCTCTTCAAATCCTCCTTCAGCAGTTTCTTTTTCTCAAGATCAAAATCAGTGGCCAAATCGATGTATTTGGGAATCACCTCGTCAGGAATACTCATCGTTTTCCCAAACATATCATTGGGCTTATCATGAATGCCGATGTAATTGCCCTTCGATTTTGACATCTTATCCACTCCGTCAAGACCTTCCAATAAAGGCAGCAGTATGACCGCCTGCTTTTCTTTTTGGTAGTGTTCTTGAAGCTGCCGCCCCATCAATACATTAAAATGCTGATCCGTTCCGCCAAGTTCGATATCACTTTCCAGAACCACCGAATCATAGCCCTGCATCAGCGGGTAAAAAAATTCATGAAGAGAAATCGGCTTTCCGGTGGTGATCCGCTGGCTAAAATCGTTCCGTTCCAGCAGCCTGGCCACGGTGATACTGCCCGCCAGCCGGATGACATCCTCAAAGTTCAGCAGGCGCAGCCACTGAGAATTATAGTGAAGCTCCACCTTCTTCATATCCAGGACTTTTCCGAACTGCTCAACGTACGTCTGTGCATTATGCTTAACCTCTTCATCTGTCAGCTGTTTCCGGGCGGCAGACTTACCGGTGGGATCCCCGATTTTCCCTGTAAAGTCTCCCACAATCAGCTGGATAATGTGGCCGTTTTGCTGAAACTGCTTCAGTTTTTGCAGCACGACGGTATGCCCGATATGAACATCCGGAGCGGAAGGGTCCAAACCCAGCTTCACCTTCAATGGCTTCTTTTTAAGCAACGATTTGGCAATCTTCTGCTTCAGCTCAAGGGCAGGAATGATTTCGTTCACGCCATTGGCATACAACGCGTATTGCCTTTCCATCTCTTTTCTCTGGAATGCAGACAGCTGCTCCATACTCGTGTTCATCAAAACCATTCCTTTCTGATTAATATAAAAAAACCACATCCCTGTATAAAAGGGACGTGGTTTTTCACGCGGTACCACCCTTGTTGAAGCATCGCTTCCACTTGGAGAAATAACGGTTCATGCCGTTCCTTGCTACGATCCGCAGGACCGGACGTTCACAAAGAAAGTTCGAGGAGGTAATTCATAAGGGTCTTTGTACCGGTTTGCACCTGCCACCGGCTCTCTAAAACAGGGAGACCGCTACTACTCGTTCCTCTCATTACTTTTCACGAAATTGTTTTCTCACTAGTTTAGTGTATTGGGCAGGTGAATACAAGTACAAATTTAACATATTTTTGAAATTGTTTTAGGAATGTGGGACAGGGAAGTAGTTTGAATTCAGTTTTGCTCGAATATGTTGCTTTTTCGCCCAATTAATTTAATTTATGCTCAAATATTATCAGTTTGCGCCCAATTATCCAAAATTACGCCCAATTCGGCCAGTGAAGGGACAAAAAGGCCCCGGAACCTCGCCGGCGGCCTCACAAAAACTTATTTACGGTCTTTTGATGTATGGCGTTCCTCTAAAACACTCAAAACTTCAGCAAACGGAAGCTTTTGTTCCTGAAGAAGAACAAGAAGGTGGTAAATCAGGTCGGCTGCTTCCCATTTCAGCTCTTCTTTATCGCGGTTTTTCGCCGCAATAATAACCTCTGATGCTTCTTCTCCGACCTTTTTCAGGATCTTGTCCACGCCTTTATCAAATAGATAGGTCGTGTAGGCCCCTTCCGGCATTTCCCGTTCGCGCTCGGCAATGAGTCCCTGCAGCACATTCAAAATATCCTGCGGTTTTCCTTGGCTGTCTTCTTTACCAGGAACAATGTCTCCATAAGAGGTTTTCCCGCTCTTTTCTGCCTCAGACAAATCGGAAGCTCCAGCTCCAAAACAGCTCTCGGCACCAGTATGGCATGCAGGTCCCTTCGGATCCACAAACACCACCAGGGCATCCTGGTCACAATCCACATGGATATCGATCACTTTTTGAGTGTTACCCGACGTTTCCCCTTTATGCCAAATCTCTTGGCGGGAACGACTGTAAAACACCGTTTCACCAATCTCCAGTGTTTTTTTCAGTGACTCTTCATTCATATAAGCCAGGGTTAATACCTTTTTTGTCCGCGCATCCTGGACAATCGCAGGAATCAATCCTTTTTCATCAAACTTGATGGAAGACAGGTTCATCGGATCACCACTCCTTTTTCTTTTAGGTCTTTCTTTACTTCCCGGACCGAGGTTTCTTTATAATGAAAAATACTTGCGGCCAAAGCAGCATCCGCTTTTCCATCTGTAAAAGCTTCATAAAAATGCTGGGCATTACCGGCTCCGCCTGAAGCGATAACAGGCACGGTTACCGCCTCGCTGACGGTTTTGGTCAGCGCAAGATTAAACCCGGTTTTTTCCCCGTCCTGATCCATGCTTGTCAGCAGGATTTCGCCGGCTCCACGCTTGACGGCTTCCCGGGCCCAATCGGTCACTTCCCAATTAGTCGGCTTGCGTCCTCCATGCGTGTACACCCTCCAGGAACCAAGGCTTTCATCGTACTTGGCGTCAATCGCCGTGACGATACACTGTGAACCAAAATAGTCCGCCCCTTCGGTAATCAGCTCGGGACGCAGCAAGGCTGCTGTATTTACCGACACCTTGTCTGCTCCGGCCCGAAGAACTCGTTTCATGTCCTCGAGTGAGTTAATGCCTCCTCCCACTGTAAAAGGGATGGCCAGCTGGCTCGCTACCCGGTCCACCACGTCGATCATCGTCTGGCGTCCTTCATGTGAAGCTGAAATATCCAAAAAAACAAGCTCGTCGGCGCCTTCTCTGTCATAAAAAGCCGCAAGCTCCACAGGATCACCTGCATCAAGCAAATTCAAAAACTGAATTCCTTTTACCACCCGGCCTTCTTTTACATCCAGGCAAGGAATGATTCGTTTTGTCAGCATTTATTTCACCTTCTCCAACGCTTCCTGCAGTGTAAACCGCCCTGTGTAAAGCGCCTTTCCAATAATGGCACCACCGATGCCGCGGTGATCTGCCTTTAAGGCAGCCAGGTCATCAAGAGAACTTACACCACCTGAAGCAATGACATTTTTACCGGTTAATCCAGCGAGCTCACCAATGGCTTCCGTATTTGGCCCTTTTAGTGTACCGTCTTTGGAGATATCCGTGAAAATAAACGTCTCAGCTCCTTCATTCCCGAGCTTCTCCGCCAGCTCAGACGCTTCGATCTCTGAGGTGTTGAGCCAGCCTTCTGTTGCAACATATCCGTCACGCGCATCAATTCCGATGGCAATCTGGCTGCCATACTTCCTGAGCATTTTAACAACAAATTCCGGATTCGAAATGGCTGCACTTCCCAGAATCACCCGGTTTACGCCTTCCTCCAGGTAAAAAGCGACATCTTCTTCATTACGGATGCCCCCGCCGATTTGCACCGACACCTGAAGTTCATTGGCCACCCTGACCACATGCTGATGATTGACCCGTTCTCCGGCTTTCGCGCCATCCAGGTCGACCATGTGAATCCACTTGGCTCCCGCTTCTGCAAATTGCTTTGCCATATCAAATGGAGAGTCTCCGTATACGGTCTCCTGGTTGTAATCTCCCTGCAGCAGCCTTACGCATTTTCCACCGCGCATGTCAATTGCAGGATACAAGATAAATTCGCTCATGCCTTTGCCTCCTCTGCCAGATTGCAAAAATTGCTCAAGATCGTCATGCCGACTTCCGAACTTTTTTCCGGATGAAACTGTGTGCCGAAGATGTTGTTACTGCCGACGACGGCCGGTACCGCCCTGTCCCCGTATTGCGCCTCTGCAATGACAGTTTCGGGATCATCACTTTGAACCACATACGAATGAACAAAATAAACAAACCCTTCCTCAAGGTTTTCAATAAGAGGAGATCTGCGGTTGTACTGCAGTTTGTTCCATCCCATATGAGGCACTTTGTATGCTTCCCCATTATTTGTGACCCCTGAAAACCGTTCAACTCTGCCAGGCAGAAGTCCCAGTCCTTTTGTGAGGCCATTCTCTTCACTTTCTTCAAATAACAGCTGCATGCCGAGGCAAATTCCTAAAAGCGGTTTTCCGGCTGCTGCTGCTTCCTTTATAAAATCGGTAAGGCCAGTTCCATTCAGAATCAGCATGGCATCCTTAAACGATCCCACACCAGGCAAAAGAAGCTTGTCCGCTTGATCCAGCTCTTCTTTTTTATCGGACAGAAAATAGGGCTGCTCCAGCCGTTTGAGCGCCGAGCTTACCGAATGAAGATTTCCCATTCCATAATCAATGATGCCGATCATTTACAACATCCCCTTTGTGGAAGGAACACCCTTCACCCTCGGGTCGATGAGGGTCGCTTCATCCAGCGCCTTGGCAAACGCCTTGAAGACCGCCTCGATCATATGATGCGTATTGGTTCCATAGTGAACAATCACGTGAAGATTCATTCGCGCTTCAAGAGCCAGTTTCCAGAAGAATTCATGTACAAGCTCGGTATCAAAGGTTCCTACCTTTTGGGAAGGAAACTCTGCCCGGAATTCTAAATGCGGGCGGTTGCTTAAATCGATGGCAACTTGTGCAAGGGTTTCATCCATCGGCACAAATGCGTTGCCATAGCGTTTGATCCCCATTTTATCTCCAAGCGCCTCTTTAATCGCAGTCCCAAGACAAATTCCCACATCCTCGGTCGTATGATGGTCATCAATTTCGGTATCACCCGTGGCGTTTACCTTTAAATTAAAAAGCCCGTGGCGGGCAAAGCCGTCAAGCATATGGTTTAAAAACGGAACAGGTGTATCAATAGACGCCTGTCCGTCTCCATCAATATCAAAAGAGAGGGCTATCTGTGTTTCTTTTGTATTTCGTTCGATTGAATACGTCCGGTTACTCATGTTCACTTTCCCCCAGTCTTTTCTCTACTGCCCGGGCATGGGCTTCCAATCCCTCAAGCCGGGCAAATGCTGCGATTTTTTTGGCGTTTTCCTCTATGGCGCTCTCACTGTACATGATGACACTCGATTTTTTTGTAAAATCATCCACATTGAGAGGCGAGGAAAAGCGTGCCGTTCCGCTCGTCGGCAATACATGGTTGCTTCCGGCAAAATAATCTCCAACCGGCTCTGACGAATTCGGCCCTAGAAAAATAGCCCCGGCATGTTTGATTTTCCCCAAAAGCTCCATTGGGTGCTCTGTCATGACTTCCAAATGCTCAGGAGCGATTTCGTTGATGACGTCCACACCCTGGCTCAGGCTGTCTACCAGATAGATCGCTCCATACGTTTCAATCGATTCCCGGGCAATCTCTTGTCTAGGCAGCGTTTTAAGCTGTAGTTCAACTTGCTCCGCCACCTGGTTTGCCAGTTCTTCAGAAGTGGTAACCAAAACGGCAGCGGCACGCGGATCATGCTCGGCCTGTGACAGTAAATCGGCAGCCACATAAACCGGATTGGCGGTTTCATCAGCCAGCACGGCAATCTCACTCGGTCCGGCAATCATGTCAATATCCACCGTGCCGAAGACCTCCCGTTTCGCCAATGCTACGTATACATTTCCCGGCCCGACGATTTTATCCACCTTCTGAATGGTTTCTGTACCGTAGGCAAGCGCGCCAATCGCTTGGGCGCCGCCTGCTTTATAAATCGCGCTGATCCCGCTTTCTCTGGCGGCAACCAGTACACCAGCCGGAAGCTTTCCGTCCTTTCCTGGAGGGGAAACGAGTACGATTCGCCCGACTCCCGCTACCTTCGCCGGAACCACACCCATAAGCACCGAAGATGGATAGGCTGCCGTTCCTCCAGGCACATACACACCGACTGAATCAAGCGGCGTTACTTTCTGTCCAAGCAGCGTTCCGTCTTCTTTGGTAATAAACCAGGACTGCTTCTTCTGCTGCACATGATAGTCTTCAATATTTTTTGCTGCTTCCTTTATAATGGCAATCATTTCGTCATCGACTTCGCTGTAAGCCTGCTCGATCTCTTTTTCTGTTACTTCCAGCTCACTCAGCAGAACCTTGTCAAATTTCTCGGTAAGCTCGTACAATGCCGCATCGCCCTGCTCACGTACCTGGGTTAAGATGCTCTTTACCGCTTTCAGCTGGGCTTCTGAGTCCTGATCAATATTTCGCTTCAAGCTGTTTAGATTTGTTGCCCGTTCAATCCTCACCTGATCTCCTCCTTGCTCTCCACCACTTTGCTTAAACGCTCGACCAGTTCGTCGATCACGCCAGCCTTCATGCGGTAGCTTGCAGGATTCACAATAATACGGGAAGTAATCTCCCTGATTTTCTCCAGCTCAACCAGTCCGTTTTCCTTCAATGTTCTACCGGTTGATACAATATCCACAATTCTGTCTGCCAGGCCAATCAGCGGAGCGAGCTCGATGGAACCGTTTAATTTAATAATTTCCACCTGTTCCCCTTGTTCGCGGAAATAGTGGGCTGCCACATTCGGATATTTCGTTGCGATTTTCGGTGCGACGGAATGCACCTTTTGTTCCGGGAGACCAGCCACCGCCAAGTAGCAGTCACTGATTTTCAGATCAAGAACCTCATACACGTCCCGCTCTTCTTCCAGCATGACGTCTTTTCCAGCAATGCCGACATCCGCCACACCGTGTTCCACGTAGGTTGGAACATCCATCGGCTTGGCCAGGATAAAACGCATACCCGCCTCTTCGATCTCAATGATCAGCTTTCTAGAATCCTCGAACTCGGGAGGCAGCGGATAGCCCGCCTGGCGCAACAATTCTACAGCTTCCTGAAAAATACGGCCTTTTGGCATCGCCACTGTGAGTAAACTGCTCATCGTGCCTCTCCTTTCCCGCTTTTACCGATTACATAAATCACTTCTTGAAACCGGCCGCTGTATTCATCCACATTGCCGACACCCGATATATCCTGAACCACGACTGAACGTCCCTGTTCCCGAAGTTCACGAGATTTGGCAATGGCTTCTTTTCGGTTTTCCGCACTAAAGATGATGCATGACCGTGGAGCGGATGGTTCCTTTGCACTGAGTGCTTCAAGGAGGTAATCCAGCCTTATACCAAACCCGATCGCCTGGGCACTTCGCCCGAACTCACCCAAGAGCTGATCATAACGGCCTCCACTGCATAGCGGGAAACCCAGTTCATTGGTATACCCTTCAAAAACAATTCCTGTATAGTAGCTCATATGGCTGAATAACGTAAAATCAAGGACCACCTTATCCTGCACACCATACAGTGCAAGAATGTTCAAAAGCTCTCTTAAATCACTGATCGCTTTTCTTCCTCCAACTGCTGTCAAATCCTCAGCTGACTTCAGTACTTCCTCTCCTCCGCGGAGATGAAGAAGATCCAGCAGTCGCTTTTTATCAATCGAAGATAAAGGAAGGCTCTTCACATGGCTGGCATAGCCCACATAATTTTTTTCATATAAAAAACGTAACAATTCTTCAGCACGGTCTTCATTTCCAAGAACTTCAACAAAAAGCTCATTCAAAAAGCCAATATGGCCAACAGCCACTTTAAACTCCTGCAATCCCGTCTTCGAAAGCGTGGATACCATCAGTGCAATCACTTCGGCATCGGCACTTGAAGTACCGTCTCCGATCAATTCCACTCCAACCTGTTCAAACTCCGCCGGACGTCCGCCCTCCCGCTGCTGGGATCGGAACACCGCTGAATCATACGCCAGCCGGATCGGATAGGAAACATCTTTCATAGAAGAGGAAACAACACGCGCAATCGGAGCCGTCATATCCGGTCTCAGTACGAGCGTCTTCCCTTCTGAATCCAGTAATTTGAAAAGCTGCTGATCCAGTATGGCGGAAGCTTCTCCCACCGTATCGTAATATTCGAGTGTAGGGGTTTGGATGAATTGGTATCCCCATTCACGGATTTCCTGTTCCATTACGGTTCGAACCTGCTGCTTTACTTGATATAAAACAGGAAGAGTATCCCTCATTCCCATTGGCTTTTCAAAAACAAATGGCTTCGACATCGACTCACACCTTCACTTATGCTTTAGTTCGCTAATATACTACCGAGATAAATTATACGTTGTAGTCTACACTTCTTTCTGCGGTTCGTCAACATCCCCCTCTTTGACCCTCTTGCATGCATTCTTTTAAACGCGTTAAAATACGTTACAGAAGATAAAAAGAGGGAATAATGCTACAAGATCATTAAAAAAATTATGATAAAGGAGCTTACTCTGTGATCAATCGAATATTTTTTATACTCATTTTAGCCGGTGTTCCTTTGTCTGTGGCAGCGGCCTTGCTCCACTGGCCGGCCGTCATCTCGTTCGTTCTTTATTGTGTCACGATTATAGCCCTAGCCTCTTATATGGGGAGGGCAACGGAAAGTTTGGCGATCGTGGTTGGACCGCGGATTGGCGGACTGCTTAATGCTACCTTTGGAAACGCAGTTGAACTGATTATTTCCATTTTCGCCTTAAAAGCCGGCCTGGTTCCGGTGGTGCTCGCTTCCCTGACCGGTTCTGTACTGGGAAACCTCTTGCTGGTTGGAGGATTATCCTTCTTTATTGGCGGACTCAAGTTCAAGCGTCAGAGGTTCAATGTTCATGATGCCCAGCACAATGCAGGTCTTATGATCTTTGCAATCGTCGTCGCTTTTGTATTCCCTGAAGTCTTCTCCATGACACTAAATGATCAGGAATCATTTACTCTCAGTATCTGGGTTTCTGCCATCATGATCGTTCTCTATCTCGCTGCTCTATACTTTAAACTCGTCACACATCGCGGAGTTTATGCCTATGACGAAGAAAAAGGAGAAAATGAGGAGCAAGAAACGGCGGAATGGACCAAGTCAAAATCCATCCTTGTGCTGGGCCTTGCCACACTTGCTGTTGCGTACATATCCGAGAACCTTGTCCATACCTTTGAAGAGGTAGGCGAGACGCTCGGCTGGAGTGAAATCTTTATCGGGATCATCATTGTTGCTATCGTGGGTAATGCGGCAGAGCATGCCTCTGCCGTGATGATGGCTTATAAAAACAAAGTAGGCATCACGGTCGAAATTGCCGTGGGTTCCACCCTGCAGATTGCCATGTTTGTTGCACCGGTTCTGGTTTTGATTTCCGTATTTTTCGAAAAGCAAATGTCCCTTGTATTTTCGATGCCCGAACTGGTATCCATGGTGCTGGCCGTCTTTTTGACCATTTCCCTGACAAATGACGGAGACACCAACTGGTTTGAAGGACTGACACTGCTTGCTGCCTATATGATTATGGGTGTCGGATTCTATCTGCTGTAACAAGACAAAAAGAAAAAGCTTCAGCACATGCCCTCTTTGTGCTGAAGCTTTTTTTACCCAAAGAAAAGATCCAGAATGGTTCCAAGCTGTCCTTTCTTTCCTTCCAGAATGGATGGATTGTACACTTCAACATATCCGCAGTTCTCACATGAAACAAATAAAAAATGATTATGCTGGAGATCCAGCAGCTTGCTGAGCCCCGATCCAGTCATCGCAAGCTCTTTCGTTTTGCACCGGCCATGGCCGCACTTTACACATTTAAACTTTTCACGAATTTTATCTTCTACACCGCCCACTGACTTTCCTCCTTACCAAATGTGATAACATACTTGTCCTTAATTGCGTATATGGTAAATACTAGACGTACGCAGAGAAGGAGGAGACTGATTTTGAAAGACTATATTCAATGGGGAGCCCTGCATTTGGATGAACGAACAGCCTGTTTGCTGATTTCCTTTCTGGCCGCCTTTGGAACCGTTTATCTAAAGCAAAGAATTACCCAAGCACAACTGGAGGAATGGCACCTTACGTGGAATGCGGTCCTGTTACTGATTTTCGTATGGAAAATAAGCTATTTTCTGTTGCACCCAGTCCTGACTATCAAACATCCCGTCTATCTGCTCTATTTTTCCGGGGGCAAACCGGGTATCCTGATTGGTGCAGCCGCAGCCCTTTTGTATGTATTCATTCAGCTTTCTCGATCTTCTCTTCCGCTTTCCACCTTTTTACATATTCTTTGTCTGGTGGGATTTTCCTTTTTGCTCCTGTATGGAGGTTTTCAAGCCTTTCTCGCAAAAGATGCAGCTTCTTCTCTTTTTTGCCTGATAGTTTCAGGTATATTGGCCATCTTTTTAACCAGGAAAAAGAGGCGTCTTCTTCCAATCTATGCTGCGTTGGTCTTGATGCTGGGTTTGAGCAGTACATCCTTCTTTTGGCTAAAGAGTGACGAAACAAAAGGTAAAGCGGTGGCCGTTTCAACCACCGGCCTTAAACGAGGAAATGTTCCTCCTGATTTTGTGCTGAAAACATTAGATGGCCGGAAGGTGACTCTGTCACAGGTTAAAGGTAAAACCGTATTTTTAAATTTTTGGGCAAGCTGGTGCCCTCCCTGCCAGGCAGAAATGCCAGAAATCGAGCGCTTTTATAAAGAAAACAGCCGGAGACCGATCGAAATCCTATCGGTACATCTCACTTCTGAAGATTCTGTACAGGCCGCCCGCGGCTTTGCCAATAAACACAAGCTGACGTTTCCCATTCTGCTCGACGAAACAGGGGAAGTGAGTGAAAGATTTCATGTGGTGACGCTTCCGACTACCTTTGTCATCAGTCCCCAAGGCCAAATCGTTCAGCAACACATCGGCCCATTGAACCGGGAGATGATGGAATCCTTAATGGAATAGCTCCTTAAAAAACAAAAAACCCAGCTGACTCATGGGAGGCGGCTGGGTTCCGATGTTTAACCCAACGCCTCAAAAAAGAGAAAGCTTGAGTTTAGTTATAATCTACTATTGTTTTCTGCGAATGCGTTTCTTTTTAACAAAACGGGCGGCAAAGTTCTTTACCTCATACTCGCGGCAGAGCAGATAAAAGCGATGGTGGTGTCCATCTTTCATGTCCGAAAGCTCACAATTCAGGTGCTCATTCAGTTCAGTGCGAGAAACACTGACGGTATACTTTTTTCCATGGTTAGGAATTTCGATCGTAATATGATTAAGGAAATGGAGTTCTTTTAGCAAGTAAACGGTGGAATCAAGAAGGAGCTGACAGACAGCTTCCTCCGAACCCAGATAATGCAGGTAATCTTCTTTTGTAAGAGAAGTCTGAGGAACCAACTTTCGATAGGATGTATAATCGCCAAAATAATACACGCTCGCTTTATCGTCGTGAAGTTCATAATGCTTCACAAACGAGCTTCCTTTTAGCTTGGAAACTGCTGCACGGAAACGGTAAGCATCCCTTGTCGCAAGATGTTCTGTATTGTTGCTCGCCTGGGCTGCAGGATGCTGGCTCACGTTGCACTCATCCATTAAATGCCCTACTTTGAATGTATCTCTTACAAAAAAAATAGAAAAAGATTTCCGGTTCAAGTTACTTCCCTCCTGCTTACCGAGTTGTCTTGCTTTAAGTATACTCCTAACATACAGAAAACCCAATAGGCGAAAGCACGACAAAATTCAACTTTTTTCCCGTTCGCGTCCTTCACGCTCTTCTCTCGTATAAATCATCTGCATTGGATTTCCTCCGACAAAAGCGCCCGCAGGTACATCCTTGTGCACAAGCGTTCCAGCCGACACGATCGCTCCATCCCCAATGGAGACACCAGGCAAAATGGTGCTGTTCGCTCCGATCATGACTTCATCCCCAATGTGCACATCTCCGAGACGATACTCGGAAATGAGGTATTCATGAGCAAGAATGGTCGTATTGTAACCAATAACGGAATTTCTCCCAATGGTTATCCGTTCCGGGAACATGATATCCATCATCACCATCAGAGCAACTGCCGTGTCCTCACCCACCTTCATGCCCAAAAAGGTCCTGTACATCCAGTTTTTCACCGGAAGAAAAGGAGTATAGCGTGCGATTTGGATGGCCATAAAATTCTTTGCCACCTTCCAAAATGGAACGGTAGCGTAAATTTGATAGAGCGAATTTTTGCCTTGGACATGATACCGTTCCGTTTTTCTCACGTTATCTCTCTCCTAATATGGTAAGCAGATCTGTCATATGATCGAGCATGTAGTCGGGAGAAAACTCCTCAAGGTATTCCCTTCCTCGTATGGTCCACGAAACACCGGCTGTTTTTGTACGGGCATTTTTTCCGGCCAGAATATCGTATTTGCTGTCACCGACCATGATGGCTTCCTCCGGTTTGGCATTTAGCAGCGCAAGCGCTTTTTCCACCGGTTCGGCATCAGGCTTGGCGCGTTCCACATCATCGAGCGTTACAATGGTCTCAAAGAACTTGTCCAGTCCGACAATCTTCAGTCCCAGATTAACAGAATTCCTCATTTTAGTCGTCACAATCCCCAATTTATATCCATTCTTGTGAAGGGTTTCAATCGTTTCGATCACGCCTTCAAATTCGGTCACCAGTTCTTCGTGATGTGATAGATTATGTTCCTTATAGGTTTCGATCAGTTCCTTCACCTGGTTTTTGTCAAAATGCTCCATCGTTTCGGTCAATGGCATCCCCATGAGAGGGATGATATGTTCCCGGTTGTATTGTTCAGGAAAGAATTTATCAAGCGTATGAAGATAGGATGCGATAATCAGCTCGTTCGTGTTGATCAGTGTTCCATCCAAATCAAAAAGTGCGGTATTGATTTTCATAACGTGTCAGATTCCTTTCTTGTTATCCTTCGAGATAGCGCTTCTCTGCCAATCCCGTTTTGCGGCGATACACAATGAGAATGATGGATAGGGCAATTAAAACGAGCGAGATGACCTGTGCAATCCGAAGGTTCGAAGTGAGCATCAAGCTGTCCGTACGCATGCCTTCCACGAAATAACGGCCGATGGAATACCAGATGACATAACTGAAGAAGAGTTCTCCCCTTTTGAGGTTGACCCGCCTCAGCAGCAGCAGGATGACAAACCCGGCAAGATCCCATAGCGATTCGTACAAAAACGTAGGATGGTAATAGACGCCATTTATGTACATTTGGTTCACAATAAAATCGGGCAGATGAAGTGTATTTTCCAAAAAGCTGCGGCTGACCTCACGCCCGTGGGCTTCCTGGTTCATAAAATTGCCCCAGCGTCCGATTCCCTGTCCGAGAATAATACTCGGAGCCGCAATATCGGCGAGCTTCCAAAAGGAAATGCCGCGGGCCCTTGAAAAGATATACGCGGTTAAAAACGAACCGATAAGTGCTCCATGAATAGCGATTCCGCCTTCCCAAATGGCAATGATCTTTCCAGGATGCTTGCTGTAGAAATCCCATTCAAACAACACATAGTAAATTCTTGCGCAAATGATTGCGATCGGAACCGCCCACATGACAACATCCACAAATGTATCTTTCCCGAGCCCCCGTTTTTCCGACTCTCTAACGGCAATACACAGTCCCAGCAGGGCGCCTAAACCAATAATTACACCATACCAATACACAGTAATCGGCCCCAGCTCAAAGGCAACCCGGTCGATTGGTTGAATACTTGAATCCACGGTTCCACTTCCTTTTGCTTTCTTATTCTAATGTATTACAATTCGATATCATCGCCTGAAGCAATAGCGTCAGTTAATCGGTCATTAAATTGTTTGGCCGCATTCATCCCCATTCGCTTCAAGCGGAAGTTCATGGCAGCCACTTCTATAATAACAGCAAGGTTTCGTCCGGGGCGGACAGGAACCGTTAAGATCGGAACTTCTGTTTCCAGAATTTTCATCGTTTCTTCTTCCAGCCCGAGCCGGTCGTAAACCTTTTTAGAGTCCCAGGTTTCAAGATGAATAATGAGGGAAATCTTCTTGTAGTTGCGGATGGCCCCGGCCCCGAACAAGGTCATCACATTAATGATTCCCAGCCCCCGGATCTCGAGCAGATGCTGAATCAGCTCAGGTGCACTGCCGACCAGTGTTTCTTCGTCTTCCTGACGGATTTCGACCGAATCATCGGCCACCAGACGATGGCCCCGTTTGACAAGTTCCAATGCCGTCTCACTTTTTCCTACCCCGCTGTCCCCTTTGATCAGGACACCGATTCCATATATATCAACAAGAACACCATGGACAGCGGTCATTGGCGCCAGCCTGCTTTCCAGGTAGTTGGTCAGCCTGCTCGACAGCCGGGTCGTTGTCATTTTTGTGCGCATAATCGGAACGCCTGTCCCGTGTGAAGCAATCAGAAGTTCTTTCGGGACCTCCATTTCACGAGAGATGATAATTCCCGGTGTTTCATCCGTGCACAGCTGCTCCATCCGCTCTCTTCGAATCGGCGGCGGCAGCTCACTGATAAAGGTCAGTTCCGTTTTACCCAAAAGCTGAAGGCGCTCTGCCGGATAATATGTAAAATATCCTGCCATCTCCAGGCCCGGCCGGGAAATATCGCTGGTGGTGATGGTTCGGTGAACGCCTTCTTCCCCGCTGACCAGTTCAAGCTGAAACTTATCTATCAACTCTTTTGTATGTACTTTTGCCATGGTATCCTCCTATAGTTCTTGCATTCCTATTTATTGTAACACTATCAGCAATACGGAAACAAAACACAATTTACGGGCTTAATCGCAAGTTATTGCTTTCCATATGGTTTGCGGCTGGCCGGTTGCATAAACACGCGTGCGGCTTCCATTAAAGAATACTGTTTTTTCATAGACCATGCCCAGCTTTTTCGCCACCGCAATGGAGGCTGCATTTTTAGGATGAATCAATGAGATGAGTCTGCTTTGATGAAGCTCAGCTTTGCCGTATGACATAAAAAAACCGGCAGCTTCAGAAGCAAATCCTTTTCCCCAGAATGGCTTTTTAAGCCAATAGCCAATCTCTGTTTCTTTCCGACCTTCCACGACCTGGGGAACGAGGCCGGCATGTCCAATGGGCTCCCCGGTTTCTTTCAGAATGATGACAAACAGCCCCATCCCGTTTTTATACCCTGGAAGAATCCAGTTCTCCAAACTGCGGACCGCTTCCTTTTTCGTTTTGGTTAGTCCCTTGCCTATGTACCGGACAATATCCGGCTGTCCCCACATGGAAGCATAGAATTCATCGTCCTCTTTGGTGTATGCTCGATAGATCAGCCTTTGTGACTCCATGTTTCCCCTCCTTTTTACAACAGGAACGTATTCTATCTTCTAAAAAAAGCGCCCCTAGCTGGAACGCTTCCTTTTTTGCATCGGTTCAATAATGAAGTTTTGGATCAGCAAATTCAATATTGAAATGATAATCGCTGCCAGAAAAGCAGCTCCAAACCCGTCAATTTCAAAGCTCGATCCCATGACTTCAGCCGTAAGCATTAAAAGAACCGCATTAATAACAATCAGAAATAGCCCGAAAGACAAAACCGTTACAGGAAGTGTCAATAAAACCAAAACGGGCTTGATGAAGAGGTTGAAGATGGAGAGGATAATACTGGCCAGCAGGGCTGCCCCTGCCCCCTCCAATTTAAACGGTTCATAATAGCCGGCTACCACCATAAGGACGACGGTGTTAACAAGCAGAGAGATGATCCAATTCATAAACATTTACTGCACTTCACTTTCTTTCGGAATAATCAGCCTTCCTGTTTTGCCTTGAGTACAGCAATGGAGCCTGTCTTCGCCTCGGCTTCCATCCGGTAGGCCGGTTCACTTCCCTTATTTGCAATAAAACGGAGAAACTTCTTCGTAACTTCCTTTTTTTGTTCCAACACTTCCATACCGTCAAAGTCGCTGACAAGTCCGCCAACATAGGTTTTCAGGCTTGCCTCCACTTCAAGAGATCCCGGTAATTCTGCTTCTATTTTACCCGTCACTGTTTTTAAAGATGCATACCCTGATGCCGGTGTGTCTAAACGGTAATAAATGGATCCGTTGATGGTCTCAATCCGAATTTGCTCGGACTTTCCGTTCAGCCGGACGGGGCCATTCATTGTTTCTGCAACGAGTTCCTTCCAATTGCTTTCCTTCAGCGTAATGCTCCCATTGGAAGCTTCCGCTTTTAATTTATCGCCACCGCATCGGTTGACGAACAGAGACCCTATGGTAGATTTCAGTTCCAGGTGACGGCTCTGACAATCACTCGTTTTTATTCCGCCGTTGAATGTCACACACTTGATTTCGTGATATTGTTTTTTTGGAATAGAAACGACTGCATTCACTTTTTGATGTTTATTTCTCGCATAGAAACGAAGCCGTGTGGCATCGCAGTCATAGAAGGTTTCATTGCGAAATTTTGTTTTTGCTGCTGTCCCTTCTGGAATTTTATACACTTCAGCTTCGCATTCAATTTGAACATCATTTCGTTCCCACGGTACAAGGGTGATAGAACCATTATAAATTTCTATATCAATGTCCTCAAACATAACATGCCGGTCTTCAAAAATATGATGGACATCCTCATGAGGACCAAAATTCAGGTCAAAGTCTGCGGTCTTAATCCGCTTAACCACCCGGTTCAAGAACTTCCCTACTTTAAACCCTTGGGAAGGCACCTTTTTATGGTCTTTATTTTTTTTGCCCAATGTCCCCGAAGGCAGCGCAAACGTTTTTTTATGATTAACCGCAAGCAATAATTTTTCAGCTTCCTCCACTGATATCTTGCCTTCGTTAAGCATGTTTAAAATCATTTTTCGCTCTTCCATATAACTTGACGCCTCCTTCAAAGTTTAAAAACCGGCGCCGGCTGTTTCTGGATGCAGGGTTCTTTTCTGTTCCGGTCGGTGGATACCGCACTACATTTATGCTTTTAAGGTTTTTATTCCCTGAACAATATTCCATACCATAATTACGAGTGAACTCAGTCCAAACAGAATGGCGCACACCACAATGGATGTAATGCTGAATTCGGTTTCGGCCACAATAATGATGCTCAAAGGAATAGCGATGACGGGAAAAAGGTGCGAGAGAAAGGACCGCTTCGCATGTCTCATGACCTCTTGATCCTGCACAGCTAAATAAATTACGACTGGAAATAAAAACGGGGCAAAAAACATGCTGAAATAACATAGAGATGATAAAATACGATTCAAATTTGTGCTCATGCTGCATTTCCTCCTGGTTTACTGCTGCAATGAAAAGGATTACCCTTTGTAATTCTACCAAATAAAAAGACATCCTTTTAAAAATAGGGTGAGTATTTGTTTTTTTCCCTTATTATAAGCTATCTTAGAAGAGGATATTTGTTTTTGCCTTCCCACAGTTTTTATGGGTAACTGGCTCCCCAACTAGAAAGGGAAATCTTAATGGAGGATAACATGTTTTCAACTGAAAAAGGAATTAAATTTTTTACGATTTTTTTAACCTTGCTTATGGTGGCAGGAATTGTATACAGTGCGTTTTCCGACACAGGAGCCGGCTATTCTGCTGGTGAACGGATTCTGGCTGCCCTGGTCGGCAGTTTGATCGTCCTTTTGATCAACTTTCTTATATACAAGCTATTACTATTTCTAAAAAAATAGAAGAGCTCTGCGAGGATTTTCTCGCAGGCTCTTCTTTTTGCCTCAAATTATTTTGTTACTGATTCTCTTTGTTTCAGCAATGTTTCCATTCGCTTTTTATCACGTTTTAAAATCGGCGCCAAATAACGGCCGGTATGAGATTCGGCAACCTCGGCAAGCTTTTCGGGCGTTCCTGCACCCACGAGGGTACCGCCTTTATCTCCGCCTTCCGGTCCGAGGTCAATCAAGTAGTCACATTGTTTGATAACATCCAGATTATGCTCGATCACGACGACGGAATCTCCGTTATCCACAAGGCGCTGAAGCACCTTGAGCAAACGTGAAATGTCATCAACGTGCAGTCCTGTTGTCGGTTCATCAAGGATATAGATCGTTTTACCCGTTGAACGCTTATGAAGCTGGGAAGCAAGCTTCACCCGCTGTGCTTCTCCTCCGGAAAGGGTAGTCGCGGACTGGCCCAGCTTGATGTATCCTAATCCGACATCAAGGATGGTGGACAGCTTGCGGTTGATCTTTGGAATGTTGGCGAAGAATTCAACCCCTTCTTCCACTGTCATATCCAGGATATCCGCAATATTTTTTCCTTTGTATTTCACTTCCAGTGTTTCACGGTTATAGCGTTTTCCATGGCAAACTTCACATGGCACATACACGTCCGGCAGGAAATGCATCTCAATTTTAATGATCCCATCCCCGCGGCACGCTTCACAGCGGCCGCCTTTTACATTGAAGCTGAACCGGCCCTTTTTGTAGCCGCGAACCTTTGCTTCGTTGGAAGAGGCAAATACATCGCGGATGTCATCGAACACACCGGTATAGGTTGCCGGATTGGAACGAGGAGTTCGTCCGATCGGGGACTGGTCGATATCAATAACCTTGTCAATATGCTCCAGCCCTTTGATTTCCTTATGCTGCCCCGGTTTTACTTTCGCTTTATGAAGCTTCTGGGCCAATGCCTTATGAAGAATTTCATTGACGAGCGTACTTTTTCCTGAACCGGAAACACCGGTTACTCCGGTAAAGAGCCCCAATGGAATTTTTATTTTTACGTTTTTAAGGTTATTTTCGGTAGCTCCCACAATTTCAATGTTCCTTCCGTCCGGCTTCCTTCTTTGGGACGGGAGCGGAATAAAACGTTTGCCTGACAGATATTGCCCGGTCAGGGAATTTGGATCATCCATAATTTCATTCGGCGAGCCCTGTGCCGTAATCGTTCCACCATGGGCACCTGCTCCAGGGCCAATATCGATAATATAATCGGCCGCCAGCATGGTGTCCTCATCATGTTCGACAACGATCAGCGTATTTCCGAGGCTTCTCATTTCTTCAAGCGTACGGATCAGCCGGTCATTGTCCCGCTGATGAAGTCCGATGGACGGTTCATCGAGAATATACAACACACCCATCAGCCTTGAACCTACCTGTGTGGCCAGACGGATTCGCTGTGCCTCTCCACCGGACAATGTTCCTGCCGCGCGGTTCAAGGACAGATAATCAAGGCCGACGTTAACGAGGAATCCGATCCGGTCAACGATCTCACGAAGAATAAGACGGGCGATCGCGCGTTCTTTGTTGGTAAGATCGAGGTTCTCGAAAAATTCCTTGGCTTCGGTCACGGACAGCGCTGTCGCTTCACCAATATGCTGACCATTAATTAACACAGCCCGCGCCTCTTTTTTCAAACGGTATCCTTTGCAGGTCGGACATGCTTTTTGGCCCATGTAGCCTTCCATCTGCTCACGGATGTAATCCGAACCTGTCTCTTTGTAACGGCGTTCTACGTTCGCAAGTACTCCTTCAAAGTAGATATCGCTCGTTTTAACCTGCCCGAAATCATTTTTATAGCGGAACCGGATTCGCTCCGTATCGCCGCCATATAAAATTTTATCAAGCTGATCTTTTGGCAGATCCTTTACGCGAACATCCATATCGATGCCAAAGTGAGTGCACACGCTTTTCAGAAGCTGCGGATAATATTGTGAACTTACAGGCGTCCAGGGTGCAATGGCATTTTCATTTAGCGTCAGGTCCCAGTCCGGAATGACGAGTTCCGGATCGACCTCCAGTTTCATTCCGAGTCCGTCGCATGATGGGCAGGCTCCGAATGGGCTGTTGAAGGAGAATAATCTTGGCTCAAGTTCCCCAATGGAGAATCCGCAATACGGACACGCATGGTTTTGAGAGAACAAAAGCTCTTCTTCTCCCATGACATCTACCGTTACCGTTCCGCCTGCCAAATTCAATGCCGTCTCAAGCGAATCCGCCAGCCGGGTGGCGATTCCTTCCTTCACTACAATCCGGTCGACAACCACATCGATGGAATGCTTCTTATTCTTCTCAAGCTTAATGTCTTCGCTGACATCCAAAAGCTCTCCGTCCACTCGAACACGAACATAGCCCTGCTTCTTGATATCCTCAAGAATTTTGACATGCTCTCCTTTTCGCCCGGAAACGACCGGAGCCAAAATTTGGAGCTTGGTGCGTTCAGGATATTCGAGAATGCGGTCAACCATCTGTTCAATGGTCTGAGAGGTAATTTCAATGCCATGATTCGGACAGACCGGCCGCCCGATCCTGGCAAACAGAAGCCGTAAATAATCGTAAATCTCTGTGACCGTTCCTACTGTGGAACGGGGGTTTCTGCTCGTTGTTTTCTGGTCGATGGAAATAGCGGGAGAAAGGCCCTCAATGGAGTCAACATCCGGCTTGTCCATCTGCCCAAGGAACTGCCTCGCGTAGGCTGAGAGGGACTCGACATAGCGTCGCTGCCCCTCGGCATAAATGGTATCGAAAGCAAGCGAGGATTTCCCCGATCCTGACAGTCCTGTCAGAACCACGAGCTTATCACGAGGAATCGTAATATCTATATTTTTCAGGTTATGAGCGCGTGCACCCTTCACCGTAATGTTTTGTTTCGTAGACACTTGTTATCACCTTACCCTTCAGCTTTTAGCTCAAGTATCAAATCGCGAAGTTCTGCTGCACGTTCAAACTGCAGATTTCTTGCCGCATCCTTCATTTCAGCTTCCATTCGCCCGATGAAGGCTTCGCGATCTTTTTTGCTCATCTTCTGTTTTGGTGCCTTGGATGTGTACTCTTCGGCATCTTCTGCCGCCTGAGTGGCCCGGATGGCATCGTGAACCGCTTTTTTTATCGTTTGCGGCACAATGCCATGTTCCTCGTTGTACTGCATCTGTACGTTTCTGCGTCGCTGTGTTTCACCGATAGCAATCTCCATGGACCTGGTGATCTTGTCGGCATACATAATGACATGTCCATTGCTGTTACGTGCCGCACGGCCGATCGTCTGAATCAGGGATCTTTCGGAACGAAGGAATCCTTCCTTATCCGCATCGAGTATCGTAACAAGAGAAACCTCAGGAATGTCGAGTCCTTCCCTGAGAAGGTTAATCCCCACTAGCACATCAAACACACCGAGCCTCAAATCCCGGATGATCTCAATCCTCTCCAGCGTTTTAATCTCAGAATGGAGGTATCTTACCTTTATACCCATTTCCTGCAGGTAATCAGTCAGATCTTCAGACATTTTTTTGGTGAGCGTAGTCACGAGCACGCGTTCATTTTTGGCAACACGGTCGTTAATCTCACCAAGAAGATCGTCAATCTGACCTTTGCTCTTACGCACTTCAATGGTTGGATCCAGCAATCCGGTAGGCCGGATGATCTGCTGGATGGGTTCCGGAGCATGCTCCTCTTCATATGGGCCGGGTGTTGCAGATACATAAATGTGCTGAAACTTATCTTTTCCTTCAAATTCATCGAACGTCAACGGTCGGTTGTCTTTCGCTGAAGGCAGGCGGAATCCATGTTCAACGAGTACATTTTTACGTGCCTGGTCACCATTGTACATTCCGCGTATTTGCGGCAGTGTCACATGCGACTCATCGATCACGATCATAGAATCATCGGGAAAATAATCAAGAAGTGTGTACGGGGTGGATCCGATGGGGCGCAATGTCAGATGAAGAGAATAGTTTTCAATCCCCGAGCAAAAGCCCATTTCACTCATCATCTCAATATCATAGCGGGTGCGCTGCTCCAGACGCTGGGCTTCAAGCAGCTTGCCGGCATCATTCAATTCCTTCAGCCGCTCTTCGAGTTCAGCTTCAATCCTCTGAATGGCCATCTTCATTTTTTCTTCACGGGTGACAAAGTGGGATGCCGGAAAAATGGCCACATGATTACGCTCGCCGACAATTTCACCTGTGAGGGCATCTACCTCTGTAATCCGGTCGATCTCATCACCAAAAAATTCCACACGCAGGCACCGTTCATCACGGGAAGCAGGGAAGATTTCCACGACATCGCCGCGCACGCGAAAAGTACCGCGGGTGAAATTAATATCATTGCGGTTATACTGAATGTCCACCAAATCCCTCAAGAGCTGATCGCGGTCACGTTCCATTCCGGTACGCAGCGAAATTACCATGCTCTTGTATTCTTCCGGGGACCCGAGGCCATAGATGCAGGACACACTGGATACGATAATGACATCTTTTCTTTCAAACAAGGAAGACGTGGCACTGTGCCTTAGCTTATCGATTTCATCGTTAATGCTTGCATCTTTTTCTATAAATGTATCAGACTGCGGAATATAGGCTTCCGGCTGATAATAATCGTAATAACTTACAAAGTATTCAACAGCGTTATTCGGAAAAAATTCCTTGAATTCGCTGTAGAGCTGCCCGGCAAGCGTTTTGTTGTGGGCAATTACCAGAGTCGGTTTGTTTACTTCCTTGATGACATTGGATACCGTAAAGGTTTTTCCTGTACCTGTAGCCCCAAGAAGCGTCATTTTTTCCTTCTTCTCATTAATTCCTTTTACAAGCTGACGTATTGCCTCAGGCTGGTCTCCTTGAGGTTTATAAGAAGATACGAGCTCAAATGTTTCGCTCACATTCATAACCTCCGTCCTAAATTTTGCTAATAAGATTATAACACAGCAAACCTGTGAAACTCTAATTTTTACGAACAAATATTCGCGCGTCAAATATTGGAAATCAATACCGCATGGAAGAATGTATAGTATGCTACTGTTTTTCTTTTTTTTAAAGAAATTCGCTCATATAAGCAAAAAAAGCCAGCCCTCTGAAAAGGCAGACCTTTTTATATCACTTTACGTGCCTGTTTTTTATGGATGCCCAACCCCAGCCAAAATCCGATCACCAGGGAGCATGCGGCAATGGCTTACCCGGGTTGTTTCCCCCTTTACCATCGGCAATACCGTTGCCAGAATAACCTCTGTCATTCTTTTTTTCCTCTATTCTTTCTGCTTTCCTCGGTACGCTAAGCAGAAAAAAACCAAAACCCATAGGCTTTGGCAATAAAGGGGGTGAGTTGCTTCAAAAGCTTTTTACCCTCATTAACTCTTGTTCAAACATTAAAATAAAAAAAGTTTTTAAAAAAGAGTTTTGAAGTTACCTACAAAGGGAATTTACATAATATTCCCTTTTATTTGCGATTAACAATTAAACAGGAGGTTTTTCCATGAATACTCGCAGGGTTATTGGTATTTATCCTTCAGAAAATAAAGTTCTCAATAAACTAAAGTTACTTAAGAAAGATGGCATGAAAACAGAACACATGATCATCGTCAACCCCTCTGAGCCTCAAAAAAACCTGCCAGCTCCACCAAATATTCTGCAAAAACTCATAATGATCGGCGTTTCCGAAAGCGAAGCCAAATTATATGCTGAAGTGTTAAAAGAAGGACAATACATCTTGCTCAACACCGTCACCCACAAGAAATACTTAACCTGATTTTTTTGTTCCCCAAACATATCAGCCGTCACTTCTCCATATAGTGTAGGAAGAAGGAGGCGCATCCGCATGAACGAAACCGACCAGTTAAAAGCACTGAATCAACTATTGGAGATTATTCATTACAAGGGAAATGCCCGGAAACTATCTTTTATGAACCGGTCCCTTTTTCATTCCAAAAATATAAAATCAAAAAACATCACCCGCCTTCGGTCATAAGGGAGGGTGTTTTTCTTTTATCTTATAACACGGTATAGAAATGGAAGAAGAATTAAAATAAGCCGCTATTCCTTTTTCCATAAGGAGTTGGCGGCTGTTAATTTATTCGTTGCATACACCACTTGATGGCAGTAACTTCGGTTCCTACTTCCAGCATGGTATGAACGTTGAAGATATCCATAAGCTTCTGAACACCCGGCAAGCCTGTTCCCAATCCTCCCGAACTGGTGTAACCGGATTGGAGTGCCAGATTAATATCTTGAATACCAGGCCCGCGGTCGACGGCCGAAACACGGATACCGGCGCGATGGTTTTCCCTGATCGCTTCTACAATGATTTTTCCTTCGCCTGCGTAGAGATAGATATTTCTTGCAAGCTCGGATATTGCTGTCTTAATTCTCACTTGATCAACTGCATTAAATCCGATCTCCCGTGCCAGTACCTTTCCCTTCTGCCGGGCGATGAAGATATCGTATTCACGTTTTATTTCAACCGTAACCTGGTGATAGTTCACGGTAAGCACCTCTATTCCTGGATTATTGGTAGTGCTTACTTCCTACTGGCACGGGATATGGGATTATGTAAAAACTTCAGAATGTAAAACGAAACTATACTCCACATACCTTTCAACAATTTAAGTATTATTCCTTTTTATTTCAACAAATTTGTTCTGATTTGAGGATATATTACTACATATTCAGCTGTTTACGGTGTTAACTGCTTATTTCGGCATTTTTCTTCTATTTCCTTCGCATGCAGATTTATTCATTTGCTCCTGCTTCTTGAGTCAAAAAAAAGCCCCCATCCGAAGATGAGAAGCTTTGTGTCTTGTTTTCTATTTTCCGGAATTTTCATGGCCGGGCAGCTGTTCATCAGGAGTGGACTGGCCTCCCGCCGAAGTATTGTCATCAGGGATAATGGCGACCTGATTTCCTGAAGCGTCAGGTTTTGCTTTTCCGGATTCCGAGCTTGGCAGGTTATCATTTGATGAGCCGAAATCTGCAATTGAAACTACTTTAAGCCCTAAACTGTTTAGATTATCATTTAGCTTGTTACGAAGGTCCTTATCAAACGTTTCATGTGCTTCTGCCGTATATTCAAGCTGAACATTAATCGTTTTCATTTGAGATCTCCTCCTTCATTTCTTATGCAAAACCTATTCCCGTTTTTCTTCAGCATAAACAAAGAGTGACATCAGTCACTCTTTGTCGGGAAAGTATGGATTGATATGGATAAAGACTTCTGATATATCCGGAAACTGTGTTTGAAGTTCATCTCTCAGGTTTCTGGCGATATCATGCCCTTCTTTAATGCTCAAATCAAAATTAACCGATATGCGCAGGTCCAAAATAATGTAATGTCCATGTGTTCTTGCTCTCATGCGGTCTATTCGCTTTATATCGGGAAACTCCATGACGACTTTTCGATATTGAGAAAGAACCGGCTTCTCAATATTTTTGTCCATGAGGATGTCGATCGACGAGCCCAGAAGCTTCAGAGAAATTCTTAGTATGAGAAAGGCCACGATCAAGCTCGCTGCTGCATCGCCATAGAGCAAATAGTGTATATTATATTTCTCGCCGATAATGGAAAGAATTACACCAAAAAAAGCAGCCAGAGAAGCCACAATATCTGCTTTATGGTCAAAGGCGATCGCTATGATGGCTTTACTGTTATACTTCTCTCCAAGTTTCATTGAATTGCGATACAGAAGATGTTTCGCAACATAGGAAAACAGAGCCGCCACCAATGCAATGTATTCAGGAGCTTCAGGCTCCCCCAGGAAACCAAGAATCCCTTCAACAACAATGTAAATGCTGACAAGAAATAGAATGATTCCAACAAAGCCTTCACTCAGGACTTCTGCTTTCCCATGTCCAAACGGATGGTCCTCATCAGGCGGCTTATTGGAAATGCCGACCACAGCGAGAACAGCTATAGAAGCCACAATGTCCGCAGCCGAGTGAATTCCGTCCGCAAACACAGATTCACTTCCGGCCAGCAGCCCCACTGCAACTTTCCCTATGGTTAATATACAGTTGCTGACCAATGCAAGCCAGGCAACCCTTTTTCCAATCTTCTCTCTTTCATGTACGATTTCCATGTTCCCCTCCTAAAATAATGTTTCCCTTAGGAAAAAAAAATCCCGAACCGCTTTGCGGTTCAGGATTGGCCGGTCAATTTAAAGTTTGAAGTCAACATATCCATCATTCCTTTAATAATAAAAAACCCAGTTTTATAATGATACTCTTTTAAACCCTCAAAATCAAGCAGCTAAAGATGGCTTCCGACCCCTTTTTCCGGGGGAAACACCAGCCATCTTTGTCCCGCATAATTCAACAACGTATAAAGCCCTGTTCCAATCAATACCGCTGCATCATCCGCCGCCTGGCCATATTCGGGCAGCAGGGCATGAAAGCCCCAAACAGCCATCCGGATCGCCGCATAATAGGCAATAACATAGCAAGCCAGAATGACTGCGATAAAGCGCATAATGCTGCCGCTGACGGGAGATTGGCTTTTAAATGTAAATACCCGGTTTAATACATAGCTGACACAAGCACCAATGGCATTTCCCAGAAATGTAGCCACCCAATACGAAGCCCCCGTACCATGCAGCAGAAGATAGATGGATCCTAAACCGACAAGTGTATTGACCACACCTACCATTAAGAAACGCACAAACGAATGATTCATCGACTTTCCACCTGTTCCTGTTTTCATAATTGACCCTCTTTGACGGCACGGTAAAGGTAGATAGTCCATGCCGAGTCACGCTGAGTAAATTTCCTTATGTATTGCAGATTATTTTCCTTTGTATTAACAATCGGAACCGCAGATAAAATGTATTCTCCACCCATCCGTGTAAAAACAGTCGTGTTAAGCTGCAGATGCTTAATACTCTTTTTGGAGTTTTTCGTGTAGTTATAACGCTTTCCCAGCTCTGCCGAAAACAAATAGCAGCGGTTTCCCCAATCGTCGTAATAAGCCGCAAGCCGCGGACTCCTTTCCAATTCTTTCTGAATGATTTTACGGAATTCGTGTTTATAGGACAACGGATAATAATTATTGTACGTATCCAGCGTATAAAATCCATTATATTGAGCGATCGCAGGATGAATGCCCAAACTGGCTACACGATAGGAGGATTGTGGCTCTCCAATATAGCTTTCAATCTGCTGGAATTGCTTCTCCGCATAAAATTGTTTAAACGAAGGAGTTTGCCAGAAACGATAATAAATTTCCTCATTAAAACAGCACAGGATAAAAACCTGAAGCATCAAACCGGCCCGGATCCACGTCCGCCATTTCTCTTTATCCCATAACAGCCAAATGCCCAATGCAAAGAGTACATAAATGACAAGCGGGCGAAGGAAATGATACCTTGCAAAGTTAAACGTAGTAATAAAGTGAAAGTGATCTTTGATGGGAATCCAGCCTTTATAAAACCAGAAAGCATACCAAACGGACAGGAAAACATTAAGTAAAAATAAAAACTGAAAGAGCTTTACCTGCTTTTCATCCTTTTTTCTGCCCCAGGATTTATACAGCGCTACAAACAACACAGGTAAAATGACGACTGTATGTACCGTCATGTCATGGGTATGTCCCAAAAGAAAGTTTTTGAACACGAGCTGGACGGATCGCAAGAACGCAAGGGTCGAAATCTGGAATTCATCCCTGCTGGTTGGGGCTTGCGGGACTATCAGTGAATAAACAAGCCTGTATTCAATCAGAAGATAAATGGCTGTCATCAATGCAATGCTTCCCAAAAAACGTAAATTCCACCGCTTTTTTGTGACCAGTTCCCAAAGCCAAAACACACCCAAAGCACTGAGAAAAAAGAAAAATCCAAGAACAAAACTCGAGTATAAAGGAAGAAGAATAAGTGTTAGCCACTCCTTCCATGTGTCCTCATGCTTCCAGATTGTCAAAAAGGCCCATAAGGCAAGAGGCTGGCCAAGGGTGCTAAGCATACCCGATGGCCAGAACGGAGTGAGTGCAAAGGCAACCGATACCCAAACCGATACAGGATAGGCTTTCTTGTCTGGCAGGATGTGTTTTTTCAATAGAAGGTACATGCCAAGAAAAGCAAAAATCCGTGTGACCGCCTGGCTCAGCGCGTAGGCTGTCATGGATGAAAACCAATTGTGAAACCATTGAATCAGGCTGAATTCTGTGCCGAACGCGTTGCGCGGCAGGCCATTAATAATCTGGGGAATAACGCTGTCCATCGGACCAAACAACTGCCCGCTTTCTTTCAGCACCCTGTACCATGCGATATTGGAATCCATATTATCATGCACCCTGATGTGTGCATCCTCACCAAGAATAAAAGGAGGCGACATAAAAATTAAAAGAAGTGCCCAGGCCAGTATCAGATGTTTTTTTTCAGGCTGTAGATCTGACCAGTACTTAGCCATCTTGCCACTCCTCACATTTTATCCTTAGGTGCTTTTTTTAAGGATGTTTCAGTATTCTTTCTTTTAAATAATGAAGGAGAGGTTCGCGAAGCTCTTCATTCTGCAGAGCGAATTCAACGGAAGTTGTAATAAAGCCCAGCTTATCTCCCACATCATATCTATTCCCTTCAAACTCATAGGCATATACGTGTTGAACCTGATTCAGTTTTTGGATCGCATCGGTCAGCTGAATTTCACCTCCGGCTCCTGCTTCCTGGTTTTCCAGAAATGAGAAAATTTCAGGTGTCAGAATATAGCGCCCCATGATGGCAAGGTTGGAGGGCGCTTCACCGCGAGGCGGTTTTTCCACAAAGTTTGCTACCTCGTATAGGCGCCCGGACTTTGAACTCGTTTCCACAATACCATACCGGCTGGTCTCTTCGTCCGGGACTGGTTTTACCCCAATCACGGAGGACTCCGTGCGTTCAAATTGCTCTATCATCTGGCGGATGCAGGGAGTTTCTGCCTGAACAATGTCATCTCCAAGCAAAACGGCAAAAGGCTCATTGCCGATAAACTTCCGTGCGCTCCAAACCGCATGGCCAAGCCCTTTCGGATGTTTCTGCCGGATATAATGAATATCAGCCATTTCCGAAGAGCGCTGCACCTCTTCCAATAGTTTGACCTTGCCTGTCGAGAATAAACTATGTTCCAGATCAAATGAGTAATCAAAATGGTCCTCAATCGCCCGCTTCCCTTTTCCGGTAACGATCAGTATATCCTCGATTCCGGAATTGATTGCCTCTTCCACGATATATTGAATAGTTGGTTTATCCACGATCGGAAGCATTTCTTTCGGCATGGCTTTTGTAGCCGGCAAAAATCGTGTACCCAGCCCCGCTGCCGGAATGATCGCTTTTTTTACTCTCATTGATGTCATATCCTCTCTCCTCACTGAAACTATTTCTGTTACTGCTCATTTCCTTTTAAAAGTTTTTTAAAACTTGCGCTTTACACTAATTCTATCCCAAGGACAGGAGGGAATAAAATGGCGAAAATGGGAAATAAAATGATTGCCCTATGCTCTTCTGCCATAGGAGCCGTATATTTGGCGGGATTTGTGTCATCACAGCCTGACCAGAGCGCTGCAGTTCCACATACTCACACTGATCATACAAATACAAAAACTGACACACCGGCAAACGGTGCTAAACCACCCCGTCAAGTTTCAAAAAATAGTGTGCCTACCAATAAAGTGTACAAAGACGGAACCTTTATCGGACAGGCCACCAACCATATCGGGTCAGTGGAAGTAGCCGTTACTTTCAAAAAAGACAAAATCACGGATGTTGAAATTACGAATTGCGATACGCACTATTCTCCTTCTTATATACAGGACCTTCCTCAGCAGGTGCTGATTCGTCAAAGTGCAAACGTCGACATTGTCAGCGGGGCGACACTAAGCACGGAGGATTTTCAGCAGGCTGTCGATGACTGTATTCAGCAAGCCAAGATATAGCTAAAACGAAAGGATCATGCAACCATGAATCAACTGTACAAACACACAAAAAGCATATTGATAATGGGTACACTGGTTCATTTTACGGCCATTTCTTCCCATTCAGAAGAAGATAGTAAAGAAAAAATAAAAAGCGCCATACATGTTTTTCATGAAGTAGAAAGAATCTGCAGCCGCTTTGATGCAGACAGCGAGTTATCCCGCTTAACAAGAACATGTGGTGAAGCTGTTCCTGTAAGTGCCGTATTGTTTGAAGCATTGAGCTTTGCCAAGCAAATGGCCATTCTGACAAATGGAGCGTTTGATCCAACCCTTGGGAGACTCCTTGCTGCTCATGGGTTCAATCGGCACTATCTGACCAGCAAGCTGGCGCCCAGATTTGAATGTATCGATACTTCTTCAACCTACAAGGATATGATCCTGAACCGTCAGACACAAACCATTCTTTTGCGGAAGCCTTTGTCTCTGGACCTGGGGGCTGTTGCCAAAGGTTTTGCTGTCGACCTGGCCATCCGCCACTTTCAGGGAATGCATGGTTTCTCCATTAATGCCGGAGGAGATGTATATGTTGGCGGAAGAAATGAAAATAACGATTTGTGGGAGGTTGGAATCCAGCATCCCGGTAACAAAAAAAATATTCTGTGTTTGCTGAGAATGACCGACTCTGCGGTTTGCACTTCCGGAAGCTATGAACGGCAGAGCAAAGCGATTCCTTTTGCTCATCATCTTTTAGATCCCGTCAATGGACAATCCGTTACAGATTACATCAGTACAACCGTCATAGCTCCTTATACAATGGCTGCAGATGCATACTCAACAGCAGCTTTTATACTTGGCAAGCCAAAGGGCAAAGCATTTTTGGAAAAGATGGGCTGTGGCGGTATTCTGGTGGACCATGACTTGACCATAGAGAAGACCAACCAAATGGAGGAACGTTATGAATTACAATACTTTACCTGAGCAAGGAAAAAGCAGAATGGACCGAAAAAAAATGGCCCCTCCTTCTAATGTAAAAACCAAGTCTGCCCCTGCAAAAAAAACTGCAGCCTTCTTTAAAAAGCCAAAAGGCTACCTTTTATATCTGTTACTTGTTCTTTCCATTACAGGAAGCATCCATTCCCATCCTTTTCAGGGACTTGGCAGTATAGCAGCTGCTGTGTTAGCGGCAGTTGCGGTGGATATGATTTTTTCGCTTAGGCAAAAAAGAAAAACCATCAGCTGGGATGGTGCAGTAATAACAGGATTAATCATTGCTCTTGTTCTGAGTGAAGCCTCACCGCTTTATGTCTCAGCCGCTGCTTCTGCAGCAGCCATTGTTTCAAAGAACCTTTTATCATTTAAGCGCAAACCTCTTTTTAATCCTGCAGCGTTCGGCCTGCTGTTTGCGGCCATTCCTTTTCATAGCGGCCAAAGCTGGTGGGGAGCTATGGCCACTCTCCCCGTTTGGTTCATCCCCCTCGTACTGATTGGAGGATATCTTATAACCAGCAAAGTGAACAAGTTTCCACAAGTGTTTTCCTTTTTGGGCATCTATTTTATCCTTTTGCTTGTCTTAAGCTTGATGGGTACGGGAGATGTAACGGATGCATTGCGGCCACCATTTATCCAATCCGTTTTGTTCCTGGCTTTCTTCATGGTGACCGATCCGCCAACCTCACCTGCCAAATACAAGGATCAAGTGTTGTTTGGAGGAATTGCAGCCGTAATTAGCCTCGCGGATTATGTCCTGTTTGGCGGCCTTTCCTTTCTTCTGGTCGGTGTACTGGCGGCCAATGTATGGAAAGCTTGGAACGCCAACAAAAAGGAGTTTTCTTCATATTTACAAAACCTCAGGCAAACTTCTTATTCCCGACCCGCCCGCCGCAAGCATTTTCCTTAAACCCTGTCCCGCCATTATTCTTTGGCGGGACTTTTATTTATGCCCACAGGAAGCCGTACTTGAATCTCAGTGCCCTTTCCGGGACGGCTCTCCGCTTTAATGCTTCCTTTATGCTCTTCCACAATCCACTTGGCGATGGAAAGTCCAAGACCCGTTCCCCCTTCTTCCCGGGATCTGCTCTTATCTCCTCTGTAAAAACGGTCAAAAATCAACGGAAGGTCTTCTTTTTGAATGCCAATGCCCGTATCTTTAACCACCAGAAGGATGTCATGATGCTCCTTCCTGCAGATCAGGAAAATGCTCCCGTCTTCCACGTTATACTTTAAGGCATTATCCAAAAGAATAATAAGAAGCTGGTGAATGCGTTCCTTGTCCCCATTAAAGTAGATGTCACTTTCTATTGTGCTCGAACAATTGACATTCCTTGTTTCTGCAATAAATGAAAATTGATCAACCACATCTGTAATCAGTTCAGTGAGATTAAAAATTTCTTTTAAGAGCATTGCCTCATTTGAATCCGTCCGTGCGAGAGTGAGGAGATCAGCAACCAATTTATTGGTCCTCTTCACCTCTTTTAAACTGTTATACAACGCAACACTTTCTTGTTCAACCGAATGTTGCGGATGCCGAAATACGTTTTCCAAATGGGTCTGGATGACGGATAACGGGGTGCGAAGCTCGTGGGAAGCATCAGCTGCAAACGAGCTTTGACGATTCCACGCGGCTCTTATGGGAATAAGTGATCTCTCAGCGAGGAACATCCCGGTCAAGATTGAAATGGCCAAACCCAGGAGCGTACATGCAACAATCAGCTTAAGAAGATTTTTAAGCATGTAAACTTCCGGATCAATATTCAGCACCAGCTGGAGATGTTCAATGTCCGCTTTTGAAACTGATTTTGGCAATTTATCCTTTACGTTTATATCGAGAGCCCGATAGGTATGTTCGTTACTTTCGTTGTTCCAAAGAACGTGCCGGTCAGACGTAGAAGGTTTAAATCCGGCAAGATCTGTTTGGAAAGCCGTATGATCCGGAAAGCTTTTGACAAACGCGCCGTTCTTGTCCCATAAAAGATAGCTGACCTTCCGTTCTTCCCGCTCTTCTTTATGCTCACTGTCAACTTCCTTATACCCTTCTTTCTTCAGCTTCCCGGCTATGTTATGCAGCTTATCATCAATGTTATGATAGACCACATAATGCATGTAGCCATATATAACCGAACTGAACACACAAAGAACAAGGACAAGAACAACTGTGTTCATGACGACCAGCCGTATTCGGGTTTTCCTGAACATTACTTCTCCTCCTGCAGCATAAAGCCGATGCCTCTGACGGTTTTCAGAAGATGCTCACAGCCATGAAGAGCAAGTTTCTTCCGGAGATAATGCACATATACGTCAACCGCATTCAAACCAACGTCTGAACTATACCCCCAAACCCGGTTAAAAATTTGATCCCTTAAAAGAATTTGATTTGGGTTCCTTAAGAAATACTCAAGCAGCTGATATTCTTTAACGGTCAAACTGAGCTTTTTCGAATCAACATAACCATCGTATTCTGATTTGTTCAAGGTAATGTTGCCAAAGGAAAGCTCCTCTGCCGGAGTTGTCCCTCTGTCTCTCAAGAGGACTCTCAGCCGAGCCAGCAATTCCGGCCCGGCAAACGGCTTAATCAGGTAATCGTCCGCTCCGGCATCGAGCCCCTTTACTCTGTCCTCTACAGAATCCCTCGCTGTCAATAATAAGATAGGAACATGGTTCCCCTGGATTCTTAATTCTTTGACTATCTCCAATCCGTTCATTCCAGGGAGCATAATATCCAGAATTAACGCATCGTACTCGCCGTCCTCTGCCGAGAAAAGTCCATCCTCCCCGTTTTCCTCAGAAACAACTATATATTTTTCGTCCAAAAGAAGGTTCTCAATTCCCTGACGTACTCCCTTATCATCTTCTACAACAAGTATCTTCATTGAATCTCAACTCCCCACTCCACTCAAATTGCCCTAACAGCCTACCAGATCATTTTTAAAATTTCTTTAATTTAGTATTAGTTTTTCCTGAAAATAAAAAAACTGCCCAAATTTTCTGTTTGAGCAGCTTTTACCTTTCTATTATTTACGGTCATTCGGATAAACAACGCCAAGCTGGCTGCGAACCTCGTCCATAATTTCCATTACGGCAAGCGAGTTATCGTGCGAATTGATATCCGATTCCAGTTTTCCCTGCTGAATCAAGGAGATGAATTCTTTCGTTTCATAGTACATCGGTTCATGTTCGAGAGAAACCGAGATATCCCGTGAATCTCCGCCCCTGTACCGTAATTCGACCTTCTCCGGTGTATGGATCCGGTCGATGACAATGCTTCCCTTCTCCCCTTGAATCTCGGAAGGAAGGGAGGAATCGGTAATTTTCGAATACGTAATAACCGCTTCCATCGTGTCATAGGTCAGTAAAATGCTGCCTTCTCCGTCCACCCCGGTCTCAAGCTTAATTCCGCTCGCTTTAACCGACTTTGGCCGGCCAAACAGCACCACCAGCGGGTATATGCAATATGTGCCAAGGTCCATGAGTGCTCCATTTGAGAACTCTGGTTTGAACGCATTAAGAATCGTTCCTTCCTTGTACGCATCATATCGTGAAGAATACTGACAGTAGTTGCCCACATACCTTCTGATGGTTTCAATCTCGGACAAGTGATCCCTGACGGCTTTGAAGCCGGGAAGAAATGTTGATTTCATTGCTTCCATCATAACCACGTTGTTCGCCTTGGCCGATTCAATCATTTCCTTGATTTCATCGGCATTTGAAGCAAGTGGTTTTTCGCAAAGCACGTGCTTGCCATGGTTCATCAGCTCAATGACCTGCCGGGCATGAAATGAGTTTGGGCTTGCCACATAAACCGCGTCGATTAAATCGGATGAAGCAAATTCGTTAAAATCCGTGTAAACAGTCGAAACTCCATGTTTCCCTGCAAATTTCCTGCCTTTTTCCTCTGTACGCGAATAAACTGCATTCAGCTTAAACTCTTCGAGATCACCTGCTGCTTTCAAAAAGGCATCTGAAATCCAGTTTGTACCTATCACACCAAAACGTATCACTCGATGGATCCTCCTTCAATTCACTGTTCAACAGCCAGTTTACCATATTTCCGCCTTTTGTCCGTTAAAATCCGTTTATGCTTGCAGCGTTTGCAGAAATTCCTTCTGGAATGATGTTTGAAGGTCATCAACCGGCATATTGTAGCCAATTAAAATTAGACACGTAGAGCATTCCTGGTCTTCCATCCGTTCCATCTCCACTTCTTTTGAGGCAAATTGAAATTGATAGAGACCACTTGGAGAAGCAAGTTGCACCATCCCCTTCGCCCGAAGCACACTTTCCGGTAATTTTTTCAGCCACTTTTCAAAGCGAATCCGCTCCACTGCCGGAATATTTTCAATTTTAACCGCTTTAAACGGATGCTCGTGGTGATGGTCATGATGATGGTGGGTATTTGTCTCACTTTCACCCAGGGTAACGGAGACCGTGCTCATCCGCTTTTTTAACAGTTCATCAAGAGAGACGTTGCCATACACCGTCTCAAAGATTTTTACTTCACCTTTAACTAGCTTTCTCAATTTTTTATAGATTTTATCTTTATTTTTTTCCTGAATAAGGTCCATCTTGTTCAAAAGAATCAGCGTGGTGCTGCTCATCTGTTCATTAAGCATCTCCCGGATCTCCCTCGAACTGGAGAAAATGCTTTGGTATTCAAGAAATTTGCTGGCGTCTGCCAGACTGATGACCGATTGAGTTTCAAACCCGTTATGAAGCCGCGGATCAGTGAGGGCCTCCAAAATTTCCTTCGGATTGGCCACGCCCGTTCCCTCAATCAACAGAACATCCACCTGATTTTCTTCCTGCAAAAAGAATTTGAGCTCCTCCCTCAGGTCATCCTGAATCGTACAGCAGATGCAGCCGTCCAGCATTTCCAGCATTTTTTCACCTTTAAACAGATGCCCTTCCACATTGACTTGCCCCAGCTCATTCAATACAATTCCCGGTTTAAGGCCTCTGGTTTTAAAGTCGGCAAGCATTTTCAGCAATACCGTCGTTTTACCTGAGCCAAGAAAGCCGCTTAATATGTATGTTGGAATTTTTTTATGGATTGTCATCTTCTGGTTCCTCCCTTAATAACTTTATATAAATCGTAATCATTATGGTTTATCTTAACATGAAAATGGAGCAACCAACCAGAAAAAGCAATAACCATGACTTCTGAAATCTTTCTTGATATTATGGGTGTATTTGATATGGATCTTTCCGCAAAATGACAAAAAGCATTCTTTCCTGCTTTGGAAAAAATGCTTTTATCCTTCATTACCAGCTGGATTTTTTAACACCAGGGATTTGGCCTTTATGGGCAAGTTCCCTGAAAGCGATTCTGGACATTTCAAACTTGCGGAGTACGCCTCTTGGCCGTCCTGTTACTTTACATCGATTATGCAGCCGTGTGGGACTCGCGTTTTTAGGAAGCTTGCTTAAGCCCTCATAATCTCCGGCGGCCTTCAGTTCAGCCCTTTTCTCTGCGTACCGGTCAACGATGGCCTGACGCTTCAATTCCTTTTCAATCATTGCTTTCTTTGCCAATTCAGTCAATCCTCCTTATCATAAATCGTACTCATTTCGTTTTGTAGTTTACTCTTGATAAACAAAGTTGTCAAAGAAGCTGCTTTTAAACGTTTTTTGTTATCATTTCTACCGAATACCACTATACAAATGGTGGGCATCTTTTCCAAATCCATTTAAATAAACAAACGCCTTTACAAATCGTAACGATTACGATATATTTTGAAAAGAGATTGTACGGAGAGGCTGATTATTCAATGAAATATCTTAAACTTATTGCGATGCTTTCTATTTTTTCCTTCCTTCTTGCTGCCTGTTCCGGCCAAAAGGAAACAAGTTCGAATAAAGATCCTAATAAATTAACAGTAAATACGACCATTTTTCCTCTCAAGGATTTTGCAAGTAAAATCGGGGGAAAATATGTCGCGGTTAAAAATGTGGTTCCTGCAGGCGTGGAACCCCACGATTACGAGCCAACTATACAAACGATGTCAGAACTGTCAGATGGGGATTTGTTTATTTATAATGGTGCTGGTCTCGAGGGATTTGCCGATAAAGCGATTGACACACTTGATCAAAATAAAACGACTGTCATTAAAGCTACACAAGGAATAAGGCTTGAGGCAGAACACGCAGAAGGTGAAGATAGTGATCATGAACACAATCACGGCGATACCGATCCGCATGTTTTCATCGATCCGGTGCACTCTGTCAAAATGGCTGAAAATATTAAGGATGCTTTAATAAAAAAAGATCCCAAACATAAAAATGAATATGAAAAGAATTATGCAGCATTAAAATCAGAGCTGATGAAGCTTGACAAAAGTTACAAAACAACCATACAGAACAGCTCTAAAAAAGAGATTCTCGTTTCCCATGCCGCATACGGCTATTGGGAAAAACGATACGGTTTAAAGCAGATTCCGATTTCCGGTCTTTCTCCTTCCAACGAGCCGACACAAAAACAGCTGCAGTCCATCATCGAGCTCTCTAAAAAACATAACATTAACTATGTACTGTTCGAGGACAACGTGAAACCCCGTGTAGCAGATACAGTAAAATCTGAAGTCGGTGCTGAAGCCCTGTCCTTTCACAACCTTGAATCGCCAGCTAAAAAAGACAGCGATAAAGACTATATCAGCTTAATGAAAGGCAACTTGGACATTTTAAAGAAAGCTCTTCAATAAACAAAACCCTGGCAGCTTTGCCAGGGTTTTTGCGTTTACAGACTCGACATCAGCCGCTTTAAAATGCGCTGATAATCGTCCCGGTCAATACCTGGGGCAAACTCTTCTGGCAGTTCCTCAAAGTCTGGCACCTTTCCTCCTTCCGGCATGCCGTCAATAACCGTTAACTGCTGACCGGTTTCAGGGTTCTTGCCTTTCCAGATCTTGCTGATGTCCCGGTACTCCGGTTCACCCCATGTATAAAGCACATTATAGAGTCCCTGGTCCATGAATGGCTTCGCATAATCAAATTTGTTGTTATCAAGGCTCGGTACCGGGAGCATCTTTCCTACCTCCACACCCGTTGCCACTTCAATGGCTTTTGCATAAGCAATAATATGCGTCCCTCCGCGGACGAGCAGGTAGCCAATCATCGTTCGTGCTGTCGGATGGTCGGTCATTTCGTACACCCTCATTTTATGGGTACGGGCTCCAATTTCAAGCAGGTAGTTATGAAGCAGATCCGCCACGAGATTACCCGAGTTGGTTACGTATTCCCCATTCCATGGACGGCCCATTCCATCCCCAGGATAGGCGGCCTGCGCGGTCGTGGTAAAGTGCAATGAATAACGTGCGTCCTTGCCGTTTTGTAAAGGCGTCATATCCGGATCGCCCGGAAAGGTATTGCCGAATGACAATAAATTGATTGCACTTGCCACGAGCTCCACGTGGCCAAACTCTTCGGCTGTTATGCTTGCCACCAGATCATAAAACGGTTTGAACTTTTTCTTCCCGCGAAAATTGAACGATTGATACATGTAATTATTAAGTGTGGACATTTCCCCAAACTTCCCGCCGAGCAGTTCCTGAACGGCCGCAGCTCCGTTCATATCTCCATGCTCCGGCCTTGGAAGTTCAATTGCCAGTTTATTGACCCGTTTCATCATGTTGCTCCACCTCCGCTGATTTCCGCTTGATTCGCCGCCATCTCTTTCATGGCTGAGTTACTCTGGAACAAGCTGCGGATTCGGGACTACCCAGATGATTTGCTGGGTTCGGATATAAAACGAATTACCTCCGGATTCCACGACAATATGATCCGGTACCACCTGTTTAAGTGTTCCCCGGACAGAACCCCTTTCCGTTTGAACAACAACAGCCTTACCTATTACAGTCTGAAGGGTTTGAAATACATATGGATCACTGACAACCCAATTGATGTTATTCATGCTGGCCTCCCCATTCACTGCTTTTGCGTATTCCTTTATATATTTATTAGCGAAGTAAATGCATTAGTCCAAGTAAAAAAAGGACAGCCTAAGCGGCTGTCCTTCCTCCATCAATTATTTGCTTTTTTTCAGATCTTCAATGGAATTAATGTCCATGTACTTCGGAACCGTCAAACCAAGCTTTGTACCTTTCAGGTTTGGTCCAAGATCCTCAAACTTGCCTTTGTACTTGTCGTAGTAATCCTTGTGAGTGGTTGGCAGCCAGGCGGCAACCATGGCATCAGCGCTCCCGCCTGCCACACCGGCAAACATCGGGCCTGCTTCCACTTGCTGAAGTTTTACTTTATAGCCCTCTTGTTCGAGTACTTTGGCAATGACGTTCGTACTTGCAATTTCAGATTCCCAGGCTACATAAACAAGGCTGACTTCTTTGCCGTTGCCTTTTGGTGCGCCTTTGGTCCATTTCGCCACTTGCCTTTTATGTGATTTAACCCAATCCGCTGCAGCATCTGCAGGTTTTGCGCCATCCTGGACTTTCACCATCACATTTTCCATATCGGCTGGTTTCCAGTAGAACTGATCCAGAATTTTGTAGGCGCCCGGATTGTCCTGTTTAAATCCTTTACGGGTTAGCGTGTGAATGGATTCACCCTTACCATACGAACCTTTAGGATCCTTCAAATACTTCAGATCATATTTACTGAACATCCAGTGCGGTGTCCAGCCGGTAACGATAATGGGTTCTTTCTTTTCATACGCCTTTTTCAATTCTGCAGTCATCGCTGCGGATGAACCTTCTTTCAGCGTCCATTCGTTTTTCAAGCCATAATCCGTCATCCCTTTTTCAGTGGCTTTCATTAGGCCTGCCCCAGGATCAATACCTGTAATTTCATAGTTGACCTGGTCACCGACATTTTTAGAACCTGTTTGGTTTGTGACAGCAGCTTGGCTCAATGCTGTTACTGCATAAGCAATCACAAGAACTGCTGCGAGAACAGAATACACCCATTTCTTGTTGATGACGTTGCCCAAAAGCGGTTTACGAAGGTTTTGTGAAACACGGTCAAGAATAATCGCAATGATAACGATAGACAGACCCGCTTCGAAACCTTGTCCCACTTTAATCTGAGTAACAGCCCGGTACACTTCAGCTCCCAGTCCGGGTGCACCAACTAGTGAAGCGATAACCACCATGGATAACGCCAGCATAATACTTTGGTTAACCCCTGCCAAAATGGTTGGAGCGGCAAGCGGGAGCTGTACTTTAAACAGCTTTTGACCTGTGGTTGAACCAAATGCCTCTGACGCTTCAATCAGGTCGCCAGGTACTTCCCGAATTCCGAGGTTCGTCAGACGGATGGTTGGCGGTACCGCAAAAATAACGGATGCCAGAATACCAGGCACGACTCCGATTCCAAAAAACAGGATCGAAGGAATTAAGTAAACAAATGCAGGCATCGTCTGCATAAAGTCCAAAATAGGAGTAATGATTTTTTTCGCGGTATCGTTCTGGGATGCCCAGATTCCAAGCGGAATACCAATAATAATCGTAAGAACGACTGATGATAGCACGAGTGCGATCGTTTGAACTGTCGCATCCCAATACCCAAGGTTATCGATCAATAACAATCCGATCAAAGAAAAAATGGCTACACCCCATCGGCATGTATAGAGCGCGAAAAGTGTAATGATCAAGATCAGCAGGATAGGAGGACCGATATCAAGAACCTTAACAAGATTGTCCAGCAGTCCTTCAATAAAACTTGTAACGGCACTAAAAAGCGGGTCAAACGTGCTGGTAATCCAGTCTACTAAGTGGTCAACCCATTGTGCTAAAGGGATTTTCGGAAAATTCATTCGTCATCCTCCTTTCCATTCAGCCCATCACGGTTTCCAGCGAGTGCCCCGATGACCGCACCTCGAATAATAATTCCTTTCAGCCGTTTTTCTTCATCTATGACGGCAAGCGGAATTTGGGTGTTGGTCATTGGTTCAAACAAATCGGAAAGCAATGTGTCTTCCTTTACTGTCAACACGTCTTTATGCATTACATCTTCTATCGTTTTGCCCTCTTTTACTGCCATGGACGCTGCATCAGCAGTAACTGCTCCAAGCAGGCGCTGCTTGCGGTCTACGATAAAGATGCTGGAATATCCCTGATCTTTCATGATTTGGAGCGCCACACGCGGTCCTCTGTCCGGCGAGATCTTCTCTGCACGTTTCATAACATGCGAAGCGGTAAGTACACGTGATAAGTCCACATCTTCAACAAACCGTTCTACATATTCATTGGCAGGATTCATCATGATTTCTTCAGGAGTTCCAATCTGAATAATGCTTCCATCCTTCATAAGGGCGATCCGGTCGCCAATTCGAAGAGCCTCATCCAAATCGTGTGTTATAAAAATGATGGTTTTATGCATGGAGTCTTGAATTTCAAGAAGCTCGTCCTGCATATCTTTACGGATAAGCGGATCCAGTGCACTGAACGCTTCATCCATCAAAAGGATATCTGTATCGCTCGCCAATGCTCTTGCCAGACCGACCCGCTGCTGCATACCTCCGCTCAGCTGGGATGGAAACTGGTTTTCAAACCCTTTTAATCCAACAATCTCAAGGGATTTCATTGCTTTTTCATTTCGCTCTGAAGCGGAAACGTTTTGAATTTCCAATCCGTATTCTGTGTTCTCAAGCACGGTTTTGTGAGGGAAAAGTGCGAAGTTTTGAAATACCATGGAGATGGTTTTTCGGCGTACCTCTCTTAATTTCGCTGGAGGCATTTTAACGATGTCCTCATTATCAATCAAAATTTCACCGCTTGAAGGATCGATCAGCCGGTTAAGCATTCGGATCAGGGTTGATTTACCACTTCCGGATAGCCCCATGACCACAAAGATCTCGCCGGGATAGATATCAAACGATGCATTGTTTACTCCTACCGTACTGCCTGTTTCTTTAAGGATCTCTCTTTTGGATTTTCCTTTTTTTAATAATTGTACGGCTGTTTTCGGAGATTTTCCGAAGATTTTCGTTACATTTTTTACACTGACTTTTGCATCCATTTAATCACCTCTGTTCTTTCGACATTATACGACAACAAATAACAGTAACTTTTTTATTGTATAGAAGTTTCCTTGTTACACCAAATTATGTATTCTAGGATATATAAGTATGTGACAGGTGCTATTAGGAATGCCTAGGATTAGCCATAATATACTTACATATCTTAAGTTATCCTCCCAAATACTCTTATATGCTTCCTTCTGAGGGGACTTTATATCCTAATAAATGGAAAAAAATACTGGTTCATATATAATAGAAGGTGGCAAAAGAAGGAGTTTCCTCTTATTTATATGTAAAGAATTACGACTAAGTCTGAAGAATATGATATGGTAAATATCTAGGTTTTTACACCGATCCTGTTAGGTAAGGAGAAACTATGCAAATATTTTCGATGCACATATTTTCTTACGTTTTAATGTTTTTTTCTATCTTAAATATACTGCTTGCCGCCATCATCGTTTTTAAGGAACGAAGAGATGCCAGCTCCACTTGGGCATGGCTCCTTGTCCTTGTTTTCATTCCTTTAGGCGGCTTCTTTCTATATCTAATGCTCGGCCAAAATTTGAACAGGCACCGGCTTTTCCATTGGGATGACCGCAAAAAGCTTGGACTGGAGCAGATGTTAAAAAAACAGATCACCCACATCCGGGATGGCTCGTTTGAATTTAGCAGTGAGCCGGAACGGGCGAGCCAGGATTTAATCTACATGCAGCTTCTAAACAATGAAGCTCCATTTACAAGCGACAATTCTGTAGATATTTATACGACAGGCGGAGAAAAGTTTAAAAACCTTCTTCATGATATTGATCAGGCACAAAACCATATCCACCTGCAGTATTACATTATAAAAAAAGACAATCTCGGCCGAAGAGTTCGCGATGCTCTTATTGAAAAAGCCAAACAGGGAGTAAAAGTCAGAGTTCTTTATGATGAGCTCGGATCAAGAACCCTTCCTAAAAACTTCTTTGCCGACCTTCGAAAAGCAGGAGGAGAAGTGGAGGTCTTTTTCCCAAGCAAATTTGCCTTTATTAATTTTCGTATGAACTACCGCAATCATCGTAAAATTGTCATTATCGATGGAAAAATCGGGTATGTTGGCGGGTTTAATATTGGGGATGAGTACCTTGGCCTCAGTCCGAGATTTGGAAATTGGCGTGACACCCACCTGAGAATTCAGGGGAAAGCGGTCCTTTCCATGCAAACCCGCTTCATACTTGATTGGAACCAGGCGTCGTACGGACATGATATTGATTATGATCCGGTATTGTACCCCAATGAAGACGCCAAAGGAACGGTCGGCATGCAGATTGTTACAAGCGGGCCTGAATCGGAGTGGCCGCAGATCAAGGACGGCTATATCAAAATGATTTCGATGGCAAAAAAGTCCATCACCATACAAACACCTTATTTTATTCCTGATGCGAGCTTGCTGGACACGTTGCGTATTGCCTGCCATTCCGGCGTCAATGTGAATATCATGATTCCCAACAAGCCTGATCATCTTTTTGTGTATTGGGCCTCACTGTCCAATATCGGCGGTTTGCTGAAAGCAGGAGCCAACGTGTATATTTACGACAACGGCTTTATCCATGCCAAATCTATCGTAGTAGATGATGAGATCTCCTCTGTCGGTACAGCCAATTTCGATATCCGCAGTCTGAAGCTGAATTTTGAGATTAATGCTTTTATCTATAATAAAGATGTAGCGAAACAGCTGACCGATGCCTTCCAGGAGGATGTCAAACTGTCCCGTAAACTGACCTGGGAAGAATATCAGCACCGATCCCGCTGGATCCGGTTCCGGGAGTCCATCTCCCGGCTCCTGTCTCCTATCTTATAAAAAACAAAAAAACCGCCTTGGCGGTTTTTTGCTTGTTGTATCTCTCTGTGGTAAACCGCCTTGGCGGTTTTTTGCTTGTTGTATCTCTCTGTGGTAAACCGCCTTGGCGGTTTTTTTGCTGTTGTGTCTCTTTGTGGAAAACCTATTTATGCTCCTTTTTCAGCCATTCGGCAACAAGCCTCGCGTCCCCACCGGTTAAAATCCCTGCGGGCATGCCGTTTCTTCCTCTCAGAATGACGCTCATGATCTCTTTTTCGGAATATTTACTTCCGATTTTCTCCAGGGACGGACCTGTTCCGCCTTCCAAATTGTTGCCATGGCAGGAGGCACAATTTTGCTTATAGACGCTCTCAGCCGCCTCCATATTTTGTCCTTCATGATACTTTTTCTTTTCGCCGGCATTGTTGGACGAGCATGCGGCAAGTAGAAGCATCGCCAAACTGAACATCGCGAGTTTCTTTTTCATATCTGGTTTTCTCTCCTTTTTATATTCTGTGGCCGGCTACAAAGGAAAGGAACTCCCTTTGTTTTCGATGGTCGTATTTTCTGAGCGCATAGGTGTTAGCTTCGGGAAGCGGGATTGAGGGGCAGTCCACCTCCAGCATCCTTCCCTCCAGCAATTCCCTCCTGACTGTTGAAGCAGGCAAAAAGGAAACACCAAGTCCTTCCACAATAAATCTTTTTGTAATATGCACCTGTGATACTCTCATCATTCGCACTCCCGGATACCGGGTTTTAATACTCTTGGTTAAGGCTCCCCAATAGCCCGGATGATTGTGTGTCAGCAGATACTGAGATTCCAAAATCTCTTTTTCATCCAGTGGCGGTGCTGATTCCAAGTCCCTTCCATCATGTGCACAAACAAACATCACCCTGTCTGTATAGAGAAGATCACAGATCAGATCGGGATTGGCAGTGGGCAGGCATGACAAGCCGATATCCACCTCTTCATTCAGAACGGCTTGTTCAATTTGCTCAGACTCTATAATTTTAACCTCTATTTCCGTTTCCGGATGTTGATTTAAGTAACGTTTTAGCACAAATGGCAAAATTGTATCCGCAATAAGCGGTGAAATGGCCAAAATCAGCTTGCTGCTGAAGCCCTGGCTGAAGGTAGCCATATCCTCCAGTCCGTTTTCATAAAGAGCAATCAGTTCTTTCGCATGATCCAAGTATCGTTTTCCCTCTTCCGTCAGTTTAACTTTCTTTCCCTCCCGATGAAAGAGTAACACCCCGATATCATTTTCCAGCTGCTTAATATGAACAGTGACCGAAGGCTGCGATATATAAAGCAGCTCTGCCGTTTTTCTAAAATTCCCTGTCTCAGCTGCGGTTATGAATGTATAAAGCCAGTTAAACTCCATCATTTTCTCCTTATTATATTTCTTAATTAATTCATTTAGAAAGATTTAATTTTCTTAATTATATATCCATCATACAATAGGATCAAAGAATAAAAGGAGGAGAGGTTTACAATGAATGCAGCAAAAGGACTAAAAGGGGTTGTCGCTGTGGAGACTTCCATCAGTTCGGTAGACGGAAAGAATGGCATTCTCTTATACAGAGGACTCGAGATCAGTGAAGTGATGAAAATAGCATCCTTTGAAAAAGCGGCCTATTTTTTATGGTACGGAAAATGGCCGGATGACCATGAATTTTGCACTTTAAAAAATGAACTGAGCGAACATCGCATGCTTTCTTCAGAAATGAAAAAACTCATTGACGGGCTTCCGAAAAACATGGACATGATGAGCGTGCTCCGAACAGCGGTCTCTTCTGAAGGCACAGTCGATTACAGCTGGAAGCCTACCATTGGACAAGCGATTCGATTGACAGCACAAGTGCCTTCCATCATTGCTTACCGCAAACGCACATTGGAAGGGAACGCTCCGGTATCTCCTGATCCCGACTTGAGTCATGTTGAAAACTATCTTTACATGCTTTATGGTTCTCTTCCTTTAAAAGCCCATGCGGACGCGCTTGAAGCCTATATGATCCTGACGCTGGAACACGGAATGAACGCTTCTACTTTTGCTGCGCGGGTGACAGCTTCCACTGAATCTGATCTGGTATCAGCAGCCACATCCGCCATCGGAACCATGAAGGGACCACTTCACGGCGGAGCTCCATCGGGCGTGATTGATCTTCTTAATGAAATCTCCGAGGCAAACGATATTGAAAAGGTGCTTAGACACAAATTAACAAGCGGAGAAAAATTGATGGGATTCGGCCATCGCGTTTACAAAACCCACGATCCTCGGGCCCTCGCCTTAAAAGAACGCTTGCTGCAAACGGCGGGTGAAGATCCATGGCTCGACCTGGCTTTGGAAACCGAGCGGATGGCAGTTGAACTGCTAAAAGAATACAAACCCGGCCGTTCATTGTATACCAATGTGGAATTTTATGCTGCCGCCATCATGAAAGCCATCCAGATGGAACCTGATTTGTTCACCCCAACCTTTACCGCCAGCCGGATGGTTGGATGGAGCGCACATGTGCTGGAGCAGGCCGAAGACAACACGATCTTCCGTCCGGAGTCTGTATATGTAGGACCTGACCGCAGTGTAGCAGGAAAAACGAACTGATTTAAAAAATAAAAAGAACACTTTCGCTCCCATTGAAAGTGTTTTTTTATGTTTCCTCTTTTATGCTCCTGAACTCACTTGGAGAACAGTTGTGGGCTGTTCGAAAGACTTTATAGAAATTTGAAGTACTCTGAAAGCCTGCCTCATAGCAGATTTCGAGATTGGTTAGACAGGTGTGCGTAAGCAGGTACACCGCTTTATCCAGCCTGATCTTTTCCAAATAGGTCCGGGGAGTGTCTCCTGTCAATCCCTTAAACTGCCGCTCCAGATAAAACGGGCTGACACCCGCATGCTGGGCAACGTCCTGCAAGGTGAGAGGTTCTTTGAAGTGATCGACAAGATAGCCTTTCACCCTGGTGATAAGCTCAGCCTGCGGAGAGAGCCCGGTATCCGGCTGGCACCTTTTGCACGCCCGAAATCCTGCTTTCATCGCTTCAGCCCTTGTATCATAGAATTCTACGTTTACCTTTTTCGGTTTCCTAGAGCGGCAGGAAGGGCGGCAGTAAATTTTTGTCGTTTTAACAGCCGTATAAAATAACCCATCATAGGAACTGTCACACGCCATAATTTTTTCCCACATTTCATTAAATGACAGACTGTCCATCCCTTTTGCCCCCTTTTTCCTCTTATTGTAAGCCTTTGCTTTTTTCAAGTTCAAGAAGAAACTGTTTCCTGTCCAATCCCCCGGCATATCCTCTAAGATCTCCGTTGTCCCCAATCACCCGATGACACGGAATCAGGATACAAATACGATTCTTTCCGTTCGCATTGGCAACCGCCCGGACGGCTGTGGGACGTCCGAGATGCTCTGCCTGCCCTTTATAGCTGCGTGTGGTCCCGTAGGGAATTTCTTTCAACGCATCCCAGGCTTGGAGCTGAAAAGCGGTTCCGATGCTCGCAACGGGAACCGTAAACGTTTGACGTTCGCCTGTGAAATACTCCTTCAGCTCTTTCCCCAGCTGCCGGCTTACTCCGCCAGCTCTTTTTTTAAAATGGGCATTGAGCTTTCTCTTCAAAAAAAGAAGTTCGGTTTCAAGCGCACGCCGGTCCATAAATTCCAGCAGACAGCACTCTCCTTCATAAAAACAGGCGATAAGTACTCCGATCGGCGTCCAGTACCTTTGATAAGTAATGATATTCGTATATTCAGAGTCCTGGTTGTTCTCACTTTTTAAAAGATGGTTCACACGTTTAACATACATGTACTTCTGCAAGTCACCGTCATGTTTCTGTTCAAACCACCTTTTCGCCGCACGATATGATGTATCCCCGGGAGACACCTGCTTTAAATATTTTTCCGGATGGTCAGCCTTTAGGATCAGCTCAGCGAACGTTTCAACCTCATCTCGTTCCGTCCCATAGGTCAAAGGCCGGCACACCTTGCATTCACGAAAGCCAAAAGTAATGAGATCAAACAGCCTTTTTGAGAAGACCGTGTTATCCTTTTGAGGCGGAGCGGCACTGCACCCGAAACGGCAGGCAATTCCTGTCGTTGTTACTCCGGTATAATACTCTGACATCTCCTCCTTTTTCAGCATCCTTTCATACAATGCTTCATGCTTTGGATCACCGGGTTCAATATAATCATACCGGTCCTGAAGCTTCATGTTCATTTTGCCATTCACCTCTTCCTTATTCTGCTCTTATTCTAACAGTCCCCAACCCGGTAAATCGTCCTCATTCTTGCTCTTATGGTCGGAGTGATATAAAAAAAAGATCCGCCTGGTATGCGGATCTTTTCAATCATTTTCGTTTTCTGGCAGATAGAATAAGTGAGATCAGGCTAAGAAATACAGCTGCAGCTCGCAAAGGCGCCACTCTGAATCTCGTAATAATAAAGCCATTCTCAGTATAGACAAATTTCAATGATTTAAATATCGCTCTAACGAGTGATTTACAATAAAAGGCATGCCTACTTATCTATGATTTCAGGATTTTCGTGAATGATCCTCTCGGCTGTATCCCAAACACCTGGCAAAAAATCGAGGACTTGCCGGGACTTCTTTATGATATCTGTATGAGATGATAGTCCAAGCTCGTTCAGTAACTCGTGAAAGGCAGGGAGATGCGAGGATTGTGTATCTGCATCGGCATCGGCTGCCAAAATGGTATGGCAGCGTGTAAATGTTACCGCAATCCAGAAGAAAGCTTCCCTGTGTAAGCCTTTTTTGATGAGTTCCCTGCTCCCTTCCATTACGATCGGCCGGCTGTCCTTTGAAATATCTGTACTGAAAAAGAAGGGTGTCCTTGATTCATTAACGGTGACATCGAATGTTTTTTCGAGATTGTTCAAATGATATTCCACTCGTTTTGGAGTGAAATGGCTGTATCCCAAAAGTTCGAGTAACTCCTCATAAAATCCCTCTAGACGGTAATTTTCAAGTACTTCTTTCGCTTTGACCAAACGAAGCCGGATGGTCGGATTGCGGAGCGCGGCAACCAAAAGAATGTGAGTCGTTACCCCTGAACCAAAGAGAAAGCTCATCACCTGTTCGTGCAACGGCACTTTAGAACCGATAGAATTCAAACCCGTTTCCACTCGTTTTCTCGCATCCTCGCATCGTGTGAGCACCCACTTTTTTTGAGCAAACTTTGTCGAAACCACACGCTGCAAGTTTTGCAAAACGTTGTCGGGGTCATAAAAAATCGTATCAACCCGGAAACTCCCCACAAGATGATACGAAGAGAGGACCTTTTCCGGAGAAGAAAGCTGTTCCTGCGAAAGATAGGTCACTTCCAGCAGTGTTTCTTTATAGAGAAATTTTCCGAGTTTCATAGGCGGATCTTGGAGGGTGGTAACCACAACAATATCTACATCCGAACCCACGGGGAGATTTTCATCATTGTCCATTTCAATCGTGGAGCCGCTAAAATAAGCACCGAGCACCCAATCGCTCGACTCCGCAAAATTATTAGTCCATTCGGCACCATTTTTCCTTGCCTCACCAACCTTCACCCTTCTCACCTCTTTTTTACCAGATTAAAAAAGGGAAGCTGGAGTTGTCTCCTGCTTCCCTCGTGTTGTGGATTAATGCAAATATGGAACTGGATTAACCGCGTTGGATTTCGCGTAATTCCATTGTCCTTTATGAAGTTCGAAATGAAGATGCTGACCAGTAGAGTGTCCAGTATTCCCCATGGTTCCAAGCCGCTGGCCTTGTTTTACAGTTTGTCCGGTGCTGACCATGCGCTCGCTCATATGTGCATAAACGGTAGTGTAAAGCTGTCCGTCAATGTAGGATGAAACAAACACACAATTTCCGTAAGAAGAAGACAGGTAAGAACGTGCCACTGTACCATCAGCTGCTGCTACGATTGGATTCCCGGCTCCTGCTTCTGCAATATCGATGCCAGGGTGGAAGTCACTTCCTCCAAAACGTGTTCCAAACGGAGATGAAACATAGCCATTAGCAGGCCAGATGAAGTTTGCTGAAACATGTGGCGTGCTTTGTTTTGGAGCAGGCGCCGGTGCTGGTGCCTGCCGGTTTTCTTTTTCAGCCACACGTTTTTCCGCTGCCTGTTTTTGAGCGGCCTTTTCTGCTGCTGCTTTGCGTGCAGCTTCTTCACGCTTACGCTGTTCTGCTTCGCGCTTGGCTCTTGCGATTTCTTCTTTAATCGCTTTTTCCTGAGCCGCTAGAATGTCATTCTTCTCTTCGATGCTTGTCACATCTTCATGAAGATGAGTCTCTTTTTTCTTCAAGGAAGCAGACAATCTGTCTTTCGCCTCTTTTTGAGCTTTTAGCTTGTCATTTAGTCCATTAAGCTCCTGGAGCTTCGCATTGAGTGATTCCAGTTTTTGTTCCACATCTTTTTTATTTTCTTCTACTTTGGCTTTATCTCGCTTCTGTTCTTCAAGAAGAGCTTTATCCGATTCAGCAATCATATTCAATGAGATCAATCGATCAAGAAAATCACCAAAGTTTTGTGAACCCAGAACCACTTCCAGGTACTTTACAGCGCCTCCGCTCTCATACATGGAACGTACACGCTCTTTCAAAAGCGCGTCCCGCTCTTCAATTCGCTTTTGAATCTTGGCAATCTCATCTTTCAGTCTATCAATCTCTTTTTTCGTATCATCAATTTCTGTTTTTTTCGTCTCGATATCTTTCTTTGTTTGCTCGAGATTTGATTCGATCTTTTCAAGTTCCTGGACCACCTGATCCTGTTGTCCCTGAACTTCCTTGATTTCTGCATTCTTTTTCTGCTTTTTCGTGTCATTTTCGGCTTGTTTCTTATGTATATCACTTAAGGATTGCGCATGCGCTGAAGTGTATGTAAAAACGCTAAAGCCGATGCTAAGTGATAAAAAAGCCTTTAAAACTCTTTGCTTCAATTACATTTCCTCCTTAACCTTACTCCTACAACCCACGTTAATTCCCATCCGTAATTATATCATTAACAAACTGAACTTTTTGGACAGTTATATTACATCTATATTTCAATATGTTACAAAGTTCGCGGTTATGGGACAAAAACTGTAAGCTATCGGAGGTGATTTACAGTTTTTTTGGTTGTTGGGGGTGTGAGTGAGATGAGGTAGTTGTGTGAAAATCCAGTAATAAGCAATTAATCAGAGTTTCGTGCAATTAATCCTACATTTCGTGCAATTAATTGGTTTTTCGTGCAATTCCAAACAAATTTCGTGCAATTCACCAATTTGGCTTATCATTGGATTCTTTTTAAGCAGGATTTATCTACAGAAAAGAGGAATCTTTGAGAAAAGGAGTGTTGCTATGATCGTCAAACCATTATTAGTCCCTTCTACTATTAAAAAATTGGAAGCATTAACACGCAGGCTGCCACATAACCATATCAAACGCCCCCAACTTGAAAAAGAACTGGCTCAGCGCCTTGCAGGCTATCGGGGCGAACTCTCTCTAGACTACTATTTAATGAATCTTCCTCTGAAAAAACACTTTATCTTCCATGATCTGCGTCTTCCTGGTAACAACGGCTTTTTTCAGCTTGACCTTCTCCTTCTAACACGCTATTATTTCTTAATCCTTGAAGTAAAGAATATCTCGGGAGCTCTATTGTTTGATCAGAACTTTCATCAACTGATTCGCATTCAAGATGGTGTTGAAGAAGGATTTGCTGACCCTGTTTTACAAATACAACGACAAAGAGAGCAATTGTCACAGTGGCTGGAACAGAAGCATTTACCTCAGCTTCCCATCGAAACTCTAATTGTGATCAGCAGTCCACGAACGATTGTACACACTAAAAGCAGTGCGAGCATAAGAAAATTTATCACAAGGAGTTCTGTACTCACTAAAAATATTGAGCACTTCGACAGTGTCCATCTTAAAGAAGTACTAACTAATAGACAACTAAAGAAGCTTACAAAATACTTCCTGCAACAACACACACCCGAATCAATAAATCCTCAAACTCGATTTGCTGTTTCCCACACAGACCTTCTCAAAGGTGTTTATTGTCCAAAATGCAACTCTATCCCCATGCAATGGAAAAGAGGAAAGTGGATTTGCAATGTCTGCTATCACTCTTCAAACAGTGCCCACATTCCCTCTTTAAAAGACTATTACTACTTATTTCAAGAAACGATCAATAATAAACAATGCAGAGACTTCCTCCACCTTTCTTCAAGAACAGCGACTACTAATCTCCTCACCGCCCTAAACCTCCCAACCTCCGGCTCCACCAAGGGGACGGTCTATCACCTTAGTGAACTTGAGAGTTGAAGGTCATGATCCAGATGGATCCGGCGACAATGGTGAACACCATGACCGCTCCGAGAACGAGTGCCATGACATGAAACCTTGGCTTCTCACCCTCCCTGATGTGCATGAAAAAGAAGAATTGGATGATCAATTGAAGCACGGCGATCAACAATATTGAAACGGTCAGCGCCGTTTTGTTCATCACGTGCTGGATCACGAGCCACAGCGGAATGGCCGTTAGAAGCAGCGAAAACAAAAATCCGAGAATATACGTTTTGGCTGAACCGTGGTTTTCATGACTGCCCATTTACATCACCCCCAGCAAATAGACGACGGTAAAGATGAAGATCCAGACCACATCGAGAAAGTGCCAGTACAGTCCGACGATGGTGACCTTTTCTTTAGTCAGCGAGTCAATGTCATGCCGGCCAATCTGCACCATCACACCGATCATCCAGATCAAACCAAAGGATACATGAAGGCCGTGCGTACCGACCAGTGTGAAAAAGGAAGAGAGAAACCCGTTCGTTGTGATTTTTGCCCCTTCGGACGCCATATTGGCAAACTCTGTGATCTCAAGTCCTACAAATGACAACCCGAGCAAAACGGTAACCGCAAGCCAGCCAAGGAGCTGCTTTTTGCTGCCTTTATGCATGGCGAGTGAGGCAAGACCGCTCGTAAAGCTGCTCGCGAGCAGAATAAAGGTCTCTGCGGTGAATCCCTTCACCTCGAACAGCTCCCGTCCGGTTAAATCGCCGTCCGTATGTGTCCGCAAAACGGCGTATACGGCGAACAAACAAGCGAAAATAATACAGTCAGTCACGAGAAAAATCCAAAATCCAAGCAGTTTAAACGTATCGTGCTGGTGCTCGTGATGAGCATCCACTGAGATAGCTGATTGTGCCATCACACAACCCTCCCTAAAGATGCCTCTGTCCGTTTGATTTCATCTACAGGAATGTAGTAATCCGTGTTTCTCTGGAAGGAACGGGCCAGCAAACAAATACCAACTCCTGCAAGCCCGGCAACTCCCATCCAAATCCACTCGAACGTAAGTCCGAATCCGGCCACAAACCAGCATGCCGACATCAGAAACGGAATCCCTGAGTTTTTCGGCATATGAATCGGTGTATATTCTTTGATGTTGTCCTGAACGGCAGCTCCATATCTGTGATTTTTCATGTCCCACCAGGCATCGTCACTTTTCACTGCAGGAAGATGGGCAAAGTTATAGTGTGGCGCAGGCGACAGGATCGACCATTCCAGTGTCCGGCCGTTCCATGGATCGCCTGTCAGATCCCGCTCACCATGCTTGATGCTGTAGAGAATCTGCCACACCTGAAAGACAAATCCGATTCCCATCAGAAAGGCACCAACAGTTGACACCATGTTATACGGCGCCCAGCCCATATCCCAGCCGTACGTGTATACGCGGCGGGTCATACCCATGAATCCAAGGGCATATTGCGGCATAAAGCATACATAAAAGCCGATGTTCCATGTCCAGAAAGCCCATTTTCCAATGCGGTCGTTCAGTTTGAACCCGAACATTTTCGGCCACCAATAATAAAGTCCGGCCAAATATCCGAAAACGACACCGCCAATCAGCGTCTGGTGGAAGTGGGCAATCAGGAAGTAGCTGTTATGGTACTGGTAATCTGCAGGCGCTGCCGCAAGCATCACACCGGTTGCTCCGCCGACGAGAAAACACGGAATAAATGCGAGCGTCCAGAGCATGGGCTGCGTCATCGTGATTCGTCCCCGGAACATGGTGAACAGCCAGTTGAATATCTTAACCCCTGTCGGAATACCGATTGCCATCGTTGTGATCGCAAAGAACGTATTTACATCGGCTCCAGCCCCCATGGTGAAAAAGTGGTGGACCCAGGTGAAATAACCGAGTACAGAGATGATCATCATGGAAAAAACCATCGATTTGTAGCCAAAGATTTTCTTTTTGGAGAACGTGCTGACGATCTCGGAATAAATGCCAAACGCCGGGAGGACAACGATATACACTTCCGGATGTCCCCACATCCAGATCAGGTTGACATACATCATCGGATTTCCGCCGCCTGTAGCTGTAAAGATATGAGCACCGAAAAAGCGGTCAACAAACAACAAAGCGAGTGTTACTGTCAATACCGGGAAGGCAAAGATGATGGTGATGCAGCTGGAAAGAACCGACCATGTGAACAGCGGCATCTGCATCAATTTCATTCCGGGTGCGCGCATTTTTAAAATGGTCACGAGGAAGTTGATGCCGGTCGCCAGGCTGCCGATTCCGGAAATTTGAATTCCCCAGATATAAAAGTTCTGTCCCGGGCCGGGGCTTCCGGCCAATTCGGAAAGCGGAGGATAGCTGAGCCAGCCTGCGTCCGGAGATCCGCCAATCACAAAGGACAAGTTAAAGAGCAATGCGCCGAAAAAGAACAGCCAGAAGCTCATCGCATTCAGGAACGGATACGCCACGTCCCTGGCTCCGATTTGCAGCGGAATAACAATGTTAAAAAGTGCAAACATGAACGGCATCGCCATGAAAAGAATCATGATCGTTCCGTGTGTGGTGAAAATTTCATTGTAGTGCTGCGATTGCAGAAAATGAGTGTTCGGCATCGCAAGCTGCATCCTCATCAGGAGGGCATCCACCCCTCCCCTGAACAGCATGAGCAAGGACGACACCAGGTACATAATTCCGATTTTTTTATGATCGACAGTTGTGAGCCATTCGCGCCACAGCCAGCCCCATTTTTTGAAATACGTCAGAAAAATAAGAATGCCAAGCAGCGTGATGATTATGGATACATCTGCGCCATAGATAAGCGGGTCACCCGTTACAAAAAATCCTTTCGCTTTTTCTCCCACTTGTTCTTCCCCCTGTCGTTTCTATTCGTTATCGTTGTCCATCATCGACATGTCGTGTCCGCCGTGTTTCATTCCTGGCTTCATGTATTTGCCTCCATTGCGGTCGATCGTGTCGAGAAATAACTTCTCGGGATATGAAGAGTAGGTTTGCTTTTCCGCCAGGCCTTTTTGGACAAGCTGCTGATATTTTGCTTCAGTCAGTACAGGAGCGGTCTTTTTCACCTGTTTGGCCCAATGATTAAATCTAGCCTGTGGTTTGGCTACCACCTTAAACTTCATGTGTGCAAAGCCTTTTCCGGTAAAGTTGGCACCGGAGCCGTAATAGGTTCCCGGTTGATCCGCCTGAAGCCAAAGCCTCATCGCCATACCCGGCATGGTGTATTCCTGACCGCCAAGCTCAGGTACCCAGAACGAGTTCATCATCTGATCCGACGTTAAATGAAACTGGACCGGAACACCGGCTGGGATTTCGACATAGTTAACGGTAGCAATTTTTTGGTCCGGGTATTGAAACAGCCACTTCCAATCAAGAGAAGTTACCTGAATGGTGATCGGCTTCACATCCTCCACCGGCGGCCTTACAAGGGAGTAGGTAGTTTTTGCCGTGTACACACCCAAAATACCAATAATAATAATCGGAACTCCCCACCAGACAAATTCTAATATTTTGCTGTCATTCCACTCCGGCGTATAAGGAGCTTTATTGCCCGGTTTATCGCGGTACCGATAAATGATAAAGATAAGCAGCCCCAACACTGGAATGACCACAACAGCACAAAGCACTGCTGATAAAATAATCAAATGTAGTTCCTTTTCCGCCACCGGGCCGGATGGATTGAAGATCAGATAGCGCCGGTCACAACCGGACAAAAACACCAGCAGACCTGCCGCCAGAACGGCTACCCTCCAAAGGCGGCCGGATGAAAATCGCTTGCTCATATGAACCTCTCCTTTCTTCTATTTACGTTTTCTCTTATGTGAAATAAGTACTATCTCATGCTATAACGATAGGGCTTATCTCATATGTGATAAATGTCACTGTTCCAGGCTGTTTTTATTTGTTGTGTGCGGATTGTCACAAAGTGGACAAACGAAATGAAAAAAGCCTGCCCGTGATGCAGGCAGGTCGATTAAGTATTCACGTTATATGGGCATTCGCATAGCCTAATGTAATCATGTCATGAGGGAAAGAAGGAATGGAATATGGCTCAAAATTTGAATTATACATCCCCTTCCGTGCAATTCAGCGCGACCATCAATACGAACGTCGTGACGAAAGACCGGCAAAATTACATTAATGTGCTGGGAATCAACGAGCTGAACACGCTGGACAATGTATCCCTGCTGGATATTTTTTTGAGCAGCAATAATGTGGTGGAACCTCATTATCACCAAAATGCGGCTGAATTGGTGTACTGCATTTCGGGTGCTGCTGTCGTTTCCATTTTCAACCCTTTCACCAAACAATTTATGCATTTTTCCATCGCTCCCGGGCAAGTGGCCAACGTTCCTCAAGGCTGGTGGCATTATGAAGTAGCCACCACGGATCAAACCCATCTGCTGGCCATTTTTAACTCGCCAACACCTGATGTCATCTTGGGGTCAGATCTGCTCAAGTTTACCCCTGCCAATATCATGGCCCACACTTATTGCTTGAACGAAAATCAGTGGCAGCAAACGGTAAACCCTGTGCAGCCCACCATGTTCATCGGCCCTCCAACGGACTGCGGCAATCGACCGGATCCACAATACCCCATCCGATATTATCAACAGCCGCTTTACCAGCCACCATACGGTTCATAGCAAAAAAGGCATACCCGCGCATGGGCATGCCTTTTTCTTTGTTGCTTTTCTTGTTTACGAAACATCCACACTCTTTCTCTCGGTTACTTCGTGAACGAACAGCAAACCCAATTCATGGTGTTCGTTTTCATAAAGTGAACGCTGGGCAAACCTGATTTCCCCCTGGTGGTCAAGAATCTCGAGTTTACAGAACGCGGCATTGATCTGCAGCGCCTGGTAAAATTCGCTCTCATTGTTCAGGGAAACACCGTTTACCTTCATAACCACTTCGCCCACCTGAATCCCCATCTTTGCAGCAGGGGTACCCGGCACAACACCGAGAACCACAAGGCCATTGTTGCGGCGTGTAAAGAAGGGTTTCCCGTGATCGTCCTTCTGGCTGTTAATAACAGTAATCAGTTCCCGGCCAAGCATTCCACCAATAAGGGCGATGACAGCAAGGAGCGGAAGATCGGTAAACACACCGACAAGGGTGATAACCACGATCAATGCGCCCATCGCCAAAACCTGCTTACCTGTAGCTTTAATCGCTTCCTGTGGCAGCGAATGGGCATTCAGCTGACGAAAGCCCACAGCAAACGGAACAAGCAGGATGGAGTAGCCAACCGCCTGCATTCCGAACATCGGCCAGTCTCCCTGCGCCGGAATAGCGCCCATGGGGATCAGCAAAAATTGCGGTACAAGCCAAAACCGTGTCGCTTCATGGGCACCGATATACTGCCCCCTCTTTCCTTTCAGCAGCCGGGGTGACGTCCTGCTGGAGCCTTTCCAGATAATCAATATTCCTTCCTGTATGACCAGCATGGCCATCAGGATGCCGAGTGAATCAAGCGGTGTGCTCTGTACATCCCTGACCCACTTGTCGATAAAATCAGTACCTGTCTCAAACCCCGGAAGAAACAGGGCAACAATGGACGCCAGTCCGATCGCATAAGCAGGGTTAAGAAACCTGGTTTTCATGGTCAAACCGAGCAGCAAATACATTAACCCGATTAAAGCAACCATTCCCATCGGAATCGCGATACCTGTCACAAGCAGGACAGCCGAGAACAGAACACCGATCAACAGACCGGGAAAAAAGGATTGAATCAAGTTATCAATCACCGGATGGACTTTTACTTTAAATTCTCTCCTTTCCCGTTTAACCCGCTTAAAGCCGATCACAAAAGCAACAATCACAAATACGTATGAAAGTGGATGCAAAAAAAGACCCGCTATTCCATCAAGCAGTTCTTTAAAGTAAATATCCATGGAACAAATCTCTCCTTAAAGCATCTTTTCTTAATTATTTTTAATGGATTCCGGCCTCCGCCTGAAATGTTATTTTCAAAAAGTTTATCTCATTAATCTTTATAAGTATAACCTGAAAAGATGTCGGAGTGTTAGAAAATGTGTGGATTTTGTAAATTCATTCATAAGAAAACCCGCAAGCCTCGAGCCTGCGGGTTTTTCTCTTTAGTTCTTTTTGTTTGCGGCAATTTTCAATGCCGTTTGAAGCTGGAGATCGTTTTTCTTGTTACGGACTTGAGTAATGATTTTGCTTTCGATCTCACCCGCTGTTTTTTGATCAATTTTTCCGGATGGAGTTAGTTTGTTGGCTTTCTGGAAAGCTGTAACGGCGGTTTCAGTTTTTTCATCAAAATATCCATCCGCACGGCCGGGATCAAAGCCCAGCCCTTTCAGCATTTTTTGTGCGGTTTTGACTTGTTCGCTGTTCATATCATATGCAAGTGGTTTTTCGATGCTGAGCGGGCTGGAATAGAAGTAAGCCGGCTGCTTCACCGCATAGTTCGGTTTAATCCCTTTCTTGTGGATCCAGTTCCCATCAGGAGTCAGCCATTTGGCGAGGGTCAGCTTGACATTGCTGCCGTCCCCAAGATCAATGGTCTGCTGAACGGTTCCTTTACCGAACGTTTTTTCACCAACAAGCGGATATCCGCCCGCTTCTTTCAACGCTCCTGCCATGATTTCAGAAGCGGATGCACTTCCCCCGTCAACGAGTCCGACGATCGGGTAGTCTTTCTTTTCTTTCAGTTCGGAAACAAAGCGCTGCTTGTTTCCTTTGCGGTCCTGGATCTGAACAAACGGCTTGCCTTCAGGAATTATTTCCTTCAGCATGCTGTCCACCGCGTCCAGGTACCCTCCCGGATTCCCCCGGACATCGATGACCAGGCCTTGAATATCCTGGCCTTCCAGATCACTCAATTTTTTCTTAAAGTCCGACCCGGTGTCTTCCGAGAAGGAAGTAATGTTCAGCACCCCGATTTTCTTCCCGTCGACTTTCTGAACGTTCGAATAAACCGTTTCAATCGGAATGGTATCTCGTTTTACATCAATTTTCAAGGTGTCATTCACACCTTTTCGTTTGATGCCAAGTGTGACGGTTGACCCTTTTTTTCCACGTATTTTGAGGACAGCCTTGTACAGGTCGAGACCTTCCAGACTTTTTCCATCCACTGAAACAATTTGGTCATTTGGCTTTACTCCTGAACGTTCGGCAGGAGAATCCTTAAATGGAGCGATGACGGTCACTTTGCCATCGACCATGCTGACTTCCGTTCCAATTCCTTCAAAAGATGAATCCAGTGATTGGGTAAACTGGCTCGCCGTGTCTTCATCCATATAGACAGAGTATGGATCTTTCAAGGTTTTTACCATTCCATCAATGGCACCTTCCAGCAATTTATCCGAACTCACCTTTTGGTAATACCTTGAGGAAATCAGCTGATAGGTTTTTTGAAGCTTTGCAAATTCCTCATCTTGGTTGACTGGTGCTTTCGTGCTCTTCAGTTCATTGACCGTTCCTGCATTGCCGATGGACTGGTCATTCTGTGACCACTTCATCCAGCCATACATGCCCCCCGCTCCAATTACAAGCGATAATACCATAAGAAGTGCAACAACTTTTCTTTTCAATTTCGCTCACCTCATTTGTTTGCAGAAAAAGGCATCACACCTTGCGGATGCGATGCCACTTTCAAAGTAAGAGATGGACCTGATGTATGTCCGCGTAACTCCTACTTTATATTATGAACAGCTTGTATTTTTATGTCCATATTTTTCTTCTGTTTACATATATGGACGAGGGTCAACGGCATTGGATTTGGATGCATTCCATGGCCCTTTGTGAAGTTCAAAGTGCAGATGCTGACCAAATGAATGTCCCGTGTTCCCCATATAGCCAATAAGCTGTCCGCGTTTTACCGAACCGCCCTGTACAACACGCTCTCTCATGTGGGCGTAAACCGTTGTCCAGGTCTGGCCGTTAATGTTATGCGTAACAAAAATTACATTTCCATAAGAGGAAGAGTAATCAGAACGGATCACTGTTCCGTCAGCCGCTGCATAAATCGGAACTTTTCCAGCCTGGGCGATATCCACGCCGGCATGGAACTTGTTCCAGCGTGAACCAATGCCAGAGGTGAAAACACCGGCTGCCGGCTTCATGATCATTCCAGAGCCGGTATTGGAAGCATTTTTCCCTGCGCTGCCGCTGGTGCTCTGTTGTTCACTTGCCTGTTTGGCGCGTGCCTTCTCTTCTTTGATGGCCTGCTCCTGGCTGTTTAACAACTCAGCCGCATTTTCGTATTTTTCAACGTCGTCTTCAATCTTGGAATGCTTTTTCTTTAAGGATGCCATCAATCTTGTTTTCTCTTTCTTTTGAGCATCCAGCTGCTTTTTCAAATCTTTCAGTTCTTTCATTTTATCTTCCAAAGCAGCAAGCTTGTCTTCAACCGTCTTTTTCTTATCTTCAAGCAGTTCTTTGTCCTTCTTTTGCTCTTCAAGAAGCTGGCGGTCCTGATCGGCAATCAGATTCAACGCTACTACCCGGTCAAGGAAATCACCGAAATTCTTGGATCCAAGCACTACCTCAAGATACTGGACTGCTCCGCCGCTTTGATACATGGAGTTGATCCGGTCCTTTAAGAGCTTGTCCCGTTTATCAATTCGTTTTTGAACAACCTCAATTTCCTTTTTCAGCTGCTCCACTTGATCTTTTGTGTTATGAATCTCTGTTTCTTTTTTGCTGATCTTGCTTTCCGTATCAGCGGTTGATTGATCGATGCGTGCAATTTCATTTCGTGTTGCTTCCTGGTTCTTTTCATTTAGTTTAAGCTTTTCGTTTGCTGCGTCTTGTTTCTTCTTATTCGCCTCTTTTTTCTCTTTAATACTCTTTAGCGTTTCTGCGCTGGCTGTCGTAGATGATTGGTATGCTGTAATACCGCTAAGAGCGAGGCTCAATGATAGTGTTAATCCTGCGATCTTTCTATTCAACTCAAGTCCTCCCCTTTTCTACCCCTGTAATTGAATTATACTTTTAGGAATTTGCGTACGGAAGTCATGCTTCCCCATACTCCAATCAATCCGCCGATTACGGCCAGCATTATAGAAAGCTGAAGCACCATCGGATAGACCGGCAATAATTTAACGAACACGGTATCAAGCTGGTTGTTCACTTGTCCATGCAGGAACTCGTATCCAAATATCACCACGAGAATCGGGATAATCGATCCCATCAGACCAAGGGTAAAGCCTTCAATAAAGTACGGCCAGCGAATAAATCCGTTTGTAGCTCCTACCAGTTTCATAATTTCAATTTCTTTGCGGCGGGAAAGAATTGTAAGTTTAATCGTGTTGGAAATGAGGAACATTGCTGTAAAGATCAATCCAACGATCAGTACAAGTCCGACATTTCTGGCTACGCCTGTCACTTTGAACAATCGCTCAACGGTTCCCTGTCCGTAATCTACTTTCTTGATATGATCATACTTTTCAATTTCAGAAGCGACAGTTGATGTATCCTGAGGCTTCTTGGCTTTAATGATGAAGGCATCTGGTAATGGATTCTCATTTTTTAAGGATGAAAAAGCCTTCCCTTCATCTCCAAGACTCTTGATCAATTCCTGTAGTCCGTCTTCCTTGGACTGGAATTTGACTTCATTCACATTTGGGATTTGCTCCATTTTCTGTTGCAAATCGTTATATTCGCTTTGTTTGGTCGTGCGGTCAATATACGCCCGAATTTCCACATCGCCTTCAATCTGGCTGGCAAGATGGTTCAAGTTTAATAGCACCACTAGAAAAACGCCGACAAGCAATAAAGTAACCGTTACCGCACTAACGGAGGCAAATGACATCCAGCCATTTCTTCCGAGACTTTTAAATGCTTCTGCAAAGTGACGTTTTAGGGTTCTAGATTTCATACCCGTATTCCCCCTTCTGTTCGTCACGCACGATTCTGCCGCCTTCGATGGCAATTACGCGCTTTTTGAAACTGTTCACAATATCTTTATTATGGGTGGCCATCACTACCGTTGTGCCACGTTCATTGATTTCTTTAAAAATGTCCATGATTTCCCAAGCCGTTTCCGGATCGAGGTTTCCTGTCGGTTCATCCGCAATGATAACCGGAGGATGGTTGACGATCGACCGTGCAATAGATACACGCTGCTGTTCTCCTCCTGATAGTTCATCAGGGAAAGAACGTGCCTTATTCTTCAAACCTACGAGATCAAGCACTTCCATAACCCGCTGGCGAATGACTTTTGGCGATTCTTCAATGACTTCAAGCGCAAAAGCAACATTCTCATATACGGTCAGCTTCGGCAGCAATTTGAAATCCTGAAAAATGACGCCAATTTTTCTGCGCATTTTCGGAATATGCCGTTCTCTTAACTTCGCTAGATCAGTCCCCTGAATAAGAATGGAACCTTTTGTCGGTTTTTCTTCCCGGTACATGCACTTAACGAAAGTGGATTTGCCGGCACCGCTTGGCCCGACTACATAAACAAATTCACCTTTATCTATGTAGATATCAATCCCATTTAAGGCCATTACGCCATTGGGATATGTTTTCCATACATCCTTCATTTCTATCAACGTAATTCACTTCCTTATTTCATGAACTCTAATTTCCCAAACCACTTTTTTCATTCGACAATCTTTTTTAACCAATTCATATAAAACTGGTGTTTTTTCCCGTAATCCCTATTATAACATCGGATTTTGCGATTTTTATTACAGTTTGATTTCAAGTTGGTAACTTCCTGAATCAAAACAAGGGACTATTTACCCATCTTTCAGATCTGCCGCCAAAGAAAATCCGACAGCTTTCGCATTCTTTAGAAAACAGGCGGGGACGGCCTGTTTCCTTGCCATGCCGGTATTTAACTTGAACAGACTTTTTTTATAGTTAACAAACATACCCTTTCGCCTTTACTAGCCCTGTCTTGTCGGTAGAAGTGAAAGAATTAAGCTATATCCATAATTTCTCAATATTCCGCAACCTTTTTCACCGAAAAAAAAGAAGCGTTTGAAATTGAGATCCAACCGCTTCTTATTGTTAAATTTATGCTCGTTTGAATCCTTCCCCCAGCACTTCGTTTGCATTAAGCAGTATGACGAATGCGGAAGGATCCACTCCTTTTACATACTGTTTTAATTTTGTCACTTCGTATTGTGCAACAACGCACATCAGCATCGGGCGCTCGTCCTGTGTATAACCGCCAAGCGCATTGATCTTGGTCACACCACGATAAAGGTCAGTCAGGATTCCCTGCCTCATTTCTTCTTCCTGGTCTGAAATAATCAAAGCGACTTTGGACACTCCAAGCCCCATCTGGACCACATCAATCGTTTTTGCGGTTAAGAACATGGCAATTAGTGCGTAAAGGGCTTTTTCCAGACCAAAAACAAGGGCTGACGTCAGCACGATGGTTCCATCGATAAAGAGGATACATGTTCCAAGCGATATTCCGAAATATTTATGAATAATCTGGGCGAGCAAGTCTACACCGCCTGTTGAAGCCTTGCCTCTGAAGACAATGCCAAGGCCGGCCCCGACACCCAATCCGCCAAATAAAGCACCGAGCAAGGGGTCATTCGTTGCAGCTCCCCAGCCAGTGAAAAGAAAAACAAAGAAGGGCAGCACCAGGGTACCAATCAGTGTTTTTGCGCCAAATTGTTTTCCGAGAAAAATAATACCGGCAAAAAACAACGGAATGTTCAATGCCCATTGCACGTAGGAAGGATCCCAGCCGGCCACCCATTTCAGGATGGTGCTGATCCCGCTGACACCGCCGGAAGCAATTTTATTGGGCAATAAAAAAACAGAAAAAGCCAGGGAAACAAAAGCAGACCCGATAACTACAAAAATATATTCCAAAGCGAGTTCTGCTTTTGGCGGCAAAACTCCTCTGCGTCTTCGCAAAGCTGTCATCATTCGTTCATTTACCTACTTTCCGAACGTTCTCTAGTTGTAAAACCATAAAACCCGACTCATTATATCACTACTAGTCTGCCCTGTGAATGAGATTCCGATGACGCGGTAAAGGAATAAATGGAAGGGGTATTCCTACTATTTTACTTTTGTCGAAAGATTCTTAACATTTCCGGACAAGATTCGGTTAAAATTGAACTAAACTCCGAGACAGAAAGGGCGATGTTTAAAAAATGGATGAGAAAAAGATGTATCTTCTCATTTTGCAGCGTATGGAGGAAGCACTGAGCAGACTGGATGTGTATCAAAAAAAGCTGGACACAATGGAACACAATTTTGACCGGTTTGAACAGGATTTGGATCATTATCATTCGGCGGTGCTTCAGCGCTTTGAACAAATGGAACATTATATTTCCTACCTTGAACATGAAATTGAGGTTCTGCAGCGCAGTGTACCTATGCCTGAACAATCCCTGCCCCTTCAATAAACTACATATCCATGCAAAAAAAGCAGCCCGGTGAAAACTCCGGGCTGCTTTTTCATCATTTCATAAAACCAAAAAGCCGGACCCTGATCAGGACCGGCTTTTACAAAAATTATTTAATCTGCGAACGAAGGTATGCATCAATAAAGGATTCAATATCTCCGTCCATTACCGCTTGAACGTTCCCCATCTCGGTGTTGGTGCGATGGTCTTTGACCATGCTGTACGGGTGGAACACATAAGAGCGGATCTGGCTTCCCCAGCCGATTTCTTTTTGTTCCCCGCGGATTTCCGCCAATTCGGCTTGCTGTTCTTCAATCTTGCGCTGCAGCAGTTTGGCCTTCAGCATTTTCATGGCATGATCACGGTTCTTGATCTGTGAACGTTCGGTCTGGCAGGATACGACGGTGTTTGTCGGGATATGCGTAATACGAACGGCCGAGTCCGTCGTATTTACATGCTGTCCGCCTGCGCCGCTGGCACGGTACGTATCCACTTTCAAATCTTCCGTACGAACATCAATTTCTGCATCATCATTAAGTTCAGGAACCACATCGCAAGAAACGAACGATGTATGACGGCGGCCTGATGAGTCAAACGGGGAGATTCGCACCAAACGGTGAACCCCTTTTTCCGCTTTCAAATAGCCATAGGCATTGTGGCCTTTGATGCCAAGGGTAACGCTTTTAACACCCGCTTCATCTCCCGGAAGATAATCCAGCGTTTCCACCTTAAATCCTTTTCGTTCCGCATAGCGGGTGTACATGCGAAGAAGCATGGAAGCCCAGTCCTGTGACTCCGTTCCGCCGGCACCCGGGTGAAGCTCAAGAATCGCATTGTTTTTGTCGTGCGGCTGGTTTAAAAGCAGCGAGAGCTCAAACGTATTCAGCGCATCAACCATATCTTTCAGATCTCGTTCCAGTTCTTTCTGCATGTCAGCATCAAACTCTTCCTTCAGCATATCATGCGCGACTTCCAAGTCTTCATAACGGCCGTTCAGATCTTCAAACTGGTTGACTTGCTCCTTTAATCCGTTGGCTTCACCGATCACGGTCTGTGCCGCGTTTTGGTCATCCCAAAATTCCGGTACGCTCATCTTTTCGTCCAGCTCGGCTATTTTTGCCTTCTTTTGGTCGAGGTCAAAGAGACCCCCTGAAGTCCGCTAATCGCTTAGCCATAATATTGAGTTCTTGCTTAATTTCTACTAATTCCATCTCTGCCACCTCGTATTTTTGGTTCATCGTGAGTATATGCTTAGCTGTTGTAAATAGACACAGCAAAGAGAGTCTGGATCCTCCGACTCTCCCTGCACCTTTTCTTATTATATCATCCCGGGAGAATTAATTCTCCGCTCCATGACATTGTTTGTATTTTTTACCGCTTCCGCACGGGCAAAGAGCGTTGCGTCCGATGTTTTGTTTCTTTTTCACCGGCTTGCGCTTTGTTTCCTGCTTATCGCTCGGTACCACGGCTTTTCCTTCTGCCACTTGCTCACGCTGCATGTTTTGTTCAACTTGAGCCTTCATGATATACATGGAAATCTCTTCTTCAATGGCCGCAACCATCGCTTCGAACATTTCAAAGCCTTCGAACTGGTACTCGCGAAGCGGATCATTCTGCCCATAGGCACGAAGGTGAATCCCCTGGCGCAGCTGTTCCATCTGGTCGATATGATCCATCCATTTGGAGTCAACGGCACGGAGGATTACTGCTTTTTCAAACTCGCGCATATGCTCAGGTTCAATAAGTGCTTCCTTTTCAGCAAAAGCAGCGTGTGCTTTTTCTTTCAGAAGCTCGATGATCTCTTCTTGATCAAGACCTTTAAGATCATCAGCTGTCACATCCTCCTCATTCAGGAAGGTTGCCACAGAATAGTTAACAATTTCGTCAAGATCCCATTCTTCCTGCACGATTTCTTCCTGCGTATGAGCTTTTACAATGCGGTCGATAGTGGAATCCACCATCTGGAGAACAATGTCCCCAAGGTTTTCGGCATCAAGAACTTCCTGGCGCTGTTTGTAGATGATTTCACGCTGCTGTCTCATAACATCATCATATTGAAGCAACTGCTTACGGGCATCAAAGTTGGAGCCTTCCACCCGTTTTTGTGCGGATTCAACCGCTTTGGTAACCAGCTTACTTTCAATCGGCGTATCTTCATCCATTCCAAGGCGTTCCATCATGTTCATCATGTTGTCAGAGCCAAATCGGCGCATCAATTCATCTTCCATGGAAATGTAGAACTGAGAAGATCCCGGATCTCCCTGACGTCCTGAACGACCGCGAAGCTGATTGTCAATACGGCGGGATTCATGGCGCTCCGTACCAAGGATATGAAGGCCGCCGACTTCGCGAACTCCTTCTCCAAGCTTGATATCTGTACCACGGCCGGCCATGTTGGTCGCAATGGTCACCATGCCTTTATGGCCGGCGTTCTCAATGATTTCTGCTTCACGTTCATGGTTTTTCGCATTCAAAACATTATGCGGGATTCCTTTTTTGCGAAGCATCTGGGAAAGAAGTTCTGACGTTTCAACAGCAACCGTACCTACAAGAATCGGCTGGCCTGTTTCATGGCGTTCCTGAATTTCTTTAACAATGGCGCGGAATTTCCCTGCCATGGATTTATAGACAAAATCAGAATTATCAACACGGGCAATCGGACGGTTCGTAGGAATTGCCACGACTTCCATGTTGTAAATATTGCGGAATTCTTCTTCTTCCGTCTTCGCTGTACCCGTCATACCCGAAAGTTTGTTGTACATACGGAAATAGTTCTGGAACGTAATAGTCGCAAGCGTCATGCTCTCACGCTGGATTTCCAGACCTTCCTTTGCCTCGATGGCCTGGTGAAGCCCTTCACTGTAACGGCGCCCTGCCATCAAGCGGCCTGTGAACGGGTCAACGATAACAACCTCGCCATCCTGAACTACATAATCAACATCCAATACCATGATGACATTGGCCTTCAATGCCTGGTTAATATGGTGATTCAGCGTAACATGGTTATAATCATACAAGTTATCAATATTGAAATATTGCTCAGCTTTCGTAATTCCCTCTTCTGTAAGCTGAACATTTTTCGTTTTAATATCGACTGTGTAATCTTCTTCTTTTTTCAGTGTACGGACAAACATGTTAGCCATCATATACAACTCAGTTGACTTTTGAGCCGAACCGGAAATGATCAGCGGTGTACGCGCCTCGTCGACCAGGATGGAGTCAACCTCATCGACAATCGCAAAGTTGAGAGGACGCTGAACCATTTGTTCCTTATAGACCACCATGTTATCCCGAAGGTAATCAAATCCGTATTCGTTGTTTGTTCCATAAGTAATGTCCGCAGCATACGCTTCCTGTTTTTCTTCTCTGGACATATCGGAAATGTTCAACCCCACAGTAAGGCCAAGGAAGTTATACAACGGGCTCATCAATTCGGAGTCACGGCGTGCAAGATATTCGTTAACCGTAACAACATGGACACCCTTGCCTTCAAGTGCATTCAAGTACACCGGCATGGTCGCCACAAGCGTTTTACCTTCACCTGTTTTCATTTCGGCAATGTTGCCTTCATGAAGAGCAGTTGCCCCCATGATCTGAACAGGATAAGGACGTAATCCGAGAATACGGTCAGCCGCTTCACGTACTACCGCGAATGCCTCAGGAAGAAGAGCATCAAGAGATTCTCCGTTGGAGACGCGCTCTCTAAATTCCTCGGTCTTTTGGCTCAGTTCCTCATCCGAAAGACCTTTCAGGGCATCTCCCAGTCCGTCCACCTGGTCGGCAATTTTTTGGTATCTATTTAAATTTCGTTCGTTCGTGCCCGGAAAAATCTTTTTAAGCAATCCTATCATCTGCTAACGCTCCTCTGTTCAGGAAATAAGTGCTATTACTTATTCTATCAGTTTGTGAATTTTACGACAAGAAAGGCGAAACTTCTATGGCTGTCAATTCAATTATTTTACACGCTCTTCCACAAACTCTCTGATTCCCAGTATAAAGAAAAAACGATACAGGTGGGGAAATGTAAAAGAATTTACAAAAAACCTTAACGTGACTTTTGCCCTGTCCTCCTTTTTTTGAAAGGGAATTTCCATCTAGGATGGACGTTCACAGGACCTTTTAAACCCTCAAATTATGTAAAAAAGGCACAGCCGTAATTGGCCGTGCCCGAAGGGATTATGCTCCCTTTTGTTCGCCAAGTCTCATGACGGTTTCTTTCATCCTTTTTTTACCTTCCACCAGACGTGCAGTAAGCATGCTGGCTACGTTGTCACCTGTTGCATTAAGAAGGGTGGCCGGCGGATCGATAATGGTGGAGATGGCAGCTGCGATCGGCAGTGCCTCCACAGGAAATCCGAACAAGGAAAGAATGAGCATTTCGCCAATCATTCCGCCTTGTGGAATCGCACCCATCACCATGCCAACAAGCAGGGAAACGACCAGCACAAGCAGGTAGTTTCCTATACCCGAAAAATCATGGCCGAAAATCCCGAAAAGGAACGTAATTTTAAGGACACCGCCCATAACTGAGCCGTCCTTATGAAGCGTTGCACCAAGCGGCACAGCCGTTTCGCTAATGTCATCCGGAACACCCATCTTTTTCGAGGCTTCCAGGTTAACAGGGATGGAAGCGGCCGAACTGCAGGTGGCCAGAGCGGTTAACGATGGAGAAAGCATGTTTTTCCAGAAAAGGCGAACACCGTCTTTTCCGTTGGCCATAAGTGCATAAAGCGTAAAAATTCCAAAGAAATAAATAATCGCAAGTGGATAATAGTAAAGGACCGCACGGAAATAGGAACCAAGCAGCGTTGGCCCAAATTCACCGATCAGGGCAGCAAAGTACGCGCCAAGCCCGATTGGTGCATAATACATGACAAGACTGACCATCTTCAGCATCACTTCACTGCCTGATTTCAGGAAGGATGCGAACGGTTTTCCTTTTTCGCCAATCATGGTAACAGCGATACCCATTAGTACTGAAAATAAGATAAGAGCAAGCATGTTGTTGCGTGAAAACAGCTCGGAGAAATCCGAAACCGTCAGTGTTTGTACAATTTGATCCCCAATGGAAACCTTATCACCGGCATCTTCCGGTTTAACAAGATCGATGTTTACTCCTTTGGACGGTGAATAAATTTTCACACCGGCCATCGCGATGACAGAAGCCACAACCCCTGTAAAAAGGAACACGACCATCATTGAACCCATTACTTTTCCGAATCGCTTGACACCGCCCATTGATGCAATGGCTGATGAGATGGAAAAGAAGACAAGCGGAACAACGATCATAAACATCGCATTCAAAAATAAATCACCAAACGGCTTCAAAACAGCGGCTTCCTTGCCCTGTGTAAAACCGATGATGCTTCCGATCACAATGGATAACAACAGTATGAGCGGAAAACGGTAGGTCTTTAGAATTTTTTTCATCTCAATATCCCCTTTTTCATGTTCATGTAGATTATAAACATCATTGTCAAAAAAACAATGCGCAGCCGTTCATGTTCTAAAGCGAAAGGCGATAATAGTCCTGTGTGTTATAGGACGTAAAACCACAGGATTCATAAAGTTTCAGGGCGTGTGCATTTTGTGTTTCCACTTCCAGGAACAGCGAATGACCTTTCGACTGTTCCAAGGAAATAAGAGAATTCAGTACACTCCGGCCAATCCCTTTTCCTTGCTCCGCCGGAGTAACTGCAAATCCGTAAATCCAGGCTTCCCCCGCTGCTGCGGCCACTCTTACCTTTCCTGCGGCTTTTCCGTTTTTCTCAATCACATACCGGTCCTGTCCTTTTTCATTTTTTATCCGCTGATTATACTCTTGGGCTTTTGAAAGCGAAAAGCCAAAGCATTCAACATCCAACTGCATCACAAACTCAAGATCAGTGGGCCTCGTTGGTCTTAAAGAAACGTCATGTGATGCTTCAACGACTTTTTCCTGCCACTTCATCTGGTGTTCGGAAAAAGCGTATCCGCATGGCACTTGTTTTAAAAAGGCAAGGCCGGACGTTGAATTTGCCGGTGTATTGAGCAGGATTTCATCATATTCTTGTTTGGCAACTTCTATGGCTTCCGTTAAAAGCTTTGTAAAAATTCCTTTTCTGCGGCAGGTGGGAAGCACCATTCCACATAGTTCAGCTTTGCTTCCAAATCCATAGATCCCAAGGAAGGCGCAAAGCTCCCCTTCTTCATAATGAAAAAAGTCCTCCTTTCTATTGCCATCACGCTGTTCAAGCATGTCCCAGTTCAGTTTTAGTTGCAAATTTTCTTCCGCTTGGCATTGCTGCTGAAGTTTTTTTATTTCTGACAGCTGCTGTTGCAATTCCATGAAAAACCTCCATTTCTGTATCCTTTTGTTTTCTCGCCTCACACAGAAAAGTCCTTTCTGATAAAAAAGAAATAGAGCAGAAAAGCCGGCAAAGGAACACATTTGTGTGCTCTTTTGCCGGCTGTTTTTTTCGTTATTCAGAGTTAATGATTATTCCGGGCTGATCAGGCCGTATCTTCCATCTTTTCGTTTATACACCACGTTGGTCGTGCCGGTTTCTGCATGATTGTAAACAAAAAAGTTATGTCCAAGCAGATCCATTTGAAGAATGGCTTCCTCGGTATCCATTGGCTTAAGGTCAAAACGTTTTTCACGGACAATCTCAAATTCGTCTTCCTCTTCGTCCAAAACAACGGTTGTAGTGGCATCTGCACTGTTGGCAATCATTTCATGAATGCCTCCATTTTGTTTGGAACGACGGTTCACCTTTGTTTTATGTTTACGAATCTGACGCTCTAATTTTTCAATTACGAGGTCAATTGCCGCATACATATCGGTGTGGCTTTCCTCTGCTCTTAGCAGCAGCCCTGTCATCGGAATGGTTACCTCGACTGATTGAGTATTGTTGTAAACTTTTAGATTGACATATGCGTCAGTGTTCGGAGTTTCGTTAAAATAGCGCTTAAGTTTTGCAACTTTCTTTTCAACATATTCCCTTAAAGCTGGAGTCACCTCAATGTTTTCTCCACGAATGTTAAATTGCATATCTTAACTCCTCCTTCCGTGATGTATATATATTTCGATATACCCGTTAACAATTCCTTCATAAACTTTAAAATATCTTGACAATAAAATTTCTTTCTCGACAATTTTCGACTCAGCCAATAGAAAGCTAAGTTTCGGGCACAATGGGGATGTAAGGTATAGGAGGGATCGATATGCATAACCAAAATGTTGTTAAACAAAGTGTGAAAAACGTCCAACAAAGCAAGGTTAAGAAAGGGAAATCCCATAAACTCGCCTGGTGGCAGCTTTCATTGATTGGCATTGGCTCAGTGATCGGTGCGGGATTTTTTCTGGGGTCTGGACTTTCCATCCATTCAGCAGGGCCTTCCGTGCTGATTGGCTACCTCCTTGCCGGTTTAACGGCCTATTTTGTCTTTAGTGCACTTGCTGAAATGACGGTACAGGATCCACAGCCCGGTTCTTTCCGGACATATGCCGGTCAGGCATTCGGCCATCCTGTCGGATTTATGAGCGGCTGGATCTACTGGACTGCCGGTGTTTTGATCATGTCCAGTGAAGTAACAGCCCTGGCCATCTTTACACAGCTTTGGCTGCCCCATGTGCCCCTCTGGCTCTTATCCGTTGTTTATTCTATACTTGCGCTTGGTATTAACCTGCTCGGCGTAAAAAACTTCGGCAGCATTGAATCGTTCTTTGCGGTGATCAAAATATCCACTCTTGTGGCGTTTATTGGATTTGGGATTCTCGCTGTGACGGGCGTCATTTCCCCCAACAGTGCGAAGGCAGGTCTTTCTTCTGCTTCCTTTGCACACGGCTGGTTTCCAAACGGCTTCTCAGGTTTCTGGTCCGCGATGATTTTTATTTTATTTTCCTACGGTGGAATTGAAGTGCTGGGGGTTCTCTCCACAGAGTTAAGAAATAAAAAAGATGTACCAAAAGCCGGTACATTTCTCGTCATCGCATTAACAGTGCTGTACGCCGTTAGTATTCTATTTATTTTGATGATGGTTTCCTTTCACATCATTAATGAGGACAAAAGCCCGTTTGTCAAAGCGCTGGCAAGTTTCCCTATTCCTTATCTGGACACGATATTCAACGTCATACTGATCAGTGCTGCATTTTCTACCATGGTAGGAGCTCTGTTCTCCATAACCAGCATTATGGTTTCCCTGGCCAAAGACGGTGATGCTCCCGGACGCCTTCAGAAAAAGAACAGCCGCGGAGTTGCTGCAGGTGCTCTCGGCTTGAGCGGTATCGGCCTTGCGATCTCTGTCCTTTTCTCCTTTTTATTGCCGGACACAGTATATGAATATATGACAACCTCTGCTGGTATCATGCTGATTTTGAACTGGGTGATCATCCTGTCCTCCCATATCAAAAAAAGAAAACAAATTGGCTCCAGCGAAGAGCATTACCGATCTGCATCCTATCCGTTAACCTCTTATCTGGGTATTGCTCTCATTGCCTTTACGATCGCAGGGTCTCTCCTGCACACTAATCAGCGGGTAGGATTTTTTATCAGTCTTGGCTTTGTAGCCATCATTCTCGGCGCCTATTACCTCGGTTCACGGTTTGGCAAATTTAAAAAGGTTCACAAATCTGAAGAAGAATATTGATTCACATAAATAACCCAGCATTCTAAGAATGCTGGGTTATTATCCGAAGTATCGGCTAGTTATTATTATAGTTTGGTTACGTTAGCTGCTTGTGGTCCACGAGCTCCGTCAACGATTTCAAACTCAACTTCTTGGCCTTCATCAAGAGACTTATAACCTTCTGAATTGATGGCTGAGAAATGTACGAATACATCATCTCCATCTTCTCTTTCGATAAAGCCAAATCCTTTTTCTGCATTAAACCATTTTACTTTTCCTTGCATGTACTTTCACTATCCCTTCGTCATGACAATCTGTATAGGAGCCCTATACATTCATAGTATTACACATTTAAAAAAATGTTGTCAAACGTATCATTTAGCGAATAGTAAGAAGTTTTGTCGAATAATCTTTTTCTTTAACTATTTTGTAAAATACCAAATAAATTTACACATTTCACAGGTGATTTCAGCCCTTTGAAAAGGCACTTGCTTTCAACTTCTACTTTGGGGTGGACAACATATAGTATATGGACAGCCATTTATTGTACGGGTACATAACGGCCGGCGACTACGTGCAGCATGCACTTCATGGGGGTTGACTGTATGTTTCAAGTATTTGAGAAAATCGTCCTCGGCATGGCCATGATCAGGATTCTGTCCGGGGTATGCGAAGTAAGTGCCGCATTTTTAATGCTCCGTTTTAATTCAGTTGAAAAAGCCTTGCTGATCAATTCCACGCTGTCCATTATCGGACCTTTTATTTTCTTTTCGACCATGTCCTTAGGGTTAGTCGGCATCACAGCCAAGATCAGCACGGCAAAATTGCTTTGGATTGTGGCCGGTCTGGGGCTGATCATTTATGGAATACGAAAATAATAAAATACGCCCGGCTTCCAATGGTGTGCCGGGCATTTTTTAATTACCGCTGAAGCAGTTCGCGGTGAACTTCCATAATGGTATGTCCATACATTGCGAAATAAGACAAGACACCTGCCAGAGCAAGATACAAAAGAAGGACCACAATTTTTGTTTTTAAGCTGGCCACATAATAATTCTTGCGGCGATCCACTTCCTCTTGCTGGGTTTGGGCCTCGTCTTTTACTGCCATAAGATAGGCTTCAACAACTTTTTCAGGACGACCGCCTTCAGGCTCAGCACCCATATCTTCCCCGGTATGAAACTCCTGCTCAGCAAGCAGCCGCTCCATTTCCTTTTCTTTCATAACTTCATGCTTGTATAGAAAAAGAAAATATTTTTCCCGCTTTTGCAGCAGGTTAATTTCCGTCAGCATCGCGTCTTTTTTCAGCCGTTTTTTATCATGAACAAAAGGCCAGGTAAAACCTGAAGGAAGATTACGGATAAACCGTTCCTTTTCAACTCTCCCTTCATCGATAAAGGTATCCACGATATAAGGAAAATTGGGAAGATCACGATATTCCTCCATCTCCCGGACCAGTTCGTGAATTTTTTCTTCTTCCTTCTGATGAAGCTCCAGCGACTGCTTGCTTTCCTGCAAGACATAATCCTCTCTAACTCTTCTCCACCAGGTAGCAATCCCAAACAGGAAGATAAGAAAGATAATCGGGTCAGGAGAAATAAACATGTAAGGAATCATACAGATGAGGCCGATCAGCCATAGTTTGGTAGAAAGGACTCCAACAATTCGTCCTCCGTCAAGCGGAGAGACCGGGAACAAGTTGAACAGATTAATAAATGCACCCAAAAAGACAACCAATCCCCAGAAAGGCGACCCCTGCGTTTCATACAGGTAAACCGCAGGAAGGAACGAAAGCAGGCCGAACAACGGGCCGGCATAAGCCACAAACGCCTCATCCTTCGCGTCTTTCGGCATTTCTTTCATGCCGATGACCGCCCCCATAAACGGTACAAAAATCGCAGGTGAGGTCGGTATCCCCTTCCGTTTCATGGCCACCAGGTGACCCATCTCATGAACAAACAGCAAATAGACCAGGGCTACGGCAAATTTCCAACCGAAAAACATGGCATACGCACCAACGGATACAAACATGGAAGCCAATGTTGCAAATTTCCCCAGCTTTAATAATCCAAAAACCCATTTTAATTTACCTAAAATAAACAATCCGATTCCAGCCAAAACCGTCCAAATCCTGGACTGGTTTTTCTTTTCAGCTCTTTCAGCCATTCATCATTCCTCCAATAAAATTCACGGAAAGAAAGTAAGAAACTGTCATTCTTCTAAAACCATACCATATATACGGATGAAAGAGAAAAAAGTTACAGACCACAAAGAAAAACTGCCGTAGGTTCGGCAGTTTTACGCTGCTTTAGATGGAGAGCGGTCTCCCTTTGCCTCCAATTTTTCAGCTTGCTTTCTATAATAGGTCGCCGAAAATAGCAAGCCCAGTGGATGCAATCTGCTCTTTGCTTCCACCGACAACCGCCCCAACGATGGCCACAATACAGATAACCGAAACAAAGGGAAGGACCTATGATCATTTTGGCTATAGATATGAATAAATCTCCCGGTGAAACAGGAAGCCATTTGCTTGCAAATAAAAAAACATGATGGCGTCAAAATGGGGGCAAGCACTGTGGATACAGATGTTAAGGCAACAGACAGCGCAGTGTCTCCTTTTGCCAAATAGGTCATAACATTGGAGGCCGTTCCACCAGGACAGCACCCAACAAGAATCTTTGCTCTTTTATTGGGATCTATTATTCCATTAACAAAATGGCTTCATTTTTAAGGTTTGATATTCTTTCAAAAGCTCTTCTAATGTCAGTTCATGAAGATGCCCATTTTCGGATTTATAAAAACCTGCTTCGATTAGTTTTGTAATCAGAATTTCCTTTTTCTGTTCCATTACAAAAAATCCCCTTTCTCTATAGATATGCTATGAACAGCATGCCCATTGGAATTGTCACTGAAACCAGAATGGCGGTCGTTGTCATTCCTACACTTCCCATTGCCCCTTCTTCCTCTCCCCATTGAAAGGAACGATTTGCGCCAAGCGCCTGGGCGGAAATTCCCATCGCAAGACCGCGTGCCGTTTTGCTCTTGATGTTGCAACCATCCAGCACATGAGGACCGACGATCAACGAAAAAAGAGCGGAAATCAACACAAAAAGAATGGTAAGCGGTGCTGTTCCGCCAAGGGAACTGGACACAGACAAAGCGACTGGCAATGTGGCTGTTTTCGGCAGCAGGGACGCCACTACTTCGCCCTTTAATCCAAGAAGAAACGCAAATGCTACAGAAGAGGCAATACCTGCCATCCCGCCGCTTACTATGCCCACGGTGATTTTTTTGATATTTTTCCTAATCAGAGGAAATTGCTTGTAAATAGGAATGGCCAGGGATACGATTCCCGTCTGGAGCAGAAGGGAAAAGATTTTGCTTCCCTTTTCATAAGATTTCACGTCCATATGCAAGAATGGAAGTAAAAGAAAAAGAAGTAACGTTACCGTATATAAAGGGTTGAGCCAGGACTTCTGATTGGATTTGCGGTAAATTCGCAGACCGAACAGATAGGTCAATGCTGTAGCCACAATACTTAACAGAGTGTTGCCAAACGTGATGCTCATTCGTTTCTCCTCCTTTTTCTCTTTTCATATAATTCCACTGAGTATCCTGTTCCTAACAGAATGCACAAACTGCTTAATGAAAGAACAAGGAGCACTTTCCATAGCTGAATGTGAACCGCTCCCCAGTTTAAAAACAAACCCACTACTGGCGGAATAAAAAGCAAGGTCATATGACGGAGATGGGAGTTCGCGACACCTTCCACCCATCTTAATTTCACAACTCCTGTCAGCAGGCCGAGAAACAGCAAAAACATCCCCAGTATACTTCCGGGAACCGGCAAGTGAAAAAAGGATGACAGTGCATTTCCGGCAGCCAGGGTGGCGAGGATGATCACAAACTGTCCGATGAAACGTAACAAAGGCTTCTCTCCCCTCGTCCGGAATGATTGATTTCAGTATACGAAAGGAACAGGAAGAAATCTCTCAACCTGTAAGATAACCTTCCGCCCTTTTTTCAGACCCCCAAAACGTATGTTAGAAAATCTAACATACTACTTTTCATTCTATTCAGAAAGCTTTATAGTAATGGAAAGAACTTCGTGCCACCACTGATAAAGGAGTGATGTGGGTGTCTTATGAGAGTTCATCATATAAAGAGAAAAAAGTGATTTCCATCGGCACGGTTAAGGACTTAACAGGGTTATCAGTGAGACAAATCCGGTATTATGAAGAGCGGAATTTAATCTTTCCCGCCCGTACGGAAAAAGGCACACGCAAGTATTCCTTTTCAGATGTGGAGATGCTGATGAGCATAGCAGACAAGAGAGAAGACGGGGTTCAGACGCATGAGATCAGGAAGGAGCTGAAAAAAGCACAGGAGCAAATCCAAAAGGAAAAATTGCGGGATACGATGATTAGGGGGCAGTTGAACGCGCATTTCAATATGATAAAAAGATAAAAAAACCAGTTTCTCAGAACCCAGACCTGAGAAGCTGGTTTTTCTATTTTCTGCCGTGTTTATAGCTGGATGATTCAGGGAATTTTCAAACTAATCATTACACAACATTAACCGTTCAGGAGATGAAAGGTATGGCGTCCAATCAAAACAATGGAACATTCAAACGAAGGTTAAACACACTCGATCTCACGTTTCTCGGGCTTGGCTCCATCATTGGTTCGGGCTGGCTGTATGCTGCAGCCACAGGAGCTCAGTATGCGGGCCCCTATGCCTGGATTTCCTGGATCATCGGAGCAGTCATCATCATGATGATCGGGCTGGTATACGCTGAACTCGGGGCAGCCATGCCTGTGGCGGGAGGTTTTGTCCGCTACCCGGATTTTACCCATGGATCTGTCGTCGGCTTTTTGATCGGTTTCATATCCATGCTTGCCTACTCGGCAGTCATTAGTATTGAATCCCAGGCCGTACGGGGATATTTGGAGTATTGGTTTGACAGTCTTGGCCACAAGGATGGAACACCGACCATAGGAGGATTTTCTGTACAGATCGGATTAATTCTTCTCTTCTTTATCCTTAACTACTGGAGTGTCGCGTTGTTTGGAAAGATCAACACCTTTCTTACTGTTTTTAAATTCGTTGTCCCCTCTATCATCATCATCGTTTTATTCATGCATTTTGATGCTTCCAATTTTGCCGTCACCGGCGCATCGCCCGGTGGAACAAAAGGAATCTTTGCAGCGGTTACTGGTGCTGGAATAGTATTCGCCTTCAACGGCTTCCGTCAGCCGATTGAATTTGCCGGTGAAGCCCGTCGCCCCGAGAAAAGTATCCCCTTTGCCATTATTTATTCGGTCCTGATCGGTTTGATGGTTTATATGCTCCTGCAGATTGCCTATATCGGGGCTGTACCTTCTGGCATGCTGAGCGATGGCTGGAGCGGCCTTCATTTCGATTCTCCTTGGGCAGATTTGGCTACTGCACTGGGTGTTGTCTGGCTCGCCAATCTTGTACTTGTTGATGCCGTCATCTCTCCTTCAGCCACCGGGAATATTTATTTTTCGGCAACTGCCCGCTCATTGTTTGCCTGGGCGAAAAACGGCTACTTTTTTAAAATTTTTCGTAAGATCGATAAGAAAAGCGGACTGCCAAGAGCTGCGCTTTGGCTTACCTTGGTACTGGCGATTATTTGGATGCTTCCTTACCGCTTTCAGGCATGGGCTGATCTGGTTGATGCGAGCACCTCGTTAAAAGCGCTGACGTTTGTGGTCGGTCCCGTGTCGCTCATGTCGCTCAGAAAGAAGCTTCCGGAACTTAAACGCCCCTTCTTGTTAAAAGGTGCCCAAGTGGTTACCCCGCTTGCATTCGTCGGAGCAACCCTGGTAATTTATTGGAGCAAGTGGAAGGTCGTTTCTTTTATCATTCCGATCATCATCCTCTCCCTCATCCTTTATTTTATCGCTGCATACCGCTCCTCTTCGTTTTCAAAAGAAGAGGTTAAACTGCACCTGAAATCCGGATGGTGGCTCATTATCTATTATTTGTTCCTGCTCGCCATGTCTTTTGTTGGCAGCTATGGCCCCGGAACAAAGACCGATCATCTTATTCACGCCCCTTGGGATACCCTTGTTGCGGCTATTCTTTCTCTCATTTTTTATTATTGGGGTGTCCACGCCGGACTTGACGATCCGAACATTGAAATGGACGATGTGGAATCCACTCAATAATACGGCCTGCATAGACAGGGTTTTTTCTTTGAAGCAAGAAGGTTGATAAGATAAACAGAAGGGAATACAATGTAAGCGTTTCGAATTTTCATGCTGATAAGGAGAGATGACGTTGGATAAACTATTGCAGGATCCTAATCAATTTGTAACAGACATCGTTGATGGACTCGTTCGCTCCCATCCTGATTACTATGAAAAGGTAGAAGGTGTAAATGTCATTAAACGCAAAGACGGCACCCCTTCTGGCCAGGTTGGGCTGGTTTCGGGAGGAGGCAGCGGCCATGAACCGGCACACGCAGGTTACGTTGGAGAAGGCATGCTGAGTGCTGCCGTATGCGGTGAAGTATTTACCTCACCGACGCCGGATATGGTGCTTGAGGGAATCAAGGCAGCTGACGGCGGCGCAGGCGTGCTGCTGATCGTCAAAAATTATTCAGGTGATGTGATGAATTTTGACATGGCCAAGGAACTCGCTGAACTTGAAGGCATACAGGTTGAAACGGTTATTGTTAATGACGATATTGCCATTAAAAATGCAGAAGATCGGCGTGGTGTGGCCGGAACCGTTTTTGTTCATAAAATTGCTGGTGCAGCCGCCGCAGCAGGAAAATCGCTATCAGAAGTCAAAAAAGCGGCAGAAAAAGCCATTAATCAGGTTCGTTCCATTGGCATGGCTCTTTCCCCGTGTTTTATGCCAGAGAGCGGCAAGCCGGGCTTTGAGCTACACGAAAACGAAATGGAAATCGGGATTGGCATCCATGGGGAAAAAGGCATTGAACGGAAAACTGTCGCACCTGTAAATGAGATCGTGTCGGAGCTGCTCGACCGGCTGACCGCAGAAGTAACCGACAAACGGATTGCCCTGATGGTAAACGGAATGGGCGGTACTCCCATCTCAGAACTGTACCTCGCCTACAAATATGTGAGTGAACAATTGGAACAGAGAGAATACTCGATTGCCCGCAGCTATACAGGAAACTACATGACTTCGTTAGAAATGCACGGTTTCTCCATTACCCTGCTGGCTGTCGATGATGAATTGCTCGGGTACCTGGATGCCCCTTCAGAAACCATTGGATTTCCAGTGAGGAGTGAATAATATGAAACTGACCACAGAAGGTCTGAAAACAGCATTGTTGAATACAGCGGATCAAATTGAAAAGCAAAAAGATGAACTGACGGACCTGGACCGGGAAATTGGTGACGGCGACCATGGCATCAACATGTCACGGGGGTTTACTGCTGTAAAAAAAGAACTGGAGGATAAAGATTCCTTTGCAGATCTTGGGGAGCTTTCCAAGCTTGTGGGCATGACATTGATTAAAACAGTCGGCGGCGCATCCGGCCCTCTTTTCGGTACTGTCTTTGTAAAATTTGCTACCAAGTGGAATGGCAAAAGCTCAGTAGAGGGTGATGTATTATACGACGGGTTTAAAGAGGCGGCGGACGGTGTGGCTGCACGCGGAAAATCCAAGGCCGGCCAGAAAACCATGCTGGACGTGTTTGAGCCCTTTACTGAGGCGCTTAAGAGCGATGAGCCGCTTGAGACGGTGATTGAAAACGCGCTGGCATATACAAAAGAATTGAAAGCGGAAAAAGGACGGGCCTCGTACTTCGGCGATGCCTCCAAAGGTCTTCAGGATCCTGGGGCATTGTCCAGCTCCATCCTGCTCCGCCAGATTGCGGAGGTGCTGAATGGTTAACTTGATCCTCGTTTCCCACAGTGAAAAATTAGCTGACGGTTTGAAGGAGCTTCTTGCCGAGATGGCAGCCAACGTGGAGATCCATAATGCCGGCGGGCTTGATGGCGGGAAAATCGGAACCGACGTCTCCCGGATCGAAAAAGCATTCTCTTCCCTCACAGACGATGCCATCATTTTAACCGACATCGGCTCTTCCACTATGAACGCCGAAATGGCCCTCGAGCTGTATACCGGGGACCGGAACATACAATTCAAGGATGTCCCGCTTGTGGAAGGAGCCTTTCTGGCTGCCGTACAAAGCGGACAGGGATTGTCCGTGGAGCAGATCATGCAGGCGCTGGAAACAGAGTTTTCTAAATAGAAATAAGAAAAGCCCCGGGTTGAGTAAGATCCTGGGGCTTTTCTACCTTTCATTATAGAAAACGCCAATAGATTTTCCCATCAGGGTAGATGGCTGGTACATAAATTCCTTTTCGATCACCGTGATCTTCTATTACATACCAATTAGAATCATCTAACCATGTGCTATCGGATTTCTCCTCATCAAATTCATTTTGTTCATCATTCAGTGCGTCCACATGCCTTCAACTTTTACATTATGGATTTGACGTTTTCAACACTAAATTATGAGTATGATCTTTGTCCTATCTTACCTTAATAAACTTTCTGCCTGGTAATCCGCGCGCCAAGTCTTCCAGTTCATCGGGATTGACGCTGATTCGACTCATGAAGCTTCTCCTGTCTCTCCATCTCGTCTGCCTGTTCCCTTAACCGGGCTGCTTCCCGGCGCAGCGCATCTTTTAATTGTTCACCCAAGCTTGCCGAAGCAAAGTGGGTGCTTGCCGCTTCCGACATCATTTGCTGATAGGACGCCTTGCTCTTACTTTCCCAGCTCGACGCCTTCGTCAGTACCCGGTTGCGATCCCATCTCAGCTGGTCCAACTTTTGCATGGACTCCTGAACTTTACCGTAATACCAGTCCAGCATCTCAGCCTGCATCCGATACTTTTGCTGATCAAAAATCATACATTCACCGCCTGCTCAATCTCTTGTGTTTCTATTGTAAAAAACAAAGAAGGATGGAGGTACTAGACTAAGTTCCTAATAATTGTAATCATTCGGGATGTTTGGACTAGAAACGACAAAAAAGCGCCGATTCTCCTATATATGGAAGATCGGCACTAATTTCAGTTGTTTTACACTTTTGCCAGAAAAACCTGATGGGCACTCGAGGGATTTTCGAACCAGCGGGCTACCTGATCGGCAGTTACCTGATCCTGTGCCCCTCCGAGCAGCATCTGAATAACATGTCCGGGTAGCGGCTGTGTCATCGCATTCGTCCATTCTGTTACTTCTTTAACGAAATGCTTAATTCTATTCCAATATAAAATCCCCAGCTCCACACCCCAGTGGTCATCATGTTTATGTTCGACCAGCAGTTCAGACAGCTGCTCCGCACAGTAGGAAGACAAGTTGCATCCTTGTCCGGTAATCGGATCGTTCAGCACCACACTGTCTCCACATCCCAGTATGAGTTGATGTTCCTGCATCACATATGGCCTTCTCACCTCAGGCGTAATGGCAACCTGGAGGAAGCCATTTTCATCACTTAGCGCAAACAGTTCATCAACAATACGGCTGTGAATCTCCGGAAAGAACATTTCTACCGCTTCTCTCATTTTAATCGTAAAGGCATCCGGAGATTTAATCCCTTTAAACATATCAAGCGGGCCAGCAGGGACAGCTGTGATAAACAGGATAGTGACCGGGCCGGACTCTGCTTCCGCCGGAATCTCAAACATTTCCCCCAGCTCTGGGATCACCGTTACACTGACTCCGCAGGGAGAGACCGGCTTAACTCCCTTAAAGTAGCCTACAATGCATTTTCGCTGTGGCCCCTGAAACGGAGTAAGTTCTTTTTCAATCGGAAACGGAAAGATCGGACCATTTTTTCCCGTACAATCCACTACAAGGTCATATTCTTCACCTAATGTCTCCCTGTCCTGTTCGGTGATCTTTCTTTGCTGAAACGTAACACCCTTTTTCTCCAAGTCCTCAGCATACGTTGAATAAGAAAGCCGCTGATCCACGGACAATGCTGGCTTTTCCAGCCGGCCTGCAAACAGCTTTTGGTCACCTACCGTTATATGAATGCTCGTAATCATCTGCTCACTATTCCAATCTGGCATATGAAATCTCTTTTCCCGTTCACGAGCCGGGCCAAAATGGACCTGCGTGGACATGATTCTCCCGCTTCGCACCTGATCCGGTGTGCGGTGAGAGATGATCGTGACATCGAAATCCTCCATTAAAGCATAAGCCAGCTGCAATCCAGTCGTTCCGCCACCAATGATACCAACCTTTTTTTTCAAGGACCACACTCCTTCTCATTATTCGCCTTATGCCTAATTTCTTTTTAAAAGCAAAATTTCCTGTGCCAGCAGAAAAACAGGAGAATAGGACAGCATTCGTCAATCTATTTCCTAGGAAATATGGCATATTCTTTCTTCTTTCCTGCTGCGTCCTCATTTATTGACAAATAACTGCCTAATGCCCCATAAATTATGTATATAATAGGAAAAATCAGTTATTTAATGTGATATCATGAGAATGATGAAGAGGGATTGAGGTGGATTATGATTAGAGGAGAGAAGATCAAATATTTCAGAGAAAAAAATAAACTAACCCAAAAACAACTCACATCGGGAATTTGTTCCGTTCCCTACCTTAGTAAAGTGGAGAACAACAGCATTGTTCCTTCCAAAGAGATCCTTGAGTTGCTTTGCAAAAAACTAAACATAGAATACGACGAATTGCTGCAGTCCTCCTCCACCAATGAAATAAAAAAATTAATCTACTGCTGGTATGACGACATAAAAGCGAGGAAGCGGTCTGCGACAAAGGACCATTACATCAATATCGAAAAAAAAATGAAAGGCATTAAGGATATTGAGCTTTTATCCATGTTTCACTTGTGCGCCACTCGGCACTTTCTCTTGTTGCGAGAATTCGACAGTGCGGAAGAACAATTAGCTCATGCGGAAAAATACATTGAATACACGCCGAAAGAAACAGCAGCCTACTACTATTATTTTTCCGGGCTTTACGAATATTTGAAAGGCCATTTTCAAAAAGCACTTGAACTCTACTTAAAAGCAAAGGATTATGTCAGTGAACCAGAATACCATTACCAGCTCGCCTTGATTTACAGCCGGCTGGGCAAAATCACCCTTTCCATTTTCCATTCCGAAAGGGCGATGGAGGAATTTCATAAAAACATTCAATTCAAGAAAGTCATTGATTGCTATATTCTTCTTGGGATTGATTATAACCGGATCAATGAACATTCTACCGCCATTACATACTTTGAAAAAGCGCTTAAAGGCATTGAATCACTGCCGGATATCGGCCATTTACGAATACATATCTATCACAATATGGGAATCGTTTATCACAAAATGAAGAAACCATGGGAAGCCATTGAATACTTTTTAAAATCTCTGAATGCACGCAATGATCTCCAAGGCGGAGAACTGACCATCTATCTTTTGGCCAACAACCTTTTTCAGCTCAATGAAACCGAAGATGCCACCCGCTGGATCACCAAAGGACTTGAGCTGTTAAAAGGCGAACTGAACGAAACCTATTGTCTGCTTAAGATTCTTCAATTTCAGGTTTCAAAGCGCCGAAACGACGAAGACTACAAAATATTTTTGGAAGAAATCGCCCTTCCCATCTTTCAGAAAAAAGATGAGTTTATGTATATCCGGATGTGCTATGAACAGCTTGGCGATTATTATTACCGAAAAAAACAATACAAACGGTCCAGTGAATACTACTGCTCCGCCAACCAGGTAGAAAGCTCGTTTATTTAGAGGAGGCTACTTATGATTGAAGAATCTCATTTTGGAAGCAAGCGGGTGGACCCGCTGATACAAAAAAGGACAGTTCCTCACACGGAACTGTCCTTTTTCCTTATTTCCAGGCACCAAACCATGTGCCCCATTTTCGCTGAAACTGCTCTTTCAATGATGGAGATTCAATCCCCTTTTGTTTTTTGAACTCATGGTAGCCCGCAAACCCGATGAGCAAAATTCCGGCCATGAGGAGATACACCCACCATGGCATATTGCCCCAGTAAGGACGGGTCTGCACGAACACATTTACGATGAGCACAATCAGACCACTGAAGAAATAGCTTTTCTGCTTGGAGATAAATCCATACAGAATACTAAGCACAGCAAGAGAACCCAAAATGACGGCATCAGCAATTTTATAGCTGTACATGGCATCGACCATCAAGATGATGGATATCAGGCCGATAAGGCTGTATTGAACAATCATGACCGACTTTTCGTTCAGGTTCCACGTTTTTTGTGTAATTAAATAGCTTAAAAGAATCCAGGGAAGCACATAGAGTTCCGTGATGATCACACTTGGAACATGGAACATATCAAGAATTGTATAATAGGTTAGCAGTCCGACCGCCAAAGAGACCGTTTGAAGGCTCTTTTGAACCATCGGAAAAGCTGCAATCCGTAAAGAATGATGGTACAGAAGCACCGCAACCACGAACAGCCCGCCAATAAATACCCAATCCACTGCCTGCAGGCAGCCGGTGCATACATAGATGAGTCCTGCAATTCCGTACAAATCTACTTTTTCGCCGTTTTCAGGATGGTAGAGTTTTTCATAGATAAACATTCCTACAGCTGTGAACAGAAGCCCAATCGCATACCAGACAAGCGCACTTAATTGTGCGGATAAGCTGTACAGGTCAATCATGTTGGCCATCATCAGCCAAAAGTAGATTAGCGGAAACGCCACAGCAATTCTCCAATTTCCTTTAAGAGATTGAAAGAACGCCATGAATACAAGGACCACACCTACATAAAACCACAGAGGCAAAACCTCTCCTGCATAATACGAATCCGCAAGATACTCGGCCATGACCAGAATCGAAAATGGAACAATATACCACCTGAGCCGTTCCTTCCAGATCACTGAAACAACAAAGTAAGCAGCGAGCATCACCAAACTGTATAACAAACGAATCTCATTAGGGAACCATTCGTTTACGGTAAAACCGAAGGCCATGGATAACACGGTCAGTCCCGCATACAGGCTGTATTTTAATTCTGCTTCATGGACAGAGCGCCAGACATACAGTCCGTAAAGAACCGTAAGAAGAAAATACGGCAAGGTTTCCCCTGAAGTAATAAACGTATAAAACACTGAATACAGCAGAGCCGCCTGGCTGACCACCAGCGTTGGAAGATGGCTTTGCCGGTCCGCACGTTTTAATGCCTCTCCCGAAACAAACAGCAGAGCGGACAAAATAATAAGCGTGAGCCGTTCATTGACGGGTTCTGCAATCAAGTGAAGGAAAGAGTAAAACACAAAGAACAAGCCCGCCTGCACGATGCCAAACCCAATATATTGCTTAAAATAACGTGTACCGACAAACACCATAAACGCAAACAACACGCTGCACAAAAGCCGAACCCAATCGGCCACCGTACTGAACGAAGCCAGGAAGCTGATGAAGGAAGCAAAGATGGCTCCCATCACCGCATATTGTCCAAGGATTCTGTCATTCTTTCTCCAATAATAAAGAGCCGCCAGAAGAATGGTTCCAATCCCGATCGATAGTGCCCTGTCCGGATCAGGGATCAAGGCCATCCCCGACGAAAATCCTGTGAAAAAGCCAAAGACGGAAACGCCTGCACTGGCCATCTTTTTGGCAAGATCCTCTTCAAGCCGGTAGTGCCGTGCTGCCAACCCTGTCAGAACAAGCGAGAGCAGTGCCATCTGCCAATATTCCGGAATTAAAAGGGTAAACCCAAAACCGACCAGAAGAAAGGCGCCTCCTACAAACAATCCCGAACGCCGGAGAGGTTTGATCCATTGACCTGCCGCATAGGTCACCAGTCCTGATAATCCAATTGCCAGCGCCCAATGCTTCATATCGTTTGAGCTGGTGAGGTGATATACCTCAGAAGACGCAATAAAAATATAAAAGGACGCCAGGTACGAAAACAAACGAAACGCCGTGCTATAGCTTAGATAAATGAAATTTCCGGCAACCACAAGATACCCCAGCAGCATCCATACGCTTCCTTCTCCCCCAGAGAGCATAAGTCCTTTGCCTGTCACGAGTAAAAAAGCAATGACCGATACGACTGCGTTGGAGACGTGGTAGTACTTTTTCAAATCGCCTTTTGAAAAGCGCGCCACCGCAAGCAGAACAACCGGCACCACAGGAATCAGTACAAGCGCCAAGCCTGCTACTGCCGCCTGTTCAACGAGCTGGTACAAACCGTAAGAGATAAATGCCATAAAAAGCAGTTCATACTCCACCCGCTTGTTGACCATTCTCATCGCCAAATACAGTGCAGCGGTCAAAATTAAATTAAAGCTTTGGGACAGCGGCTGTTCAAAGGAAACAATAATGAGGACCGATGATAAAATAAGGTTCGTCTGAATAAAGACAGGAAGGACCTTTTGATAGATATCTTCCCTGTCCTTCGTTTTCCGCAAATGATACAGATAAATATAAGCCCCGTTTCCAAGCGCATACAAAAAGTAAAACACATTCTTCTCCGCACCAAGCGCGAGAAGAATAAATCCATAGCAGATGCCCGAAGCAATGAGCGTAAACCAGACAAACAGCCTGGAGCCGAAGGACTTAGCAAACTTCCAATAAATCGGCAGACATACCAGACTTGTAATAGCACCCAGTACATACTTCCCGTCACCAGAAAAACTCAGCCAGCTGCCGAAAAGCTTAAAAAACCCTGCAGACAAGATCGTGATTGGCAGAAAGAGCGCAAAAAGCACAAAGGAAGCAAACGCCGTCTTTTTAATGTGCAGCACGCGTTGAGACAGAGCCCCCAATCCGCCAAACAAAGCGGCAATTCCGCCAACAAGCATCGTTTTGGCCAACGGCGTAAACACTTCCCATTGGCTGGTTGCCAATGTAAGACCGCCAATCAACAACAGAATGACACCTGCTGCCATAAGCAGTGTCAGATTGCGCTCGCGTTTTTGTTCAGCACTCAGCGCTGGTTTTGGTGGAGCTGTCGGAACAGGCCTTGGCCTTGACTTTGGCAAAGGCTGAGCAGCCGGCGCAGTACTGGAGAGAATGGGCTGTTGAACGGGTTGAACAAAATCCTTTTCTTTCTCAAACTGTGGCTCCTGTTCCTCCCTCGTCTGTATAGATGGTTCTTTTCCTTCAGCAATTCGCCGCTGGTCTTTTTCGTAGCGATTGATCCCTTCCACCACTTTTAAATAATCGTCATACTTTATATATCCCTTTTCTTTTAGTTCGAATAAGTCCTTAATGATTTCTGAACCCTTCATGTCACACCTCGCTTTGCCTCATCTCCAGCAGATGAATCCTTATTCATTTTATGTATCCTCAACATTATACATCACTTTTGGAAATTAAATGGGTAGAAACGAAGGTGAAATTAGAGAAAATTAAAAAGTCTTAGAGACACTCTTCCCTAAGACAACTTCTTGCTACCATTGCATTTTTTATTAATTACCCTCTGGTTACCATCCTGCCCACCCGGTTGACCGTACGATAGACCATGATGCTGCAGAGTTCCAGGACAACACCTAAAAAAGGATCTCCCATATCGGTATCCTCCCACTTGGCATCAAACAGCCAGCCGATGATGTAACTTAAAATCATCCATATGAAAAACGCCTTGCCAAAATTGCCCCAGCTTCCGCCGAACAAAGCGGTAAAGAATGTATAAATAGATAAAAAGCCTGTCCACATTAAGGGAAGCAGACAGACCAACAATAAGGTGAAGCGAAAAATTGACCCTAAACAACCCATGCTTGTTTTTCTTTCCTAACACCTATGTAGTAAATCAATAACCCCAGAACAAAATTTATCTAGAGCTATGATTCTTTTTTGCTTCTTCAAGCTTTTTTGCTTCTTCCAGCTTTTCCTTCCTCTCCAATTCGCTTGCAAACTGCCTCAAGTGATTGGCTTCACGCTTCAAAGCTTCTTTCAACTGCTCTCCCGTACCTGCTGCTGAATAATGGGTGCTTCCTGCCTCCGACATGATCTGCTGGTAGGTTTTCTTGCTTTTACTCTCCCAGCTCTGAGCTTTCGCAAGAACATTTGTCCGTTCTCTTCCCAACTGATCCAGCTGGTTCATGGATTCGGATACTTTTCCCGAATACCAATCGAGCATTTCTGCCTGCATTCTGTACTTTTGTTTATCAATTAACATCCGTTTCACCGCCTGCCTTCTCTCTATCTTCCTATTGTAAAGAAGGAATATTGCCTTATGAACTAGTCATTTTTACTAATATCTTGCATCTTTTAGATATTTTTACCTCTTACGCATGACATTTCTCCCATTCCCGCTGGATGGGCATTATAATCCTTGAATGTTAAAAACCAAATGAACTATAGTGGGTGATAGGAAATATTCCCCTGAATTTCGGCAGTTTTTAGCAAAAACTTTTGTCGAAAATAGTAGAAACGGTTTGTTTCCATCCTCTCTAAAAAGCACTAAACTATTATGGGAGATTAAAAGACTTGCTTATTTGAAGGGAGAACGATGATGTTGATCACCAAGGGCTTTCCGCAAAAAATGAACAGCGTAAATATAGCGGAAGCAGCGTTTACATATAATCAAAACAACCTTTTTTTGGTTAGGGGGAAATTGCATGCCTGAACCTACCCAAAAAAGCAAAAGGTATATGCCCGGCATAGACGGGTTACGAGCATTGGCAGTGCTGGCGGTGATCGCCTATCACTTGAACCTTGGCTTTGCGCCTGGCGGTTTGCTGGGTGTGGGTATCTTTTTTGTTTTATCCGGCTACCTGATAACAGACATCATTGCAACCGAATACCTCAGGACTGAAAAAATAGATTTCAAGAAGTTCTGGATCAGAAGAGCACGAAGACTGCTGCCGGCTTTGCTGTCCATGCTGTTCATTGTGATTTTATGGATCCTGATGTTTGAGCGTTCCTTTTTGCTCGACCTCTGGGGCAATGTGCTTTCTGTTCTTTTATACGTCAGCAACTGGTGGCTTATTTTTCATAAAGTCTCCTATTTTGCCCAATTCGGACCGCCGTCACCACTTAACCATCTCTGGTCCCTGGCGGTAGAGGAACAGTTCTACTTAATATGGCCGCTTCTGCTTCTGACTGGCTTGCGGTTTATTGGTAATCGAAAAATCATCCTGCGGTTCATTCTTGGAGCTGCAGTACTTTCTGCCGTTTTGATGGCAGTTCTTTATACACCCGGACAGGATCCAAGCCGTGTGTACTATGGAACCGATACGAGAGCTTTTTCACTGTTTATTGGTGCCGCACTGGCTCTGATCTGGCCAAGCCGAAAGCTTTCCATTCATCTGCCAAGAGAACCCAGGATTGCGTTGGACATTTCAGGAACCATTGGCCTTGTTGGTATTCTGCTGCTGATTATGCTGACCAGCCAGTTTGATTCCTTTTTGTACCGGGGCGGCATGGTGCTGCTATCCATATGTACGGCTCTTCTTGTCGCAGCACTTGCCCACCCCGCAAGCAAGCTTGGGGCTATCATGGGGTGGCAGCCGCTTCGCTGGATCGGTGTCCGTTCATACGGCATTTACTTATGGCACTTTCCGGTCATTGTGCTCACCCAACCATCACAGGCGGCAGAGCACTCCTCTTGGCTTGGATGGGTACAGTTTGGGATAATTATTCTTTTAGCAGCCATTTCCTGGCACTTTATTGAAGAGCCTGTGCGGCGAAGTGCATTAAATACGGGTCAGGAAAAACGGGAAGTAACAGCATTTTCATGGAAAAGGGCCACCCTATTTCAGAAATCCATTCTGGGATGTTCAGCCGTTGCTGTTCTGATCATGCTATATACGGTTGTTGTGCCCGGCATTCAAAAACTTGAAGCTGCGCAGGAGAAAAAAGAAGCTCAAAAATATGTTCATCCTGTACCAGAAACACCTAAGAAAAAACCATCACATAATGAAAAGGAGCACCCTGAAAAGGATCCGAAGCCTTCACCTGCTCCAAAGCAAGAAGACCACAGAATTACAGTTATTGGCGACTCCGTCATGGTCAATGTGGCTCCTTATCTGAAGAAAAAATTCCCGGACGCCACGGTGGATGCAAAAATCGGAAGGCAGCTGACAGACGCGCCAAAAGTCATTGATCAGATGAAGGCAAAGGGCAGTCTCGGTGATACCATTGTGATTGGACTCGGAACAAATGGCCCTTTTTCTAAACAACAGCTGATCAGTGTACTGAATGATGCAGGCAAGGATAAGAACATTGTCCTTATTAACAGCAAGGTGCCGCGTCCATGGGAAAAAGAAGTCAACCAAACCATTCAGGAAGTGGCTTCCCATCATCCGCACACCAAGCTTGTCAATTGGAACCAGGCGAGCAACGGTCAATCATCTTATTTTTATGAAGACGGAGTGCATCTTAAACCAGAAGGTGCACTCGCCTACGCAAGACTGGTGGAACGGGCAGTAAATTAAAGTTTCAATTCTTTTAACAAACGTGGAAGGAACTATCTATAGGAGGGATACAATGTTACCGAAAAAACGAGCAAATTTACTGATGACAGCTTCACTGCTCACAGGCTCCGTTTTAGGAACAGGCATGATCTCCTTTAACGACACAGCACATGCTGCATCTGCCACAGCGTCCGATCAGAGCACAGCGAAAAAGGAGGCTGCAGAAAAACTGAACACCATCTATTACAGTGCTTACTGTGAAAATGCTCGGTGATGAAATTGGTAGCGCGGACCACATCCGTCATCTTCCAAACACGGGAGAAACGGGCTACATTTATGAAACCGGTGATTTTGAACTGGAATTTATCATCGGCAAAGATGGAAAAGCAGATCATGTGAACCTGGTAAACCACCAATAAGAGAAAGAGCAACGGCCATTGAGGTTGTTGCTCTTTTTTTCATGTTCAATTCTTTTTATCAAAAAACATCCCGTCACCCGAAACCGAGGCATACGGATTGGCATAGTGCGCCGACTGGGTTTTCTTTTGGTTCATCAGCACAATATCTCGTTTAATTTCATTCAGCTGACGATCAAGTTCTGGTTCAAAGCCTTCATTCAATTGAAGAATGACGAGCCCGAGACGCTTTTCTTCCTCTGTAAAATGGGCCGGAATATCCTCCAGCAAGGCTTCCCGCTGATCAAGAAGTTCATTCACACGCTGGATATAAGGCTCGCGGTCGTCTTTCGGGAGTCCTTTCATCACATGAGCGCTCAACTGCTGGGTGATTTCAAGAAGACGTGAAATCGTTCCCATCAGACACGACCACCCTGTCCATATTGCTGGCGTCGGTTGATCTGGATAACTTCCTTCCACGTATCACGCAATTCCTTCACTAAACCTTCCACCTCATCCAAAATCTCTAAATTGCTTTGAATGTTGGCTTCGATCAGCCGGCGGTTCAAATAATCATACATCGGCAAAAGTGTGCCGGAGACCGAAGCATCCATGTTCAGGGTGACCATCAGCTCCTGAATGATTTTTTGTGCTTTCAGGCAGTTCATATTCTTTTCTTGGATGTTTTTATGTTGAATGGCTTGCTTTGATAGTTGTATAAACTTCAAACAGCCGTTATACAGCATCAGCGTCAGTTCGCCGGGCGATGCCGTTTGAACCGAGTTGTTCTGATACGACTGATACGGATTGGGTAAACTCATGATCTTACTCCTTTATTGGGTGTTAGAATCAGCTGCTAAAAAACTGGGAGAGGTACGTGCTCTGCTGGTTCGAACGCTGAATCGCCTGCTCCATAGCCGTGAACTGGCTATAGTAACGGTCTTCAATTTGCGTCAATCGCTTATTGAAGGCATCGATTCTTGTGTTCAAATCATTTAATTCCTTTCCGATCACAAACTGATTGTTTACAAGCAAAGACGATCCCGCTTTATCCTTTATGCTGTTCATCGAATTATTTAGTGTATCGTACAAACGCTGCATCAAGCCGTTTTCACTGCTGACAGAGCTTGTTGCTGTAAACAGCTTTTCCACCGATGACGGATCATCCTCGACCGATTTTTTCAATTTCGCTTCATCAAGGACGAGCTTTCCGCCTTCAAGATAATTGGCGCTTGTGGTAATCCCGATTTTCGCAAGCTGATTGTAGTTTGAACTGATCGAGCTGTCAGATACCGTTGCATACAGGTTTTGGCGCATGTCATTTAAAGCGGAATTAAGAACTGTATCGCCCTTAATTAAGCCACTCTTCGCCTTTTCATCCCAAAGCTCTGCCTGTTTGTCGGTCATTCCTTGCCGCTCTTCGTCGGAAAGCGGCTGGTAGCTTCTGTAGCGTTCTTCCGAGACTTTATCCTTGATCTTGGAAATCGTCTCATTGTACTTATCGACAAAGTTTTTGATGTTTTTTACCACATCATCGGCATTATTTCCAACCGCAAGGGAAACCGTTCCTGTGTCAAAGGTTTGCTTCAAGGTAAAGGTAACGCCGTTCATGGCAAACGTATTGGCGTTTCTCTCCGTTCTGAGTCCATTGACCGTAAAAACGGCATTTTCTCCCCCGCTCTCTGTTGCCGTATCATCAAACCGGGCCGCAGACGTTAAAAATGCGCCTGATGTAATAATTTCATCACCAGCAGGATTGAAGTTCCCGGTTTGTGACCGGGTAAGTGTCATCCGGTCGGTCTGGGTATCATAAAACGCAGTTACCCCAACAGAGGACGTATTTATTTGATTGATGACTGTATTTAAAGAGGTTGCTCCATTGACCGCAAAGGTTTGGTTGACCGCTTTTCCTTCGGTATTGAATGTTTGAATGCCAAAGGTAAAAAAGTTTTCTTTGTAGGTCGCGGATACTTTTGCATCCTTTTCAACGTTGTCTGCAAATGAAAGCTTGCCTGTCTTTTCGTCTACATACACATTGTTGGAACCACTCGTTAGAAGGCTTTTATCCGTCACAATACTGTAGGAGTCTTTTGTTCCATCTGCTTTTTCTACGGTTACGGAAGATAAAGATCCCTGGGCGATGGAGGACTTCGTCAGCTGAAAAACTTTTGTTTCCCCGGAGGCTGTAAAGGTATCTGTATGGTCAGGCGTGAAATAAGTAACAGACACTGAGCTGTTTGGTGCCAGCTGCTCGCTGAACGTCAGCCTGCCGTCCTGGCCGACCATGACCTGTCCTGGTGTTTTCGGATCTGTTAACGAATCTACTACCTGAAAGTCCTTACCGTTTACTTTGATAATGCTGCTGGAGAGCAGTGAACTGTCGAGATTGGCTTGTTTGAACTGCAGCGTGTCGGTTGCAGAAGTTACTGCAATCGATTCCTTTTCAATGCTTCCCTGCTTCCAGTCAAAGCCCGTGCTGGTGCTGTCGGCATAGCTTTCGAATTTCGCCATTTGATCATACAGTCCGGCGTTGGCATCAATTTTGTCAGAAGCGGATTTGGAAAGAGAGCCACCGTTTACCTTGGTTGCTGCACTCGCCAGCTTTTCAACAGAAGAAATAGTATAGGATGCCTGATTGGCGGCTGAACTGGCGGTTGCTGTCACTTTGCTCTCATCAGAAGAAGATACTGTTCTTGACCGGTAGGAAGACGTTAGCTTCATCGAGAAGGTCAGATCCTTTAAGGTTGAAAGCAGTGTATTCATTGACCGGTAGTCATCCCGCTGCCATTCCAGGATTTGTTTCTTTTGATTCAATTTATCGAGCGGCAGGCGCTGAGCCTTCATCATTTCTTTGACCATGGAATCCACGTCCATTCCACTGGCCAAACCGCTGATGCGCAATGTACTCATTCACTTCACCTCGCTTTAAATTTTCCGATTCACGAATATCCCCATAAAATCGAGCATATCGGCATACATGTCCAAAAACTTCTTGGACGGGATTTCTCGTACCACTTCATTCGTCTGGTCGTCCACCACCTGAACATAATAATCGTTCAGCTTTTCGTGGAAAACGAATTTGGATGACGTATGTGAGGGAATCAGTATGTTATTGATCCCATTAATAATGTCATGGAGTTCCTTTTTGGTTGGTTGAGTTGAGCCATTTTCTTGTAATGACAGATCCTGCTGCTGGGACTGAGGCTCGCCTTGCGTTCGGTTATATACTGGATTGACAGGCGTAACTGAAGAAATCGGATGAATACTCAAATGAACTCCTCCCATTTGGTTTCTACATATTGTATCGGCGGAAATTCGGGAAATTGAAGACGGTGGAGGTAGGACCAATGGAGGAATTGAGGGAAAAGAAAAAGACCCTGGAAAATACCAGGACCTTTGTAAAAATTAACGAAGAAGTTGAAGAACTCCTTGCGGCTGCTGATTTGCTTGAGCCAGCATTGCTTGTGCTGCTTGAGAAAGAATAGAATTCTTTGTTTGGTTCATCATTTCTTTCGCCATCGTGCGAACATTTACTTTCATAAATGACCAGACTATATCTTCACCCTCCAGCAATCTAGTAGGGGCCGGGCACTTCGGATTCACAATGCTGATGATACATTGTTTCACCTACGGATTTCATCATCATAGCAGTTGCCTTAGATGGTCTATCCTAGTCGTTGAACCTTCTCCACTCTTTCAAGACAGGAGCTTGGCTGCTGATTGCCCAATCTTTTCTTTTTTTCAAGCCGTCACGCCTGTTGTTTCCAACTACGTTGTGGCAAGAAAAGCTTAAGGGGTTTCCAGCAATTCACCCGATTATGATCGCCGACCGTTACCAGCCAGGACGACTGTGCTTGTCACTGCCTAGGCAGCTAAAGCATAATCTACGTCACGGATACGAGATTCCGCAGCAGTTAGGTTTTCAGAAGATGTGCTCAAATTGTTAATAGTGTGTTCTAAACGGTTTTGGTTAGCACCTAAATTAGAACGTTGTTGAGATACTTGCTTAATAGCATTATCTAATACAGCAGTAAGTGCATCCGCTTTACCAACAGTATTAACTGCCGTATTATCAGTTACTTTATCAGCAATGTTATTAGCACCACCAGAACCTAAAGTTGTTGTATCCATCTTTTTAAAATCCACAGTGATTTTTTCAGCCGCTTCTCCATTGCTTCCCACAAGGAAAGTTGCATTTCCACTTCCAGTAGCAGTTACAATGGTTTTACCACTTAGATTAGCTTCAATATTTGTGGAAGTTTCAGTACCGGCAAGTTCAATACTAATTCCAAGACTTGAAAAGTTTAAAGTTTGACTATTGGCTCCAACATTTACTGTTTCAGAAACCGTTTTTCCATTTACAGTTGCATTCATAGTGAGTTTACCATCAGCAGCTGTACCATCTGCAAAAGTATAAGATGTACCAGCTACAGCTCCACTTACATCAACCTTTGATATTACAGCAGCACCAATAGCAACACCTAGTTTAGCTGTTGACGTGGCATCCTGAGAAGTAGACATATCACCATTTAATAAACCTTTACCGTTAAACTTAGTTGTTTCAGAGATTCTATCTATCTCTTTTTTTAGTTCAAAAATTTCATCACCTATAGATTGGCGGTCATCTAATGTGTTAGTATCATTGGAAGCTTGTACAGAAAGTTCACGCATGCGCTGAAGAATATCATGAGTCTCATTCAATGCACCTTCAGCCGTTTGAATCATTGAAATACCATCTTGAGCATTTCTAGATGCCTGATCCAACCCACGAATCTGTCCACGCATTTTTTCAGATATTGCTAGCCCTGCGGCATCATCTCCAGCACGGTTGATACGAAGACCTGAAGACAATTTTTCCATTGATTTAGATTGAGCGTTTGTTGCGCTGTTTAATTTGTTGAACGTGTTGAGCGCTGCGATATTGTGATTGATTTGCATTTAAATTTCCTCCTTGAAATGTGCCCGCCCACGTCCTTGTGGTTGGGTGTGTTTTCAAACAAAAAAGACGATTGCGGCCGTCAAACATCTTTCTCGTTTGCTCACCATTTATATCGTCTTTAGGGGTTAAATGTTTAATAGTTTTTTATTTTTTAAGTGCCTTTAATTGGTCCATGATATTCAGGCTGGGATTCGCCGCATCGTTGTTTTCCTGTTTAATGGAAAGATAGATTTCCTTACGGTGAATCTCCACCTGTTTAGGGGCATTGATCCCAAGCTTCACCTGATCTCCTTCGATCCCGAGAATGGTTATCTCAATGTCATCACCAATCTTAATCGCTTCATCTGTTCTTCTTGTCAGTACAAGCATTTCTACACACCCCGCTCTGCTGCTGTTTCGGCAAATAGTTGGTGCCGTGGCGTATAGTTACGGTCGTTTAACACAACCTGTTTCCCCTGGTTGTTTACTTTGTTAATAACAACCGGTGCCTGCAGGTTGGCCGTAGACTTTGACAATTCGTCCCGGAGCGTGACAATTACCTGAACAAACACATCCTGCTGTTCCTTGATTTCCAAACCTTCCACGACTGCATCTGGAAGAGTAAAGTCATAGTCTTCGAAATACATAAAGGGATCGGCAGTCACAAACGCAAGTTCTGCTGTTTTTACCGATTGTAAAATCGAAAAAGGCGTATCCTCAAACGGGACAATAATAAACTTCCCTTCCTCTTCAAATCCGGGAATGCCATGTTCGAACGTGATCATATTACTTTCTTCAACTTCAATTTCTCCATGAAATTTTGTTTTCAGCTTCATGTTTTTCACCACTTTATTTTAATTGATTGATTTTTGGTTCTTCCACTTCAATCGTTAATGTTGGGTACTGCTTAAGTTCCGTGTGGACTTCCCCAGGCTTGTAGCTGTGCTGCGGACGATTGATGGCCGCTTCTATCACCGGCTTATTCACCTGCCAGCCGATATTGACTTTCGCTCGCTCATAGTTTGTTTTTACACTAAAAGGCGAGGGCACAAACCCGATATTGAATTCAAGCTTCGGGTCTTCACTGTTTTCCATGGCCTGATCAGCAATGGGCATGCCGCCATTCTCTATCCTCATCAACAGGTCACCCTGCTCTGCCATTCGCGCCAGGCCCTCCAGCCAATCGCTATAACCTTGTTGCGCAAACTCCTCGATCCGCTTGGAAATCGGTTTTAAGTCCATATCTGCCCACGCCTGCGACTGGTCAATCGTCAGCTTTCCTGGGGTCGTTTCAATTCGAAGATCGGCTTTGGGCTGCTGAATACTGAGATCAGCAGGCCGCTGCTGGATTTCCTGGACCGGTGGAGTCGTTGAGATAGAAATCTGTCCTTTTGTCGATTGCATCGACACCTGTGGAATAGCCATTGAATCTCCTCCTTCAACAAGAAAGAGCTATCCAAGAGATAGCTCCATTTTAGCGTAAAAAGTCCAGCAGTGACGGCTGAATAATGCGCGATCCTACACCAAGAGCAGCACGATACACGCTTTCCTGTGATTTCATATCCGTAATGACGCGTTCGATGTCGGCATCCTCGTTGTCGGACAGAATACGGCTTGCGATCACTTCCTGCTCGTCCACCCGGTCTTCCATCAGCTCCAAACGGTTGCTTTTCGCGCCGAGCTCTGCCCGTTCTGCTACCACCTTGGTGATATGCCCGTCAAGCAATCCGAGAAAGTTTCCGATCTCCTTGGAATAACCGTCCGGCGTATCCTGGTTGTTCAGTGCCTTTTCCAACGCCGACAAATCGCTGAACAACCCTTTCCCTGGTTCATCACTCGTTGTGAAGATTTCCGTTCCCTTTACGTTTACCCCGAGTTGGATGCCTTTAGATAGCTCTATTTTCACATCGTCTGTATTGCTGGAAACCTGTGTTACCTCTCCATCTGTTACAGTAACAGGAGCTTTCGACGTTTCATTTCCGTTAAAAATGTACTTTCCGGAGACCTGTGTGTTGGCGATTGTTGCAAGGTGCTCCTTTAGCTGCTGAATTTCTTCACCAATGGCAGCCTTTTGATTTTCCTCATAGGTGCCATTGGATGCCTGAACAGTGAGCTCGCGAATCCGCTGCAGGGCGCTTGTTGCTTTATCAAGAGCTGCATCCGTGCTTTCCACCCAGTTGTAGGCTTCAGAAAAGTTTCGCTTGTATTGCTCGACCTGCGTAAGGTTCGTGCGGTAGCTCATCCCCTTCATGGCCACAACCGGATCCTGCGATGCCCTCGTAATCTTCTTTCCTGTGGAAAGCTGATCCTGCAATCGCCCCATCTTTTCATAGCTGCTGCTTAAGTTGCGCAGCATGTTTCCTGACAGCATGCTTTGTGTTACTCGCATTTATGTGTCACCTACCTTCCTGAAACCCCCATGCCGTTAATGATTTTATCGAGCATCTCATCGACCATTGTGATCATGCGGGCCGATGCGTTATAGGCATGCTGAAATTGGATCATGTTCGTCATCTCTTCATCCAGTGATACCCCGCTCACCGACTGGCGGCGCTGGTCAACCGAAGTCGCAAGCGTATCGGCGTTTACACTCATCCGGTTCGCCTGCTCGGCATCAACAGCCATCTTTCCGATTGCACTGGCATATTTTGATTTTAATTGCATCGTATCCATGACATTGCCCAAATTCAGGGCGTTATTACCGTCGCCTGTCGCCTGTGTCGATGCCGCGGCGATATTTTTCAGATCATCCATAATAGAGGTGGAAACCTTAATCCCTTTGGCGGCCCCTTTTACATCACTGCCCACCGTAAAGAAATCAAGCTGGGTTTGCGTGCCGCTGTTGATATCATTCAGGCTCCAGCCGCTTTGATGAACCTCATTAATTTCCTCGGCAAAATCAAATGCCAATTGATCCAGCTGATTCAGCATCTCGGGGTAATCGTTGTTATAAGCGGACGTCATTCCTTCCAGCTTTCCGCCTACAATGGTTGAAGTTATCGGGGTACCACCCAAAGTAAAGCCGGCGATGCTGCCGTCACTTTCCGAGATTCCGAGTTTTTGAACGGCCGTGTTACTGTCCACCAGCTTTCCTAATGAGGCTCCGGATGAATCCAATAATTCAATGGTATAGTTTCCTTCCGCAAGCTTGGATGAAGTATCACTGCTTGGAGTCTTGGTGACTTTGATATTCACCAGCTGAGACAGACGGTCGACGAGCCGGTCTCTTTCGTCATACAGATCATTCGGCAGGTAGCCGTGGGGTTCGATCTCACTGATCTGCTGGTTAATGCCACTGATCTGTTCAGCAATCGAATTCACTTCATTGACCGAAACATCGACCTGGCTTTTTATATCATCGCGAATGGAAAAAAGTGAGTTTGATAGATAGTTGAACGTTTCTGCGACGGCCACACCGCGTTGGCGGACAACCGAGCGTGCTCCGTCATCTCCCGGGTTTGCCGAAAGATCCTGAAGCGATTGCCAGAATTGGTCCAGTGTCTTTGACAACCCGTTGTCGCTCGGCTCATTCATGATATCTTCCATTTTCTCGAGCGCGTCGCTTCGTGCTCCCCAGTAGCCGGATTTTGTATTCTCTCCCCTGAACTGTACATCCAAAAAGTCTTCCCTCACACGCTGGATGGAGCCGGCTTCGACACCGGTTCCCATTTGTCCGGGGATTTGCGGCCGGTTTCGGGATGGAGCAGGGTAAGGCTCAGTCTGGTTAAAGTTGACCCGCTGCCGTGTATAGCCCGTTGTATTGGCGTTGGCAATATTCTGTCCGGTCACTTGAAGGGCGTACGATTGAGCTGTCATACCCCGCCGGGCGGTTTCAAGTCCGTTAAATGTTGATACCATGGATGTTCCTCCGTTCTAGGCTTTTGAATCGAATAACGTAAAACTGTTTCCTGCATAACCGTTAGCCTTGGAAGAACTGTAGGTTAGTTTCTCGGGCTCGGGAATCAACATGTTCATCGACATGTTCACAAATTGCAGGGATTGGTGCAGCAATTGTTGATTCAATTGATTTTGCTGCTTTAAGAACAGGTATTCTTTCTTCAGCTGCTCCTGAAGGTCTTGAAGCTGTTGTATTTCTGCTGGCGCTGCCTGCTCGATCAGCTCAGACATCGTAAGTGTGCTGATTTGGTTTCGCTCTTCTTCAAGCGCCCTCAGCGTTTTGACATGCTCATTTTCTTTTTCAAACAAAGCATCAAGTGCAGCCACGTCCCCTTTTTTCAGGATTTCCGTTTTTTCTGAAGCAAGATGGTTTAATTCTTTATGGACATAAAGCAATTTTTTCAGCATGGGAATCATTTGTGCGGATGCCATGATTTCCTCCTAGTTTTTCCAGTACTCATAAAATTTGCGGGCCACTTTCATCGGATCAGCATGGTACTGACCGGCCTCGATTCTGTCTTTAATGTCTTGAAGCTTTTCCTGCCTGCTGGGTGAAATTTGCTCTGAGGATTGAAGTTCCTTTGCTTCTGTCGAGATTTGAAGTTCATCACTCTTGTTCATCATTTCCTCATTTTTCATGGAGGAAGGCTGGTTTTGCCTTGTATATGGATTCATATTGACGTGATTTATGCTGTTAATCTTCATAAGTTACACCTCTTCTGCAGGATAAAAACTTCTGCTTGACTATTCTTTATATCGGCTTAAAACGAGAGAGATGAAGTTTTCGGGCAAAAATAGGAAGCATTGATCACTTAATGTGGTACGACTTTCCTAGTTTTTCATAATTTTTTTCCGTTGGACGGGTTTCCAGTTCTGTTCTGATATCATTTTTGCAGGATTGGCACAACCGTCCTTCCTGGATGGGCTGTTCACACATCTCGCACTCATAATAAAAATGCGGAAGATGCGCCACCTGAATTCTCCCCTGCCGGATGAACCAGGTGATTTTCGCTTCAGGAACACCTGTGTTTTCCTGGACTTCATGCAATGATGCCTGCCGATTCTCCTTTTTCCGGATATAGGAGGCTACTTTTTCAAACATCGCTTCTTCATTTCTGAAACAGGTGTCACAAAGCGGACGGAGATGCTTAACGAACAGGTTTCCGCAGTTGGGGCAGTTCTTTAACTCTTTCACTCAAGTTCACTCCTCTGTAGCTTCTATCTGTTATATCGGAGTTTAAGATCGAAATTTCATAGTTCGTTCGCACCCTTCCTTCCGGCCAAAGCGATCAATAAATAAAAAAGTGCCGATTTCTCGGCACTTTTCACCTATTTGGCATTGGGGCCACTATCTCCCCACCGTCATAGACGAAACCTCACATGCCCCAGATTCCAACATCACTTTCGCCGCCTGGCGAATGGTGGCACCTGTCGTATAGACATCATCGATCAGAAGAACGCTCTGTCCCCTGATTCTTTCCGCTTCCTTTGATGCTTGAAAGATGTTCTCCTTGATATCCATCCGTTCCTTTCTCGACTTTTTGCTTTGCTTTTTTTCATGAATGACCCGTTCCAAAGGAAATAGTAATTCGCCTCCCAGCAGCTCGGCCAGAAGCATGGCCTGGTTAAAGCCTCTCTCATAATGCCTTTCCTCGCTCAATGGAATTGGAACAATCAGCATTCCTCTGAATTCCTTTTTGTACAGCTTACGAAATGGCGCCCTAAACCCTTGTGCGAGCTCCGCATCTCCTCTGTATTTCAGCGTGCTGATGATCTGTTTTAAAAAGTCATTGTAGACATACAATGAGCGATTTTTCGTCAACAGTCCGCTCCATTCCTTGCTTTCTTCCCAACGAATGCAGTCCGTGCAGCAGTGTTTCTGTCGATATTGCTCGGGAAATAAGATAAACGACCTTCCACAAATTTCGCAGTATTCCCCGTTAATCCTCTCTAAGGATGAAGAGCACTCTTCACAGAAAAGCATCGCTTCCGAAAGTCCGGCTATAAATGACCAGCTCACCGGTTCATAAAACGCTTTGTGGCAGTATAAACAAAAATTCACAGACCCGCCTCCCTGTTCATTTGTTCGATATGCCGTTTCGCCTGGACCATGGCATTGGTTTTGCCATAGTGAAAAAACAGCACTTCTCCGGCAGGGTCATCCTTGCTGCGGCCGGCACGGCCGGCAATTTGAACAAGCGCACTTTCACTGAAAATCTCTTCTTCGGCCCCAAGGACTGCCACATCAGTAAATGGGACTGTGACACCGCGCTCCAATATCGTGGTCGTTACCAGAATTGGCGTCTCGCCATTCCGAAACCTCATTACTTTTTCCTTTCGATCGGGGTCCTCTGCATGGACGCCTTCAATTAAAGGGTTTACTTTCTTCAAGATCGCTACCATCTGTTCCAACGTCCGGACAGAAGGCACAAAAAGAAACCCTTGCCTGTTCCTCTCTATCTGATGGCTAATCCAGCTCATCACATTTTGAGGAAGCTTGTTCTTTTTCAATAGTTTTTTCCAATGGCCACACCAGAGAAAACGGGGAACAGGCAGCGGAAATCCGTGATACCGCTTCGGGATTTTTACAGATGAAAGCTCACCATGTTCTCCCCGTTTTTTCATTTTCCTGTCAGGTGTAGCACTTAAATAAACCATCAGTGCTTCTTCCCTTTTGGCTTGCTGTACGGCATGCGCCAGAGTTTTATCATAGGAAAAAGGAAAGGCATCCACCTCATCGACAATGATCAAATCAAACGCCTTGCGGAAACGGAACAACTGATGCGTCGTTGAAAGGATAAGCTGGGCACCGTCCATTTTATCCTTACTGCCTCCATAGAGACCCGACAAAGTAACACCAGGAAACACTTTTCTTAAACGGGGAATCAATTCAAGAACCACATCGGTCCTTGGAGTAGCGATACAGACCCGCTGTCCATCCTTCAACGCTTTTTCGATTCCTTGAAAAAGCACCTCGGTTTTTCCCGCTCCACACACTGCCCAGATCAGCAGCTCGTCTCTTACACCAATCTTCCCGACCAGCTTCTTAGTAGCCCTCTCCTGGGCAGGTGACAGCATACCGTCCCACACCAGTTCGCTATTCCTGCTCTCCCAGTTCAGATCAGGGCCGGACCAGGCAACGAGCGGTGTACACTGGCTGACCCGGCCCATCATGATACAGTTTCGGCAGTACACACATTGCGGTTCCTTGCAGCGATAACAGGAAAAGGAGGCAAACATATGGGGTTCACAGTTCCCGCACCGGTTGCATTTCCAATTTCCCTGTTCATCGTCTATTCCTTTGTTGTACTGAATATAGCCATTATTATAGTGCTGTTGTATCTCTTCCAAAGAGGGAGAAAGTTCATCCAATAGAAGGAGTTTGCCGGCAAGTTCTGCTTGAAGGGTGGGGTTAAAAGCGAAGTCTTCGTTCAAAGGGGGTGGGTCAAAATCGGGTAGATTGTAAAAGGAAGCGGGAGGAGGATGGTGGTCGAGCGGTGCCAATGGTTCAGGAGCTATTCTGGTTTTTCCATCAACAAAAAAGGAGACAAACCTCATGACGTAGTCTCCTGTTGATAAGGAATTTTCATAAAAATCCCTCCGTATAATGATTTAGTTTTTCATCCACGTAATGCCGAGCGAGCCTTCACCGAGATGGGTACCGATAACCGGACCAAAATAATCGACAGCTACACTGGCGTTTGGGTATTTTGCCTGAATTTCTCCGGCGATTTCTCTCGCTTCTTCCTCACGCTGAGCATGGATGACACTGACATGGAACTTTTCATCGGGACGGACAGATTGCTCCATCAGCTGGTGAATCCGGCCAATCGCTTTTTTCTTTGTACGTATCTTTTCAAATGGAACGATCTTTTTATCCTGAAAATGAAGGACCGGCTTAATTTGAAGAAGGTTCCCTACCAAAAGCTGAGCTGTGTTCATACGTCCGCCCCGGTGCAGATGGTTCAGGTCATTCACTACAAAGTAAGCTGGAATTCCCTGCGATTTGATTTCGTTCAGCTTCTCCATGATCTGCGCTCCGTCCGCGCCTTCATTGGCCATATCTACTGCTGTATAAGCGTAATGGGCTTGGGGGGCACAGCTGATTTCGGAATCAAACACATAGAACTTTATGTTCTCAACCATATCCGCCAAGCTGAGTGCACTTTGATAGGTACCGCTTATGCCGCTGGATAACGTAATCATGACCGCTTCATCGTATTCCTTGGATAAAGCTTCTAGCGTATCCGCTAATTCACCGATCGATGGCTGTGACGTTTTCGGAAGATTTCCTCCCTTACCAACCATCTCATAAAAACCATCTTTTTTGAGTTCCACTTCTTCTTTGTACGTTTCATTGCCAAAAATAACGTTGAGCGGAATCATTACAATGTTTTTTTCTTTTCTGACGTGCTCTGGTATGTAGGCAGTGCTGTCTGTAATAATAGCTACCTTATTCATTGTAATTTCCTTTCCTGTCAGAGATTTTTTTCATCCTCTCTTCTACGATAGTAGTTTACACGAAACAGGCGCCGGTTTCATCAAAACGGCGCATTTCTTTGTTTTTATTTAATTTCTCTGACTCGTTAACCCTTTCCTGCTTTCACTTCTTCCTTATGCATCAGCTGGCAAAGCGCCAGTGCACCGTAAATCGCCGACTGATCCTCCAAACCTGCGAGCACCAGCTCCGTCGGACATGGAACAAACTCTTCCAGCATGCTTCTGATCTTTCCGATAAACGACTTACCCGATAACGCGACGCCTCCGCCCAGAACGATGATTTGCGGATTGAGAAGAGCGGCTGCGTTGACAATGGCCATCCCCATATGAACGATCCCCTCACGGATGATGCCTTTGGCGAGTTTATCCCCTTCATCCGCCAGCCTGAAAACGTCTGTTGTACTAATAGTTTTAAGCTGTTCTTCCGAAGAACCGCCCTTGAGCCGTTTGGCTTCCCGGTAATGATGGGCTATAGCGACGCCTCCCATCTTGCTGCTCAAAAATCCATAGCCTTCTCTAATAGGGGTAAATCCGCCAGAGGCTGCCTCGGGATCACTGATCATATGTCCTACTTCACCTGATGCCCAGTGAGCACCTCTGTAAATTTCTCCGTTCACCAGCATGCCAGCCCCGATGCTTGTTCCGATCATGAACAGCAGAACGTTTTCCTTACCTTTTGCAGCTCCGTAATAGACTTCTCCCAATAATCCTGTATTCACATCATTATCTACATAAACCGGAACACCGAATAAAGCCTCAGCTTCCTGTTTCAATTTATAATCCTTCCATTTCAGATTGGGTGCGTTAAATACGATTCCTTTAGCAGGATCGATTACACCCGGCGCTCCAATACCTGCAGCCACTATGGATTCCCATGGGATATTTTTTTCCTCTGCCATCTCTTTCGTCTGTTTGGCCAGTTCCTCGAGGACACCCGACTCCACAAATTCCTGTGTGTGAAATTCACGGCCCGCAAGAATCATGCCATCCGGTGTAAAAAGGGCACTTTCCACATTTGTTCCCCCAATGTCCACACCGATATAATATTTTTCTCCCATTTATGCACTCTCCCATTTTATTAATTTTTTCATAGAGTTTACCCGCATACGCTGTTTAAGAAACTGATCATGCTGCCATCCAACTTAAACGGAAAATTAAAAAAAGGTGGCAATTTGTCACAAAAGGAAGGAAAATATCGAACCTGTAAGAAATAGTAAAATATATTCATTTGGAGGAGGGACTTTCCTACCATGGAGCATCAACTATACATCTCAGCCTTATCCGTAATCACAGCCGTCATTTATTCCTTTGTAGCTTTAGATTTTGCCCGAAGAAGTAGCCGTAAAACCAATTCCTCCCGCCGACTTTGGCTTCTCAGTGCATCCATCACCATGGGGATCGGAATATGGGGCATGCATTTTGTTGGGATGATGTCGATCAATATGTCACTGAAAGTCCATCATGATCTGTCTTATCTCCTTTTGTGCATGATATTTGCGATCGGGGGTGCTTGGCTGGCCTTTTATTTCGCAAAGAAGAACCTGTTCATTTCTGCAGTGATTATGGGGACAAGCATGATCGGACTTCATTATTTCGGCATGATGGCCATTTTCCCCACTGCGGCCATTCGCTACGATCTATCTGTCTTTTCTCTTGCCGCTGCATGTGCGTATCTCTTTTCAGGACTGGCAATGTACCGCCACTTTAAGACGGGCCGCCCTTCCTTCTTATCCCATTTTTTCAGCAGTGTGCTGATGGCTGCTGCAATGGCAGGATTGCATTATACAGCTGAAAAAGCCATGTACATGAAATCCCAGCATGTTCACCATATGAGCCACGATCCATCCCTTGGAAGTCTGACCTTGATCGCTACTGCGATTGTCGCAGTAGCCACTCTCTTTATTTCCTTGCTTTATATGATGGGAAAATGGAGCGACCAGCAGCTTAAGCTTAAGTCTGCCCTGCTGAAAGAAAGCAAACAGCAGAATCATTCCTTAATTGAACTTAATCCTGACGGCGTTTACATTATTAACAAAGACCGTACATTGACTGTGGTGAACCGTTCCCTTGAGGAACTTACAGGATTTACGTCTGAAGAATTGATCGGAAAAGCGTATACATTTCTTTTAGCGAACACAAATGCCCCCCGGATGGAGTCGCTGTTTCAGCGTACACTTGGCGGAGAGTCCCTGCAGGTTGAAACCCGCATCAGGCAAAAGAATGGAAATGTGTTTGATGCAGAAGTAACCAACATTCCTTATTATGTGGACAACGAGATCCGGGGAATTGTTGGAACGATGAAAGATTTGACGGTCGTACGGCAGGTCGAACAAAGAATCCGTGAATCAGAAAAATTAGCCGTTGTCGGAGAACTGGCTGCAGGAGTCGCCCATGAAATCCGCAATCCGCTGACCACACTCAAAGGGTTTACCCAAACCATGATGAACGCGCCTTCTTCTCCTGAAATGAAGAACTATTTAAATATTATGCTGGACGAGATTGAGTCCATTAATCTCATCACCAACGAGTTTATGGTACTGGCCAAGCCACACATGACCATCACTGCCTCCATTAATGTGGTTCCCCTCATCAAGCAGGTGACAACCCTTTTGACCAGTCAGGCAAATCTTACTAATGTCATAATAAACAGCAAGTTTCTCATTGAATGTGGGGAGATCAGGGGCGAGAAGAACCAAATCAAAAAAATGCTTGTCAATCTGCTTAAAAATGCCATAGAAGCCATGCCCGAGGGAGGTAACGTTACTGTAACGGCAACGGCAGGTAATACAGGAAATGTGCTCATCTATATTAAGGACGAAGGAATTGGAATGTCTTCTGGCGAGCTGCAGCAGCTGGGCCAACCGTTTTACACCACCAAAAAGAGCGGAAAAGGCCTCGGTTTATTCGTCAGTAAAAAAATCATTGAAAACCATAATGGAAGTGTGCGATTTAAAAGCATTCCGGGAGAAGGAACAATCGTAGAAATCTCCTTGCCCGGACTTGAAGAGACAATGAAAGCAGACAACACGCCATTTATCAGCTAGTAAAAGCTCTTTTCTAGAAAATGCTTAAATAAGGAACATCTTTCTCGGGGCTTCACGGAAAGCGAGCATCCTGAAGCGGAAATCAACAACTTCCAAGAGCAACAAAGAATATGAAAACAGCTAAAAAAGCCAGGTTCACTTAAGTACCCGGCTTTCATCATATTTTTCCTTTATTTTACTTTCACCCAGCCACTTTTGATCGCTTCAACAACAGCTTGGGTACGGTCATTTACATTCATCTTTTGAAGAATATTGCTCACATGGTTCTTCACTGTTTTTTCGGAAATAAACAGGTCTTCTCCAATGCCGCGGTTGCTCTTTCCGTCAGCAAGCAATTGCAGAACCTCACATTCACGGCGGGTCAGGATGTGCAACGGCTTTCTGTATTCCACTTCCTGCAGCCCTATCGTGTTAGGGTTTGCATTATTGGTCTTTGTGGTTGTTGACAGGCGGCGGAACTCATTAAGCAGGTTATACGTAATCTTCGGATGAAGGTACGCTCCTCCTTCAGCTACAACCTTAACGGCTTCGATAAGAGAGTCTGCATCCATTTCCTTTAACAGATAACCTGATGCACCAGTTTGAACCGCATGGGACACATAGGTCTCATCGTCATGTATGGAAAGGATGATAACTTTTGTCTCGGGAGCTTTTTCAACCAGACGGCGTGTGGCTTCCACACCATTAATATTCGGCATGTTAATATCCATCAGCACGACATCCGGATGATGTTCGCTTACGATATCCTCAGCTTCGGAACCATCATCGCCTTCTGCGACAACAGAAAATTCGTCTTCCATATCGAGGATGCGTTTAACACCTTCTCTGAACAAACGATGATCATCAATAATAGCAATTCTTGTTTTTTCCGGTGCCTCTGCACTGGACTCATAAACATCTAGACTTCTCATTCTGAACCCTCCCGATCTCGTATAGGTATTTGAATATAAACCCCGGTTCCATAATTTAAGCGTGATTGAATCCTGAGCGTTCCCTCCAGGAGTTCCACGCGTTCTCTCATGCCAATTAATCCAAACGAATTGGTTTTTTGCTGCCCTTGGGCATCAAAACCTTTTCCGTCATCTTTTATAAATAAAGATACTTTGCGGTCTGTGAATTCTATTTTTACCGAAATGTTTTTCGGATCAGCGTGCTTGCATGAATTCTGGACAGCTTCCTGAATTAACCGAAATAACGCAATTTCCATCTTCGTATGAAATCTTCGTTCATTTCCCATTGACACAAGCTCGATTTCAATACCCGTACTTTCCTGGACGTTGCGCAGGTATTTTTTTAATGTTGGGATGAGTCCTAAGTCATCAAGCGCCATTGGACGGAGATCGTAAATGATTCTCCTTACTTCCCTTAGAGAGGCACGGACCATCTCGCGTAAGTCTCTGATTTCACTGACTGCTGCTTGTGTACCTTTTTCCTTGAACACCTTTTCCACCAGTTCAGAACGGATCAGCACATTGGCCATCAGTTGGGCAGGGCCGTCATGAATCTCGCGTGATACGCGGCGGCGCTCTTCCTCTTGTGCCTCAATGATCTGCAGACCGAACTCCTGTTTCTGTTTGGCATCTTCCACAAGCTCATTAATTTTTAAAAGATCCCCGCTTAAGTAATTCAGAACAACCGAAATCTGGCCGACAAGCGATTCCGCCTTCGACACGGTTTCCTTCAGTCCGTTTAAGCGTCTTTCTAGATCATCTCTTTTTTCACGTAATTGTTTCTCAGTCTGGCGGGCGATCGACATTTCTATCTGAATGGCGTTTGCACTTTCATAAGCCTCACGGATGTCGCCCTCGCTGTACTTTTCAAAATGCTTGCTGACTTGCGCAAGTTTTGATCTGGCGATTTTTGATTTCTCTTCCAGCAGATCCGACCGGTCGATAGCCTCAAGCGCTTTTTCTTTTACATCATCCAGCTCTTTGGCCAGCCGTAAAAATTCTTGTCTGGATTCTTCGCTGATATCAAAAACTTGGGTCTGGCTTACTTTAACGGTATTGATGGTTTCCGTAAGAATGCCATCTAAAAGCTTTGGGTCAATTTGTGTTTTAGCTGCCATCTTGTAAATATCCTCCAATTAAAACGATAAAGAAGAACAGACTTTAGTTCGAGAACCATCTTACCTAATTTACACTCGGGACTTTCTTACCACAAATCCAAATAAAAACATTTATTCCATATAATCTTCGGCTCAAAAAGGAATTTTATGTCTATTATTCAAAGAAATTTGTAGGAAAGACTATCCCGCCTTATAATGAAGGATAGCACTAAATCCCTTGTATTTGTAGCTTTTCAAGAGAATTTCCACGTTAAATTTTCATGACTTGCCCAATGGCTATTTTATTTCATTATAGAAACTGATTATTAAATTCATAAATAAGGAGCACCCTAATTATGTTATCCAACTATCTTACCGTGAAAGAAACCGGAGAACACGAGATTGTGATTGAGCGTTCCCGATTTATTGCCCATATCGCCCGTGCAGCTACAGAAGAAGAAGCCAACGAGTTTATCCAATCCATCAAAAAAAGGCATCACAGTGCCAACCATAACTGTTCAGCCTATCTGATTGGGGAGCACGACCAAATTCAGAAGGCAAATGATGATGGAGAACCGAGCGGAACAGCTGGTGTTCCAATGCTCGAAGTACTAAAAAAACGCCGATTAAAAGATGTCGTTGTTGTGGTTACCCGCTATTTTGGCGGAATTAAACTGGGAGCAGGCGGGCTCATCCGTGCATACGGAAAAAGCGTGAGTGAAGGACTGAACGCCATCGGTGTCGTTGAACGCAAACTGATGCAAATGGTTCATATAAAAATTGATTACACTCTTCTCGGAAAAGTCGAAAATGAATTGCGGTCCTCCCCCTACCTGATTAAAGAAATTAACTATCTGGAACAAGTCGAAATCGTAACGTATGTGGCCGCAGAAAACATACAAATCTTTAAAGAATACGTAATAAACCTTACAAATGCAAATGCTACAATAGAAGACGGCTCTCTGGAATATCTAGAAGAAAAAATTCTGTAAAACTATCCCCAATTAACTCAGATTATGTCGAAGACTATGGACTGTAGGGCAAAATTGTTGACAGACTAATCAGGGAATTTTCCCGTTAAAGTGAGGAATAAAACATGAGTTATTATAACGAAGAAAGGCAGCCGACACGGCTTGTCAGAAGGAAAGTCAGGAAACGGAAGCGCCGTCCATTCCGCCGTCTACTCCGCCTGATGCTCGTTCTTTTGGTATTCTTAATGCTTGGCGGCGTGGCATACGCCGGTTATTTGGCCTATAAAGTGAAAACAACAGCTGATGAAAGCTACAAAGGCCTGGCTAATGGCAATAAATCCGATCTTCGCATGGATAAAGTCGCTATGGGTAAAGACCCTGTTAATATCCTCTTAATGGGCGTAGAGAGTTACAAGGGTTCACCGGGGCACACTGATGCATTGATGGTGCTCACCGTTAACCCGGATACGAAAGAAGTAGCCATCACAAGTATCCCGCGGGATTCCCGCACATATCTGCCAGTAATTGGCCGCAAAAGCAAAATTACACACGCGTATGCGTACGGTAAGAAAGGCCATAAGGAACAGGCAACCATAGATGCTGTTGAAAATTTCCTTGATGTGCCGATTGACTACTACGTTCGTACCAACTTCCAGGGATTCAAAGAAGTGGTGGACTCTGTTGGCGGCATAGATGTCAATGTGCCGTTTGACTTTGATCAGAAAAATCTGAAAGGCAAGAAGCTTTACTTCCATAAAGGAAAAATGCATCTGAATGGTGATGAAGCATTAACCTACGTTCAAATGCGTAAACAAGATAAGCGCGGTGACTTTGGACGTCAGGACCGCCAGCGGCAAGCAATGGAAGCTGTTGCCCATAAGGCCCTCTCGATCAAATCCATTTCGCGCGCAGATAATCTGCTGCAGTCCGTCGGAAGTAATGTTCAAACCAATATTTCGCTTAAAGAATTGTTCGGTATGAGAAACTTCTACAGCAGCATCCAGAATAAAAAACTCGAACAAATCAAAATTGGCGGACAGGATGAATACATCAATGGTCAGTATTTCTTTGAACCAGATCCAGCCACTGTCCAGAAAGCCAGCGAACGAATCAAGGAAATCCTGAACTACAAAGGAAAAGGAGCTGCTTCATCGAACAGCAATGGTGACAGCAGTGAGCTTGGACAAGATTCCAATTAATAAGACAAAAAGCACCCGCCGGCCCGGCGGGTGCTTTTCGTTATTGTAGGGAATTCAGCAAAGCGTGTACATCGGCTGCCAATGATTTTTTTGCCTTTCTGGTAATCTCTTTTCCCACTGCTGCTGCGTTGATTTGTTTAATTGCTTTTTTCATATACGCTGCAGCATTCGTATACTGTCCTTTCTCTTCAAAAACCTTAGCCACCTTTACATTCTTAATCAGGTCATTTTTCAAAGGATTCTTTAGTTCCCCGGCCTGCGCAAACGTTCGTAAAGAGGTTTCCAATTGATGAATATCACCTGCAAGGTCTCTTCCAAGCAGTTCAACCTCTGCTAATTTGGTGCTTGTGCTTTCCGCGAATTCCAGTTTGTAATAGTTGTACTTACCAGGATGCTTAATGGAGTAAACTTTCGTCTGAAGCCGCCATGAAAACTTCTCATTTGTCCTCTGATCCAGTATTGTCCAGTGTTTGCCGTCAGCGGAACCTTTGAGCATCCAGTTTGCCGGGTCGCTGTCACTTCCATCCGTTCCTGACGTCAAGGTGTACATTTGTACCCTTTTTGCCTCATTAAAGTTGTATTGAACGATTGGGTTTTCACCATTCAGCGTTGTTCTCGTTGATGACGTATTATCGAACAGAGCATCCAGTGTACCAGCATCCCCATCGCTCGCCTTCCCGCCGCTATGGTCGGTCAAGTCACTCATTGGATGCGGAGCAAGTCTTGATCCATCAGTGGAAGACGGTGTAATAGAAGCAGGAGCATCCTTTTTGCCGGTTCCCCATGAAGAAGGCTTTGGTCCCATATCAAAATCCAAACGTGCGCCATCTGCAAGGTCAGAATGGAGCAGGTAGGTTTTGCTGTAGCTTTTTCCGTTGATTTTTAATCCCTGGATATATTTATTTTTCTTGCTGTTCTTTGGCGCGTTGATCACTATTCTCTTGCCATTTTCCAGATGAACGGTTGCTTTCTTGTATAGCGGTGCGCCAATCGCGTATTCCGGGCTGCCCATCTTTAAAGGATAAAAACCGAGTGCACTGAAGATTTGCCAGGCCGACATTTCACCATTGTCTTCGTCCCCGGCATATCCTTGACCGATTTCGCTTCCGATGTACAGCCGCTCAAGCACCTCACGGACCTTCTCCTGCGTTTTCCAAGGCTGTCCGGCATAATTGTACATATACGTAATGTGATGTGCTGGCTGGTTGCTGTGGCCGTACATGCCCATTCGAACATCCCGCGCCTCTCTCATCTCGTGGATGACGCCGCCATAAGCTCCGGCATGCAGTGCGGTTTCCGGGGTACTGAAGAACTCGTCCAGTTTGTCTGCGAGCCCGTTTTTGCCTCCATACAGATTGGCCAGACCCTGTCCGTCCTGCGGAGCATGAAAGGCCATGTTCCACGCATTCGTTTCCGTATAATCTCCGCCCCAATCACGGGCATCAAAGTCTTGCGCAGACGTGCGCCACTCTCCATTTGCCTTTCTTCCCATAAAAAATCCGGTGTCAGGGTTAAAGAGGTGAACATAATTTTGTGCCCGGTTCATGTAGTAGTTTGCATCGGCTTTATATTGGGCATGATCCGAAGCATTCTCGCCCGCTTCCTTGCCGAGTGCCTTGGCCAGGTTTGCGATGCCATAATCGTTGATATAGCCGTCCAATGACCAAGATAGTCCCTCACCAGTCGATGTATTGGTATAACCATCAAAAATAGACTGTGATATACCCTTTCTTCCGGTTCCTGCGTTCGGGCTGACAACGGAAGCGTTTTTGATGGCGGATTGATAGAAGCTCTTCACATCAAAGTTGTGAACACCTTTTAAATAGGCATCGGCAAATGCCACATCCGAGCTGGTGCCGACCATCAAGTTTGCATAGCCGGGAGAGGACCATCTGGATACCCAGCCACCGTCGCGGTATTGCTGTACAAATCCGTCGATCATCTCCCCGGCCATGTTCGGAGTGAAGAGTGAATAGGCCGGCCATGCCGTGCGGTACGTATCCCAAAAACCATTGTTCACGTACGTTTTACCGTCCACAATCTTTGCTCCGGTTGCCTCAGGAGTGCTGCTGCCAGCAGGCGGTGAAAACGGACTTGCATATTGATAGTGCGGGTTGTCCTTTGTGCCTGTGTTTTCAAAGCCGGAGTTCGGATACAAGAACAGCCGGTACATGTTGGAATACAACGTCACATGCTGGTCTTCACTGGCACCCTCCACCTCAATTTTACTCAACAGCTTTTCCCACTTTTGCTGAGCTTTTTCCTTTATGGACTGGAAAGTATCGTCCGACTGAATCTCCTGTTCCAGGTTTTTCTTGGCCTGGGCTATGGAAATCAGGGAGGTCGCAATTTTCATGGTGACTGCTTTCTGGTCTTTCGTATCGAACCTGACGTATGCTGTTACATTATCCCTGCCTTCTCCTGTCAGCTTGCCGCTGTTTGTGATCGGCTGGTCAAACGTGGCATAGATGTACATGCGGGAAGCGCCGGCGGACAATCCGCTTTTCACATCCGAATAGCCGGTTACTTCACCTTTTTCTTTGTTGATTGAGATGCCTCCATTATTGTTTACATTGTCTAAAATAAGGCTGGAGGTGTCTCCCTTAAACGTATAACGCTGCATGGCCGCATGGTCGGTTGGCGCAATTTCTGCCTTTATCCCATTATCAAACTTCACACTGTAATAGTGGGGCTTTGCGGTTTCATTTTCATGCTTGAACGGAAGGGCTCTTGCCTTTCTGTCGGCATCCGGCTTTTCAGCTTCTGAAGCGGACGGCATCACCTGAAACGTCTGCCGGTCTCCCATCCATGGGCTTGGTTCATGGCTTAAGGAGAATGCCTGAATTTCCGGCTGGTTGTTTTCGTTATTGCTTTGGTTATAGCTGTATAGCCAGCTCGTGGATCCGGCGTCCGTAGCCGGTGTCCAGAAATTGAAGCCATGCGGAACGGCAATGGCCGGAAAGTTGTTGCCTCGTGAAAACGTGCTGTTGGACTGTGTTCCGCGCAAAATGTTGACGTAATCGGTCAGATTGTTGTAGCTCTTTTGCACAGGATTCCCGGTGATCTTGATATCATCCACCGTTCCCCGGAATATTCCCGGCCCTTTGGGGTTGTCATAGGCAACCAAAATACGTTTAATCGTTTTGCCGGCCGCAACGGCACCGATGTTGGAATACTTATAGTTCCATTGATTCACATAAAGGGTTTTTGATTTTCCTTGCTCTTCTGGAGTTACCGGGATGCCGTGCTGATCCACCGCACCCAGTTCATGGAGGTAGGTACCATCGGCGAATGCGAGATCCACCGAGGCGTAGGAACTGGAGTAATCGTTCTGGTCGCTGTCTGTAAATTCCGGATGAATGAGATAAGAGAGTTGCGTTTTTGAATTGACTTTGATATTTACATCAAAAACTTTGTTGTATGAATAGGCACGGCCCTTTTCAAGATGTGTGCCTGAATAGGTAAAGGCCTTTGTCCCGGTCCAGCCGGCTTTTGTTTTCGCCGTATAGGACGTCAGCGGCCCGCTGCTTGCCTCGGACTTCATATCGGCTGCTGGCGGCTCAGGAACGTCAATGCCGTTGGAGAGGGCTATTTCAGCCACCTGAGTCAGGCCGTCTCCCGAATTTTTTGTGATGTTAAGCCTGTAATACAAATAAGGAGTGTCATTGTCGAACGTGTAGAGTTTGCGTTCAAATCGCTTGGGGAAAGCCTCATCACTTCGTGTGTCGAGCACGGTCCAGTTCTTGCCATCATTAGAACCCTTTAGCTCCCATGCTTTCGGATCCCGGCCCTCATAATCGTTGGCCGATGTAACAGCATACTTTACCACCGTCTCCGGCCCGGACAGCTTGAACTGAAGCCAGCCTGTCGGTTCAAAAGCCAGCCATTTTGTATTGACATCCCTGTCAATCAGTTTTTCCCCGATTTCGTTCGGTGGGTTTTCCGCACTGACCCGTACCTCCTCTACTTTGTTCGTAATGTCCCCTTGAATGCCGTCATACTGAATATTTCCGTCAATCCCCGATGACATTTTGTTGCCGTTTGGATCGGTCTCCACCGTATTTTCCCATGTTGGTTTTTGTTGATCATTTTCAAATGAGGTAAAAAAATCTTTCACTGCCTTTGTCTCCGGTTCAGCGTGTACCCGTGCAAGCCCTGGTGCATTCAGCATGCCGACCGCAATAGCAGAGGAAAGAAGCGCATGCGCAACCGCCTTTCTTTTCAACTGAATCATACCTGGTCCTCCTTTTTAATAGTGACACTTATAAAACGCGGGATCACTCACCTCCTGAAATAAAAATACTTCATATTACTGAAAGCGTTTACATATAGTATAAGAATAAACTCTTCCTGAAAAGGGACCAAATATCTGTATTATTTTAGGATTTTCTTCATTATTTTAAGGCAGGGGAGGAGTTGGTCTCCATTTCAGGATGCTCGCTTTCCTCGGCCTTTTAAAATTTCTCCAAAGCAAGTCATCAAAACATAAAAATGCCAGGCTCTTGTAATGGCCTGGCACTTTCGTAGGTTATTTTGCTGTTAGTCTTTATCCGGACTGTTTACCTGCATGGTTCCGATAAATTTCTTGTACAGGTACAGCACCGGGCGGTATTTATGATGCACGAGACCGATGATTTCGGCAATTACTTCGAGCATGAGCAGCAAACCGATAACAATCACCACAGAGCCCCATAACGTACTGGATTCAAAAACTACGGCGGCTACGCTGAAAATGATGCTGAGTGCATAGATAACCAGCACGGTTTTTCGGTGCGACCATCCCAGGTTCATCAGACGATGATGCAGATGTCCTTTATCCGGAGCGGAAATCGGCGTTTTGTTTGCCATTCTTCGGATAATGGCAAAGGATGTATCAAACACCGGAACACCAAGTATGATAATAGGTACGACAAAACTGAAAAGCGTGACGCTTTTGTACAATCCCAGCAAGGATAGAATGGAAATGGAGTAGCCGAGAAACAGAGAACCTGCATCCCCCATGAATATTTTAGCCGGGCTGAAGTTGTACATCAGGAAACCTGCCGTTGAAGCAGCGATGATCAATGCCAATGTAAGGATCATCATGTTTCCGTTTAATCCGGCCATGATCGCAATGGTGATCATTACAATGATGGACACGCCTCCTGCAAGGCCATCCAGCCCATCGATCAGATTGATGGCATTGGTGATGGCAATGATCCAGAAAATCGTTGTGATGTATGCCCATGGACCTAAATGAAATGTACCAACAAAAGGTATGGTTATTAATTCAATGGTTAACCCGGTAGAGGCAACCAGAAGGGCGGCAAAAATCTGGCCGACCAGCTTCACTCGAGCGCTTAACTCAAATTTATCGTCAATCATGCCAATCATGACAATAAGAACAGCGCCAACAATGATCCCGGTTAGCTGCATTTCATACAGGCCCGAGACAAAATATCCAACTACCACTCCGAGGAAGATCCCAACTCCTCCCCAGCGGGGCATTATTTTATCGTGAACTTTTCGTTGATTTGGTTTGTCCGTCACACCCAGCCGAATCGCCAGTTTGATAATGAACGGCATGGCGATTGCGACCACTGCGAATGACACCACCGCAGCAATGATCAATTGAACATTCATGTTATCCCTCTTTTTTTAACTCTTCAATGGATTTTAAGCAAGTTCCACCCTGCTTATGTTGCCCAACAACGCCCCATGAAAATTCGCATTCATCTCTTCAGAAATTATATCTCGAAACGGCCATAAACAAAAGTAAAACTATGCTTACAGTTTTGAGTCCTGCTTCATCCCTGGCTTTTTCGTTTAGCCATCTCTTCTTTATTCCACCAAATGAGAGAATTAACGCTACTTTTTAAAAATTTCTGGAAGCAGGAGCAGTGAAGCACTGAGAATTAATCCCACCAGGAGACCTAGTATAGCTTTTCGTTTCGGATTGGCATTCGTGTCTGTTGTATCTACTTTTTCAAGCAGTTTCGGATCTTTTATTTTTAGCATTCTTGTTTTGAGATCAAACAGATATTCTTCTTTTTTGATGGTGCCTTCGCCTGAAACCTCGGTTCCCTCCACCTTTTTAATCTGATGATCAAGGGTTGTTCTCCATTTTTCAGACTGATTGCCGCTCTCGTTCATAAAGGCTTTTACAACAGACTTCAACTGGGTTTTTGCTTTGTTTTTATTCTCATCACTCAAGCTCAGAGTAATGATGGTGTCGGTTTCAGGCACCACCTGAAGCTTTTCTTTCAGCTCCTTTTCCTCATCCTTGCTCAAGCCCTTGACCGACCGAAGAAACTCATTACTCAAAAGATACTCTTTCGCACTGTCTGGGGTATTCAGCGTTGAATTTTCTGCAGATCCCAGTTTTATTTTGGCATCGGCCTGGGAAGTGCCGGGTTCCCTGGACGCTAAAAAATAAGCAATCACAGTGGTTAATATCGGTATCAGCAGCAATAAAATAAAGAACTTTTTAAATCGGTGCCAGATGCTTTCTGTAATTTCTTTCATTTCCTTGTCCATACACTTACTCCCTTACTTCATTGGTCGATATGACTCCTCATTTTGTTTCACTCTCCAGTAATTAATGAAACTCAAGGAGAATGCGAAGAGAAGCCAAAGATAGTTTAATGATATTTGTGAGCTTGGGCTGATGCAGGAAAGCGAAAAAGCGATCATGCCGCCAAGAAGCCCTTCACTGATCATTTTTTCATAGCGGGTATGAGATTGTCTAAAAATGCGGAAAAGCTGCAGGACGACCCACAAATACAAAAGCACATACCCAATAAAAATCAAGGCGCCGTAATTGACCAGGATTTCCATCCACCAGTTATGGACGTTTATGATTCCCTTTGTCGGGTATTCGGCAAAATGCATCAGATAGTATTTGGCGTTTCCTGAACCAATTCCAAATCCAAAGCTTTTCTCAAAAAATAACCATCCGTTTTTGATCAGGTTGGACCGGATATCCACCGAGGTGATTTCTGCTTCCGGAGCATTGGTGGTCAAGAGGGACACCAGCATGCCTTCTACTTTTGAAACAGCAGCCATAAGCTTGGACGGGTACACCATGGCCAAAGCAGCTCCCCCCGCTGCCCCAAGCAGGATCAGAACTTTTTTGACGTTCCGGTTCGTTAAAAAAACAAACCAGAAGAACAGCCCCAGTGGGATGGCAATAAAATTTGCCCGGGATGACGTGTAAACAAGTACATAAAGAGAAACAAGCATCACCGCTCCGCCTGCTGCTTTCAACTGCCATGATTTTGTGCGGTGCACAAAGGCCAGGGTCAGAAAAAAACTGACAGAGAGAAAACTGGCAAAATCGTTTTCGTTCACAAACACAGATGTCGGAATTCCCTTTTGATACTCTGCCACCTGATTGATTCTTGAGATGGCGAGATGGTTGTGTGTTATATGGTTCCAGAGCCCGATAACCGTCAGTACGGCAAACATCACGAGCCAGATCCAGTACACATGTATATATTCCTCTTCTTTATTCAGGAGAAATACCATGAAAAAGATAAGGGAAATACCAATGACGAGAAAGATCAGATCAACGGCCCCCATGGAAAAAGAGCGTGTCCAACTTAATGAAAACAGGGCATACAGCACCCAAAACAAGTGAAAATACAAAGCCGGCTTGATTTTCACCTTGTCCCATTGCAGTCCTTCCTTTTGAAAGAGAGCGAGGTAAAGGAAAACAGGCACCATGACCATATACAGCATCCTGTACGGAAACATGGTGACCGGGCCGGCCGGGATGCTGAGAATTCCGGCTCCCAGAAAGGAAGTGAAAACCAGGAGATAAAGCAGCAGTGTTGTAAAAGGAATCTCCTGGATGACCGGTCTGGCTGCAAGAAAAACGGCAATGAGTATGATGTAGCCCACAAGCGCGCCTGAAAGCAGAACCGGTGACTGGACAGGTACTTTGCCCAGCAGCCAGTTGCCTGCAAACACCGCAAACAGAAGCGCAAGGATGACTTGAGTTATTTTTGATTCAAGAATATTACGCAAATCCGGCATTTATTTCCCCTCTCCTCGCCTTCCTCCAAAGTTGTGTGTTCCTGGCTGTGGTTGAGGAAAACACTGCAGAAGGTTACACTTGGTTTTTGAGCAGCTGATCTTCAGGTACCGACCGGAACTTCCTGGCCGGATGTCCGGCTACCAGGTTTTCGCTTTCCACATCTTTGGTCACGAGGCTCCCGGCAGCAACTGCTGCTTCCTGTCCGATTACCTTCCCAGGAAGAATGGTTGAGTTGGCCCCAATTCTTCCTCCTTTTTTCACGGTAACCCCTTTAAAATGCTTAAAACGTTCCTTTGAACGGGCCATATAGTTATCATTGGTCGTAACGACCGCCGGGGCGATAAAAACCAGATCTTCCAATTCCGAATAAGCCGTAATGTAGGCATTGGTTTCAATCTTGCATTTCACACCGATCACACAGTCATTTTCAACGGCGGCTCCGCGCCCTATAATCGTTTTTTCACCCACCGTTACCCGCTCGCGCACGGTTGCGAGATCAGCAACAAAAACATCATCCCCAAGTTCCGCACTGGCATAAATGATAGAATTGGTTCCAATCGTTACACCTGAACCGATTTGTGCAGGCGGCAAGGTTTTTAACTCCGGCAAAGCCGAATTCTTTGCACGTGCCGGCTGTTTGCCGATCACGGCATTGTCCTGGATGATGCAGTTATCGCCGATTGTAACTCCGTCATAAATGACGACGTTATGCCCGATCATCACATTCTCCCCGAGCTGTACATGTTCTCCGATTACAACGTTTCTTCCCTGGCACACTGTCAATGGATTCACCTCTTTTTCACCTAGGCCTTTATTATGCGTAAGATGTTTCTTTTTTTGCTTTGGCAGGATGGTTGCTGAAATAAGCTGCGATCTGTTCGACCACATACTCCTGCTGCTCTCTTTTCAATTCCGGAAACATAGGAAGAGACAATACGGTTTCGGCTGCTTTTTCGGTTTCAGGCAGGTCGCCTTCCTTGTAACCAAGCTCACTGAATACAGGCTGAAGGTGAAGCGGCTTTGGATAATAAATCATCGAACCGATGCCCTTCTCTTTCAAAAATTCCTGCAAACCGCTGCGGTCAGGCACCTGAATCGTATATTGGTGGAAAACATGGTAGTTGTGTTCTTCCACAAAAGGCGTTACAACCAGATCCCCAAGCTTTTCGTTCAGCAATTCAGTATATACTGCGGCTTTTTCGCGGCGTGCTTCGCTCCATGTATTTAAATGAGGAAACTTCACATTCAAAATGCCGGCTTGAAGTTCATCCAGACGGCTGTTGTAGCCTAAAATATGATGATAGTATTTCGGTTTGCTGCCGTGGACACGAATCACACGCATGGTTTCAGCAATGTCGTCATCATTTGTTATGATCATGCCACCGTCTCCATAGCCTCCCAGATTCTTTGTTGGGAAAAAGCTGTAAGTTGCCGTCGTGCCAAGTTCTCCAACATTTTTTCCTTTGTATTTGGAACCGATGGCTTGTGCTGCATCTTCAATGATCGCCAGGTTATGCTTTTTGGCGATTTCAGCGATTGGTCCCATGTCCGCCATCTGTCCGTACAAGTGTACTGGTATGATGGCCTTCGTTTTTTCAGTAACTGCTGCTTCGATTTTCGCCGGATCAATATTGTACGTTTTTGGATCGATGTCCACGAATACAGGTACTGCACCAGCTCTTGCTACTGCTCCTGCAGTGGCAAAAAAGGTGAAAGCGGGTACGATGACTTCATCCCCTGCTTTCACTCCGCATCCAAGCAGGGAGATATGAAGGGCATCACTTCCGTTCGCTACCCCGACTCCGTATTTTGCAGAGCTGAAATCCGCAACATCCTGCTCCAGTTTTTTTACATTGTCCCCTAGGATGAAACGAGACCCTGACATGATTTCCTCCAGGCTTGCAAAAATCTCCTCTTTCAATGACTGATATTGCTCTGATAAATCAAGCATTGGCACTTTCATTCATGATCCCTCTTTCTTTGTAGTATTGGCTTAGTTTCTTGAAAACTGGTACGACGGAGTTTCCGCTTTACGTTCGCGATAAGCGCAAATATCCAGGAAACGGTCTGCCAGCTTTGTGATGTTATGTTTGTCGTTCACATACCGGTAGCTGCTGCGGGCAATTTCCGATTTTTCTTCCCCACTCAGGTGAAGCAGTTCAACCAGCCCGTCAGCAAACGCTCCCGGCTTTTCGGGAGGTACAGTTACCCCCGCTTTTGCTTCGGCTACGATATCATTGGATACATTGCCTGCAAAAAGGATCGGCTTTCCGACCAAAAGGTAGTCGTTCAGCTTATTAAGGGAAATCCCGTATTTATAGAGTGTGGTGTCCAGCATGGAAACCAGAAGAACATCCGCAAGGTCAAGCGTTGGCATGACTTCCTTTTTAGGAATGCCATCAAAAAAGTAGACATGCGGATATTCACTTGCCAGCTTCTTCAACTTGTCTTTTTCCGGCCCGTCTCCCACAAGTACAAAAGCTGCCTGGTCTGTCGGAATGAACTTCGCGCTCTTTACGACGGTTTCCAGGGAGTTCGCCACCCCATGGGAACCCACATACATGGCGACCTGCCCGTGCTTTTCTTTAATACTCTCAATTTCTTCGCGAAGAGAGCTATTGCCTTCCTTTTCTTCCATACGATCCATATTGATGCCATTTGGAATCACATGGATGATGCTCTCGTCCACACCCATTTCCTTGATATATTCTGCGGCTCCCGGCAGTGTGACGATGATTTGATCTGCTCGTTTATATACGAACTTTTCAATCGCTCCGAACATGAGAACAGCTGGATGGTATTTTGACATGGATCCGAGCTCAATTAAGGTTCTTGGCCATAAATCTCTGATCTCTACAATGTAAGAAGCTTTTTTCCACCGGCTTAAATAATAGGCAGCCAGGCAGGCAAACAAGTGAACCGAGGATCCCACAATGGCGTCAGGCCGTTCCTTCTTCATCATCCCTCTCCACAGGGCCATGAAGAAGAACGAGATCATGTTCAAAATCCGCATAACTCCGTTCCCTTGGTAAGGAAGAGTCCACAGCCACTCAAAAATGACGCCATTCACATTTTCTTTGTAATTTTTCTTGTGCTTGTTTCTCCACACAAACCGGTAAGCCAGAAAGCTGCTTGCGAAAATCCTGATTTTATGGTCTTTTTTTACCAGTTCATGAGCAATGTCATAGTGTCTGGTTATTCCTGTTTCCGACGGTTTTAACGCTACGTGATTTAAAATCCATACCTTCATCTGACTCACTCCATATTAAAGACCTGTTGCCGGCTCCTGCCAGCCTCTCATATAACGCAACCAGTTCCTGGCTTTCTTTTTCCCAGTTGTATTTCTCGATGACCGCTTTTCTTCCGTTCTCGCCCATCTGCCTTGCTTCCTCCGGATGATCCATCAGCCATTTCATCGCATTGGCTATTGCCTCAGCATCCAGCGGATCCACACATAATCCGCATTTGTTGCCGATGACGAAATCCTCCCATAACGGAAAGTTGGAAGCGATGGACGGAATACCGGCAGCCATGTATTCAAACAATTTAATCGGATACGACACCATGTAGCGCGGCTCAGGCCGAATCAAAACTAGGCCTGCGGTGGATTGGGAAAGAACGTCTTTTACCTCGCTTCTTCCAAGCCATCCTTTATGGTCAACATGCTGCCATCCATCCTTCTGCTTCATTTCTTGTTCCAAAGCTGGAGGAGCAAACTTCCCAGCCAGAACCAATTTTCCTTCATCTCCCCGGCCATTGAGGAATTCAATGGCAAGCACCATTTCCTTTATCCCGCGAAGCTCAGTAATTCCGCCAATATACAGAAAGCTGTTATCTTTTCTTCTGTTACGGTCTGCCCTAGGCGAGTTTTCTATCAGTTCTTGCAAGATCGGAAAGTTGTGAACCGTCACCGTATTCGCATTATAGGTTTTGAAGCGTTTGGTAATGGTAGGTGTTGCGGTTACGACGGCATCAAATTTAGCTGCTGCGAATTTTTCCATCCTTCTGACCGATACCGAGATATTTTTTCTGAGCGGCTTTGGAATCCACTGCTTGGACAATACCTGTTCCGGTACATCTTCATGAACGTCGTAGATTACCTTTTTGCCTTTTCTTTTCAGAAGAAGGCCAATGACCATGAGCTCGGGATCATGAAAGTGATACACCTCTGCATCAATCTCAATGGCCGCTCTGTAAACTGATTTTGCCGCATCCACCATACGCTTATAACGGTTGCCTGAGGCTGACGTTATGCCAACTACTTTTACATTATCTATGATTTTATTTTCGGTATTGGGAGCTACTAAATATACATCGTGTCCCGCAAGCGCAAGCGACCGGCATTCTTTTACAAAAATACGGATATCATCTGCGGGATGAACAGAAGTTAAATGACAGATTTTCACGGTGGTTCACTACCTTCAGTTTGTGAGTTTACCATTGGTATGGAAAACCAGACCGGATGGGCCTGGTTTTTTCTTTTGTGACTGTTTTCGTAACCTTGTTTCACTTAGGAGTAGGTTCTTTACGCAAATGTTCCTAAAGTATTTTTATAGCAGGTGGTACGATTTTACTTTGGAAGAGAGTTCTTTCATCGCGTTTCTTGTATCAAACAGCACCGGGCTGTGTTCAGCGATGAGTTCATAATCAAATGCGCTGTGGTCGGTTGTCAGGAGAACAAGATCGGCATTCTCCAGCACCTCTTTGGACAGCTCGTGTGTTTCGACAATGCCTCCCATGTAGCGGAAGGTTTTGACGTGAGGATCAACTACCGTAAACCGGGCGCCCGCTGTATCAAGCTTTTCAAGAATCGGAATAACCGGTGATTCCCTCATATCCTCAATATCCTTTTTGTAGGCAACCCCGAGGATGACAATGTTGGCACCATTCATGGCTTTCTTTTCCTGATTGAGAATCTTCATGCTTCGCTCGAGTACAAAGTCGGCCATGCTGTTGTTGATTTCTCCAGCAGTTTCGATCAGGCGGGTATGATAGTTGTACTCACGCGCCTTCCAGGTAAGGTAGAATGGATCGATTGGAATGCAGTGTCCGCCAAGTCCTGGTCCCGGATAAAAGGCCATGAAACCGTATGGCTTTGTTTTCGCTGCATCAATCACTTCCCATACGTTGATGTTCATTTTGTCGCACAGGATGGCCATTTCGTTTGCCAGGCCGATATTGATATTTCGGAAGGTGTTCTCAAGAATTTTTTCCATTTCGGCAACAGAAGGGCTGCTTACTTCATGAACTTCGCCTTCCAGCACTGCCCGGTAAAGAGCGGAAGCAACTTTAGTACAAGCCGGGGTTACACCGCCGACAACTTTTGGTGTGTTTTTTGTATTAAACACTTTATTGCCCGGATCCACCCGTTCCGGAGAATAAGCGAGATGAAATTCTTTTCCGCACGTAAATCCGGAAGACTCAAGAATCGGGCGAAGCAATTCCTCCGTTGTACCCGGATAGGTTGTGCTCTCAAGCACAATGAGCATGCCTTCGTGGAGGAACTTCGCAATTTCTTTGCCTGAGCTTTCTACATAGGATGTATCAGGCTGGCGATAAATATCAAGCGGTGTTGGAACGCAGATAGCAACTGCATCCACTTCTGCGATCAGTGAATAGTCGGTGGTCGCCCGGATCTGCTTCGTGGAAGTGAGCATTGCCAGTTCCTCATCCACAACGTCTCCAATATAATTAATGCCGTCGTTCACCATGTCAACGCGGCTTTCCTGGACATCAAAACCAATGACCTTATACCCTGCCTTCGCTTTTTCAACAGCGAGTGGAAGTCCCACATAGCCAAGTCCAACCACTCCGATGACTGCTTCTTTTGTTTGAATCTTGTTCAGCAATTGCTGTGTTACATCCCGTTGTGTTCGCTGTAGGGTTTCCATTAGTTTAAAACCTCCTGAGGTTGCATTTTTACCGGCTGATTGCTTTCGGATGATTCATACAATGCGAGGACCAGCTCCAGTGCTTTCTTGCCGTCCTCACCCGTTACAATGGGTTCACGGTTCTCTTGAACCGCTTCGACCATATCCTCGATGATGCATTGATGGCCCGGCTTTCCAAATGGGTCTGCCTTAATGGATTTCATAAGTTCCTCTGTTTCTAGTTCAGTTGTTCCTTCGACCACCCAGTGTTCCACGTTGACTGCGGTTGGTCCGCCAATTTTGATGCTTCCCTTTTCGCCGAAGATGGCGAGGGATTCTTCAAAGTTTTTTGGATAAATGGTGGTGGCTGTTTCGATCACACCCAGTGCCCCGCTCGTAAACCTGACGAGACCGGTGCACACATCTTCTGCTTCTATGTCACGAATGCGGGTTGCGCTCATGCTGAATACCTCATGAACATCACCCATCATCCAGAGCATTAAATCCAGGTTATGAATCGCCTGGTTCATTAGAACACCGCCGTCCAGCCCTTTTGTTCCTCTCCAGGGAGCCTGGTCATAGTAAGCCTGGTTTCTATTCCACCGGACAGTAGCGTTCACGTGGCTGATTTTGCCAAGCTTCCCGCTCTCGATTACTTCCTTCAGCTTCTTCATTGCCGGACGGAACCGGTTCGGATGAACGACTGCAAGTTTTACGCCATTCTGTTCACACGCTTCAATCATTGCATTTGTATCGTTCAATAAAAGAGCAATGGGCTTTTCTACGACAATATGTTTTTTCGCTTCTGCTCCCTGAACGACCAATGACGCGTGAAAGCCGCTTGGTGTGCAAATGTTGATGACATCTATATCCTTGTTGCCCAGCATTTCCGTATAATTCGTGTATGTTCTGGCATTATACGTATCTCTGTAGAATTCCATATTTTCCGGGATGGTGTCGCAGACAGCGATAAGTGCTGCTCCTTCTGCCCGTTCAATGGCTTCTGCATGTTTTTTCGCTATATGACCGCATCCTACAATTGCAAAATTAAGCATCGACAAAACTCCTTCATTCTGGCTTGCTTTTCACTAGATTTCTTCGTTCATTTTATAGTATTTCCAAGCAAATTCAGGTAAATTCTCGGTTAAGAGATTGTTAAGCCGATTTACAAAAACGCGCCGTTTTTACGGCCTTTTTCTTCAAAGGCTTACGCTGTCTGCGATTCGGGATTTACATATTCTTAATAAACAGAAATTAATCGGTACTCTTATCTCGAATTGCATATGAAAAAGCACCCTCCTAAAAAAGAAGAGTGCTATATATATATTCTTGCCTTGTATTCAATTATGTTAAATTCTCGGCGCGTTGCATTTGTCTGACCGTTTCCCGAATCCCTTCGGTCAGCGATATTTCGGGTTTCCAGCCGGAAATGCCCATGAACACTTGATTGTCCAGACAACTGCGGTAAATATCCCCTTCACGCGGCTCGCCATAAACCGGCTCAAGCGGACTGCCCATCTCCCTCGCCATAATCCGGTACAGCTCATTCACGGTAATTTCCTCATTGGAGCTTACATTGTAAATCCCGTTTTCCACCCGCAATGCAGCACAATTGGCACGTGCAATGTCTTCTACAAAAATAAAGTCTCGGGTCTGTCCTCCGTCTCCAAAAATGGACACTTGCTCCCCGTTGAGCAGTTTATCCAAAAAGATTTTAATGACTCCGCCTTCCCCGTCCTTTGTTTGCTTCGGGCCATAAATATTGGAATAGCGAAGAATGGAATAGCCAATACCATTCGCCTCACAAAAAGCCGAAACATACATCTCGCAGGAAGCCTTGGAGACGCCATACGGAGCGGTTGGCATTAGATGTTCACTTTCTTTGAGCGGCACTTGTTCATTGTTTCCATAAACCGCTGCTGTGGAGGCAAAGACAAACTTCTTTACTGAAAGCGAACGGGCCAATTCCAGAATCCGGACCGTTCCCTCAATGTTCAATTGCAAGTCGTTCACCGGATCGACTACAGAAGACGGCACACTGGTCTGGGCAGCCAGATGGATGATGGCATCAATCCCGTAAGGTTCAAGCACCTCATTTAGTGAGGAATCCAAAATATCGCCTTCAATGATCACATCATCCATTTGGACATTGGATGTGCTGCCTGTCAGAAAATTATCCAGCAGAATCGGGTTGTACCCTTCATTTTTCAATGCCTTTTTCGTAAAAGTGCCTACAAAACCGGCACCGCCTGTTATCAATACATTCATGCGCTGTTCCCCCTGCTAATACCTGAGTTTTAGTTTGCGAATGACATTCTTATAGAGCCGCAAATCGCTTTTCTTTACGAGCAAAAAGCGGTGATATGGTTCGTTCGTGACTTTCTTGTAGAGAAAAATCTTGACCACAAAACTGACAAAATAGGTAATGGTCGCCGAAAGCGCTGCACCGTTAAGACCATACTTCGGTATAAGGACAACGTTCAGCAGCAAATTAAACAGCACATTAAAAATGGACAGATACATGTTTAACTCCGGCTTTCCTCTACCCGCGATGTCGTTGGACAATATCTTTTCAACCGAAAGCAACGCTACACCCGGCAAGATGATCCGCAGCAAATTTGCACTATTTTCATATTGCTCGCCAAACAATGTGACGATCAGATCCTTTGCGATGAGTGTACCGGCCAATGCAATCACAAACGTAATCGCTAAAATATTCCGTGACACCAGCGAGGTCAGATGGTTTCGTTCTTCTTCGGTTTCGATGGCGGCAATTTTAGGGTAAAGGACATTTGACACCGATGCTGCAAAAATAGCAAGTCTTTCCCCGATATTCATCGCGGTGACATAAATCCCCACTGCCGAATCCACCATGAAGAAACCGATAAGAAAGATAACAATGCGGTAGTTCAGAAAACTCGCAAAGTTACTGATATGCGCCTTCAATCCATATTTAACGGATTTTCGGAGGTACTCCCATGAGAATCCCCGAAAATCAAAGCGCAATTTATGCCTTTTTTTCAGCTGATAGACCATATAAACAACGTTAATCAAGTTCCCTGCAATAAACGCCAGGATTGCTCCTTCCAGACCAAGTCTGAAGATCAGCACAAATACAGCAACAAAGGCCAATATGCCAAGCTGGTTCACCACCATCGCGGTATTGAACAGCTTAAAATCCTGCAATCCCTGAAAGACCGTCTGAAAATATTCACGCAAAAACATGAATGGCAGGGCAAGCAGGCACAAGTACAAGAGAACATGCGGTGTCTCATTAAAGAACTTTTCGGAAAAAAAGAAGATGACGACCGCTCCAAGCCCTATGCTGACAAGGCTCAGCAATGTGCCGATGATAATATTGTTGTTATAGACAGTATTTAGCTTAACCTCCCCTTTACTGATGTAATAAATGGTGGAGGTGTTGATGCCCAGGGTCAAAAAGGTGAGCAATACCGTAGGAAGAAGGGTGATCAGCGAGTATTTCCCCTGCCCCGCAGGTCCCAGAATCCGGGCAAGCACTACCAGCAGGAGAATGCCGATTACGATATTGGTCACCTGTCTGGAAAACGTTAAGAAACTGTTTCTGACAAAGCTTCGGTTGTCGTCGCTCATATCAAGAACCGCTCCCATTCTTTACACTCATTAAAAAGCTGTGGTAATTCTTTTGAGCATTGTATTCCTGTTCCCATTTACCATATGCATGCTCACGATAGGTTTGTTTTTGCTCAACGGGCAAAGCTGCAAATTTCTCGATATAACCCGCAAGTTCCTCTGCAGAGACATCAGATGGAATCAAGAAGCCGTTGCTCTCATCGACCAGCTCCCTCACTCCGCCAACATCCGTCGCAATGACAGGTATTCCTGTACTGAATGCTTCCATAATGGTCACCGGTATTCCTTCACTCGCACTGACATTAACAAAAAGGTCCACGGGGCTGGTTCGGTAAAATTCAAAGATTTGCTGCTGGGTCCAGTGCCCCTTGAAATCAATGGCAATCCGGCCATCCAGCTCTTCCTTTGCTTTTCTTTCCAGCTTTTCACGATCCTCCCCATCCCCTATATGGGTCCAATGGATCGGAATGGTTGTCTGCTTTAAAGCATCTACAAGCAGGTCCAGTCGTTTCACAGGCTTCACATACGAACAGGTTACAATCCGCAAGATCCCATCGGTGGATGGAGAAGACGTAAATCCTGGTTTTTCTGTACCCAAACGGTGAACAAGAAGATTCGCTCCTGCACCGGAATACTTGCCTTCCAAAAATCGTTTCCCATCCTCGGAAATCATGCTCACGGAATTTAACGCGTTAATCACTCTTTCCTGAAATGGAAGATAAGGAGGTGAATGCCTGTAATCATATACATCCCCGCCGTGAGCCCGTGAGACGGCGAGAAGTTCCGGATAGGTTTCCTTCAGCATGGCCAGCGCCACTGCGGCCGGCGTCAGCCAGTAGGAATAAAACACGGCATCATTTATGGCAAAGCCGGGATCATCGAGCCATTTTTTCTTTATTTCGTCACGGATCCTGAGAGCGTGACTGAGCCAATTGGCCAGCTGCATCAATCCTTTGCTTCCAAAAGCCCTGGCCTTCGGTAGCTCCGCTGAAAGCCAGCGGCGTCCCTGGGGGTCGGCGGTTACACTGTAAAAGGTATGAATATACTTTTTTGTGCCTCCCGGTCTTCCCGGTATGGAATGCAGCTGAATAGGATCAGGTACCATACGCTTTTCACCACTGCCATTGACTGAAGCAATATCTATTTTTTCAAATAGGTTCACCATATACTTCATTTCAGTTTCCAAGAACTGCTCCCCGGGCAGATAGGGATAACGGTTGGTTATAAGAATCATGTGCTTTCTTGCTGTTTCCTTCACGTTTTGCAATGTGTTCACCATCCTTGGTATCCTTGCTGCTCTTTTCATTCTTTCCAAAACTGGCCCGTATAAGGCCGTTCACTTAATCTTTCGAAGGCCATTTTCTTTTGTGAAACCTTAACTTTCCATAAAGCGGCCTGAGTTCTTATGATAGGGGTTGATTGTTAACGCACCTTAAATTTATTATGAAACTTTTGTAAAATAATGCGGAATAAGGCTTTACAGCTCCCTTATTCTTCATTAAAATGTAATATTCTTTATAATTTTTTTATTGAATTTACACAACTTTAAAGGTATCTTTATTGTATGCTTCCATAAATTTACGTTCCTTATGTCGAGGGTATTCGACAAGGACGAGAAGATACTCTGTTGTTCCAGCAGTAAAAACGAACCAAAATATTAACTCATATAGATAAAAGAAGAGACAAAAAGGAGAATTTAATAGATGGACCGTCAACAAATGCGGAAAAAGAAGCAGAAAAAAAGACGCATTAAATTTATCGTCTTTCCACTGATTCTTATCCTTTTAGGAACAGTCGGTTTCGGATCTTATTTAACCTATAAATTAGCGAATGCTTCATCAAAAGCGCAAGAGACGCTTTCACGGGGAGAAAAATCGAATCTTCGTCTCAATGCTATTGATCCAGGCAAGGATAACTTTTCTGTTCTGATTGCAGGTATTGATGACAGTAAACACCGGAAGGGTAAAAAGGGATTTGAAGGCAACCGTACAGATGCCCTGATCTTAGCCACCTTCAATCGGGAACAGAAATCAGTAAAAATGGTCAGCATCCCGCGTGACTCTTACGTTCAGATACCTGGCCGGATCAACAAAGATAAAATCACACATGCCCATGCCTATGGCGGCATCGACCTGACTGTTGATACTGTGGAACACTTGTTTAACCTTCCAGTAGACTACTATGTACGTGTTAACTTCGATGCTTTCTTGCAAATTGTAGACACGCTTGGCGGCGTGGATGTGGATGTGAAAAAGAAAATTGTCGAGCAGGATAGCCAGGACCGGCCGAAAGCCATTACCATTGAACCCGGCAAGCAACGCTTAAATCCTGAAGAAGCGCTTGCTTATGCCCGTACCCGGCATGCAGACTCTGACATCATGCGGGGCGACAGGCAAAAACAAATCGTGGAAGCCATCATTAAAGAATCCACACAAATTAAGTCCATTCCAAAGTATGGTCAGCTGATTGAAAACGTCGGAGACAACATGTCCACCAACTTTACGCTGGGTAACATGATTGCACTCCTTAAATACGCAAAATCAATAAACAATATTGAATCGTTGAGCCTGGAAGGCAGCGATGCAAGGATCAATAATATCTATTATTATTCCTTAGACGAGCAATCAGTACTCGATGTTTCAAACAAATTGAAAGAACATCTGGACTACTCAGGAACAGGAACAACAGATACAGATACAAACAGCAGCACAGACAGCACTACAAATTAAGACGCTCAAGTAAGCTGGCCAATCATGGCCAGCTTTTTCTTTTTCCGTTTATTGAAATAACTGGATTATTACCCCTATTTTTCAAAATAGAGATCAATTGACATTTTTCGACTAATCCACTAAGATTTTAAGATGGTAGAGAACGGGTATAAGTAAGATGGATATAAATTTATTCTAAAATAACGATAGAAAACAGGGGGATTTAGAAATTGAGTAAAAATATCATAATTCGCGCCGGCATGGCGCCGTATGACAATTACGAACCAACGCAGATTATTGTCAACAATTCGATCGGCGGAAACGTAGGTAACTTGGTGTATCAATACAGTGTGTTCCGAACCCTAATGACAGAGGGGACTACTATAACACCAGACCATTATGATTTTAATCCCAAGTATGCCGATGAGATCAACGAAAAATACGATGCGTACATTATTCCTTTGGCAGATGCGTTTCGGGAGGACTTTGTTCCGTCATTGCGCAAATATACGAAATTGATCAAGAAACTTAAGATTCCAGTGGTAGTGATTGGTGTAGGCCTCCGCGCGCCATTTGAACCAAAACTCAATGAAGGCTTCTCTTTTGATGAAGATGTAAAAGCCTTTGTTAGTGCGGTATTGGAAAAGTCATCCATTCTGGGTCTGCGCGGCCAAATTACTTCTGACTATCTTTCAAGACTCGGCTTCCGGGAAGGAACCGATCACACAGTTATTGGCTGTCCTTCCATGTATGCGTACGGCCGGGAGCTGAAAATACGTGAAACAAATATTACACCAAATTCCATGGTAAGCGTCAACTCTTCACGCCTTTCACCTAAGAATGTGCTCGATTTTATTGACAGAAGCATGAACCAATTTCCAAATCATTACTTTATTCCGCAATGGATGAAAGAAATGGTGATGACCTATGTAGGCGCCCCTTCTGTATCCAACGCAAAGGACAGCTATCCGAACCGCATGTCCCACCCATTGTATCTTGAGGACCGTGTCCGTTATCCTCTCAATGCTACAGGATGGTTTGATTTCCTTAAACAGGCAGACTTAAGCTTTGGTGCCCGGCTGCATGGAAATATTGCTGCTGTTCTGGCAGGTACACCTAGCATCCTCATTCCAAAAGATGCCCGCATGAGAGAGTTGGCAGAGTACCACAACCTTACTCATATTATGGCCAACGAAATTACCGATCAAACCAATATCATGGACCTGGTCGAAACACTTGATTTCCAATCGGTCACCAAAAATCAGGGCAAAAACTTTGATCATTATATTGATTTCTTAAACAAAAACAATCTTGATCATATTTATAAAGAAACCCTTACTCCTTCTTCAGTACCGCTTGATGACAAAATGGATCAGTCTAAGGTTCGTCCTCCAATTGGCACCATTACAGGCTGCACAAAAGAGGAAATGGTTCAGCGGTGGGAAAGCTATTACCCTAAAGTAAATGCCAAAGAAGAAGCCAAAGCTGAGCAAACCAAGAAAAAACTAAATGCCAAAATCAGTGAAAAAGATAAAATCATTAAAAAGCAACGCGGAACACTAAATCGAAAAAGTGTAAAACTGGCCTTAAAAGTCGCCGATATCGTAAAATAACAAAAACGCCCCTAAAGCCGATTGGCTTTAGGGGCGTTTTTTTTACTTTAAGCAAAGAAACGGTCAACGATCCGACCAGCTGCGCCACCGTCTTCGAGGCTGCAGTATTTCTCATGAAAAGCCGTATATCGCTCACTGTAGTCATGCTTAATACGCTCAATATTTTTAATGGACTGCGTCACTTCGTCTGAGGTTCTCAGCAGCGGCCCGGGTGCTTCTTTTTCAAAATCCATGTAGAAGCCCCGCAATTGATCACGGTACATCTCAAAATCATACGTAAAGAAGAGAATCGGCCGCTTCATATTCGCGAAGTCAAACATGACCGAAGAATAGTCGGTGATCAATATGTCTGTCACCAGATACAGATCCTGGATATCCGGATAGCTTGAAACATTGTATACGAAGCTCTTGTATTCTTCAGGAATGGACACCTTGTTGCTGACAACCACATGCATACGAAGCAAAAGCACATAGTCATCTCCCAGTTCCCGCTGCATTTGTTCAAAATCGAATTGCAGTTCAAAGGTGAACTTGTTGTTTTTCGACGTTTGATTGTCCCGGAAGGTCGGTGCATACAGAATCACCTTTTTATCCTCCGGGATGCTCAACCGCTGGCGGATGCTGTCTGTCAGTTGGCTTCGGTCCTCCCTGTAAAAAATGTCGTTACGGGGATAGCCGATCTCGAGCATCTCGCCTTTATAGCGAAATGCACTTCTGAATGCCTGACTGGCATAAGGACTCGGAGAAATAAGATAGTCCCACGTCTTGGTTGCTTTATGCACACGCTCGACATATCCTTCGTCCCGGCCCTCCACCTGCTCAATATCAAAGAGCATCCTCTTAAGTGGTGTTCCGTGCCAGGTTTGGATATAGGTCGTTTGTTTCCGTTTCCCAAGATAGGTCGGGAAGTTCTGATTGTTTACCCAGTACCGTGCTTTTGCAAGATAATAATAATAGCTGGGACTAAGTCGTTTAACGACTTTCGTATCCGGGTCCATGAACGCACCCTTTTTGTTGTAGATCCAAACCTTTTTATAATTCAGCCCGCGTCTGAGGATTTCCTCATAAATGGCGCGAGGGCTGTCGGCATACTGCTTACCCACACCGCTCTCGAAAACAATCAGGTTTTCATCAACCGGAAGGATACGCTGTGCCACTTTATAAAAGACACGCATGGATGGAAAATAGTATTTGCTTTTGCGATACCGCCGCAAAAACGCCTGAATGAGTTCATCATCCTGAATAGAACGGATCCAATGCTTTTTCGCAGGAAATTCCGAGACTGCCTCATAAATCCGGTCATTATGATGCAGGTCCCTGTACTTTAAAAATTTATAGGATCGTCTGATGTATTGTTCTTCTGCAGCAAAGTGATTTTTTGCGTATTTTTTCACCTCTGTAAGAATCTCCTCTGCATCAAGTACGATTCTTCCCGGCAAATCATTTTCCAGATCAAGGTGAGACGGACGTTTTCCAATAAAACGGTTTTGGTCAAACTGATAATAGAGAATCGGTTTATGAAGGAAGCTGAAATCGAATCCGACCGATGAATAATCGGTAATCATCATGGCGCTTTCCTTCAGCAGCAGCTGAACATCCACTTCTCCCTGGCTGATGATTCGTACAGGAGAATCGGCAAAAAAGGATGTAAACTTCTGCATGTTCGGATGCAGGCAAAATACGATTTCAAAATTCAGCGAATCCGCTAATTCGTGCAGCATCGGATGATTGATCAGCTCCCGATAGCGCTCAAAATACTCACTTTCAATGAACACTTCATCGGTTATAATCCAGTCTCTCCAGGTTGGAATAATCAACAATTGGCGCTTTTTCTCAACATCGTCTGCCAGCAGACTGTCAAACCTCGAAAGCCCGGTAATGGCTACTTCGTCAGGGTCGTAGCCAAAATCATGAACAATCATATTTTTTTCAAAGTCGGAGCTGACCAAAAATAAGTCTGTATCAAAGCCTGGCGCCCGTTTCCCATAGTTGGCCACCATATTTTTGGTTCCCATGACTCCATGCTGCAAAAAGATCTTTGTCGCTTTTATCGCTTTTTTATACTGTTTGGTCCGTAGCGGATACAAATAATCCGGGTGATGAGAACCAATTACCTTTTGTGCCATGAAGGTATGAAAAATGTGTTCCTTTGATTTAAAGTAAAGAATATTCCCCAGCTCTTCTACGTTTCTTATTTCCGGTGAATCCTGCTCAATCACATAATACACATTCTTCTCGGGATGCTGTTTTCGTACGTAGTTAAAAAAGTGGTATCCAGTGTCCTGTGCCTTATAGGGACGTTCTCCCACCAGCCATATGTTTCGTTTTTTGTAAAATGGCCTTAGAAGCCATGCCCAGCGCTTAATTTTTCTAAGATACCGGTAAGTGCTTTCCTCGAATTCATCCACTTGAAGGGAAAGGTTAAAACCTTTAAAGGTAAAGTAAGGCGCGAGGGCATACGTGCTTTCCCCTGCTCTGGCATAGCCGTCCCTCAAAAAATACTTCACCTGAAATCTTGGCCGGCCAATCCTGACCAGAACAGGTGGGTGAGGAAATCCAAAGCTCAGTTCAAAGAAGAAATCATAAATATCCTGGCTGTACATCGGGTCGTTAAACAACGGCTCGAAATCCACATTCACTCCATATCTGTAGCGGTGCATTCCAAACTTCAGCCGTGTTTCTTCATGCATCTTTTCGATTTCAGCAGGAAGCCGTTTTTCCACGTTGGTATCACGGCCTTTTAACAGCAGTTGAATGTTATTGATTCCAGCATCCCTTGTAAAAAGTTTTCCATTAAAGGAAAGCTTGTCTTTTCGAAAGTACATCTCATCGATCTGCACTTTCGGCTTTATGTTCACCATTCCCCGGGTCACAAAGGAAACATTCCCTTTTTTTGTAACATAAAGATATGAACTTAAACCTTCTTCGGTTTGGTAGGGGACAAATTCCTTATAGTCCATTTCAGCAAAGCGGCCAAGGCGGATTGGATAGCAAATATCCTGTCCGCCATCTGCACGGGGATAAAAGACAGCCAGGTCCTGCTTCCCTTCCAGTAAGTCTTCCTTTACCTCTTCAGCAGGGCGCTGTATTCCAAGGTACAGATCAAAGTTTGCTCGTTCTTCACCAGGAAAAAGGGAATCAATGTCACTCACCCGGACTTCAAACGAAAAACGGGGGGATGGTTCTATTTCAGCTACCTTGATCAGCTCACCGGTATTGCGGGATAAAAACAGAAGCTCCCTGACCCGGACATGGGAATCTAAATATCCTTCAATGGCCACCTTCTCCCCGGTTTGCATGATCATCAACCATTGCTTAAATGTCTTTCTTTTGCGGACCTTTTTTTCCGGCCGCAGCATATGTATGATTCGATTTAAAATACCGGTTCGGTTTTTCATTCTTCCATTCTCCCTCATGTCATATCTCATTGGATCTCAGACGTATGTAAGCGCATACTTACAATCTATTAGAAAAAGGGTGCCTGACGTTTTATGAACGCAGCACCCGTTCTCTACATCCCGGACGATTACTTTGCAGATGAAGCTTGCAACTTGTCTCCAGGCTTGTTCTGGCCGCTCTGTTTGAGCTGCACTTGTTGTTTGAAGCGTTTCTTTTCTTCCTTCGACATGGCTTTGTATTCCTTCAGAAATTCTTGATACTTCGGAAGGATCTCTTTCATTGGCCCATAGGCACGAACTTCACCGTATTCCAGCCAAAGAATTTTTTCACAGAACTTTTTCACCTGGCCCATGGAATGGCTGATAAAGAAAATAGTCTTGCCACGCTCTTTGAATTCGTTCATTTTATCCAAACATTTATCAGCGAAGGTTTGGTCTCCTACAGACAATGCTTCGTCAATAACGAGGATATCAGGATCCACTGTTACCGAAATGGCAAATCCAAGACGCGACTTCATTCCGCTTGAATATTTCTTAACGGGCTGATCAATGAACTTTCCAATCTCAGCAAACTCGATGATTTCCGGTTCAAGGCGTTTGATCTCCTGCTTGCTGAAGCCAAGCATCAGGCATTTCAGCTCAATGTTTTCCCGTCCGGTTAGCTCGTTGTTCAATCCTGAGGCAATGGCGATCAGGGAGACTTCTCCATTTAATTCAATCGTTCCGGTTGTTGGCGGAATAATTCCGGATATGAGGTTGGACAAGGTTGACTTTCCTGATCCGTTCACACCGACAATCCCGATAACATCGCCCTGTTTCGCTTCAAAGCTGATATTTTGAATCGCATAAAAGTCCTCGCCGTAGCCATTCGGCAAAATAATATCAAGCAGCTTTTCAGCTGGCTTTTTATACATTTTATATTTTTTTGTGACATCGCGCACAATAACGGTTTGGTTACTCATGTCCATCTCTCCTGTATTCTTACAAGTAATCCACGAATCGGTTTCTTAACTTCACATGGAGTGCGGAACCTATTATGAACAGAACCAGAACAAAGCCCCAGAAATACAGCGTGTGTTCCCAATGTTCAAAAAACCATGCCCTGCTTAACAGAGCGTCGCGGTATCCTTCAACAATATAATTAAAAGGGTTCCCTTTTATAATCAGTTTAATGAATTCAGGCAGTTTGTCACCTTTCGGAACCCACAAAATCGGCGTAATGTAAAACAGCATCCGCATGATCGATTGCACAAACATCTGGACGTCACGCACGATCGTTGAAAGGGTTGACGTGATCAGGGAAAGGGAAAATACAAGCGCTATGGCAGCCACCATATAATAGGGAAGCTGCAGATAATACAGCGAGATCTTTCCGTGATCTGTGAACTGAAAGATGACGGCAATCACTGCGAGCAGCATCACATTCGGATAGAAGATGGAAAAGATCACATAGCTCGGAATGACGCTCAACGGAAAATTCATCTTGGCGATAATTTTTATTCTTGTATAAATCGATTTGGAGCCGTTTAATATGGCCGGACTGATAAAGAACCACACGATAATCCCGGCTACAAGCCATTGCAGGAAGGGAACTTCCTGACCGGCAGTTCCTACACTTTTTCCTTGCCGGATTCCCATCCCAAACACCATCCAGTAAACTGCAACTTGGATAGCGGGATTAATGACCTCCCAAAGCATTCCCAAATAGTTGTTGTTATTCTTTATTTTAAGCTCATACATCGATAAACGAATCATGAGGTAAAAGCTGTTAATTTGTTCTTTTAGTACTTTAAAAGCTGAAATCATGTTTAGTAATCCTCTCCCAAAGAGATTGGTTTAGAATACTTTTTGAACGGCTTTGTGAGAAGATTGTCCACTTTCCAAATAGCAAAATCGTTCATAAAAGTCATCAAAGATCTCTGATTGAATCTCATATCCATCAGACTCAATTTTCTCTATGGCTGAAATAACCTCATCTGTTGTCTTCACTAAAGGTCCTGGTGCGTACGTTTCAAAATCAAAATAGAAGCCCCTTAATTTATCACGATAAGAATCAATATCATATACAAAGAAAAGCATCGGACGCTTAAGGTTTGCATAATCGAAAAACACAGAAGAATAGTCAGTCATCATGATATCTGATACGAGATACAACTCATTTATGTCTCCATGGTAAGAGAAATCAAAAACAAACCCTTCATATGGCGACAAATCAAAGTTCTCCGCCACCAGATAATGCATCCTTAACACTATAACATAATCTTCACCAAATTTATCCTTTAGCTGCAAGAGATCAAGCTCGAGGTCGAATTTATAGCGCCCTTTACCGTAGAATTGATCATCACGCCATGTAGGTGCATAAAGAATGACTTTTTTATCCTGTGGAAGTTGAAGTTTCTCTTTTAAGTCTTTAATATCATCTGGATTGTTCTTCGTGTAGAGTACATCGTTCCTGGGATATCCCACTTCCACCACTTCTTTTTGAAAATTAAACGCACGCCGAAAAATTTCGGTTGAGTAAGCATTTGGGGATAAAAGATAGTCCCATTTGCTTGATTCTTTATGAAAGTTGGCTTTGTATTTTTTGGTATTTGTTCCTGGCATATGGACCTCATCCATATCAGCTGCCAGACGTTTAAGCGGTGTTCCATGCCACGTTTGGAAATAAACCGTGTGTTTCGCCTTTGGAATCCATAGCGGCATTCGGCTGTTTGTTACCCAGTAACGTGCGCGCGCCATTTTAAACAGCCATTTGATTGAAAAACGTTTGGCATAAGGAATGCCTGCATTTTCAAACTTGCTGATGCTTCTTCCATCAACACTCCAAACCAGTTCCAGATCCGGACGGTTCTCTTTTAAGTATTCGTAGATCGCACGCGGATTACAACTGTACTGTTTACCAAGAAAACTTTCAAACATTACTAAATTTTTCTTAACCGGCAGATAGCCTGCCATTTTGAAGGCCACCATATATGCTTTTTTCGTCTTTTTATGCTGCTTTACCTTCGTAATTGTGCGCCTTACCTTTTTCTTCAGTTCTTGTAAAAGGCTGTACTTAACCACCTTAATAACAAGCGATCTCGTTTTTTTACGGGTAATGAGAGAGACCTTCTTTTTTCCTTCATACATATTGATGATAATGGACTTATTAATTCTTCGTTTAAAGGAAAGCAATTGAAGCGGATATGCCCGATCTTCTTGATCAGAGGCCGCCTCTTCCTCATCCTTCCATTTAAAATATAAACGGAAGGTCGAATTTTCATCCATATTGCAGAATTCTTTCACAGGAATCAGTGCCTTAAAACCCATCGCCACATAAGGCTGCTGCTCCTGATAGTAGGGATTAAGGTCTTTGCGGGTTAGAGTCACAAAGGGGATCGCAAGTTCTTCAAATCCTTCGGGGCCCCTAATAACCAATGCTTTTTCCAATGCTTCATTTTCATCGGAGAACGGAGAAAAATAAAAGCCCTCTATAGTTACATTTCCTCTCTTATCAAGGTCTGCACTCTCAACTTTGATCAACGTACCGCGGTCATGGACTTTGAAGGAAAGGTTGCCTTTATTCGTCGTATATGGTGTTATAGCCTGTTTGGTCTCAGGGTGCACAACAGCACCGAGTTCCAGAAATGCGTGTTTCGTTCTCATACGGTATTTCTTTTCAATAATTCCATATTCTTCAAACGTCTCTTCCGATTCTGGTTCTTCTTCGCTATCATTTTCGATTACACTATCATTATCAGTCTCTGTTGAAGTTTCTTCTTCAGCAGTTTCACCTTCATCAATGTCATCTTCAGAGCTGGCATTTTCATGCTGCTGTTCGTCAGGAGACACCGCCTGTTTTGCATGAATTATCAGATATACATCCCAAACAAGACCTTTTCCAATTTCTAATTGATCTAACTGGGATTCAAAGACATAATACTGTTCATTTGCTTCTAAAACGGTGAACGGGACCTCCCATTCAAGACCCGTGTTACGTTCAACCATTAAAAGATGTCCTTCTAATGGTTCCTGAAAGACTGAACTGTTCTTTAAAAGATATTTTATAATAGCAACATTTTCATTGAATTCGATAGTATGAAGGATGCACTTTCTTTTTTTCGTTGGTGCAAAACCGTCTTGGATCTGTATGTTAACTTCCGCCTGCATTTACGTTTCTCTCTCTTTCTGCATCAAGAATATATTCAGCCAATAACCGGCTCGAGTGTCCGGAGTGATATTGGTTCCACTTAGCCGAAAATTGCTGAACTTTATTCATGTCATAACCCTTTTCTTTAATTACTTTTATCAATTCATAACTGTCAAAAACGATTGGTCCCGGGACCAAATTTTCGTAATTATCCCATAGCCCCCTGGATTTACAATACTCCTCAAGATCATATGGATAAAAAATCATCGGCCGATTTAAAAGTGAAAATTCATATGGAATGGAAGAATAATCACTAATTAAAATATCTGTAATCAATAAAATCTCGTTGACGTCCCATCTGGAGGAATAATCGTAGACAAATCCTGGATAACGTGATTCTATATCCATCTTATGCGCGAGTACAGGGTGGCTTCTTATTAATAAAACATGATCATCGCCTAATTCACGATACATCAGATCAAGATCAAGCGGCAGTTTAAATCGATTTAAAAGATGATCACGATAGGTGGGTGCATACAAAATCACTTTTTTTCCTTTTAACGCGTTGTTTTCTCGATATAATTTTTCTTTAATGCCGCGTATTTGTTTTTCATCAAAAAAAAGATCGGTTCTAGGTACACCGGTCCGTAAAAAGTTTGAGGATGAAAGTTGGAAGGCTTCCTTAAATATATCAGCCATCGTATCAGATCCAACAACAACTTTGTGAAAGTTTTTGTAAACATTTAAAAATCGCTTACGAGCCTGCCGGCTTCTATAGGTGATGGACTCATCTTTCAATCCGAATGTTTTAATAGCGCCCGCAGCATGCCAAAGTTGAATGCATTCTGCCTCATCCTTAAATTTAATTGCTGAAAGGAAACCAAAATAATTATCCACAAGCACCACTTTGGCAGTGGCCAGGTGATAGGCCGATCTAGCTATACTTATTATTGAATTATCAAATGTAATAAGTTTTGCATCTGATTTATAAGGATTCAATTTAGGTATTGCATTTTTTTTAGCCAAAAAAACAATAGAGCTATCCGGCTGCATCTTTTTCAATTCTTCATAAAGAAAAACCGAATTGTCTCCAAACGAAACAACAAAGGTCACTTTATCTTTCCTGAGAGGAAAGAGTTTGAAAAAACCAAACTGAAGCTTGAAATAAAATAAATACAGCCAGATAGCGATTTCCTTAACCATTGTTCACCGAAAATAAATCCTTTTTAATCTGGGAAGTAGAGATTCCGATCGTACGCGGCAAGTAGATTACTTCGCAATAATCCTTCAAGAAATCAAATTTCCCTTCCCAATCGTCTCCCATAACAAAGATGTCCACATTGTGATCCACTACGTCTCTTACTTTTTGATCCCAGCTTTTCTCCTCAATCACTTCGTCCACATAGCGAATGGACTCCAAAATCATTTTTCGATTGTCAAAGCTGTGGTATGATTTTTTATTTTTAATTGCGTTAAATTCATCTCCGGAAAGGCCCACAATCAGATAGTCTCCCAAATCTTTTGCCCGTTTCAGCAAATTGATGTGTCCCCAATGAAGCAAGTCAAATGTCCCATAAGTCAATACTTTTCTCATGGCCTTCACACTCCTACTAATTAGAATGAAAAAAATTTCCAGTCCGACGAATTCGGCCCATGTTTTAAATCTATGAAATAAAGGTAAATTTCACGTAAAGTTTTTTCGAGAGCCTCCGCAACAATAAAGCCTTACTTCATGGACAAAATACAAGGTGTATTTACAAAAAATTAATCATACTTTTACAAAAGCAGCTCATTCATGATATAATAATTCGTAAAAATACTTGCATTTTGGTACCCTTACTCATAATATAATCTTTAAGTTTTTTTTACAAGCTCTTAATGAAGTTTTTACATTTCCTTCTTTTTATGGAAATGGACCTATTCTAATAGGTTGATAGCAAGGTAGTTTAAGAGCCTACATACTTACACGTATGAAAAAGTGAGGATCTGGTGTTATGAAAAATACAGTAAATATACTAGGAATAAACTTTATAAATACAACCGTAAAACAATTCGTCCACACGCTGGGTTCCCACATCGAGAATCGTGAAAAGACATTTGTTGTCACTGCGAACCCCGAAATTGTCATGGATGCCCGCAAAAATGAGACGTTGATGAATATTATTCAGGGAGCAGATTATGTGACAGCCGATGGCATTGGAATTGTAAAATCGGCAGGTCTTCTCGGAGTTCCCCTTCCTGAACGGGTACCGGGATTTGATGTCACCATGAGACTGTTGAAGCTTGCGAATAAAAAGGGGCTCAGCGTCTACTTGCTTGGCGGCAAGGACCGCGTAGTGGAAAAGGCAGCCGACCGAATTAAAAGCGATTTTCCAAATGTGAAGATTGCCGGCTATCATCATGGTTATTTCGACTTGGCTGATGATCAGATCATGAAGACGGTGGAAAGCACAAAGCCCGATATTATACTTGTGGCATTGGGTGCTCCCCGCCAGGAACAATGGATTTCAAAGAGCATGCCATCGTTTGACCATGGGATCTTTATCGGTGTTGGCGGTACATTCGATGTTATTGCCGGTGAGGCAAAACGGGCACCGGAAATCTGGCAGAAGATGAACCTGGAATGGTTTTATCGCCTGGTTAGACAGCCTTCCCGCTGGAAACGCCAAATGGCGCTGCCGCAATTTGCGTTTAAAATTCTACAGCAAAAGCTTCAGAAAAATATTACACCAGCTGATAAGCCCTTCATGTAGGGGGCTTGTTTTTTTGTTGTCCGATCTTAACAGCATTTACAAAATTTGTAGTTTTTATACGTTTATTTTTAATGATTATGATATAATCCATAAAGAGATAATCTTCAACAAATAATCAAATGAATCGACAATCCTTTTCGTAATGAATATGGTTTGATATGAGGTGTACCAAATGTTAATTTTGACATTGCTTATATGTTTTCTTGCCTCTTTTAGTCTAACTCCATTAATTAAAAAATTGGCACTTGCGGTGGGAGCCGTTGACCGGCCATCTGAGCGGAAGGTTCATGCGACAGTGATGGCCCGTCTTGGCGGACTGGCCATCTTTATCAGCTTCATTCTCGGCATCCTGATCGCTCACCCACCGAATAAAACCGTTTGGCCCATTGTACTTGGGGCATCAGTGATTATACTGACAGGCTTCCTGGATGATAAATTCGAGCTTTCTCCAAAACTTAAGCTCCTGGGACAAATCGCTGCCGCATTAGTCATTGTTTTCATGGGGGATATTCAAGTAAATTTTATTAACCTTCCCTTTAATGGAAGGCTTGAACTGGAATGGCTGAGCGTCCCTGTCACGGTGATTTGGATTTTGGCCATCACGAACTCCATCAACTTGATTGATGGATTGGACGGGCTCGCTGCAGGTGTTTCCTCCATTGTATTGATTACCATCTCGATCATGGCGATGATCATGGGTGATGCATTTGTCCTGATGATTGCGTCTGTAACGTTATTCAGCACGCTCGGCTTTCTCTTTCATAATTTTTATCCGGCGAAGATTTTTATGGGAGACACAGGTGCCCTCTTCCTGGGCTTTATTATCGCCGTCGTTTCCCTTCTCGGATTTAAAAATGTAACCATGTTTTCCTTGGTTGTTCCGGTTATCATTTTGGGGGTTCCCATTTCCGATACGATTTTTGCTATCATTCGCCGGATCGTTCATAAACAGCCCATCTCATTGGCAGATAAATCACATCTTCATCATTGTTTACTTCGATTTGGGTTCTCACACCAAAAAACCGTTCTTATTATTTATGCCATGAGCTCGGTTTTCGGACTGGCTGCCATCATTTTTTCCACCTCCACGCTTTGGGGATCCATGATTATACTGGCGCTTCTGACCATCGGAATCGAACTGGTGGTGGAGAGCATAGGACTGGTCAGCCAAAATTACAAACCCGTTTTAAACGCGATCAAACGACCGCAAAAATAAAAACAAGCTGCATCCCTCTATGCAGCTTGTTCGGCTTTCAGACAACGTTCAGGTCTGAAAGCTTTTTTAATGGCTGATTTTTTCAAACAGTGTTTCCCAGTGCTGGAAATGAAGCTCTTCATTCCATCTTGCTTTTGCCTTTTTATACCCTTCCTCCCCCATTGTCTTGGCTTTCTCCGGGTTCTTTAGCAGCTCAAGCATATAGTGGGCCAATTCATCCTGACTGCGGTTTTGGACGAGATATCCATCAACGCCGTGGTCAATGAGATCAGAAGGGCCATATTTAATGTTGTAACTGATCACGGGAGTGTAGTTCGCCATCGATTCCATAATCACAAGGCTGAGCCCCTCATATTTGGAGGTAAGCACCGTAAAAAGGGATTGTTTGAAGACATGTCCCACTTGATCGCAGTACCCTTTTAACTGGACATGCTGCTGTAAATCCAATTCGGCAATCAGTTCCGCCAGTTCTTCCTCTGCCGGTCCCGACCCATGTATTTCAAGCCGGGTTTCCGGGAATTGGCCAACCACCTGTTTAAAGCTTCTGATCGCCTCATCCAGCCCTTTTTCTTCATGCAGCCTGGACACCATCGAAATCAAGTGAGGGTCCTTTCGAACAGAAGACGTATCCTCCATGGGTGTAACAAAGTGGGGAATAACATAAATGTTCCCCGGATCTCCGTATTGCTCCGCAATGTCCCGCTTCTGTTCTTCAGTTAGCAGCACAAGAGCGTCTGCCTCCTTGAAACGGTCCAACAGTTCTTTGTGATTCTTTTTAATGTCACTGCCCTTCTTATGGGGAAATGAAAAATGATTGGTATGCACTGCAAGAATCCGGTAAGCCCGGTCTTTATCGATATCCAAAACTTTGGCTGCGCTGCCAGGCCCGTCGCAAATGACATAAGGTTTCTCTTCCGACTGTTTGCACATTTCATTCAGCCAGCTGACGTGAAAATCCTCATTGGATGTATACATCTTACAGCTTCGGTCCTGGGCATTAAATAGAAAGAGTTTCTCAAGCTCACCTGTTTCTCCGTTATACCAGCGGCTTAAATAACAAAAACCGTGCTCCGTGCAATAATTTTTCACTGTTGCCTTTTGTGTTGACGGGTGATAATGAGTTGTTCTATACAATTGGCCCCTGTAAAAATCTTCTCTCCTCGACCTTAATCGGTTTTCATTATAATAATCTATATACTTCAGTTCTCCATTGGCATCACGTTTTTCATCTTTGATTAATACTCCATTTTTAAAATAGCGTTCATGACGCTTACCACGATGAACCACATAATCTTCTTCAGACTCTGAAATGGCTTCTTCTTTATAGCCTGACGTATTTTTCATTTTGTAAAAATCATGGATGTTCAGGATTTCTACGTCGGGATGCAGCCGCCCCACTCCCTTTAGGGCTGCTTCCACCTCTGGGTAGTTCTTCTTGAAATTCAATGTTAGAAGGGTAACACTGTATCCCCTCTCACACAGAAGCCAGGAGCGGTTCAGCATCACCCTTGTGATTCCTCCCTTATCAATATCAATGTTGCCTATGACCATATATACCTTTTTCTTCATGTCTGACAGACCTTTCTGTACGGATATTTCTTGTCCATTTCCCGTTCCGCTCTTCAATCAATCCTAAATGTAAAAAAAGGATGAAAGAGAGGGATTCTCATTCATCCTTAAAATTTATGATTGAAGTTCTTCTTCGTTCTCTTCCCCTATTCCGAGGAAAATACGGTCAACCACCCGTTCACTCGCCTTCCCGTCAATATCATCAAAGAAGTAGTTTACAAACGGCTGTACCTTTTCCATTTTAAAATCTTCCCTTTTGATGGTAGAAACCAGCTGGTCTGTTGTTTTGACAAGCGGGCCAGGGATGAAAGAATGGTAATCAAAATAGAAATCCCTTTTTTGAATGTATTCCTCTACATCATACGCAAAGAAAATCATCGGTTTGTTTAACAGCGCGTACTCAAAGCAAACGGAAGAATAATCCGTAATCAGAATATCCGTTACAAATAGCAGATCATTGATTTCCCGGTAAGACGAGAAGTCATAGAAAAATTCGCTGTATTGATAAGGAATGCTAAAATCATTTTTAACAAAAGGGTGAACTTTGAATAAGAAGACATACTCGTCTTTCAGTTCTTCATAAATCTTGTCAAGATTTAGCATTTCCATATTATAATGTGCAGATTGCTGACCGTTGCCCCTGAAGGTAGGCGCAAAGGTAATGACCTTTTTGTCCCTTAAGAATGGAAATTCCTCGTATAATCGATCTTTCACTTCTTTTTGGTAAGCTTCATCAAAGAAAACATCAGTTCTCGGTATTCCGGTAGGTACAACATACTCATCTGAAATACCGAAGCCTTCAGCATAATACTTACCAATATTATGGGAGCTCACGATGGCTTTTGTGTAATTTCGGTGGTTTAATGACTTCGGAGACGGTCCACCCGGTCTTCCCAAACGGCTGAATCCAAACGTCTTAAATGCCCCAACCGCATGCCAGAGCTGAACAAGCTCAGCCTTATCCCTGATTTTCAGCGGATAGACGAGCGGATAAAAATCATCCAGGACAATAAATTTGGATGTTGCCATATCATACGCAAGCCTGATCAGTTCAGTGTAGCTCTTCTTGACCCCTACACCTTTTTTCAGCATGAAATGATAATCAAAATCGAGATCTCGCTTCAGCATTTCTTCATACACAAACTGAAAATTCCCGCTCATATCTTCACGGCTGTCAGAGGCAAACAACACCTTTTTCTCCTTGATCGGGAAGAGGCAGCAAAAGTTATAAATTTGCTTGAACACTTTGGAATAAAAGAATCGGTAAAATGGCGTTCTTCTGATCGCTTCATCCATATCAAGCTCTGCCGGATCAAAATCCTTCAATTTGGACGAAACCAATTTCAGTGTTTTTACTTCCCGGTCATACGTGGCCAAAAGGTTGTATTTCAAGTGTCTTCTTGCAGAGAAGTACTCCATTTTTGCAGAATAAAAACCATTCGGTAAAAAGGACTCGATATTTCCAAGCGGATACCTTTTCCTTACCAAATCTTGTCCAGGGACATTCATTTCGATTTCGATATAAAACGTATATTCGGAATCAATCAGCGGCTTGTTCCCCAGCTCAATGCGGGAAAAATTAATTTCCCCCTGAAAGCCAGCCCATTTATAATCCTCACTGATCGTTTCATTCATGTGCAATGCGTCAATTTTTATATCCTGCAATGGAATATGGATGTCCGGCAGGTTCTTCTTATTGACCAGTATCAATCTTTTTTTTACATAATCATCTTCGTGAATAGGAATATTATCCAAGTAATAATAACCTTTGATTTTCATTACTGGCCCCGTAAAGGATAGATGGGTAATCTTCCGTCTGGGCACTAAATTATCTCTGACACCTGCCATTTCCTTTATGAGAGGAAGGGTGGGTTCCAACTTGTCTTTTTTTATGATAACGTGCTTGTCATTAATTATTAAATCCTGGTCAGGAAGTTGCTGCTGCTGGTTATTATTTCTGCCCAGCATCCTTCTCAGTTTTCTTTTAACCCTCGTAATCATTTACTGAACTCCAATCTATTCCTCATTTCTGCCGTATCAAATCGAATGAATGCTTTTATTTCATAATCGCGTTTACTAAGCGTTCAGCGGCTTTGCCATCCGCATAGTCAAAGAATCGATCTCTGAAGGCATTGATTTTTTGATAATCATACTCACCCTGCTTAATCCAATTCCCAAGCGCCACGGTTTCATTAAAAAACGGGCCAGGGATAAAAGACTGGTAAACATAATAAAAGTTTCGTTCAGATTTATATTCTTCCAAATCCGTTGCAAAAAATGCGATTGGACGCCCCAGCAGGCTGTATTCAAAGATAACGGACGAATAATCTGTAATCAGGAGATCTGAAATAATCATTAATTCATTGATGGTAAAGTCCTGTTTGATTTCAAATACAAATTGCTCGACAGAAGGCTCAATCGTCACCGGGGTTGTAATATACGGATGCAAATGCACAAGCAGGGCATACTCGTCTCCCAGTACCTTTTGCATTGCTCCAAAATGGATCGGGCATTCAAATTGATCCTGGTAATGGCTCTTTCCCCGAAAGGTCGGCGCATAAAGGAGCAATTTCTTGTTCTTCAGCTGCGGGTATTTTTCATAAAAACGGTTCTTCACCTTCGCATGCTTATCTTTCATGAAGAAGTAATCCGTTCTCGGCACGCCCCATGGCTTGATTTTCTCTTCTTCCATATCAAACGCTTCCGCATAATATGGAATAACCTCTGATGAGCTGACGGCCACCTTTGAATAGTTCGAATGGATCTTCACATGCTCCAAATACTTTCGGCTCGGGCCAAACGAGTTGTCAATCGTACTGTAACCAAACTTTTTAAACGCACCGGCCGCATGCCATAACTGTATGATTTCCGATCCTTTTCTTGGCTTGATGCAATAAACCGGAAAGTAATAGTCATCAATAAAAAAATATTTGGAAGTCGCCAGATGATAGCTGGCCTTAATCATGTGCAACACGTAATCCAGTTTCCCTGCAAATGAGAAATCGAACTTCTTTAATAAGAAAAACGTATCATATTGCTGCTTCCTGGTTCGTTGAATCTCTTTATAAACGTAAGCAAGATTACCCGTAAGCTTATCGGATCGATAAGACGCAAAGGTAACCTTGTTCATTTTTAATGGAAAGAGGACGGAACAGAGGAAGAAGATCACACGGATAAATTGCTTGACTGCTATGGTGGGCAGCAATTTCAAGAATGACATTTTCCATCCTCCCCTTTCATTTTTTTATGGCAGGGAAAGATATTCAATTAGATTTTCCACTCCATAATTGTTTTTCCCCAAGATGTTGTCAAATCCTTCTCAAACGCATCGATGATATCCTGAATCGTACGTACTTCGTGCACTGAACCAACCAGCAACTCGAGGTACTCCACGACTTCCGGAATCTCTTTCATAAATTCAACGGTGTTGACAAAGTCGGCTTTGCCGCTTCGGCTGCTTCCAATAACAGTCAACCCTTTTTCCAGGATCATACGGGTATTGATTTCTACAGGATATTCGGAAACTCCGAGGATCGCAATGGAACCTTCCGGATGGATGTAGTCAATGATTTGATTAATCGCGTCCTGGCTCCCTTTGCCGCCTGCACATTCAAATGCATGGTCAATACGGACATCCTCAGGAATTTCGTCAATATTATACGCTTCATCAATAAAGGAAAAGTGTTCCATCTTATATTTGGTTTTTCCAAACAAATAGATCTTGCTGTTCGGGTAACGCTTTTTGAGAATGAGAGCCGAAATAAATCCAAGGTTGCCGTCTCCCCATACGCCAAACGTATCCCTTCTGCTGTGTGCCTTCTGTTCAAAACGTACGAGCGCGTGCATGGTAATGGTAATCAACTCGATAAAAGCAGCCACATGAGGGCTCATGTCTTCCGGAAGCTGCACCAGCCTGTCTCTTTTAAGAAAAACATAGTCCTGCATAAAACCGTCATAACCGCTGGAACGAAACTTACTGGATCTTAAATAGTTTTCTGCAATAATGTCATCTTCTTCAGTCGGTATATTGGGAACCATAACAACCGGAGTTCCTGTTTTGAATTCCCCTTTTGCATCATACACGACCTTGCCGATCCCTTCGTGAATCAAAGCCATCGGTAATTTTTTGGCCATGGTCTGTTTTCCGCGGGTGCCTGTGTAATACCGCTGATCCGCAGCGCAAATGGATAAGTGTGTAGGGCGAACGACCACATAATCCGTTTGAAGAGACTCATCATTGTATGTCACTTCAAATTGGCGGGGAGAAACTAACCGATATACTTGATTAATCATCGGCCGATGCTCTCCTGGATAATGGCATTTGCCACTTTAAGATCATACGGTGTAGTTACTTTGATGTTGAACACTTCGCCCTTAACCAACTTCACATTCTCCCCTTTGAGCGCACAAATTTTGCAGGCATCAGTCAGGATGTTTTTTTGTTCATCACTTAGGGAATGATAATGGTCCACAAGCATTTTAATATTAAAACTTTGCGGTGTTTGTCCTTGATACATTGAGCTTCGTACAGGAATATTGGAGATGATTTCTCCGTCTGTGGATTCAATAATGGTATCAATCGCTTCAATCACTGTATCAACAGCTCTGTATTCCAAAGCGGAATCAATGTTTTCTTCAATAATCCGGTGAGTCAGAAACGGACGAACCGAATCATGTGTAACGATCACATCATCATCATTAAGGCCGAATGATTTCTCAATATAGTTAATTCCGCTCATAATGGAATCATTTCGGTCCTTTCCGCCTTCAACCACAACAATGCGGTCATCACCAGCTATATATTTTTTGATGATGTCTTTTGTATGAATTATCCACTCTTTAGGTGAAACCACCAAAATTTTATCAAACCGGTCGTTTAGAATAAACTTCTCAATGGTATGAATAATGATCGGTTTATTGTTCAATGTTAAAAATTGCTTGGGCATGTTGATATTCCCCATACGGGTTCCTTTTCCGCCCGCAAGAATCTCTGCATAGATCACAACTGTCAGCTCCTTTTTCAGTAATGCACCCTCTGATTTCTTTCTCTATTTAAAGTACCCTTACCTACATATTCGAAATCCAGTATATTTTTTGACGTTATTTATCACATCTTGTTGATTGATGTCAAAATGTCTAAATGTCTAAATTAAAATATAACACCAACCTATGTTCTTGACAATCAATAGACAATTATTGTCAAAAATTTGTAATAGGTCATAATACCTCGACAACAAATAGATCTTTTTGACGAAAAATGTGGAGATAAAGGTTTCAACTGCACAGAAAAAGGTTACTAACAGTGTGGCTGGTAAATTCATGCACGCAGTTGACGCATCTTATCAGCTTTCGTTAGAATAAATAACAGTATAATGCTCGCGTTTTGGTAAACAGGGGAAGGGGGAAATTATGGCCAGCAAACGCATACCATGGTTTGATAACATAAAAGGTCTGTTGATATTCATGGTCGTATTCGGACATTCAATCGAAATATACAGAGACTGGGATGGAAATACCATTCCTTTGTACTTGTACAACGCTATTTATACATTTCATATGCCTTTATTTATCATCATAAGCGGCTATTTCTACCGGCCGAACAAATTTAAGCGAACCGTCCAGCTTTTTGCCGTCTTTTTAATCTGGCAGTTGATCAACGGGGTGCTCTCAAAATTAATTAATGACCAGGAGATGATTACTCTTCACTCGGACAGCAGGGTCCTCGATTTGCTTCAGCCTTACTGGACCATGTGGTTTTTGTTGGGAATTATTGTCTGGGGCATGATTACTCCTTATGTGACCAAATTACGATTTCCACTGATTACAGCTATCGCACTTGCAATTTGGGTCAGTTACGTAAATGATGTGACCACTTGGTTTTCGTTGAGAAAACTTGTTAATTTCTATCCATATTTCTTGATCGGCTATTTATTGGCTGAAAAAAATGTCTTAAAAGCTTTGGCTGCACACTCCAAAACGTGGAAGATGCCAGGAAAATGGGTTTCAGCCGCTGTCCTTATCGGCTTTCTTGGATTTATGGTCATTTTCACCAACCATAATTGGGATACTGCCATTACGTTCATGAGGGATTCATACAGCCATTTTGAATGGTCATTTGTGAAAGGCGCTCTCATTCAGATTGCCATTTACGGCGGGGTTACCGTTCTATCCATCGCCATTATGCTTTTAACTTCTCAAGATAAGCAGCTTGTTCTGTTCAATAAATTAGGGATCTATTCGATTTTTATTTACTTGATTCATTCATCCATTGTTCGGGTGTATCGAGGCTTGCTTCCTGATCAAGTTGCTGAACATCCTGTAGCGCTGATTGCGGTCGCTGCTCTATTTGCCCTCTTCACTTGTTGGCTCATCACCAGAAAATTCATTATTGGTCTATTTAAACCACTGGTTGAGCCGAAAATGGATTGGCTGTTAAGAAATGAACAGAAGCCTCAGCCGTCATCGTTAAAAAATAAAGAATTTGTTTCCTAAAAAAAAGGATGCCAGCATGGTTTGCTGGCATCCTTTTTAGTATGCGCTTATGCGCGAAAAGCATCTGGGCGTTCAGTTCTGAGTCCGTAATGATACAGTATGGCTTCAACAATCCGCCGGGAGGCCTGGCCATCACCATAAGGATTGGAGGCTCTCGCCATTTCTTCATATGCCTGGCCGTTGGTAAGAAGTTCACTCGTGATAGTGTAAATGTTTTCTTCTTCCGTTCCAACGAGTCTTAACGTACCTGCCGCAATCCCCTCCGGCCGTTCCGTATTGTTCCGGAGCACCAGTACCGGGACTCCGAGCGAAGGAGCTTCCTCTTGCACCCCGCCGCTGTCAGTCAAAATAAGATAAGCCCGGGAAGCAAAATTATGAAAATCGATGACCCCAAGCGGATCAATCAAATGAATTCTCGGGTCGTTCCCCAGGATTTCAGCTGCAAGTTCCCTTACCGCAGGATTTAAATGGACTGGGTAAACAACCTGTACATCTTCATAATTTTCTACAAGCCTTTTGATTGCTTTAAAAATATTCTTCATTGGCTCCCCCAGGTTTTCGCGCCGGTGAGCGGTAACGAGAATCATCCGGTCTTTCCCGACTTTCTCCAGCACTTCATGAGTATAAACCTCTTGAATCGTCGTTTTTAAAGCATCAATAGCTGTATTTCCCGTAATAAAAATAGTGTCCCCGGTTTTGTTCTCCTCCAACAGGTTCTTTGCAGCCGTACCGGTTGGCGAAAAATGCAAATCTGACATTACCCCTGTCAGCTGGCGGTTTAACTCTTCAGGAAATGGAGAGTATTTGTTCCACGTACGAAGCCCCGCTTCAACATGGCCAACTTCGATTTGCTGGTAATAAGCAGCCAGACTCGCCGCAAACGTCGTCGTTGTATCACCATGGACAAGCACAAGGTCGGGCTTCACTTCGGTAAGGATTCCTTCGAGGCCTGCCAGGGCTTTAATCGTAATCTGGCTTAATGTTTGCCGGTCTTGCATAATATTTAAATCATAGTCGGGTATAATGCTGAAGGTGTCCAGTACCGCATCAAGCATTTGGCGATGCTGGGCCGTTACTGTTACGACTGGTTCGATTTCTTCAGGATACTTTTTTAATTCCATGACGAGAGGAGCCATTTTCACAGCTTCCGGACGGGTTCCGAAGATCGTCATGACTTTAATTTTCTTTTTCATCATGTATTACCTCGCTCATTCACGGCAGTCTATACCTTGATTCATTAGTGTATCATGCTACCTTTATTTTATCTTCCCGTCAATCCTGCTACAAGAATCAGAAAAAATATTTACAATTTCATGTTTAGCTTCATGAAGAGGCGGGTATTTTCTTAATATAAGCCACCACCTAACCCCTAACCCCAAAAAAGAACGTCCATCCTTCGGGATGGACGTTCTTTTTGTTTGCCTGTTCTCATTTTCTAATAGAGCTGCTTGGATCCAAGATAACGGCTGCTCCAGTACGATAGCCCCAAATCACTTACGGTCACACCGGATGATCCGCTGTGTACGAAGCGGTTGTTGCCAATATAAATCCCTGCATGGGAAGGGCCTTTTTTGTACGTTTCAAAAAAGACAATATCCCCTACTTTTGGGCTGCTTACGACTTTCCCCACATTCCATATGGAAGCGACGGTCCTCGGAAGCTGGATATTTTGCTTTTTGAATAGATACACCAAAAATCCGCTGCAATCAAAACCTTCGGAAACCGTATTGCCGCCCCAAGTATAGGGTGTCCCGACAAGCTCTGCTGCGTCTCCCACAAGGTTAATTACATTAAACGCTTTTGCAGGTGTTTGCGGTTTAGCTGGTTCAATCCCCTTCTGTTTCACTTCTGCCTTGATTTTTTCGATGGTCTTGCTGTCTGCCATTCCGGTCGCGGAAAGTGCATTTGCCTTTTGGAATGACTTCACGCCGGCTTCTGTGATCTTTCCGAAGATCGAATCCACTTTATATGTATAAAAGCCAAGTACCTTTAAGTTGGATTGAAGCTGATAAACCTCCTGGCCGGTGGAATGAAGTTTTAAACCCTGTACAACTGGTGTGGTGCTGCCAGGCTTTTCATTCTTTTTTCCGGCTACCTCCTTAAGTTTTTCCATTGTTCTGCTGTCCGCAACTCCTGTAACCGGGAGCTTGTAGGTGCGCTGAAATGATTTTACCCCTGCTTCTGTAATTCTGCCATAAATGCTGTCCAGGTTGTACCTGTAATATCCCAGCGCCTTTAAACTGGACTGAAGTTCATAAACCTTTTGACCTCTGTCATTCTTTTGCAGCCCGTCAGGTACGGCTGGTGCCGGCGTTTTAACAGGTGCAGGCGAAGCGGATGAAAAAATGGCTTTTTGCGTTTTATCATCTGCGATCCCCGTTACGGAAAGGTGGTTTGACCGCTGATACGACTTGACTGCTTCTGCCGTAATTCTTCCGTAATAGCCAGTGATTTTGGAGTAGGTAAAAAACTTAATTTCCCTCAGACGTTTTTGCAGCCGGTCTACCTCATACCCCTGTGAGCCTTGTTTCAGGGTGGTATAGCCTGCCGCCTTTTTGGGAGCCTGAGCTGCTGTTTTTTTAGTGATTGCCTTTACCGTCATCTTCCCTGTCACACCATCAATCACAAGTTGATGTTTTCGTTGAAACTCTTTGACAGCATTGGTGGTAAGTGGTCCATAGTAACCGGTAATGTACTTGGACTTTAAATAACCTTGCTTCATAAGTTCCCGCTGCAGTTCTTTGACATCAGGATTCTTCATTCCGTTTTTCAACACTTGATCTCCTAATGCAGCCTCACCTTTTGATGGAAGCAAAAGAATAGCCCCCGCGCATGCCGAGGAAATGACCAGAGTTTTGACCGCATTTGCGTTACCCTTTTTCAAATGTATATTCCTCCTTATTCGACCATAAGTGCCATATACTTCTAAATATATCGGAATTAAACGTCCGAACACAAGTAAATTTTAAATTTTTTGTATATTTAGGAAGAAAGTTGGGGGTTCCTCAGCTAAATTCCTCTATCATGAATAAAAACGGGACTGGAGTCCTCGCTTTTTATGTAGCGGCATAATCATTTGTATCTTTAGTCACTTTTCTTTTTTAATCCAGAGAACCTAAAAAAGCAAAGGCCGGATACCTTTTGGGTACCCGGCCTTTACTAATTTTCAGTGCTAACGATTAGCGGATTTCCGCTTTCAGCTTATAAGCATGAACAGAGGCATTGACATTAAGGTCTTTAACTTTAATGTGGTATGTTCCTTTGCCCAGTGTGGCATAAAGGACTTCAGCGTCTCCGCTGCCGTAATAGTCGCTTTTTGCCACTTGCTTGCCATTCTTGTAAACCGTAATCACACCATCAATGTCCAGTGAGGTATCGAGTGTCAGCTTCACGTTTGATTTTTTGCTGAGCGTCCATTTGTACCAGTCGGCATCTCCCCCACTTTGACTGACCACATTGAAATAACCAGTTCCACTATAGGATTTGCTGTTTATTTTTTTCAGTGACAGCGGTTTGGACGGTTTGTTTCCTTTGATGACTGATTGGGCATCTTCATCCTTCTTCATTGCCGATTGCACTTGCAGGGTATACGGAATGAAGGAAAGCTCCGGTGTGTTATCGAAAAAGCCCATTCCGATCAAGAAATATCCCTTGCCCTTTCTCGTTTGGAACGATCCTCTTGTTTCCGAGCCATAAATCCCTTTATATACCTCGCGGGCAGTATCTGCTTCGAAATCATCCAGTTTGCGGTTGCCGTTTTTATCATCGACCAATAAAACCAACCCATAATAATCCTGCAGCAGCTCACTTGGATACTTCGCTTTCAACGCTTTTGTTGCTGTTCCCTTCGTCAGGGACACGTTGGAGATTCCTGTCTCTTTTGCCTTGAAGTAGAAAGCATCGATATCTCCAGTCGCCGAGAACATTCCAGTCGCTTTGTTGTTTTTAAGATCTTTGACATGGTTGAGATCATCATTGGGCTCATTCTTATCATTTGGATTGGCTACCAGAAGCTTGGAGCTGAATTGATATGGATCATACAGCATAGAATCTGTTGTGTAATCGTTGCTGACACGGATAAAATATTTTTTCCCTTTCTTAAAGTCAGCAATTACATGGTCCTTCAACTCACCGGTCCACCAGTCCATATTTTCGGCCACATATCCAAGTTCAAGAGTTGAATCACCATTTTCATCCTTTTCCTTGATCAGTTGATACACCTCAAAGCTATACTTTTCCCCAGTTCCTAAGGTGAAACTATAGATGCTGTCCTGCTTTGGCGTGAATGCAAACCAGTCTTCGTCAATTTGCTGCTGAAGACCACCTGTTTTTTTCGTTCCAAGGGAGTATGGCAGCGCATTGTCCACGATATCCTGGACCTCGATCATATCCTCGTCTTCTTCGTCATCCATAATCACTACAACGCTTTGCGCGTGCGATATTTTACGTTCTTTCTGTTTGAGTGACGCATATTCTTTCACGTTAATTTTCTTGGCTGCCAGTTCTCCTTCAGGTGATTCATCTTCATCGGTATATGGCAGACCGTCCTCATCCGGGCCAATTTCCTTGTTCTCTACTGCAATAGTGTATGGAATAGCAGAAGGTTCAGGAGCATCTGCTTCCAGCATGGATTCATCCATGAAAAAGTCAAACATACCATCCATAATCTCTGCCTGGTTGGTTGTGCTCACCATGTAATTCACGCCAGGTACCGCTTCAAATACAATCGTCTCTCCTTTTCCATAGCCATTGGCATTCTGATAGAACATGGGCTCCATCTGTTGCTCTTCAGATTCCTCATCACTGAGCATTCCTTCTTCCGGATCCTCATCTCTATAAGGATCCTCGGCGTAAACCTTCAGCATGCTGTTCACACCTGGTACACCGCTTGTTTTTACTTTGACAACCTGCGGCTTGTCTACCTTAAAGGTGTAGAAATCCTCATCGTCATTTTCTCCGGTAAACGTCCCGTGGGCACGATACGGAAACTTTGACATGTTAGATGGTTTTTCCATCGTATTCTTGTCCTTCGGAAGGTCTTGGAGCCGCTTGATTTTCAGAGAATAACGAGAGGTGGCTGCTTTGGAATCATCATAGTTTCCATTCACATCACTTACCCCGATGGCCAGTGTTCCGCTGAATGGCGCTTTAAAAAGCTTTCCTTCTGTGCCGTTTTTCTTCAGCTTGTCAACATCCACCATCGTCCTGCTGTCTGTGCCGTACAGATGGATTTTGTACTTCAGATCGTAGTTTTTGGATCCTGTAAGGAACGTTTGAATATATTCACCCTTCTGCACTTCAAACTTTACCCATCTTTCTTCAGAAGCTTTGGTGATCTTGCCTTCTTTTGCATACTCCATGTTGATTTTTGGAGATATGGATGAGGCAGCTTGAAGTACTTCACGCTCGGTTTGCGGCCGTTTTACACTTGCAGGTATTTTCTTTACATTGAATTTCATTGCTGCCAATGGCTGAACAAGTCCGTGTGCATATTTTGAGTCAAATCCTTTTGCACCTAAATCCTTGGTGGTATGTTCCAAAATATACTCTACCTGTGCCGGTTTCAATGTTGGATATTTTGAGAGAATGAGGGAAGCCGTTCCCGCCACTACAGGAGTTGCCATACTGGTTCCGCTCATGGTTTCAAAGGTTGATTTCTTTTCATAATCATACAGAGGAGCATAGACATTTTCCCCAGGCGCTACAATGTCCACAGACGGACCATAATTGGAGTACCAGGAAAGCTTGTTTTTGGCATTCGTGGAGCCGACGCTGATAACTCCTTCATATGCTGCAGGGTAGGAAAGTTCATCTGTTTCCTCATTACCGGCTGCCGCTACGATTGTTACGTTTGCCTTTACTGCCGTTTTTACCGCTTCTTCAATCAGCGGAGAAGACGCATAGCCGCCAAGGCTCATGTTGATCACTTTGGCTCCATCCTTCACAGCGCGCAGGATGGCATCTGCAATTGAATAATCGTAGGCTCCGCCCCCACGGTCAAACACGTCGTAGGACAAAATTTTCGCGCTTGGATTGACACCATATCCGCCAATCCCATTTCCTTTTTTCGCTGCGATAATTCCACTGACATGTGTGCCATGAAAATCAGGCAGCGCCTGGTTCATTGGGTCATCCACATTTACGCTTTTGACGACCTGCCCTTTAAGTTCGGGGTGGTTTCGGTCTACACCCTGGTCAATGACAGCCACTTTCACCGCGTTTTTGCCGGCAAGCTTTTGCGCCTTTTCAATTTGCAGAAGGGATAGGCTGTATTGCTTAATTACCTTGGGATCCGGGGTGGAAAGTGTTTTGGACAGCACACTTGGAGAAACACCGGTGACTTTCCCCATTTTTTGATAAGCTTGCATAGCTTGATCAAATTTATTTTTATTGATCACTTTTACAACCGTCATATTGTACTGGCTGTATGAGCGGATTACCCTTCCTCCGGCTTTTTTATGATCGTTTGCCGTCAGTGGCTTGGTGTACTTGATGACCAGTGTATCATCACTGAACAGCGGCTTATGATTATCCTTTTTGTTTGCTTTTTTAACATTTTCAAGTGCAGCCGGTACACTTGATGTTTTCCCCGCGGATGGTGCTTTGACTTCCGCGTGCACAGCAGAATAGCCTGTCACCAGCAAACTGGCAGACAAACCTACCGCAGTAATTTGTTTTTTCCAATTTTTCATCTGTGCTCCTCCAAAATTCAGTATAAATTCTACTTTTTCACTGTCCTTCCAAATGGTTCTCTTTTCCTTCCACCCCGCTTTTCAAAAGCATTCTTTTTTATTTGACAAAAATTAGTAAATACCTCTTTTTTTTACAAAAAATACGAAACTATTTTTAAACAAACAAAAAAGACTCTCCTTTTAAGGAAAGTCTCTTCGTGTGTCATCCACTTATTTAAGCTTCATAGTATATGATTTTGTGGACCAATGATTGTTTGCTTCGTATACCGTTATATAGCTGGTGCCTGATTTAAGCTTGGCAGACCACACTTCTCCTTTGCCAATCCCATTCTTATCCTGGATTTTTTCATAGGTAAGGCGTCCGTTCTTATCCATGCGGTTTACAGCAATGACTGGATCCATTCCTTTAACGGCAGATACTTCAATTCTCACATTTCGGTCTTTAGCTAACTTGAATTTGAACATGTCCCCGTCGAACGGTAGATTAAAACCATCGGTATAAGATTTTCCAAGACTGACTACCTTTGCCTTTGATGGCCTATCGGCCGCATCACCTGCTGTTGACGGCATTTTAACCTGCAAAGCGTTCGCAGCCTCCACTCGTCCATAGCCATACAGATCAGAAAGACCACCCGCATTTTTATAACGGTCTGGCGTAAACGCCGATTTCTCAAGCATATACTCGATTTGCTGAGGCTTCAAAGAAGGATTCTTGCTTAATAAAAGTGAAGCTACACCTGATACCATAGGTGCTGAAAACGAGGTCCCCGACACATCCTTGCTGCCATACTTGCCGTCCTTCTTTGTTGTCATTATTTCCATCCCTGGTGCTGTCAGATCAAGCCGCGGTCCGCGGCTTGAAAATGGGGCAATCACATCGTTATACCGTGTAGCACCGACGCTGATCACCTGTGGATACGCCGCAGGATAATTGACACCATACACCGGATGTTCGTTCCCTGAAGCCGCAACCAGCGTAATCCCTTTGCTCACAGCCTCCAGAATGGCATCGTACTGGGCCTGGCTTGGCTCTCCTCCTCCAAAGCTCATGTTAATCACTTTTGCACCGTGGTCTATTGCGTAATGAAGGCCTGCCACAATGCTTGAGCTCGGGAAGCTGACCTTGCCGCCCACACGGACAGGGAGAATCATGACATTGTTATTGATGCCGCTGATGCCTCTCTTGTTGTCAACCGCAGCTGCAATAATGCCGGACACTTCGGTTCCATGCCCCACTGTATCGTCAGCTGTTTTAAAATGGTTCACAAAGTCCTTGCCTTTTAATACCTTGCCTTTTAGGTCCGGATGATCCGCATCTACTCCGGTATCCAAAACTGCCACGATGACCGGTTTTTGTCCGGCAGTCGGGTTGCCCAGATTTTTTGTCCAGTGAATCTTTTTCAGCGCCCACTGCTGGCTGTACAGCCGATCGTTAGGTTCCCCTGAAACGGCTGTTTTTTGAGCAAGATAGTTGGGTTCTGCATAATCAACAGCAGTGTCTTTCTGCACCTTGGCAAGTATGGTTTCATAATCCCGTTGAGCCGGGACAGCAAAGACCTGTATACCTTCTTCCTTTAAGATGTCAGGTTCGGTGACAGATACCAGCCCATAGGAAGCAGGGTTGAATTTTTCTGATTTTATTATTTTTACAATCAGTTCTCTCTTGTTTATCCTGGCTAAATCGATAGCTGCTTTGGGCGGATTAATCGTTTGTGTACTAAAATATGTATTCCGTTGCGAAAGTCCGTTGTCCTTTGCATAAACAGAGGTGCCAAACAGGCCAGCACCCATGATTCCTGCCGTTAAAACCACAAGCGAACGTTTTAATGTATTCATGCTTTTTCTCCCATTTCTGTCTGGTTTTATTGGATTATTATATCACTTTTCTTTTCTAGTAAAATGAAATTTTTAAAAAATATTGGAAGTAATCTATGAGACATTATGTTACAAATAGACACAAATCGGGTATTGATTGGAAAGTTATTTTCATTATTTAAATAACAGCTGGGAGGGGAAAGAAAAATGTTGAAGGTAGTTGGTGTTTACAAAACCGAGCAGGAAGCGGTTGAGCAGCGAAATGATATTAAAGACGAACACGAAAACGGAACCTTTATCGTGGTTGGCCCCTATGAAACGATTGAAGAAAAACAAGATAATGAACAAATCATCCAGCATTTTTTGGACCAATCCGACAACTCCTCTTTTTCACAGAATCTTTCCGGAAAAGAACGGCTGATTTTTCTCGGAGTTTCCCATGAAGAAGCAGAACATTACGGATCCCATTTGGAAACTGGAGAATTTTTATTATTGGAGGAATAAGTAAGGATTTTATTCATTTAAAAAGGCATTCTGCAGATAGCAGAATGCCCTTTATATGTTATTGATTCAATCCGTCATCCGCTTTGGCCTGGCGGATTTCATTATAGAACTCGGCAGAAGATGCCGTCATGTATGGTGTCAGCCAGAGGAATCCAAGTCCCAAAGTAAGGATCGCCAATATGATCCAGCCAATAAAGCTGAGCTGAAGAAGGAAGAACTTCCATTTATAGCCGTCCATCAGCCGGCGGCTTTCCGTAATCGCATGTAAAATTGGCAGATCCGGATTGTCCTTTAGCACATAATACGTCTGTGAATAGGCAAGCCCTTTAATGATGCCAGGCACGATTAGAAGCATGGTCCACAGTGCGGTAAACAGCCAAATAAGAATTGTCGTTCCGATCAGTTTTAAATAGGTTCCGATGACTGCAAAAGGATGGAACATGCTTTTAACGCCTTGCGGTTCTCTCCGGATGAGACTGAGAAACACCCAGTTATAGCCGATCACCGCAGGATAAAGAATGAGTCCCACAATGAGGGAGGTAATATCACCTTCATAGGTATCACCTAAATAATAATTGGACAATCCGCCACTTGCATACGCACTGAACAAGTCTGGAATAACGAATGTGAAAATCCCCAAAAGAATCGTTAGCAGGACCGCAAGCCCCCATTTATTTTTCAGCGCAACCCATGCTTCCTTTTTTATCTCTCTAATTCTCATGCATCATTCACCTTTCTGTTTTTCTATGACTATCATTTACTGCTTCATCTGCCCTGCTTAGCCAGTCGTCGACGAGTGCGTTAAACACGGCGTGCTGTTCAATCTGCAGGTTGTGCCCCGCTCTGTCCAATACGACAAACGAGGCTCTGGGAAATTGGTCGAGAATCTCCCAATGATCTTTATACCCTACAACTGCATCCTGTCGCCCGGTTAAGAATAGTGCAGGCTTTACGAAGGGCTCTGTAAGATCAATGGGAAAAGAAAAAGCATAATTTTGCTGAATTTTTTCCAAAAACGCAGAATCAGCCATCTTAATTCCAGGAGTAATCTCCTTTCTCATCCGCTCTAACGTATATTGATCCTGCACAACCGCGATAGAAGTAAACTCCACCGCTTCTTCCTCTGAAAGAGATGCGATCAGTTCGTCATCTCTTTTCAAAACCGTATGCTCAGGCAGAATCCGTTGCTCGTGCTCCGCATAAATGGGTGAGCATATGGTCAACAGGCCATCCACCCTTTCACCGATTCTGGCCACTATTCCCCTTGCGAGGTAGCCACCATACGATTCTCCAGCAAGCAAAAACGACTGTTCCGGAAGTATGGCATCAATAAAGCGCAGCACAGCATCAAGCATACCATCGGTCCCTTTGATCCATTCTTCACCTTTTGTACGGCCCATTCCCGGCAAATCCAGATAAATCCGTTCATAGCCTTCTCTGCCTGCAAATACCGGCTCCATGCAGCCTTCCATCAAACGGTAGTCAGGAGTAAAACCGTGAATCATAACGACCGGCTTCCCTTTACCGTATCTTTCATAATGAACTTGAATATCTCCCAGGTGACAAAACATACAACCTCGCCTGCCTTTTCTAACGTTCATTTTCACTCAACACTCTTATATTACCATTAAGCTGGAAGAAAAGGCGTTTAATCTTTCAATCGCGAATAACGAAACAATAGCAAAAAACGTTAAGAATTGTTCGTTAGCATCTTTTAAGATAGAGATGAGGGGGCAGTCATGATGGATTATGGCAAATGTATACAGGACACGATTGATTATATTGAAGAACATTTGGAGAAACCATTGACCTTGCATACTTGGCTACGAGCTGAAAACAACCAGCGAGGACGGGAGAAACTTAAAAGACATCCCTGTATTCTGGCAGGATTATCTCAGGGATCCGCAAATGAGAAAAGCAATTCCCAACAAAAAACACCCATCCGTGGAGCTTGGCATTTGCACAAATTTCAACCCGGATAACGGAACCTTCAGTTACTTCATTTGTTCAGAAGTAACGACAGCAGAAAATGCTCCTTCCGGTTTGGTTCTAAAGCATATTCCCGAAACCAAGTTTGCGGTGTTCACCACCCCGAGTGTTCCGGATGATGAGTTTTCCAACAGCATCCAGGCGACCTGGCGGTTTGTCTTTAAAGAATGGTTTCCGTCTTCGGGCTACGAACATGCCGGTGGCCTGGAAATTGAATGGTATGATGAACGAAGCGCAAACCCGGATTCCATGCAGATGGATATTCTCATCCCCATTAAATAACAGGAAAAAACGGCATGTCCATAACGGACTGCCGTCTTTTCTGTAAAGGTTTTATAAACATTCTTTAAAGCATTGTTAAGATTGGCAGAATCCGTTGCTCCCTCATCCTCTTCATTGGTATGGTGATGATGACCTGTTTTAGTGAAAAGGGGGAGAAACCCGTGATTAAAGAATGGAACCTTTTACGAACCATCGCCTGTCTGAGCATCGTTTTCCTGCACAGCACCTCCCAAACTGCGGTCTCGGTTGGAGGTTATCCGGCGTCAGGAGCATACAGCGTTCTTCGTGTGGCGTTATGCTATGCCACCCCTACCTTTGTCATCTTATCCGAGATTATTCTGGCGAACCGGTACCCGGATGAGCTTCCAAAAAATTTCTGGAAAAAACGGCTGAAATGGATACTCGCTCCGTTTCTAGCATTTGCAGTGATCGACGCCCTTGTGAGCTATCACCTGAATCCAGCTGTTGATATCGGATTGATGATTCAAAAGAACCTTCTCGGAAATTACGAAGGATATTTTGTCCTTATAATTTTTCAGTTTTACGCCCTGCATTATTTGGTGACGAAGTATAAGATTCCGGTCTCCTGGCTGCTGCCTGTCAGTTTGATTGTGATGAGCCTCCACTTCCAATTCATGGAAGGATCACATCGTAGCATCAAAGAAAATCTGTCGTATTTAAAGGTGCCTTTTACCGCCTGGTTTGCTTATTTTGCCGTGGCCTACGCCATTGGCAAGCATTATAAAACAGTGGCAGTAAAGCTCCAACAATACCGGTACCTGACCATTGCCGGGGTAGGGTTAAGCCTGGCTCTTGTTTATATTTTTTTCAAAGCGGGATATACAGGAGTAGGCTCCAAACGCCTTGACTTGTTTCCGTTAACGGTGGCTGTCAGCCTGTTTATTCTCGCCTGGGGACAGCGTTTGCCAGGAAGCCGAATCATTAATCTTATAAGCAACTATTCCTTTGGCATTTACCTCGTTCATTGGCAAGTGCAGCGGTACCTCGCTTCCTATACGGCTCAACTATTCGAACAAACCTATCTTCAGGTATTTTCACTCTTTTTCCTTACTCTTATTCTTTCCATGGGCCTTATTAAACTGGTTTCATTGTTTCCAGGAGGGGCCTATCTTGTCGGCAATATCCGGCGAAAAAGAAAAGCCGTGTCCGCACCGCTTCCCAAAACCGCATAAAACAAAAAAAGCATTGCCACAAAGGCAATGCTTTTTCCAGTTATTGCTGTTCTTGTTTTTGTTCCGCTGCAGATGTATCTTCCTGCTTTGGCTGATCTTCTGATTTCGCTTTGCTGCTGCCCTGGTCACGGTTATTGTAGTCATACTTCGAACGATCTACTGGCTTAAAGTCACGCGGTGTGTAGAATCGAAGCAAGTCACCATACACCACTTTGTCAGACAGCGAAAGCGCATTTTCAGTAAATTCCTGTTCTTTCTGAATTTCTTTATCTTTTTTCACGGGTTCTCCCGTTTTACTGTCAAAGTATTTGCCGTTAATGGCCGTAACCTTCGGACTCACAAAGCTTCCGTTACGGAAAGGAACAACCTGCTGATGCTGTTTGGACATTAAGTCGGTACCAAACTGAACATACTCTTTTGTATCGATTCCGAGAAGGTGAAGCAATGTTGGAAGAAGGTCAATTTGTCCGCCATATTGATGCTGCACCCCGCCCTTCATGCCTGGGACATGAATCATTAACGGCACACGCTGCAGCTGGGCATTGTCATATGGCGTCATTTCTTCTTTGTTTAATACTTTCGCCATAGCTTCGTTATGGTTTTCAGAAATACCATAATGGTCACCATACATGACAATCACAGAGTTATCATAAAGACCGGAAGCTTTTAGCTGGTCAATAAAGCTCTTTACACCCTCATCCAGATAACGCGCGGTCTGGAAGTAGCGGTCAACAGACCCGTCTCCTGTATTATCAGGTCCAATGGATGCTTCTTTTTCATCGATTGGATACGGGAAGTGGTTGGACAATGTAATGAACTTGGTATAAAACGGCTGCTTCAATGTTTTTAGCAATGGAATCGATTCATTAAAGAATGGTTTATCCTTAAGTCCATAGTTGACTACATCTTCATCATTCATATCATAATGGCTGGCATCAAAAAACTTATCATAGCCAAATGATTTATATGTCTCGTCCCGGTTCCAGAATGTTTTGTAATTCCCGTGGAATACCGCAGATGTATATCCTTTTTGTCCTAAAATCGCAGGCGCAGCCTGGAATGTGTTATTTCCATTTGTCGTAAATACAGAGCCTTGCGGAAGTCCATAAATGGAGTTTTCAAGCATAAATTCTGCATCTGATGTTTTACCTTGTCCGGTTTGGTGGAAAAAGTTATCAAAGTACAATGTATTCTTATCTTTTGTAAATGAATTTAGATACGGTGTAACTTCCTGGCCGTTTAATTTATAGTTGATCAGGAAATTCTGGAATGACTCCAGATGGATATAAATCACGTTCATGCCTTTTGCTTTCGCAAAGTATTTCGGATTTGGCTTAGCATAGTTCGCATCTTTATAATTCAGTACGTCTCCCATATCACTGGAATCCGCAGATGCTTTCTGAGCTGAAATACGCATGCTCTGGATTGCATCATAAAGGACATAATTGTATGTTCCCAAATATTTAACCAGGTAGTTGCGGTCAAACGTTCTTGTCAGCAGCTGAGGACGATCTGTTTCTGCAAGTCCGATATTAATGACTAGCAATGCAATCGCCGATACCAGGACCACTTGAACCTTGCGGCGGGCCATGCGTACAGGTTCCGGTTTGATAAACTTTGCGAACAGCAGTACAGCCAAAATGATCGTGTCAATAAAATAAAGCGGATCATACGGCTTAAGCAGTTCCCAGATGCTGCCGCCAAGGTCCCCAAAGTTTTTCGTTTGGGTAAGCGTGGGCATCGTAATAAAATCATTAAAGAAACGGTAATACACAATATTTGCATATAAAACAAAGGATAGGAAGAAATTAAGTACAATGGTCCATATATACGCTCTCCTGCCCTTTGCAAACAGCGCTAATCCGAAAAAGAAAATGGCTGAACTGATCGGATTGATCAGCAGCAAAAATTTCTGCATTTTATTTTCTATACCAAGATTGAATTCAACGAGATAGCCTGTATACGTTTTTAGCCAAAAAAGAATAACAGCTAAAAGGAAAAAACCAATATGCTTCTGAACAACATTTTGGCCAGCTTTTAAAATACCCTTCAATTCTTTCACCTCTTCTAGTACCTCTATAAACTGTAGGTCTTCTTAGATCGTTTGTTGCAGCTGTGAATAATCGCACCTGTAAATTTTAGTCTATTTTATTATAAATAGCAAAAGTGAAAATATGATGAAAAGCGAAGATTTAATTTTATTTTTGTTTATTTTTTCTTAAAAAAGGCTCGTTTACCCGTCCTTTTCGCTTATTATTGCGGAATTTTAATTGTAAAAACGCTTCCTTTGCCTTGCTTGCTCCTAACATGGATCCATCCGCCGTGAGAATCGACAATCCATTTGGCGATCGCAAGCCCCAGCCCGTGGCCCCCGAATTGTTTTGAGCGGGATTTTTCTGTTCTGTAAAACCGTTCGAAAATATGAGCGCGTTCTTCCGGCTGTATCCCTATTCCCTCATCTTCAACCGAAATAACAAGAAATTTTAATTTTTCTTTACGTTCCATTTTCGAATCCAGTTGGACTTCCGCTCCCTCCGGAGAATACTTTATGGCGTTTTCAAGCAGGATATAAAGCAGCTGATCCAGCCGTTCCCTGTTTCCGTACACAAACAGCCGGTTCTGCACATTCATCTTTAATGTTATACGCTTTTCGGCGGCAAGGGTTTCAATGGATTTTATGACCTTTTCCGACAGCTCTTGAAAATCAAATACCTCTTTTACCAATTCGGTATTTTCCGCATCCGAGCGGGCAAGCGTAAGCAAATCCCCGACAAGCTTAATCATGCGCTTTACTTCATATTTCATATTGGAAAGAACAGAATGTGAAAATTCATCTTCGTTTAATTTCTTTTCCATTTCCAGTGCATTGATGGAAGAAAGCAACACACTCAAAGGCGTTCTGAGCTCGTGAGAGGCATCTGCGGCAAACTGGCGCTGTTTCGTATAGGAGCGAGAAATGGGAGACATCGCTCTTCGGGACATAAAATAGCTGGTAAAAAAGGCAACAAAAGCAAAAACAAAAAGTAGGACAGCAAAAATATTTAAAAGACGGTCAAACAATTCCACCCGGTTGGAAATACTTTTACCTACATATAAAATACCTATAAACTCATTGCCCTTGTAAATTTTTCTTCCAGCCATCATCAAGTCGATGTGCCGGTTGTTCGGGCTTTCTTCCCAAGGCACATAATAAGTGACATTCAATTTCTCGTATTTAATCTCATTCGGATCCGGGTTCCATCCTTCAAGCTTTCGGTAAAGCTTCGGACGGAGCTTGTGATAGAGCTCATCCCCCGTCAAAAGCTTCCCTTTCGCATCGACCACATAATAGAAAAACTGTTCATCCGACAGCATGACAAAATTCTGAATGGAGGGTTTTTTCCCCTTTATCAGTTTTTCCTTGATGACCGTAACTTCCTGATCCACAAGTTTCTTCAACTGGGTCTCCTGGCTGTTGACGATTACACCGTACATCAAAAAATATACAATCACCATAAACAAGATCAAAAACAGCATAAGAATTCCCGTATAAATCATGGTCAGCCGCCATTGTGTCCGGCTGATTAAATTCAAATTTCTTAAGGGGTTCCAGCGGGCGATGAAATTAATTTTCAAGACGATATCCCACCCCGCGGACACTTTCAATGACTTCCTTTTTCGTCAGCTTTACCAACTTTTTACGAAGCAATTTTACTGTAGCATCCACCGTTTTAGCAGAAACATCGGCATCAATTCCCCATACCCTGTCCAAAATGGTTTCCCGTGGAAGAACTTGCCCTTTATTGCGGACAAGCAGATCAAACAACTGAAATTCTCTTGGTGTCAGTTGAATTTCCCGCTTGGAGGAGTTCACTTTATAACTGGTCCGATTCAAAACAATATCAAAGATCACAACCTTTTCTTCAACAATGGGAGCAAAGTTTCTTCTGGAAAGTGCACGAAGCCTGGCCAAAAGTTCATCAATTTCGAACGGCTTGACCAAATAATCATCCGCACCTGCATCCAGGCCATTGATCCGATCCTGTACCGCATCTTTTGCGGTAAGCATTAAAATCGCCTGGGAGCAGCCCCCGTTTCTCAATCGCCGGCACACGTCCAGGCCATTTTGTCCCGGCATCATCCAGTCAAGAATCAGAATATCAAACTCACGGGCAAGAGCTGCCTCATAGGCATCCTCACCATTGGTCACCCACTCCACATGATAGTCATTTTTTTTGAGCATATGGACAATTAACTTTCCAAGATGGATATCGTCTTCAGCAACAAGAATGTTCATGAAAAGCAGGCTCCTCTTCTTTTATCATTTCAACAATTGATGATAGCATATTTACTGCCCGGAAGAACGAAAATCCTGACGAATTCACATATTTCCGTGTTTTATCGTTCTTCAATTTTCAACAGTTTTAAAAAAAATGGTAGACAAAAACCACGTTAGGTGACATAATCAAATTATAAAACGAACATACGTTCCTGTAAACTCCATCAACAAAAGCCGGTGATCATCACCGGCATCAATCATCTACGATTTAAACACGTGCTCTACAACCTGTTTGGTTGCATTTCCTTTTTCCCATCCGCAAAATTTTTCATAAAAACATTCATAGTTGCCTTTATACTGTTCCATCACTTCATCAATATTTTCAATCGTGCGAATCACATCTTCACTGTCCCTTAAAAGCGGACCTGGAACTTCCTCTTCCAAATTAATATAAAACCCTCTGAGTGTATCCCGATACTTTTCCAGATCGTAGAAAAAAATAAAATATCTTGGGATTAAATAGGCATAAAAATCCTTTATCACTTTTTTCTTTAAAAAGGTTTCAACCTCCTCAAATCCGGAAATATAAACAAGCAACAATGGTAATATAATCACAAAAATTCAAATTTCGTACATATATTGAATAAGACATATTACCCCTTCTTTCGACAGCAGGCAGGGATTGACTAAAAAAAACAAGAAAACCACAGTAAAACAAAGAAGAAAGGAGAATGGTGATGAGTAATGAAGTGCTAAAAAAACACATTCACCAGCATTTCAACAGAAAAAAGATCAAGGATGAGCAGCTTGAAACACTGCTGGTACGTTTCATCCTATCCGTTAAAAAGGAAAAATAATGACAAAAAAGGAGCCTTAGGGACTCCTTTTTTTATGCCGATGTGCTTTCATTGTTATGATGCTGGATCTGTCTTCCAAAATGTTTAGACAAAACAAAACCATAGACCGATGCAAGGATCTGCTGAAACAGCATCCCGATCACGACAGGTACGGCTGTCAAAGGGGAAAAATAAGTGAGGGCAATAACTGAACCCGCACTGATGTTTCTCATTCCACCGCAGAAAACCATAGAAACCATTGTTTCATTATCATATTTCAGCAAAATACTGACTAAAAAAGACACTAAATATCCGCTGGCTGCAATGAAAAAGACAATGATTCCAATCCACACCAGTTTTTTATCCGCATGCTTCAGATAAGGAGCTGCCACCGATGCATTAATCGCGACTACAACTGCCATACAAATTTTCGATATAGGGGCTATCCGTTTTCCTAACGTCAATTTGATGTTTCCCTTCGTCTTGTGATTTAGAATCATACCCACAATGGAAGGAATGACAATCATGATCAGCAGGTCCTTGACCATTGGCCATACCTTGATGGCTACAGACTCTCCGACAAAGAGAGAAAGACTGTATGGGAACCACAAGAGGCGATAACAATGTATCAATTAATATGATGGATAAAGCAAGGGTGCTGTTTCCTTTATAAATAGAAACCCACATGCTGCTCGTGATTCCGCATGGAATGACCATAGCAAGCACCAGTCCAGTAATGGTGTAAGGATCCGTGGGAAACGCTATGTGTCCCACTGCCCAGGCCCACAAGGGCATAAAAACGTGCAGAATGGCCAACCCAATAAAAATGGGGACAGGACGAGACAACGTATTGCGCAAATGGGTAAAATTTGAGCCAAGGCTGCCCGAAAATGTCATAAACGCAAAAATCCACGGAACGAGAAACAGAAAGTTTTTTAGCTCATGTGTCAAAAGCATGCCCAAGAGTACACTGACCGGGGTAATGAGTGGCATGAATCGCTCTAGCTGATGATTGATCTTTTCTAACACGCTTAACCTTCTTCCTAATCATTCTAATAATTTACTATGTTATTATTTTACAATATATAAGATTTAATGCCAACAAACTCAGAAGAAAAGGCAGGGACAAATGCATTATTTTTGATACCTTTTTTGAATTGATTCATATTCTATAATCAACTTATCTTATACAATTGACAAACTATTAAAAATATCATACATTAAATTAAAATGATATACTTCTTATCCAGAGAGGCGGAGGGAATTGACCCTGTGAAGCCTCGGCAACAGACTCCCCTATGAGCACTGTGCCAACTTCAACAAGCTGCTGGCTTGAAAGATAAGAAATGTGTTGACGTAATTCGTTCATTCAACTCCTTCTTATGTTTCTATAAGAAGGGGTTTTTATTTAACTTTAATTCCTACTAAAAAGATAAGATTAGTTGATTATAAAGAATTGAGGAGTTGTTCATATGGAAAAGCAAGGTTGGTTTCTATGGAAGGATTGCAAGTTAACTGCCACCGTTCATTATCCCCGGCACACTTTAGGAATTCTCCAGGCCAAATTGCCGATTGTCATCATCTGCCATGGTTTTACAAGCAACCGAATCGGTGTGGACCGCCTCTTTGTTAAAACGGCCCAGCAGCTTTCCGCGAGTGAGTTTGTCGTTTTGCGTTTTGACTATGCCGGCTGTGGAGAAAGCGAAGGCAGCTATGGAGAAAATACATTTCAAGATTTAATCAGTCAGACACAGGCTGCTATTGATTATGCCTCAAAGCTGCCCTGCGTCGATTCCAGGGAGATCATTCTCCTTGGCCATAGTTTGGGAGGAGCCGTGGCGGTTCAGACTGCGGCAGTCGATCCGAGGGTAAAAGACCTGATTCTCTGGGCTTCGGTAGGAAATCCCTACGATGATATCGTGAATATTATTGGAAAGGATAAATGCCAAAGTTTAACGACAAAAGGGTATGTTGATCATCTGGGATATTCATTAAAAGCTGATTTTCTCCATTCCCTTCAATCCTACCATCCCATGAAGGAGCTGGCACAGTTTACAGGTGACATTTTACTTCTCCATGGAACAGAGGATAAAGACATTCCAAGCGTATACTGCACCCAGTTCTATCACAGCTGCTCCCATAGAATTCATGGAACTAGTGAATTGAAGCTCATTAAAGGAGCGAATCATACCTTTTCTTCTATCCATCATTTTAATGAACTTCTTGCCCAAACATTGAACTGGCTTAACCGCCAGTCAGCCACAGACCGCATCACGATCTAATCGATCATGATGCTTTTTTTATTGAAAAACACTCTGTGAGTAAATAACGTAGTATAATAGCTTTTGTGATTTTACAAATCATCGGGAATACATAGATAGAGGAGAGAAAGAAGATCGTGGAAAAAAATCCCCTTAAAAAGCTGCTCAGTATAGCAATGGTATGTTTACTGGCTGTGTTGGCTGCCGCATGCTCACCGGTTCAGGAGAGCAGCAGTCCCGATAGGCAGAGCGCTTCGATTAAAGGCACACCCGCAACTGTCACATATGTAGTAGATGGAGATACACTCGATGTTAAATTCAAGAATGGAAAAACAGAACGTGTCCGTATGCTGCTAGTGGATACTCCCGAAACGAAACACCCAAGGCTTGGTGTTCAGCCATTCGGTCCGGAGAGCTCAAAATTTACAAAAACACAGTTAACCGGTAAAAAAGTAGGCGTTGAGCTGGATATTTCCGAACGTGACAAGTATGGGAGACTGCTTGCTTACATATGGATTGGCAAACAAAACTTTAACCAGCTGCTTTTGGAAAAAGGACTGGCCCGGGTCGCTTATGTGTATCCGCCCAATACAAAATATGTAGACCAGTTCCGCGCCACACAGGAAAAAGCCCAGCAAAAAGGGGTTGGCATCTGGTCCATCGAGAACTATGCCCAGAAGGACGGTTTTCATGAAAATTCCAAGAGCCCATCTTCTAATGAAAACAAACAGCCTGCCAATCCCCCTTCAAATGAGAAACCCAAAGGAAAATGCAACATTAAAGGAAATAAGCAGTCGATGATCTACCATGTTCCCGGCGGCCAATCTTATGATGTAACAAAAGCCGAGGTCATGTTTTGCTCAGAGGCAGAAGCCCAAAAAGCCGGTTACCGAAAAGCAAAAAGATAAGACGCCAGACGGGAAAAGCCGGGATCAACTAAAACGCGCTGATCCGGCTTTTTTACTTGGTGCCAATAACCACCGTTGCTTGGAGCTCTGAGGAACAGACCACTGTTGAACTCAGGCCCTGCTCCTGAAAAATCCGCCATGTTTCTGCTGATTGGCGGGAGCTTGTTTCCATGAGCAGACTTCCTCCAGGTGCGAGCCAGGATCCTGCTTCAATCGCTGCCCTCCGCTGGATATCATGTCCGTCCAAGCCGCCATCCAGCGCTATCCGGTCTTCATACATACGCGCTTCTGCCGGAAGAGATGACACTGCATTCGTAGGAACGTAAGGGGCGTTTACCACAAGAACATTCACGCTTCCAAGCAAGACTTTTGGCAGCGGCTCATATAAGTCCCCTTCAAAAACCTTTCCGTCCGCCTTGCTAACATTCCGGCGCGCGCATATTACAGCTGCAGGATCAATGTCAGTTGCGTAAAGCCTGATCCCAGGCTTAAGCTCGGCAAGTACGGCCCCTACCGCTCCTGAGCCGCAGCAAAGATCCACCACAGCATCTCCCGCCCTTATTATCTCCGCAGCCTGATGTACGAGAAACTCGGTACGCCGGCGGGGAACAAATACATGAGAATCTAACTCAATCCGAAATCCGCAAAAATCCGCATGACCCATTACATGCTCAAGAGGCACTCCCTCTGCTCGCTTTTCTGTCATTCTGTCCAGTTCTTCGGGAGACACTGCAGCAGAGAGCAACAGCCGTGCTTCTTCTTCCGCGTAAACACAGCCGGCAGCCCTCAGCCGAGCAGCAATCCCGTCAAAAGCAGTAACTTCCATCAGCAGTCCCCCTTTGCAAATGACTAAAAGAACGACAAACCTACCGCAAAGATAACACCAGAAACCAGGAGCGTGGTCACACAATAGCCCATAATGTCCCTCGCCCCGAGCCCTGCGATCGCCAGTGCGGGCAGCGCCCAAAACGGCTGAGCCATGTTCATCCAGGCTTCACCGTAGGCAATCGCCATGGCAGCAACGCCAGAGTCAACGCCAAGCTCCTTGGCCGCAGGCATGATGAATGGACCTTGTACCACCCAATGTCCGCCGCCTGACGGAACGAAAAAGTTTACAAATCCTGAGCTTAGAAAAGCAAAGAACGGAAAGGTTGAAGGATTGGAAATAGAAATAAACGCATTGGTAATCATTCCGCCCAGTCCAGAAAGCTCCATCATCCCTTGAATACCCGCATAAAACGGAAATTGAATCAAAATGCCTGCGGTACCTTTTGCCGCATTGGAAACAGCATTCATGTAGGAAAGCGGTGTACCATGCAGCAGGAGACCGGTCGTGAAAAACAGTAAATTAACAGTATTTATATCGATTTTAAATCCGTTTTGAACTATGTAATAAACAATATAAGAATATCCGAGAACCGAGATGACCAAGCTCAGCAGCCGACTGTTTTCCATGGAAACCGCAAATGTTTTTTTCGTATCAACAGGAGCAGTGGCGATAGCCGCAGAAACCTCATCTTCTGTTAACAACTTCGGATCAATCCCGATCACATCTTTTCCTGTTGGCATCATCATCTTGGCCATAATCGGCAGAACGATAAGCAGCGCAAGAGTAATAAACAAATTATAGCTCGTAAAAATGGTATGAGTGAGCGGAATCAGTCCTGCCGTTTTTTCCATTGGATTTCCCGGCGTCGCAGCCACAAGGGGAACAGACCCCGATAATCCTCCATGCCAGGTAAGAAACCCGATATAGGCACAAGCAATCAGAAACCGGTAGTCGGATCCCGGTATACGCTTGGCCACTTCCTTTGCAAACAACGCCCCTACAATCAATCCAAAACCCCAGTTGATGAAACAGGCGATTCCGGAGCCTACAACAACAAGAATCACACCCTGTACCGGAGTTTTCGCTACTCCAGCAAGTTTGACCATCCACTTTTTAATAAGCGGGGAGCTCGCAAGTGCATGTCCGGTAACAAGGACAAGGCTCATTTGCATGGCAAAGGCAAGGAGGTTCCAGAATCCAGATCCCCAGAACTCTACCATATCAATAGGGCTATGATGGGTGAAAATTACTCCTGAGAGAAAAAGAACGATTGTAAGGATTAATGCAAACACAAAAGGATCCGGTAAGAACCGTTGAACGAGAGCGGTAAAAAAGTTAGAGAGCGCTTTCATAATTTCGCACGTCCTTTCTGCCTGAACAGGCTGTTTAAGTCTGTGAATAGATGCACTCGTTAACTATTCCGTTTACAAACCTGAAAATCCTGTCTGTTTAACGTAAATCTTGTAAAAAATTATCGAGTCTCACAAACAGAAGGTCTTACAGAACATGTTGATTTATTCATTTACCATTAGCAGAACTTTACCAGTGCTTTTCCTGCTTTCCACCCAGTCATGGGCTGCCGCTGCCTCATCTAGACGAAATTTCTTTCCGATGTTGATTTTCAGCTGGCCCGCTTCCAGTAATTGAAACACATGAGGAGCCATTTTCTGCAGGACTTCAGGCCGCTCTTTTCTTGTGGTTCCAAGGCTGAAGCCCAAAACCGAACGGCAGCTCGAATGCAGCCTGCCGGCTGGAATGGTGCCGTACTCTCCGCACGAATTTCCAAATACCACAAGCTTTCCGTACTTGGCCAGGCAGTCAAAGCTCTGATCCGTTAATTTTCCTCCTACTGAATCAAGAACAATATCGGCCCCTTTTCCATTTGTGAGCTCGTTTACAAGCTGAGAGATATTTTCTTTTTCATAATTAACAACATAATGAGCACCGGCGTCCTTTGCAATTTGCATTTTCTGTTCATTTCCTACCGTCCCAATCACCATTCCTGCTCCAAGGGCAAGGGCTGTCTGTATGGCCGTAGTGCCTACACCTCCGGCTGCAGAATGAATGAGAACCGTTTCCCCTTTTATCATTTTTGCAAGATTAGCCAGAAGGTGATACGAAAGAAAGGAAACAATTCCGCAGGAGCCTGCCGTCTCAAATGTCATATTGTCCGGGATGGGAAATGTCAATTGAGCGTCTGCTCTCATATATTCCGCGTAGGAACCATCATGAGGAAAAGCAAGCACCCTCTGGCCTTCATGGATGTTCAGCACATCAGGACCAACCTTCTCCACAATCCCTGCTGCCTCCAGTCCTGGAATAAATGGAAGATTCCCCTTCCCTTTTGTCCCTACCCTTGCTTTAATATCGGCATAATTGACAGAAGTAGTTTTTACTTTGATTAATACCTGATCGGAACCAATCTGAGGGACAGCTGTTTCCGACCATGTCATGTTTTCTGAACTTCCAAACTTTTTTACTATAATCGCCTTCAAGTGACTTCCTCCTTTTTTCTTATCGTAACAGAACACTTTAGCCCAAGAGCATGTTTACACAAAAATTTCTCACCTTCTGGTAAACTGGACAAAAACACACAGACAGGATGGGATAAGATGACAGCACGTAAATTGCTCATTGCTCAAAATATTGACGATTCTTATGTGGAAAAGGTACAGAAAATCATTCCCGATTGGACCATTGTGACAGGCAAGGACAAGGAGATTTGGCAAAAGGAAGCTCCTGATGCAGAGATCATTGCCGGCTGGAAAAAAGGAATGGAAGAATACACGCTAGATCGTGAAAATGCGCCCTTAAAATGGGTACAAACCTGGAGTGCCGGGGTCAACAATCTTCCGCTCGACCGCCTTTCCTCCGAGAATATTCAACTGACCAGCGCCAACGGCGTCCATGCTTTCCCTATTTCCGAAACCATTTTTGCGCTCATGCTCGGCCTCACGAGAAAAATACATACATACGTGCGCAACCAGCAATCCAAAACATGGGACCATTCCAACCTGAAGCTTGAAATCCATGGCAAAACCCTGGGCATTCTCGGAACAGGTGCCATCGGACGTGAAACAGCCAAAATTGCCAAAGCCTTTGGAATGAAGGTGCTTGGTATGCGCCATTCGGGAAAACCTGAGCAATATATTGACAGAATGTATACATCTGAAGAGCTGCACGATCTGCTTCCTGAATGTGACTATGTGGTTGTGACCCTTCCATTAACCAAGGAAACGAACCGCATGCTGGGCAAAAAAGAATTTCAGCACATGAAAAACACCGCTTTCTTCATCAATATCGGACGCGGTGACATTGTAGTGGAAGAGGATTTGATCCAGGCACTGAATACCGGAGAAATCGCCGGAGCGGGTCTTGATGTGTTTGAAAAAGAACCGCTTGACAACAACAGTCCTCTTTGGAATATGGAGAATGTCATTATCACTCCCCACACAGCAGGGTCTACCGAGTATTACGACCAGCGCGTCATCGAGGATATTTTTATTCCCAATCTGAAAGACTATCTCGACGATAAATCCCTTTCCATTAATGCCGTGGATTATAATAAAGGATATTAATAGCCCTTACAAAATGACTGTTGCTTGGGAGCAATTTTCCTGCACCTTCATTGATAAGTTGTTGTAGTGAAAGGTGCGAGATCTTCGAAAATGAAAAAAGCGAGCAGCCTGGAAGGGAAAACAACTACTTTTAAAATTACGCAAGAAGCTTTACTTAAAATCGTTCCATGTATAATCCACCGACAAAACCCCGATCGTTTTGTGTTCAAGAGGCTGGCCATCAACTGCCAGTCCCGGGTTTTTGAAGCAGACCAACTCTTTATGGTAGCCAAATTTTTGACAGACCTCCGGCCGGGCTGAATATATTCCGCACCGGTCTTTTTCCATGTCATAAAAGATGCACGTTCCGAAAAAGCGCGTCTGTTGCTCAAGTTCATTCCGTAGTTTACGAGGCATGCTTTTTACTTTCTTTCTGATTTTTTTCAACTCTGTTTCAGTTACCGCTACTGGACCGCAGCATAATCCCTTGCAGCCTTGGCATGGAAGGACGCTCATCCTTTTATTCCTCCTTCTATATAGAACAGCTGAAACATCGATCAGCCGCCAGCAAAAGAAATTTCTACATAGAGCGCCATAATCCTTCCTCCATCTGCCTCTATCCTTTTGTCCCAGCGCCTAAAATAATTCAAAAAACTCTACAAACTTCTGGGACTTTCGTGATATATTATTTGAGCAGTGCAAAATAAGGAAAGGCTGTGAATCTATGTCATTTACTGGAACTTTCAAGAAGTTACTGGCCTCATCTCTCGCCATTGGACTAGTTTCCTCTCAATTGGCTAACCCAACGTTTGCGGCAGCAAAACCTGCCAAGAAATCTGCGCCAAAAGAACCATTTAAAATATCCGCTCCATATGTGGATTTCTCCAAGGGCACAAATGTTTCTGTCACCGTTACTCCTCAAAAAGGGAACCCTGGCAAAGAAGCAGTTGTTTTCCAGCTGATGAAGGGTAAAAAAACCGTATCACAAAGAGCGGTTAAAACCGACATCAAGAAAAGCTCCGAGTTTTCAGCACACTTCAATTCCAAAAATCCATCCTACTGGGTCCAGGTTTCTGTCGTAAAGAATTACAACGGCGATACCAGCAATTTTGGCAAGAACCTCGCAACACCAGTTTCCACATCACCTACCAATCTTCGTATCATGGAAACTACCGATATTCATACAAATCTTGTAGCCTATGATTATTATAAAGCTGCACCTTCCGATGTTCTTGGAATTTCCAAGACAGCCACACTTGTAAAGCAAGCACGCAAAGAAGTAAAAAACAGTGTCCTCGTAGACAATGGGGACTTGATTCAGGGAACACCGCTTGGAACATATAAAGCCAAAATCGATCCTCTTAAAAAAGGCGAGATCCACCCCGTCTATAAAGCGATGAATCAGATGGGCTATGACATGGCTACATTCGGAAACCACGAATTCAACTATGGATTGGACTACTTGCAGAATGCGATTAAAGGCGCCAACTTCCCTTACATTAACGCCAACGTCTTTAAACTTGACAAAGATGACAACCCTTACAACAATAAGAACAAATTCACGCCCTATAAAATTGTAAAGAAAAAAGTAGTTGACCAGAACGGCAAGAAAAGCACGCTAAAAATCGGTTACCTCGGTCTTGTAACACCGCAAATCATGGATTGGGACAAAAACAATCTTGAAGGAAAAGTAATGACACGGGGAATCATTGAAACTGCAAAACGCTTTGTTCCGCAAATGAAAAGAGAGGGTGCCGATATCATTATCGCCATGACGCACTCAGGGTTCAATGGAGATACCAAGAACCAGGAAGATGTCATCTACTCACTGAGCAAAGTGAAGGAAATTGACGCTATTACCTTCTCACATACACATAAAGTGTTCCCTGCAGCGGACGAAAAGTCGCTCGATCCATTGTTTAAAGACGCACAAGGAAACGTTCTTCCTGGTGTCGACAATGCAAAAGGAACCATCAATGGTGTACCGGCTGTTCAAGCTGGTTACGGCGGAAGCAACCTGGGGATCATTGACCTCAACCTTCAAAAAGTAAAAAACAAGTGGAAGGTTTACAACACGCAATCCTCCACAAAGGCCATCTACGATAAAGCGACCGGCTACAAAGCACCAGAAGATGCTAAAATCGTGAATGCTGTCAAAAAAGACGTTGATGCAACCATTAAGTATGTGAATACACCGATCGGCAAAACAACCGACGATATTTACAGCTACTTTGCGCTGGTGAAGGATGACCCATCCGTTCAGGTCGTCACCAATGCCCAAAAATGGTACGTAGAAAACTATATCAAAACCAACAAACCGCAATACAAAGATTTACCGGTTCTATCTGTTGGCGCTCCATTTAAAGCAGGACGTAATGGCGTCGACGAATACACAGAAATCAAAAAAGGTGACCTGACCATCCGCAGTGCAGCAGATCTGTATTTGTATGACAACACATTAAAAGCCATAAAGATCAAAGGATCAGATGTAAAAGAATGGCTTGAGATGTCCGCTGGGAAATTCAATACCATTGATCCGATGAAATCAGGGGAACAAAAGCTGTTAAATGACAACTTCCCTGTATACAACTTTGATGTTATTGATGGTGTAACCTATCAAATCGATGTAACAAAGCCTGCCCGCTATGATGTCAAAGGCGCAAAGGTTTCGGATTCCAACCGTATTAATAACCTTGAATACAACGGACAGCCGATTGATCCGGATCAGGACTTTATCGTTGTCACCAATAATTACCGTGCCTCTGGCGGCGGAAACTTCCCGGGCATCAAAGGTGCCGAATATGTCGTGGATTCCGCAGATGAAAACCGTCAGATCCTGATGGACTATATCACGGACCAGAAGGAAATCACTCCAACAGCCGATAACAACTGGTCCATCGTACCCATCCAGGGAGATGCTGAGGTCACCTTCACTTCTTCACCAAATGGTGCACAATACTTAACACCTGAAAGCAAAATCTCCTACACAGGAAAAACGGATGATAAAGGCTTCGGAATCTACAAGTATGACCTGAAAGGCAGCGCGCCAGAAGACTTTACCTTATCCCTCATGCATACAAATGATACACACGCTCATCTTGATAATGTGGCAAAACGCATTACAGCTATCAAAAATGTGCGTGCCCAAAAGCCAAGCTCTTTGCTGATTGATGCGGGAGACGTGTTTTCCGGGACCCTTTACTTTAACGAATTCAAGGGACTAGCAGACCTTGATTTTATGAATCTCGCAAAATATGATGTGATGACATTCGGCAACCATGAATTTGATCTGGGCGCAAGTCCGGATGGCCACAAAGCATTATCCGACTTTATCCAAAAGGCCAACTTCCCGTTCGTCAGTGCAAATGTTGATTTTTCAAAAGACAGCCTGTTTGACGGACTGCAATCCAATGATATTTCCTCTTCTCCAAAGAACGGAAATATCTACACCGGCATTGTAAAAGAAGTGGATGGAGAAAAAGTGGGGATATTCGGATTAACGACTGAAGAAACAAAGGATATCTCCAGCCCTGAAGCGGTAGTATTCAAAAACTATAAAGATGAAGCAGAAAAAGCGGTAAAATCATTCGAAGACCGCGGCATTAACAAAATCGTTGCTGTAACCCACATCGGGTATGACGATAATCCTGCGTATGATAATGACCTAGAGCTTGCCAAACAGGTCGATGGCATTGATGTTATTGTTGGCGGACACAGCCATACCGAGCTTGATCAGCCTGTAGTGGTATCTGCAGACGAAAACGGAAAAGACAAAGATCCAACCGTTATCGTTCAAGCCTACCAATACAGCGACTTCCTAGGTACACTTGACGTTGATTTCGACGAGAACGGAAAAGTAGTAAAGGAAGATGGCAAACTAATTAAAGTGGCTGACCAGCAGGAAGACCCTGCGGCGGCAGATCTTCTGAAAAAGTATTCTTCAAAAATTGATGATCTAAAGAATACATCAACGGGTGCAACGGCGGTTAAAGCATTGGAAAATCCCCGTTCATCGACTGGCGGTCCAAGCGTCCGCAGCAACGAGACACCGCTTGGCAACCTGATTACAGACGCAATGCTTGATAAAGCTAAGCAGTTTAATTCAAAAACCGTCATTGCCCTCCAAAATGGAGGCGGAATCCGCTCTGAAATCAATGCAGGTGACATTACCCTTGGCGAAGTGCTGACCACTCTTCCTTTCGGCAACACACTGGCTACGATAAATCTGACCGGAGCAGAAATCCTGCAGGCGCTTGAGCACAGTGTAGACCAAGTACCAAATGAAAGTGGTGCGTTCCTGCACATGTCTGGTATGAAAGTTAAGTTTGACAGCTCAAAGCCAGCCGGAGAGCGTATCATATCTGCCGAAGTAGAAGAATCGCCTGGTCAATTTACTGCTCTTGATCCATCAAAGGACTATGTTGTAGCAACCAATGCTTTTACAGCCAAAGGCGGCGACAACTATCAGGTGTTCAAAAAGGCGTATGAAGATGGCCGTGTAACCGATCTTGGTTTTTCTGACTGGGAAAACCTTCGAGACTATGTCGCAAAACTAAAAACGGTAGATCCAAAAGATGAAGACCGCATTGTTGATGTAGCAAAACCATAAGCAATAAAAGAAAGTCCACAATTCCCGTGGACTTTTTTTAGTGTTTTCCTTAGTGGCCAGGGGTATGTTTTCAGATGCTTTTTGAATTGAAAAAGACTGCCAAACGGCAGCCTTTTTTTGTTATTTATTATTGTTTGATCCAGCCTTTCACAGCCATCTTGTCTTTGTCCTTGCCTTCGACATAGAACCAGTTGTTCCACTTTTTCGTTGCGGTTACGGTCTGAGGTGTAAGGTTCGTATCGGTTTTCTTGGAATCAAGCGGCAACAAATACAGCGGTGTGGCGTCCGGTTTCAGAACAATTTTCTGATTGACCGCTGCCGGATTAAATTCAGTAATTTTGCTGTCCTTTTTAATCCATAAATCATAACTAAATTTCGTCTTTACCGCGTAGTAGCTGCCGTATGACTTGATGGCTTTTACTTCACCCGGATAAAGGTTGCTTGTGGATTTCTTGGTTGATATCGGCGAATAGTAGAGCGGTGTACTCTCCTTTACCAGGAAGTTCTTTGGCTTTGTATGGAAATCGTTCACGGTTCCTGATACATAATTGTCCTTTAGGATCCACTTTTTGCCGTAATCCTTCGTATTGATTCTAAAATAGTTCCCTTTCGTTCCGATGACGGTCAGCTTTTGTGCTTTAAGCTTTGTACTCGTTTTGTAAGCTGAACCCGGGCGATCGTAAAGATTAAACGGCGCAAAAGTTGTTATAACTTTGCTTGTTTTTGTAAACTTCTTTTCCCACAGCTTTTTCCCTTCATTAGCCACAAACAATGCGGCTTTACGGTTGCGCTTCCATTCTTCATTAATGACCGAAACCGGAGGATTGGTTGCGCCGACATGATAGCTCAGCTCAGGGGTAAAGGCCGGTCGTCCATATTGGGTAATGAACCAATCCTTATAGCCCCCTCCCTTCTTGCTGTCATTCGGTTTTACCAAAGGATAGCCTGTCATGGACGAAAAGGTTTTCGCCATCGCATAATCGCGGTTATAATTTTCCTTTTTATTCAGGTAGTGCCAATACAGAATACGCCCTGATGTATGATAAGAAATGGTGACTTCAGGATCCACATAGGAGGTGAAATTATAGAGCAGCTTCACTTCCGGTGCTTCGAGCGGTTTTGTTCCTTTGTACATTTGATAAGAAGGACTAGGTGCTTCGCTTCGTGGAATCTCATTCCAGCCTGCTGGATATTGGCGGTTCAAGTCAATGCCTTGCGCATTGGCTTTCCATCTTTTGAAATTGGTGCTGCCCTTGTTCATTTTAATCAACCCGCTGTGGGCCGATTTTGGAAACTCTTTAAGACCTGACTGCTGAAGAGTGACTCCGTCAGGATTCACCATCGGTACGATCCAGATCGACACATCATTTAATAGACTGCGAACATTATAGCCCTGATAGGTGGTGTTTTTCTTATACGCATCCGCGTAGGCATCTACCATTTCCATCGCAATGTTCGTTGTAATCCATTCCCTGGCATGATGAGAAGCATTATAGAAGACGGTGGCATCCCCTTTTCCGAGTTTAATTGCCCAGACCGTCCTTCCATATTTGGTTGTGCCAAGCGCACGATACTGGACCAGATCCGGATACGCTTTTGCCAATTGCTTCATATCGGTAGTCATCTCCGAGTATGTATACGTCTGAATAGGGTCAACATAACTGGCTGCCGATGCAGACGGTGTAAAGCTGAATGCAGACAAACTGACAACAACAGCCAGTACTAGAGACCATATCGTTTTTTTCATGCTTTTCCCCCCTAAGATTCGTCATTTCTCCCTAACTCTCTAATTATACGTGTATAACCTTCTTTCAGAACATAAGAATATTTGCGTATCTTTTTGTTAAATAAAGGTCACGGGTTTGATTAAATGACGCATGCCCCCTGTTTCACTCTACTCTTCCGCCTAGTAAAAAATACACATTTTCTGTAAGATTACTAGGTTCTTTTGCTTAAAAACAGAGCACGAGCTTTCCTGATATAGAAGAAATTGTATAATAAAAGAAAAACAGTTTAAGAAAGGAATGAATGATGAAAAAAGTTCTCAGTTTTCTCGTTTTAGGTATCTTGTTGTTTAGTGTGTTTACACCCGCTTATGCCAGTTCCATACCCTCTCACCAAAAGAAACTGCTCAATAAGGTTTATAAAGAAAAGAAAGCCAAACAAATCGTTTTTGTTACAGCAGATAAAGCAGATGAATTTACAGGCAAAATTACAGCGTATGAATATGTGAAGAAAAAATGGGTCAAGAAATATTCCATGCCGGCCGTAATCGGCAAAAATGGAATCAGCCCTGCCAAAAAAGAAGGTGATGGCAAATCTCCTGCCGGTATCTATGATATTGGGCGAAGCTTTGGAACCGTCAAAAAGCCTTCAGGAATCACCCTCAAGTACACGAAAACCGATCAGTACGACTATTGGGTGGACGATGTAACGTCCAAGGATTATAACAAATGGATCGTTTACAAAGGAGACCCTAACAAACGATGGAAGTCATTTGAGAGAATGCAGCTGGAGCCTCTGTACCATTATGGTGCCGTTATTGAATACAATATGGATCCTATCGTCAAAGGTGACGGAAGCGCCATTTTCTTTCATGTATGGAGAGCCTCCGACAAACCAACAGCAGGCTGTACGGCTACTTCCAAAGAAAACGTGCTACAGCTGCTTCGATGGATGGATCCCTCAAAAAAACCGGTATTTATCCAGGGGACTGAAAAGCAGATGAAGGAAATGTACTGATAAACCGTCAGGAAGCTATAAAAAACCTGGTATCTATATAAGACAAAAAGCCTGGGGGCAATTTCTATGATGAAGTGGGTACTTGTGTTTGTTCTGTTAATTGGCGGCATTGGATACTTCGGCTATAAAGCTCTTGTAACCTACGGAGCCAACAAGCTGGTGAATGAAGTTTCAACACAAATCGTGGACAACAAGGATATCGACAAATTGATGGATGATCCCGCCATTGAACAATACGTGGAAGATGGCAAAGATCTTGATTCGCTTGCAGAGGAAAAGGACCTCCCGTTTCACACCAAGGAGAAAGCGATGAAAACGGTGATTAACAAGGTAGGTCTGGATCAGTTAAAAGAGATGAAAAATAAAGCACTGGATGGCGTCTCCCAAGATGAAAGACGTGAAATGGAAGCAACATTAGAGGCGAAGCTGTCCGCCAAAGAAATGAAAGCCCTGAAATTGGTGGCTCTAAAAGAGATTAAGAAAAGGCAGTCCCAATAGTGATAATAAAAAGGTGCAGTACACCCTTTTATTTTTCTTCTTTGTTCCTGTGCTGTCTATCGCTCATTTCATCTGAACGTTTGGATACAAACAACAGACTCATGATAAAGACAGTCAGGATGGATCCGACAAAGCATCCAGCGATAAACATGAGCATCATTGACCCTCCAATACCATCTTTTCTAAAGTTTTCGTCCTCAAAAGGAAACTTTAGGGTTGATTGGCCAAGCTATACCCTTTTATCATAGAACATCTCCCATTAATAAGCTGTCGAAGCCTATGGGACCGTTCACTGAAAATCACGACAAGAAAAAGCAAATCCCGCAAAAAACTCCCGGCCTTATAGTGAACTGTCAGCAACAGTAAACCGTTCATTCCCGGGAGTTTTTTTACTTTCCTGTAAACAGGTCGGCCAAATCGTCAGCCCACAACTGCTCACCCTTTTTTGTTGGCTGATGATTCTCTGTATTCACATACATCTTCAGCTCTTCTGATTCCTGATCCGGCCAGGCAGACCAGTGATCGATATATGCCATTCCCTTTTCATTTGCATATCGCTTTAGCTGGTTCACCTGATCAAGATAAAAGCGGGGCTTATAAATCGGATTGGGCGGCTGAAGTAAAACAACGGTTTCAGGATTTGCTCTTTTTACATCAGCCAGCAGGATATCCAGACTTGCCAGGGTATCCCTTATGTTAATTTTTCCGTTGTCATTGAGCAAGAAAGGCTCAATCAACAGCACATCCAGACGTTGGTCCAGCAACGGCTGATACTTTTTATCTTTAATGACCGTAATGGACCATTCATTTTTAAACCCTTTTGATAAAAACTCTATGTGTTCTTTGCCATACGCCGCTTGCAGTTTCTGCTGAAAAAGTGTACCCCAGCTATCTTCCCCCGAGGTGGTTTCTGAGCCGATCGCTCCCACCTTCACGGTTTCTGCAGCCTTCCATCTTTCCGCAATGACCTCTTGAGCATTTTCCGGAAGATTCTTGGTCAGTGCACTGACACCAGGCATTGTGCTACTCTCTTTCCTTTCCTTACTGGCTGCGCGTTGATCCTCCAGATCCTTTTTCGCAGCCTCTGCTTTATCTTCCAGCTTCAGTTTGTATTGGATATTTCCGTACCCGAGACTTCCCAGGCAAATAATAAAAATCAAAACATATAATACTTTTTTCTTTTTCATAACAAGCCACCGCCTTCTTTTTCTCACTGATAGTATCGGCTGATGGCGGCTGATCATGAACCCTTATTATGGGTTACTTCTGAAATACCGTCTGTATAACAGGAAAGCAATAAGAATGCCCACCGTTCCCCCGCCAGCATCAATCATCACATCTTCCACGTGTGGAGAACGCCCAGAAGTGAAATGCTGATGAATTTCATCAGACGCGGCATAGGCGACAGTTAGAACAAAGGAAAACAATGCCGTTTTTCCTTTTGAGAAATAAAAACGGAGAACCCTGAATAGCAGAAATCCAAGCAAGAAATACACAGAGAAATGAGCACATTTGCGGATAAAAAACTCTACAAATCCAGCAGCTCCCAACGCTTCTATACTTACTTCGCTGCCCGCATACTGAAAAGATACCGAAGAAAAAATACTGGCTATCTTTTCATGATTCAAAAATTGAGAGAGGGTCGGCCTCATATCCTGTTGTTTATAAGGAGTGGCTGACGAATAAAAGATTCCGCCAGCGACAAGCAGGACTGGCAGCCAATACCATATGAACCGTTTCATCCAAACACCAGACTTTCTATAGAATTCTTTTTCAATTCTACTATTAACGCAAGGTACTTTGTATTATTTTTATGTTGGAATCGCTTTCATTTTGATATAGCGTTTTGCTGCTCATCATTAAGGTTAAATATAAACACAAATGCGTGGCAAATAGACGAGAAATTAAAAACACAGACTCCCGAATAGGAATATATACGAGGCTGTGTTACACTGTCACGATAAATCAACGATAGAAGGAGGATCCCCATATGTGGCAGCCGTTAATTATCTTTCTGATGCAGTTATCCCTTCTCCCCATCGTGACTCTCCGGACCATACTTCTTGTTAAAGGAGAAACGCGAAAGGCCAGTGTAATTGGAGTAGTAGAAGCAGCGATCAATGTACTCTCACTCGGTATCGTGTTTCAAGATATGTCGAACATTTGGAACATTATCGCTTATGCGATCGGCTTTGGAGCTGGCCTTATGCTTGGCGGTGTGCTGGAAAATAAATTAGCCATCGGTTATGTAACCCATCAAATAAATTTGCTGGATCGTTCTGAGAAACTGGTAAACCGGCTTCGTGCAGAAGGGTTTGGTGTAACGGTGTATCAAGGCGAAGGGCGAGAAGACAATGCCCGGTTCCGGATTGACGTACTTTCGAAGCGCAGCAGGGAGAAGGAACTTCTGCAAATTGTTAATGAACTGGCGCCAAAAGCCTTTCTTGTCTCCTTTGAGATTCGAAGCTTTAAAGGCGGATATTTAACAAAAAGCATGAAAAAGAAGCAAAGATAAAAAAGAGACACAGCCTGCCAATGGGACAGGTGGTGTCTCTTTTTAGTGAGCCGGTTTCTTTTTTTGAAAGGAAACAACTGTGCTTGCAGAGGAATAGTTGACCGGCTTGGCATCAGGAACAGGCTGTTCGTCTGCTGACTTACTTTTCATGTTCACAAAACCAGATACATTGGTCAGAACGCCCATCGAAAACATCAAAACAAGAAGCGAAGATCCTCCATAACTCAAGAAAGGCAGCGGAACACCGGTTACCGGCAAAAGTCCTGTAGCCGCTCCTAAATTTATGAAGGATTGTACACCAATCATGCTTGAAATCCCAAAGGCAAGAAGGCGGCCGAACGTATCCTTGCTTCTTAAGCCAATAATAAACCCTCTGATCACAAGATAAAATAAACCGGTGAGGGCAACCAGTACACCTGCAAACCCAAACTCTTCGGAGACATTTGCGATAATAAAATCCGTTTGCCCCTCTGGCAAATACCCATATTTCGTTATCCCATTGCCAAGGCCAACGCCATCCATCCCACCCGCAGAAATGGCGACATACGAATTGATCAGCTGATATCCTTCTTTCTGATGCTCAAAAGGCGCATATGCTCCTTTAAAACGGGAGATTTGTTCATCACTCGCAACAAACATAAAGAATACCGTCATTAAGAGGATGGAAGATAAGGAAAGAAACAGCAGATGCCGAAAACGCAATTTTGCACAAATCAGGATGCATGCGGCGATTGAAACCAGAATCAGCATGGACCCAAAATCTGGCTGCATGAGAATAAGGCAAGCAATGAAAGCGACTACAACCAACGGTGGCGCAACTGCCCGGTTAAAGTCGGAGATATACGACTGTTTTTTTGCAAGAGCAGAAGACAGATAAATAATAATGGCCAATTTGGCCACTTCAGCCGGCTGCAGGTTGAAACCGCCAAGGCTGATCCAAGACTGAGCATTATTTACCACTTTTCCTAGTAAGAACACCAGAACCAGCAAAGAGGTGGTTACCAGAATCAGCGGTTTGGTCAGCTTCATATAGGCTTTATAAGGAAAAATTAATGCAAAGCAAAATACGAGCATACCCGCGAGTATAAAAATCAACTGACGTTTAAAAAAATAGTCCGCTTCAAGATCATAATGAAAAGCTATCCAATAACTGCTGCTGTAGATCATGACTAGGCCGAATACACCAAGTCCAATCGTGGCAATAACCAAACTGTAATCTACATTTCTTAATAGTTTTTTTAGCATAATCTATCACCCGATTATATTCTACTATATATTGGAACCACAAGGGTGTAAAAGTTTGCGACAAAATCTTTTGTATGAAACAAAAAAAGACAGCGTTCGGCGCTGTCTTTTACCTTACTATCTTTAAATATTATCTGCATAATTTAAAGAGGATATTCCATGTTTCAGGTCCTACAACGCCATCCATCTGCAGACCAAACTTCTTTTGGAACTTTTCCACTGCCATTTTTGTTTTTGAACCAAACATGCCGTCAATCGAAACATCTATGTTTGCTTCGCTCAGTCGGGCCTGGATTCGTTTCACACCCACACCTTTATCTCCTTATTTGATGAGATGGCCCGGATACGGAAAGAGATCCACAGCACGGTCCATGTTTTCTTGCCAACGATGCCATCAATGGTAAGTGCGGAACGGGCGAACAACTTCTTATTTGTGCGAGCTTTCAGCATGCGCGCCAAGGGGCACCACTCCCTGCATCGCCAAAGTTCCAGCTGCCGTTAAGCAAACAAAGGTTTTCTTCAAATTCAATTCATCGACCTCCCATTTTTTATCTTAAAATAGTGTTTCACCTACCAGTTACCTAACAGCAGGACAGCGAAATCTATTAATAACAAAACAGTAAAAAAATACCCACTAATTCCTTTTTAAATAGAAACTTTACTTTTTCGTAACATGCAGGAGTCTGTAAAGAGTTGAAGAATGTTATAACCATAACATTATGGGGGTGCGATTGTTGAACAAAGATACCTTTGAACTCTTTCTGGTAGAGGCTGCAACCGAGAACAAACGTCAACGGGCAGTATACACTGTCTCCTCTGTGCAGGAAGCGTATGACAAGTTTATGACCGAACTGAAGGCCAATCCGGAAGCCAACCAAAAATTAAAATCACTCACAATTAAAAGCGGTACTGTGTCGTACGATATCTTCAGATAAAAACGAAGAGAAGGCCTTAGAAGGCTTTCTCTTCGTTTTCTTTAAGTATTGTTTATAAAGAACCGCCATTTCTTTTATTTTCGATTTATTTGTATGTATGAAATGTGACACAGCTTTCTTGTCCCAACTTTTTTCACCCTGGGGAAAATGCCTGGACAGAACAGACACCATTTATCTCGGGAAAGAGAAAGACGAGATTCATTTACCTGAAGGCTGCAGCCCTTTGCATTGGGAAAAAGCAGCGTTAAGTAAATTCCGTTAAAGTAAAAGTTTTTCAACGCTCTGTCTTTTCCATTAAACCAGTACTCATTAATCTCTTCCTCTGCGCCACACTCTTTAATCTATGGTCTTGATTTTGGCTTATTTTCCGTTTGAGCAACCGGAAAACAACAGAAGCACCACGATTATGAACAAAAGTCGAATTGTCTTCTTCTCAATCTGCTCCCTCCTTGATATATGTACAATGCCTCGTATAAAGATACTATGCATTCCCAGTTGGTTTCGACAAACAAAAGAAAACGGTGCAAAAGCACCGTGGGACCTTAAACACTTGTTTTCAGTTTTCTTGCGGTTTGGGAATAACATAGCATACTTTCCATGGTCCAGCCATTCATTCCCTGCCAGCTTCCTGATAATTTCAAGGAGCCATCTGAAAGACGTTCAGGAAACAGTCTGCCTTCACCGCTCCGCAGTTCATTTTTAGTATTCACGTGATGGTACGTAAAATGCAGTTCTCCGTGCTGGTTTACCATACCAACAAACCTGCCGCATTGGATTTCCTCCCCTGTATAAGTGGCACGTACAATCAACCCTTCCTGAATGCAGGTGAAAAAAATAGGTGAATCCGCATTGTGTACCGGCACAGACACAAACTTTTTATTGTGATAGGTAGCCATTGGTTTACACGCCTCTCCTTTTATTCACAGGCTTGTAGTACTTATTTTTATGCAACTATACGGAATTATGGCTAAAAAAAATAGAAATCCGTTACATTTTCTAACCGTAAATTTTATTGATAAACCTCTTATGCTTAGATTATGACACTTCTAGAAAAATCCTTGTCAGATTATCGTGCAGTTATTGTCTACTTCTATTTTCTTATCGCCTGTACTTATGTGTATCCGCCATTCCATAGAAATAAACGACATAAGCCAGCATATTTCCCGGAAAATAATCGACATCATGTTTTTGTGGCACTTTTACAAGAACTGCACCGGCTTGTTGGATCTTGAGCAGCCATTGCAGCTTCCTTTCTGTTGTCCAAATTTGATTTTGTTAATGGGCTTACGATTATCTTGAGGCTTACGCCCTGAACAATTACATCCCTTTTTCATCACAACTGTCACCTCCTGCTACTAATCTATTCAGTTTTCACTCCCCTGCTTGTACATGAACAGCACAAAAAACCCTTGCTGTCTAAACAACAAGGGCAATCGGAATTTATTATTACATTTTGGCTAGATCGTTCCAATAATGGCACAGCACACGCAGACCCTTATCAAAGTTCTCTAAATGAAAATGCTCATTTGGTGCATGGAAATTTTCACTCGGCAGGCCGAACCCCATTAAGACAACCGGCAAATTAAACAGTTGTGTAAAAGTCGCTACAATTGGAATGGAACCTCCACTTCTGATATAGGTTGTTTTGACATCATACACTTGTTCATAAGCAGCTCCGGCGGCTTGGACATAAGGATGATCAATCGGTGTTAAAAAAGGATAGCCCTGGTCAAATGGTGTTAATTCCACGTCCACACCGGCAGGAAGGTGTTGAATGATATGCTGCTTGAGCAGCTCCACTATTTTTGAAGGATCCTGATTGGGCACCAGGCGGCACGAGATCTTTGCATGTGCAGAGGAAGGCAATACGGTTTTCAGACCGCCGCCTTGATATCCGCCATAGATGCCATTCACTTCAAGAGTCGGCCGTGTCCAGGTCTGCTCAAGGTAGGAATATCCTTTCTCTCCAGCCAGTTCATTGACCCCAAGTTCCTGTTTTACACCCTCCTCATTAAACGCCAGTGAGGCAAATTCCTCTTTCTCCTGTTCGGTAGCTGCTAAAACATCGTCATAAAAGCCATTCACAAGAATGTGACCGTCCTCGCTGCGGAAGGAATCCACAATTTGCACAAGGGCATGTATTGGATTTTGTACTCCCCCGCCATAAAGTCCGGAATGGATGTCGCCTTTCGGTCCCCTGACATCGATTTGAAGTCCGCATAAGCCCCTTAGCCCGTAAGTGATCGATGGTTTTCCTTTTTCAATCATTCCTGTATCAGAGACAACCACAAGGTCAGCCTCCAACAGATCTTTATGTGCTTCTGCAAACGCAGGAAGATTCGGGCTTCCCATTTCTTCTTCTCCTTCAATACAGAACTTGAAGTTAAGCGGCAATGTGCCTGTCGTTTTAAGAATAGCCTCCAGTGCTTTCAAATGCATAAAGGTCTGTCCTTTGTCGTCACTCGCTCCACGGGCATAAATCTTTTCATCACGAATTTCCGCAGAAAAAGGGGGGCTGTTCCAGAGTTCCACAGGATCTACCGGCTGTACATCATAATGGCCATAAATCAGCACAGTTGGCTTGCCTTCCGCTTTCATCCAATCTCCATAGACGACCGGGTGCCCTTTCGTTTCATAGACTTTAACGTTATCCATTTCCAATCTCTTTAAGGACTCGGCCATCCATTCTGCCGCTTTTTCAATGTCAGCTTTATGTTCGGGCAGGGTGGAAATACTCGGGATCGCCAAAAAATCTTTTAATTGGCTCAAATGGGTATCTCTGTTGTTCACCAGGTAATCTTCTATTTTTTGATTCATGTTATGTACTTCCTTTCCTTTATTAATGGTCTTCCTGTATCATTTTGATCAGCCGTTTGGGTGCTGTTCGGCAATAAGCTTCATAGATAAGACCTCTAATTTCTTCCCAATTTATTTCTTCCGAATTGTAAATCGAGGTCCAGCCATGATGACCAATATAGGCCGGCCTGAAGAACCGCTCCTCCTGCAAAAGGATTTCCTGTGTTTCAGGCAGTGTCTTTATCGCCAGGGAGGTTCCGTGTTCGTTCTCTCCCATAATGATAAAAGGTTTTTCCCTCACCCTGAACGAAGTATGACCAAAGCCATCGATGTGCTCCACTGTTTCTGGAAATAGAGTACAGATTTCACGAACGTTTTCGAGCATTCTCAGTCCTGATTCTGATTGAACCTTTTTATGGACAGACATTTTATTTTTCCTCCAATGAAAGATCTATTCCAAATGTTGTCTTCAATCCTGTTATCCCAGCTTCCGTAATTTTCACCGCTCGACTCTGTGGAACCCGCTGCATCCACCCGAGCTCCAAAAGCCGTTCCAACAGAGCATTTCCTAATGATCCAGCCAGATGATGGCGCCGTTCACTCCAATCCAGGCACCGGTAAGAGAAGGATCGGCGCTTCTTTCTTATCCTTTCGAGCTCAATACCCATTTCACCAAAAAAACGAACACCTTCTTCCGGTACCATGAAATTCTCTTTTTCTTCTTCAAGAAATCCAGCTTTAAGCAACGCATCTGTCAGCTGAACGCCAACATTTCCAGCAAGGTGGTCATAGCACGTTCTCGCATAGCGAATTGCCTTATCCTGAGAGGACTGTTTTAACGATTTTATTTTTACAGGCGGCGCTATAAAAAGCAGTGATTCCATCACCTTTGCGACCTCTTCATTAAGGATACCGTAATAACGGTGCCGCCCTTGCTTTTCTAGTGCAATCACACCAGCCTCTTGCATTTTAGACAGGTGAAAGCTGGCGGTCTGTGGTTTTATACCTGCCCTATGCGCTAGTTCACTGGCTGTATGAAACCTTCCATCCATCAAGACGGTCAGCATGGCAGCACGCGACGATTCACTTACGATCGATGCGATTTCCGCCACATTGGATTGTGCCAATTGATCATCTCCTCCTTTTGCATCCATACTTCGATGAACATCGAAAAATTCCTGCACTACAATAAATACAAATAAAGAAAAGGGGCAGAACCTATGAAAAATATCCAAACAATTACACCAAAAATCCTCTACTACGGTACACCGGTCATCCTCCTTACCACCTTAAATGAAGACCACACCACCAATATCAGCCCGATCTCATCGTCATGGGCGCTTGGAAATAGTATTGTTTTAGGAATTGGACTTGGCGGAAAAGCCTTTGAAAATCTGAAACGCACTCCTGAATGTGTGTTAAACATTCCTGATGCTTCGCTCTGGAAGCAAGTCGAGATGCTAGCTCCTTATACGGGAACTGATCCAGTCCCAGACTTTAAACAGAACTTAGGGTTTACCTACAAAAAAGACAAATTTGCGGTTGCTGGCTTCTCATCGTTTTCATCCATCAGCGTTAAACCTGATCGAATTCCGGAATGTCCCTTGCAGATTGAAGCTAAAGTAATGCATATTCGTATCCCGGAATATTCACCATTCTTTGCTGTCGTAGAGACGGAATCCGTTCATGTTCATGCCCATTCAAACATAGTAAAAGGAGAAAACCATGTCGATCCTGCCAAATGGAATCCATTAATCTATAATTTCCGGCACTACTATGGCCTTGCAGAAGAGCTTGGCAAAACGTATCGTTCAGAAACATAACCTAGCGGAAGTTTAACAGAACACCCGATAGAAGGAATTTTTGCAGGAGCAGGCACAATCCCCAGCCACCGACACCAAGTACAACTGATAATAAAAACGGGAGCGAATGCTTTAAAGAAAGGGCTACAATAAAAATTAAAACAATAGTGCTCGGCAGTCCATAAAGCACGCCATATAAAAACTGGCTTAAGTGGTCACCCCGCTCGCCCTGTGTGTAGAGCCAAAAAAGACTGAGCAGGCTGACAAGCGGCAAGGCGGCAAGGATTCCTCCAAAACGGGGTGAATGTTTGGCTAATGCCGTAATGACACCAATGACGAGAGCGGAAACGGTAATTTTAACGATCGTATACATTCCTGGCCTCCTCTCTCAGTTTCTGAAAAACAGCCATTACACTCTGCTGTTCCTCCTTGCTTAAGCGATCCAGTACTTTTTTCAGTTTTTGTTCATCTAATTCAGAGTTTCGTTTGAGTACTTCTTCCCCCGCTTCTGTCAGTTTTACATATACCGTTCTTTTATCTTCGGGTGATCGTTCCTTTTGGAGATATCCTTTTTCCATCAGCCGCTTTACATGCTCAGAGGCAGAGTGGTGTGTAACCCCAAGCACTTCTGCAAGATCGGCGACGGAAGCTTTTGTCTTCTTTTTAACCGCCTGCATGCAGCGCACGTTCTGGTGGGTCAATTTTTCCTCGTGTCTGTAATGGAGAAAATAATACAAATCCGTCCAGCATTTATTTAAAAACTCAACATTCATTTTGTTCACCTCATTTTATATCGTACAATACGATATAAAATCTTGCAAGAAAGAGGCGCTTTATAGCCCCTCTTTTTTAGATAGCAGCTGCTTTTTTGGCTGCATTTTTTATTCCCTTGTTCAATGGTCCTGTGACTTTAGTAAAGCAGTAGATTCCGAGCATGCCAGATACAAGATAGGCAAGCGCCATTCCCCATGAGGGAACAAAAGAACCGATCGTGATTCCGGCTGCACCAAGAATTTTCGCCACCTGGAAGGTTAGTCCCTGTACCGCCATATACGAGCTCCGCGCATCATCATTCACGATATCAGCCATAATCGATTGTTTAACCGGCACATACATGAGTTCACCGATGGTTGCGATGAAAATGCAAACCACCAGCAGGATGGCAGAGTTGCTGTATCCAAGTACCGCATAGCCTGCGGTGTACATCCAAAATCCTGTATAGATCACTTTATGGTCAGAATACTTTCGCATCCATCTGGTAACTAATATGGTACCTGAAACGACGAGCACGGTGTTGAATGTCCGAAGCCAGCTGATCATTCGTAACCCGTCAAGGTGATACGTGAACATATCGCCCAGCGATACACTGTGTGATACAAACTCTTCTTCCAGCCGGACAGAGATATAATTACCCATTTGGAACTCAATACCTACGATCAGGGTTGAAGCGATACAGAACCATAAAAACAATCGATCCTTCATGACTGTTTGATAATTTGCTGCCATGTCCTTAAATACATTGATTTTTTCAGTGACAGTAACTGTCTGGGTGAAAGACTCCTTCATTACATAAGCAACAAGATATAGTGTGATGATGCTTACCGCCGTGATAGCGATAAACAGTTCGAAACGGTGGGACTTGAACAGAACACCGCCGACAATGGAACCGAGCGCGATCGACAGGTTCACTGCCCAATAATTGATGCTGTACATCAATTTTCGATTTTCCTTTGTACTTACGTCAATCAGCATCGCTTCAGCTGCCGGGTTCATCAACCCGGAGCTGATACTTTGGATGAGCATCATAAACGAGGTAACCCAAGCGGAATCAAACCATGGTGAATTGGCCACTGTCATAAACAAAAAGGCAATGACAGTGAACAGCTGTCCAATCACCATCACATTTTTCCGTCCTGCCCGGTCCGACACATATCCGCCGTAAAACCCTACCAGGATCGAGACGAACACATTGATCAGCAGGATAATTCCTGCAAGCGCCTGGCCAAGCTTATCCGAGAGGTAGATCGCCATGAACGGAAAGATCATCGTCCCTACCACTCGGGCCATAAACGAAGTAATGATTCTGATTTTAATATTCGGATGCAAATTCTTAAACATGCATTTCCCTCCTTTTACCAATCCCTTTATCTGCTGTTTATTTTCCTCTAGTAAAAGGCCCAGAAAAAGTGTAAAATTCAAAAAAGAATTTCACCTTTTAGGGAGGGAGCCAGCATGGAAATCCTCGATTACTACATTACCCTTCATCTTCAGCACCCCGAGCATAAAGATGATCAACCCGCAGAAGTCACTGTCAGCCAGCTGGGATCCTTGTTTTATTGCACAAAACGAAACGTGAATCTGCTGTTAAAACGGATGGGCGAAGAAAGATGGCTCACTTGGGTTCCAGGTAAAGGACGGGGCAACCGATCCAAGGTGCATTTTCATTACGATCTGGAGGAAGCCGCAGCAGCTTATTTTTCAAAACTTCTCGCAAAAAACCAGATTGCAGAAGCAGCGGAGTTTATTAAACGTCCCCTTATGCCGGAATATCTCGCTCAAAAACTGCAGATGCAAATGCAGAACAACTTTGGCCTTCAGGTGAAGCAAACCGTATCCAGTTCCGTGGATTTGCTTAAAATCCCGATGAGGCGGCCTCTCGCTGCCCTGGATCCTGCCTTTTCCTACACAGCAGCCGAAGCCCACTTTGTCCGTCAGATCTTTGATACACTGATCAACTACAATTCGGTCACCGAAACTTTCGAACCTCACCTTGCCCATCACTGGGAAGTAAATTCAGAATATACGGAGTGGACGTTCTTCTTGCGAAAAAGCGTGAGGTTTCACCATGGCAGAAACCTCAACTCACAGGATGTCAAATACTCACTGGAACGATTAAAGGACCCGGATGTTCAATCACCGTTTCGCCACCTTTTTTCCGAGCTTCAATCGATTGAAGCTTTTCATGAATACGGAATTAAGATGAGATTAAAACGGCCAAATGCGTTCTTTCTTCATTATCTCAGTTCCTTCAACGCGGCCATCCTTCCTCAAGACGTCCCTATCATGACAGGGAGAGAACTGATTGGAACAGGCCCATTTAATGTGACCGAATATAACGATCGCGTATTTGTACTTGAAGCCTTTGATAACCATTTTAATGGCCGGCCGCTCCTAGATCGTGTTGAGCTTTGGTTTGTGGAACTTAATCCTGACCGGATTATCGATTATGAACTGCCTGGAAGTGGAACAACCAAGAACCGGCATATGAAAGTAAACAATACGGGCTCTCGCTACCTCGTCTTTAACTTCCAAAGGGAAGGACCGCATCATGACCTTTATTTCCGCCAGGCAATTGCTGAGCTGATTGACCCCAACCAGCTCATTTCTGAACTCGGCGGACGCCGGGGGTGTCCGGCCAGCAGCTTCTGGCCAGAACGCAGTGAGCGATCATCATTTCCCCCCTCCTCAATCGCGCGCGCCCGTTCGATATTGAAGAAAAGCTCATACAATGGAGAAGTGCTTACGTTTAAGTATTTGGATTACACGAGTGAAGGACTTCGAGAGGCGGAGTGGATTCAAAATCGGTTTCGCGAGGTTGGAATTCACCTTAATCTGTCCCCCTATTCGCTCTTGGATACCGAGCAGCATGATGGAGAAATGATCTCCAAGGGGGAAGTGCTCGAACGGGATGCCCAATATGGCTTTCTTTCCTTTTTGAAAGGGGAACGAAGCATGCGGTCCCTCTTAACTCAGCAGCAAACCGAGGTGCTTGATCGCTACTTGGGGGAGTTTTTACAAGAAGGGGACTATGAAAAACGGGAAGAGATCATTGACAGCATTGAAACGTATTTTTATGAACAAAAGATACTTCTTCACCTGTATCATATCGCAAAAGAATGGAACTATCCTGCTTTGCTGAAGGGTGTCCGGCTGAACGACTTCGGCTGGACCGATTTCAGAAAGCTGTGGGTGAAGCCTGAGATTAGCAAAACAAAATGAAAAAAAGACCAACCTCGCCTGGTTGGTCTTTTGTAATCCATTTAGTGTTCAGCCGAAACAGAAGAAACCGTCTTCTTCTGGCGTGGTTTAATGAAGGGATAAATGATAAAACCGGCAAGGAACAAGCCAAGGCCAAGGCCAAATGTTCTCAAGTCTGCGGTCCCGGTTTTGATGATCCAGATGGAATAGACAAGAGCAATAATGGCAATTAATCCATCCTTCCACCGGCTGACTTTCATGCCCTCCAATGCTTCCCCTTTGAGTGTAAGCTTGAGGAAGAACGCCGCTGAAACAAGATATGGAATCAAATAGGCGAGCGTAGCGGCAGTTGTTAAGAACGTATAGGCCTGACTGATGGTTCCTGAGATGGTTGAAAAAATTAATAGTTGTGACATGGCATTCGTTACAGTCAAGGAACGGACAGGGCTCCCTTTTCTATTAACTTTTGCAAAATAGGAAGGAAACACCCCTTTTCTCGCTGCCTGAAAGGGAACTTCAGAACTCATTAGGATCCATCCGATCGTTGCACCGAACAAGGAAACAAGCGCGAGCAGTGCCATGAAGTTTGCACCTGCGCTTCCAATCAAGGCGGAAAGAGCATCAACGAACGGTTTGTCTGATGCCTTCAGCACATCTTGCGGCAAAATACCCATCATGAGAAGTGTGATCGCCATATAGATCACAAGAGCCACGATGAGCCCAAAGATTGTTGCACGGCTTACATCCCGCTGGGACTTGGCACGGCCGGACAAAACAACCGCCGATTCGATCCCGATAAACGCCCAGAGCGTGGAAATCGCGGCCATTTGGACCTGGCTGAACAATCCGTGTGAAGCACCGGCATTGTCAGTGACCGGCGTGTAAAACTGACCAAAATTTGAGGATTGAAACGCAAAAACAGCTGCGACAATAAAGAGCGCAAATCCGGCGACCTTGGATGCTGTCGCAATAAAGTTCAACTTTCCGGCTCCATTCATACTGCTTACTAAAATAAGGTGAATGCCCCAAAGTAAAACCGTACAAACCACAAATGTAATCAGATGTCCCAGAGAAATTTTCTGTGAACCGATGGAGAAAACCGTGTTCCCTGCTTTCATGATCGGCAAAAACGTGGAAAGGTAGCCGGCGAAGCTTGTTACCATTGCCACATTACTGATCCAGTTGGCAACCCAATAGCCCCATACCATGCTGAAGCTGGCTATGTTTCCAGCCTTTTCTGATTGAAACAAAGCTTTCGCGTAGCTTTGCGGACCCGCTGTTAAATCGGGACGACGGATCGACAGTTTGCTGAAGATTAGAGCGATCATCATGACGCAAAAGCCCGTAACAAGCCATGCAATCGTTACTCCCAGCGGACTTGCAGTCTGGGCCAGGGTGCTCGGCAGCATAAAAATCCCCGATCCAACCATATTTCCGATAACGAAGGCGGCCAACAGCCAAAATCCCCATTTTTTCGTTGTATCCATTAAACATTTCCTTCCGTATATATGAGAACGCAAAAAAACGCAAGGTTTTTCACCACCGCGCCTCTTGAGAAACCATTTTTGATAATTTATTACTTTACCATGGTAGAATATCAGATAACTAAAGATACGTCAATCATATTGAAGATAATACACGGTCTTCTTTCCTTTACCCGTACTCGGTAAATTCATTTATTGAAGCCAACTTTGTCGAATTTCCGGGCGACTTTCCCACTTTTCCGAGCAATTGCCCGCCTTTCATCCCCACACCACCACAAAAAAACAACCCGCCACATCCCTAGTGGCGGGTTTCAACAAACTGAAAGTTATTTCTTCGTCCTCCGATGGTGATGAATGAATGCGTCAGCATAGAGCCATCTGCCTTTTTACGAACACCGTTCAGCAGGATGCCATCTGTGATGCCTGTCGCGACAAAAAAACACCGGTCACTTCTCACCAGATCATCCATCCGTAAAATACAATCTGGATCGCTCAACCCCATTCCAACACAGCGATTGAACTCCTCCTCATTCTGGCAAACGAGCTGAGCCTGAAAATCTCCACCAAGACTTCGCAGAGCAGTTGCAGCGATGACACCCTCTGGCGCCCCGCCTGTACCTACAAGCAGATCGACACCAATGTCCTCAATTCCAGTGGCGATTGCCCCTGTAACGTCACCGTCCGAAAAGAGTTTTACCTTAGCTCCTGCCTCAAACACCTCTTGGATCAGGGATTGATGACGGCTCCGGTCTTGAATCATGACCGTAACCTCACTGACGTCTTTTCCAAGGGAACGAGCGACCGAGCGAATATTCTCCGTTAATGGTGCCTCAATATCTATCTTTCCTTTCGCTTTCGGACCAACTGCTATTTTTCTCATATACATATCCGGCGCATGAAGCAAATGCTCTTTTTCGGCAACGGCAATCACCGTCAAAGCATTATCCTGTCCTTTTGACATTAAGGTTGTTCCTTCCACCGGATCGACCGCGATGTCTACCTTAGGGCCACTGCCTGTTCCCACACGTTCACCGATGTACAGCATCGGTGCCTCGTCCAATTCTCCTTCGCCAATCACAACGGTCCCGTCCATCGCAATAGATCCCATTCTTGTACGCATGGCTTCAGTTCCCGCGCCGTCCGCTTCATTTTTCTTTCCTTTGCCGACCCAGGGATACGAGGCGATGGCAGCTTCCTGTGCAACCGCGAGAAAATCCATCGCCAATTGCTGAATATCCTCTTTATTATCCAATTTCATGCTCATGCTATCCTTCCCCACCTTTTTATGGACATAGAAAAAGAGGGCGGCCTCCTGACGGTTTTTCAGTTCAGCTGCCCTCATGCTTTTTACGTATTAAGCCGTCTGGACGGATGTCATTACCGATTCAAATGCTTTTAAAATAAGGTACGAAGAAGTGGCGCCAGGGTCCTGATTGCCGAGTGAACGCTCTCCCAAACGGCTGGACCTTCCTTTTTTCGATAAAAGATCTTTCGTCGATTCCATGCCTTCCTTTCCAGATGCTACCGCTTTTGAAAACGCCTCTGCAAAAATGCCGGAACGCGCATATTCCTGTTTTAGCGTATCCAGTGCAGGCTGCAGCGTGTCGATCATCGTTTTATCTCCCACTTCCGCCTGTCCTCTTTCCTTGATACCTTCTATAAAAGCGGTCCAGAAGTTGTTAAGATCTTCTCCGGTAAGTTCACTTTTTCCCTGGACTTCCTTTCCTCCACGCAGAAACCCTGTTGCATAAAGAGGACCTACCGTTGATCCGACCGCACTCAGGAAGGTACGGCCAGCGGAGATGCTGATTTTTCCGCAATCATTTTCATCTTTCCATTCATTATCCAATTTTTCCTGAACGGCCTGCCAGCCTATGGACATGGTCACACCATGGTCACCATCACCAAGCTTACGGTCGAGCTCGGACAAGTAGTCTTTATTTTCCTCAATCGTTTCAACCACACTCTGTAAAAAGGCTTTTAATTCTTTTGCTGAAAAAGACATGTGATCTCCTCCTTATCGTTGAACATACATCGGACAATCCGCCGCTGCATCTACAAATTCTGTTAGTTCATCATCAAGCTTAATCAAGGTAACGGAACATCCACCCATTTCAAGTGAAGTACTGTAATCACCCACAAAAGAACGATGTATGGTGATGCCCTTTTCGTTTAAGATTAGTTCAACTCTTCGGTAAACAATATAAAGTTCCATTTTGGTGGTCGATCCTAAGCCGTTTACAAGAACAGCGACTTTTTCTCCTTCGCCGATTGGCATATCAGCCAGAATATCCTGAACGAGGCGATCCGCCACCTGGTCTGCAGGCTGGAGATCTCCCTTTTCCACTCCTGGTTCGCCATGATGCCCCAGGCCGATTTCCATCTCGTTTTCTTCCAATTCAAAGCTCGGTTTTCCCGTTTGCGGAAGTGAACAGGGTGAAAGTCCGACTCCCATCGTACGGGTATGATCATTTGCCTTATTGGCTGCCCGAACCACTTCTTCCAGACTGTATCCCTTTTCAGAGGCGGCTCCTGCCACCTTTGTGACAAAAAATTCTCCGGCAATGCCGCGGCGCTTTTCCTTTTCTTCTTTCGGAGCTGAAGCAACGTCATCCGTTACAATGACTTTTCCGACCTGGATGTCCGCTTCAAGCTCAGCCAGTTCAGCCGCCATGCCAAAGTTCATGAGGTCTCCTGCGTAATTTCCATATACGTAGATGACGCCCGCTCCTTTATCAATCGCCTTTGTTGCTTCAAGAATCGGATCCGGCGGTGGTGAAGCGAAAATATTTCCAACCGCAACACCGTCTGCCATCCCGGTACCGACATAGCCCATAAAAGCTGGTTCGTGTCCGGATCCACCCCCGATTAAAACACCGACCTTTCCTTCTTTTGTTTCCTTGGCGGTTACAATCGAGCGTCCGTTTTCCTCCAGTACCCGGACATGATGCGGGTGAGCTTTAGCATAGCCTTCAATCATTTCTTCAACGACTCGGTTTGGATTATTTATAAGTTTTTTCATGCGGTGCATTCTCCCCTTTTAAAAACTCTTGCTCCTTGTCTGTGATCTGCTGTACCTTTCTTCCAGAATTGCCCCCGGAGAAGTGAGATCCAAGATACATTTTCACCACCTGTTTGGCGACTTCGACACCGATGACTTTTGCTCCCATCGTTAAAATCTGGGCGTTGTTGCTTAACTGTGCCCGTTCTGCTGAATACGTATCATGGCAAAGGGCTGCCCGGATGCCGGGTACTTTTCCTGCAGCGATGGCTACACCAATCCCGGTGCCACAGCATAAAATTCCACGGTCCAGCTTGTTCTTCATAATGTCCTGGCCGACTTCAAAAGCCACTTCCGGATAATCCACCTCAGAGCATGAATGGCAGCCATAATCAATGACTTCGTGCCCCAATTCTTTTATATAGCTTTTTACGCTTTCTTTCATATCAAAGGCATTATGGTCAGAACCCAATCCTATCCTCATTATGCAACTCCCTTTCTCTCTATTTTTGATGTATCAATACTACGCTTTTTGTACGTTTTGAAATTCCTCCTGGGAGACTCTTTCCGCTTCTTCTGCTTCTTTCTTGGAAAGGGTGACAAATTTCATCAGCACGGCACTGATCAAATAAAGGCCTGTGTAAATCCAGATCACACCCACTGTATCCACCAATCCGATAAAGGCCCCAACAATTGCAGGTCCTACAAAGGTACTCAATCCTGCACCAAGATTAAGGATGGACATCGCTGCGCCGCGGTTTTCCGGAGCAAGTGACGGAATGAGTGCGGATAATGGAACGAAGCCGGCAAGACAAGCGCCATAGCATGCGGCAACGGCGGTAGCTACAAAATAGTTCGGACCAGCCGCCAGCGGAACATAATAGAATGCTGCTGTGAAAACGGCGCATCCCACACCGCCAAACCACATGACCGTGTTTCTCCAGCCCAGCTTGTCACCTACAATACCGAATATCAGGTTAAAAATGATGTTGCTCGTCCACAGTGAACCATAGATCTGCAGCCATTCGGAACGCGTAAAGCCCAAGTCCATCATGAATGCAGGCATAAAGACCACAAATCCATAAGCTGCTGATGTGTTGATGGTTCGAACGATTCCGCCCATACCGATTTTCGGATTTTCAAAAGCAATGGTTACGCCTTTTAAAAGATACTTGATGGCTTCACTTTTATTTTCAAATTTCTTGCTGTGGTTTTTGTCCTTGTTCAGGAAAATCGCAACAGTCGCACCAAGCAGAACGAAGATGAGTGCACTCCAAAGGGTTTTCATTTCTCCCAAAACCGGAAGCGCAAAGCTAGAATAGTAGGCTCCAAGGACGTTCAATCCGCCGCTGAATGCGAACCAGAACCAGCCCACCGCTGTTCCAAGCTTATCGGATGGCGCATAGTACGTTACCCATACGAGGAACGAATAGGCGAAAAGCGGATAGCCGAGCCCCCGTAATGCATAGGTTGGTAGAATGATGGCCAGGTTCATACTGGTGATTCCGAACGTAAGGAAAACCAGTGTTCCGGCTACAAACAGGGAAAGCCCAAGCATCATCGCTTTTCTCGGACCGAGCACTTCCGCAAGAACCCCGGAAAGCCAGGCCGCTACCGCTACCGCAAAGCCATATACACTAAAGACCAGCGCGGACTGCTGCACGGATAACCCATGATCTGTAAAGTAAGAAGATAGCCATCCCAGTTCAAGGCCGTCTCCCATCATAAAAATCAATACGCCGAAATAACCTAAAGCCATTTTCCGGTCCATGCCCAATTTACCTAATAGCCCGTCCATTTTGTTTCCTCCCCTGCTCATTTTTATAAAGAAGCGGCTGCCTCTTCTACAGCCGCCCGATGGTTACAGATTTGGGTTAAGCACAACTTTCAGAGATTTTGCTCCGTTTTTCACCAACTGGAATCCTTCCTCAAAATCCTCCAAAGGAAGCGTGTGGGTGACAACACCTTCTGTTGGTAAATCTCCATTGGAAATGCCTGTAATGACATGTTCATAGCAGTATGGTCCTAGGTGGGATCCAAGCACATCAAGCTCTTTCCGGTCGCTGATGATGCTCCAGTCTACCGTCACAGGCTCCTTGAATACGCTGAACTCCACAAAACGGCCGAGCTTGCGGATCATCGTTAACCCTTGTTCTACCGATTTTTGTGCTCCTGTGGCCTCAATATAAATGTCACAGCCATAGCCGTCGGTCAGTTCTTTTACAATTGCATTCACATCATCCTTAGCCGGATTGAGTACCATGTCCGCTCCAAACTTTTTAGCCAGCTCCAGCCTCTCTTCAAAAAGATCCAGAACAATCAATTTTCCTGGTCCTGACTTCTTGATTGCGCCAATCATACCAAGCCCGAGTGTACCGGCACCCGCCAGCACGACGACATCACCGAGCTGAATCTGTGCACGCTGTACAGCGTGGAAGGAACATGCATACGGTTCAATCAGAATGGCTTTTTCGATCGGAAGTTCATCAGGCACCTTGTAGTTAATCGCTTCCTTCGTGAATTTCATGTATTCCGCCATGGCACCGTTTACATTATTCTGAAAGCCGTATAAATCATGCTTCTCGCACATCCAGTATTGTCCTCGGTTACAGAAGCGGCAACCCCAGCAAGGAACGATTTGTTCTGAAATGACGCGTTCCCCTACTTCAAATTCGGTAACTCCTTCGCCAAGCTCCACCACATGGCCGATAAATTCATGACCCGGAATCATAGGCGCTTTAATATAAGCCGGCTGCTTTTCATCACCCCAGAAGCTTGGTGCCCCGTCAAATGCTTTCAAGTCTCCTGCGCAAATCCCGCAAGCTTCGACTTTTACCAGGATTTCACCTTCCCCAACCTCGGGAACCGGAACCGTTTCAAAGCGGTAATCTCCCGGTGAATAAGCGACTACAGCCTTCATGGTTTTTAGGAATACTTGTATTCTTTGCTTCTTGATCCGCTACGGTTTTCATATTCATGACAATCTCTCCCTTAAATAGATTTTTAAAAGCCCCTTTATAGATAACGCTTTCATTTCTCTTAGAATAAATCCCTTTCCTCCTCTTTTTTGTTATTGTATTTTTTCTTTTTCTATCGTTTGTTTTCGATATTGCGGTGTATTGGGTCTATTATAATCACCATTTGTTTAAATAGTCAATTAATTTTTGATTATTTTATAATTTATTTTCACTTTGTTTTGTTTTATTATTGATTTACAATGTTTATGAAAGATGGTGTAATAGAATAATAAAAGTAAAACGATTACAAAAATGAATTTTACTAATTGATTTGTAGGTGATCTTAGTGGGAAAAATGTTTGTACCTGAACGCCGGAGAGTCATTCTTAATAGATTGAATGAAAGCCAGCGAGTATCCATTAAAGAACTCGCTAAGGAAATTCAAGTATCGGAAGCGACCCTGCGTACCGATTTAACAAAAATGGAAGAAGAGGGATTGCTCAAGCGCACACATGGAGGTGCGGTGCTCGCCGATTCTTCCGATAATGAAACAAGCTTCTCCATCCGTGAAAAGAAAAACAAAATCGAAAAATCCGCCATCGCCAAGGAAGCAGCAGCCATGCTGGAAAACGGACAATGTATCATGCTTGATGCAAGTTCTACCGCTCTTGAGCTGGCCCGAATCCTGAAAGATAAGCCCATCCGCCTGATCGTTGTAACCAGTGGCATCAATACCGCTCTTGAACTGAACGAGCACCCGGACATCACTGTAATTTTACTCGGCGGCATTGTAAAACGAGGCTCTCACTCTTTAGAAGGAACCCTTGGCGTAAACATTTTGAACCAGATCAACATCGACCTTCTGTTTACGTCGGCCAACGGCTTTTCACTCGAGTCCGGGTTGACCGATTTTAGCGTATACGAAGTTGAACTGAAAAAAGCCATGGTGAAGGCAAGCAAAAAAGTTGTAGCTCTGCTCGACCACTCCAAATTTTTCAAAAACTCGATTGCGTCCTTTGCCTCTCTCGACGATATCGACATCATCATTACGGACAGCATTGAGGCAAACAGCCAAAAACCCGTTTTGGCGGAACATGGAGTGGAACTGATTACGATTGAAACGGAATAAAGAAAAGCAGCCGCACTAATGATTAGTGAGCTGCTTTTTTCGTTTTTTACCAGATGGTATATCCGCCATCCACAAGAAAGGTAGAACCGGTGGCAAATGTGGAAGCATCGGATGCCAGATAGATGGCCAATCCGCCGAGTTCATGAGGTTCACCGAGCCGTTTCATCGGCACCAAGTCCAGGACGTGTGCCAGTTCACCGCCAGGAGCAAAAATGGGTTTTGTCATTTCCGTTTTCATATATCCAGGGGCAATGGCATTAACCCTGATGTTATAAGGTGCCCATTCAGATGCCAGACACTTGGTCATCATGGCTACAGCCGCTTTTGATGCATTGTACGCACATTGCGCTTCGGTGTTGGCAATGAAGCTTGACATGGAAGCCATATTAATGACAGAGCCGCCACCCTGATCCTTCATCACTTTTCCCACATATTTGGATAAAAGGAAAACCCCATTCACGTTTACATCCATCGTTTTCTTCCAATCTTCCAGACTCTGCTCTTCAACCGTGATCTTCTGACAAATGCCGGCGTTATTGACGAGAATATCAATCTTACCGAAACCGCTTACAATTTCATCAATACAGCCTTTTACTTCTTCCTCCTGCGTGACGTCCAATTGAAGTCCAAGTGTTTTCACCCCATGAGCGGTAAGCTCTTCAGCACTCTGCTTCGCCGTGTCACGATCCATATCCGCGATGACAACGTTCGAACCCGCCTGGGCCAGGGCATCGGCCATTGCTTTTCCAAGTCCTCGTCCTCCCCCAGTGACAAGAGTTGTCTTCCCCTTCAAGCTAAAAAGCTGCTGATAGTCCATACATATCCTCCTCAAAATAAAAGTTATGTAGAATTCTATCATTTGTTTTCACTTTGTCAATTTTATTTTTGTTTTATTTCGTTTAAAACAAAAACATCCTGCGATAAAACAGGATGCCTACACTTACTTCTTCAATTTCTTTAACCCATGCATCAGCGACTTTTTTTCCTGTCCGAAAAAATTATGAACCTCCAGATAGTAACTGTATAATTCCTCGTAAATCTTCACATGTTCAGGAATCGGCTTGTATGTCTCTTCCTTCACGCGAGCCATATGTTGGGCCGCATCAAAAATGGAATCATAGCCCCCTGCCTTGCTTCCGGCCGCTACGGCCCCGTACATGGCAGCACCAAGTGCTGTCGTCTGGCTGGAGTCAGCGACCTTGATTTCGCGGTTGGTCACATCTGCATAAATTTGCATCAAAAGGCGGTTTCGTTCAGGCAGGCCCCCTACCGCAAAGATTTCATCCACCGCCACTCCGCCATGAACAAAGCTTTCAATAATCTTTTTGGTGCCAAAGGCGGTGGACTCGATCAACGCCCTGTAGATTTCTTCGGGTTTGGTGGCCAGGGTTAACCCGATGATTGCTCCTGATAACTGGGAGTCGACCAATACCGAGCGGTTTCCGTTCCACCAATCCAGCGCGATCAGCCCGGTCTGTCCCGGTTGATATGCAGCCGCTTTTCTTTCAAGCAGCTGATGCACATTCAGTCCCGCTTTCTCCGCCTCTTTTTTTACATAACCGGGAACAGCCTGATCCACATACCACGCAAATGAATCACCGACGGCAACTTGTCCTGTCTCAAAGCTGATGTATCCGGGAATGATGCCATCCTCCACACTTCCGCAGACTCCTGTGATCGGTTGATCTTTGTCTGTGATCAACATGTGGCAGGTGGAGGTGCCCATTGCCATAACCATCTGTCCCGGCCGGACAGCGCCCGCTGCAGGGACACCTGCATGAGCATCAATAATCCCTACCGCTATAGCTATACCTGGTTTCAGTCCCAACACTTGAGCCATTTCTCCGGTCAGTTCGCCTGCTTTTTCACCAATGGAAAGCACGTCTCCGCGCATCTTCGTTTCCAAAATATCTTCAAGACGGGAGTCCACCGCAGTGAAAAATTCAGATGAAGGATAGCCTTCTTTTTTGTTCCAGAATGCTTTGTATCCGGTGGTGTTGCTGCTTCGGTGCAAACTCCCGGTCAGTCTGCTTGTCAGCCAGTCGCACGCTTCCATAAACAGATCCGCTTCCTCAAACACTTTAGGTGCCTCCCGCAGAATCTGCAATATCTTCGGAAACATCCACTCCGATGATATCTTCCCGCCATACCGTTTGAGAAAGGTTTCTCCTCTTTCTTCAGCCACTTCCGTAAAATCATCCGCTTCCGGCTGTGCCGCATGGTGCTTCCACAGCTTTACATAGCTGTGCGGCTCATTCTCCCATTTTTCCTGAAAACAAAGCGCCTCTCTTTTACGGTCGAGTGGCAGAATGGTAGATGCGGTAAAATCAATTCCTAAACCAATGACATCATCTGAAGACACATCTGCCTTTTCAAGAACGGCAGGCACGGACTCGGAGAGCACATCCAGATAATCTCCGGGATGCTGCAGCGCCCAGTCCGCATCAAGTGGTGTTCCTCCTGGCAAGGTTTCGTCCATCACACCATGTTTGTAAGCGGTCACATTTGTGGCTACTTCTTTTCCCGAACTGACTTCAACAAGTAATACACGGCCTGACTCGGTTCCATAGTCAACGCCAATCACGTATTTTTTACCCATAACAGCTTCCCCCTCTGATCCATTTTCTCTTTTGTAGAATACTACTATATTTTTGATCAACGCAAAGAAACAACCTCAATTTGCTTTTATCGCTTTAAAAAATACCACCATAGCCTTTGTCCGAAACGCGGTATCCTGCGTGACCAGCGTGAAGGGGCGTCGTATGGGAAAACCTGGAATATCAAAGACCTTCAGCCTTACTAATTCCAGCTCCTTGCGGATTGCCGATGTCGAGAGAAAAGATATTCCGAGTCCTGCCTCAACGGATTCCTTAATGATCTGTGTGCTTCCAAACTCCATTATGGTTTCCGGAATGAGCTTATGGTCTGCAAACATTTGCTCCGTCACCTCACGGGTTCCAGATCCTTGTTCCCTTACAATCCATATTTCTTCATCAAGGTCAGAAAAAGAAACAGATTCCTTCCCCGCCAGATCATGTTCAGCTTGCCGTGAAAATTGGTGAATTGAAACTTATTTTAAAGCAGCGTTCCCAGGACTTTTGCCCAGTGTAAATATGCCTTCAAATGTTCTTCACATTCTCGTGTAAACAATACGATTCGCCCTTTTTTACGTTTCCCATTTGGAATATGAATTTCTTTTTTCATCGCAGCAAATTCCCCCATACGGATTCCGGTGGAAAATAATACTTCGATTACCGCTCTTTCCTGAACATTGCCTTCAACTAGCTCCCTTAATTGGTGTAACTGATTAAGTTGCAAATAACGAGGAATGGTCTCCGCAACTGCTGCAGGCTCAACCAGTGCTCCCTGTTCATAGGAAAGACCCCTCGGGCATTTTATGGACCATGTTCTCATCAACCATTGTATACTCTGAGAAACCTCCGCCGCCCCCGGACAAACCATGAAAACTAATAAATCACAAAGGTTATATTTCCCTAGCTTACAGGCGTCACATTCTCCACATCTAAGTATCGGCTCCACTACTACCGGATCATCTACTTTTACTTTTGTAACACCATCACCGCAACGAACTTTGTCGATCTCACAAAACAAAAAAGCACCGCTAATTTCTCAGCAGTGCTTTCATTTGCCCGGCAACGTCCTACTCTAACAGGGGGAAGCCCCCAACTACCATCGGCGCAAAAGAGCTTAACTTCCGTGTTCGGTATGGGAACGGGTGTGACCTCTTCGCTATTGCCACCAGACATCTATCGATTTGTGATCAACGGCGATTTTCTTCGTCAGCTTCACTCCTCCTCTTCCTCATGTACGGTAAAGTACACTCCGGAGAGTCGTCGTTTTGCTTCCTCGAATCTCTTGTCGCTGACAAA